>NZ_JABEND010000022.1 GCF_013002705.1 Nakamurella aerolata | reverse complement strand
TAACCCCGATCTTTCGTGAGTCGGTCGGGTTGGTCTGACGGGGCCGAGTCTTGATCATTTTCTCCTTTCGTTCGCTGTTGGTCGTGGCTGGATGACCGCGTGTCGCCGCGGTGGGTGCGTCGGGTTCCACTGTCCGAGGGGTGGTGCTGGCTGGTCGGGATGGGGCGGTTCGGCGGGTCAGGTCGGTGCGGGGTTCAGCTGTCTGATGGCGGTGGTGATCAGGTGTCCCCAGGGTGCGTGGGCGGATAGTCGTAGGTGGATCTGTCGGGATCGGCGGGCGATGCGGCCGGCGATGGTGAACAGGCGTAGCCGTAGGCGTTTCGGTTCCCATCGGGCGGCTTCGGTGCCGGCCAGGGCCAGTAGCTGCAGCCAGGCGGTCAACTCGCCCGCGAGCATCACGACGGCGAGCCAGATCCGGTTCTGGTCGAAGTCGTGTAGCGGGAAGTTGGTCAGGCCGGAGTCCTTCGTCGCCCGGATCCGGTCCTCACAGCGGGCCCGGCGGCGGTGTCGTAGTTCGAGGTCGGCCAGCTGCCCTCGGCGGGTGTTGGTGGCGAACGCGGTCAGCCGGTTCCCATCCAAATCGGTGAACCGTAGCTGCGCGCCGGGGTGAGGGCGTTCGGCGCGCACCAGAACACGCATCCCGGCTGGCCAGCCGGCCAGGTCCAGCACGCCGGTGACGTCGGCGATCCAGGCGCCGTCGCGCTGCAACCCGTCGGAGTTGTACGCCGGTGTCCATGCCGCCTCGGGCAGTGCCCGGATCGCAGCTTCGTGCCGCGGGCTCAGGCCGAACCCGACCGAGTACTGCAATCGGCGGCGGGCCAACCAGTCGATGACTTCGTGGGTGCCTCCGGCGCTGTCGGTGCGGATCAACACCTTCCGGCCAGGGCGGGGACCGAACGGTAACTGCCGCAGCGCGTCCCGGATCACAGTGAGGTGATCGGCGGCGGTGTTCGCGCCGGCGTTGCCGGGCCGCAACAGCGCGGCCGCGGCCTCACCGGTGGCGCCGGTGCCGTGGTCGATGAACGCCAGCAGCGGATGGAACCCGAACCCCCGCTTAAAGG
>NZ_JABEND010000021.1 GCF_013002705.1 Nakamurella aerolata | reverse complement strand
TGAAGCGTCACGGCTTTGGGGCCGGTCCTTTGCGAGAGGATCGGTGTCATGCCGAAGCAATATCCGAAGCAGCAGCGTGAGCGTGCGGTGCGGATGGTCTTGGATCATCTGGACGAGTACGACAGTCCGTATCTGGCGTGTAAGACGATCGCCCCGAAGCTCGGGATCGGGGTCGAATCGCTGCGCCGGTGGGTGCAGCAGGCCTTGGTCGACGATGGTGTGCAGCCCGGTACGTCCACGGTCGAGCGGGCCCGGATCCGGGAACTCGAGCGGGAGGTCAGGGACCTGCGGGAAGCGAACGAGGTGCTGCAGGCCGCCTCGGTTTTCTTCGCGGGGAAACTCGACCCCCGACGCCGGTGATTGTCGAGTTCATCGATGCGCAGCGTCGGTGCGGTCACCGGATCTCGTTGGTGTGCAACGTGTTAGCCACGCTCGGTGTGATCTTCTCTGAGCGGGCGTATCGGAAGGCCCGGTCGCGGCCGCCGGCGGCGCGGACGGTCGCCGACGCTGTGGTGGTGGAGGCGTTGCTGGCCACCCGCCGGCCGGATGAGGTGACCGGGGCGCTGCCGCGGGAACGGTTCTACGGCAGGCGGAAGATGACCCGCTGGCTGCGCCGCCAGGGGCTGGTCGTGTCGTTCTGCCAGGTTGACCGGTTGATGCGGCAGGAAGGATTACGGGGCCTGCGCAGGGGTCGCCAGCAGGTCACCACCCGCCGCTGCGGGGCCCACGATGCGGCCGGTGACCTGCTGGACCGCAACTTCACCGCCGCCATCCCTGACCAGGCCTGGATCGCGGACCTGACGTACGTGTCCAGCTGGTCCGGGTGGTGCTATACCGCGTTCGTGGTCGATGTGTTCGCCCAGCGGATCCTGGGCTGGGCGATCGCCTCGGCGATGACCGAGAAGCTGGTCCGTGACGCGGTGAACATGGCCGTGTGGCAGCGGGCGCACCAAGGTCGTCCGATCGGGCAGCAGGTCATCCATCACAGCGACAAGGGAGCCCAATACACGGCTGTTCGCTTCGGTGAAACCCTTGCACTGCATGGCATGCAGCCCTCGACTGGA
>NZ_JABEND010000020.1 GCF_013002705.1 Nakamurella aerolata | reverse complement strand
GCGGCTCTTCACAGTTGACGGTGTAGTTGGGGTCTGAATCCGCCGGCTTCGAGTAGGGATCTGGCGATGTAGTGGATGAGGTTGCGGAACCCGAGCGCTGACCCGCGTAGGTGCTCGAGCCGGCCGTTGATCGCTTCGGTGGGGCCGTTGCTGGTGCCTGGCCGGTCGAAGTAGGCCAGCACATCGGTGGCCCGCTTCTTCAGTGTTCTGCCGAGCCGGCGGAGCTCGATCAGGCCTGCCGGTACGGCGGTGCTGATCGCCTCGATCACGGCGGTGAGGGCCTTCTTCGCTTGTCGCCGGTTGGGGTCGCGGTAGGCGGTGACGAGCCGCTGGTAGATGCCCCAGGTCGCTTCGACCGGGGCGTGTTCCTCGACAGCGAATAATGCCGTGATTCGTTGACGCTGCTTGTCGGTGAGCAGGTCCGCGCCGGTGTGCAGGGTCCGCCGGGCCCGGTAGAGCGGATCGTTGCCTCGGCCCCGCCGGCCGTGGATCCCGTTGTGGACGCGGCGGCGACACTCGTCCAGCGCATCGCCGGCCAGCCGGACGACGTGGAAGGGGTCCATCACCGCTGTCGCGTCCGGCAGCTGTTCGGTGGTGGCGGTCTTGAAGCCGGTGAACCCGTCCATCGCCACCACCTGCAACTCGTTGCGCCAGGCGGGTTCTCGTTGTTGCAGCCAGTCGGTGAAGGCCTTCTTCGAGCGGCCCTGAACCATGTCCAGCAGCCGAGCCGGGCCGGTCTTGTCGCGGACCGGAGTGAGGTCGATGATCACGGTGACGTACTTGTCGCCCTTACGGGTGTGCCGCCACACATGCTCATCCACGCCAATGACCTTCACCCCGTCGAGGCGGTCCGGGTCGTCGATCAGCACCCGCTTGCCTTCGGCCAAGACAGCGGTGTTGGCGGTGTTCCACGCCACGGCCAACGCTTCGGCAATTCGGGTGATGGTGAGGTGCCCGATAACCAGGCCCTTCAACGCCCAGCGCAGCGCACCAGCCGACAACCTGGCCCGCGGCTGCGCTGCCCGGCTCATGTCCTGCCGCCACACATGACCGCAGCCCGGGCAGCGATACCGGCGCACGGTGACCAGCAGCACCGTCGGCCGCCAGCCGAACGGCTCATGCGCCAGCCGCCGCAGCACAGTGTCCCGCGCCGAGCCCTGCCCACCGCAACGACCACAAGCGTCGCCGGGCTCAACGACCCGGCAGGCCAGGATCGTCCGGTCCGGTTCGATGAACTGCCCGGTCACCGCAAGACCCAGCCCGTCCAGTCGGGTGAACGTGGTCAGATCAGCAGCAGCAAACGTAGAGTCAGGCACGTCGAGGTCTTCCAGGTGGGCCGGTGTGAGAACCCCCATCATGCGGAAGACCTCGACACCCACCCGCAACCGGTCCCCGGCTCAGCCGATCAGACCTGCGCTACACCCTCCATTGTGAAGAGCC
>NZ_JABEND010000002.1 GCF_013002705.1 Nakamurella aerolata | reverse complement strand
GACGGCAGCCCCGCTACCCTGAACCATGCTCGTGGCCTCGCTGCTGGACGTTGTGAGAGACCAACAGCATGCGCGGCCACGAGCCCTACCTCAGGCTGCCGCCCCGCTCAACGTCCAAGAGCCATCATCGCCGACTTCGGGGGGGACACCCCGCTGAAAGTTGGCCTGTTCAACGCGATTCCCTACGGCCTCGGGGTGATCGCCATGGTGTTGGTGGCCCGACACTCCGATCGCACGGGTGAGCGCCGCTGGCATGTGGCGATCCCGTTGTTCGTCGGCGCGGTTGCCATGCTCGGTGCCGGGCTGACGCTTCAGCACCCGGTGATCTCGTTCTGCTTCTTCATCATTGTCGGCATCGCGGCGATGACGACGCTGGGCAACTTCTGGCCGCGACCCACCCGACTACTGGCCGGAACCGCTGCGGCATCAGGGATTGCCGTGATCAACTCGTTCGGCAACATCGGCGGGTTCGTCGGTCCGTACGCGTTCGGCTGGTTGGTCGACCTGACCGGAGGACGCAACACCGCTGGGCTGATCTTCCTGTCGGTCAGCCTGTTGGTCGGCGGCATCATCGCCGCGAGCATCAGAGCTGGCGCGCACGACAGCTGACCCGTCCCGTCCGCTGCCCGCCCACCGTGGTGTCCGATTCCCGCTAGCATGCGGGCATGACGGACGGCAGGCTGAAGGGCGTGATCACCGATCCCGACTCCGCCTACCGGGCCCTGCAGACCAGGGACACCCGGTTCGACGGGCAGTTCTTCGTCGCTGTCAAGACCACCGGCATCTACTGTCGGCCCGGCTGCCCGGCGCGCACCGCACACCGCCGCAATGTCGAGTTCTACCCCACCTCGGCGGCCTGCCAGGCCGCCGGTTACCGGGCCTGCAAACGCTGCCTGCCAGAGGCCGCGCCCGGCTCACCGCTGTGGAACCTGCGGGCGGACACCGTCGGCGCGGCCATGCGGTTGATCGGCGACGGCGTTGTCGACCGTGAGGGCGTTCCGGGGTTGGCCAGACGATTGGGCTACACCCCCCGCCATCTCGGCCGGCTGCTGAACTCGGAGCTGGGCGCGTCGCCGATGGCGCTGGCTCGGGCCAGGCGGGCCCACACCGCCAGGATGCTGTTGACCTCAACAACAATGCCGATCTCCGACATTGCCTTCGCCGCCGGTTTCGCATCCATCCGGCAGTTCAACGACACGGTGCGGGAGATCTTCGACACCGACCCCTCGACGCTGCGGCGCCGCTCGCACCCGGACGCGCCCTCCACCGCCGCCGGCACCATCAGTTTGCGGCTTCCGGTGCGCGCACCGATGGACTCCGGCGCGCTGCTGCAGTTCCTCGCCGCACGTGCCGTCACCGGAGTGGAAGCCGTGCAGGGCAACAGCTATCACCGCACCCTGCGGCTACCCGGCGGCGCCGGAACGGTACGCATGGACTTCCCGGCACCCGGGCGGGAGTCCGATGCTGCGCCAAGCCCGACGGGTCGCACCCACATCGACCTCACCTTGACGCTGGAGTCCCTGGGTGACTTGGCGCCCGCGGTGGACCGGTGCCGGCGACTGCTGGACGCCGACGCCGATCCGCTCGGCATCGACCTGGTACTCGGCAGCGACCCGGCGCTGACCCAGTCGGTGGCCGCGCACCCGGGGATGCGACTGCCCGGAGCCGTCGACGGGTTCGAGATCGTCCTGAGAGCACTTGTCGGGCAACAGGTGTCGGTCGCAGCGGCGCGCAGCACACTCGGCCGGCTCACGGCCGCCGTCGGCGCCGGCGTGACAACGCCGCGGTCCGGCGTGCCGCAGTCCATCGACGGCGCCGCCCACACCGACACCGAAGCAGACCCGTTGCCCTCGTTGCTGTTTCCCTCGGCATCGGACATCGCGGCGCTCAGCCCCGAGGACATCGGCGGACCGGCCCGACGGGCCGCGACCATTCTGGCTGCGGCCGCGGACATCGCCGACGGCAGCCTGACCGTCGATCCGGGACGCCGCAGCGCCGACCTGCAGCGAGAGTTGGTGGAGCGCAACGGATTCGGTCCGTGGACGGCCGGTTACATCGCCATGCGGGTGCTCGGCGATCCGGACGTGCTGCTGAGCTCCGACCTGGTCCTGCGGCAGGGTGCCGCGGCGCTCGGGCTGCCCGACCATCCCCGGGCATTGGCCCGGCGCGCCGAGTCGTTCGCACCGTTCCGTTCCTATGCCGGTCTGCACCTGTGGCGCAACGCGACCGGCAAACCCGTTGCCACCACCCCACCATCCGTCTCCGGCGCAGCCCAGCGCCGTCCGAAAGCGAGCTGACATGAGCACCACCACCCCGGAAACAACCGCAACCCTGGCGACGAGTACCGACGTCGGATACCTGACCACGATGCGCACCCCGATCGGACCGTTCACGATGATCGCCGCCGACGGCGGGGACCGCGATACCCCAGCGCCGGTGGTGCTGGCGTCGGGATGGACCGACGACCCGGCGGCGCTGCTGCCGCAGGTGGCGGCGGCGCTGCGGCCGGCAAAGCTGCAGACCACCGACCCGGACCACGGGCCGCTGCGGCCCATCGCCGAGACCGTGCGGCGATTCCACGACGGTGACATCGGCGCTGTCGATGCCGTTGCGGTATACCAACAATCGGCGCCGTTCCGCAGCCACGCCTGGGACGTGCTGCGCACCGTGACCCCGGGCCGCCCGGTCACCTACACCGAGTACGCGACGCTCACCGGCCGGGCCAGCGCCGTGCGGGCGGCGGCCGGGGCGTGCGCCTTCAACGCCGCCGCCCTGTTCGTGCCGTGCCACCGCGTGATCCGCTCGGACGGCTCCCTCGGCGGGTTCCGCTGGGGTTTGGACGTCAAGCGCTGGCTGCTGGACCACGAGGCCGCCCACGCGGCCTGAGCCGGCCACAGCATCGCCAGCACACGTTGTCCGCACCACGCTTGCCGGCCGGGGCGGGCGCCGCAGCGACCGGAGCACGTAATACCCCGGACCACGCAGTGACCGGACCACGCAGCATCGACCACGCGGTCGGCCCGTCCCGCCGGAACGTCCGATCTCGGCCGCTAGGGTTGATCGCGTGCCGACCGACAGCAGGCCGCCCGAGTCCGACACCCGTGCCGTTGCCACGCCGCCCGCGGATTTCGTCCAGCAGGCGATCGAGGACGGCGGCCGCGACGACGACGCGGCGCTGGCCGCCAGCCTGGTCACCCAGGCCTCGGCGCTCGCCGAGCGGATGCGGTCGGCCGGCCTGGTGGGCAAGCAGAAGACGTCCGTCGCCGACGTCGTCACCGCGGCCGACACCGCGGCCGAGGCCGCCGTCCTCGCAGCGCTGACCACCCTCCGCCCGGACGACGGCATTCTCGGCGAGGAGGGTGCGGCGCGGCCGTCTGCCTCCGGCAGACGCTGGGTGATCGACCCGGTCGACGGCACCTACAACTTCCTCTGCGGCATCGACTACTGGTGCAGCGCACTGGCTTTGGCCACCGAGCCCACCGCCGACGACCCGACGGGCCAGGTGCTGCTGGGTGCGGTGCAGCGTCGGTCGTCCGGCGAGCTGTGGGTCGGCGGGCCGGGCCGGCCGACCCGGCGCAACGGGGTCGAGGTGCGGGTGGCCGAACAACCGCTGTCGGAGCTCAGCCTGGCCAGCTATGTGCGGCTGCCGCCGGCGGACGACAGGGTCGGCCCGTGGCTGTCCATGCTCGGCGGGGTGGCCGCGATGCGGGTGATGGGTTCGGGCAGCGTGGACCTGGCGCTGGTCGCCGACGGCCGACTCGGCGCCTACGCGGCTCCGAATGTGGCCGACTGGGACTGGTTCCCCGGGGCCGCGCTGGCGACCGGCGCCGG
The DNA here is from genome assembly GCF_013002705.1 of Nakamurella aerolata. Taxonomy (GTDB): domain Bacteria; phylum Actinomycetota; class Actinomycetes; order Mycobacteriales; family Nakamurellaceae; genus Nakamurella; species Nakamurella aerolata. Next base: position 635,706 of record NZ_JABEND010000002.1, on the reverse strand, counting down.
CGGGGTCGCCGCCGTGGTGCCGCACCGCGGCCTGAACTGGCATCTGGCGGGCGGGGCCGCCGCTGTGCGGCGGCTCACCGAGCTGCTGCGTTCCGGCTGAACATCTCCGGGTTCCGTTCCGGTTGGACGCTTCGGCCGGACGCTTCGGCTGGACGCTCCGGCCACTCGTTCTGGCTGCGGCCCTTGCTACCGCCGTCGCCTTGCGAACGCTCCGGCCCGAACCCCGCCGCACCCGCTGTGACCTGCGGCTAAGGGCACTGTCGGTGGCTGTCGGCATTCTTGCCGCATGACGAGCTTGATCGTGGGAGCGCTGCTGCTGGCCGTTGGGCTGGCGCTGGGTGCGCTGCTCGGATACGCGCTGGCCGGGCGCCGGCATGGCGGGGTCGGCGGCCTCGGCGGCGGCTCGGTCGACCCGGTTGGCGCGGTCACCGCCGTGCTGTCCCCCGCCGCCGACGCGCTGGGCCGAGTGCAGGAGCAGTTGCAGCGGATCGAGGCCGAGCGCGCCGGCAGCTACGCCGGCCTGCGCGAGCAGGTCGCGCACCTGCAGCACAGCTCGCGCGAGCTGGGTGCACAGACCCGCTCGCTGGTGGGCGCGTTGCGCTCGCCCGCCGTGCGCGGCCGCTGGGGCGAGGTGCAGCTGCAGCGCATCGTCGAGCTCGCCGGAATGGTGGAGCACTGCGACTTCTCCACCCAGGTGCACCGCCCGGCCGGCGTGCGCGACCGGGACGACGCCGCTGCCGCACGGCCCGACATGGTCATCCGGTTGTCGGGCGGGCGGCAGATCCCGCTCGACGCCAAGGCTCCGCTGGACGCCTGGTTGCAGCTGCTGGAGCTGCCGCCGCCGACAGCGGGTGGGTTCGCCGCCGCCGACGGTGCCGCCGAGGCCGCGCGCGCCGACCTGTTGCGCCGGCATGCCAAGGCGTTGCGTCATCAGGTGGATGTGTTGGCGGGCAAGCAGTATTGGCAGCTGTTCCAGCCGGCTCCGGAGTTCGTGGTGATGTTCGTGCCGGGCGAGCCGCTGCTGGACGCGGCGATGCAGGTCGACCCGCAGCTCACCGAGTACGCGTTCGAACGCAACGTGGTGATCGCGACCCCGAGCACCCTGATCGCGCTGCTGCGCACCATCGCCTTCAGTTGGCGGTCGGAGCGGTTGTCCGCCTCCGCCGAGCGGATTCACGCGCTCGGGCGGGAGCTGCACGGACGCCTCGCCGTGCTGACCGAGCACTTCGGCAAGTTGGGATCGTCGCTGCAGCGCTCGGTGGAGTCGTACAACGCGGCGTTGCGCTCGTACGAGTCGCGGGTACTTGTCAGTGCCAGGCGCTTCACCGAGTTCGGCACCGCTGACCGGCCGCTGGTGACCCCCGACGCGCTCAGCCAGGTTCCGCTGCAACCGAGGGACTTCGAGCGGCTCGGCCCCAGCAGCGTCGACCGGGGCGACGACGACCAGGTGCGTGACGCCGATCCGGCCGGGCCGACCGACCCTGAGTTCGACCGCGATGTGGACGTGGGTTACCCAGCCGACGGCGGGCGCTGGCGCACCGACCGAGCCGGGTGAGCCGCACCCGGGGCTCGCCGCTCCACCGGCACACGGGCGCCAACGGTCGCGTCGGCGTTAGCCCGTGCGAGGGGTTGTCCGGCCGGCTGCGCCGCATCGCCAGCAGCGGCCAGTACGGTAGTCCCCGTGACAACCACAAGTCCGCGCCCGGCCGACGCCGACGCCAAGCAGGCCGCTCACGCCAGCGTGGTGCCGAGCATCGCCGGAGTCCCCTGGTGGGGCGTTGTGCTGATCTCCATCGTCGGGGTGGTGCTCGGCCTGCTCATCGGCACCACCGACTTCGCCGACGGCGTGCCGACCGCGTTGTGGATCTTTTTCCTGGCCGGCACCGTCATCGCGGTGCTGGCGGCGCGGCGCCAGACGGTGTTCACCGGCATGGTGCAACCACCACTGGTGCTGGCCGTCGCCACGTTCATCGGTTCCCGCTTTTCCGCGGACGGCGACAACACCTCCGCCGCGCTGGACGTGGTCAAGACATTCCCGTTGATGGCCACCGCCACCGCCGTCGCCGTTGTGCTTGGCGTTGCCAGGCTGTTCGCCCAGCCGCTGGGACGCCAGAACGCCGGCCGGGCAGGCGATCCCGCCGGACGCAACCCCGCGGATCGGCCGGTCGCCCGGCCCGAGGGCAACCGCTGAGCCTGGCCTGCGCATCCTTGCTACGTCCGACCGCAGGTGAGGCCGCGTCACGTCGCCCGGTCCGGCGGGTGAGCATCCCGAGCCTGTCCGGCTACTCGGCGGCTGCCTGACTCGGCGCGCGGCCCGCGGGCGGGCTGCGCAGCTCTTTCGGCAGCGAGAACGTCAACGATTCCGTGGCCGCGGTGATCTCTTCCACATCGTCGTAGCCCTGCTCGCCGAGCCGGGCGAGCACGCCCTCCACCAGATCCTCCGGGACAGATGCCCCTGACGTGACGCCAACCGTGCGGACCCCGGCCAACCAGGCCGGGTCGATCTCGTGCGCGAAATCCACCAGGTGCGCGGCCCGGGCGCCGGCGTCCAGCGCCACCTCGACCAGCCGCACCGAGTTCGACGAATTGCGCGACCCCACCACGATCACCAGATCGCAGTCGGCGGCGATCTGCTTCACCACTTCCTGCCGGTTCTGGGTGGCGTAGCAGATGTCGTCGCTGGGCGGCGACGTCATCAAGGGGAATCGCTTGCGCAGCAGATCGACGGTCTCCAAGGTCTCGTCCACTGACAAGGTGGTCTGGCTCAGCCACACCACCTTCTCCGGGTCGCGGACCTGCAGGGCGTCCACCGCCTCCGCACCGGTGGGGGCACCGTCGCCGCGGTCGCTGCCGTCGAGCACCTGCATCGCCTCAGGCGCTTCGCCGTAGGTGCCCTCGACCTCTTCGTGGCCGTGATGGCCGATCAACACGATGTCGTAGCCATCGGCGGCGTACCGCTTGGCCTCCTTGTGCACCTTCGTCACCAGCGGGCAGGTCGCGTCGATCACCCGCAGCTGACGGTCCGCGGCCTCGGCATGCACCGCCGGTGACACACCGTGCGCCGAGAACACCACCAGCGCGCCCTCCGGCACCTGCTCGGTCTCCTCGACGAAGATGGCGCCGCGCTTCTCCAGCGTCGCCACCACATGCTTGTTGTGCACAATCTGCTTGCGCACGTACACCGGGGCGCCGTAGGTCTCCAACGCCTTCTCCACCGTGACGACAGCGCGGTCGACGCCGGCGCAGTAGCCACGTGGCCGCGCCAGCAACACCCGCTTACCGGTGCCACCATCCGCAGCATCCGAGGCGCCTTCGGGCTCGGCTGCCGGCGCCGGGGTTCGCGGGTCGGCTGGGCTCTGGACATCGGGACTGGCCATGGCTTCCATGGTAGAGATCCGCAACCGCGAAGCAGACCCATCGGCGGCCCGACGACGACCCGACACTTCGCGGCTCACTTCCCGGCTTCCGATCCGGGCGCCCGGTCCGGCGGTCGACGGTCCGCGCTTCACCTGCTGTCTGCGTTCTGTTGTCCGCGTTGCTTGCGGCGTTCTATTGTTCGCGTTCTGTTGGCCGCGTTTCTGTTGGCTGCGTTCTGTCGGCCGCGTTCTGGGTAGCCGCGGGTCTGTGGTTAACGGTCTGTGGGTTCACGGTCTCTGCGGCCGTTGCGTGATTCGCGCTCCGGTCTGCGCATCAGCCGGGCCCAAGGGGTCCCCGTTCCGTGCCGATGACGGTGCCATGCGGCAGGCTGAAGTGATGAGTTCTCCGCTGCCGTTCGTGGTCCGAATCGCCGCCGGCGTGGTGGGCGTCGGTATCGACGCCGTCCGCCGGCTGCCGTCCGATCTGCCGTCGCTGGGAGTCGAGGTGGCCGGAACCGTCACCCGATGGGGATTTCAGGCCCGCCAGCAGCTCGACGAGCTCGCGCAACGCGGCGACGAGCTGCTCTCCGCAGAGCCCACCGTCTCCGAGCATCCGGCCTGGGCCACCTTCGACGACGAACCCGATGCGGCCGACCCGCGCTCCGCCGGTCACTCCGGCGCCGCGCCGACGCCCGCGAAGACAGCACCTGCCGGCGACTCGTCACCTGCCGCCAGCGGCGCCGACGCTGCCACCAGCAACCCAGCCCACAGCGATGCCCCACGCGGCGGCGCCAAACACGGCGCCCCCGAGAGCGACGCTGCCCTGCTCCGGCTGTCCCCCAGCCGGCTGGGGCCGAAGCTGGCCGGTCTGAGCAGCAGCCGGCTGACGGCACTGCTGCGGCAGGAAGAGGCCGGCCGGGCCCGCCCCGCTGTGCTCACGCTGCTGCAGAACCGCATCGTCAGCCGGGCGCACGGATCGAAGCCGGATCCCGGCGCCGATGCCCAGTCACCGACCGACGGCAGCTCGGCGTCCCCGAGCAACACGGCGGCCCCCACCGGCACGGCGGCCCCCATCAGCACGCCGGCCCCGACCAGCACGGGATCGCCCACCGGCTCGGCGTCCCCCACCGCCTCAGCGTCCCCCACCGACTCAGCGTCTCCCACCAGCGCAGCGTCCGGCACCGACGCGGCCGACCCGACCGACTCGTGAGTGCCCCACCGGGCCAACCTGCGGGCGGCGCCGGCCGTCCGCTGCGCGCCGCGGACACCAGCAGGGACAACCCATGGCCGGTGCGGGCGCTCGCGCAACGCATGGTCGAGTACATCGGCAAGGCACCGGCGGCCTGGGTGGAGGGCCAGATCGCGCAGTTGTCGGTGCGGCCCGGCTCGAACACCGCCTACCTGACGCTGCGCGACCCCGCGGTGGAGATGTCGTTGTCGGTCAGCTGCCCGCGCCAGGTGATCGAGACTCTGCCCAGTCCGCCGACGGACGGCGCCCGGGTGGTGGTGCACGGCAAGTTCGACTTCTGGGCGGCGCGCGGTTCGCTGAGCTTCCGGGTGGACGCGATGCACCCGGTCGGCCTCGGCGAGCTGCTGGCTCGGCTGGAGCGGCTGCGCAAACTGCTTGCGGCGGAAGGACTCACCGACCCGTCCCGGCGCCGGCGGCTGCCGTTTCTGCCCGGCCTGGTCGGCTTGATCACCGGCCGGGACTCGGCCGCCGAGCACGACGTGCTGGTGAACGCCAGAGCTCGCTGGCCGGCGGTGCGGTTCGCGGTGAAACACACGCTGGTACAAGGGAATCAAGCGGCCGGGCAGGTGATCGACGCGCTGATCGAACTGGATGCAGACCCGGCGGTCGAGGTGATCGTGATCGCCCGCGGCGGCGGCAGCGTTGAAGATCTGCTGCCGTTCTCGGACGAGACGCTGTGCCGCGCGGTCTCGGCCTGCAGCACCCCGGTGGTGTCGGCCGTCGGCCACGAACCCGACCACCCGATTCTGGATGACGTCGTCGACCTGCGCTGCTCGACGCCCACCGACGCGGGCAAGCGCATCGTGCCGGACGTCGGCGCCGAACTGGCGCTGCTGAGCACCCTGCGGGATCGGGCAAGACGGGCGCTGATCGGTTGGGTGGCAACGGAATCGGAACGCTTGGCGCGGTGGCGGTCGGCAACCGTGCTGGCCGATCCGTTCTCGCCGATCGAACGCCGCGAGTTCGAGGTGACCGGGCTGCGGCAGCGCGCCGACCGCGCCATCGGCACGGTGCTCGACCGCATCGAACGTGACCTCGGGCATCGGAAGGCACAGCTGGGGGTGCTCGGCCCGGCGGCCACGCTGGCCCGCGGCTATGCGGTGGTACAGACCGGCGATGCGTCCGGGCCGGTGCTGCACTCGACAGCCCAGGCACCGGCCGGCACCGCGCTGCGTATCCGGTTGGCGGACGGGGCGGTCGGCGCCGTCAGCCATGGCGCCGAGCCCGTCCACGCGATACGTGTGGCCGCATCGGGGTCGCCGCCCGATGCCGGTGGTGCTACCGACGCCGATGCTGGTGCCGGTACCGATGCTGGTGCCGGTACCGATGCGCCCAGCAGCAGCGGCCGTGGCACGACCCGGTCAGCCGGCCGTCCGAAGGGCCGGACCAGCACTCGCACTCGGAAGGAAAACCGTTGAGCAGTAACGAGACCGCCCCGGCCAGCTACGAGCAGGCTCGCGATGAGCTCGCCGTCGTGGTGTCGACCCTCGAGGCCGGCAGCCTCACCCTTGACGAGTCGTTGACGTTGTGGGAGCGCGGGCAGTCGCTGGCCGCCCAGTGCACCGCGTTCCTTGACGGCGCCAGGGAGCGAGTGCAGGCCGCGCTTGAGGCTTCCGAGACCGCGGGCGCTGACGATGACACCGTCGACGCCGACGCCGATTGATGCGGACACCGATTGATGCGGACACCGATTGATGCCAACACCGAATGAAGCCGACACCGATTGATGCCGACACAGCGCCGCCATCCGCGCCTGCCGGCGGCCGGATCAGCGATGGTGGGGGAAACGCCAGGCGCCGCAGTCGGTGTGCCCATCAGGGTGCCGTAGCCGGTGTGCCGCAGTCGATGTGCTGATGCGATGGATCGCGTTATCGGGCGATGGCCTCGGCCAGGGTCCGGAAGGCTGCGGGTGACGCGCTTCCGGTGATCAGATAGCTGATCGCGGACGATCCGCTGCCGAGCGTGGTGTACCAGGCACTTTCGTCGCGGACCCCGGTGGTCACCGTCCACTGTTGCCGGCCGATCTGCACGGTGCCGGCGTCGGCGCCGATGGTGCCGAACTCGTCGGCCAGCAACTTCTCCGGGGCGGCGTTGCTGGCCACCAGCGAGATGAATCCGTCGGGAGTCTGCCAGCCGCCGCGGACCGTCGCCGGCGTTCCGGTCTCCGACGACGGTTGATGCCCCCGCCGCACCACGCCGGGGTCGTTGTCGCCCCGACTGATCAGCGCGCTCGATCCCTGCCAGTCGTCCGGCAGATCCGTCGGCACCACCGGGGTGAACGGCAGCACCCGCGGGGCCTTGGCGAACTCGGCGGCCACATCCGCTTGCGGCACAGGACCTTCGGTCGGCCGTCCTGGGGAGAACGAGAAGAAGCCGTAGATGCCCGCGGCCGCCAGCACCACCACCGCGAGCAGGCCGATGGACCACACCATGTCTTTGATGGTCTTGTTGCGCTTCTCCGGCACCACACCGGTCCGCGGGTCGGGTGCGGCCGCGCCGCGCAGCCGCTGCCGGACGGCGACGGCAGCACCGGCCTCGCTGAGCGGCGGGCCGGACGCCCGGCTCACCGTGGGCGGCGCCGGGGCGTGGCCAGCAGCACGGTGGTCGACCCCGCCGTGTTCTACAACAGCGGGTTCAACAACAGCGGGTTCAACAACAGCGGGTTCAACAACAGCGGGTTCAACAACAGCAGGTTCAGCACCAGCGTGGCCACCAGCATTGGGTCCGTCAGCATCAGTGCCGCCAGCACCGTGCCCCCCAACACCCGGCCCCTCAACACCCGGCCCCTCAACACCGTGCCCCCCAGCGTCGGGTCCAGCGGTACCGTGGTCGCGACCCGGATTCGCCGAGCCGTCGTCGGCACCGGACGCCTGGTCCGGGCCGGCACCGCCGGGGAAAGCCGCATTCACCACGCTCCCGATCTTCCCACGCCGCAGCGGGCCCGGCGGACGGACGCTGCTCGCTACCCGCCCCGCTACACCGGCGCGGCGATACTCGCGGTGTCCGGGCGCCGGCCGCGGCGATGGCGGCGGATTCGATCCGCCCGGGTTTACCCCGGCCCAGCGTCCGGACCTAGGGTGATGGCATGGCCGACGACACCGCTGTGACCGCTGACGATTCCGCCACCACCAAGGGCGCGCCGACGGGGCAGCCGGCGCAGCGCAACCCGACCGTACAGACCGAGTACCGCGTCGAGCACGACACCATGGGCGAGGTCAGGGTTCCGAAGAACGCCGCCTACCAGGCGCAGACTCAGCGGGCGGTGGAGAACTTCCCGGTGTCCGGGCGCGGCCTTGAGCGCGGGCAGATCCGCGCGCTCGCGCTGATCAAGCAGGCCGCGGCGGCTGTCAACGCCCAGCTCGGCGTCATCGAAGCCGACCAGGCCGACGCCATCCGCCAGGCCGCGGAAGCCGTCGCCGCCGGCGAGTACGACGACGACTTCCCGATCGACGTGTTCCAGACCGGATCGGGCACCAGCTCGAATATGAACACCAACGAGGTGTTGTCGACGCTGGCGACGGCCAGCCTCGGCCGCAAGGTGCATCCCAATGATCACGTCAATGCCAGCCAGTCGTCCAACGACGTGTTCCCCACCTCCATCCACGTCGCCGCCACCGAGGCGGTGGTGCGGGACCTGATCCCGGCGCTGGACCATCTGGCCGGGGCGCTCGAGGCGAAGTCGGTCGAGTGGGAGACCGTGGTGAAGTCGGGACGCACCCACCTGATGGACGCCACCCCGGTGACGCTCGGCCAGGAGTTCGGTGGGTACGCCGCGCAGATCCGTTACGGCATCGAGCGGGTGCAGGCTGCCCTGCCCCGGCTCGCCGAGTTGCCGCTGGGTGGCACCGCGGTCGGCACCGGCATCAACACCCCGCCCGGGTTCGCCGCCGCGGTGATCGCTGCCCTCGCCGACAAGACCAACCTGCCGTTCACCGAGGCGCGCAACCATTTCGAGGCGCAGGGGGCGCGCGATGCGCTGGTGGAGACCTCTGGCCAGCTGCGCACCATCGCGGTGGGGCTGACCAAGATCTGCAACGACATCCGTTGGATGGGTTCCGGACCGCGGGCCGGCCTTGCCGAGATCCACCTGCCCGATCTGCAACCGGGATCGTCGATCATGCCTGGCAAGGTGAATCCGGTGCTGCCGGAGGCCACCCTGCAGGTGTGCGCCCAGGTGATCGGCAACGACGCGACGGTCGCGTTCGCCGGCAGCCAGGGCAACTTCGAGCTGAATGTGATGTTCCCGGTGATGGCCCGCAACCTGCTGGAGTCGATCCGGTTGATTTCCAACGTGTCTCGGCTGCTGGCCGACCGCTGCATCAGCGGCATCATCGCGGATGTGGAGCGCTGCAAGGAATATGCCGAGTCGAGCCCGTCGATCGTGACGCCGCTCAACAAGTACATCGGCTACGAAGAGGCCGCGGCCGTCGCGAAGCAGGCGCTCAAGGAGGGCAAGACCATCAAGACCGTGGTGTTGGAGCGCGGGTACGTCGATCAGGGCAAACTCACCAATGAGCAGTTGGACGCGGCGCTGGACGTGCTCTCCATGACCCACCCGTAGCGTCCCTGATCGGCGGGATCCCACTCTTGCGGGGTCCCGGGCGAGAGCCCGACGGCGCTCAGCGGAACAATCGGCGGCTCGAACCGCAACGCCCCAGGTCGAACTGGGCAAACGCGGTTCGAGACGCCGATTTTGCTCTTGCTGACCCGCCGGGTCCGGCTCGATCAGCCGCGCGGCGGTCGCCGACCATCCTGGACTACCTGACCCCGCCGGGCCGGCTTGATCAGCCGCGCGGCGGTCGCCGACCGTCCTGGTCGTCGTCATCGGCCGAGTCCGGACCAGCGCCGGTGGCACCGCCGGTGTCGGCGTCGCGCAGCGGGTCGAAGCGTTGGGTGCCTGGTCCGGAATCGCCCTGTCCGGCCGCGGATCCCGCCGCGGTGTCATCCCGCAGCGGGTCGAAGCGCTGAGTGCCAGGCCCGGAATCTCCTTGCGCCGCACCGGAAGCGGTACCTCCGGCGTCACGGTGCTGCAGCGGATCGAACCGCTCGGTGCCGGGTCCGACATCGGCGTTGTCACCGGCGTCGGGCTCGGACTGCTCGCGCCCTCCGGAAACCACGGTGGGATCCTGCGATCCGGCGAAAGGCACGGCCTGCGTTGGCATCTCGCCCGGATCGACCGGGTTGCGGCCGTCCGGGTAGTCCTGGGCGCGTTGATGGGAGAACAGGATCGGCCGATCGGGATGTTCGGAGTACATCCCGGCGACGCCAGGGGCCGGCGGCTGACTCGGCTGGGCCGGCTGGCTCGGCGGGAAACCCTGCTGCCCGGCGGCCTGCATGGCCTCACGCTCGCGCTGCGCCAGCTCGGCGTCCTCCTGCCGCCGACGCCGGATCACCATCGCAACGATGCCGGCGATCAGCGCCGCCACCACCAGCGCGGCAAGCACGATCCACAGCCAGACCGGACCGCGCGAGCTCTCCGCCGCGGTGCCGCCGATGGGCGGGGCCGAGCTTTCCGCTGCCGAACTCTCCGGGGTGGGGCTGGGGGTCGAGGTGGGCGGCGGCACCACGATCTGCTCCGAGCTGGTGGCCGGACCGGGGGTCGTCGGCTCGCTGCTGGTCGGCGGGGAGGTGACTGCCGCAGCCAGCACGGTGACATCGGCGACGCCGACCCGCTCGGAGTCCTCGCCAGTGACCCGCACCTGGTATTCGCCCGGCGCCGCCGACTCCGGCACCTGCCAGTCGATCGTCACCGTCCCCGAGTCGCTTGCCCTGGTGTCGGACAGCCCCGCGTCGGACGGCCCGTCGGCTTCCACATCCACGCCCTCCGACGGGGTGAAGCCGGCGAACCGCAGTTGCACGCTCTGGCCCGGCCTGGCCTGGCTGGGATCCACCGCCACCGCCGGCACCGTGGTGGGCGCCGGAGCCGAACTGGTCGACGAGCTGGTGGTCGGGGTGCTGCTGGTTTCCGTGGTCCGGGTGGTGGTCGGGGTGCTGCTGGTCTCGGTGGTCGGCGTGGTTTCGGTGGTCTGAGTGGTCGGCGTGGTCTGGGTGGTGCTGGTGGTCGGGGTGCTGCTGGTCTCGGTGGTCGGCGTGGTTTCGGTGGTCTGAGTAGTCGGCGTGGTCTGCGTGGTCTGCGTGGTCTGGGTGGTCTGGGTGGTCTGGGTGGTGCCGGTGCCGCCGGCACTGGTGGACGCGAACGCCACCGGGGCTCCCAGCACCGGGTCGTCACCGGGATCGGACTGCGAAAGCAGTTCCACCGCGCAGCCGTCGCCACAGTCGATGCCGAGCTGGTCCGGGATCCGCAGCGTGCCGCGGAACTGCCCGTTGTTCAGCGGCACCGCGCCGCGGCCGCCGCCCACCCGCAGCCACGCGGGCGAGCTGTTGTCCGGGATGGGGCCGCCGATGCACTCGCTGGTGTCGCCGTCGCGACAGATGGCGAGGTACATGCCACCGTCGACGGCCCCGTCACCGGAGAAACCGCTGCCCTGCACGGCAACGCTGCCGCCGGGCCTGAGCTGATCGACGGGATTGACGACGAGGCGGCGTCCGTTGTCGGTCACCGTGGTCGCGGCGACCAGCCGCGCCACCGCAACCCGAACAGCGGCGTCAGCCCGAGCAGCGGCTGCCGACCCGGCGTCAGACCGGCCAGCCGCTTCGGCGGCACCCGCCGACGAGCCGAGCAGCGGCAGCACCGCGACGACGGCTCCGGCAGCCAGCGCCAGGCCCGAAACCGCCAGCGCGGCCGGGCGGCGCCCCCGCCGGCCTCCGGCCGGGTCCGAGCGGGTCGGGCCGGGCGGCGCGGGGTGGGCGGATCCGGCGGCCATGAACTCTCCTTAGACGGATGCTGGGCTGTTGTCTGCAGGCCATTGTCCCGATGCCCGCTGTCCACGCCCCGCAGCCTGCCTGGCGGCAGCCGTCGTTCGGCGTGTCACCCCAGGTCAGGCGACTCCAGCAGGTCGGTCACCAGGGCGGCGATCGGCGACCGTTCGGAACGGGTCAACGTCACGTGGGCGAACAGCGGGTGTCCCTTGAGCGCCTCGATCACCGCGGTGACGCCGTCGTGCCGGCCCACCCGCAGGTTGTCCCGCTGGGCGACGTCGTGGGTGAGCACCACCCGAGAGTTGGTGCCGAGCCGCGACAGCACGGTGAGCAGCACGTTGCGCTCCAGTGACTGCGCCTCGTCGACGATGACGAACGAATCGTGCAGGCTGCGGCCGCGGATGTGGGTCAGCGGCAGCACCTCGAGCATGCCGCGCTCCACCACCTCTTCGATCACCGGTGGCGAGGCGACGGCGGACAGCGTGTCGAACACCGCCTGTGCCCATGGCCCCATCTTCTCGTTCTCGCTGCCGGGCAGGTAACCGAGTTCCTGCCCGCCGACGGCGTACAGCGGCCGGAACACCACCACCTTGCGGTGCGCCCGGCGTTCCAGCACCAGATCGAGGCCGGCGCACAGCGCCAACGCCGATTTGCCGGTGCCGGCCCGCCCGCCGAGCGACACGATGCCGACCTCGTCGTCCATCAGCAGATCGAGGGCGATGCGTTGCTCGGCGGACCGGCCGCGCAGCCCGAAGACCTCCTTCTCGCCGCGCACCAGCCGCAGTTGTTTGCCCGGCGTCACCCGGCCAAGCGCCGAGCCGGTGGCACCGGTCAGCTTGACCCCGGTGTGGCAGGGCAGATCCCTGACCTCGTCCAGGTCGATGAGTCCGCCGGCGTACAGCGCGTCGACCTGGTCGCCGGCGACGTCGATCTGCTCCATCCCGGTCCAGCCGGACGGCACCACGTCCTGCGCCCGGTACTCGTCCGCCAGCAACCCGACCGCTGCCGCCTTCACCCGCAGCGGCATGTCCTTGCTGACCAGCACCACGTCACGGCCCTCGGCGCGCAGGTTCAGCGCGCAGGCCAAAATCCGCGAATCGTTGGAGTCGTTGCGGAATCCCGCGGGCAGCACCGACGGGTCCGAGTGGTTCAACTCGACCTGCAGGGTGCCGCCCTGCGCGCCGATCGTCACCGGCGTGTCCAGCCGGCTGTGCACCAGCCGCAGGTCGTCCAGCAGCCGCAGCGCCTGCCGCGCGAAATACCCGAGCTCCGGATGGTTCCGCTTGGCCTCGAGCTCGCCGATCACCACCAGCGGCAGCACCACCGCGTGCTCGGCAAACCGTTGCAGCGCACCGGGATCGGACAGCAGCACCGAGGTGTCGATGACAAAGCTGCGGCGGCCGTCGTCGGCGCCGGACGCCGCCGTACCAGCCCGCTTGCGGCGGCGACTCGGGCTGTGCTGTGCCACCGATGCCGGCTCATGCTGGTGCGGCGGCCCTGCACTGCCGGCGGCGCCGGCCGTGCCTGCGCCGGCGCTAGCGGCAGCGCCGGGATCGGCCGGTCGGTCTGGGGTGGTGTCCGCACGAGCGGAGGCGGACTGGGCAGAGCCGGACTGGGCAGAGGCGGACTGGGCAGGGGCGGGACGACGAGCAGCCACAACGTGCTCCTGGTGAGCGCGGGTCCGCGCGCCCACGTGTTGGTCGATCACGGCCGGTGAGCCCCGGCGATGCCGCCCATCGGCGCCCGGCGTGCCGCCGGCCACGCCGCAGGTCAGACGCCGCGGGGGCCCGGTACCGGCCCCCTTCGATCGAGCCGGTGGGCGGCTGATCCGCCCGGGCTTGACGTCATGTTTCGGGGCCTCCCGTGCGGACCGCTTCCCCACGGCCCGCACCGCGGACGCTACCGGCCCGGCGCGAGCCGATCGGCGACGACACACGCAACCAGCGGATGAACTTCCGTTGGCCGGACGGGGTGTATGCGGTGCCCATCCACCGGTCACCGCAACGGTTCTCGGGCAGTCACCGTCCGTCGCCCGGCGCTGACGGCCGGGATCTCCCGCTGCGCGCGGGGCCCGCATGACACCATGGGCAGAGGGCGGCGTCCGTGCCGTCCTGGCCCGTTTCCTTGGCCACCAGGTCAACAGGTCAAATAAGCGCGCCAACAAGACCGACTCGGGAAGGTCCAACGCTGTGCACCACCGCGGTTTGACGCCAGAGCACACCAGGCAGGCTCGACTGCCCGACCAACCGGCGGCCGGCGGTCGCCAGGTCCGCGCATCTTCCAGGTCCCGGTGGCAGAGCCGGGCGCGCACCGCGCGCTGGGGCGCCGCGCTGCTGGTGCCGGTGACGGTGCTGGCTGCGTGCAGTTCCGGCGCCGGCAACTCGGCACCGGTCACCGAGACCGTGCAGGTGACCGTGCCGCCCAGCGACGCCGGCGGCGGCTCATCGACCGACGCCGGCGCAACGGGCACCGGGTCGGCAGCGCCCGGCGGTGCCACCGGCGGCACCGGCTATCCCGCGTCGGGCACCGGCGCGTCCGGGTCGGGCACCGGCGCGTCCGGGTCCGGAACCGGCGCGTCCAGCGCGAAACCCGACGCCTCCACCGCGCAGAGCAGCAAGCCGGCACCGACCAAGCCGACTGCGGGCAAGCCGTCGTCCGGCAAGCCGACAGACCCGAGCGCGGGCGCCATGCCGCCGGTGGACACCTCGAAGGACACCGAGCTCTGGGACGACAACTCGATGGTGCCGCACCTGTTCTTCCATTCGCTGGTGGTCGATCCGAAGCGGGCCTTCAGCGACCAAGAGTCCGGCGCCGGTTATCTCGACTACATGGTGACCCAGCGGGAGTTCGGCAAGATCCTGCAGCAGCTGTACGACAACAACTACGTGCTGGTCAGCCCGCACCAACTGGCCACCGTGCAAGCCGACGGCAGCATCAAGCCCAAACCGCTGAAACTGCCGAAAGGCAAGAAGCCGCTTGTACTTTCGGTGGACGACGTCTCGTACTACGAGTACATGGAAGGCGACGGGTTCGCCTCGAAGCTGGTGGTCGCCGACAACGGCCGAGTGCTCAACACCTATACCGACGCGGCCGGCACCACCAAGCAGGGCTCGTACGACGTGATGCCGATGGTGGACGATTTCATCCGCAAGAATCCCGACTTCTCGCACGCCGGTGCTCGCGGCGTTGTCGCGCTGACCGGCTACAACGGCGCCCTCGGCTACCGCTCGTCACCCAGCGAGTACGCCGGCAAGAACAAGAACCTCAAGCAGGACATCGCCACCGCCACCAAGGTCGCCGACGCCATGAAGAAGGAGGGCTGGGAGTTCGCCTCACACTCGTGGGGGCACATCAACTTCACCAAGTCATCGGTCGACCGCATCAGGAGCGACAACGAGAAGTGGATGTCGGACGTGGCTCCGATCGTCGGCAAGACGGACCTGTTGATCTATCCGTTCGGCGCCGACATCTCCGGGGTGGCCGAGTATTCCGGCGACAAGTACGACTACCTCAAGGGCCAGGGCTACTCGTTCTACTTCAACGTTGACGGTTCGACCACCGCCTGGGGTCAGTGGGGCGACGGCTACCTCAGGGAGGCAAGGATCAACGTCGACGGCCTCAGCATGAAGGCCGAGCTGGACGGCCGGAAGGTGCTCGACGCCTTCTTCGACACCAAGTCGGTGTTGGATCCGGCGCGTCCGCCGTCGATCTCCGGGAGCGGTTCCTGATCCTCGGTCACGGCCGTTGCTGTGACCGGTTGCGTCGCTGCCCGCCGGTCAGCCGCTGCGCAAGGCCGCCGCTGCCCAGCGAGATCGGGCCGCTGCGCTCGCTCGTCCTCGGCGTGTCAGCGGCGTCCGCCCCGTCGGGGTGATCCGCCGTTTTCGACGGTGCCCCAGGGGTTTTCAGCGGTTCCAGCCACAGCGGCAGGGTGACCGTTGTGGTCAGTCCGCCGCCGGGGGTGTGCGAAGCGGTGACCCGCCCGCGGTGGTTGCGGACGATCGCCGACACGATGGAAAGGCCGAGCCCGGTGCCGCCCTTGATGCGGCTGCGCGAGGCATCGACCCGGTAGAACCGGTCGAACAGCTTGGGCAGGTCGGCGTCGCTGACGCCCGGCCCGTTGTCGCTGACCACCACCGTCACCTCACCCCCGGTGACGCCGACCTGAACGGTGGCGACGGTTCCGGGGTCGGTGTGGGTGCGGATGTTCGCCAGCAGGTTGGCGAACACCTGATGCAACCGGTGCCGGTCGCCGATCACCAGCGGCCGCGGCGAGCCTACCGGCGCGAACCCGTGCGGGTCGGTCTGCCGGTCCCCGGCACCGGAGCGGACGTAGTCCTCACTCTCCGGGTCGGGCGGGGTGCCCACCTGCGGGTTCACCCGGCCGCCGGCGTCCAGCATCCGCCAGGTGCGGGTCGGGTCGATCACCGCGGCGTCGTCGACCACCCCGGTCAACACCTCGGCAAGATCGACCGGCTCGTACTTCTCGGCGCCCTCGTTGTCCGCCTGGATCAGCGTCAACAGATCACCGACCAACGCGCCCATCCGGTCGGCCTCGAAACCCATCCGCTGCATCGCCCGGCCGACCGCTTCGTCCTCGGGCAGCATCCCGGCCTTGTACAGATCGGTGTAGCCGCGCACCGCCGCCACCGGGGTGCGCAGTTCGTGGCTGGCATCGGCGAGGAACTGCCGCATCCGTTGCTCGTTGCGGGCCCGTTCGTCCAACAACTGCGAGATGCCGTCGAGCATCCCGTTGAACGCATAGCCCAGCCTGGCCACCTCGGTGCCGGCCGAGCCCGGGTAGACACGCCGGCCGAGGTCGCCGGCAGCAATGTCGTCCGCCGCGGTCGCCATCGCCTCAAGAGGTTTGAGTTCTCGCCTGATCACCACGCTGGCCACCGCGCCGAGCAGGATCAACACCGCAGCGGTGATCAACAGCGCGGTGACCACCAGTTCGCCGACCGCCTCCGACATCGGTGCCAGCGGTGCCCAGGCGACGACGTACCCGGCCCGCGCGTTGGTTTCCACGTCCCGGATCGCCACCGCGAGGATCCGGTACTTGGCTCTGGTGTGCACGTCGCCGACGGTGGCGATGCCGGTGGTGGGCGGGCTGGAGCCGACCTGCGGGTTGGCGTCGCCGGCGGCGGTCGAGGCCCGCACCACCTTGGCGACGCCGTCGGTGGTCACCAGGGTCAGCCCCACGTCGGAGCTGGGCGCCTCGTAGGCGAGGCTGCGGACGTTGAACGGCTGCTGGATCGAGGCGATCACCGTGCGCAGGTTGGTGTCCATCGAGTCGGACAGCGAACTGCGCAGGTTGATCGGCAGCAGGATGTCGACGGTGCCCATGGCCGCCGCCGCGATCACCAGCATCAGCGCGGTCAGCCTGGCCCTGAGCGTCCACCGACGCGGCCGGAACGCCGGGTAGGACGGCGCCGCGTCCTTGCGGTTGAGGGCGGTCGGCAGCGGGGTGCGCAGACCGCCGGTGATCGGTGCGGCCGAGCCGGGCCCGGCGAGCGGCTCGCGCCGCTGAACCCTTGGGTCCTGATCAGGACGAGGTGCTGACATCGGTACCGCCGCTGGCGGTTCCGCTCTTTCGCGGAGCCCGCAACACATAGCCGAACCCGCGATGTGTGTGGATCAGCGGTTCGAGTCCGTCGGTGTCGATCTTCCGGCGCAGGTACGAGATGTAGGTGGCGACCACCGAGTCGTCGCCGTAGAAATCCGCGCCCCACACCGCGTCCAGCAGCTGCCGGCGGGACAGCACCACCCCGACGTTGAGCATCAGATGTCGAAGCATCTTGTACTCGGTCGGCGCCAGGTCGACCTCCTTGCCGGCCCGCGTCACCTGGTAGGTCTCCGGGTCGAGGGTGAGGTCGGCGACCGTCATCTGCCCGGCGCTCTCCGCCTCGGGGCGCACCCGGCGCAGCACTGCCGACACCCTGGCAGCCAGTTCCTCCAGCCCGAACGGCTTGGTGACGTAGTCGTCACCGCCGGCCTGCAGCCCGGCGATCTTGTCCGCCGGGGTGTCCCGCGCTGACAGGAAAACCACGCCGGCATCGACCCCGGCGGCGCGCACCCTGCGCATCACCTCGAGCCCGTCGAAGTCGGGCAGCATTACGTCGAGGATGATCAGGTCGGGTTGCGATTCGGTGGCGGCCTTCACCGCTTCCCTGCCGGTTGCCGCCACCGAGACGTCGTAGCCGAGGAACCGCATGGAGGTCGCCACAATGTCTTGCAGCGACGGCTCGTCGTCCACCACCAGCAGGCGTCCAGCAGTCGACATGCTCGCTCCTTCGTGCGTGTGTCCCGGTACCCGGTGACCGGCAGTTCGATCAGCGCCGCGCTCTGGTTTCCGACCGCGGACCGCACAGACAGCGCATCACAGCAACGCCCGCGCAAGCTGACCGGTCGCTGTGAACCGGATGAGAACGAACCCTAGCCCCTTGGGTGTCGGGCCGGGGGTCCGTCGCGGTCAGGAACGCTTGCGGGCCAGCGCCACGATGCCGTTGCCCTTGCTGGGCACCAGTCGCTGCAGCCCCTGGAACGGCAGGATGCCGATATCGACGGCCAGCTCGCTGATCTTCCTCGACGGCTGCAGCCAGCGACCGGACTCGGCGGTCTGCTGCGAGGCCGACTCCTCCGACTTCGGCTCGCCGGTGGCCACCCGGTTGCGGATCGCCTCGAGCGCGAAGGCCAGCGGCCAGCCGTACAGGCTGACGTCGACCGGCTCGAATCCGTTGTCGGAGAACAACTGTGAGAGCTCGTCCGGCGAATACCTGCGGTAGTGTCCGACGGCCTTGTCCCACGGCCCGAACATGTGCTGCCAGGCCGGCACCGACACCAGGACGTACCCGCCGGGCGCCACCAGCGGCGCCCAGCTGCGCAGGGCACCGGCGTCGTCCTCCAGGTGCTCGAGCACCTCGAAGGCGCACACCAGGTCGAACGGTTCCGGATCGGTGAGATCGTCGCTGGTGCCGTTGACCACGGTGCCGCCGCGCGGCTCGATCCGCGACTTGGCCGCCTGGTACGACGTCTCGTCCGGTTCAACGGCGAGGTAGTAGTCCGTCAGGCCGACCAACCTGGCACCCATAGCGCCTTGACCAGCGCCGATCTCGAGCAGCCGGCGCGGCGCGACCCGTCGGGTGCCGCGCTTGATCAGCGGCCAGCGCAGCGCCGCTCTGGGCGACAGCGGCGCCGCCGGCGCCTTGGTCGAGGGGGCAGGAGCACTTCCGGACGTGTTAGTCACGGGGCATACCTTAGCCACCAACGGGGCCGCCACCGCCCAAGGAGTGAACTCGGCCGCGGCCAGTGCGCCGGCCTGCCGGCGTCGCTCGGCCAGCAACTCGCGGTCGCCGGCCAGCCGCCGCAGGTCGGCCGCCAGTCGGTCTGCTTGCGGCGCAACGAGTTCGGCTGCCTCGCCCAGCACCCGGCGCTGCGGAGGCGTGTCCGCGGTGACGATGGCGCAGCCCGCCGCTGCGGCCTGATACACCTTGTTCGGTACCACCTCACGGGCCTTGACCGTGCCACCGAAGATGCCGAGGGCAACGTCGTGGGCCGCGACGATGGCGGGGAGTTCGGCCGCCGGTACCCAATCCACCCAATCAACCTGCGCGGCGGCGCCGGCCGCCTGCTCGGCGGCCGCACGCTCCTGGCCCTTGCCGATCATGGTGATCCGAACCGGGGCACCGGCCAGTTGGGCGGCGGCCGCGCCGATCACCGTTGCGCCCTGCAGCGGGGTGTACAGCCCGTAGAAGACGACGGACAGCGGGCCGTCGCCGCTCGTGCCGTCGGCGGCGGATTCGGTCCCGGCCCTGAACCAAGACTCGTCGGCCCCCACCGGGCACACCACCGAACGGTCGCGAAGCTCATCCGGAACTCGCTGCTGGTGCTCAGCGGTGTCCACCACGATGACGTCGGCGGCGGCCAACGCGCGCTGGTCGATAGCGCCGAGAGCCCGCCCGATGAGCTGCGACTTCTGCCCGCGGTCCTTCGCGGTTCCGGCGGCAAAGATCAAGTGGTCCAACACGATCGGGGTGCCCTTGAACACCCGCCGGGCCAGGTGCACGTCGAAGTGACCGAGGTAGCCGACCAACACCGCGTCCGGCTGCTGCCCGTCTGCGGCGAACCGCTTGCGCAGTTTCCGGCCGCGCCTGGCCAGCGTCCACCAGCGGTTGACCAGCCGGGCGCCGAGCGCCGGTACCCGCCATGGCTGCTTGAGCATGGACACCCGGTCGGCGGTCGAAAGCCCGAGCGGTTCGTTGAGTTCGACCACCCGGTGCCCCAGTTCCCGCAGGCCTTCGATGAGCACCCTGACCCTGGGGTGGGAGTCGGCCTGGTAGGTGCCGAAGGCCACGAAGGTGAGCGTCCGGCCCAGCGCCTCGGCGCTGTGCGGGTGCGCCTCGGCGCTGTGTGCTCCGTGCGGCCGCGACTCGGCATTGTGCGGCTGTGCACGTTGCGGCTGTGCATGTTGCGGCTGTGCATGTTGCGGCTGCGCCGAGGCGGGTGTCGGCGCTGCTGGGTTCGGTGCGCTCACGCGGGTTCCACTCCTTGCGTGGGTCCGTGGTCGGAGTTGCTGCGGCGGCCGGCGGCGCTGGCGGCACCGGGCGGACCCGCTGGGGGCACTGAGGTGTCGCCCCCTGGGACGTCGCCGCCGACGGCGGTGTCGCCAACAGCGGTGTCGCCAACAGCGGTGTCGCCAACAGCGGTGTCGCCAACGGCGGTGTGGTCACCGGCGGCCACGACCGGACGAGACCCGGCGCTCGCCGTGCCCGCAGCGGTCGCCGCACCGGCTCGCCGGACGCTGCCCCTGGCGATGAGCGCCGCGAACCCGGCCAGCAGGACGTCGGCCAGGATGCTGAGCATGCGCGACACCAACGCCACCATCAGCGCGCTGCCGGTGTTCATGTAGCCGGAGAAGCCGAGCACGATGATCGCTTCCCTGACGCCGGCTCCGGCCGGCGCGATCACCAGCAGCGGGCCGGCCACCCAGGCCAGCGAGAAGATCCCGATGCACAGCAGGATGGACGGCTGCCGATCGGCGACTGCTGAGGCCAGCACCCACAGGTGCACGCCGCACAGCACCATGTTGATCACCGTGCACAGCACCACAACGGCGACCGCGGTGCCGCTGAGTGCCGGCGACGGCAGGGTGCGCCCGGTGACCCGCTCGACCAGCGCGAAGAGCTTGCCGAGCACCCGCGGGTGCACGATCAACGGCACGGGCACCACCAGCAGCAGCGCCCACCAGTACCGCCCGAGAACCTCGTGACCGGAGAACGCCAGGCTGATCCCGGCCACCGCGGCGGAGACCGGCAGGGCGATCAGCATCGCCATCGCCCCGGCGGTGGCACTGTGCCCGCGGGGTACCCGGAACCGCCGGGCCAGGCTGGCCTGCGCGACGATGTTCCAGACCCCGCCCGGCACGTATTTGGCCAGCTGCCCGATGAAGAAGACCCCGGCGGCGGGGCGCATCGGCAGCCGAGACCCCTGCGCTGCCAACAACTCTCGCCAGGCGAAGAACCCGCTCACCGCCGATCCCATGAAGAGCACCAGCGCAACGACGACGAGGCCGGGGTTGAGTTTGTGCAGCGCCGCAACCAGCCCGTCCCAGTTCTTGGCGACGGTCCACACCAGCACCGCGACGACGACGAGAATGAACACCCAGCGCAACGCGCCCATCAGGGTGCTGCGCATCGATCGGCGCCGCTGCGGGACGGCCGGGTCGGCCGGGTCGGCCGCGGGATGCTGCTGCCCGCCGTCGGTCGGCGACACCGGATCCGTCATGGGTGTTCGTCGTCTCCTCTCCCCACGGCTGGGTGCGTCCACCCGCTGAATGCGTTGCCACGGCCGTCGCAGACGGTCGAGCAAGTCTAGGCCGCGTGTCAGGTGCCGAAGCGCCGATGCCGCGCCGCGAAATCCCGGAGCGCCCGGAGAAAGTCGACCCTGCGGAAGTCGGGCCAGTAAGCCTCGCAGAACCAGAACTCCGAATGCGCGCTCTGCCACAGCAGAAAGCCCGACAGCCGCTGCTCGCCCGAGGTGCGGATCACCAGATCGGGGTCCGGCTGACCCGAGGTGTACAGGTGCTCGGACACCGCGTCGATGGTGACCGAATCGATCAGCTGCTGGGTATCGATCCCGCCGGCGCCACCGGCCAGCTCGGCCCCGTCGGTGGCGGCCCGGTCCGCGGTCTCACGCAGCAGCGACCGCACCGCGTCGACAATCTCCTGACGTCCGCCATAGCCCACCGCCAGGTTCACCACCAGCCCGGTGCGGTCGGCGGTGCGCGCCTCGGCCTCGCGCAGCCGGGTGGCCACCTGGCTCGGCAGCAGCTCGAGCGCACCCACCACCCGCAACCGGAACGGCTGCCCGTCCGCGGCGATCTCGTCGGCGACGTCCGGGATGATCGCCAGCAGCGCGGCGATCTCGTCGTCGCTGCGGCGCAGGTTGTCGGTGGACAGCAGCCACACCGTGACGGTGCCGATGCCGGCCTGGGCACACCACTGCAGCAGGTCGGCGATGTGTTGGGCGCCGACCCGGTGGCCGTCGCTGACGTTCTCGAAGCCGGCCTTGCGAGCCCACCGCCGGTTGCCGTCGATCAGCAGTCCGACGTGGTGCGGGATCTGCGCCCCGACGAGTTCTCTGGTGAGCTTGCGCTCGTACAGGCGGTAAAGGACACCCGGCAACCTCACGCGCCCACCCTACCCACCAGCCGACCCGTCAGGGCCATCGATCCGGCGCCCGGCCGCGATGCCGAAAACGCCGGCGACGTCGCCCGGTGGGCTGTGAATCCGCGCGCAGCTTGCCGCTGCCGCTGGCCCGCAGCCGACCGGACCGGGATAGTTGACGTCATGAGCCTCGCCGCGCCAAGCGCCAACCCGACCGCCCCGGCGGTGACGCGTCCGCGGGCCCGCGGCTGGATCCACCTGTACTCGGCGACGGTGGCGGCCGTCACCGCGATCGTGCTGGTGGTGATCGCAGCGGCGACCGTCGGACCGGGCGCGGCGGTGGCCACCTCGATCTACGGGCTGACGGTGATCGGGCTGTTCTCTATCAGCGCCACCTACCATCTGCACACCTGGCGGTCGTTGCGCAGCCGCACCTGGATGAAGCGCGCCGACCACTCGATGATCTTCCTGTTCATCGCGGGTACCTACACGCCGGTGGCGGCGCTGGCGCTGCACCCGCCGACCAGCACCGTTGTGTTGACGGTGATCTGGATCGGCGCGTTCGGCGGGGTGGCGCTCAAGATGCTGTGGCCGGCGGCGCCGCGCTGGCTGGGGGTGCCGATCTACATCGCGCTGGGCTGGGTGGCGGTGTTCGTGCTGCCTGACCTGTTGCACGCCAGCGTTTCTGCCACCGTGCTCATCATGGTCGGCGGCCTGCTCTACACCGTCGGCGCGGTGTTCTACGCCACCCGCCGGCCGAACCCGTGGCCGGCCACCTTCGGCTACCACGAGTTCTTCCACGCCTGCGTTTCGCTGGCGGCGCTATGTCACTGCGTGGCCATCTGGCTGCTGCTGTTCAGCTGACTTCCCCGCTGCCGGGCGCGGGCTGCTGGACGTGCGCGCCGATGCCGGGCCCGAGTTCTGGTCTTCGCCGACGCGCGCCTGGTCGTCGGTGACGGGCGTAGGATCGCCGGTGACGGGCGCCGGGTCGACGGTGACGGGCGCCGGGTCGAGGTCCCCAGCATCGTCGCCGGCAGCGGCCCGGTGCTCGCCCGCCGCGGCGGGCTCCGCTTCTTCCTCTTCATCGGCAACGCGTCCTTCTTCATGCGCAACGCGTGCCTGATGCGCTGCTTCCTGCTGCGCCGCGGCCAGCTTGACCCGCTTGACCTTGCGGCTCATGTTGCGCATCAGGAAGAAGAACGCCGCCGCCATCAACAGGATGATCAACAGGCCGATCGGCGCGGCCTTGCCCCACTCCGGGCCGGCGCCGGCCGGCGGCTGCGGCGGCGCCGCCAGCATCACGACCGCAGCCGCGACGTTCATGCCGACTCCCGCTCGGATCGAGAACCGGCGTCAGCCGATCCGGCACCGACCGAGGCCGAGGGGCGCAGCCCGGCGAACAGGTCGTCCTCGGGCAGCTGAACCGGAATGCGGCTCTCGGCGAGCTCGTAGTCGTCTGTGCCCCAGACCTTTGCCTCGATCTCCCGCGGCACGGCGAACCAGTGCGCGTCCGGATCGATCTGGGTGGCGTGCGCCCGCAGTGCGGCGTCCCGCCGCTCGAGGTACTCGCCCACCGGCACTCTTGTGGTGATCCGGTCGCTGCGGTCCGGGCGGCCGCTCTCTTCGATCCTGGCGATCCATTCGTCGAACGGGCCGGTGCCGGTGGCCGACTTCACCGCCTCGTTGATCGCGGTCAGCCGGGTCCGGGAGAAGCCGCCGTTGTAGTAGATCTTGCTGACCTGCCACGGCTCACCCGCATCCGGGTACCGGGCCGGATCGGCGGCGGCGTCGAAGGCCGCCATCGAGATGACGTGGCAGCGGATGTGGTCGGGGTGCGGGTAGCCGCCGTTCTCGTCGTAGGTGGTCATCACCTGCGGGCGGAACCGCCGCACCACCCGGACCAGCGCCTCGATCTCGACGTCGGGGTCGAGCGCACCGAAGCTGTCCGGCGGCAGCTGCCAGGTGTCCGGCTCACCCTCGTGATAGCCGGAGTCGTGAAATCCGAGCCACACGTGTGAGATCCCCAGAATGCTTGCGGCGTCGGCCATTTCGCGCTGCCGCAGCGCCGGCATGTCCACCGCGCCCGATTCCACCGCAGCGGCGAACTTCGGGTTGAGGACGTCACCGCGCTCACCGCCGGTGCAGGAGACCACCATCACGCCGATGCCCTCGTCGGAGTACTTGGCCAGGGTCGCTGCACCCTTGCTGGACTCGTCGTCCGGGTGGGCGTGCACGGCCATCATGCGCAGCGGTGCTGCGGCGGCGCGCTGGTCCCTGGCGCCGGCGTCGAGCGCCGAGTTCGGGCCGGTGCGCGACGCGGACGCTCCTGCGGCGGCCGGTGCCGGAGCTGCCGGCGAACCCTCGACGCCGGTCTCACCGACCGCCGGATCGATCTCGCCCGACCCGGCAGCACCGGCCGCGGCAGCACCGGGCGCAGCACCCGCGGTGCCGGCGACCCCCGTCCCGGCCGTTTCGGTGCCAGCGGACCCGGTCACATTGCTCATCGACGTCACGTCTTGCCTTCCTGCCACCGCTCGCCCCGGTGTCGCCGGCACGGTCGGGCAGCGTGTTGAACCGGGGCGCCAGATAGCCCCGACCTGTCCATTGTCCCCCGTCGTCCGCGGCCGATGTTGCCCACCCGGCGGGTGGCCGCCGGGTATCGGCGGCGCCGTCGGTCTGCTGCTCGGCCGTTGCCCGACGGGTGATCGGCGGATGGTCCGGTGCCTGGTCGGGAGCACCCGCCGGCCAGCCGCGATCGACCAAATCAGCCGGTCGGAGTGCCCGAGCGTGCTAGCCTTGATGCCACACACGCGGCCCGGCTGACTTCCCTGCCCACGGTGCAGAGATCGCTCAGCGTCGGGCCGCATCCGTGTTTGTGAGGGCTCGCTGCAGGCAAGTGGGCTTACCGGCGCACGTGCAATCCATCGCGTGCGCCAGCAGTTTATTGAGCCCGGAATGCGCGGCGGCCGGTCGCTACCTCGGTAGCGGCGACGACAATTCAGCCACTGCGCGTTCGGACTCACCGGTCCGATGCGTTGTCGGGCCGTTCGCCGAAGATCGGACTGATCTTCCCGAGCATGTAGGAGACGCCATGAGCGAGACCGCCGCCAGCACCTGGCTCACCCAGGAGGCTTACGACCGGCTCAAGGCGGAGCTGGACGATCTGATCGCCAACCGTCCGGTGATCGCCGCCGAGATCAACGCCCGCCGCGAGGAGGGCGATCTGAAAGAGAACGGTGGCTATCACGCGGCCCGCGACGAGCAGGGCAAGCAGGAGGCCCGCATCCGGCAGCTCCAGGAGCTGCTGAACGAGGCCCAGGTCGGCGTCCGACCGGAGTCCGACGGCACCGTTGAGCCCGGCACCGTGGTGACGGTCGCCTACGACGGTGACGAGGACGACCAGGAGACCTTCCTGCTCGGCTCCCGCG
Source organism: Nakamurella aerolata (assembly GCF_013002705.1). Taxonomy (GTDB): domain Bacteria; phylum Actinomycetota; class Actinomycetes; order Mycobacteriales; family Nakamurellaceae; genus Nakamurella; species Nakamurella aerolata. The sequence continues at coordinate 610,193 of NZ_JABEND010000002.1, read as the reverse complement.
AGGAGGGCGCGCACGGCTCGCTGCAGGTGTACTCGCCGCAGTCGCCGCTCGGCGCCGCCATTCTCGGCGCCACCGTCGGCGAGTCCCGCGAGTACGAGTTGCCCAACGGCAGCACCCAGAAGGTGTCGATCCTCAAGTGCGAGCCGTTCGACGCGTGAGCGTCTGACCAGAACCCCGAACACCGGGCCGCCACCGCCGAGCGCGGGGCGGCCCGGTGTCGTTTCGGTCGGCGTTGTTTCGGTCGGCGTTGTTTCGGTCGGCTGTCAGCCGGCGGACAGCACTCGGTAGCCGGCGTCGGCCAGCGACCTGACCACCTCGTCGCGGTGCTCCCGGCCGCGGCATTCCAGCCGCAGCGCCACCTCGACGTCGCCCAACGGCAGCCCGCTGCCGAGCCGGGACTGCTCAAGGTCGACGACGCTGGCGCCGAGGCCACCGATCAGCGCCAGCAGCCTGGCCAGCGACCCCGGCCGGTCGGATATTTCCAGCCGCAGCGACAGGAACCGCCCGGCCGACACCAGGCCGTGCTCGGCGACGTGCACCATCAGCAACGGGTCGATGTTGCCGCCGGACAACACCACCACCACGGGCGGTTCGAAGTGTTCGGGGTTGGCCAGCACCGAGGCGACACCGGCGACGCCGGCCGGCTCCACCACCAGCTTGGCCCGTTCCAGCAGCAGCACCATCGCCCTGGCCAGCTCGTCCTCGTCGACCGTGATCACCTCGTCGACCAGGTCGGAGACGTGCGCGTAGGTCAGCGCCGACGGCTCGCCGACGGCGATACCGTCGGCCAGCGTCGACATCTGGGTGAGCCGCACCGGCTTGCCGGCCTCCAGTGACCCTGGCCAGGCCGCGGCCTGCGCCGCCTGCACACCGACGATGGTGACGTCGGGACGCTGCGGTTTGATCGCGGCGGCGATGCCGGAGATCAGGCCGCCGCCGCCGAGCGCCACCACAACGGTGCGCACGTCCGGCACCTGCTCGAGGATCTCCAGTCCGACGGTGCCCTGGCCGCCGAGAATGTCCTCGTGGTCGAACGGGTGCACCATGACGCCGCCGTGCTCGGCGATGTATTCCTTGGCGTGGTCGATCGCCTCGTCAAGCGTGTTGCCGACCAGGTGCACCGTCGCCCCGTACGCGCGGGTGGCCTGCAGCTTGGCGATCGACGCCCCGACCGGCATGAAGACGGTGGCCTCGATACCGAGAAGCTGTGCCGCCAGCGCCACCCCCTGGGCATGGTTGCCGGCGCTGGCGGCCACCACACCGGCCGCCTTCTCGTCGGCGCTGAGCCGGGACAGCCTGGTGTAGGCGCCGCGGATCTTGAAGGAGCCGGTGCGCTGCAGGTTCTCGCACTTGAGGTAGACCGGGCCGCCGACCCGTTCGGACAGCGGCCGCGACGACTCCATCGGAGTCAGCCGGATCACCGGCTCCAGCAGCTGTCTGGTTTGTTCGATTGCCTCAACACTGACGGGCGCCATGGGCTCGATCCTGCCGCATCCGGCCCTGGCCGGGTGCGCTCAGGACGGACGCTGCGGCACGCACCCGCGGGCCAGCAACCCGGCGGCGGCGCCGATGCTGGCGGCGTCGGCGCCGAGCACGGCCGGGATGATGCGCGGCCCACTGGCGTACGGCAGCGCCGCGTAACACTCGTAGCCGTCAGCGATGGGGTCGAAGAGCACCGGACCGACCCCGGCCAGCGCGCCGGCCAACACCACCACGTCAAGGTCGAGCAGGGTGACCGCACCGGCCAGCGCCTGGCCGATGGCCTCGCCGGCTCGCCGGAACGTCGCCAGCGCCACCGGGTCGCCGCGCCGGGCGGCGGCGGCAACGCCGAGGACGTCGGCGTGCGGCAGCAACTCGCGGGCGGCGCCGCCCGCACCGGCCGCGGCAGCCGGCCGGACCGTGGCGCCGGGGCCGGGCGAGCGGTGCGCGGTGGGCTTGCGCGCGGATCCGTGGCCGATGGCCCAGTCGACGATGGCGGCGCCGCCGGCGATCGCCTGCAGGCAGCCGCGGCCGCCGCAGCGGCACTCCGGGCCGTACGGGTCGACGCTGATATGTCCGATGCGGCCGGCATTTCCGGTCGGCCCGGTCAGCAGTTCACCGTCAAGCACCAGCGCACCCTCGATGGTGTCGTCCAGTTGCAGGATCAGCGCGTTGGGCCGGCCGACGGCAGCACCGCGCCAGTGTTCGGCGGCGCCAACCGCGGCGCCGGTGCTGAGCAGCCGGATGCGCTCTGCGCTCTGGTCGGCGGCGACGGCGAACTCCTCATTCAGCATGTCGCGCAACGCAATGGGCAGTTCCGGCTGGTCGGCAGTGGTGAAGCTGACGTCGCCGGTCCTGGCGTTGACCTGGCCGTCGACGGCGACGCCGATGCCGGCCAACCGCAGCGGATCGATCACGTCGATGGCATGCAGCACTTCTGCCACCCGCTCGCGCAGTTCGCCCATTGCCGCAGCGGGGTCGTCCCACAGCCCGTCGATTCTGGCGCTGACCTGGCGGGCGATCACCTCGCCGTGCCCGGCGACCACCGCAACCTCGAGCTGGTCGGCGCGCAGCACCAGCGCCAGCGCGCTGTGCTCGGCCTGGAAGTGCTCGTCACGGAGTTCGGCTTCGTCGTTCTTGTCGAGCCCAGCGGCGGTGTACCAGTCGTAGTCCTCCGGCGACATCCGTGCGGTGGCATCGGGATCGTCGGCCGGCAGCAGCAGCGGATCGACATCGACCACATCGTCCGCGCGGTTGCGGGCGGCCTCGGACGCCCCGGTACGAGCCGGTCCGGTCGGGTTGCGCTGGGCGATCATGCCGTGATTGTTCCGAACAGAACCGCTGTCGCGCAGGGATTTTCCCGAAGTGGGCGCGGTGGAATTCTCACCGGATCACGGCGGAACCAATGCCGCAGCCACCCCGTCGAAGAGCCGTCGGCGGCAGTGTCGCAGGCGGCTGGTGTCCGCAGGTGGGACGTGCAGGTGGTGGCGGCGGCGCGCTGTGGGCGGGGCGCGTCGGCGCGGGTGGCTGCCGCCGCGTCGTCGCCCTGGGTCCCCGTCGGAACCGGTCAGGCGAGGGCGTCGGCAAGATCGGTCATCAGGTCGTCGATGTCCTCGATGCCGACGGAGATCCGGATCAGGTCGGCGGGAACCTCCAGTTCGGAACCGGCGACGCTCATGTGCGTCATCAGCGCGGGCACCTCGATCAGCGATTCGACACCGCCCAGCGACTCGCCGAGCGTGAACAGTCGGGTCCGCGAGCAGATTTTCACTGCTTCTTCCTGGCCGCCGCGCACCCGGAAGCTGACCATGCCGCCGAACCGGCGCATCTGCCGTGCTGCCACCTGGTGGCCGGGGTGCTCGGGCAGCCCCGGGTAGTAGACGGTGCCGACCTTCGGGTTTTCGGTGAGCAGCTCGACGATCTGCTCGGCGTTGTCGCAGTGCCGATCCATCCGCACCGCAAGGGTTTTCACCCCGCGCAAGGTGAGCCAGGAGTCGAACGGTCCGGCCACTCCGCCCATCGACTTGGCATGGAAAGCGAACTGCTCGCCGATCTCGTCGTCGGCGGTGGTGAGCGATCCGCCGATCACGTCGGAGTGGCCGCCGATGTACTTGGTGGTGGAGTGCAGCACCACGTCGGCCCCGAGTTCCAGCGGTTGCTGCAGGTACGCAGTGGCGAAGGTGTTGTCCACCAACAGTTTCGCACCACCAGGAGCGCCATGGGCGATGTCGGCGAGCGCGGCGATGTCGGCGATGCCGAGCAGCGGGTTGGTCGGCGTCTCGCACCAGATCAGCTTGGTCTCGGGCCGCAGGGCGGCGCGGACGGCGCCGGTGTCGCCCAGCGGCACCGCGGTGTAGCTGACGCCCCACGGCACCGCGATCTTGTCGATCAGCCGGAAGGTCCCGCCGTAGGCGTCGATCGGGATGATCAGGTGGTCACCGGGCCGCAGCAGGGCCCGCAGCGCGGCGTCGGCTGCGGCCATGCCGGAGGCGAAAGCCGCTGTGTGCCTTCCGTTCTCCAGCGCGGAGAGGGCTTCTTCCAGCGCGGTGCGGGTGGGATTGCCTGCCCTTGAGTAGTCGTAGCCGGCCCGGGTGATACCGACCTGATCCTGCGCGTAGGTCGAGGTCTGGAAGATCGGCACCGCCACCGCGCCGGTCCGCTCCTCGGGCTCCTGCCCGGCATGGATCGCCTTGGTGGCAAACCCGTCGTCGGCCCAGGGCGATGTCCCGTCGACGGGCCCGCCGTGATTGCTGGGCTGTGCTGCTGGCTGATCGGGCGGCTGCGTCACGGGTGGCTGCGTCATGGGTGGATGTCCTGTTCTGGCTGCGGTGCGCCGGTGGGCGCGCTGTGAGTACTGGTGCTGCTTGGCTGGTGGCGGCGGGCTCGCGTCGGCGGGCTGGCCGTCAACTGGCCAGGAAGGCCAACAGGTCGGCGCGGGTCAACACGCCTGCGGGCTTGCCGTCCTCCACCACCATCACCGCGTCGACGCTCTCCAGCGCGGTCCGGGCGGCGGCCACCGGCTCGCCGGCGCCGACCAACGGGAACGGCGGGTCCATATGCTTGGACACCTGATCGGCCGGCGCGGCGGCACCGGAGAACAGCTTGTCCAGCAACGCTTTTTCGCTGACCGAACCCGCCACCTCGCCGGCCATCACCGGCGGCTCGGCGTTGACCACCGGCATCTGCGACACCGAGTACTCGTGCAGAATCTCGACGGCGTCGCGGACCGTCTCGGTGGGATGGGTGTGCACCAGCGCCGGCAGCTCGCCGCCCTTGGCGCGCAACACATCCCCGACGGTCGCCGAGTCGTCCCTGGCCAGGAACCCGTACGACGCCATCCACGAATCGGAGAAGATTTTCGACAGGTAGCCGCGCCCGCCGTCCGGCAGCAGCACCACCAGCACGTCGTCAGCGGTGAGGTCTTTGGCGACCTCCAACGCGGCGGCCACCGCCATCCCGCAGGAGCCACCGACCAGCAGCCCCTCCTCACGGGCCAGTCGCCTGGTCACCTCGAACGATTCGGCGTCGGAGACCGGGACGATCCGGTCGGCGACGTCGCGGTCGTAGGCGTCCGGCCAGAAATCTTCGCCGACACCCTCCACCAGGTACGGCCGACCGGTGCCGCCGGAATAGACGCTGCCCTCCGGGTCGGCGCCGATCACCTGCACCTTGCCGCCGGACTGCTCTTTCAGGTAACGGCCGGTGCCGGAGATGGTGCCGCCGGTGCCGACCCCGGCGACGAAGTGGGTGATCTTGCCGTCGGTGTCCGCCCAGATCTCCGGCCCGGTGGAGGCGTAGTGACTCGCCGGGTTGTTGGGGTTGGAGTACTGGTCGGGTTTCCAGGCACCCGGGGTCTCGCGGACCAGCCGGTCGGACACCGAGTAGTACGAATCTGGGTCGTCCGGCGCGACAGCCGTCGGGCAGACGACCACCTCGGCACCGTAGGCGCGCAACACGTTTCGCTTGTCCTCGCTGACCTTGTCGGGGCAGACGAAGATGCACTTGTACCCGCGTTGCTGGGCCACCAGCGCCAGCCCCACACCGGTGTTGCCCGAGGTTGGTTCGACGATGGTGCCGCCGGGCTGCAGCTCCCCGGACGCCTCAGCCGCCTCGATCATCTTGAGCGCGATGCGGTCTTTGACGCTGCCACCTGGGTTGACGTATTCCACCTTGGCCAGCACCAGCGGTGCCAGCCCTTCGGTGAGCGCGTTGAGCTTGACCAGCGGCGTGCCGCCGACCAGGTCCACCACCGATTCCGCGTACTTCACCCGTGCGTCCCTCCGTTCGATGAATGCTCGCCGGTGCGAGTCGCACATGGTGACCATGGCGACCGATCACCAGGTGACCGGCTGACCACTTGCCCGGCGGCGACCGCCTTCAGGCTAGCTGCCGCCGGGCCGGTGGGCGGCGGCCCGTCATGGCCGACGGCGGCGCCGGCGTCCGTCGCGCTGAACTGCCGGGCCGCGGCCCGTCCGTCCGTGCACCCGACCGCGCACCCGACCGCGGCCCTGCGCGACCAACCCCGGCGGTCCCGGCCTGGTGAACCGGGTGTAGCAATGAGGCACGGTCAGGTGGCCGTCAGCGGTGGGAATGGCAGCAGCAGGAGCGTCAATGGTCGGGAATCGGGAACAGGGGAATCGGGAACAGGGTCGGCATCAGGACCCGGGCCAGGGCCGGGCCACGGCCGGCGGGCGCCATGCCGCGACGCCGGCGGCAGCGGCGGCCGTCACCGCCGTGATCGGCGCGGCCGCGTTGGCGTGGACCACGATGCAGCGGCAGGCCAAGGCAACCAGCACCGCCATCGAGGAGGCGGCGGTCAACGCCGCGGTCGCCGCCGGCGCGATCCCACCGGGATCGGCAACGGCGCTCGGCGACATCCCGCCGCCGAACGGCGACGGAACCTATTTTCCCGGCGCCGCTCCGGGCGGTCACCGAACGACCGATGGCGAGCCCGGTGAACGGGCGCTGTCGCTGGTGCTGCTGGGCGACTCCACCGCGGTCGGCTACGGCTGCGAACTGCCGGACGAGTTGCCCGGGGTGTTGTTGAGTCGCGAGGTCGCCGACGAGCTCGGGCGTCCGGTGCGGCTGCTCACCGTTGGCCGGGTCGGGGCGACGTCGAATGAGTTGATCGGGCAGGTGCGCCGCGCGGCCGCAGCCGGCGTCGACGTTGCGGTGATCGTCATCGGAGCGAACGACATCACCGGGCAGGTGCCACCGCACCGGGCGGCGGTCCGGCTCGGCGCCGCGGTGGCGGCGCTGCGCCGGCAGCACATCGAGGTGGTGGTGGCCACCTGTCCCGATTTCGGGGTGATCGCGCCGATCCCGCAACCGCTGCGCACCCTGGTGACCCGCTGGTCGCATCGGTTGGCGGGGGCGCAGGCGCGGGCGGTCACGGCGGCGGGCGGTGCGGTGGTGCCGATCGGCCGGCTGGTCTCCCCCGGCTTCCGGGGTCGGCCTGATCTGTTCTTCGCCGACGGGTTCCACCCCAGCGCCGCCGGTTACGCCCGAGCGGTGGCGGCGATGCGGCCGGCGGTGCTGGACGCCGCGCGCACAGCGCTACGCCGCTGGGCGGGCAGGCTGAGCCGCCCGGCCGATCAGCGCCGTCGTCAGCGCCAGCCGAGCCTGGCGGCCAGGTCGGCGAGCAGTCGATCGGCAGCAGCCGCGGCCGCGGGCGGGTTGGTGCCGCCGGCGCCCCCGCGCGCCTCGCGATCGAGCACCGCGTCACCATCGAGCACCGCCTCGCCATCGAGCACCGCGTCACCATCGAGCACGGCGTCACCATCGAGCACGGCGTCACCATCGAGCACGGCCTCGCGGTAGAGCACGGCCAGCTGGTCCGGGTAGCTGGTCGCCGCGAGCTCGGGCAGCGGTTGGGCCGGCGCCGCCGAGAGTGCCACCAGCTGGTGCATGGTCGCCCTGACGGCGGCCCGCCGCTCCGCGGTCCAGGACGAGACGGGCCAGGCCCGCAGCCGACGGATCAGGTCGTCCGGCTGCGGGCCTGGGGTTGCGCTCGTCATTCAGTTCGGGTGGTGGTTGGCTTCAGTTCGGGTTGCGCCGGGGATGTCCCAGGGTCTGATCGGCGTCGGTGCCAGCCGGTCACTCGCTGCGCAGATAGCCGAGCAGGCGCAGGATCTCCAGGTACAGCCACACCAGGGTGACCATCAGCCCGAACGAGAAGTACCAGGCGGTCTTCGCCGGGGCGCCGGCCTTGATGGCCTGGTCGATCGCCTCGAAGTCGAGCATGAAGCTCAGCGCGGCGATGATGATCGCGACCACCGAGAAGATGATGGCGAGGGTGCCGCCATCGCGCAGGCCGAGCCCGCCGTCGATGAAGAACGAGGCAACCAGGTTGGCCAGCATCAGGATGACGAGGCCGATCATCGCGCCGACGACGACCTTGGTGAACTTGGGTGTCACCCGGATGACGCCGGTCTTGTAGACGATCAGCATGCCGATGAAGACGCCGGCGGTGCCGAGCACGGCCTGGTAGGCGATGCCGGGGAAATGCGCGTTGAAGACGCTGGTGACGGCGCCGAGGAAGGCACCCTCGGCCACCGAGTAGGCGGTGATCAGCGCGGGGTTGGTCGACCGCTTGAAGATCACGAACAGCGCGATGCCGAAGCCGACAAGGGCGCCGGGAATCGCCAGCATCTGCAGGTTGAAGTACGCGGTCAGCACACCGACGATCAGCGCGACACCGAGCAGCGTCGCGGTCTTGGCGACCACGTCGTCAAGGGTCAGGCCACGGTCCATCGGCTGCGCCGGCTTGGCGTAGCTGGGCTGGTTGTACATGTTCTGCAGGGTGTCGGCGGTCGGCGCCTGCGGTGCGTCGATCACCCGCTGCATGTTCTGGAATGCCGGGTTGGAACTGGGCACGGTCTCCTCCGTCTCAGGGGATCGAACCAGCGTGATTCAGTCGCTGATCTGCGGCCGGCTGTTCTCTGGGGGCCGCTTCCGTTTTGTGTAACGCCGTGACGAGCCAATCAGTTCCCGATGTTCAGCGCTCGTTCCGTGCCCGCTCAGTGCTGGATGTTCAGTGCTCGTTCCGTGCTGGATGTTCAGTACTCGTTCCGTGCTGGTTGTTCAGTGCTCGTTCCGTGCTGGATGGCGAGTGCTGGATGGTCAGTGCCGGTTCCCAGCTGTGCCCGCCGGCCCTGGTGCCCAGGACGACTTGGTGAGCGCGTTGCGCAGCCGGTCGGTTCGGGCCGCGTCCCAGCGCACGGCCGGGTCTGCTTCCAGCTGGTCGACGGTGAGCGCGGCGAGCCCCACCGCCGGCAGTGACCACCCGGAGTGCGCGTCGCCATCACCAGCATCGGCGACGGGGACGTCGGCGGCCCTGGGTCCGGCGTCAGCGGCGGGCCTGGGTTCGGCGTCAGCGGCGGGCGCCGGGAACCGGCGGGCGGCGATCTGCGGATTGCCCGGTGCCATCAACACCAATCCACGGATCAAGCCCATCGCCAGCACCGCGATCGCAGGGAAGTCCAGACCGGTCGCCGGCTTGACCCGCAACCCAAGCATGTCGGCAATGGATCGATAGCTGTCGGCCAGGTCGGCATTGAAGGCGTCCTCCGCCAGCACGAGTGCGGCTCCGACCCGCTCGCGCAGCTCAGCATCGGGCAGCGAGAAGTAGGTGGCATGGATCGCGAAGTAGGTGCGCCACTGCGGTGAGGAGTCGAACGATGCGAACTCCCGCAAAGCGCCCTGCTGCAACGCATCTGCGGCCGCGGCGAGCCGAGCGCCGGGCTGCTCGAGCCGGTCGGCCCAACCCAGCAGCGTGCTGTTCACCGCAGCAATCGCGTCCTGGTTGGCGCGCACCGCGGGGGCCACTCCGGACGCCAACTCCACCAGCACGTCGGCCCAGAACAAGTCCTTGTACGGCCAGCGGCGGTAGACGGCGCTGCGCGCCACCCCGGCGTCCCTGATCACATCCTCGAAGCTCAAGTGCTCAAGGCTGACGGTGAGTCCGCCGTCCACCACCATGGCCCTGGCCGCGGCGAGCATGCGATCGGCTGTCTCGGCGTCCGACAGCCGTTGTCGCCGGCGCGCCACCCCGGTGCCCGGCCCCGGGCTGGCGCTCTGCCCGGTGCGCTCGGTCTGCGTTGTGCCCGTGGCAGGCCCCGTGCTCGCGGTCTGCCCGGTGCGCTTGAACCGCCCGATGCTCGTGCGCGGGGTCTGCGGGTTGCGCTTGGTTTGGCCGGGACTCGTGCTCCGGGCGGTGCCCGGGCTCTGCGGAGCGCGCTTGGTCTGGCCGGGAACGCTCTTTGCCATGGCCCTATCCTGCGCTAGTCTTTCTTGAGACACAATGTCTCAAGTTCTAACTCGACTCGTTCACGAGAGGACTCCCCCATGACCGCCGTTCACCAATCCGCCCCAGCTGTCGGCATCGATCGCCAACTGCGGGCAGCGCTCTGGAGCGGAGCCGCCGGCAGCGCCCTGCTCGCCGTCGTCACCCTCGTCCGCTCCGGAGCCATCAGCGATCGCGTCACCGCGCTGGAGCGGCCATACATCGGCGCCGACAGAGCCGCGGGTTCCGGGTCGATCCTGATCACCATTGCGTTCGTGGTCGCCGGGCTGGGTCTCGCGGCCTGGTGGGTCACCGCTCACGCGGCCCGAACCGGACGCAGCTGGCTGCGCTGGTGGTGCGGTGCTGCCCTGCTGGTCGGAGTCGCCTTGGCCGTCGCCCTACTGCTGACCACCGAATACGGCCAGCGGGTGTACCCGCTCGAGATCGGATTGGTCGCGCTGCTGCCGTGCCTGATCGGTGTGTGGGTCTGCGCGCTGGTCTGGCGTCGCCGGTGAGCGCGGGTCGAGCTGACCCACATCCGCGCGAGCACAACGCTTCTCGCACAACGCAACTCGTTCGGCCGGCTGCACCGGTGGTGCGGTACCGAAAGGTGTGCGCTTGTGGACTCCACCGCAAGATCGGTGCCCCCGGTGGGACTCGAACCCACACTGTGCCGATTTTAAGTCGGCTGCCTCTGCCGATTGGGCTACAGGGGCGGCGCCGCCGGCGCCGCGACAGGCGGAACCGGCCGATTCGCGTCTTAGGGTACGGCGCGCCTCAGCTCACGGCGGAGAGCTGCTTGGCGCGGTTCACCACGTCGCCCAGCATGGCAGGGGTGAGCCGCCCGGTGAAGGTGTTCTGTTGGCTGACGTGGAAGCACCCGAGCAGCGTCAGCGATCGCCCAGACCCGTTAGTGAGCCGCAGTTCCGCGCCGTGCGCGAATTTCGGTCGGGGCCGCGGCACCGGCCAGCCTTGCTGCCCGAGCGTCTTCAGCATTGCCTGCCAGCCGAACGAGCCGAGCACGATCACCACCCGGAGATCGTGCAGAATGTCCAGCTCGCTGGCCAGGTAAGGGGCGCAGTTGTCGCGCTCGGCCGGGGTTGGCTTGTTGTCCGGCGGTGCGCAGTGCACCGGCGCGGTGATGCGGACGTCGCGCAGCGTCAACCCGTCGTCGATCGACACCGCATCGGGCTGTGACGCCAACCCGGCCCGGTGGAGCGCGGCATACAGAAAGTCGCCGGAACGGTCTCCGGTGAACATCCGCCCGGTCCGGTTGGCGCCGTGCGCGGCCGGCGCCAACCCGACAATGCCGATCCGTGCGTCGACCGGGCCGAATCCTGGGACCGGTCTGCCCCAATAGGTTTGGTCGGCGAACGACGCCCGCTTGTCCCTGGCCACCTGCTCCCGCCAGGCCACCAGCCGCGGGCACCGCCGGCACCCGGCGATCTCGGTGTCCAGCGCGAGCAGGCGCTGTGCTGGGGATGGCGTCACGGGTCGATGGTGTCAGAGGTCGGTGTCAGAGGTCGGTGTCGGAGTTTGGTGTCAGAGGTCAGGGCCAAACCATGACAGGTGGGCAGCACCCGGCGGCACCGCCCAGCAGCCGGCGTCCGGCACGACCGGGGCGGTCGACCCAGAGAGCCGTTAGCTACTCTAACGGCATGGCCAACGACGCTCCTCGCTCCGACTCGGCCGCTGCCGCAGCAGCGTCCAAGACCAACAACAACGCCAAACCGAACACCGACACCGGCGACCGGCCGGACGCAGAACTGGTGGTGAACGACGACCTGGTGACCACCCACCACACGTTCAGTTACCCGGGCGGTTCGCTGCCGTACACCGCCACCGCCGGCCGGATCGTGCTGCGCGAGGAGGTGATCACCGACGGCACGTTCGACGGCCATCAGCCCAAGGCCGAGATGTTCGTGGTGAGCTACACCGCCGACGACGCCGACCCGGCCACCCGCCCGGTGACGTTCTGCTTCAACGGCGGCCCCGGCTCCAGCTCGGTGTGGCTGCACATGGGGCTGATCGGGCCGAAGCGGGTGCTCGCCGGTGACGCCGAAGACCCGGTGCCGCCGCCGTACCAACTGGTCGACAATCCCGAAAGTCTGCTGGCCGTCACCGATCTGGTGTTCATCGACCCGATGTCCACCGGATTCACCCGACCGGTCAAGGGCGGCAAACCCGAGACCTACCACGGCTTTACCGCCGATCGGGACGCGGTGGCCGAGATGATCCGGTTGTGGACCACCCGCAACAACCGCTGGCTGTCGCCGAAGTTCTTGGCCGGCGAGTCGTACGGGACGCTGCGGGCCGCCGCACTCGCCGGCCGGCTGGCCGATCGCCACGGGATGAACCTCAACGGGCTGATGCTGATCTCGGCGGTGCTCGACATGGGGTCGATCCGGTTCACCCCCAACAACGATGATCCCTACGTCGGCTTCCTGCCCACCTACGCCGCTATCGCGCACTACCACGGCAAGCACGGCAGGCGCAGCCTGGAAGCCGTCGTCGACGAGGCTCGCGAGCTGGCCGAACGCGACTATCCCTGGGCGTTGGCGCGCGGCAACCGGCTGACCGACAGCGAGCGGGCCGACATCGTTCGCAGGGTGGCGGCGGCAACGGGGCTCAGCGAGGACTACGTCGACCGGGCGAACCTGCGCATCGAACACCAGCATTTCTACGCGGAACTGTTGCGCGACAAGGGTTTGGCCGTCGGCCGCCTTGACGGTCGATTCTCCGGCGCACCTGCCGACAAGAACGCGGCGACCATCGCCGACGACGTCTCCTACCGCGGCTTTCAGGGCCCGTACACCGCTGCCGTCAACCACTACCTGCGCAGCGATCTGAATTACCAGAGCGACCTGCCGTACGAGATCCTCACCGACCGGGTACATCCCTGGTCGTACAAGGAGTTCGAGGGTCGCGGCGTCAGCGTGATCGGCGATCTGGATGCCGCCTGGCGGATCAATCCGTTCCTGCGGGTCCACGTCAGCTGCGGCTGGTACGACGGCGCCACCCCCTTCGCCGCGGCCGAGAACGGTTTCGCCACCATGGATCTCACACCGCAGGCACGAGAGAACCTGAGCTACGACTACTACCCGGCCGGGCACATGATGTACCTGCACGAACCGTCCCGGCTGCAGCAGAGCGCCGACCTGGCGGAGTTCATCGAGGCGGCCGGCCCCGGCACCGAACCGACCGGCAAGCGCAGCCGCAGGTCCGGCCGCAAACGCTCATCGCGTTGAGCAATCGGATCCCCCGCCGCCGCGGCCTGGCCGGTGCCGAGCCGCGGCGGCTACCCCGGGCTCGGGGCTACTGCGTCACGACCGTGGCATGGGCGTTTGCAGCAGCCATTCGTGCCCGAACGGGTCGCGGATGCGGCCACCCCTTGCCCCGTAATCCTGATCGGCCACCGGGAAGACGCTGATGGCGCCGGCATCCAGCGCCGCCTGCTGGTAGCGGTCGGGGTCTGCGGTGTCTGCCTCCACCAGAACGCCGCGGCCGTCGGGGGCCGGATCGAACTCGTCGCCGTCCTTGAGCGCCACCACCCCGCCGAACACCTCGATCTCGGCGTGCACCACCTGCTTTCCCGCCGTGTGACGCTGCAGCGGCTTGGCATCGAAAACCCTGACATACCAGGCGATCGCGGCGTCCGCGCTCGGCACGGGCAGCTTCGGGCGTACCGGATAACTCATACCAGTCATGCCGAGCAGTCTGCAGCACGACGCGGCGCCGGGCTTGAACATTTGAGCGTTGCTGGGGGGCGGTGCTTGTCCGCGTAGCGTGGCAACGGCTCGACTCCCGGCACGGCGCTTGTCCAGTTAGCTACCCACCAAGACGGTAGTCACCGGCACAGACGCCGGCCCCGGAACTCCCGACGATGAAGTCATGTCTTCGGCTACCACTGTTTCGCATTCCTCGGCACCGAAACTGGCCGGGCGCGCAGCACTGCTGCTGCAGCGCAGCCGGTCTGTCCGGTCGGCGGTGCGCCGCTGGGTGAGCGGGCATCCACTCACCACCGGCCTCGCCCTTGCCATGGTGGTGCTGGGCACCTCGCTGGTGGTGTTGACCGGAGGTGGCGACGCCGCCACCGCGATGGTCGGCTATGGCAGCCACGCGCTGGACGGACAGTGGTGGCGGTTCGTCGTCGGAGCGGCCGTGCTGCCGGATCCGCGGCTCTACCTGGTGATGGTGCCGTTGCTGGTGCTGGCGGTGGGCAACTACGAGCATCGAGTCGGTTGGCGGACCACCGCCGGGGTACTCGCCGCAACGCATCTGGCCGGGACGGTCGGTGCCGCGGTGCTGGTGCGCGCGCTGGCCAACACCGGGTGGCCGTGGATGACGTTCACCGCCGACCAGACCGATCTCGGCCTGTCGGCCGGGGTGGTCGGGGTGGTGGCCGCGCTGACGGCAACACTCCCGGTCGGGCCGCGGCGCACCCTGCGGTGGGTTGGCACCGGCTTCCTGGCGGTGATGCTGTTGCGCAGCGGATTGCTGTGGGACGCAGAGCATCTGCTGGGCTGGACTGCGGGACTGTTCCTGGGCGGTGTGGCGTGGCGGCGACCGATGGGCTCCGCCGCGATGCGGAGGTCCGGGCTGCGGTCTCCGGGAATGCCGACGCGCTCGGTTGCGGCCTTGGGTGTTCTGGTGCTCGCCGGGTCGGAGCTGGTACTGGCGTTGTACCAGGGCGTCGGCGGGCTCTTCGCGGTCCACCCGCAGGCCGGCGCCGGCCGGATCGGAGCGACCGTGCTGTTGGCCGCGGCGGCGGTGCTGATCGCCGATGCACTGCGGCGCGGGCTGCCGGCCGGTTGGTGGGCCGGCGCGACGTTGACGTGCCTGATGGGAGCGCGTTCGGCGCTGACGGACGGCAGCGATGCCGCCGCCGGTGTCGGCGCGCTGTTGTGGGTCGGGCTGCTGGGCGCTCTGGTGAGCTGTCGGCACCACTGGCCGAGCCGGCTGCCGATGCGAGCGCTGCGCCGGATCGGGTCGCGGCTGCTGCTGGCGATGCTCGGCTTCATCGCCGCTTCGACGGTGACGGTGTGGCTGCTGCGCGACGCGCTGAGCGCCAGCGACCCGCGCCGCACACTGCACCAGATCCTGCTACGTGCCGTGTTTGCCGGTGGCGACTTGGAACCCCAAACCGCCTGGGCTGCAGCAATTCTGGTGGTATCGAGTTGGGTGTGGGCGCTGGTGCTGTTGGTGTTGTTGGCCCGGCTGCTGCACGCCGCCCTGCCCGGGCTGCCGCGGCACTCGCGGCCTGCCGGCGTCGCGTCACGGCACTCGGCCTGCGCAGCCGAGCCTGGCGTGCCCACCGCCCGCACCGGGGTGGACGCGCAACCGGCAGCCGGTGATGGAGGGCAGCGAATGTTCTGGTGGCGGCAGATGCTGCGGTACGGCGGGGGAAATCTCGGCTGGCAGCGCACCTGGCCCCGGGTGTCCACCTGGCACGGCTCCGGGCCGGCGGCCGAGGTCAGCATCGGCTACCGGCTGGAGCAATCGGTGGCGATCGTCATCGGCGACCCGGTTGGTCCAAAAGCGCACTGGAAAGCGGCGGCCGAACAGTTCACATCGTTTACGCAGCAACAGGGTTGGACGGTAGCCTGGTACGCCGTCAGCCACGCCTTCGTGACGTCGGTCGGCCCCGCGCGCACCCTGCAGATCGGCGAAGATGCCGTCATCGAGCTGGCGGGTCTGCGATTCACCGGTAAGGCATGGCAGGACGTGCGCACCGCCCGCAACAAGGCAGGCAAGGAGAACATCACGCTGCGCGAGGTCGACCTGGCTACGGCCGACCCCGAGCTGCGCGCCCAGATCGACGGCGTGAGCGGAGCGTGGTCCGACGGGAAAGCCCTGCCGGAGATGGGATTCTCGCTCGGGACCATTGAGCTGGCCGACGACGGGCAGATGCGCACCATCGTCGCCGTTGACGACGCCGGCACCGTGCACGGCGTCACCACCTGGATGCCGATCCACGAATCCGGACGGGTGGTCGGCTGGACGCTGGACGTGATGCGGCGCAGACCCGACGGGTTCCGGCCGGTGATGGAGTTCCTGATCGCCGAGTGCCTGCTGCAGTTCCAGACCGAAGGATGCGCCAGGGCCAGCTTGTCGGTGGCACCGTTGGCGCGCAACGACTCTGGCGCCGCCGACGCCGGCACTCTGGCCCGGGGGCTGGACAAGATCGCCGAACTGCTCGAGCCGGTGTACGGATTCCGCTCGCTGCTGGCGTACAAGCGCAAGTTCGGCCCTCGGTTCGAGCCGGTGTACCTTGCCTATGGGTCGGCGTGGGAACTGTCCGAGATAGGGCTGGCGATATGCCACGCCTACCTGCCGGATCTCACTGCGGCACAGGCACTCTCGATCGGACAGGCGCTTCGGCAGGCCCGGCGCCGGAAGCGAACAGCGCCGTCGCCCTCCGCGTCGGCGGATCGGCATCCGCGGTCGGCGGCCGCCGCGGCGTGACCACGCTGGGAGCGTGACGGTGCTGGAAGGCTGCTGCAGTAGCGACCTCGGGTTCAACGAGTGCACTGGTCCGGCGGTTCGACACGTTTCAGCGTGAAGATATTTCAGCGTGACGATTGTGACGGCGAGTGCCTGCAGGACAACCTTTGTTGTCAACGAAATCCGTTGTCGGTGCGGCTCTTTGGCCCTCGCTCGCTCGTAGACGGGGAGTGAAGCGTCACGGGTTTGGTACCGGTCGTGTTGTGTGGGCCGGCTCTGGTTGGAGCACGGTCAGTAGTCGATCGTAGTGGGCTTGTTCGTACTCGGCGGGTGGCTGGTAGTGCAGCCGGCTGTGGAGCCGGTGCACGTTGTACCAGGACACCCATTCAGCGGTGATCCACTCGGCGTGGGCCAGGTTCCTGATCGGCCCTTCGGGTTTGATGCACTCGTTCTTGTACAACCCGTTGATAGTCTCCATCAGCGCGTTGTCGTAGGAGTCGCCAACACTTCCAGTCGAGGGCTGCATGCCATGCAGTGCAAGGGTTTCACCGAAGCGAACAGCCGTGTATTGGGCTCCCTTGTCGCTGTGATGGATGACCTGCTGCCCGATCGGACGACCTTGGTGCGCCCGGCAGGGCCGACGTCGGCGCCAGATGCAGCGCCGTCCGCCAGCCGATTACCCCACCCCACCGATTGCCACCCCGCCGGCGACACTGCACCCTTGCACTGCAGCCATGCAATGCACGTCCGCTTGTGCAGGCACGCATGGCACCGACAGAAAGGACCAGCCCATGAGCCGCGACAACGACAAGAACGACGAACTCCGCGAAGACCGGTTGCACCAGGAGGAGCACCGGCAGGAACGCCGCGACGAACGGTTCGAGAGCGACGAGGTCGAGGCGCTCGAGGAGCAGGCCGAGCACCCCGACCGCAGCCAGCGGTAGCAAACCGTCGCGGGGTCCGCCCCAGTGCGACCCGCGCCGCGCACATCACCCGGTACGGCCTCCTGAGCTGTCCCGGTACGGCGCGGATCGCACCGGGGCATCAGGGCCGTCGGGGTCGGTCGGACGCTCGCGTTCGTTGCCGTCCAGCCGCAGGCAGGGCGGCAACGGTTGGGCATCTCAACGCGTCCTGGACTCGGGGAGCAATGTCGGTGCCGTAGCGGCCGATGGTGCCGGCGGCGCCCGCCCGTCGATCAATGCGGGCGTTGGCGTCGTCGAGGTGCTCCGGCGGGATGCGGGTGGCGGAAGCGGTCCAGGCCAGCACGGTCCCCACATCCAAAAACCTGGGTGGTACTGATGATCGGAGACGACGATGTCCAATCCCGTCGCCGCGACCAGCCAACCGGTTCAGCTCACCGCGCTCACCGGCAAGGAGATCGCAACGCTCACAGCGCTTCTGGCCCGGGTGGTCGAGGCCGGCTAAGGCAGCGCGGTCGCCAACGAGAGCACCAGTCCGTCGAGCAGATCGCGGTTGGACAGCCGCACCGCTCGGATGCCGGTGCGCTGCTCGACCGCAGTCAGCGCCCTGGACAGAATCAATCCGCCGGCACCGATCACGTCGACCCGGCCCGGCAGTACATACCGCAGCGCCGCCCGGTGCGCGCGGGTGCTGGTCAGCAGATTCCTTGCCGCCGAATGGATCCGGTCGCTTCGCACCTCGGCGAGATGCAGTGTGTAGGGATCGAGCAAGGCATGTCCGAGCGCCGCGGCGCCGACCGTCAGCGCCGTCCCGGCCACCGCGACCACCTGCTCCACCCCGGTGAGATCCAACGCCGTCAGCGCGGCTGTACATTCGGCATCAATCCACCGCTGGGCGTCCGCGCGTTCTTCACGGGTCGGCGGATCCGAGCGCAGCACTCGCTCGGTGATCCGCACCGCGCCGATCTGCGTGCTGACCGCCTGCAACGGGGCGGCGAGCGCGGCCGGTCCGGCCGGCCCTACCACCCATTCCGTTGAGCCCCCGCCGATGTCGATCACCAGCAGTCGCCCCCACTGCGCGGGAAGTGCTGCCGCCGTGCCGTAAAACCCCAGGCGCGCTTCCTGTTCGCCGGTCAAGACCTCGGGCAGTTGCCCAAGGGTCGAGGACACCATCGCCAGAAAATCAGCGCCGTTGCTGGCGTCGCGGAGCGCGGACGTGGCCGCCATCCGCACCCGCACCGCGCCGCTGGCGCGCAACACCGCCACGTAATCGGCGAGCACCTGCCAGGTACGGTCGAGCGCCTGGGTGGACAGCCGCCCGGTGGCGTCAACGCCCTCCCCCAGCCGCACAATTCTTTGCTCACGGTGGATCTCGTCGACGACGGTGGGGGTACCGTCCGCGTCGCGCGCAACGTCGGCCACCAGCAGCCGCAACGCATTGGTGCCGGCATCGATGCCGGCCACTCGCATCGGCTCACCGATCGGACCGGCGGACGAAGCAGTCACCGTGCGCTCAGCACGATTGCCGGCGACGTCTGAATTCCTGCTCGGCTCAACACCATCGCTCGCCACCGACCCGGTATCGGCGTAGAACCCGTTGATATGAGCCGACATCAGCCGTGCCGCGCTGGCGCCGCGCCCGGCTTGCACCGCGTCGAACACCGCCCGATGCTCCCGACGCAACCGCGCCGCCATCGCCGGCCAGTCCGGCAGGGCCTGCACGGCGGCCGAAACGTACGACTCGATGCCGTGCCGCATCGCCTGCAACATGGCCGCCACCACCGCGTTGCCCGCCGCCTGGGCGAGCGCGAGGTGAAACTCGGTGTCCAGGTGGAGGAACTCGGCGGTGTCAACGGTGCCGTCCATGGCGCTCAGCAAGTTCGCCGCCCGCTCGCGCGCCGCCGCTGCGGACGCCGGCTCGGTCGGCATGGGGTCCCCGCCGTCCCCGAACGCCGCACCCGCCGGCACCGGCGCGGGCGGCGTTTCGGCAACCACCCGAGCCGCATGCTCCGCGGACCAGCTCTCCACCAACACCCTGGCCGCCACCAGGTCGGCGACGGCCAGCCCCCCGGCCGCGGCGTGCCACCGCAGCGCGGTGCCGATGGACGTGCCCGGTTCGGAGATCAGCACCATTCCGGCCTCAGGGCCCGAGCCGGTCTGCGCGCGCACCATCCCGAGGGTTTCCAGCACCTTGACGGCTTCCCGGACGCTGGAGCGGGCCACCCGGTAGCGCTCGGCCAGCGCCCGCTCCGCCGGCAGTCGCCCACCCGGCGCCAGCCGGCCGGCCCGCAGATCGTCCTCGATCCGGGCCAGCACCTGCTGGTACGCGCGCACCAGCCGAGTGTGGCAGACCGACTCGCGATAGTGTGGTCAGACCACAGGGCCGTTCCGGCGCGCGGCGACCAGCAACGAGCGGACCAGCGCCGGACGTCACCCGGGCCGGGATGCACCAGAGCAACCAAGGAGGCACCATGCGGATCGCGTTGTTGGCGACCTGCCTGGCCGACGCCATGTTCCCCGACGTGGCCGCCGCCACCGTCACGCTGCTGCAGAGGCTGGGCCACCAGGTGGTGTTTCCGCAGGCGCAGACCTGTTGCGGGCAGATGCATGTCAACACCGGCTACTTCGCCGAGGCGCTGCCGATCGTCCGGCATCACGTGCAGACCTTCGAGGCCGCAGGCGTGGACGCCATCGTGGCACCGTCTGGATCGTGCGTCGGCTCGGTCCGGCACCAGCACGCCATGATCGCCCGCAAGGGTGGGGATGACGGTCTTGCCGCCGCCGCGACCGACCTGTCCGCGCGCACCTACGAGCTGTCCGAGTTGCTGGTGGATGTCTTGGGAATCACCGATTCTGCCGCTCAACTCGGCTCGTACTTCCCGCATCGGGTCACCTACCACCCGACCTGCCATTCGCTGCGAATGCTCCGGGTTGGCGAGAAGCCACTGCAGCTGCTGTCAACGGTGCAGGGCATCGACCTGGTTGAACTGCCCGGTGCTGATCAATGTTGCGGCTTCGGCGGCACCTTCGCGCTCAAGAATCCCGACGTGTCGACCGCGATGCTCGCCGACAAGATGGCCGGCATCATCGCCAGCAGGGCCGAGGTGTGCAGCGCGGGCGATTCGTCGTGCCTGATGCACATCGGCGGCGGGCTTTCCCGGATGCGGGTCGGCGTGCGGACCGTGCACTTGGCCGAGATCTTGGCGGCCACCAAGGAATCCGCCCCGGCCGCCAACCCAGCCAGCACTACCGCCACCGGGAATGTCGGAGCAGCGCGATGACAACCTTCCTCGGAATACCGCGCCGCAGCCGCCCATCGGGGCACGGGATGGGTCACAACGGACTCCCGGATTCGCCGCTCCGCGGCCACACCTCGTTTCCCGATGCGGCCAGATCGGCGGTCGGCAACACCCAGCTGCGCCGCAACCTCGGCAACGCCACGGCGACCATCCGTGCAAAGCGCGCCGCCGTCGTCGGCGAGCTGGACGACTGGGAAGCCTTGCGGGACGCCGGATCTGCCGTCAAGCAGCAGGTGATGGCGCGCCTGCCGGAGCTGCTGGAGCAGCTGGAGGCTCAGGTGACGGCGCGCGGCGGCGTTGTGCACTGGGCCGCAGACGCCGACGAGGCCAACCGCATCGTCGCCGGCCTGGTGGAGAACTCGCTGCAGCCGGGCGACGCCCGCGAAGCGGTCAAGGTGAAATCCATGGCCACGCAGGAGATCGGCCTGAACGAGTACCTGGAAGAACGCGGCATCGAGGCCTTCGAGACCGACCTGGCCGAACTCATCGTCCAGCTCGGCGGCGACACCCCGTCGCACATCCTGGTCCCGGCCATCCACCGCAACCGCAGCGAGATCCGGGAGATCTTCCTGCGCGAGATGCCCGACGCCCCAGCCGATCTCAGCGACGAGCCGCGCCGGTTGGCGATGGCCGCCAGGGAGCATCTGCGGCGCAAGTTCCTCTCGGCGAAGGTGGCCATCTCCGGGGCGAACTTCGCCATCGCCGAGACCGGCACCCTCGCGGTGGTGGAGTCCGAAGGCAACGGGCGGATGTGCTTGACGTTGCCGGAAACCTTGATCACGGTGATGGGCATCGAGAAACTGCTGCCGACCTTCGCCGACCTCGAGGTCTTCCTGCAGCTGCTCCCGCGCAGCTCCACCGGCGAGCGGATGAACCCGTACACATCGTTGTGGACCGGAGTCACCCCTGGTGACGGGCCGCAGAACTTCCATCTGGTGCTGCTCGACAACGGCCGCACCAACGCATTGGCCGACGAGGTGGGACGCGCTGCACTGCACTGCATTCGCTGCTCGGCATGCCTGAACGTCTGCCCGGTGTACGAGCGGGCCGGCGGCCACGCCTACGGGTCGGTCTACCCCGGCCCGATCGGTGCAGTGCTCACCCCGCAGCTCACCGGCATCGACGGCCACGACGATCCGAATGCGTCACTGCCGTACGCGTCGTCGTTGTGCGGAGCCTGTTTCGACGCCTGCCCGGTGAAGATCGACATCCCGTCGCTGCTGGTGGAACTGCGCGGGCGGGTGGTCGATGCGGACCGCGACCGCACCATCCCCGGCGGCTGGGACGCGGCGATGCGCGCGGCCAGCTGGGTGATGAGCAGTGGCAAACGCTTCACCGCGGCCGAGAAGGCCATGAAAGCCGGGCGGGTGCTGGCCGGCAAGAAGCACAAGATCAGCTCACTGCCACCCCCGTTGTCGGCCTGGACCACCAGCCGTGATCTACCGGAACCCCCGCGGCAGACCTTCCACCAGCGCTGGCGGGCCGAGCACGGATCCAGCGACGACGCGCCGGCACCAGGAGGCGAGCCCAGATGAGCCGGTCCAGAACCGCCATGCTGCAACGGATCCGCGAGGCGATCGCCGGCACCCCAGAACCTGCCCCGGTGCCCCGCGACTACCGGCACACCGGCGACCACCCGCCCGGCTCGCCGGCGGTGGTCGAGCTGCTGGTGGACCGACTGGTCGACTACCGCGCCGACGTGCGCGTGCTCGCGCCGGACGAGCTGCCCGCCGCCGTCGCGGATGCCTTGCGGCCCAGCGGTTCCGTTGTGCTGGCCGACGACGCGCCGGCCGAGCTGGTCGATGCGGCAAGCGCCTCGACAACCCAGCTGATCGTCGACCGGCGCTCCGCTCCGCTGTCCGCGGCCGATCTCGATCACATCGACGCGGTGCTGACCACCGCCGCGGTCGCCATCGCCGTCACCGGCACCATCGTGCTGAACGCCGGCCCCGGCCAGGGCCGGAGAGCCATCACCCTGGTGCCGGACAGGCACCTGGTGGTGTTGCGTGCCGATCAGATCGTCGAAACGGTTCCGGAAGCCATTGCCCGCCTTGAGGAATCGGACACCCGACCGCTGACGATGATCTCCGGGCCGTCCGCGACATCAGACATCGAACTGTCGCGGGTCGAAGGTGTGCACGGGCCGCGCACCCTGATCGTGCTGATCGTGCGCTGACCCGCGCGCACCACACGTCGAGCCGACGGGCCGAGCCCGACTGACGACGGCCGATCGCGGCGTCAGTCCGCGGCCGTCGTCCCGGTCGCCATGGTGGCCGCACTGGCCAGCAGCCGCTGGAGTTCGCGCCGATCGGCTGCCGGCATGTCGGCCAGCAGCTCGTCCTCTGCCACGTGGATCCGGCGCTGCACCTGCGCGACCACCGCGCTGCCGTCCTCGGTGATCCACAGCGTGTTGCTGCGCCGGTCGGACCCGCTACGCCTGGTCAGCAGCCCGCGCTGCTCCAGCAGATCAAGATCGGCGACGATCCGATTCCGTGAGTACCCGAGTAGCTCCGCGGTGGCCAGCTGATTCATCCCCGGCCGGAAGGCGACAACCGACAACACCGCGTACTGCCACATGCTGAGCTGGTGCCGCTCAGCGGCATCGTCCTCGATCCGGCGCAGGGCGCGGGCAAGCGGAAACACCAGGCCGAGCAGATCTGGCCGCGGTGCGGAAGTAGCCACGCAGGCATGCTACTCAACCAGGAACAATCACCACTTGACAATGATTGCTACATTGGGATCATGTCTTCGACTCCGACACCCGACCCCGCTCAACACCACCTGCTGTCCGCGCTGAACGACGCCACCGGAGCGGCCGCGAAGATCCAGGCCACCGATCTGGATCGGCCCACCCCTTGCGCCGAGTGGACCCTCGGGGCGCTGCTGGGACACATCGGCGGACAGTGGCGTGGCTTTGCCGCCGCCCTGCGGGACGGCGATGCGCCGGCCGAGCGGTATGCCCCGATCCCGTTCAACCAGACCGACTTTGCCGCGGCCCGCGACGAACTCGTCGAAGCCGTTCGGTTGCTCGACCCGGCGTCGGCGGTGCGGATCGCCGACTTCGGGCCCGACCCGATTCCCGCTGCCGGCGCGGTGTCGGCACAACTGCTGGACACCGCCGTGCACACCTGGGACGTCGCGACCGCGCTCGGCAACGACTACCGTCCTGAGCCCGAAGTGGTGACCAGCGTCAGGAACATCGCCGCCGGCATCCCGGAGGCGGCGAGCGCTGGGCCGGACGCCCCGTTCGCAGCGCCGGTCGATTCCGCCGACGCCACCGATCCATGGGAGTGGGCGCTGGCGCGGGTCGGGCGCCAAACTCCAAGCCGCGCTTGACCTCTACCTGCCGTGCACGATGACGGTGCGCGACCAGACCCGGTACTGCAGGGGCCTGTTCCAGTCCGCGCCCTGATCTCCGAACACCATCACGGTCTTGCTACCGGTCACCATCATGAAGCCGTTGGCCGAGTTCTGGTAGTCGACCCAGGTCTGGGGCGTCCAGGTCTTGCCGTCGTCCCTCGACCGCAGGAGCGAAAGACCCGGCCGCCCCACCAACAGCAGCAGTGAGCCGTCGGCCATCCGCTCCAGAGTCGGGAACACGCTCGACACCGGTTGTCCCGTAGTGGTTCTCACCGGCTGCGGGGTGCTCCAGGTGTACCCGTCGTCGGACGAGTACGACTGGTACATCGGCAGGTACGAGCCGGTCCGCATCACCATCAAGAACCCGTGCTCGCCGATCCTGGTCAGCACTCCCTCGGGAAAACCCTCGAAAGCCTTGTCGGTACTCAGGTTCGGGTTGTTGGCAACGGTCGCGCGCACCGTCCAGTCAAGTCCCTTGTTCTTCGAGACCAGCAGGATCTGCCGCAGCTTGGTGTCGCCCTGGTACCGGCCGTACGCGGTCTGATAGAGCGTCCCGTCCGGGTCCTCGACCACACTGTGCACCTGCACGATCGCGGTGCAACCGGCGGGCCGCTCACATGCGTAGGCCGCCAACGGTTCCGGCGAGGTGAGCGTTCCGTCACGCTGAGTCCAGGTGACGCCGTTGTCGGTGGACGTCGCGCTCTCGATCGTCGCCCTGGTCGGGTCGGCGGTGGCGTAGTTGTGGTAGTTCATCGCATAGAGGCTGCCGTCCTGCAGTCGGGTGATGAAGATCGACGGCACCTGCGGCATCGGGTTGTGCGATTGGTAGTCCTGCCATGTCTTTCCGCCGTCGTCGGAGATCACCATCCGGTTCCCGGTGTCGGTGGCCGAGTCGCCGTGCGCCGGGAAGCTGGCGATGATCCGCTTGCCACCGACGGCGGTGGGCCATGGCACCTGCACCGCCGTGGTCGGCATCTGCGCCGGCGTGCTGGAGGTCGCGAGGTAGTACTTCGGCCCGATGGCGTACTGCGCGGTGATCGCGTTGGGGCGCCTGGCCAATGCCGGGCCGACGGTGACATCGTCCAGGTACGCGGTATCGCCAACGGTGGCGGTGCCGCTGCTGGCCACCTGCCACCCGGTGAGGGTGCGCACCGGGTTGATCGTCTGCGGCCCGGCGGATCCGCGGTAGCTGCCGTTGACCGACAGGTAGACCGCATCCTGGTCGCCGGTCACCCCGAGTTCAAGTCGGCTCCAGACTCCGGTCGGTACGGTGCCGGCCGGCGCCAGCGGCCGCCAGCCACCGCGTTCGTCGTACCAGCGCACCGCACCGTCGCCGACGACGATCAGGTGGAAGATGCCACCGGCACCGGCGGTGCTGGTACCGGTGAGATCGATCGCGATACCGCCGCGGACCGCGGTCGGCTTGATCGACAGCGCCAGCTGCGCGCCGGCACGGGCACTGAAACTGCAGCCGAGAACCGTTTGGGCCGAAGCATTCTGATCATCAATGAGCAGCGACTGCCGACCGCTCGCCGCGTCCGCGGCGGTGATCACCGCCGGCGCCTTGCCCGCGGGAGCGGCACAACCTGCCGGGACCGAGCCGGGCGTTCCCGACTCGAAGTCCCAACGGGCCGGATCCCGCAGCGCCAGTTCCGACCGGGCCAGTTCCGACCGGGCCAGTTCCGACCGGGCCGGGTCCGACTGGGCCGGGTCCGACCGGGCCGGGAGCCCGGCATCCGCTCGCGCTGCCGAGTCCGCGGGCGCGGCGGCGGGCGCGGCTCCGACGACGGGTTGACCGGTGGCGCCGGCAGCCGCGGCGGGCACCACCGCGCCGGTCGCGGCCAGCGCGAGCACGAGCGCGAGCGAAACGGCTCCGCGCCGCCGCCGCGGTGCGCGCGAGTCCGCATGCGCTGCTGGCAATCCGGTTCGCCGAAGATCCATGAGTGCCTCCCAGCCGGACGCGTCCGGGCCACCGTCGGCCCACACTTGAAACGCCGTTTCTATGCAACACCGGTGCCACCGGCTGGTCAACAGCTCGCGGGTGCCGACGCCGAGCCGCGAACGGGCTGCAGGTGGCGGGCCGGCGGCCCAGTATTCTGTCGGTACCGCGCCTGAGAAACCGGCCGGTCAGCCAGGGAGCGCATGCATCACATCTCGGAGCCGAACCGGCACCTCAGCCAGCAGGCGGTGCCGCGGGGCGCCGGCCATCGCGCCGGTTCACTCGTTGTCTTCGGCGACATCACCGTGGATCTCACGCTGCAGGTGTCGGCGGAGCCGCGACCCGGCGCCGATCTGATCGCCGACTCTTCGGGGCAAACCGTCGGCGGTTCGGTCACCAACACCGCGATCATGGCGTCCCGGCTCGGCCTGCCGGTGACGATGGTCGGCCGAGTGGGCATGGACCCGGCCGGCCGGCACGCGCAGGCCGAGCTGCGCGCCGAACACCTTGATACCCAACACGTCTCCGAAGATGCAACGCTGCCGACCGCCACCACTGTTGTGGTGGTGCCGGACCACGGTGAGCGATTGCTGATCGCGCATCGCGGGGCGAACACCGCGGCCGGGTTGACGCCCGATGCGCTTGCTCTGGTGCGTGGCGCTGGCGCGCTGCACCTGTCTGGATATTCGGCGCTCTCCCCCACCCAGACCACCGCCGTGGCGGCGGCCCTCGCGGTCGCCGGTGACGCCGGCATCAGGGTCAGCATGGATCTGCCGCCGGCCGCGGTGGCCGCCGCTGCGCAGGTCGAGACGGTGCACAGTTGGCTTCCACTCATCGATCTGCTGATCGCCGGTTCCGCCGAACTCGCGGCGCTCAGTGGAATCTCCGACCCTGCCCTTGCAATCGCCCGGCTGCGGGAACGCACCGACGCCACCATCGCCGTCAAGCGAGGCAGCGCGGGAGCAACACTGCATTGCGCCGGCGGCGACCAGCTGTGCATCCCGGGAATGCCGGTCCAGGTGGTCGACACCACCGGGTCAGGCGACGCGTTCAGCGCCGGCTTGCTGTACGGCCTGCACTCCGGAGCCCTCACCGAAGACCCGCACGCGGCGCTGGTGCTCGCCGGGACGCTGGGTGCGCTGACCGCAGGCAGACGCGGCGCCGGCCGGGCGCTTCCCGAACTGCCGAGCATTGCCTCGGCGCTGCGCACCGGTTGGAGCGGCCAGGACGGACGGGCCGGCGCGCGAGCGGCGGCCGCCTTGCCAGCGCCGACCCGGCCACTGCTGCGGTGACCGCCACCGCCGCACCCGATCCGAACTTCCGCCGGACCCGCCCGGCACCCCGAGACACCTGAACACCCGAGCCAAAGGATTCTTGCCATGTCAGAACAGCTTTCGCCGGCCGGGCCGCCGGTTGACGCACCGATCGCTCCGATCGTCGTTCGGGCCGATGTGGCCGACGCGCTCGCTGCCGGTCGACCGGTGGTGGCTCTTGAGTCCACCATCATCAGCCACGGCCTGCCGAAGGACAGCGGCTTCGAGGTCGCCGGCCAGATCGAGCAGGCGGTGCGCGACGGCGGCGCCACCCCGGCCACCATCGCGCTGTTCGACGGCACCGCCCACATCGGGTTGGACGAGCAGCAGCGCCGCGAGCTGGTCGACACTCCCGAGGTGGCCAAGGCCAGCATCCGCGACCTGCCGATGGTGCTGGCGACCCGCGCGGTCGGCGCGACGACGGTGGCTGCGACGTCGTACCTGGCCGTCAAAGCCGGCATCGAGGTGTTTGCCACCGGCGGGCTCGGCGGCGTTCATCGTGAAGCCGCCGACAGTTGGGACGAGTCCGCCGATCTGTATGCGCTCGGCCAGATTCCGATCACCGTTGTGTGCGCCGGCGCCAAATCGATTCTCGATATTCCGGCGACGCTGGAGCGGCTGGAGAGCCTGTCGGTCGGAGTGGTCGGCTACCGCACCGACGTGTTTCCCGGCTTCTACGTCAGCCGCACCGATCACCCGGTGCCGTGGACGGTGAACACTCCGGACGAGCTGGCCGCGCTGGTGCGGGTGCGCCGCGAACTCGGTCTGCCGCAGGGCCTTGTGGTGGCAAATCCGATCGCCGAAGATCGTCAGCTCGACCCCGCGGTGCACGACGCCGTGCTCGCCGAAGCGCTCGAAGGATTGCAGCGCAACAACATCAGCGGCAAGGACGTCACCCCGTACCTGCTGGCCTACTTCCACGAGCACACCGAGGGCGCCAGCCTGCGCGCGAACATTGATCTGGTGTTGGCCAACGCCCGCCTGGCTGCCGAACTCGCGGCGGCAGCAGCCGGCTGACCGCCGGTGCCGCCGCCGGCAACTCGCGCACATCCCCACTGTTGAACAGCCACGGCGCGGCAGCGCTCGCGAGATACTGAGCGCCATGACCGACCAACTGCCCGGAAACCACCAGCCCTCCCCGGCACCACCAGGCTTGACGTCCGCCCACGCGCCGAACCGCGGCCGGCGGTTGCCGGTGATCGCGGCGCTGGTCGGGGCGCTGGTCGGCGCCGGGATCGTCGGCGCGGTCTGGCTGGTCAGCTCCGCATCGGACAGCGCAGCGTCCGGCTCTGATCCGCTGCCACCTCCGATACCGATCGGTCTGGACACCCTGCCGGACTCCGTGCTCGGCCTGCAGCGTGACGACCTCGCGCTCGCCGAGAAGTACCCCGATCAGGGCAGGGCTCAGGCGGCCGTCGCGACCGACGGCATTGCCGCGTTCACCCAGGCGTACGGCGGCCCCGGCATCCAGATGGCCTACGGCACCGTGGAGAACACTCGGCTGTTGCTGACCGTGGTGAACGGGATGCAGCCGGCGCCGCTGACCTCCAGCGACGCCATGCTGCTGCGCGTCCGTCAGATCGGCGCGACGTCTGCGCTGCCGGTTCCCGGGTCGGACACCGTGCGCTGCACGGCGGCTCCGACCAGAGCGATCAACGTTGACAGCGCCGCCGACCTCGCGGCTGCCAAGCAGCAGGTGCTGGACAGCACCGACGCCATGATCACCTGCGTGCGCTCGGATCGGGCCAGGAACGTCAGCATTCAGCTGGCAGCCACCGGCGCGGGCGAGCCACCGCAGCCGACGACCGAACGCGCGCGGGCGTTCGCCACCGAGATCGACAGGCTGTGGGGCTCAATGGTGCGATGATCGCCGCCCTACCGATGTCGCCGCCGTCGCCGCCCTACCGATTGTCGCCGTCCGCCGGTGCTCGCGTTGCCACTCACGATTCACAACGCCGGGGTGCGATCCAGCGCGGTAACGTCCCGCCGACCCGGGCGGTCGAGTGCTCTAGAACGTGAGCAGCCGAGTCAGTTCTTGCCGGACTTGCCGCCGTCGGGCGCTCCGTCGGCAGATCCGTTGTCCTGCTTGAACATCCCGCCCAGCCGGCTACCGGCCTTGGCCAGCTGGTCACCGACGGTGTTGATCAGGTTGGTCAGCGGATCGGTCGACTCCTCGGCCGCGGTTTTGTACGAGCGGGCGGCGCTGCTCATATCCTCGCCGAGGTCCTTCTGTGGAGTGTCGTCCTCGCGCTTGGGGTAGGTGCCGCCGAGGATCGCGCGGTAGTCCTCCGACGCGGCCCACTTCTGCAACTGGGCGGCGCGCACCACGGCGAGGGGATGCGTCATGCCCTCGACCGCACGCAGCTTGTGGATGGAGTCACGGATGTCCTCCACCTGCGTGTACTCCTCGGCCTGACGCAGGAATGACGGTATGTCGATCTGCTCGCTCTCGATGCCACCGGCCAGGTACACATGCGCGCGCAGCGCCGCCTTCGGATCTTGCACGGTGAGCAGCCCAGCCCGGTCAGCGGTGAGTTCGGCCTTACGGAACCACTCGCGCAGCGCAGCGATCACCGCCCGCAGCCCGAGCGCGCCGGCCGGCACCCATGCGATGGTCGTCTGCAGGCTGAGCAGTCGGATCAGCAGGGTGCGCAGCACCGCGTGCCCGGACAGCACGTGCCCCATCTCGTGCCCGATGACGAACCGCAGTGCGTCGTCGTCCAGCGCCTCAACCAGCCCGGTGTTGATCAAGATGAACGGCTCGTCGATACCGATGGTCATGGCGTTGGCGTACGGGTCGCGGTGCACGAACACGTTGGGAACCGTTGGCAGGTCGAGGATCGCGGCGCAGTCCTGGCGGATCTTCTCCAACTGCGGATACTGCTTGTCCCCCACCCGGATGCACGAGGCCAGGGCCATCAGCCGCTCGCCACGCTCCGGGAAGATCCCGGACAACGTCTTGAGAATGTCGGCCAGTCCGGGAACGGCGCGCATGGTCGCCATCACCCCGCGGTCGGCCGGGTGCTCGTAGGCCCGCGGGCTGATGCCGGGGAACCGCACCCGGCCGTCCACCTTCGCCGGCTGCTTGCTCGCACGCTTGCGCTGCTCCGCCATGCTGCTACCCCTCCGCTGCTGATCCCTGCTGACCAGCAACCCCGACGGCGCCGGCACCCTCACTCTATTGACCTGCGGCGGCGCGCGGGAGAGTTTCGGCAGGGTCCGAATCATCCCGCACCGTGGGCGGGCGGGGCAGCCAGTTTCATCACCTGCTGCAGCAGCGGCCCATTTCCGTCCGCGACCGGCGAGAATCACTCACTGGTGCAGCGGATGATGAATTCGGCGGCCGTAGGCTGACGCGATGGAACCGGCACAGGTGGTCGCCGCGCTGCAGGCAGCGGTGCGGATCCCGACGGTGTCGCACGTCGGCGATGCCGGAACCGACGCCGGCGCGTTCGATGCCTTGCACGCCGAGCTGCGCCGGCGATTCCCCTTGCTGCATCGGGCTTGTGAGATCACCACGCTCAGCGACGCCGGCATCGGGCGCGGCCTGTTGCTGCGCTGGCCGGGCGCCGACACCGGCGGTCGCCCGCTGGTGCTGATGGCTCACCAGGACGTGGTGCCGGCGTCCCACCCGCCAGCGTCCGGCCCGTTCGGTGTCAACCCGACAGCCGAACCGGGCACCGAGCTGCGCACTGAGACCGATGCTGGCTGGCGGCATCCACCGTTCGGCGGTGACGTGGCAGTCGACGCCAACGGTCGGGACGCGGTGTGGGGCCGGGGCACGCTGGACTGCAAGGGGTCGCTGATCGCCATCTGCGCAGCGGCCGAGCGGCTGCTGGCCGGCGGGTTCAGCCCACGGCGCGATGTGTGGTTCTCGTTCGGGTGCGACGAGGAGGTTGCCGGGCCGTCCGCCGCGGCGGCAGCGGCAGAACTGGTGCGCCGCAACGTTGATCCGGTACTCGTGCTGGACGAGGGCGGCGCTGTCGCCGAGCAGGCTTTCCCCGGCATCGGCGATCCCCTTGCGGTGATCGGCGTCGCCGAGAAGGGCCTGCTGAGCCTGCTGCTGGTCGCCACCGACGCCGGCGGCCATGCCTCAACGCCCACCCGCAACGCCGCGGTCGCCCGGCTGGCCAAGGCCATCGTCGCCATCGACGCTCGCCCGTTCCCAGCCGGCGTCCCGCCGATCACCGTGCGGTTGCTGCGCACTCTCGCACCACGGATGAAACCCCCACTGCGACAGGTACTCTCGTTCCTGACCGGGCGCCCGCGCCTGCTGGCAGCGGTGCTGGCGCGGCTCGGCCCGGAAACCGCAGCGATGGTGCGCACCACCACCTCGGTGACCATGCTGTCCGGTGCACCGGCGCCGAATGCCATGGCCGACCGCGCGCAGGCGGTTGTCAACGTCCGGGTGCGGCCCGGCGAATCCACCGCATCGGCCGTGCAGCGCATCCGCCGCGTCGTCAAGGGCACCGGCGTTGCGGTGCAGGAACTTTCGGCGAGCGAACCGTCACCGCAGGCACCCACCGCCGGTCCGGCGTTCGAGTTGCTCACCAGCACCACCGCTGCGGTCCTGCCGGACGCGGTGCCGGTGCCGTACCTGACCATGGCGGCCACCGACGGGCGATTCTTCCAGCAGCACTGGGACCAGGTGTACCGATTCACCCCGATCAGGATGAGCCGGCAGCAGCGGCAGAGCCTGCACGCAGCCGACGAGCACATCGCTGTGGAAGATCTGCACGCCGCCGTCGACTGGTACACGGCGCTGCTGCGCGCCGGCTGACCACCCGGCGCGCTCAGTCCAGCCGGGCGCAGGCCGCCTCGCCGGCGAAGTAGTCGCCCAGCGCGTCGACGGCCTCGTCGCCGAGCGGGTTCACCCCGCGCCCCACCGCCAAGGAATGCGCTATCAACACATGCAGGCATTTCACCCGGTCCGGCATGCCACCGGCCGTCACGTCGATACCCAAGTCGCCCAACGCATTCCGGGTGGCAAGGTAGCTCTCGTGGGCCCGGCGGTAGCCGGCTGCCAGGTCGGCGTCGTTGGCCAGTCGTTGCGTCATCCGGGCCATCAGGCCGGATGATTCCATCCGCCCGACGGCCGAGTTCAGCGTCTTGCAGCACAGGTAGTACATGGTCGGGAACGGGGTGCCGTCCGGCAGCCGGGGCGCGGTCTGCACCACCGCAGGGACCCCGTGGTCGCAGCGGTAGGCGACACCGATCACGCCGCGCGGCGGCCGGCCCATCTGCTGCTGGAACAGTTCGGCGTCGGCCGGCGTCATCGGGGTGAGTTGCCGTGGGCCGGCACCCGGATCCGTCATCGCCGTCACCTGGTACCAGCAGCCGCCGAGGTGCTGGGCGCCGTGGGCCCGGCAGCGCCGGTGGCGCCTGCACCCGCGGTAGCAGCGGCGCCCGAGGTGGTGCCGGTCGCAGGCGCGACCGGAGCAGCGGACGTGCCGGTGGCCGGCGCACCGGTGGAGCCGGGTGCGGCGGTCGAGCCGGGTGCGGCGGGTTCGGTCAACGAGTCCCACAGGTCCCCGTACCAGGGCTGCTCGGTGGTTGCGGGGGCACTGGTGCCGGGAGCCGCGGTCCCGCCGGCCGCGGCGGTGCTCTCGGGTTTGCCGCCTACCACCCGGTACACCCGCTCGCCCTTCTCCACCCACTGCAACCGCTGCCTGGCCTGCTCCTTGACGTAGTCAGGGTCTTTCAGGGCGTCGCGACGGTCCTGCAGCACCTGCTTCTGCCGCTCCAACTCCTGCTGCTCGGCGATGGCGCCGGCCAGCTGCGCCCGCTGGTCGAGGTAACCGCGGAGCGGCACCGCGACGGCCAGCGCGACGGCGATCAGCACAAGGCCGAGCACCGTCAGCTGCCGCCACATCCCCGAGCCGGAATCCGCACCCCGGCTCTTGGCCGTGCGGGCAGTGACCCGCGCGGTACCTGCACCGCGGCCGGAGGATTTGGCGCCGGTTGCCCTGGCCGCACCGGAGCCGGTGCTCCGAGCGGCACCGGAACGGCCGGTGGCGTCGCTGCCGACCGGCCGGCCGGGGGCACGCCGGACGGCCCGGCCTCCCCGCGGGGCGGCCGGGCCGTTGCTGTTGCGACGGGCGCCCGGTCCCTGGCGTCCACTGCTGGCGGAGCGCCTGCGGCCGGGGCCCCGCTCGGCAGGGCGCCTACTCATCACTGATCAGTGAACCTCGGGAAGGCCAGCTCACCTTGGTAACGCGCCGCATCGCCGAGGTTCTCTTCGATCCGCAGCAGCTGGTTGTACTTGGCCACCCGCTCGGAGCGGGCCGGCGCGCCGGTCTTGATCTGGCCGCAGTTGGTCGCCACCGCCAGGTCGGCAATGGTGGTGTCCTCGGTCTCGCCGGACCGGTGGCTCATCATGCAGCGGAACGCGTTGGACTGGGCCAGCGCCATCGCATCAAGGGTTTCCGACAGGGTGCCGATCTGATTCACCTTCACCAGCAATGCGTTCGCCGCGTGCCGGGTGATGCCTTCCTCCAGCCGGTCGGGATTGGTGACGAACAGGTCGTCGCCGACGATCTGCACCCGGTCGCCCAGCTGCTTGGTGATCTCCACCCAGCCGTCCCAGTCGTCCTCGCTGAGCGGATCCTCGATCGAGACGATCGGGTAGGCGTCCAGCAGCTCCCGGTAGTAGCCGATCAGGTCGGCGGTTGAGGTCTTCTTGCCCTCGAAGGTGTAGTTGCCCTTGGATCCCTTGCCGTCGAAGAACTCCGTCGCAGCCACATCCATGGCCAACGCGATGTCGCGGCCCAGCTTGAAACCGGCACCGGAGATGGCCTCGGAGATGAGGTCGAGCGCGGCCCGGTTGGACGGCAGATTGGGCGCGAACCCGCCCTCGTCGCCGAGTCCGGTGGAAAGCCCCTGCTTCTTCAGCACCGACTTCAGCGAGTGGTAGGTCTCTGCGCCCCAGCGCACCGCCTCCTTGAAGGTGGCGGCGCCGATCGGGGCGATCATGAACTCCTGCACGTCGACGTCGGAGTCGGCGTGCGCCCCGCCGTTGAGGATGTTCATCATCGGGACGGGCAGGATGTGCGCGTTCGGGCCGCCGATGTAGCGGAACAGTTCCAGCTCGGCGGAATCGGCCGCGGCCTTCGCCACCGCAAGGCTCACTCCGAGAATGGCGTTGGCACCGATCCGTGACTTGTCCGGGGTCCCGTCGAGATCGATCAGAACCTGATCGATCACCCGCTGCTCCGTCGCGTCGTAGCCGATCAGCTCAGGGCCGATCTCGTCGAGGACGGCCTCGACCGCCTTGGTGACACCCTTGCCCTGGTATCGGCCCTTGTCGCCGTCGCGCAGCTCCACCGCCTCGTGCTCGCCGGTGGACGCGCCGGACGGCACCGCGGCCCTGGCCAGCGAACCGTCGTCAAGGGCAATCTCCACCTCGACGGTCGGATTGCCGCGCGAGTCAAGGATTTCGCGCGCGCCGATGACCTCAATTGCCGCCATGTCTTCTCTCCTCCGGACGCGGTTCCCCCGCGCCTACTTGTCTGTGATCTCGCCAGGATCTTCGCCAGACAAGACTATCCGGCCGGTGCCGGCTCAGGCGCTCAGCACTGCCACCTGGGACTGCAGCGAGCGCTGCAGGTCCTCGGAGTCTTCGGCGTGGTACTCGAACGCATACCGGCCGACGGCGCCGGTGCAGTAGAACTTGGCTTCGAGGGTGTTCCGCAGGCAGCTCACCCCTTCCATCCCGCCGGGCGCCGCCATCGGCGAGTAGCCGGGTTTGCTGGCGGTGAGATCGCGGACGAACTGGGCGGACACCAGTGCCGCACCGGCGTGATCCTTGGCCCGGTAGACGGTGGACCGGCCGCTGCCGACCGCGTCCACCTTCGCCTGCTCGAACACCTCGCTGTCGGCCTTGTAGTCGCCCATCGCATGCAGGAACGCCTTGGCCGACCAGGCGCCGTCGTAGACGGTGCCGTCACCCTTCTTGTTCGGCAGCGCGCGGGCGTAGGCCCCATCGGGGTCGAGCTTGAGGGTCTTCAGTTTGGCCTTGGGCACCGGTTTGAACGACGCGGTGGATTTCTGCAGGGCGGCCAGATAGCTGCCAACGGCCGGCAGCTTTGGCGTCATGTTCTCCCCGCGCTCACCGGCGAGGTAGACGTACAGCACCAGGCTCCCGGAGGCCAGAAAGCCTTGCAGGCTGGGCGTTTTCGGGTTCTGCAGACCGAAGCCCTTGGGCTGGTTCGGCAGCTTCACCGCCTTGTACGGCAGGTCGGGGTCGTCGCTCACCCCGGCTTCGGCCAGGGCCTTGGCGGCCTTGCCGGCGGCGTCCGGGCTCGGGAAGATCAGCGCGGCGAGGATCAGCGAGCTGTCCTTCTTCTTGACCGACCGACGCCCGGTGCTGAACCCGCCGTACATGCCCAGCTTCGTGCCGACGGCCACGCCGGGTTTGTCCAGCAACGCGGTGAGGCTGTCGCCGCCGCGCATCGGCAGCACGTTCAGCGACAGCACGTCGGTGTACTGCGGGTCGAGCGCGGTCGGGACCGGTAGGTAACCGGCAAGGGTGCGGCTCTGGATCAGCATTCCGGTGTTCTCGCTGGGTGCCAGCTCGACGAACTGCTGCGGCTTGGTCGGGTAGTAGATGCCGCCGTTGGACGTCTCCGGCTGGTCCGTCGACAACGCTGCGCTGTTAGGCGTTGACTCGCCGCTGCTCGGCGCCGACCCCGACGACGGCTGCGCCGGTCCGGGTGCGCCGGACGAGGTTGCCGGACCAGTCGGCCCGGTTTCGGTGGAGGCCGACGGCGACGGCCCGACGGGCGCCGGGTCGACTTCGCTGGCGCCCGGCGGGGGCGTCGAGCCCGACGTGTCGGAGCCTGAGGTGGTGGACTCTGAGGTGGTGGAGCCTGACGTGTCGGGGCCGGCGACCGCCCCGCCCTGCTGGGCAACCCCGGCCACCGTCGTCGCGCACCCGGAGGCCAGCACGGCAGCAGCCAGTACCGGCGCGAGCAGCCAGCGGCGCCGACCGGATACTGCCGGCCGGGCGGTTCTCGGGGCGGTGCTCGGGGCGGTGCTGCCGTGACGGCGACTGCGCTGACTCATGTGTGCCTGCCTCCCAGCTCGTTGGCCGCCGATGAAACGTCGACGGCGCGCTCACCCTCCGACGCACGTTCCGGGTGGACGGCTCCATCATCGCGTACCGCCCTGGTGAGCGTGGCCCGCTCGGCCAGTTGGCCGGCCGGCGGGTAGTCGACGCCGGTCAAGGTGAGGCCGCGGGCCGGGGCGGTGTGTATCGCCGCGGTGCGCTCGCCGGCCGCCAGCAGTCGCACCGGAGCGGCGAGGTCTGAGCGTTCCTCGCCCACCGCGATCAGCACCCCGACCAGCGACCGCACCATGGAGTGGCAGAACGCGTCGGCGGTGACCAGCACCTCGATCTCGCCGGGGTTCGCTGTGCGCCGGACGTCCAGCCGCTGCAGGTCTCTGATGGTGGTGCTGCCGGGGCGCGGGCGGCAGTACGCGGCAAAGTCGCGCAGGCCCAGCAGGCCCTGTGCGGCCCGGTGCATGCGGTCGGCGTCCAGCGGTCTCGGCAGATGCAGCACATCGTTGCGGCGCAGCGGATCGACGCCCCAATCGGCGGTGACGATCCGGTAGCGGTAGTGCCGGCGCAGCGCGGAGAACCTGGCATCGAACCCGTCGGGGGCGCGGGTGACGGCACGCACCCGCAGATCCGCGGGCAGCAGCCCGGCCAGCCGGCGGCGCAACCCGGTGAGGCCGGGCATCGCGGCCGAAGCGTCCTCGCCGTCGGGCGCGTTCTCGCCAGGCGCGTTCTCGCCGTCGGGCGCGTCCTTGACATCGGGGGCGTCCTGCGCGGGCGCCGAAACGTCCTGACCCAGGGCCGAAACGTCCTGGGCGGCAACCGGAGTGCCGCCGCCGGCGCCCGACGTTGCTGTGGCCGTGGCCGGCTCGCCCCCACTGGTCCGTTGCGGGCGGGCGCCGCGGCGCTGCCGGGGCGCCAGCCGGGCCAACGCGTCCGGGTCGACGTCGATGTGTGCGACCTGACCGCTGGCGTGCACGCCGGAATCGGTGCGTCCCGCCACCACCAGCGGCACCGGCGCCCGGAACAGCACCTGCAGCGCGTCGCCGAGCTCGCCGGCGACCGTGCGCAGCCCTGGCTGCACCGCCCAGCCGCGGAAATCCGTTCCGTCGTAACAGATGTCCAGTCGCAGCCGCACCAACCCGGCGGGCCGGGCGGCGTCCGGGGGGCCAGCGGTCTCGGCAGTGTTGGCAGTGTCGGCAGTGTCGGAAGTATCGGCAGTGTCGGCGGTATCGGCGGTCACGGCCGGCGCGCCGGGCTCGGACAGCAGCGCGGGCCCCACTCCGGTGTCGGAGTGGGGCCCGCGCTGCGGCTGCTCGGTCTTCATGACTGCGGCGTTCTTACGGTCTTACCGCCGAGCCTGCCCAGTCGGCGATATCAGCTCTCGCTGGAATCGCTGTCGGCGTCCTCACGCTGCGACGGCGGCAGCTGGAAACCGGCCTTCTCCGCGTCCTCGGCGGTGGCGAACCACACCTCGGCAACGGTCCTGTCGTAGAACGCCGAATCCGGCACGTGGTAGAGCATCGAGTCGGCGTTGCCCTTGATCGGGAAGCCGTCCGGCTGCCCGCCGTCCTCCAGCGGGGCGTGGCTACCGGGGCCGTAGGGCGCGTCGTCGGTCGATGCCGACTCCTCGACCTCGGTGTCCGCCACAGCCTGCGGGGTGCCTGCGGTGTCGGAGTTGTCGGCACTGTCGTCGGAGCCGGCGGACCCCGCGGAGTCGGCGGAGCTGGTGGACTCCGTCGACTCGGTGGCAGCGCTGTCGGTGCTCTCGGCGCCGGCGGCGGAGTCACCGGCGTTGTTGCGGCGGGACGCGGCCCGGCGCGCAACCCGGTTGGCCTGCGAGCTGACGGTCTCCTCACCGATCAGCTCGATGACGGCCATCTGGGCGTTGTCACCCTTGCGCGGCATCGTCTTGACGATGCGGGTGTAGCCGCCCTCTCGGGTGGCGAAGCTGGGGCCGATCTCGGCGAACAGCTTGTGCACAACGTCCTTGTCGCGGATGGTCTTCATGACCTCACGACGGGCGTGCAGGGTGCCGCGCTTGGCCGCGGTCACCAGCTTCTCGGCCACCGGGCGCAGGCGCTTGGCCTTGGTCTCGGTGGTGGTGATCCGGCCGTGCTCGAACAGCTGAGTGGCCAGGTTGGCCAGAATCAGTCGCTCGTGCTGCGGCGAACCGCCGAGCCGCGGACCCTTGTTCGGGGTGGGCATGATCTACGTGCTCCTATCAGATCTGTTCGGTCTCGGCGTAGTCGCCCTGGTCGTCACCGCTGCCGCCGTCAGCGCCGGCGGCACCCGCGGTGGCATCGTCACCATCGGCGCCTTCGGCACCGGCCTGGGACACCGTCGGGCCCCAGTCGTTGCCGTAGGCCAGCGCGGCTGCGGTCGGATCGAAGCCGGCCGGGGAATCCTTGAGCGCCAAGCCCATCTGGTGCAGCTTGACCTTGACCTCGTCGATCGACTTCTGGCCGAAGTTGCGGATGTCCAGCAGGTCGGCCTCGGTACGGCCGACCAGCTCGCCGACGCTGTGGATGCCTTCGCGCTTGAGGCAGTTGTAGGAGCGGACGGTCAGGTCCATCTCCTCGATCGGCAGGCTGAACGCCGCAATGTGGTCGGCCTCGGCCGGCGACGGGCCGATCTCGATGCCTTCGGCGTTGACGTTCAGCTCGCGGGCAAGACCGAACAGCTCCACCAGGGTGGTGCCGGCCGAGGCCAGCGCGTCCCGCGGGCTGATCGACGACTTGGTCTCGACGTCGAGCACCAGCCGGTCGAAGTCGGTGCGCTGCTCGACGCGGGTGGCCTCCACCCGGTAGGTGACCTTGAGCACCGGCGAGTAGATCGAATCGACCGGGATGCGACCGATCTCGGCGCCGACGGCCTTGTTCGGAGCGGCAGGCACATAGCCACGGCCGCGCTCGACCACCAGCTCGATCTCGAGCTTGCCCTTGTCGGTGAGGGTGGCAAGGTGCAGGTCGGGGTTGTGCACGGTGACGCCGGCCGGCGGCGCGATGTCGGCGGCGGTGACCTCGCCGGGGCCCTGCTTGCGCAGGTACATGACGACGGGCTCGTCGTCCTCGGAGGAGACGACCAGATCCTTGACGTTCAGGATCAGCTCGGTGACGTCCTCTTTCACGCCGGGGACGGTGGTGAACTCGTGCAGCACACCGTCGATGCGGATGCTGGTGACGCTGGCGCCCGGGATGGACGACAGCAGCGTCCGGCGCAGCGAGTTGCCAAGGGTGTAGCCGAAGCCGGGCTCCAGCGGCTCGATGACGAACCGGGCTCGGTTCGCCGAGACGCTTTCCTCGGCAAGGGCGGGGCGCTGGGAAATCAGCACAGGGATTCCTCTCCCATGTTCAGGTGACGACCGCTATATGACGTCACGTTGGGGCACAACAACTTTCGTCGTGCAGTGCGGCGCAGCTGGTGCGGTGACCGGCTGCGCACCCACACGGTGGTGCCGTGTGGTGAGCGGCTCCGCCGCCGGCCGGTCGGTGCCGCACCCGTGATGCCGGGTGCCGGCGCCGACCGGCCGGCGCGAGCCGGAAGCGCGACGGGTCAGCGATGAACCCGTTGGTCACACTTGTGAATCCAAGGGACCGGCCGACGGAGTCAACCGATCGCTGTGGACCCGAGTAGTCGGACGACGCAGTCGGACCGAATACTTGTGGACCCGACTACTTGGAGTAGTACTCGACCTACTTGGAGTAGTACTCGACGATCAGCTGTTCGTTGATCTGCGAATCGATCTGCGCCCGCACCGGCAGCTGGTGGATCAGGATCTGCAGGGTGTCGGGGACCACCTGCATCCAGGCCGGAGCGGTGCGCTCGCCCTGGGTCTGCCGCGCCAGCTCGAACGGGAACTTCGCCACCGACTGCTTGCGGATGGTGATGATGTCGTACTGCTCGACGCGGTAGCTGGGCACGTCCACCCGCACACCGTTGACCTCGAAGTGGCCGTGGGTCACCAGCTGCCGGGCAGCGCGGCGGGTCCTGGCCAGGCCGGCACGGTAGATGACGTTGTCCAGCCGCGACTCCAGGATGACCAGCAGAGCTTCACCGGTCTTGCCCTTGGTGCGGGTGGCCTCGTCGTAGTAGCGGGAGAACTGCTTCTCCATGACGCCGTAGGTGTACCTGGCCTTCTGCTTCTCCTGCAGCTGGGTCAGGTACTCCTTCTCCTTGGTGCGGGCGCGGCCGTGCTGCCCGGGAGGGAAGGGACGGCGCTCGAACGCCTGATCGCCGCCGACCAGGTCGGTCTTGAGGCGACGGGAAATCTTGGTAACGGGACCTGTATAGCGAGCCATTGTTTTCTAAACCTTCTTCCCCGTCAGACCCGGCGCCGCTTGGGCGGCCGGGTTCCGTTGTGTGCCTGCGGGGTGACGTCGGAGATCGCACCCACCTCCAGGCCGGTGGCCTGCAGCGAGCGGATGGCGGTCTCCCGGCCCGAGCCGGGACCCTTGACGAACACGTCGACCTTGCGCATGCCGTGTTCCATGGCCTTGCGCGCGGCGTTCTCCGCGGCCATCTGGGCGGCGTACGGGGTCGACTTGCGGGAGCCCTTGAAGCCGACGTGGCCGGCGGAGGCCCAGCTGATCACCGCACCGGTCGGGTCGGTGATCGAGACGATGGTGTTGTTGAAGGTGCTCTTGATGTGAGCGTGACCGTGGGAGACGTTCTTCTTCTCCTTGCGGCGCACCTTTTTCACGGCACCTGCACGAGTCTTCGGTGGCATGGCGGATTACCTGGCCTTCTTCTTGCCGGCGATGGTCTTCTTCGGGCCCTTGCGGGTGCGGGCGTTGGTCTTGGTGCGCTGGCCGCGGACCGGCAGGTGCCGGCGGTGACGCAGGCCCTGGTACGACCCGATCTCCATCTTGCGGCGGATGTCGGCCTGCACCTCGCGGCGCAGGTCGCCCTCGACCTTGTAACCCTCGGCGTCGATGGCGTCGCGCAGGGCGAGCACCTGATCGTCGGTGAGGTCCTTGCTCCGAAGATCCGGCGAGATACCGGTCGACTTCAGGATGGCGACCGAGCGGGTGTGCCCGATGCCGTAGATGTAGGTCAGTGCGATCTCCATGCGCTTGTCGCGCGGGAGATCCACTCCCATGAGACGTGCCATCTGGCCGCTCTCCTTCTTGCCGGGTTTCCCCGGGCTGCGCTACAGGTGTCGGTCGCGTCCCGTCCCGCAGTGGGGACCGGCTGGGATGAGCCGGTCCGTGCGGGCCCCGGCCTGTAGTCCGGGGGTGGTCCGCTGCCCTTGCCGGAAGTTCCGGCAGGACGGCGGGTGGTGACGCGATATTCAGGTGTGCCGGTCTCGCTCCGGCTCACCCGCCACGTGGCGGGTGCAGTCTTATCTGTGGTGCTTGCGCAGGCTCGTCGCTCAACCCTGCCGCTGCTTGTGGCGCGGGTTCTCGCAGATCACCATGACGCGGCTGTGCCGCCGGATGACCTTGCACTTGTCACAGATCGGCTTGACGCTCGGCTGTACCTTCATTGCTTTTCCTCGGTGTCGCTGGTGTGGGGGATGGTTCCGGGGAA
Source organism: Nakamurella aerolata (assembly GCF_013002705.1). Taxonomy (GTDB): domain Bacteria; phylum Actinomycetota; class Actinomycetes; order Mycobacteriales; family Nakamurellaceae; genus Nakamurella; species Nakamurella aerolata. The sequence goes on along the minus strand of NZ_JABEND010000002.1, from coordinate 568,568 downwards.
CCATGCGGCGCTGGATCTGCCCTGCCGCCGCGAAGATTTACTTGTAGCGGTAGACGATGCGGCCGCGAGACAGGTCGTACGGCGAGAGTTCGACGACAACCCGGTCCTCCGGGAGGATGCGGATGTAGTGCTGCCGCATCTTGCCGCTGATGTGGGCGAGCACCTTGTGCCCGTTCTCCAGCTCGACTCGGAACATGGCATTGGGCAGCGGCTCGACAACCCGGCCCTCGACCTCGATCGCGCCGTCCTTCTTAGCCAAATCCGATCCTCTTCTATTCCGTGTTGCAGTTGTTCCGTGTTGCAGTTATTCCGTACTGCTGTCTGTACCGCTGTGCTGCCTGCACCGGCTGCTCTTCCTGCACCGGCTCTGCGCTGCCCGGTACCGCACGTGCTTCGGCAGCCAGCGACAAGCCGCCCGCCGGGCACCGGCAGACCGCTTGCTTGCTGCTCGGGGTGGGTCCGCGCCGCCGGCTCAACCTGCGAGCTAGCATCGGCCCAGACACCGGGAAAGATGCTCGTCCCGAGCTGGTTCTCGGGCGAACAGTGAACACGCCAGAACCGGCCCGACACGCGCGCCAACAGTCAACTGTACGCGGCGGGCGCCCCTGAATCCAATCGGCGCCCGAGCGGCGTCCGGCGAAGCCTCTCGGCACTCAGCTTCCTCGCCATTCAGCCTCTCGGCACGCAGCTCGCCACGCAGCTTCCGCCACATCCCGGCTCCCGGCCCGACTCGCTGGGCCCGATCCCCCGGCCCAGCATCCGCGCAACCCGATGCCCACTCCGATGATTCGTGATAGTTTCAGGCTAATATCACGCATTATCGACAGTGCGCTGGATCGGCCAGGGAGAGCGGGGCCAAGCATGCAGCCGAGTCCGTACACCCCTGGCCAGATCGCGCGCCAGGTGCCGGGCCGCGACGAGCAACTCGCCGACATCGACGAACAGATCTCGCTGATGGCCGATCTCGGCGAGTTCATCGGGCGGATCAGGGTCGATGCGGCACCGCGCGGTATGGGCAAGACGTCGATCCTTTCGCAGGTCGACCAACTGGCCAAGGGCCGCGGCGCCGTCACGGTATGGGCAGCCGGCGGGGCGGGCGACTCGCTGATCGGCGCCATCGCCGACCGCATCGACCGACAACTGCGCGCCTGGGACGGCGAGCGGCCGCCGAAGCGCAGCAAGCACTCCAAGCTGCGCCGGATCCTGGACCGGCTCACCGTCAAGCTCATCGTCGGCGTCCCTGGAGTGGCGCAGGTGGAGGCCAGCGTCGAGCCCGCCGGCAAGTCGGGCACAACGACGGGTGCCGGCAACCGGCCGACCGACCCCACCCTCGAGTTCGAGGAGTTGATCACCGAGACGGTGGCGGCGGCCCAGCAGGAAGGTCACAGCGGGCTGGTGCTGCTGATCGACGAGATCCAGAGCGCCGACCCTGCCGGTCTCAGCACGTTGGCGCACACCTGGCAGAACCTTCAGCGCCGCGTCGGCGGGCCGCTGCGGGCGGCGGTGTTCGCCGCCGGTACGCCGGACGCCGAGGACGCACTGCGCAAGGCCGCAACGTTCAGCGAACGCTTTCACTACCCGGTGCTGGGGCCGCTGTCCGACCAGGCGGTGCGCACGGCGCTCACCGCGCCGGCCCGGGAGCGCGGGGTCAGTTGGCAGGTGGACGCGCTGGACGCCGCCGTCAGGTTCGCCGAGGGCTTCCCGTTCACCGTGCAGCTGGTCGGTGACGAGGCCTGGCGGGCCGCCGGACGACCCGCTCCCGGCGGGACGTTGACGCTCGACCAGGTGCGCACCGGCATCGAGCGGGCAGCTGAGCAACTGGTGCGACTGCACCGCACCCGTTGGGCAGACGCCACCCCGGCCGAACGCAAGCTGCTGCGGGCGATGGCGCGGATCGCCGCGGACACCGGCTCACCCTCGGTCGCCCGCAGTGACATCGCCGCGGCGCTGCACACCTCGAGCACCAGCCTGAGCGAGCTGCGGGAGCGGCTGATCACCAAGGGCGTCATCCGGCCGACCAGTCGCGGGCGGTTGGGCTTCACCGTCAACGGTTTCGGCGATTACGTGCTGCAGGGCAATCTGGACCCCGACGACTGAATCCTGCTCGCCGGCACACCGGACCACCCGAGCAGCGGCGGGACGGCGCGGCAAGCGCGAACAACCAAGGAGCAGAGCCGATGGACCTACAGCTGGCCGGGCGGACGTACCTGATCACCGGCGGCACCCGCGGGCTCGGCCGCGCCACCGCTGAGGTGCTGGTGGCCTCGGGGGCCGACGTGGTGGTCAGCGGGCGCACCGCGGAGTCCGCCGCAGCCGCCGCCGACCAGCTCACCAACGGTGGGCCGGGGCGCGCCGTCGGGGTGGGCGTTGACAACGCCGATCCTGCTGCACCGCAACAACTCCTGGCCGCGGCGCAGGGTCTGGCGCCGCTGCGGGGCGCGTTGATCAGCGTCGGCGGACCGCCGGCCGGCGCGCTGACCGACATCACCGACGAGCAGTGGCGGGACAGCTTCGACCGGGTCTTCCTCGGGGCGTTGCGCATCGCCCGCGCCGTCGTCGGCGTCCTGCACAACCAGCCACCGGTGGACGGCGAACGGGGCGCGATCGCCTTCGTGTTGTCCAGCACCGTTGTGCAACCGGCACCGACGTTGGCCATCTCCAACGGCCTGCGGCCGGGCCTTGCGATGATCGCCAAAGAGATGGCCGATGGGCTTGGCCCGCAAGGCATCCGGGTGAACTCGCTGCTGCCGGGCAGCATCGAGACCGACCGGGTGCGTGAGGTGGCGGCGGCAGCAGCCGACCCGGCTGCGGCCAGGAGGGCAGCGGAGCAGTCGGTGCCGCTGCGGCGGTACGGGCGGCCGGCAGAGTTCGGCGCGGCCGCCGCGTTCCTGCTCTCCCCCGCGGCCGGCTACCTCACCGGGGTTGCCCTGCCGGTCGACGGCGGCGTCAGTCGCTGATGATCGGCGAATACTGGCACGTCTGGCTGCCCTACGCGCTGGCGGCGGTGGCGCTGGCGGTGTTGGCGACGCTGTCGGCCCTGCGGGTGGGGCGCACCTGGCGGATCGCCTCGGCCTGGACGTTCGGTCTGTACGGCGCGGCGTTGGCCGTGGCGGGCGGCACCGCCGCGGCCCTGGCCGACGCGGCCGGCGAGGGCGACGGGCTGACGGTCTTCGACCGGCCGGTCTGGCAGTGGTTCGTCGAGCATCGGAGTCCAACCGCCACAACCATTTTCAAGGCGATCACCACGCTTGGCTCGACGGTGTCGATGACGGTGCTGGCCGTCGTGGTGGTGCTGGTGCTGGGCTGGCGACGGTCGTGGGGGGCGGCGATCTTCGTCGCCGTGGTGTCGGCGGGGGCCGGGCTGATCGTGTTCTTCGGCAAGCGCGCGGTCGGCCGCGTGCGGCCGCCGGAGGCGCAGCGGTTGGTGACCGAAACCAACGCCTCGTTCCCGTCCGGGCATGCGCTGGCCGCGACGGCCGTCATCGGGGCGTGCGTGCTGATGGCGGTGGTGGCGATGCGCGACCGGGCCCCGCGCTGGCGGGCTCCGCTGATCGTGCTGGCCGCGGTTTTCGTTGCCAGCATTGGCATTTCGAGGCTGTACCTCGGTGTGCACTGGGCCACCGACGTGCTCGGCGGCTGGGTGACCGGTGCGGCCTGGCTGCTGCTGTGCGTCACCGTCCGCCGATTGTGGCGGGCCTGGCAGCAGCCGACCGCACAACGAAGGCTCGCAGCGAACCCGCCGCCGGACACTCGGACTCACGGACACTAGGACTCAACAGTCGAACACCGACCAGCAGTAGTCGTTGCGGAGGCGCTGGTCGTCCAGCACCAGCTCCCGGACGTCGGGTGGCAGTTGCGCGCGCTGCCAATCGCATTCCAGCTGCCCCGCTGCCCGTTCGGCTCCGGCGGGCGCTGCGGCCCGCACCGCTTTGATGGCGTAGGCCGCGGCACCGAGCTGGTGCGCGGCGACGTGCGCCACGCACCCGGCTTGGCCGGCGGCATACGCGGCAAACCTGGCTGCTCCCTTGAGGTTTCTGGCCGCGCCCATGGCGTGGCCGCCCGCCGCCCTCGACCGCATCATCCCCACCTCGCCGCGCACCCAGGCTCTGATGTGCTCGATCGCCGCGCGCGGCCGCGGGTCGGTCGGCTGCTGCGCCTCGAACAGCCCCACCACGTGCTCGGCGCAATCGGCCGCCCAGAGCGCGAGCAGCCGATGGTCGTGGTCTGTCAGAGTGCCGCCGCGACGGACGGTCACCAACCGCTGGTCCGGGGTCGGTGCGAAGATCATCACCCGCAACTCCTTGCATCGCTTCGCTTCTCGGCGGCAGGGGCCCCGGCGTCGGGTTGCCCGGCACCGGCAGTCGCATCGGCGCCGGCCGCCGCATCAGCGCGGGCGCCGGTGTCAGTGCCGGTGCCTGTGTCGGTGTCGGCGCCCGCGTCGGTGCCGGTGTCGGCGCGCAGGGCACGGTCGAGGGTGACCAGCAGCCGCGTCACCGGGCTGGCCCCGGCGGGCGGCTCGGGCAGCGACGGGTAGCGCCGCAGCACGGCCAGCACCACGGGGGTGGCGCGCCGCCGCGTGCTGAGCAAGGCGGCCGCCGCGGGCTCGGCGCCCGACACTTCGGCGATAGCCGCGACCGCAGCTGCTGAGCGGAGCAGGTGCGCAAGCTGGCTGGACCGGGCCAACGGATGCAGGTACGCCGCGGCGGCCGCATCTCCGGCAGCAAGAGCGGCAAGCCGAGCCGGCTCGCTGGGCGCCTGCCGCGCGGCGCGATGGGCGTCCGCAGCGGCGCGGCGCTGCACCGCGGACCGGGGCGCGCCGCCGGCGAACAGCAACGCGGCGTCCACCGCCGCCCTGGGTCGCTGGTCGCCCGGCACGGCCGCCTCGAAAACACCGAGGACATCCTGCGCGTGCCGAGCGGCGAAGGCCGCGACCGCCCGCAGCTCGGCCGTCGTCAGGTCGAAGTCTGGCGCTGTCCTGGTCGCCTTTGGTGTCATGTAGGCAAACCGTAACTGTGAACGCTCGGTTGAAACTTTTGCGGCGACACCCGCGAGGATGTCGTCCAAACCTTCCAACGACTAAACCATTAGCGAGGTGTCGTGCGGCCGAGTCAGCTGGCGCAGCGCTTCGGGTTGTCGGCGCAGGCGGTGCGCAATTACGAGGAGTCCGGCATCGTCCCGCCGGCCAACCGCAGCACCTCCGGATACCGGAACTACGCCGAGACGCACGCCGCCGGAGTGGGCGCGTACCTGGCGCTGGTGCCCGCCGTCGGGCACGGGCGCGCCCGGCGTTTGCTGCAGGCCGCGACCGCCGGACGACTCGACGAGGTGCTGACCACCATCGATGCGGTGCACGCCGAGCTCGCCCGCGACCGCGCCACCCTGCGCAGCGTCGAGAGTGCGCTGGCTCTGCACAACGCGAACAACGGACACCATCCGCAGCACTCGCCCACCCCGCATGACCTGACAGCAGAGCACCACCTGACAGCAGAGCACCACCTGACAGCGGTGAACGCCGCGGGCGGGTCGGCCGCCCCGTTCACCACCGGTGAGCTGGCCCGTCGCCTCGGGATCGGGGCCGCGACGCTGCGGGCCTGGGAACGCGCCGGCATCCTCACGCCGGCGCGAGATCCACACACCGGCCAGCGCCGTTATCGACCCGCAGACGTCCGCGAGGCCGAATTGGCGCACATGCTGCGCCGGGGCGGCCGCCCGCGCGCCGAGATCGCCGTGGTGATGCGCGAATTGCGCGGCGCCGGCAACATCGAGGCGTTGGCGGAGTCGGTGCGACGGTGGCGGGACCAGCTCAGCACCCGCGGGCACACATTGCTGCGCGCCGCCGGACTGCTGGCCGGCTACCTGGACGAACTGCGAGCGCCGCGGCCCGGCTGACTGTGCCCATCGTCACCATCGCTGCGGCGTCGGCATGCCGGCACCGTGACTCGCGGTTGCTGCCGGTGACGGCAGGCAGGCCGTGCGTTCGTCGTTCAGCGCGGCGTGTCGCACAGCGGCGCATCGTTCGGCGCGGTGCGGCGTTCAACGCGGTTCGCCGCGGCGCCCGCGGCCATTTCGCGAGAGGATCAGTAGATGCGAGCAACCAGCTACGACCATTACGCCAAGGACAATTCGGCGCTGCGGGTGGGCGAGCTGCCCGATCCCAAGGTGGCGCCCGGCGCGGTGCTGATCAAGGTGCGGGCCGCCGGCGTCAACCCGGTCGACTGGAAAGTGATGGCCGGGGCGTTGGATGCGTTGCTCGACACCGTTTTTCCCGTCATTCCCGGATGGGACGTTGCCGGTGAGGTGGTGGCCGTCGGACCGGACACTCCCGAGTTCGCGGCCGGTGACAAGGTCATGGCATACGCCCGCAAGGACGTGGTGCACGGCGGCACCTTCGCCGAGCTGGTCGCGGTGGCCGCCGAGGCCGTCGCGCCGAAACCGACGGCATTGAGCTGGGAGCAGGCCGGTGGACTGCCGCTGGCCGGCCTGACCGCGCTGCGCGCGCTGCAGGCCGTCGGTCTGGCGCCGACGGCCGACCCGCAGCAGCAGCCGGGCGCCGGCAAAACGGTGCTGATCCACGGTGGCGCTGGTGGGGTGGGACTGTTCGCGGTGCAGCTGGCCAGAGCGGCCGGGGCCAGGGTGATCGCCACCGCCTCCGAACGCAATCACGACTACCTGCGTGGGCTCGGCGCCGAGCCGGTGAGCTACGGCGACGGCGAGATCGAGCGGCTGCGCACGCTGGTGCCCGACGGTGTTGACGCCGTTGTGGACTTTGTCGGCGGGGTTCTCGACGTCACCGTCGCGGTGCTGAAACCGGGCGCGCCGCAGGCCTCGGTCGCCGACCCGACCGTCACCCAGAAGGGCGGCCGCTACGTGTGGGTCCGCCCCAACGGGCGGGAGCTGGCTCTGCTCGGCGAGTTGGCCGACGCCGGCCGGCTCACCGTCGAGGTTGCCGGCACCTTCGGTCTCGACGGCGTCGGCGCCGCGTTCGACGCCAGCCGCAGCGGACGCACCCGCGGCAAGCTCGTCATCGTTTCCTGAGCCGGGTCAGTTGCCGCCAGCCGCGACCACCGGCGGGTGCTCCCTGAAGCTGCGCGACGGTCGGCCTAGGCTGGCCACCGTGGCTGAGATCAGTGTCTGCCTGCTGGATGCCGACAACGGCGGCGTGCTGGAGTTCGACGGCGGCGAGCGCGTGCACAAGACCGCCTCCATCGGCAAGATTCTGCTGCTGATCGAGGTGGCGATCCGGCTGGCCGACGGCCGGCTGCGGGCCACCATTCCGCTGCGCCGCACTGCCGAGGACGACATCGCCGATTCCGGTCTGTTGCAGCACCTTTCGGCCACCGAATGGTCACCGGCCGATCTTGCCGTGCTGGTCGGCGGGGTCAGCGACAACCTTGCCACCAACGTGCTGTTGCGCCATGTCGGGATTCCGTCCGTCATCGAGCGGGCGAAAACCCTTGAGCTGCAACACACCGCACTGCTTGACCGGGTGCGGGCCAGCCGCGGACCGTCCGATCCGCCCGCACTGTCGGTCGGCACCGCCGCCGAGCTCGCCGACCTGATGGCCCGGCTGCACCGTGGCGAGGTGCGGTCGAGAGCAGTGTCGAGGCAGGTGCTCGGGTGGCTCGCCTTGGACACCGATACCTCGATGACGGCCGGCGCGTTCGGCCTTGACCCGTTGTGCCACTTCGAACCCGACCGCGGGATCAGCCTGGCTCACAAGACCGGCACCGACACCGGTATCCGGTGCGACGTCGGCGTTGTCACCGGCCCGAAACGCTCGGTGGCCTACGGGGTGCTGGCGTCGTTCACTGAGTCGGCCGACCCTTCGGCCGGCGAGCGGGACGAGGTGCTCGGGGCCATGTTCGGCATCGGCGAGCGGATCCGGAAGCTGATCACCGACTGACCGCTCCGGCGCTCAGTTGCCGCGCCCCGCCGCAGTTGCAGCCCTGGCCCGGTTCGGGCCGCGGCGCCCTACTCGACCGCCGGCGCCACCGGCACCCGCCCGGCCCGGCGCCGGCCGGCGCGCAGCCCGATCGTCAAACCCATTGCCACCACAGCGATTCCGAGCCACACCGCCGGGGCCGGAGCTGCATCACCGAGCAGCATGCCGGCGCCGATCGCGGCCACCGGCGCCACCCCGGTGAGCAGACCCGCCCGGTCCGAGCCCAGCAGCCGCACCCCGGTGTACCAACACACGAAAGCCACCGCGGTGACACCGACCGCCATGTAGATCACCGCAGCCCACTCGCCCGAGGTGAACCGCAGCACCGCCGTCGGCCCCTCCCGCCACACTCCCCCGACGCCGAAGGCGACGGTCGCGATCCAGCAGGCGTGCCACGACACCCCGACGGCGCCGTGCTGCGCGAGTACCGGCACCGCACACAGTGTGAAGGCGGCCTCGCAGACGAACACGGTGACGGCCAACAACAATCCGACGGCATCGGTCCGACCGAAGCCCTCGACGAGCGCCGCACCTGCGGTGACCACCAGCGCGCCGAGCACCGCCCGGACCGTCGGCGCGCGGTGTTCGAGCACCGGCCCGAGCAGCGCCAGCAGCACCGGCACCGCTGCCATCGCCACCCCGAACACGGCCGGCTCCGCGTGCCGTGACCCGGCCATCAACGCCAGGTTGAACACCACAAGACCGCAGCCGGAAACCGCGAGCAGCCAAGCCCACTGCCACCCGCGCGGGCGCCGCAACGGCACCCTGCGCAGCTTGGCGTACCCGGCCAGCAGGGCAGTGGCCAGCGCGTACCGCACGGCCTGCGCGGTCAGCGACGGCGCGTCGGCCAGCACCCTGGACGCGGCGATGCTGCCACCGACCAGCGTCATCGCAGCGGCGCCGAGCAGCGCCCCGAGCACCAGCCGGCCGCGCTGTGTGGCGACCGGAGCTGCCGCGGTGGTGGGCGCGCCCGCCCCGTTGACGGTGTTGGTCATGGCCCACATCCTCTGCGCACCCGTGGCCCACCTGCCAGGTCCAATCGGCGACCCGCACAATGGACCAATGTCGGCCGACTCCCCCGCCCAGCCTCCGACCCGGCCGGCACCCGGAGCAGCACCAGGAGCGGCCGCCCGAGCTACGGCCCGAGGGAGGGCCACCGTCCCGACGCCGGCGCAGCGGCAGCCACCGCGGGCCGGGTCCGACTTCTTGCAGTTGTCCGCACCGGACCGGGGCATCGGCGGGCCGGGGCTGACCGACTGGCTCACCGCCCAGATCAGGGCGGCCATCATCGACGGCCGACTGGGCGCCGGGACGCTGCTGCCGGCCAGTCGCACCCTTGCCGGCGAGCTGCGGTTGTCCCGCGGGGTGGTGGTTGAGGCCTACCGCCGGTTGACCGACGAAGCGCTGATCGCGGCCCGCCGCGGCTCCGGCACCATCGTTCTGGCCCGCCCGTCCGACCCGGGCGAGGACGACGGCGCTGGGCAGCCCACGGCGACCGCCCCGCTGCTTCCGAACAGCCCGACGCTGCCTGCCGGCGCCGCCGGACCCGACCCGACGGTCCGCATCGACCTGTCACCAGGGCTGCCCGACCTGGCCGGGTTCCCCCATCAGGAGTGGGCCGCGGCCGGCCGGCGAGCGCTGGCCGGCGCGACGGCGTCCGACCTCGGCTACGGCGATCCGCGCGGCCACCCGCGGTTACGGGCCGAGCTGGCCGACTGGTTGGGCCGCAGCCGCGGGGTGCGCACCCATCCGGACGGCATCGTTGTGGTGAACGGGGTGGCGCAGGCGCTGGCACTGCTGGCCCAGGTGTTGCTGCGGGCCGGCCAGACCTCGGTGGCGGTGGAGGATCCAGGTTCGCGGGGCGCGAGAGAGCAGTTCGAGTACTGGGGGCTGTCCACCGAACGCCTGCCTGTTGACCACGACGGCGCCGATACCGCTGCGCTGCAACGTTTGTCGGTCCGCACGGCCAGCTTGACACCGGCGCACGAATTCCCGATGGGGGTGGTGCTGTCGCCCGCCCGGCGGCAGCAGCTGCTGGCCTGGGCCGAAGCCGCCGACGGATTGCTGATCGAGGACGACTACGACGCCGAGTTCCGCTACGACCGCCCACCGGTGCCTGCGGTGCAGGCCAGCGCGCCGCACCGGGTTGCCTACACCGGAAGCACGTCAAAGACGCTTGCCCCTGGGCTGCGGCTCGGCTGGCTGGTACCGCCGAAACACCTGCTGGCCGAGGTGGTTTCGGTGAAGCACGCGACGGACCTGGGCGCTTGCGTGCTGCCGCAGCTGGTGTTGGCGCAGTGGATCGGCAGCGGCCGGCACGAGCGGCACATCAGAGCGGTGCGGACTCGGTACCGCCAGCGCCGCGACGCGCTGGTGTCGGCACTGCAGGGTGGGCTGACCGGGCGGGCGCCGTTCGTGCTGCACGGGGTGGCCGCCGGGCTGCACCTCGTTGTCGGCCTGCCGGAGTTGACCGTTCCCGACACGGTGCTGGCCGAACGGCTGCTGCGCAACGGGATCCGGGTGCAGCCGCTGTCCTGGCACGCCATCGCCGCCGCACCGCGGGGATTGGTGCTCGGCTACGCCGCGACCAGCGCCGATCGGCTGCGGGAGGCTGGCACCGAGATCGCCGAACAGGTGCTCGCGCTGCGGTGACGGGCCGTTCTGGCTGCCCGATCGAGCTACAGATCGAGGTTGACCGGCTCGACGCCGAGCTCGCTCAGTCCGCTGGCGCCGCGGTCGCGGGCGGTGAGCACGGTGACGCCGTCGGACAGCACCGCGATGGTGTGTTCGACGTGGGCGCCGCGCCGGCCGTCCCTGGTCACCACCGTCCAGCCGTCCGACCGCTCCGACACCGCGCCGCGACCGGCGGCCAGCATCGGTTCGATCGCCAACGCCGTCCCCGGCACCAGCCGTTGGCCGCGACCGGGCTTGCCGCGGTTGGCGACGTACGGGTCCATGTGCATCGCGGTGCCGATGCCGTGCCCGCCAAAGTCCTTGATCGGCGCGTAATCTCCGGCCGCCGCCTCGATCGCGGCGGAGACGTCACCGAGCCTTGCCCCGGCCTTGGCGGCCGCAACTCCGGCCCACAGCGCGGCCCACGCGGCGTCGATGAGCTGCTGGTCTGCGGTGTTCTGGTCGTCGTCCATCTGCGCAGGGTCCCCCGGCACCACGATGGACCAGGCGGCGTCGGCGTGCCACCCGTCGACGATGCAGCCGGCATCGACGCTGAGTAGGTCACCGGCCTGCAGCACCCGGTCGCCGGGGATGCCGTGGATCACTTCGTCGTTGACGCTGGTGCAGATGGCGGCCGGAAACCCTTGGTAGCCAAGAAAACTGGAAGTCGCTCCCGCGTCGATCAGCGCCTGCCGGGCCACCTCGTCGAGCCGGCCGGTGGTGATGCCGGCGGCAGCGCTGCCCCGCACCGAGTCGAGGATGCCGGCCAAGGTCAGGCCGCTGGCGCGCATCGCCTGCAGCTCGCCGCGGGTCTTGAGCTCGATCCGTCGTTTGCGTCCTGGCGAGCCCGATCCGAACGGCCAGCGCACTCGCTCAGCCGCCGACGGCGTCGGTGGTGGCCGGCTGCGGATCCGGCCCGGTGCCGTCCAATGCTGCGGCGATGCGGTCGTGCACGTCGTCAACCTCGCCGACACCGTCGATCTGCACCACCCGGTCGCCGTAGTACTCGACCAGCGGCAGCGTCTCGGCGTGATAGATGTCCAGCCGCTGCTGGATCGCCTCTTCGGTGTCGTCCGCACGACCGCGGGCCAACATGCGCTCCATCAGCACCTCGTCCGGCGCGGTCAACAGCAGCACCCGCTCGATCGGGGTGCCCCGCTCGGCCAGCAGGGTGCTGAGCCACTCGGCCTGCTTGAGGTTGCGCGGAAACCCGTCAAGCAGGAAACCGTTGTCGGTGTCCGGCTGGGCCAGCCGGTCGGCCACCATCGCCTGGGTGACGTCGTCGGGGACCAGCTTGCCGGCGTCGGTGTAGCTCTGCGCCAGCTTGCCCAGCTCGGTACCGCCGGCGATGTTCGCGCGGAACAGGTCGCCGGTGGAGATGTGCGGGATGCCGAGCTCGCCGCAGATCCGGGTCGCCTGGGTGCCCTTGCCCGCGCCCTGCGGACCGATGATCATCGCCCGCATCAGCGCAGGAACCCTTCGTAGTTGCGCTGCATCAGCTGCGACTCGATCTGCTTGATGGTGTCGAGGCCGACACCGACCATGATCAGCACAGCGGTGCCACCGAACGGGAAGTTCTGGTTCTGCCCGTCACCGGTGATCGACAGGAACAGGTTGGGCAGGATCGCCACGATGCCCAGGTACAGCGACCCGGGGAAGGTGATCCGGCTCAGCACGTACTGCAGGTATTCGGCGGTGGGGCGGCCCGGTCGGATGCCGGGGATGAAGCCGCCGTACTTCTTCAGGTCGTCCGCCCGTTCGGTCGGGTTGAACGTGATGCCGACGTAGAAGTAGGTGAAGAAGATGATCAGCGCGAAGTACAGGACGATGTGAATCCAGCTGTTCTGGTTCACGATGTTGAAGCTGACCCACTGCTGCCAGCCACCGCCGGTCACCTGGCCGGTGTTCGGGTCGATGGTCGGGTTCATCAGGCTGATGATCAGCTGCGGGATGTACAGCAGCGAGGTCGCGAAGATGACGGGGATGACGCCGGCCTGGTTCACCTTCAGCGGCAGGTAGGTGGAGGTGCCGCCGTACATGCGGCGGCCGATCATCCGCTTGGCGTACTGCACAGGGATGCGGCGCTGCGCCTGCTCGACGAACACCACGGCGGCGATGATGCCGAGGGCGATCACCACGACGACGCCGAAGACGACCCCACCGTTCTGCCGCAGGATATTGATGCCCTCCTGCGGGATCCGGGCGGCGATCGAGGTGAAGATCAGCAGCGACATGCCGTTGCCGATGCCGCGGTCGGTGATCAGCTCACCCATCCACATCACGGCGGCGGTCCCGGCCGTCATCACCAGCACCATGACGACAAGACCGAACCCGCTCTCCGGGACGACCTCACGGTCACAGTTCTGGAAGATGCCGCCGTTCTTGGCCAGCGCGACGTACGCGGTCGACTGCAGCACGCCGAGGCCGACCGTGAGGTAGCGGGTGTACTGGGTCAGCTTGGCCTGGCCGGCCTGGCCGAGCTTCTTGAGCTGCTCGAACCGCGGGATCACCACGCCGAGCAGCTGGATGATGATCGACGCGGTGATGTACGGCATGATGCCCAGCGCGAACACCGACACGTGCAGCAGCGCGCCACCGGAGAACAGGTTCAGCAGCGACAGCAGGTCGTTGTTGGAGCCAGACTGCTGGGAGCAGTAGTTGACGTTGGTGTAGTCAACCCCGGGGGTCGGCACGGTGGCCCCGAGCCGGTACACGGCGATCAGGCCCAGCGTGAAGAGGATCTTCTTGCGAAGATCCGGCGTCTTCAACGCCGAGACGAAGGCTTTCAGCAAGGGTCCTCCTGTTGGTGCCGCCGCATTACCTGGCCCGGATTTCGGCCGGCCTGGCATGGCGACCGGGGTGCACAACCTGGCAGCGCGGACGCGGGCACAGCGGTGCCCGACAGCGAAAGCGACTGCCGCTCTAGGAGCTTACTGCACACTGCGTGAGCAACTTTCCGCGCAGCCGGCTCTGGATCGGACAGTCACGACGAGGCCCGCCGCTGCCGCGTCGAGCGGCGGAGTTGCTGCCGCGTCGAGCGGCGGGGTTGGCGGGTGAGCTTCCTCGCTGGCCGTTCGGCGGCCGGCGGCTGGCGGCTCGCGGCGCGGCTGGTCTGCGCTCGCTGCCGGCCCGCACGATCGGTCGGCCGAGATTCAGCCCCGGCCGCAAACTCGGCGCCATCCGGGCGCGCGCGTCCGACGAATGCCTCACTTCTGTCGGTGGTGCTGAATCGTGGTGATCTGACCGTGGTGATCTGACCGCGGTGATCTGACCAGCCGGATCGGCGCCGGCGTCGGCCGCTGCCGGCTCAGTACGGCTGCGCCAACCGCTCCGCGGCGCGCACCTGGCGAACGAACTCCCCCTCGTCCTCAAGGCTGAGGTGGGTGAACCGCAGCGCGATGAAGCGGTGCAGCTGCGCCAAGTTGTCTCTGGTCCGGTCCGACTCGAACGCCTCTCGTTGGTGGTGAAAGGCGTAGCCGTCGAACTCCAGGAGCAGCCGGACGCGGGTGAACCTGATGTCGGGCATGAGGATCGAGTCACCAATCCGGTAGCGGCGGTTGGCCACCCACTCGGTGATACCCGCGCGCCTGAGGACGCGGTGCGCCCGGCGTTCGAGCTCCGAGCAACCCATGGTCGCCGAGTCCTTGAGCAGCCGCCGGCGAGCCCGGTTTCCCCAGCGGCCGCGCGTGAGCCGCAGGGCGCGGTGCAGATCGTCCAGGGTGGTTCCGCCTCGCAACAGCACTCTGTCGATCGCCTCGGGCCCAACGTCACCGAGGCAGAGATCGAGCGCTGTCAGCGCGGGCCTTGTCACCGGTATCCCGTGCACCAGGCCGATCAGCTCGTCCGGGATCGAGGCGCGCCGAACGCGAAAGAGCGGATTCTCGACGAGGTGCGAGTCGACGATCTCCACCGGGAGGCCCTCTAGCTCGGGCCAGTAGGTCAGCGCAGCGGCCGAGCGCCCAACGACGACGGCGGTCGGATGCGCCGCGGTGAACGCCCGCGCCAGGATGGTCGGATTCTCGGCGAATCGCGGCGCGGTGTAGGTGCCTGGCAATATCTTGACTAGCCGGCCGGTCCTGGTCAGGTAGTCGAGCCGATTCCGCCGGGTTTTGCTCGTCCCGGCCATGGCGACGCCGGAGCCGGGAGCGAGCAACTCGGTCGGCGTTTCTCCCACCAAACAACTGTGTAAGACAACGCCGCGTCTCCTCGCAGTTGTCCACAACGCTCGGTCGACCGGCCGCACCCACCCCACGCTCGTTCGCCGGGCCTCCGCCACCCCGCGCTCATGCGCCGGGCCGGCAGCCCCACCCCACGCTCGTGACCGGCGCCGATCATGACCGATGCCGTCGCCAAAATTCAGCACCACCGACAAACCCGGTCCATTCCGCGCTCGTATCGGCCCGCAACTGCCCGGGAATGGCAGTGGTGCTGAATCTGTGAACCGCCCGCAACACCGAGCCGCCCGCAACACACCGCAGCCACCCCACGCTCGTGACCGGCGCCGATCATGACCGATGCCGTCGCCAAATTCAGCACCACCGACAAACCCGGTCCATTCCGCGCTCGTATCGGCCCGCAACTGCCCGGGAATGGCAGTGGTGCTGAATCTGTGAACCGCCCGCAACACACCGCAGCCACCCCACGCTCGTGACCGGCGCCGATCATGACCGATGCCGTCGCCGAAATTCAGCACCACCGACAAACCCGGGCCATTCCGCGCTCGTATCGGCCCGCAACTGCCGGGAATGGCAGTGGTGCTGAATCTGTGAACCGCCCGCAACACCGAACGGCCCCGCGACCAGGTGGTCGCGGGGCCGTTCGGTGTGGCTGAAGTTCGGTGCTGCTGAGATTCGGTGTCGCTGAAACTCAGTGGTGCTGAAACTCGGTGGTGCTGAACGTCAGAGCGTGGTGGCGCTACCGCCGGCGGCGGCCAGCTTGTCCGACGCGGAGCCGGAGAAGGCGTGCGCGGTGACCTGCAGGCTGACGCCGTTCAGGTCGCCGTTGCCGAGCACCTTCACCAGCTGGCCCTTGCGGACCGCTCCGGCGTCGACCAACTCGTCGACGCCGACGGTGCCGCCCTGCGGGAACAGCTCGGCCAACTGACCGATGTTGACCACCTGGTAGCTGGTGCGGAACCGGTTCCGGAAGCCCTTGAGCTTGGGCAGCCGCATATGCAACGGCAGCTGCCCGCCCTCGAAGGCGGCGGGGACGTTCTTGCGCGCGCCGGTGCCCTTGGTGCCGCGGCCGGCGGTCTTGCCCTTGGAGCCCTCACCGCGGCCGACCCGCGTCTTGGCGGTCTTGGCGCCAGGGGCCGGGCGAAGGTGATGAACCTTGATCGACATGATCAGGCTCCCTTCTCGTTCTTGGTGGAACCCGCCGCTGCCGGCTCGACCGACAGCAGGTGGGTGGCGGTGCGCAGGTAACCGCGCACCACCGGGGTGTCCTCGACCACAACGGACTGGTGGATCCGCTTCAGGCCCAGGCTGCGCAGCGACTCACGGGCACCGCGCTTGGTGCCGATGGTCGAGCGGATCTGGGTCACCTTGAGCTGAGCCATCTCACACTCCCTGGCCGGCGCGCGCCCGCAGCATGGCGGCGGGAGCGACGTCTTCGATCGGGAGACCGCGGCGGGCCGCAACCTCTTCGGGCCGCTGCAGCGACTTCAGCGCCGCCACAGTGGCGTGGACGATGTTGATCGGGTTGTCCGATCCGAGCGACTTGCTCAGCACGTCGTTGATCCCGGCGCACTCCAGCACGGCACGCACCGGGCCACCGGCGATGACGCCGGTACCGGGGCTGGCCGGCTTGAGCAGCACGACACCGGCGGCCGCTTCGCCCTGCACCTGGTGCGGGATGGTCTGCGCGATCCGCGGCACCCGGAACATGGCCTTCTTGGCCTCCTCGACGCCCTTGCTGATGGCTGCCGGGATTTCCTTGGCCTTGCCGTAGCCGACGCCGACGTGCCCGTCGCCGTCACCGACGACGACCAGCGCGGTGAAGGAGAAGCGGCGGCCACCCTGGACCACCTTCGCCACCCGGTTGGTGGTGACGATGCGCTCCATGTACGGGTTCTTCTCGGCGGCCTCGCGGCCACCGTCGCGGCCGCGACGGCCGTCGCGACCCTGCCGGCCGCGATCTCCGCCGCCGCCGAAGTTGCCTCGTTGCTGTCCGGGCATCTCAGAACTCCAGTCCGGCGCCGCGGGCGCCATCAGCCAGGGCCGCAACGCGACCGTGGTACTTGTCGCCGGCGCGGTCGAAAACCACCGCGACGACGCCCTTGTCTTTGGCGCGCTCGGCGATCAGCTCGCCGACCTTGCGGGCCTTGGCGGTCTTGTCGCCGTCCAGCGAACGCAGGTCCGCCTCCAGAGTTGACGCCGACGCCACGGTCTGGCCGATCGCGTCGTCCACCAGGGCGGCACCGATGTGCCGGCTGGAGCGGGTGACGACAAGGCGGGGTCGCTCGGCGCTGCCGACGACCTTCTTGCGCAGCCGGAAGTGCCTGCGGGTCCGGCCGACGGCCCGACGGGCGGAAATGCTTGAAGAGTTCGACATGGTCACTTACCCGTCTTTCCAACCTTGCGGCGAATCTGTTCGCCGCTGTACCGCACGCCCTTGCCCTTGTACGGGTCGGGCTTGCGCAGCTTGCGGATGTTGGCGGCAACCTCGCCGACCAGTTGCTTGTCGATGCCCTCGACGCGGAACTTGATCGGCGACTCCACCACGAAGGAGATGCCCTCGGGGGCGGCCACCGGCACCGAGTGCGAGTAACCGAGCGCGAACTCAAGGTCCTTGCCCTTGGCGGTGACGCGGTAACCGACGCCGACGATCTCCATGGTCTTGGAGTAGCCCTCGGTGACGCCGACCACCATGTTGTTGACCAGGCTGCGGGTCAGGCCGTGCCGGGCGCGGGACTCGCGCTCGTCGTCAGGGCGGCTGACCTCGAGCACGCCGTCACCCTTGCTGACGGTGATGGGCTCGACGACGGTGTGCTGCAAGCTGCCCTTGGGGCCCTTGACCGTCACCTGCGAGCCGTCGATTGTCACGTCGACCCCCGAAGGCACGGGGATCGGCTGTTTTCCGATTCGCGACATGTGATGAGTTCCTTAGCTGAAGAGGTACGAGCGGTCCGTCACCAGACGTAGGCGAGGACTTCCCCGCCCACCTTCTGACGAGCGGCCTGGCGGTCGGTGAGCAGACCGGTCGAGGTGGAGATGATGGCGATACCCAAGCCGCCCAACACCTTCGGCAGGTTGCCGCTGCGCGCGTAGACGCGCAGACCTGGCTTGGACACCCGCTTGATGCCGGCGATGGAACGCTCGCGGTTGGGGCCGTACTTGAGGTTGACCACCAGCGCCTTGCCCACCTCGGCATCCTCGGTGGTCCAGTCGGAGATGTACCCCTCCTTGACCAGGATGTCGGCGATGTTCCCCTTGAGCTTGGAGAACGGCATGGTCACCTGCTCGTGGAAAGCAGAGTTGGCGTTCCGGATGCGGGTCAGGAAGTCCGCGATCGGATCGGTCATCGTCATGGCGTGCAGCTACCTTTCTCGCCTGGTTCCCGTTGCGGGGCAACGTTTGTCGCGTTGCCCCGCAACGGGCCTGTGACGAAGCGGTGATTCGAATGCTGATGTGGATGGTCGGTGCGGGTGGCGCCGTCGGCGCCGGCGCGGGCTGGCCGCGCTCAGCTCACCAGGAGCTCTTGGAAACGCCAGGCAGCTCGCCGTTGTGCGCCATCTCGCGCAGGCACACCCGGCACAGGCCGAACTTGCGGTACACCGAATGCGGGCGGCCGCAACGGTTGCAGCGGGTGTAGGCCCGCACGGCGAACTTCGGCTTGCGCTTGGACTTGTTGATCAGGGCGGTCTTGGCCATGGATCAGTTCTCCTTGAACGGGAAGCCCAGGTGCCTCAACAGCGCCCGGCCCTCGTCATCGTTGGTGGCCGTGGTGACGACGGTGATGTCCATGCCGCGCGGCCGGTCGATCTTGTCGATGTCGATCTCGTGGAACATGCTCTGCTCGTTGAGGCCGAAGGTGTAGTTGCCGTTGCCGTCGAACTGCTTGGGCGACAAGCCGCGGAAGTCGCGGATACGCGGCAGCGCGATGGTCAGCAGCCGGTCGAGGAACTCCCACATCCGGTCGCCCCGCAGGGTGACCTTGGCGCCGATCGGCATGCCCTCGCGCAGCTTGAACTGCGCGATGGACTTGCGGGCCCGCTTCACCTCTGGCTTCTGCCCGGTGATGGTGGCCAGGTCGCGGACGGCGCCCTCGATCAGCTTGGCGTCGCGGGCGGCCTCGCCGACCCCCATGTTGACGACAACCTTGGTGACGCCGGGGATCTGCATGACGTTGGCGTAGTTGAACTCGCCGTTCAGCGCCGGCTTGATCTCGTCGGCGTAGCGGGTCTTCAGCCGCGGGACGATCTTCTCTTCGGTTGTTGCGTTTTCGGTGGCGGTGGTCATCACAGGTCCTTACCCGACCGACGCGAGGTCCGGACGCGCCGTCCGGACTCGTCGGTGCGCTTGCCGACTCGGGTCGCCTTGTTGTCGCCGTCGACGACCATCACGTTGGAGATGTGGATGGGGGCTTCCTGGGTGACGATGCCGCCCGACTTGGCCCCACGCTGGGTGGTGGACACCTTGGTGTGCTTGCGGATCCGGTTGACCCCCTCGACCAGCACCCGGCTGGTCTCCGGGTAGGCCTGGATCACCTTGCCCTTGGCGCCCTTGTCCTTGCCGGCGATGACCAGCACGGTGTCGCCCTTGCGAACCTTCATGCTCATCACAGCACCTCCGGAGCCAGCGAAATGATCTTCATGTAGCGCTTGTCCCGCAGCTCGCGGCCGACCGGCCCGAAGATGCGGGTACCGCGCGGGTCGCCGTCGTCGCGGATCAGCACGGCGGCGTTCTCGTCGAACTTGATGTAGCTGCCGTCCGGGCGGCGCCGCTCTTTGACGGTGCGCACGATGACGGCCTTGACCACGTCGCCCTTCTTGACGCCTGCGCCGGGCAGCGCGTCCTTGACGGTGGCGATGATCTTGTCTCCGATGCCCGCGTAGCGCCGGGAGCTACCGCCCAGCACGCGGATGCACAGGATCTCCTTGGCGCCGGTGTTGTCGGCGACCCGGAGACGCGACTCCTGCTGAATCACAGCAATCGTTCCTTGTCGGTCGTTGGGTCTGGTGCTGACTCGGCCCTGCCGTTGGACACACGAAAAGACAAGAGGAAGTACGAGAACTGCGCTCTCGCCTTTTCGCTCTTGTCCGCGGCGGACCGGGGCATTCGCGTCGGAAGCGATGCCGGCCGATCGGCCAGAACGTGTAGAACACTGCAGTGACGAGCCCTGGCAGGATTTCCGACCCCGCCAGGCCAGTAGCCGTGTCGTGCTTGCGCACGACAGACCGCCGTCAACTGTACCGATCGGTCGGCCGTTCCCCAAATCGCCCGGGTTCACTCACAGATGGACTCGTCCACGACGCCCGCCGGTCGGGTCGTTGACTCATCCGCGCGTGCCCGCGCCGGTACGGGCGTTCACTCATCTCAGGGTGGCCACCGGCACCGACCCGGCGGTGGTCGGCAACATGCCGATGTTGACCGCCACCTCACGGTGACGGTCAACATCGGTGTTGTCGAGTCGACGTGCGGCGGAGCGCCTCAGCGCTGCCGGTCGATGGGGGTGGTCTCCAGCTGCTGGACCGCGGGGGTGACGGTCGCGGCACCGTGGGTGCTGGCCTGCCGCTTGGCCAGCGTGTCGGCCAGCGCGAAGGCACCGCGGGTGGGCGCGGAGGTCTTGTTGTCGAAGTACTCCTGCGCCTGCAGTTTGGTGACGACATTGCCCTCACGGAAGTAGAAGGCACCCTCGCTGGTCCCGCGCCAGCTGGACTGCACCAGGTAGCCGTCGTTGATGTCGCTGTAGCCGCCGTTGGTCAGCGACGTCACCCGCATGTCCTCGTACGAGCCGTCGGCCTCGAGATCACCGAAATCGAGCTGATCCGACTTCAAGAATTCCAGGTGCCTGGTGAGAGCGGCGCTGGCGGCCGCGTCGTCGCGGTACGACCAGGTCCACTGCAGCACCTGATAGCCGTACGGCGGCTCGTTCGCGGGTTTCAGCTCGGCCATGTAGAAGGCGATGGCCGAACTGACCGCGCCCTCGCGCAACGGCTCGACCGAGAACACCGTGCCGGTGCGCGGCTGCGTGGCCTGAGCCGCCGGCATCTTCTTGATGGCTGCGGAAACCTCGGCGGCCTGCGCCGGATCGATCACCGACGCGCGCACGGCCCGCTGCGCCTCCGGCAGCGTCGCGAGGTCGGTGGTGAACACGTAGCTGCGCAGCACGTCGGCCATGGACCGGAAGGTGCTCGCCACCGCGGCCGGCACGGTTTGCTGGGCCGGCGCGGTCGATTCGGTCGGCGCCGGCATCGCGACGGCAGGCGCGGCAGCGCCGATCAGCGCCAGCAGACCCGCGCCGGCCGCGACAGTGGTGCGTCGGATGAAATTCATGATGCTCTCCCCGCGATGCGTTCTGGTTGACGTGTCGTTCGCTGCCGGTACGCGGCCCTGCGGTCGCGTTCCCCGGAACTGTTGATACGACGCTGCCCCCGCCGTGCGGTTCCGTCCAGATCTATCCAGCTCGCAGCTGCCGCCGGCCCCGGCGTCCGGTCAACCCGGTCGGGCCGGCTCCAGCTGCAGCCGCTGCCGGGACGTGAACTCCCTGACCCGGCCGTCGATCGGGTCGGTGAAGCGCAGGGTGTGGGCCAGCAGCTGCAGCGGTCGGCTGAAATCGTCCCGCGGGACGTCCAGCAGATCGGGGTAGAACGGGTCGTTCACAATGCCGATGCCAAGCCCGGCCAGATGCAGCCGCAGTTGGTGCGTCTTGCCGGTCTCAGGAGTCAGCCGGTAGAGCCCAACGCCGCCCGCTGCCGTGATCAGCTCGATCAGGGTGCTGGCGTTGGGCGGCACGCCCGGCACCTCGTAGGCCCGCAGCACCCCCCGCTCCTTGACGATGTGCGAGGTCACCGTTGTGGGCAGCCGCAGCTTCGGGGTGAAGCCGGCCACCGCTCGGTACTGCTTGTGCACCAGGCGATCCCTGAACAGATTCTGGTATGCGCCGCGGTAGCGGCGGTCGGCGGTGAGCAGCAGCACGCCAGCGGTGGCCCGGTCCAGCCGATGCGCCGGCACCAGTTCCGGCAGCTGGAGTTCACGGCGCAGCTGCACCACCACCGTCTGCTGAATGTGTTGCCCGCGCGGGATGGTGGCCAAGAAGTGCGGCTTGTCCACCACCACGATGCGCTCGTCCCGGTACAGCACCTCGGCGCGGAACGGCGCCTGCGGTTCGTCCGGCAGATCGCGGTGGAACCAGATCCGCAGTCCCGGTCGATAGGGCGCGTCGGCGGTGATCACCTGCCCGGCGTCGTCGACGTAGCGGCCCTCGGCGAACATGCCGTCGATCCGTTCGGCGGACACCTTGCCGCGCAGCAACGCGACCAGGTGGTCCCTGATGGTGCCGGCCGGTCCCCCGGCATCGTCCCTGGTACCGCCGACACCGTCAGCACCGCCGGTACCGGGCGTACCCTCGGCGCCGGCGCTCGCCGCGGCGCTGATCGCCGGCAGCCGAATCCTGGCCGGATCCAGCCCGAACCGTTGCGGCAGTGGCGGAGTGGCGGGCACGCCCCATGGTAGGCAGCAGCCGCCGCCCCGCCCTGCCGCGCCGCCGTGGCGCTCGCCCCAGGGTCCGACCCGCCGCTGGAGTCAGCGACGAAACCTGAATGAAACGTTGTTTTGGTTGAATCAGCGGATGGCGTTTCGTGGCGATACCGACGCTGGGTCGGGCTACTGGATCGCGACCAGGCCGGCCCCGTCGTGGTTACCGACGGGGCCGCAGCGGCCGCACCCCGGACAACCCGCGGGATCGTTCGGCCTGACCTGGTGGGACGGCGATCCGGCGCTGGCTCCGCGGCTGGTGGCCGTGGCCGACCGGCTGTCGGCGCTGGCCGCACACCCGACGCTGCCGGTGGTGTACGGCACCGCGGGCGAGGGCGACGACGGCACCGTGCACTGTTGGCGGGTGACCGGGCGCGGCCGGGTCGGCGAGTCGATGACGCTGCCCTCCGGCGGCGCCGAGCCCTGTCACCTCGCGGTCGCCGCGGACGGGCACTGGCTGCTGGTCGCCAACTACACCTCGGGCACGGTGGCGGCCATACCGCTGGACGAAACCGGTTGGCCCAGCGGCGATCCGGTGCTCACCCTGCTCGGCGGCGCCGGCAGCAACGCCGAGCCGGCACGGCAAAAGGCGCCGCACCCGCACCAGCTGACAACACTGTCCGACGGGCAGCTGCTAATCACCGATCTCGGTGCGGACCTGTTGCGGCGCATGCGGATCGACCCGTCCGGCCGGCTACTGCCCACCGGGCGGTGGGCGACCCCGCCCGGCGCCGGCCCACGGCATCTGGTGCTGCTGCCCGACCCGCAGCACCCCAGCACCGCCGTCGGCGTGCCCGCCGGTGCGGCCGGCACCGCCGGCACCACGGACGCCGCCGGCACCACCGGCACCTCCGTGACTACCGCAGCCGATGCCGCGGCCCATGCCGTTGTCGCCACCGGCGCCGAAGCCGGCGCCGCGAATCCGCTGCGGGTCGCCGTGTCCGCGGAGCTCTCCGGTGAGCTGCTGGTGGGAACCCTGGACGAAGCGCCGGCGCAGCTGCCGGAAGCCGGGTCCCAAGACTCGGCCGGAGCGACGGACCCGGCCGACGTCCCGGCCCGTCCGGCTCGTCCGGCCCGTCCGGCCCGTCCGGCCTGGGTGCGGCTGCCGGGAAGCGAGCGAACCGGCGCCGCGCTCAGCCGTTCGGAGCGCAACTATCCAGGCGACATCGCCGGTGCCGCAGGCACTCCCGGCCCTGTCTACTTCGCCAACCGCGGGCACGACACCATCTCGGTGTTCGCCGCGGACCCGGCACCGCGGCTGCTGGCCGAGGTGTCCAGCGGGGTCCGATGGCCGCAACACCTGTGCCCGCAGCCAGGGGTACTGCTGGTGGCTGGCTGGGACTCGGGGCAGCTCAGCATGCTGATGCTCGACGACGACGGACTGTCGGGACCGCAACCGCCGGCGCTGGTGGAGTGTCCCGGCGCTGCCTGGCTGCTGCCATGGCACGCTGATCGCGGGGGCCGGCCGTCACCTACCGAACAGCGAGACCGATGATGACTGCACCACCATCCCCTGCCGCCGGAGCGACCCTCAGTCGCCGTTCAGCGCTGCGCTGGGCCGGGTTGGCCGGGCTGGCCGGCACCGCCGCGGTCGGCGGCCTCGGCACGTTGACCGGGTGCACAGTGGAACCGGAATGGACCGGCACCCTCAACCTGCTCACCTGGGACTTCCAGCCACAGACCATCCAGTCGCTGGTGTCGCAGTGGAGCGCGCAGTCGACGGTGCCGGTCGAGGTGAATGTGTTGCCGTCGTTGGGATATGGCGCAGCACTGCAGACCAGGCTGCGCGGCGGCGACATCCCACACGTCTACTACAACTACTCGTACAACAGCCGGAAATTCGTGCAGGAGGAATGGGCAGCCGACCTGGCCGGGCAACCGCAGATCGACCAGCTGCTCGACGAGCTGTATCCATCGGCGCGGGAGCGGCACGTGACTGCGAGCGGGCAGGTGCTGTCGGTCCCGTACTTCTCCGCCGTCCACATGCTGATGTACAACGCGGAGCTGCTGCGCCAACACGGTTTTGCCGACCCGCCCGTCGGACTGGAGCAGACCTACCGACAGTGCAAGGCCCTCAAGTCCGCGGGCCAGCCCACCCCCTACGTGTCGTACTGGGTCAAGGAGTACTGCGAGGAGTTCCTGATCCGGTACCTGCTCAGCGAGGGGGTGGTGCCGTTCAACGATGCCGGCGACCCGGTGTTCGCCGACGACCCGACGTCGGAGGACGTGCTGGCCTGGTGGCAGAGCATGTATCGCGAGGGCCTCACCCCGACCTCGGCGCTGACCGACGACCCGGCCAAGAGCGCCGGCCTGATGGCGAACGGCGAGGCGAGTTTCTTTGCGCTGCACCACTATTTCCTGTCCACGGTGCGGCAGTTGGACGGTCCGCAGGCGCAGCATGTGCAGTTGGCGATGGGCGCCGTGCAGACCCTGCAGATCGGCGAGGTACTGCAGATGGGGGCGGTGTCGCAGCCGCCGGCCCGCACCGACGCGTGGGCGTTGATGCGCTACTACGGCTGGAAGGACGCGGCCGGCAAGTTCACCGTTTCGACGCAGTGGGCCAAGGCTGCGGGGTTGGCGGCCCCCTACCGCGGGTTCTTCACCGATCCCGCTGTGCAACAGGCATATCCGGACTATTACGACCTGACGTTGCTGGATCGCACCTTTGCCTCGGGCTCACAAGTGGTGCCGGCCCGCACCGAGACCTGGTACCCGGGATTCCAGGCCAAGGTGGGCGATCTGGTGCACGGGTTGCTGCTCGGGCAGAACTCTCCCCGCCAGTGCGTGGCCGATCTGGCCGACGCGGCGCGGGCTACTCGAAAGGACGGTGGCCTGTGAGTCCCACCGCTACCGGGACCATGGCGCCCACCGGGCGACCGGCCGCCGGCTCAGGCAACCGGCCCGGCGACACCGACCGGAACCATCCTGCGGCCAGGTCCCGGCGCCGGTTCGGCCTGCTGATGACGTCACCGGCCATCGTCATCCTGGCCGCGCTGATGGTGATTCCCACGGTGATCACCGTGGTGTACAGCGTATTTCGCCCGCCGGCGTCGGGTCGGCACCTCGGACCGTTTGTCGGTCTCAGCAACTACGGCACCGTGCTGTCCAGCGAGGTGTTCTGGAAATCGGCGCTTACCACGCTGCTGTTCTCGATCGGCTTCGTTGTCGGTTCGACGGTGCTCGGGCTGGCCATCGCGGTGCTGCTGAACCAGCGTTTCGTCGGCCGCGGGCTGTGCCGCACGCTGCTCATCATTCCGTGGGCGATGCCGTGGCTGGTGCTCGGTATCCTCTGGCGCTGGTTCGCCGACGGCGACGTCGGGGGCCTGAACGTGCTGCTCACCGGCATCGGTCTGCAGGACGGCCAACGCGACTACCTGGCGGACCCGACGTCGGCGCTGATTCTGGTGACGGTGGCATCGATCTGGCGGCAGGCCAGCTTCGCCGGCATTCTCTTCCTGGCCGGCCTGCAGACCATGCCGACCGACATGGCCGAGGCCGCGCAGCTGGACGGAGCCGGTGTCTGGCAACGCTTTCGCTACCTGACCCTGCCGTGGCTGCGCCCGGTCACCGCCACCGTGACGGTGCTGAACGTGATCTACGCCTTTCTCAGCTTCGACGTGATCTTTGCGATGACGCAGGGCGGCCCCGGCGATGCCACCCAGGTGTTGAGCATCGTGGTGTACCGACAGTTGTTCGTGGTGACCAACATCGGGCTGGGCTCGGCACTGGCTGTGGTGTTGGCGGTGCTGGCGCTGCTCGGCGGGCTGCTGACGGTTCGGCTGGTGGCCCGCTCAGACAACGGCGCGGTGACCCGATGACGACCAGGACCCCGGCGCCCAGCAGCACCGGCACCGCCCCAGCCGCAACCACCGCCGGCGCACCGACCAAGCGGCGGGTGCGCAGCAATCCCGGCCGCCGCCGCCCGTGGCCGCTGACCGTGCTGATCTACCTGTGTGCGTTGCTGTTTGCCGGCTGGGTGCTGATCCCGGTGTGGTTCTTGGTGGTGTCCGCGTTGACCCCCGCCTCCAGCACCGGCGGGTTCAGCTTCGTGCCGAAGGCGGTCACTGTTGACAACTTCAGCGCGCTGTTGTCGGGCCGCACCGAGGGCACCTCTTTCGGCTCGGAGAGCGGATCGTCGCGACTGGTCGCCGCCATCGGCAACAGCCTGCTGGTGGCCGTTGTTGTGGTGATCGTCAACCTGGTGGTGGCAGGCGTTGCCGCCTACGCGATGTCGCGGTACCCGTTCCGGGGGTCGCGCGCGTTCCAGACCTCGATCATCGTCAGCCGGGTGGTGCCCGCCATCGCCGTTGTCGGGCCGATCTTCGCCGCGATGCGCATCCTGCGGTTGTTGGACACCCCGTGGGCGCTGGTGATCAGTTACAACGTCATCACCCTGCCGCTGGCCATTCTCATCCTGAAGAACTACTTCGACCAGCTGCCGATCGAGGTGGAGGAGGCCGCCAGGATCGACGGGGCGGGGCGCATCCAGACGTTGCTGCTGGTGGTGGCGCCGCTGGCCCGGCCCGGATTGGTGGCCGCCGGCGTGCTGGTCTTTCTTGAGGCCTGGAGCGAGTTCTTCTACGCGCTGGTGCTGACCGATCAGCTCACCGTTCCGCCGTTGCTGGTCGGATTCCAGTCGGTGCAGGCGTTCTCGTGGAACTCGCTGGCTGCCGCAACCGTGCTGGCGCTGCTGCCACCGGTGGTACTGGTGTTGATCTTCCAGCGCTACGTTGTCGGCGCCCTGGCCTCCGGCTATGACAAGTAGCGCCCGGTGCCACGGCACCGCCGCCCGTCAAGGACGCGTCCGGAGCGGCGTGACGAGACAGCGTGACGACACAACCGTGACGAGACAACCGTGACAGACCCATGCGTGCCGACCACCCCGCTGACGGCGGCGGTGCTGTCCGCCGGCGGCTGGTCGCAGACCGCGCACCTGCCGGCGCTGCTGAGCGACCCGGGGTGCCAGGTGGTGGCGGTCTCCTCCCCCGATCCGGTTGCGCGGCAACGCATCGGGCAACTGCCAGGGATGCCGCCACCGGTGGCCGACTGGCGGGCAGCGCTGGCGAGAGAACCCGATGTCGTTGTGGTGTCGAGTCCGCCGGCCGCGCACCTGGACATGGCGACGGCGGCGCTCCGCCGGGGTGCGGACGTGTTGGTGGAGAAGCCATTCGCCCCGAACGCCGCGCAGGCGGCGGCGCTGCGGGACACCGCCGCCGCAGCCGGGCGGCGGCTGCTGGTCGGCTTCGGCTGGCCCGCTACCCCACTGTTCGCCGCCGCCGGTGAGCTGCTGGCGTCCGGGCGGCTCGGGCGCATCGAGCAGTTGGTGTGCCACCTGGCGGTGGGCATCGGCGAGCTGTTGTCCACCGGGCCGGCCACCTACACCGACCCGGAGATTTCCGCGGGCGGCACGCTGGCGGTATCGATGTCGCACCAGCTCGGGATGATCGACTGGCTGCTCGGCGGAATTGACGCCGAAACCGTTGCAGCGCAGACCTTCCCACCCCCGGAACCAGCTCCCGGCGCGGCGGTGCGGCCCTGGATCGACCGGCACGCCGCCCTCACGCTGACCCGCGCCGACGGCGGCCAGCTGGTGCTCACCAGCTCGGCCACCCTGCCGGACCGGCCGGCCCCGCACTGGCGGCTGGACATCGCCGGGTCGTCCGGTCAGCTGTCACTCGACTCCGGCCCGCTGACCGGCCCCAGCCCGGCCACCGCATCCCGCGCGGCCACCCCGGCTGACGCCGGCACCCCCGGACCCGCCGACTCCGGCACCGCCGACACCGCGGCAACCACGGACGGCTGGCTCGGCGAGTTGCGCTCCGCGGTCCGGCCGGTCGGGTCGGTCCGGCCGGTCCGGCCACAAGCGTCGCCCCAGGTGCAGCCGCACGCGCAGAACGCGGTGCAGCGGCACCAGCGGCCCGACGTCCGGGACGAACCGCCGCCGGTGGTGCACCAGCAGTGGCTGCCGTCCGCGTACGACCCGACGGTGCCCACCCTTGCGCTGCTGCGGGCCGCCCGCGGCGCCCCCGTCCCGGATTATCTGGACGCCGACCGGGCCGTCACCGTGTGCGCGCTCACCGACGCCGCCTACCGCAGCGCTGCCACCGGCGGCCGGCCGGTCCGTCCCTGAGCCGCATCGACATCACAACTGATCCCGATGAATCCCCCACCAGGGCCGAGCCGGATCTGCGCTGCCGTCGGTACTGTCGGTTGACATGACCACAGTCGCGCCGGGCCGGAGCCGGGATCGGGCCGCGAGTGTGCGGCTGCTCGGCGGGGTGACCACGACGGCCGCGGTGCTGGCCGCGGCCCTGCTGGCCGGCCTCGACCTGCTGCTCGGCCTGCCGCCGGGAGTCGGCAGCACCATCTCGGCCTACGTCTTCACCGACGGCGAGTGGGCATTCCAACTGGCGATCGCGGCGCTGATCATCGGCTGCGCGGCCCTGGTGGCCGGGGTGATCCGAGCCCGGTTGGCGACCGCTCGGTCGTTCGGCACCGTGCTGCTGCTGATCGCCGGCATCTCGCTGGTGGTGCTGCTGGTGTTCCCGAAGACGGATTGGTCGCAGGGCGACAGCTGGCACGGTCAGCTGCATCGGTTGGCCAGCCTTGTCGCCTTCATCGGTGCACCGCTTGGCATCATCGCGCTCGCCGCCAGGCGCAGGGCCGGCGAGAGCGCCGCCGCAACCGCGCTGCGCCGGGCCGCGCTGACGCTGGCCGTTGTCGCGCTGTTGTGGTTGGCGCCGTTGGTGTTTGCCGCCGCCCGGATGGTCTTCGGCGGGCCGCCGTGGTGGCACGCGGTGCCGTTGGGCCTGATGGAACGCGGCATCGTCTTCTCCGAGATCGCCGCGACCGCGGCGATGGGGCTGTGGCTGGTGGCGAGCACCGGCGCCAGGTCGGCGGCCAAGCGGCTGGCCGGGCCGGCGGCGGCCACCGCGCCCGCGCGTCCCTGATCGCTGCCGGGTCGGCTCAGCTCAACTCGGCTCGGTGTCGGTGCCGGCGGCGGGGCCGGCACCCCCGGCGGTGGCAGTCACCTGGAGTACCCGGAAGCCCTTGCGGGACGCGAGCTTTTCCACCAGGTAGCCCTGCCGGGACAACCAGCCGGCCAGCGAGTCGGCGCCGAGATTGCGGTTCACCACCAGGTCAGCATCGCCGTCTCGGGTCAGCCGTGGCAGCCAGCCGGCGAGGATGTCGTGCAGCGCCTGCTTGCCCACCCGGATCGGCGGATTCGACATGATCCGGTCGAAGCGCACATCCGCCGGCACGTCCTCGGGGCGGCTCGCCCGCACGTTGTCGAGCCCGAGCTCGGCGGCGTTGGCCGCGGTCAGCTCCAGCGCCCTGTCGTTCACGTCGACCGCCCAGACCGTCGCGCCCGGCGTCTGCAGTGCCATCCAGAGCGCGATCGGACCGTAGCCGCAGCCGAGGTCGAGCAGGTTGCCGGCGCCCGGTGGCGGCAACTGCGCATCGGCGACGTCCAGCAGTACCGCCGTGCCCTGGTCCAGCCGGCGCCCGGAGAACACACCGTCAGCGGTGTGCAGGGTGACCGGCCGGCCGGCGAGCTCGATGCTGATCGTCGACGCCTGCGCCGGACCGTCTGGCGTGTTGAAGTAGTGCTGGGTCATGACGCCATCCAACCGGTCCGTGGCATCGACTCGACTCCCGGGGAGCGGGTCAGCCGGCCCAGCGCACACCGGTGCGCCTCGTCCAGGACGGGAGCGTAGCCGCCCGGGGCGCCGGGCACGGGGAATATCTCATCCGGTGAAGTTCTTGAACCTGGCATGAAGATTGAAGTCTGGTCAGACGTCGCCTGCCCGTTCTGCTACATCGGTGAGCGCCACCTGGAGCTGGCGCTCGAGTCGTTCGCGCACCGCGACCAGGTGCAGGTGGTGCCGCGCAGCTTCGAGCTGGACCCGGCCGCTGAGCCGGGCGTGCACAAGCGGATGGACGAGGCGCTGGCGGCGAAGTTCGGCACCAGCACCGCGCAGGTCGCTGCCATGCAGCGCGGGATCGCCGACAAGGCGCATGCGGTCGGCCTCGACTTCGACACCACGAACGCCAGCACTGCCAACACTTTTGATGCTCATCGGCTGGTGCATCTGGCCGAGCAACAGGGCAAGGGCAAGCAGCTGTTGTTCGCGCTGATGCGCGGTTATTTCGCCAACGGGCTGAAGGCCGGCGACCACGACGCGCTGACCGCGGTGGCCGTCGATGTCGGCCTCGACGAAGCCAGGGTGAAGCAGGTGCTGGCCGGCGACGAGTTCGCCGCCGATGTCCGGGCGGACGAGCAGACCGCCGGCACCCTCGGCATCACCGGTGTGCCGTTCTTCCTGATCGACGGCAAGTACGCGGTCTCCGGTGCCCAGCCGGTGGCGGCGTTCGAGTCTGCGCTCGACCAGGTGTGGGCCGCCGAGCACCCGATCCAGATGGTCGGTGATGCCGGCGCCGGCGCGGTCTGCACCGACGACAGCTGCGCGGTCCCGGGCGCGACCACCACCGAATCGGGCGCAACGGCCGACTCGGCCGGCGGGCCGGGCAGCACCGCGACGCCCGCCGCCGGGCAGCGCAGCTAACCGACGGCCGCCCGCACCGGGCCGATCACCTCGGCGCCGAACCGGTCGATCACCTCGCCGCTGATGGCGCCGGTCTCGTCCAGCACCGCCATGTTGAAGCCGGCGACGCCGTACCCGGTGACGGCGCCGGTGAGTTCGGTGACCCACTGCCTGGCCGAGCCGCCGGCAAAGCGCCCGTCGGGGCCACGAGTAGTGGGCAGGTCCGCCGCGGTGAGCACCGGCGCACCGAGGTTGATCACGCTGATCACCTCCGCCGGGTCGCGACCGGCGGAGGTCGCGGCGGCATCGATCCGCCGGCGTCCTTCCCGGAACTTCTCGGTGGTCCAGTCGGCCCCGTTCGGTGGGATCCACCCGTCAGCCAGCCGCCCGGTGACGGCCAGCGACCTCGGCCCGCCGGCGCCGGTCCAGATCGGAGCGGTCGGCACCGCCGACGGCGCCAGGTGATCGGCGCGGTAGAAGCTGCCGGCGAAGTCCAGCGAACGCCCAGGCCCACCCGTCATTCCGCGGATCACCTCGATGGCCTCGGCGAAGGCGTCCACCGCCTGGCGCGGCGAGAGCGGTTGCACCCCCATCCTGGTGATCTGTTCCCAGAATCCGCCTGACCCGAGACCGAGCGCGAACCTGCCGCCGGACAACGACGTCAGCGACGCGACCGTCCTGGCCAGCATCGGCGCCGGCCGCAGTGGCAGGTTGGTCACCCCGACGTAGCCGCTGATCCGCTCGGTGCGACCGAGCAGGAACGGCACCGCAGCGTAGGGCTCGAAAGACTGTGCGCCGTAAGGGTGATCGGTCATCGAGAAGAGGTCGAAGCCGGCCGCCTCAGCGGCCCGCACCACCGCCTCGGCGGCGGCGCCCTGGCCGAACGGCACGTTTGCCGCGAAGGAGAACAGCGGCCTACTCGACAGGCTCACGGCGGGCCCACCTACCCTCGGATGAGCGGCAACCCCATCAACTGTCGATCAGTCGACGCAGGGTGGCGCAGTCGGCCTCGTCCAGGTCGGCGATCACCGGTGCTGCATCGAGCATGGCCGGGACCAACCTGGCGCGCAACCGGCGCCCGGCCGTGGTGAGCGACAACTGCCGTACCCTGCGGTCGTCGGGATCGGGTTCCCGGGTGATCAGCCCCAGCTGCTCCAGTTGGTCGGCCAGCGCCGTCAGGTGCGACGGCTCGCACGCAGTCAACTCAGCCGCCAGCTGCATCCGCAACGGCTGTTCCAGGGTGATCACCAGCCGGGCCTGCGGTGCGCTGAGGTCGTACTCCCGCGCCACCTGTTCGACGTGCCGGCGCAGCCGGATCGCCACCCGCAACAGCTCGTCGAACGCCGCCAGCCGTACCGAGCGGTCCGCGGCCGGTCCGGCCGCGGCACCTGCCTGACCCGCGACGTGGCCGGTGCTGTTGTGCCCCCCGGACGACCGGGCTCGGCGTTGTTCGCTCATGCCACCCTCCTGACCTTGCGCTGTCCTTGCACTGCTCTTGGCTTCTCCCGGCCGCGGCCGACAGCGCCGCGCGCCGCATTCGAGAAACTTCACTCAACCAAGGAATAACTTCACTCAGTGAACGGTTGTGCTGCCTGTTGTCTTCCCCTGCTTCGCTCCCATCCTGTTGGAGGTTCCCGTCGTGACCATCGCGACCATCATTCTGTCTGCTCTGCTGGGACTGGCCTTCATCGGCGCCGGCCTCGGCAAGCTGCGCCGGGCCGAGCCGGTCACCGGCGTCCTGGTCCGGCTCGGCGTCTCCCCCGGTCTGCAGCGCATGGTCGGCGTGCTCGAGGTGCTCGGCGGCATCGCCGCCATCGTCGGCTTCTGGCTGCAGCCGCTCGGCATCATCGCCACCAGCGGCCTGGTGCTGATGATGATCGGCGCGCTGGTGTTCCACGTCCGCGCCCGCGACAGCTTCAAGGAGATGTCCGGCGCGGTGTACCTGCTGGTGCTGTCCGTCGTGGTGCTGATCTTCCAGATCGTGACCGTCTGATGTCGATGGCACCTTCGCACCCCTCCCGGCGACGCTCGCTGTTCCGCTCGGTGCAGTACAAGTGGTTGGTAGCAACAGCTTTCGTGATGGCGCTGTTCATGGAGATCCTCGACATGACGGTGCTGAACACCGCACTGCCGATTCTCGGTGAACACTTCGGTGCGCAGACGTCGACGCTGCAATGGCTCGTCACCGGTTACCTGATCAGCCTCGCGGTGTTCATTCCTGCGTCGGGCTGGGTGGCTGACCGGTTCGGTGACAAGAACACCTTCGTGCTCGCGCTGAGCATCTACACCGCGGCGTCGCTGTGGGCAGGGCTTGCCAACTCGGTGTCCGAGCTGCTGGTGGCCCGCATCGTCCAGGGCGTCGGCGGCGGTCTGCTCACCCCGGTGGGTACCGCCATGCTGTTCCGCGCCTTCCCGGCCAACGAACGCGCCCGTGCCTCCGCGGTGCTGGCCATCCCGACCTCGCTGGCACCGGCCCTCGGCCCGGTGCTCGGTGGCTGGCTGGCCGACAACGTGTCGTGGCGCTGGGTGTTCCTGCTCAAAGTGCCGGTCGGCGTGATCGGTCTGATCTTCAGCATGCTGGCGCTGCGGCCGGGTGAGCGCACCGCCTCCGGACGGCTGGACGTCGGAGGGTTCGTCGCCGGCGGTGCCGGTCTTGCGACTCTGCTGGTTGGCCTGGAACGCGGCGCCCGGGAGGGCTGGAGCGACGTCCCGTCACTGCTGCTGCTGGCGATCGGCGCGCTCGCGCTGGTGGCCTTCGTCGTCATCGAAGGCCGGGTCAAGGCGCCGATGGTCGACCTGAAGCTGTTGGGCAACAGGATGTTCCGGCTCGGCAACCTGATCATGCTGCCGGCCGCGGGTGCCACCATGGGCGCACTGTTCGTGGTACCGCTGCTGGTGCAGACCACCATGGGACTGAGCGCCACCGAGTCCGGTCTGCTGACCATGTGGCAGGCCATCGGCATGGTGGCGGTGCTGCCTTTCACCAACAGGGTGTTCCAGCGGCTCGGCCCGCGGCGGATGCTGGCCGGTGGTTTCGTGGTGGTGACCGCCAGCCTCGTCATGCTGGCGACCATCGAAGCCGGTTCCAGCCTGTGGCTGATCCGCGGCGCGATGTTCGCCATGGGCCTGGCCGGCGCTTTCATCATGGTGCCGGTGCAGGCCGCGGCGTTCTCCACCATCACGCCGCTGCAGACCGCTCGGGCCAGCGCCTGTTCTCCACCACGCGGCAGGTGGCCTCCAGCATCGGCGTTGCCCTACTGGCCACCACGCTGACCGTCCGGTTGTCTGCACATCTCGGTGAGCTGACCGCCCCGGTCGACGACGCGGCAAGGACGGCGGCCTCGTTCGCCGCCTACCAGGACGTGTTCTGGGTAGCCGCCGCCGTCGCCGCGCTCGGTGTTGTGGTCTCGCTGTTCGTCAGGAACTCCGAGGCCGCAGCCAGCCGTGGCATCCCGGCACCGGAGCCAACGGTGCCGGTCACGCCGGCCGGCACCGCGGTGCCGGTCACGCCGGTGCCGGGCACGCCGGTGTCGGGCACGCCGGTGTCGGGCGGTAAGTCACCGGCCGGCACCGCGCTCGGCGAGGCCACCGCCTGACGGTCCGTCCGTCGCCGCCGTCCGGGGTGTGCGACTGGTGCCTCACTCGGCCGGATGCAGGCGCGGGGCGGGGCCACTGCGGCCCCACAACGCGCACAAACCCCGGAAACCGTTGTGGTTTCCGGGGTTTGTGCGTGTTGGTATGCGGCTGCTGGGGCTGGCTTACTTGGCCTTCTCCAGCACCTCGACCAGCCGCCAGCGCTTGGTGGCCGACAGCGGCCGGGTCTCGGCCAGCAGCACCCGGTCGCCGATGCCGGCGTCCGAGTTCTCGTCGTGCGCCTTCACCTTGGTGGTGCGGCGGATGACCTTGGAGTAGCGCGGGTGCTTGGCGCGGTCTTCGAGCTCCACCACGATGGTCTTGTCCATCTTGTCGGAGACGACGTAGCCCTCGCGGACCTTGCGCTCGCCGCGGCTCTCGGTGGTTTCCGCGGTCTCGGCGGTTTCCTCAACGGCGGTGGGGGTCTGCTCGCTCATGCGGCACCTTCCTTGCTTCCAGCGGTGGCGCCAGCTCCGGCGCCGGCCGCTGCGGTCTCGTCGGGGCCGATGCTCAGGCCCAGCTCGCGCTCGCGCAGCACGGTGTAGATCCGCGCGATGTCGTGCCGGACGGTGCGCAGCCGGCGGTTGTTGTCCATCTGGCCGGTGGCCATCTGGAACCGCAGGTTGAACAGCTCTTCCTTGGCCTCGGCCAGGCGAGCCAGCAGCTCGTCCCGGCCCAGCTCGCGCAGCTCGTCGGCGGCGCTCACCCGGGCCGGAGCCTCGGTCTGCGCGTCCTTGGAGTCAGCCTTCGAACCGGCCTTGGAATCAGCCTTGGTGTCGGTCTTGGCCATCAGTTGTCACCACCCTCGCGGGTCACGATGCGGCACTTCATCGGGAGCTTGTGGATGGCCCTGCGCAGTGCCTCACGCGCGGTCTCCTCGGACGGGTAGGTCATCTCGAAGATGACCCGGCCCGGCTTGATGTTGGCAACCCACCACTCCGGCGAACCCTTACCGGAACCCATTCGGACCTCGGCGGGCTTCTTGGTGAGCGGCCGGTCGGGGAACACGTTGATCCAGACCTTGCCGCCACGCTTGATGTGCCGGTTGATGGCGATACGAGCGGACTCGATCTGCCGGTTGGTGATGTACGCCGGCTCCAGCGCCTGGATACCGAAGTCGCCGAAGGTCACCTTGGTGCCTCCGGTGGCCAACCCGGTGCGGTGCGGGCGGTGCTGCTTGCGGTGCTTGACCTTGCGGGGGATCAGCATGGTCAGCCCTCCGATCCTGCGGTAGTGGGCTGCGCGTCGGCGGTCGCCGAGCCAGCACCAGCGGACGCGCCGGCGGTGGCGGGAGCGTCGGCAGCGCGGCCGGCCTCGGTGGAGGTCGGGGTGGTGCCTGAGGCTCCGCCGCGGCGGCGCGGACGGTCGTCACGGGAGCGCCCGCCGCCACCACGGCCGGCCGCTGCTGCGGCGGCCTCGGCGGCGCGCTGCTCGGCGAGGGTGCCGCTCTTGTCGCCCTTGTAGATCCACACCTTCACGCCGATCCGGCCGAACGAGGTCTTGGCCTCGAAGAAGCCGTAGTCGATGTCGGCGCGCAGGGTGTGCAGCGGCACCCGGCCCTCGCGGTAGAACTCGCTGCGGCTCATCTCGGCGCCGCCGAGCCGGCCGGAGCACTGGATCCTGATGCCCTTGACGTTGCTGCTGCGCTGCGCCGATTGCATCGACTTGCGCATGGCACGCCGGAACGAGACGCGGTTGGACAGCTGCTCGGCAACACCCTGGGCGACCAGCTGCGCATCAGACTCGGGGTTGCGGACCTCGAGGATGTTCAGCTGCACCTGCTTGCCGGTGAGCTTCTCCAGCTGGCCACGCAGCCGGTCGGCCTCGGCGCCGCGGCGGCCGATGACGATGCCGGGACGGGCGGTGTAGATGTCCACCCTGACCCGGTCCCGGGTGCGCTCGATCTCGACCTTGGCGATGCCGGCGCGGTCCATGCCCGTCGACATGAGCTTGCGGATGGCAACGTCCTCCGCGACGTACTCGGAGTAGGCCTTGTCGGCGTACCAGCGGGAGCTCCAGTCGGTGGTGATACCGAGACGGAACCCGTGCGGGTTGATTTTCTGACCCACTAGCGGGTCCTTCCCTTCGCACTCGACGAGCCGGCGGCACGGCGGCCCCGGCTGGACTTGGTGGCATTGACCGCCTGCTTGGCGGCCGCGCGCTGATCCTCGGCCAGTTCAACGGTGATGTGGCAGGTGCGCTTGCGGATCCGGAACGCCCGGCCCTGGGCTCGCGGCTGGAACCGCTTCAGGGTCGGCCCCTCGTCGACGAAAACCTTGTCGATGACGAGGCTCTCGCGATCCATGCCGTGGTTGTTCTCGGCGTTGGCCGCGGCCGAGGCCACCAGCTTGGCCACCGGCTCGGCGGCGGCCTGCGGCTGGAACTTCAGGATGGCAAGGGCGTCGGCGGCGGACCGGCCGCGCACCAGGTCGGCGACCCGGCGCACCTTCATCGGAGTCATGCGCACGTACCGCGCCTGAGCCCGAGCGCGCGGCAGCTGCTCGGCAGCTGCTTCAGCTTTTTCAGGCATGTTCTTCCTTTACTCGTGGTACTCGTGGGCGGTCGGCGCGACTATCCGCGGCGGGCGCGGCGGTCGTCCTTGATATGGCCCTTGAAGGTCCTTGTGGGTGCGAACTCGCCCAGCTTGTGACCGACCATCGACTCGGTGATGAACACCGGGACGTGCTTGCGGCCGTCGTGCACCGCGATGGTGTGGCCGAGCATGTCCGGGATGATCGTGGACCGGCGGGACCAGGTCTTGATGACCTGCTTGGAGCCCTTGTCGTTGGCGACGTCCACCTTCTTGAGCAGGTGGTCGTCGACGAAGGGGCCCTTCTTCAATGAACGAGGCATGTGCTGGCTTCCTTACCGCTTCTTGCCGGACTTGCGACGACGGCGGACGATCAGCTTGTCGCTCGCCTTGTTCGGACGACGGGTGCGGCCCTCGGGCTTGCCCGCCGGGTTGACCGGGTGCCGGCCTCCGGAGGTCTTGCCCTCGCCACCACCGTGCGGGTGGTCGACCGGGTTCATCGCCACACCGCGGACGGTCGGGCGCTTGCCCTTCCAGCGCATGCGGCCGGCCTTGCCCCAGTTGATGTTCGCGTGGTCGGAGTTGCCGACCTCGCCGATGGTCGCCCGGCAGCGGGCGTCCACGTTGCGGACCTCACCGGACGGCATCCGCAGCTGGGCGTACGGACCGTCCTTGGCGACCAGCTGGACGCGGGCGCCGGCGCTGCGGCCGATCTTCGCGCCGCCACCCGGGCGCAGCTCGATGGCGTGCACGACGGTGCCGACCGGGATGTTGCGCAGCGGCAAGTTGTTGCCCGGCTTGATGTCTGCGCTCGGCCCGGTCTCGATGGTGGCGCCCTGCCGGAGCCGGTTCGGCGCGATGATGTAGCGCTTGTCGCCGTCGGCGAAGTGCAGCAGCGCGATCCGCGCTGAGCGGTTCGGGTCGTACTCGATGTGCGCGACCTTGGCCGGCACGCCGTCCTTGTCGGCGCGGCGGAAGTCGATCACCCGGTAGCTGCGCTTGTGGCCGCCGCCCTGGTGCCGGGCGGTGACCCGCCCGTGCACGTTGCGGCCGCCCTTGGAGTGCAGCGGAGCCAGCAGCGACTTCTCCGGGGTGTCGCGGGTGATCTCGGCGAAATCGCTCACCGAGGCGCCGCGGCGACCTGGGGTCGTCGGCTTGTACTTACGGATACCCATTGTTCTTCTCGTTCCCTATCCCGCTCAGGCGCCCGTGAAGATCTCGATCGGCTTGCTGTCGGGCGACAGCGTGACGATCGCGCGCTTGGTGGACTTCCGCTGGCCGTAACCGAATCGGGTGCGCTTGCGCTTGCCCTGCCGGTTGAGGGTGTTCACCGCGGTAACGGTGACATCGAAGATCTCTTCGATGGCGATCTTGATCTGCGTCTTGTTGGCGTCCGGGTGCACCTCGAAGGTGTACCGGCCGGATTCCAGCAACCCGTAGCTCTTCTCGGAGACGACCGGGCGCAGGATGATGTCGCGCGGGTTGGCGGTCATTTGCTCTCCTCATCTTTCTTGCGCTGGCTCGGCGGCAGCAGGAAACCAGCGGCCTCGGCGGCTTCCGGGCTACGGAACCAGACCTCTGCAACGGTGGAGTTGTAGAACCGGCTGCCCGGCACGTGGTACAGCATCGAGTCGGCGTTGCCCTTGATCGGGAACCCTTCCGGCTCGCTGCCGTCGGCCAGCGGGGCGTGGCTGTCCGGGCCAAAGTCCTTGGCAGCGCCGGTGTCCGCGCCCTTGTCGGAGTCGGTACCCGACCCGGCCTCGGCAGTGTCGGCAGACTCGGCGGGAGCCTTGGCGGTGTCCACCAGTCCACGCGGGGCGGCAGTGGCGCCGCCCTTGCCGCTCGCCGACTCGGCCGCCCCCGAAGATTCGACGGCGCCGTCAACGGCAGCAGCCTTGCCGGGCTTGGCGAACGACAGGAACTCCTCGAGCGCGGCCTTGGTGAAGACCACGTCGTCGGCGCACAGCACGTCGTAGGTGTTGAGCTGATCGGCGGAGATCAGCTGAACGGTGGCCGCGTTGCGCAGCGACTTCCAGCCGGCCTCGTCGGTGCGCTCGACAACCACAAGGATGTTCTTGCTGGCGGCCAGTGCCTCGACAGCGCCGAGGGTGGCAAGCGCGGCCTTGGTGGACGGGGCGTCGCCATCGACCAGTGCGCTCAGCACGTGCACCCGGCCGCCGCGGGCCCGGTCGGAGAGGGCACCGCGCAGCGCGGCCGCCTTCATCTTCTTCGGGGTGCGCTGGCTGTAGCCGTGCGGGATGGGTCCGTGCACGGTGCCGCCGCCGACGAACTGCGGGGCCCTGGTGGAACCCTGGCGGGCCCGGCCGGTGCCCTTCTGGCGGTACGGCTTGGCGCCGCCGCCGCGGACCTCGCCGCGGGTCTTGGCCGAGTGCGTGCCCTGACGGGCGGCGGCCAGCTGGGCCACCACCACCTGGTGCATCAGCGGGATGTTCGACTGGACGTCGAAGATCTCAGCGGGCAGCTCAACGCTGCCGTCGGCCTTGCCGGCCGGATTCGTAACGGTAACGGTGCTCATCGGGCCGTGTCCTTACTTCGCGTCCGAGGATTGCGCTGCGGCGGGAACCCCCGCTGCCGGCGACTTCACTGCGGTCTTGATCATCAGCAGGCCGCCCTTGGGGCCGGGGATGGCGCCCTTGATCAGCACCAGACCCTTGTCGGCATCCACTGCGTGGACGGTCAGGTTCTGGGTGGTGACGGTCTCCTGGCCGGCGCGACCGGCCATCCGCAGGCCCTTGAACACCCGGCCGGGGGTGGCGCAGCCACCGATGGAGCCGGGAGCGCGGTGCTTGCGGTGCACGCCGTGGCCACCGGAAAGACCGGCGAACCCGTGGCGCTTCATGACACCGGCGGTGCCCTTGCCCTTGGAGGTGCCGGTGACGTCGATGACGTCACCCGAGGCGAAGACCTGCTCGGCGGTGAGCTCCTGGCCCACCTGGTAGCCGGAGACGTCTTCGGTGCGCAGCTCGGCCAGGTGCCGGCGCGGGGTGACCCCGGCCTTGGCGAAGTGGCCGGCCTGCGGCTTGTTCACCTTGCGCGGGTCGATCGCGCCGAACGCGAACTGGACCCCGTTGTAGCCGTCCTTGTCTGCGGTGCGGACGGCGGTCACCACCACCGGTCCGGCGGCGACGACGGTCACCGGGACGACCCGGTTGGTGTCGTCGAAAACCTGCGTCATCCCGAGCTTGTGCCCGAGGATGCCCTTCAGCGTGTTTGCCATGTCTGAAAACCCATCTCCTGCCGACTGATGGCGGTGGACTCGAATTACTGGATGTTGACGTCCACCGACGCCGGCAGATCGATGCGCATCAGCGCGTCAACCGTCTTGGGCGTCGGGTCGAGGATGTCGATCAGCCGCTTGTGCGTGCGCATCTCGAAGTGCTCGCGCGAGTCCTTGTACTTGTGCGGCGAGCGGATGACGCAGTAAACGTTCTTCTCGGTGGGCAGCGGCACCGGGCCGACGACCCTGGCACCGGTACGGGTCACCGTCTCGACGATCTTCTTCGCCGAGGCGTCGATCGCTTCGTGGTCGTAGGCCTTGAGCCTGATGCGGATCTTCTGTCCCGCCACGTTGCCGTCCTTCTTCTCAAGCCGGCGCTCGACCGGGCGGTCGAACGCGTTGCTGCACTGGGTCTTGACTACTGGGTCTTGACTGGTCTGCCTGCACTGCACCCGCGCCGATGCCAGCGCGAGGCTGCCGCCTCCAGTCCAGTGGTCCGCTCCGGCGCACCGCGGCCGGCGAGCAAGCCGACTGCCCGGGCAAGCCCGGTGGTGCGCGCCGCGAGGGCCGCTGCCGCTGTTCATCAGTGCAGGTTCACCGGTCCACGCGGCCGGGCGTGTCGCGGATGATGCACACAGGCGTGCCCCTACCGTGTGCCGCTGGAGGATTCTCCGGACGTCGGTGACGGGGCCGCCGGGCAACATCTGCAACGCTGTCCTGGCGTGAACCAGCTGTGCTCGCGAGGAGCACCGAACTGCTGGTTGTTCCCCTGCCGCAGGCCGCACGAAAGCAGCACCCCGGAAGGGCAACTCAACGAGTATGCCCCACCATGGCGGGCCGGTTCAAATCGCCGGACGTCGCGAGCACGCTGGACGTCCCCGCGTGTGGCTCAGATCTCCGTCACCGGCACCTGCATCACCGGCACCTGCGTCACCGGCACGGTCAGCTTGCTGAGGCGCCGGCCGCACCGCGCGCAGCCGTTGGATGGCACGCGGTCGTCGCGTCGCTTCGTTGCGTCGCGCCGTTGCGTCGCTCGTTGCATCGCACGCCTCGGCTGCCGCTCTACGCGGCCCGCGCATTCTGCGCGTTCTACGGATTCCTGGCCATTCCCGGCCATTCCCGGCCATTCCCGGCCATTCCTGGCTTCGTGGGCATCTGGGGAGTACTGGGCATCGGTTTCCTTTGCCGCATAACGGTTCTCGGACACCGACCACCGAAGCCTCATGAGGTTTCGGGGGCGGCAACCGGGGTAACGAAACCGTGAGGGGCTGTCCCGCCGAGCGTTCGTCATCGGTCACCCCGCGAGAGGAGAGGTCATTGCCAACCAAGAAGCCAGCCAAGAACTCAACCGAGAACTCAGCATCCAACAGTAGGTCGAGCGAACCCCGTCGGACCGGCGGCGACAGCGCCGGTAGGCGCAAGACCGGCGATGCCGTCGTCCCCGGCGTACCGGCGAGCGAGCCGCCCAGCCTGGCGGAGCCGACCAAGGCCCGCGATCCGTTGCCGCCCAAGGCCGACCAGCAGGGTCCGGCGAACGTCTCGCCCACCGGGGCCGACTACAACGCACCCCCGGAGACCAATGCCCAGCAGGGCAGGTATCTGACCACTTCGACCGGGGTGCGGCTGGGCGACACCGACCATTCGCTCAAGGCCGGCCCGCGCGGGCCGGTACTGCTGCAGGACCATCATCTGCGCGAGAAGATCACCCACTTCGACCACGAGCGCATCCCGGAACGGGTGGTGCACGCCCGCGGCGCCGCGGCGCACGGCACCTTCGTCGCCAACGGCGCGGCCGCCGGCATCAGCAAGGCGGGCTTTCTGGCCAAGGGCGTCGAGACACCGGTGTTCGTCCGCTTCTCCACCGTTCTGGGCAGCCGGGGCTCGGCCGACACGGTGCGCGACACCCGCGGATTCGCCACCAAGTTCTACACCGACGAGGGCATCTACGACCTCGTCGGCAACAACATCCCGGTGTTCTTCATCCAGGACGGCATCAAGTTCCCCGATCTGATCCATGCCGGCAAACCGCAGCCGGACCGCGAGATTCCGCAGGCGCAGAGCGCCCACGACACCTTCTGGGACTTCGTCTCGCTGCACACCGAGGCCCAGCACCACACTCTGTGGAACATGTCGGACCGGGCCCTGCCGGCGTCCTTCCGCACCATGGAAGGTTTTGGGCTGCACACCTTCCGGATGATCAACGACGCCGGCGAGACCTGCCTTGTCAAGTTCCACTGGAAGCCACGGCAGGGTGTGCACTCGCAGACCTGGGAAGAAGCGCAGCTGACCCAGGGCCTCGACCCGGACTTCCATCGGCGGGATCTAGCCGACGCCATCGAGGCCGGCGTCTACCCGGTCTGGGACCTCGGGGTGCAGGTGATGCCGGACAACGACGAGCAGACCTTCTCCGGGATCGACCTGCTGGACCCCACCAAGCTCGTCCCCGAGGAACTGGCCGAGGTGCAGATCATCGGCACGATGACGCTGAATCGCAATCCCATCAACTACTTTGCCGAGACCGAGCAGGTGATGTTCAACCCCGGTCACCTGGTGCCCGGTATCGACGTCACCAACGATCCGCTGTTGCAGGCGCGGTTGTTCTCCTACATCGACACCCAGCTCAGCCGGCTCGGCGGCCCGAACTTCAGCCAGCTGCCGATCAACCGGCCGCATGCCGCGGTCAACGATCTGTTGCGGGACGGCAGCCACCAGGACGCGGTTCCCGGTGGGGTCGCCGCGTACCGGCCGAACTCGCTCGACGGCGGCTGTCCGTTCACCGCCAGCACCGCGGAGGGCGCCTTCATCGACATCCCCACCGAGGTGCACGGCGCCAAGGTGCGCGAGCTGTCGGAGTCGTTCGAAGACCACTACACCCAATGCCGGTTGTTCTACGCATCGTTGGGCGAGGTGGAGAAGCAGCACGTGATCGCTGCCTACACCTTCGAGCTGGCCAAGTGCTACGAGGAGAACATCAAACTGCGCCAACTCGGCTGCCTGGCGAACATCGACGCCGAGCTGTGCCAGCAGGTGGCCGCAGGTCTGGGCCTGCCGGCTCCGAAACCGACGGAGAAGCTCACCACTCCCGAGCCCAGCCCGGCGCTGAGTCAGCTGGGCGGGCGGTGGCCGGTGGCCGGGCGCAGGGTCGGCGTTGTGGTCGGCGCCGACACCGATCCCACGGTGGCGGCTGCGGTGGCCGACGCGGTGCGGTCCGCCGGCATGCTGCCGCTGCTGATCGCGCCGACCGGCGGCACATTCGGCAAGCAAGCCATCCAGCGCAGCTATCTCACGGCGGCGTCGGTGGAGTTGGACGCCGCGGTCCTGGCCGGGCTGGCGGCGCCGGCGGACGACGCCTTCCCCGCGCGCGACAGCAAGGCCGGCCATCAGCCGGCCGGGCAGCTGGATCCACGGGTGGTCAAGCTGTTCGGTGAACTGTTCCGGCAGGCCAAGCCGATCGGTGTGCTCGACGGGCTGGACGACTCCGGCATCGCCGACGTGGTGGATCTCGGTGCTCCGGGAGTCGCCACCGGCTCCGCCAGCGCGGTGGTGGACGAACTCACCGAACTCCTTGCCCAGCACCGGATGTGGCAGCGGGGCTGACCGGCGCTCGACGTCCCGCGGGTACCGGGGTCAGGGTCGGCCGGCGTCCGGTTGGGTGCCTGGCGCGCCAGGCGTGGCACCCCACCAGGGCACCGGCCGACCGCCTGGCGGCCGGGTGCATATGGCTCAGTGCGGGCGGTGCCGTAGCAGCAGACGCGGCTTCAAGCAGACGCGGCATCAGTGCGACGCCGGCACGAATCCGTGCACGTCGAGCCAGCTGTCCACAAGAGCCGGCCACTGCCGCGCCCCTGGCTGCGCCGCGGCCAGGCCGATTCCGTGCGGCCCGTCGTCAAACAGGTGCAGCTCGACGGGCACACCGGCCCTGACCAAGGCGTTGGTGTAGTCCAGCGATTGGGCAGCGGGCACCACCCGGTCCGGGGCCGTGTGCCAGATGAAGGTCGGCGGGGTGGCCGCGTCCACCAGGTCGGCCACATCCAGCTTCCGCAGCTTCGCCGATCGCGGCTCGCCGAACAGGTTGTCGCCCAATAGTTCTGCTGTCACCGGGTCCGACACTCTGGTGGCCGGGTAACCCAGGACGCACCCGTCAGGACGATCGTCCGTTGTGCCGCCGAGTGAGGCGGATTCGGCCACGGCCGCCTCAGGGTCGAACCCGACCGCAAGCAGCGCGGCGACATGCCCGCCCGCCGAGAATCCCAGTACCACAACGCGATCCGGCCGGAACCCGAGCTGGCCGGCGTGCCGTCGGAGCCAGCGCAGCGTGCGCCATGCGTCCAGCAGACCGGCCGGAAACCGATGCGGCGCCACGCGGTACCGCAGCACGAACGCCGCAAACCCACGCTGGTGAAACCACTCCGCGACCGGCTCGGCTTCGTGGTCGGCATGCAGCTGGTACCCGCCGCCGGGCAGCACCAGTACCGCGGGCGCTCCCGGGTCGGACGCCGGCAAACCGCGCAGCACGCTCCCATCGGGAGGCACCGGCTCAGCGGAATCCGTCGACGGGTCGTAGCTGTACCAGCCATGGTGAGCAGTCACGCCACGGTCACCGGGCAGCCACCGACAGCGCGACGGTGCCGCGCAGAA
Organism: Nakamurella aerolata; assembly: GCF_013002705.1. GTDB lineage: Bacteria > Actinomycetota > Actinomycetes > Mycobacteriales > Nakamurellaceae > Nakamurella > Nakamurella aerolata. The sequence continues at coordinate 523,672 of NZ_JABEND010000002.1, read as the reverse complement.
CCGACCAGCCGCGCAAAACCGACCAGCCGCGCAGACCCGACCATCATGGGCTCACTCTTGCACGCGGCGGGTATCGCCGCTCGTTGGAGCCTGCAACCACCGCATCCGTTGCGACCCAACGATTCCCGCGACATCGGTTCGAACCCGGCCACGAGTGCCGGGAATCGGCCGAGCGCAGCGTCCACCACCCGAAGGTGGCATTTTCGCTCGCCGTTGTTGCCAGCATCACGGCTCAGTGCCATCATCTGAAACAGAATTCCACGAACTCGCACAGAACCGCCCACAACGGACGTGCCGAGCCTGCTCCACTCCCCCGAACTCCGCTCACCGACTTCCGGACAGCGACGTCTCGGTGGCCGGCCACCGGCTGCCGACGCCGGCTCGGACACAGCAAAGGCAGGAACCATGCGCAGCAACTCGCGACGATCACGACTGTCCGCCTGGCTGGCCGGCGCACTGATCGGCGCCGGCGCCACCGCGGTCGCCGTCATCCCCGGATCGGCGGTCTCCCCGCTGGCGACCGGCAACTACACCGACCTGCCCCCCGGCACCGCCCCGTCCGGGGATGGCACCGCGGTGGACAAGGCCGGGATCGAGCTCGGCCCGGCGTGGGGCGTGTACAACCCGGCTCCTGGGTTCAAAGCCAGTGCACCGCGGGCCAGTCAATGGGACACCGTCGACGCGACCGGCCGCACCGCCAAGAAAATGGCGGTCAGCTTCAGCGCAAACGCCGACCTGGCCAGCGCCGATGCCGTGTCGGTCGTCGCCCGCTCCGGCAACAGCGGCCAGACCTGGAACACCGTTGGCCCCAGCGACTGGATGGCGTTGAACATGGCCAAGCTGGCCGACGGGTCGCTGCTGACCGTCGACTTCATCCCGGAGTGGACCGACGCCAGCCATCGCAACGTGGTACTGGTCAGCTACCGATCCACCGATGGTGGCAGCACCTTCACCAGGTCAACGGTGCCGGTCGCTCCCCCGGCCGGCACCAACTGGGGCCCGATGGAGCGGGGCCTTCGGGTCGCGCGCGGGCTATACCAGCTGCCGGACGGCACCCTGCTGATGCCCGCCTACACCCAGGTCACCGGCGACCCGGCGGCGCGGGTGATCATCTTGCAGTCGACGGACAACGGGGCCAGTTGGTCGGTCCGCTCCACCATCGCCAAGGGCACACCGACCAAGAACATCGTCGAGCCGGGCATCAGCTGGACCACCGACAACCGGCTGATCGCGATCATGCGGACCGACTACAAGCCGGTGCAGGTGGCGCCGACCGAACTGCTCGTCTCCTATTCGGACGACGTCGGCCAAACCTGGTCGACCCCAACGCCTCTCACCACCGCCGGCGGCACCGTTGTGAAGGGCATCGACCCGAACTTCAGCCTGCAGCCCAACGGCATGCTGCTGCTGTCGTACGGTCGTCCTGACAACCAGTTGCTGGTCTCCGAGGACGGCACCGGGCGTAGCTGGACCGACCACCAGGTGACCTTCAGCAACGCCTTCGACACCACCACCCCGATCGAGCAGAACCAACAGCGCAGCTACGGCTCCGGTGGCAACACCTCCATCCTTCTGGTGGCCGCGAACCGCTCGCTGCTGTTCTACGACACCTGCATCACCAACAACTGGTGCAAGTCGTACAACGAGCAGTACGGCATCCAGGCCAAATACATCGACGCCGTCACCCCCGGCGTCGGCAAGATCGACGTGATGAGCCGGCTGCTGGACAAGACGGCGACCGTCACCGGCGACTTCGCCGCACCGAACAAGATCTACCCGGAACAGCGGGCCGAGGGCGCCTTCGACGGCAGCTCGGCCGAGCGGGCCGCCACCGTGCTGCAGCGCGCCGACGGCGCCGCGCCGTCGATGGTGCTGCGGCTGGACCGCCCGTACCGGCTGGACAAGCTGGGCATCATGCTCGGCACCGGGCAACCGCTGGACGCCGATGTTCAGGTCTCCGCCGACGGGAAAGCCTGGGGTGCACCGGTTCTCACGATCCGCGGCACCCAGGACCGGGCGATGCGCTACCACGATCTGACGCCGGTGACCGCGCAGTACGTCAAGGTCACCGGAAAGGCCGGCGCCACCACTCCGGTGGTCGAGCTTGAGCTGTACGCGCAGCAGCTCGACACCTTCGAGAACGATGCACCGTTCGCCATTCCGCGTGGTTTCACCGGCGGGGTCAACGCCACCGTCACCGACGTTGAGGCGGGCGGAGCCCACTCGCAACGGTCACTGCGGTTGCTGGACCGGCGCTACGACCAGGACGCGACCATCACCAAGGCCAGTCCGCAAGCGCCGTACCAGTCGGCCGAGTTCCAGTTGGCCTACGAGTTCGGCGCCAACCCTGTGTACTTCTCGGTTGTCGGCACGTCAGCGGGCAAACAGACTGCGCCGTGGCAATTCCGGGTGGCTGCGCCGAGTTCGGCGCCGACGCTGCAGGTGCTCAACGGCGGCAGTTGGAAGTCGCTGGGCCCGGTGCGCTCGTTCCCGGTCACCGACGCGGCGTCCAACCTCGGCCAATGGAACACGATCGGCGTCGAAGCCGGCCCCTCGTCGGCGACGGTGACGATCAACGGGCAGCGGTTCCCGGCCACCACCCTGCGCAGTGAAGACGCCGACTCGCTGGCCGGCCTGCAGTGGCGCTCCGACGGGCTGGCACCGGCGCACACCGAACTGTTCATCGACGACCTGTACCTGGCCGGGCACACGCAACCGGCACCGAAACTGGCCGCACTCACCACCTCTGCCGCGGCCACCGGGCCGGGGCGGCCGATCACCGTCACCAGCACCCTCACCAACACCGCGTCGGTGGCGGTGAACAACGCCGAGGCGTTCCTGGTGACGCCGGCCGGCTGGAGCACCTCGACGGCGAACCTGCCCGGCACCCTGCGGCCGGGCCAGAGTGTGACCGTGCGGTGGGTGGTGACGCCGCCCGCCGGCACCGAACCCGGCAGCTTCCAGCTGCACGCCCAGGCCGGGTACTCCATCGGTTCCGACGACTACCGGGCGGTGTCACCGAGCATGTCGGTCTCGGTCGGCCTGGTCCCGCGGGAAGCGATGACGGCCACCGCCAGCAGCCAGCAGGCACCTGGCAACGTGGCATCGCTGGCCATCGACGGCAAGCCCGACACCTTCTGGCACACCCAGTATTCGCCGAGCACACCGCCACTGCCCCAATGGATCACCCTCGATCTGGGCGCACCATACAACCTGAATGGACTGCGCTACCTGCCGCGCCAGTCCGGCGGCAGCAACGGGATCATCACCGGCTACACCATCTCGGCCAGCACCGACGGGACCACCTTCACCCCGGTGACATCGGGCAGCTGGGGCGCCGATGCCGCCGAAAAGTCGGCGACGTTCACCGCCCGGAGCGCGCGCTATCTGCGGTTGACCGCGACGGCCGGCGTCGGCGGCTTCGCCAACGCCGCCGAGCTGAAGGTGCTCGGCAGCCCGCGCTGATCCAGCGCTCCGGCCCGCGCGAGCGCGCCTGCACGCGGCCGGGTTTAGTGTCTGCGGGTGGACTCAGACCCGCAGCCAGACCCGGACCGGCAGGCCGACCCGGCGGCCGGTACCGCTGACCGGCGGCAACCCGGTGTCGGCGATCGGCAGCAACCGGTGCTGGTGGTGATGGGGGTTTCCGGTTCAGGCAAGTCGACCGTCGCCGGGATCCTGGCCGGTCAGCTCGGCTGGGATCTGGGTGAGGGCGACGACATGCATCCGGAGGAGAACGTCGCCAAGATGGCCGCGGGTGAGCCGCTCACCGACGACGACCGCTGGCCGTGGCTGGAAACGGTCTGCTGCTGGATCACCGAGCACAATCTGGCCGGTATCCCCGGCATCATCACCTGCTCGGCGCTCAAACGCAGCTACCGCGATGTGCTGCGCGGGCAGCATGTGGTGTTCGTGCTGCTGGCCGGCGACGCCAATCGCATCGGACGGCGGATGGCGATGCGCACCGGGCACTACATGCCGACCTCGCTGCTGGATTCTCAGCTGTCGATCCTGGAACCACCCGGCCAGGACGAGCGGGCCGTCGTGGTGGACATCGACCGCCCGCCGGCCGCCATCGCGGCCGAGGTGGTGACCCGACTGGCACTGCGGCCGGACGTGGGCTCGTCCGGCTTGGGCGCCGCAGAGCCAGGCGCCGACTCGGCCGGCGCCAGAGCCGCTCCTGATGGCCGACGGGCCGACCCAGGGCCGCAGCCGCCGCCCACGACCGAGCCCGATCGGGTTGCCGCCCAACCAGTCTCACCCGAACCCACTCCTTCACAGCAACAGCAACAGCAGGAGATGCCATGAGCGTTGCCTCGAGTTTCTTGGCCGCCACCCTGACTCCCGCCGAGAAGGCGAAGGCCGCAGCCGAGCCGTGGACCGGCCACGACACCCGGCTGTTGCTGGTCACCTTCGGCTCCATCGCGATCATCGTGCTGCTGATCGCCTGGGCCAAGATGAACCCGTTCCTGGCACTGATCCTTGGGTCGGCGTTCATGTCGCTGGCCTCCGGCGTGCCGGTGGCCGACGCCGTCGGCAACTTCGAGTCAGGCGACTTCGGCGTCGGCTCCGTGCTGAAGGAGGTGGGTCTGCTGGTGGCGCTCGGCGCCATGCTCGGCAAGTTGCTGGCCGACTCCGGCGGGGCGAATCAGGTGGTGGACAAACTGATCTCGCACGCCAAACCCAGACACGTGCCATGGCTGATGGCACTGGTCGCCGTGATCATCGGCATCCCGATGTTCTTCGAAATCGGCCTGGTGCTGCTGCTGCCGGTGGTGGTGTTGGTGGCGGTGCGCAGCAAGATCCCGCTGATGCTGGTGGCGGTTCCGGCCTGGGCCGGCCTTTCGGTGCTGCACGGATTCGTGCCGCCGCACCCGGGACCGCTGGCGGCCATCGCCTCGCTCGACCCGAACGGCGGCGGGGCCATCCTCGGCCCGACCATCGCACTCGGCCTGCTCTGCGCCATCCCGACCGTGATCATCTGCGGCCCGCTGTTCGCCAAGTGGTGCGTGAAATGGGTTCCGGTGGGCGGAGATCACGCCCCGATGGCCAAGCTGCTCGGCGTGGCAGCCGGCAACGGCGGCACCGCATCGGGGACGGGACGGCCACCGGCCGACGGCGGCACCGACGACGATACCGCCGCCGACTGGCACGGCAAGCAGGCCGCGGACGACCCGGAACTGAAGCGCCGCCCCAGCTTCGGCATCACCATCGCCACGATTCTGTTCCCGGTGGTGCTGATGCTGCTGCGTGCACTGGCGGATGTGATCTGGCAGAACAACCCCGACCTGATGCTGCGCCGCATCCTCGACTTCCTCGGCGAACCGCTGGTGGCGATGGTGCTTGCGGTGCTGCTGGCCATGGTCACGTTCGGGTACGCGGTGGGCTTCTCCGGGTCGTCGATCAGCAAGCGGGTGGGCGATTCCATCGGCCCGGTGGCGCTCGCGGTGTTCGTGATCGGGGCCGGCGGCGGCTTCAAGGGCAGCCTGGTGGGCGCCGGTGCCGACATCACGATGGCGAAGGCGGCCATCAACCTCGGCGTGCCGATCCTGTTGCTCGGCTGGCTGTTGGCGGTGTTGATCCGGGTCGCCACCGGTTCGGCGACCGTCGCCATCACCACCGCGGCCGGCATCATCACCACGCTGGCAGCGGCGGCGGACCTGTCCAACACCCATATGGCTTTGCTGGTGCTGGCTCTCGGTGCCGGCTCGCTGTTCCTCTCCCACGTCAACGACGCCGGGTTCTGGCTGGTGAAGGAGTCTTTCGGGCTCACCATGGGTCAGACCTTCAAGACCTGGTCGGTGATGGAGACGATGATCTCGGTGATCGGCCTCGGGCTCACCGCGCTGCTCTGGGTGATCTTTTGACGCCGGTCCCGCTGCCGTGACGCAGCAACAGCGGTAACAGCACGAGCGGCCGGTGCTCACTCCTCACGGGGTGAGCACCGGCCGCCTGCCGGGTAGCGGGTGTGGGTGAATCGGTGGCCGGCGTGTTGCCGATCAGCCGTTGGCCAGCGCCTGCAACCTGTCGTAGGCACCGTTGAAGTAGTCCTTGTCCAGCGGTGTCGAGGTCCACTGGAAGAACGTGTAGTAGCTCCAGCCGGCCGGCAGCGGCGGCGTTGAGGTGCTGTAGTTGGCCACCCACAACGGGTTCGTGGCTCCGAAGCTGGCGTTGTTGCCGGTGCACTGCTGCCACCAGCCGGTGTTGGTGTAGATCACCGCGTCGCGTCCGGTACGCGCCTTGTACTGATTGGTGAAGCTCCGGATCCACGACACCATCGCCGACTGCGACAGCCCGTAGCAGGTTGAGCCGTACGGGTTGAACTCGATGTCGAGCACCCCCGGCAGCGTCTTTCCGTCCCTCGACCAACCGCCGCCGCGGGCAACGAAGTAATCCGCTTGCGCCGCACCGGATCCGATGTCGGGCCGGGCGAAATGGTAAGCGCCGCGGATGAATCCGGCGTTGTACGAACCGTTGTATTGCTGGGTGAAGTAGTTGTTGGTGTAGTAGTTGCCTTCGGTCGCCTTGACGTAGGCGAACCGGAAACCCTGGCCGTAGTAGTAACTCCAATTGACGTTGCCCTGGTAGCTGGAGACGTCGATTCCGGAAACCCTCGCGACGGCAGCAGCAGTGGCGCTGGAGGTGCGAGCGCGGGCGTCACCGCTGCTCTTCGGCGTCGACCAGCCGAGGTAGGCCTGCCCGGGAGCAAGTTGGACGCCGTCGCCTGCCTTCGGTTGCGCGGCCGGGGCCGCCTGCGCGGCCGGCGCTGCGGTCAGCAGCAGGGCGGCGACGCCGGCGACGGCACCGAGGCCGCTCAGCCGTCGTCTGGTCCTCCTAGGGCTGGTTCGGGTAGCGGACGCTTGGGTAGCTGTGGTGATGGACATGCACGACACCTTTCGTTCGACGAGTCGAGAAGACGGTGAGTCCCTGACATCAACCGGGCAACACATGGACAACAACAGGAGCAACGGGCGGGTGCGCCCGCGACATCCGGGGCCGGGTGGCCCGTCGAGAAGCGATCCGAAGGACGGAGGCGGCGCGGCCCGGCGAAAGGTTCGACGGCCCGCTGATGTGCTGCCCCCGGGTGGCCGAGGCCAGGATCGTCGCGACGCTCGGACTCTATGCCGGATTCGCCGACGACGCACCAGCTGCGATCGATCGCCGAACGGTACGGCGGCAACGCCGCGTTGATGACATCAGCCGAACAGGGCATTGCGGGAGCGCTGCCTCAACCGATCGCGCCAGCGCCCGGACGGGTGGACGCCGTGTTGCGCACCGTCGGTGACCCCGGCTCCCCATCGCGATTCAATGGAGTGAAGTTGCTCAAAGAGCGGCTGAACGTGTCAGAAATTTACATCGGCGAGCTAGTCAGCTCGGTCCGGATCAACCGGCAAGCGCCTGCTGAATCTGATCGGCGATCAGCTGATGCCCCGCTGGTTGCGGATGCACGTCCTGTTGACTGCAGGCGAAGGTCAGCGTGCAGATCCGGGCGACCGGCACCGGGAGCGTGCCGATACCTTCCACCGGCTGTGTGTTGCCCATCGGCTGGTAGCCACCGAACGCCGCGGTCAGATCGACGAACCTGGCGTCGGCGGCGGCGTAGGCACGCTGCAACCGCGGGTTGATCTGGTCGCGGAAGACGCTGATGCTGGCCGTCGCCACCGCTCGGTTCCCGCTGGGATACACCCCGAGGAAGACATCCGGATAGGTCAAGCCGACGATGGTGACGTCCGGACCGGCCGCCGCGCGCAACTGGCCGACGATGTCGGCAAGGTTGGTCGACATGGCGGCCAGCTTCTCGTCCAGACAACGCTGGGCCGTGGCCTCGACATCGGTCGGCACCGCGGTGGCGCTGGATGCGGTGCCCATCGCCGACACCGCCCCGGTGAAGCAGGGTTGAAAGTCGTTGCCGCCGATCACCAGGGTGATCAGCTTGACGGCGCCGGGTCGCTGCCGGATCAGCTCCAGCGCCGCGGCCAGCTGCGGGGTCGAATACCGGGGCGCGCCAGGACCGAGCAGGTTCGGGTCACAACCGTTGCTGCTGCGCATGTCTTGGGTGGTCGCGCCAGAGCAGGCCAGGTTCACCAACTCCACCGGATTGCCGGCATCGGCGAGCGCTGCGGTGAGTCGGTAGGCGAACCCGTCCCTTGTGGTGCCGAAGCCGCCCTGTGGCAGGGGCCGGTAGCCGGCGCCGTAGGAATCGCCGAGCGAGAGGTAGACGTCGGCCGGGCCGGCCCCGCCGCTCGATGCGGGGCCGGGGCTGGCCGCACCGGTGCCGGTCGGTCCGGACGGCACGATGCCGGTGCCGCCCGCGGTGGCACTGCCGTCCGTGGTGGCACTGCCGTCCGTGGTGGCACTGCCGTCCGTGGTGGCCCTGCCGTCCGTAGTGGCACTGCCGCCCGGCGAGCAGCCGGCCAGCACCGCAAGGGCCAGCGCGGTGAGCGTCGCGGTGACGGTGCGCCGTCCCCTGCGCCGGCGGGCCGTCCGCTGAGGCGGCTGAGGCGGCGGTTGCGGTGTCGCCGCCAGCACCGTTGACCGCATCTGTCACACTCCTGCCGCTGGTTGGCGATTGTCTTCTCGCCCGGCCGACCCGATGCGGGCCTGGCGAGGCGGGGAACCCCCGCACCGGCGCGGCGGAACTGCGGGTCGCTGAGCGCGCGACCGAAGCGCCATGGTATGCGAAAATGGTAGGGCGTCCGATGCCGTGCGGGTGAGCTGCGACCGGCATGGCCCACCCGGGTGATCAGCACGGTGCCCAGCGCCGGTGCGTCGCACCGTGCGAGGCACCGCCGCGAGCTAAAAGACACACGGGGCCAGCAACAGTGGAGGGGAGCGTGGCGCACACATCGCCCGAATCAGCGACGGCGGCCGAGCAGGTGCCGGCGTCGGGGTCTGCCGACGCCGCCGTTGAGTCGGCGACGACGCCGCCACTGCCGTCCGACGCCTTCCCCGGCGCCGACCCTGCCCTCACCCGGCCCCGCCCGGTGCCGAACGCCGGCCTGCTGGCGCGGCTGCGCGACAGCGACCGGGTGCATGCGCTGCTGCCGACGCCGCTGGCGCTGGCCGCCACCGACCTGGTGTACGGGCTGGCCACCCGACTGCTTCCCGGTCGCCGGGCCGCGGCGGAGAACGCCATGCGCGCGGTACTGCCGCCGGACACCCCGGCGCCGGAGATCGCCCGGCTGGCCCGAGCCCAGGTGCGGGCCCTGGCCCGCGGCTGGGAGCTGTACTACCGACCGAAAGCCTTGCAGCGCATACCGATTCACGGTCTCGACCACCTCGCCGAGGCCCGCGCCAGCGGTCGCGGCATCATCATCTCGTTCGTGCACTACGGACCGGAGATGGCCTGGACCATTCTCGGTCGGCACGCACCCATAGTCGCCGTCAACGGCGACTGGGTCACCGAGGCCGTGCCGGACGGATTCGCCGGGCTGCAGGTGGAGAAGAAGCGCAGCATCTTGCGCCGCAACGGATTCGGCATCGCCTACTCGGGTGGCTCGGCGTCGGTGCTGCTGCGAGCGCTGAAGGCCGGCGGCATCATCATGCTGGCGATGGACCTGCCGGGCAAGCGGGTGACGCGCTACCTCGGCCGCGATGTCGAGATGGTGGACGGCACCGCACGGTTGGCCGGGCTGGCCAACGCGCTGATTGTGCCGGGAACTGCGCTGCCACGGGGACGCAGTTGGTACCTGCAGCTGTTCCCTGCGCTCGACCCTGCCGATTACCCGGACACCGGCGCGCTGCATCAGGCGCTAGCCGACGTGCACGACGCCGCCGTCTCCGGCGCGCCCGAGCACCTGAACAATCCCATCCGTCCCGGCATGTGGGCCAGGGCGACCGAAACCGCTTGGCTGCGAACATGATTCAACCGAAGCGCACGCAAAACAGCACCACCGACAACACCGATCACGGCGGGCCGACGCGGGGCAGCGCCGCGCGGTGGCGGCGGCGCCGCACGTCCGGCCGCGTCGCCGGGCTGAGTCTGGCCGGCACCGTTGTCACCCTGGTGGTGACCGCGCTGGTCGCGGCGGCCTGTTCCAGTGGCAACGGCGCTGCCCCGGCAACCGCACCGGAGAGTCACCGGGCGATCGGGGCGCTGCAGAACGGGCCGGCCATTCCCGGCCAGCAGAACGCGCCGGCCGCTCCGCCCGCCCAAACCCCAGCACAGACTGCCGCCTCGACAACGCTGGGCGAACCGACCTGGACCGGTCAACAACCGGCATCGCCACCGAGCAGCCTTTCCGAGCTCAACATGGCCCCCGGCCAGGGTTTGCACGTCGGGCTGACCATGTTCGCCGCCTGGCGGGACTGGGAACGGCTCGCCCCGTTGGCCAATGCGGCGGCGTCCACCGGGGTCAAGTGGATCAGAGTCGACATCGGCTGGTGTTCGCTGGAAGAGCGTGGTCCCGGCATCGTGTCCGGCTGGTATCAGCAGCGACTGGACACCATTGTCGACACCTTGCGCGGCAAGGGTTTCAACATTCTGATGACGGTCGGCTGCACCCCCACCTGGGACGGTCAACGCACCTATCACAACTTCCCCAACACCCCTGCGCAGTTTCAGCGCGCCATGGGCTACCTGGCCAACCGCTACGCCGGCCGGGTGCAGGCCTGGGAGATCTGGAACGAACCGGACTGCACCGAGCCGATGTGCACCAAGGTCACCGCAGACAGCTACCTTCCGGTGCTGCGGGCAGGCTTTGCCGGGGTCCGCGCCGGCGATCCGGACGCGCTGGTGGTGTCCGGCGGGATCAGCGGCAACGACGTCGGCTGGGTCCTGCGGCTCTACGAGCTGGGCGGCAACGCCTACTTCGACGTACTCGCCACCCACCCGTACATCGACCCGACCACCGGAGCGCCGGAACTGCCTGCCGCCCAGAACATCTACCGGATCAACCAGGTCGCCGCGGTGCGGCAGGTGATGGAGCAGAACGGTGATGCCGGCAAGCCGATCTGGTTCACCGAGTACGGCTGGAGCACCCCGACCGGCGGCGACCGACCCGGCGTCAGCGAGACCGTGCAGGCCGACTATCTGCGCCGCTCGGTCGCGGTGATGCAGCAGTATTCGTATGTCACCGCCGCGTTCTGGTTCTGCCTGCGCGACCGCGACGACTCCACTCCTTACGAGAACTCGTTCGGGCTGCTGCGCGTCGACGGAAGCCAGAAGCCGGCGTTCAGCGCCTTCGCCGGCGCCCTTTCCCAGTTCGGAGTCGCATGAGCCGCCCGGTAAAAGCGTTGCTGGTCAACGAGAACATCGGCGGCCACGCGACGGTGCACCACCACCTGCGCACGGTCGCCGCCCAGCGCGACGACATCAGCATCAGGATTGTCGAGGTGCCGCCACCCAATTTGATCCGCAAGCTTGCCGCCGCACCGGTGCCGCTGCTCTCGCGTTGGGACGCCGATGTCCGCCCGGTCCGTTACCAGCTGGCGCAGTCGGCGTGGGTGGCAAGGATGCTGCCCCGCTGGTTGGCCGAAGAGCCGGCCGACGTGGTGCACCTGTACACCCACAACACCGGATTGCTGGCCGGGAAAGCGTTGCGCGGCACGCCATACGTGGTGACCCTTGACTCCACCAACGCGCAGAGCAACCTGCTGCATCCGATCCGCCCGACCACCAGGTTCTCGGCGCTGTCCACCCCGCTGGTGACGCCGTTCGAGCGGCGGCTGTACCGCGGCGCCGCGCGGGTGGTGGCCAACAGTCGCTGGGCGGCCGACTCACTCACTGGGCACTACGGCCTCGACCCCGAGCAGATCAGCACCCTGCCGATGGGCGTCCCGCTGCCCGCGGCGACCAGTACCCCGCCCGGCCAGCAGTCGGCAAGCGCTCAGTCGGCGGGCGCTCAGTCGACAAGCGCTCAGCCGGCGAGCGGGGCACCGACCCTGCCGCGGGTGCTGTTCATCGGGCGGTCGATGCAGCGCAAGGGCGGCATCGACCTGCTGCGGGCCCACCAGCGTGACCTCGCCGATCGCGCCGAGCTGGTGCTGGTCACCGGCGACGATGTCGACGCCGTCGCGGCGGCCGCCGGGATCGACCGGCCACTGCGCAACGTCACCGTTGTCGGTGACGCCCGCCCCGGCGACGGCAAGGTGGACGCCCAGCTCGCCAACGCCGACATCATGGCGCTGCCCAGCAGCATCGACCAGTGGCCGAATGCGGTGATGGAGGCCATGTCTCACGGCGTCACGCCGGTGGTGTCCGGTGTCGGCGGGATGCCGGAGATGGTGCTGGACGGAGCCGCCGGCGTCGTCCTCGACACCGTCAGCGAAGACAGCATCAGCAGCGCGCTGACCCGGCTGCTCGACGATCCGGACGAGCGCCGGCGACTCGGCGAGCGGGCCCGCAGGCGGGTTCAGGAAGACCTTGACGTCACCATCACGGCCAACCGGCTGCTCGACGTCATTCGGGACGCTGCCGGCTGAGCTGCCTGGTGTCGTTGCCGCGCAACAGGTCTTTGACTCCCCAGAGCAGCACCGCGAGCAACACCACCGCCCCTACCCCGGTGCCGACCACAGGGGCGGCCGGATCGTGCCAGAGCTTGAACAGCACCAACCCGGTCGGAAGTCCGACCAGCACCGCGGCAATCCCTGCGCCGGCCAACAGCTTCACCCGGTGCTGGGCCAACAGCACCGGCCAGAGCACGAAGCTGAGCAGGATCGGCAGCGCGCTGATCGCCAGGTAGCGTACCGCCGGAATCGCGCCCTCCCACCTGGCACCGAACGGCACCTCGACCAGCCAGGGCGCACCGACGAAGCCGATCACCGCCACCGCAAGTCCGGCGATGGTGCCGAGCTTGAGATAGCGGATGGCGGCCCGGCGCAACGCTGCCGGGTCGTTGGACAGCGCCGACATCCCCGGCACCAGGCCGAATCCGACGGTATGTGCCACGGTGACGCCGGCGTCAAGGTACCGCGAGGCCACCACGTACGCGGCCAGTACCGCCGTCGATCCGGTCCCGGCGACGATGGTGCCCTGCCGCCACAGCACCACCATCGCGGTGCCGGCCACCGCCACCCAGATGCTTTGGCCCAGCAGCGATTTCCAGGCGAGGCTGGGCTCGTCCCTCGGCGGCAGCAGCACGATGCAGATCACCAGCACCACGAGCTCTTTGGCGAACACCACCACCATCAGCGCGGTGGCGCTGCCGCCGCTGTACACCACGATCAGGCCGCCGATCACCAGCGCGACGGCACCGCCCATCTGCAGCGCGCCCTCAAGCATCACACGTCCGGTGGCGCGCAGCAGCTCGGCCCACAGCCCGTTGAAGCCGCTCACCACCACGAAGGCGACGGTCAGCAACAGCGCAGAGACCGGCACCCCCTTCGGCCCGAAGAACACCGTGAGCAGCACGGTGGCCAGTGCCGCCGCTGCCACCGAGAACGCTTGCAGGGGAAGGGCACTGCGCAAGGCGCCACCGGCCGGCAACCGACCGGCGGCCACCTCGCGGCCGGCAATGGCGGCGACGCCGAGGTCGGTGAGCACCAGCACCAGCGTCGCGGTGCCGAGCAGATAGCCGTAGACGGCCACCGTCTCGTCGCTGGCCTCGCGGGCCAGGAAGATCACCAGAATGATGCCGACCAGCCGACCGAACACCCGCGACACCAGCGCCGCGATCAGCCCGAGTTTGGCCAGCCGGGAACCGGCCGCCTCACTTTCGCCGGTCGCCGCCGCGGCGCCGTCGGCACCGGCGGGTTCGGTGGACAGTTCGATCTCGGACGGCGGGGCGTCGGGCACGCCGGCCTGCCCGAGGTCCACCGCCGTCGGCCGGTGCGGCCGCTGGTCCGGCCGGTGGGGCGTTGCCGGGGTGCTGCCGTCGGGGTCAGCCATGTGCGTGGCTCGTCACGTCGATACTCGTTCCATCGTCAGGGGTTTGGGTAGCGGGCGCTCATGGGGGCGAGCGCGGGCGGCGACAACCGGTCGGGTTCGGACGGCGTCGCTGCCGGAGGACCGGGTCGGGGCTGGGTGCCCACCGCCGCTGCGGCCAGGACGCCGAGCACCAGCATGGTCAGGTAACCGGTGGTGTAGCTGGCCAGCGAGGCGCGGCCGATCCAGTCGATCGCGGTGGTCAGCAGCACGGCCAGCCCGGCCCAGGCGGCACGGACCGGCGGCGGCGGGCCGCGTCGTTGGATGCGGTCGGCAGGCCCGCGCAGCGGCAGCGGCCGGGCCCCGCGGAGCAACAGCCACAGCAGCGAGCCGAACCCGGCGATCAACGCGGCCACCCCGACGATGCCGACGTCGGACAGCACCTGCGCGTATGCCGAGTCCAGAAATGCCGTGTTGCCGGCGAAGACGGCGGTGGGAGCCTGGGTCGGGTCGTAGCTGGGCGCGTCGGCGATGGTGGTGTCCACCCTGGTGGAACCGATGCCCCTGTCCCCGACGCCGTTTCCCACCGCCACCGATTGCCAATCGGTGACGGCCAGCGCCCACGAGGTGGACCGGCCGTTCAGGCTGAGCAGCAACGGCTTTTCCGGCCCGCCGGGCGTCTCCGAGGTGGTGATGGTGGCCAGCGCCAGGATTCCGGCGACGGCGGCGACCAGCCCGGCCAGCAGCGCCTGCCGCCAGAACCCGCGAGAGATCACCCAGACCGCCAGCAGCACGCCGGCCTGCAGGAACGCGGTGCGCACGTCGGCGGCGGCCAGTACCGCCAGCGATGCGGCGCCGATCAGCAGGCCGAGCGCCGGACGGGCCAGGAACAGCGCAACAGCCAGGCCGATCACCGCCAGTGCGGCCAGCTGGAACGGATCCTGGAAGGTTCCCGAGGTGCGTAGTCCGCCGGTGCTGGTGAGCCGGACCTGCGAGCCGAACTCGTACCCCCAGGAGAACACCAGGGCGTCGGCACCGGCGAACTGTTGCGCCCAGGCGAACACCGCCTCGAACGGCAGCAGCACCGCGCAACAGCGCACCAGCGCCTGCACGGAGCGGCCGGGCGCCGCGGTGAGCAACCCGATCAGCAGCAGCGCAAGGGCGGACAGCAACAGCCTTGTCCCGAACAGCCACGGGGTGTCGTACGAGCCGGCGGGGTTGACAAGGTACAGCCCGACCAGCACCGCGAGCGGCGCCAACGCCGGCGCGAACCGGCGCACCCGTGCCAGTCGAACGTCCTTGCGCAGCAACGTGATCGCCGTCGCCAGTGCGGCCACCACCAGCAGTGCGTCCTTGACCAGCCCGAACGACGCTGACACCCGCAGCTGCAGTTCGCCGGACAAGGAGAAGAGCACCAGCGCCGCCCACACCAGCAGCTCCGGCCGGCGCACCAACGCCGCCGTCGCGGCGGCCGCGGCGCAGCCACCGAGCACCGCGGCCGCGACCAGGCGGGCGTGCTGCGGTGCCACCGCCACGGCGGCAACGGCCAGCGGCAACAACACCGCGCCGATCCCCAGCAACCAGCGCCGCGGCCAGTTCACCGGTAGCGCATGCCGGGCCCTGCCGGTCGGCAGGGCCCGCGCTGCTGGGGGCAGGACGGTCATCGGCGGTGGCTTACCGAGCAGCGTCCGCTCGGACGCTGGGCGCCGGTTCGGCGCCGCGCCGGCGGCCGAGGCTGAGCCCGATGGTGATCAGCGCGCCGGCGGCCAGCCCGACCACTCCGAGCGCGAGGGGCAGGGTGTTCCCCGGTACCGTCTGGGTCGCCGGATCGTCCGAGACTCGTTTGATCGGAACCAGATTGCCGTTGAGCAGCCCGGCCCGAACTCTGATCGCGGCTGCCGAATCGGTCCCGCTGCTCTGGCTGTCACCGGCCGCCTCGGTCGCCGCTGGCACGGCGCGCAGGGTGGCGGCGACCTGCCGTTGCTGCTCGGCCGCCAGGGCGTCAGCAACGGCCCTGGCATAGTCCTGCGAGCGGGTCGCCTCCGCGGTGGCGGCGGTGATGGTCACCAGGTGCGCGGCTGCTACCGCCTCGGCGCTGACGGCCGCCGAAAGGTCGGCGGCGCTGGTCGGCGTGCCGGCGGCCGACAACTGTTTGGCGGCCGCGTCCAGCACGGTGCTGGTGGTGGCCAGGTTGGTGACGTCCACCATGTCCCCGGGGTTGACCGGCTCGGCATTGCCGCCGATCAGGATGGCCAGCGCCGAGTTCGGGGTGGCCTGCACCTGCACCACCGACGAGGCCTCGAACTGCGGGCCGCGCACCCGGTCGATGACGAATCCGGCCACCGCCCCGAGCACCGCAAGCCCCACCAGCAGCACCGCCGCCAACTTCCACGGGAAACCGCGCGAGGCAACGGCTCCGGCCGCCGGCGCCTGCTCCACCGGTGTCGACGGCGGGTCCGAGGCTGCCGGCGCGTCCGGCATGCCAGGGGTTGCCGGCGCATCCGGGACGGCCGGGGAGTCCGGCGCGTCCGGGGTCACCTGCGCTGTCGGCTGCGGCGGTGGCGGTTCGGCAGCATCGCGCTGCTGGCGGTCAGTCATGCTGTGTTCCCCTCATCGGACCGGTCACTGAAAATCTCAGAACGCACCGGAATCTCGGCAATCTCATCGGCTGGGACGCTCACGGGCTGGTGGCGAACGCGCCTGCCATTGTCGCCCCCACCCCGGCCATGGCCGGGTCGGTGGTGACCTTTCGGCCGGAATCGCGGCGCCGGCCATCGGCAGCACCGCCGCCATGGGCGGCGACATCGTTGAACAGGTCCGTGGCCGCGGCCGACCAGTCCGCGAACCCGAACACCTCGCGGCCGCGCAGGTAGCCGGCCGTCCCCCAGGCCTTGGCCGCGGCGGCATTGTCGACAAGGCCCTCGATCAGCGCGTCGGCGAGGGCGCGCGGATCGTGCGGGGGCACCAGCCGCCCGGTGATGCCGTCGTCCACCATCTCGGGCAGGCCGGCGACATCGGTGCTCACCACGCCGCGGCCGGCGGCCATGGCCTCGAGTACGGCGTACGGAAAGCACTCGACCGCGTACGAGGCCAGCACCAGCAGGCTGGCCTGCGCGAGCTGGTCGTCGATGTCGCCCCTGACACCCAGAAACCTGACGCAGTCGGTGATTCCGAGGTCGGCGGCCAGCCGCTCGAGCTCGGGGCGGCAGGGTCCGTCACCGGCCAGCCGGAGCTGGGCACCCGGCACCGCGGCGCGCACGGCCGGCCAGGCCCGCAACACCGCTGCGTGGTCCTTGTCGGCCCGCATGGCGGCCGTCATCAGCACAGCAGGGCCGGCGAACTCGCCGGGCGCGGTCGGCTGGACCGGTGCCGGCGGCTGGGGAAGGTCGGCCGGGCTCGGCACGCTGTTGGCCAGCACCGAGATCTTCTGCGGCGGCAGTCCGAGCTCGTCGGTGAGGTAGCGCACCTGGGTGTGGCACACGGCGCCGTACCTGGTGACCCAGCCGCCGGTGGCCTTCTCCACCAAGCGCTCCCGCAGGCCGCGGTAGCCGATGTGCCCGTAGGTGTGCTTCCACGCCAGGTACGGCACTCTGAGCCCGCTGCCTGCCAGCTTCCGCAACGCGCCGCGCAGCGCCAGCTCGACCCGGAAGTGGTTGCCGGTCACCAGATCTGGTCGTAGTTCCGCCAGGGTGCTGCGCACCACCGCGACCGACGCCGGCACCGACCGCCAGCCGCCGGGCAGGTCGGCGATGCGCACCTCGACGCCGGCCTGCTCCAGCTCGGCCCGCCACGGGCCGTCCGCGAACGCCAGCACCACCGGTCGCCATTGGGCTCTGTCGATCTGGGTGGCCAGCCAGACACCGTGCCGTTCGGCGCCACCGCGCTGCAACGACGCCAGCACGATCAGCACCGTCCGCGGTTCGGTGATCTCGCCGTCCCTGCCGTTCACATCCACGTCCTGCTCCATACCGATCACGCTCATCACTTCGCTTCTTCCGCACCGGGGCGTCCATCTTCGGACGCGTCGCCACTGCCCGCCGCGGTACCGGTTGCCCGGCGCCGCCTGCGCCATTCCCCTTGCAGTGCACCGGCCACCTTGCCGAGATCCTTGACGGCCATCGCCACCGGCAGCAGCCCGATCGCCGCCGGGCCGGCTCCGACCCGCAGCGCCCGCACCACCGGCAGCGACAAATAACCCGCCGCGCCCGCGGCGGCCATCCAGCGGCCGCGGCGCGAGGCCAGCAGCGCGGGCGTGGCCAGGTAGGCCAGTGCTCTGGCGCCGTCGCGCACCAGCAACGCCCGGTCTCCCCCGTCGGTGGACGCCCGGCCGTAACCGCGGTACATCCGCCAGGTCGCTGCCACCCCGTCCCGCTGCTGCCACGCCACTTCGCCGTCGACAGCGCCGAGACAGTCGCCGTGCTCGGCGATGGCCAGGCCGAAGGACACGTCCTCCCCGGTGGCGAGGTGCTCGGGAAATCCGCCGACCTGGCGCCAGGCAGTCTTGGTGAATCCGACGCACCGGCCGACGGCGAACCGCGGGTCGAAGCCGGTGCCGAACACCGCGGTGTAGCCGCGCACCAGCAGGCTGCGGCGCCTCACCTCTGACGGTTGCGGGTAGCAGGCCAGCGCCTGGGCCAGCTCCATGGCGTTGCGGGCGGTGACCCGGTAAACGCCGGACACCAGCGCCGGCGGCTCCGGCAACGCGAATGCCCTTCGGTACGCCGCCAGGAAGCCAGGCACCGGGACACAGCCGACGTCGGTGCACACCACGAACTCGTTGCCGGCGGCCGCGATGCCGATGTTGCGTCCCTGGGAAATCCCGGCGCCGGGGTGCTCCAGCACCTGTAGCTGCGGGACGTCGGCCCGCAGCTGGCGCAGCTGCTGCAGGCTGCCGTCGGTGGAGCCGCCGTCGACGATGATCAGCTCGTCACCGGGGAGTAGCTGTGGCGCAAGGTCTTCCACCAGCGTCGCGGTGGCGTCACCCTCGTTCAGCACGGTGACGACGACGCTCAGCGGCTGCTCCCGTTCGGCTGTTCCCGGCACCCCGACGCCGGGACGCGCTGCCGCGATGGACGCGGCGACGGCGCCGGCCGTCGGGTCGTGGATCGGCGGCAGCACCGGGCCACCGATGGCGCGGGGCGGTTGGTTCGAGCGCGGGGGCTCCGAGCGCACCGAGCGCGGAGCCGAACCATCGGGTTCGGATGTCAGCTGCACCGGGTAGCCCAGCGCCGAGAGCAGCCCGGCGGCCAGCCGGCGGCGCTGCGGAACCTGCACAAGGTCGGCGCCGGTGAGGGCACCGCCGGCCAGCTGGCTGACCGGTTTGGTCAGCCGTACCGTGCGCAGTTCGGCCGGCGACCCGTCGGCCGGCACCGCCGGCACCGGCCCGGCAACCGGCCGGTCGGCGCCGGACACCAACGACCGCAACAGGTCTCGCCAGGCGCGTTGGCTGGTGCGCAGGTCGGTGCGCTGCTCGGCGCGGTGCCGCGCGGCCCGCCCGGCAGCCGCGGCGGCCGTGGGGTCGGTCAACAGCTGCACAAGGGCGTCGGCGAAGGCGGCGCTGTCGCCGGCGGGGATCACCCGCCCGGTGTCTCCGAGCAGCACGCTCACCCCGTCCACCTCGAAGGCGACGACGGGGCGGGCCGCCGCCATCGCCTCGGCGGCCACCAGCGAGGTGGATTCCCACCGGCTGGGCAGGGCCACCACGTCGGCGGCGGCGTAGTACCGGTCGACGGCATCGCTGGCGCCCACCAGCGTGACTCCATCGGAAACCATGCGCTGCAACGATTCCCGGTCGGGTCCGTCCCCGACGACAAGCAGTTGCGCGTCCGGCACCTGACGCCGCACCTGCGGCCACAGCTGCAGCAGCAGGTCTTGGCCCTTCTGCTCGGCCAGCCGCCCGACGCACACAACGGTGGGCGCATCGGCGAGACCGAGCTCGCGCCGGGCCGCCGAGCGATCGGCCGGTTGCCGGCGCTGCAGGTCGATCCCGTTGGTGATCACCTGCATGCGGGCACCGATGCCGAGCTGCTCGCCGCGGACCCGCTCGTCCGCGCTGACGCAGACGATCACATCGGTGCGGCGTCCGGCCAGGATCTCCCACTGCCCGGCGGCGGCCGCCAACGCGCCGGTGCCGGCCTCGAACGACCAGGCGTGCGGCACGTACACCACCGGCACCCGGCGGCGGGTGAGCCGGCGCAGTCGCCCGGCGAGCCCCGCCTTTGCCGAGTGCAGGACGATCACGTCGGGGTCGACGGACTCGGCAATCCGGCGCAACGCCCTGGCCTCGGAGAGCACACTCCGGCCCGGGTCGCGCACCGCCTCCCAGCGATGCACCCGGGCGCCGAGGGCGGCGGCCCTGGTGCCGAGGGTGCCGTCGGCAGGGCAGGCGAGGTGCACCTGGTGTCCCTCCGACACCTCGTCGGCCACCAGGTCCACCACGACCTGCGGCACTCCGGCCTCGACCGGCTGGCTGACATGCAGAATCCTCAACTGACTTCCTGTCGTTCTGTGTAGCGGCAAGACATGTGCGGGTTCGCCCTGTGGCTGGTGACCCGGTGGGTTCACCCGCTGCGGGTGATCACGGTGCTGGTCGAACCCTGTGCTGGTCAACACCCGTGCTGGTCAACACCCGTGCTGGTCAACCCTGACCAGATCGCCCGCCCGGCTCACACCGCACCGCCCGGCTCACACCGCACCGCCCGGCGCCGGCGGCGTCGGGCGGTACGGGTCGGTGTGCTGGCCGGTGTTGTGCTGGCGGGCAGGTCAGCGGCCCTTGCCGAACAGCACCTCGCTGAAGGTCCGCAGCACGATCTTGATGTCGAGGTAGGGCGACCAGTTCTCGATGTAGTAGTTGTCGGCCCTGGCCCGGTCGGCGATCGAGGTGTCCCCGCGCAGACCGCTGACCTGCGCCATCCCGGTGAGCCCCGTCCGCATCCGGTGCCGGCGCGCGTAACCGGTGTGCTCGGCGGAGAACTGCTCGACGAACGTCGGCCGCTCCGGGCGCGGGCCCACCAGCGTCATGTCGCCGCGCAGCACGTTCCACAGCTGCGGGAGCTCGTCGATGGACGACCGCCGCAGGAAGGCGCCGACCTTGGTGATCCGGTTGGTGTTGTTCGCCGTGCCCCAGGCCGCTTCCTCACCCTCACGCACCGGGCGCATCGACCGCAGCTTCAGGCATTCGAAGGTGCGACCGTCCCGGCCGACCCTGGTCTGCCGGAAGATCACGCTGCCACCGCCGTCCATCCGGACCGCGAGTGCGGCGACGCCCAACAGCGGCGACAGCACCAGCAGCGCAAGGCCGGACACGGCAATGTCGATGCTGCGCTTTGCGAATGCACCGAATCCGGACAGGTTCGGCGACGCGATCCGCATCACCGGGATGGAGCCGATGTGGTCGTCCATGCCGCCCTTGGTACGCAGCATGTGCATGCGCGGCACCACCAGCTTGTCGACGCTGGCCAGTCGCGGATTGTCCAGCGCGGCAACCATTTGCACCTCGTCGAGGTCGCCGTCGGCCAACAGGATCACGTCGGCGTGGGTGCGGGCGACCACGTCGTCGAGGTCGTCAAGGGCGCCGAGGCGCGGCGCGATCGCCCGATCGACGACGCCGGCCGAGTTGTCGACAAAACCGACAACACCGAGGCCGTACCGCGGCCGCTCCGCCAGGTAGCGGGCCAGATCCGCGGCCACCTGCCCGCCGCCGACCAGCACGGTGGCGTGCCGGGTGATCTTGCGGCGACGACTGGAGTTGATCACCGCCGTGGTGACGAACCGGCCGGCCACCAGCATCGCCATCGCGATGGCGGCGCCATGCAGAAAGATCATCAGACCGTCGGCGTCGTGCCGCAGCGCGACCACGATGCCGACCAGGGCAGCCGCGGTCAACAGGTTGCGCAGCAGCGCCGGCAGCTCGTCGAGCACCGACAGGTGCAGCCGGGCGCGGTACCGGCCGCCGCCGGTCAGCAGCACCAGCGCGACCGCGGCCATGGCGACGATGGCCTTCCACTGCTGCGGCGCCCAGAGGATCGGCGACAGCAGGATCAGCAGATCGACCGGCAGCACCAGCATCCAGGCCCGCAGCCGGCGCAGGACGCCGATGGCGCGAGCGGCCGGGGCGGGCTCGTCCGGATCTGTCGCCAGCGGCGCCGGCGTGGTTCGCGGCTGAGTTGTCAGCGGCTGACTTGTTGTTAGCGGCCGAGCCGACGCCGGACCGGCCGTCTGCTGGGTCGACGCCGGACCGGCGGTCGGCCGGGTCGACACCGGACCGGCCGTCGGCTGGGTCGACGTCGGGGCGCTGCCAGGGCGGGCCGGAGCCGGACTGGCACCGGTGCGCGCTGGGGCCGACGAGTCGGGGCTTCCGAGCGGGGAAGGGTGTGTGGTGACGACGTCGCTGTCGCGGGTGGACCGAGTCCTCTTCAGCGTGGGCAGGCTGACCATCACTACTCCGTTGCGACGGGGGCGTGTGCAGCCTTTACGGTAGGTCACCGTTGGTAGTCAGACAATCTCGTTCTTCATCCGAATGGCCTATGAGTGCTCACCCGGATCCGCAACAGATCCAACAAGAGTCACCATTCGTGACGCGTCACCTGCAGTAACGCGTTCTGAACTGATAGTGCAACGCCGTTTCACCTCATCGAGGTGTGATCAAGTCCACGAGAACTCTCCGTAACTATGGGTGTGACCTGCAGCGATTGGGAGATTCCCGGCGCCGCCACGGTCCGGCGCCTCGACAGGGACGCGATTGCGCGCCCACGTGGCCGCCCCGCGCCGACCGCTCACCCATGGGCGGATTCGAGTTCTTTATCGATCGAGTGAACGCTCGCGGGGCGCATCAGCGCCGCGTGCGCTCCGCGTATCGGCCTGCCATCATTCGTTAGAGTGACGTCACTAACGGGCTAATCGCATCGGCGACAATCACGCTTCGCGAAGCGGTGGATTTCCGGGGGCGGCGCGCCCGCCCGACCCGACTCCTGACATGACTGTCGACCCCGACTACTGGCTCTGCTGGGATATTTCGCTCATGCCGGAAACACCCAGCCCGGCGACGAACCGCGCCGTCACCGCGGTGAGATCGGTGATCGCCGTGCCGACCACCACCGCGCTGGCGCCCGCGGCAACCGCGGCGCCTACCTGATCCGGACTGCCGATCCGTCCTTCGGCGATCAGCGTCGCCTCCGGCTGCCGCCGCCGGATGTCGGCCACCAGATCGAGGTCCGGCCCCGCAGCCGTGCCGGGCACCGCCCGGCCCTGGGGTGCGGTGTCCGGGGTGTAGCCGGACAGCGTGGTGGCGACCGCGTCGGCACCGATGGCCAGCGCCGCATCCGCTTCCGCCGCGGTGGCGACGTCGGCCAGCACCAGCACTCCCAGCCGGTGCGCCAGCACGATCTGCTCGGCCAACGACGACCCGTCCAGCCGTGGCCGCGCGGTGGCATCGATCGCCACCATGTCGGCACCGGCGGCGGCGCACTCGCGCACCGCCTGCAGGGTCGAGGTGATCGAGACCGGGGCGTCCAGCTTGATCAGCCCGATCAGTGGAACGGTGACGGCGGCGCGCACGGCACGCAGGTCGGCGACTCCGCCGACGCCGCCGGCCCGGATGCCCACTGCCCCACCGGCTTCGGCAGCCGCGGCCAGCCGCGCCATGGTCGCGCTGTCCCGCAGCGGGTGGCCTGCGGACGCCTGACACGACACGATCAGGCCCCCGGCCAGTCGGTCCAGCAGCGCCGTGTTGTTCGACGCCTCGTTGTTCGACGCCTGGTTGTCGGGCTCCTGGTTGTCGGGCTCCTGGTGGTTCGCCGCCGCGCTGTCGGATCCAGCAGTGTCGGATCCAGCACTGTCCAACCCACTGCTGTGAGATCCAGTGCCGTGCAACGGATTGCTCATCGATCGTTTCCCTCCCTTGAGGTCCCTGGTGCTCGCTGTGCTCTCGGGTGTTCGCGGAGCGCGGTCACCGCGGCACCGACGATCGGCGCAGCTGTGCCAAGTGCGGCCGGCACCATCGTCAGCCGTCGGTCGGCCGGCCAGCTGCCGGCTGCGACGGTCAGCGCGAAATCCTTCCGTAGCTGCTCGCCCACCTGCCAGGCTCCGCCGGCCAAGATCAGGGTGTCGACATCGAGCACCGTGACCAGGCCGGCAATCGCGGTACCGGCGAGCGTTGCCGCCCGCGAAACCACCTGGGCGGCAACGGGATCGCCAGCAGCCAGGGCGATGCCGACCGCGCGCAGGTCGACCCCGGAGCCGGGGACCGGCGCCCCCGGACCTGCTGCCCCGGCGTCCGTCCTGGCCGCCATCGAGCCGGTTCGGTGCGCGTACTCGGCGGCGATCGCCGGACCGCTGGCCACCGCCTCCAGGTGCCACCGGCTACCGCACCCGCACCGGATGACGCCGGGCTCGGTAACGGCGAGATGCGCCAGCTCACCAGCGGTGCCGACCGCGCCCGTCTGCAGCGTCCCGTCAAGGACGACGGCCCCGCCGACCCCGGTCCCGAGGCTGAGCAGCAGCACCCGCCGCTGTCCCCTCCCGGCGCCGGCGGCCAGCTCGCCGAGGGCGGCCATCCGGACGTCGTTGTCGACCCTGACCGGCAGCCCGGTGCGCCTGCCCAGCTCGGCGGCTGCCGGGGTGCCGGCCCAGCCGGGGACGGTGCTGCCGGCCGCCAGTACGATCCCCCGCGCCGAGTCGATCACGCCGGGCAGACCTGCCCCGACGGCGCTGACTTGTTGTCCCTCTTGCGTTTTCGCGAGCTCGCGCAGCTCGTCGACCAGCGCGGCGCAGGTGTCCAGAATGGCGTCGGCACCCGCCGGCGTCGCTGCCTGCCGCCGTGCCAGCACCTCGGGTTCTTGCGGCCGTTCCGATCCCGTGTCGATCGGGGACGAGGTGCTGCATCGAACCAATCCGGCAGCGATCTTGGTGCCGCCGACGTCCAACCCGACGGCCAGCGCCGGCCGGCCGGGGCGAGCAGGTACCGGCCGGCGCGGACGGCACGCCGCCGGAACCGCTACTTCCGCCATTGCTGACCGTTGACCTCCGGGTACCGCGGGGTTGCCTCCGCGTTGCTCACCGTTGAACTCCTCACCGAATGCGTCGGGGCCTACTACCGATCATGCTGCTGTTCTCAGTGACCTCTGGATGTCGGACGTCCAACGTCCTATGATCACGGTAGCGCGCGCTTCGCAGGGCCGTCAACGAGCCGGCGGCGCCGAGCCGGATAGCCTGCTGCGAGGCAGCCATCCGGGCTCGGTGACCGGCGGTTCCCGGCCAGGCCGGGCCACGCCACCGCGGGCTCGATCGCGCACCACACCGGAGGGAGTTGCTGTGGCCTCTACCGCTGATCGCATCGTCGAGTTGCTGCGCGAGCGCCGGCTCTGCCCCGGAGATCCGGTGCCGACCGAACAGGAGCTGATCGCCGAGCTCGGCGTCGCCCGCAACACCGTGCGGGAAGCGATCCGCGAGCTACGCACGCTCGGCATCGTCGAAGTCCGGCACGGATTCGGCACCTTTGTCGGCGCGGCGGCGCTGGAAGCCGTCAGCCGGACCCTGGTGTTCCGGGTGATCTCGAACCCCTCCGGTGAGCTGATCGGCATGCGGGAACTGCTCGACATGCGCGAGCTGATCGAGGTGTCGATGGCCCGCCGCCTTGCCGGCACGCTGTCCGCCGAGCGGCTGGCCACCCTGTGTGAGCTTGCCGACCGGATGGCCGACGCGCAGCAGCGGGTGGCCGCCGACCGAGATTTTCACCGGACTCTGTATGCCGGGCAACCCAATTCGCTTGTCGGTGAGCTGGTCGACGTGTTCTGGGACGCCTACCACGTGGTGGTGCCGCAGCTCCGCGAGCTCACCGAGGCAGCGTTCGACGCCACCGTGCGCCGGCACCGGCGCATCGTCGACGCCCTGGAGTCCGGCGGCGCCGATGCGGCGGCCACCGCCATGACCGAACACTTCGCAGACCTGCACGAACGCGTCGAGTCGGCCGCGGCGCGGGCCGCGAAAACCCTGGCGGCAGAACGAGACTCGGCCAGCGGCGCCGGTCGGTAACCGGTCTCGGCCGATCCGCAGCCTCCTCCGCCAATCCACAGCCGGTCTCGGCCGGTATCAGCCCGGCTGGTCGCGATCGCGGACGACGGTCACGTCGTCGACGGTGATGCCGAGCGCCGCCTCGATTCCGCCGACTGCCGATGCCAGTTCGGCCGCATCGATGTCGGGTGCCGAGTCGAACAACACCACCTGCAGCGGACGGACTTTCGCCGACCCGCCGGCTCGCCAGTAGCCGCCGATGCGTCCGTCGATCAACACCGGCGGCAGCACCAGCCCGTTGTTCTGGTTCCACAACCGCCGATGCTCGTCGTCGCCGACGAACCGGCCGCGTCCCGCCGGGTGGTAGCCGCACAGCAGCGCGTCGAACTCGGGCAGCAACCGGACCCGCCGCCGGCTGCCGCCGGAAATCGGCGCGCCGGGAGCGTCGAACAGCTGCTCCGAACCAGGGCCATCGACCCGCTCGATCCGGCCGTCGGCCAGCAGCGCGGCGATCGCCGCGTCCACCACGGTCAGACCGAGGCCGGACCACCACGCCAGGTCGCGCCGGCTCGCCGGTCCGTGCGCCCGCAGGTGCAGAAGTATCGCGACCCGCACCGGGTCGGTGTCGCCGCCGTGCGGATCCGGCTGCGGCACAGTCGATTCGGCGGCAGCGTCATCGGTGACGGAGGCGGCAGCATCGGCACCGGTGACGGCGTGGTCGGCCAGCACCGCTGCCCGGTGGCGGTACTCGGCGGCCGTCTGTCCGGCCCAGTCGTCGTTGCTGGGGCGGCGGATCAGCCCGCCGTGCCCGAAGGCGAGATACCGGCTCATGCCCGGTGACGGCTCCGGCCTCGGCTCCGTCGTCGGCCCCGGCACCGCACCGGTTGAGCGGTGCCGGCGCAGCCAGCCGTGGAGGTGGCCGGTGAGTTCGTCGACGCTGCGCCAGTTTTCGGCGAAGGTCTCAAGGCTGGCCCACAGCTGGTGCACCTCGTCGCTCTGCAGCGTCAACCTGCGCTCCCATTCCCGGCGTTGGCCGATTCTGGTGATCCGGTCGAGCACCGCGAGTTGGGCCGGCGTGCCGGTGTGCACCGTTCCGCGAATCACGCTGCCGCGCAACAGCTGTGCCTGCCGGAAGGCGTCGCTGATCACGCGGTTGCTGACGCCGGGAGCCCGCGCCGCCAGCCCGAGAAACGTGGATCGCGCGGTTTGCGACTGGATGGGCCCGATGCGGTCGAGCAACTCGGCAACCGCCGCAACGCTTGCCGGTTTCCGCACCGCGGGGAACTGCCGGGCCAGGGTGCGCCGCCGGATCTCGGCCCATGGATCTGCCATCAGTCCATTGTGGACAACCCCACCGACAGCAGCCGGAGCCGGCCTAGCGTCGCGGGGTGGAAGGCGCCGCCGGCCGTGGTGGCCGCGGCCGAGGTGAACGGGATGTCATCAGCACATGCGCAGAGCACCGAATCTCAGGCGGGACCGATGGGGCAGGCTGCGTGGGTCGGCCACGCTGCTCGCGGCGCTCTGCCGGCGCCGGGCAACAGCGCCGTCGCCTGTTGTTCGAAGTCGGCCCGCCGCCCTCGCGCCGCCCGCTGCTCCCGCGCCGCCCGCTGCTCTCGCGCTGCCCGCTGCTCTCGCACTGCCTGATGGTCGTCCGCGGTCCGCCGTTCTCACCCGGACCGCCGTCCTCACGGTGTCTGCCGCGGTAGCGCTGAGCGCCTGCACGGCAACGGTTTCCGGCCAGGTCGGTGCCGTACCGGGCAACAGCCAACACAGCAGTCTGCAGGGCACCGCCGGTCACCGCGGCACGAGCCCGGCCGAGCGGCCCGACGCCGGGGGTCGCCCCAACGAGGTCGCCTGGGAGATGCCGCCGGACATCCCCGGCTGGAAGCGGTCGGACTACCAGGGGGACCTCACGCTCTACCAGCTGGACGCACTCCCGTGCGCCGTCGTCGTCGAACGAGATGACACACCCCAGCCCAGCGAGAGCACCGATCGCGACCTGTTGCGACGCGCCGCCGGGGCGCTCATGGACGCCGACCTGCGGCTGGCTCGTTTGTCTGAGATCCGCGCGCTGCCGCCGCGGGGGTTCGCACTGGCCTCGGACCCGAGCGCCACCGTCGACTTTTCGGCGCAGCTGCTGATCGGGGACGGTCTGAGCGCCTTCAGCTACGTCAAACAGATCGGCACCGTGGCACTGCTGGTCAGTGTCATGTGCACCTCAGGGGTGATCGGCGCTGCCGCCAATCCGCTGTCGGGTTACGCGCTGCTGGTCGAACCGGGCCTGCGCCGGCTCCGGGTCAGGTATCGGCCCTGAGCGCTACTTGAGCCCTGATGTCTTGATGGATTCGACGATCTGCCGTTGGAAGATGAAGAAGATCACCAGCGTCGGGACCGCTGCGACGGTCGCGGCTGCCAGCACGTAGTTGAAGTTCGAGGCGTACTGCTGCTGGAAGCTGGAGATACCCACCTGCACGACGGTGAGGTTCTGGTCGGCGATGATCGTCAACGGCCAGATGAAGGCATTCCAGTTGGCGAGGAAGAAGAACACCGCGAGCGCCGCCAGCACCGGCCGGCTGAGGGGAAGGATGATGCGCCAGTAGATCTTCCAGTAGCTGGCGCCGTCGACGTGGGCGGCTTCCTCCAGCTCGTTCGGGATCGACAGGTAGAACTGCCGCAGCATGAAGATGCCGAAGGCGTTGAACAACGCGGGCACGATCAGGCCGAGGTAGGAGTCGAGCATGCCGAGCTGACGCACCACCAGGAACAGCGGGACGATGATCGCCGGCAGCGTGATCAACATGGTCGAGAACATCAGCACGAAGATGGTGTCGCGGCCGCGGAACTTCAAGCGGGCCAACGAGTACGCAGCCATCGAGTGCAGCCACAGCGAGACGATGGTGACGATCGCCGAGACGAAGAAGCTGTTGAACAGGTACCGCAGGAACGGCACCTGGGTGAACACGTAGACGAAGTTGTCGAAGGTCGGCTTGGCCGGGATCAGCGAGCCGTTGGTCACCTCGTCGGCCGGTTTGAACGCGCTGGTCAGCATCCAGAACAGCGGGAAGATGGTGAACAGCGCGAGGATCAGCGCCAGCAGGAACCAGGCCCAGCGCCTGGCTCCGTTCCCGCGACCGGCGTCGGTGGCCTTGCCGGAAGGTGCTGTGCGGCGCGCGATCTCGTCGTCGGACAAACCGGCGAGCGCGGCAGTCTTGTCACCCCGGGAACCCCGGGGTGCGCGGCCGGCGGCATCAGTCGTTGTCAAAGCGGCCTCCCCTGGTCACGGCGAAGATCACCATTGAGATGGCCAGCATGACGAGAACCAGGAAGGTGCTCATCGCCGCGGCGTAGCCGAATTCGCCGTACTGGAACGCCTGCTGGAAGATGTAGAAGATCACCAGGGTTGTGGAGTTGGCCGGGCCGCCCTTGGTCAGCACGTAGATCAGGTCGAGCCCGCCGGTGAGCGCGGCGATCGTCGTGGTCAGCAGGACGAAGAAGCTGGTGGGCCGCAGCAGCGGCCAGGTGATCGACTTGAACGAGGCCCAGCCACCGGCACCGTCGATGGTGGCGGCCTCGTAGTACTCCTTCGGGATGTCCTGGATGCCGGCCATGAAGATGATCATGTAGTAGCCCATCTGGTACCAGACGGTCACCACGATGACGCTGGCCAGCGCGTACTTCGGGTCGCCCAGCCATGAGGCTTCGACGCCGATACCGGAGAACAACCGGCTCACCACACCGACCTTGTCGGTCAGCATGAACTGCCAGACCAGGCCGACCACCACAAGGCTGACCACGTACGGCACGAAGAACGCGCTGCGGAAGACGCCGATCATCGGGATCTTCTTGGTGACCAGAATGGCCAGCGCCAGCGACACCACGAACAGCAGCGGCACCAGGATCACGATGTACACCAAGCTGCGCAGCAGGCTCGAGGTGAACTGCGGATCGGAGAACATGCGCTGGAAGTTGGCGAAGCCGACGAAGTCGTAGGCGCCGAACCCGTTGACCCGGAAGAACGACAGCACAAAGGTGAGCACCATCGGGATGCCGAGAAAGATCAGCAGGCCGATCGCGTCCGGCAACACGAAAAGCCAGCCGGCGCGGCGTTCCCGGCGGCGCCGTTCGCTGGTGGTGCCACCGGCCGTCCCGGCTGGCGGGCCGGCCGTCGGGCTCGACCGATCGGCGGCGTCGGTGGGCGAGGTCGCGGTGGTCATTCCATCCTCGGTCCGTCGTAGGTCTTCAGGTAGGCGTCGATGGCCTTGTTCGCGGTCTCGGCGGCCTGCGCCGGATCGGCGCCGGCCAGCTGGCAGGCCTGCACGGCATCGGAGATCGCCTTGTACACCACCGGTGGGTAGCGGGGCTCACCGCGGCCGCCGGGAAAGATGTCGTCCTTGAACGTCTTCATCACCGGGGTGTCGTAACCGCCCTTGGCCGTCCCTCGCTGCAGCGCGGACTTACGTGGCGCGATGTCGCTCTTGGCATAGGTGCACCAGTCGACCATCCGGTTGATGCTGTGGTCCTCCATGGAGCCGAGCGCGTACACACAGAACTCGGCGG
The DNA here is from genome assembly GCF_013002705.1 of Nakamurella aerolata. Lineage (GTDB taxonomy): Bacteria > Actinomycetota > Actinomycetes > Mycobacteriales > Nakamurellaceae > Nakamurella > Nakamurella aerolata. The sequence continues at coordinate 493,305 of NZ_JABEND010000002.1, read as the reverse complement.
CTGCCTGCGCATCCCGGCTCTTGGCGTTGGCGACAAAGGCCCAGCCGCCGAGCGCCGTGGTGTACTCGCCGCCGGATGGCCACGGCGTCTTGAACACGCCGTAGTCGAAGTCGGGAGCATTCAGCTGAAATGCCACCACGTTCCAGATGCCGGAGTGCCACATGGCCGCCTGGCCGCCGGACAGCGCACCGACCAGATCGCCCGCTGCCGGCAGCGTCCGTGGCGCCACCCCGGTACGCACGGTGTCGGCCCAGAATCGCAGCGACTGCTCGCCGGCGGCACCGGCAAAGGTGGCTGCGGTCTGGTCTTCGTTGAACATCTTGCCGTTGGCCGCCCAGAACCACGGGTAGTAGGTGAAGTTCTGGTAGTAGCCGGGGACGGTTTCCAGCACCAAGCCTGAGCTGCTGGCACTGGTCAGCTTGTCGGCCACGTTGAGCAGCTGGTCCCAGCTGGTGGGGATGTCGCCCTCGGACAACCCGGCCCGCTCCCATGCCGGCCGACTGTAGAAGATGGTCAGCGGCTCAATTTCCATCGGCAATGCATAGACCTTGCCGTCGACGGTGCGGGTGGCCAACGCGTCGGGGAAGAAATCGTCGATCGCTTCCTGGGTCATGTAGGGCGTCAGATCGGCGAGCACGCCCCCGGTCTGGTACCGCAAGAAGTCGCCAGGACTGATCAGGAAGATGTCAGGACCGTTGCCGGCGGCGAAGGCGGTCGGCAACTTGCTGCCCGAATATGCTTGTCCTGGAATGTATTCCAGCACCACCTGGCGTTCGTGGCTGCTGTTCCAGTCGCTCACCAGCTTGGCGAACCAGTCGCTCTGCCGCTGCAGGTCTTCCTTCTCCTGGGTGACCGGCGAGTAGAAGTTCCAGAACCGCAACGGTTCGGACGCCGACGCCGAGCTGCACGACGAGATCAACGGGGTGGCGATACTGCCGGCCGCGATCGCTCCGCCCATCTTGAACAGCCGGCGACGATTCAACCCGCCCGAGAGATCGGTGCTCGGGTTCACATGCTGGGGTGTCTCAGGCACTCCGCTTCATACTCCTCATCGAGCAATCGATTTCTCGGCCGATGGTATGGAGAGTTCCGGCCAGGGTCAAGGACGGCACTGCGTCACCCGCACCGCACGGACGGCTGCCGGCGACCGGCCGCCGCCCGCTGTCGAGACTGCTGTTGGGTCCGCATCGTCGCCGGTCAGAGCGCGGAAAAGTGCTTCTGCGGCAGGCTTTCGGCAACCCCGCTGGCCGCAGGGGTTGGGAGCGGCCAGATTTCTTTTCCGCGAGTCGGCCCGGCACCGAGCCTGGTGTGCCCTGGCGAGTCCCAGGCACCGAGCCTGGTGTGCCCTGGCGAGTCCCGGCGCCGCGCCTGGTGCGCCAGGGCGGGTCGTCATCGGGGACGGCACCGAGCCGGGCGCGCCATAGCGGGTCCGTCATCGGGGACGGCGCTGCGCCTGCTGATACGCCGACGGCGGGCTGCCGAGTGCCCTGCTGAAATCCCGCGTCAGATGCGCCTGATCGGCGTAGCCGAGCTCGGCGGCAACGTCGGCCCACACCACGCTCTCCCCGGCGCGCACCCGTTCGGCGGCATCGATCAGCCGGTACCGCCGGATCACCCAGGTGGGCGAGGCGCCCGCGTACTCGGCGAACAGGCGCTGCAACGTGCGGACGCTGAGGCCGGCCGGGCGCGCCAGTTCGACCGCCGAGCGGATGGACCGATCGACCTCGGCCGCCCTGGCGATGCCGGCAACCTCACGCGCCGTCGCCAGCCGCCGCGGGTCGGCGGCCGCGACCAGCTCGGCGAGCGTTGCGGCCAGGGTCGCGGCCCGCTGCGCCGCGGTGGTGGCGGCCGCCATTGCTGCGGCCAGCGCTGCCGCGTCCACCGGCAGTACCCGGCTTATCGGCACGTCACGGTCGGTGAGTTCTGCCGTCGAGGTTGGCGGTGAACCGGTGGTTGAGGCGGCGGGCGTTCCCGGTGGCGCCGCGACCGCCGCTTCCGCGGCCCCGGCAAATGGCGCAACCTGCGCACCGCCCGTTGCCGCACCCGCCGCTGTCGTCGGTGCGGCATGGCGTTGAGCAGCGTCAGCTGCCCGCGGCGCCCGTCCGGCACCGGGCGGAGCAGCTTGGGCTGCCATCGTCGTCCGTCCGGCATCGGGCGGGGCGCCGTGAGCCGAGACCGGCACCGGTTCCGCAGCGGGCAGAACGACCTGAGCTGCCACCGTCGTCCGTCCGGCATCGGGCGGGGCGCCGTGAGCCGAGACCGGCACCGGTTCCGCAGCGGACGGAACGGCCTGAGCTGCCACCGGTGCCGTTGGCGCCGCGCTGCCGCGTCCGGCGAGCAGACCGCCGAAGCCGCCGGTGGTGGTCTTGGCGGCAACGTTCCAACCCGCGCCGGTGAGCAGCCTGATCTGGACGCGCGTCGTCACCCCGACCACCCGCGCCGCCACCGGGAAGGGCCCGCGCGGCGGCCGCTCGCCCTCCGGCGGTCCGTCACCCACGCTGATGTTCACCGACGGGTGCGACAACACCCGGGAGCGGTAGCTGCGGCCCGGCGGCAGGTCCCACCGCACACTCCAGAACCAGTCGACGATGCCGGCGAGCGCCTCACCTGCCGGAAACCGTTGCAGCTCAACGTATTGCTGCAGCTCCAGCGGGTCGAGAATGCCGCGGGTATCCGAACTCGGATCTCCGTGACGGTGGCCGTCCGGCCGGTCGTCGCCGCCGGCCGCGGTGTTGCGTTCCCGCACCCGGCAACCGTAATCCGCCGCCACGACAGAGCGGAGTCGCCGACCCCGGCGGCATCGCCACCGAACCTGTCGCGAATGTTCAAACCCTGCCCACACCGCGTTGGATAACGTCAGCACCATGACCGCAACGAGCACACCACCGCCCACCGCCGCGCAGCTGCACCCCGTGCTGGAAGACCTGGCCGCGCTACTGGACAACGTCTCCGAAGAGCAATGGAACGCACCGACGCCGTGCAGCGATTTCACCGTCGCACAGTTGCGCGACCACGTCGTGCAGTGGAGCAGCGCCTTCGCCGGAGGCCTGGCCGACCCGGACGGGCGCACTCCCGACGCGGACTCGATCGCCGTCGCCGGCGACGGCGCCGATCAGCTCAGGAGCAATGCCGACAAGATCTCCGACGCGGTCGACGACGGCGCCGCCGACCGGCCGTTGTTCATCGGTGACGAATCGCTGCCTGGCGACATGTCGCTGGCGATGATCCTGTGGGAGTACCAGGTGCACGGCTGGGACCTGGCCGTCGCCACCGGCCAGCCGTGGTCGCCCGACGAAGCCGGCGTGCGGGCCAGCCTGGCCTTTGCGCCCGGCATGTTGACGCCTGACTTTCAGGGCGAGGGCAAGTCGTTCGGGCCTCGCGTCGCGGTGCCGGCCGACGCGGCGGCGATCGACCACCTCGTCGGCCTTTCCGGCCGGGACCCGCAGTGGCGGCCGTGATGAGCGCACCGACTCCGGGCGCGCAAGCCGCGGGCGCGCAGACTTCCGGCGCTCCGTCTCCGGGCGCTCAGACCGCGGGCGCGCAGTCTTCCGGCGCACCGGCTCCCGGCGCTTCCGGCGTGCAGACTTCGGGGGCGCCGGCGGCAGATGCGCAGACCGCGGGCGGTCGCGCCGAAAGCACCTTCGTCGTCAGCGAATTCACCCCAACCGAGTGGAAATCCGAGGTGCAGACCGGGCTGCCCACCGGCACCGTGTTGATGCGCAAGGACTTCACCGGCGACATCGACGGCTGGGCACAGACCATGTTCTGCTACTCCTTCGACGAGCAGCGCGGCGGCACCTACGTCGCCATCGAGTCGTTCACCGGCGGCATCGGCGGCCACGCCGGCACCTGCAACATCGCCCATTCGGCCACCACCAAGGGAACGGACCGCACCGACGAGTTCCTGCTCATCGTCCCCGGCAGCGGAACCGATGCCCTGCAAGGAATCTCGGGCTCCGGTCGCATCGTCATCGATCCCGACGGCACCCACCACCTGCTGCTGGCCTACACGCTCGACCCGCCCGACTGACCCGCCGCACCAGCCCTGCCCGTTCGCACATGTTTCAGCACATCGCGCACCTGGTGGACGGCACCAGGTGTGCGACGTGCTGGAAGGTGCGCGATCCCTGGCACGGGACAGACTAAGGGGTCGCGGCATGATCGGCCGAGCTGTCCACAATCGAGCACGGTCACCGGTGAACGATCCACATTTTTCCGTCGACGCTTTCGAAACATGCTTCGGCGCAGCCATTCTCAGCTCATGACCACTGCGAACGGCCTTCATACTCGAACCGCATTACTAGCCCAGGGAGTCACCGACGCAGAGATCAAGGTGCACCTTCGCAAGGGCACGCTGGAGCTGGTGAGCCGGGGTACGTACCGCACAGTGAACTCCGGCGCACCCTGGCCGGTTCAACAGTTCATCGACCGTTCACTAGCGGCGGCCCATGCTGCCCCCAAGCTGATCCTCAGTCACCTGTCGGCCGCTGCGGTGTGGGGACTGCCGATGGCGCGAGACGCCAACATCTCACGCGTGCATCTCACCCGGATCGGAAGTAGCGGCAGGCGGCGGCAATCGGGCAGGCTTATCCATTGCGCCAACCTGTTATACGACGAGGTGACCATTCTCGACACCGCCGTCGGCACGGTCGCTATCACTTCGCCTGAGCGCACGATTCTCGACGTCGGGCGTACCGAGTCGAAGCTGACAGCAGTCACCATCGGCGACGCCGCTCTTCATGCTCGGCTCTGCAGCCCCGACGAGGTGGCTGAACAGCTACGTCGGCAGTCTCGCCAAGCCGGTATACCGGCGGCGCGTCGGGCGCTGGCGTTGTTGGACGGACGGGCAGAGAGCCCCGGCGAGACCTGGGTGCGAGTTCTTTTCACCGAAGCCGGATTGCCGCCCAGTCAATCGCAGGTGGAAGTGTTTGATGAGGCTGGTCGCTTCGTCGGTCGAGCAGATGGAGCCATCACGGACGCTGGGTTGATCTGGGAGTACGACGGCGGAGGGAAGTACCGGGAACTGCTGCGACCCGGAGAGGATGTGACTCGGGCGGTCTTGGACGAGAAGAATCGACAAGATCAAATGACGGAGCTCGGGTGGCTTGTGATGCGAATCGACAAGCGCGACCAGGCAGCCCCCGCCCAACTGGTACAACGCGCACGCCGGCTCGTTTCATCGCGAGTGGGGCTGCCCAGGCCACGGGGCTTCGCCCGCCCGCTGCCCTGGAACAGGATTCTCACCTGACGCTGCCCGACCAGGTGCACCAAGCCACTCCATCGCGCGCCGTGCGGCACGTCGCACACCCCCGGACGTTCTCCACGTGTGCGACGTGCTGAAACTTGCGCGAACCCGCGTGCCCGCCAGTTGCCCAGCGCGCCACATCAGCGCGCCAACAGGGCAGGCGAAGGGCACGGCAAATGACGAAGTCCCCCACCGGAACCCGGTGGGGGACTTCGTCTTACAAACTATCGATCGCGAACCGCCAACGCTCGGCGGTTCACGACCGGGTGCCGCTCACCAGAGCGGCGTCAGATCACTTGATGATCTTGGTGACGGAACCGGCACCGACGGTGCGGCCACCCTCGCGGATGGCGAACCGCAGCCCCTCCTCGATGGCGATCGGCTGGATCAGCTCGACCTTCATCTCGGTGGTGTCGCCGGGCATGACCATCTCGGTGCCCTCGGGGAGGGTCACCACACCGGTCACGTCGGTGGTGCGGAAGAAGAACTGCGGACGGTAGTTGTTGAAGAACGGGGTGTGACGGCCGCCCTCGTCCTTGCCCAGGATGTAGACCTGAGCCTCGAACTCGGTGTGCGGGGTGATCGAACCCGGCTTCACAACAACCTGACCGCGCTCAACCTCTTCGCGCTTGGTGCCGCGGAGCAGCAGCCCGGCGTTGTCGCCGGCCTGAGCGGAGTCGAGCAGCTTGCGGAACATCTCGATGCCGGTGACGGTGGTCTTGAACGACTTCGGTTTGATGCCGACGATCTCGACTTCTTCGTTGACATTGATGGTGCCGCGCTCGACCTTGCCGGTGACGACGGTGCCACGACCGGTGATCGTGAAAACGTCCTCGATCGGCATCAGGAACGGCTTGTCGGTGTCGCGCTGCGGGTCCGGGATCGACTCGTCAACGGCGTCCATCAGATCTTCGACGGTCTTGACCCACTCCGGGTCGCCCTCGAGAGCCTTCAGGCCGGAGGTGCGGATGACCGGGGCGTCCTCGTCGAACTCCTGGCTGCCCAGCAGCTCGCGGACCTCCATCTCGACGAGCTCGAGGATTTCCTCGTCGTCGACCATGTCGGCCTTGTTCAGGGCGACCAGGATGTAGGGCACGCCGACCTGGCGGGCCAGCAGCACGTGCTCCTTGGTCTGCGGCATCGGGCCGTCAGTGGCGGCCACCACCAGGATGGCGCCGTCCATCTGCGCCGCACCGGTGATCATGTTCTTGATGTAGTCCGCGTGGCCAGGGGCGTCCACGTGCGCGTAGTGACGCTTCGCGGTGGTGTACTCCTGGTGCGAGATGTTGATGGTGATACCGCGCTGGCGCTCTTCCGGCGCCTTGTCGATCTCGTCGAACGCCGCAGCGGTGTTCACATCCGGGTACTTCTCCGCCAGCACCTTCGAGATGGCTGCGGTCAGGGTGGTCTTGCCGTGGTCAACGTGACCGATGGTCCCGATGTTGACGTGCGGCTTGCTGCGGTCGAACTTGGCCTTCGCCACTGCTGTCCTCCTATAGGACGTCTAACCCGTTCCGCGCTCTTGGTTGTCGCGGTCACGGCTTGGGTGGATCTGGACCGGGCCTGCTGGCCCGGACCCGTTGCGGCCGGAGGCTTTTCGCCTCCGACCGCCACGCTGTTGGGGTGACGCTACGGGTGGGTGTTACTCGCCGGTGGTGACGGCGATGATTTCCTTCGCCACGTTGGCCGGCACCTCGGCGTAGTTGCTGAACTCCATCGAGTACACCGCGCGACCGGAGGTGCGCGAGCGCAGATCGCCGATGTAGCCGAACATCTCGCTCAGCGGCACCTGCGCCTTGACCACGCGCACACCCTGGGCCTCCTCCATCGACTGGATCTGCCCACGGCGGCTGTTCAGGTCGCCGATCACGTCGCCCATGTACTCCTCGGGGGTACGCACCTCGACCATCATCACCGGTTCAAGCAGCACCGGCTTAGCCTTGCGCAGGGCTTCCTTCATGGCCATCGAACCGGCGGTGGTGAACGCCATTTCGGAGGAGTCCACCTCGTGGTAGGCACCGTCGAGCAGGGTCAACTTGACCCCGACCATCGGGAACCCGGCGAGGATGCCGTAGCTCAGCGCGTCCTGGGCACCGCGGTCGACCGAGGGGATGTACTCCTTCGGCACCCGGCCACCGGTGACCTCGTTGACGAACTCGTAGGTGGCGCCGTCCGACTCGGCCATGTCCAGCGGCTCGAGCTTGATGATGACCTTGGCGAACTGGCCGGACCCACCGGTCTGCTTCTTGTGGGTGTACTCCAGCTTGTCGACGGTGCCGCGGATGGTCTCGCGGTAGGCCACCTGCGGCTTACCGATGTTCGCCTCGACCTTGAACTCCCGGCGCATGCGGTCCACCAGGATGTCAAGGTGCAGCTCGCCCATACCGGCGATCACGGTCTGCCCGGTCTCCTCGTCCCGCTTGACGCGGAAGGTCGGATCCTCTTCGGCCAGGCGCTGGATCGCGGTGCCCAGCTTCTCCTGGTCGGCCTTGGTCTTGGGCTCGATGGCGACCTCGATCACCGGCTCCGGGAACGTCATCGACTCCAGCACCACCGGCTGCGCCGGATCGGCCAGGGTGTCACCGGTGGTGGTGTCCTTCAGGCCGATCACCGCGTAGATGTTGCCGGCGGTCACCGAGTCGACCGGGTTCTCCTTATTGGCGTGCATCTGGAAGATCTTCCCGATGCGCTCCTTGCGGTCTTTGGTGGCGTTGACGACCTGGGCACCGGACTCGAGCTTGCCGGAGTACACCCGGATGTAGGTGAGGCGACCGAAGAACGGGTGGGCCACCACCTTGAACGCCAGGGCCGCGAACGGCTCGGTGGCGTCCGCCTGCCGCTCGACGACCTTCTCCAGATCGCGGACATCGTGGCCCTGGATGGCCGGGACGTCCAGCGGGGACGGCAGATAGTCGATCACCGCGTCCAGCATCGGCTGCACACCGCGGTTCTTGAACGCGGAACCGCACAGCACCGGGTACAGCTCGCCGGCGATGGTGAGCTTGCGGATGGCGCCCTTGATCTCGTCGACCGAGAGCTCCTCGCCGCCGAAGTACTTCTCCAGCAGCGCCTCGTCGGACTCGGCCACGGTCTCCAGCAGGGTGTTGCGGTACTCCTCGGCCTTCTCCTTGAGGTCGGCCGGGATTTCCTGCACCTCGTACTTGGCGCCCATGGTCACGTCGCCCTTGGCGTCACCCGGCCACACCAGGGCCTTCATGGTGACCAGGTCGACCACGCCGACGAAGTCGTTCTCGGAGCCGATCGGCAGCTGCATCACCAGCGGCTTGGCACCCAAGCGATTGATGATGGTGTCGACGGTGAAGTAGAAGTCGGCGCCGAGCTTGTCCATCTTGTTGACGAAGCAGATGCGCGGGACGTCGTACTTGTCGGCCTGCCGCCACACCGTTTCCGACTGCGGCTCAACGCCTTCTTTGCCGTCGAACACCGCGACCGCGCCGTCGAGCACCCGCAGCGAACGCTCCACCTCGACGGTGAAGTCGACGTGGCCTGGGGTGTCGATGATGTTGATCTGGTAGCGGTTCGCGTCGGTGTTCGGCGCGTAGGTGGGCGCCCAGAAGCTGGTGACCGCGGCGGAGGTGATGGTGATGCCGCGCTCTTTCTCCTGCTCCATCCAGTCGGTGGTCGACGCCCCGTCGTGGGTCTCGCCGATCTTGTGGTTCACACCGGTGTAGAACAGGATGCGCTCGGTGGTGGTGGTCTTGCCGGCATCGATGTGCGCCATGATGCCGATGTTGCGGACCTTGCTCAGGTCGGTGAGCACGTCTTGTGCCACGGTGCTTCCTTCCGGATAAAGAGAGGGTGTGCGCTGACCGCACGAGCGGGCAGCGGGCCAAATCCGCTGCGCCGCAGCGGATTACCAGCGGTAGTGCGCGAAAGCCTTGTTCGAGTCGGCCATCTTGTGGGTGTCCTCGCGCCGCTTGACGGAGGCGCCGAGGCCGTTGCTGGCGTCCAGCAGCTCGTTCATCAGCCGCTCGGTCATGGTCTTCTCACGACGGGCGCGCGAGTAGCCGACCAGCCAGCGCAGCGCGAGGGTGGTCTGCCGGGTGCCACGCACCTCGACGGGCACCTGGTAGGTGGCGCCACCGACGCGGCGGCTGCGCACCTCGAGTGCCGGCTTCACGTTGTCCAGCGCGCGCTTGAGGGTGACGACCGGATCGGTGCCGGTCTTCTCCCGGCAGCCTTCCAGGGCGCCGTAGACGATGGACTGCGCGATCGAACGCTTGCCGTCCAGCAGGATCTTGTTGACCAGCTGGGTGACCAGCGGCGAGTTGTAGACCGGATCGGCAACCAGCGGCCGACGCGGAGCGGGTCCCTTGCGGGGCATGTCAGCTCTTCTCCTTCTTCGCGCCGTAGCGGCTGCGAGCCTGCTTGCGGTTCTTCACGCCCTGGGTGTCGAGCGAGCCGCGGATGATCTTGTAACGAACGCCGGGCAGGTCTTTCACACGACCGCCACGGACCAGCACGATGGAGTGCTCCTGCAGGTTGTGTCCCTCACCCGGGATGTAGGCCGTGACCTCGATGTTGCTGGTCAGCTTCACGCGGGCGACCTTGCGCAGCGCGGAGTTCGGCTTCTTGGGGGTGGTGGTGTACACGCGGGTGCACACCCCACGGCGCTGGGGGGAACCCTTCAGCGCGGGGGTCTTGGTCTTGGTGACCTTGTCCTTGCGGCCCTTGCGGACCAACTGCTGGATGGTGGGCATGTGCTGGCTGCTTCTTTCCTCATCTGTAGCCGATCCGCGCTGGCGGATCTTTCAGGGTGTGACGCTCGGGTGACGCAGGTCGAGTGGCCGTTCGGCAGCGTCCGCTCGCCCTTGCGGGCTCTGGGCGCCGATGACGGCCGCTGGTCGCGACTGCGTCACCTGCTGGTCACCTCGCCGGAATCGCTTTCGACGCGGGTGACCTGGTCACGAGCATGCGACAAGGACCCAGCTTGTCTGGGCCGATCGCGGACATTACTCCACCACGGCCGGTGAGGGCCAATCCGGAGAGGTCCACGAGCGACCGGTGCCGGACGCGCGGGCCGACACGGTTACCCGGGGCGGCCACCCGTCGACCCGGCCTCCTGGTCCGCTCGCCGACCTTCATCATTTTCGCTCGACCTGTCGATCGACAGGTCTGCGATGTCTGTTGAGGGCAGCGATCCGGGGGCAAGCCGGGTCACAGCGCTGGGTGCTCACCGTCGATTCTACCGGCTCCGACGAGGGGATTCGACCGCGTTCGGCGCCCATCGCTTCCGGCGAGCTGGTTTCGCTGCTGGTATCAACCGGCCGAACAGTAAGTTCATTCCCCGTTCACTTGTTCTCGGGTTGTTCTCGGCCGCTTTTGGCCGGCGGCTGGGTCCGTCGGGCTCCAACTGGGGGCGGCTACCCCACCACCGGCAGCGTGACGGAGCTGCCGGTCGGATCGAGCGTGTAGTCCCCGGGGGCGACGCGCTGGTCGGGGCCGGTGGGACGCAGCGCCTCACTGCTCACCGTCACCACCACCGCCAGCCGGTGGCCGGCCGGGATGGTCTGGTCGACGGGGCTGAACCGCACCGTCATCGTGCTGAGCTCGCCGGGCCGCGGCGGCCGGGCCTGGGCGGACGGGGCGACGGCGGTGTCGATCCAGCCCTGGGTGAGCACCCCGGCCCCTGTGTTCTGCAGGTTGGGCGCCGCCTGCTTGAAGCAGCTCGCCGGGTCGGACGGGCCGCCGTCCTTGCCTGCCGCACCGCTCGCGGCGCCGTAGCAGTCGCGCTCGGCACCGAGCCGGTAGCCGTCGTTGGTCGGGAACTGCGGCGAGAGGACGGGCCGCCGGCCGGGCCCGACGTCAACCAGCGTCACCGCCACCGCGGCCCGGTCGACGCCGCCGAGGCGCAGCGACAGCACGGCGGACCCGGCACCCGACAACCGCAGCGGTGCGCGCAATTCGGGCGTCCACAGCACCGCGCGATCCGCGGTTGCTGAGGCCGAGCCCGAGCCGGACCCGGCGGCGGACTCCGGGTTCGCGGCGAACGACGGCAGCCAGGCATCGGTGTCCCAGTAGCCGGCGTCGGCGTCGGTGAAGCGCAGCCCCTTCGACGACGCCGCGCCGTCCCGCTCAGCGGTCAGCTGCTGTCGCTGCGGCTGCGAGCCGGCCGGCCACCGCGCCTCGGTGCGCCAGGTGCCGAAGTCGGCGCCCTGCACCCGCACGGTCGCCGGCGGCGTCGGGCCGCGGCCCAAGAGATAGTGGTCGAGCCAGGCGGTCAGGGTCTGCACCCAAGCCGTCCGGTCGACGTCGAACGGGTCGACGTGGGCGGCCTGGGTCAGCCACAGCTGGGCGGGTACGCCGCGCGCCGTCAGCACCCGGTACAGCTCGGTGGTCTGGCTGGGCCAGACGTTCCTGTCGTGCAGGCCGTGGGCGAACAGCACCGGCGCCCGCCACTTCTGCCCGGCCAGCCGACGGATGTCCCGCTGCCGCCAGAACTCGCTCCCGGCACCGGGCGCCGACGCCGCACCCGGCGGCACCTGCAGGCTGGCCAGCTCGTCGGTGCCGAAGCTGCGGTTGACGTCGGCGCAGGCGCGCTTGGCCGCCGGGTTCTCCTCCAGCTCGGTGTAGCCGCGGACCCAGTCGGCGGTGTAGACGGCGCCACCCGGGTGGGCATAGTCGAACGCCGAGCTGATCGCCGAGATCGGCACCACCGTGGCGACCTCTGGGATGCCTTGCGCGGCAACATAATTCGCGACGCTGCCGTCGTACGATTTGCCGACGAGGGCTACCTTGCCGTTCGACCAGTCGGCCCGGGCGAGGGCACGCACCACCTGGGTCGCTGCGCCGATGTCGGTCGGTCCGAGCACATCCGTGCAGCCGCCGCTGCGCCCGGTACCTGGGTTGTCCATCGCGACCACCGCGTAACCGCGGGGCACGAAGTGCTCGTCGTAGAACAGCGGCAGATTCCGCACAATGCCCTTGGCGTCCGGCTTCTTCAGCTGGGATTCGGCGCCCCTGCCCTGGGTGAAGTAGTACGGCGACACGTCGAGGATCACCGGGACCTTGGTTCCGGCAGGCACTTTCGGCCGGATCAGGTCGACGCTCATCCGGTCGGGTTTGCCATCGCGGTCGCTGTCCAGCGTCGTCGGGATCATCAGATGTTCGCGGATCGCGCTGTCGTAGGAGTACTGGGGCCGCGATGGCCCCGGCAGCCGTGCGGCCGAAGTCCCGGCAGCCGAGGCCACGGCAGTCGACGGCACGGCAGTCGACGGCGCCGCACCGGACGGCTGCCCGCCGGACGGGCCCGCGCCGGGCGTCGCAGCGGATGGGGTGGGGCTGCTGCTCGCCGGCCCCGGCGACGCCGGGGCGACGGCTGGTGACCGGTCGGTGCCGACTCCGCTCGACGGTTCACCCGCCACCGTGCAGCCGGCCACGACAACTCCGGCGAGTGCGGCGGCCACCACCGCCGATGGTGGTTTCCGGGCCGCCCACGGCCCCCGTCGGCGACTGCTGCTCCGCACCCGCACCATCACCGCAGCGTACGGGCCGGCCGGGTATCGGTCAGCCGGTTCGGCACTCCGAGCCGTCATCTGCGCGCCACCGGCCGTTCACCCGAGGTCGCTGTGATGGCCGGACGACCGGGCTGCGGCCCGGCCGGTTCCGGCGCGATCGGGGCGCTGCCGACACCCGTTCGACCACACCACCAGGAGACCTCCATGCACCGCACGTCCCGACGCTGTCTTTCCCTGGTGGCCGCCGCCGCGGTGACCATCAGCCTCCCACTGACCGTCGCGGCCGCGCCCGGCAAGAACGGCAACAACGGGCCAGCGGGCGCCGGTCCGCAGGGCAGAGCCAAAGATGTGCAGCTGCAGGCACTTGGCACCTTCCGTACCGGCCAGTTCGATCAGGGCGCCGCGGAGATCTCGTCGTTCGACCCGGCGACCAAGCAGCTGTTCGTGGTGAACGCGCAGTCGGGCGCCATCGATGTGCTCGATGCCAGCGATCCCGTTGTGCTGCAGCGGAGTTCGGTGATCGAGGTGGCCGGGCAGCGAGCGGTCGACGGCAGCGTCGTCGACGAAGGCGCCTCGGTGAACTCCGTCAAGGTGCACGGATCGTTCGTCGCGGTCGCCGTCCAGGCCGCCGACAAGGTCTCGCCGGGCTGGGCCTTGTTCTTCTCGACCGGCGGCGGGTATCTGGGCGGCGTGCGGGTGGGTTCACTGCCGGACATGGTGACCGTCACCGGCGACGGCCGATATGCGTTGACCGCCAACGAGGGTGAGCCGGCTGACGACTTTTCCGCCGACCCCGAGGGCAGCGTGTCGATCATCGACCTGAGCAAGGGGGTGGCCGGCATCGACCAGCGTCAGGTCCGTACCGCCCGGTTCACCGGCTACGACGCCGCCCGGCCCGTGCCCGCCGGAGTCCGGGTCTTCGGGCCGGACGTTCCGGTGCCGGCCGGTCAGCAGCCGGTCGGCCGGGTGGCGCGCAATCTCGAGCCGGAGTACATCACCGTGCCGAAGGGCTCGTCCAAGGCGTACGTCACCCTGCAGGAGGCCAACGCGGTCGCGACGGTGGACCTGCGGTCCGCCACGGTGTCCGACCTGTGGGCGATGCCGGGCAAGGACAACTCCTTGCCGCGGAACGCTTTTGACGCCAGCGACAAAGACGGCGCGGTCAACGTGAAGACCTGGCCGACCCACATGTTGATGATGCCGGACAGCATCGCCAGCTACCGCTACCGTGGCACCGACCTGCTGGTGACGGCGAACGAGGGCGACGCCCGCGAGTGGGGCGACTACGCCGAGCCGATCCGCGTCAAGAAGGCGAAGCTGTGCGCCGCCGACTTCCCGAATGCCGCCCAGTTGCAGTCCGATGCCAACCTCGGCCGGTTGAACATGACCAGCACCAGCCCGATGACCGGTGACTGTTACCGCCGGATCGACGTTTTCGGCGGCCGGTCGTTCTCGATTCTCGGCACCGACGGCACGCCGGTCTTCGAGTCAGGTGACCTGATCGAGCGCACCATCGCAAATCTGATCGCCGACGGCGCCCTGCCTCGCCAGGCCTGGAACGCCAACAACACCGACAACGACTCGTTCGACGGCCGCAGCGACGACAAGGGCCCGGAGCCGGAAGGGCTTGCCATCGGCAAGGTTTCCGGGCGCACCTACGCCTTCGTCGGGCTGGAACGCATCAGCGGGGTGATCACCTTCGACATCACCGACCCGCGGGCGGTGCGCTTCGTCGACTACGCGAGCAACCGAGACTTCTCGGCCGACAACACCGCACTCGAGCAGGACGGTGCCGGTGATCTCGGGCCCGAGGGCATCGAGTTCGTCCCGGCCGACGCCTCCCCCGACGGCACCCCGCTGGTGATCGTCGCCAACGAGATCTCCGGTTCCACCACCGCCTACCGGGTGCAGCCGAAGCGGTGACCCTCGGCGCCGACTAGCTCCGGCTACCCGCGATTGCGGCCGGCGGCACCGACAGTGTTGGTGGTGTTGGCGGTGCCTCCAGTGTCGGCGGTGTTGGCAGCATCGCCGGTCCCGACCCGGCAGCCGACACTCTCCCCGGCGCGTTGATCGGCGAGATCGTCCGCGCCGGCCGCGCGGTGTCCCGCCGGCTCGCCAGCACACCGGACTGACCCTCGCGCACCGCACGGATCAACACGGACCAACACACACCAACACGGACCGCACCAGTTGCCCGATTTCGGGCCGAAGCGAACGCCCGCAGTCCGGAAACGGGCATTCAACGGACCGGATCGAAACGCTGTAGCGAGCATCTGAGCACGCCAAGGCCCGATTCCGCACGCCCGGATCGACCGCACGCTTGGCAAATCGGTCCGCATTCGGTCATCACTCTCGCCCGTTTTCCACTCGACGGATGCGCCCTGCCGTGCGAATCTTGTTTATCTGTGATCCAGCCCACTGCGGCTCACTGTGGCTCCACGCGGTGCGGTGGCGGTTCAACGACGAGCGGAGGTGCTGGCGTGGCGATCTCGACCAAGCCGGGCGCCGAGCGGCGGCGCAGCATCCTCGATACCGCCCGCTCCAACGGGCACGTCCAGGTGGTGCAGATCGCCGACGAACTGCAGGTGGCCGCCGAGACCGTGCGTCGCGACCTGAAGCTGCTGGAAGATCACGGGCTGGTGCGGCGGACCCACGGTGGCGCCTACCCGGTGGAGAGCGCCGCCTTCGAATCCGGGCTTGACGCCAGGGCCGGTAACCGGGTGCCGGAGAAACGCCGCATCGCCACCGCCGCCGTCGAGCAACTCGGCGACGCCGAAACCGTTTATGTCGACGAGGGTTTCACCCCGCAGCTGGTCGCCGAGCAGTTGGCACTGATCACCCGCCCGTTGACGGTGGTGACCTCGTCGCTGACCGCGGCGGCACAACTGGCCGCACTCGGCACCCACACCACCATCATTCTCGGCGGCCGGGTCAGGGGCCGGACCATGGGAACGGTCGACCACTGGGCCACCGACATGCTCGGCGAGCTCGTCATCGACCTGGCTGTGCTTGGCGCCAACGGCATCTCACGCGACCACGGGCTCACCACCCCTGACCCCGCCGTCGCCGCCGTCAAACGGACCGTCGTCGAGAACTCCCGGCGCCGGCTGTTCGTCGGCGTCCACACCAAGTTCGGCATTGCCAGCTTTTGTCGATTCGCCGCCATCGGCGACTTCGAAGCGTTGATCACCGACACTGCCCTGTCCACCCATGAAGCTCAGCGCTACACGGCCCTCGGACCGCAGGTCATCCGAGTCTGACCAGCACCGCTTCACCGATCGGAAGGACCACCGCCGATGCCATCACGCCCGATGCCACCGCGCCCTAGCTCGCCCGGCCGCCGTGCGCGGCCCCGCCGTCGACAGGTCGGAATGTGCTTGCCCGCCAAGCTGATCGCCGGGGTCGGTGCGCTGAGTCTGGTGCTCAGCGGTTGCGCCGGCGCCGGCGGACACTCCTCCAGCGGCCGCAGCATCAACATTCTGATGGTCAACAACCCGCAGATGATCGACCTGCAATCGTTGACGGCCAAGTACTTCACCGCCGAGACCGGCATCGACGTCAACTTCACCGTGTTGCCCGAGAACGACCTGCGCGACAAGGTCGCCTCCGAGTTCACCAGCCAGGCCGGGCAGTACGACGCCGCCACCCTGTCGAACTTCGAGGTCCCGATCTATTCGAAGAACGGCTGGCTGCTCCCGCTCGACTCGCACATCGCCGGCGACCCGGAGTTCGATCAGAAAGACATCTTCCCGTCGCTGGCCACCTCACTGTCGGGGCCAGGGGTGAACGGCGCGGAAAGCTCGGTGTACGGCGAGCCGTTCTACGGTGAGTCCTCATTTCTGATGTACCGCAAGGACGTTTTCGCCTCGCTGGGGCTCACCATGCCGGAGAAACCCACCTGGGATCAGGTGGCCGACCTGGCCGCCAAGGCCGACCGCACGTTCGATCCAAACATGCGCGGCATCTGTCTGCGCGGGCAGCCCGGCTGGGGTCAGGTGTTCGCTCCGCTCACCACCGTGGTGAACACCTTCGGTGGCACCTGGTTCGACGCCGACTGGACCCCGCAGGTCAACGGCCCCGGCTTCACCGCCGCCACCCAGTTCTACGTCGACCTGGTGCGCAGGCACGGAGAGGTCGGCGCGCCGTCCGCCGGTTTCACCGAGTGCCTGAACGCCACCATGGGCTCGGCAGTGTCGATGTGGTACGACGCCACCTCGGCCGCCGGGTCGCTCGAGGCGGACGGGTCGCCGGTGAAGGGAAAGATGGGCTACGTCCAGGCCCCGGTGAAGGAAACCAAATCGTCCGGCTGGCTGTACGCCTGGTCGTGGGCCATCGAAGCCAGCACCAAGAAGGCCGACGACACCTGGAAATTCGTGTCGTGGGCATCGTCCAAGGAGTACGAAGCCATCGTCGGCAAGGAGTACGGCTGGGCGCGCACCCCGGCCGGCAAACGCCAGTCCACCTACGATAATCCGGAATACCTGAAGGCTGCCGGCGCGTTCGCCGACGCCACCAGAACGGCGATTCTGGAGGCGGACCCGACCAATCCAGGGGTGCAGCCGCGGCCCACCGTCGGCATCCAGTTCGTCGACATACCCGAGTTTACCGATCTGGGAACCAAAGTGTCGCAATACGTTTCCAGTGCCATTGCCGGCCAGACCAGCGTCACCGACGTGCTGAACCAGGGACAGGCGCTGGCCGAGAAGGTCGCCAAGACCTACCGGGAGGCATGAGATGACAACCGCCGTGCAATCGGACAACGCTCCCGGGCCCGACCAGGCGCAGCCTCCGCCGCAGGCAGCGCCGACCGCGACCGACCCTGAGGGTTACCCGCAGACCGCCAAGGAACGCTGGATCCGGCGGGCACCGCTGCTGCCGGCGCTGGTGTTCACCATCATCGTCACCCAGCTGCCTTTCGTTGCGACGCTGGCGATCTCGTTCTTCAACTGGAACGCCTTCCGGCCGGACGACCGCAGGTTCGTCTGGTTCGACAACTACGTCAACGTGTTCACCGACGCCGACCTGCGCAAGTCGGTGTTCACCACGGTGATCCTCACCGTCGTGGTTGTGCTGGTGTCGCTGGTGCTCGGGCTGGGCATCGCATTGCTGTTGAACCGCACCTTCTTCGGCCGCGGACTGGCCCGCACCATGATCATCGCGCCGTTCCTGATCGTGCCGGTGGCGGCAGCGCTGCTGTTCAAACACGCCATCTACAACTCCACCTTCGGTCTGCTGAACGGGGTGCTGCGGTGGTTCGGCATCGAAGGTCCCGACTGGATATCGCAGTTCCCGCTCACCGTGATCGAAGTACAGCTGATCTGGCAGTGGACCCCGTTCATGACGCTGATCCTGTTGGCCGGCCTGCAGTCCCGGCCCACCGACATTCTTGAGGCGGCCTCGGTCGACGGCGCCACCGGCTGGCAGACGTTCACCAACCTGACGCTGCCGCACATGCGCAGGTACCTGGAGCTGGCCGCGCTGCTCGGCGCCATCTACATCGTGCAGAACTTCGACGCCGTATTCACCATCACCTCGGGTGGGCTCGGCACCGCCAACCTCCCGTACACGATCTATCAAACCCTGTTCACGGCGCAGAACTACGGCCTGGCGTCCGCCCAGGGTGTTGTCGTGGTGATCGCCTCCCTGATCATCGCCACCTTCGCGCTGCGCACCGTGTCCGGCCTGCTGAAAGACGAGGGAGCGAAATGACCACCGCCGTCCAGACCGCTGCCGCCGCACCGACGACCGCGACCGCGACGCCGCCCGGCGGCAAGAAGTCGAACCTCGGTTGGCTGGCCACCACCGCCACCTGGATCATCGCGTTCATCTTCGCCGCGCCGATCCTGTGGATGGTGCTGACCAGCTTCCACTCCGAGAACGACGCCACCCAGCGCACCCCGCAGCTGTTCGCGCCGCTCACCGTCGAGGGCTACCGCAACTTCTTTGGTGCTGACGGCGGTGCCAGCCCGTGGCCGGCGCTGATCAACTCGGCATGGGCCGCCATCGTTTCCACCCTTGTGGTGATCGCGCTGGCGATCCCGGCGGCCTATGCGCTGTCGGTCCGGCCGGTGCGCAAATGGTCCGACGTGATGTTCTTCTTCCTGTCCACCAAGATGCTGCCGGCGGTGGCCGGGTTGATGCCGATTTACCTGATCGCCACCAGGATTCACATGCTGGACAACATCTGGTTCATGATCATCATCTACACGGCGATGAACCTGCCGATCGCCATCTGGATGATGCGCTCGTTCCTCGCCGACATACCGAGGGACCTGTTCGAGGCGGCCTCGCTGGACGGCGCCGGCCTGCTGCAGACGCTGCGCAAGGTGATCGCGCCCATCGTCTCGCCCGGCATCGCGTCGACGGCGTTGATCTGCTTCATCTTCGCCTGGAACGAGATGCTGTTCGCCAGGGTGCTGACCGGCGTGGTCGCCGAGACCTCTCCGGTGTTCCTGACCAGCTTCGTCACCTCGCAGGGCCAGTTCCTCGCCCAGGTCTGCGCCGCCGCAACCGTGATCTCGCTGCCGGTGCTGATCGCGGGCTTCGCGGCGCAGGACAAGTTGGTGCAGGGCCTGTCGCTGGGTGCTGTCAAATGACGGACAGCACTTCCCAGAACAAACTGACCTTCCAGAGCGAACAGACTTCCCATACTTCCCAGAGCGAACAGACACCCGAGAGCGACCCGACATCCGTGAGCGAGCACCCGACCGAGCCACGTCCTTCCGCCCCCGTACCGCTGCGGGGCGATCGGCTGGCCGACTTGCCGCCCGGCGTCGACCGGCCGGAGTACGACAGGGCCGCCGTCACCGCGGGGATTGTGCACTTCGGCGTCGGCGGATTCCACCGGGCCCACCAGGCCATGTACACCGACGTGCTGCTCGCCAGCGACGATGCGCAGGTGGCCGGTGCGGCCGCCGGCTGGGGCATCTGCGGGGTCGGGGTGATGCCGTCCGACGCGGCCATGCGGGACGTGATGCGCGCCCAGGACGGGCTGTACACCTTGGTCACCAAAGCGCCCGACGGTGCGCTGCACGCCAGGGTGATCGGCTCCATCGTCGACTATCGCTACGCTCCGGACGATCCGCAGGCGGTGATCGCCAAGCTCGCCGATCCGGCGGTACGGATCGTCAGCCTGACCGTCACCGAGGGCGGCTACTCGCTCAATCAGCTCACCGGGGAGTTCGACCCGTCACCGGCGGACATCCAGGCCGACCTGAATGCTGATGCGCTGCCGCGCACCACCTTTGGGCTGATCACCGCGGGCCTGCGATTGCGGCGCGAGCGCGGAGTCCCACCCTTCACGGTGCTGTCCTGCGACAACTTGCAGGGCAACGGCGACCTGGCCCGCAAGGCGTTCACCAGCTTCGCCACCCTGCTCGACCCTGAGCTGGGGCAGTGGATGCGGCAGCAGGTGCACTTCCCGAACTGCATGGTGGACCGGATCACCCCTGCCACCACCGACGCCGACCGGCAGTTGGTGGCCGAGCGGTTCGGCATCGACGACGGTTGGCCGGTGGTGTGCGAGCCGTTCACCCAATGGGTGCTGCAGGACGACTTCGCCGTGGCCGAACCGGACGCACCCAGCAGGCCGCAGTGGGAGCTGACCGGGGCGCAGATCGTCGACGACGTCGAACCCTACGAGCTGATGAAACTGCGGCTGCTCAACGCCTCGCACCAGGGCATCGCCTACTTCGGCCACCTCGCCGGGTACCGGCTGGTGCACGAGGCCGCGACCGATCCGGATCTCGCGGCATTCCTGTTGTCGTACATGGTGAATGAGGCCAGCCCGACGTTGGCGCCGGTGCCCGGCGTCGACCTCGATGCCTACCGCAAGGAGCTGATCGAACGGTTCGGCAACCCCGGCGTTCGCGACACCGTTGCCCGGCTGGCCGCCGAATCGTCCGACCGTATCCCCAAGTGGCTGGTGCCGGTGATCTCCGAGAACATCGCCGCCGGCCGCGATGTCACGCTGTCCGCCGCGATCTGCGCCTCGTGGGCCCGCTACGCGGAGGGGGTGGACGAGCAGGGCAAGCCCATCGATGTCGTCGACCGGTATGCCGACGAGCGCAGGGCCGCGGCAGCGGGTCAGCTACGCCGCCAGGACGGTACCGTCGCCGACCCGTTGGCGTTCGTCCGCAACCGCGACTTCTTCGGCGACCTCGCCGACCAACCCGAGTTCACCGAGCCGTACCTTGCGGCGCTGGAGTCGCTGCACCGCAACGGTTCCAAGGCCACCTATGCGGCGTTGGCACGGCACTATGCGCACCGGTGCGCCGCGCCGCAGCTGTAGTAGTGCCTGTACCTGAGGCTGTCGCTGTGGCGCCGCAACTGCGGGGCCGTGGCGCGCTGCCGCGCGCCGGGGTCTGCCCGGAGCGGGCGGTCGGTCAGCCCGGCAGCTGGGCGAAGGCTTGTTCCAGTTCGGCCAGCAGCGGGTCGCGCAGGCCGGCGCTATTGTGCCGCCACCACACGTCCGGGTAGATCACCCGGCCCGTCATCCAGTCGCGATGTCCCGGCCCGAAGACCACCTGGAACGCCGGTCCCGGGGTGCGATCGGAGGCGGGAAGGATGCCGTGCACCCTGGCGGGCGCAAAACCCCTGGCGCCGTAGTACTTCGGCGACCCTTCCAGCACCAGCATCGGGGTGTCGGCGATCGCGGCTTCGGTAGCGGCAGCGATCAACGCGGTGCCGATGCCGTTGTTCTGCAGCTCCGGCAGCACCGCCAACGGGCTGAGCACGGTGATGTCCACCAGTTCTTTCCGCGCGTCGAGCCAGGCGTGGCTGATCCCGACGTGCCCGACCAGCCGTTCGCCGTCGCCGGGGTCCGCGGTCACCGCCACCAGGCCCTGGTGGGGCAACTCCCCCGCGGTGATCTCCGCCCAGATGGCAGCAACCTCGTCGCCCTCGGCACCGAAGGCGGCGCGGATCACCGTCGCCACCGCTTCGGCGTCGGCCGGTCGTTCCGGACGGATCTGCAGGTTCCGCGGCGCGGTTTCGCTGGTCGTCATCGCGTCATCCTGCGCGCCGGCAACCGCTGCGCGCCAGTGGATATCCCCCCGGTGCCGCGGCGAGGCGGCTCAGCCGGGTGAACCGTCCACCAACTCGCGCATCTGCCGCAGCTGATCCACCGGATCGGTGCCAGGTGCAGGAGCCACGTTCAGAATCGTCACCCCCGCGTTCCGGTAGGCCGCGACCCGCTCGGCCAGCTGGGCCCGGTCCCCCACCAGGTTCGTCATCCGCAGCAGCTCTTCCGGCACCGCGGCGGCCGCGTCGCGGTGCCGGCCGCCGAGATATAGCTGCTGAATATGGTCGGCCTGCTCGGCGAACCCGTAGCGGGACACCAGCTCGTGGTAGAAGTTGGCGTTCTTGGCACCCATGCCGCCGACGTACAACGCGGCGTTGGGTCGGGCGGCATCCAGTGCCCGCTGCTGCGCCACCGGATCGTCACCGAGGTACAGCAGCCCGCCTGCCGCAATGTCCAGGGCACCCAAGCTTGGGTCGCGCAGCGCCGCACCGGCGCGTAAAGCGTTGCCCCACACGGCGTTCGCCCGTTCCGGCGCGAACAGGAACGGCAGCCAGCCGTCGGCAATCTCCGCGGTGGTCTGCACACTCTTCTCGCCGAGTGCTGCTACGTAGATCGGCACCCGGTCGCGCACCGGCCGAGTCAGCAGCTTGAGCGGTTTGCCGAGGCCGGTGCCGGTACCCGGCGGCAGCGGCAGTGTCACCGTGCGGCCGGTGTAGCTGAGTCGTTCCCGGCGCAGTCCGGCCCGCACCACGTCGATGGTTTCCCGGATCCGGCGCAGCGGCTGGGTATAGGGCACCCCGTGAAAGCCCTCGATCACCTGCGGCCCGGACGCGCCGAGCCCGAGAATGGCCCGGCCCTGGCTGACGTTGTCCAACCCGGCGGCCGTCTGCAGGATCGCCGCAGGGGTGCGCGAGTACACGTTCAGGATGCCGGCGGCGATCTGCACCCGATCGGTGCGCGCCGCGAGGTAGCCCATCAGGGTGGGAGCGTCGAAGCCATAGGCCTCGGCCACCCACACCACGTCCAGTCCGGCCCGCTCCAGCGCTGCCACCCCGTCGGCGGCCGCCCGCGGGTCGCCGGCGTAGTCCAGCGGATATCCCAGTCGCATGCGACTCAGCTAATCACGCTCGCCCCGGCGACCGGTGCGGCCACCGGCCTCGATGCCGTTGTGCCGGGCGCGGAGCGGCACGAACGCCCGGCAGCAAGGCTGCCGGGCGTTCGGGCGGGTTGGCGTTACCGCCGGCGGTCAGGCCCCGAAGGTCTCAGGGTCGGGGCCGGTACGGCGGTCGGCGTTGAGCCCGTCGATGGCGGCCATGTCCTCATCGGTGAGCTCGAAGTTGAACACGTCGAAGTTCTGCTCGATCCGCTCCGGCGTCACCGACTTGGGGAAGACGATGAAGCCGTGCTGCAGATGCCAGCGGATGATCACCTGGGCCGCTGTCTTGCCGAGCCTGTCGGCAATGGCGACAATCGTCGGATTCTCCAGATCTTCCTTGCCGCCCAACGGCGTCCACGACTCGGTCGCGATACCGAGGCGCTTGTCGTCCTCGACCACCGCGGTCTGGGTGAGGGTCGGGTGGATCTCGATCTGGTTGACCGCCGGAACGGTGTCCGACCCGTCGATGATCTTCGCAAGGTGGCCGGGGTTGAAGTTGCAGACACCGATGGACTTCGCCAGTCCGTCGGCCTTGATCTGCTCCAGCGCCCGCCAGGCGGTGAGGTACTCGTCCTTGGCCGGGACCGGCCAATGGATCAGATACAGATCCAAGTAGTCGAGTCCCAACTTGGAAAGGCTTTCCTCGACGGCCTTTCTGGCGTCGGTGTGCCTGTCGTTCCACAGCTTGGTGGTGATGAACAGCTCTTCCCGCGGCAGGCCGGACTGCCTGATCGCCTGCCCGACGCCTTCCTCATTGCCGTACGCCGCTGCGGTGTCCACATGGCGGTAGCCGACCTCGAACGCTTTGGTCAGCGATGGGACGATGTCACTCTCGGACACCTGCCACACGCCGATACCCAGCTGCGGAATGGTGTTGCCGTCGTTGAGGGTGATGGACGGAACCTGGCTCATTGTTCTCCTCGCTCGTGCTCGTGCTGCTGACTGCACACAGGTGCGGGCCACCGGGCAGAACCGCAGTCCGCTGCCGGTGAGCCGGCGCGATCTACGCTACTCGCGAACCTCGGGCCGGTGTATCGCCCGCCGATGCGACAGTGGCCGCCACGCCCGATCCGTCCGGAATCGCAGTGAATGTGCCCACAGTGCGGACAGTGCCGACAGTGCCGGCAAGGTTTGAGGTGTGGTGGACGGCGCGGCTCGGTACACGTGGCGGCGGGCCACCGGCACAGCCGCGGCACAGCCGCGGCCGGCGACTGATCAACCGCGCCGGCACTCGACATTGCTCAGCGGCACCCCTGGGCCGGTCACGGTGTTGTTGCACAGCACGGTGTTGCCGCCGTCCGGGCGCAGGGCGATCCCGAAACGCTCACCGTCGTTCTCGTCCGCCTGCTCCGGCGCCGGTGGGTTGGTCGCGTCGATCTTGTTGCCGGTGAACAGGTTTCGCTCGCCCCACCGCTCCTCGATCTGGTGGGTCTGGAAGCCGTCAAGGGGTGCCACCCGCCCGGTGTTGTCCTTGATGGTCCAGGCCGTGCCCTTGACGTCGACCCAGGAGTCCGCCGCGGTGGTGCCCGAACCGTCAAAGCTGTTCCCGATCAACAGGCCGCCGACGGTGCCCTCTTTGATGTCGACGGCTTCCGAGGTGGTGTCCGAGATCTGATTGCCGGCAACCACATTGAAGTCGCTGCGGTCCGGTTGGCAGCCGCCGTACCTGCACCAGTTGCTGACCGCGGAACCGATGTAGATGCCCTCGCCGAACTTGTCCCGGCGGTTGCCGGTGTCGGACACCTCGTTGCCGATCACCAGGTTGCGCTGCGAGGCGGCCCGCAGGTGGATGGCTTCGTCCCCGGTCTGCGAGACCTTGAGCTGCTGGATGATGCTGCCCGACGTGCCGTCGCCGATCACGCCCTTCTGCGCGTTCTGCACGGCGAACCCGACCAGCCGGACATTGCTCGCCTTGTCGAGATGGAACCCGTAACCGGACTTCACTCCGCCGGCGTCGATCACGGCTCCGCGTCCGCCGCACACCCAGATGGGTTGCTCGCTGGTACCGGAGGCGGTGAGGGTGAAGGTGCCTTCGTATACCCCGTCCTGCAGCCGGATCACCGCCCCTGGTCTGGCCGCGCCGAGCGCCGCCTTCAGGGTGTCGGCGTTGCTCACCGCGGTGCCACCGGCGGGACACTCCACCATCTGCACAGCCGGCAGACCGTCGGTGCTCGGTTTCGCGGTGGCCTCGATACCCGGTGTGTTCTGCGGCTTTCCGTCCCGCTGCTCCTCCTGATCCTCCTGATCCTTCTGGTCGTTACCGGTGCCGCCTGCGGTACTGCCGTCGGTGCTCTCGGTGCCGTTCTTGCTCGTCTCGCTGCCGGCCGTTCCGGTGGGGTCTTCCGTGCCGTTGCCGTTGCCGTTGCTGTTGCCGCTGCCGACACTGCCGGGCTGGGCGCCCCCGCCGAGCGCGCCGGTCTGCGGCGTCGGGTCGGCGCCGCCCTGCGTCATCGGGAAACTGCCCTGGGTTCGGGGGGTCAACGGGATGGACCCGACGGGCGTGGTGGTGGCGGCAGCCGGGTTGGGTCCGTCGTCGGATCCGTTGACCGCCATGGCAATGCCACCGGCGGCGAGCGCCGTCACCACAACGCCGACACCGAAACCGATCACCGCACCGGGAACCCGCCGGCGCGGTGGCGGTCCGGGCTGCGGGTAGTTGCTCGTCATGTGCCAGATCCTCTGCTGGGTCGGTGGAGTACAGGCGTGGTTCGGCGGTCAGCGGGAAGCTGCACTCGGGTGTGAACAGTGTGGCCGACAACGCCGAACCGTTGACGGCTTTGCCCGCGATTCATCGCCGGCAGCCGATGTTGCTGAGCGGGACATCGGCGCCGCTCACGCTGTTGTCGCAGGCAATCACGTTGCCGGCGGCCGGCCGGACGGCGATACCGTAACGATCCGCGGTACCGGCGGCCTGCACCACCGCAGCCGCGGGCTTGGCCGGCATGGCGATCGTGTTGCCGGTGAACAGGTTTCGCTCGCCCCACCGATCGAGGATCTGGTGGGTCTGCATGCCGTCGAGCGGGGCATGTCGGCCGGTGTTGTTCTTGATGGTCCACGCCGTCCCCTTGACGTCGACCAGCGAGTCGGCAGCGGTCGTGCCCTTGCCGTCGAAGCTGTTGCCGATCAGCAGTCCGCCGACGGTTCCTTCTTTGATGTCGACCGCCTCGGCCGCGGTCCGGCTGACGGTGTTACCGGCAATGGTGTTGTAGTCACTGCGGTCCGGGCGGCACTGGGTGATCGTGCACCAGTTGCTCTCCGCGGTGCCGATGTAGATGCCCTCGCCGAAGGTGGCACGCCGGAATCCGGTGCCGTCGACAACGTTTCCCGTCACCAGGTTCTTGGTGGAGTTCTTGCGCAGATGGATGGCCTCGTCGCCGGTGTTGGTGATCCGTAGCCCGCTGATCACGGTCCCGGTAGTCTGGTCGGTGACAACGCCCTTCTGTGCGTTCCGCATCGCGAATCCGCTCAGGCGCCAGTACTTGGCACCGTCCAGATGCAGGCCGTAGCCATCGGCGCCGCCGGCGTCCAGGATGCTGTCGGCGTTGCCGCACAACCAGATCGGCCGCTCCGGCGTCCCCGACACGCTGGTGGTGAAGGTCCCCGGGTAGACACCCTTGCGGAGTTTGATCACCGATCCGGGCAGTGCCCCGGCCAACGCGGCCTGCAGCTCTTCCGCACTGCCGACGCCGGTACCTCCTGCGGGGCAACGGATCTGTTGCACGACGGGGGTGGCAACGGCGCCCGGTCGTGCGGTTCGCTCGATTCCAGGCTGGTTGACGGCGTCCTTGGCGGCCTCGGTCTGTCGCTCCCACGGGTTGCCTGCCCCGGTCTTCGGCGCGTCGGGCGCCGGCGTGCCCTGCCCGGCACCGGGAGACGACGCCGGAGCGCCGGTGGGACCACTGGGCAGCGGTTCGACGGGGCGCGGCACCCGGCCGGAGTCCGGTGGTACGGCTGGCAAGCCGGACGGCGCCGCGCTCGGCGACACCCGGCTGGCCAGGCTGGGCGGCGGCGATGGTTGCCATGCGGTGACAGCTACTCCACGCTCGGTCGGCGCTGCCAGCACCCCAGGGTTGGCTTGCACCAGCACTACCGCCCCCGCCGCCAGCGCCACGCTGGCGGCCAGCCCGAGCACGGCTGCCAGCCGCGGCCGGCGCACGCTGCTCACCGGACCCGGCCGGCAATGCCGGCACCGGCCGGGCGCAGGCTCTGCGCCGGACGCGGCGGGTGGAGCGGCATGGGGGCGCCCGGCGGCGCCGGGAGCACCACGTCGTCGTCGGTGGTCACCGCACGCTTGTCCGCGTAGGGGTGCCGCTGCTGCCGGCGGGCACGCAGCCCGCGCAAGGCGGTGATCAACAGCAGGCTGAGCAGCGCCAGCCAGATCATCGTCATCGGCTGCAGGTACTTCTTCAGCGTCACCCACCACGGCGTGGTGTCGGACCAGCCGTCGGTGTTGTTGACGAAGCTGCGAGTGTCGGCTCCGGTGCTGCGGGCGGCATCCACCGCGCTGGGCCCCTTGCCGGCGATGGTGTTGTTCATGACGGTGCTGCCGCGCACCGAACCGATCAGTGAGACCGCATGCAGTTCGGCGTTGGTCAGGGTGTTGCGTTCCACCGCGGCGCTGCCGTCGCGGACGTAGACGCTGGTTCGCCCGCCGTCCACCGAGTTCCCGGTGACGACGGCGCCGCTGACCTGGTCGCGCACCACGATGCCTTGCTTGGCGCTGCCGGTCACCTGGTTGCCGACCACCCTGACGCCGTTGGCACCGGTCCGCACCACCACGCCCATCGCGTTGCCGGACACCACATTTGCCTGCACACCGATGGTCCGGCCGCCGATCACCTCGATGCCGTAACGGCCGTTGCTGGTGAACCGCCCGCTGACAACGGAGTTGTTGCCGTAGTCGCCGGTGGCGGTTCCGGTGGCGCTGGGCCCGGTGGCGAGCGGCAGCCCGATCATGCTCAAACCGTTGCGCGAGTTGCGTTGCGCGGTCACCTCGCTGAGCACGACTCCGGTGGTGGCCCTTGACAGAATCACTCCGTCGCCGGCGTTGTCCTGGGTCACCGAGCTCTGCAGCACCATGTTGGTGACGTAGCGGTGCATGACGATGCCGTCGACCTGGCTGCGCTGCACGGTGCTGTTGCGGATGTCGACACCGTTGGCTCCGGACAGGAACAGTCCGAACACATTGTCCGAGAAGGTGGCGTCGGAGATCGCGGCCGAGACGTACGAGTACTCGGGCTGGTCGCCGGTCACCTCGGGAATCTCGATCTTTCCGGCCGGTGCGACTTTGTCCTTGGAACCTGCTGCGGTGGAACCGGTTTGATCGGTTCCCGGCTGTCCGGGGGTGCCGGTGCCCGGCGCGGTGGCGGCGCCGCGCTCCTTGCGCTGCTGCTCGCCGATGTCCTTGCCGGTGCGGTCGAGCGCTCCCGGTGTCGGCCGGTCGGTACCGGTCAGCGATACGCCACCGGTACGCCCGCTCCAGAAGCCGAGCTGCTCGAACGTCACGTGCTGGAAGTCCACCTGGCCACCCAACGACCGCAGGTAGCCGCGTCCGTCGGTGGTGGTACTGTCCGGCTTTGCGTTGGCGCGGTCCCACGAGGTGATCTGCACCGGCGTGGCGTCGGTGCCGGCGATCTCCAGGCGACCTCCGTAGTTGACGATCGACACGAATCCCTTGGCGTCGCTGGCCAGCTTGATGACCAGCCGGGTCGGCGCCTGCAGCTTGAGCACGGCGCCGGCCTCGATCACGATGTTCTCGCTGAGCAGGTAGGCGCCGTCGGTCTGCCGCACGAATGTCTGCGGCGCAAGCTTGAGCAGATCCTCGATGGTGTAAGGGGTTTCCCTGGTGGTGAGGACCAGGGTGTACGAGCCGTTGCCGGCGATCCGATACGGGCTGATGAGCTGAACCTTTGACCAGCGCGAGAGCGACGCGACGGTGCGGGCTTCGGCCAGCCGGTCGTCCTCGCGCTCCACCAGGGCCGACTCGGCCTCGGGATCGCCCTGGTACGGGCGGCGTTCGCCGGTGACCTCTTGATCGACTCCCTGCGCGGTCCCGTCGGCGCCGTCGCCGGGGCCGCTCCCGCCGGCCGGAACCGGTGGTACTCCGACGCCGTTGCTGGGGACCGGTGCGGTCGATGCCGGGACGGCACCGGTCGTCTCACCGGTGCCGGTCTCCCCCGTGCCGGTCTCCCCCGTGCCGGTCTCGGCCGTGCCGGTCTCGGCCGTGCCGGTCTCTCCCGTGCCGTTGCCCGGAGCTTTGGTGCCGCTTGCTTGGCTCCCGGTTGCTTGGCCGCCGGTTGCCTGGCTGCCGGTTGCTTGGCTGCCGGTCGGCCTACTGGCGGACGTTTGACTGCCGGAAGCTTGCGGGCGCTTCGCCGTGGTTCCCTCGGCGGGCTGTGCTGGTGTGCGTGGGGCGGTACCGGTCGGCGGCGCGACCACCGCCGGCGCCGGGGCGGTCCGGCGAGCGTGACCGGCGGCGGCAGAACCGTTGTCGCCATTGGCATGCGCCGATGCTGCCGGGGCGGTTGCGATGACCGCCGCCACCGTCAGCCCGGTGAGCGCAGCAGCCAGGGCGAGCCGTCGCGCGGGTCGTCGCCGGCCGTTGACGCCGAGACCATCCCGGCCACGGCCGATCCGGCGCGGTGCTGGCGTTGTCAT
This sequence comes from Nakamurella aerolata, assembly GCF_013002705.1. GTDB lineage: Bacteria > Actinomycetota > Actinomycetes > Mycobacteriales > Nakamurellaceae > Nakamurella > Nakamurella aerolata. The sequence goes on along the minus strand of NZ_JABEND010000002.1, from coordinate 463,747 downwards.
CTGGAGGTCCCCCTGAGTCGGATCGGAACACGTCGGGTGATGTCGGGATCGTCGGCCTGCGGGCCGGATTCGATCCTCTTGGGTGCAGCGGCCTGGGGCGCCCGAGCGGCCTGGACCGGGTGGTTGCGCGCTGAGCTCGCCGGTCCTGCGATGGCGGCGGGCCCGGCATGCGAAGCGGATTCGGCCGTCGCCAGCACCGGAATCCGGTTCGCCGCGATCCGCATGGTCTGGTCGCCGGCGCCGGAGTTTGCGTCGGCAACCGGACGCCCGGGACGCTCAGCGGCGCGGTGCTGCGCCCGGTCGCGCTGGTGCGGCAACCTCGGCTGCGCCCCGTGCTGTGACTGGCCGGCGACTGTCGCCGGTGCCGGTCGGTGCGGCGTCGGCCCGTGCCCCGCAAGGCGGGGCTGGACCGGGCGCACCGGCAGCGGCCGTTGCGGGACGGGCCGCTGCGCAGCCGGTCGCTGCGGGACGGGTCGCTGCGGAACAGCTCGTTGCCCGGTGGCGTGCGGCGGGACAGCATGCTCGACCGGACCGACCGGCACCGGTGAAACAGGCTGCGGAAGAACCTGTTTCACGCGCTGCGGCGCGGCACCGGCCGACCGGTTCAACGATGCGGCGTTCTGGCCGTCGCCACCGACCCGGTCGGCGTGCCGGGTCAGCCAGCCCTGCTTGTTCATGGTGACGAACGCGTACAGCTTGATCGGCAGGGCGACCATGATGACCACCAGCGCCGTCACCGGCAGCAGGAAGATCTCCAGCGGATGCCGGCGCAGATGCGACGCCCCGCGGATACCCCGGCCCAGCAGCACCCAGCCGACCGTCATGCCGATGCTGAGCATGGTGCCGTCGATGCGGCTGAAAGCGATGTATCCCAAGGTGATTGCCATGGTGACCGGCGTCAACAAGATCTGCAGCACGGTCACCTTGGTGACGAACGGAACCCGCCACAGCCAGCCCTTGTAGACGGCGGTCAGATAGCACCGATAACTGTTGCGCGACCAGCGCACCCGTTGCTTGACGAACGCCCGGAAGCTGGCCGGGAACATCGACAATGCTTTGGCCGAAGACTGGTGCACCGTCTTGTAGCCGGAGGCGATCACCAGCCAGGTGAGCCGCCCGTCGTCCCCGGAGACGCACCGCCTGCCGAGGAAGAACTCGTTCTCCAGATTGTCGAGCACCGGCAGCACCACGCTGCGGCGGTAGACGCCGGTACGGCCGGAGACACAAGCCACCGCACCGGCTCTGCCCATCGCGGGGACGTAGTCGTAGTAACGCAGGTTGACCAGCCAGTCGGCGATCCGCCGCCAGATGCTGGTGTTGCGCTCGTAGACGTTCTGCTGCGTCGAGCAGGCACCGACCTGCGGATCGGCGAACGGCATCTGTACGTTCTGCAACAGCTCCGGCTCCCACTGGGTGTCGGAGTCGGTCAGCACCAACAGTTCTCCGCGCGCGGCTCTGATGCCGACGCCGAGCGCCGAGCGTTTGCCCGCGTGCCGGAACATGATCGGGCGGACCCGTGGATCGTTGAGCTGCTGAATGGCCTGCAGTGCCTCGGTATCGGCGACGTCGAGAACGATGATGACCTCAGAGGGGTTCTGCGCCAGCCAGGTACCGAGGCAACGCATCAGGATCGGCACGTCTTCATGGAACGAGGGCACCACAACAGACGTGCTGGTCCGGAAGCTGGTGACGATCGGCTTGGCCCGCCTCGACAGGATGAACCGGTAGAGCCAGAGTGCCCACACCACAATGCCGGCCACCGCGATCGGGAACCACCGCCACACGGAGTGCCAGTCGATGTCGCTGAAGCTGAAGTTCGAGATGGCTTCGCCGATGCCGCTGCGGAACGAATGCTCCATCAACGCCGGCATCGCGTTCGGGGTGTCCATCGCTGCCGAACCGTCCTTTCGGTGTCAGAGTCGGCGACGGCCGAAGCTGAACCGCCCGGGCGCCGGCACCGACGGTGATCACGGATGGTGTCCCCCGCGCAGCCCGGTTCTCCCCGGGCATGCACCGTTGGTGGTACTGCCACTGACGCAGCGTCACTGGATCCGGTTCCGATATTTCCGCTCCAGCTCGTTCCGGCACGGAACGGATCGCGAGACGGCCACGTCGGTGTGATTGATGAAAACCTTCGAGTCGCCCCGCCGAGCCGTACTCGCGGCCCTCGCGGCCGCCGTGATCGGGGCCGGCGGGTGCGCGGTGCCGGACAGCGCGGTGCCGGACAGCGCAGCGCCCGCGCCCGCAGCGGCCGGCGGTGCCGGCCAAGCGGTTACCGGGGCCGACCGTGCCGCCGCGGCGACTACCGGGGCCGACCCCGCTGCCCCGGCGACAGCGGCTACCGGGGCCGACCCTGCTGCCCCGGCGACAGCCGCGGCCGCGTCCACCCCGTCGGGAAAGGCAACCGGCGACGCCGGCCGGACCGCTTCCGCTGCCAGGTCGGCCGGCGCGGCCACCTTGGCCCCGGCATCCGGGCCACCCACCGCTGCAACGTCAGCGCGAACATCGCGCGTCGACGGCACTCAGCCGCCCAAGCCCGTCCCGGCACTCAGCAAGGAGCAAGCCCGCGGCGCCGGCGCCGAGGCCGCCCGGCTGCTGACCGCCGCCGCCCCCGGGCTGGCCGGAACCGGCTGGATTCCGTGCGGCGGCCACGATGCGCCGTACCGTTCCGGCGCCGAGCTCATCGTCCGCGACCCCAAGGGTGGCGCCACCCAGCGCGGGCTGGTCGCCGGCTACCGCGACTGCTATTACTTCGAGAACCCGCAGAACGCTGCCGTGCTGACCCTTTCGGTGCTCGAGTACCAGGACGTCGCATCGGCCAGCACCGCGGTGTCGGCCCTCGACGCCAAGCGGCGCCAGAAACTGACCGACGTCCGATCGTTCGCCATCGGCGCCAGCCGCAGTTTCGGTGGCGCCGCACGGGCTTTCGAGGTTGATCCGCGCTTTTACCTGTCAACGATCAGGCGGCAGGACCGGCTGGTGCTGGTGCTGGACCACTCCACGTCGATCGTGGACTCCCCCGACGGCGGGGCCGGCCCACCCACCGTGCGGGTGCTCGCCGGACTGCAGCAGCGGGTGAGCCGCGCACTGACCGGTTTCCGCCCGACCCCGCCGGGAAGCCTGGCGACGCTCAACCCAGATCCCACCAAGCTGGCCGCCCACACCATTGCGGCCGGGCCCGGCGGCGCCCGCTACCCCGGCGGCAAGCTCGGCGCCTTCCCGGCCGCCGCCGCACCGGCGCTCACCATCGACGACGCGACCAGCCCTGAGGAGCAGAAACTGATCCACAAGGCAGAGGTGGACACCATTGCGCTCGGCGGCGCCCGGGTGTACCGCACCGTGCACCCGGCGGCCGCCGTCTCGCTGCGCGAAGGCCTCTACCGGCTCGCCTACGAGCAGAAAACCATTGCCGGCCAACGCATCGCGGTGAAGGCACCGACCAAGGACACCGTGTGCTTCGCGGCCACCAGCAGCTCGGTCGATCCGACCGATGTGCCGGCCACCACCTACGTCTGTGCCGGCAACGTGGGCCGCTACGCCTTCCTGTTCACCGCGAGAGCACTGGTGGCACCGAAACCGGACGTCAACAAGATGGTGATCGGGCCGGTGCGCAAGCAGGCCGAGCTGCTGGCCAAGCTCGGCTGAGACTCCCCGGCCGGTTCAGTGCGCTGCGGCGGTGCCCGGCACCGCTCGCACGTCCACCAGATGATGGGCCAGGTCGTGCAGCAGATACTGTCCGAGGGTGAGCACGGTGAACTCTGATCCGTTGCTGCGCAGACCTTTTCGCCCCCAGGCTCGGTCCGGCACGCCCCGGTACGCGACCGCGAGGGATTCGGCTGCCGAGCGAATGTCGCCGGCCACCACCAGCGGATCCTGCTCGGCGTAACGGGACTGCTCCGCGGTGGCGTCCTGGTCCCAGTTGGTGAACCGGGCGTCGTCCTCGGTGAGCAGCTGCCGCAACCGCACCGCGAAAATCTGGCAAACGTCGCGGATGTGCGCGCCGTACTCCAGCGGAGACCACACCTGTGGGTCCGGCCGGTCCGCGACGTCCCGGCGCCGCAGCACCTGCTGCCATGGCTCGGTCAGCCGCAGCACCGCATCGCCGATGTCGCCGGCCGGCACAGCGCCGGCGTCGAAACCGCACTCCGGGCAGCTGCGCTCGATGGTCCAGGTCCAGTCTTTGGTGTCGGCCACGATCAGCACCCTACTGAGCTCGGCACCCACGGATCGGGGCGAGCCGGGCTGCGCGGCCGATCAGTCGGAGTTGTCGAGCCCGATGGCGATGAGATCGGCGGTGTGGCCGTGGTTCCAGGCAAAGCGCATGGTGGTGACGTGCGGGCCGGTGTCCCAGGCCGCGAGGCAGGTGGCGGCGCGGTGCACACCGCACACCAGGGTCAGCAGTTCGCCGGGGCGGGCGGCCCTGGCGATGACGACGGTGCCGTCGGCGAAGCAGATCCGGGCGGTCCCGTGCGCTGGGGCGGGCTGCACCGCGCGCAGCGGCACCCGGCGGTGGGCGAGCACCCGCAGCCGCATGCCGATGGCGAAGCTGTGTGCCCTGGCCTGCTCGGCCGCAACGGCGGCGAAACGTTCGGCAAGCTCAGCGATGTCGGCCGGATCCCACTGGGCAGGGGCGTCGCCGGCCGGTGCTGGACGGGCGGGGTGCGTTGACCGCGCGGGACGCACAACCGTCGCCGACGCCCGAGTCTTCTTCGGCGCTGCCGGCGGACGCCGGTCGTGAAGCAGCCGCACCGCGTGCGCCGCTGTCGCCGCGACGGCGATAACCATGGCCACCAGCAGGCACAGCATCACCCACTGCATCGGATGAGTGTGCGCCCATTTCCGTGGCATTGCCAGGGGTTTGCCACGCTCCGGGGCCGCCGGCCACTGCGCGGGAAGGGCCGTTGCCGAGTTCAGGAACGCTGGGAAATCAGGATGTTCTCGACGCTGCCGGCGGTGATCGGTCCACGCGTCCAGTCTCCGTAGCTGCGCTCGATGCTGAAACCGGCCGCTTCCACAGTGCTCTTGAGACGGGCCAGCGGGCGGAAGATCAACGTCTCGTCCGGGCTGGTTCGGCTGGAGCCGGCGTACTCCGTGACGGAGCGGTGCGTCTCGATGACCGCGCCGGTGGCGTCCTCGTCAACGTCGACAAGCTCGTGCCAGGTGGTGAAGTCACCGCCGTCGGGGTGTGGGACGGTGCGCAGCGAGTGCTCAGGAACCCAGCGCTCCCAGGCCCGAGCGCCGACATTGCGGCTCTCGAAGGCCAGCCTGCCACCGGGGCGCAAGGCGTGGTAGGCGTTGCGGAGCACCTCGGCCCACGCCTGGTCGGTGATGAAGTACTGCGCGACGTGGCCTGTCATGATCGCCAGATCGGCGATGCCCTCCCCCACATCGCCGGCATACCCGTGGATCCAGGTGACCCGGTCGCCGCCCGGCCGGTTCCGGGCAACGTCGAGCATCGCCTGCGCAGGGTCGACCCCGGTGACGCGATAGCCGGCCTCGGCGAGGTCGACGCCGAGCGCCCCGGTGCCGCATCCGATGTCAAGGACGGCGAAGTCGCCCGCGCTGTCCTGGCTGAGTTCGCCGGCGAGGTCGAGGTAGAACTCGAAATCGCTGCGCCCGCTGTTCTCCAGGTCGTACGTGCGCGCCGCCACCGGGTTCTCGTATCCGCTCTCCGTCACGCGGCCGAGGCTAACGAGACCGGTTGCGCGGTACTACCGAATATCTGCGGTGCCGTAGCTGCACCGCCCGAAGTGTGTACCCGAGCTGCCCACAGTGACGCGAATCCGGCCCGTAGCCAGGAATCTGGCGCACTGGAGGCAGCTCAGGTCGAAACTGCGACCGGCTCAACGGCGGCGCTGCCGCAGGGTGACGGGTGGCCGCGTCTCTGCAGCCGCTGCTGCCCGGCAAGCCTGCGCAGCCGGGCAGGCGCGGCGAAGCCAAGCGGCGCCCGCCACCCGCAGGCGGCGCCGACGAGCACAGCGGATAGCAAAAGGCCGGTCCCCCAACGAATGTCGGGGAACCGGCCTTTCACGTCAGTGCGGCATCAGGGCCACTACGAGCTCATGGTCAGCGGTAGTCGCGGCCCAGGTCGTAGTCGTCCAGCGGCACCGCGGCACCGGTGGCGGCACCACCGAAGTCGCCGGAGTAGTAACCGTCGTCGAAGCTGGGCAGCGCATAAGCGGCGGCCCGCGCCTCCTCGGTCGGCTGCACCTGGATGTCGCGGTACTTGGCCAAGCCGGTACCGGCCGGGATCAGCTTGCCGATGATCACGTTCTCCTTCAGGCCGACCAGCTTGTCGCTGCGCCCGTTGATCGCGGCATCGGTGAGCACCCTGGTGGTCTCCTGGAAGGAGGCCGCCGACAGCCACGACTCGGTGGCCAGCGACGCCTTGGTGATGCCCATCAGCACCGGACGGCCGGCGGCCGCCTCGCCGCCCTCGGCCATCACCCGACGGTTGGTCGCCTCGAACTCACCGCGCTCGATCACCGCGCCCGGCAGGAACTCGGTCGAGCCGGAGTCGATGACGGTCACCCGGCGCAGCATCTGCCGGACGATCACCTCGATGTGCTTGTCGTGGATGGATTCGCCCTGGCTCTGGTACACCTTCTGCACCTCGCGCACCAGGTGCAGCTGCACCTGGCGGGCACCCATCACCCGCAGCACCTCGTGCGGGTCTGCGGTGCCTTCCAGCAGCTGCTGACCCACCTCGACGTGATCGTTGTCGGCCAGCAGTCGCTCGGAGCCGTCCACCGCGATGGTGGCCAGCCGCTGGGTCTTCGGCAGCTTGTCGTAGACAACCTCCTCGCTGCCGTCGTCCGGGACGATGGTGATCTTCAGGAACTTGTCGGAGTCGTCGATGCGCACCCGTCCGGCGGCGTCGGCGATCGGCGCGCGGCCCTTGGGCACGCGAGCCTCGAACAGCTCCGTCACACGCGGCAGACCCTGGGTGATGTCCATCGAGCCGGAGGCGGCACCGGTGTGGAAGGTACGCATGGTCAGCTGGGTACCGGGCTCACCGATCGACTGCGCCGCGACGATGCCGACGGCCTCGCCGACGTCGACAAGGTTGCCGGTGGCCAGGCTGCGTCCGTAGCAGACGGCGCAGGTGCCGATGGCAGCCTCGCAGGTCAGCACCGAGCGGACCTTCACCGAGGTCACCCCGGCGTCGACCATCTCGGTGATGTGCTCGGCCCTGATGTCCTCGCCGGCCGACAACAGCACCTCACCCTTGCGCGGTCCCTTGACGGCGACAACGTCGGCGGCCAGCACCCGCGCCTCGATCGAGGTGTCGGCGTGCTCGTGCACCGCAACGGTGCCGTCGGCGTAGGTCTCGGTGATCGGCAGCTCGATGCCACGCTCGGTGCCGCAGTCGGCTTCCCGAACGATGACGTCCTGGCTGACGTCCACCAGACGACGGGTCAGGTAACCCGACTCGGCGGTCCGCAACGCGGTGTCCGCCAAGCCCTTTCGCGCGGAGTGGGTGTTGATGAAGTACTCGAGCACCGACAGTCCCTCGCGGAACGACGACCGGATCGGGCGCGGGATCTGCTCGCCACGCGAGTTGGCGACAACGCCCTTCATACCGGCCAGCGACCGCAGCTGGATCAGGTTCACCGACGCGCCGGAGGCCCGCAGCCGGGCGACCGGGTTGTCGTCGGGGTACGCGTCCGGCAGGGCCTGCTCGATCGCCTTGGTGGCGTTCTCCCAGATCCGGACCAGATCGGCGTTGCGCTCGTTGCGGGACAGGTTGCCGCGCTGGTAGGCCTTCTCCACCTTGGTGGCCTCGGCCTCGTGCTGGGCGAGGATCTCCTCCTTGTTCGGGGGGATCACCACGTCGTTGATCGCCACCGTCATGCCCGAGCGGGTGGCCCAGTAGAAACCGGCCTCCTTGAGCTTGTCGAGGGTCTGCGCGACCAGGCTCATCGGGTAGTGCTCGGCGAGATCGTTGACGATCGCCGCCTGCTTCTTCTTCGGCATCTCTTCGTTGACGAAGGGGTAGCCGTCGGGCAGCAGCTCGTTGAACAGCACCCGGCCGAGGGTGGTCTGCGCCACCCAGGACCGCGGAGCCTGGCCGTCCTCGGAGACCTCAACGGTGTCGTTGGCGCCGGGGGTGACCCCGGTGAGCCTGACCTTGATCGGCGAGCGCAGGTCGATCTGACCGGCGTCGCGGGCCATGATCGCCTCGGCCGCCGACGAGTACACGTTGCCGGCACCCTTGCCGTCGGCGTCCAGCCCGCACAGGTAGTACAGGCCGGTGATCAGGTCGAGCGACGGCATCGCCAGCGGGCGGCCGGACGCCGGGGACAGGATGTTGTTGCTGGACAGCATCAGCACCCTTGCCTCAGCCTGCGCCTCCACCGACAGCGGCAGGTGCACGGCCATCTGGTCGCCGTCGAAGTCGGCGTTGAACGCCGCACACACCAGCGGGTGCAGCTGGATGGCCTTGCCCTCGACCAGCTGCGGCTCGAACGCCTGGATACCCAACCGGTGCAGGGTCGGTGCCCGGTTCAGCAGCACCGGGTGCGCCCCGATGACCTCCTCGAGCACGTCCCACACCTGGGGGCGCTGGCGCTCAACCATCCGCTTGGCCGACTTGATGTTCTGGGCGTGGCCGAGGTCGACCAGCCGCTTCATCACGAACGGCTTGAACAGCTCGAGCGCCATCAGCTTCGGCAGGCCGGCCTGGTGCAGCTTCAGCTGCGGGCCGACGACGATCACCGATCGGCCGGAGTAGTCGACGCGCTTGCCGAGCAGGTTCTGGCGGAACCGGCCCTGCTTGCCCTTGAGCAGATCCGACAGCGACTTCAGCGGACGGTTGCCCGGTCCGGTGACCGGGCGGCCGCGGCGGCCGTTGTCGAACAGTGCGTCGACGGCCTCCTGCAGCATCCGCTTCTCGTTGTTGACGATGATCTCGGGCGCGCCGAGATCCATCAGTCGCTTCAACCGGTTGTTGCGGTTGATCACCCTGCGGTACAGGTCGTTCAGGTCGCTGGTGGCGAACCGGCCGCCGTCCAGCTGCACCATCGGGCGGATCTCCGGCGGGATCACCGGAACGCAGTCGAGCACCATGCCGAGCGGCGAGTTGCCGGTGGCCTGGAACGCGGCCACCACCTTGAGCCGCTTGATGGCGCGGATCTTCCGCTGGCCCTTGCCGTTGGCGATGATGTCGCGCAGCTTCTCGACCTCGGCGTCGACGTCGAAGTCGGCGATCACCTTCTGCAGCGCCTCGGCGCCCATACCGCCGGTGAAGTAGTCGCCGAAGCGCTCCTCCAGCTCGCGGTACAGCAGCTCGTCGACGATCAGCTCGCCGACCTTGAGCTTCTTGAAGGCGTCGAGCACCTCGTCAAGGCGGTCCAGCTTGCGCTGCGCCGCGTCCCTGATCTGACGCTGCTCGCGCTCGCCACCGTCGCGCACCTTGCGGCGGGCGTCGGACTTGGCGCCCTCGGCCTCAAGTGCGGCCAGGTCGGTCTCCAGCTTCTTGGCCCGAGCGTCGAGGTCGTTGTCGCGCTGGGTCTCGATGTTCTTCCGCTCGACGCCGATCTCCGCCTCGATGGTGGGCAGGTCGTCGTGCCGCTGCGCCTCGTCGACCGAGGTGATCAGGTAGGCGGCGAAGTAGATGATCTTCTCGAGATCCTTGGGTGCCAGGTCGAGCAGGTAGCCCAGCCGGCTCGGCACGCCCTTGAAGTACCAGATGTGGGTGACCGGGGCGGCCAGCTCGATGTGGCCCATCCGCTCGCGCCGCACCTTGGCACGGGTCACCTCGACGCCGCAGCGCTCACAGATGATGCCCTTGAACCGCACCCGCTTGTACTTGCCGCAGGCGCATTCCCAGTCGCGGGTCGGGCCGAAGATCTTCTCGCAGAAGAGCCCGTCCTTCTCCGGCTTCAGGGTTCGGTAGTTGATGGTTTCCGGCTTCTTGACCTCGCCGTGACTCCAAGCCCGGATGTCGTCGGCGGTGGCCAGGCCGATTCGCAAGTCGTCGAAAAAGTTGACGTCCAGCACGTGTGTTACGTCCCTTGCTATGAGAAATGGTGTCCGGTCACGCATCCGCAATGTCCGGACGGAGGAGTCGGGTGGTGCCGCGCCGCGAAGCGCGGCACCACCGTTGTCTAGTTGTTCGGCTCCGCAGCCGCTCAGTTGACGAGGTCGTCGACGCTGGCCGACTCGTTGCGGGACAGGTTGATGCCGAGGTTCGCGGCGGCCCGCTCCAGGTCGTCGTCGTCGCTGTCACGCATCTCGATGGCGACGCCGTCGCTGGAGAGCACCTCGACGTTCAGGCACAGCGCCTGCAGCTCCTTGAGCAGCACCTTGAACGACTCGGGGATGCCGGGCTCTGGGATGTTCTCGCCCTTGACGACGGCCTCGTAGACCTTGACCCGGCCGACGATGTCGTCGCTCTTGATGGTCAAGAGCTCCTGCAGCGTGTAGGCCGCGCCGTAGGCCTGCATGGCCCAGCACTCCATCTCGCCGAACCGCTGGCCACCGAACTGCGCCTTACCGCCCAGCGGCTGCTGGGTGATCATCGAGTACGGGCCGGTGGACCTGGCGTGGATCTTGTCGTCGACCAGGTGGTTCAGCTTCAGCATGTACATGTAGCCAACCGCGACCGGGTACGGGAAGGGCTCGCCGGAGCGCCCGTCGAACAGCTGCGCCTTGCCCTCGACGTCGACCATCCGGTCACCGTCGCGGTTGGGCCGCGCCGATTCCAGCAGGCCGGCGATCTCGGACTCGGTGGCGCCGTCGAACACCGGGCTCGCGGTGCGGGTGAACGGCTCGGCCTCGCGCGCCGAGATGTTCTCGGCCCACTCCGGCTCGCCGACGATCTCCCAGCCCTGCGCGGCGACCCACCCGAGGTGGGTCTCCAGGATCTGGCCGATGTTCATCCGGCGCGGCACACCGTGCGGGTTCAGCACGATGTCGACCGGGGTGCCGTCCGGCAGGAACGGCATGTCCTCCACCGGCAGGATCTTGCCGATGACGCCCTTGTTGCCGTGCCGGCCGGCGAGTTTGTCGCCGTCCTGGATCTTGCGCTTCTGGGCCACGTACACCCTGACCAGCTCGTTGACGCCGGCGGGCAGCTCGGCATCGTCCTCGTCGCGGGTGAACACCCGGACGCCGATCACCTTGCCGGTCTCGCCGTGCGGCACCTTCAGGGAGGTGTCGCGGACCTCGCGGGCCTTCTCACCGAAGATCGCGCGCAGCAGCCGCTCCTCAGGGGTCAGCTCGGTCTCGCCCTTCGGGGTGACCTTGCCGACCAGGATGTCGCCGTCCTGCACCTCGGCACCGATCCGGACGATGCCACGCTCGTCGAGATCGGCGAGGACCTCTTCGGAGACGTTCGGGATGTCCCTGGTGATCTCCTCGGAGCCCAGCTTGGTGTCGCGGGCGTCGATCTCGTGCTCTTCGATGTGGATCGAGGTCATCACGTCGTCCTGCACCACGCGCTGGGACAGGATGATGGCGTCCTCGAAGTTGTGGCCCTCCCACGGCATGAAGGCGACCAGCAGGTTGCGGCCGAGCGCCATCTCGCCGCCCTCGGTGCAGGGACCGTCGGCGATGACCTGGCCGGAGTGCACCCGGTCACCCTCGGCCACGATCGGCCGCTGGTTGATCGAGGTGCCCTGGTTGGACCTGACGAACTTCTGCAGCCGGTAGGTCTTGTGGCTGCCCTCGTCGCTCATCACCGAGACGAAGTCGGCGGTGACCTCCTCGACGACGCCGTCGACGTCGGCGAGCACCACGTCACCGGCGTCCACCGCGGCCCGCAGCTCCATGCCGGTGCCGACCAGCGGGGATTCGCTGCGCACCAGCGGAACGCTCTGCCGCTGCATGTTGGCGCCCATCAGCGCCCGGTTGGCCTCGTCGTGCTCGAGGAACGGGATCATCGCGGTGGCCACCGAGACGGTCTGCCGCGGGCTGACGTCCATGTAGTCGACGTCGGCCGGGGTGACCTGGTCGACCTCGCCGCCCTTGCGGCGGGCCAGCACAACGCCCTCGGAGAACGCACCGTCGGCACCCAGCTTGGCGTTGGCCTGGGCGATGACGTGGCGGTCTTCCTCGTCGGCGGTCAGGTAGTCGATCTGGTCGGTGACCTTGCCGTCCTCGACCTTGCGGTACGGCGTCTCGATGAAGCCGAACGGGTTGACCCGCGCGAAGGTGGCGAGCGAGCCGATCAGGCCGATGTTCGGGCCCTCAGGGGTCTCGATCGGGCACATCCGGCCGTAGTGGCTGGAGTGCACGTCGCGCACCTCGAGGCTGGCCCGGTCGCGGGACAGACCGCCGGGGCCGAGCGCCGAGAGTCGCCGCTTGTGGGTGAGCCCGTCCAGCGGGTTGGTCTGCTGCATGAACTGCGAGAGCTGGCTGGTGCCGAAGAACTCGCGGATGCTGGCGACCACCGGACGGATGTTGATCAGGGTCTGCGGCGTGATCGCCTCGACGTCCTGGGTCGTCATCCGTTCGCGGACCACCCGCTCCATGCGGGAAAGACCGACCCTGACCTGGTTCTGGATCAGCTCACCCACGGTGCGCAGCCGGCGGTTGCCGAAGTGGTCGATGTCGTCCACCTCGACCGGCAGCTCCTGGCCGCGGACGGTCCAGGTCTCCTGGCCGTCGTGCAGCCGCAGCAGGTACTCGATGACGGCCACCAGGTCGTCCTCGGTGAGGGTGCCGACGGTGGTCGGCTCGTTCAGGCCGAGCTTCTTGTTCAGCTTGTACCGGCCGACCTTGGCCAGGTCGTAGCGCTTGTCGCGGAAGAACAGGTTCTGCAGCAGGTTCTCGGCGGACTCGCGGGTCGGCGGCTCGCCGGGACGCAGCTTGCGGTAGATGTCGAGCAGGGCTTCGTCCTGCCCGGCGATGTGATCCTTCTCCAGGGTGGACAACAGCACCTCGGACCAGCCGAACTTCTCGCGGATCCGAGCCTCGTCCCAGCCCAGCGCCTTCAGCAGCACGGTGACCGGCTGCCGACGCTTGCGGTCGATCCGGACGCCGATGGTGTCGCGCTTGTCGATGTCCAGCTCGAGCCAGGCACCGCGGGACGGGATCACCTTGACGGCGAAGACCTCTTTGCCCGCGGTCTTGTCGAGGTTGCGCTCGAAGTAGACACCTGGCGAGCGCACCAGCTGGGACACCACGACACGGTCGGTGCCGTTGATGATGAAGGTGCCCTTGGACGTCATCATCGGGAAGTCGCCCATGAACACGGTCTGCGACTTGATCTCGCCGGTTTCGGCGTTCATGAACTCGGCGGTGACGAACAGCGGAGCCGAGTAGGTCATGTCTTTCTCGCGGCAGTCCGCCTCGGTGGCCTTGACCTCGTCGAACCACGGGTCGGAGAAGCTCAGCGAGAGGTTGCCGGAGAAATCTTCGATGGGGGAAATCTCGGCCAGGATCTCGTCCAGGCCGGAGGCCACCTCGCCGTCCTGCTTGGCCCGCCAGTCCGGGTGGCCGATCAGCCACTGGAACGAATCGGTCTGCAGGTCCAACAGGTTCGGAACCTCAAGGGGCTCACGAAGTTTGGCGAACGACACCCGCTTAGTGTTGGGGGCCGGATCGGTGGACTGGGTGGTCTTCTTGACTGGGGTGCTGACTGCCAAGGTGCGTCCTTCCAAGGACCGGGGCTGCCGGATGTAGTTGTGCTCTGTATCCCGCGTCAGCTCTTCCGTAGCCGCTCGCAGCACTGGCAGACACCACCTCGGCGCAGTTGACGGCGATCAGGCTGGGGAGCCTGGCGCCGCGCACGGATCGGCATCGATCTGCGGGCTGCTGGTGGCGTTCCGGACGGTCTGTGAGCGCTGGACGGAAGGAGGGTCGGCGGAGGACAGCGCAACCTAAGAGACTACCAGCATTTGGGCACGCCTAGCAAGACGTGCCTTCCGAGGAGCAACATTTCCGCCCGTGACGTTGCTCACACCGCCGTAACGCCACTGGTCAGGCCCGACTTGCGGGCCTTGCAGCGCGGCGGGAGTCTGCCCGGGCCGGGCCTGCTCACTCGCGAAGGACGCGGCCCTCCATATGACCGACGTCGCTGGGCTCAATGCTGGTACGCCGGCGCCGAATCGTCAAGCACCGACGCCGCCGATGTGTACAACCTCGCCGGTTCGCTCCGTTATTCCACCCGGTTCTTCCACTCGGTCGTTCCACCCGACCGTTGCCCTGTCCGTTGCACGGCCCAGTTGCGCCGCCCGATTGCGCCGCCGATTGCGCGCCGCCGGGTTGTTCCGCGTGTTGTTCCCCGCCCGGTCCCCCGTCGGTTGTCGCGCTCGGGACGCACCCGCCGATGACGGACGCCGGCGCAGATGGGGAGAACTCACCGTCGGTGCCGGGAGATCGGGCGGAACGGTTCGACGGGGGCCGCGTCGTATCTGCAGCGAGGTGGTCAGCGACCGCCTCCCGCCACAAGGGGCACATACGCGGGAAACCGAATAGCAAACGAGGGGAAACCATCATGAACCGCTTGGCTCGCCGCATCGTCACCGCCGCCACCGGCGTGGCAGCAGCCGCTGCCATCGGGGGCGTCGCCATCGCCACCGCCGGCTCAACCGGAACGGCTTCGGCTCCGACGAGCACCGCGGCAGCGGCCGTCCAGCCGCAGAAGTTCGCCGGCATCTCCGTCTCTCCCGAGGTCACCATGGCGCCGGTGGCGCCGGACCCTGACAAGGCGGGGGTCCGCATGAACGGTGACTTCGTCGGCTCGCTGCCGACGCTGAAGCTCGGGCACAACGGTGAGTACGTGATGGCACTGCAGGTGGGGCTGAAACTGCAGGGTTACGAGCTCGACGGCACCGGATACTTCGGCATCGTCACCCAGGAGTCGGTCAGCGACTGGCAGAGCAAGAACGGCCTGCAGCCGACCGGCGTCGTCGACACCCCGACCTGGGAGACCCTGGTCAACGGTGACATCACCACCAAGCCGGCCAACCCGCAGCTGTCGCCGGGCCAGGCCTGGAGCGACAGCAGCTGTGAGCTGCGCGGTCAGATCGCCCAGCTCGGTGAGCTGCTGGACGGGGTGACGAACCTGAACGAGCAGTCCTGCCTCGACGAGGGTTCCACCGATGTCTACGAGAACTCCGAACTGCAGGTGGTGAAGAACCTGCAGAAGCGTTCCGGCATCAACCCTTCGGGCATCATCGGCGAGCGCACCACCAACGCGATCTACGTCGCGAGCGTGCTCTACTCGTCAAACTGCAACTGCGGCTAAGCTTTTCGCGGTTCGGCAGCGGGTTCGGCAGCGGCTCGGTAGCGAGCCGCACCGACCCAGCCCCGGTAGTCGCAAGCGCAGCAAAGTCGTTCAGGCCCGGCCGGTTTCATCCGGCCGGGCCTGACTGCTGTCCGCGGACGGGTGCCGGCTTGCAGGCTGTTCTTGGGGCTGTACTCAGGGCAGTTCGCAAGGCTGGTGTCGAGTCTGTTGTGGAGCCGATCCGAGCGAATCCGGGATCCGACGCAACCTGCGGGCGGCCCCGGCGTCATGTCCGCAGAGGGTGGTCGTCGGGGTCACCCACTCAGCATAGGGATCATCATCATGAACAGCTTGACTCGCCGAATCGCCACCGCCGCAACAGGTTTCGGTGTCGCCGCCACCATCGGTCTTGCCACCGTCGCCGCCGCTTCCGGATCGACAGCGGCGGCCGCGCCGGCGGCGCCGAAGTCCGAGCGCGTCGTCTCCGCAGCGGTGGCGCCGGCCGCACAGGTACAACAGTTCACCGCAGCCGCGTCCGCCGATACCGACCGCAGCGCGTTCGTCCGTTCGCTACCGGCAGTGCGCGAAGGGCAGCGCAACGAGTACGTGCTGGCGCTGCAGGTGGGGCTGAAGTTGCGCGGCTACGGGCTCGACGGGACGGGGTATTTCGGGCCGGCCACCAAGGCCGCGGTCAGCGACTGGCAGCGCAAGCACGGCATCACCGCCTCCGGTCTGGTGGGCGTGCAGACCTGGAACAGCCTGGTCGGCTCGCCGGTCTCAGCGAAGCCCGGCAACCCCCAGCTGTCTCCCGGTGGCACCTGGACGTACGCCTCCTGCGACCTCCGCAGCGGCATCGCCGAGCTGGGCGAGCTTTTCGGGACGTCGGCCGGCCTCAACGTGCAGTCGTGCCTGGACGAATGGTCGCGCGCGCCCTACCGCGGCGCCGAGGTGACGGCGGTCAAGGCCATCCAGTCGCGGGCCGGCATCAACCCGTCCGGGATCGTCGGCGAGCGCACCACCAACGCCATCCACGTCGCGAGCGTGCTGTACTCCTCGAACTGCCGCTGCGGCTGAGTGTGCTCCGACCAGCAGCGAGCGGGCCCGATCGATGATCGGGCCCGCTCGTGTGTGTGTGCTGTCTGGACGCTACTGCTGCGCCGGTTGTTGCCGTTGCAACGCCTGCCGCACCAGCTCGGGGTCGGGGTTGGTCGCGGCCTTGCCGTCGACGACGACGGTGGGCACCGTCTCGTTGCCGTTGTTGACGCTCCGGACGAACGCCGCCGCGTCCGGCTCCTCCCAGATGTTGTGCCACTCGGCGCGGTCCGCGAGGTCGCCCAGGGTCTCGATGAGCTGGTGGCAGTACGGACACCCGGGACGCCAGAAGATCTTGACAGCGCCGTCCGCGCCGTCCGCGCCGTCCGCGCCGTCCGCGGCGTTCGCAGCGTCCGGCGTCGGCCCGGCTGCCGTTGGCTCGGTCACTGGTTCGCCGCGGCCTTGCCGGCGCGCACCTTGTCGCCGAGGTAGGAGTCGCCCACCGCCACGGCGCCGCCCAGCGCCGTCGCCTTCAGCACCTTCGGCAGCGGGATGAGCTGGGCCAGGTGTCCGAGCACGGCGCCGATGCCGATCCAGCTCGCGGTGCCAACCGCCAGGTTGCCGTACTTGGTGATCTCGTCGGTGGGCGCGTCCGGCTCCGCCGCCTTGGGATCCTTGAACGTCATCAGCGTGTAGTGGCTCGGCTTCTTGTCCGGCTCGACGGCAAAGCTGCCAAGGTAACCCGCGGCAACGGCGCCGGTCCGGACCAGCCGGCTGAACCGGTTGTGACCTGGCACCAACATTGCGGCGGTGACGCCGGCTCCCCGCACGATCGAGGGGGTCGTGACCTTAACTTCCATGGCGCTGTGCTCCCTTTCGGCCGATCAGCGCGTCCTCGCGCTGAAGATCGTTTCCAGCCTAACCGGCGCCGTCGCGCGCAGCCCGACCGCCGCTACCGACCGGGGCTTACCGCCTCGGTGCCCGAAACACCCTGCGTTGGTGTCGATGTCGGAGTTGTGCCCGCCGACCGAGCCGGGCCCACCGATCGCCCCAACGTCAGCAGCGGCACCGACACCAGCATCAGCACAGCGGTCAGGGCATGCACGGCCAACGCGATGACCACGCTGCCGTCGTGCACGAGCACGTTGATGGCGTCGCCCAGCGGAATCAGTGTCGTCGCGCCCATCACCACTGAGGCGGCCGCCGACCGCCGGGCGGCCAGCTGGTCACCATCACCGTCGATGACGTGAACGCGGCGCGGCCCCAACCGATACCGATACCGGAGCCGGAGCCGGATGCCGCCCCCGGTGCCAGGTGCCGGTCCGGTGCCGGGTGCCGGGTGCCGGGTGTGCGGTCCGTCAGCGAAACCCGTTACGGCACCGGCACATCGGCCGGCGCTGCGATCAGCGAAGGGCCTGGCCGGCCCACAGCGCCGGGTCGCCGTTGCGCACTCGTCCGGGCCGCTGCACCGCGCAATCCAACCCGAAGTACACCTCGCCCGCCCGGCGGCGGTAGGTGGCCAGCGCCGCCATCAGCCGCCGGTCGCTGCGGCCGCCGGCGCCGATGTCAATGACCGCGCAACGCGGGATTCGGCCGCGCACCCGCAGCACCGCCTCGCCCAGCTGCACCAAGGCGCCGGGAACCGCGTTGCCCAGCCGGGGCGACTCCCCTGCCGTAACCCCGTCGTCGACGGTGATGGTCGCCCGGAAACGCCAATCCTCTTGCGCCACAGCGGGATCGCCCACCCGTTCCGCCAGCTCGACCAGGTCGGAGGTGGTGACGACGGTGACGGCGCCGCCATACACCACGTCGCCGGCCGGGGCGGCCGCGAGCACCACGTCGGTGCCGAGATAGTCGGACATCGCGGCGGCATGCCGCGACCGCAGCAGCCGGAGCTTGGCAACGCGTCCCCAGTAGTCCGCGGCAAACTCCGCGCCGGGGGTCAGCTGATCGGAAACGACGCTGCCGTCGGGGAACCTCAAGGTCAGCAACGGTTCTCGCCACTGGGCCCGCACCGCCACCAGTGCCGGATTGGCGATGGTGTGCAACACCCTGGAACGGTCGGCGGCACAGAAGGCGAACCGCCGGTCGCCGTCCGGCCCACTGCCGGTGATCGCCAGCTCGGCCAACTCGGTGTGCCGTGTCCCCTTGACCGCGGCCAGCCCGAGCCGCCGAACCGTGCCCGACGGCAGGTGCGGCGCCGCGGATCGGTGCGGCGCTGCCGCCGGCGGCAACGGTGACGGTGACGGGAACGCCGGGGGCAGTGACACCGGGGACGACGGTTGGGAAGACATCGCGGCCACCGTAACCGACTCCCGGGCCGAACCGAACTCGTCACCGGCGCCACCAGGCACCCGCGCCGGATTCAGCACCAGTGACAAACGTGGCCCGATCTACGGTCGTGACGGCCGGATTCGGCCCGCTTCTGTCGGTGGTGCTGAATTCACGATCAGCACTTCACGATCAGCACATTCACCGTCGACAAACTCACCGTCGACACACTCACGGCCGGCCAGCAGCCCATCGCAAGGCCTGAAACGACAAACGCCGAGGGCGGACTCCCGTGTGGGAGTCCGCCCTGGGCGTTGCTACTGCAGTTGACCTGCTGGTGCACCGTTGCGGGGCGGCCGAGCCGCCCGCAGCGGGTGCTTACTTGACGGTCGCGGTGGCGCCGGCCTCTTCCAGCTTGGCCTTGGCGGCGTCAGCGGCAGCCTTGTCGGCCTTCTCCAGCACCGGCTTCGGGGCGGAGTCGACCAGGTCCTTGGCTTCCTTCAGGCCGAGGCCGGAGACGATCTCGCGGACCGCCTTGATGACCTGGACCTTCTTGTCGCCGGCAGCCTCGAGGATGACGTCGAACTCGTCCTGCTCCTCGGCAGCGGCCTCGCCGCCACCGGCGGCACCAGCGGCACCCGGGGCGGCGGCAACCGCGACCGGAGCGGCGGCGGTGACGCCGAAGGTCTCCTCGAACTGCTTCACGAACTCGCTCAGCTCGATGAGGGTGAGCTCCTTGAACGCGTCGAGCAGCTCTTCGCTAGACAGCTTCGCCATGATGGCATTCCTTCCTGCTGTGTCCCGCCCCAGATTCTTTGCGGGACAGGTGGTTTGTGGTGGTGTTCGCGCCGGCCATCGGTAGCCGGCCGCGGTGGTTCAGTCCTGCTTGTCTTCGGAGGCGGCTTCCGGCGCCGCCTCGGCGGCACCATCGGCGTCGGCCTCGGCAGCCGGAGCCTCGGTCGCCTCCGCGGCCGCGGCGTCGGCAGCCGGCTCGGCGCTCTCGCCGGCCTCTGCCTTCTTCTCCTGCAGGGCCGCGGCGAGGCGCGCCACCTGCGAGGGAAGCTGGTTGAACATGACGGCGGCCTGGCTCAGGCTGGCCTTCATGGCGCCGGCCAGCTTGGCCAGCAGCACATCGCGCGACTCCAGGTCGGCGAGCTTGTTCACCTCGGTGGGGTTCAGGACCTTGCCGTCCATCACCCCGCCCTTGATCACCAGCAGCGCGTTGGTCTTGGCGAAGTCGCGCAACGCCTTGGCGGCGTCGACCGGTTCACCGTTGACGAACGCGAGCGCGGTGGGGCCGTTGAACAGTTCCAGCAACCCGTCGACACCGGCCTCGGCGGCAGCCCGGCGGACCAAGGTGTTCTTGGCGACCGTGTAGCTGACGTCGTTGCCCAGCGACCGCCGGAGCTGGGTGAGCTCGGACGTGCTCAGCCCGCGGTACTCGGTGACGACGGTGGCGGTGGCATTGCGGAACCGCTCGGTGATCTCCTTGACCGCGGATTCCTTTGCGGGAGTGACCATCTGCGCCTCCTTCCTCGAAACTCGTGAGACTCTTCGGAAATCTGTGCATCCGGAGCACCGGATGGAGTTCACCGAGTTGCGCCGGGCACAAAAAAGCCCCGAGCGCAGGCGCACGGGGCTTGACAACGCACCATCCGCGGCCGGCATCGAGCCGGGCGGTGGTGCGTGAGCTACCTCGTCCTCCTGCGTTGGTCGCCGGAACCTGACGGTCCCGGACCTTCGTTCTGACCGCGTCCGGGATCCGGGCGCAGCAGAAAACCGACGGTCTTCGGTGGATTCGCAGTTCAGCGTACGCGACCGCGGTCGCGCTCACCAAATCCGCTCACCGCTCCGGACTCACCGCACCGGACTCACCGCACCGGACTCACCGCCCCAGGGACTCACCGCGCCAGAGCCCGGCGCACCGGAACCCGACGCACGCCGGGCCCGACGCGAGCACTGCCCGCGCCGGACCGCGCGTCAGTCGCTGTACACCGCTGCGGCCGGCGGGGCCGTGATGGAGACCGGCGGGTTGAACGCGTCAACGGTGAACGTGAAGGACGACTGCTGCCCACCGGTCAGCGTTGTGGTCTGGGTGGTGCGCAGCCAGCGGTGGTCGGGCAGCATCCAGAAGTCGATCACCAGCGACGTGATCCCGTTCACCTGCTCCAACCCCGAGCTCCCGGACGCCTGCTCGATCAGCTTGAGGTCCGCCGTCTCCCGGTAGTGGGTGGTTTGCTGGCCCGAGATCTCTTCGGTACCAATACGTTCCACCTTGGCCGGCACCTCCTGCGGGAGCAGGAAGGTGTCGGACTCGTTCAGCTCGAAGGTCGGCAGCACCGATTCGGCGAGCTGGGCGACCACGCTGTTCTTCGACTCCCGGCGCAGCTGCGCCCAGGTCTTGCCGGCGGGCAGCTTGAGTTCCGCGAGCAGCGGGCCGTCACCGGTCATGAACACCTTGCCGTCCACCTGCACGGTGCGGGCGCCGACCCCGGCGATCTCCGAGCGGTAGTCGGAGGCGACGATGCGTCCCTTGTCGAGCTTCCGCTGCACGGTGCCGCCGGTGGTCTGCGCCCCGTTGTTCTGCTCGAGGGTGCCGCTGAGCGACGTCAGCGCCTGCTCGGCGGCGGTGGCCTGCCGCGACCACTCCTTCATCTCAGCGGCGCTGAGCTGAGTGCCGCGCTCGACACTCTTGGTCGGGACGGCGGTGGTCGCCGGGGTCGGTTGCTGCACCGTTGCGGTCTGCGAGGTGCTGGTCGGGCTGGGCGTGGTGACGCCGGGTGTCGGGCTCGGCGGGTCGTTGGTGGTTCCCGGGTCGGTTGCGCCGGCTCTCGTTGAGCCAGTGGACGGCGTCGCCGTACCGGTGACGGCGGTGCCCTCCGATGCGGTGTCGGTGGCGTCGGCGCCGGTGCCCTCCGATGAGGTGTCGGTGGCGTCCGCCCCGGTGCCGGCAGATCCCTGTGGTGCAGTGGCATCACCGCCGATATTGCCAGAGCCGGTGTCGGAACCGGTGCCGTTGGAGCTGGTCGCGCCGGGCGGCGGCGAGCCCACCTCGGCAGTCCCACTGACGGTTTGCGCGCAGCCGGCGAGCAACACCCCGGCCGCGATCATCCAGCTGGCCGCACGGGCGGAACGCGAGAGGCTCATGCCTCCATCATCCCTGCCCGCGTCCGCTGCGTCACGGACGGTACGGCGGGCCGGAGAACGCCGAAAGCCCCCGGCGGGGTGCAAGGGGCTTTCGGTGAGTCGAGGTGGTCGTCCGGTCGGCTGCCGTCGGGACGAGCCGCGACGGGCTACTGCTGATCGCTAGTGTCGCCGTCGGCGCCGGCGGTGAGCAGGTTGCGGGTGACGCTCGGGTCGACCGGAATGCCCGGCCCCATGGTGGTGGAGACCGCGATCTTCTTGATGTAGCGGCCCTTCGCCGCGGCCGGCTTGGCCCGCAGGATCTCGTCGAGCACGGCGCCGTAGTTCTCCACCAGGTGCTCGGTGGAGAACGAGGCCTTGCCGATCACCAGGTGCAGGTTGGCGGCCTTGTCGACGCGGAAGTTGATCTTGCCGCCCTTGATGTCGGCCACCGCCTTGGTGACGTCGGCGGTGACGGTGCCGGTCTTCGGGTTCGGCATCAGACCGCGCGGGCCCAGCACCCTGGCGATCCGGCCGACCTTGGCCATCTGGTCCGGGGTGGCGATGGCGGCGTCGAAATCCAGCCAGCCACCCTGAATCCGCTCGATCAGGTCGTCGCTGCCGACCACGTCGGCGCCGGCGGCCTCGGCCTCGGCGGCCTTGTCGCCGACGGCGAAGACGACGACGCGGGCCGTCTTACCGGTGCCGTGCGGCAGGTTGACGGTGCCGCGGACCATCTGGTCGGCCTTGCGCGGGTCGACGCCGAGCACCATGGCGACCTCGACGGTGCCGTCCATCTTGGTGCCGGAGGTCTTGCGGGCCAACTCGGCCGCCTGCAACGGGGTGTACAGCTTGTCGCGGTCGATCAGTTCGGCCGCGGCGCGATAAGCCTTGCTGCGCTTCATGTTTGTCTCCTCGTACTGCTTGATGATGGATCCCGTGGCCATGCCGAGCCGCGGGTGGAGGTCGTGGTAGCGGACCGAAGCGGGCCCTCCCACTGGTGGCGCCGGACCAGAGCCGGCGCCCGGTGTTACTCCTTGACCGTGATGCCCATGCTGCGGGCGGTGCCGGCGATGATCTTCGCGGCGGCGTCAACGTCGTTGGCGTTCAGGTCGACCTGCTTCTGGGTGGCGATCTCGCGCACCTGGTCCATGGTGACGGTGGCCACCTTGGTGGTGTGTGGGGTGCCGGAGCCCTTCTCGACACCGGCGGCCTTCAGCAGCAGCTTCGCGGCCGGCGGGGTCTTGAGCTTGAAGTCGAACGAGCGGTCTTCGTACACGGAGATCTCGACCGGCACCACGTCGCCCCGCTGGGACTCGGTGGCTGCGTTGTAGGCCTTGCAGAACTCCATGATGTTGACGCCGTGCTGGCCGAGCGCCGGGCCCACCGGCGGGGCCGGGTTGGCCTGGCCGGCCTTGATCTGCAGCTTGATGATCGCTGCAAGCTTCTTCTTCTTGGGAGGCATGTGACTCTCTTCTTCTGGGGCTTACCTGCTGGGTTGGTGCTGGGCGCGGCGCCGCGAGCGGCACGGCACTGCGTCCTTCGGTGGTGCTGGGGCGGGTCGGATCCGGCGCGCTTGCGCACCGAGATCGGTAACGCTGATCCGCGCCGGGCGATTCCTGCGGCCGGTGCCGGGCGACGCGTCACGGTCCGGCTCGGCGCAGCCGTCGGCGCGGCGGATCGCGCAATCGACCCCAAGCATGGTACCGCCTGCGCCGAGGCCTGTGCACCGCCCGCGGCGGCCGCCGGCGCGGGCGCTAGAGCTTGGAGACCTGCGAGAAGCCCAGCTCCACCGGCGTCTCCCTGCCGAAGATCGACACCAGCACCTTGAGCTTCTGCCCGTGGGCGTCGACCTCGCTGATGGTGGCGGGCAGGGTGGCGAACGGGCCGTCCATCACGGTGACCGACTCGCCGACCGAGAAGTCCACCTCGGTGCGGACCGGCTCGCCCTCGGACGTCGCAGCGGCGGTACCGGCCGTCGCGGCCGCCTTGGGCGCCGCCGGCGCCAGGATCTTGACGACCTCGTCGATGCTCAGCGGCGACGGCCGTTGCGCGGTGGCGCCGACAAACCCGGTGACGCCAGGGGTGTTGCGCACCGCGCTCCAGGACGCGTCGGTGAGCTCCATCCTGACCAGGATGTAACCCGGATACACCTTGCGCTGCACCTGCTTGCGCTGGCCGTTCTTGATCTCGGTGACCTCTTCGGTCGGCACCTCGATCTGGAAGATGAAGTCCTCCATATCCAGCGAATGGATACGGGTCTCGAGGTTGGCTTTCACCTTGTTCTCGTAGCCGGCGTAGCTGTGCACCACGTACCAGTGACCGTCGGCGGCCTTGAGGCTCTCGCGCAGTTCCGCTGCCGGGTCGCCCTGCTCGTCGTCGGCGGGAGCTTCGGTGTCAGCTTCGGTAGCAGCCGCGTCGGACCCGTCCTGCTCGGTCTCGGTTTCGGTCTCGCTGGCCTGGGCGGACGCGCTGTCCGGCTCGCTGTCCGACGTGCCCTCGGGCGCGGTCTCGGTGCCGGATTCGGTTTCGGTGCCGGATTCGGTTTCGGTGCCGGACTCGGCTGCGGTTCCGGAGTCGGCAGTGTCGGTGCCCGCGACGGCATCGGTGTCGGTCTCGGCCTGCGGATCGTCGACGACATCGGCCGGGTCTGCCGCCTCGGCGGCCGCGGCGGCCTGCTCATCGCTCAGCACCGCACCGGTGAACTCGGTGCCGGCGGCCGGATCGAAGCCGTCGCCGGAGATGGCGTCGGCGTCGCGCGCGGTCACCGCGGCGTCGGGGGTGGCTTCGCCTTGGGGGCTGGACACTGTCTTCTCACTCCTCATGTGGACACTCATGCGCAAAACACTGAGCCGAAAGGCTCCCCTGACGGCGTGGGATCGGCCCACTGCGCTGCCGTCGCCGCGGGGGCGGTTCAGACGTGGCGTAGCCGGATCAACCGAAGATCCACAGCACGCCCTGCGCGAACAGTGCGTCGAGCCCGTAGACCAAGGCGACCATCACCACCACGAAAACGATGACGACCGTGGTGTACGTCAACATCTGTTTCTGGTTCGGCCAGAGCACCTTGCGGAGCTCGGCAACGACCTCGCGGAAGAACAGCCGGAGCCGGGCGAACCAGCCGAGATGATCGGTGTCGTCCGAGTCCCGCGACGCGGTCGCGCGACCCTTCTTCTCGGTGACGCCGGTCCGGGTGATCTGCGATCGGCGGGCGGCGGCTCGAGCCGATCCGGCGGCACCGACGCCGGCACCGACCAGCGCGGGATCGTCACTGTCGGTGCCCTCAGCGTTGTCGGCGTTGTCCCTGCCGTCACCGACGGCGTCGTCACCGGTGTCGGCACCATCGGTGTCGTCGCCGGCGCGGCGGGCGGCACCGTCTTCGGCGCGGGCACGACGACGGGCCCGGCGCTTGCGCCCGGCTCCCGCTGCTGCTGTTGCGTCGTCGGACGGGTCCTCGGCCAGCTCAGGGTCCTGCACCGTTACCTCGTCGGCGCTGACCTCGGTCACCGAGCCGTCGGGGTTGGTCACCAGCTCGGTGTCCGAATGCTCGGAGATCGACAGGTCAGCGGCGTCGGCGGCCGAATCTGCCGGCCGGTCTTCGGCACCGAAGCCAGGCCTGCCGCGGTCGGCGGTGTCGTCAGCGCCGGCGTTGCCCGCCTCGCCGAAGCCGTCCGGCTGGTCGGCGCGGTCGGTGCCGTCGTGCTCGTTGCTCACACGTCTCCCTTTGCTCACCTGCGTCGGTGCCGCTGTGCCCGACGCCCGTGGTACCCGTCACTGCCGTTGGCCGTCCGGCGGTCTGGACGGGGCCGGCCGTCGGCGTTGCACCGCTCGGCGACCGACGTTCGCCGCTACCGCGAAGGCTGACCTCCGGGTGCGGAGCAGGGGCGACAGGACTTGAACCTGCAACCTGCGGTTTTGGAGACCGCTGCTCTGCCAGTTGAGCTACGCCCCTCTGCTACTACTGGTACTGCTGTCACTACTGGTACTGCTGACCTGCTGGTACTGCACCTCGCCTGCCACTCGGCCGCACTGCATTTGCTGCACTGCGTTGCCCGCGGCCTGAGTCGCCGGCCTGAGGTCGCGTGTGCGGTACGGCCGCCAGGTCACCCTTTCGGAGCCCCGACACGCGTCCGGGATGTGCTCGCCGCCTGATCAGACCGCTCGGCGGTGCTGGCGGGCAGGCTTCAGCACACCCCAGATGGTCAAGTGTAGGCCACCGCCCGACGCCCTGACGAATCCCGTCACCGGATCCGCCCGTGCGCGGCGTCCTGCCCGGCGCCGTCCCGCTCCGCACCCAGCAGTCCGCACCCAACAGTCCGCAGGCCGGGCGGCCCCGCATCCCGGGGGACGCCTTACCCCGCACCGACCAGATTCAGCATCAGCGACAGAACCGGGCCATTTCCGACCGGATCGAGCCGGAAATCACTCACTGCTGCTGGTGGTGCTGAATGTTCGGCGGCGGCACGCTCAGAGATCGTCAACGCCCCCGCGTCTGAGAAGCGGCTGGGAAGATGGAGCAATGACCGAAACCGGGCAGCCGATGCCCGCACCCAGCCCGGCATCCGCCGCAGCCGACACCGCTGCGGCCTCCGGCGGCCGGGTCTCGGCCCGGGTCGGCGGCATCGCCCCGTCGGCGACCATGCGGGTGGACTCGATGGCCAAGCAGCTCAAGGCCGCCGGCCGGCCGGTGATCAGCTTCGGCGCCGGCGAGCCCGACTTCCCCACCCCGGGCGAGATCGTCGAGGCCGCCGTCGTGGCGGCGCGCGACCCGGCCAACCACCGCTACTCCCCCGCGGCCGGGCTGCCAGAGCTACGCGCCGCGATCGCCGCCAAGACGTTGCGCGACAGCGGTTTTGCCGTCGACCCGAGCCAGGTGATGGTGACCAACGGGGGCAAGCAGGCGGTGTACAGCGCGCTCGCGACGCTGCTGAATCCCGGTGACGAAGCGCTGCTGCCGGCGCCGTACTGGACCACCTACCCCGATGCGGTAGCACTCGCCGGCGGGGTTGCGGTGCCGGTGCTCGCCGACGAGCGAGCCGGCTATCAGGTGACGGTCGAGCAGCTGGAGGCGGCCCGCACCGAGCGCACCAAGGTGCTGATCTTCTGCTCTCCGTCCAATCCAACCGGCGCGGTCTATCCGCCCGAGCAGGTCGAGGCGATCGGCCGCTGGGCGGTGCGGCACGGGGTTTGGGTGCTCACCGACGAGATCTACGAACACCTGGTGTACGACGGCGTCAGCGCGGTGTCGATGCCGGTGGCGGTGCCGGAGCTGGCGGACAGCTGCGTCGTGGTGAACGGCGTCGCCAAGACGTACGCGATGACGGGCTGGCGGGTGGGCTGGTTGATCGCGCCACCGGACGTCGCGCGGGCCGGCATCAACCTGCAATCACATCTGTCGTCCAACGTCGCCAATGTGTCCCAGCGCGCCGCGCTGGCCGCGGTCGCCGGATCTCTGGACGCGGCGGAGCGGA
Source organism: Nakamurella aerolata (assembly GCF_013002705.1). Classification (GTDB taxonomy): domain Bacteria; phylum Actinomycetota; class Actinomycetes; order Mycobacteriales; family Nakamurellaceae; genus Nakamurella; species Nakamurella aerolata. The sequence goes on along the minus strand of NZ_JABEND010000002.1, from coordinate 436,675 downwards.
TGCGGCTGGCTTTCGATCGGCGCCGCCGCACCATGGTCGAGCTGCTCAACGAGATCCCCGGTGTCGCCTGCCCTACGCCGCAGGGTGCGTTCTATGTATATCCATCGATAAAAGCTTTGCTAGGCAAAAGCTTTCCGACCACCGATGGCGGGCGGGCGACACCGACGAGTAGCGCGGATCTCGCTGAGCTGCTCCTGGACAGTGCCGCGGTGGCCGTCGTCCCCGGTGAAGCCTTCGGGACCGCTGGCTACCTGCGACTGTCCTACGCACTGGGTGACGATGACCTGCGCGCCGGTGTTCAGCGCATGGCTGCCCTCCTCGGCAAGGCACGCTGACCAACCGGCCATCTCACCCAGGCGCGACTATCTGCGCACGACGTAGGGCGCCGGCTGGCCGTCCTTGCCGCGGACGTCGTAGTGCGCCATCCCGTCCCGCTTTTGCCAACCCCTTGAGGTGAACATTTTCACCACCAACGGGGGATTACATCCATCTGGTTGGTTACTTTCAGTAGTATCTGTTCTACCGTTAGTCCGAATGAGCGATAAGGACTCACCATCGCTGGACGGCCGCGTCCGACCGAACGTCGGTGCGGTGGGCCGCGGGGCAGGCCACCATCGCAGCAGAGTCAGCAGAGTCAGCACCGTCAGCAGAGTCAGCACCGTCAGCAGAGTCAGCACCGTCAGCAGAGTCAGCAGACCGGCCATCGGCAGCGGCGCACGGACCTGGCTGGTTCGGGCTCGACCGGAGCCGAGCCAGCCGGGTTCAACCGCCTGATTCACCTGCGGGGTACCCGCGCGAGTTCGAGCGGCATCGGGAGCCCCAGTACACAGAAGCTGGCCGGGTCGGCGCCCCGAGCGCCACCCCAGCGTGCGGTCCAGCCCGGCGGCAGACGACCGGACAGCGGGCTACAGGCGAACGGTGGCGCGAGCCTTGCCGAGTACCGTCTGGCCGTCGAAGGTCGCGGTGAGATCGACCCGAGCGGTGCCGGCGGCGGGGTCGATGGCACCGACCTTGCCGGTGATCTCGATGTCGGCGCCGTCGTGATCGAGCGAGCCGGCCGCATCGGTGACGACGACGGGCCGGGTGAACCGCACCCCGTAGTCGATCAATCGGCTCGGGTCGCCCAGCCAGTCGGTGACGACGCGGATCGCGGTGGCCATGGTGAACATGCCGTGGGCGATCACGCCGGGCAGCCCGACGGAGGCCGCGAAGGCCGGGTTCCAGTGAATGGGGTTGAAATCGCCGGACGCGCCGGCGTAGCGCACCAGGGTCTCGCGGTCGACGTGCACCGTCAACGGCGGAAGTTCGGTGCCGACCGACACCTCGGCCGCGGCGGCGCTCATCCGGACGATCCGGTGGTCGATCCGGCTGGCTCCCGGCTGCCGTGGTCTTCGGGGCGCTCTGAGGTTTCGGCAGCTCGCGACACCAACATCGCCCGGCCGGTGACGACGGGTTCGCCGTCGGCACCGGTGATGTCGGCGCGCAGGGTGATCATGTCGTTGCCGGCGACGTTGCGGATCTGCTCGATCTCCATCACACAGGTCAACTCGTCGCCGGCGACGATCGGGCGGTGGTAGCTGAAGCTCTGGTCGCCGTGCACCACCCTTGAGTAGTCGAGGCCAAGTTCGGGATCGAACAGCACCACTTCTTGGGTGCGGTTGATCACCGCAAAACTGAAGGTCGGCGGGGCGACCACATCGGCGAAGCCGGCGGCCCGCGCCGCTGCCCTGTCGTGGTGGATCGGCGCGGTCTCGCCGACAGCATCCGCGAACTCGCGGATCTTCTCGACGCCGACGGCGTAGCTTCCGGGCAGCGGAAAACGGCGTCCGACGAAAGACGCGTCCATGGGCACGACGGCGGGCCGGGTGCGGAACTACTAGCGGGTTTCTTTGTGCACCCGGTGGGTGCCGCAGTTCGGGCAGAACTTCTTCAGCTCGAGACGATCGGGGTCGTTGCGGCGGTTCTTGCGGGTGATGTAGTTGCGGTGCTTGCACACCTCGCAGGCGAGGGTGATCTTCGGGCGAACGTCGGTGGCGGCCACGGTGGCGTGCCTCTTTCTTGCGGTCTGTCGGGCTACTACGAGTGGTGGCACCACCCGCGGGCGGAGAGTCCGCCCGGCGGGCGGTGGTGGTAGCGGTGGCCGGACTTGAACCGGCGACACAGCGATTATGAGCCGCTTGCTCTACCGACTGAGCTACACCGCCACGAGCTGGGCTGGTGCCACCGCCGGTGGCTGCTGCCCAGTTCAGAACAATGGCCGCGGCCCATGCTGCATGGCCACGGCCGGATTGTCCCGAGCCCCTTTACGGAATCGAACCGTAGACCTTCTCCTTACCATGGAGATGCTCTGCCGACTGAGCTAAAGGGGCGCGCTGAGATGACGCTCTCAACGGGCGTTGACCACGATACAGCACCGGTCAGCGTCGGCTAAATCGCCTGTTGGGAGCCGGCAGCACGGCGCCGCCCAGGCCGGTGTCCGACCGCCGGGCAACCGGTGTCCAGCCGCCGGGCAACCGATGCCGGGCCGCCACCCGGCCCCAATCGGACCAGGCGCTGTCGCGGCGGGTCCGCTCGGCGGGCCGGGTGCAGGTCAGCTCACCGGCGCTGCAGTCACCTGGAGTCGACCTGGACGTTGTCCAGGTAGTAGATGCCGCCGTAGTACTTGGGATCGCCGGTGGTGAAGGTCAGCGACGAGAACTGCCCGGCGTTGCCGGCGCGGGCCGAGGTGGTGAACTTCTCGCCGTTCAACTCCAGCGTCGCCGACGTCGCGTCGGCGGTGATCCGCATCGGCACGTAGGTGCGGCCCGGGATGAGCTTGCTGACGGTGCCGATCCTCTGCCAGGCCGCGCCGTCCCAGGCCTGGATCTGCTGCGGCGCCGTTGTGGTGGCCTGAATGATCTGGAACTTGACCTCGGGGGTGGCGGAACCGTCGCCGCCGGCGGTGTTCAGTTCGACGGTGAACGGTGCCCGCGGATCGCTGGTGCCCCACTGCATCCGCGCGTCCACCGTGCCGGTGGGCGCGCCGAGCGGCCGGGTGATGGTGGCGTTCTGGTCTTCCCACTTGTCCCACAGCCGCAGCGCGGTGGCCGACTGGTAGCCGCCGAAGTCGCTGTAGCCGACGTTGTCAGGAACATCGGTGATCCACGAGTTCTTGGCCGCTGTCCAGCCACGCGGCACCTCGAAGGCCGGGTCGTTCTCGAAGGTGTCGATCGAGTCGGCGTACAGCTCGAGTTCGGTGACGGTGGTGTTGGCGCCGCGCGCCCCGGTGATCCGAACGTATTGCGCCGTCGTGGTTTTGACCTCGTCGTAGCGCATGGCGCGGTCCTTGGTGTTGGTGCGGGTCACGACGGCACGACCCCAGTTGACGCCGTCGGACGACAGCTGCACTGTTGCCGACTGGGCCTGCCCGTGGCCCAGCATCAGCCCGATCCGGTTGATCGGGTAGGCCTTGTCGAGCTTGATGGTCATGCTCGGCGCCCTGGCTGTTGTCGGCTGCAGCACGGCTTCGGCTCCTGGCGCGGAGCTGCCGTCGAACACGCCCTCGGGACGCTGTTCGGGGAAGGCAGGGTCGGCGGGTGCGAAGTCGCCGCTGAAGGTGACGTTCTTGTTGTGCGCCAACGTGTTCAGGTCGAGCCGGCCGACGCCCTTTGTCACCACGCTGAGGTAGGTGGCGGCAATGCCGAACTGCTGGTTGTACGCGCCGCAGCCCCACATGTGGCACTGGTCGAAGAACTGGATGGTGCGGTTGCTGGCGACGTTCTCCAGGCTGGTGTTGCCGCTGGTGCCGTCGTACCGGCCGTTATTGGTGTCCGACGGATAGTTGGCGAACACCGTGCGCTGCACGTCCCAGGTGCTTCCGGTGCCGTCGTACGAAATCAGCGCTCGGACGTCCGGCCGACCGGTGGCCAACAGCAGGATTCCGTTGGGCTGCAACACCAAATCGGGGAAGATGCCCTGCACATGTTTGCCGTCGGGCCCGAGCAGCTGAGTCAGATTGGTCCACGTCTTGCCGTCGTCGCTCGAGTAGCTGTAGAAGAGCATGTTCGGGCTGGGGGCGCCGCGGACCACCGCCAGCAGCCGGCCGTCGGCGACGTAGCTCCAGCCGACCTCGTTGACGCCGCCGACCGCCTCGGCGCCGCTGATGGTCGATCGCAACGTCCAGTTGTTGCCGCCGTCGGTGGACTGCAGGATGATCGACGATCCGTAGCGGTCGCCGACAAAGGCGCCGTAAGCCGGCACCATCAGTGTGCCGTCGGGCAACTGCATCGGGCGTCGATGCACCCGCAGCGACACCATCCGCTTGCCGCCGGCCGGGAACGTCACCGGTGCGTCCTGCGTCGTCCAGGTCTTGCCGTCGGCGGAGCGGCTGACCTCGATGGTGAGCGGACGGGTGCCGCTGGCGGCCTTCGGGATAAACCCGATGGCGAGCTGCGACCCGTCCTGCAGCCTGATCATGTTGATGGCACTGACCGGATAGTTGTGCTCACCTTTCATGTAGGTGATGCCGGAGTCGTCGGAGAAGAACATGTCGGTCTGGGTGGCGGCGGCGGCGACGTCGGCGTTGGCCCCGCTGGACACGTTGATCTTCTTCTTGGTCCACCCGTCGGGGGTGACGTAATTCCGGGAGAAACTGGAAGCCACCGCCGATGCGGCACCGGGCCCCCAGTTGTAGACGTTCCACTGCGGGCCGACACCGTAGGTGGAGGTACCGGGTGATTCCCCGTCGCCGGCGGCAAACTCGCTGCCCACCAACGGTAATGAGCCCGTGCCGGCCGTCAGCGACGGCCCGGCCAAGTTCAGCCCACCCATCACCAGTACCGCGACACCGAACCCGGCGGCGGCACCACGCGCCTGCCAGCCCAGTTTGTGTGCGGTGCTCTTCTTGCGGGAGTGCATACCCATGGCGACCTCCGGGTCAGGGCCGCCAGAGCCCGGGCGTCAACCGAACGACGGCAGCGTCGAGGAACAGATGAAACCTGGTTCCAGGAACGCTAGGCAGGCGGCGGGCCACTGTCAATGCCCCTTCCGGGGGCCAGCACAAGCCCCACGGCAAGCTGCGGGGGTCATCGCCCCGCGTCCCGTCCGCGGTCGCCGGAGGAACCGCAGGACTCCGGGCCAGCGGGCACCCGCCCCTTGCCAGGTTTTCTGAAAATGGATTTCACAAAATCGTTGACATGCCTAACGTATTCGGTTTCGATCGAGGACGAGAGGCCGCGGGGCCGGCCCGCTACCTCCGACGAGGGAAAGGGAGCCGCAATGTTGCAGCAGACCTCACACCGTCTCGGCAGTACAGCACCACATGCGCGTGGTCGCCGATGGGTCACGTCTCGACATGTGATCGGGCTGGTTGCTCTGTGCGCCACCGGATTCGCCGGCGTCGCCGCGGCAGCACCGGCGCCGTCGCCACCGGATGTCCTCCGCAACAACCTGATCTGGAACGGCAGCTTCGACGTGGCCAATTCGGCCGGCCATCCCCTCGGGTGGGCCGTCGAGGGCAACGAGAGCGGGGTGAACGTGGTCAACCGCAGCGCTTACCGCGGCACCGGCCTCACCTCGCTGCAGATCGTCGACGACAGCGCGTCCTCCGGGATGACCGTCACCAGCAAGCGGGCGGTCGCGGTGCCAGGCACCAGGTACACGCTGAACTGGTTCCAGAAGTCAGAGAAGGGCAAAGCGGGCACATCGCCGTCGGTGCACCTGCAGTTCTTCGCGATGTCGCCGCCTTCACCGCAGACCCAGGGCCCGATGATCGGGGATCAGACGCTGCAGCCGACGGCCAGTGAGGACGGGCAGGAACTGGAGATCTCCGCGATCGCCCCGGAAGGCACCGTCCAGGTGCGGGTGCAGATCGTCTCGGACGACCCGACGATCGGCAACACCCACTTCGACAACTTCCGACTCAAGGAAGAGGGCATCGCCTACGACCCGAAGGTGGACAGCGACCGCGAGCTGTTCCTCGACGACTACCGGATCGAGTCCCGCACCGACATCGGCCGGGTGATCCACCCCGCCAAGAAGTCGCCCACGCCGTTGATCCAGGCCGACAAGCCGTGGGAAAAGACCGTCTACACCTACGGTTCGGTGATGCAGCCGGAGGACTCGAAGACCTATCGGATGTACTACACCTGCTTCACCCCCGACAACCGATACGGACTGTGTCTGGCCGAGAGCCGCGATCTCAAGAAGTGGACCAAGCCGAACCTCGGCCTCATCGAGTACGACGGATCGACCGCCAACAATCTGGTCGGCATCAACAAGGGCAACCACGTGGCGTACAACCCCGACGCCCCCGCCGATCGACGTTACGCGATGCTCGCCTTCAACCAGGGGCCGGCCTTCGGCTACTACCTGCTCACCTCGTCGGACGGGCTGCGGTTCACCCTGGCCGACTCGAAGCCGGTGCTGCCCGGCGGCGACGTGGTCGCCCTGACCTACAACGCCGAAGACGATCTGTACGTCGCTACCTACAAGGATCGGCTGTTCCAGTCCGACACCCCTGGCACCTACGACCGATCCGCCTTCATCTCCACCAGCAAAGACCTGAAAACCTGGACCGCGGAAACCCTGGCGGTCAGCGGTGAGGTGGCCGACGACGCCACCGCCTACGAACTGGGCGGGGTGGAGACGCAGATCTACGGCATGCCGGCCATCAAGTACGAGAGCCAATACATCGGCATTCCGTGGGACGTTCAGCTGACCGGTTACGACTACGGTGAGTACGCGCAGGCCGGCGACGGCCCGGTGGTACCAGGCATCGCCTCCACCCGCGACCTGCTGCACTGGGACCGGATGGCCCGCGGCCCGATCATCGAGCCGAGCGATCCGGGCGCCTGGGACGACGGTGCGCATTACACCGCAACAACTCTCAACGTCACCAAGGACACCGTCGAACTGTTCTACGGCGGCTTCAACACCGGCCACGGCGGCTCCTCCATCCCCGGCTACCAGAAGGCCAGCGTCGGCCTGGCGACCTGGCGCCGGGACGGCTGGGTGTCGATGACCAACGCCGCCCGCGACGGGCTCGGCAACCCGGGAACGATCGTTACCAAGCCACTGGCGTTCGGCGGAGACTCGTTGTACGTCAACGTGAACACCAAGCGCTACGGCGGACAGGTCACCGTCGACGTGCTGGACGCCGGCACCGGCGAGCCGATCCCCGCGCTGTCCGGGAACAAGGCGATCCCGGTGCGTGGTGACCACACCGCGGTCCAGGTGAAGTGGCGCGGGTCCTCGCTGAAGAACGTGCAGGGACAGCAGATCAAGCTGCGGTTCAACGTGACCGGAGCGGACCTGTACTCGTTCTGGTTCCAGGACTGACTCGCCGGTAGCTCCCCGCAGCTCGGTGAGCGCCGGTGGGCGCCGCGCTGGTTCCGGCCGGCGCCCACCGCCAACCGCGCATCGTCGTCCTGGCAGTTCCGGTCCGCCGGCCTCACGGCGGCAGCGGGCGCGCGTCCGGATGACCGGCGGGTTCGCTGACATGCAGTACCCGGTACCGAGTGGTGTCGGCCTCGCTCGCCGGCGCTGCCAAGGCGGCATCGCCCGCGCCGGCCGAAGCACCCGATGGCCAGGCATCGGCACCGCGGGCAGTCGTTCGGATCAGCACGGCACGCCACGCAGTGACATCGATACCTGTTGCCGTCCAATGCATCTCGTCGTCGCCACTGCGCACCTCGGCGCGCATCCACTCCGCGACGCCGGCCGGGTCGACGTCGGGCGCCAGCAGCCATTCCCGCAGCTCCAAGGTGTCGACCCGGGCGGCGGGAAGACCGCCACGACGAGCCGCCACCGGCAGCCAGGTGCGCACCGACGGCCGCCCGAAATCGCTGACGATTCCAGCGAAACCACCGCCGCCGTAGTGGAAATGTGCGGCCGCGCGGGTACTGCCCCACAGATAGAACGGGGCATAGCTGTTGATGGCGGCGCCGTCCACTCCGCGCTCGGTGACGGCATAGGCCTTGACGGTCAAGCCGTCTCGGTGGTCCAGGGCAGCACCGCGGTCGCACACGCGGCGGCGGATGATGTCCATGTCGTAATCGGCGGGCAGACCGATCGGGTATTGGGCGAGCAAAGCTACCCGCTCGGTGCCGGCGCCGGAGATCAACACGACGCGGCCTTGATCAGCGCGACCGCACCGGCTACCGCCCGGTCGAACGGAACCGGTGATCCCTCCGCGCGAGCCAGCACGTACCCGCCCTGCACCACGGCAAGGACGGTCTCCGCCAACTCGTCAGGGTCGACGTGCTCTGGCAGCTCCCCCGATGCCACCCCCTCGGCGGCGGCCGCGGCGGCCAGCCCGCGGAGCTCGGCGAAGGTCTCGCGCAACACCGCCGCCAGTTCTGGCGTGTCGAGTGCCTCGGCGTCCTGCGCCATGCGGCCGACCGGGCAGCCACGCAGCACCTCGCGGCGGCGGTTGAGGTAGCCGATCAGTCGTTCGCGGGCACTGCCCGCGCCTGCCAGGCTGCGCCGGGCGGCGGCAAGGGTGCGCTCGGCGTTGTCGGCGAACGCGGTCGCCGCCAGGTCGGCCTTACCGGTGAAGTGGTGGTACATCGAGCCCTGTCCGACCTCCGCCCGCTGCATGATGGCCCGCGGGCTCATCGCCGCGTAGCCGCGCTCCCAGAGCAGCTCCCTGGTGCTGTCGATCAGTCGAGTTCTGGCGTCGGCATCGCTCATGTCGTACATACTAGTTGTTACGGCCAGGTGCTGTCACCCCACTGCGGTGCGAACAGCGGGCACACGCACCCTCCATAAGCCAAACGGCGGGCCCGTGGTCAGGGCCCGCCGCTGGATGCGTGGCAGGTGAGAGATTCGAACTCCCGTAGGCAATGCCGGCTGATTTACAGTCAGCTCCCTTTGGCCGCTCGGGCAACCTGCCGTGCCCAGCAAGCGTACTACGAGCGGTGGCGCCGCCCGAAATCGATGCGGCCGCCAGTCGGCGGTCTCGCCCGGCTGCCGCTGCCGGCAGTACAGCGGGCAAGATGGGAGGCCGCAGCAGGTAAGCAAGTCGCGGTGCCAGCAGGGCTGGTGGCCGCCCGGAAGGAGACCGTCATGGCAGATCCGTCCTTCGATGTGGTGAGCAAGATCGACCGGCAGGAGGCCGACAACGCGCTCAACCAGGCCGCCAAGGAGCTGAGCCAGCGCTTCGACTTTCGCGGCACCAACACCACCGTGGAATGGGCCGGCGAGCACAACGTCACCATCACCTCGTCGACCGACGAGCGTGCCAAGGCGGCGATCGAGGTGTTCAAGGAGAAGCTGGTCAAGCGCGGCATCTCGATGAAGGCGCTGGAGATCGGCGAGCCGGAACAGTCCGGCAAGATCTACAAGGTCACCGGCACCCTGATCGACGGCATCTCCAGCGAGAACGCCAAGAAGATCGCCAAGAAGATCCGCGACGAGGGGCCCAAGGGTGTGCAGGCGCAGATCCAGGGCGATCAGCTCCGGGTCTCGGCCAAGAAGAAGGACGACCTGCAAGCCGTGATCGCGATGCTCAAGGGCGCCGGCGATCTCGACGTTGCACTGCAGTTCACCAACTACCGCTGAGCCCAAGCGCTGCACGCCGGGTCCCTCCCGGCGATGGGAAACCAGCCGGCCGGGCACGTCCGGCTGGAACTCGGCGAGGTTCACAATGTCGGCTCGCCGGTGATCACTACGCCATCCCGGAAGCGCTGCGGCCCAGCGTCGCGCGGATGCGTGAGCCTCAGAGCAGGCCGGCTTCCACCAGACCGGCCTTGATGCGGACTTGCTCGTCCGCGGTCAGCGGCAGCTGCGGCGGGGCGAGGACGGCGTTGTCGATCACGCCGCGGAGCTTCATCCCGTACTTGAAGGCGCCGAGCGCGGCCGAGCTGCGGCCGATGCGGGCCGGGTCGCCGATGCCGACGATGGTGAACAGCCGCAGCAGTCTGTCCTGTTCGGCGTTCGCGGCGGCCTGGTCGCCGCAGCGGACCCGGTCGAAGATGGTGACGTAGCCCGCAGGGTCGACGTTGCCGAGACCGGGCACGGCGCCGTCGGCGCCGATGCTCAACAGATTGTCGACCACCAGCTCAGAACCGGTGAAGACGGCGAACCCGTCAAGGCCGCGATCCTTCTTGCCCTGCAACACATATCGGAACGACGAATCGTCCCCGCTGGAGTCTTTGAGCCCGGCAAGCACTCCCTCCTGCGCCAACTTCAGGATCATCGCGGTGTCCAGCTTGGAGTGCACCGCCACCGGGATGTCGTAAGCGAAGATGGGCAGGCCCGTCGCCGCGTGCAGCAACCGGAAGTGCTGCTCGATCTCGGCAACGTGCGTCCTGGTGTAGAACGGCGCGGTCACCACAACGGCATCGGCGCCCGCGTCCTGCGCCACCGCGATGTGCTCGGCCACCCGCAACGTCGTCATGTCGATGCAGCCGGCCAGCACCGGCACCCGGCCGGCCACCTGCCGCACGGCGGTCTCGATCACGGTGCGGCGCTGGGCATCCGGCAGGTAGGCCACCTCGCTGGTGGACCCGAGCACGAACACCCCGTCGACACCGGCGTCGAGCAGGAACTCAAGTGCCCGCTGCAACGACACCACATCGACGCTGAAATCGTCGTGCAGCGGCGTGCACACCGGCGGGATGATGCCGCGGAAAGCAGGTGTCATCATGCTTGTTCTTTCTTCAGTGATCCGGCCTTGGGTGACTCGGCGTTCAGAGATTCGGCGTTCAGAGATTCGGCGCTCGGAGATTGCGCATCAGACGCGTGGGTATCCGCCGAGTGCGTATTCGCCGAGTGAGTGTCGGTCGAATCGGTCTTCAATGGTTCGGCGGCGTCCGACGGAGCGTCGGGCAGCTCCGGATGCCAGCAGCGATACTCGTGCAGCGGCAACGGTTCTGCGGTCTCGTCCGCCTGCGCGGCGGCCCCGACCCTGGTGAGCGGGGGCAAGGCGTTGGCACATTCATCGGTCGCCTTCCAGCAGCGGGTGCGGAAGTTGCAGCCGCTGGGCGGGTTGGTGGCCGACGGCACCGCTCCGGACAGCACGATCGGCTCGGTGGGACGCAGCAGGCTGGGCGTCGCCGAGAACAGCGCCCTGCTGTACGGGTGGTAGGCCCGGTCCGGGATGTCGTTCGCCGGTGCCTGTTCTGCGATCCGGCCGAGGTACATGGTGACGATCCGGTCGCTCATCGCCTGCACCGTCTGAATGTCGTGCGAGACGAAGACCATGGCCAGCCCGAGCCGATCCTTCAAGTCCATCAACAGGTTCAGGATCTGCGCGCGCACCGAAACGTCCAGCGCGGACGTCGGTTCGTCCGCCACCAGCAACGCAGGGTCGAGCGCCAGCGCGCGGGCGATCGCCACCCGCTGTCGCTGTCCGCCGGACAGCTGGCCCGGCACCGCATCGGCCACGCTGGTCGGCAGTCCGACCAGCGCCATCAGTTCCTGGACGCGTTCTCGGCGTTGCCTGCTGCTGCCGACGCCGTGCACGTCCATCGGATCAGCAATGATCTTGGCGATGGACAGCCGCCGGTTCAACGCGGTGGACGGATCTTGGAAGATCATCCCCACCTCGCGGCCGAACTGCCGGGCCCGCTGCTTCTGGCTCATCTCCCACAGCGACGTGCCGCGGAAGTTCACCGCACCCTCGGTCGGCCGCTGCAGGCCGACAATCACCTTGGCCAGCGTCGATTTGCCGCACCCGGACTCGCCGACAATGCCGACGGTCTCCCCTGCCGCGATGCTCAGGTTGGCATCGGTGAGCGCGTAGACGTTGCCGTGCCCGATCAGCTTGCGCGAGCGAATCCGGTGCACCACGTGCACACCCTGCACCCGCAGCAGCGGTTCGGAACCGGTGGCGGCGGCTGCGCCAGGCGGCGCGGCAACGACGTCCGTCATCGCCGGTCACCCCCGCCGGTTCCGGCGAGAACCTTTGCCGCCGAGTCGGTTTCAGCCGGGAAGTGGCAGGCCACCAAATGCTGCAGCGGATCGCCGTCGGGGGCCGGCTCCTGCTCACGGCACAGCCGCTCGGCCGCCGGGCACCTTTCGGAGAATCGACAGCCGGGCGAGAAGTTCGCCGGCGACGGCACCACACCCTTGATCTGGGTGAGCGGCCGGCGCTCCTGTTCCAGCGACAGCACGGCGCTGAGCAGTCCCCTGGTGTAGTGGTGCTGCGGTGTCCCCACCACGCTGGCGGTACTGCCGGCCTCGGCGACCTGACCGCCGTACATCACCACCACCCGGTCGGCGATCTCGGATACCAACGCGAGGTCGTGGGAGACCACGATCAGCGCAAATCCCAGCTCATCCTTCAAGCGCAGCAACAGTTTCATCACCTGCGCCTGCACCGTCACGTCCAGCGCCGTGGTCGGCTCGTCCGCGACGATGAGCTTCGGGTCGCGGGACAGCGCCATCGCGATCAGCACGCGCTGCCGTTGCCCACCGGACAGCTCGTGCGGATACGCCCGCAGGGTGCGCTCCGGGTCAAGATTCACCAGCTCCATCAGTTCGGTCGCGCTGCGAGTTCCCTTGCGGCGGATGAACTGTTTGAGCTGCGCGGCGATCGTCATCGCCGGATTCAGCGAGCTGAGCGCGTCCTGATAGATCATCGCGATGTCGTGCCCGAGGTGAGCCCGGCGGGCCCTGGCGGACAGCGCGAGTTGGTTGCGCCCGGCGAAGGTGATGGTGCCGGTGACCTCGGCCTCCCGCGGCTGCAGCCCCATCACCGAGAGTGCGGTCAACGACTTGCCGCAGCCGGACTCGCCGATCAACCCGAGCACCTCGCCCTTGCGCACGGTGAACGAGATGTTCTCCACCACCTGTACACCGTTGTGCCGGTGGGGAAAGCGGATCGACAGGTCGGCCACCTCGAGGATGTTTTCCGCTCCGCTGAGATCCCTTGCGGTGCGGGCCAGCCGCTCGCCGGTCTGCTGCAGCCCCGCGATCGGCAGCACCGGTTCGCGGTTCTCCTTGCCTTCTTCGACCACCTCGGCCTTGGCCGCTGCCGCAGCCCGAGCGGTCCGTGCCGACGGTGCCGCCCAGGCGTCGGAAATACCCTCGGACAACACGTTCAGCGACAGCACGGTGATCAGGATCAGCAGGCCGGGGAACAGCGTTGCCCACCAACCGCCGGTCAGCACCATGTTCTTGCCGTCGGCGATCACCGATCCCCACGACGGGTTCGGCGGCTGGATTCCCGCGCCGATGAACGACAACGATGCCTCGAACACGATGGCGTCAGCCACCATCACCGTGCAGAACACCAGGACGGGGGCGGCGCAGTTCACCGCGACGTGCTTGGCGATGATGTAGATCCGCCTCGCCCCGATCAGCCGTTCCGCCTGGACGTAATCCTCGCTGTACTGAGCTTGCACGTTGGCGCGTACCACCCGCGCGATGGATGGCATGTACAGGAACGCGATCGCGCCGATCAGCACCGGGATGGAGCGGCCGAACACCGCCACCAGCACCGCGGCCAGCGCGATCCCCGGAAAGGCCATCACCACATCGAGAATGCGCATGGTGAGCTCGTCGGCCCACCGCTTGGAGGTGGCCGCGAACGCGCCGACGGCCGCGCCGACCACCAGTGCGATCAGGGTGGCGCCCAGACCGATGGTCAGCGACCAGCGGCTGCCGTACACCAATCGGGAGAAGATGTCGCGACCGTCGGAATCGGTGCCGAGCCAGTGCTGCGTGCTCGGGCCGGACACGCTTGTTCCCAACGCATTCGGGTCGTGCGTGGCCACCAGCGGCGCCAGCAACGCCGCCAGCGCGATGACGGCGAGCACGCCGATGGCAACCCACGAGCTCCACCGCAGCCGCCGGAACCTGATGCCGGGCCGGGACAGTCGCCTGGTGAGCCCTGGCCGGATCATGTCCGACTCCGCAGCCGCGGGTTGGCAATCAGATAGAGCACGTCCACCACCAGGTTCACCAACACAAATCCGATCGCAATCACGATGACGAAGCCCTGCACCTTGGCGGTGTCGCCGTCCAGTACCGCCTGAATCATGTTCTGCCCCATGCCGGGAAGCGCGAACATGGTCTCGATGACGACCGCGCCGCCCACCAGGTAACCGATCCGCAGGCCCAACACCGTCAGGGGCGTGACGAGCGCGTTGCGCAGGACGTTCCGGCCGACCACCACCACCGGCGGCAGCCCGCCGCCGCGGGCGGTGCGGACGTAGTCCTTGTCGAGTTCCTCGACCATCGAGGTGCGGACGATCCGCGCCAGCTGCGCGGCCACCGGCAGCGCCAGCGAGACCGCCGGCAGCGTCATGGAGTTGAGCCAACCGGAGATCGAGTCGGCCGGGTTGACGTACCCGCTGCTCGGGAACCAGCCCTTGCCCACCGCCAGCCACTGCACCAGCAGCAACGCGATCCAGAATGCCGGCGCCGCAACACCTGCCAGCGACACCAGCCGGATCAGCTGATCCGGCCAACGGCCGCGGAACAGCGCGGCGATCACTCCGAGCGCCACCCCGAGAACCAGGGCGATCAGCAGTCCGAGCACCGTCAGCTGAATGGTCAGTGGCAGCGCCGACGCGATCGTGCCCCAGACCGGCTGCTTGGTGATCACGCTGGTGCCGAAGTCGCCGTGGCTGAGCGCCACCACAAAACGCACGTAGCGCACCGGAAGCGGATCATTGAGCCCGTTGGCCTCGCGGAACTGTTCCAGTTGCTCGGCGGTGGCGTTGGCGCCGTCGAATGCGGCCAGCGCCGGATCGGTCGGCGCGAACTCCATGACAACGAACACGAACAGCACAACGCCGAGGATCAGCGGGATCAGGGCCAGGATGCGGCCAACCAGCATCCGTACGACAACGACCATGGCGTAAGGGTTCTCAGACCGTCTTGACCTGGAGCAAGTTGATACCGGGGTAGCCCTGGGCCTTCACCCCGCTGATCTTCTTCGGGTCCCATGCGGTGCCCATCTTGGTGAAGACGATCGGGTAGAAGACGGCCTGGGTGCTCAGCTCGTCCATCAGCTTCTTGACCAGGGCGGTGCGCTTGGTCTCGTCCGGCTCCTTCGCCGCGGTGTCCTGCAGCGCATAGAACGCCTCGGCGTCTTTGCTGGTCCAGCGGGCATAGGTCTTGGACCACAACGATTCGCGCCCGTAGAACGCCCGGACCAGCAGGTCAGGGTCGACGCCGAATTGCTGCGGGTTGCCGGTGGACACCACCACCTGGAAGTCGGCGCCGCCGTCCAGCTTGGAGAACAATGCTTTGGTGTCCGCAGCGTCGAGGGTGGTGTTGACGCCGATGGCATCCCAGCCTTCTTTGATCACGTTGACGCAGGAGGCGACCACGGTGGTGTTGGACGTATTGAGGGTGACCTTCAGGTTCGACACCCCCGCCTGCTTCAACAACGCCTTGGCCTTGTCCGGGTCGTAGCCGAAGTCGAGCGCGGCCGGTTGGGAGGCGGCCAGTGCCGGGTTGATGAACGAGGTTGCCGGCGTGCCAGCACCTTTCAGCCCGATCTTCACCATCTTGTCGGAGTCGATCGCGTAGTGCAGTGCCTGCCGGACCAGCTTGTCGTCGAAAGGTGCCTTGGCGGTGTTGAACAGCATCCACAGCATGTTCATCCCCTCTGCCTGCTCCACCGTGCGACCGGCCTTGGTTAGCGCGGCCACGTTCTCGGCGGGGATGTTCTCGGCGATCTGCGCCTGCGGGGTGGCGCCGGAGATGGTGGCGACGCGAGCCGGCGCCTCAACGATCGACTTCCACAGCATGGTCTCGAACACCGCCGGCCGCGGGCCGTTGTAGTCGGCGAACTTCTCGAACGAGGTGTGGCTCAGCGGGGCCTGCTCGGTGACCTTGTAGGGGCCGGAGCCGACCACCTTGCCGGCGGTGGCGTCGTCCCACTTCCCATCGAAGACGTGCTTCGGCATAATCTTGGCGATCTGAATCCGTTCCAGCACATAGGGAAACGGGAACTTGAGCACGAACTCGACGGCGTTGTCGCCGGCCTTCTTGACCTCCTGGAGCCACAGCGAGAAGTAGGCGCGGATCGCGACGTTCTCCTTGGGGTCGAGCACGCGCTGGTAGGTGAAGACGACGTCGTCGGCGGTGACGGGTTTGCCGTCGTGCCACTTGGCGCCGTCGCGCAGTTCGAACTTGAGGCTCGTACCGGAGACGTCGGCCGGCAGCGCTTTTGCCAGCGCGGCATACGGCTCCCTGGTGATCGGGTCGCCCTCCACCAGTGCCTCGTAGCTGTGCAGGATGGCCGCCATGGAGAACGCCGAAGCGGTCTGGGTCGGATCCCAGCTCTGGTTGTTGCCGTAGCCGATCACCGCGGTGATGGTGGACTTCTGCTCGCCGGTCGCGTTGGTGGACTTGGGTCCGCCGCACGCCGACAGTGTCGTCCCGATCCCGGCGGCGACGCCGAGCAGACCGGCGTACCTGAGCATGGAACGCCGGCTCATCACCGGGGTGGACTCGCGAAGATGGTTCGTCATTGAAATCTCCTGAGGATCCGCGGGGGCCGCAGAATTCGGCTGTCTCCGTCGACTGGTGGACGTCGCGGTGGCCAGTCCGGTATCGCTGGGCATAGGACGTCCAATGTCCTACGTGGACAGTAGGAGGCGCGCGACCTCAGGTCAAGGCCTACGGCACAGCCGGGTGCCGCTCGGCCGCGCACCTAGGATGAGCGGCGCGGGCGCTGCCGTCGCGGCTACCCACCGGCGCCCGGTGTCACGGAAGGCAGACAGATGCGACCGCAGCGAAGCGAGGAACTGGCGAGAGCCATCGCCAACCTGATAGTGGAACGTGGCCTGCCGCCAGGAGCGCCGCTGCCCACCGAGCTCAGCCTGATGAACGACCTCGGGGTCAGCAGGAACTCCATCCGCGAGTCGGTGAAGGCGCTGCAGGCGCTCGGCATTGTCGAGATCCGCCACGGCCACGGGACTTTCGTCGGTTCCGCCAGCACTTCGGCGCTGCAGCCGTGGCTGCTGTTCCGGACCAGGGCAGGCGAGGCGACCGGACAGCGCCGGCTGCCCGACCTGCTCGAGGTGCGCGAGATCATCGAGACTGAGCTCACCCGCCGGGTGTCACTGGAGCGCAACGAAGCCATGCTCGCCGAGCTGCAGGACTGCGTCCGGCGAATGCGGGGTACCACGGTGGAGGCGGCCAGCAAGGCCGACCGCGACTTCCACGAGGTGCTCTGCAACGCGGCCGGCGTCGAGCTGGCAAGTGATCTGATCGGGCTGTTCTGGGACGTCTACCGGATGGCCGAGGCCGAACTCGAGGTGCCAAGGCCCAGGCGGGTGGCTGCCGCCATCCACCAACGCATCATCGACGGAATCGCCAGTGGCGACCCGGATCTCGCCGAAGCCGCCGTGCACGCGCACTTCGAGGAGGTCAGGCGGCGGACCAAGGCAGGACCCTACGGCGGCCGGGCCGGGCACACGGTCGGCGCCGCCAACGGCTCGGCGACCTGATCGACCGCGGCCCGGACACCGGCTCAGCGAATCAGCTCGGCGAGGTCGATCTTGC
The DNA here is from genome assembly GCF_013002705.1 of Nakamurella aerolata. GTDB lineage: Bacteria > Actinomycetota > Actinomycetes > Mycobacteriales > Nakamurellaceae > Nakamurella > Nakamurella aerolata. Next base: position 419,227 of record NZ_JABEND010000002.1, on the reverse strand, counting down.
GGAAGACGATGGTGTCGGTGGACGTGCGAGCTCCGGTCTCGTACAGCAGCCCGATGGTGGAGTTGTTGAGCTGCACCAGATCCGAGTAAGCAGCCGGCAGGCCGGAGATCGGGTACGGGTCGCTGAAGGTGACACCGGCATCGCGGGACACCCGGATGGTCATCGCCGCCCGCGCCCCCGGATCCGCCGGGCCCGAGTACAACAACGGGGAGCGGGACTTTCCACCACCCTTGACCTGCAGCACACTGCCCTGCACCACCGGCCCGACCAAGGTGGCCTGCGGGGCGAACGGCGCCACCAACGTCTGACCGCCGTCGGTGGAATAGGCGTCGGCCCGGTTGCCGGGCGCACTGCCGTTGTGCTCGCGGGTGTTGAAGTACATCCGGCCGTCCAGCAACTGCGTCGCCGCGGTCTCGTTGACGTTGATGAAACCGTCGGGATTGTCGTCGACGTAACCGATCTGCCAGGTCTTGCCGCGATCGTCGCTGTAGATGCTGTGGCCGCCGTAATACTTTGCTTCGTCGCCCTGATCGCCGGACCCGGCCGGCGGGGCGATCGAGTGGTTGGCCGGCACCACGATGCGACCCCGGTGCGGCCCGGTGGTCAGTACCGTGGCGTGCCCTGGACCGCTGGCATACCAGCGCCAATCGGCGCGTTTGGTCGATGCGGTGATTTCTCGCGGAGCGGTGAAGTTGACCCCGTCGTTCGCACTGGTCTGCACGAACACTCTGCGGGAATCCTCGGCGGCCACCTCGCCCTTGAGAATCTGCTTCTCGGTGACGTTGCCGCCGTTGAAGGTGGTGACAAGGACCACCGCTCCGGTCGCCGGATCGACTGCGGGAGCGGGGTTTCCGCGCGTGTCGCCGTCGCCGTCGCTGACCACTGCCAACTCGGACCAACTGCAGCCACCGTCGGACGATCGCTTCAGCACCACGTCGATGTCGCCGGAGTCCGCGGTGCCGGCGTGCCGCCCCTCGGCGAACGCGAGCACCGTCCCACGGGTGGTGGTGACCACCGCGGGAATGCGGAAGCTGGCATAACCGTTGTCGCCGGCGGGGTACGGCACCGACTGGGTGCATCGGCCACCGGGTTTGGCGGCCACCAGCTGCCCGCCATCGGCGCTTCGGTCGGCCCGCAACGGTTGCGCACCTGCGCTGCCGGATCGGGCGTCGGCAGCCGCCGGGGCACCCGTCACCGACGAGGCCGGGGCGATGACGGCGGTGGCGCACACCGCGGTCACCGCGGCGACCACGGACACAACGCTGATCTTGCGAGAGTTCATCGGACAGCTCCTCGTTGAGCACGAACACGGGTAGATAGGACGTGGGACGTCCTGCGTTCGTACCGTAGGCGGCTTCGGGAGCGCCCACAACCGGGACGAGCCGATTCGATGGCTGTTGCGCCTCGGCCGGCGGTCACCACCACGGGACGCCGCCATGCGCCGGCCGGCCTCTCGCCGAGGCGTACCGGCCGCTGCCACGGATTGGCGATGCGGACAAACTGGCTTGGCGTCAACACCCGCCACCCGTCCGACCGCGCGAAGCCGGGCCGGCTGCGTTAGGAATGGAGCATGGACAACTCCGCGACCACCAGTCCCGTGCCGCCGAGCGAGCGGGCGATCGACACCGAGCCGCAGTATGTGGATGCGCCGCTGACCCGGGCCGCCGGGTTCCTGGTGCTCACCATCAACGACGGGGACCCGGCCGCCGCCAAGGCCCGGTCGGTGCTGGCCAGCACCGAAGACCTGATCAAGGACATCCAGATCCGTGCCGACCGCCAGTTCTTCACCGCCAACGTCGGTATCGGCCAGCGGGTGTGGGAGCGGGCCACCGGCAAGCCGCAGCCGGCCGAGCTGCGTCCGTTCAAGGAGATCAAGGGGCAGACGCACACCGCCGTCGCCACTCCGGGCGATCTGCTGTACCACCTGCGGGCCGATTCGATGGACCTGATCGTCGAGTTCGAGAAGCTCCTGCTTGAGGCCTTCGGCGACGCGGTGACCGGAGTGGACGACGTGGCCGGCTTCCGCTATTTCGATGGTCGCGACCTGCTGGAGTTCATCGACGGCACCGCGAATCCGATCGGGCTGTCGCTGCCGGCGGCGACGCTGGTGGGTGAGGAAGATCCCGACTACACCGGCGGCAGCTATGTGGTGATCCAGAAGTACCTGCACAACCTCGCCGGCTGGCGCGAGCAGAAGACCGAGGAGCAGGAGAACATCATCGGGCGGACCAAGTTCGACAACGTCGAGCTGCCCGACGCCGGTGCGGACCAGCAGAAGTCGCACAAGACGCTCTGCACCATCACCGATGAAAACGGCGAGCACGACATCCTGCGCGACAACATGCCTTTCGCTGTCCCCGGACGCGGCGAGTACGGCACCTACTTCATCGGCTACAGCCGGCACCTGTGGGTGACGGAGAAGATGCTGGAGCGGATGTTCATCGGCGATCCGCCGCCGCTGCACGACAAGATCCTCGATTTCTCCAAGGCCGTCACCGGCGTGACGTTCTTTGTGCCGGCCCGGCAGTTCCTCGCCGACCTGGACGACTGAGCGCCGACCGACAGCCAAGCGCCGGGGCCGGTGACGAGCGTTTCGTCACCGGCCCCAGCGTCAAGTCCCGGTTACCAGTTCGCGATGGCGGCATCGACCGCCCGGACGTAGGCCTGCTGTCCGTACGGGTTGGGGTGGAACAACTCCTGGACGGCGATGTTGGTGAGACCACCTCGGGGGTTCAGGCCCCAGGCACCGTTGATCCAGGCCTGTTTCGCACTGAGCGAGCTGCACGCTCCGTGGCCCTTGAACGGTTCCACCATGTCGACGAACTTGATGTCGACACCCTCGCTGCGGAGCTGCTCGGCGGCCGCCCGCATCTCACCCGACAGCCAGGCGGCCAATCCGTCGAGTCGCTCAACTTCTTCCTTCTCGATGGTCGGACACCTGTCACCCTGCATCAGCTGCGGGTACCCGGTCCACACGATCCGCGCGCCGCCGGTGTCCTGCGAGATGCGCCGAATGGTCGGCAACACATTGTTCTGCAGCTCCGTGCTGACTCTATTCTCCGCATCCGCCACCACCGGTTCTCCCAGGCATTCGGACGTCAGGCACGTCGTGACGATGTCGCCGAAGCCGAAGTTGTTGCCGCCAAGGCTCAGCAACACGTAATCAGCCTTCTGCCCCAACGCTTTCGACTGGAGTCCCTGCCCGGCCTGTGGAGCGCGGTACAGCTCCTCCTTGGTCACCAGGTTCTGCACGACAAGTTCCTGCTCGACGTCGTAGACGTTCTGCGCCACCGCGCCCGAGCAGGAGACAAAGGCGTAGTCGATCGCCGAGTTGTTCTCGTTGGTCACGCCCAAACCCGGGATCGTCACGTTCTGCTGCCAAGAATTCCGGCTCCGGTGACACATGTTGGATTTGCGGTCGTTGGTCTCCGGTTGGTAGTCACCACCCGCCTCGCCGGAGGCGTACGAGTCGCCCATGGCAACGACCCGCGGTTTGCCCGCCGGCGGCTGTTCGGCCGGTGGCTGTTCGGCCGGTGGCTGTTCGGCCGGCGGAGCCGGCTCCGGGTTCGGCTCGGGAGCCGGCGGCGGACCGACATTGGGCTGGCCGTCGTTCGGGTCGCACTTCGGCACACCGGGGGCGAACCCGTCGGAACCGGTACCGACGTAACGGTCGGGCACCCACAGGTTGTCGCTGGTCTTGTCCCAAATCGTTGAACCGTAGGCATTCTCACCGTCGGCCTGGCACACCACCTCCACCTCGCTGCCCTGCTTGTACTCCTTCACCCGCTCCCCATTGAGCTGCTTGGTGGTGCGGCCGTCAAGATCGGCCCGAACCGGAAACACATGCTTGCCCTGGTCGTTGGCCGGCGGCTCGGGGGCCGGTGGGGCCGGCGGCTCCGGCGCGGGCGGCTCCGGCGCGGGTGGTGGTGGGGTGATCGGCTGCTGCGATGCCGGTTCCTCCGGCAGCGGCACGGGCGGCACGTCAGTGCACCGCGGCAGTTCCGGCGCGAACCCGTCACTTCCGGTGCTGATGTAGGCGTCCGGGACGTATCCGCCGTCGATGGTCTTGTCCCAGATGTCGCTGCCGTACGCCGGCGAGCCCGTGGTCTGGCATTCGATGCTGACCATGGAGCCGGCCTGGTAGGCGTCGGCCTTGACGGTGCGGCTGTCGAGGCTGGGCGCCTCCCGCAGGTTCAGGGTCGCCTTGACGCGGTAGTCGAGCGCTATCCGCATCGGGTCGAACTCGGGCAGGTTGTCGACAATGCTGCCTGGGTCGTTCCCCGGGTCCTGCGGAACCGTTGGCGCCAGCAGGTTCTGCGGCCCCTGGTCCGTCGCGGCTGCCGGCTGCGGGCCGGCCGCCTGCCCTGACGTCCCCTGACCAAGAACCACGCCGCCGGCAACGATGACGGTGGCCGTGGCGACGGCTCCCCCGGTCCACCACCATCGACGCTGTGCTGAGTGCGGGTACGGCTGAAACATGACGTTCTCCCCCGTGATTTCCCCTGTGCTGCTGTGCGGCTGCACAGGCGCGTCGCTGGAATGCGGCGCCCTCTCACCATGGGCGGGTCGAACGTACGGTGTCGATGGTCTGCGCTATCCATCCTGACCGCGGAACCGCAGCGGCGCGGGCAGCGTCGAAGCGGTCAGCCGAGCCTGCGGCAGACCAGCCGGCCCGGCGCAGCGGGTCCGACGGGTCATGCTGAAGGCGGCAACGAGAAGGCGCTCAGCCGCGAAGTTCAAGGGTGCAGCACTTGATGCCGCCGCCGGCCTTGCGGAACTCGGAGACGTCCACCGGCACCGGAACATACCCTGCGGCCGCCAGTGCCTGCTGCATGCCTTCGGCCTGCTGCGCCACCACCACATTGCGTCCGTCGGAGGTGGCGTTGAGCCCGAACCACTGCGCGTCCGGCAGCGACACGTGAATCGCCTCCGGATACAGCTCGGACAGCACCCGCTGCGACTCGTCACTGAAAGCCTCTGGGATGTAGGCGATCTCGTCGTCGCCGAGAATCGTCAGCGCGGTGTCAAGGTGGTAGAAGTACGGGCTGACCAGCTCGAGCGGCTGCACCGTGACGCCCAGCGCACCGGCGAGCTCGTCATGCGCGCGGGGATCGGTACGGAAGCCGCTGCCGGCCAGCAATCGACTGCCCGTCCAGAGGTAGTCACCCTCGCCCTCGTTGACGAACGTGGGCTCGACCACCGAGTCGAAGTGCTCACGGAACCATGCCGTGTACGGCGCTTCTTCGCCGGCGCGCTCACTGTTGAGGAACTTGGCGGGAACCACGGTGCCGTCGATCACGGTGCCGGCGTTGGCGGCAAACACCATGTCGGGCAGGCCGGGCGCGTTCTCGATCACCTCGACCTGGTGCCCCAGATCCAGATAGGCCTGCCGCAGCGTCTCCCACTGCCGCATGGCCAGCGCCGGGTCGACCGGGACGTCGGAGTCCATCCAGGCGTTGATCTCGTACGTCACCTCGAAATGGGTCGGCCGGCACATCAGATACCGGCGCGGGCGCGCGATCTTGCCGGTGGATGCGTCCGGGGTCGCCGTCCCGGGGGCCGCCGCTGGGACGGCAGCCGCCGGGGGCTCGGTGGGCTCGGCAGCCCCGGCGACGACGGTGGTGGCGGGCGAAGCAGCAGTCATGCTCACGACGATAGGATCTGACCGAACGGAACGACAAGCGACTCACGGGACGAAGGGAGCACGGTTCGTTGCAGATGGACGAGATTGACCGGCATATCGTTTCGTGTCTGGTGAAGCAGGCCCGCAGCTCGTTCCGCGAGATCGGTCTTGAGGTGGGTCTGTCGGCACCCGCCGTGAAGCGGCGCGTCGACCGCCTCCAGGACGAGGGCGTCATCACCGGTTTCACCGCGCAGATCGACCCGGCCCAGCTGGGCTGGACCACTCAGGCGTTCGTGTCGGTGACGTATTCCGGCAACATCACCCCGGCGCGGATCCGGCAGATCCTCACCCCCATCCCCGAGGTGGTGGCGGCCTACACGGTGTCGGGCGACGCCGACGTGCTGGTTCACCTGCGGGCGGCCGACATGGCCCAGTTCGAGCAGGCCCTCGAGCAGATTCGGGCCTCCGGCGCGGTGGCGCGCACCGAGTCGACCATCGTGCTGTCGTCGCTGCTGGACCGGCCAACCATCGGCAATGCCGGGAGCGGCCGGGTCGGCTGAGCCCACCCGGCCGGGTCGCGAGCGCACCACGGACGGCCGCCGCAACCGGCATCGGCTGCCGCGCAGCGCCGGCGTCGGCGGGTAGGGCAAGATGGCGGTTCGTGTCCGCCGCACCCGCTTCGCCGGCCTCCGCGCCGGCCATCCCACAGGCCTATGTGTTGCTCGTCGCCGGGCCGTCCGGCAGCGGCAAGTCGCGGCTGGCCGACCGCAGCGGGTTGCCCGTGCTCCGGCTCGACGACTTCTATCGCGCCGCGGACGACCCCGGCCTCCCGCGGCTGCCCGGCGGTCAGGTCGATTGGGATCACCCCGACTCCTGGCACGCCGACCGGGCGCTGGAGGCGGTGATCACGCTGTGCCGCACCGGGTTCACCACGGTGCCCGACTACGACATCGCCACCAGCTCCGTTGTCGGCGCCCGCGAGTTGCGGCTCGGCGGCGAACACATCGTGGTGGCCGAGGGCATCTTCGTCTCGGAGATCGTCCGCGGCTGCCGGCAGGCCGGGGTGTTGCTGGACGCCTGGTGCGTGCACCGGCCGCGGCTGGTGACCATGGTGCTGCGGTTGCTGCGCGATCTGCGTGAGCACCGCAAGTCGCCGTTGTTCCTGCTGCGCCGCGGCATCCTGCTCGCTCGGCGCGAACCCGCGATCGTGCGCAGGTTGGTCGCCGCCGGTTGCCGGCCGATCCGGCCCCGGGCCGCCGCCCGGCAGCTGCGCCGCTACCTCGTCGCTCAGCCGGCGAACAGCCGTTTGCCGAACCAGTCGCCCGCGGAGTGAACGCCGGGCGGACAGGCAAAGGTACCGCCGCCGAGGTGGGTGACGTACTCGTTCATCAGGTCGCCGGCGCCGAGCTTGGTCTGTAAGGCCTTGAACTGCGCCGGATCCCGCTGGAACGAGACGAAGAACAGTCCGGCCGCCAGCCGGCCGCTCACCGGATCCTGGCCGTCGGTGTAGTTGTAACCGCGGCGCAGGATCTTCACGCCGTTGTTGTTCTCGGGGGCTGCCAACGCCATGTGGGAGCGCACGTCGATCAGCGGTTTGCCGTTGGCTCCGGTCTTGTGGAAATCGGGGACGGTGAACTCCTGTCCACCGGACAGCGGTGCCCCTGAGTCCTTGCGGCGCCCGAAGATCCGTTCCTGGTCTGCCAGGAAGTCGGCATCCCATGACTCGATCACCATGGCGATCTTGCGGGCCACCAGATACGTCCCGCCCACCATCCATGGCTGGTCCGTCGCGGCGTCGTCCACCCACACGTACCGATCGATGTCGGCGGTCTGGTCGGCGTGCAGGTTCCGGGTGCCGTCCTTGAAGCCGAACAGGTTTCGCGGCGTTGTCTGCCCGGTTCCGGTGGCGGAGGCGCGGCCGAACCCCAGCTGCGACCAGCGCAGCACCGCGGTGCCGCGGGCGATCCTTGTCAGGTTGCGGACCGCATGGAACACCACCTGCGGGTCGTCGGCGCAGGCCTGAACACACAGGTCCCCGCCGGTGAGCTCTGGCCGCATGTCGCCCTCACCCGGCAGCTTCCCGAACGGCCGGAGCGCGGCCGGCATCTTGTCCCGCAGGCCGAACCGCTCGTCGAACATGGATGCGCCGAACCCGACGGTGATGGTCAGTGAATGTGCCCCGAGATCAATGCCTTCCCCGGTGTCGGTCGGCGGACGGTTCGCCGGGGTGCTGCCGCCGCTGACCGGCTTGCCCTGGGTGAACCTGGCGGCGGCAGCGGCCCAACGTCCCAGAAGTTGTTGCACGGCAAGCGGATCCATGGTGGTCAGGTCGAAAGCGGCGAACATCATCTGTTCCTGTTGCCGGGTGGTCACCCCGGCCTGACGCTCGCCGTAGAACGGCACCACCGCGTCGTCGGCACCCGCGGTGTTCACCGCGTCGGCGCCGCCGCCGGAGCCCGGCCGGGCGGACGACACCGCACCTGATGATGCTTCGGACGCGGCCGGTGCCGAACCTGAGGATCCGGCCGGCACCGGGTTGGTCGCCGCGCCCACCTCGGCCGGCTTCGACCTGCCCACCGCGTACCCGCTTCCGCCGCCGATCAGCAGCCCGGCCGCGCCGAGCGCAGCTCCGGACAGCAAGCTGCGCCGGGACGGGGCAACCGATCTACCGGGTTCGGGCGGCGAATCGCTGCCGCCGGCGCGGTTGTCGTTGCCGGACGCCGGTGCCGGCTCGCCAGGCGGCTCGGGAAGTTTCGGGGTGCTCACCCTGCGGACGCCACCTTCGCGGAAACCTGCGACAGCGGCTCCTGAACGGCCAGCAGGGCATCGGACAGCTGCTTGATGTCGGCCTGGGTGAGCTTGTCGTACGGCTGATACCCACCGAGCGCCTTGGTGTCCGCGTGCTTGTCGAGTTGCTTGTTGAGCGCGGCGAAGGCCGCGGTGATCGGTGCGGGCCGCTGCGGGTCGATGGTCTTCAGCGCCGGCTCCAACGCCGCGAACGCCTGCTGCGAACCCTCGACGTTGGCGGCGAAGTCAACAAGGTCGATGCGCGAGTAGCGCTCCTCCTCGCCGGAAATCTTCGTCTTCTGCACCTCCTCCAGCAGTGACGCGGCACCGTTGGCGACCTCGTCCGGCTTGTAGCCCTTGCCGTTTCCGGCCTTGGTGTCGGCCGCCAGCTGCGCGGTGAGCTGCTTCAGCTTGGCAACGTTGCTCACCAGCTCAGCAATGAAAGGTGTTGCGGCTGCGATCTTTTTGTCGGTGAACAACGCCTTCTCGATCTGGTGGAAGCCTTTCCACCCCGCGGCCGGCACGTCGCCGTCGCGGGCGTCGATGTCGGGGTCGAGGTCGCCGAACGACTCGGCAACCGGCTCGATCCGCTCGTAGAACGGTCTGGCGGCGGCGTAGGCCTGCTGCGCGGCTGCAAGATCCTTGCCCTGCAAGGCTTTCTGCAGCTTTGCCACCGCCTCCACCAGGAATCCGGCCTGGTCGTCGACGTAACCGGCGTACTCGACGGTCGCCTGCTGCAGCTGCTGCGCCACGTCGCCGGTACTGGTGGCCGCCTTCCCGGTGACGGTGAACGGCTGGTTCTCGGTCACCGCGCCCGGACAGTAGATCTGGTACGAGCCCCCGTCCAGCGTCGCCGAGAACTCGGAGTCGAAGCCCGGCGCCAGGTTCTCGCGCTCGCCACGGATCCGGTCGCCGTCCATCAGGTGCACCTCGTTGACGGCGGTGGCGTCGAGGTTGGCGATCTTGAAGGTGACGGGGCCGGCCGGCACCGTCACCGGATCAACGGCGCAGCCGCCGTCCGCGGTGATCGAGATCTTGACGGTGGCCGGCGCGCCGGCAGCGGTCGCAGACGCCTGCGTCGCAGCACCTGCCCCGGCCGGCGCAGCGGCGGACGAGCCGGCAACCGACTGGGCGGCAACGGATCCGGCCGGACCGGCCACCGTTGCCGCAGCTGGTGCGGCTCCGCTCGTACCGCCGGCGGCGGGGGTGGCAGCGGCATTGGAGCCGCTGTCGGAGCTGCATGCGGTCAGCAGCAGCGCCGCAGCACAGCCGGCCGCAACGAGGGCCACACCGCGGCGGCGTTGCCCTGCGGCCGCCCGCGTCGGCTCGGTGGACGGGCGCGACGCTGGACCTGCCGGGCGGCGGGGCGAACCGATCATGCTGAGGCTCCTTCGGTACTGGCTGGCACGGGAGAGGTAGTCGATGCGGTAGTAGTTGGCGGCACGGTTGACGTTGCTGGTGCCGTCGAAGTTGCTGGTGCTGCCGAGGTTGTTGGCACTGTCGAAGTTGTTGGCACTGTCGAAGTTGTTGGTGCTGTCGACGTTGTTGGTGCTGTCGAAGTTGTTGCTACTGAGACGTCTTCGCGACGTCCGGTGGCCGGCCGGCGCAGCACCAGCACCATCCCGGCGGCCAGCACCAGCACCGCCCAGACACCCAGCACCCACGGCACCACGACGCCCCACAGCTCGGATCGCTGACGGTCGGCGGCGATCGTCGCGGCGGCGGCCGCGGCCGCGTCGGTGCTGGCCGGGTCGGAGCCGATCGGGCCGCCGCCGGCGTCGACGCGGAACGTGCGGCCGGCGGCAGTCTCGGCGATCACTCCGTTCACGACGGTGCCGCCCACCGTCAGCGGGGCTGCGGTGCGCACGTCCAGCACCAGCGACGGCGTCCAGGTCAGGGTGCGGGTTGCGGTGAGATCGCCAGTCGCGCTGCGCAGGCCGATCGGGTAGCGACCACCGTTCAGCTCGGCCACCTGCGCCGCGCTGAGCGTTGTCGCTCCCGGTGCGGCCAGGCCGACCGCGGTGCCGGTGTAGTGCTGACCGGACCGGCCGGCAACGGCTTGCGCCCCAGCCAGTTCCACGGCAGCGGTGCGGTCGACGGGGAACTCGCCGTCGGCGGTCCGGACGGTGCCGCGCAGCGTGAGGGTTGCCGACGATCCGGCGACCCGGTCGACGGTGATCTGCACGTCGCCCTTGGCGGCACCGGTCAGCGTGAAGCCGGCGGTGGCGGGGCCGCTCGGCGGGGCGACCACCAGCGCCAGCGTCACCGCAGCAGCACCGGTGACCGCCCCGGCGCCCAGCAGCAGCCGGGCCACCACCGGCCGGCGCAGCGGCCGACGCGGTGGCCAGCACACCACCACCAGCATCGGCAGCACGTACAGCAGCCAGGCGAGCAGGTCGATCGCGGTGAGCTGGGCGCGGATTCCGAGTACCCCGGTGAGCAGTGATTCCTGGACGGAGCCGGGCGCGATGAAGCCGGAGAAGTCGAGCCAGACCGTGCGTCCGATGGTGATCCAACCGGCTTCGTAGGCATGTTGAACGGCCGACATCAGCACCCCGCCGGCCACCAGAACCAGCACCACGCCGGTGATCCGGAAGAACCGCGAGAGGTTGAGTCGGACCCCGCCTCGATAGATCAGATATCCGAGGGTCACGGCGATCGCGACGCCGAGCGCCGCCCCGATCAGGGTGGACGCCGCCGAGCCGGTCTGAGCGGCCGCGACCAGAAAGACGGCGGTCTCGATGCCTTCCCTGATCACCGCCAGAAAAGCCATGCCCACCAACGCCAATGCGCTGCCGCTGGCGAGTGCCCCGCCGACCGCCGCGCCCAGATCGCGCTTGAGATCTTTGGAGTGGTTGCGCATCCACAGCACCATCCAGGTGACCATCGCGACGGCGACGAAACCGATGCTGGCTTCCACCATCTCCTGCTGCCGCTGCGGCAGGCTGCCGGACAGCACACTGAGCGTGACGCCGATGCCGAGGCACAGCGCCACGGCAAGGCCGACGCCCAGCCACATCCGGCGGAGCGCGGCGGCGTTGCCGTCCTGGTGCAGGAAAGCAGCAATGATGCCGACGATCAGCGCCGCTTCCAGGCCCTCACGCAGGCCGATGACGAAGGTGGCAAGCATCGGTGACGACTTCTCCTGTCCGCGCCGGATGGCGGCCGTCGGTGCCGGCACGGCAACGCGACGTCGGCGACGCGGATGGAGTGTAGGCAACCCTTAGTAAGGTTACCCTGACCGATGGGACCGGCCCGCGTCAAGCCACACCTGGCTCGGACCCGGGCCGGTCGAGGTGAGACGGCTCACGGCCGCAACAGCCAGCGGCCTCGCTGTCCGCCGGAGGCCAGCGCGTCGTAGGCGGTGCGGAAGTCCTTCAGCGGCACCGTGCCGGCGATCCGCACCGTCAACCGGCCGTCCGCCACCAGTTCCAGCAATTCGGCAAGCCGTGCGGCGTCCGGTTGCACCAACACCGCGCTGGTCTCGATCCCCCGCTCCGACGTTGGCACCGCCACCGGCATCACGCCGTGGAACCGGCCACCGTCACGCACCGCCGCGAGCGCGGTTTCCTGCAGCCCGGCGGCGTCGAATACCACATCGAACTCGGCCCGCGGCAGCGTCGTCAGCAGGTCGGTCGCGCCGGCCCCGATGACGAAGTCCTTGTCGGTGGGCCGGGCAAGCGCGCTGACCTGCCACCCGCGGTCGGCAGCCAGCCGAACCGCGAAACCGCCGACACCGCCCGCCGCACCGGTGATCAGCAGCGACCGGCCGGCCGGATCACCGAGATCGTCGAGCGCCTGATCCGCGGTGAGGGCGGTGAGCGGAACGGTTGCGGCCGCGGTCAGCTCAAGCCCTCGCGGAACCGGTGCCACCGAATCTCTTGGCACCGCAACGATGTCGGCGTGCGCACGGGGTTTGCGGCTGAGGTCGGCGGCCAAGCCGGCCACCCGGTCGCCGACGGCAAGGTCGGTGACGCCGGCGCCGAGCGCGGCTACCTCGCCGGCGAAGTCGTAGCCGTCGCCCACCACGTCCGGAAGGCCGAACGGCTCCCGCAGAACACCCTGCTCCACCAACAGATCCGCCGGGTTGACGGCGGCGGCACCGACTCGTACCAATACCTCTCCGGCCGCCGGTGTCGGCTCCGGCGACTCTTCCAGCTCCGCGTACTGCCGACCGGCTCGTGCCACTACTGCCTTCATGTCTGCTCCTACCAACGAGTTCGCTGCCCGGTGGCCGTAACTCCACCACCTCCGGGATGAGCCGCTCCGGCCCACAACTCCATACTGGTAACGTTGCTCTCTTATGGGGAGTGGGCACTTCAGAGTGCCCTAGGTTCACGGAGGTGCCGATGGCAACGCAGACCGCGCAACATCGTCGCGAACTGGCTGCCGAAGCATTTGATGCCTATCTGGCGCGGTGTCCCAGCCGCCGGCTGCTCGACCGGATCGGCGACAAGTGGGTCTCGCTGGTGATCTGCGCCCTCGGCGAGCAACCGATGCGCTACTCGCAGCTGCGCGACCGGATCGCGGCGGTCAGCCAGAAGATGCTCACCCAGACCCTGCGCAACCTGGAACGGGACGGCCTGGTGCGGCGCTCCGTCACCCCGTCGGTGCCGGTGCGGGTGGACTACGCGCTCACCGACCTCGGCCTTTCACTGTTGGAGCCGATCGAGCATCTCAAACGCTGGGCAGAGCAACACATGCCAGCGGTGGACGCCGCCAGAGCCCGCTACGACGACGCGGCGCTCTCGTGATCGCTACCGGTCGAGCCGATCGAACATCCCTGCCGCTCTGACAGATGCGCCGATGCAGTGATGCAGTAACATCAGATGAGGCGAACCACGTTGGACATCGACGACGACCTACTCATCGATCCTGGCGGATGCGGTGCGTCGAGTTCGCCTGATCGAGCAGACCCCAGGGGGAGTGGGTATTGAGCGGGCGTTTCCCCTTCAGACGGAGGTCGCCGAAGAGCTACTCCGCCTTGCGCGGCAGACACGCAACGAGCCCTGGTGATCCAGGGCACCCCGTCTTATTTGACGATCGTCAAACGAGGCATCTGATAGCCCGGACATGTAGCCGCGTGCCTCTGGCCCTTCTACGGTGTCCTGATGAGCGCTGGCGATGCAGGGCCACGGAAGCCGAATACGAACTACACCGCGCCCGTCGGTTCGATCGACCTTGCAGCAGAGGACGAGGATGGAACGCCATACGCGATCTGGCCGTGCGCGAGTTGTCTTCCATGGCACGCCGAAGTGATTCGTGACGGTGATGATGTGCTGGTTCGAGAGTGGCATGCCGTCGACTGCGAGGCTTTCCAGGAACTCCTAACTGACGACTGATTCGGCTGACGGAGCCTGGTCGAGGTAGCGGTAGATGGTGGGTCGGGTGACGCCGAATTCGGCGGCGATCTGGGCGACGGTGTAGCGGTGCCGGCCGTGGTCATCGGTTTCGTCGTACATCTGCCGGGCCATCTTCGCTTGACGGGTACCGAGCTTGGGTTTCTGACCGCCGGTGCGGCCCCGTTCCCGGGCGGCGGCGAGGCCGTCGCGGGTGCGTTCTGACATTAAGGCGTGCTCGAATTCGGCGATCGCGCCGAGGATCTGGAAGAACATGCGGCCCACTGCCGTGGATGTGTCGATGCCCTGGTCGAGCACGACCAGGTCGACACCGCGCTGTTGGAGGTCGTTGGAGAGGTCGATGAGGTGTTCCAGCGATCGGCCGAGTCGGTCGAGTTTGGTGATGATCAGTTGGTCGCCGGTTCTGCCGGCGGCAACGAGGGCCTTGTCCAGCTCGGGTCGGCGGGCGAGTTTCCCGGAGGCGTGATCGAGGTAGATCTGTTCGCAGCCGGCGGCGGTGAGTGCGTCGTGTTGCGCTTCTGGGTGTTGGTCGCGGGTGGAGACCCGTCCGTAGCCGATCCTCATGAGCCGGACTGTAACGCGAACCCCTGACAGCGTGACATTGATGTCTACACGGGTTTCTTTACACTCGCGAACTGCGGAGACACCCAACCAGTCTGGGTGTAACGCGAACGATCGTTTCTCGACTATGTCCGGCTGCGTCGTTCGACCAGGATGGTGTCGCGCCAGAGGCCGTGGTATTGGGCGATGCGTTCGCGGGTGCCGATGGTGCGGAAGCCGGCTCGGTGGTGCAGGGCGAGGCTGGCGGTGTTCTCGGGGAAGATCGAGGATTGAACGGTCCAGATCCCAGCAGTCTCGGTCGAGGCGATGAGCGCTTGGAGGAGTGCGGTGCCGATGCCTCGGCCGGCGTGCGCGGGGTCGACGTAGACGGAGTGCTCGACGACACCGGCGTAGACGTCCCTGGTCGAGACCGGCGATGCCGCGACCCAGCCGAGGATCCGGGTGCCGTCGGTGGCCACGAACCGGTGGTCGCGCAGCTTCCCGGCGTCGAACTGTTCCCAGGTGGGTGTGGTGGTCTCGAAGGTGGCGTTGCCGGCGGCCAGGCCCGCTTCGTAGATCGCCTCGACGGCCGGCCAATCACCGGCAGTCATCGGACGGATGGTCACCGGCTGGTGCACGTCAGCGGGTGATGAGCTGGGTGTGGGCGTCCAGCACGCTGGCGAGCGGGCCGAGGGCGCCGGGAACGGCCCAGTAGTACACCCAGGTCCCGCGGCGCTCGCAGTCGATGAGGCCCGCGTCGCGGAGCTTGCGCAGGTGGTGGGACACGGTGGGTTGGGAGACCCCGACGTCCTGGATGTCGCAGACACAGGTTTCGCCGCCGGTGGCCGCGATACGCGAATAGAGGCGGAGCCGGACCGGGTCGGCGAGAGCTTTGAACACTGCGGCGGTTCGCTCCGAGTCCGGGACGGTCATCCCGGCCGCGCCGCAGACTCCGTCGTCGCAGGCCGGGGTCGACGAGCGGGTGGCGAGTTGTTCTGCGGTGGTCATGCCCTCCATATTGACAACTGTCGATCCAGTGCGCAAGATGGGCGCATATCGATAAGCGTCTATTCAAGGGATGTGGTTGCGGTGTCGTCGTCGAGTGCGGAGTTGCCGGTCGTGGTGATCGGGTCGGGGCCGATCGGCCTGGCCGCCGCGGCCGAGCTGGTCGGCCGCGACCAGCCGGTCGTGGTGCTGGAGCAGGGCGAGCACACGGCGGCCGCGGTGCAGTCGTGGGGGCATGTGCGGTTGTTCTCGACCTGGGCGGAGCTGGTGTCCCCGGCGGCGGCGGACCTGCTGGCGCCCACCGGCTGGCAGGCGCCGGAGTCCGACCGGTACCCGACCGGCGCCGAGTGGGTGAGCGCCTACCTGGCGCCGCTGGCCGACGCGCTGGGTGCTCGGGTGCGGACCGGGGCCCGGGTGATCGGGGTGGCCCGGCGGGATCGGGACCTGCTGGTGGAGTCTGGTCGCGACGCGCAGCCGTTCATGGTGCACGTCGAGCGCCCGGACGGATCGATCGAGCGGGTCGCGGCGCGTGCGGTGATCGATGCGAGTGGCACTCTCGGTCGGCCGAACCCGTTGGGCGCGGAGGGATACCCGGTCGCCGGCGAGTCCGCCCACGCCGACCGGATCTTGTACGGGATGCCGAACCCCGCGGCCGACGCGACGGTGTACGCCGGCCGTAAGACGGTCGTGGTCGGATCCGGTGCGTCAGCGCTGACGGCGCTGATCGCGCTCACCAGCGAGCCGTTGCACACCAACGATTCTCGGGTGGTGTGGGCGCTGCGCCGTGGCCAGATCGGCGACTCCTACGGCGGCGGCGAGGCCGACGAACTACCCGCGCGGGGCGCCCTCGGCGTCAAGGTCCGGCAGGCCGTCGACGCCGGCCTGATCGAGGTTGTCACCGGCTTCCGCACCACCGCGATCGAGGATGCGGCCCACGGGCAGGTGGTTCTGGTCGGCGGCGACGGCCGCCGGATCGACGACGTCGACCAGGTCATCGGCGTGACCGGGTTCCGGCCGGACCTTTCGTTCCTGTCGGAGGTGCTGCTGGACCTGGATCCGCGACTGCAGGCCCCGGCCCGTTTGGCCCCGGGGATCGACCCGAACGTCCACTCCTGCGGCACGGTGCAGCCACACGGACACGACGTGCTGGCCCAGCCCGACACTGGGCTGTACCTGGCCGGGCTCAAGTCCTACGGACGGGCACCGTCGTTCCTGGCGATGACCGGCTTCGAGCAGGTCCGCTCGATCGCGGCCGCGCTGGCCGGCGACCTGGAAGCGGCGAACGCCGTACAGCTCAGGCTGCCGGACACCGGCGTCTGCCACGGCGCCGGCCTGTTCGACGACGACACCGACAGCGCCGCCAGCGCAGGAGGGTGCTGCGGTACCCCGGCCGGTCCGCAGCCGATCAGCATCGGTGCCCGCGCCCAGTGACCACCAGCACCGCGGCGGATCGGCACGATCCGGTCATCGCGAAACTGTCCACGCTGGACCGGTTCCTGCCGGTCTGGATCATCGCGGCGATGCTCGGCGGGATCCTGCTCGGCCGCCTGGTCCCCGGCCTGGACCAGGGTCTGAGTGCCGTCGAGATCGACGGGGTATCCCTGCCGATCGCGCTCGGTCTGTTGGTGATGATGTACCCGGTGCTGGCCAAGGTCCGCTACGACCGGCTCGGCACCGTCACCCGCGACAAGCGGATGCTGGTCTCCTCGCTGGTACTGAACTGGATCGTCGGGCCGGCGTTGATGTTCGCCCTGGCCTGGCTGCTGCTGCCGGATCTGCCCGAATACCGCACCGGGCTGATCATCGTCGGCCTGGCCCGCTGCATCGCGATGGTGATCATCTGGAACGACCTGGCCTGCGGTGACCGGGAGGCCGCCGCCGTCCTGGTCGCGATCAACTCGGTGTTCCAAGTGGTCGCCTTCGCCGCCCTCGGCTGGTTCTACCTGTCGGTGCTGCCCGGCTGGCTCGGCCTGGCGCAGACCCAGCTGGACGTTTCGGCGTGGAAGATCGCCGGCTCCGTGCTGATCTTCCTCGGCATCCCGCTCGTTGCCGGCTATCTGTCCCGCCGGCTCGGGGAGAAGGCCAAGGGCCGCGACTGGTACGAACACCGCTTCCTGTCAAAGGTCGGGCCGTGGGCGCTGTACGGGCTGCTGTTCACCATCGTCATCCTGTTCGCGTTGCAGGGCCGGCAGATCACAGCGCATCCGCTGGATGTCGCCCGGATCGCGCTGCCGCTGCTGGTCTACTTCGCACTGATGTGGGGTGGCGGCTACCTGCTCGGCAGGACGATCGGCCTGTCCTACGAGCGGACCACCACGCTGGCGTTCACCGCCGCCGGCAACAACTTCGAACTCGCCATTGCCGTGGCCATCGCAACCTTCGGCGTCACTTCCGGGCAGGCCCTGGCCGGCGTCGTCGGCCCGCTGATCGAGGTCCCGGTCCTGGTCGCGCTGGTCTACGTGTCCCTCGCCCTGCGCAAACGCTTCCAACTCTCCCGGGAGTCCAGCCATGAACCCACCTGACGTCCACGACACCGTCGACACCACCACGATCGCCGCCGAGCTGACCTACCGCTTCGACGGGGTGTTCAGCCGCGACCAGATCCTGGCCGCCGTCGACCGCGCCCGTACCGCGATGGAACCGCACGCGACAGTCCGCACCTACCTGCCGGTGCTGATCAGCCGGTACGCCACCGAACTGCTGACCGCGGCCGCCCAGGCCGCCGGCACCGTCGCCAAGACCGTCCCGGAAATCCTGTTCGTCTGCGTACACAACGCCGGCCGCTCCCAGATGGTCGCCGCGATCGCCGCCCACCTCGCCCCCGGGAAAGTCCACTTCCGCTCCGCCGGATCCCACCCCACCGGCGACATCAACCCCGAAGCGATCCAGGCACTCGCCGAACGTGGCATCGGCCTCACCGACGCCTACCCCAAACCGTTGGCGAACGACCTGGTGAACGCCGCCGACGTCATCGTCACCATGGGTTGCGGCGACAGTTGCCCGTACTACCCCGGCAAGCGTTACCTGGACTGGGACGTCGCCGACCCCGCTGGCCAACCACTGTCGGTGGTCCGGGACATCCGCGACGACATCCAGGCCCGCGTCACCGCCCTGCTCCGCGAACTCACCCTCTGACCGCCCCCTGCCAGGAGTCACCCATCGTGTCCAAACCCAGTGTGCTGTTCGTCTGTGTCCACAACGCCGGCCGCTCCCAGATGGCCGCCGGCTACCTCACCCACCTGACCGGCGACCAGATCGAGGTCCGCTCCGCCGGCTCCCAACCCGCCGACCAGATCAACCCGATCGCCGTCGCAGTCATGGCCGAAGACGGCATCGACATCACCACCGAGCACCCCAAGATCCTCACCACCGACGCCGTCCAGGCCTCCGACGTCGTGATCACCATGGGCTGCGGCGACACCTGCCCCGTCTTCCCCGGAAAACGCTATGAGGACTGGGATCTGCCCGACCCCGCCGGCCAGAACATCGACGCCGTCCGACCGATCCGCGACCAGATCAAGGCCCGCGTCCGAGACCTCATCGCATCCCTGGGCATATCAAGCATCGAGCGCGCCGCGAGCGCCGCTCGGTCGGCGCCGTCATCTCGCAGCTCGCGCGCGAAGGCCTCACCGGAACCCGGCAACCACCGGTCGTTGACGACCTCGGGTTCGCCACGATCCCCGCGCGCGAGCTGGTGGTCTCCCCCGCGTTGGTCGACACATTGATCGAGGAATCCGGCGAGTGAGGGGGCTGCTCGATGTCAATGTGCTGCTCGCGATGCACGATGCGAGCCACACTCACCACCAGACGGCCAGGAGCTGGTACGCGCAGCACCGCGATGCAGGTTGGGCCAGCTGCCCCATCACCCAGAACGGGTTCGTCCGCATCCTCAGCCAACCTCAATACCCGGCGAACATCACCACAGCCGCCGCTATCGAGTTGCTGGCCAGCTCGTGCGCATCGGATGATCATCAGTTCTGGGCCGACGATGTCAGCATCCTCGATCCGGAACTTGTTGCACCGCAACGTATCCTCGGACCACGACAGCTGACGGGCGTCCACCTGTTGTCCCTGGCAGTTCGGCACGGCGGCCGGCTGGTGACCTTAGACTCCAGCATCCCGACCAGCGCGGTGCCATCCGCGGAACGCGAGCAATTGATGGTGATCGGCTGAGCCGTGCCGGCGCTCATCCTGCCAGCGAGTCGTCGTAGCTCGCAGTGAGCTCGCCGCCGGCGTCGCCGGTGTTCACCACGCCGGCCGGCTCGATCAGCATGGCTAGCACCTCACCGTCGGCCTTGGGGCAGTGCCGCACCCCGCGCGGCACCACGTACAGCTGGCCGGCGCGCAGCTCGACGGCACCACCGTCGGCCGGTTCCAACTGGATGGTGAGGTTGCCGGCGATCACCAGGAACAGCTCGTCGGTGTCGGCGTGGCTGTGCCAGACGAACTCACCGTCCAGCCGCGCCAGCTTGATCTCGTAGTCGTTGAGCCGGGCGATCACCTTGGGCGACCAGGTGTCGGAGAACTGCGCGAATTTTTCCTGCAGGTCGATCGGCTGGGCGGACGATGCGGCTGTTGGCTCCATGCCCACCACGCTATGCCGATACTGCAGTCCTGGCGCCGCGGCACCCCAGCGGGCCCCCGCAGACACTGCTCGGCGCGACACCGGGCGCGGTGAGTAGCGTGACCATGCTGCGCGCCTGACGCCCACCGCACCGCACCGCACCGCACCGCACCGGACCGGATGAGCGCACCACAGCAGCGCCCGCCATCCCACCGCGCACTCTCACCGCAGACAGGAGCACACCGTGACGCAGGACGATACCGCCGCCGCACCGACCGCTGATCCGTCCGTAGGGAGCCTGCAGGGCAAGGTCGCGGTGGTGACCGGCGCTGCCCGCGGAATCGGCGCGGCGACGGCCGCCGCGTTGCTCGCCGCCGGCGCCGGCGTCGCCGGGCTGGACCGCGAGTTCGACGCCGAGCCACTTCCCGGCATGCTGGCCGTCACCTGCGACATCACCGATCGCGCTTCGGTGGCAACGGCTTTCGCGACGGTGGCCAGCGAGCTGGGCCAGGTGAGCGTGCTGGTCAACAACGCCGGGGTGAACGCCAACTTCGACCCGGTGGCGATGACGGACGACGACTGGGACAACTTCTTCGCCGTCGATCTGCGCGGCGCCTGGTTGTGTTGCCAGCAGGTGCTGCCTGCCATGCAGCAGGCTCGCTCCGGCGCGATCGTCAACGTCACCTCGATCCACGCCAAGCTCACCTACGAAGGTTATTTCCCTTACGCCGCAGCGAAATCCGGGTTGGAGGGCCTCACCCGCTCGCTCGCCCTCGACGTCGGCAAGTTCGGCATCAGGGTCAATGCGGTGGCCCCCGGCTACACCAACACCAGGCTGGTGGAGAAGTGGCTGGCCGAGCAGGCCGCCGCCGGTGGCCCCAGCGCCGAGTCGCTCAGCGCCCAGCACGCGCTGCGCCGCATGGTCGAACCCGCCGAGGTGGCGGCGGCGATCTGCTTCCTGGCCGGCCCGGCAGCCACTGCCATCACCGGCACCACCCTCGCGGTCGACTGCGGCCTGTCTGCCCGGTTCGCATCCTGAGAGCTGTCTGGGCAGCAGCGCCTCAGCATCAGCGCCGCGGTTGTCGGTTCAGGGGAAGGCGGCTAAGCAGTTGTGGCAGTTGACTTTTCCCGCACCTGCCGCTGGATGCGGGCCAGCATGCCCGACATGCCGCGCAGCCGCAGCGGGCTGACCGCCGATTCCAGCGACAACCGCAGCGGGAAGTCCGGCGGCACCGCAAGTACCTCCTCGGCGCTCAGCCCGTCCAGCCCCTCGTGCAGAATGCCTGCGAATCCTCTGGTGGTCGGGGCTTCTTCCGGCGCCGAGAAGTACAGGCGCACAACGGCTTCCGGCCCGGTGCCGGCGACCTCGGTGAGCAGGAAGATCGGCGACTGGCATTCCGGAACCGGCTCAAGCAGCTGAGGGTGGTCGGCGTAGCGCTGCGGCAGCGCCGGCAGCTCCCGGCTGAAATCGAGCAGCAGCTGCAGCCTGTCGTTGTTGCCCAGCGCCGCGAAATCGTCCGCGATCTCCTGCAGGCCGGCGGGAACGCTCACCGGCGGGCCGCCGCCGGATCACCCGGTTCGTCGCCGGTGACGATCGGCACCCGCACCGCGTTCCCCCACTCGGTCCACGACCCGTCGTAGTTGCGCACCCGCTCGAACCCCAGCAGGTGCGACAACACGAACCAGGTGTGGCTGGAGCGCTCACCGATCCGGCAATAGGCGATGACATCGTCGCCGGGCGCCAGGCCCTTCTCGTCGGAGTAGAGCGCGGCCAGCTCCGAGCGGGACTTGAAGGTGCCGTCGTCGTTGGCGGCCTTGGCCCACGGCACCGACTGCGCGCCAGGGATATGGCCACCGCGCAGCGCCCCCTCCTCGGGGTAGTCGGGCATGTGGGTGCGCTCGCCGGTGTACTCCTGCGGGCTGCGCACATCGATCAATGGTGCCTTTTTGACCAGATGCGCCTCGACGTCGGAGCGGAACGCGCGAATCGCCGAGTCGTCCCGCTGCACCACCGGGTACTCGGTGGGCTCGACCTCCGGCTGCTCGGTGGTGAGCTCCCTGCCCTCGGCCTGCCACTTGGCCCTGCCGCCGTCCAGCAGCCGCACATCGGCATGGCCGAACAGGCTGAAAACCCAGAGTGCGTAGGCCGCCCACCAATTGGATTTGTCGCCGTAGACCACGATGGTGTCGTCGCGGCCGATCCCCTTGTCGGACATCAACTTCGCGAAGGCCGCCGAGTCCAGGTAGTCCCTCGTCACCGGATCGTTCAGCTCGGTGTGCCAGTCGACCTTGACGGCGCCGGGGATGTGCCCGGTGTCGTAGAGCAGAACGTCCTCGTCGGACTCGACCACCTTGACGGTCGGATCGTCCAGGTGCTTGGCCAGCCATTCGGTGCCGACCAGCCGCCGCGGATGGGCATACTCGGCGATCTTCGGATCGCTGTCGGTCGGGGTCGCGTTGGGTTGCGAATCCACCGGGTCTGGCTCCGGTGATCCCGCCGCCGAGCTTGCGGGCGAGCTTGACGTCGATCGTGGCGCGGTCATCTATCGGCCTCCGGAAAGTTCGCCGGCCGTTCGGCCGGTGCTGGGTGGCGCTGGTCGACACCGCCGTGCGGTGGCGCGGTGAACCTGCTCCGGCACCGCCGGTGCGGCAACGGATCGTCCACCCCAGCTATTCAACACACCCTTGCCAGGTCAACCGACGTGGGGCGCCACCTTGTTCCCTGCGTTCCCAGCCAAGTTCCCGGCGAAGTTCCCGCCGAAGTTCCCGGCCACGTTTCCGCCAACGGTCCCGGACGCCGTCTCGTAGCTGGCGCCGCGCCGACCCGCGGTGCCGTCGCCGCGGTAGCCGGTACCGCTGCCCGGCGCCGCGCCCGATCGCTGCGTCGGGATCAGCCCATGATCGACCGGGGCGGCCGACCTGAGCTGCGCGGTGATCCGCAGCATGGCGCCGGCGAGTACCGTCACCGCGCTGCTGATCCGGTCGGAGCCGATCGGCCCACGGGTCGGCGCTGCCGCTGCCGGGGTGCCCCCGAGCATGCCGTCGGTGGTCCCGTCGGGCTGGTCCAGCCCGGCAAGGGCGAGCCAGCCGACATCAGCGCGGCGCGCGAACGCGGAGACCGCCCCCTGGTCGTAACCGGCCAGCCGGATCGGCTCCTGCCCGGCCGAGGAGATCGCGTCGACGACGGCGGCCGTCAGCCAGTCGGCGCAGTCGGCCATCGGCGTCTGCGCCTGCACCCTGGTCGAGAGCCGCACCCCGCGCCGGTGCGTCACCTGGTGCCAGCGTTGCAGCAGCTGCTGCCAGCTCGCCCGCTGAGCGGCGTCGGTGCGCTCGCAGACGTCGATCAGGAAGCGCGCCCGGCCCGGCACCAGCCCGGCCGGTGGGCACGACTCCACATCGCTGACGGCGATCCGGCCGGATCCGGTGGCCCCCAGTTGCTCGGCGACCGCGATCAGCTCGGCCACCGCAGCCACCGCGTCCCTGCGGTACCCGGCCGGCGTTCCCACCGTCGAGGCGATCCCGACAACCTCCACCTCGACGGTGCTGCGGGACGCCATCAGCAGCCCGACCCCAAGGGTGTGGCCGGAGACGGCGTGCCTGAGCTGGGCGTCGATGTCGACGAAGAGGAACGCGGCCGGCGCCGGCCGCTCCACCGTGAACTGGTCGGGGTCGAGCGCGAACGCCGTTGCCGCCTCCCGCACCGTGATGCCGTCCAAGTCCTGCAGGTCCAGCCACTCGCGTTCGAACGTGCCGGACGCGGCGTGCGCGGACAGGTCGGGCCGGCCGAAGCGGGCCCCGCCCGGGTCGGCAAGGGCGATCACCCCGACGGCCGCCGGGTTCGGCAACGCAGCGCCAAGCCGGCCAATCGCCTCGATCGCCACGGCGAGCCCGAGCACCGCGTCCTGGTGCGGGTCGCCGACCTGCCCGAGGTGGGCGCCGAGCAGCAGTTGCGGCGTGCCACCGGCGCTGGGATGGCGCCCGATGACGTTGCCTAGACCATCTTCGGCGACCACCAGCCCGGCCTCTGCCATCCATTGCGCGACAAGCAGGTTGGCGGCGTTGTGCTCAGTGGTCAGGTATTCCGGACCGCCACCCGGGGCGATGGCTGCCCATTCTTCCAGTCGCCGGTGCACCGCACCGACCGCGTCCAGCGCATTCTCGGAGCGCGCATGCCTACCCATCGTTCACTCTCCGACCGGTGATTCACTTCCGCCGGACCGGCGAGCATCGTTGCGCGGCAACGAGTTTCCCGACTGCACAGCGGCTTCCACCGTCAAGCGGCCCGGCCGTGACCCAGCGTTTCGCCGGGCCCGCCGACCGTTCTTACGACATATCGGGCCGCTCGACGTTGCCCTACTCTAAGCGTCTGCAGCGCTGGTTGCCGAGTGCGCCGTACCACTTCACGCAGCGACAGAAACCGGCACGAATCAGACACGATCGGTGCTCGGTACGTCGCCTCGTTCACCCGTGTGGCGGGCGCCGTCAGCGGGTGCGGTCGAGAACGAACGGCACAAGGGCGGCGAGCGCGTCGACGGCCGGTGACGGGGGCAGCTCGTCCAGCGCCGCGCGCGCCCGGGTGGCATAGCTGCCGAGGGTTTGCCGGGTGCTGGCCATACCGGCGCCGGTGCGCAGCTGCGCCGCCGTCTCGGCCACGTCGGCGTCGTCGGTGAGCGGGCCGGCCAGCCGCTGCCGCAGCAGCGGGTCGACGTCCGGCTCGGCCAGGGTGTACAACACCGGCAGCGTCGGCACCCCGGCTCGCAGGTCGGTGCCCGGTGTCTTGCCGGAGTCCGCCGAGCCGAGATCGATGATGTCGTCGGAGATCTGGAACGCGATACCGATGGCCCGGCCGAAGCGGCGCAGCGCCGCGATCTCGGTGTCACTGCAGCCGGAGAACATGCCGGCGTACCGGCCACAGGTGTCGATCAGCGACGCGGTCTTCTCGTCGAGCACCCGCAGGTGATGCGCGATCGGGTCTTCGTCCGGACGCGGCCCGACGGTCTCCCTGGTCTGCCCGGTGACCAACTCGGCGAAGGTTTCGGCGATGATCCGCACCGCCTCGGGTCCGAGCCCCGCCACCAACCGGGAGGCGTGCGCGAACAAGAAGTCGCCGGTGAGGATGGCGATCGAGTTGTCCCAGCGCGCGTTGGCCGACTTCGCGCCGCGGCGGACGTCGGCCTCGTCCATCACGTCGTCGTGGTACAGCGTCGCCAGGTGGATCAGCTCCACCACGGTGGCGGCGGTGATCACGTCGTCGCTGTCCGGTTTCGGGCCGACGCCGGCAGCGACCAGAGTGAGCATCGGCCGGAATCGCTTGCCGCCGGCCTGCATCAGGTGCGACGCCGCCTCGGTGACGAACCCGAACTCGCTGGCCACCTCGCGATGCAGCAGCTCCTCCACCCGGGCAAGCCCCGACGTCACCCGCGCGGTGAGGTCGGGGTCGGTCAGCTCGATGCCGGCCAGTGCGACAGGGGCGTTCACGCCCCTCACTGTAATGGTCGACACCCGGCCGCCTTTCCCCGCAAGCGCGGGTGAGCAGGGCCGCAGCCGACCCGCGGGCAGAGTGTCCGAAATGGCCGGGGCGGCGGCCCGACGAGTCCGGTCGCCAGCACCCGACCAGCCTTCGGCGGCACCCGATCAGCCTTCGGCAACCCGCCGCGGCCGCGGCAACAGCAGGGCCATCACGGGTGTCGCGACGGCGGGTCAGTACAGGAAGCCGGAGGTGATCTCGGTCAGGTCCAGACCCCAACTCGGCACGATGCCGAGCGCCAGCGTCAGGATCACGCAGACCGTGATCACCGCGGCGGTCAGCGCGCCGGGCGCGATCACCACCGTGCGGGCCTGGGTGCGAGTCGCGGTCAGGACGCCGGCGGCGGACTCCCCCGCGGCGCCGGATCCATCGCCGCCGGCCGCTCCGGACGGCAGCGTGACCGTGCCGGACGGAGGGTCGGAGAAGTACATCAGCACAACGATGCGCAGGTAGAAGAAGGCGGTGATCGCGGTGGCCACCATGGCCACCACCACCAGTGCGCCCATTCCCTCGGCCGCGGCCGCCGAGAACACGCTCAGCTTGCCGATGAAGCCGCTGGTGAGCGGAATCCCGGCGAACGACAACAGGAAAAGGCTCATCGACGCAGCGAGCAGCGGCGACCGCTTGGCCAGGCCAGCCCAGTCGGCAACGGAGCCGGCCTCGGGGCCGACGCCGCCGGGTCCGTCCGGATCGGCGCCGGGGCTGGCGCGCCGGACGATGGTCAAGATGGCGAAGGCGCCGATGGTGGCGACGCCGTAGGTGAGCAGATAGAACAGTGTCGCCGATGCACCCTTGTCCGACACCGCCATCACGCCGAGCAACAGGAAGCCGGCGTGCGCGATCGACGAGTACGCCAGCATCCGCTTGAAGTCGGTCTGGGTGATGCCCATGATCGCGCCGATCGCCATCGAGGCGATGGCCACCCACCACAACACCGGACGCCAGGTCCACGTCATCGGCTCGAGCGCGACGATCAGGATCCGCATCATGGCGGCGAACGCAGCGGCCTTGGTGCAGGCGGCCATGAAAGCCGTCACCGGAGTCGGCGCGCCCTGGTACACGTCCGGCGTCCAGAGATGGAACGGACCGACCGACGCCTTGAACAACAATCCGACGAACAGCAGCGCAATCCCGGCCAGCAGCAACACATCCGAGCCGGTGCCGAGCTGCGCCACCCTGCGGATGTCGGAGAAGCCGATGCCGCCGGCGTAGCCGTACAGCAGCGCGATGCCGTACAACATGATCGCCGAGGCGAAAGCGCCGAGCAGGAAGTACTTGACCGCCGCCTCCTGGCTGATCAGCCTGCGCCGCCGGGCCATTCCGCTCATTAGGTACAGCGGCAGGCTGAGCACCTCGAGCGCCACGAACAGCGTCAGCAGGTCCGAGGCCGCCGGGAACACCAGCATGCCGCCGATGGCGAACAGGGTCAGCGGGAACACCTCGGTGTGCATCGGCAGCACCCGCCGGGCCGCCGCCGCTTCCTGTTTCGAGCCGACCCGCACCGCGGCCTGGGCGACGATGGCCCCGCCGGGCTCGGACACCCGGTCGGCGATCAACAGCACCGACAGCACCGCGAGCACCAGGATCACTCCCCAGCTGACGTAGCTGGCCTGGTCGACGGCGATGGACCCGGCGAACGTCACCGCGTAGTGCCTGTCCACCGCGCCCCAGACGACGGCCACCGCGGCCGCCACCAGCGTCGCGAGGGTGACGAAAAGCTGGACGGGGTAACGGGTCCGGCGCTGGAACACGGCCTCGACCAGCACCCCGAGGCAGGCCCCGCCGAGGACGATCAGCACCGGAAGCACCGCGCGCAGGTCGACGGTGGGCGCGTCGATCTTCTGCACCGTGTCGGCCGCGGCCGCGGTGACCAGACCGGCGGCGTTGTTCACGGCGGCGATCATTTGCCCTCCTGCTGTGCTCGGTCGGCGGTCACGTCCAGGCCGGTGCCGACGGTGTGCCCTGAGTCGATCACGGTCCGGTCGGCGGTCGGATTGATCACGTCAAGGACGGGCTTGGGGTAGACGCCGAGGAAGATAATGAGCACCACCAGCGGGCTCAGTACCGCGATCTCCCGCTTGCTCAGATCACCGAACCGCAGCCGTCGTCCCGGCGCCGCAACGGGTTCGGCCCGCGCGGCCGGGTCCGCCTCGGTGATGACGTCGGTGGACAGGCTGACCGTGCGGGCAGCAGGGTCGACCCCGGTGGTGACGCTGGTGCTGGTCACCGTCACCGTGCTGGCGGGCTGGGGGCCGACGGCGGGGATGCCGTGCGGGTCGGTGCGGACCTCACCGAGCGACGGCGCCGGGGCCAGGTGATCGTCGCCAGGGTCGGTCGCGACCACCGCCCGCCCGCGGATCGGGCCGGTGAACACCTGCTGGAAGATCCACAGCATGTACACCGCGGCCAACACGATGCCGCAGGTGGCGATGATCGCCCACACCGGCTGGGTGCGGAAACTGCCGAGCAGCACAAGGAATTCGGAGATGAACGAGTTGGTGCCCGGCACCGCGATGGTCGCCATCGAAGCCACCAGAAACAGCCCGGTGAGAATCGGCGCCACCTTCCACACCCCGCCGTAATCCTTGACGTTGACCGAACCGCCGCGGGCCGCGAGCATGCCGACCAGCAGGAACAGCAGCCCGGTGGCCAGGCCGTGGTTGACCATGTACAGCACCGCACCGGACACCGCCTGCGTGGTGAACACGAAGCAGCCCATCGCGATGAAGCCGAAGTGTGCGATCGATGTATAGGTGACGAAACGTTTCAGGTTGGTCTGGCCGGCCGCGACGATGGCGCCGTAGATGATGCCGATGCTTGCCAGCAGCAGCACCAGCCAGGCCAGTTTGGTCGACGCGGCCGGCAGCAACGGCAGACAGATCCGCAGAAAGCCGAAGGTGCCGACCTTGTCGAGGACACCGACCAGCAGCGTGCCGGCACCCACCGGCGCCTCGGCGCCGGCGTCCGGCAGCCAGGTGTGCAGTGGCACCAGCGGCGCCTTGATGGCGAACGCGATGAAGAAGCCGAAGAAGATCCAGATCTGGGTGCCGACCGGGATCTGGTCGGCGATGCTGCGCAGCGTCGCCCAGTCCAGCGTGCCGCCCTCCGGGCGGATATCGGCGCTGGCCACGTACAGCCCGATCAGGCTGGCCAGCATCATCAAACCGCCGAGCAGCGAGTACAGGAAAAACTTGGTGGCGGCATAGGTTCGCCTGGCCCCGCCGTACGCCCCGATGAGGAAGTACATCGGGATCAGCATGACCTCGAACATCACGTAGAACAGGAAGACATCGGTGGCGGCGAAGACGCCGATCATCGCCGATTCCAGGGCCAGCAGCAGGCCGAGATAGCCGGCGACGCTGCGCCCGGCCGGCAGCTTCTCCTCCCACGAAGCGCCGATGACGATCGGCACCAGCAGCGCGATCAGCGCGATCATCACCAGCGAGATGCCGTCGACGCCGAGCGAGAAGCGGATCCCGAATGCGGGGATCCAATCGACCGAGAACACTTGGGAGAACAGCGGAACCACACTGTCCACCGGAGTGGCCGTCGGCGTCGGATTGACCGCAGGGGTCGGCTGGTAGTCGTGCGCCTTGAAGTTGACCCACAGCAGCACCGCCAGCGCCAGCGGCACCAGCGAGAACAGCAGCGCGATCAGCTTGGTGGTGCGCACCGGCAGATTCTTGGCGAACATCATGCCGATGGCGCCGACCAGCGGGACACCGATCAGCAGCAACAACAACGGGTTGTAGCTGTTGGTCATCGCCCTGCCCTCCTGCCGTTGTTGTTGACTGCCGCCCCGCCGGTGCTGGTGCTGGTCATGCGGCGTTCACCGCCAACAGCGCAAGGAACAGCAGCAGGGCTCCGCCGAGCATGCTCAGCGCATAGGAACGCACGAATCCGTTCTGCCAGAAGCGGCCAGCCCTGGCCAGGCCGGCAAGACCGGCCGCCGCGCCGGTGACGCCGCCGTCGATGCCGCGGTCGTCGGTGAACACCGCCGCCTTGGTGGCGGTGATTCCTGGCCTGGCGAACAGCGCCTCGTTGACGGCGTTGCCGCCGACATCGTTGCGGGCCAGGCGGATCAACGGGTTGACCCGCTCCGGGGCGGTCACCGGTACCGGCTTGGAACCGACGAACACCCAGGCGATCAGGATGCCGGCCGCCACCAGGACGAGGGTCAGGATGGTGATCACGATGGCCGGCATCGGCAGATGCCCTGCCACCGCTTCCTCGTCGAACTCGCCGAGGCTGGAACTGCCGAGGAACTCCACCAGCCGGTCGCCGATGGCAAGGAAGGCGCCGGCGCCGAGCGCGCCGATCGCCAGCACGATCATCGGCAGGGTCATCACCAGCGGCGCCTCGTGCGGGTGGTACTCGCGGCCGGCCGGTTCCGCCACCGAACGCAGTTTCTTCCAACGACTCTCGCCGAAGAACGTCATCAGCATCAGCCTGGTCATGTAGAAGGCGGTGATGCCGGCGCCGATCAACGCGGCAAGCCCGAGGATCCAGCCCTTGGCCCCGCCGGCGTTGAACGCCGCCTCGATGATCGGGTCCTTGGAGTAGAAGCCGGACAGGAACGGGAAGCCGATGATGGCGAGGTACCCGCAGAACATCACGCCGAAGGTGATCGGCATATACCTGGCAAGCCCGCCCATCCTGCGCATGTCCACGTCGTCGTTCATGGCGTGCATCACGCTGCCGGCGCCGAGGAACAGCGCGGCCTTGAAGAATCCGTGGGTGAGCAGGTGCACGATGGCCAGCCCGTAAACGCCGGCGCCCAGACCGGCGGCAAGGAACATGTAGCCGATCTGCGAGACCGTCGAGTAGGCAAGCACTTTCTTGATGTCGTCGTTGGCGCAGCCGCCGATACAGCCGACCAAAATGGTGACGGCGCCGACGATGCAGACCAGCAGCTGGCCGCTGGTCGAGGCGTTGTAGATGGGCGCCGCACGGCAGATCAGATAGACGCCGGCGGTGACCATGGTGGCGGCGTGGATCAGCGCCGACACCGGCGTCGGGCCCTCCATCGCGTCCGGCAGCCAGGCCTGCAGCGGCACCTGCCCCGACTTGCCGCAGGCGCCGAGCAGCAACAGCAGTGCTGCGGCCGTCAGGCTGCCGGGCGAGCGGGTTGCCCACTCCCCGACCGAGGCGAAAACCCCTGCGTACGAGGTGGTTCCGACCTCTTTGAAGATGATGAAGATGCCGATCGCCAGGCCGACGTCACCGACCCGGTTCATGATGAAGGCCTTCTTGGCAGCCGTCGCCGCGGACCTCTTGTACGACCAGAAACCGATCAGCAGGTACGACGCGAGACCGACACCCTCCCAGCCGGCATACAGCGTCACGAAGCCGTCACCGAGCACCAGCAGCAGCATGGCGCCGACAAACAGGTTGAGGTAGGCGAAGAATCGGCGCCGGTCCGGGTCGTGGCTCATATAGCCGATCGAGTAGATGTGGATCAGCGAGCCGACCCCGGTGATCAGCAGCACGAACGTCATCGACAACGGGTCGAGCACCAGCCCGAGGTCTACCCGCAGGTCGCCGACCGAGATCCAGTCGAACAGCTGCACGTGCGAGGTGCGCTCGTCCGCCGGCAGGTTGAGCCGGTCGAGAAAGATCAGCAGGCCGAGAACGAACGAGGCAATGACGGTGGCGCAGCCCAGCAACGGCCCGGCCTTGTTGAGCACCTTGCCCCCCACCAGCAGCACGACGGCGCCGGCCAGCGGCAGCACCAGCAGCAACCAGGCGAGTTCGGAGATGCCGGTGGCCGGCGGGTATCCAGTCATCGCAGCCCCTAGAACTTGAGCAGGTTGGCGTCGTCGACGCTCGCCGAGCGTCGACTGCGGAAGATGGACATGATGATCGCCAGCCCGACGACCACCTCAGCGGCGGCGACCACCATCACGAAGAAGGCCATCACCATGCCGTCGAGGTTGCCGTGCATGCGGGAGAAGGTGACCAGCGACAGGTTCACCGCGTTGAGCATCAGCTCTACGCACATGAACACCACGATCGCGTTGCGGCGCACCAGCACTCCGACGGCGCCGATGCCGAACAGCAGCGCCGACAGCACCAGGTAGTGGGCCGGGGTCATCGCCGCACCCCCCGCGCCGTCGGGTCGTCCTGGCCGCCGGGGTCGTCCTTGCCGCCGGGGGCGTCCGGGTCTGGCCGGTCGTCACGGACATCGAGCGCGTCGGGGTCGTCAGGAGCCGCAGCGGTCAGCTGCTGCAGGTGCACCGACTCGGCCTCGACATGCGGAGCGTCGCCGGCTTCGATCACCGTCAGACTGCGTCCGCTGGCGAACCGGCGTGCCACCCGCTCCGACTCGCTGCGTTCCACCAACGCCGACACCGATTCCTTGGCAATGGATCCGTCCGGCAGCAACGCCGGGGTGGCGTTGGACGACGAGGTGGCGAACACACCCGGCCCGGGCAGCGGCGTCATCCGGCCGGAGCGCATCCTGGCCAGCACCCGCTGCGGCTGGGTGCGGCGTTCCTTGGCCGGACGCCGCACGTGGGCCAGCACCATCGCCCCCACCGCCGCCGTGATCAGCAGCGCCGAGGTGAGTTCGAACGGGAAAAGGTAGTCGGTGAACAGCACGGCGGCGATCGACCCGATCGGCCCGCGGCCGGCCAGCGCCTGCGTCAGGCCGGTGCTCTCCGGAGCCACCTGCATGGCCCGCAGCAACCCGGTCACCAGCAACGCGACGAAGCCGATGCCGAGCACCACGGAGGCAACCCGTTGTCCCCGAAGCGGTTCGATCACCGAGTCGCCGGCGTCCCGGCCGGTGAGCATCAGCACGAAAAGGAACAGCATCATGATCGCGCCGGTGTAGACGATCATCTGCGCGAAGCCGAGGAACTCCGCACCGTTGAGGATGTACATCGCCCCGAGGCACATCATGGTCAGCACCAGCCACAGCGCCGAGTGCACAGCAACTCTGGCCAACACCATGCCGACCGCGCCGATCAGGGCCAGCGGGCCGAGAATCCAGAAGGCAACAAGTTCGCCACCGTTGCCGGTGGCCGCCGCTGCCGCGGTGGGATCCATCAGGCGTCCCCCTCCTGCCGCTGCCCGGCCGTGCCCTGCTGTCCGGCAGCTCCCGGCTCGCCGGCGGCGCCGGACTCGGCAGGCCCTGATCCCTGCTGCGCCAACAGCTCTGGGCCGCGCGCGTAGTAATCCTTGCTGTCGCCGAGCCGCAGCGGATGCGGTGGCGCCTCCATCCCGGGCTGCAGCGGGGCGAGCAGCATGTCCTTGGTGTAGATCAACCGCTGCCTGTCGTCGTCGGCCAGCTCGTACTCGTTGGTCATGCTGAGCGCGCGGGTCGGGCAGGCCTCGATGCACAGCCCGCACCCGATGCAGCGCAGGTAGTTGATCTGGTAGTTCTTGCCGTAGCGCTCACCGGGCGAGTACCGCTCCTGCTCGGTGTTGTCGGCGCCCTCGACGAAGATCGCATCCGCCGGGCACGCCCAGGCGCACAGCTCGCAGCCGACGCACTTCTCCAGCCCGTCAGGGTGCCGGTTGAGCTGGTGCCGGCCGTGGTACCTGGTGGCCGGGGCCGCCGGTTTGCGCGGGTAGTCGTCGGTCACCACCGGCTTGAACATGGTGGCGAAGGTGACGCCGAAACCCTTGACCGGGTCGAGAAACGACATGGTCACTGCCCTCCTTCCGGCGGGGACTGCCATGAGTCTTGGGACTGGGCACCGCTGCCTGTGGCCTTGACCGTTTGCCCGCCGGGCGGGGCGGCTGCGGCGCCGACCGGTACCGCCAGGTCCAGTGGCGGAATGGGGTACCGGCCCAGCGCCGGGGCCACCACCCGTCCGGCATCGATGCCGTGCCCGGCCGGCTGCAGCCCGGGGCCGATGGCCTGGGTGGCGGTCAGGTCGATCTGGGTGAGCTGCCCGGAATCGACCAGCACCGCTCTGCCGTCGGCATCGACATAGCTGCCCGCTGCTTCCAGCTCGTCCACCTCATCCAGCTCACTGTCGAGGTCTTCGGAATCGGCAAAGCTGGTGCCACCGGGGCGTTCTCGGCGCGGCCAGAACGACACCACCAGCAGCACCACAAGCACCGGGATGCCGATCCACATGATCACCTGGGCGGTGGTCAGGTTGGTGGTGCGGCCCAGCACCCTTGCGGTGCCGACCAGCGCGATCCAGGCCAGCGACACCGGCACCAGCACCTTCCAGCCCATCGCCATGAACTGGTCGTAGCGCAGCCGCGGCAGCGTTCCGCGCAGCCACACGAAGACGAACATGAACAGCAGCACCTTGATGAAGAACCACACAAGGGTGATCCAGCCGCTGTTCGCGCCGCTCCACAACGAGATCGGCCACGGCGCCCGCCAGCCGCCGAGGAACAGCGTGGTGGCGATGGCGGAGACGTTGATCAGGTTGATGTACTCGGCCAGGAAGAACAGCCCGAACCGCATCGAGGAGTACTCGGTGTTGTAGCCGCCGACCAGTTCGCCCTCGGCCTCGGCCAGGTCGAACGGGGCCCTGTTGGTCTCGCCGACCATCGCGATGCAGTAGACGATGAAGCTCACCGGCAGCAGCCAGAAGTACCAGCCGCCCTGCTGTCCGGCGACGATGCCGGACATGCTGAGCGTCCCTGAGTAGATGAACACCGCGACGAACGACAGCCCCATCGCGATCTCGTAGCTGATCACCTGCGCGGCCGACCGCAGGCCGCCGAGCAGCGGGTAGGTGGACCCGGACGCCCAGCCGCCGAGCACCAGGCCGTAGACGCCGAACGAGGCGAACGCCAGCGCGGCCAGCACGCCGACCGGCAGATCCACCAGTTGCAAAGCCGTTTGCTCACCGAAGATCGACACGGTGCTGCCCATCGGGATGATGGAGAACACCAGGAAGGCGGGTATCGCGCACATCACCGGGGCGGCGATGTAGACGAACTTGTCCGCGTTCTTGGGGATGATGCCCTCTTTGAAGTGCAGCTTGAGCGCGTCGGCCAGCGACTGCAGCAACCCGAACGGGCCGTTCCAGTTCGGTCCGGGGCGGTGCTGCATGCGTCCCACCACCCTGCGCTCGAACCAGATCGCGAACAGCGTCAGCAACAGCAGCAGGGCGAACACCGCGACCACCTTGATGAGCACCAGCCACCACGGGTCGTCGGACAGGATCGGTTGATTCACCGCGGGCCTCCCGGTTGTGCTTGCTGTGCAGCGGGTTCCACGTGCACCTGCGCACCGACCGTGGCGCCGAGCCGGACGCTGGTCGATACGCCGTCGACCCGGCCGGGCAGCCACACCACATCGGTGAGCATCTCGGTGTCCGGCAGAATCTGTGCCGGCAACGTCAGTGACCCGGCCGGCCCGGTGACGCTGACCTGCTGCCCGGCCTCGATGCCGCGCTCGGCGGCGGCGCCGGCGGCCAGCAGCACCACATCGGGTTTGGCGGTGCCGGCCAGGTGCGGCTCGCCGATCAGCAGGGTGCCGCCGTCGAGCAACATCCGCCAGGACGCCAGCGTCAGACCGCGGTGCCGGCCCGGCAGTTTGTCGAGCAGCTGGCGCACCGCCTCGGCGCCCTTGGCCAGCACACCCTCGTGCCGGCCGGCCGGAAGTGCCTGCGCCGGACGGGCAATCGCCCGCCACACGCGTTCCAGTTCGGTCTGCGCCGCCAGCGCCGACTGGGTGTAGAGGTCGACGTCCATCTCGACGCCGATGGTGTCCAGCACCCTGCCGTCCTCCATCGCGCCGGTCTTGCCCAGCGCGGCGTCGAACGGACGGACGCGTCCCTCCCAGTCGACGAACGCGCCGGATTTCTCCGGGACGGCGGCGATCGGCAGCACCACGTCGGCGCGGTCGGTGACGGCGGTGAGCCGTTGTTCCAGGCTGACGACGAAGTCGGCCGCCTCCAGCGCCGCGAGCGCCTTCGCCGGGTCGGGCAGGTCGCCTGGGTCGACGCCGCCGACAACGACGCCGGACAGTTCACCCCCGACCAGGGCGTCGATGATCTGCTCACCGTTGCGGCCGGGCCGGTCGGGAACCGGTGCGCCCCAATGTTTTTCCAACTCTTCCCTGGCGGCCGGGTCGGCGACGAGGCGACCACCGGGGAGCAGTGTCGGCGCGGCACCTGCCAGCGCCGAGCCGACCTCCCCGGCGCGGCGCGGGATCCACGCCAGCCTTGCGCCGCGGCGCCGGGCCAGCTCGGCGACGGCGGTCAGCAGGCCGGGGCTCTGCGCGGCCCGCTCACCGACCAGCACGATGGCGGTCTCGTCCAGCTCCGGCAGTTGGTCAAGCGCGCCGGCCTCGTCGCCGGGGAGCGCCTTGACCAGGGTGCCGGACAGCTTGCCCAGCCCGCGGGACCGCAGCGGCGCCACCGCATGCACGGCGGTGCCGTTCTTGCGGACGGCCTTGCGCAGCCGCAGGAAGACCGTTGGGCTTTCCTCCTCGGGCTCGAATGCCACCAGCACAACGGTCGGCGCCGACTCCAGGTCGGCGTAGCGCACCGCGTTCGGTCCGGTGAGGGTGGGCAGATAACCGGCAAGGAACGCCAGCTCCTCGTCGCTGCCGTACCTGGCCCTGAAGTCGATGTCGTTGCTGCGCAACGCCACCCTGGCGAACTTGGCGTAGGCGTAGGCGTCCGAGGCGGTGAGCCGGCCACCGGCGAGGACGCCGACGCCACGGGCGTCACGGGCCTTCTCCAGACCGGCGGCCGCCGCGGTGACGGCGTCGGTCCACGACGCCGGCGCCAGCACGCCGTCGCGGCGCACCAGCGGTGTGGTCAGCCGGTCGGTGGTGACGTAGGTGAAGGCGAATCGGCACTTGTCGCTGATCCACTCCTCGTTGACCTCCGGGTCGTTCCACGCCAACCGCCGCATGATCTCGCCGCGCCGGTGGTCGGTACGGACGGCGTCGCCGCCGGCGCAGTGCTCGCAGACGCTGCGGCTGCTGACCAGGTCGAAAGGCCTTGCCCTGAAACGGTAATCGGCCGAGGTGAGCGCGCCGACCGGGCAGATCTGGATGGTGTTGCCGGAGAAGTAGCTCTGGAACGGCACCTCGCCGGCGGCGTCAACCCCGATCCCGATCTGCTGACCGCTGCCGCGCTCCAGCAGGTCGATGAACTTGTCGCCGGCGATCTGGTCGGAGAACCGGGTGCAGCGCTGGCACAGCACGCAGCGTTCCCGGTCGAGCAGGATCTCGGTGGAGATGGCGATCGGCTTCTCGAACAGTCGCTTCTCGTCGATCAGCCGGGAGCTGGCCGAACCGTCTGCCATGGTCTGGTTCTGCAGTGGGCACTCGCCGCCCTTGTCGCAGACCGGGCAGTCCAGCGGGTGGTTGAGCAGCAGGAACTCAAGGTTGCCGCGCTGGGCCTTCTCGGCGACCGGCGAGGTGAGCTGGGTCTTCACCACCATCCCGTCGGCGACGGTCTGGGTGCACGATGCCTGCGGTTTGGGCATCGGCTTGCCGCCCATCTCGACCTCGACAAGGCACTGCCGACAGGCGCCGACCGGTTCGAGCAGCGGGTGGTCGCAGAACCGGGGAATGGCGATCCCCAGCCGTTCGGCGGCGCGGATCACCAGCTCGCCCTTCGGCGCGATCACCTCGATGCCGTCGATGGTCAGCCGGACGTGGCCTTCCGGCACCGGTGGCTGCTCGGGTTCGGCAGCATTGTCGGGGCCGGATGCGGGTTTGTTCGCCAGAGTCATCGCTAGTGCGCTCCCACCAGTTCGCGGGCGTCGATCACCGGCGCCGCCCGGCCGGAGATCAGGTCTTCGAACTCACTCCTGAAGTACTTGAACGAGCTGAGGATCGGGGTGGCCGCGGCGTCGCCGAGCGCACAGAACGATCGGCCTTGAATGTTTTCCGCTGCATCCGCGAGCACGTCGAGATCGGCGGGCACGCCGGCGCCGCTGACCACCCGGCGCAGGATCTGGGTGAGCCAGCCGGTGCCCTCGCGGCACGGCGTGCACTTGCCGCAGGACTCGTGCTTGTAGAACTCCAGCCACTTCCACACCGCCCACGGCACCGACACCGTCTCGTTGAAGATCATCAGGGCGGTGGTGCCGAGCATCGACCCGGCAGCGGCGACATTGTCGAAATCCAGTGGTACGTCAAGATGCTCGGGAGTGAAGATCGGGGTGGACGACCCGCCAGGGGTGAAGAACTTGAGCGGGATCCCGTCCTTCATGCCGCCGGCCGCGGCCAGCAGCTGCCGCAGCGTCGTACCCATCGGCGCCTCGTACTGCCCCGGCCGTTCGACGTGGCCGGACAGGCTGTAGATCTTCGGGCCGGGCGACTTCTCGGTGCCCATGCTGCGGAACCAGTCGCTGCCGCCGGAAACGATGTCGGGCACCGATGCGATGGTCTCGACGTTGTTCACCACGGTGGGCCTGGCGTAAAGGCCGGCCACCGCCGGGAACGGCGGCTTGAGTCGCGGCTGGCCCCGCAGGCCCTCAAGCGAATCCAGCAGCG
Organism: Nakamurella aerolata; assembly: GCF_013002705.1. GTDB lineage: Bacteria > Actinomycetota > Actinomycetes > Mycobacteriales > Nakamurellaceae > Nakamurella > Nakamurella aerolata. The sequence continues at coordinate 381,388 of NZ_JABEND010000002.1, read as the reverse complement.
CGGTCTCCTCGCCGCAGATGTAGGCGCCGGCGCCGGCGTGGACGACGATGTCGCAGTCGAATCCGCTGCCCTGGATGTTCTTCCCGATCAGACCGGCGGCGCGGGCCTGCTCGACGGCGTTGGTGAGCCGGCGGATGGCCTGCACCGCCTCGCCGCGCACGTAGATCGCGCAGAACGAGCTGCCAATGGCGTAGCAGGTGATCAGGCAACCCTCGATCAGCAGGTGCGGATCGGCCATCATGAACGGAATGTCTTTGCAGGTACCGGGTTCGCCCTCGTCGGCGTTCACCACCAGATAGCGCGGCTTCCCGTCCGGCGGCGGCAGGAAGCTCCACTTCATGCCGGTCGGGAAGCCCGCACCGCCGCGCCCGCGCAGGCCGGAAGCCTTGACCAGCTCGGTGATCTGCGCCGGGTCGACGGCCAGCGCCTTGGGTAGCGCGGTGTATCCGTCCAGTCGCCGGTAGGTGTCGATGTCCCACGATCGCGGCGCCGACCAGCGTCTGGTGAGCACCGGGCTGAGCACCGCCGGCTGATCGCCGGTCGAGGGTGGTCGCGGCTGCTGTGCTGCCCGGTCTTCCCCGGACGCCCCGGCCTGGCCTGCTGGCGTACTCATGATTTCGGCTCCGGTTTGTCTGGCATCTGGTAGCTGTCCGGCATGGCCGGCGCGACCTGGGCGTGCTCGCCGGCATAGGTATTACCGCGCAAGGTTTGTTCGCTGGCCGTCGGCACCGCGACCTCGGCGCTGAGCTGCTCGCCGGTGAAGATGCCGGCCAGCTCCAACTCGGTCTGCTTGAACGAGCTGAGCGCCGCGCCTCTGGTGGGAGCGGGTCGCCTGCCGGCCTGCAATTCGTCGACCAGTTCGGCGGCCGACTCGACGGTCTGCCTGTCGTAGAACTCGTAGTTGACGGTCACCACCGGTGCGTGGTCGCAAGCCGCGAGGCACTCTGCGCTCTCGATGGTCACCGACCCCGGCTCGCCCGGCGTGCCGGCCGTTTCCTGGTCGGCCACACCGAGTTTGGCGCGCAGCGAGGTGTAGATCGCGTCACCGCCGAGAGCCGCGCACAGGGTGTTGGTGCAGACGCTGACCAGATGCTCACCGCACGGGGTGCGCTTGTACATGGTGTAGAACGTCGCCACCGCCTCGACCTCGGCGGCCGTCAGGCCGAGCTGCTCGGCGCAGAACTCGATGCCGTCGGCACTGACGCAGCCGTCCACCGATTGCACCAGGTGCAGCAGCGGCAGCAACGCCGAGCGCGATTGCGGGTACTTGGCGATCAGCTGCGCTGCACGCTGCCTGGTGAGCTCGTCGTACACGGTGCCGAGGCGGAGGAACTTGGGCGTGCTGATCCGCGGATTGTGCTTGCCCTGCAACGGTTCACCCGGGATGGGCTCCGCCTGCGGCGGGGCTTGCTGCGGCACGTCGAGCTCGATCGGCTCGGTGGCGTCCCAGCCGGTCGGCGCTGGGCTGTTCATCGGTCCACTCCTCCCATCACCGGGTCGATCGAGGCGACAGCCGCCACCACGTCGGCGATCATCGATCCCTCGGTCAGCGCCGGCAGCGCCTGCAGGTTGACGAATCCGGGATCACGCAGGTGGACCCGCCACGGCCGGGTGCCGCCGGTGGACACCACATGGCAGCCCAGCTCACCCCGCGGGTTCTCGATGCCGACGTACGCCTGCCCGGCCGGCACCGTGAAGCCCTCGGTGACCAGCTTGAAGTGGTGGATCAGCGCCTCCATGGACTGTCCCATGATGGTGCGGATGTGTTCGAGTGAATTACCCATGCCGTCGGCGCCGATGGACAGCTGCGCCGGCCAGGCAATCTTCTTGTCCCCCACCATCACCGGGCCGGGCTCCCGCAGTCGCTCAAGGGTCTGCCGCATGATCTTCAGCGACTCGTGCATCTCGGCGATGCGCAGCTTGAACCGGGCGTAACAATCGGCCTCGGTGAGCGTCGGCACCTCGAAGTCGTAGGTCTCGTAGCCGCAGTAGGGCATGGTTTTGCGCAGGTCCCACGGCAACCCTGCGGACCGCAGCATCGGCCCGGTGATGCCCAGCTGCATGCAGCCTTCCAGCGGCAGCACCCCGACGCCCTCCATGCGGGCCTTCCAGATCGGTTGCCCGGTAAGGAGTTTGTCGTACTCGGGTAGCCGGGCGTCCATCACCTTGATGAACTCGGTGATCCGGTCGATGCTGCCTTCTGGCAGATCCTGTTGCACCCCACCCGGCCGGATGAACGCCATGTTCATCCGCAGGCCGGTGAGGTACTCCATCAGGTGCAGGGCCTCCTCGCGCTCGCGGAACGCCGCCGTCATGCCGGTGAGCGCGCCCAGCTCCATGCCGCCGGTGCCCAGCGCCACCAGATGCGACGAGATGCGGGTGAGCTCCATCAGCAGCACCCGGATCACGTCGGCGCGCGGCGGAACCGTGATGCCGAGCGCCTTTTCGACGGCAAGGCAGTAGGCGGCCTCGTTGAATGCCGGGGAGAGATAGTCGGCCCTTGTCACAAAGGTGACGCCCTGGGTCCAGGTGCGGAACTCGGTGTTCTTCTCGATGCCGGTGTGCAGGTAGCCGATCACGCAGCGGGCCTGCACCACCGTCTCGCCCTCGAGCTCGAGAATCAGCCGCAGCACGCCGTGGGTGGACGGGTGCTGCGGACCCATGTTGACGATGATGCGTTCGTCGCTCTCGACGTCCGATCCGGAGTCGGTGGGGTCGAACGGCTCGTTGTCCGGCATCACCAGGCCGGTGCCGTCCGCGCCGTCACCGCCGCGCTGCACCGTTCTGGCGCGGTCGGCGTTGATGGTGTCGACCAGCTCGGACCAGTCGCCACCGGAAACGGTGTAGGTGGAACTCACGAGTAGACCCTCCGTTCGTCCGGGGGTGGAATCTCGGCACCCTTGTACTCCACCGGAATGCCGCCGAGCGGATAACTCTTGCGCTGGGGATGCCCTTCCCAGTCGTCCGGCATCAGAATGCGGGTCAGCGCCGGATGCCCGGTGAAGACGATGCCGTACATGTCGTAGGTCTCCCGCTCGTGCCAGTCGGCGGTGGGATACACCGGAACCGCGCTCGGCACATAGGGTTCGCTCTCGGCCACGGCCACCTCGAGCCGGATCCGCCTGCGGTAGGTCATCGACAGCAGCTCGTACACCACGTGCAGCGAGCGCGGTACCGGTTGCGGGTCGGGGTCGCCGTGCAACGGGCCGTAGTCGACGCCGGACAGCGACGACAGCATCTCGAAGCGCAGCGCCGGCTCGTCCCGCACCGCCCAGAGCACCGCCTGCAGGTTCTCCGGGCGCAGATAGAAGGTGATCTCACCGTTGGCGACGGTGGTCAGCTCCAGCGTCGACGCGTCGATGGAACGCGCGGCCATTGCAGCCACCAGCGCGTCGGCCACTTCGTCGAAGTACCCGCCGTAGGGCCGTTCGGCCGGTTTCGGCTGCACCGCGGCGCGCTGCAGCAGGCCGTACCCGGAGGTGTCGCCGGAGCCGCGGACACCGAACATGCCGTGGCGCTCCGGCGTCAGGGTCAGCGGCGGCCCGGCGTCCGCCGGTGCAGCAGTGGTGACCGACTCCGAGGCGGCCAGTGAGCCGGGGGCGCTGCCCGGGGTGGCAATGTCGGGCGCCGCGGCACCGGATGCTGCCCCGGCCGCCGCAGCCGACTCGGCTGCGCGCTCCGCCCGTTCGCCGCCGGCGCCGCGCTGGTCGCCGCCGGGCTCTGCACTGTCGGTGGTGCCGGCCGGAGATTCCGCCGGGCTGTCCACCGAGGTCTGCGGCGGCCGGCCGGCCGGATCGTTCCCGGCCCGTGGCGCGGTGCCGGCGTTGTCGTTCTCCGGTTCCGGCGTGTGCTGGCTCACCACTTCACCCCCACGTCGACACCCGGCTCGGCGCCGGGCCGGCCGATCGGTTGGGTGCGGTCCTTGCCGTAGCGCACAGAGCTGGCAACCAGATCGGTGCGCTGACCCTCGAACTCCTTGGCGCGCACCGCATTGATCGGGTCGTCCATCACCTTCGCGTGCAGCTTGAGGATGGCGTCGATCAGCATCTCCGGACGGGGCGGGCAACCGGGCAGGTACATGTCGACCGGGACGACATGGTCAACGCCCTGCACCACCGCGTAGTTGTTGAACATGCCGCCGGAGCTGGCGCACACACCCATCGCGAGCACCCACTTGGGCTCCGGCATCTGGTCGTAGATCTGCCGCAGCACCGGCGCCATCTTCTGCGTCACCCGGCCGGCGACGATCATCAGATCGGCCTGCCGCGGCGACGCCCTGAACACCTCCATGCCGAACCTGCCAAGGTCGTACCTCGGGGCACCGGTCGTCATCATCTCGATGGCGCAGCACGCCAACCCGAAGGTGGCAGGGAACATCGACGCCTTGCGGGTCCAGTTGACCAGCTTCTCGACGCTGGTCAGCACGATGCCATTGGGAAGTTTCTCTTCCAATCCCATGTGGCCTCAACGCCTTTCGTCCTTGAAACGCTTGTACCGCCCATGCTCTGCCGCGTTCGTGCGGTGCGCAGGTACCCGCCCGCCGCGGCCGGATCAGCTCACTCCCAGTCCAATCCGCCGCGCCGCCAGACATAGATGTAGGCGATGAAAACCGTGCCGATGAAAAGGCCCATCTCGATCAGCCCGAAGACCCCGAGCGCTTCCGCCGACTGCGCCCACGGGTAGAGAAAAATGATCTCGATGTCGAAGACGATGAACAGCATCGCGGTCAGATAGAACTTGATCGGGAACCGCCCAGAGCTGCCGGCCGGCAGCGGGGTCGGCTCGATCCCGCACTCGTAGGCGTCCAGCTTGGCCCGGTTGAATCGCCGTGGCCCCAAGAGATCCGACACCACCGTGGCCATCGTCACCGCGAATCCCCCGGCGACGATGACGAGGAGCACGATGGGCAGGTAGGCGTCGAGCATGGCGGTTACCTATCCCTTCCCTGAAGTTCTGCAGGAGCCGACGGGATCGGCGGAACCATCGGTGGCCGCCGGTGCCGGCTACACACTTGGCACCGCCCGCTGCAGCGCCCGCACCACGTGATCGGCCCAGTCGCCGCGGCGCCCGTCGTACAGGCCGGCGAGCAGCTTCAGCACCAGGTACATCAGGTGCTTGCGGGGCAACCCGAGTTTGGTGGCGGTCCGCATCACCCGCGGGTTACCGATGAGCGCGGAGAACATGCCGCCCAATCGGTAGTACTTGCCGAGGTGCAATTGCATGGCGGTGGCATATCCGGCCAGTGCCGCCTCCCTGGCGGCACCGCTGCGGCCCTGCGCCTGCAGCACCGCGTCGGCGGCGATCCCGGCCGATTCCATGGCGTAGGCGATGCCCTCGCCGTTGAACGGGTTCACCACTCCGCCGGCGTCGCCGATCAGCAGCAACCCGTCGGCGTAGTGCGGGGTCCGGTTGAAGCCCATCGGCAGTGCGGCGCCGCCGATGCCGCCGATGGCGTTCTCCTCGCGCAGCCCCCATTCCTCCGGCGTCCCGGCCAGCCAGCTGCGCAGCAGCGCCCGGTAGTCGGTCTTGCCGAAAGCCTTGGAGGAGTTGAGCATTCCCAGCCCGACGTTGACGGTGCCGTCGCCGAGACCGAAGATCCAGCCGTAGCCGGGCAGCAGCCGCGGGTGGTCGGGATCGGCCCGGTCCCACAGCTCAAGGTGTGATTCCAGATAGTCGTCGTCGGCGCGCGGGCTGGTGTAGTAGCGGCGGACCGCGACGCCGAGCGGTCGGTCGTCCCGCTTGTTGACGCCCATGCCGAGTGCCACCCGCGCGGAAACCCCGTCGGCGCCGATCACCAGCGGCGCCGCGTACCGCACCGGCCCGTTCTCGGACTTGGCGACCACGCCGGTGATCCGCCCGGTGGCGTCGTCGGTGACGGGGCCGGTGACGGTGGTCGCGGTGCGCAGCCTGGCGCCGGCCTTCACCGCCATGGTGGCGAGCATGTCGTCGAAGTCGCGCCGCGGCCGCACCACCCCGAAGTTCGGGTAGTCCGCCAGCGTCGGCCAGTCCAACTCGATGGTGGTGCCGCCGCCGACCACCCGCAGGCCCTTGTTCTTGATCCAGTCGCCGCCGGCGGTGTCGGAGGTGTCGATGCCCAACGCGTGAAGCTGCTTGACCCCGCGCGGGGTGAGCCCGTCGCCGCACACCTTCTCGCGCGGGAACGTCGACTTCTCCAGCAGCAGCACATCAAGGCCGGCTCTGGCCAGGTGGACGGCCGCGGTGGAGCCGGCCGGGCCGGCACCGACGACGATCACGTCAGCGCTTTCGGCGACGCGTTCACTGCTGGGCACGCATCCACCTTCCTCCACCGGGCGCGCGCTGGGAATCCCGCCGCGCCGAGCTTGTGAAATCGTTCACGAAGTCCTGGTGCGGCCAGTGTAGGACCGGTCACAGCGCCCCGTTTTCTCAGGGTTGCCTCACCCCGCCGCCAGTACCACCGGCGTGGCAGCTCGGGTACCGACGGCCGCTGCCCTGACCTTGCCCTGACCTCGGTGCGTCGGTGACGTCCCGGCAGCGGATCAGCGCGTTACCGCGCGACGCGACGGCATGGACGGGGCCGGCCCGGCGAGAGGCTGGTCCGGCGAGAGGCTGGTCCGGCGCGAACCTGGTCCGGCAGGACTCAGCGGGTCGGGGCGGCGAGCGGGCAGGCGATCAGGCCGACCCGCTGGTCGCTGCCGGTCTGCTGGGCCTGAGATTGCTGGTTCTGAGTCGGCTGGGCCGCATCGGCGCGGAACCGATCGACGCCGGTCACCGGCGCCGACGGCGGCCCGGCGGACGCCCGCACCGCTGAGCTGACCGGGATCCGCACCGGCGGCTTCGGCGGGCCGGCACTGGCCCTGACGGTGCTGTGCTCGAACGTCGCCGGCGGGCCGGCGCTGGCCTTGTCGGTTGACCCCGGTGTGGTCGGATTGCCGGTCTTGCCCGGCTTGTTGGTCAGCGGCAGCGACGGGCGGATCAGCGTCGGCCGCGACGGGCAGCTGCTCGGCGGGGCCGTCACGGTCGTGGTGGTGACGACGGTGCTCGGCACCGGTTCGGGGCCTTCGGTCGGCCGGACGGTGAGGGTCACCGTGCTCGGCGCGATCTCGTTCGGCGCGGTGGTGCCGGTGGCCGGGCCGCCGGTGGACCCTGGGGCGGTGACCTGCGAGTAGCGGGTGGCGGTGACGGTGTGCTGCTGCGTGACGGTGTTCTGCTGGGTCACCGTGTTCTGCTGGGTGACGACGCTGGGCCGGCCGTTCTCGGTGACGGTGACGACCACCGGGTCGGCCGGCATCGGTTCGCCCGCAACGGTTTCGGTGACGGTGACCACCTGCGGCTGGCCGGCCTCGGTGACCACCTGCACCGCGCCGGGGACGGTGACAACCGTCGGCTCGCCCGGCACCGTGACGATCTGCGTCTCACCCTTCTCGGTGACGGTCTGCACCACCGGCTCTCCCGGCACGGTGATGGTCTGGCCCGGCGCGGTGGTGGTGACGTTGGCGGTCACGGTTTTGGTGACCAGCCGGGTGCTGGGCGCCGGCTGCGACGACTTCGACGATTTCGAAGATTTCGGGGCCGACCGAGTGCTGGGTGGTGGCGACGAGCTGCTGGTCGGCGTGGGGTCGCTGGGCTGGCTGACCGAGGTCGTGGCGCCGTTCAGGCCGGCGAGCGCGACATCGGCGTTGTCGCCGGAAGCACTGAGCGAGGCGCCGACCGTCACGCCGGCGACCGCGACGACGGCACCGACGAGCAGCCCGAGCGTCCGCAACCGGCCGTTGCCCTCGGCCGGCGCGGCGATGACGCCGCCGGCGGGCCGGGCCGATGCGCTCCTTGCGGTGGCACTGCGCGGCGCGGCGCCGGGGTGGTGTGCGTTGAGCGGAACGTTCAGGGGCTGGTTGAGGTACTCGCTGCCGGGACGACCGGCCGGCGGCGGGACGGGCTGCGCGGCGGCCTGATGCCGCGGCCGCTGCTGGCCGAACCTCGAGGTCGGCTCCGGCGAGCGCATCGGCCTTGGCTGTGCCGAGTTGATCGGTTGGTTGGGTGCCTGGTGGCGGGCGGGCTCAGGTCTCACAGCACTGCGATGCGCGGCGGGGCCCATCTGGTTCCCGAAAAGTGGGCGCGCCGGATTCGGCTGCCCCGATGCCGGGTGCTGTGGTTGGTTCTGCGGCTCGGTCATCGCCCGTTCGTCACCGTGTTCTGGTCCGTCGTTCTGGTGGGTGGCACTGGTCCCTGGCGATCCGCGGCTGTGATGCCCCGCGGCGCCGGCGCACCGGCCGACCGGCCCAGTACCTGCGTTGCTAGCGACTATCAGGGTCGCCGAGCCGGCGGCGCAGCGAAATGGGCAAACCTGCACGGTGAGAACTCCCCATGGCGCGGCGCGCAGTTAGCTGCATCCGGGTCAGCGGTATGTGGGTCAGCGGTATGTGGGGGTCAGCTGGATGCCGGGTCTGCTGGATGCCGGGTCTGCTGGATGCCGGGCAGCACCCGGGTTGCGGCGGGTGCCGTCAGTCGCGGATCGCGTGATGCAGGGCGACCGTGCCGAAGGTGAGGTTGCGCCAGGCGACGTCGTGCCAGCCGTTGGCGGCGATGGTGCCGGCGAGCTCGGCCTGCGCCGGCCACGCGTCGATCGACTCGACCAGGTAGTGATAGGCCTCCGGATTGCTGGCGACCTTCTTGGCCAGCCGGGGCAGCACGGTGTTGCGGTGGAAGCGGTAGAACGGCCGGACCAACCGGTACGGCTGGGAGAACTCGCAGACCACCAGTTGCCCACCGGGTTTGGTGATTCGGGCGAACTCGGCGAGCGCCGCGCCCGGGTCGACAACGTTGCGCAGCCCGAACGAGATCGTCACCGCGTCGACGCTGGCGTCGGCGAACGGCAGGTGCAGGGCGTCACCGACCACCTTGGGTACCTCTCCGCGCTTGCGGGCACCGGCCCGCAGCATGCCCTCGGAGAAGTCGACGGCAACGCTCCAGGCACCGGATTTCGCCAGCGCCGCGGTCGAGATCGCCGTCCCGGCAGCAACATCGACCACCCGCATGTCCGGTACAACGGTCAGCGCCGCCACCATCGCGCGCCGCCACCGGCGGTCGAGCCCGAACGAGATGAGCGTGTCGGTACGGTCGTAGCCGTCGGCGACCTCGTCGAACATGGCGGCGACGGTCTGCGGCTGCTTGGCCAGATCGGCACGTCCCATGATCATTCAGTTTACGGTCACCGACTGGACACGATGCCGTGGCAAGCCCGTCACCCACCGGGCGGAATCTGGCGGACATGCCAGCCACCGCTGAGCGTCGGCCTACCCCCGGCGCGGCCTCGGGGAGCGCGGCCGGTTCGGCCGCGTTGTTGTCCCGCGCGCTGGAAGTAGCCGGGCGACTGGCCAACGACGCCGCCGAGGTGATCACCGCGACGGCCGGCCGCGGCGCCGACCCGCACACCAAGACCTCGCCGTACGACTGGGTGACCGACACCGACCGCACTCTGGAGCGGCACACCCGCAGGGTGCTCACCGGCGAGTTCCCCGGCGTTCCAGTGCTCGGCGAGGAGTACGGCGGGCCGGACGGCTTCGGGCCGATGCCGATGCCTGGCTCCGACGGCGCCGCCGAGCTGCTCTGGGTTGTCGACCCGGTGGACGGCACCGCCAACTACGTCGCCGGGTTGCCGTGGTGCGGCTATTCGCTGGCGCTGGTGGACGCCCGCGGCCCACTGGTGGGGGTGATCGCCGACCCGTACCAGGCCCAGATCTATGCCGCCGCCCGCGGTCGCGGACTGCGCGCCAACGGGCGGGTGGTTGAGCCCTCGACCACCGCGCCGGCCGGCGATCAGCCCCCGCTGTCCGGCACCTTGCTGTGCACGGAGGTGTCGTCACCTGCGGTGTGGGGGTCGGTGTCTGCGTTGATGCAGCACTGCCGCGGCGAGCGGGTCGGGGTGCGGGTGCTGGGCTCGTCGGCGCTGGCGGTGACCCAGGTGGCGCTCGGCCGCGCCGCCGCTGCGGTGCTGCACGAGTACGAGGTGTGGGACGTGGCCGGGGCACTGGCGCTCGCGGCCGAGGCGGGAATGTGGATCGGCAGTCTGGACGGCTCGCCCACCCCGCTGCCGCTGGAGGGTTTGGTGGTGGCGAACGCGTCGCTGGCACCGGCCGTGCTCGAACTGGTTGGCCGCGGCTGACTTGCCCTCCGCCTCTCCGGCCGCCTCTCCCGCCGTCTCTCCCGCCGCCGATGTCGTCAATCCGGGTCGCCTGCAGTTCTCCACGGCGTCGTGCGGGCTTTCAGCCCCACTGGACCCGGATCGGCGACATCGGTCGCATTTAACGGCTGGTCTCAACCGATGCTCCCGCGCAGCCGGATCCGCGGCGCCGCCCGCGAGAGCCACCACCACAGGCCGCCGGCCACCAGCCACACAAGGGCGAGCGCGCCGCCGATCATCACCAGACCGTTCACGGCGCTGCGTCCGACCACCCGCACCTGCTGCGGATTCTGGGTGTTGTACTCGACCAAGAACTCCTGCCCCACCCGGAGCAGCCCGGGGTACAGCACCCCGCCGGCCGGCCGCACGGTGACACCGGCGGCGTCGACGAACTCGATGCCGGTCCGCAGCGGCGTCACCGACAGCACGGTGGCCGCGGCCCTGGCCCGGTGCGAGGTGATCTCGCGGTCGTTCACCACCATCGCCACCACCAGCGCCAGCAGCATCACCGTCAGCGCGCCGGCGATCAGCAGTGTCACCAGCCGCATCCACCGATGCACCCTGGACAGCCGAACGGCACTCACGACCGCTGATCCTAGGCAGCTACGCTTCGTCTTTGTGACGCTCACCCCGGCCGCCGACCCCGCACGCGGGGTGGTGTCCAGGACGCTGGCCGAGCCGCCGAGTGACCTGATCGAGTTGCTCACCCACCCGACAAAGACGCTGAGTTTTCTGCACAAGGGTGACGGGATTGTCGCCGAGGGCGAGTTCGCCCGATTCGTCACCACCGGCGCGGACGCTGCCGCCGACATTCAGCGCTGGTTCAGCGATCTCACTGCCGGCTGGTTCGGCCGGCCGCTGATGTTCGTGTCGCTCGGCTTCTCAGCGGCCGACGAATCAGTCGCGGTGGTGCCGTTGCGCTGGTGGCAGCGCGGCGGCATCAACACCACCGGCCACCCGTGGACCGAACACCGGTTGTTCGGTGCCGGGCAGGTGGAGCCGGACGGCCAGCACGCGTCCGAACCGGTCGGCGCACCGGGCGCCGTCCGATTTGCCGACGATGCCGCGTCCGTGGCCGCCTACCGCGCGGGTGTGGTCGAGTTGTCCCGCCGCATCGCCAACGGCGAGCTGGTCAAGGCCGTGCTCAGCCGCACCGCGGTGGCACACACCGAGCGTCCGATCGACGAACGTTTCCTGCTGGGGCGGCTGGCCGCCCGTAACCCGTCGTCGTACACCTACAGTGTCGCCGGCCTGGTCGGGGCGAGCCCGGAACTGCTGGTGCGGCGCAACGGGTCCGAGGTGTTCTCCCGAGTACTGGCCGGCACCGCGTGGCGCACCGGGTCCGGGCCGGCCGGCGCAGCGGGCGCCGACGCCGACGCCGCTGCGGTGGCCCGGCTGCAGGCCTCGGCCAAGGAACACGCGGAGCACCACTGGGCTGTCGAATCGGCGCAGCGGGCCCTGCAGCCGTACTGCCGGTTGCTGACGGTGCCGGAGGAACCCAGCGCCCTGCAACTGGCCGATCTTGTGCACCTGGCGACCGATCTGCACGGCATGCTGAGTGAACCGGCGCCGACCGCGCTGGCACTTGCCGCCAGTCTGCATCCGACGGCGGCCGTCGGCGGCACCCCGGAAGACGTTGCGTTGCAAGCGATCGCGGAGCTCGAGCCCGAACCGCGCGGGCGCTACGCCGGGGCGGTCGGTTGGCAGGACGGAACCGGAGACGGCGAGTTCGCGCTGGCCCTGCGCTGTGCGGAGATCGACGGCAACACGGCCGTGCTGCACGCCGGCGGCGGCATCGTGGCCGGTTCCGACCCCGAGGTGGAAGCCAGCGAGGCGGCGGTCAAGATGCTGGCGATCCGGCACGCCCTCACCGGCTGACTTCTGGCAACCCGCGTCCCACCCGGCTCCGGCCGGTTACCGCGCCAGCGCGGCGGCGACGTCGGCCCCGGCGGCGGCGAGCCAGCCCCGCAGCTCGCTGCGCACCGTCGGTACCTCGAGCACCCTGATCCCCGACCAGACCTGCAGCTCGGCGCGCAGTTGACCTGCGTCGGTCACCAGCACGTGATCGGCGCCGACAGCCTGGCAGGCAGCGGCAAGATCAACGCCGTGCGGAGTTCCGAACACTCGCTCGAACGCCCTGGCGTGCAACGGATCTCCCGGCTCCAGGGTGCCGAAAATGGCGCCGCCGTCGTTGTTGGACACCACCAGCGTGAGGTCGGGAACCGGCTCGTGCGGGCCGATCACCAGGCCGTTCAGATCGTGCACGAAGGTGAGGTCGCCGAGCAGCGCCGCGGTGCGACCGGCGCCGGCGAGCGCGGCGCCGACCGCGGTGCTGACGATGCCGTCGATGCCGGCAACGCCGCGGTTGGCGATGATCCGGACACCGTCCCGGGGCGCGGCGAACCGCCCGACGTCGCGGGGCACCTGTGACGACCCGAGCACCAGCGTCGCCGGGTCGGCAAGCGCCTGCAGCACGGCCGCGGCCAGCGCGGGCGAGTGTGCGATATCCGTGCCCCGCAACCGGTTCTGCACCGCGCTGCCGGCCAACTGGTCGGCTCGCGCCCAGGCCAGCCGGAAGGCAGCCGGCGCCGGATGGGTGATCGGGCCGAGGCCGGGCGCGACGCGGCGGGCCCTGCCGGTCGGGTCGGCGACCGGCCCCACCGGGCCGACGACGTCGACGGTGGGAGCGGCCGCCAGCAACCTGGTCACCGATCGGTACAGGGTGGGCCGGCCGAGCACCACCACCCGATCGGGCGCACAGGCGGACCAGGGTGACGGTTGCGCGGCAGCATCTTCCTCCGCTGCGTCGGCGGCGGCTTCGGCGTCCGCTTCGGCGACTGGTTCGGTGGCTGGTTCACGCGTCGGGAAGCCGATTCCGTTGTCCAGCAACCACACTCCGGCGCCGAGCACGCGGCTGCCGGCGGCTCCCCCGGCCTCGCTGATCACCGGATGCCCGGCGGCCGCGACCGCGGCGGCTGCCGGGTGCGTCAGGTCGGCGACGAACAACACCTTCTCGTCCGGGTTGCTCACCTCGATGACGTCGTTCGCCGGGGCCGCGCCGCTCGCGGTTGATCCCGGCCCGGCGAGCGCCGGCGCACCGGCAGCGGTCTCGGGTGCGGTCTCGGCTGTGTTCTCGACTGTGATCTCGGCTGCGGCCGTTGCAGCATGGGCGGGCCACGTGCCGAGCGGGTCATTGTCGTTGGGCAGCAACGGTTCTTTGAGCGGCACGTTCAGCTGGGCAGGTCCTGGCGGCGATGCGGGCGCCCCGGTGGCGGCGCGAAGCGCCTGCCGGATCATCTCCCGCCAGCGGTCCGGATTGTCACCGCTGCCGGTCGGGGTGTCGAGTTCGGCGAAGAAGCGCAGTGCCGGCTGGAACACTTGCTGCTGGTCGATCACCTGGTTGGCGCCGAGCGCACGCAGCTCAGGTGGCCGATCGGCGGTCAGCACCAGCATCGGCACGCCGCCGTGGTGCGCCTCCAGCACCGCAGGGACGAGGTTGCCGACCGCCGTCCCCGAAGTGGTGCACACCAGTGCCGGACGTCCACTGGCCCGGGCCAGCCCCAGCGCGACAAAACCCGCCGAGCGCTCGTCCACCCGCACGTGCAGCCGCAGGCGTCCGGAGGCGTCGGCGTCGAACAGGGCCATCGACAGCGGGGCGTTGCGCGATCCGGGTGCGAGCACCGCGTCGGTCACCCCGCCGGCGATCGCGGCATCGACCAGGGCGGTCGCCAACGCGACGGACGGGGGTGGTGGCACGTCCTTCAGTCTGCCGGGCGGCAGGTGCGCGGCCGCCGCCGGGCCGGTGTAGTGCCACCCTGAATGAGCGCCTCGCCAGCGTTGATCGCCCGTCAGGGCAGCAGCGCGGCCACCCGGTGCAGCCGTTGCAGCCAGTGCGCCGTCGTCGCCCGGTCTGCCTGAACGTGTTGCAGCAGAGCCGGATCCACCCGGACGCGTCCCGGCGTGAGCTCGCCACCGCGCGCCACCAGCGGCTCGGCGGTGACGTCCGCGGTGAGCATGGCGCCGGTACCCAAGCCACAGGCGTACGGCAGCTCCGGCAGCGCCGCGGCGGCGGCGATCCCGGCGGCCAAGCCCACCGAGGTGTCCACCGCCGACGAGATGACCACCGCCATGCCGGCCTCGTCGCGAATCTGCCTGGCGATGTCGAGGGTGGCCCCTACCCCGCCCAGCGGGGGGACCTTGAGCACCGCGACGGACGCCGCCCGCCGCCGCGCCACCTGCAGCGGGTCGGCGGCCAGCCGGATGGATTCGTCCGCCGCCACCGGAACCGGTTGCCGGCGCTGTACCTCGGCGAGTTCGTCGATGCTCGCGCAGGGTTGTTCGACGTACTCAAGGTCGCCGGCGGCCGCCCGCAGCCTCGGCAACTCGCGCAGCGCTTCCGGCACGGTCCACATCGCGTTGGCGTCCACTCTGATGTTGCCCACCGGCCCGAGCGCCTCCCGGACAGCGGCGACCCGCTCCACATCGGCGTCCGGGGTGGTGCCGGCGCCGGCCACCTTGACCTTGACGGTGTGGCAGCCGGCCGCTCTGACGATCTGCTGCGCTCGCTGCGGCCCGACGGCCGGCACGGTGGCATTCACCGCAACGACGGCCCGTACCGGATCCGGCCATGGCCGCACCGCGGAATCCAGCGCGGCCTGCAACCACGTCACGCACTGCGCGTCGGTGTAGTTGTCGAACGGGGCGAACTCCGACCAACCCGCCGGCCCGCGCAGCAGAACACCGTCCCGACGTGTCACTCCGCGGAACCGATCGCGCAGCGGAACGGCGAAAACCGCTGCGGTGCTGAGAATGTCGGCCGTTGTCGGTTTCATGCCGGACCCGCCGGTCCAAGCAGATCCCAGTGGTTGCCGGCGATATCGGCGAACACCGCGACCCAGCCGTAGGGCTCATCGCGCGGCGGCCGGACTATCGGCACGGCGTTGTCCAGCAGTCTCCGGTATGCCGCGTCGAAGTCGGGCACCCGCAGGAACAGCCCGACCCGGCCGGCGAACTGACGGCCCACCGCTTGCTGTTGGTCCGGCCCGTCGGCCTTGGCCAGCAGCAGACCGGCGCCGCCGCGCGGCGGGCGCAGCACCACCCAGCGCTTCGGCCGGCCGTCGGTGGTGGTCGCCGGACGGTCATCGGCCAGTGCAAACCCGAGTACCTCGGTATAGAAGCGGATCGCCTCGTCGTAGTCGGTGACGATCAGCGTGATCAGATCGATGCCAGGCCCGGCGCCGGCACCGCCGGGGTTGCGTGGTGCGTCCACACCCCGACGGTACCGGCCGGTCAATCGCCCTTGACGTTCACCAGCTGGTGCAGCGTGTGCTCGATGCTGACCAGCTCGGCGGCGTCGGACATCACCGTGTCGATGTCCTTGTAGGCGGCGGGGATCTCGTCGACGAACGCGTCGGTGTCCCGATACTCGATACCGACCATGGCCGCCCGCAGATCGTCCCCGCTGAACGTCTTGCGGGCCCGGCTGCGAGAGTACTGCCGCCCAGCGCCGTGCGGCGCTGACTTGAGCGCCGGCTCGTTCCCCTTGCCGCGCACCACATACGACGCGGTGCCCATCGAGCCGGGGATCAGGCCGGGGGTACCGGCCTCGGCGTTGATCGCGCCCTTGCGGGAGATCCACAGCTCGGTGTCGACACCATCCACCCGGTGGGTCTCCCGCACCGAATAGTTGTGGTGGCAACCGATGTCGGCCGTTACGGCCAGCTCGTCCATCTGCATGAAGTGCCGCAGGCTGGAGCGCACCCTTGCCATCATCTCGTCGCGGTTCAGGGCGGCGAAGTGCTGTGCCCAGGTGAGCTCGGCCAGGTAGCCGGCGAACTCGTCGGTGCCCTCGGTCAGGTAGGCCAGATCCGGGTCGGGCAGCGTCAGCCCGCGCTCGGCGGCCAGCCGCCGGGCGACACCGATGTGGTGCTGCGCGATGCGGTTGCCGACGCCCCTCGACCCTGAGTGCAGGAACAGCCACACCCGGTCGGCCTGGTCGACACTCACCTCGATGAAGTGGTTGCCCGATCCGAGCGATCCCAAATGCAGCCGCCAGTTCTTGCTCCTGGCCGGCACGCTCTCGGCAACTCCGAGCCGATCGGCCAATGCCTCCAGCTCGGCGATCCGAGGCTCGGCCGTCGGCTCGACCCGGCGGTTGTGGTGTCCCGCAGACAGCGGAATACCCCGCTCGATCGACTGCCGCAACTCACGCAGGCCACCCCGAGACTCCGCCTGCCGCAGCACATCGGCCTTGCTCAGCTCGGTCCGCACCGCACGCATACCGCAGCCGATGTCGACGCCGACGGCCGCCGGAATGATCGCCTCGCGGGTCGGGATCACCGATCCGACGGTCGCCCCCTTGCCGAGGTGCGCATCTGGCATCAGCGCCAGGTAGGGCTGCACGATGTCCAGTTCGGACGTCATCAGCGCCTGCTCCCGCGTCTTGTCGTCAAGCACCGAGGCCCAGCTTGCCAGCTTGGCGGTGATCCACTGCATGATGTCGTCCTCCCTCCGAGGCTCGCCGCCGGTCGGCGGCCGAGTAGCGGCGGCCGCCGGACCATCGATCTGGTCGGCGAGCGCCGCCCAGCGACACTAGGCGCGAAACTCCGTTCGGCACAGCGATTATCGATCCACAGGCGGACAGCGCAGTGAAATGTGGTTGCGGCCGGCAGCAGCAACCCGCAGGGTGGCGGGCATGCGATCACTGGTGTGGGACAGCGAAACGGCTCGGCGTTACGACGAGTCGTCCGCGGCCATGTTCGAACCTGCGGTGCTGGACCCTGCGGTGGAGTTCCTGGCCGACCGGGCGGATGGCGGCCCGGTGCTCGAGTTCGCGATCGGTACCGGAAGGGTCGCGATTCCCTTGCACGGCAAGGGCATCGAGGTCAGCGGCATCGAACTGTCAGAGCCGATGGTGGCGGCGCTCCGTGGCAAGCCGGAGGCCGCCGACATCGCGGTGACTGTCGGCGACATGTCCACCGTGCGGGTGCCAGGCGAGTTCACGCTGGTGTACCTGGTGTTCAACACCATCAGCAACCTGCTCACCCAGGACGCTCAGGTCGACTGCTTTGTCAACGCCGCAAGGCACCTGCGTCCCGGCGGGCGATTCGTGATCGAGACGTTCGTGCCGGAGTTGCGGCGGCTGCCGCCCGGGCAGTCACTGATTCCGTTCTACCTCTCCTCCGGCGGCGACGGCACCGGCGCCGCCGGGGTGGACAGCTACGACACCGTGACGCAGCGCTGCACCTCGCACCACGTGCAGGTAACCGATCAGGGGGCGCGCTGGTTCGACTCGCTGCACCGCTACGTCTTCCCGTCGGAGCTGGACCTGATGGCCAGGATCGCTGGGCTGGAGCCGGCCGAGCGGTACGCGGACTTTTCCGGCGTGCCGTTCGAGCACGAGAGCACCAGTCACGTGTCGGTCTGGCGTAAACCAGGCTGAGCGGCCACCATGGGCCGATGAGCGCCAAGCCGGAGAGCTTCGTCATCGACACCCCCGACGGCACCCAGCTGCACGTGAACCGCTGGCTGCCGGACGGCAAACCCAAGGCGGTGGTGCAGATTGCGCACGGCATGGCCGAACACTCCGGCAGGTATCAGCGCTTCGCCGACCGGCTCACCGGCACGGGTTACGCGGTGTACGCCAGCGACCATCGCGGGCACGGCAAGACCGCGCAATCGCAGGCGGACAAGGGGTACTTCACCGACCGGGACGGATTCGCGACGGTGGTGGCTGACCTTGGCCTGGTGGGTGAGCGAGCCCGCGCCGACCACCCCGGCCTGCCGTTCATTCTGTTCGGCCACAGCATGGGGTCGTTTCTGAGCCGCGGCTACGCCATCGCCAACGGCGACAAACTCGACGCGTTGGTGCTTTCCGGTACCGCCGCTTCGCCGGGATTGTTGGGCAAGGTGGGCCGATTCATCGCGAGCGTGCAGGCCCGGCTGCGCGGCCGCCGCCACCCGAGCAAGTTGATGAACGCTCTCTCGTTCGGCCAATACAACAAGGCATTCAAACCCAACCGCACCGAGTTCGACTGGCTCACGCGTGACCCTGCCGAGGTCGACGCCTACATCGCCGACCCCGACGCCGGTGGCATCTTCACCGCCGGCTTCTACGCCGATCTGCTCGGCGGGCTGGCCGCGGTGAACGACGATGCTCAGGTGGCGAAGATTCCGAAAAGCCTGCCCATCTACGTGGTTTCGGGTTCGCTCGACCCGGTCGGTGGCAACTCCAAGGGTGTGCGGCAGGTAGCTGACCAGCTGGCGCGCGCCGGCGTCAGGGACGTTTCGCTGAAGCTCTGGCCGGGCGGTCGGCACGAGATGCTCAACGAGACCAATCGCGACGAAGTGATGGACGACCTGGTGCGGTGGATGGATGAGCACCTTCCTGCAGAGTCCGGAGCCGACCGCGACGAGCCGCCGGCGCGCGGCTAACGCCCGACCAGCTGGCGACGGCCGCGGGCGTGGTGGTGTTGATGCTGGCGATCCACCGGTCGGCGGTGGTGATTGCGGCGATCGTGTTTCTCTTTGGGGTGGCGGCATTCTCGATCTCCGCTGCGCTGAGCGGCAGGGTGTTCGCGTTGGCCGGCGATGCGCCGACGCTGGCATCCGGCGTCAACATCTCGATGCTGAACCTCGGCAACGCGATCGGGCCGGCCGTCGCCGGCGCGCTGATCACCGCGCAGCCGGAGCACTACCCGCTCGCACCGCTGTGCTCCCTCGCCTTTCTCGGGCTGGCTTTGGCCGGGGTCGCGGCGGCGGCACTGTTGGAGCGTTCGCGACTGTCGGAGCGTCCGCGGTCGCGGAATCAGTGGCGCCGGACAGGGCGACATCTTCCGGACGCTGAGCGCGTGGTTGAACTCGGCTTCCGATGCGTGGACCGAGTCACCCCAAGGTGGACCAAGTGACCTCAGCAGGCGTCCACGTCGTGCCGACCGCTGCTCGAACATTGATTCGAAAAAGTTCGGATTGGCTGTTGCGTAGTGCCGAACGGGCGTACTAGTATTGATAGATGAGCACAGTCGTCAGTGGTGACGGGCCGGCCGGGTCGGCCGATCCGCTGCGCCGGTTGTGCGAAGAGGTCATCGTGGCACTCGACTCCGGCGACGCTGTCCGCGATGCGGCGGCGGGCATCGACCGCATCGCAGCGTTGGAACAACTGTGCGGCGCCGCCGCAGGGATGATCGCGGCCCAGTCGCTCGCGTTCGAACGCGCGGAACGGGCTCGGCAACGGGCCGCCGGCGTGCGCCCGCGCGAGGTAGGGCGCGGCGCCGCCGAGCAGATCGGCTTTGCCCGGCGCATGTCACCCGCCGGAAGCGCTCGTCAACTCGGTGTCGCCCGATCACTGTCGACGCGCTGGCCGATACTGTTCGCCCAACTGCGCGCGGGACGGGTGTCGTGGACGCAATGCCAGATCGTCTGCCGCGAGTCGCGCCACCTCGACGACGATCAGGCGCGGCTGCTCGACACCGGCATGTCGGAACGGGTGTGCGGCTGGAGCCCAGCCGACACCGAACGGGCCGTCCGCAAGGCGGTGTACACCATCGACCCACACGGCTCGATCGACAAGCGCGCCCACGCCGAGTCCGAACGCCGGGTCACCCTGCGTCCCCTGCCCGACGCGATGGCCATGGTGTCCGCCCTACTCCCGGTCGAACAGGGCGTCGCGATCTACACCACGCTCACCAACGCCGCCAAGAACACCAAAACGATCGGCGACCAGCGCACCCTCGACCAACTCCGCGCCGACGCGCTGATTCACCGACTGAGCCCAGCCGACCCGCACTCAGCTGATCCGCGCTCAGCTGATCCGCGCGGCGCTGCACCGCCGGCAACAAACGCGTTAGGCGCAGAATCTGCCGACCCCGCAACGCATCCGGTGCCGTCATCGCCTTCCGACCCAACAACCCCGGATACGGAAAGCGCCGGCCTGGTGCCCCACCCGGCGCCCCCACCGATCCTGGTGAACATGACGATCTCTGCGGACACGTTGCTGGCCAACAGCAACGAGCCCGCGATACTGGCCGGCTACGGCCCGATCCCCGCCGAGCTCGGCCGTGCGCTGGCCGCGGGTGAACCGCTCACCCGGCCCGAACCAGCACCGCCAGATCCGCTCAGCGAGGTAGCACCACCACATCGGACAGCCGACCCAATCCCCAAGTCAGCCCTGCCCGGCGAGCCCGCTTTGCCAGGCTGGTCGGGCGAGCCGAGCCCGTCATCAGAGCTGCTCTGCGAACAACGCTCAACTGCCGGCCGCGCGCTTGGCGACAGCGCTGACCCGGTATCCGATGGTGGCCTGATCGTCAGCGGCCGCCTGCGGGGCAGTCCCGCCGAGCCTGCTGGCCGGCTCCCAGATCAGGCCGCCGCACACCGCAACACCACCAGCGAAGACCCCGACAAACACCACAACACCACCAGCAATGAGGCCGCCGAACACCACAACACCATCGATGAGGCCAACAAGGCCACCCTCGCCCCAGCGCGTCGGCCAAACCGAGCCGTCCTCAATCCGAAACGCGCAAGGGTCTGGCTGCAACGACTGCTGGTCCACCCCGTCACCGGGATACCCACCAACATCGACCCACGCCGACGCGAGTTCACCGGGTGCTGCGGCAACTGCTGCTGGCACGCGACCCGCACTGCACCCAACCGTTCTGCAGCGCACCGACCCGGCACGCCGACCACATCAGGCCATACGCGGTCGGCGGCGACACCACACTGCCCAACGGCCAAGGCCTATGCGCCTCCGGCAACTACGCCAAGGAGATCCCCGGCTGGAAACTCCGCACCACCGGCGACTCATTCACCATCACCACACCCACCGGACACCGCTACCGCACCAACCGAAGCGACCCACTAGGACTGCCAGCCATCACCACACCGATCTAAGCCCGCACCGCCAACGTCGACGAAACACCAACAGCATCAAGGACTGCCCGAGTTCGCAGGTTCGATCAACTCGGCAAGCACTGCTGGCCCCGACCGGCGCTGCCGGCGACCTACCCTCCCTCACCCCACCGTCACCAACGTCATGACCCGCAACAGCTAGCGCCCGACGAGCGCTGCCGGCACGTTGTCGCGGTCAGCGCGAACGCAGGCCGGAGGCGCGCAGCACCGGCCGGGAGATCGCGGCCCTGACCGCCGATTCGGTGCCGATGATGCGCACCTGTTTGCTGGCGCGCGTGGCCGCGGTGTAGAGCAGCTCCCGGGTGAGCAGCGGAGAAGCGCTGGGCGGCAAGATGATCGTCACCGCGCGGAACTGGCTGCCCTGACTCTTGTGCACCGTCATGGCGTACACCTGTTGCACGCCCCCGAGCCGGCCGGGGCGCACCAGCGTCGGTGCCTGCGGGTCGCCGAAAGCGGCGAGCACCGAGCCGGGGCGGGCATCCGGCGCCGGGTCGACGATCACCACGCCGGTGTCGCCGTTGTACAGCTCGAGGTCGCGGTCGTTCTCGGTGATCATCAGCGGCCGGCCCGGCACCCACAGCCCGCGGCCGGCGTGCTCGGCCACCTGACCGGGGAGCGGGCGCTTGCGCAGATCATCGCTGATCCACCCGGACACCGTCGCTGCCCAGTAGCCGGCGCCGAACGGCCCGGCGCGGTGGGCGCACAGCAGCCGGTGCTGGTCCATGGCGTGCAGTGCCTGCGCGGCGTCACCGGCCAGCGCCGCGGCGGCGATGTCCCGGGCGGCGCCGACAGCCTGCTCCCGCAAGCCGGCCAGCGCTGGGCTGTCCCGGACCGCCTCGGCCGCAACGAATTCCACCGTCGACTCCGGCCCCTGCCGATCGGGTGGCGTTGCCAGCAGGTCGAGTGCGCGGTCGGCGTCGCCGGTGCGGACCGCATCGGCCAGCTCGGCGATGGCACCGCCGAACCGGAACCGATGCACCAGCCTGGTGACGCCGCCGGCGAGCTCGGCGCGCGCGGTGGCATCCAGCGCGGCCACGTCCTCGGGCACCAGCTGTTGCACGAAACTCAGTGCGGCAGGCACGTTCTCGTCGGGTGCGGTCGCCGGTTGCGGCGACGCCGGGGGGTGCGCCCGATCCGGTCTGGCGGCGCGCGCCACGATGTCGCCGAGCACCGCCCCGGCCTCCACCGACGCCAGCTGGTCAGGGTCGCCGACCAGCACCAGGTGCGCGTCCGGACGCAGCGCCTCCAGCAGTCGAGCCATCATGGTGAGGGACACCATCGAGGTCTCGTCCACCACCACGACGTCGTGCGGCAGTCGATGGTGCCGGTCCTGCCAGAAGCGCATGCTGGAGCCGGGTTTCCAGCCCAACAGCCGGTGCAGGGTCGCGGCGCTGAGGGCGCCCAGCCGGTCGCGGTCGGCGGCCGGGAACCGCTCCACCTGTTCGCGCACGGCCTGGCCCAGCCGGGCCGCCGCCTTCCCGGTCGGCGCGGCCAACGCCACTTTCGGTGGCCGCGCCGCCCCGGCCGCCAGCGCCGCCAGCAGCTGGGCGACGGTGGTGGTCTTGCCGGTACCGGGGCCGCCCGCGATCACCGAGAGTCGACGACCTGCCGCCATCGCGGCGGCGATCCGCTGCCGGCTGCTGTGCGCCCCGTCGATCAGCCGGTCGATGGCCGCGGCCAGCACCTCGACGTCGGTACCGGCGCGGACCGCGATCGCCGAGCGTTCGTCCAGTTCGCCGGCGACCTGGCGTTCTTGCCGCCAGTACCTGTCCAGGTACAGCAATCCACCGTCGTAGCGCAGTGGTGTTGCGGTGCCTGGCATCTCATGGACGGCGGAGGATGACGCCGCCGTGCCGCCGGGCAGCGCCGGGTCGCCGGGCAGCGCCGGGTCGCCGGGCAGCGCCGTGTCGTCGGGCAGAGACTGGTCGGCCACCAAGGGGCTGGCCAGGCACGCCGCGATCCAGTCAGCGGGTTCCGGCCAGTCCAACGCCGCCTTGGCCGCCAACCGTGCCAGCTCCTCGTCCTCAGCGATGCGTGCAGGGTCGGTGGTGGTGGTGGGTTCGCCGCTGGCGTCGGCCGCCCCGGCCGCGTCGCTCACGGCGCCAAGCACGCTGTCTCTGACGGTGCGCAGGTCGAGGCACACCGAACCGGTGCGGACCGCGCGGACGGTGAGTGCCACCGCCAGCAGCACCCGCGGATCGCGTTCTCCGCCAAGCGATCCGAGTTGGCGGGCGACGTGCAGATCGGCCGCCGACAGCACCTCTGCTTTATTGAAGTCGGCGAGCAGACCGGTGAAGGCCTTGGCCTGATCGCGTCCGTCCGGGTCGACCAGGTCCCTGGCAGCCTCGCCGGGCCGATCGGCGGCTGCCGCCGCCGTGCTGTGCGCCGTCATCACGGTTCCCTCCCGGCGAGAATGTCGGAGGTCAGCAGCACCAGCTCGGCGGGCGGCTGCCAGCTGAACACGCCGCAGGGAATGCCGCCGACCGCGGGGGTGTCCGGTCCGCTCATCCCGCGGACGAACAGGTACAGCACTCCCCCCAAGTGGGTCTGTGGCCGGTAGCCGGGGATCCGCCAGCGCAGATAACGGTGCAGCGCCACCTGGTACAGCAGCGCCTGCAACGGGTAGTGGCTGCCCATCATCGCCTGGGCCATCGCCTCCGGCCGGTAGTCCCAGGCGCTGAGCGGCTGCACATAGTCGCCGAGCCGGTTGGTCTTGTAGTCCACCACCAGGTAGCGCTCGGCCGCGTCGGCGGGCTCCCGGCCGGCCGTCGCCGCCGCCGGCGCGTCCGGTAGCCGAAACACCGCGTCGATGCTGCCGGTGAGGTACCCGCGGAGCTGCTGTTCGGCGATCACGTTGTCCCGCAACAGCTGTGGGTACTCGGCCAGCGGATCGCCGCCGGGCAGGGTGGCAGCCAACGCGTCGGCGATGGCGCCGAGCGTGCTGGCGCTGACGCCATCGTCGGCCACGTCGCCGCCCGCCAGCGGCAGCTCGAACTCCAGCTCGGCGAGCCGGTCGGCCGGTGCGAAGTCGGCAAGGGTGCGTCCGGCGGCCAGCGGGCCGAGCGGGGTCGCGAACACCGCGGTGAGCGCCGCCGTCAACAACTGCGGATCAAGGTCGGGCTGATCTCCTTGCCAGGCAAGGGCTTTGTCGACGTGGCTGCGCACCTCGGCAGCCAGGTCGGTGCTGGCGGTGTCCAGGTACTCGAGAATCTCGTGCACAACGGTGCCGAACCCGGTGCCGCCCGGCAGGTCGCGCATCGGGGAGAGCACCGCCTTCAGCTGTGCCGCGACCGGATCGGCCTCGGCCGGGTCGGCGGTACCCCCGGGCGCCGCGGCAGCGTTGCCGGTTAGCGTCACCGTGCCCAGCGGCACCGCCGCCAGCGGTTCGTCCTGCACCCCAGCGGATTCCGGCTCGCTGGTCGAGGCGATAATGCCGGAACCGGCAACCGCGGCGACTGCCTCGGCCCCATCGGCAGCGTCGTCGCCGGCGCCGGAGTTGCCGGCAAGGGCGGCAACGGCGAGCAGTTCGTCGTGCGCGTCCTTGGTGAGCCGCGAGTACGAGGTGCGGTGGAAGGTCCTGTCCAGGTCTCTGGTGAAGCTGCGGGCGGCGAGCTCCGCGTTGCTCTCGACGGCCGGGACGTAGCGGGCCGAACGACGCGGCTCGGCGGGTTCGACGGACAATCCGGCGGTGCCGGCGGACAGCTCGGCGAACCGTTCGGAAACCGCGTCGTCACTGCCGATCTCAATCTTGTTGGGCAGTGCGGTGGCCGTCCGATCCGGTGCCAGCAGCAACCGGGACAGCGGCGCGTACCTGCTGTTGTGGGTGGGCGCCCACCACAGCACCAGCAGGCTGCGGGCCCGGGTGAACGCCACGTACATCACCCGAAGGTCTTCACCGAGATCCTCGGCCAGGTGCGTTTCGCGTCTGTCGCGGTAGCCGGAGCCGTCCGGGCCGCCGACATCGAGCAGCTGTTGGCCAGCGGAATCGTGCAGCCGCAACGGGTCCGGTGTGTCTTGCACGTGCTTGTCCCAGGCGAACGGCACGAACACCGCCCCGAATTCGAGGCCCTTGCTGCGGTGCACGGTGATCACCTGTACGGCGGCGTGTTCGGCGGCCAGCCTGCGGCTGAGCTCGTCCGTTGCCTCGCGGCTGGTGGCCTGCTCGATACGGCGGCGCAGCCGTTCGGTGATGGCGGCCGCGCCGAGATGCTCCTGCCTGGCCTGGGCGTGCAGCGCGTCGGCGACGTGCCGCAGATCGGTGAGCAACCGTTCGCCGTCGTCACGGGCCAGCAGCCGCGCGGCCAGATCACCTTGCACCGTAACGGTTTCCAGCAGTTCGGCCATGCCGCCGGCGGCGAACCGACGGGCCCAGTCGCGAATCTGATCGCCCAGCTCCCCCAGTTCGGCGTCGTCGGCCGTGGCCAGCCGCTCCGGCGTCCAGCCCACGAAAGGGGTGAGCGCTGCGGCCCTGGCCAGCCCGCTCCGGTTCGGAGACTCCAGCGCGGTCAGCAGGGTGAGCCACTGCTGGGCCGCATCGGTGGCGAACACGCTGGAGGTGGCCGTCAGGACAACGGGAACGCCGACCTTGCGCAACGCATCCCGCACCATGGTGCCCTGCTTGTTGGTGTGCACCAACACCGCGATGTCTGACGGCGACAGCGGGCGCCGCGCAGGGCCGTCGGCGCCCTGCTCGGTGATGGTGGCGCCGGACTGCAGCAGCTGCACAACCTCGACCGCGAGGTCAGCCACCACCGCGGCGCGCGCCTCACCCGTTGCCGCCAGGCCCGAGGAGGTCTGTGGAACCTGGTGCCTGCGCAGCTGCCGCAGCCGGATGACGGCGGGTTCGCCCGGTACCGAGATCCGCTGCTGTTGGTGGTGCGCCTGTACGCCACGAACAGTGATCCTGTTGTCGCCCAGCGCTTTCCCACCCCACAGCGAGTCGAGCGCGTCGACCAGCGGTCGGTCGCTGCGCCAGTTGGTGCCGAGGGTGGCGTGCCGGTCGGCGGCCTGGGAGGCCGCCAGGTAGGTGAATACGTCGGCGCCGCGGAAAGCGTAGATCGCCTGCTTGGGGTCTCCGATCAGCACCAGCGTGCAAGCGCCGTGGAAGGCGGCCCGCAGGATCTCCCACTGCACCGGGTCGGTGTCCTGGAACTCGTCGATCAGCACTACTCGGTACGCCGATTGCAGGCTCTGCCGGGCGATCTCGCCGGTGGTGGGGTCGGTGAGCGCCTGGGCCAGCCGTAGCTGCAGATCGTCGAAGTCGAGCACCCCGGCCCGGCGCTTGCGCAGGTCGAAGGCCTCGCGGACGGCGCGGGCGAAGGCGACGCGGTGGCCGGCCTCCGACCGCGGGTCGGCGTCCACCGGCTGCAGCACCGCTCGCGGCAAACCCACTGCGTCGACGGCGATTCGCTGTGCGTCGTCAAGGCTGAGCGGCGGTGCCTGCTCGTCCGCATAGCGGGCGAGGTAGACGTCCCGCGCCACCTGGTTCAACAGCTCCAGCCCACCCTCGGCCAGCGCGGCGCCCGGCTCGGTGTCGGCGGCGATCCCGAGGCGGCCGAGCATCCGTTGGCAGAACGAATGGGTGGTGGCGATGGTGGCTTCGTCGAATGAGGCAAGCGCCCCGGCCAGCCGGGCCCGCCGGAGCTCGATCTGGTCGGCCTCGCCGGCCAGCAGCGCCACCACCGGGTCGGAGCTGGTGGCTGCGGCCCGCGGATGCGCCAGCGCCTGCTCCACCTCGGCGATACGGGCCCGCACCCGGTCGCGCAGTTCCTGGCTGGCCATCCGGCCGAATGTCACCAGCATCATGTCGGGCAGGCTGGCCATCCCTTCGGCCAGGTAGCGCACCGTCAGCGAGGCGATGGTGTACGTCTTGCCGGTGCCGGCGCTGGCCTCCAGCACCGTTGTGGTGCGGTCGGCCGGCAACGGGTCGGTGACGGAGAAGGTTTCGGACAGCACATCCTGGCGCTGCGACATACCTTGCGGGTTCGACCGGGGCATCAGCTCAGCTCCTCGGCGTCCAGCAGCGGCCGGTAGCTGCGCACCGCGGCGTCGCCGACCAACAGGGGTTCGGCATCGCTCGAGTCGTCGGCGTTGGCGGCGTTAGTCGTGTTGGCGGCGTTGGTGAGGGTGGACGGGCCGAGCTGCTGAACGATCTCCGACCACGGACGTGACCCCCAGATCCGTTGGTGGGCAGCCTGTCCAGCGCCGTCGAAGTCATCCTTCCAGATCTGGTTGATCCGCTCGCAGACGCGTTCCACCGACATCTGTCGCAGCCGTCGCAACCGGGCGTATTCGCTGCCTACCTGCGGAGTCAGCGGCAGCGGCCCGCGCAACCCGCGGTCGCGGATGCCTACCAGCTCGCCGAGCAGTTCCCTTGCCCGTTCGCCGGGCGGTGCGGTGAGCTCTGCGGCGGCGGATCCGGCGCCACGGCCACCAACGGTGACGGCCCGCCATTGCCGTTGTCCCGCACCGACATCGGTCGGATCGGATGATGCGGCCGCGGCGAGCAAGGTGATCCACGACCGCATCCTGCTGCGGGCGGACAGCTTGGAGAAGGATTCGGAGAGCAGCGTGCCGGTGGTGGCGGTGGTGATCACCGGCCCGACGGTACCGATCAACAGCCGTCCGTCCGGCAAGCGCACCGAGATGTCTTGCTGGGCAGCCGAAAGACCGCTGGTCTGACCGCGCAGCCGTTCCGCATGCTCAGCGATGGCGGCGGCGGTGCGGCTGACCCGTTGCAGCACCTGTGCGCCGGCGGCGCCCGGCGGCAGGGACCCTCTGCGGTACTCGGCCTGTTGCAGCTGAACCAGCGGGATGCCCTCGCGCAGCCCGCGCAGGAAGCGGTCGCCGATCTGCCACCGCTGCAGACCGTCGACGGCAACGGCAAGCTCGTCGTCGACGTCGGGGTCATCGAAGCCGCCGGTGATGCCGAGCCGGTCCCGCAGCAGCGCCTTCACCGGATGGTCGAAGAACCGCACCAGGTCGGCCAACTCCAGCGGCGCCGGCGGTGCCGGCGGCAGCAGACCGCTTGTCAGCACAGCGATGTCGCCGCCGCCGTCCAGCTGTTCGGCAGGCTCGGAGGTGCCGTCGGGGTTTGATCGGGTGCCGCCGGGCTCGGTATGGGCGGGTTGGGCACCGGCAGGTTGGGCACCGGCAGATTGGGCACCGGCAGGTTGGGCACCGGCAGATTGGGCACCGGCAGGTTGGGTACCGGCTGGTTGGGTGCCGGCTGGTTGGGTACGGCGGGCCACGGCCCGCGCCCCGGCCAACGCGGCACGGTCGAAGCTGAACGGCTGCGGTGATCCAAGAGCGTCCGCAAGAAAGTTGCGGGAATCGAAGGGCTGCAAGGGATGTCGGACGACGACCTGATCGGTTGCCGGACGCCCGTCGGCACCGACCGCGGTGCGGTCGACCACATCGAGGATCTCGCCGAGGGCGGCGGCCGGCGGACGAATGGCGCCGGTGCGCTCGTCGGCACCGGAGTAGAGCAGCACCAGGTGTTCGGTGGCGGCGTCGATGGCGTCCAGCAGCAGTTGCCGATCTTCACTGCTGCGGTCCCGTTCGCCGACCACCGGGTCGACCGCGAGCACGTCGTCGCCGTCGATCTGGTTGGCGCGCGGGAACTCTCCGTCGTCCAGACCCAGCAGGCACACCACCCGGTGCGGCACCGACCGCATCGGCACCATCGAGCAGATGGTGAGTTCTCCGGTGCGGAAGTTGGCTCGGGTGGGGCGCCCGCGCAGGGTGTCGGCGAGCATCGCCCTGACATCACTGAGCCGGAGTTCAGGGTCGGCGCCACCGGGCACGGCATGGGCCTCCGCCGCGGTGTCGGTGAGCAGCTGCAACGCCTGCTCCAGCTGCCAGCCGTCGGCATCCGGCACCTTGGCCAGCCCACGCAGCGCTGTTCCCAAGCTGGATACCCAGTGCCGCAACGGATGCGCGCCGGTGAGCTGCCGAGCCGCCAATGCCAGCCGGTCCACCAGCTCGGCGAGCCGTCCGGCCAGGTCGATGTCGGAGGACTCAACGTCGTCTAGCGGCGCCGCCAGCCCGAGATACTCGGAGTTCTCGTCAGACATGGTGACGCCCAACAGGATCCGGTCCAACCCGGCCCGCCAGGTGTTCTGCCGCAGCTGCCCGAGACCGTACGACTCGCGCCCGGTGGCGTTCAAGCCCCACCGCACGCCGGACTCCACCACCCAGTCCCTGAGCCGGTCGAGCGCATCAGCGTCGAAACCGAACCGCCTGCTCACCGGGCCGAGCGCGGCGAAGTCGAGCACTTCGGAGGCCGTCATCCTGGAATCGGCCAGCTCCAGCAACCGATCCAGCACGTCCAGCACCGGGTTGGTCTGGCGCAGCGCCCGGTCGGCCAGCCGCACCCTGATGCCAGTGCCTGGATGGCTCGGCCGCTGCTCTGCGCCGGCGGCGGTCAGGTCGTCGGCGGTGCCAACACCGAACGCCGCAAGTACCAGTGGCGCATAGCTTTCAATGTCTGGGCACATCACCACGATGTCGCGGGGCTGCAGCGTCGGATCGTCGGCGAGCAACCCGACCAGCACATCCCTGAGCACCTCGACCTGCCTGGCCTTGCCGTGGCAGGCGTGCACCTGGATGCTGCGGTCGTCGGGATCGAGAATGCGGCGCGGGTCGGCTTCGGTTCCCACCGGTGCACCGGGCGGGGCGGTGTCGGCCGCGATGTCCGCCTGCAGCGCGCCGAGCAACCCAGGACCAGGCGCCGATGCGACAGCGGTGTCGGCGGCCGGTGCGCCGATCACGGCCAGCCGTTGCTGGAACTCCCTGCTGTCGCGGCCGAGTGAACGCAGCAGCGGATGCCGCGGCTCGCCGGCCAGCGGATCGTCCGAGCGCCTGGGCAGTTGCTCCGTCAACCGCGGTTGCCAGCGCTGCCAGCCGGCCGGCGAGGGCTGCGGGATCCACAGGTGAACGTCGCGGTGGGCGGCCAGTGCCGCCAGCACGGTGAGCTCGGCGGTGGACATCCGGGTAGCCCCGAAGATGGACAGCCGCTGCGGCAGCTCGACGGCCCGCGGGTCGGAGCGCAGCCGCTCGTCCACCTGCTGCAGCCGCTCGGCCGGTGACGGCAGCGGCATGCTCTCACGTACCCGGCGGAGCAGCTCCGCCTGCCATTGCCGTTGCGGCGCAAGGGGTTTTCCGGCCCCGTCGGTGTTGTTGCCGGCCGCCCAGTCGATCAGTAGCTGCGGCCGGTCGGTGGCATAGGCATCCAGCAGCGCGGCGGTGCGCTGGGCGACGGCGAACCGGCGGCCGCGACGCAGTTGGCCGAGCAGCTCCGCGTTGCCGGCAACTGGGCCGGTCGGTTTGCCGGAGGGGCCGCTGGTCGTCTGTGGTTGTGCCACTGCGCCGGCCCCCAGATGCACGGCCAGCGGCGAGGTCGGGTCGTCTGCGACGATCCGGTCGATCTCCGCCAGCACATGCCAGACCAGCGCGGCGGGCCGCCACGGGTCGGCGTCCGGCTCCACCCCGCTGACCCTGCTGATCACCCCGCGCACCAACGACGACGGCGAGGAGAAGTCGACGTTGGCGCACACCCCGTCGCCGACCGCGGGATCGGTGCCCAGCCGGTGCGACAGTCGCTGCGCCAACCAGCGCTCGATGCCGCGGGCAGGCACGGCCACGATCTCCGTCACCATCGGGTCGGGCAGCGGGTCGGCCAGCAACTCCCCCAAGGCACGCACCAGCGCATCGCTGCGCTGCGCGCGATGAAGGTAGACCGGCACGACCATGCAGCCTACGGGCGGCCTCCGACACGCAGCCCAACCGCCGAAAGTACAAACCACCCGCCGCGGAGCGGCCCAGCTCGGCGATATCCTGCGGGCATGGTGAGCGAGCTCTTCGACCCGTCCCGCTGGCGCGAGGTTGAGGGCCCGGGTTTCGCGGACTTCACCGACATCACGTACCACCGCCAGGTCGGCGAGCGCCGGGACGGCAGCACCGGCGACCTGCCGACGGTGCGGATCGCGTTCAACCGGCCCGAGGTGCGCAACGCGTTCCGGCCGAAGACGGTCGACGAGCTGTACACGGCACTCGATCACGCCAGGATGACCTCGGACGTCGGCTGCGTGCTGCTGACCGGCAACGGTCCATCGCCAAAGGACGGTGGCTGGGCCTTCTGCTCCGGCGGCGACCAGCGCATTCGCGGCCGCTCCGGCTATCAGTACGCCGAGGGAGACACCGCGGAGACCGTCGATCCGGCGCGGGCCGGGCGGCTGCACATTCTCGAGGTGCAGCGGCTGATCCGGATGATGCCCAAGGTGGTGATCGCGGTGGTGCCGGGTTGGGCGGCGGGCGGCGGCCACTCGCTGCACGTGGTGTGCGACCTGACGCTGGCCTCGGCCGAGCACGCCTGGTTCAAGCAGACCGACGCCGACGTCGGCTCG
Organism: Nakamurella aerolata; assembly: GCF_013002705.1. Lineage (GTDB taxonomy): Bacteria > Actinomycetota > Actinomycetes > Mycobacteriales > Nakamurellaceae > Nakamurella > Nakamurella aerolata. The sequence goes on along the minus strand of NZ_JABEND010000002.1, from coordinate 349,918 downwards.
TTCGACGGCGGCTACGGCAGCGCCTACCTGGCCAAGATGGTCGGCCAGAAGTTCGCGAGGGAGATCTTCTTCCTCGGCCGCGAGTACTCCGCCGAGCAGATGCACGCGATGGGCGCCGTCAACGAGGTGGTGCCGCACGCCGAGCTGGAAAACGTTGCGCTGCAATGGTCCGCCGCCATCAACGCCAAATCGCCGACGGCCCAGCGGATGCTGAAGTTCGCCTTCAACCTGACCGATGACGGCATGGTCGGCCAGCAGGTCTTCGCCGGTGAGGCGACCCGGCTGGCCTACGCCGCCGACGAGGCCGTTGAGGGTCGCGACGCCTTCTTGGAAAAGCGCGACCCCGACTTCTCCCCGTTCCCCTGGGCGTACTGACGCCGCAGGCGCATTGCGCTCCGCTCGGCCCTCGTATGGTCGATGGGTGGCATCCAGCAGCAGTCTCACGGTGACCGGGGTCGATACCAGCGCGGTCAACGACCCGGCGGCCCGCCAGGCGTTGGTGGACCGGCTGCGCGCGGTGCTGGACGGGGCGGAAACCATTGCGCCGCTACCGGCACCGGGGTCAGCACCGGCCCCGACACCGGTGCGGCTGGACGAACGTGACCTGGCCGCCGGGCGTCCCGCGGTGGTGCTGCCGACGTCGGGGTCGACGGGCGAGCCGAAGCAGGTGATGCTGTCGGCCGCGGCGTTGCGGGCGTCCGCGGCGGCGACGCACGCCAGGCTCGGCGGCGCGGGTGGCTGGCTGCTGGCGCTGCCGCCGTGGCACGTCGCCGGGTTGCAGGTGCTGCTGCGGGCAGCGGGTTCCGGCCAGCCGGTGGCCGTCACCGAGCCGGGACCGTTCACCGCGCAGAGCTTCGTCACCGGTGCCGGGCGGCTGCACAGCGGCCGACGGTACGTCTCGCTGGTGCCTACCCAACTGCGCCGGCTGGTGGACGACGCGAGCGCCGTGGCGGCACTGCGGGATTTCGACATGGTGCTGCTGGGCGGTGCCGCAGCCGATCCAGCTCTGCTCGCGTCAGCGGCCGACGCCGGCGTGCGGATCATGCTCACCTACGGGATGAGTGAGACCTGCGGTGGGTGCGTCTACAACGGCGTCGCACTCGACGGCGTTTCGGTGGAACTGCTTGACGGGCAACGCATTCGACTCACCGGCCCGGTGGTGGCCAACGGCTACGCCGGTCGCCCGGACGATCCGGCTTTCGCCCGGCCGGGCAGCTTTCTCACCAACGACCTTGGGGTGTTGGAGGGTGACATCCTGACGGTGCTGGGCCGCGCCGACGACGTGATCGTCACCGGCGGAATGAAGGTTGCACCGGCCCGACTGGAACACGCCCTCGGCGCTGTGCCGGGAATCGGCGAGGTGCTCGCGGTGGGCATCCCCGACGACGAATGGGGCGAGGCCGTCACCGCGCTGCACACCGGCGCCCAGCTGCCGGAATCCGCGGTGCGGCAAGCCCTGTCGGCCCTTCCCGGCTACTACCGTCCGCGCCGTTGGCTGGCGGTGCCCCGCCTGCCGGTGCGCGGCCCAGGCAAACCCGACCGGCGGGCCGCTGCCGAGCTGGCGCGCCGGGCCGCGCGGGCGCTCCCGCCCGAGGCCGAACCCTCCCATCCCGATACCTCGTAAACCAACACATGCCGCCGTGCGCTGCGCTGCGGATGCCGGCTGGCGCGACAGGTTCAGGGCAGCCGGCCGGCCAGTACCATCGCACCGGACTCGTCGTCGCGGTGCTCTGCGACCACAAACCCGTTGTGCCGCAACAGTTCGACGTGAGCGCGCTGCTGGGCGTTGCTGGATTCGACCACCAGCGCACCGCCAGGCATCAACCAGTCAGGGGCCGCGGCGGCGATCCTGCGGTGCACCTCCAGACCGTCCGGGCCGCCGTCCAGCGCGGCGCGCGCCTCGTGGTCGCGCGCCTCCGCAGGCATCAGCGCGATGGCATCGGTCGGCACGTACGGCGCGTTGGCGGTGATCACGGCGATCCGGCCGCGCAGGGCGGCCGGTACCGGTGCGAACAGATTACCGGTGACGACCGTCGCCCCCGCGAGGTTACGCTCGGCACACGCGGTGGCCGCCGGATCGCTGTCGGCAGCGACGACCCGCAGTCCGGGCACCCGCCGGACGAGCGCGGCGGCCACAGCGCCTGCGCCGCAACACATATCGAGCACGGTGTCGCCGGATTGCAGCAGCCGTGCGGCGACCCGAGCCAGCAGCTCGGTGCGCCGTCGCGGGACAAACACTCCTGGACGCACCGCAACCCGCAACCCGTCGAACTCGGCCCAGCCCAGCAGATACTCCAGCGGCTCACCGGCACAGCGGCGTCGCACCGCATGTTCCAACTCGGCCCCGGCGAACTGCTCGCGCAGCAACCTGGCCTCGTCCTCGGCAAAGACGCAGCCGGCGGCCCGCAGCGTCTGCACCACTGCTTGCGTCGCCGCCGTCTCGGACACGGACAACAGTGTGCCCCGCCCCGCCGGCGATGAACGGCCCTGCGGTCGGATCGCCAGCGATCCCGGCGCGCCCGCTACCGACCCGGGTGCGACGAACGGAGAGTGCGCCGGCCCGGAACCGGGACCTCTCGCACTGCCGTCCCGCCGTCCGGGTGCCTAAGCTGGGCGCAGCTGCCGTCGGCGACCAAGCTGCGCCGGCACCGATGGGTTGGGGGTCTGGTTGCAGGTGTCGCAGCAACCGCCGCCCTCGCCGCCGCAGTCGAGTGCGGCCGGCGAGCCGGGCCGACCGCTCGCCCGCCGCAGCACCCGCTGGATGTGGTTCCTGGCCGGCTGCCTGGCGGTGGGCCTCGGCCTGATCGGCATCGCCTTGCCGGTGATTCCCACCACCGGGCCGATGGTGCTGGCGGCCTACTGCTTCGCCCGATCCAGCCCCCGGGCGGAGGCCTGGGTGCTGCGGCTGCCGGGCGTCGGACGGATGATCACCGATTTCCGTGCCGGACTCGGCATGCCCCGGCGCGCGAAAATCATTGCCTGCAGCATGATCTGCCTGGCCTGCACCATCAGCGCGGTGCTCACCGGCTCGTGGTGGGTGCGGATTGCAGTGCTGGCGCTCGGCGCGATCGGCGTCGCCTACATCGTCTGGAAGGTGCCGACCCGGGAGACGGTGCTGGCGGCCCGCGCGGCCCGCTGAAGGCGTCGGCGACCGGCCCGCGCTCGGCGGCTGGCGTTGTCCGTGCCCTGCAGGGCCGCCCGGCGGGCCAGCACCAGCGGGACTGCACGTCGGGTGAGCGGAAAAATCGGCTGCTCGAATCGCGTCGCCGCAGGTCGGATTCTGCTTCACCCCATCGAGACGCGATTTTTTCCCCTGACGGCGCTCCGGCGCGGAGCCCGGCACGGCAATATGGCGGCGGCGCCGTTGGACCGCCGCCCGGCAGCGAGGAGAATTATCGGCGCCTCGACGCGTCCTCGGCGAAACTCACCTGGGCAAACGTAGTTCGAGCAGCCGATTTTTCCGCCGACCAGCGCCGGAGCGGTGACGCACCGTCAGCCCGATAGCCTTGGGCCCTGTGGCCACCGCAGCAGACTGGATCTCCGCCGCCCGACCGCGCACCCTCCCCGCGGCGATCGCACCGGTCATCGCCGGCACCGGCGTCGCCATCGCCCTCAACTCGTTCGTCTGGTGGAAGGCGCTGCTGGCGCTGGTGGTGAGCCTGGCGCTGCAGGTCGGCGTCAACTACGCCAACGACTACTCGGACGGCATCCGCGGCACCGACGCCGACCGGGTCGGACCGATGCGGCTAGTCGGCTCCGGCGCCGCCGAACCGGGTGTGGTCAAGCGCGCCGCGTTCGCCGCCTTCGGCGTTGCCGGGTTGGCCGGGCTGGTGTTGGCCGCGACCTCGGGTTGGTGGCTGGTGATTCCCGGCGTGCTGGCCGTGGTCGCGGCCTGGTTCTACACCGGCGGCCCGAAACCGTACGGCTACTCGGGCTGGGGCGAGGTTTTCGTCTTCGTCTTCTTCGGCCTGTTCGCGGTGAACGGCACCACCTACGTGCAGGCCGGCCGCATCTCGTACGGGTCGGTGGCGCTGAGCATCGGCATCGGGCTGTTGGCCTGCGCGCTGCTGATCGCGAACAACCTGCGCGACGTCCCGACAGATGCGGCGACCGGCAAGCGCACCCTCGCGGTGATCCTCGGCGAGCAGATGAACCGGCGCATCTACCTGCTGATGGTGGGCGGCGCGCTGCTGGCGCCTGTGGTGATCGGGCTGCGGCGGCCGTGGGTGTTGCTCGGCCTGCTGTCCATCGTGCTGGCCATCCCGCCGGCGAAGGCCGTCTGGAACGGCGCCCGCGGCCCCAAGCTGATCGGGGTGCTCGCCGCGACCGGGCGCCTGGAGTTCGGCTACGCGGTGCTGTGCGCAGTCGGCATGGCGTTGGAGCGGGCCACCTGAGTGGTCTCGGTGCCGGCCGGGAATCACGGAATGAAATCTTCTTCCAGATTCCCGGCCGCGTCTGTTAACTTCTTGCCACCGCTCGCTTTCGTCCCCGGCAGATCCCTACCCGTCTCGTCGCGGCGAAGCGTCTCGACCGGTTCCCGGTCGCTACCCACCTTCACCGGCCTGCTGCCGCAGCGCGGGTACGCCGAGTCGGCTGTGCCCGGACACCGCTGCATCTGCGGCGCGAGCACGCCTTCCAGCGACGCGCCACGGCGGTCGGCCGGCTCGACCTTGTTAAGGCGATGATCAGATGACGGACTCAGCAGCACCTACCGAACCCGCCCCCGAAACCCACGGGCCGGACGCCGGCCGAGCGCTTTCCGCGCGGTCGATCTCGCGCCGCACCCTGCTCGCCACCAGCGCCATCGCACCGCTGGGCCTGGCGCTCGGCACCGGTCGGGCGGACGCCGCGATCGCTCCACCGACGATCAAGATCGTCCAGGAGCCGGACCCCGACGAGGCCAGGATCCCGGACATCCTGCGCCACCCGAACGGCACCATCATCGCGGTGTGGCACAAGGGCCCAGGACACTTCGACCCCGGGCGTCATCAGGGTGGCGTACAGCACCAATGCGACCACCTGGTCGACCCCGCACAACGCCCTCTACAGCAGCGCGCCGGTGGCCGGGCGCGACACCCGCGACCCGAAGCTCGGCCTGCTCAACGACGGCACCGTCATCCTCACCTTCTTCACCAAGCCGGGCAACAACCAGGGTTACCAGGTCTGGTACTCGGTGTGGCGCCCTGGCTGGGAGTACTTCACCGAGCCGAAGTTGTTCTCCGCGGCCGGACCCGCCGGCATGCTGGAGCACGGCGGTGTGCTGGCGCTGCGGGACAACGGCAGCTTCGTCAACGAGGTGTCGTTCCCATCTACTACGGCAGGGCCTGGTTCGTGCGGGCTCAGTGGAACAGCAGCAGCCAGACGCTCACCGCGAAAGCGCCTGCGCGCCAACTCATCGCCAACACCAGCACCGTCGAGTACACCGAGCCGAGCTTCGTCCAGATCGGCGATTGGGTCGTCTGCATGGTGCGCAGCGACGTGATCGGCGACCCGCACGGCCGATTGCCCTCCATCCACTACTGGTGGCGGGCGTACGAGACCAATCCCACCATCTACAAGCAGACGCTGAACATCAAGGCGAGCTCGCATCATCTGCTGAAAACCTCAGACGGAAAGGTGCTGCTCACCTACGGCGACGGGGCGATCACCACTCGTCCCACCAAGGGGTTGCTGATCTCCAATCCTGCGGACGTGTGGAACCTGGGAACGCCAACCCCCATCTACGATCTCGGCACCGAAGACTCGGCCAATCCCTCGAGCATCGAGATGCCGAACGGCACCTTCTACACCACCGGGATCAACACCAAGACCCGCGCCGAGTCCCCTTACGGCGGCACCCTGTGGCTGATCTCCAGCACCAGAGCCGATTACCAGTAGCGGCGCCGCGCTAAGCTGATCCGGTCGGGCCACGACGGGGAGTGACGCCCCTACCAGCCCGGCCGGGTTCGGCGCCCGCACCGGCACCTGCCGGTAGAAGCGGCCGATTCAGTTGAGGCCGACCACATTCCAGGTCGGCGAAGGTGTGGTGGCACCGCGAGCCTCCCGATCGCCCACACCTCCCGGGGACCGTCATCCCAGGAGGTGAACAGCTTGTCCAGCACCACATCCACCGCGCCGGCGCGGTCAGCACGCACGCTTGCCGCCGTTCTTCACCACCAGCCACCGGGCGCCGACGTGCGCCTTGCGGGCTGGGTGCACCGCAGGCGCCGGCTCGCCGGCGTCAGCTTTCTGCTGGTCCGCGACCGCAGCGGCATCGCCCAGGTGGTGGTCGCCGACCCGGCCACCCGCGACGAGCTCGACCGGCTGGCAGAGGAAACCTCCGTCGTGGTCGAAGGAATCGCCACCGCCAACCCCCAGGCACCCGGCGGGGTCGAGGTCACCCAGCCGCGGCTCACCGCACTCACCGACCCGGCCGAAACGCCACCGGTCGAACTGTGGCGACCCGAGCTCTCGGCCGGCCTGCCGGCGCTGCTGGACAACGCCGCTGTGACGCTCCGGCATCCGCGGCGGCGGGCGGTGTGGCAGTTGGCCGCGGCGTCGCTGCGCGGGTTCCGTGACACCCTCGACGCCGCTGGCTTCACCGAGATCCGCACCCCGAAAATCGTCACCGGCTCCACCGAATCCGGCGCCAACGTCTTCGGCGTGGATTACCTGGGGCGCAAGGCCTTTCTGGCGCAGTCGCCGCAGTTCTACAAGCAGATGATGGTCGGGGTGGCCGAGCGGGTCTACGAGGTCGGCCCGGTGTTCCGTGCCGAGCCGCACGACACCGTCCGGCATCTGTCCGAATACACCTCGCTCGACGTCGAACTCGGCTTCGTCGCCGACCACCGCGATGTGCTGCAGGTATTGCGTTCGGTACTGGCCGGGATGACGGATGCCGCCGCGGCCAGCCCGGCCGCGGCCTTGCTGCGGCCGAGAATGCCGGTCGTGCCCGAACAGATCCCGGTACTGCACTTCACCGAGGCGCTGCGATTGGTAGGCGCCGACCCGGACGAGCCCGACCTCGCCCCGGAACACGAACGCCGCCTCGGCGCCTGGGCACACCGCGAGCACGGCTCCGATTTTGTTGCGGTGGAAGGGTTTCCCGCTGCGAAGCGCCCGTTCTACACCCACCCGCAACCGGACGATGCCCGCTACACCAACTCGTTCGACCTGCTGTTCCGCGGGCTCGAGCTGGTGACCGGTGGCCAGCGGCTGCACCGCTACCCCGACTACCTTGCGGCGCTCAAGGCGCGGGGCGAAGACCCCGCGCAGTACCAGGGTTATCTGCAAGCGTTCCGACACGGCATGCCGCCCCACGGGGGCTTTGCCATCGGCCTGGAACGCTGGGTCGCCCGGCTGCTGGAGCTCGACAACATCCGGCTCGCCGCGCTGTTCCCCAGGGACGTGCACCGGCTCACCCCATAGGCCCGGCGCCGTGGTCACCGGCGCCGTCTTCACCGTCGCCGCGGTCACCGGCGCCGAGGTGGGCGTCGGTGCGGTGGGCGTCGGTGCGGTGGCGCGGTCGCCGGTCGGCTGCGACGGTTGGTTGGAAAGACCGTTGGTTGGATAAGTTGTTGGCCATGCCAGACCGCTCCGCGCCCTCCGCCGCGCAGTCAACACAGCAACAGCCGGATGCCGCCGATATCGCCCAGTTCGTCGCGACACCGCGCATCACCTCGGTCGCCGTCGACCCGACCGGCGAACGCCTGGTCGCGGCGGTTCAGCAGCCCGACGCCGACGGCGGCCGGTACTCGAGCGCGCTGTGGGAACTGGACCCGAAGGCCAAGGCCGAACCCCGGCGGCTGACGTTCTCGGCCCGCGGCGAGTCGGCGCCGCGGTTCACCGCCGACGGCCGGCTGCTGTTCAGCTCGGCACGCCCGGATCCCGCCGATCCCAAGGGTTCCGAGCAGGTTCCGGCGCTGTGGGAACTTCCGGAGTTCGGCGAGGCGAGCATCGTGGCCGAGGCTCCCGGTGGGGTGAACCTGGTGGCAACCGCCGCCGACGGCACCATGCTGCTGTCCTCCAGTGTGCTGGCCGGCGGTTCGCTTACCGACGACGAACAGCGCCGCAAGAACCGCAAAGACCGCAAGGTGACGGCGATCTGGCATACCGGGATGCCGATTCGGTACTGGGATCACGAGCTTGACGACGTCTCGCCGCGGCTGCTGCTGCGCCGTGCGGACGCACCGGTCTCCGACCCCGGCGCCGCCGTCGACCTGACGCCGGACGCGGACACCGTCAACCTGCTGAATGCCTCGGCGGACCTCTCGCCGGACGGGCGTTGGGTCGCCACCAGCTGGTCGCAACGCGGCCGCGGCGGTGAACTGAGCACCTCGATCGCGCTGATCGACACCAGGGCCGGACGGGGCGGCCGTGGAGCGCGACGGAAGCTGTTGCTGCGAGCCGGTTCCGGCTTCAACTACTCGGGTCCGCGGTTCGCCCCGGACGGACGTTCGCTGGCGGTGACCCGCTCGACGGTATCGACGCCGACGGACACCAGCTATTCGACCCTGGAGATTCACCCCGTTGCCGTTGGCGACACCGCCGGGGGCGACCCTGCCCGCGGCGGCACCGCCGACGGCGACCCGGTACAGGTGCAGCTCGGCGACCTGCACGCCAGCGAGTACCGCTGGGCCGCCGACGGCAAAACCCTTTACGTCACCGGCGATCTGCACTCGCGCGGGGCCGTCGTCGCCGTCGACCCGCGCACCGGCCGCATCCGCAAGACAGTTGCCGGCGACGCGGTGTACTCGTCGCTGAGCCTGACCGCTGACGGCACCTACCTGTTCGCCCTGCGATCGACGGTCGACAGCCCACCGACTCCGGTGCGCCTCACTCTGCGGCGCGGTCAACCTCCGGTCACGATTCCGACTCCGGGCCGCATCGCCCCGCTGCCCGGCAGCCTTGAGTGGGTGCAGGCCGAGGTTCCCGACGGCTCCGGCGGCCGGGTTCTGGTCGGCGGCTGGCTCTGCACCCCGCGCGGTGCCAGCGCGAAAAAGCCTGCGCCGCTGATGGTCTGGATCCACGGTGGCCCGCACGCGTCATACAACTCGTGGAGTTGGCGCTGGAACCCGTGGATCTTCGTCGCGCGTGGATACGCGGTGCTGATGCCCGACCCGGCCATGTCCACCGGCTACGGCGACGCGACGCTGAACCGGGCCTGGCCACGCCGGCCCGACCTGGTCTGGGCCGAGGTGGAAGGACTTGCCGACCACGTACTGCACCGAAAGACGTTGGACGGCAAGCGGACCGCCCTGCTCGGAGCGTCGTTCGGCGGCTTCATGACGAACTGGATCGCCGGGCACACCAAGCGTTTCAAGGCCATTGTCACGCACGCCGGGCTGTACGCCCTTGACCAGCAGCATCCGACCACCGATGCCGCAGCGTCCAAAGTGCGTGTACATCTGACGCCGGACGAGCTGCCCGAGTGGTACGCCGCCTACTCCCCGCACCACCACGTCGGCAACGCCACCACGCCAATGCTGGTGACGCACGGCAACAAGGACTACCGGGTACCGGTCAGCGAGGCGCTACGGCTGTGGTGGGACCTGGTGTCCCGGTGGCCGGGCAAGCCGGCCGACATGCCACACCGGTTCTTGCAGTTCACCTCGGAGAACCACTGGATCCTGTCCCCCGGCAACGCCTACGTGTGGAACACCGCCGTCGCCGACTTCGTCGATCGGCACGTGCTCGGTCGCAAAACTCCGGACGAGCTGCCGGAGCAGCCCGCCGACTGATCGCGAACGCGGTCAACCACCGGCCCGCAGCGCCGCCAGTCCCTGCGGGTAGCTGGTGGTGACGAATTCTCCGAAACGGTCCTTGAACTTGTCGGAGACGAAGATGTTGTCGACCGCGTACCGCGGCAACAGTTCCCAGATCTCCCGAACCTGTTCGCTGAACAGGCGCGCGATGCCGAAGTCCGCTTTGCTGACCACCCGGTACCGGATCGGCCGCTGCCACAGTCCGGCAGCCACCTCGATCAGCTGGGCGTAGGTGCGCCGGTCGTCGTCGCAGGGTAGGTGCCAGGTCTGCCCGTAGGCGTCGGGAGTGTTGCCGACCAGCGCCATCGCCCGGCTGGCATCGGGCGTCCAGATCAGCGTGCGCAGGGTGCGATCGCTGATCGGCACCCGCGGCTTGGCGTCGGCCGCGATCGGGTCGAGGACCAGCGAGTTGGTCACCCCCTGCGTCTTGTCGGGGCCGTAGAACTCCGGTGCCCGGCAGATCACCGCCTCCACCTGCCCGGAAGCCATCGCATCCAACAACATCGTGGCGATCAGGGCCCGGGTGACGGCCTTCGGCCCGACCGGTTCGAACGGCGTCTGTTCGGTCTGCGGCGCACTGGTCTTCGGGTACATGTAGGTGTTGTCGAAGAACACCAGCTTGGTTCCGTACTTGGCGCAGGCGTCGATGGTGTTCTGCATCATCACCGGCAGTTGCTCCGCCCACAGCGCGGCTTTCGGCGGCAAACCCACGGTCAGATAAGCGATCTCGCTACCGGCGACGGCATCCGCGGTCTGCTGGGCACTCATCAGGTCGGCGGCAACCAGTTGGTCGCTGTCGTGCAACCTGACCGGTTTCCGGCTGACCAGCCGCAGGTCGGTGGTGTAACTGGCGTGCAACTCCTTGGCCAGCTCCGTCCCGATCTGACCGCTGGCACCGAGAATCGCCTGCACGCCCAACCACCCTTTCCTACGACGCCACCCAGCCTAAGGACGAATGTAAGCGACGTCAACATTGCCCGCGGTCAGTCCGGGCCGAGCAGCCGCTCCGCACGCTCGGTGCGGCGGGCTCGAACGGGTCGATGTCGTAAATCCGGGTCCAGTGCAGTTCTCGATGGCATTTACCCGGTCGAACTGCGAACCAGCCACCGATCGGCGACATCTCCTCGCGCGCACTCAGCGATTTCGCCGACCGTGGCAACCAATCGGAGCGGCCATGCGTCTGTACCTACGAGCGGCCACCACAGCGGCCGGAACGGCGCGGCGGCACCGCTCAACGCAGCAAGCAGCACCAACAAGCAACGCGGCAAGAGCAGCACCAGCACGGGCCCGGGGGCACTGGCCCAAGCACGATCGTCCTTGCGCCGCGGCGGTTTCCATCAAGGTTCCGCTCGGGCTCGCACAACGGGAGGGAATACCCATGCGTTATCCAAAGCTCGTCAGCACCGTCGTCGCGGTGGCGGCGGCCGCCGGTATCGGCGCCGGCTCCATCGGGATCGCCGTTGCTGCTTCCGGTCCGGAAGCGCCTGCGGCACAAACGGTCTCCAGCACTGTGCCAGCAGCGAGCGGCAGTGACACCGCCCTGTTCGCGATGGCCGGGGGCCCGGCAGCGACGGCGCTGCGCGAGGGTTCGTCCGGGCCGGCCGTCAAGAAACTGCAGCAGCAGCTGCTCGATCTCGGGTACTGGAACACCGGGGCCGACGGCCAGTACGGGCAGACCACGGCGCAGGCGGTGATGGCCTACCAGAGCGCCGCCGGCATCGACGTCGACGGCGTCGCCGGCCCGCAGACCCAGGCCGCGCTGGCCAAGAAGGTGCGACCGGCCGTCCGGACCACCAGTGGCAACGCCGTCGAGATCGATCTGGGCAAGCAGCTGATCAAGATCGTGGAGAACGGCAAGCTGCGCTACACCTTCCACACCTCGACCGGCAGTGGGCAGCCGTACGGCCAGGACGGCAACACCTACACCGCCACCACGCCCACCGGCACGTTCACCATCGAGCGCGGCATCGACGGCATGCGGGTGTCCAAGCTCGGCGAGCTGTGGCGGCCGCGGTACTTCTACGCCGGCTACGCCATTCACGGCTCCAACTCGATCCCGAACTACCCGGCCAGCCACGGCTGCGCCCGGCTGTCCAATGCGGCGATCGACTTCATCTGGTCGGCGGATCTGGCGCCGATCGGCCGCACCGTGCTGGTCTACTGACCGCATCCACCGCACAACCGCAGCCCCCGACCCGACGCCAACCGCGCCGGGTCCGGGGCCCTGCGGTCTCTGGGGCACTGCGGTGTCCGGAACGTCGGCGTGACCCACCGGCGAAACGGCCTGCCGCGCGAGCGAGCTTGGCTCAGCCGCGCCAGCGTCCGGTGGTCAGGAACTCGTCGACGATGGCGGTGGCCGGCGCCAGGTCCCAGCCCTGCTGGGCCACCCAGTCGTCGTCGTAATAGGTGCGGCCGTACCGCTCGCCGGCGTCGCACAGCAGCGCAACGATCGAGCCCTCGGTGCCCTGCGCGCTCATCTCGGCGGCCAACGTGAACGCGGCCCACAGATTGGTGCCGGTGGACGGGCCAACCCGCTTGCCGAGCACCGCTTCCACCGCGCGCATGGCGGCGACCGAGCTGGCGTCCGGAATGCGGATCATCCGGTCGATCACCTGCCCGACGAAGCTCGGCTCCACCCGCGGCCGGCCGATGCCCTCGATCTTCGAACCACCGCCGCGCACGCTCGGCTCGGCTGCCCGCCACGCCGGGAAGAACGCCGAGTTCTCCGGGTCTGGGACGCAGAGCCGGGTCGGGAAGCCGCGATAGCGCACATACCGGCCGATGGTGGCCGAGGTGCCGCCGGTGCCCGCCGCGATGACGATCCATTCCGGAACCGGATGCCGCTCCAGTTCCATCTGCGCGAAGATCGACTCGGCGATGTTGTTGTTGCCGCGCCAGTCGGTGGCCCGCTCGGCGTGGGTGAACTGATCCATGTAGTGCCCGCCGCACTCGGCGGCCAACCGTCTTGACTCGTCGTAGATGGCGGCGGCGTCGTCCACCAGGTGGCAACGACCGCCCTGCGCCTGGATCAGCGCGATCTTCTGCGGCGAGGTCCATGCCGGCATCACCGCGACGAACGGCAGGCCGATCAGCCTGGCGAAATACGCCTCGGACACCGCCGTCGAACCGGACGACGCCTCGATCACCGTCGTGCCCTCGGTCAGCCAGCCGTTGCAGAGGGCATACAAGAACAGCGACCGAGCCAGCCGGTGCTTGAGCGAGCCGGTGATGTGCGTCGACTCGTCCTTGAGGTACAGCTCCACACCCACCGCCTCCGGCAGCGGGAAGCGCAGCAGATGGGTGTCGGCGCTGCGCTGGGCGTCGGCCTCGATGCGCTGGACGGCCCGCGCGGTCCAGGCCCGCGCGGCCGGATCCGAGCGGTCGAGGCTGCGGCCGCCGCAGCCGGCGGGCTCGCGACCGTCGCCGGCCGCCGAGGGGTGAAGGACGGCATCGGTGCTGGTCATCGCGGGGTCCCGCGGTCGCGCTCGTCATCGTGGCGCTCGTCATTGTCGCGCTCGTCGCCGGGCTCACCGGCGGGGGGTGTCGCGCGCGGCACGCCCTGGGTGCCTTCCAGCGCCTGCTGCAACTCGGCGCGGGTGCGGCGCCGCTCGCCGGATCGCTGCTCCAGCGCCTCGGTGGCGGCCAGCCGTTGCCGACTGAAGATCAGCCAGCTCAACGGCAGCCCGGTGATGATGGCCAGCATCGCCGCCACCAGCACCGGCATCTCCAGTCCGACCAGCGCAGCGACGCCCCAGATCACCGTCGCCAACACCACCAGCAGGCCGAGCCGCAGCGCCACGTACCCGACGATCGTCGCGATGCCGGCTCCGGCTCGAGCCGGTCCGGCCGGCTCTGCTGCCGATTGCCCAGATGCCGAAGAACTCACCAGTTCAGGGTATCCGCCCGGATCAATCGGTCGGCGCGGCCGCCGGCTCGGACCCGGTGCCGGACTCGGGGCCGGCGGCAGGCTCGACGGCGGGCCCGGCGGCGGGCTCGATGCTGGGCCCGGGGCTGGTCGCGCCATCGGTGCTCTTCGCACCGTCGGCGCCATCGGCGCGGTGGTCGCCGGCGGCACCGTTGGCACTGTCGCCGATGTGGTCGAGCGCCGGCTCGGCAATCGACAGCTGGTGCGGGCGCATCTCGAACCTGGTGTCGAGCACCACCGTCGTGCGGGTCCGCGCGACGCCCTCGATACCGCGCAACCGGCCGAGGCACAGGTGCAACGCGTCAACGCTGGCGACCCTGACCTTGACGATGAACGCCTCGTCGCCGGCGACCGCGTAGCAGCTCTCCACCTCAGGCATCCGGTCGAGTGCATCGGCGATATCGGCGTCGTTGCCGTACTCGCCGGGTTCGATGCCGACCAGCGCGGTCACGCCGAGGCCGATCTCGCTCGGGCTGACCACCGCTCGGTATCCGACGATGACCCCCGCCGCTTCCAGTTTGGCCACCCGCTCGTGCACCGCCGACGACGACAGGCCGACCGTGCGCGCCAACTCGGCATAGCTTGCCCTGCCGTCGGCCCGCAGCCTGTCGATCAACCGCCGATCCACCGCGTCCACGACAGTCAACCTACTGCAGCCGGCCCGCCCGGCCCCGACGGCTGATCGGACAACTACGGCAGGAACTGGTCTCGGCGTCAGCACCGGGCCGGTCGGTGCGGCCGGTTCGGCAGGCACCGAACGGGCCCGGTCAGATATTCGCCTGCGCCATGTTTGAGAACACGACGAACCGGGCACTGTAGCTGGACAGCCGAATCGATTCACTCTCCCGGCAAGGAGCCGATATGCAGCCGATCAACCCGACAAACGGCAGCGCAGTTCCCACCGGTCCAGGCCGCCCGGTCAGCGCGAACCACGCTGGCCCGCAGCATCAGGGCCAACACTCCGGCGTGCTCACCAGCCCGCCGCCGTCCGGCAACGACCAGCCGGAGAAGCTGCTCACCCCAGGTGAGGTGGCATTGATGTTCCGGGTCGACCCCAAGACGGTGACCCGCTGGGCGTCGGCGGGCCGGATCGGCTCGATCCGCACCCCCGGCGGCCACCGCCGGTTCCGCGAGTCCGAGGTGACGGCGCTGCTCGCTCAGCTCACCGTCGAGGCCGCGCCCGAGCGCTGAGCAGTCCCTGCAGTCAAAACAGCAGTCCACAGCACACAAACACAAGACCGGCCCCGCACGCTGCGGGGCCGGTCTTGTGTGTTCAGGTCTGTGGTGTTCAGATCGTGTACTGCCGACGTGCCGTTGCCGTCAGGCGGAGGCGCCGGCGCCACCGGATCCGTTGATGTCTTCGCCACCGCGGATCTTGCGGTCGATCTCGCGGAGGAACTCGGGATCGTCGTCCGGCGCGACGGTACGGGGCTTGGGTCGCGGCGGCGTCGGAGGCTGCGGGTTGCGGGCTTCCGAGCCGGACGACTCGCCGGGGCGGGCCCCGTCAAGGCCCCGCCAGGCCAGAGCGATCACGACAACCGTCACGGCCAGCGCGATGAGCAGATACATCTCAACCTCCCTTGGCCGATCGGTGCCCGGTCTCCGGTGCAACTATCGGCACGGCACCTAGCTTTCAGAGTACGCACTTCTGCGGGCATCTGGTGAATCGTCGTGGTATTGCACGGTGCCGGGGGTCAGCTGGCGTAGCTGTGCAGGCCGGTCACCACGTAGTTGATGAAGAACAGGTTGAAGATGATCGCGGCGAAACCGACGATGTTGACCCATGCGGCCCGGACGCCACGCCAGCCGCTGGTGTGCCTGGCATGCAGGTATCCCGCGTAGAACACCCAGCTGATGAACGCCACCGTCTCCTTCGGGTCCCAGCTCCAGTAGCGCCCCCAGGCCACCTCGGCCCACAGCGCGCCGGCGATGATCGCGAAGGTGTACAGCGGGAAGGCGACGATCGCGGTGCGGTAGGCGATCTTGTCCAGCAGCTGCAGCGACGGCAGCTTGCCAGGCAGCGAGTTGGCCAGGTCGACATCGTCGGGATGCTCGGTGACCTTGCGGTCGTAGCGATGCCGCAGCAGGTACATCACCGACGCGGCGCCGGAGACCAGCAGCACCGAGCCGGAGATCGACACGGTGGTGACGTGGATCCATTTCCAGTACGAGTTCAGCGACGCGACCACCGGACCGGCCTTCTGCCACAACACCGTCCCAGCCAGGAAGGCCAGCAGCGTCACCGGCGTCAGCACGAACAGGCCGAGACCGCGGGCCTTGGTCTTGGCGGCCAGCACCACCCAGCACAACACCGCGACGAAGCAGAATGCCGCCGAGAACTCGTAGACGTTGGCCAGCGGCAACCGGCCGGCCGCGATGCCGCGGGTGACGATGCTGATCAGGTTCGCCACCAGACCGACGACGGTGACCACCATCGCGGCCCGCCCGAACCGCTCGCTCCAGCTCGGAGGCTGCGCGGGCCCTTGGGTCTGGGCCGCGGTGGGCGGCTGCTGGCCGGACGTCACTGTGACGTCGGCGCTGCCCGAGGGGGTGGAGCCGGCGGTGGCTGCGGTGCCGGCGATACCGGCGGTGTTCGCGGCGCCGGCGCCGCTGCCCACCAGCAGACCGGACTTGGCGGCGACCCTGCGGGCCGCGCTGACCGCCTCCAGCTCGGTGGGGGCACGGCGCTTGGCCGCGAGCTCGATACCGAGGCACACCAGCGCCACCAGATAGGCGGCCATGGTGGCCTGGAACGCGAGGTCGCTCACCTGCGCAATCGATGAGTTCGGATTCATTGCTCCGCCCTGTCTTTGCCTTGATCTCTGCCGGTGACGCTGCAGTTTCCGGTGACGCTGGTCCGCTGCCGACTACTCATCGGATTCCCGCTCCGGCTGGGCCGGATCGCCCAGACCGGCCCGCTGTCGCCGGCGCCGCTCGGTGCCGGGCACGGCCGGTGCTGCAGCGGACTCCGCCTGTTGTGAGTGCTCGGGGCTGGTGGCGGTTGAGGCAGCGGCTTCGGTAGCGGGATCGGGGACGGCCGGTCCGGCCAGCCGGGCGACGGTGTCGAACTCCGCGCCGTAGCCGGCCTGGTCGGTGCGTGCCAGCCCACCCACGCTGACGAGACTACGACCGGCGCCCCCGGCACCGGCGTCCGGCCCGTTGTCGGCACCGATCGGGGTGATCCGGAACCAGACCCGGCGGCGCTTGATGATCAGCGAGATCATCAGGCCGCCCAGCAGCAGCACTGCGAAGACCAGGGCCCAGAACTGGCCGGGGTCGTAACTGGTCTGCAGCGCCGCCCAGTTGCGGTAGCCGGTGAATTCGATGGTGGTGCCGTCGTCGAGGGTGGTCCGCTGCCCCACCATCAGGTTGACCTCTTTGATCTCCTTCAGCTTGCCGGCGTCCACCTGGCCCTGGTCGATCGCGTAAACCGACTGCGGCACACCGCTGTTCACGCCGAGGTCACCCCGGTAGATCTTCACCGCGAGGCCGGGTGCGGTGGCCTGCGGGAAGACGCTGGTCATGATGCCGCCCTGGACAACGGCGGTGGGCGCGAACAACCCGGCGATGGCCAGCTGCTTGGTGCTGTTCTGGTCGGCCGGGACGCCGGGCGGGTCCGGGATCTTGACGGCTCCGGTGGACAACAGCGACGCGTCGTTGGAGATGAAGTTGGAGGTGACGTCGCGGGTCTGCCCGTTCGGCCAGGTGACCTTCAGCTCGGGGGCGTATCCGTGGCCCATCAGGTACAGCCGCTGGCCGTTGAGCCGCAGTGGCTCGTTGACCTCGATGGTGGTGCGCTGCCAGGCGTCTCCTGGTTGCTGGGGGTTGGCCTGGTACTGCACGTCTGCCTGGAATCCGGTGGCCATGCCCTCGGGGGAGAACTGCGCGGTGAGCTTGTCGAGCTGCACGCAGAACGGCGTCAGATCGGTGCCGTCAACGGTGATGCCGGCACGGAAGGTGTCGTACGAGGCAACACTGGAGCAGTACGACTCGCCGGTGCCGATCAGCCGGCTGCCCGAGTAACCGAACAGCGCGCCGGTGGCGACGGCGCCGAGCAGCCCGATCAGCGAGAAGTGGAACACCAGGTTGCCGAACTCGCGCAGGTAGCCCTTCTCGGCCGAGACGGTGTAGCCGCCGGCCGTCGCCGGTTCCGCACTGCGCAGCACCCGCCAATGCCGTTGCCGCAGCTGCTGTTCCACCCTGTCGGCGGTGGCCTCCGGGTCGGTGTCGACCCGGTACTCGGTGGACAGCGGCATCCTGGCAAGGTTCCGCGGGGTGCGCACCGGTTTGGCCCGCAGCTGCCGCGCGAAGTCCACCGACCGCGGCAGCACACAACCGATCAGCGAGATGAACAGCAGCAGGTAGATCGCCGAGTACCAGGGCGAGGCGAACACGTCGAAGAAGCCGAGCTTGTTCAGCAACGGTCCCCAGGTGGTGTGCTCGTCCAGGTACGCCTGGGTCTTCTCGCGACCGTTGTCCCACTGCGGCAGCAACGCCCCGGGAAGCGAAGCCAGCGCCAACAGGAACAGCAGAATCAGCGCGGTGCGCATGCTGGTGAGGCCGCGCCACACGTTGCGCAGGAACTGCAGGGTGGCCCTGACCTTCCCCGGCTTGGCCGGGGGTCGCGGGGTGGCACCGGTGGTGCGGCCGGGGGCGTCGGTGATGGTCATCTAGAGCACCGTTTCCGTGCTGGCGAACCGGTTCTGCAACCAGCGGATGAAGCTCTCCCAGGTTCCGGAGACCATCAGCAGGCCGATGACGATCAGCGCCACCGCCCCGATGATCTGGATGGTGCGGGAGTGCCGCCGCAGGAAGCCGACGGCGGCGGTGGCCCAGCCGAACCCGAAGGCCAGCAACAGGAATGGCACACCGAGACCGAGGCAGTAGAGCAGGGTGAGCAGCAGCCCCCGCCAGAGCGCGCCGTTCCATTCCATCGAGATGGCCAGCGACTGCACCCCGAGGTAGGTGGGGCCGATGCACACCACCCAGCCCAGCGCGAAGAATCCGCCGAGTAGCAGCGCGCCGAGGTAACGGCCGGTCGGGCGGGAGTGGATGCGCGCCTCCCGCTGCAACGGCCGGACCCAGCCCAACATCGCCATGCCCATGATGACGGTGATCACCCCGCCGATGCGCAGCAGCAGAGACTGGTTGTCCAGCACCAGGTTTCGCAGCCCAAGGATCAGCACCGAGATGGCCATGAAGACCACCGTGAAGCCGGCGACGAACAACGCCGCGCCACGGACAGCGGCAGACCTTGTGGTCTTGGTTGCGGTGTCGGTCCTGGTGCCGGTGCCGCTGGGCCGCGAACCGCCCGCGGTCTGCTCGGAGCCGACCAATCCCACCAGGTACGAAAGGTAACCGGGCACCAGCGGCAACACGCACGGCGAGGCGAACGACACCGCGCCGGCGGCCAGCGCCAGGGCGCCGGCAATCAGCAGCGGACCGTCGACGACGGTTTGGGTGATGCCGCCGGCGGCGAGCATCGACGTCGCACTCACCTGGTCGGCACCGCCTGACTCGGCGCCGGGTTGGCAGGCACCGCCTCACCGGCGGGCGGCTGCTCGGCGGCGATCTTCTTGAGCGTTTCCACCAGCGGAGCCGGATTGTCGAAGGCGCCCAGCTTGACGTACGCCACCCGGTGCTGCCGGTCCAGCACGATGGTGGACGGGATGGCGGTGGCGGGGAACCCGCGGATGGACAGCAGCGTGCGGGCCTGCTGGTCGAAGATCGAGGGATACGGGACGCCGAAGGACTTCTCGAAGTCGGCGGCGGCCTGCTTGCTGGCCTCCCGCACGTTGATCCCGATGAACTGCACCCCGTCGTTGGCGGTGAGCTTTGCGGCCGTCGCCAGATCGTCGGCCTCACCGCGGCACGGGCTGCACCAGGCTCCCCAGAAGTTCAGCACCACCACCTTGCCGGGGTAGTCGGCCACCGAGATGCGCTTGTCGGAATCGACGGCGGGGCCGGCGATCTCACCCAGCGGCTTGCGCTCGCCCTGCGGATAGCTGAACTCGCTCTTGCCACCGGGCGAGACCAGCGCGAAGGTGCCGTCGGCCGAGACCGAGTTGCCGGAACAGCCGGCCAGCAGCAACCCGAGCACCGCCAGCAGCGCTGCGGCGATCCGTGGCGTCCTGGCGGCTTTGCGGTGGCTCATGCGCCGGTCCCCCGTCCCTGTGCCGACAACCTGGCCATCGGCTCCTGATAGCCGATGCTGCCGAGCACTCCGTCGGTGAAGGTGAAGCTGGTCAGCGAAGCCAGCGCGCACTCCCGGCGCGCGGGGTTGTGCCAGAGCCGTTGCCCGGCAAGGAATCTGCGCAACGTCCAGATCGGCAATTGGTGGCTGACCAGGACGGCGGTGCCGCCCACCGCAGCTGCGCTGCCGTTGGAGGTGCCGGCTCCGGCGGGCCCGGCGTCGGTGCTGGAGCTGCCCACGTCGCCGGCCGCGGCGTTGGTGACTGCGGCACTCGGGTCTGCGGCGTTGCTGCCTGCGGGGTCGGCATTGCTCAGCGCGGTGACGGTGTCGACGGCCTCGTAGAGCGCGGCCAGCATCCGCCTGGCGATGTCAAGGTACGGCTCGCCCCAGCTGGGCAGGGTGGGCTTGACCAGTCGCGGCCAGTTGGCCGGCTTGCGAAGTTGCGCAGGGGTGAACCGGCTGCCCTCGAAGACGTTGTCGGCTTCGATCAGCCGCTCGTCCAACACCAGCGGCAGCCCGGTGGCCTGTGCGATCGGCTCGGCGGTCTGCACCGCCCGCTGCAGGGGTGAGGCCACCAGATAGCGGATCGGCGGCGTGGTGACCGCCTGTGCCGAACCGGCGTCGGTGAGCGCGGCGGCGACACCGGCGGCCATCCGGCGCCCGAGGTCGGACAGCGGGTAGCCGGGCAGCCGGCCGTACAGAATCCCGCGCGGGTTGTTCACCTCGCCGTGCCGCAGCAGCAGCACCGCGACCGGCGCCGTGGCCGGCTGCCGCGCGCCGGAGCGCTGACCGGTGCCGTCCGGACGGGCGGCACGATCGCTGCCGCGCTGCACGGCGGCGGGCGGGTCCAGCGATGTCACGGCGACAGTGTGGCAGCCGAAGATGTGGACCCCGCCGCCCAGCCATCGGCACCCGGGGTTTGCCGGGACGTTGGTCCCGGGCGGGTGGCCCGGCGCAACCGGGAACGACGCACCGCGTCGGCCACGGCGGCAGTCAGCGACAGCCCGCCGACCAGCAGCGCCCCGGCGGCGCCCACCAAGAATCCGGTCGAGTACCTGACGATCTCGATCTGCTTGCCGTCCGGCAGATAGGGGCCCCACAGCGAGGTGCTCATGGACTGGAAATACAGCCAGACCGCCACCGCGCAAGCCAGCACCGCGCCGGCCGCGGCCAGCCACATCCGCACCGCCAGCACCGACGCGACGCCGGTACTGGCCAGCCGGACTCGGCCGCGCCGGCGCGCGCCGTGCTGGCGCAGGTCGTTCTGACCCGGGTCGTTCAGACTCGGGCCGAACTGAGTCGGGCCGGGCTGAGCGCCCGGCTGCGGCGGCGTCGCCGGTTCGGGCCGGGCCGGCGATGTCATCGAGTGCCGAACCGGCAGCCGCTGGTGCTCATGCCAACCATCATCGCCCCATCAGGAGGCGGCGCGGCGCCTGGCCATCGCCCTGGCGAAGAACACCCCGCCCTTGCCCAGGTAGGTCAGCAGCACCGCGACCACCAGCGCAACGGTGGCCAGCAGCGTCAGCAGGTTCGAGACGCCGAGGAACATCGTGGCGAGCATGGTGACCGCGACCACGCCGACCAGCAGTCGGCGGGCCCAGGCCGCGCCCTGGCGCAGGAACCAGCCGGCCGCCATCGCCGCGATGCCGAGGATGATGAACGCCACCGAGATGATGGTGGTGCGGCTCTTGGCGTTGTCCCGCATGTCCTGGGTGACGGTCGCGCTGGTGTATTTGTTGCAGTTCGCCGCGCGATCCTTGACATCCTGCGCCGCGTTCTCGGCGGGCTTGGCCTCACCGTTGATGCCGCTGCCGCCGGTCTGGCCGAACTCCTGCCGGCACTTGGCGGTGTCCTGCTGGTAGGAGGCAACCGCCTTGTCCAGGTCGCTGTTCAGGTTCGCCACCGACATCACGCCCATGTACGTGAACAGCAGCCCGGCCAGGATGCTGAGCACCGTCGAGACGATGATCCCGCGCGGCGCCACCAGCGGCTTGCTGGGATCGTCGTCCTCAATGACGGGCGGGGTCAGCGCGGCGGAGAGATTGTTGAGAAATCCGCCGCGGCGGGGCCGCTCGGCCGGTGTCGTCATGGCAGGCAACCTATCTGGCTACAGGGGCCCGGCGCCGTACCGCGGTGGCGGAGCGGCCCCGTCGGGCACTGGTCGGGTCAAGCTGGTCGGGTCGAACTGATCGGCGCCGGGCAGCGCCTCGGTCGGGTCGGCGCCATCGGTGCCGGATCCCGGGGTGCGCGCACCGGCGCATGCACAGTGCCCTGAGGGCACCGCCCCCGGGCACAACGCGCCGGGCGCGACCGTGGTTCCGGCGCGCTCCGGTGGGCCAGTCCGAATGCGCAGGGTCAGCGCCGCCGCGGGGACTTCCGCGGCGGCGGCAGCGCACCTTCATCCCGCAGCTGCTGGGCGTGCGCGGCCAGCGCCTCCACCAGCACCGGAATCTGCGGGGTCTCCGGCTGTACGTCCACCCGCAGCCCGAACTCGCGGGCGGTCTCTGCGGTCTTCGGGCCGAGGCACGCGACGATGGTGCGGGCGTGCGGCTTGCCGGCAATGCCGACCAGGTTCCGCACCGTCGAGCTGGTGGTGAAGCACACCGCCTCGAACCCACCGGTTTTGATGGCCTCCCTGATGTCCGCCGCCGGCGGCGCGGCCCTGACGGTGCGGTAGGCGGTGACGTCGTCGATCTCCCAGCCGCGGTCGCGCAGGCCGGCAGCCAGGGTCTCGGTGGCGATGTCGGCGCGCGGCACCAGGATCCGGTTGACCGGATCGAGCAGGTCGTCGTACTCGCCGAACTCGTCAAGCAGCGCGACCGAGCCGGTGGGCGCGCCCGGCTCGCCGGGGGCTGCCACCAGATCGGGGGCGATGCCAAGGGCCCGCACCGCGGCGGCGGTGCCGGCGTCGACGCAGGCGATGCGGACGCCGGAGAACGCCCTGGCATCGAGGCCGAATGCCTCGAACTTCTCCCACACCGCCCGCACCGAGTTCTCGCTGGTGAACACCAGCCACTGGTAACGGCCGTCGACAAGGCCCTTGACCGCCCGCTCCATCTGCGCCGGGGTGCGGGGCGGCTCGACGGCGATGGTCGGGACCCGCTGGGTGGTGGCGCCGTGCTCGGACAGCAGCTCGACCATCTCGTCCGCGGTGTCCTTGGTGTGCGGGATGAGCACCCGCCAGCCGTACAGCGACCGGGATTCCCACCAGGAGAGTTTGCCGCGCTGGCTGGTCTGGCCACCGATGGTGACCACCAGCGTCCCCGGCAGGTCGTGGGCGACGTTGTCCAGGGTGGCAAGGGTGGCGTCGACGGTGCGCTGACTCGGCAGGGTCGCACCCGACGTCACCGAGATCGGGGTGCCGGCGTCCAAGCCACCCTCGGCCAGCGCCGCGGCGGCATCGGCCAGGTGCCCGGCGGCGGCCTGCAGCACCAGCGTTCCGGGAGCCGCGGCCACCGTGCGCCAATCCTTGATCGCCCGCACGTCGGCGACGGTGTGCACGGCACCGACCGGAACCCCGGCATAGCTGGCCGCGGTGGTGGCGGCGGCCAGGCCGGGCACCACCTCGAACGGGACGACGGTGCGGGCCACCGCCTGGATCTCCTTGACGACGGCGTCGGCGGTGAGGACGTCACCGGCCACCAGCCGGACCACCAGCGCACCGCCGCGGGCAGCGGCGCCGAGCGCCTTGGCCACCTCGCTGGGCTCGCCGACCGCTGGTTGCCGGTCGGCGTGCGCTGCCAACTCGGCAACGCTGGCCGGCACGTCGGGATCGCTGACCACCAGATCGGCAGCCAGCAGCACCTGGTGGGCCCGGACGGTCAGCAGGTTCCTGTCGCCAGGACCTGACCCGACGAAAACGATCCGGCCGGCCACCTTGCGCGCCCTGGTCATCAACCGCTCCTTCTTTGCTGTTGCTGTGGTGTCGGTTCCGCCGGATCGGCAGGGGTCAGCAGGTGCGCCTGGTGGAAGGCGAGCATCTGCATCTCCAGGCCGACGTCGATCTGACGTACGTGCACGTCTGCCGGCACGTCCAGCCGTCCCGAGGTGAAGCTGAGCACCGACTTGATCCCAGCCGAGATCAATAGGTCGGCAATTGATTGGGCATCGCCGTCGGGCGCGGCGATCATCCCGATGGTGACCCGCTCGGCGGCGATAACCGTTGCCGCGTCACGGGTATGGTGCACCTGCAGTGGGCCGGCAGCGGTCGGCAGCGCCGCACCGATCACGGTCGGATCGACGTCGAACAGGGCGACCAGCGCGAAGCCCCTTCCAGCAAAACCGGCGTACCCGGCGAGCGCCCTGCCGAGGTTGCCGAGGCCGAACAGCGCCACCCTGTGGTCGAGTTCGGCGCCGAGCGCCCTTGAGATCTCCGCGCTGAGCACCGCGGTGTCGTACCCGACCCCGCGGATGCCGTAACTCCCCAGCCGGGACAGGTCGCGGCGCAGCGTCGCGGCGTCGACACCGGCGGCGGTGGCCAGATCTTGCGAGTTGACGGTCGCGCCGAAATCGCTGAGGGCGCGCAGATAATGCGGCAGCCGGGCCGCGGTGGCGGCCGGCACCGCGGCGGGCGGTTGCGCGGGGGACGACGGATCCGCGGCCAGCGACATGCTGACCGGCGACACGGGATCAGTACGCCCGGCCGGATCGGCCGGGGCCTGGCCCGCATGCGTGGACAATTCTGCTGCCGCCTGTTGTCGAAGGTGGCGACCCGGGATCGGAGCGACCCCGGCGCCGAGGGGGCGGCCAGCGTGTGCTAGGTCGCCGCTGCGGGACACACTATCCACACCGACTGCCGCAAACAAAACCGAGAATGGGACGGTCGTCTCACTCCGCAGGACGCCGCAGGTCGCCGCGGACGGCAGCGCCCCGCTACCGGGGACGAACGTCCCGCTCAATCCCGGTCGTCCGGTTTCCAGACCGCGGAGTCCCCGGCGATCACCTCACCGGATCAGCCGGCGCGATCGGCCGACTCAGCCGATGTGCAGCGCGGCCCGCAGCTCGTCGGCGTCCACCGTGAAGTGGCTGATCTCACGCCCGTCGACCAACAGCACCGGCACCAGATCGCCGTACTCGGCGCGCAGTTCCGGGTCGGCGTCGACATCGGTCTGCTGCCAGCTGGCGCCCTGCTCCAGCGCCACCTGCTGCACCACCTCGATTGCTTGTTCGCACAAGTGGCAGTCCTGGCGGACCAGCAGGGTGATGGGCGCGGCGGTCTCGGCAATGTCGGACGGCACATCGGTGCCGGACTCTGGGCCGGCAGCTGCGGCGGCATGTGCGGCGGAGTCTGAAGCGGAGCGGAAAGGGTCGGTCACCGGCCGATTGTGTCAGCCCAGCGGTGCCGGATCGACCGGGCACCGGTCAGCACCGAATCGACCAGGCACCGGTCAGCACCGAATCGACCGGGCACCGGTCAGCACCGAATCGACCGGGCACCGGTCAGCACCGAATCGACCGGGCACCGGTCAGCACCGAATCGACCGGGCACCGGTCAGTGCGCCGCCAGTTGCTTGGTCAGCGCCCGGCTGATCACCAATCGCTGGATCTGGTTCGCGCCCTCGACGATCTGCAGCACCTTGGCCTCGCGCATGTACCGCTCCACCGGATAGTCCTGCACATAGCCGGCGCCGCCGAGCACCTGCACCATGTCCGTCGTCACCTTCATCGCCATGTCGGTGGCAACCAGCTTGGCCATCGCCGCCTCGGTCGAGTACGAAAGGCCGCGGTCCTTGCGGGACGCCGCGTGCAGGTACAGCTGCCGGGCCGCGGCAATGTTCGCCGCCGCGTCGGCCAGCAGAAAACCGACGCCCTGAAAGTCGACAATGTGCCGGCCGAACGCCTCCCGCTCGGCCGCGTAGGCCAGCGCCGTGTCCAGCGCGGCCTGCGCGACCCCGACAGCGCAGGCCGCCATGCCGAGCCGTCCGCCATCCAACGCGGAGAAGGCAACCTTGAGCCCGTCACCGCGCTCCCCCAGCAAGTTCTCTTCGGGCACCGCCACCGAGGTGAAGTGCAGCTGGCTGGTCACCGAACTGCGCAGGCCCATCTTCCGCTCCGGAGTGCCGGCCTCGATGCCGGGCAGACCGGCCGGCACATGGAAGGCACCGATGTGCCGGCGCGCTCCGGTCGGGCGCACGGTGGCGTCGGACGTGGCGGAACCGCCCTCGGTCCGCGCCATCACCAGATAGAAGTCGGCCACCGGACCGTGAGTGATCCAGGCCTTGTCGCCGGAGATCTGGTAGCCGCCGGCGGTGGGCCTTGCAGTGGTGCGCATGGCGCCGACGTCGGACCCGGCGTGCGCCTCGGACAGGCAGAAGGCACCGAGCTGGTCGCCACCGATCAGATCCGGCAGCCACTTCTCGCGCTGCGCATCGGTGCCGAAGTTGGCGACGCCGTGGCAGGCCAACACGTGCACGCTGGTGCCCAGCCCGATGGCCAGCCAGCCGCGGGCCAGCTCCTCGACCACCTGCAGATAGACGGTGTTGGGCTGTCCGCCCCCGCCGTACTGCTCCGGGTACGGCAGGCCGAGCAGGCCGGCCCGGCCGAGCAGACTGAACACATCCCGCGGGAAATCGCCTGTCTCCTCGGCCTTGTCGACCCGTGGCAGCAATTCTTTGCGGACCAGGTCGTCGGTGAGGGCAAGCAGATCGCGGGCCTCGTCGGTGGGTAGCTCGCGCTCGACGGGAGCGCGGTAGCCGGTGCTGATCATCACGATTCCTCGGTGCGACGGTTCGGAGCACGGCCGCCGGGCGACGTCGGCCACGCAGGCGGTGCGCCCCGACGCCCTCACCACCGGCCGCAATCACGGCTATTGCGGAACAGTAGGGACAAACAACGCACTCGTGATGGTAGGGCGTCCAACCATCGGATCTCCACCGGCGCTCCGGCCGGCAGTGCGGCCGGCCGTTGCGCCGAGGTCGTTGCGCCGAGGCCGTTGCGCCGAGGCCGTTGCGCCGAGGCCGTTGCGCCGAGGTCGTTGCGCCGATGCCGGCGGAGCCCGGCGGAAGCCTGCATCGACGATCCCCGGTGGGAAGATGACGCCATGGACCAGCAGGCAGCGGCACCGGGAACCTCGCACCCGGCCCGGCTGCGAGTGGCTGTGGCCACCCCGCTGCCCGAAGAGCTCGCCGACCGGATCACCACAGCCGAACCGCGCGTCGAGCTGCTGTATCGACCGGAACTGCTGTCGCCGCAACGCTTTCCCGCCGACTTCGGCGGCGATCCGGCGTTTCGCCGCACGCCGGAGCAACAACGCCAGTTCGAGCGGCTATTGGATTCCGCCGAAGCGCTGTACGGCATCCCCGACGTGTCGCCGGATGCGCTGCGCCGCACCGCTACCGCCAACCCGAGCTTGCGCTGGGTCCACACCATGGCGGCCGGCGGCGGCGCCGCGATCAAGGCCGCACAGCTGCCAGCAGAACTGTTGCAGCGCATCGTTTTCACCACCTCTGCCGGGGTGCACGGCGCCTCGCTCGCCGAGTTCGCGGTTCTCGGCCTGCTCGCCGGGGCGAAGGGACTGCCCCGCCTGCAGGCCGATCAGCGTGCGCATCGCTGGCCCGAGCGCTACCTGATGCGCCAGCTCAGCGACCTCACCGTGCTGGTGGCCGGGCTCGGCGGCATCGGCACCGCTGTGGTCGAGCGGCTGCGGCCGTTCGGCTGCCGGATCGTTGGGACCTCGCGCAGCGGACACGGTCTTGACGGCGTCGATCGGGTGGTCGCTCCGGACGAACTGGCCGATGTGGTCGGCGAGGTCGATGCGGTGGTCAGCACCCTGCCCGGTACCGATGCCACCCGGAACCTGATCAGCGCCAACGTTTTCGCCGCCATGAAGGCCGGCACCATCCTGGTCAACGTAGGGCGCGGCAGCGTCGTGGACGAAGCAGCCCTGCTCGCCGCCCTCGACGACGGCACCGTCGGCTTCGCCGCCCTCGACGTGTTCGCCACCGAGCCGCTACCAGTAGGCAACCCGCTGTGGGAGCACCCGCGGGTGCTGGTCAGCCCGCACACCGCCGCGCTCACCGCGACGGAGGAACAACGCATCGCAGCGGTGTTCGCCCGCAATGCCAGCGCGCTGCTGGACGGGCAGCCGCTGCGCAACCGGGTGAACACCGTCGACTTCTATTAGCGGGTTCTATTAGCGGATTTCTATTAGCGGATTTCTATTAGCGGGCCGCTGCCAGCCCGTGGCTCGCCGGTCCGGCACCACCACCGGGCCGGGGCAGCGGCGTCCCAGCTGTTGCGCGACACCGGCACCCGTGGTTGATCACGACAGCAATCCGCGCCGCAGGGCGCGCAATACCGCGTTCGTCCGGTCGGACGAATCCAGTTTCACCAGGATCTGCGAGACGTGGTTCTTCACCGTTCCCTCGGCAAGAAAGAGGGTCTGCGCGATCTGCCGGTTGGTCAGGCCGGCCGCCATCAATCGCAGCACGTCCCGCTCCCTCGAGGTCAGTGGCTCCGGTAGCGGACGCACCGGCGCGTCGCGCTCGGGGAACTCGCGCAAGGCACCGACCAGACCCTCGGTCGCCGACGGGTGCAGGTAGAGGCCGCCGGCGGCCAACACCCGAATCGCTTCGGTGACCGTCTCCAGCGAGACGTCCTTGAGCAGATACCCACGTGCGTCGGCCCGCACCGCCGCCAGTACCTGCTCGTCGTCGTCGAAGGTGGTCAGCACCAGACACGGCACCGCGATACCCCGTTCGGCCAACCGATCGAGAAACCAAACACCGTCGAACTTCGGCATGCGCAGGTCGAGCAGCACGACGTCCGGCCGGTCCGCCAGCACCATGGCGAGTGCCTCGGCACCGTCGGAGGCTTCGCCGATCACGTCGATGGTTGAACTCAGGCCGAGCAGGCTGGTGATGCCTTCGCGAACCAGGCGCTGATCATCAACGGCGAGGACTGTGACCAGCGCTGTCATGCCGGGACCATCGCCGTGATCCGGAAACCGCCGGCGACGCTGAAATGAACGGAACCGCCGAGACTTTCGAAGCGCTCCCGCATTCCGGTCAGCCCGTTACCGGCCAGGATCGGATCGCGAGCGATGCCGTCGTCGCTGGCGTCGATGACGATCATGGAGCCGCTCTCGGTGCGAACGTCTACCCGCAGAGTTCTGGCCTGGGCATGCCGGATGGCGTTGGTGACGATCTCCTGCACCCCAAGCACCACAGCGGTTCTCACTTCTGGTGAGCGGATCGAGCTCGCATCGACGGTCAGGTCGATCTGCGGCGCTGTCACCCCATTCGTGATGCACAGCAAGGCTTCTTGCACGCTCTCCCCGCGGTCCCGCAGCGCACCAACGGTGGCCCGCACTTCGGTCAACATGGATTTTGCGGTGCGCAGCGCCCGCTTGATGTGCTGAGCGGTGCCGGGATCGGCGGTATGCGCTGCCACCTCCAGCTCAAGCGCCAGCGCGGTGAGTTGATGGCCGAGGACATCGTGCAGATCCCTTGCGATGCGGGTACGTTCGCCCGACCGGGTCGACGCCGCGAGCAGCTCTCGCGTCGCGTGCAGGGAGATGTTCGCGACCTCGAGGGAGGTCCTGAGCTCGATCTGACGCTGGTACAGCCAGACGAACATCACGGCGCTGACCTGAAGCAGCACATAGATCGAGGCGCTCACCACCGAGATCCAGAGATCCCGCGGGAACGTCGCCGCATTCAGCGCAACGCCGCCGGCGATGGCCGCGGTGTTCAGGGCGATCACCGCGATGCTCCACCCGGTGGAGAGCAGGTAGCCGCTGACCAGAGCGGTGTAGATGACGATCGTCGCCATCCAGCCGGCGGACGGGGCCGTGAGGACCAACGCCATTCCGCTGAGCCAACTGCCGACGAACACCCCGTGCGCAGCGCGCTCATCAAGGTGTTCCACCCAGATGGTCACCAGCGCAAGCGACACCACGAAGAACGCCAACAGCCCGACCCATGCCCCGAGCGGAACGATGGTCAGCTGCTGTCCCGACAATCCGCGTCCAACGGTCAGCGCACCGACCGCGACCGAGAGCACGACAGGGATCACGTCGACGAGTCGTTCCACACGCCGCCCTCCCACGACCCAAGAATAGGCAGTACCGGCGGCGCGCGAGAGTGCCAGAAGTCATGGGCCGCCAGCGACGAACCCGATGACCGCGGGTACCTGCGCGGCCTCGATCGGCTGCCTACGGTCGGTCGCATGAGTTCATCCGCACCGCCGGCGATCTCCGCCAGGGCCGTCACCAAGAGCTTCGGTCGATTGTCGGTGCTGCGTGGCATGGACCTCGAGGTACGGCGCGGCGAAGTCGTCGGACTGCTCGGTCCGAACGGCGCCGGGAAGTCCACTTTGGTCGGCGCCATCGCGGGCGTCGTCCCCGGCACCGGCGGGACCATCCTGGTCGAGAACCTCGATCCGAGCCGACAGCGCGACGGCGTCTCGCGGGTCCTCGGCGTGCAGTTGCAGCATCCGGTCTTCCATGAGGCCCTCACCGTCCGCGAGATCCTCAGCATCTACAGCCGCTTCTACCCGCGGCCCTGGCCGGTGGCCGATCTCCTCGCCACCGTCGGGCTCACCGAGCAGGCCGGAACCCGCAGCGGCCGGCTCTCCGGAGGGCAACACCAACGATTGGCGCTGGCGACGGCGCTGATCGGTCGGACTCCGGTGCTGGTGCTCGACGAGTTCACCGCTGGACTCGACCCGTACGCGAGGGAGCGCATGTGGCGGTGCATTGAACACCTACGGGCACAAGGGACCTCGATTCTGATCGTGAGCCATTCGATGGACGAGGTGGAGCGGCTGTGCGATCGCATCGTGGTGATGCGCTCCGGACGGGTGGTGGCCGACGCAAGCGCGCCCGAACTCATCGCCAAGGCACGGACCAACGACGCTCGGGTCGCCACCCTGACCGAGGCGTACCTCTCGTTGACCGGAGCCGGCTCGTCCGACGGCACCGGCGGGGAGCAGCGGTGACCAGCGCGCAAGAAGCCGCCGGCCGGGCCAGCTCGCCGCGCCGTCGCGGCTTCACCGCCCTGCTCCGGGGAGAGGCGCTGGCCACCGCGAGGGACACCGCTGGCCTGCTGATACCTGTCGCGCTGCCGCTGTTGCTCCTGATCTCGAACTCGTTTGCCGACGGGATCCGCGACCCACTGCGTCCCGGCGGGCCCAGAGTCTTCGACGTCTACGTCGTTCCACCAATTCTCTCGATCGTGGTGGCGATCATCGCGCTGGTCAACATGCCGAGCTTCATCGCGACCTATCGGCGCACCGGGGTGCTGAAAACGCTCGCGGTGTCGCCGATCCGCCCGGCGTCGGTGGTGCTGGCACAGATTGTTGTCAGCGCAATTCAGTTGGTCGCCGGCACCGGCCTGATGATCGCCGTCGCCGTCGCCGCCTTCGATCTGCACCGCCCCGTCGAGATCGTGCCGACCGTCGCGGCGTTCGCCGTCGGGGTCACCGCGATGTACGCGCTCGGCATGCTTGTCGCTGTCATCGCACCGTCGCCCAACGCGGCGATCGCCATCGGAATGGTCATCTTTCTGGCGACGGGTGCGATCGGCGGCATGTTCGGCAGCACCGAAAATTATCCAGAAGCGTTGGCAACCATCGGATCCATGCTCCCGTTCGGAGCCATGGTGCGGCTGCTGCAGGCCGGCTGGCTGGGCGAACCGTTGCCGCTGGGGTCGCTGGCCGCGGCGGGCGCGACCATTTCTCGTCTGCGGTGCGCTCAGTACGCTGCTGTTACGCCGACGGCCACGGTAGTAGCCGGGTCGACGGCAACTGCGGACGGAGTGAAACGCCTTGACCGACACTCAGCGGTCTCCCGGACCGTTCGACCTGGCCGGGCGCACCGCGCTCGTCACCGGATCCAGCCGCGGCATCGGCGCCGCGCTGGCGCTGGCGCTCGCCGACGCCGGCGCCACCGTTGTGGTCCACGGCCGCGACGCCGAGCGCGCCGCTGCCGCCGCCGCGCGGATCGCCGACGGCGCCGGCCGGCAGACGTTCACCGAGACCTTCGACGTCACCGACGCCGAGCAGGTGGACGCCGGCATCGGCAGGATTGTCGAAACCGTTGGGCCGCTGGACATTCTGGTCAACAACGCCGGGCTGCAGCGCCGCGCACCCATCACCGAGTTCACCGACGACGACTGGAACGACCTGCTGGCCACCAATGTCACCAGCGCCTTCCTGTTGTCGCGCCGGGTGGCGCGGGACTGGATCGCCGACACCTGGAGACAGCCGCAACGCAAGATCATCAACATCGGGTCGGTGCAGAGCCGGCTGGGCCGGGCCGGCATCGCCCCGTACAGCGCCACCAAGGGCGCGATCGCCATGCTCACCCGCGGGCTCGCCGCCGACCTGGCACCCCACAACATCGGGGTGAATGCGTTGGCGCCGGGCTATTTCGCCACCGAACTGACCAGCGCCCTTGTGGCCGACGCGGAGTTCTCCGCCTGGGTGGCGAAGCGGACCCCGGCCGGGCGCTGGGGCGAGCTGTCCGACCTGGCCGGCCCTGTGGTGTTCCTGGCGGCCCCGGCATCGGACTTCGTCCAGGGCCAGGTGCTGTTCGTCGACGGCGGCATGACGGCGGTGGTCTGAATGTCGCACTCGCGCAACGATTCTGCCGCATCCACCTCCGGCGCCGCCGCACCAGCGGTGCCGGGCAACCGCGGAGTGGTGGTGCGCGCCAAGGACGATCTGCGGCTCGCGGAGTTGCCGGCCGCGACGCCCGGCGCCGGCGAGGCGGTGGTGGCGATCGCCTACGGCGGCATCTGCGGCTCGGACCTGCACTACTGGCGCGACGGCGCCGCCGGGCAGTCCGTGCTGCGGGAGCCGATGGTGCTTGGTCATGAGGTGGTCGGGACGGTGCTGTTCCCGGGCGCCGACGGGTCGGGCCCGCCGGCGGGTACTCCGGTCGCGGTGCACCCGGCGACACCGGCCCCGTCCGGCGAGCTGCGTTGGCCGGCGGACCGACCCAACCTGTCCCCCGGCGGTACCTATCTGGGCAGCGCGGCCCATCTGCCGCACACCCAAGGCGCCTTCGCCCAGCAGGTCGCCCTGCCGACCCGGATGCTGCGGCCGTTGCCGGCATCGCTGCCGCTGCGTACCGCGGCGCTCATCGAGCCCGCCGCGGTGGCCTGGCACGCGGTTGCCAGAGCCGGCGACGTGCGCGGCCGGTCGGTCCTGGTGGTCGGGTCCGGCCCGATCGGGCTGCTCGCCGTCGCGGTGCTACGCCGAGCCGGCGCCAGGGTGACCGCCGTCGACCTCATCGACCGAGCGCTGCAGCTGGCCACCGACCTCGGGGCGGAGCGCACCATCAATGCCCGCGACGAGCAGGCCATCGCCGCCGTCCAGGCCGACGTGAGCATCGAGGCCAGCGGGCATCCCGCCGGGCTGGCCGGCGCCATCGCCGGCACCGCCCGCGGGGGTCGGGTGGTGCTGGTGGGCCTGCTGCCGCCCGGACCGCAACCGGTGCCGATCGCCGCCGCGATCGGCAAAGAACTCGATCTTCTCGGCTCGTTCCGGTTCAACGAGGAGATCGATGAGGTGATCGCCGCGCTCGCCGACGGGTCACTCGTGGTCGACCCGGTCATCACTCATGAGTACGACCTGGCCGATACGCTCGAGGCTTTCGACGTTGCCGCGAATCCGGCAGCATCGTCAAAGGTGTTGCTGCGCTTCGGCTAGCGACTTCTTGACCCCTGTCGACCCTTGGCGGGTCAGCAGGCCCGAGATGAGAATGTCTGCCGCCTGCTGAAGGTCGGCCCGCGGGTGCCCGAAGTTCGATTGCGCGGAGAGGCCGTGCCAGACCGCCTGCAGTGACAAGGCCAGCGCGGCCGGCTCGATGGACACGGGCAGCTGCCCGTCGCGCTGGGCGCGTTCGATGCGAGTGCGCAGCAGCCGCTTGTTATCCGAGTAAAGGTCTTCCAGGTACGCGCGGATGTCGATGGTGTCCGGCTTGTCGGTCAGCGCGGCGCTGCTCACCAGACACCCGGGGTGCCCCGAGCTTGGTTGGGTGAACTCCTCGACGGACCGGCGGAACAACTCGGCCAGCGCGACGGCGAAGTCGGGTTCGGCGAGGGCCTGGCGATAGATGGTTCGGTAGCGCTCGGCGTAGGTGCGAACAGCCAGCTCGAAGAGCCCCGCCTTGCTGCCGAAGGCGGCGTAAATGCTTGAGGTCGACATGCCCAGCGAGCCGCTCAGCGCTCGGGTCGATGTGCCGGCGTAGCCATGCCGCCAGAACAACCGCGCCGCCTCGAGTATCGCCGTGTCGCGATCGAACTTCGGAGGCCGGCCAGGACGCATCGTTGAATTGTAGAGCGAGTGGCCCATAATTGGGTTATGGAGCAAACGATACAGAACAGACTGCTACGGCCCGACGGAAGCTGGGTCTGCCTCGACGGCTACGGCGACACGTCCGGGCCCGGGTTGGTGATCGTGCCGGGTGTGATGAGCGATGCCAGCGGCTGGCGGCAGGTCGCCAGCAGCGTCACGGCGTGGCCGTCGGTGTGGGTGGTGAACCGACGGGGACGCACGCCGTCCGGTCCGCTCGGGCGCGACTACTCGATGGCGACCGAGGTTGGCGATCTGAGTGCCGTGCTGGAGGCGATCGGCGAGCAGCGGTCGGTGTTCGGTTGGAGCTACGGCGGCCTGATCACCCTGCTGCTCGCCCGGAACCGCGCGCTGCGGCAGGTGATCGCCTACGAGCCGGTCGATCCAACATTCGGCAACGCCGCACTACCGTCGCTGCGCGCCGCGGATGCCGCGCAGGATTGGGACGCGGCGGTCAGGATCGTGAACGAGGACGTGTCGGGGTTCTCCGCCGAGTACGTGCGCTCGCTGCGCACGGACGAGCCCGCATGGGCGACGCTGCGCCGACTGAGCGTGCCGCTCTACCGCGAGCTGAGCGCCCTGTCGCGCGCCGACCTCGACGCCGAGCTGGGCTCGCGGGCAACACGCATCGACCTCATCATCGGCAGCCGGAATGTCGACTCCGACCCGTACGGCGCCGCGTTCCGGCAGATCGAGAACCAGCTGGGCCGCCACACCGTCACCCAGCTGCCCGAGCAGGGCCACCTGGCCCATCTCGAAGCACCTGTTGCCCTCGGCCGGCTGCTCGACCAGCTCGCGATCTGATCCGCACCCGGCTCTGCCGGGAGTCGGCTCTACTGGGATTCCGCTCTGCTGGGATTCCGCTCTGCTGGGATTCCGCTCTGCTGGGATTCGGGCTGAGCCGCGGTTGGGGCTCAGTCCAGCTCGCCGAACAGATCGTCCTCGTCGTCGCCGGAGGTACGGCCACGGCGGGTGCCGGCGCCGGGAAGGCGCCGACCCAGCTGTGAGAGGTTGGCAGCACGCTCCGGAGTTGTTGTGCGGCTGAGGTTTTCCACCGTGCCGCCGCCGTCATCATCGCGGCCGCCGGATGCGCCTTCACGGTCGGTGGCCGGTGTACCCGCGGCGGCGTCGGTAGCAGCGGCAGTGGCGGTAGTCGCGCCGGCGGCGGCGGACCGGTCGCCGCGACTCGGCGAACCGGACGGGCCGGCCTTGTCGGTCGAGTCGTCCTTGTGCGCCATGTCGGCAGAGTTGTCCCTGTCGGCAGAGTCGTTGTCGGCAGAGTCGGCCTGCTGCTTGCCGTCGCGAGTGCGGGCGCGTTCGGCCAGCCGCTCGGGCACCAACTCGGCGGCGAACTCGGCCGCTCGCCCGGCCGCTCTGGACGCGGCCCTGGCGACCGCCTGCCCAGCCCGCGCGGAACGGTGGGCGACGCCGGACGGATCGCCCGACATTCCCTTATCCGCAACGGTTTCCGGCGCCTGGTCGGTGTCGGCGCCGTCGCCACGTTCGGAGTCGCTGGAACGGTCGGAGGCGGCCGGCTCGGTTCCGGTGCCGCCACTCCGGGCGGCGCTCTCACCAGCAGCGGCGGCGTCGTTGCCGGCCTGCTCCGGTTGTTTTGACTGCTGCGACTGTTCTGGCTGCTCTGGCTGCTCTGAATGCTCTGCCGCAGCGGCCTCCGCTGCCTGGGCGGCCCGCGATGCCGCGGTGTTCGCGGCCAGCACGGCCAGCAGCTCGTCGCGGTACTGCGCGGCGGCCGCCGGCCGATCCACCCGGCCCAGCTCGGTGCGCGGCACCCGATCGACCAGCACCAGTGCTCGCGGCCGTTTGAACGCCGGCAGCAGCTCGGCCAGTCGCCGCGTCAGTTCTTCGGCGTCGGCCTGGTCGGAGCCGCGGGTGCCGACGACGGCGGCCAGCGCCGTCACGGCGTCCTCCGGCGAAGTGTCTCCGTCGGCGACGACCCGGCCGTCGTGGTCCGCCGCCAGACCCACCACGATGGCCTCGGCGACGCCGGGCTGGGCGATCAGCACCGCCTCGATGTCCCTGGGGTACACGGTGAATCCGGCGATCCGCACCGCGTCCTCGGCGCGATCGGCCAGGTGCAGTTCGCCGACGTCGTCGGTGAATCCGATGTCGGTGGTGACGAACCAACCATCGGGACCCGGCCCGTCGCTGCCGTCGGGCCAGTAACCGGAGAACAGCGTCCGACCCCGAATCGCAATCCGCCCAACGCTTCCGATGCCCTCTGCACCTTCGAAATCCAGCTCAAAGTCCGCAGCATCGCCGGCATCGGCACCACCGGCGCCCGGGCCGGCATAAGCATCGCTACCAGTGTCAGCGGGATCGGTGTCGTCAGCGTCACCGTCATCAGCGTCGGCGTGAGCGTCACCGGCGGCGGCCGGGCTGTCGGCGCTGCCGGCGGGGTTGCCGGCGGGGTTGCCGGCGCTACCGGCCCGGGCGGCGCTGTCGGCCGGGTTGACGACCGCACCGGCCGCGGCGGCGTCAACTCGTTCCTGGTCAGCACCGCCGGATGCCGAATCCGGGGAATCTCCTTGCCGCGGAACAGCTTCGACGGAAGCGCCGGGCCCCCCGTCGGACTCGATGCGCACCTCGACACCGGGCAACGGCAACCCGACCGATCGGGGCCTTGGGCGCGGCGTCATCAGGGTACTGGCGACCACCGAGGCGGATTCGGCGATGCCGTACCCCTCCCAGACGCGTTGCCCGGTGCGCTCCCTGACCGTGCCCCAGTCTTCCGGGCGCAGCGGCGCCGCCCCACTGGTCATCAGCCGCACCGAGGCCAGCTGCCGCTCGGCGTCGGGTAGCGCCATCAAGGCCCTGAAGGTGGCCGGCGAGCCAGGGACCACCGTCGCGCGGTGCCGGCGGATCGCCTGCGGCACAGCGTCTTCCCACCAGTCACCGGTGGTGACGTCCGGCACGACGATGGCGGTGCCGACCGCGACCGCCGGCAACAGCGAGGTGACCAGTCCGGCGACGTGGTGCATGGGCAGTGCCTGCACCACCCGATCAGCCGGGTCCAGCCGCAACTCGGCAGCGCCGGTGGTCTCGGTGATCGCGGCGACCGCCGCCAACACCGCCCGGTGCGACAACATCACCGGACGGCGCCGGCCACCGACCCGGCCCAGCAGGGCCAGATCCTCCGCGGCGCCGGTCGGCGGGACGGCCGCCCGGGATCCGTCCCACCAGCCGCTGACGTCGGCGGCGGCCAGCCGGCGCACCCCGGCGGCGTCGGCGCCCGGCGCGCCGACAGCGACATCCGACCCGGAACCGGGTGCACCGTCGTCCCGCCCGATGATCA
Source organism: Nakamurella aerolata (assembly GCF_013002705.1). Lineage (GTDB taxonomy): Bacteria > Actinomycetota > Actinomycetes > Mycobacteriales > Nakamurellaceae > Nakamurella > Nakamurella aerolata. Next base: position 312,446 of record NZ_JABEND010000002.1, on the reverse strand, counting down.
TGCTCGCGGTGACTTGCTCGGCGGCAGTCAGCGGGTCGGACCGGGCCGGGTCGATCGGCGCTGCCACCGCACCGGCCCGCCAGACCGCAAGCACCGCAACGGCCAGTTCCACCGACGTCGGCAGCGCCAGCACCACCCGATCCCCCGGTCGCAGGCCGGACTCGAGCAGTTCGGCGGCACCGGTGTTCACCGCCTGATCCCACTGGGCCCAACTGAAAGACCCAGCGGCAGTGGCCGTGCCTGCGGTGGCGAGCAACGCGGGCCGATCGCCGAGCCGCTCGGCGGTCGCCGAGATCAGCTCGGCGATGTTGCCGGAGGCGACGTTGCCGGAGGAAGGCGGAACCGGGCGCGACGGCGCAGGCATCATTCCTCCATCCGGACGGGTCGGCTCAGTGGTTGGCTCAACGGTTGGGTCACTGGTCGGCTCGGTGGGGTGTCGCGAGGCTCGGGCAGCCACCGGGCGAACCACTGTTGATTGTGCCCGGCTCCCGGGCTCCCCCGCAGCGGGGCCACGCCGGGCCGCCGTGGCCGGGCAATGGATACCCTGGGTGGCACCGGAACCCGTCACAACGGACGGACCACCAATCCGGCGCGACCGCCGCGGCCGACGTCACCGGCGCACGAAAGGTGACGGCACTGCCGCGAGCGCGGGCAGTCGGGACGAGCGCTGACGGGAGGTGATCGACGTGCGGTTCGGTCGAGCGGGCGGGCGTGAACGGGCGCTGCGCGCTCGGATCGCCGGGCAGGCCTCGGCCGAGGTGGCCGCCGCGGCCGCCCACGCCGACACCGAGCCGCTCGCCCCGGGCACCGACCTGACCGCTGCCGCCTTCTTCGACGTCGACAACACCCTGATGTCGGGTGCGTCGGTGTTCCACTTCTTCCGCGGGCTCGCGGCTCGCAAGCTGTTCACCTCGTCGGACATCGTCAAGTTCGCGATACGACAGCTCAGGTTCCGGCTGGGCGGCGAGAACATGGACGACGTGCACGCCTCCCGGGCCGAGGCGCTGTCGTTCGTCGCCGGCCGCACCGTCGACGAGATCGTGGATTTCGGCGAACAGATCTACGACGAGTCGATGGCCGACAAGATCTATCCGGGCACCCTGCGGCTGGCGCGCCAGCATCTGGACGCCGGGCAGCGGGTCTGGCTGGTGACGGCGACCCCGGTGGAGCTGGCCCAGTTGATCGCCCGCCGGTTGGGACTGACCGGCGCGCTCGGCACCGTGGCCGAGACCGAGAACGGCGTGTACACCGGCCGGCTGGTCGGCGACCTGTTGCACGGGCCGGCCAAGGCGGCAGCGGTGCGGGCACTGGCCGCGACCGAGGGGCTCGACCTGCGCCGCTGCACCGCCTATTCCGACTCGGCCAACGACATCCCGATGCTCAGCGTCGTGGGGACCGCCGTCGCGGTGAACCCCGACTCGGCGCTGCGCGACACCGCCCGCCGCAACGGCTGGCAGTCGATCGACTTCCGCACCGGCCGCAAGGCGGCACAGATCGGTGCCGGCTCACTGTTGGGGATCGGCGCGGTCAGCGGCGCGGTCGCCGGTGGGCTCGCGGTGCGCCGCAAGCTCCGCTGAGCGACTCGGGCCGGTCGCCAAGCGGCTATGAGCGCGGGCTGAGCGGGGTCAGGGAGACAGTTCCCGGAAGAAGGCGCTGGCCGCGCCGGGCCGTCCTGGCGGCCCGAAGACCGAGCAGCCGAGCGCTGCCGCCAGCTCGTCGGCCTGGTCGAGCGCGGCCAAGGCGCGCAACCCGGCGCGCGGGGCGTCGTCACCGTAACTGGCCCGCCAGTACAGGCCGCGGCGGCGCAGCAGCGCAACGGCGGTCCCGTCCCTGCTCAGCTCCGTCCGCCGGCGGCCGCGGTGCCGCAGCCGGTAGCTGCGCCCGGCGATCACGAACGACGCGTCTTTGCGACGACGCAGCCACGCGCCGGGACGGCCATTGGTGACCGGTTGCGGCGGCTCACCGATGATTTCCAGCTGGGCACTCTGCCCCTCCGCCAGCCGACCCCGGCGTTGCACGAGCGAGTCGGCGTCAAAGGTGGTGGTGAACCAGCGCCGGACCTTCGAAACCGCTTCTGGCGCATCGGATCTGCTTTGGGCATCGGCAGCGGGTCCGGCCCGGCGGCGCAACCGGGCACGTGCGGTCCCGGCCGGGTCGTGCACGGTGAGCGTCTCCGCCGTCGAGTCGAAAACGGCCCGCCACGGCGGCAGATCGGTCCACGACGAAAACGCGAGCGCCATTCGGCAGAGCGTAGAACCGCGGCGCTGAGTTGGTGGGCAGTTGCCGAGAAGTCGATTGGGCCGTTGCCAGGCATCCATCGTCATCGACACGCTGTCTCGCGCTGTCGTCGGCGAAGAGAGAACAGCAACCGGGGCACGGTATGCCCCCCGCGTGCCCCACACCGTAGGTGGGCACGGCACCCACCAAGGACCGCGTCAGCATCCGTAGCGTTTCACCGCGGCCTGGCGAGAGATGCCCAGCGCGGCGCCGATGGCCGCCCAGGGCAGCCCTGCGTCACGGGCGGCGGTCACCGCCGCGGACACCTCTCGCTGAGCGGCTTCCCGAGCCTGGGCGGCGGCAGCAATGCGTCGCAGCGGCGCCCCATCGATAGCGGGACCTGTCGACTGGTCCTGATCGGCGTCGATCATTGCCAGCAGCTCGCTGTCACTGCGGATGGTTTCGGTAGTCATGGTTGTCACCCCTCGTCAGAGGAATTTCCGTCGGGCCGTCATGGCATGGAAGATGTCGCTGTCGCGGTTGATGCCGACCTCGATCAGCGACCCGTCGCGGGCCGGACCGACGATCATGTCGAAACCGTCCATCGGCCACACCCGGATCGCGTTGGCGACCGCGTGGCGGATATCGCTGTCGGCGATTCCGTGGCGACGGGCGCTGCCCTTGATCACGTTGTCAACTATGGTTGCCCTCCCGTCATCTTGTCAACTTTGGTTGCTGGGAGAGAGGGCATGGTGCGCGGCAGCAGCACCGCCCGCGGATATCGGTCGGGCCCCTGCCGACCTGGGGCTTTTGGACCGCGTCCCACCGCCCGGGCGTAGTTGGATCGGCCTCGGGCACCATAGAGTCGGAGGTGGCCGCTGTGCGTGCGGTCGCGGCGAAAGGAGCTGAGCGTGTCGGTCGTGCTGGTCACCGGCGCCACCCGGTTCCTCGGGTCCGAGCTTGCCGGTCGGTTGGCCGGCGAGCCCGGCGTCGATCAGGTGATCGCGGTCGACGCCGCGAACCCGGATCCGGCAACCGTCAGCCGGCTCGGCGATGCCAGGTTTGTGCGCGCCGACATCCGAAACCCGTTGATTGCCAAGGTGATCGAGACATCAGGTGCCGACACCGTTGTGCACGCGAGCGCCTCGGCACCTGCCGGGTCGGCGTCGGCGCGGGTGCTGGCCAAAGAGATGAACGTCCTCGGCACCATGCAGTTGCTCGCCGCCTGCCAGGTCGCGCCCACGGTGAAAAACCTGGTGGTGCGGTCAACCGCTGCCGTCTACGGCGGCTCCCCGCGCGACCCTGCGGTGTTCACCGAAGAGACCGAGCCGCACGCGCTGCCGTCGTCGGGACCGGCTCGCGATGCCGCCGACATCGAGGGTTACCTGCGCGGCTTCTCGCGGCGGCGCCCGGACGTACGGGTCGCGGTGGCCAGGTTCGCCGAGATCATCGGCCCGAGCGTGCGGACGCCGTTGACCCGCTATTTCTCGCTGACGCCAACGGTTCCGATGTTGTTCGGGCGGGACGCACGGGTGCAGTTCGTCCACGAGCAGGACGCGGTCGAGGTGATGTACCGGCTCACCGTCGGCGACTGGGCCGGCGTGGTGAACGTCGCCGGGGCCGGCACCATGACGGTCGCCCAGGCCATCCGCCGGGCCGGACGGGTGCCGGTGCCGCTACCGGGTCCGGTAATCGGAACCGTAGGACGGGCGCTCCGCGCGGTCAGCATCGGCGAGCTGCGGCTCGGCGGCTTCTCCCCCGAGCAGGTGCAGCTGCTCGCCAACGGCCGCAGCCTTGACACCAGCAGACTGCGCGACGAGCTGGGCATCCAGCTGCGTTACAGCACCGAAGAGGCGTTCGCCGATTTCGCCGCAACGCTGCCTCCGGTGCCGGGGACCGACCGGGTGCGCGCCGCCGAGCACTGGCTGTTGAACGCCGTCGGCGCCGGCGGCACCGAGCGGAGTGGTCAGCAATGAACAGCCGTCCTTCGACCACCCGACCGGGTGGCAGCAGCGGTGCTGGCAGCAGCGGTGCTGGAAGCAGTGGCGTTGGCAGCAGCGGTGCTGGCAGCAGCGGCGCTGGAAGCAGTGGCGTTGGCGGCAGCAAAGCCGGAAACAGCGGAGCCGAAGCGAAGCGCCGCCGCGCCACGAAGCGCCCGGCTAGGAGCCCGGATCTCCCGGAGGCCTCCGACGCCGCTGCCGACGGCGCTACTCAGCGCGTGGACGACACGGGTGCGGCCGACGGCGCTACTCAGGGCGCGGGCAACGTGAGTGCGGCTGCGGTTGCGGCCGACGGCACCGCTGGTGGCATGGAAGGCGCCGCTCCCGCGGAGTTGACCGGCTGGCAACGCAACGCGGCGAAGGCGCTGGAGTTTCTGCGGCGTCGGCTGACCGGCGACTACCAGATCGACGAGTTCGGGTACGACCCCGACTTCACCGACCAGCTGCTGATGCCGGCGCTGCGGGTGCTGTACGAACGCTGGTTCCGCGTCGAGGTGCTCGGCGGCAGCCGGTTGCCCAGCACCGGCGGCGCGCTGCTGGTCGCCAACCACTCCGGCACCATCCCGCTCGACGCCGCCATGCTGATGGTGGCGACCCGCGATCACCACCCGGCGCACCGCCCGCTGCGGGTGCTGGCCGCCAACCTGATGTTCGACACCCCGGTGCTCGGCCCACTCGGCCGGCGGGCCGGTGCCACCCTCGCCAGCAATCCGGACGCCGAGCGGCTGCTGGAGTCGAGTGAACTTGTCGCGGTATTCCCCGAAGGCTTCAAGGGCATCGGCAAGCCGTTCCGGCAGCGCTACCGGCTGCAGCGGTTCGGCCGCGGCGGCTTCGTGTCGGCGGCGCTGCGCATTGGGGTGCCCATCATCCCGTGCTCCATCGTCGGGGCCGAAGAGACCTACCCGAAAATCGCCGAGATCCCGCAGCTGGCAAGGATTCTCGGGCTGCCGTACTTTCCGGTGACGCCGACCTTCCCGCTACTCGGGCCGCTGGGCGCGATCCCGTTGCCGGCCAAGTGGATCATCGAGTTCGGCGAGCCGATCGACACCAGCGGCTACCCGCCAGACGCCGCCGACGACCCGATGGTGGTGTTCAACCTGACCGACCGGGTGCGCGAGACCATCCAGCAATCGCTGTACGACCTGCTGCTGCGGCGCGGACACCCGTTCTTCGGCTGAGCCCGATCGAACGGAAAAATCGGCGCCTCGATCGGCATCTGCCCAGGTCGCTTTCTCTGGCTGAGCCTTGAGCCGCCGATATTTCCCCTGTCCCGGCCGGCCGTCCCGCAGCCTCTGGTAACAGCACCGCACCCCGCTCGCGGTGGGCGAACGGGGTGCGGGACGAGCGTGGCGGCCGGCGCCGCGGTACTGCCGGAGCGAATCGCGCCGGCAGCGGAAGGGTCAGCGATCCGTCACTTACCGGCGCGGCGGCGAGCCACCCGGGTCTTGCGGAGCAGCTTGCGGTGCTTCTTCTTGGCCATCCGCTTGCGACGCTTCTTGATCACTGAACCCATGTGCTGCCAACTTTCCAGGTACGAGCAGCGCTTATCGCCGCCCGGGGTGTCGATGGTCGGGTGCGCTGGGACGTGCGCGCTGCCCCACTGCCGGGGCCGGCGGACGCACCTCGAGCGCGACGCACCAGCGGTGGCCGCGCTGTACCAGCGCTGAAACAGTCTACCGGCGCCGGACTGTCGGTCCGCACCAGCCGTATCGCCGGCGTCCTAACTCGATCAGCACGATCGGCGGCGGTGAGCCGGCAGGCACCGTCGAGTCGGCCAACGCCGTCGGGCCGCGCGGCGGTGGTGAGCCGGCAGGCATCGGCGGACAGGGTCGGCTCAGCCATCGAAGGTCACGGCGAACTCAGCCGACGTCGTTGAACGCGGTTTGCAGGTAGTCGTGGACGGCTCGTTCCGGCACCCGGAACGAGCGGCCGACGCGTACCGCGGGAAGCTCTCCGGAGTGCACCAGCCGGTACACCGTCATCCGCGACACCCGCATCAGGGTGGCTACTTCGGCGACGGTCAGGAAGCGCATCTCCGACAGGGCACCGTCCGGCGCAGCGCCGGGCGTCTGTTCAGGCTGTGGTGGCATGTTGTGTGCACCATCTTTCGGCACGTTCACGGCCGCCGGCTTCCCCTCCGGCGGACACGGTCGCGCTCGTGCTTTGTGCACTCTAGCGGTACTCATGGTGCTGATGCGACACCTGGACATATCTCATTCGGACGCATTTTCGGCGGAGCTGCCTTCGGCGTGTCGTCTTTTTCCAGATTTCCGCTCCCTGGCCGCCGCCACCGAGCTTTTCGCAGGTCAGCACGCAGGTCGGCGCGCCGCACCTTGACCGGGTTACGGGGTGTGGCAGGCAGCGCCGGAGTCCGCACCGCCGCGGCCGCCGATTCGGTGCCGAGGCAGCGGGAAACACCCGCTCAGTGATGGGCCCTGCCGAGCTCGGTGGAGCGCCGCGCCGCTGCCTCGATGGCGGCCAGCAGCGCCGCGCGGACGCCGTGGTTCTCCAGCTCCCTGATCGCCGAGATGGTGGTGCCGCCCGGAGAGGTGACAGCTTCCCGGAGGGCAACGGGATGCTCACCGGAGTCGCGCAGCATCAGCGCCGCTCCCACCGCCGACTGAATGATCAGGTCGGTGGAGACGTTGCGCGGCAGGCCGAGCAGGATCCCGGCGTCGATCATCGCCTCCACCAGGTAGAAGAAGTAGGCGGGACCGGATCCGGACAGCGCGGTGACGGCGTCCTGCTGCGATTCCGGTACCCGCGCCACCTTGCCGATGGCCGCCAGCAGTTGCTCGACCAGATCCAGGTGCTCGGGCGCGGCATGCGCGCCGGCCGAGATCACGCTCATGGATTCGCCGAGCAGCAACGCGGTGTTGGGCATCACCCGCACCACCGGGGTGCCCTCCGGCAGGTGCCGCTCGAACAGCACCGTCGGCAACCCTGCGGCCACCGACACCACCAGGGTGCCGGAGCTGATGGCCGGGGCGACCTCGGCGAGCAACGGTTCGATGTCTTGCGGTTTCACCGCGACGACAAGCACGTCGGCGTCGGCGGCCGCGTCGGCATTGCTGGTGACAGCGACGCCGTACTGCTGCTGCAGCTGCTCCGCGCGGGCCGGGCGCCTGGCACTGACGCTCAGCGTCGCCGGTTCGCGGCCGGCGGCGAGCAGCCCGGCCAGCAGCGCCTCGCCGATCTTGCCAGCGCCCAGAATCGCCACCGTCGGGACCGTCCCGCCGCTCTGCGCTGCCTTGTCGGCGCTGCCCGCGTTGTCGGCACCGCCTGCGTTGTGGTCTGCGATGTCGGCTGCGCCGGTCCGCTCGCTCATGCCGCCAGCATGACATCCCGACGTCTGGAGGCTGAAGGACGCCTCGTACCGCTTCTTCGGGCAGGCTGTCGATACCGGGCATGCTCGTTCGTCAGGAGAGTGCGGCCGCACCCGTGGCCTGACGCGAAACCCCAATCCGAACCAGAAGGAGCACAGCATGACCGAGTACGTCGTTCTCATCACCGGAAACCCCGACCGCTGGTGGACCACCATGTCCGAGGAACAGCGCAGGGCCGGATACGCCGAGTACAACCGGTTCGGCGAGGAGCTCGGCAAGCGCGGCCACCGGATCACCGGCGGCGCGGAGCTGCACGGGTCGTCCGACCTCAAGCTGATCCCGCCGGGCGGTGGGCCGGCCACCGACGGGCCGTTCGCCGAGACCACCGAGCAGGTCGGCGGCTTTTACCAGGTCGAGACCGACGACCTTGACGACCTGGTGGAGTGCTGCCAGATCATCGCGGCCCTGGGCGATGGCATTCAGGTGCGTCGCACGGTCACGCCACAGGAGCGGCCGGACGCGCCCGGCGGTGGCGAACCGTCGTGAGGTACGTGGTGCTGATCGCGGAGCGGCCCTGGGACTGGCAGCACGCCGACGAGGCGCAGCGCAAGGAGTACTTCGACGCCCACCACGCGTTCGAGCGCTACGTCGACCGGCACGGCCGGTGCCACAGCAGTGCTGCCCTGTCCGACGCCGACGTCGCAACGACTGTGCGACACCAGGGCGATCGCGCCGTGGTGACCGACGGGCCGTTCGCCGAGCTGTCCGAACAACTCAGCGGCTACTACGACGTCGAGCTGCCCGACCTGGACACGGCCATCGCCGCCGCCACGCTGCTGCCGGCGGCCTACACCCTGGAGATCCGCACCGTCGTCGGCGTCGAGGGCTACGAGTCGGCGTGACGGCGGTCGCGGTGCTGGCGGCGGTGGTGCGCCAGGAGTGGGGGCGGCTGACGTCTTTGCTGCTCGCGCACTTCCGCCGCCTCGACCTGGTCGAGGACGCGCTCGCCGACGCGGTCGAGACCGCGACGACGCGGTGGCCGCGCGACGGCGTCCCGGACAACCCGGCCGGCTGGCTGCACACGGCGGCGCGGCGGCGGGTACTCGACCGGTTGCGAGCCGAGATGATGGCCCAACGCAAGATGCCCTTGCTGCTGATCGACGCCGAACATCGTTCTACCGCAACGACTTTCGCCGACCCTGATGATCAGGTGGAGGACGATCTGCTGCGCCTGGTGCTGATGTGCACGCACCCTGCGCTCGACCCGGCAGCGGCGAGCGCACTGACGCTGCGCCTGGTGTTGGGGGTGAGTACCGCCGACATCGCGCGGCTGTTCCTGGTGCCGGAGCCGACGATGGCCGCGCGCCTCACCCGCGCCAAGAAGAAGATCGTCACGGCGGGCATCCCGTTCGCGGTGCCGTCGGCGGACGCGCTGCCCGAGCGGTTGCAGGTGCTCGCGCAGACGGCCTACCTCGCGTTCACCGCCGGTTACGCGCCGGGCAGCGGACCTGACGTGGTCCGAACAGCGCTGGCAGCGGAGGCGATTCGGCTGGTGCGCGTGGTGCTGGAGCTGCGCAGGGGTGAACCGGTGCTGGTCGCGTTGCTCGCGCTGATGCTGCTGCAGCATTCACGGCGGGACGCGCGGGTCGATGATGCGGGTGCCGTGGTGTTGTTGCCGGACCAGGATCGTTCCCGCTGGCGCCAGGACGAGGTCGCCGAGGGCGTCGCGCTGCTGTCGTCGCCGGCGCTGACCGGGCCGATCCCGGTGCTCGCGGCGGGGTACGCGGTGCAGGCCCGCATCGCGGCCGAGCACGCGACGGCCGCCTCGGCTGAGGCCACCGACTGGTCCCGCGTCGTCCGCCATTACGACGACCTGCTGGTGCTCGCGCCGACACCGAGCGCGCGGCTGGCTCGGGCGGTCGCGGTTGCCGAGGCCGACGGGCCGCTGGCCGGGCTGGATGCGATGGCCGGTCTCGACGACGCGCTGCCGCGCAGCCACCGCCTGCCTGCCGTCCGGGCCGCACTGCTCGAACGGGCCGGCGAGCGCGACGCGGCGCGGGCGGCGTACGGGCTGGCACTCCAGCGGTGCGGCAACGACGCGGAGGCCGCCGATCTGCGTCGGCGCCGCGACGCTCTCGGTTGACGCTGCCCGTCAGCGTCCGGCGATCAGTGCCGTGGCGAGCGCGGCCCGACCCTCGCCCCGGCCGGTCAGCCCGAGCCCGTCGGTGGTGGTTCCGGCGACGGACACCGGCGCACCCAGCACCGTGCTCAGCGTCTGTTCGGCCTCTGCCCGCCGGGGGGCGAGCCGGGGCCGGTTCGCGATCACCTGCACGGTGGCGTTGAGAACCCGGTACCCGGCCAGCTCGACCCGGCGGCCGACCTCGGCCAGCAGCGTGCTGCCCGAGGCTCCCCGCCACGCCGGGTCGTCGGTGCCGAACACCGCACCGAGATCGCCGAGCCCGGCCGCGGACAGCACAGCATCACAGAGCGCGTGAGCGGCGACGTCGCCGTCGGAGTGGCCGGCACAGCCGTCGGCGTCGGGGAACAGTAGCCCGGCCAGCCAGCACTCCCGGCCAACCTCGATCGGGTGCACGTCCAGCCCTGAGCCGACACGCAGGCCGGCGGCAGCTGGGACCGAGCCGAGCCCGGTTGTGTCGGCCCGCGCGGCGCGCACCGCCGCCAGATCGGCGGGAGTGGTCACCTTGGCGGCGGCCGGGTCACCTGGGATCAACGTGACCGGCTCCGCCAGCCGTTCGACCAACGCCGCATCGTCGGTGGCCGACCCGCCGGCGCCGTGGTCGGTCGCGGCCGCGTGCGCCCGGCGGAGCAGACCGGCGGTGAATCCTTGTGGGGTCTGCATCGCGCGCAGCCGCTCTCGGTCAACCACGCCGGTGCTGTGTCCTTCGTCGTCGACGCCGCGGATGGTGTCAGCCACCGCGAGAACCGGGACCACCGCGTCGGCACCACGGCGCACGGCGGCGATCACGTCGGCCACCAGGCGCGGCGGAGCGAACGATCTGGCCGCGTCGTGCACCAGCACGATCGCCGCATCCGGCCACTGGGCGTCCGCCGCCTGCAGCGCGAGCCGCACCGATTCGGTTCGGTCGGCGCCGCCGGCCACCAGCAGCACCTCTGCCGGAAGAGCGGCCCTGGCCGCGTCGAGCTGATCGGCGGGCGTCGCGACGACGACGTGGTCGACACCACCGGCCAGCAGGGCGTCGACGGCGTGCGCCACCAGGGCCCGGCCGCCGACCTCGACGAATGCCTTGGGCATGCCCGCCCCGAGCCGCTGGCCACTGCCGGCAGCCGGAACGAGAGCAACCACCGATCCGGACAGGTGCGCTGCCATGGGTTGGCGGTGACGCTCGACGTGACGGGTCAGGCGCTCAGGAGGCGAGAACCTCGTCGAGCAGCACCTCGGCCTTGTCCTCGTCGGTGTGCTCGGCGAGCGCCAGCTCGGAGACCAGGATCTGCCGAGCCTTGGCGAGCATCCGCTTCTCGCCCGCGGACAGCCCGCGCTCCTTGTCGCGGCGCCACAGATCGCGCACAACCTCTGCGACCTTGTTGACGTCGCCGGAGGCGAGCTTTTCCAGATTGGCCTTGTAGCGGCGCGACCAGTTGGTCGGCTCCTCGGTGTGCGGTGCGCGGAGCACCTCGAAGACCCGATCAAGACCGGTCTGATCAACCACGTCGCGAACGCCGACAACCTCGGCGTTCTCGGCGGGAACCTTGACGGTCAGGTCGCCTTGGGCGACCTTCAGGACGAGGTAGAGCTTCTCTTCACCCTTGATGACGCGAGTCTCTGTTGCCTGGATCAGAGCGGCCCCGTGATGGGGATAGACAACGGTCTCGCCGACCTTGAAAACCATAGGTGAGGTTCCCCTTTCGTTCACGTCACTTTACCACGTCCAGCGCCGCCGATCCACCCGTTGTCGCAGGTCAGGGCATATCGCGAGGCTGCGGCGGGGCTTGACAAAACCCGCAGCGGCGTGCATTCGGCACCGGCCGGAGGCGGCTCGATACCGCCGGAAACCCGTTGCAGATGCCGCTCGAATATTCACTATCGATCTTTATCCATCCCCTCTGATCGGCCCCGACCCGGCCGATCGGACGGCCCGGGAATCCGATCGGCGCCGGCACCGGGCGAGCCAATGACGAAACCGCGACGGCCAGGTGCCGGTGATGCTGCCGCACCCCACCGACCGTGCCGTTGCCGATGCCGGCCATGAGCTGTTCGGCCAGGGCAGGCGACGAGCTGTTCGGCCCGCTCCGGCGGGTCAGCACGCCCCTCGCACCGGCGGTTGGTGGCGACCGCTAATCTTTGTGCAGCCTCGCGCGCCCGCGGCCGGCAATCGCACTTGGCTCTTCGCAGGGCCGGCCAGCGGGCAACACCGACTCCGGCCGCAGCTCGCAGAGCGTCGGGCCGGTGGTCGGGAGCAGGATTGAGCAGGATAGGGAGAAGGGAAACGCCGTGCCGCGCAGCGCTCGTCAGATGAGAACGCCGTTAGTGGCGATCGCTGCAGCCGGCGCGCTGCTGCTGTCCGGATGTGCCGCTGGGCAGATCTCGCAGACCGCGCAACAGGTCGCCGCGATCAACGGCGGCAACGCCAACGTCGGCAACATCGGCGTCCGGAACGCCATGCTGCAGACCCCGGACGGCGCCGCCTACCCGCGCGGCTCGTCCGCCCAGCTGATCACCTGGTTGTCCAATGCCGGCAACACCGCAGACCAGCTGGTCTCGGTGAGTTCGCCGATCGCCTCGAACATCACCATCGAACCGCAGAATGTGCCGCTGCCGCCGCGCTCGTTGGTCGAGGTCGGGCCCGCCCCCGGCGTCCCGGCCGGCTCCGCGGCGCCCAGCAGTGGAGCGGCGCAGTCCGGTGCCGCGGGCAGCGGGGGCACGGTACGGGTGACCTTCGACGGCCTGGCCGACCCCGGCTGCTACGGCAAGTCGATTCCCGTGATGTTCGCCTTCCGCGACGCCGGTCAGGTCACCCTGAACATCCCGGTGGAGGACCCGGTCGAGCGCACCGGCAGCCGGCCGACCATCAACATTCAGCCCGAAGAAGAGGTGCCGCTGTGGAACACCGGCGCCGAGGGCGAGGGACACGGCGCCGAGGCGGCCCCCTCAGCGCAGACCCCGTCGCCGTGCGCCACGGAGGACATTCCCGCCGCCTCAACGGCCGCCACCGGAGGCTGAGCGGGACCTGAGCGCCGACTCAGCGGCTCGCGGCTGAGCGTCGGCTCCGTCGTCAACAACCGCCACCAACTGGCGTGCAGAAATGCCGTGGAGAAGTGGCGTGAAGTAGTGCCGTGAAGTAGTGACGATAATTGCCGTCGATACCGACGGCCTTCGCGCGCCGACGGCGCATTGTCGGTGCCGTTGTCTAGCGTGAGCCCATGAGCACAACCCGAGGTCTGAGCCAGCGTTCCTCCGCAGGTAGCGCCGGCGGAGCCAAACCCGCGTTCGCCTGCGCCGAGTGCGGCTACCAGACCGCAAAGTGGGTGGGGCGCTGCCCCGAGTGCCACACCTGGGGCTCGGTGGCGGAAAGCGGCGCAGGGCCGGCACGGTTCCGCAAGGTCAGCGCCGGTCCGGTCAGCGCGCCGGCGCTGCCCATGTCGCAGATCGACCCGGCCAGCGCGGTCGCCCAACCCAGCGGCATCGCCGAACTCGACAGGGTGCTCGGCGGCGGCCTGGTGCCCGGCGGTGTTGTACTGCTGGCCGGCGAGCCGGGCGTCGGCAAGTCGACGCTGCTGCTGTCCGCCGCTCAGACCTGGGCGAACACCGGCAACGGCCGGGCATTGATCGTCACCGGAGAGGAGTCGGCCGGCCAGGTGCGGATGCGCGCCGAGCGGATGGGCACCACCCATCAGGAGATCTTCCTTGCCGCCGAGACGGAGCTGTCCGCGGTGCTCGGCCACGTCGAGCAGGTCGCGCCGACGCTGCTGGTGGTCGACTCGGTGCAGACCATCTCCGCCGGCGAACTCGACGGCGGCGTCGGCGGGGTCAGCCAGGTGCGGGCGGTCGCGGCCGCCGTCACCGCGGTGGCGAAGGAGCGCGGCATGGCCTGCGTCATCGTCGGGCACGTCACCAAAGACGGCGCGGTGGCCGGCCCGCGTACCCTCGAGCACCTGGTCGATGTTGTGCTGCATTTCGAGGGCGACCGGCACTCGGCCATCCGGCTGGTCCGCGGGGTCAAGAACCGGTTCGGCCCGTCCGACGAGGTCGGCTGTTTCCGGATGACCAACAACGGTATCGAGGGCCTCGCCGACCCGACGGAGGTTTTTCTCTCCGGCGACAGGCGCACCATGCCCGGCACCGCCGTCACCGTCGCCATGCAGGGCCGCCGGCCATTGCCGGTCGAGGTGCAGGCGTTGGTCGGCCCGGCGTCCGAGAACGGCGCCCGCCGCACGGTTTCCGGGCTCGACGGTTCCCGGGTCGCCATCGTTCTTGCTGTGCTGCAACGCTTCGGCGGTGTCGCGCTCGCCGGGCGCGAGGTCATCGCCGCCACCACGGGCGGCGCCAAGCTGACCGAACCGGCAGCCGATCTGGCGCTTGCCATGGCGGTGTGGTCCGGCGTCCGCGACATCCCGTTGCATCGCAGTTCGATCTTTCTCGGCGAGATCGGGTTGTCGGCCGACATCCGCCCGGTGCCGGCGCTGTCGCGGCGGCTGGCCGAGGCGCGGCGGCTGGGGTTCGGTCGCGCCGTTGTGCCGTCCAGCGGAGAGCTGTCCGCTCCGGACGGACTGCAGGTGGTGCGGGTGGCCGATCTCGGCGAAGCCTTCCGCGCCCTCGGCGACGACAGCGGGGTGGTGCGCTGGCTGCGCGGCTGACGGGCCCGCCGGTTGCAACGGGTTCAACGAAAGTCGTTGCACGTCAACGTCAATGCCAGCAAACCGGGCAGCAAGCTGGTGGTTGAAGCGCTGGACGCGCAGGGCCAACACATACCGGGCTGCACCGCCCCTAACGACTGCACCGCCCCATGACGGCTGCACCGCGGCGGACAGCGACGCGGTGCGCGGCGATCGGCTCGACGCCACCGTGCACTTCGGCAGAGCCGCGACCGGGTACTTCGGCAGCGGCGCGACCGGGGTGCGTCGACGGGGCCGCGACCAGCATGGCGATGACAGCCGTTGATCACGCTCGCCGTCGGCATCCCACAGCAAGATCACTAGGATGAGCACGGCGGTCGGTGGATCGGCTGCGACGTGTTCCCGGGTATGGACGGAAGGCCCCTGCGTTGGACGATCGATCAGCTGTCGCGGCCCTGCGGTCGGTGCTGGCGCGGCTGGCGCCCGGCACCGCCCTCCGCGAAGGGCTTGAGCGGATCCTGCGCGGACGCACCGGGGCGCTGATCGTGCTCGGCGACGGCGAAGCGGTGAACGCCCTGTCCGACGGCGGATTCGAGCTCGATGTCGAGTTCTCCCCCACCCGGCTGCGCGAGCTGTGCAAGATGGACGGCGCTGTAGTGCTGTCCGAAGACGCCTCACGGTTGGTGCGGGCCAACGTCCAGCTGATGCCGGACGCCTCCATCCCGACGGTGGAGTCCGGCACCCGGCATCGCACCGCCGAGCGGGTGGCGGTGCAGACGTCGATACCGGTGATCTCGGTCAGCCACTCGATGTCCACCATCAGCCTCTACTTCGGTGGCCGCCGGCACGAGGTCAACAACACCGCAACCATCCTGGCCAGAGCCAACCAGGCGCTGGCCACCCTTGAGCGTTACCGCAAGCGGCTGGACGAGGTGGCACACACCTTGTCGTCATTGGAGATCGAAGACTTCACCACGCTCCGGGACGCCATGACGGTGGTGCAGCGCCTGCTGATGGTTCGCCGCATCGCCGACGAGCTGGCCGGGCACCTGATCGAGCTGGGCACCGACGGCCGGTTGCTCGGGCTGCAGGTCGACGAGCTGCTGGCCGGCATTCCCGCGATGTCCGAGCTGCTGATTCGCGACTACCTGCCAGCGGACGACCCGCAGCAGGCGACGGCGGTGTTGGCCGAGCTCGACCGGTTGACAGGGCCTGCGCTGCTTGACCTTTCGTCGATTGCCCGCACCATGGGACACAACGGCTCGTCGCCGGACAGCCAGGTGTCCAGCCGCGGATACCGGTTGCTGGCCGGCTTGCAGCGGCTGCCGGCCGCGGTGCTGGAAAGAATGATCGCCCACTTCGGCAGCCTGCAGACCCTGCTGGCGGCCACCGCCGCCGACCTGCAAGAGGTGGAGGGCATCGGCGAGGCCAGGGCAAGAGTCGTCCGCGAGGGCATGTCGCGGCTGGCCGAGTCGGCCATCAACGAACGCGCGCTCGGCGCCCCTGGCCCGTTCTGACCGGCGGAGTCATCCGCTTCCGCTGGAGCCGCTCGGGTTGAGATGCTCGGGTTGAGATGCTCGGATGGGGATGGCACCGCCTCGGTCCGGCCGATCGGGTCAGCTCAAGTGGATGGGCTGATTCCCGCGGGATGGCTGGACGGGCCAAACCCGTGCGGCGCAGGCGTTTCCGGGCAACGCTCGTTGGTGTACGCGGTCAGCCGTTGAAGGTGCTGAGCCGTTGAAGACGGTCAGCTGTTGAAGGTGACCGTGACGGGCTCGGCGTTCCGGCCGGCCAGTTGCGCGGTGACCACATACTTGCCGGGCTTCACCTCGACCCGCTCCCCTGCGCAGCCCGGCTGCGAGGTGGTGCCGGCCCATTTGATGTTGAACGGCACCGACTCCCCCGGCTGCAGCATCCTGGTCTCGGTCCCGGTGCCGGGGAAGCAATCGTTGGTCGACCAGACCCGCTGGCCGCCCTTGGTGCTGGCGGTGAAGACCTGCTTGGCCCCGGAAGTGTCTTGCGCACAAGCGGTGTCGGAGGTGTTGGTCACCACCAGACCGAGAATGGGCTTGTCACCGACCTGGTAGCTGGGCGCGCCGGAGGTGGTGGTCAGTTTCACCGCGGACGGCTGGCAGATCAGCCGGCCCTGGGCGTCGGTGGTCGGCGCGGCCTTGGCCGCTGCAGCCTTTTCAGCCGCGGCCTTCTTCTCGGCCGCGGCCTTCGCCGCTGCGGCCTTGTCTGCGGCCTTCTTCTCGGCCTCGGCCTTCTTCGCGGCCTCTTGCTTCGCGGCCTCTTGCTTCGCAGCCTCTTGCTTCGCGGCCTGCTCCGCCTTGTCCTTGGCCGCTTGCTGCTTGGCTGCCTTGTCCTTGGCTGCCTTGTCCTTGGCTGCCTGCTCCGCAGCGGTCTTTGCCGCCGCGGCCTGCTCGGCCTTGGTGTCGACGGTGGCCGGCGGCGGGGTGGCGGTGCGTTCCGGCGCCGGCGCCGAACCGGCCGGCTTGACCCCGCCCGAAGTGGGCTTGGGGGTCGTGGCCGCTCCGGTCGACCCAGGGGTGGACGCCGCGGAATCCTTGGCCGGCTTCGAGTTCGCTGAACTCGGCGCGCTGCTCTGAGCACCGCTGGTGGCCCCGGAGGCGCCGGCCGACGAGACAGCACCCGAACCGCCGGCCGCCGAACTATCGGCGGCCGAGCTGGCTGCCGGAGCGGAGGCAAGCACACCGGTGAGCGGTCCGGACGACGACTGCGCCACCGCCGGCGTTTGCGCGCCAGTGTTGGTCGGCTCGCCACCGGTCGCCTTGCTCACCACGAACCAGGCGAGCAGCACCAGCACGATCACGGCGGCGCCAATGGCGATCGCCCGACGGATCCAGTACACCCTCGATGGAAGAGGGCCGACAGGGTGCATCACGAACTCGACGGTAACGTCGGCGTTATCCTCCGCTGCGGCGAAACGCCGCGCAGACCCCCGATCGGATGGAATGACCAGCGATTTCGCCGCCGTGGCAGCACACCCGGTGCCGCCGGACACCGGGCCGCCAAACCCGGTGCCGCCGGACACCGGGCCGCAGCTGAACCTGCCCGCGATCACGCGTTGGTTTCGCAGGCACGGCCGCGAGTTGCCCTGGCGGCATCCGGACGCCGGCGCCTGGGCGGTATTGGTGAGCGAGGTGATGCTGCAGCAAACCCCGGTCGCCAGGGTGCTCGAACCGTATAGCAGTTGGATGCAGCGCTGGCCGACTCCGGACGCGCTGGCAGCCGAACCGGCCGGCGCGGCCGTGCAGGCGTGGGGCCGGCTCGGCTATCCGCGCCGCGCACTGCGGTTACATGCCGCCGCCGCCGCGATCACCGAGCGGCATGCCGGCGTCGTCCCGGCGACCCTTGACGAACTGCTGGCGCTGCCGGGCGTCGGCGAGTACACCGCGCGGGCGGTGCTGGCCTTCGCCTACCGCCGGCGCGCCGCCGTGGTGGACACCAACGTGCGCCGGGTGCTGCAACGCCGGCTGCACGGGAACGACGACGGCCGTCCGGCCACCGCGGCCGACCGCGCCGAGTTGCTGGCGTTGCTGCCGGCCCAGCACGAGCGCGCGGCCACCGCGTCGGCCGCGATCATGGAGTTCGGCGCGCTGGTGTGCACGGCCCGGCAACCCGACTGTGGGCACTGCCCGCTCCCGGCCGGATGCCTTTGGCTGGCAACGGGACGACCGACCGCCACCACTCCGCGCCGGACCCAGGCCTGGGCCGGGACCGATCGTCAGGTGCGCGGCCGGTTGCTCGCCATCGTGCGCGACGCCGCCGACCGGGGCGTCGGGCAGGTGCTGCTGCCTGAGCTGGAAAGTGCCTGGGGCGAACCGGTTCAGCGGGAACGCTGCCTGCAATCGCTGCTGGCGGACGGCCTGCTGGTGCGGTCGGGGCCCGCGGTGCGGCTACCAGGGCACTGAGCGAGCCCGATCCTTCGGCAACCGCCAGGACAACCAGAACAACCCGAATCGCGCCGCCGTCCCGGCCGCCCTGACCCATCGCCAACGACGCCGCCGCCGCGCGGCGTCCGCCCGCCGGCCGCCGGCGGGTTGACCGCGTCGCAGACCGCAATTAGGGTTTTCTCCTTGTGCCCTCAGCCATCCGACCCTGGTTCCGGCTGCTCAGGGCAAGCTTCGCCGCCCAGACCAGGTACCTTCCCGCGGCCCTCGGCGGGCTGATCGCCAACCTAACTTTCGGGTTCCTGAAGGCCGCTGTGCTGTTCGCGACGGTGCGCGCCGCCGGTGGCGAGGTCGGCGGGTACGACCTCGCCACCATGTCCAGCTACGTGTGGCTGTCGCAGGCACTGCTCGGCACGGTGAACCTCGGCGCCGACAGTGACCTGGCCGACCGGGTGCGCACCGGCGACATCGCCATCGACTTCGCTCGCCCGCTGGACGTGCAAACCTCTTACCTCGCAGTGGATCTGGGACGCTCCTTCTTCGCCCTCGGCCCGCGCGCGATTCCGCTCATCCTGCTCGGCGCCCTCACCACCGGTATCGCGTTCGCCCCGCCGGCCGGGGTGCTGCTGGGGCTGGTCGCGGTGGCGTTGGCAGCTGTGCTGTCCTTCTTGGGCCGGTACGCGGTGAACATCCTGGGACTGTGGCTGGTGGAGACCCGCGGCGTGCGGACGCTGTACATGCTGGTGAGCAGCTTTCTGGCCGGCCTGTTCGTGCCGGTGCCACTGTTCCCCGATTGGCTGAAGATGCTGGCCAACGCCACCCCGTTCCCTTCGCTGTTGCAGACTCCGATCGACGTGCTCTCCGGCAAGGTTTCCGGCGCCGCCGCACTGCTGGCCGTGCTGTGGCAGGTGTTCTGGATCGTCGTCGTCGGCGCGGCCGGGCAACTGCTGACCCGGCGCGGGCGGCTGAAACTGGAGGTGCAGGGTGGCTGATCCCTCGACCTTCGCTGCTACCACCGCCGGTGAACCTGCCAAGACCGACAACCGCTGGCGTCCCTACCGGGCGGTGCTGGCCTCGCGCCTGCGCTCGCAACGCAGCTACCGCACCTCGTTCCGGTTCGACATGGTCGGCGCGATGCTTGCGGGCCTGGTGCAACTCGGCGAGATCTGGGTGGTGTTCCACAATGCGAAAGTCTTGGGCGGCCTCGACTTCAACGCCATCCTGCTGGTGTTCGGGCTGGCCAACGCGGCCTGGGCGATCGCCGAAGTGGCGGTCGGGCACGTCGACAGCCTGCCGGCGCTGATCCGCGCCGGCACCGTCGACGTGTACTACCTGCGGCCGCAGCCGCTGCTGGCGCAGCTCATCACCGGCGACATCCAACTGCGCCGGCTGGCCAGGGTGGCGGTCGGCCTGATCTGCGTGGTCGCCGCGCTGATCGTCAACCCGATCCAGTGGACCGTCGCCACCGTGGTGATGCTGGCGTTCTCACTGCTGTTCGGCACGGTGATCTTCGCCTGCCTGTTCGTGACGGCGGCCGGCCTGCAGTTCTTCCTGATCAACGGCTCCGAGGCCACCAATGCCTTCGTCTACGGCGGCAGCTACGCGTCGCAGCAGCCGGCCGCGATCTGGCCGGGACCGATGAAGATCATCTTCGGATTCCTTTTCCCGATGGCATTCTGCGCCTACTTGCCTGCCCTGCAGATTCTCGGGTTGCCGGGATCGCCGCTGCTGCCGGCGTGGCTGGCCTGGCTGCTTCCGGTGGCAGCGGCTTGGGCGGTGCTCGCGGCCGGCGCGGTCTGGCGGATCGGGGTCCGGCACTACCAAGGAGGCGGCGGATGAGCGAGCAGGTACCGGCCATCGAGGTTGACGGACTTACTCGGACCTTCAAGGTGCGGCGCCGCGGTTCGCTGCTGCGCGACGTGGTGACCGCGGTCGACGACATGAGCTTCACCGTGCAGCGGGGCGAGAGTGTCGGCTACATCGGCGCGAACGGCGCCGGCAAGTCCACCACCATCAAGATGCTGATCGGCATCCTGGTGCCCAGCAACGGATCTGCCCGCACCTGCGGGCTGGACCCGCTGCAGCAGCGGCGCCGGCTGGCGCGCCGCATCGGCGTGGTTTTCGGGCAGCGCTCCCAACTGTGGTGGGACCTGCCGGTGCGGGAGTCGTTCGCGATTCTCGGCGAGATTCACCGGCTGCCGAAAGCCGTTGCGCGGCAACGCACCGAGCAACTGAGCGAGCAGTTGGACATGGGCGAGTACTGGAACACGCCGGTGCGCCAGCTCTCGCTCGGTCAGCGGATGCGCGCCGAGATCGGCGCCGCGCTGCTGCACTCCCCCGAGCTGCTGATCCTTGATGAGCCCACCATCGGCCTCGATGTGCTGAGCAAGCAACGCCTTCGCGAGTTCCTGATCGCCGAGCGGGCCGAACACGGCACCACGCTGTTGCTCACCACGCACGACATGGGCGACATCGAGCGGCTGTGCCAGCGGGTGCTGGTGGTGGACCACGGCCGGCTCGCCTACGACGGCAGCCTGCCGGGGCTGGCCGCCACCGTCGACACCCGGCGCATCCTGCAGATCGATCTGGCGGAGCCGACCGCCGACCTCACCGGCCTCGGCACCGCGACGCATCTGGACAGCAAGGGCGACGGGCTGCGGCAGCGGCTGGCGTTCGACCCGAAACGAGTCACCGTCCCGCAGGTGCTCGCCGAGGTGTCGGCCCGCGCCGAGGTGCGCGACCTGTCGATCGAAGAACCCGGCATCGAAGAGGTGGTCCGCAAGCTGTACGCCCGCAGGGTGCCGTAACGCGAACCCGCCGCCGGCCGCTGCCCGACGCCGCCGCCCGGGCGTGCGACCGCCCGCCGCACGGACTACTCGTCGATGATCGAGTCCAGCAGTTCCAGCGCCACCGCGCTGCCCGCGGCACGCCGCTCGGCGGCTGTTCCCGCTGCCACCCGGGCACCGGGGCCGGCGCCACTGAGCGCCAACGCCCCGAACGCCAGCGTGGCCTTGATCGACTGCTCGGCGGTCGGCTGCTCTCCGGCCAACCGCGTGATCAGCGCGGCGACCTGGTCGGACTGTTGCTGGCCGAGTTTTTCGGACGTCATGGTGGTGGGGTTGGCCTGGCCGAATCGCATCGCCAAGCCGGCGTCACCGCCGATCAACGTCGCGAGTCGCTCGACCAGTTCCTTGTTGCGGCGGCGTGACGGTGGCGCCTCGGACAGCCACTGACGGATCTCCTCGACCTGTTCCGCGCTCCCCTGGAACGCGGCCTCGACAATGTCCCGCTTGGTACGGAAGTGGTAGTACAGCGCGGCTTTCGTCACACCGAGCTCGTCCGCGATTTCCCGCAGCGAGGTCTTCTCGTAGCCCTGGTCGATGAACAAGCCCATGGCCACCGCGACGATCTCCTGGCGGGTGTCACGATGCCGGCTGCTTCGGGAATGTGCACGGTCACCTGGCATCGGGGCATTCTACTTGACGGCCGGCTAGTACCGTGCTTACCTGTCGGCAGGCTAGCAACTAGCCGGCCGACAAGTAAGCGAGGTATCTGATGATTGTGAGTTCTGCTCGTTCCCGTCATTCCGCTCGGTCGGGGCCGCCCGGCGGCACCGGCACAGCGGTGTCGGAACCTGGTCCCATCCGACCATGCTCGGCTGCCGGCGGGCCCCTTTGGCCGATCATGACCAGCCTGGTGCTGGCTCTTGTGCCGGTGCAGCTGGACAGCTTGGTTGCCGCCACCGCGGTGCCCACGATCGCCGGCGACTTGGGCGGATTCGATCGAATCTCCTGGGTGGCAACGAGTTTCCTACTCACCATGGCGATTGGCATGGTGGTCTCCGGGCGCCTCGGCGACATGTTCGGCCGCCGGAAGATGCTGCTGACAGCGCAGGCGGTGTTCTTTGTCGGGTCGCTGTGGTCGGGGGTGTCCACTTCGATGACGGAGCTGATCCTGGCCAGGGCGGTGC
Organism: Nakamurella aerolata; assembly: GCF_013002705.1. Classification (GTDB taxonomy): domain Bacteria; phylum Actinomycetota; class Actinomycetes; order Mycobacteriales; family Nakamurellaceae; genus Nakamurella; species Nakamurella aerolata. The sequence goes on along the minus strand of NZ_JABEND010000002.1, from coordinate 290,206 downwards.
AAGGTTTGGGCGCCGGCATGACGGCCACCTCGCTGCTGGCCACCGTCGCCGAAGTGGCCCCGCCCGAAAAGCGCAGCCGTTACCAGGGCATCTTCGGTGCGGTCGCACCCCTCTCGATGATCGTCGGGCCGTGGGTGGGCGGGCTGATCACCGATCACCTTGGCTGGCGGTGGATCTTCCTGCTGAACCTGCCGCTGGTCGCGATCGCCATGGTCGGCATCGGCGCACTGCTTCGGCTGCCCAAGCGGCAGACCAATGGACGGGTCGACATTGCCGGCCTCGCCACCGTGTCGGTGGCAGCGGCGGGCACCGTGCTGGCGGTCAGCTGGGGCGGCAATCAGTTTGCCTGGCTGTCCTGGCAGGTGATCGGAGCCGCTGTGATCGGGCTGCTGGCGATTGTCGCGACCGTGATGGTCGAACGGCGGGCGGACAATGCGGTGCTGCCGCTCGACCTGTTCCGCAACCGCTCTGCTCTGCTGTCCATGCTGGTGCTGGCGCTCGGTCCCGGCGCGGTGATGATGGCGGCGATGAACTATCTTCCGGTTTTCTCCCAGGTGGTGCAGGGACATTCGGCCAGCAACAGCGGGTTGCTGCTGCTGCCGATGCTGCTGCCCACCGTTGCGGTGGCGATGCTGATCGGCGCCTGGACCAGCAGTGGCGACAGGTTCCGCCCGGTTCTGATCGCCGGGACCGCGGCACTGACCGTTGCCTGCGTGCTGCTCGCGACGATGGGAGTAGGCACGTCGGGTCTGCTGACCGCGCTGCTGATGCTGGGGATCGGTGTCGGCATCGGCCTGCTGTTCCAGACGCCGCTGGTCTTGGTGCAGAACTCGGCGCCGGCCGGCGAGGTCGGTGCCGCCACCGGCGCCGCCTCGTTTCTGCGGATGGTGTTCGGCGCGATTGGCGTGGGCGGGCTCGGTGCCGTGTTCAGCGGCCGGTTCCAGAGTTACCTTGCCGATCACCCGGCACCAGGCACCGCCGGCCTCACCGTCGCCAGCGTCGACCCCAACCGGTTGACCGCGCTCCCCGCCCCTGCCAAGGACGCGGTGGTGCACGCCGCGGCGTCAGCGAACTCGACCCTGTTCTGGATCGCCGGAGTCGTCGCGGTGCTGGCACTGCTGGCGGCGCTCGCGCTGCCCGGTGGCCGCCGAGCGAACTCCTCCGGGCAAGCCGCGCGCTGACCAGCGGACATATCGGCGCCTCGAATCCCGTTTCCGCAGGTCGGGTTCTGCACAGTCGCGTCGAGACACCGATATTTCCGCTGGGCGCTGGTGCGGCCCGGCCGGGCTCCGGCAATGCTCCGTCTCGCGGAGCAAAGTCAGAGTTGCTTCGCTGGTGCCAAACCTTCGCTGGTGCCAAACCGCAGAAGCCCCGCACCGAATCTCGGTGCGGGGCTCCTGCGTGCTACTGGCCGGTCTCAGCCGATGGCTGGAACGGGTGCTGGTCGGTATCAACCGGCGGCTGGGCCGTCTGACGGCTGGACCGTCAGACGGCGACCGGGCCGTCGCCGCCCTCATGGGCGTGCTTGCCGCCGGGGTTGTCCCCCGGGTTGTCCGGCAACGCATGCGCACCACCGGGCGTCGGGTCGGCATCCGGTCCCGGCGTCACCGCGTCCGGACCCATCGCGCTGCCGCTGCCGCCGCCGGCGATGGCGCCGACGGCCACCGGCTCACGATCGCCGTCGTCGTCCTTGGTCAGCTTCGGCGGCTTCGGCGCGCCGGTGAAGGTGAACTTCACCGCCGAGTTGTCCGATCCGTCGGTCACCGCGCCGTCCACATCGACCGTGACGATCTGGCCCGGCTTGATCTCGTCGAACAGGATCTTCTCGCTCAGCGCGTCCTCGATCTCCCGCTGGATGGTGCGACGCAGCGGCCGCGCTCCCAGCACCGGATCGAACCCGCGCTCGCCGAGCAGCGCCTTGGCCGAGTCGGTGACGGCCAGGTCCATGTCCTTGTTCTTCAGGGCGGTGGTCACCCTGCCCAACTGCAGGTCGACCATTTCGCGGATCTCCGGTGGGGTCAGCTGGTGGAAGACCACGGTGTCGTCGATGCGGTTGAGGAACTCGGGACGGAAGTGCCGCTTCAGCTCGTCGTTCACCTTGGTCTTCATCCGGTCGTAGTTCGACTCGGCGTCGTTACCTGAGGTGAAGCCCAACCCGACAGCCTTGGAGATGTCGGAGGTGCCCAGGTTCGAGGTGAACACGATGACGGTGTTCTTGAAGTCGACCGTGCGGCCCTGGCCGTCGGTGAGACGGCCGTCCTCCAACACCTGCAGCAGCGTGTTGTAGATCTCCGGGTGCGCCTTTTCGATCTCGTCGAACAGCACCACCGAGAACGGCTTGCGGCGCACCTTCTCGGTGAGCTGGCCGCCCTCTTCGTAGCCGACGTAGCCGGGAGGGGCACCGAACAGCCTGGACGCGGTGTACCGGTCGTGGAACTCGCCCATGTCGACCTGGATCAGCGCGTCCTCGTCGCCGAACAGGAACTCGGCGAGCGCCTTGGTCAGCTCCGTCTTACCGACACCGGACGGGCCGGCGAAGATGAACGAGCCGGACGGCCGCTTCGGGTCTTTCAGCCCGGCGCGGGTGCGGCGGATGGCCTGCGAGACAGCCTTGACCGCCTCGTTCTGGCCGATGATCCGCTTGTGCAGCTCGGTCTCCATCTTGAGCAGCCGAGTGGTCTCTTCCTCGGTCAGCTTGAAGACCGGGATGCCGGTCCAGTTGGCCAGCACTTCGGCGATCTGCTCGTCGTCGACCTCGCTGACGACGTCGAGATCGCCGTCCTTCCAAGCCTTCTCGCGCTCGGACTTCTTGGTCAGCAGCTGCTTCTCGGAATCGCGGAGCGACGCGGCCTTCTCGAAGTCCTGCGCGTCGATCGCCGATTCCTTCTCCCGGCGCACGTTCGACAGCTTCTCGTCGAACTCACGCAGGTCCGGCGGCGCCGTCATCCGGCGGATGCGCATCCTGGCGCCGGCCTCGTCGATCAGGTCGATGGCCTTGTCCGGCAGGTACCTGTCGTTGATGTACCGGTCGGCCAGGGTGGCGGCAGCCACCAGCGCGTCGTCGGTGATGGTGATCCGGTGGTGCGCCTCGTAGCGATCGCGCAGCCCCTTGAGGATCTCGATGGTGTGCGCGACGTTCGGCTCGCCCACCTGGATGGGCTGGAAGCGACGCTCCAGCGCCGGGTCTTTCTCGACGTACTTGCGGTACTCATCGAGCGTGGTGGCGCCGATGGTCTGCAGCTCACCGCGGGCCAGCATCGGCTTCAGGATGCTGGCGGCGTCGATCGCGCCCTCGGCGGCCCCGGCACCGACAAGGGTGTGGATCTCGTCGATGAACATGATGATGTCGCCGCGGGTGCGGATCTCCTTGAGCACCTTCTTCAGCCGCTCTTCGAAGTCGCCGCGGTAGCGGGAGCCGGCCACCAGCGAGCCGAGATCCAGCGTGTAGAGGTGCTTGTCCTTCAGCGTGGTCGGCACGTCGCCGCGGACGATGGCCTGTGCCAGCCCCTCGACGACGGCGGTTTTGCCGACCCCGGGCTCGCCGATCAGCACCGGGTTGTTCTTGGTACGACGGGACAGCACCTGCATGACCCGCTCGATCTCGGACTCGCGGTTGATGACCGGGTCGAGCTTGCCCTCGCGGGCGGACTGGGTCAGGTTGCGCCCGAACTGGTCGAGCACCAGCGACGTTGACGGGCTGCCCTCGCTGCGGCCCCCCTCGGCGGCAGCGGACTCCTTGCCCTGGAAACCGGACAGCAGCTGCAGCACCTGCTGGCGCACCCGCGACAGGTCGGCACCCAGCTTGACCAGCACCTGGGCGGCGACGCCCTCGCCCTCGCGGATCAGGCCGAGCAGGATGTGCTCGGTGCCGATGTAGTTGTGGCCGAGCTGCAGCGCCTCGCGCAGGCTCAGCTCCAGCACCTTCTTGGCCCGCGGGGTGAACGGGATGTGCCCGCTGGGGGCCTGGGCGCCCTGGCCGATGATCTCCTCGACCTGTTGACGGACACCCTCGAGCGCGATGCCAAGACTCTCCAGAGCCTTGGCGGCGACGCCCTCGCCCTCGTGGATCAGCCCGAGCAGGATGTGCTCGGTGCCGATGTAGTTGTGGTTGAGCATCCGGGCCTCTTCTTGGGCCAGGACGACAACCCGGCGGGCCCGGTCGGTGAACCGTTCAAACATCTAACGCTCCTTCTCGCTGATGCCCCACTGTAGTGCGGCACTGCGGCGCAATTTCGCTGCTGGGCCCGGCGCCAACTCACGTTTGTCCGTTTGCGACGGCATTGCCGTCATCGAACGGCACAACTGTTGCCGTGCTGTTACCGGTTGCGTGCTGATCGGTGCAGGTCCGTCCAGTGGTGACGTTCATGCTCAACGCTGCCGGTGCCGGTCTCGTTCCACCAGGGCAGCGGCCTACGCCGAGGGCGAACAGTGCACAAGACCGTGACAAACAGAACCGTGCACAAACGGAACCGTGCACAAACAACGGCCCGCCGGGCCGAGCGGATGCTCGGGCGGCGGGCCGTTGTGTCGGGTGCTGTGCACCCTGCTCAGTGCACTCAGTGGGCTGCCTCGAAGGCTTCGACGATGTTCGCCGCGATGCGTCCACGGTCGGACACCTCGTAGCCCTGGCGGCGGGCCCAGTCGCGAATCGCCTGCAGCTGTTCGCGGCTGTTGCGGGTGGCGGCGGCCTTGGCGCCGCGGCGGCGGACACCGGTGTTGGCGCGGGAGACGTGCCGGCCGTGTGCCACGTAGTTGGCAACGGCGTCGCGGAGCTTCTTGGCGTTCTTGTCGTTCAGGTCGATCTCGTACGCAGCACCGTCGATGGCGAACTCGACGGTTTCCGCGGCTTCCGAGCCGTCGATGTCGTCGATCAGCGTGACAGTGGTCTGGGTGGCCACCGGTTTCCTCCATAGTGGGTCGTTGACAGGGGCCGAACGTCGGCGAGCATTCCGAATGTGCGGAATTGCCTGGCCGCTACTCTAGAACATTCTTTGGCCGGCATCGACGACCGCCACCCGAATGCGGATATTCAGGTGGTGATTGCTGTCTATTTGGGTGCTGAGTCGCGCTATTGGGGTGCCGAGCCGGGCGAGCGGGCCGATCGGCCCGATTAGCCCGGGCTCGGGCTTCGCAGCGTCATCGCCAGTAGCGGTGCACCACCGGGTCGATGTTGCCGGTGTGTACGGAACGAATCTGCACTTGTTTGCCGACTCCTGGCGCTTCCAACAGGTATGGATTCCCGTCGATCCAGCCGAGGAAGATCGCGACGTGACCGGGGTAGCCGATCATGTCGCCTGGCTGCGCCTGGCTCCATGGGATCGACTGGCCGCCGGCCCGCTGGCTCGACGAATCGGTGCCGGTGACGAATCCGGCCTGCCGCAAGACATATCCGGTGAGGCCGGAGCAGTCGAAGCCGACAATGCCTTTGCACGAGTTCTTGTCGCCGCCGGCGCGTTCACAGCCTTGGTCGGGGCCGCCGCCGTTGGTGCCGCCGCCCCAGACATAGGGCAGGCCGACCGCGGCGAAGCCGGCGGCAAGGCCCTTGGCGACGTTGGCGTTGGGGGCGACGATCTGCTTGCCGGCGACGGCCGGATCCACTGCCGCGCCAACGGGAATGCTGACGCTGGTGCCGGTGACAGCGGTGGTCGGCGCGATGCTGGCGCCGGTACCGCCGAAGTACTTGCCGAACAGCACGAAGAAGTTCCGGTTGCCGTACGCCGAACACCGGTCGCCCTCACCCGGGTACGCCGCCAGTGCCGCGGCATTCGGTTGGTACGGCGTGTAGTTGTACAGCGACGCGGTGGCCTGATTCCGAATGAACACCGGGGCAGCACCGCAGCCGGACTCGGCGACGTTCCACATGATCTGCTCGACCCGGCCGGCCTGATAGTTGTACTTGCCGGGGTCAAGGCGATACCGCGACCACTGCGACGCCATGCCGTACAGCTGGTTCACAAATCCCGCATACTGCGGATCACAATTGGCCGTCCCGCCGGGGCCGGTATCGGGGCAGTGCCAGCCCCAGGCGGCCGCCCAGGAGGCCTGGGTGGCGTCCGACCTGGTCAACAGGCCGGATTCTTTCTGCAGGGTGGTGAGCATGACCTGCGGGTTGATGCCGCAGGCGGCAGAAATGCGCGCCAATGCCTCGCTCGCGGCGAGTCGCCCACCCGGGACCGCCGTGCAATACCGCGTCGCCGAATACGCCGGCACATCGACGACGAGATTGCGCAGGCACCACGCCCCGGTGCAGGCCGCGCCCACCTGGTCGGCGAAGGCCTGCACCTGTCCGCCGTTCATCGCCGTGGTGTTGTAGAACACCTCGTCGGAAATGATGTAGCCGGGGTCGAACGAACTCGACGACCCGCCGACGGGCAGGCAGTTCTGGGCCTGGCCGGCCGGTGCCGGGGTGGGTGCCGGTACAACTGTCGGGTCTTTGGCGACCGGGTCGGAACCGTTCGAGTCGATGGTCGGGTTCTCGTCGAAGTTGGGCTGCTGCTCGCTCGGGTCGGGCTGCGCCGGGTCACGCTCGCTGTCCCGCTGAGCCCTGTCCCGTTGAGCCCTGTCCTGCTGATCCCGGTCCTGCTGGTCCCGGGCGGCCGGCTGGTCGCTCGGGACGGCGGCTGTGGTCGGGGCAACGGTGCTGGCGTTGGTGACCGGCCCGACGTTGGTCGCCGCCGGTTTGCTGGTGGGCGCTTGTGTGCTGGTCGGCGCTGCACTGGTGGGTGCTGCCGTGCCGGCCGGCGTCGGCCTGGTGGTCGGCGCGATGTTCGTCGCCTTGGTGGTGGGTGCCGGCGCAACCGTCGGAGTCGCCGTGGTGGCCGGCGCCGACGGTGAAGCCTTCGTGGTCGGCGCAGCCGTCGGGGTCGCCTTGGTCGTCGGCGCAGCCGTTGAAGACTTGGTAGTGGCCGTCGGCGCAGCCGTTGAAGACTTGGTGGTCGCCGTCGGGGTGGCCTTGGTGGTCGGCGCCGGTGTCGTGGTCGCGGTCTCGGTGGGGGTGGCGGCGCTGGACGTCGTCGCCGAACCGCTGCTGGACGCCGTGGTACTGGAAGCCGTGGTGCTGGAAGCTGCTGGACTGCTGGACGCTGCAGTACTCGAAGCCGCGGTGCTGGATGCTGCCGTACTGGAGGCGGCCGTTGAGCCGCTCGACGATGCCGCCGAGGTGGCCGTCCCTGATCCGGTGGCCGAGCTGGTCGCAGCCGGCGAGTCGGACGAAGACTCGGACGTCGATCCGGAGGTCGACCCAGAAGACGACCCGGAAGACGACGCAGACGACGACCCGGAGGCGGTCTCCCCCGTCGATTCGGCCGTCGACTCAACTGTCGATTCAGCCGGGGCAGAGCCGCTGGTGCTGGCGGCGCTGCTGCTGGACGTTCCGGTGCCATCGGAGGTCCCAGTGGCATCGGACGTTCCGGTGGCATCGGAACCGGTTGTCCCGGTGGCCGTCGCGTCGGTGACGGGGACCGTAGTGGTGTAGGTGGTCGGCGTCCCGCTGATGGTCGTGGTCACCGTGGTGACGGTGGTGTCGGTCGAGCTCGGCGTGGCCGCGTCGCCGGTCCCGGCCTCGGCGCGGGCGGGTTCCAGCGCGGGGGTCGCGTCACGGAACTTCAACGGTCCCATGGCAACCGGCCGGGGAACCACCGGCGCCTGCGACACCGGCGTGCCGACCACGGCGCCGACGAAGGTCCGCAGCGCCGGGCTGAACAACACCGGGAACGCGGCCAGCGCCTGCTGCTGATCGGCCACCCGGGCCGGGCTGACGCCGGACAGCTGCCGCGCGAGATCGGACAGCTCACCGGCGGCGACCGCGGCGCCGATCTTGGCCGAAGCCGGCGCGGCTGCCGCCCGCTGGGCCGAATCCTGTTGTGCCGGAAGCGCTTTCGCGGCGGCCGACTGGTTCTTCGGGGCCGGCTGAGCGGACTTCGCGGCGGCGGCCTTGCCCTTGGCAGCCTTGGCGGCTGTGTCTTTGGCCGCTTTGGCGGCTGTGTCTTTGGCCGCTTTGTCTTTGGCCGCTTTGTCTTTGGCGGCTCTGTCTTTGGCGGCTTTGGCGGCCTTGTCCGCGCGCTCCTTGGCGGCCTTCGCCACCTTGGCCGCACGTTCCTTGGCCAGCCGCTGCTGCTCGGCGGTGTAGTCGTTGGCGGCGCGCACCAGCTGGTCGGTCAACGACGAGAGCCGCTCCGCCGCGCTCGCCGCTGCGGCGCTGGCGGGTGCGGCACCGGCGGGTGCGGCACCGGCGGCGGGGGCCCCGGCCACTGCCCCGGCTGCTGGTGCCCCGGCAACCGGCGCGGGCGCCTGGGCTGCGGCGCCGACTCCGGGCGCCGCCGGCTGAACTGCCGGTGCTGGTGCCGGCGATGCGGAGCCGACTGCGCTTCCCGGCGCTGCGCCGCCGGAAGGAACGGGAGCAGGCCCGGCGGGAGCGGTGCCGGCCGGAGCCGACGCCCCGGACGCCGCTGCACCGGCAGACCCCGCGGTCGCCGACGCGGTCTGGCTGTTCACCCGCTGGCTCAGCTCGGTGGCGAACGCCGAGAGTTTGGTGACGCCGGCCCGTTGCGGGGCGCCCAACACCAGCGCCGCGATATCGGCATCGCTGCGCTTGTCGGTCTGGTAGCCGGGAACCTGCACGGTGAGGTCGCCGAAGAAGCGCAGCGCCGCCGCGGCCGGATCGCTGGCGTCGGCGAGCGCCGGACGGGCGGCCGCTTGGGCGGCCGGCAGCGCCTGCTGTCCGAACAACCCAACGGCCTCGCCGTTGCGGTACTTCGCGTTCAGCTTGCTCACGTTCATCGCGGCGGCGACGGCGATGCGGGTCGCGCGGTCGGTCAGCCCGCGGCCGGCGGCGACGTCGGCGATGGTTTGGGCGGCAGCGATCTGGGTGGCCGTCAACCTGGTCCCGGCGAAGACGAACGGATCCTGCGCCGCGAACGCCGACCCCGGCGTCCAGCAGGTGGTGCCGGGAGCGTTGGGCACCACCGCCGGCGGCGCCACCGGAATCGGGCTGGTGGCGGCCTGCGCCGATCCAGGGATCAGGCCGACCACCAATGCCGTGGTCGCGGCCGCGCACGCCAGATACCTGGGCACCCGGCGGCCGAGTCGGCGTTGAGCGGTGCCGGCGGCACCGGCCGACCTTCCCCCGAGCACGCCAGTAGAGGACTTTGAACTCGGTCGAATCGACCCGGAAAAACGCATCGAACGCAACTCGCCTATCCGCTCGCGGACCCGAACCCACCCCGGGCATCGTGTGCTGCTGTTATTCAACCGCAATCGAGCGTGCGAGGGCAGGCCGAAACGATCATGTTCACTCGGACGTGGCCTGCCGGACACGCAGCGCCGACGCCGCGAGCGGGAGTCACTGTCCGCAGTCGCGGCCGGCCGGTCGGCGCAGCGGCACCGAACAGGGGGAACATGGCGGTATGGCTGCATCGTCGCGCGCGCTGTCGTTCGGGCAGCGCGCCGCCACCTACGCCCAGTTCCGTCCCGGCTATCCGGACGCGGCCGTGCAGGCCGGCCTGTCCGCGGTCGACGCGACCTCGGCCGTCGGCGTTGGGCCCGACCAGGACGGGCCCGACCCGAACGCTGGGGCCGACCCGAACGCTGGGCTCGGCCAGGACGCCGGGCGACACCCCTGGCGCGTCGTCGACCTGGCCGCCGGCACCGGGAAGCTGACCCGGTCGCTGGTCGGCCACGGCGCCGGCGTGATCGGGGTGGAGCCCGACCCGCAGATGCTCGCCGAGTTGCGGCGGACGCTGCCCGGCGTGGACGCCAGGATCGGCACCGCCGAGCACATCCCGGTGGATCCGGTCGCCGACGGACCGGTGCGGCTGGTCGCCGTCGGGCAGGCCATGCATTGGTTCGACATGGACACCGCCCTGCCCGAGATCGCCAGGGTGCTGGCGCCGGGCGGGGTGTTGGCCGGATTCTGGAACCGCAACGACTCCGCCGACGAGTTCACCTCCGGCTACCAGCGCCTGCTGGACCGCTGGGTGCGGCCACCCGGCGGCAGCACGGCCAGCGGTAGCGCCGACGACGGTGCGCCGTTCCGTGGCCGCACCGAGTTCACCGACCCGCGGCTGGTGCGCACCCACTGGAGCCAGCGCCTGTCCAGAGCCGACCTGCACGGCCTGGTGGACACGCTGTCGTACGTGATCGCCGCCGCGCCGGAGCAGGTACGCGGCCTGCACGCCGGCCTTGACGACCTGGCCGGCACCCAGCCCGACCCTGATGCACTGACCCTTGCGCAGATCTGTGACACCTGGATCGCCCGCCGCCGATCCGCTGAGGAACCTGCGACTGAGGAACCTGCGACCCCGACCGCAGACGCGCAGGCACCCGGCTCATGACCAACGGCAGCACCCGATCACCGGCCGGCAACGCGCGCGAACGGATCCGCTGGGGCGCCGACGAGTGGCGGCCGCGGCAGCAGCAGCACCAGCGTCGGGTGGACGAGTTGACCGCCGGGCGCCGGGTCCGCGCCGCCGCCGGACGCCGACACCCGGTGGACGACTTCCTGTTCACCTATTACTCGCTGCGGCCCGGTCAGCTGCGGCGCTGGTACCCAGGCGCCCACGTCGAACTGGAGGACGCCGACGAACGGCTCGACTGGGGTCTGCACCAGCGCGGTCCCGGAGGCGGGGTGCGGGTCGACCTGCCCGCCTTCGTCGCCGCCCGCGGCGAACAGGTCGAGTTCATCGGGCGACTGCTCACCGCGACGGCAAAGCGGCCGGCACAACTCGGCTGCCTCGGCCTGCACGAGTGGGCCATGGTGTATGGACAGGGCCGGGATCTGCTGCGGCACAACGGTTACCCGCTGCGCCTGGGCAGCGACGGCACCGATGAGGTGGTGCGCGGCCACCGGATCCGGTGCTCGCACTACGACGCTTTTCGCTTCTTCACCCCGGCCGCCCGCGGGTTGAACCAGCTGCAGCCGGACCTGGAGTCGCGGGTGAGCAACGAGCAGCCAGGGTGTCTGCATGTCGGGATGGATCTCTACAAGTGGGCCTACAAGCTGATCCCGGCGGTGCCGAGCGAGCTGCTGATCGACTGCTTCGTACTGGCCAGACAGATCCGCACCGTCGACATGCGCGCCTCACCGTACGATCTGCAGGCCCTCGGCTATCGACCCATTGCGATCGAGACGCCGGCGGGAAAGGCCGAATACGTTGCCCTGCAACGGGAATTCGCGGAGCGGGCACGGCCGCTCCGGGCCGAGTTGATCGAGCTGTGCGCCGCCCTGCTGGCTGACACCTGAGAGCTGAGGCGCACGTCCTGGGGCCGCAGGATCAGCTTTGCTGCACTCCGCGTCCTTGGTCTCAGTGCTCTACCGACTCAGCGCTCTCAGTGGGCTCTGTGACCTCAGGGGCACGGCGTCGGCGACGCTGCGACGAGTTCTGAGAACCGAAGGCGGCCAACAGATCTGCCACCGACACCCGGCCGGAGTCGGCGGAGTCGTCGATCTCGTGGCCACCGTGCTCGTGGCCACCGCGTGCGTCGTCACCGCGTGCGTCAGCACCGTGTTCATCAGCACCGTGCGGGGCATCCTGCGCACCTCCCGGTGACGGGTCCGCCACCGGGCCCGGTTCGACTGCCGCCTCGGCAGCCTGCCCGGGCCGTGGCTGCGCCTCGGTCGGCTGCTGCGAGGCTGTGCCCGTCCCGGTGACCGCGGACGCCTGCGGATCGAGCGGGCCGCGCGCCGCGATGGAGAACGCCCCTATGGACCGGAACGTCGAGGGACCAGCCGATGGGGCCGGCTGGTCTTCTTGCCTGGCCGCCTCTTGCCGGCGGGCGGGTTGCTGAGCTGTCCCGGGCCGGGTTGCCGCACGCTGGGCCGAGTCCCGCGGTGTCGACTGACGGTGCGCCAGTTCGCGTTGGGCGGCTTCACGCTGCGCGTCACGGTGCATTGCTTCGCGTTCCGCCGCCTCACGCTGCGTTGCTTCGCGTTGCGCTGCTTCCCGCTGCGGTGCTTCCCGCTGGGATGCTTCGCGTTCCGCCGCTTGACGCTGTGCGGCTTCCCGTTGGGCTGCTTCCCGTTGCGCGGCTTCTCGTTGGGCGGCTTCGCGTTGCGCGGCTTCTCGTTGGGCGGCTTCGCGTTCCGCCGCTTGACGCTGTGCCGCTTCACGTTGCACCGCTTCCCGTTGCGCTGCTTCACGTTGCGCGGCTTCGGCTCTGCCGGCCAGTTCGGCGGCGGCGCGCTCAGCGTCTGCGCGTTCTGCCTGCTCCTTGGCCCGTGCTGCGCGGGTCGCCGCCACCTGGGCGGTCTGGTGGCGCAGATCGTTTCGGTGCCGACGCGCCCACGCGGCGGCCGGGGCGTCCGGCCGCGGGTCGGACCGGGCGTCCGGCACACCGGCACGGCCTTCGCTGTCGAAGCTGTCGGTCACGAAGCTGCCGTCCAGGAAGCTGTCGCTCACGAAGCCGTCGTCCGCGAAGCCGTCGTCCACCAGTTCGGCGTCGACCGCGTCGAGATCGGCGGTCACCTCGACCGCGGTGACGTCATCGTCGACACCGGCAATACCCACAGCACCGGCAGTGCCCCCAGCACCGGCAGCGCCCACACCGTCGGTGGGCGTCGGCGCGTCCACCTCGGCAGGGCCGCGTCCAGCAAGCTCCCCGCGGGCCAGGCTGGTGAGCCGGCCGCTCTGCCGGCCACCGGGGATACCGCGCAGCCTGGTGGCCTCCGCCGAGAGCGTCAGCCGCTCCACCAACACGTCGCCGTCCATCAGCTGCGACAGCGAGTCGGACAGCCGCGCCAACTGCGCCCGAACCTCGGCCAGCTCCTGCGCTTCGCGCTGCGCGACCTCGTCGCGGATCCGGTCGCTCAACGCGGTCTCGTACTCGCGGCGCGCAGACACCTCACGTTGCAAGTGCAGTTGATAGGTGCGGGTGATCTCGTCCTCCCTGGCGACCACCTGCTGCGCCTCGCGCCGGGAGCGGGCGACCGCGAACGCGGCGAACAGCGCCGCCCACAAAGCCAGCAGCACCGCGATCCGCAACCAGCGGACCTGATCGGCGAACAGCACCACCAGCACCGTTGCGGCGGCACCGAAAACAAAGCCGCCGAGCAACAGCAGCTGCAAAGACCAAGGGGTTGAGCCGCGGCGTCGCGGGGGCGCGGTCGAGCTCATGGCTGCAAACTCTACCGGGGCGCAGGTGCCCCGATCTCACGCGCGGCTCGGGCCCTGCCCCTGATCAGGAGGTGTCCGGCAAGAGCGCTCCAGCCACAGCGCGCCGGCCAACATCACCGCGGCGCCGAGCAGGCCGATGAGGGCGGTGGCGCGGTCACCGGCGGCGGCTGCGACGTCTCCGGCGCGCGGCCAGACATAGCAAAGGGTGCCTATCCACAAGCCGCCGAAGGCCGCTGCGGCCAGCGCGGAGGCCTTGGCGATGGTGACGGCTCGTGCCACCGTCAACGGATCGACCTCGTCCGGGCCGGATTGCCCTGCGACGCCGATGCGCGGTTGCTCGGATCCGCCGGGACCTGGCGCGGCGCCGCTGTTGGCGCGGATCCTGCGGTACAGCCCCCAGCCGAAGATGGCTTCGCCGATGCCGATCAGCGCGGCGGGCAGACCAGCCAGCCGCGGCAGCGCCGGCAGCCGGTTGTAGTTCCACAACAGCAGGCCGAACGCCAGGATCGCGGCGATCAACGCCACCACCGCCAGGTCGCGCCAGCGGGTGAGGCCGATCTCGGTGTCCGGCTCGCGGTTCACAGCGCACCGACCTTCCGGATGCCTTCCAGTTCGCCGGCGGCCTCGAGGCCGGCGATGAGGTCAGCGATGGGCCCCGCACCGGGCAGCTCGGCACCGGGGTCGAGTTCGGCCCACGGCACCAGCACGAACCCGCGCTCGCCGGCATGCGGGTGCGGCACCGTCAGCTCGGGCAGGTCAAGTTCCAGCTGCCCGATCGCCACCACGTCGACGTCGAGGGTGCGCGGCCCCCAGCGGACGCCGCGTTCCCGGCCGGCCGCCGTCTCCAACTGCCGGCACACCCGCAGCCAGTCCATCGGTTCGCTGACGCCGCCGGCGGCACCGTTGGCGGGAGTGCCGGCGGGAACGGCATCGGCCAGCACCACGATGTTCAGGTAGTCGTCCTGCTCGATATCGGCGCTGCCGGCCCACGGCGGGGTGGAGTACACCGACGACACCGCGCGGACCGCAGGCCCGAGCGCGGCGACCGCGTCGGCAAGGTACCGGCGGCGGTCACCGAGGTTGGAGCCCATCGACAACACCGCGGACGAAACATCAACGGCGGCAGCCGATTCGGCGCCAGCGCCAGCCGATTCGGCCCCAGCGCCAGCCGGTTCGGGGCCGCCGCCGGCCATGCTGCCGGCGTGTTCCGCCGCACCCGGGCCACCCACGGCACCCGCGGCACCGGCGTGCGGCGTCCGCTCAACCATCGCGCGCCCCTTCGTCCGAGCCGGGTTTGCCGGCCCGACGCAGTTTGGCCGGGCCGGTCTTGGTCGATCGACGGGCGGTCACCGCGACATCGGCGAAGCTGAGCGGGATCGGCGCCTCGGGCTTGTGCACGGTCACCTCTACGGCGTGCAGCTCGGGGCCGGCAGCTCGGCCGTTCACGGCGCTGCCGTTGACGCTGCCGTCGTTGACGCTGCCGTCGGCAGCACCGCCGGCGGGGCTGCGGCCGAAGCGGTCAACCACCGCGTCGGCGATCTCGGCCGCGACGGTCTCGATCAGATCGCGGGGCGGCCCGGCGACGATGTCCGCTGCCAGTTGCGCCAGCTCGGCGTAGTTGACGGTCTCGGTGAGATCGTCGGTGGCCGCGGCCCTGGCCAGGTCGGTCCACAGCACGATGTCGACCACAAACGTTTGACCGTCCCGCTTCTCATGGTCGAAGACGCCGTGGTGGCCGGTCACCGCCAGCCCGGTCAGCTGGATGCGGTCAGCCACGCGGCACCGCCAGTGCACCGAAGCGGTAGTCGCCGGTGGCCGGTTGCAGCGGCGCCGGGGCCGGTGGCCAGCCGGCCGGCGACCTGGCCGGATCGGCGGCAAGGGTCGCGGTGAGCACCGCCAACACATCGGCGGTGGACTGCGGGTCGTGCACCCGCACCCCCCAGACGCCCGCCTGCGCGGCCAGCAAAGACGTTGCGGCGGTGGCGATGTCGCGGCTGCCGACCGGGCGGGGGGCGCCGTCCGGACCGGCCAGCAGTTGGCCGAGGAAGCGTTTGCGTGAGGTGCCGAGCAGCACCGGCAGCCCGAGCTCGACCAGCTCACGCTGGCCGGCCAGCAGCTCCCAGTTGTGCTCGGCGTTCTTGGCGAAACCGATGCCGGCGTCAAGGATCAGCGCCCGCTCGTCGACGCCGGCGGCGATCGCCGCGTCCACCCTGGCGAGCAGTTCGGCGCGTACCTCGGCGAGCGTGTCGGCGTACTCGGCGCGCTGCTGCATGGCGTCGCTGTGGCCGCGCCAGTGCATCAACACCCAGGGCACACCGAGATCGGCGACGGTGGCGGCCATCTGCGCATCGGCAAGGCCGGCCGAGACGTCGTTGACGATCACCGCGCCGGCGCGTACCGCGGCGGCGGCCACGGCGGCACGGGTGGTGTCGACCGAGCACGGCACCCCGTCGGCGGCGAGCGCGGCGATCACGTCGATCACCCGGTCAAGCTCGACGTCTTGCGGCACCCGGTGCGCGCCCGGTCTGGTGGATTCCCCGCCGACGTCGACGATGTCGGCGCCGGCGGCCACCAGCGCCTGCCCGTGGGCGATGGCGGCGTCGGTGGAGTCCCACAGCCCGCCGTCGGAGAAGGAGTCGGGGGTGACGTTGAGAATGCCCATCACCCATGGTCTTTCGCCCATGGCTGGCACCAGCGGTGGCTGTCCCCCGGCCGCCCCGACGGGTGCCGTCATCGGCCGGTGATCAGGCTCATGGCCTCCGACCGGGTGGCGGCCTGCGACCGGATGATGCCGCGCACCGCGGACGTGGTGGTGGTGGCGCCTGGCTTGCGAACGCCGCGCATCGACATGCACAGGTGCTCGGCCTCGATCACCACGATGGCTCCGGCGGGGCGCAGCTTGCGGACAAGGGCGTCGGCGATCTGCGAGGTGAGCCGCTCCTGCACCTGCGGCCGGTGGGCGTAGCCGTCGACCAGCCTGGCCAGCTTGGACAGCCCGGTCACCCGGCCGTCGCGGCCGGGGATGTACCCGACGTGCGCCTTGCCGAAGAACGGCACGAGGTGGTGCTCGCACATCGAGTACAGCTCGATGTCGCGCATCAGAATCAGCTCGGCGTGCCCCTCGTCGAACTGGGTGGAGAGCACGTCGTCCGGGTCGGCGTACAGCCCGGAGAAGGCCTCGGCGTAGGCCCTCGCCACCCGCATCGGGGTCTGCCGCAGGCCCTCCCGGTCCGGGTCCTCACCGGCTGCCAGCAGCAGCTCGCGCACGGCGGCCGCGGCCCGGTCGAGATCGAACTGAGGCACCTGAGCGGTTGGGTCTGCCGTCACGGAACTATTGGACACCGCGTGCGTGGACGCCACTCGAGCCGGCCCCGCGTCAGCGGGCCCGGCATCATCTGCCACCGGGCTGCCAGACGCAGTGCTGTCAGACACGGTGCCGTCAGACACGGTGCTGTCAGACGCAGTGCTGCCTGGCACCGCGGCGCCGACCGTCGAGGCCGAGCTCACTGCCGGTCCGGGGGTGCCCACGGGTCGATGGGCGGCTGCTGCTGCCCTTGCTGGCCGGCGTCGCCGGTGCGACCGGCCGGGTCGGCGGAATCATCCGGGGACGCATCGCCGTGCTCCGGGCGGCCGTGCCGGCCGGTGACTTCCGGATCGCCGCGATACCCGGCTTGGTGCGAGAACGGGCCACCGCTGGGCGCGCCGAACGAGCGGGGCGAGCCGTCCGCGGTGTCGCTGCCGGCCTCACCGGCCGGTTGCTGGCCGTGGGGCGGCTGACCCGCGGCGGGCTGGTGACCGTTAACACCCTGCGGGAAACCGCCGGCGCCGTAACCGTTCTGCCCACCCGGCGCGGCGCCGCCGTTGGCGGCCGGTGTCGCCGGAGCGCCCCGGCCGTACGGCACCGCACCACCCGGCATCTGCCCGTGCGGCATCTGACCGTTGGCTGCCTGACCGTTGGCTGCCTGCCCGTTGGGTGCCTGCCCGTTGGGCGCCTGGCCATTCCAGGACGGCGGTCCGAGCGGCCCGGACAGCACCCCGCCGGTCCAGTTGGACGGCTGGCCGTGCTGGCCGTTCTGGCCCCCGGCCGGTCCTGGGCCGCCGTGCTGGCCCGGCCAGGTCTGCTGCCCGTTCGGCGGAGCCGGACGTTCCCAGCCGCCCGGCGACCCAGCGGCCCCCGGCGCGCCCTGAGCGCCGCCGGGCCCGGCAGCACCGGGCCCGGCCGCACCGGGTCCGGCAGCACCGGGTCCGGCAGCACCGGCGGGCACCGGTTGCTTGTCGAGCATCGGACGCTTCACCGGTTCGTCCTCCCACGGCTCGCCGCGCTCGATGGCGAGCTCCTTGGGGGTCTTGATCGGCGGGCGGTCGGACGGCAGCCGGTCGCCCCACTCGTCGAAGGCGGTGATCCGCGGCCGCTTCTCGACGCCGGCGAAGATCGCCTCGAGGTCCTTGCGCTCGAGGGTCTCCTTCTCCAGCAGCCGGGCGGCCAGGTCGTCCAGCACGTCGCGGTAGGTGTTGAGCACTTCGTAGGCCTCGGTGTGGGCGGCCTCGATCAGCGCGCGCACCGCGTGGTCGATCTCGCCGCCGACCTCGGTGGAGTAGTCGGGGTTGTGGCCGTAGGTGCGGCCGAGGAACGGCTCGTCGTCGCCGGAGCCGTACTTGACCGCGCCGAGCTTGGCGCTCATGCCGTACTCGGTGACCATCGCCCTGGCGATCTTGGTGGCCTGCGCGATGTCGGAGGAGGCGCCGGTGGTCGGTTCGGCGAACACCAGTTCCTCGGCGGCCCTGCCGCCCATCGCCATCACCAGCCGGTTGATCATCTCGCTGCGGGTCATCAGCTGCTTGTCGTCCTCGGGGACGACAAGCGCGTGCCCGCCGGTGCGGCCGCGCGGCAGGATCGTCACCTTGTAGACCGGTTCAAGACCGGGCATCGCCCAGGCGGCCAGCGCGTGCCCACCCTCGTGGTAGGCGGTGATCTTCTTCTCCGTCTCGGAGATCACCCTGCCCTTGCGCGCCGGCCCGCCGACCACCCGGTCGACGGACTCTTCCAGCGCGGCGTTGGTGATCAGGGTGCCGCCGGTGCGGGCGGTCAGCAGCGCCGCCTCGTTGATGACGTTGGCCAGGTCGGCACCGGACATGCCGACGGTGCGCTTGGCCAGCTCGGGGAAGTTGACGTCATCGGCAAACGGCTTGCCCTTGGAGTGCACCGCAAGAATGGCCTCACGGCCGCGCAGATCCGGTGCGCCGACAGGGATCTGCCGGTCGAACCGACCCGGCCGCAGCAGCGCCGGGTCGAGGATGTCCGGCCGGTTGGTGGCGGCGATCAAGATGATGCCGCCCTTGGACTCGAAGCCGTCCATCTCGACCAGCAGCTGGTTCAGCGTCTGCTCGCGCTCGTCGTGGCCGCCGCCCATGCCGGCGCCGCGGTGCCGGCCAACCGCATCGATCTCGTCGATGAAGATGATCGCCGGCGCGTTCGCCTTGGCCTGCTCGAACAGGTCGCGCACCCGGGAGGCGCCGACGCCGACGAACATCTCGACAAAGTCGGAGCCGGAGATGGTGTAGAACGGCACCCCGGCCTCGCCGGCGACGGCGCGGGCCAGCAGCGTCTTGCCGGTGCCGGGCGGGCCGTACAGCAGCACGCCCTTGGGGATCTTGGCGCCCAGTGCCTGGTAGCGCACCGGGTTGGCCAGGAAGTCGCGGATCTCGTCGAGCTCTTCGACGGCCTCGTCGGCACCGGCCACGTCGGAGAACTTGGTGGTCGGCATGTCCTTGGACAGCATCTTGGCCTTGGACTTGCCGAACGAGAGCACCTTGTTGCCGCCGCCCTGGGCGTTGTTCATCATCCACAGGAAGAACAGCAGGATCAGCGCAACCGGGATCAGGTACAGCAGGATCGAGAACAGCGCGGATTCGCTGGTGACGGTGGTGTCGTACTTGTCGGCCTTGGCCGCCTGCACCGCGCTGAAGACCTCGTCGGTGGCGCCGGCCGGGTACTGCGAGACGATCTTGGTGGCACCGTCGGCGGCGGCGTCGGGCGTCTTGAGCGTCAGCCGCAGCCGCTGCTCCTTGTCGTCGACCAGCGCCTCGCTGACGTTGTTGCTCTGCAGTTGCGCCAGCGCCTGCGAGGTGGGGACGGTGGTGTAGCCACGGGTCTCGTCGGTGAAGAAGCTGTACGCCAGATACAGCAACACTGCCACCAAGATCCACAGCAGTGGCGAACGGATCAGCTTCTTACGGTCCATGTGGCTTCCGGTCGATGTCGACCTCGACCCTTCCTGTGTCGATGCGAGTGTGACCGGCGGCCGCTGCTCGGGCGGCGCCGGGTGCTGGCGGTGCGATGGGCCTCGGTGATCCGAGCGATCGTCCTGCAGGCCGGGCCGGCATCGATCCAGCATCACCGCAAGCTCCCAGCCTACCGCGCACCAGCGCGGCGACCTGCGGAGATTGCTGTGGTGACGCTTGGCATCGGCGCCTGAGCGGTGCCTGAGCCGTTGTCGGCCACACCACCAGCGACAACGTCAGGTACAACGCCGCCGGTGGCCGGGGAAGTTCCGTTGCCGGCCCACCCCCGCTGCGCCGTGGGCGAACGCGAGGCAGGGCGGCACAAGCGGTCCAGCGCTCAGCCGCGCACGCTCAGGCGTACATGTGGGCGCCGAGCAGCCCGACGAACGGCAGGTCGCGGTACCGCTCGGCGTAGTCGAGGCCGTAGCCGACAACGAATTCTGTCGGGATGTCGAAGCCGACGTAGCGCGGCTCCAGCGGCACTTTCACCGCCTCGGGCTTGCGCAGCAGCGTCACCACGTCGATGGCCGCCGGTCCGCGCGACTGCAGGTTCTTGAGCAACCAGGACAGCGTGAGCCCCGAGTCGATGATGTCTTCGACGATCACCACCCTGCGGTCGGTGATGTCGGAGTTCAAGTCTTTCAGGATGCGCACCACCCCGGACGAGGTGGTCGCCGAGCCGTACGACGAGATCGCCATGAAGTCCATCTCGGACGGGATCGGCATCGCCCTGGCGAAATCGGTGGTGAACATGACGGCGCCCTTGAGCACGCAGACCAGCAGCGGCGGGGTGTCCAGGGTGTGGTCGGCGGCTACCGCGGCGGCCAGCTCGCGGACCTTGGCCTGCACCGTCTCCTGGTCGATCAACACCGACACCAGTTCGCCCGGGTAACCGTGCGGGGCGCCAGGGTCCTGCTCGGCAGGGGGCGGGGCCGCCTCGATGACGGTGGTCAGCCCTGGCCGGGAGGCGGCGCCCGCGGCCGGCGGTTCGGCGGCGGTGGCCGGCTGGCTGGACGAACTCTGCGAGGGTTCCGTCGCGGTCACCGCATCATCTTGGCACGCCCGGAGTACGCACAGTGGTCCCGGTTCAGTGCCGTCGGTTCAATGCCGACGGTTGGGTGCCAGCAGCACGGCCGCGCCGACGCGGGTGGCATCGACGCCACCCGGCAGTCGCACCGCCGCCGGCGGGGTGCGCGGTGGCCTCCGCACCAGTTGCTGCATGCGGAACAGGTGATCGGCGGTCAGGCCGGTCACGCCGGCGTCGGTGAGCCAGCGCCGCAGCACCCGCCGCAGGACAGCGTCGGGCAACCCGGCCAGGGCGGCAACGGCCAGCTGTGTCGGGTCCGGTTCGGCGGGCGTTCGGTGGTCGGCCGACCCGGTCGCCGCTTCGGTCCTGGCGGCGGCCAGCGCGGCCGCGGCCCAGCCGTCGAGGGCGGCGAGGTCGTCGGCCAGCAGCTCGGCGGTGCGGGCCAGCGCCGGCGTCACCCCACCGGCGAGCACGTCGTCCAGCAGCGGCAGCACCTCCCGGCGCAACCGCACCCTGGTGTACCGGGCGTCGCTGTTGTGCGGGTCGCTCCACCACGGCACAGCCATTGCCGCGCAGGCACTTTCGGTGTCGGCGCGGCGCACTTCGAGCAACGGTCGCCCCCAGCTCAGCCGCACCCCGTCCCGACCGCTCGCCGGGGCCGCAGCGTCCGGCAATAGCGCCCGCATCCCGGCGATGGACCGCGGCCCGCTGCCGCGGCCAAGGCCAAGGAGCACCGTCTCGGCCTGGTCGTCCATGGTGTGCCCGAGCAGTACCTGCACCCGCTCGGGTTCGCCGCCGGACGCGGCAAGCTCGCGCAGCGCCGCGTAGCGGGCGGTGCGGGCCGCGGCCTCCAGCCCACCGTCGGCGCCGACCGCGACCCTGCGCACCGTGACATCGGCAAAACCCCAGCGGCGCAAGGCTTCCGCGGTCGCGGCGCTCTGTGCAGCCGAACCTTCCTGCAGGCCGTGGTCGATCACCGCGGCGGCGAGCGCCGGCCCCGCTGCCGGTGTCGGCACCGCGTCCCCACCCAGTGCCGGCGCATTCCCCGGTGCCGCGTCCGTGGCCCGACCTGCCGCCCGGCCGGGGCCGCCCACCTCGGCCAGTACCGCGGCGGCCAACGCCAGCGAGTCGGCCCCACCGGACACCGCCACCAGCAGTCGGTCGGCGGGATGCGCACGCAGATGCCACCGCACCGCCCGGCGCACCGGGTGATCAGCGGGCAACGCGGCCGGCCCCGGTCCCCCACCGGCTGGCCCGGCCACCGGCGGCCGGGGCGCATCCGTCATCGGAACATCGCAGGGCAGCGTCAGCCGACCCGGCGCAGCCAGCCGGCCGGATCGGCGATCTCGGCCCTGGTCGGCAACGTCTCCGGCGAGTCCCAGACCGTGTTGAACCGTTGCATGCCAACAGCTTTCACCACGTGCGAGACGAACTTCTCGCCCTTGACGTACTGGCTCAGCTTCATGTCCATACCCAGCAGCGAACGCAACATCCGGTCGATCGGACCCGACCCCTTGCGGCGCCGCTCGGAGAAGGCCTTGCGGATGCCGGCGACGCTGGGCACCACCGCGGGACCGACGGCGTCCATCACGTAGTCGGCGTGGCCCTCCAGCAGGCTCATCAGCGCCATCATCCGGTCGAAGATCGCGCGCTGCTCCGGTGTCTGCATCGCCTCGACCCAGCTCAGCTTCCCGGTCTCGGCGGTGCTGGAATCCGCCCCGCGCCTGCCGGATCCGGCCCTGATGGCCCGCACCATCCGCCCCAGCACCTCGCGCGAGTCGACATCGGCCACCGCGCCGAACTCCGCCGTCTGCGCAACGAAGTAGTCGCGCAACCACGGCACCGCGGTGAACTGCAACCGGTGGGTGCTCTCGTGCAGACAGACCCAGCGGCGGAAGTCGACCGGGTCGAGCCGCAACTCCCGCTCCACCTTGATGATGTTGGGCGCCACCAGCAGCAGCTGCCCGTCCTGCCCGTCGGGACCGGACGTCAGCGGATCGAACTGGCCGAGCACCTTGCCGGACAGGAACCCGAGCACCACCCCCAGCTGCCGGCCGGCCATCGCCCGGCTGCGCGGGGTGGCCTTGTCCGCCAGCCGGGCCGTCAGCGGTGCGGTGAGCTTGGCCATGCCCTGGCTGGTGGCGGCGATCCAGCCGGGCCGGTCAACCACAACGGCTTCGGCGACCGGCAGGCCCTCCCCCAGCTCAGCGGTGTCGCGCACCGTCAGCTCCGATTCGCGGGAGAACCGCAGCAGCGCAGCCACGGCGTCGGCGGCCTGCTGCGGCGTCACCACAGGGCCGGTGGGCGCGAGTTTTGTCGCGGCCCGCACCGCGGCGGCGAAGTCGATGGTCGGGTCGGGGGCCGGCTGCGCACCGGCCCGCACCACGCTGCCCCGCTCAGCCACGGCAGCCACAGTTGCGCAGCACGGTCGCGAACGCGTCCTGCGCCGCCCGGGTGCCCGGGTTGCCCGGCGAGTCGGGGATCACCCCGTTGTTGAACAACGAGAACACCAGCATCCTGCCGTCCTGAGTGGGAACGTAGCCGGACAGCACATAGGTGGAGTTGATCGAGCCGGTCTTGGCCCTGACCCAGCCGGCGCCGGCCTTGGAATCCGGGGTGGTGAACCGGTTGTGCTGCTGGTCGCTGTCCAGCGTGCCGCTGACCCCGCCGACCGGGAGACCGGACAGCAGATACCGCAGGTTCTCGGTCTTGCCCTGCACCGCCAGCCGCAGCACCTGGGCCTCCAGTTCCGGCGTCACCCGGTCTTGCACCGACATGCCGGATGCATCGGCGATGGTCAGCTGCGAGGTGTCCAGCTTGAGGTCGTTCAGGGCCAGCACGGTGGCGCTGGACGCGCCGTCGAACGAGCGCGGCGCCCCGAAGTTGCCCGCCATCTCCCTGGCCAGCGACTCGGCGAGAATGTTGTCAGAGTTGGTGAGCGCCTCGGCGAGCAGTTCGGGCAGCGGCTGCGAGTACACCCTGGCCAGCAGCCTGCCGTCGGCCGGCGCCTTGGATCCGTCGTCGATCACCGGCAGGTCGGCGTTGCCCAATGCCCTGGCGAGCGCCTTGCCCGCGGTCAGCGCCGGGGTGCCGGTGCGCGGCGAGTTCTGGTTGGACGGATCCTGACGGTCGGCGTCCACCATCAGCGGTTGCATCTTGGTGATGTAGCCACCCTTGATGTCCGCCGGGTCCCAGCCCGGGGCCAGCGGCTCGCCGGTCCAGTACGAGGTGTCCAGGATGATCCGCTTCACCTGCACCCCGGACGAGCGCACCTGGGCCGCCAACTCGGCCACCGTCGGCGGATCGTTGTAGACGGTCTCGGTGCCGGTTTGCCGGGCCGACAAGGTCACGTCGCCGCCGCCGACGAAGTAGACGTCGCCGGGGGTGGTGCCCTCCACCACTGTTGTCGCCATCCGCTGGTCTGTGCTCTTGAGCGAGCTCAGCAGCGCCGTCCCCATCAGCAGCTTGATCGATGACGCCGGTAGCTGCGGCGTGGCTTGATCCTGTTGCCACAGCACCTTTCCGGTGGCGGCATCCATCACCACGCCGGCGAAGTTGCCGCCCATCGCTGGGCTCTTCAGGATCGACTGCAGGGCCTTGCTGACGCCGGCCGGGGTCGGGGCGGTCTTGCCGTTGGGGGCAGGCGCCAACGCCAGCTGCACCTTGCCCAGCTGCGGATCCGGCGCTGTCTGCCCGGTCGAGCTGGTGGCGGTGCTGCTGCCGCCTGCGGTGTTCTGACCCGAATCTGAGCGGTTGCCGAAGAAGTAGATGCCGCCGACCGCGATGGCCGCGAGCGCCACGACGCACACCGTCACGATCACGACGATGCGCCCGGTCCGGCGCGGGCGGGGTGCTCTGCGGGTACCTGGCACGGTGGGTGGTCCTCTCGGGCGGGGCAGGTTGGTGCGGGTTGGTGCGGGCGGTTCCGGCCGGTGGGGCCCTGACTGCACCCGGGCCGAACCCGAGCGCGGACGACGGGCGCTGTGTGTGACGCCTGCCTCTCCCGCCGCTCAGGATGCGATCCGGACGCTGCCAACAGACTAAAGTCTTGCCAACAGCGGCTTGGCCATATATATGGCCGCGGCAGCCGCCGCCGGCGGGTGAACGCCGACGCGGCCGGTGCCCATCGCCGCCGTCAAGCCAGCACCACCGCCCCCTGGCCCACCGATGAGTCAGGCGGCCGCACCCGGAAGGAAGGTCCCGTGGAGTTCGACGTCCTCATCGAGATCCCCAAAGGCTCGCGCAACAAGTACGAGGTCGATCACCACTCGGGTCGAATCCGGTTGGACCGCACCCTGTTCACCGCCACCCAGTACCCGGCCGACTACGGCTACATCGAGAACACTCTCGGGCAAGATGGCGACCCGCTGGACGCGCTCGTGCTGCTGGCCGAGCCCACTTTCCCCGGCTGCCTGGTGCGTTCACGGGCCATCGGCATGTTCCGGATGACGGACGAGAAGGGCCCTGACGACAAGGTGCTGTGCGTGGCCTCCAACGACCCGCGCCGGGACAACCTGCAGGACATCGGCGACCTGCCGATCTTCGAGAAGCTGGAGATCCAGCATTTCTTCGAGGTCTACAAGGATCTGGAACCTGGCAAGAGCGTCGAGGGTGCGAACTGGGTCGGCCGCGGCGACGCCGAGACCGAGATCCGGATCTCGTTCGACCGCGAGCAGAAGCGGTTGGCGCAGGTGGCCGAGGGCGTTTCGCCCGAGCAGGCCGCCGAGAACGCCAAGTAGCGAAGCGTCTTTCCGCCCCGCCACGGTCTTTACGGGTGTGGTCTTGCGGGGTGCGGTTCTTGCCGGGAGCGGTTCTTGCCGGGAGCGGTCTTGCCGGGAGCGGTTCTTGCCGAGCGCGGTCTTGCCGGGAGCGGTCGGTCCCTCGTGGGCGAACCCGGGCCCCGGTTACCAGCTGGACGAGCCGCCGGAGACTTCCCGCAACCTGGGTCGCACGTCGCACAGGTAGACGAGCACCCCGACCAGGCCGGCCAGCCAGAGCAGGCTGGGCGCCCGCAGCAGCGAGCCGGGGATCATTCCGAGCACCAGCACCACCCCTGAGATGCCGGTGATGGCCAGCCAGGTGGTCTTGGTCTGCTTGTCGGCAGCCGGATAGGCGTCGGTGCGCCGGGTGACGGCATCGGCAAAGGCGACAACGCCGACGATGCCACCGACGACGCCGATGGCGATCGTCAGGTAGTCCATGATCGGCAGCACGAAGGTCACCCGGCCAGGGTAGCAACGCTGCTGCTACACCTGGCCGGGCAAACCCAGGGTCGGTTCAGCTCTCGGTCTTCTTGCCGGTGCCGCTGCGCTTCGGCTTGGCGGTGCCCGCCGCCGGGCCCGCCGCGTCGGCGCCGCTGTTCCTGTCGGTGGTCGCGGTGCCGGCCTTGTCGGTGCCTGCGGTGCCGGCCTTGTCGGTGCCTGCGGTGCCGGCTGCGGCGCCCTCACCGTTCGGGCCGGTGTCCGGCTTCGGGGTCGGACGGCGGCGGGCCGGGCGCTTGGCGGCCGGCGTCCCCACCGGTGCCTCGCTGCGGGCACCGCGCTTGGCGGCCAGGTCGGAGACGACGGCCTCGCCGGTCTCCTCGTGGTCCATGGCGTTCTTCGGGCTGCGGCGACCGTCCACCACGGTGCCGGGCACCGGTCCGGTGTTGCGGAGCTCTTCCCAGGCCTTGCCGCCGCGCTCGGTGAGTGTCGCGTAGACCGAGGCGAGCAGCTCCCGGTAGGCGTCGGCGGACTGCCGCAACTGGTCGGGCTGCAGCTGCTCGCCGACCTCGCGGGCCTTGTCCGGCAGTTCGTCCGCCAGCCGCTGCACCTTGCCCGGCAGCGCGGTGGCGAACTGCTCGAGCTGGTCGGCCAGCGCGCGGGCCTTCTCCGGCACCTCGCGGGCGGCGTCCTGCAGCTTCTCCGGGGCGTCCTCGGCCAGGTGCTGCAGGCGCGACGGCAGGTCCTGCGCCACCGAGCGCAGCTCGTCCACCACCTCGCCGCGCTCCGGCATCTTCGGCATCTGCGGCTTGACCGGCTTGACCGGCGATTTGTCCGCCAGTGAGTTCACCAGCTCGACGAGCTGGCGCCCGGCCACATCAGCGGCGCCGATCGCGGCCAGTACCGGGCCGGGCAGGTTGGG
The DNA here is from genome assembly GCF_013002705.1 of Nakamurella aerolata. Classification (GTDB taxonomy): domain Bacteria; phylum Actinomycetota; class Actinomycetes; order Mycobacteriales; family Nakamurellaceae; genus Nakamurella; species Nakamurella aerolata. The sequence continues at coordinate 263,665 of NZ_JABEND010000002.1, read as the reverse complement.
CATCCGGTCGGCCAGCTTGGTCAGCGCGGCCTGGGCGCGCTCGGTGAAGTCTTCGGTGAAATCGCGGTCTGCCATGGGCTTCTCCTTTTACTCGGTTGCTCTGGACTGCTTGGTTGCTCGGGACTGTTCAGTTGCTCGGATCAGTTGCTCGGACTACTCGAATCTCGGGACTACTCGGTGGCAGCGGTTGATGGTGTGCTGTGGGTTTCCCCGGCAGGCGGGCCGGCGCTCGGTGCGGCCGGTTCGCTGGTGGCGACGAATGCCAGGTAGGTCTGCCGCAGCGCCGACCGTTGCTCTGACGTCAGCCGCGGGTCGGCGGCGATCGCTGCCAGCACCGACGGCCCGGCGGTACCCGGGCGCGATGCTTCGGCGGCCGCGTCGTGCGCTTCCGCGGAAGCACCAAGACCGCTCGACCCGGCGCCGGCCGTCACCTCGTCGGCGGCCTCACGATCGAGCACACCGGCCTGGGCCAGCAGCGTCTCCGCCGAGATCGACAGGCCGTGTGCGATCTGGGCCAGAATGTGCGCGCTGGGCCGGCGGACGCCGCGCTCCACCTGCGACAGATACGGGTTGCTGACGCCGGTCTTCGCGGCCAGCGCCCTGATGGAGAGATTGGCGGCCTCGCGCTGATCGCGGATGAACGACCCGAGGTCGCGCACCGGGCGCAGCATCGGATCGAGATCGACCATCGCTACTCACCCCTCGCCGCTGTGCCGGCGGCGCCGGCCGCCGACGTGCTGATTCACCACGCTAACCGTCCGTGCTTGCAGTTGCAAGCAGTGCTTGCTAGCGGGCCGCTGCGCACCAGCGGAACAATCGGTGGTTCGAAACGCGTTTGCCCAGGTCAGTTTTCGCCATGCGGCGTCGAGCAGCCGATTTTTCGCGCCAAGCCCGTCAAGCCCGTCAAGCCGCCGCGCCCGTCTAGCCCGTCAAGCCGCCCGAGGCCGTCAAGCTCAGCCCAGCACCACCTCGGCGACGGTGTAGATCGCCAGCCCGGCCAGGGCACCGACCACGGTGCCGTTGATCCGGATGAACTGCAGGTCGCGGCCGATCTGCAGCTCGATCTTGCGGCTGGTGGCCGGGCCGTCCCAGCGCGCAATGGTCTCGTCGATGATCCCGGTGATGGCCCTGGCGTGGTTGGCGGCCAGGTAGCCGGCGGCGTCGGCGACCCAGGTGTCCACCCGCTGCGCGGTCTCGCCGCCGGCGGCCAACCGCTCCCCGAAGCGGATCACCGCCTGCTGCGCCGACCGGCGCAGCGACGAGTCCGGGTTCGACAGTTCTTGCAGCAGAGCGGATTTCGCCGATTGCCACACCTCGCCGGCCAGCTCGCCAAGCTCGGTGTTGTTGAGGATGCGCATCTTGATGGCCTCGGCCCGCGCCATGGTCTTCTCGTCGTGCTGCAGGTCGTCGGCGAACTCGATCAGGAACCGGTCGATGGCCTTGCGCAGATCGTGGTCAGGGTCGTCGCGAACGGCCCTGGCGAAAGTTTCCACCTCCGAGTAGATCCGGTCGGTGACGATGTCGTCGAGAAACCGCGGGGTCCAGCTCGGCGCCCGGTCGGTGACGACCCTGGCCACCAGGTCGTAGTTGTCGCGCACCCACAGGTAGCACCGGTCGACCAAGAAGTCGACCAGCGCGTGATGCTCGCCGCGGGTGAAGATGTCGGCGGCGATCCGCCCCAGCGGCGGCCCCACCTGCAGCTCCTCCAGCTTCCGCCTTGCCATGCCGCTGAGCAGTTCCACCACTTGTTGGTCGGCCAGCACGTCGGAGAGTTTCTCGGCGGCGGCCGCGCCCTCGGCCACCAACCGCTTGGCCGATTCCGGTCGCTGCAGCCAGGCACCGACGCGTTGGGCCACCCCGAAACCGGCAATCTTCTCGCGCACCAACTGTTCCGACAGGAAGTTGGTGGCGACGAACTCCGACAGCGACGACCCGATCACGTCCTTGCGGCGCGGGATGATCGCGGTGTGCGGGATCTTCAATCCGAGCGGGTGCCGGAACAGCGCCGTCACCGCGAACCAGTCGGCGAGGCCGCCGACCATGCCGGCCTCGGCGGCCGCCCGCACATAACCGGCCCAGGCGAACCTGTCCTGCAACAGCCATGCGGCCACGAAGATCACCGCCATCACCACCAGCAGCCCGGTGGCGAACAGCTTCATCTTGATCAGGGCCTGCCGGCGCACCTGGTCCATCGGCGTCAGGTCGGTGACCGACGGCGGCGCCGCGTTGACAACGCTCATGCTGGGCATTGTGCCTGGGCGGCAGCGGTGTCCCGGCCCACCACGCGGCCGTGCACCACAAGCCGTGCACCACAATGGGCCGATGCTCAAGAGCAACCCGACGGTGAGCCGGCTGCAGCCGTTCACCTCGACCATCTTCGCCGAGATGAGCGCGCTCGCCGCCAGCACCGGTTCGATCAACCTCGGTCAGGGCTTCCCGGACACCGACGGCCCGCCCGCCATGCTCGCCGCCGCCCAGCAGGCCATTGCCGACGGCGTCAACCAGTACCCGCCCGGCCCTGGCATCGCCGAACTGCGCCAGGCGATTGCCGGCCAACGCGCCGCCGAGTACCGGCAGCCGTTCGACCCGGACTCCGAGGTGCTGGTGACGGTGGGCGCCACCGAGGCGATCGCCGCCGCCATGCTCGGCCTGGTCGAATCCGGCGACGAGGTGATCGCCCTCGAGCCGTTCTACGACTCCTACGCCGCTGTGATCGCCATGGCCGGTGCCCGGCTGGTTCCGGTCCGGTTGCGTCCGGACTCGTCCGGGCGGTTCGCCCTCGACCCTGACGAGCTGGCCGCCGCCGTCACCGACCGCACCACGGTGATCCTGCTCAACACCCCGCACAATCCCACCGGCACCGTGCTGACCGCACAGGAGCTGGAAGCCGTTGCGGCGCTGGCGATCTCCCGGGATCTGCTGGTGGTCACCGACGAGGTGTACGAGTACCTGACGTTCGACGCAGCGGCGCACCTGCCGATCGGCACCCTGCCCGGCATGGCCGAGCGCACGGTCAGCATCTCCAGCGCCGGCAAGAGCTTCAACGTCACCGGTTGGAAGATCGGCTGGGCCTGCGGGCCGGCACCGCTGATCGGCGCGGTGCGCGCGGCCAAACAGTTCCTCACCTTCGTCGGCGGCGCACCGTTCCAGCCGGCGGTGGCGCTGGCCCTGCGGGACGAGCTGGACTGGGTGCGCGGCATGGCAAAAGGCTTGCAGAGCAAGCGGGATCGGCTCTGCAGCGGCCTGCGGGACGCCGGTTTCGAGGTGACGGTGCCGCAGGGCACCTACTTCGCGGTGGCCGGTATCGATCGCCTGGCCGCTCCCGGCGAGGACGGTGCCGCGTTCTGCCGGTCGATGCCGGAGCGCTGCGGCGTTGTGGCTGTGCCGCAACAGGTCTTCTACGCCGACGCCGGCCCGGACGGCCCCGGCGCCAGGTACATCCGGTTCGCGTTCTGTAAGCGGGACCAGGTGATCGACGAGGCCACCGACCGACTGGCGAGCGCCGACCGGCGCCGGCGCTGAGCCACCCCTTGCCGGGCCTTGCCAGAAGCAGCGCTCGACTCGGCGTCAGACCCAGCGCCGGAGGTGCGGCGCGTAGGTCAACTCGACGGTCCGCCCGTCGAAGACCTGGCTGTCGACCAGGTCAAGGTCGAAATCGCCGATCTTATCCCAGATCGGCACGTTGCCGGTGGCCCCGGACAACACCGGAAACACCGTCACCTGAACCAGATCGACCTCACCGGCGGCCAACAACGCTCGGTTCACCGCCAGGCTTCCGTGCGAGCGGATCGGCGCGTCCGACTGCTGCTTCAGCTCGCGGACGACATCGACGGCATCACCGGCGACCACCCGCGCGTCCGGCCAGTCCAGCGGGCCGCGCAGCGTCGACGACACCACGGTCGCGGGCAGCCGACGCATCCGGCTCACCCATGCATCGCGCACCTCGGACGTGTCGTCGGCATCGGCAAGCATGCCGACGAATTGGCGAAAGGTGTTGGCGCCGAACACCATCCGTTGCCCGGCGCGGTAGCAGCCGGCGCGGTGGTGCAGCAGCTCGGGGCCCTGTTTGCCCCAGTAGCCGCCCCAATCGGCCGGCGGTGCGTACGAGCCGTAGCCGTCGAGGCTGGAGAAAATGTCGAAGGTGTAGCTGGCTGCCATCGGGAGCTCCTGGGGTCGGCCGGTCGCTGTGGTCATCATCAGACCGCCGCGGCGCCGCGAACTCATCGGCCGGAAGTCTGAGACCCCGGCACCGCTGACAGGCCTGCGCGACCCGGGGCGCGGGCTGGAAAGATGTCCGGCCATGACCAATCCCGCTGCGCCGAATACGCATTCACCCGCCGCTTCCGCCGCTGACGCCGACACCGCGCCGGTGGAGCCGAGCGTCGGCCCCAACGTCACCTCCGATCCCGAGCACGTGGCCGAACCCGCTGCGCCCGCTGAGGGTTTGGCCACGCCGGACGACACCCCGGCGCCGTCCGGCGAGATTGCCGAGCGGGTGGCCGAGGTGCTCGCCGGCGCACCGGTGTTCGACGGTCACAACGATCTGCCCTATGCCCTGCGCAAGCGCGGCTACGACCTGGACGCCACCGACATCGCGCTGAACCAGCCGGAGCTGCACACCGACATCGAGCGGCTGCGCGACGGCGGGGTCGGCGCCCAGTTCTGGAGCGTGTTCGTCGCCGGCGACCAGGACGGCGGCACCGCCCTGACCCAGGTGCTCGAGCAGATCGACTGCGTGCAGCGGATCATCGACAAGTACCCGGACACCTTCGCCTTCGCCCGCACCGCGGACGACGTACGCGCCGCCTGGGCGCAGGGCAAGATCGCCTCGCTGATGGGCGCAGAGGGCGGCCATTCGATCAACGAATCGCTCGGGGTGCTGCGGGTGCTGCGCCGGCTGGGGGTGGCGTACATGACGCTGACCCACAACCAGAACGTGCCGTGGGCGGACTCGGCCACCGACACACCAAAGGTGGGCGGCCTCAACGACTTCGGCCGCGAGGTGGTCGCCGAGATGAACCGCATCGGGATGCTGGTGGACATCTCGCACGTCGCCGAGACCACCATGCGCGATGCCATCGCGGCGTCGACGGCGCCGGTGATCTTCTCGCACTCGTCCTGCCGCGCCCTGTGCGACCACGTCAGGGACGCCCCGGACGACGTGCTGCGCAGCCTGGCCGACGGCGGCGGGGTCATCATGATCACCTTCGTGCCCAGCTTCGTCAGCCAGCAGACCGCCGATCACCGCGCCGCGGAACGGGAGCAACAGCAGCGTCTCGGTCTTGCCGACTGGCTGGACGACACCGCGCCGCCGCCAGACCCCGCGGCCAAGGCCGAGTTCGACGCCTGGCTGGCCGCGAACCCCGAACCGGTGGCGACGCTGGCGCAGGTGGCCGACCACGTCGAGCACGCCCGCGAGGTGGCCGGCGTCTCCAGCATCGGTCTCGGCGGCGACTACGACGGGGTGCCGAGCACCCCGCGCGGGCTCGAGGACGTCAGCAAGTACCCGGCGCTGCTCGCCGAGTTGGCCGAACGCGGCTGGTCGGACGCCGATCTGGCGGCGCTGACCAGCGGCAACATCATGCGGGTGCTGAGCGAGGCCGAGCGCATCGCCGATCCTGGCTTCGGCGGTCCGGCGCCGAGCATGGGCTGAACTCTCCAGATCGCCGCGCCGACTCAGCATCGCCGGGTAGGTTCGGCCCCGTACCCACCCAGCCGGAACCAGCCGGAACCAGCCGGAAACCCGCAAGACCCGGAGTCCGGCAACCGACCGCACCACCCGCGGGCCGCTGCGCGGCACGCCGACCACCCACCCGACGACCGGAAGACGACCCGAAGATGAGCCGCGCAGCCCGAGCCCGCCGCGCCGTCGGCGGCGCCAGCCGCAGGCCGGGCCGCACCGCACCGCACCGGCTCGGATGGCAACCGGGTGCGTCCCGCCGGCCGGTGCTGGCGCTGGTGCTGGTGGTGGCGGCGCTGGCCCTCGCCGGGTGCTCGGTCACCGTTCCCGGGCAACCGATCAGCGCGGGAGGTTTGCGTCCCGACGGCCCGAGCGGGCTGCGCACCGACGCACCCGAATCACCGTTGCGCGCCGAGGGTAAGGAACAGGGCAACCGGTTCGACGAGTTGGCGCTCGACACCATGGACGATCAGTACACCTACTACGCGCAGATCTTCGGCAAGGACTTCGGCAAGGAGTTCAGCCCGGCCAAGGGTTTGCTGTCGTACGACTCCAGGTCGGCCACCGGCTCCGCCTGCGGGCAGAAGCTGAACGGTCTGGTCAATGCCATGTACCTGCCAAGGTGCGACACCATCGGGTGGGACCGTGGGGTGCTGATGCCGAGCATGCAGGAGCAGGTCGGCGAGCTGTCGGCGCCGACCATCCTGGCGCACGAAACCGGGCACCTGGTGCAGAGCCGGCTCGGCGCCACCCGCAGTTCGGTGTTGCTGCTGGAGCAGCAGGCCGACTGCTATGCCGGCGCGTACTGGGGATGGGTGTCCAAGGGCAACTCCAAGTACTTCCAGCTCTCCGGCGATGGTGGGATGCGCCAGATCCTCGGCGCCATGCTGCAGGTCGGCGACCCGGTTGGGCTGTCGGCCTCCAACGACAAGGCGCACGGCACCGCGTTCGACCGCGCCTTCGCCGCCTCACTCGGCTTCGCCAGCGGAGCGGCCAGGTGCAACCAGATCACCCAGGCCGAGGTCGACAAACGTGTCCAGGCCTCAGGTTTCGCCTCGGACAAGCTGCCCCAGAAGTACGCGAACATGCCGATCACCCCCGAGCTGCTCGGCGAGGTGGCCGGAACCCTCGACGAGTATTTCGGCAAGACCGTTCCGGACTACCGCAAGCCGAAGCTTGAGCAGTTCCAGGGCGGCAAGCCGCCGTCCTGCCCGGACAGCAGCAACAACGACAGCCCGGTGCTGTACTGCCCGGCCACCAACACCGTCTCCTACGATCTGGCGCAGCTGCAGGAGATCGGCAAGGCACCGGAATCATGGCAGGACAACGTCGGCGACTTCTCGGCCATCATCCTGCTGGCCAGCCGCTACGGGCTCGCCGCGCAGGCCAGCGGCGGCGGCACCGCCGCCGGCGACAATGCCGGGTTGCGCGGGCTCTGCTATGCCGGTACCTGGGCCAGTTGGATGCGGCAACCGCAGGGCGAGAAGGGACTCCGCTTGTCCCCCAACGACTTGAACAAGGCCATCTACCAAGTGGTGCACTCGCCGATGGCCGCCTACGACGATTCCGGCAAGACCGGCACCTCGGTGCTGAATCAGGTGCAGGCGTTCAATATCGGTGTGCTGTACGACATCCGGCAGTGCTTCGACTACTACTCGCCAGGTGCGTCAACCCCCACCGGCCTGCCCAATCCGGCCACGACCCCGGGAGGCTGAGGTGACAAGCTCCGCGCCCCAGGACGATCCGGCGCTGGCGGCGGTGCGCCGCGCGGTCGAAACGCTGCCGGACGACCCAGCGCTGCGGCTGCATCTTGCCCAGCTGCTGCTGGCCGCCGGGCGGAACGACGAGGCGGTCACCCAGGCCGGTCAGGTGCTGGCGCAGCAGCCGGCACATCCCGGTGCCCGCGAGCTGATGATGACGGCACTGTCCGGCGCGGACCAGGCCGCGCCCCCCTCAGCTCGCCCGGCCGACGGTGCTGCCGACGCGCAGGCCGACGCCGCACCCCAGCCACCCCAGCAACCGCCGTCACCCCAGCAACCGCGAGCCGAACCGCAAGCGGGGCAAGCCGAACCGCCACTCCCACAGGCAAGGCAACCTGAGTCCGAGCCCACTGATCGGCAGCCCACCGACGGATTCGACTGGCAGGCAGCCGAATCCCAGCTCGGCGACATCGCCCGGCCGATGTTCTTGTCCAACACCGACTCCGGTACTGATTCCGCCGCCGACCATGGCCCGGCCGACACCGAGCAGGGCGGCCGGCCGGCCGGCCAGGACCGCGCCGGGCCGTCCGGTGAGCCCTCCGCCGCGTTCGTCACCGAGCGACCGACGGTGACGCTGGCCGATGTCGGCGGCATGCAGGGTGTGAAAGACCGCCTGCAGGCGGCGTTCCTGGCACCGTTGCGCAATCCGGAGTTGCAGAAGCTGTACGGCAAGAGCTTGCGCGGCGGGTTGCTGCTGTACGGCCCGCCCGGCTGCGGCAAGACCTTCCTGGCCAGGGCGCTGGCCGGTGAGCTCGGCGCCTCGTTCGTCTCCGCCGGACTCGCCGAGATCCTTGACATGTGGCTGGGTTCGTCCGAACGGAACCTGCACGAGCTGTTCGCCTCGGTGCGGCGCAACGCGCCCTGCGTGCTGTTCCTGGACGAGATAGATGCCCTCGGGCACAAGCGATCTCAGGCTGCGGCCGGTGCGATGCGGGGCACCGTCAACCAATTGCTGACCGAGCTGGACGGGGTGACCGCCGACAACGACGGGGTGTTCGTGCTGGCCGCGACCAACCAGCCGTGGGACGTCGACCCGGCGCTGCGGCGGCCCGGCCGGCTGGACCGCACCCTGCTGGTGCTGCCACCCGACGCGGCGGCGCGCGAGGCGATCTTCCGGTACCACCTCGCGCACCGGCCGGTCGAGGGCATCGACCTGTCCGCCCTGGCCGGCGCCAGCGCCGGGTTCTCCGGCGCCGATATCGCCTTCGTCTGCGAGCAGGCCACCGAGCACGCGCTGCTGGACGGCGCCCGTACCGGAACCGCCCGGCTGATCGGCATGGCCGACCTGACCGCCGCGTTGCAGCACACTCGTCCTTCCACCGGGCCGTGGCTGCAGACCGCCCGCACCGTGGTGCAGTACGGCCAGGACGACGGCACCTTCGCAGAACTCAAGCAGTACCTCAAGAACGCCAAGCGCTGGTAAGGGGCTCGCAAGGGTGTCAGAAGGACTGTGGCCCGGCTGGTTCGACCAGCACCGTGCGTCGGGGCCGAACCCGTCGGCGGGCGCTCCGGCCGACGCCGGCGAGTCGGTGATCCAGCGCGCCTCGATGCTGGACGACGCCGGCCGGCCGGCCGAGGCGATCGCGGTGCTGGCGCCCTATCTGGCCGAGCACCCCGACGACCCGCGGGCGCTGCTGGTGCTGGGCTGGGCCCAGCTGCACGCCGACGACGGCTTCGGCGCCGCCGACACCAGCCACCGGTTGTTGGCAAGGGCGCCGGACGCGCTGAACCCAATGTTGTTGGCTGCCACCGTTTTCGCGCACAACCGCGATCACCGCGCCGCCGCCGCGGTGGCCGACAGGGCCATCGCGCTGGCACCGCATGCCGCGGTGGCGTACCGGGTGCGCGCCCAGGTCGACCTGGCGACCGGCGTCACCGGACCTGCCACCCGTGCCTTCGCCGATCAGGCGGTGCGGTTGGACCCGCAGTCGTCCGCGGCGTTGCTCACCGCCGGTACGGCCGCGCTCGAGGCAAGGGACCGCGCGGCGGCCCGAAACCTGCTGGAACGGGCCGCGGCGATGGACCCCGACAATCTCGCGGTACGCAACGAGCTGGCCAGGCTGGACATGGGACGAGGTGGAAGCCTGCGCGCCGCAGGCGATTTCGCGTCCATCGTCCGGGACGACCCGACCCAGCGAGTGGCCCTGCACAACCTGCGGGTCGCCGTGTGGAAGGCCTTCGGTACCGCGCACCTGGTGCTGTGGGCGGCGATGTTTGTGGTCGGGCGGATCCACTGGCTGGCCGGCAACGACGGCGGCAGGGACGGCCGGCCCGGCTGGCTGCCCATCCTGGCCGCGGTGGCCGTGCTCGCCACCGGCGCTGCCTGGGCGATCCAGCTGCAGCGCGCCGGCAACGGGCTGACGGCCGGGCTGGCCGCGGGCCGGACGGTGCTGGCCTCGGATCGGCTGCTGCAGATCGGTTTTCCGGCGCACGTCGGGTGCCTGCTGGCGCTGCTCCTGTCCGCGCTGCTGCCCGGTAACGCCGGCCAGGTGGCGTTCTTCGTCGCGTTGGCGCTGCTGGTACTCGCCTCGATCACCACCTGGATCGCCGGCCGGCGGTGGCCCGCAGCAGCCGCGCGTTGGGCTGACCAGCCGCCAGACGGGGCCTGCTTGCGCGGCCAGCCGGTGCCGGACCGGTGCCGGCCGCTGATCAGCGCCGGCCGCTAATCAGCGCCGTCGCCGATCAGCGCCGCAGTGCGGCCACCCCGAACCCACCGCACAGCGCCGCGAGCACGGCGGTGCCCAGCAGCACGCTGGTGATCGAGAAATGGTGTCGCAGCAGCGATACCACGGTCGGCACCGCGAATCCGAGATACGTCAGGCAGTAGAAGACGGCGTTGCTCATCGCCAGCTCACCCGGCCGCGAGAGCTGCTCGACCCTGGTCAGCCCGCCGACCAGCACCCAGCCGTAGGCGCAGCCCAGCACCACCCCGGCGAGCACCACCCAACCGGGGGTGCCGGTGCGGGCCGCCGGGATCAGCAGCAGCGTGCCGAGCACGGCTGCGACCATCCCGGCAACACTGACCACACCCGGTCGCCTGGCCTCGGCGTGCCGGGCGGGCTGCTGCACCGCCACCCCGACGCCGAGGGTGATCCCGGCCATCAGTCCGGAGAAGGCCACCGTGAAGCCGCCGGTGTTGGCCAGCACCAGGCTCGGGCCAACCACCAGGCTCAGCGTTGCGCAGCTGAACACCCATGGGGCCATCGGCGCGATCCCCCACCAGAACCGTCCGGACCAGGCGAAGTGCCGCCCGGCGACCGCTGCCGCACCGGCGGCAGGTGACTGGGTGTCCAGTGGCTCCGCCGGTTCACCGGCAGCCACCACGTGTTCGGGTTCCGACGGTGCCGGTTGCGGAGCATTCCAGGCGATCGCCGCCACCACGCCCATCAACGCGATGTGCACCAGGTAGGGCAGCACCGTCGGCGCCGGCAGGTACTCGGCGATGAAACCGGCGATCAGCGGGCCACCGGCAAAACCGGCCGACAACGACATCGCCGCCCGGCGTGCGCCGGTGCCGGCCGGCGCTCCCGCCGACAGCTCCTTGATCCAGGTGGTGCCGGGAGCCATAGCGGCGCCGGTCGCCAGCCCGTAGAGCACCCGGCCCAGGTACAACAACCACGGCGTGGAGTGGCCAACGGCAAGCACCACAGAGCCGACGATCGCCAGCACCATCACCGGGCGCAGCACCGCGCGGTGACCCCACCGCCCGGCGAGCAGGGCCGCACCCAGCAGCGCCGGGATCAACCCGAGCGCATAGGCGCCGAACATAGCCGTGACAACGGTCTCGGTGAGGTGGTCGGTGCGGCGATACACCAGCAGCAGCGGCGCGAACTGGTTGGCGCCGTAGCCGACCGCGAACAACGCAAGACCAACCCGCAACCACGGCGACCGCCCGAGCAACGTCACCGACTCAGCCTGCCGCACCGAGGCCGGATCGGATCCCACCGGCGGCGGGACGATCGTCACAGCTCGGCAACAGCGCCGCGCTTCGGCGCCAATCGTCCCCGCGCGGCCCGGGTTGAGTGTTGAATCAGGTAACAGCAGTGCAGTTCGGGTGAACCGCCAGGAGGGGGCGTGACATGCACAGACAGCAGTCCATCGGTTATCTGATCTCGGTGATCGCCGGAATCGTGGTTCTCACCACCGCCTTTACTTCACCCCGCGCTCCTGGTGGGTCTACCTGATCTGCGCCGCCGCCGTCGCCGGCTACTGGACGGTCGGCCGCAAGTTGATCCCGGCGGACTCCCGTCCGCCGATCGACACCACGCGCGTGATCGACGGCCGCAAGTACAACGAGGCCGCGTCCGGCGCCATCGACAACCACCGCCGCCAGCGGGATATGTGGAGCTCGGGCGGCAGCTGACCCGCGCGCGGCGCGGCCGACGCTCGGGCAGGCCGGCGCCGCCAGGAGCGCTTCATCAGCCGCGCCGATGCACCACATCGCCCGCCACCACGGTGACGTCGGCCCGGCAGCTGCCGATGGCCGCCGGCGGCAACGCGAACGGGTTGCCGTCCAGCAGCACCAGATCGGCATCGGCACCGACGGCCAACTCGGCGTCGCGGCCGTTGAGGTACGCCGACCCCGCGGTGGCAGCGGTCAATGCCTGGGCCAGGCTGAGCCGCTGCTGCGGCAGGAACGGCGCCCGCTCCGGCTCGTCGATGGGCACCCTGGTGACGGCGGTGGCGACGATCTGCATCGGGTCGGGCGTCGTCACCGGCCAGTCCGATCCCATCGCCAGCCGACCCCCGGCGTCCGCGATACCGGCGAACGGGTACTGCCAGCCGGTACGTTCCGGCCCGAGGTAGGGCGCGGTGAGCTCGCGCATCGCCAGGTCGTCGCAGGCCCACAGGGCCTGGCAGTTCGCGGTGACGCCGAGCGCGGCGAAGCGTGGCACATCGCGTGGATGCACCACCTGCAGGTGTGCAAGGTGGTGCCGCGGCTGCGGCCCAGGTTCCCCGGTAGCGCCCGCCGTTCCCGCCTTTTGCTGGTTCAACGCCTCGGCGACTGCATCAAGGGCCATCCGCACCGCCCGGTCGCCCAGCGCGTGAAAGTGCACCTGTAACCCGGCGCAGTGCAGCGTGCTCACCACCTGGTTGAGCAGATCCGTTGCCAGGAAGGCGATCCCGGTCTCGGAGGCGTGCCTGCCCCGCGGGCTGCCAGCACCGGCGGCCGACGAACGGTCCGCCTGCAGATACGGGGTCAACAGCGCGGCGGTGTGCGCTTCGCAGACGCCGTCCAGCATCAACTTGACCGATCCGGCCTGAAAGCGCCGCCCCGGTACCGCATCTCGCCGCCGCAGGATCACCGCGAGAGCCGCCGGGACGTCTTCGGCATCGATGTACCTGTCCCACCACTGGGCGCCGACCACTCGTGCCGTCAGCTCACCTTCGGCGTCGGCGTCGCAGTAGGTCTGGTAGAAGTCCGGCAGCAACGGGCTGCGGCCCACCAGCGCGTCCTGCCAGCCGACAATCCCATAGCTGTGCAAGGTGTCTTGCGCAAACAGCAAGGCACTGCGCAACGTTGCAGCATCCGGTTCCGGCCGTACCGGAAGCAGCAGGTCCATCGCGCCCTCGTGCAACACCCCGGTGAGCGCGCCGTCAGCGGTGCGCGAGATGCGGCCGTCCGGCGGGTCGGGGGTGTCGGCGTCGATCCCCGCCAGCGCGAGCGCGGCGCTGCTGGCCCAGACCGAATGATGGTCGGCGTTCAGCAGGTAGACCGGCCGGCCCGGTGCGGCCCGGTCAAGGGCGCCGGGTTCCGGCGCACCCCCGCGGAACGACTCCTCCACCCAGCCGCCACCGTAGATCCAGCCGTCCGGGTGTTCGTCGGCGAATGCGGAAACGGCGGCGAGATACTGCTCGGGGCCGCGCAGCCCCACCAGGTTGCAGCCGAACTGCTCGAGCGCCGCCGCCCCTGAATGCACGTGCGCATCGGTGAACCCCGGCAGCAACAGCCGCCGGGAGGCGTCGATCACCTCGGTGCGGTTCCCGATCAACCCGCGCAGCGTGCCTGCCGGCCCGATCGCGGTGATCCGGCCGCCGGCGACGGCGACGTCGGCCGGCTGCGGCGCCGCCGAGCCCGGTCGATAGATCTGACCGCCGGTGAACAGCAGCTGGGCGCCGCCGTGCGGGTCGGCCGGCGGATGGGCGACGCCGCTCGCGCCGGGCGCCGCTGCCGGCGAAGTACCGGGCCCGGCACTGCCGGTTCCGCCGGTGGGTGCGCTGCCCCCAGCGCGTCTCATCGGCGGTATCCGCGACCCGGTTCCGCTCGCCAGCGGGGTGGCCCAAGACCGACGTTGCGCAGTGACCCCGGCCGGGTCGGCGCCGCGCCCAGCGGGGCCTGCGGGCGACCGTTGTCGGTGGGTGCCGGCCCGGGCTGACAGTTCGGGCAGTAGAACGCCGGGCGTTCGTGCGGCGCGGTACCGACGCCGGCCACTCGTACTCCGCCGCCGCAGCGCCGGCAGGGCCGGCCGGACCGCGCGTGCACGTAGGAGGTTTCTTTGCGGCGGGTGTCGCCGGTGGTGTTCGGGACGGGTTGTTCGGCGCCGGCCAGCAACAACCGGCGAGCGGTATCGAGCAACTCGCCCGCCGCATCCGCATCCAGCTCCGACGCCGGCCTCCACGGCGAGAGCCGCCGGGCGAACAGCGCTTCGGCCATGTAGAAGGTGCCGATACCGGCGACGACGCGCTGGTCGAGCAGCACCTCGCCGAGCGGTCGGTCGGCCGCGGTTGACCACCGCCTGAGCGCTTCGCTCCGCCCGGTGTCCGGCCACTGCTCGGCCATGATGTCCGGCCCGAGGGCGCCGACCAGTTCGGACTCGCGTTCGGTGGGCACCAGGTCGATCATGCCGAGCAGGATTCCGACGCAGGTCCAGTCGCTGCCGGCCACCACGGCCCGGATCTGCGGGTCGTCGGTACGCGGCCAGTCGCGGCTGCCGGTGCGGTGCAACCGCCAGCTGCCGTCCATCCGCAGGTGGGTGTGCAGGGTGAGCGGGACCTCGGCGGCCGAACGGTGCGGGCCGGCGCTACCGCGTCCGCCGGCGATCCTGGTGAGCAGATGCTTGCCGTAGGCAACCGTCTCGATCACCTGCCGTCCGGCCAGGTCGATCTCGCCGAGCGCGCCCCAGCGAAACTCGGTGCGCGTCAAGGGCTTTCCGCTCAACGCCCGGTGCAGGGTGCGCGCCGTCCGCAAGACGGTGTCGCCTTCCGGCATTCACCGCACCCCCGTTCGGAGCCGTAGTCCACGTGGGGTGACAGTAAACCCGTTGCGTTGCAGCGCGTCCAGTACGGCCCCGCGAGATTGCGGACCGACGGCATCGACGCCATCCACTCGGGTGATAGTCATCGTTGCGACATGTCCGGACAGCACAGCCGAAGCCAACGCTGTCGCCGCGGCGTCCAATTCGTCCTGATCGTCGGTGAAGCTGAGCAGCGAGCGACCACCGCGCTCGGCATACAGCAGCAGCCGGCCCTGGCGCAGCACCACCAGTGCGCCGGCGCGACGGGCCGGTCGGTGGCTGTCCGGCGCGGCATCGGCCGATGTGCCGGCGCCGGTTGCCCCAGCACTTGCTTGCCCGGTGCCCACCGCTGCGGCGCCGGCGGTGCCGGCACCCCCAGTACCCACAGCACTCGCAGTCTCGGCGCCCGCCGGCGCGCTCGCCGGGTCGCCCTGCGCTGACGCCGGAGCCGATGCGCCGGTGCGTTCCGGCCACGGCAAGGCGGCACCGTAGGGATTGGCCGGGTCGGCGGCGGCCAGCACCACGACCGGCGCATCGGTCTGGCCGCGCCGGCCGGTGGAGTCGTCGACCGGGCCGGCGCGCAGCCGATCGACGGCACCGGCGGTGGCGAACTGCGCCGCGCCCAACCCTTCGACGAAGTAGCCGCGCCGCACTCTGCCGGATTCTTCGAACGCCGACAGCACCCGGTAGAGGGCGCCGAAACCGCCCGGGGTTTCCTCCGCCACCGCGGCACCCCTGGTCACCACGCCGTGCCGCTCCAGCAGCAATTCGGCGTTGGCGTGCGCGCGCACCGTCGGGTCGGTCTCCACCGGCGGCAGCAGCGACCAGCGTCCGGCCAGGTGCGGCGGCAGCCGCGGTGCTCGTGGGACGGCGGCCAGCCGGCCGCGGCTGGGCAACCGGAGTCGCTGCTGCCCACGGCTGCGTCCACCGGGGCGGTGCGCGGTGCGACCGCCGGCCAGCCTGGCCCGGAGCGGTGCGATGGTGTCGCCGCTCACCAGCCCGGCGAACACCAGGTCCCACAGCGCCGAGCCGAGTGCCTCGTCGCCGACCACCGAACCACCGGCACCGGCCACCGTGTCGGTAACCGGCCCCGTACCGCGCGCTGCCCCGGCGCCAGCCCCGGCCCCGCTGCCGACACCGGCCACCGAGTTGTTCCCGGCCGGGTCGGCACCGGGGAAACCGTTGCGGGCCACCGCATCTGCCAGTTCCCGGAAGAAGTAGCCACCGCCGTTGCCGAGCACTCGCAGCAGCGCCTGATGCAGGGGTGTCTGCACGCTGTCGGGAAGGTCGGCCGGCGGTTCGGGCAGAGTGAGCGACGCGGTGTCGGCGGGGTGCAGGCTGACCCAGCCGTCGTCGGTACCCAGTGCCCCGTGCCCGGCCCACACCACTTCTCCACTGGTCATCAGCTCGTCGAGCATGGCCGGTGAATAGCCAGGGACCCTGGCCGGCAGAATCAGCGACTCCAGCGCCGAGGCCGGAACTCTGGCTCCGGCAAGCTGTTCCACCGCGCGCAGCACCCCGTCGACGCCGCGCAGCGGTTGCTGGCCGCGGCCGGCGCCGATGCCGTTCCAGGCCGGCAGGAACGCGGCGAACGCGGACGAGGTGGCCGGTTCCACCTCCGACCGCAGGCTCGCCAGCGAGCGCCGGCGCAGCAGCCGCAGCACCTCGGCATCGACGAACTCCCGGCTACCGCCGGCCCCGGTGGCGTGTTCGGCGGCGGCCGCGTCCAACGGGTCGACCGGGGCGCTGCCGGCCGGGCGCAAGTCGCCCTCGGCAATGCGTCCGGCTGATTGCAAGCGCCGCAACGCATCCAGCGCCACCGCCACCCCGATGCCGAACCGGGCAGCAGGGGCGGCCGCCACGAACGGCCCGCGGGTGCGGGCGTAGCGACCGATCAACCGGTCGATCGGCTCGTCCACCGTTGTGTCCAACAGCGACGCCGCGATGCCCTGCGGCAGCGCCACCCCCAACCCGTCGCGCAGCAGCGGGGCGTCGGCCGGGTCGGCCAGCACCTCGCGGCCGCCGACCCTGACGTCGATCACCCTGCGGGTGGCCCGCAATCCGTTAAGTACCGCGGGCACGTCCAGCTCATCGACGCTGCGCTCGGCGATCTCGGCCGCGGTCAACGGGCCGAGAATCCTTAGCAGATCGGCAATGTCGTCGTCGGAGCGGGCCTTGCGCTCCGGGGTGAGCCGCTGCAGCCCGCGCTCGGTCTCGGTAACGGTGTCGGCGTCGAGCAGGTCGGACAGCACCGGGGCATCGGCGCCGCCGAGCAGTTCGGCGAGCAGGTCGGGGTCGAGGGTGAGCGCGGCGGCCCGGCGCTCGGCCAGCGGCGAGTCGCCGTCGTAGATGAACTGCGCGACGTAGCCGAACAGCAGCGACGACGCGAACGGGCTCGGCGCCGGGGTCTGCACCGGCACCAGCCGCACCGACCGGTCGGCCAGGCCGCGCTGCACTGCCACCAGCGCCGGCACATCGAAAACGTCCTGCAGGCATTCCCGCACCGCCTCGGCGACGATCGGGAAGCTCGGGTACCTGCTGGCCACCTCGAGCAGCGCCGTGGCCCGCAGCCGCTGCTGCCACAGCGGCTGCCGCGCCCCGATCTGGCGGCGCGGCAACAACAATGCCCGTGCGGCGCACTCCCGGAAGCGGGCCGCGAATACCGCGCTGCCGCCGATCTGCTCGGTGACCTCTGCGGTGACGGTGCCGGGGTCGAGGGTGATCAGCTCAGGCAGCTCGGCGAGTGGGTCGGCGTCGTCGTCGCCGCCGAGATCGGGCAGCCGCAGCACAATGCCGTCGTCGGCGTGCATGGCGGAGACGTCCACCCCGAAGCGTTCCCGCAGCCTGGCCGCCAGCACCAGCGCCCACGGCGCATGCACGGCAGCGCCGTACGGCGAGTGCAGAACGACCCGCCAATCGCCCAGCTCGTCCCGAAACCGTTCCAGCACAATGGTTTTCTCGTCCGGCAGCACACCGGTGGCTTCGGTCTGGGCGCTCAGGTACTCGAGCAGGTTGGCGCTGGCGTTGCCGTCAAGGCCGATACCGGAAAGCCGTTGCTGCGCCTGCGTTTGCGATGCCGTCGCCAGCTCCCGGACGAACGCCCCGTGCGCCGTACCGAGTTCGGCGGGCCGGCCCAGCGTGTCGCCCTTCCAGAACGGCAGCCGGCCGGGCAGACCGCTGGCCGGCAGCACCAGCACCCTGTCGTGGGTGATCTCGACAATCCGCCAGCTCGAGCTGCCGAGCGCGAACACGTCGCCGACCCGCGACTCGTAGACCATTTCCTCGTCCAGCTCGCCGACCCGGCGGCCGGCTCCCCCGCTGCCCTGACCCTCGGTCGCCAAGAACACCCCGAAAAGGCCGCGATCGGGAATGGTCCCGCCGGAGGTGACGGCCAGCGTCTGCGCGTTGCGCCTGGCGGTGAGCCGGTCGGTGGCCCTGTCCCAGACCAGCCGGGGTCGCAGCTCGCCGAACTCCTCGCTGGGGTAGCGGCCGGACAGCATGTCCAGCACCGCGTCCAGCGCGCCGCGGCCGAGGGTGGCGTACGGCGCCGACCGGCGCAGCAGGGCCTGCAGTTCGGGCACCGTCAGCGAGTCCATCGCGATGATCGCGACGATCTGCTGGGCCAGTACGTCCAGTGGCAGCGAGGGGATGCGCAGCTGCTCGATCTCTCCGCCCAGCATCCGTTCGGCAACCACCGCGCTGGCCAGCAGATCGCCTCGGAACTTGGGGAACAGCACACCGTGGCTGGGGGCGCCGACCTGATGCCCGGCCCGGCCGATGCGCTGCAGGCCGCCGGCAACGCTCGGCGGGGCTTCCACCTGGATGACGAGGTCGACCGCACCCATGTCGATGCCGAGTTCCAGCGACGAGGTGGCCACCACCGCGGGCAGCACGCCCTGCTTGAGCTCGTCCTCGATGACGGCGCGCTGCTGGTGCGACACCGACCCGTGATGAGCCTTGGCGAGCACCGCGGCGGTGCCGTGGCTGCGGTCGGACTGGGCCATCAGCTGCGCGGGTGGCTTGGCGTCGCGGGCGGCCTGCGGATCGAACTCGCCGGTGCGCTCTGCGTGGATCTCGTTGATCCTTGCGGTGAGCCGCTCCGCCAGCCGCCGGGAGTTGGCGAACACGATGGTCGACCGGTGCGCGGTGATCAGGTCGACCACCTGCTCCTCGACGTGCGGCCAGATGCTGCTGCGGCGCGGGTCGCCGGCAGCGGCGCCGGACAGGTCAGGATCGGTGGCGCTGACCTGGCCGAGCGCCGTCATGTCCTCCACCGGGACGGTGACGTCGAGGTTGATCACCTTGCGGGCCGGCGGGGCGACGGTGGTGACCGGCCGGCCGCCGGCCAGGAACCGCGCCGCTTCTTCCACCGGGCGCACCGTCGCGGACAGGCCGATCCGCTGCGCCGGCCGCTCCAGCAGCGCATCCAACCGGTCGAGCGAGACAGCAAGGTGCGCACCGCGTTTGCTGCCGGCGATGGAATGCACCTCGTCGACGATCACCGTGTGCACGCCGGCGAACATCTCCCGCGCCTGGCTGGTCAGCAGCAGGAACAGCGACTCAGGGGTGGTGATGAGGATGTCGGCGCCGTTGCGCGCGAAGTCGCGGCGGTCGGCCGCCGGAGTGTCGCCGGACCGCACCGCGACGGTGACGTCCGGCACGCTGCCGCCCTGCGCCCTGGCCAGGCCGGCGAGCCCGGCCAGCGGCGAGCGCAGGTTGCGTTCCACATCGACCGCGAGCGCCTTGATCGGCGAAAGGTAGATGACGCCGCAGCGATGGTGCGGATCGCTGGGCGGCTCCGGCCGGGTGACGATCCGGTCGATCGCCGACAGGAAGGCGGCCAGGGTCTTGCCGGAGCCGGTGGGAGCCACCACCAGGGTGTGCTCGCCCTTGCCGATCGCGTCCCAGGCGCCGGCCTGCGCCGCGGTCGGCTCGGCGAACGCCTGCCCGAACCACTGCCGCACCAGCGGCGAGAACCGCGCCAACGGGTCGGCCGAGCCCGCGCTCGTCCGGTTGGCGCGTTTGCTCACCGAACCATTGTGCGCGCCGACACCGACAGCGGGCTGGTCTGCGATCGGCAGGCCCACCCGATCGCCCGGGCGGCCACGCCGGGGGTCAGCCCCCGCTGGTGCCGAACACCTCCACCTCGGCCAGCGACAGCGGGTTGCTGCCGGACTCCAGCTGGATCCGCAGGTAGCGGCCGCTGGTCCCCTTCGGCAGCGCGACGGTGGACGGCGTGCCGGCCTGCGCCGTGACCTTGACGGCGGTGACGCCGGCTGCGGTGCGGGTCTGCTCGAGCGAGTCGCTGGTGAACGGCTGGTCGGAGGTCATCACCCAATAGTTGCTGAGCCGCTCGGAGCAGCAGTCGGTGCGGTTGTAGACGTCCACCGAGCCGATGGGCTGGCTCTTGCCGAGGTCCACCTGCCACCAGGCCTGCGACTCCGGCTCGGCGGTGTGCGTCACCGAGCCGGCGCCGAACGCCCCGTTGGTGTTGCCGTCCACCGCGCGGGCGGCCGGCGCGCCCCACGCGGTGCTCTTCTGGGTTGCCGGCTTGTTCAACGCGAGGTTCGGCAGCTTCACCGCAAGCGGAACGTCAACCGCCGCGCTGGACCGGCCGGAGACCAGCTTGACTCCCAAGGTCGCCGGGGTGACGGCGTCGGCGGTGGCGGTCAGCGTCACCCGGAAGCTGCGGCTCTGCCCACCGGCCAGCGCCGGCACCTGAATGCTGGTGGTCGACGCCTGCCAGCCGGCCGGAACGTCGAGGGTGATCCGCGCCGCTGCCAGCGGTGCGGTCTGGCTGGTGTTGGTGACGGTGATGGTTGCGGTGGTGCTGCCGCCGGGTTCGGCCGGCGTCACCGGGTCCACCCACACCCGCGGCAGGCTGCGCACGCCGCTGGTGCTGATCTTGAAGGCGAAGGCGTTGCGGCTGGTGGTGGCCTTCTCGCCGGCAGCGGGCATGGTGATCACCATGCGCCCGTTGGCATCTCGCTTCCACGGCAGCGCCGTCCCATCGCTGCCGAGCAGGGTGACCTTGGAGTCGCGCTGGATCGGCAGGTCGGAGCCCAAGGTCAAGGTGCGGCCCGGCCAGTCCAGTGCAATCGCATACAGGTCACCGTCTTTGACGGTGTACCGCACCGGCACGTCCGACGCCGGCTCCTCGGCCCTGTTGAAGTAGGTGGTGCCGTAGATGGCTTCGCCGTTGATGTTCAGCCACTGACCGATCTCGCGCAGCCGCTGCTGCTGCAGCTCGGGGATGGTGCCGTCGGCGCGAGGACCGATGTCCAGCAACAGGTTTCCGTTCTTGGACACGATGTCGGCCAGCGAGTCGACAAGTTCGTCGGTGGTGAGGTAATCCTCCTCCGGCTCATTCTGGTTGTACCCGTAGGAGTGTGCGATTCCGCGGCTGGCTTCCCACTTGTTCGGGTCGATGTCGTCCTTGACGGTGTACTCGGGCGTCTGGAAGTCCAGCTCCTTGGAGTCGAGCTCGCCGGTCTGGATCTTGCAGCGGTTGGCGACCGCCACCTTCTTGGGCTCGGGACGGTTCTTAGCCTGGTTGTAGAAGTCGGCGATGACCGGCGCGGTGTCCCAGTACGAGGCCGGCTTGTCCCACTGCCCGTCGCACCACAGGATGTCCGGGTCGTATTGCTTGATCAGCTCTTCCATCTGCGGCTTCATGTAGTCCTGCACGTAGTCGCCGCTGGTCTGGCCGCCGGTGTACGGAACCGGTTGCCCGGTATAGGGATTGGTGGCCGGCTTACCGGTGTACTGCGGGTTGAACCACTCGTAGAGCGAGTAGTAGAAGCCGGCCTTGAGATCGCTCTCGGCGCGCGCCGCGTCGAACAGTTCCTTCGCCAGGTCACGCCCCGGCCCCATCGCGACGGTGTCGCGCTCACTCACCTTGGAGTCGAAAAGGGCAACGCCCTCATGGTGTTTGCTGGTCAACACGAAGTATTTGGCGCCGGCGTCCTTGAAAAGCTGAACCCAGGCAGACGGGTCGAACTTGCTCGGATCCCACTCCTGGGCGAAGCGGTCGTACGGGAAGTCAACGCCGTAGGTCTGCTTGTGGTAGGTGTTGGTCGGACTGCCGGGGTTGTTCAAGTAGTTCCAATACCACTCGGCGTAGGAGCCGCGCGGTCCCCAGGCCGGCACCGAGTAGGCGCCCCAGTGGATGAAGATGCCGAACTTGTCGTTGTTGAACCAGTCCGGTGTCGGGTGGCTGTTCAGCGAGGCCACCGTCGGCTGATAGTCCTTGCCCGCCTGGGAGTCCTTGTCGTACAGCTTCTTGATCATGTTGCCGGGCAGTGCCGCGTCGTAGATGGTCAGGTTGTCGAGGTCACCCCTGATGCCGGGAGCGCCCTTGCGGCCGATCGAACCGCGCGGCAGCGGCATGCTCTGCCGCACCTCGGCCGACTCCACACCGTTGACGTATACCGTTGTGCTGGTGCGGTCGGCGACGATGCTCAAGAAGTTCCACCGGCTGGCGGTGAGCTTCGCCGGCACGCTGAACGTGCTGACCGCCTCGGGGTCGGTCCGGTCGGTGAAGGTGACACCGCCGGCGTCGACGGCGATCGAGCGGGCCTCGGAGTTGTAGAGCACGGCGCCCTCGCGGAGCTGGCTGGGCGCGAACCACACCGACGCGGTCCATGACTGGGCCAGATCCACGTGCCCGAAACCGACTCCGTCGCCGTCGTTGTCGAAGCGCCAGGCCTTGCCGGTGAGGCCGTCGACGCTTTCCGGCACGTTGATGATGTAGCTGGAGCCGTTGGCCCGACCGGTGGCGTCCAGCAGCGGCGCGACAATCCCGTCCGGCGCGCCCTGGTGCCAACCCTGCGGGGACTCGGCGGGCTCGAAGTCGTAGCTGCTCAACGGCTTTGCCGGGCCCACCCGTTGCTGCGGCGGGAAACCGGTCAGTCCCGGCGCCGGTGGGAGCTGGTCCGCCAGCGCCTGCACGGCCGCGGCGCCGCCCGGTGCCGGGGTGTTGCGCCAGGTCCGGTCGGCCATCACCGTGCGGCCAGGTGCCAGCAGGTTCTCGAAGAACTCGTCGGAGGCCCACATGTTGTAGTCGGCCCACGCCGACACCCCTGAGCCAAGGTAGCGCGGGTCGTCGACCGGAGGTTGCCAGGTCTCGGCGATCTTCTTGGTGTCGGGAATCAGGTGGTGGTACTGGTTCGGCGTCAGGTAGGCGAAGCTTGGCGTGTCGATGATCTGGTGGCCGTTGAAAGCCGGGTTGTTGATGGGGTTCTCGCCGGTCCAGTTCATCACCACCACGTTCTTGTCGAGCTGCACCCGCGGGGCCGGGTCGTTCTCGAAGCCGTTGTAGATGATGGAGGTCTTGCCGAGATCGTTGACGGTGCCGTTGAGACCGTTGAGGTAGTCCAGCACCAGGTCGCCGAAGGTGTCCAGCTTGGGATCGTTGGCCACATAGTCCTTGATCCGCGGGCAGTTCCCGACGCTGGGCGGCAGCTCGTCGCCACCGAGGTGCACGTACTTGCTCGGGAACCACGATGCGAAGGTGCGGATCACCTCGTCGCTGACCTGCCTGGCCTTCGGCGAGGTCATGTCGATGGCGAAGTTCGGTGTCACCCAGCCGTAGATGTACTGCTGGCCACAGGCATTGGGGCCATCGGCGATGCCGACCTTGAAGTAGTCGGAGATCGCGGTGGCGTGCCCGGGGAACTCGAATCCCGGGATGATGTCGACCCCACGCAGCCTGGCGAACTCCACCAGGTCGGTGATGGTCTTCTTGTCGTAGGAGTACTTCGGGTCGGCCAGACCCGGGTACTTCGGGTCGTAGAGCCGAAAGCCCTCTGGCTCGGCGATGTGCAGCTGCAGGGCGTTCATCTTCTGGTATGCCATCCGCCGGATCAGGTCCTTCAGAGCCGTTGGCTCCCAGTACTTCCGGGCGGCGTCGATGTGCACCATCCGGATCCGCTGGTCCGGCTGGTCGGTGATCACGCCGGCCGGGATGGGCGCCCCTGAGCCCTTCATCAGCTGCAGCAGGCTGCGGGTGGCGTAGTACAGGTCGGTGCCGGTCGGGGCGGTGACGGTGATGCCGCTGCCGGTGGTGTCGATGCGGTATCCCTCGCGACCCAGCTCGGCCGGGTCGGCTGACAGCTTCAGCAGCACCGCACCCTCGGCGTCCGCGGTCGCGACCGGTTGCGGCTTGAGCGTCAGCCGATCGGCATCCTTGGCGTCGGCGGCCAACTGCCCGGCCACCTCGGCGACCCGTTGCTGCACGCCGCCGGTGTCGCCGTCGGCCGGAACACCGGGCGCCGCGACGGACTGCGCCTGGCTGCTCAGGTAGCGCACCGGCATCCCCGATTTCAGCGGGAAGCTGCCGTCGGCCGGCTGCCACGAGCTGGGCCGCGGCAGCAGCTCCAGCGTCGGCGTCGCGGCGGCCTCCGCAGGCTCGGCCGGAGCGGCCGCGGACCGCGCGGGCAGGGCCGAGAGCCCGGCGGCGACCAACACCACGGCGGAGGTGGCGGCCAGTAGTGCGCGGGACAGGGAGCGGGTCGGGCGGGCAGCGAAGCGCATGTCGTCACCACTTTGGATCGTCGGGACCCGGCGGTCGTCGGTGACCGTCGGGTGGCCCGATCGTCTGGCACGTAGACCTCCGACGTCAAGACCCGAATGCGCAATTCCGCTCCATCGGGCGAGCTACAGCGCAGATATGGTCACGCTCAGACATCGGAGGTGAGCGACCGTGGCGGCGGCGCCGTTAGCGCCCGATCCGTGCGTAGTTCTGCTCGGTGGCCTGCTTGGACTGCTGCCACCAATCGGTGTTGGCCGCGTACCAGTCGATGGTGTTGGCCAGCCCCGCCCTGATGTCGGAGTACTGCGGCTGCCAGCCGGTCTCGGCACGCAGCTTCGACGAGTCGATGGCGTAGCGCATGTCGTGACCCGGCCTGTCGTTGACGTGCTCGAACCAGTCGGCCGGCTTGTCCATCAATTCAAGCAGCAGGGCGATGATCTCGCGGTTGTTCTTCTCGCCGTCGGCACCGATCAGATAGGTCTGGCCGAGCTTGCCCTTCTCGATGATCGCCACCACCGCGTCGTTGTGGTCGTCGACGTGGATCCAGTCGCGCACGTTCTCGCCGGTGCCGTACAGCTTGGGCTTGACGCCGGTGAGGATGCCGGTGATCTGCCTCGGGATGAACTTCTCCACGTGCTGCCGCGGGCCATAGTTGTTGCTGCAGTTGGAGATCGTGGCCTGTACGCCAAAGCTGCGGATCCAGGCGCGGACCAGCAGATCGGCGCTGGCCTTGGTCGACGAGTACGGGCTGGACGGGTTCACCGGAGTCTGCTCGGTGAACCGGTTCGGATCGTCGAGCTCAAGGTCGCCGTAGACCTCGTCGGTGGAGATGTGGTGCAGCCGCTTGCCGTGCTTGCGCACCGCTTCCAGAATCTGGTAGGTGCCGATGACGTTCGACTCCAGGAACGGCCACGGGTTGTCGAGCGAGTTGTCGTTGTGCGACTCGGCGGCGAAGTGGATCACGATGTCGTTGTCCGCCACCAACTTGTCCATCAGTTCGGCATCGGCGATGTTGCCCTCGACAAAGGTGATGTCGTCCTTCACCGGGTCGAGGGTGTTTTTGTTGCCGGCGTAGCTGAGTGAGTCGATCACCGTCAGCTCCCAGTCCGGCCGGGTCTGCCGTGTCCGCAGCACGAAGTTAGAGCCGATGAAGCCGGCACCGCCGGTGACGAGCGCTTTCACTGTGATTCTCCTTGTGGGTGAGGGGTTTTCGGGTTCGGGTGGACGGGCGGGTCTTCGGGCCGGAGGGTTCAACCGGGAGCGGTGGTGGAGCGCAGCCCCGGTGGATCGGCGCCGCTCCAGCCGTTGAACTCGACCTCGAGGCTGAACCGGTGTGCCAGGTAGCGATGATCGGAAACGGCGATGGGCTTGCCGTCCGCACCGACGGCGACCCTGCGGATCAGCAGCAGCGGCGCGCCGAGGGGCGCGGTGAGAAGTTCATGGTCGAGTTCGCCGGCCACGCCGGCTGTCATGCTCTGCCGGACCGTCGCGATCGCAGACCCGCTGCGCTGCAAGCTGTTCCAGATGCCGGGGTCGGCGGCGCCGGCCCGTGACAGGGGTTCGGCCAGGGCCGCGGGCACCCACTCGGTCGCTCGCTCCAGCGGTTCGGCGGCGGCCGGGTCGTCGGCGTCGGTACGACGCACGCTGCGCACCCGCAGCACTTCGGCATCCGGCGGCAGGCCGAGCAGCTGGGCCATGTGGGCGGGAGCCGGGACGTAGTCGAAGCCGGTCACCGTCCGGCGCAGCTGGGCACCGGCGGTGGTGACCGCCGATTCGGCGTGCCGGAAGGTGCCGAGCGCGAGCCGCTGCGCGAACGAGCGGCCGGCGACGAACCAGCCGGCGCCCTGCCGGGAGTCGACCAAGCCCTCGTCCCGCAGCGATTCCAGCGCCCGGCGTACCGTCATCCGGCTGGCGCCGTAACGGCGCCCCAGTTCGGCCTCCGACTCAAGGGTGCCGCCGGCGCCGACGTCGCCCAGCGCGATGCGTTCGCGCAGGTCGTCGGCCAGTTGGCGATACCGAGCACTTGTCATTGATTTGTATAGTACAGGTTGCCGGGCGGCCTCGTAACGGCGGAATGAGCGGTTCGGGCTGCTCGGCGGATTCCGCGGCATTTCCGCAGCTCATGGCCTTGCTTGTGAGTGAGTGCTCACTTACTTACGCTGGTCCTCATGTCCCCTCGCGCCACTCCGATGAAGCCGGATGACCGCCGGCGTCAGCTCGCGCGGGCGACCGAGCCGCTGCTGCGGCGGCACGGGCTTGCGGTCACCACCAAACAGATCGCCGCGGCCGCCGACGTCTCCGAGGGCACCATCTTCAAGGTCTTCGGCAGCAAGAGCGAACTGATCGAGTTCACGGTGCGCTGGGCGACCGACATCGCCCCGTACGCCGAGGCGCTGCGCGAGGTAGGGCAGGAGACTGAGTTGGCCGACATGGTGCGCCGGCTGGTGGAGATCACCAGCGAGCGGGTGCGCAGTGTTGTCGAGTTGGTGATTGCCGCCCACTGGATGCCGCCGGAGTGGACCGGTTCGGCGGCAGCCGATCCCACCGGCGCGGCCATCAGGGACCTGTTCGGTGAGTTCGCCGATGAGCTGGCGGTGCCGCCGGAAAGCGCTGCGCACATCACCTATCTGCTGACGTTCGCCGGCACGCACCCGCTGATCAACGAGGGCCAGACGCTCGGCTCCGACGAGATCATTGCCACGCTGCTGCACGGCATCGCGCGGAATCCTGGGTGCGCCGGGCCGGCGCACAACCCGGGCCGCACCAAGCCGGCGCGGAAGTCTGGGCGCTCCGAGCCGGCACGGAAGTCAGCGCGCTCCGAGCCGGCGCAGCACTCTCGGCGCGCCGAATCGGCGCGGAACCGTGGGCGCGCCGGGCCGGCGCGGAAGGCGGCTGAGCAGTCGGACAGCGATCCCCCACCGGGCCGATTGGGACCGCCGGGCCAGCCGGACCAGCCGGTCCGGCCGACAGCGAAATCCGGGAGCGGGTCCCGGCCGCGGCGCTCGCGCCCAGCGAAATCGCCTTGACCTTTCCGCACCGGCAGGCGGCAGGCTGACTGCCGCACCCAGCCAACCCAGCCGAACTTGCCCGGCCGTCCCGCCCGACCCAGCCGTCCTGGCCCGCACTGACCGACCCAGCCAATCCGCCCGACCCAGCCGCCCTGACCCGCACTTAGCCGCCCGACCCAGCCGTCCTGACCCGCCCCACCCAGCGATTCCACCCGACTCAGCCGTCCCCGCCCGGCCCGGCCGCCCCGCCCGGCCCGGCCGCCCCGGCCGTCCTGCCAGACCACCTGCCGGCCCGAGCGGCAAGCTCGACCCGCACCCCACACCGAAAGGCCAGACGAGATGTTGTTGCGACTACTGCGCAGTCACCTTGGTCCCTATCGCGGCAAGATCTGCGCGATCTTGTTGCTGCAGTTGGTGGCGACCATCGCCTCGCTGTACCTGCCCAGCCTGAACGCCGACATCATCGACAAGGGTGTGGCCCGCGGCGATGTCGGCAAGATCTGGAGCCTCGGGGGGCTGATGCTGCTGGTCACCCTTGTGCAGATCCTGTGCAGCATTGCCGCGGTGTACTACGGCGCTCAGGTGGCGATGGGCTTCGGCCGCGACGTGCGGCAGTCGGTGTTCAACAAGGTCGGTACCTTCGCCGACCGTGAGGTGGGCCGATTCACCCCGGCCAGCCTGATCACCAGGAACACCAACGACGTCACCCAGGTGCAGACCGTCGTGCTGATGACGTTCACGCTGCTGGTGATGGCGCCGATCATGTGCATCGGCGGCATTGTGATGGCGCTGCGCGAGGACGCCGGCCTTTCCTGGCTGCTGCTGGTGGCGGTGCCGGTCCTGCTCGGCGCGCTGTCGTTGATCGTGATCAACATGGTGCCGAGCTTCCGCAAGATGCAGGAGCGGCTGGACAACGTCAACCGGGTGCTGCGCGAGCAGATCACCGGTATCAGGGTGGTGCGGGCGTTTGTCCGCGAACCCCAAGAGACGCAACGCTTTGCGGTGGCCAACGACGAGCTGACCCAGGTGTCGCTGCGGGTCGGGCGGCTGATGGCGTTGATGTTCCCGGTGGTGATGCTGATCCTGAACGCCTCGTCGGTGGCGGTGCTGTGGTTCGGCGGGCACCGGGTCGACTCCGGCGCAATCGAGGTCGGCTCGCTGACCGCTTTCCTTTCCTATCTGATTCAGATTCTGATGGCCGTGATGATGGCGACGTTCATGTCGACGATGATCCCGCGGGCCGCGGTCTCCGCCGAGCGCATCCAAGAGGTGCTGGACACCGAGAGCTCGGTCCGGCCGCCGGCCAACCCACAGCCGGCGCCGCCGGCGCGCGGCGTTGTGCAGCTGCAGGACGTGGAGTTCACCTACCCGGGTGCCGACGATCCGGTGTTGTCGGACATCAACCTGACTGCTCGCCCCGGCGGGATGACGGCGATCGTCGGGTCCACCGGTGCCGGTAAGACCACGTTGTTGTCGCTGATTCCGCGGCTGTTCGACGTGACTGGCGGTCGAGTGTTGTTGGACGGCTTGGACATCCGCGAGTACGACCCGGCGCAGCTGTGGGAACGCATCGGGCTGATCCCGCAGAAGGCGTTCCTGTTCACCGGGACGGTGGCCAGTAATCTGCGCTACGGAAACCCGGACGCCACCGATGAAGAACTGTGGCGGGCACTGGAGATCGCGCAGGCCAAGGACTTCGTTGCCGAGATGCCTGAGGGACTGAACGCCCCGGTCGCCCAGGGCGGGTCGAATGTCTCCGGCGGGCAGCGGCAGCGGCTGGCGATCGCCAGAGCGTTGGTGAAGCAGGCGCCGGTGTACCTGTTCGACGATTCGTTCTCGGCGTTGGACGTGGCGACCGATGCCAGGCTGCGCCGGGCGTTGCGGCCGATCTCGGCGCACGCGACCGTGATTGTGGTGGCGCAACGGGTCTCGACCATCGTCGATGCCGACCAGATCATCGTGCTGGAGAACGGCAGGGTCGTGGGCACCGGCACTCACGACGAGCTGCTGGCCGGCTGCGCCACCTACGTCGAGATCGTGCAGTCCCAGCTCACCGCGGAGGAGGCAGCATGAACACGCCCCTGGGTCCCGGTGCTGGTGAGAACAAGGGCGGCCCGACCGAGCCGGGCGTCCCGGCCGATCGAGCGAGTGTCGCGGCCGATCGAGCGGGCGTCCCGGCCGATCGCGCGAGTGTCGCGGCCGATCGAGCGGGCGTCCCTGCCGATCAGGCGCGGGATGCAGCAGCCGAATCCCCGGCGCCAAGTACCGAATCCAGCGCGGCCGACGATGCCGCGACGGTGCGGGAGGTGACGCGCAAGGGTGGCAACCGTGGCGGCGGCTGGGGCGGCAACGCCGGCCCGGTGGAGAAGTCGCAGAACTTCTCCGCGTCGGCGAAGCGCTTGATCGGACTGCTTGCGCCGCAACGGGTGTTGGCGATGGTGGTGATCGGCCTGGCCGTCGCGAGCGTCGTGCTGAGCGTGATCGGTCCGAAGGTTCTCGGGCATGCCACCGATGTGATCTTCGAGGGCTGGACCAGCCGGACGATCTTCCAGGACTTCCCGCCGGGCACCAGTCAGGATCAGGTGGTGGCTGCGCTGCGCGCGGCCGGGCAGAACGACCAGGCCACCATGTTGTCGACGCTGACGCTGACACCCGGTGCCGGCATCGACTTCCCGCGGCTGGCAACGATTCTGCTGTGGGTGCTGGTGATCTATGTGGCCAGTTCGCTGCTCGGTTGGTTGCAGGGCTATTTGTTGACCGGCATGGTGAACCGCACCATGCGCAAGCTGCGGTCCGATGTTGAGGACAAGCTGAACCGGTTGCCGCTCAGCTACTTCGACAAGCAGACCCGTGGCGAGGTGCTATCGCGGGTGACCAACGACATCGACAACGTGTCGCAGTCGATCAATCAGACCATGTCTCAGCTGCTCACCAGCCTGCTGACGGTGATCGGCACCTTGGTGATGATGGTGATCGTCTCGTTCTGGCTGACGCTGATCGCACTCATTTCGATTCCGATCATGTTGGTGATCACGGCGCAGGTGGCCAAGCGCAGCCAGAAGCAGTTCATCACGCAGTGGCGGTCAACCGGCGAGCTGAACTCGCAGATCGAGGAGTACTACACCGGGCATTCGCTGGTGAAGGTGTTCGGGCGGCAGCGGCAGGCGCAGCAGCGGTTCGCCGACAAGAACGCCGAACTGTACGAGTCGAGTTTCAAGGCGCAGTTCATCTCCGGGATCATCATGCCGTCGATGATGTTCATCGGGAACCTGACGTATGTGTTGGTCGCGGTGGTCGGCGGGCTGCGGGTGACCAGCGGCGCGATGACCATCGGCAGCGTGCAGGCGTTCATCCAGTACTCGCGGCAGTTCACCCAGCCGTTGAGCCAGGTGGCGTCGATGGCGAACGTGCTGCAGTCCGGGGTGGCGTCGGCGGAGCGGGTGTTCGAGTTGCTGGACGAGCCGGAGCAGTCGCCGGACCCGTTGCAGCCGGCCACTATTCCGGCGGGCGATACCAAGGGCGAGGTGCGGTTCGAGAACGTGGACTTCTCGTATTCGCCGGATCAGCCGCTGATCACGGATCTGTCGCTGGTGGCCGACCCGGGGCACACGGTGGCGATTGTCGGACCGACCGGTGCCGGCAAGACCACGTTGGTCAACTTGATCATGCGGTTCTACGAGTTGAACGGTGGCCGGATCACGCTGGACGGGGTGGATGTGTCGACGATGCGGCGGGACGACCTGCGGTCGCGGATCGGCATGGTGCTGCAGGACACCTGGCTGTTCGGCGGGACCATCCGGGACAATATCGCTTACGGCCGGCCCGACGCCACCGAGGACGAGATTATCGAGGCGGCGACGGCGACGTATGTCGACCGGTTCGTGCGGTCGCTGCCGGACGGTTACGACACGGTGATCGATTCCGAGGGCAGCAATGTGTCGGTCGGTGAGAAGCAGCTGATCACGATTGCCAGGGCGTTCCTGGCCAATCCGTCGCTGCTGATCCTGGATGAGGCGACCAGTTCGGTGGACACTCGCACCGAGGTGCTGGTGCAGCAGGCGATGGCAGCGCTGCGCAGCGATCGGACGAGTTTTGTTATCGCGCACCGGTTGTCGACCATCCGCGATGCGGATCTGATCTTGGTGATGGAGCACGGCAGCATCGTTGAGCAGGGCACGCATGCCGAGCTGATCGCGGCGGAGGGCGCCTACTACCGGCTCTACCAGTCGCAGTTCGAGGCCGCGCTGGACGACGAGGAGGTTGCGCCGGACGCTGCTGATCTGGCGGGCGTGGTGGTCGGTGCGGGTGCCGGTGCTGGTGCCGGTGTGCCGGGCAGCGGGGTGTCGGGCAGCGGGGTCGGCGGGGCTGACCAGTCCGGCGCCGGGGCCGGGCCCACCGAGAGCGGATCGGGCGGGCGCGTCGGCTGAGCGAGCGGCAGGAAGGCAGGATGGGTGAGTCCACCCTGCCGGCGGGCGGATGAGCTGACCCGGCCGCGCGGCGGGATCGGTGATGCCGGGCATCGAGATGCTTTGTCCTGCATGGCGTTCCGTCACCGGCCCGGCGGGCCGGTTGGAGCGGATCAGAACGGCGGTGGATCGTCGGCGTGGCTGTCTCGGTCGGCGTTGTCGATACGGGCAGCGTTGTCGGCACGGTCAGCGCTGTCGGCACGGTCAGCGCTGTCGCTTGGCTCGGCGCTCGTGTCGTCCGATGGCCGGTTGCCGAGTAGCGGCTCCTCGCGCCGCTCACCGTTGTCGCCGTTAGCTGGCTTGCCCGCGACGGGCATCCCCGTGGTGGACCGAGCTGCCGTGCGTTCGCCCACCGCCTGTTCGCCCACCGCCTGTTCGCCTCCCATCTGTCCGCCGGTCGACTCGCTGCTTTCCGCCTGGCCGCCGGTCGACTCGCTGCCGTCCGCTTGGTCGCCGGTCGGCGTCGCGTCCGACTCGGTATGGCCTGCTGCGGGCGCTTCGGTTGGCTGCCACCAGGTTTCGGGTTCTCTGGTGTGGGTGCGGCCCAGGGGTGAGGTCCAGTGGTAGCTACCGTCGGCGGTGCGGGTGAGGGTCCAGCCGCCGCCGTCTTTGGCGCGGTGGTGATGTTTGCACAGCAGGTTCAGGTTGTCCGCGCTGGTCGCCCCACCGGCCTGGTACGGGACGCGGTGGTCGATCTCGGTGCGGGCGGCGGGTTGCCGGCAGCCCGGTGCCACGCAGGTGCGGTCCCGGGTCCGGATCTGTTCGGCGAGCCATTCCGGCGGCACATACCCCGCGATCCGGGTGGCATCCAACAACGACCCGTCCAACGGATCACACACCAAACGCTGCACAAGCAGGTCACAGCCAGGATCGGACCTACTGCCCGTCGCGCTGCCCTTCGGTTGGTGTGGTCTTCGGTCGCTGCCGCCAGGAGCGGCGGGCCTGCTGCCTGCTCCCCCTGTTCCCTGGGGAGTGTCTGGTCGTCGACTCGTCCCACTCGACACACCCGATCTTCGACCGGCCCGATCGGAGGCGCCTGGTCTGCGGCCGGCTGGATGGTCAGCGTCGGATCGCTGACCGGGTCCAGTGTTGTTGGCGTGGTTCACCTCTCGCCCACCCATATCAGCGCCGGCTGCGAAGGCATCGGCGATGGATGCTCCGGTTGCGTCTGCATCGCTTGCGGATGCGCCGGTTGGGGTGCCGGTGGGGGTGCGGGCGAGGATGGCGCGGGCTTGGGCGGCGGTGATCGGCCCGTACCCGTCCAACTCACACACCTCGGCACCGCCGGTCAGCACGGTGTACGGCATGGTCACCTGCAACCGAACCCTGGACCGCTGCTTCGGTGTGAACACCCCGCCGCCGGGGAGGCCGTGCTCGACCACGTGGTGGAACAGGTCGACCAGACAGTCCGCGCGGCGCGCATCGATCCCGCGGGAGTCGTCGGGGGTTTTCGCGGTGTCGGCCATCACGGTCAACACCCGCCACACCACCTCCACGTCCTGCGCCGGGCCGTAGTACACCAGCTGCGCCATCCCATCCTCACCCGGCACACACGACACATTCCGCTGCGCGACGGCCTCCTCATGGGATTCCTGGGCGTGGTCGGGGTTCAGCCCGAGCAACACTCTGCGGACCTGGCGGCGGAACAACGCCATCGGTTTATCCACGGCGGAGGGATAGATCCGCTCCTCCAACAGTCGCGCTGTCGCCTCGTCCAACTGCTCCACTTGTTCGGCGAGGTAGCGGACTTTCGGTAGATCAATCTCCCCGGCGTTCCACGCCGCCCAGGTGACCGGAATTTTCCGCAGCTGCTCGGCGATCGTGATCTGGGTGGCGGCGGCACGCTCAGAAATCGTCAACGCACCGGCGACTTCGGTGTCCAGGAACTCCCGCACCCCCACATAGCTCCGGGCCAGCTCGCCAAGGTCGGCAGCGTTCTGCGCCTGCAAATGCCGAATCACCCGCTCCCGAGCCACCACCGAATCCAGCAGCACATTCCCGTGCAACACCACCCCCGCAACACCGGCATCAGCGGCACCGTCGGCATCATCGGCGCCGGACCCGGCAGCGTCAGGGTTATCGGCCTCACCACTCGCCGGATCAGCGTTGCGCGTGGCAGCGCGCGGGCTATCCACCTCGGGATTCCCCGAGTCGCCGCCGCTGCGGGCGCCGGTGCCGGCACTGGCGGATGGAGCACGATCGGCGCGATGGGCGGCAGCGGGCGGTGAATCGACGCCGGGGTTCCCCGAGTTGATATCGCCCTTGTTGGCCTCTTCCTTGTTGACCTCGCCCGCGGCGCCGCTGGCACGAGTAGACGGAGCGGCATCAGTGGCGCCGGCGCGAGTGGAGGGCCCGGGCACCGTAGGCGACCCAGCCCGCGCGACCAGCAAAGCCGCCGTGGGCGGGCGGGATTCCAGATGCGCAACCAAACCCGACCCCGGCTGCAGCACCCCCAATGCCGTACGCCACCGCTGGAACACCGCCTGCGAAACCCGCGCAGCACCAACCCGAACCGGCTTCCGGTTGAGCATCAACATCACCCCCTTGTGACACACCCAGACTACCTCTTCTGGTACGCCTGTTCGATCCGCCAATCGGATGAATTCGCCAGTCTCCGGCTTGTCGATCCGACAATGCGCCACGCGCGCTGGCGCAAGAGCCTGGCCGACGAGGCCGAAATCTCAGCGGCAGCGGCATGCCGGCAACAGTTCAGCGGCAGCGGCATGCGGGCAGCGGCCAGCGGCAGCGGGGGCGCGGGTCGGGATCCGCGCCGCAGAAGAGCGGAAGCAATGCAGCGGCAGCGGATACCGGCACCAGTTCAGCGGCAGCGGCCCACCGGCAGCGGGGGCGCGGGTCGAGATCCGCGCCGCAGAAGAGAGCGGAGCAAGGCAACGGAAGCGTCTCACCCGCGCCTACAGTCCTCGACGCGGCCTCGCCCAGCCCGCGCCGCGATTCATCTACTCGCCTCAGAATCGAGCAGCGCGACCCCACGAGCCGCGTCACAACAGCGCACGCTGCAGAAAGAAGGCCGTCGAAAGCCATGCGCCGCAGCAATTCTCACGTGATTCAACGGCGTACCCGCGAATCAACAGCACTCCCAGCCGAGCAGCCACATTCCGGTCTCTGCCGATCTCCCGCTGCAGAGATCCGGCGGCCGCAAGCATGAAACCAAGTTCATGCCCCGCCACCTTGTACCTGAGCTGCCTCCAGCGCCCCGAAAATCGTTTCACGGCGCCTGTTTCGCCCACTGGAGGCAGCTCAGGTCGAAACGTCACCGCCCATTGTCGCCGCAGACGCTCACCGCGCCGGCACACCTGCGCACACGCGCACCGAGCCACGCGCTGCAAGACCGCACCCACCGCCCTCGGCCGCAGCGGCTAACAGGCCCTACTGCTAACGCTGCCAACAAGTCTCACTGTGCATCGGCAGCCCCTGCCCCATCACCGGCCGCACCGCCAGGCGCAGCTGCCGCACCACTGCCGGCACCTCCACCTACCGCACCCCACCAACGGCACCTTCACCACTAGCAGCTGCCCCGCCAGCGGCGCCTGCACCAGGAAGCCCAGCGAGAACGTCAGACTTGCCAGCACCAGCGCCCATCTGCGCGGTCAGCAGCTGCTCAATACGAGCCAGCCGGGCTTCCAACTGGTCGATGTCGTTGGCTGTCGCACCTTGAAATCGCCTACGCAGCTTGATCTCCAGGTGCCCGTCGGGATCCATCCGGCCGTGCGCCACCTCGTCAACACTGTTTCCGTTCTGAATGCGCACCATGCGGTTCAGATCGCTCTCCCGCAACCCCAACCGGCGCAACTCCGGTTCGATGGGCGAACCGTGCCGGATCACCTCAACCGTGCGGCCCTGCAACAACTTTCGCAGCGCCGGTCG
The DNA here is from genome assembly GCF_013002705.1 of Nakamurella aerolata. Taxonomy (GTDB): domain Bacteria; phylum Actinomycetota; class Actinomycetes; order Mycobacteriales; family Nakamurellaceae; genus Nakamurella; species Nakamurella aerolata. Next base: position 228,099 of record NZ_JABEND010000002.1, on the reverse strand, counting down.
CCGATAGCAGAGATAGTCGATCAGCTCGTTGCCGGCCACCAGCACCACTGCTCCGAGGGCACCGCCGACGAGCGAGTTGTCATTGCCGATGATGGCGTTCTGCACCACATTCGACAGCAGAAACATCACGGTCAAATCCATCGTCGACAGCTGCGCCATCGACCGCCGCCCTGACACCCGCAACAACACCAGAATCAGTAGGTACACCAGCACCGTGCGGATGATCTTCTCAGCCGCGGGGATCTGGAAGGTGAACATGTCGTGCCACATGGCGCTTCTCCCTGGATGTGCGAGCCGCAGCGCCGAACCCACGACGCTGCACTGATCTTGCGCCATCATCCGGCAGGCTCGAACCGGCCACCAACCATCCAGGGCCAAGCTCCCAGCCCGACCACATCCAGCCGAAAGAAACCTCAGTCGAAGAAGCGAGAAACGTCGGCGTCGGACACCTCGTCAAGCGAGGCCGGATCCCACCGCGGATTGCGGTCCTTGTCGATCACCTGGGCCCTGATTCCCTCCCGCAGATCCGGCACCGTCAGAAAGCGGTGCACAAGGGAAAGGTCTTGCGCCAGCACCTCATCCACCGTCATCGACGCCGCATCGCGCAGTGCCCGCAGCGTCACCTTGACCGACGTCGGTGACATCGCCCTGATGGTGGCGGCGGCCTGCCGCGCGGCGTCCTCGGGACGGGCGTCCAGCCGAGCCAACATCTCGTCGACGTCGTCGCCGCGATAACAGGCGTCGATCCACTCGCGCGCGCCCGCCGCGAAACCGGTGTCGGCCGGGGCCTCGTCCCACTCGAAGTCCCACTCGAAGTCCCACTCGAAGTCCCACTCGAAGTCCCGCTCGAAGTCCCGCTCTAAGTCCCGCTCGAAACCGTCCAGCACGGACCGCCCGTCCCGCGCTAGCCGGGCCACCAGCTCTGGCACCCGCCGGCGCGTCAGGAAGTGATCGGCCAGCCCCGCCTCGATGGCAGCCGCCGCCCCCAGCCGGGCACCGCTGAGCGCCATGTGGGTGCCGATCTCCCCCGGTGCACGCGCCAACAGGTACAGCGCGCCGACGTCGGGGAACAGCCCGATCGCGGTCTCCGGCATCGCCAACTGCGACGTCTCGGTGACCACCCGGACGCTGCCGTGGCCGGCTATGCCGATGCCGCCGCCCATGGTGATGCCGTCCATGATCGCCACGTACGGCTTCGGATAGTGCGCGATCGCGGCGTTCATCGCGTACTCGTCGCTGAAGAAGCTGCCGGGCCCCTCGCCGGAGACGATGCCTGCATATAGCGCCTTGATGTCGCCGCCGGCGCACAGCCCGCGTTCGCCCGCGCCGTCCACCAGGACCGCCTGCACGGCGTCGTCGCCGGCCCACGCATCCAGCTGCGCACTGAACTGTTGGATCAGCGGGATCGACAGCGCGTTGATCTGCCGTGGCCGGTTCAGGGTGAGGTGCCCGAGCGCGCCGTCGATGGTGCTGAGTACCGGCGGCGCGTCGCCCTCAGCCGGACTGTCGGTGGCCTTGGGTTTGCTCGAACTCATGGCCGGAACACTATCGAGCGAGCCGGGGGACTTCTCCCCATGTCGGGTACCCGCGCGCGGACCGTAACCTATCGGCGGGCAGAAAAGGCGGCTCGTCGTGCACCGACGCAGGGTGGGGAACCTGAATGCGCACGGCAGCGTCGTATCGCCCGGAGAACGCCGGGACGTGGGGGGAAGGAGCAGGGCACATGCAGCAGTGGCAGCCGCCCACCCCTCCTGCCCGCCGCAAGCTCCGCCCGTTGCTGGCCGCCGCGCTGTCACTCGCTGTGGGTACCGGCGCGGTCGTCCTGAGCTTGAACGCCACGTCGGACAAACCCAGCAATGCCGCGGCGACGGCTGCCGTTGCCGACACCGCAGGTCCGGTGCCGGCCGGCTACGGGGTGCTGGGCGACGGCGACACCGCCTACCTGACTGCCCCGCCGACCGGCGGCGACGGCTGCAGCACCACCACCGATGAGATCCCTGGCACCGCCGCCACCGGCGGCATGTTCGGGCGGACCAAGCTCGGCGATGCCCAGGTGCAGACCGCCAGCACCGTCATCTCGGTCGGCAAGGCGATGGGCATCTCGCAGCGCGGCATCAAGGTCGGACTGCTCGCCGCGATGACGGACTCGGCGCTCAACCCGAACTTCCGCGAGGGCGACAGCATCGGCCTGTTCGCCCAGCCTAAGAAGGGCTACACCTTCGACGACCGCACCGATCCGATCGGCGCCAGCCGGATGTTCTTCAACGCCCTGCAGGCCAAGGTGCCCGGCTACCAGAAGGGCGCGCAGCCGGACTGGGCCGTCGCCGAGGCGGTGCAACGCAAGCAGCAAGGGGTGAAGTACAACGGCTGGCGCACCACCGCCGCCGCACTGGTCAAGAAGCTGTACCAGCCGACGCCCGCCTACAACTGGCACCCCAAGCAGGACACCTGCCCGCAGGACGGCGAGACGCCCACCGGCGCACCGTCCACCTTCGACCCCGGTTTCATCGTCTCGGACGCGGTCTTCTACAACACGCAGGCGATGAGCACCGACCAGATCCGCACCTTCATCGACGCCAAAGGCAAAGACTGCCAAGGGGATTGGTGCCTGAAGAACCTCAAGGTGGAGCTGCCGGACACCCCGCAGGACGAGTACTGCAAGGCGATTGCCGGCAACCCCGAAGCCGACGCCGCCGAGGTGATCCAGAAGGTGTCGGTGGCCTGCGGCGTCAATCCGCAGGTGATGCTGGTGACGCTGGAGAAGGAATCGGGTCTGCTCACCGACTCGTCGGTGAGCGAGAAGTCTTATGCCGCAGCGTACGGCTGGCACTGCCCCGACACCGGACCGGGCGGCGGCGCCAACTGCGACCCCGAGTACGCCGGTTTCGTCAAGCAGGCCAGCGGCATGGCCAAGCAGTGGGCGCGCTACGTCGTCAACCCTGACAAGTACAACTACCGCGCCGGCCAAACCGTCGAGATCCTTTGGAACGTCAAAGAATCCGGTTGTGGCGGCAGCTCGGTGACCATCAAGAACAAGGCCACCGCGTCGCTGTACAACTACACGCCCTACCAGCCGAACCAGGCCTCGCTCGAGGCCTACCCCGGCGTCGGCGACTCGTGCAGCAGCTACGGCAACCGCAACTTCTACTTCCTGTTCGCCAAGTACTTCGGCACCAGCGACGCCGCCCAGAACGGCCAGCAGAGCCAGGGCGAGCAGGGCCAGGGCGAGCAGCAGGCGGGTTCGGTCCGCACCGACGGGATGATGGTGCAGATCCCGGACAACCCGAACGTGCCGGAACAGTTGCGCGGCAAGATGATCAAGGCGCCGAACGACAAGGTGGCGCGCGGCCTGGCGTCCGGGCTCGCCTTCTTGGGCACCCCGTACGTCTGGGGCGGCGGCACCGACGGCCGCGGTCCGGACGACGGCTGCTCCCGCGGCGGCGGCGAGAAGAACTCCTGCCAAGGGGTCACCGGCTTCGACTGCTCGGGGCTGACCGGATATGTGTTGAAGCAGGCCGGTTTCAGCACCGGCACCGACTCGGCCAGCCAGCGCTCCGGCGGCACCGACGTCAAGTGGGAGGACGCGAAGCCGGGCGACATCGTCGGTTTCGAAGGTCACGTCGCGATCTATCTCGGCATCGCCAACGACGTTCCCTACATGCTCGAGGCGCCGAACGTCGGCAAGCAGGTGCGCATCCGCGACGTGCGCGCCGGCGCCGACGACGTGCTGCACCGCTACTGGTCCTGACCGCTACTGGTCCGGTCCGCAAGCGGTCAATGCGTCACCAGCAGGATGGTGCGGGACGTACTGCCCAGCCACGAACCGCCACCGGGCCAACGCACCTGGTAGTAGCGGCTCTTCGGCGGCCGCACCGTCACCGCGTAGCTGCCGTCCGCCTTGGTGGTCGCGGTGGTTTGCCTGGCCCAACCGGGCACCCCGCGGTCCTCGCCCCACACCTGAATCACCATGCCGCCCAGGCGTTGTCCGGTCCCCGCCTGCAGCACTCCCTTGATCGTCACCGGGGCGCCCACCGGGACGGTTTGGGTGGCCGTGTCCAAGCTGATCGACGAGTACACCGACTGGGTCGGCGGCACCCACGGGTTGCCGGTGCGCATGTCGATGGTCGGGTGCTGTGCCGGGTCGAGCCACCGCATGATCGCCTGCAGGCTGGTCTGGGCGATGGCAACGCAGCCGGCGGTGGGGCCGCCGGTGGACACATGCAGGAAGAAGGCGGAGCCGGCGCCGGGCACCCGCTGCAGGTTGTAGCCGATGTTGACCGCGTAGTTGTAGGCGGTGCCGACGTTGTAGAGGTTCTCGGAAGCGCCGCCTGGGCTGGTGGCGCGGCGCACGTGGGTGTTGTAGGTGGGTGATGCGACGTTGCTGTCCCACCAGTCGTTGGTGTCGGTCGTGAAGTACGGCAGCCTGGTGCCGGGGTTGGCCAGCCGGCCGAACGCCAGGTTGAGCGGATAGCTGCCGGCTGGGGTGCGTTTGCTGCCCTCCCGCGCCGCTCCGATCCCGGCCGAGCCGACCCTGGCCGGCATCGGCCCGAACGCCCGTCTCCACTGCCCAGTCGATTGCCGCTGCCAGGCCGACAGGGTAGCGGTGGACGCGCCCGCTGCCGCGGCGACGGTGATCACCTGCGTCGAGTTGCTCGGCACCGCGGCCGCGGCCGGCGCGGCGGACAGTGCGGGCAGCACGAGCGTCGTGGTCGCCGCCACCGGCACGGCGAGGCCGGTGGTCAGCAGCCGGCGGCGGGACCACAGCTGGTGCGGTGAGGTTGGTGTCGTCATCGGCGGGCTCCTTCTCACCACGGGGGCGGCTTCACGCCGAAGGCACGGGCAGGACGGGTACGGGCTGCCCAGCGCGCCCCGACCCTCCGACCTTAGGCAGCAAGCCGGCGGGCGCCGCCGTGTCGATCGGGCGTATTTATCCCCACTGTTGATCACCTTGCGTAGCCAACCGGGCCGGCGATACTCCTGGCCTTCCCCGGACGCATAGCTTTTCGATTCGACCGAGGGCCGCCGCGGGTGCATACTTGCCGACGGCAACTAGTTGGTAAGGGCAACAAATGGCTGATCAGCAGCGGCAGGACGGCAGCGGTCCGGTGGATGAGGTGCCCGCCGGGGCCGACGGCACCGTCATCTCCGGTCTGATGACCCGGCTGATGCGGCAGTACGGCGCGATCAGGAACCGGATCACCGCGACCGGCAGGGTGTCGGCCGCCCCGACGTTCCTGTTGTTCAAGTTCGCCGACGGGCAGCGTCGCCGGGCCGCCGATCTGGCCGAGGAGCTGTGCGCCGATCCGTCGACGGTGTCCCGGCAGGTGGCGCAGCTGGTCAAGGAGGGCTTCCTGGAACGGCAGGCCGACCCGGACGACGGTCGGGCCTCACTGCTGGTGCTCACCGACCTCGGGCGGCAGCGGCGAGATGCGTTGCGGCGGGACAGCATTGCCCTGTTCGCCGGGGTCACCGCAGCCTGGTCCGATCACGACCGGCGCACCCTCGCGGAGTTGCTGCACCGCTACGTCGAAGACATGGAGTCGCAACGGGAATCCATCACCGAGGCCGTGCTGGCCTCGCACACCGGGGAGCCCGACCCGGCCGCCGCCGCTCGCCGAGCGCCGGATCGGCAGCGGACCAACACTGAGCGCACTACCTGAGAAAGGCACCACAACAATGTCGAATCGGAGCGCGGTTGCCGCGGCCCCGCCGGGGTCGGCCGACGGGTCGATGACGCACCGGGAGATCCTCACCATCCTCTCCGGGCTGATGGCGGGCATGTTCCTCGCCGCGCTCGACCAGACCGTCGTGTCGACCGCGATTCGGACCATTTCCGATGACCTGAACGGCATTTCGCTGCAGGCCTGGGTCACCACCGCTTACCTGATCACCAGCACCATCGCCACGCCGCTGTACGGAAAACTGTCGGACATCTACGGCCGCCGACCGTTCTACCTGCTGGCCATCTCGCTGTTCGTGATCGGGTCGCTGGCCTGTACCTTCGCCACCTCGATGTACATGCTGGCCGCGTTCCGGGCGTTCCAGGGGCTGGGCGCCGGCGGCCTGATGTCGTTGTCGCTGGCGATCATGGCGGACATCCTGCCGCCGCGGGAGCGCGCCAAGTACCAGGGCTACTTCATGGCGGTGTTCGGCACCAGCTCGGTGCTCGGGCCGCTGATCGGCGGGTTGTTCGCCGGTGCCAACTCGATTCTCGGAATCGCCGGCTGGCGCTGGGTTTTCCTGATCAACGTCCCGATCGGCCTGATCGCGCTGTGCGTCGTGGCAAAGGTGCTGCACATCCCGCACACCCCGCGACCACACAAGATCGACTACTGGGGCGCGGCCGCGCTGGTGATCGGCCTGGTGCCGCTGCTCACCATCGCCGAACAGGGCCAGGGTTGGGGCTGGGGGTCGCCGGTCGTGATCGTGCTAGCGATCATCGGCGTCGTCGGTCTGATCGCGTTTGTCGTCATCGAGTCGAAGATGGGCGACGACGCACTGATCCCGCTGCGGTTGTTCAAAAGCCGCAACTTCTCGCTGATGCAGGGCGCAGGGCTGCTGGTCGGCATGGCCATGTTCGGCGCCATCTTGACGCTGCCGCTGTTCTTGCAGATCGTCCGCGGTGCCACCCCAACCGAGTCCGGTCTGCAGATGCTGGCGATGACCATCGGCATGATGAGCGCCTCGGTGATCTCCGGTCAGCTCACCGCAAAGACCGGGCGCTACAAGATCTTTCCGCAGATCGGCATGGCGCTGGTGTTTGTCGGCGCGGTGCTGCTCGCGCTGAACCTGAAGATCGATACCCCCAACATCTGGCTCTGGGGGATGATCTTCATCATCGGCTTCGGGGTCGGCAACTGCATGCAGTCCCTCACCATCGCGACGCAGAACTCGGTCGAGGCCAAGGACATGGGAGTGGCCACCTCGGCCGCCACCTTCTTCCGCCAGGTCGGCGGCACCCTCGGCGTCGCGGTGTTCCTGTCGATGCTGTTCAGCGCGATGCCGAAGAACATCGGCAAAGAGCTCACCGCCGCGAACAGCGACCCGGCCTTCCAGCAGGCGGCCGCGGCGAACGCGCACTCGTCCGATCCGGCGGTGGTGCAGCGCTCCATCGAACAGATGGGTGCCCAGATGCAGGACGACACCTCGTTCCTGCAGCGGATCCCGAGCGTGCTCGCGCATCCGTTCCAGCAGGGCTTTGTTGACTCCATGCACCCGGTGTTCTGGGCCGCCGCTGCGGTGGCGGTGGTGGCGTTCATCCTGCTGCTGTTCTTCAAGGAGACGCCGCTGCGCACCGTCTCCGCGCTGCAGGAGCAGACCAGGGCCGCGTCCGAGGCGGCCAGGCAGCAGCGCGAGCGCACCGGCGACACCGTCGCGGCAGCGTCGGACATCGGGGACGGCCCCACCGTCGGCGCCATGGCGGCGAGCACCGCCGCGGTGGGCGCGGGCGGGCAGGTGGTCGAGCACGCGGTCGCCCCGGACGACGGGCAGGACGGCTCAGCCGGGTCGCCCGGTCGCCGCGGTGAGCACCAGCTCGACGATTCCAGTGTCCCCGTGCAAGACCGGCTGGCCGGCCTGCGCCCGGACCAGGTGAACCGGGCCGACCTGCCGCACGGCCGTCATCGCAGCAACGACTGAGCGCCGGCACCGAACCGGCCGACCCGGCGCTGACCAGCCGTTTTGTTAGTCGCTGGAGCGGTGCCGTATGCTGATTGCGCTCCCAACGGCAAGCCGTTGGAGGCGGACTTTGGTCCAGCCCCCATCGTCTAGCGGCCTAGGACCCCGCCCTTTCACGGCGGTAGCACGGGTTCGAATCCCGTTGGGGGTACTCCGGTTGTTTGCAACCGGAGCCAGCAGTACAAGGCAGCAACAGTAAGGCCCTGTGGCGCAGTTGGTTAGCGCGCCGCCCTGTCACGGCGGAGGTCGCGGGTTCAAGTCCCGTCAGGGTCGCGTACGCGGTGGGGCCGGTTCGATCAATCGGACCGGCCCCGCGGCGTAGGGCCAGGTAGCTCAGTTGGTACGAGCGTTCGCCTGAAAAGTGAAAGGTCGCCGGTTCGATCCCGGCCCTGGCCACCAGCACCGGCCGGTAAGCCGGCCCACCGCGATTCGGTACGCTCAACGTGCCCGCACGATTCCGGGCCACGGGCCTCTAGCTCAGTTGGTAGAGCATCGGACTTTTAATCCGCTGGTCCAGGGTTCGAGCCCCTGGGGGCCCACTGTTTCAGCAGCCACTCGGCACCGACCGCTTCCGGATCGGCCGCTCAGCTCGGCTTTACCCGTTCCGCCTCGCCGCCGTTCACCTCCGGGTGACGGCCGCGATGGCCTTGCGCATGGTGGCGGTCAGGTTCGGCGAGGTCCCGCTGCCGTCGGCCGCCAGCTCATCCGGACTCCACCATCGCGCCTGGTCGATGCTGTTCTGCTCGGCGCGGTCCATCCCGTCGAAGTCGGCGGTGAAATGCGCTGCCGCCCAAGCGAAATAGACCTCGTGCTGCCACAGCGTCTTGCCGGCCCAGGAGAACTGGTGGCGCAGCTCCCCCACCGGTTCGCCGAGGTCAGCCGGGTCGACGACGGCACCAACCTCTTCCCTGAGCTCGCGCGCCGCGGCCTGCGCCAACGACTCATCCGGTTCGGCGCCGCCGCCGATGGTGAACCAGAACGGCTGCTCCGGCCGGTGCGGATCCCAACCGTGCAGCAACAGCACCCGGCCCTCGCTATCGACGGGCAGCACCCGGGCCGCGCGGCGCCAGCCGTGCGGGGCTTCGTCCTCGATCACCCGTGATCCCCTCCGTGCTCTGTGCTCTGTTGCTCTGTGCTCCGCGCACTGCGCCCAGTGCTCTGTGCTCTGTGTTCGCTGCCCGGCGTCCCGTCTTGCTCGGTCCCGGTTGGCGCCTCGGTCACCAGCGGACCACATGGCCGGCTGACCCGGCACAACGGCGTGCCGTTCGGCACGTCGAGTGACCGCCCGTAGGCTGGACCGCTGACAGGCGAGTGCGGGGACTCGTCGGGCAGGCAGGTGAAGCGTGGAGGCGAACAACAGGCCAGGGCCGTGGCTCACCGCTGAACAACAACAGATCTGGCGCAGCTACCTGGCCATGCAGCGGCTGCTCGACGAGAGTATCGAGCGCGACATGCAGCTGACCGGCCACATGCCCCACGCGTACTACCTGATTCTTGCCATGCTGTCCGAGGCGCCGGAACATCGGTTACGAATGAATCGTCTCGCCGAGGTGACCGGCTCGTCGCAGTCGCGGCTGTCGCATGCGGTCACCCGGCTGGAGGCACTTGGCTGGGTGACGCGGGAGCAGGACAGCACCGATCGCCGGGGTCAGGTGGCGGCGTTGACACCCGCGGGCTACGAGCGGCTGGTACGCACCGCGCCGCTGCACGCCGAGACCGTGCGGTCGGTGCTCTTCGACCCGCTCACCCCCGAGCAGCAGGCCGCACTCGGCGACATCTGCCGAACGATTCTCAGCGCCGGTGACGGCGAAAAGCAGGTGCGGCAGATGGATCCCACCGCCTGAGGCAGGCAAGCCCACCGGCGCAACCAGTCCCGCCTCAGCCCGCGCCGCCGCCTCAGCCCTGCCGCGGCTCAGCCCGCGCAGCGCCTCAGCCCGCGCCGTGGCCGGGCGTCACTCGCTCGTTCTGGGGAACCGGTCCTGGCGGGGTACCGTCGCCGAACGGCTTGCCGCCCAAGGCTTCCCGGCCGTGCGGGGTGAGCCAGTTGGCCAGATCTGGCCCCTTCGGCACGATCTGGGTGGGGTTCACATCTTTGTGCACGATGTAGTAGTGCTGCTTGATCTGCTCGAAGTCGACGGTGTCGCCAAAGCCGGGAGTCTGGAACAGGTCTCGCGCGTAACCCCAAAGCGCGTCGAACTCGTCGAGCTTCTGCCGGTTGCACTTGAAGTGCCCGTGGTAGACAGGGTCGAATCGGGCCAGTGTGGTGAACAGCCGCACATCGGCCTCGGTGATGGTGTCCCCCACCAGGAATCGCTGCTTCGACAGCCGCTCCTCCAGCCAGTCAAGGGCGGTGAAGAGCCTGTCGTAAGCGGCGTCGTACGCCTCTTGCGAGCCGGCGAACCCGGCGCGGTACACACCGTTGTTCACCTCGGTGAAGACCCGCTTGTTCACTGCGTCGATCTCCTCCCGCAGGGCCTGCGGGTACAGATCCGGGGCACCATCGCGGTGGTAATCGACCCATTCGGACTCGAAGTCGAGAGTGATCTGGGCGAAGTCGTTGGTGACCACCTTGCCGGTGGGAACGTCGACGATCGCCGGAACGGTGATGCCGCGCGGGTACTCGGGGTCGCGGGCGAAGTAGGCCTGCTGCAGGCGTTCGATGCCGAGCACCGGATCTTTCCCGTCCGGGTCGAGATCGAAGGTCCATGAACGCTGGTCGTGCGTCGGGCCCGGCATGCCGAGCGAGATGGCGTCTTCCAGGCCGAGCAGCCGGCGAACGATGATGGTCCGGTTGGCCCATGGGCAGGCGCGCGCCGCGATCAACCGGTAGCGGCCCGGCTCCACCGGATAGCCGTCGGCACCGTCGCGGGTGATCCTGGTGGTGATGTAGTTGGTGTCGCGCTTGAATTCTTTGCCCTTGTCGACGTAGGCCGCATCTTCGCTCATGTATCCATGGTGCCACCGGCGCGATCCGGCCCGCCGCCCGCGCTACCAGGCGATCCGATCGAACAGCTCCGCGAGTGCCCGTCGCCTGGTCGCGCTGCCGGACGCCACCCACTGCATCCGCCCGAGCAGGTGGCCGCGGAAGTCGGCGAGGTCGTCCCGGTTCTGGCTTTCCGGGCCGAACCGGGCGCAGTTGTACAGAATCGCTCGCAGGGTGTCGAACTCCGCTCGCGGTGGCTGCGGGGTGCGATTCACCACCAGCCCGGTCAGCTGCTGCCGCTGCTGGGCCCGCCGAACCAACACCTTACGCGGATGCAACCGATGTCCCGCTGCGGCAACAACTTTCCGGGTGACAGCGAGCACGGCGCTCACCGCAATCGCAGGTTCGCCCAGGCCGGTGGAGAAGGCCAGATCGTCGGCGTAGCGGGTGTAACTGAGCCCGTGCCGCCCAGCGAACGCGGCGAGTCTGCGGTCCACCTCGAACATCGCGAGATTCGACAACGCGGGTGAGGTGGGAGCACCCTGCGGCAGGTGCGGTCGGCGCAGTCGAGCCGCTGTCGCCGAATCGATGCCCGCGAAAGCGGCCGGAGCGGTGGCCGTGGTGCACAGCGCCGCCAGCACCTCACCCACCGCGGGTGGATAGCCAACCGTATGAAACGTCGCCTCGATCTGCGGGCGGGCGACAGTGAGGAAGAAGTCACGCAGGTCGACCCTGATCACCACCCGACTGCCGGTGTGCGGCTCCGCGAAGGTGTGCACCGAGCGGCCCGGCACAAAGCCGTGCGCTGCCGGATGCGGCGGGATCGGAGCGACGCAGTGTCGCAGCACCCGCCGCTGCAGTTCCCGCAGCCTCGGCTTGGGGATCTCCAGCACTCGCAGCCCGGACTGCTTGGGTAGGGTGCGGTAACGATAGTGTTGCAGTGCAGTAGGTTTCGTCCGGAGCCAGCCGCGGCGATCGGCGAAGAACTCCAGCTCGCCGACGGTGATGTCGAGCAGTCGCGCCAGCGCGGCCGGGTCCGCCAGCGGCGTCAAACCGGCCCAGAGTTCTGCGGTGCGAACCTCGAACGCGATCGTCGCCGGGGCGTCCTGCCGGCGCAGACCAGCCAGATAGCCGGTGACGGCCGGACCGACGTCAACGGGTGGACTTGGCATGGCGGCCAGCATTCTGGCGGCCAGCTCCTCGGCCTGTTCCGGAGGCAGCAACTGCGTCAGCGCCTCGGCCACGTCGGCGGCGCGCCAGCTCGTCCGGCTTTCGACGACGACCCTGGCCAACCGCGCCGCGGTGCCGGAGTCGAACGCCCAGTCAGCCACGGCCCTGCCGGGCGGCGTGTGACCGGGTGGGTCGACCAGTTCCTGCTGTTCGCGGCGCCCCTTCGCCCGCGGAGCGGGCCGCGGCGGCGCCGGATGCGTGGTGCAACTGTCTCGCCTCGCCAGGGGTTTCCCCTGACCAGGGCACAGCGATGCCGTACCCGTTCTCGCCCCACCCGGCCATTGGCCCATCCTGCCAGGTGCGGCCGCCGGGACGAAAGCCGGCAAACGGACCGCCCGCATCGCACCCGCTCGACGGCGCGCCGGCGGGCGCTACCCTTGACCGTGACGCGGGGTGCCGCCAAGCGCGGCTGAGATCACACCCGTCGAACCTGCACTAGTTCGTACTAGCGAAGGGACGTCACATGGCTGACGCCGCACCATCTGCATCTGCACTCCCACCCGAAGGCCCCGCCGCGCTGTCGGAACCGCCGGCGCCGGCTGAGTTGTCCGCGCCGACTGAGTTGTCCGCGCCGGCTGCGGCCGAGCTCGCTGACTGTTGGGACCGACTGCGCACCGACAGCCCGCTGGTGCAGTGCCTCACCAACATCGTGGTGGCGCCGTTCACCGCGAACCTGTTGCTGGCGGCCGGGGCAGCGCCCGCCATGGTCGACAATCCGCACGAGGCAGCGGGTTTCACTGCCGTCGCCTCTGGCGTGCTGGTCAATCTGGGTACTCCGTACGACGACACGGTGGCCGGGATGCGCGCAGCCGTACCGGCAGCGGCGGCTGCGGGAACGCCGTGGGTGCTCGACCCGGTGGCCGTCGGCGGCCTGCCGTGGCGCACCACGACCGCGGCCGAACTGCTGGCGCTGGCCGCACCGGCGGTGATCCGCGGTAACGCCTCCGAGATCCTGGCGCTCGGCGGCGGTGAGGGCGGCCGCGGGGTCGACGCGGCGCACGCCCCGGACGCCGCGCTGCAAGCAGCCGGCGACCTTGCCGGACGATATGCGACAACTGTCGCGGTGAGCGGTCCGGTCGACCTGATCACCGACGGCCAGAGGTTGCTCAGGCTGGCCCACGGGCACCCATGGATGACGAAGGTGACCGGGGTGGGCTGTGCGCTCGGCGCCTTGATGGCCGGGTGCTGCGCGGTCTCCGACGACGCCATGATTGCTGCCGGCACTGCGACAGCCGCGTTGACCCTGGCAGCCGAGACCGCGGCGGATTCCGCTTCGGGGCCAGGCTCTTTCGCGGTCGAGCTGCTGGATCAGCTGTTCCTGCTGGAGCCGGCTGAGCTGGCTGATCGGGTGGATCCGCAGTGACCAGCGCGCGGCCGCGTCCGGCGCTGGATCCCAGCCTGTACCTGGTGACGGACACCGCGATGTGCGGCGACCGCGGGGTGCCGGCGACTGCCGCGGCGGCGGTGCAGGGCGGCGTCACCGTGGTCCAGCTGCGCGATCGGAAAGCCGAGGACGCCGCGTTCGTCCGGTTGGGGCGAGAGCTGCGAGACGCTCTGCGGCCGGCGGGGATTCCGCTGCTGGTGAACGATCGGGTTCACCTGGTCGAGGCGATCGGTGCCGACGGAGCCCACGTCGGCCAGAGCGATCTGGATCCGGTTGCCGCCCGAGAATTGTTGGGGCCCAGCCGTCTGCTCGGCCTGTCGGTGCGCAAGGCCGTCGAGTTGGCAGCGGCTTCGGCGCTACCGCCCGGCACCGTCGACTATTTCGGCATCGGGCCGGTGTGGGCAACGGCCAGCAAGCCGGACCATGCCCGGCCGTTGGGTCCGGACGATGCCGGCCGGCTGGCATCCGCTGCCGGCCTGCCGGGCGTGGCGATCGGCGGGATCACCGCCGAACGAGCGTCCCTGTTGCGGGGCAAAGGTTTCGCCGGCATCGCGGTGGTCAGCGCGATCTGCGCCGCCGACGAACCCGCCGCTGCGGCTGCGCAGTTGCGGCAATGCTGGCAGGCCGCGGCATGACACCGCCGGTCGCGCTCAGCATCGCCGGGTCCGACCCGTCCGGCGGCGCGGGCATTCAGGCCGACCTCAAGACGTTCAGCGCGCTCGGCGTCTACGGGTGCGCCGCGATGACGGCACTGACCGCGCAGAGCACCAGAGGCGTCACCGGAATCCATGTGGTCCCAGCCGATTTCGTCGTCGAACAGGCGCGGACGCTCGCCGCCGACGTGCACATCGACGCGATCAAGATCGGCATGCTGGCCACCGCGGAGATCTGCGACACCGTCGGGGAGTTGATCGGTGACGTGCTGCGCTGCCCTGTGGTGCTCGACCCTGTGATGATCTCGACGGCTGGGTCGGGGCTGCTGGATGCCGATGCCATGGCGGCGATGAGCCAACTGGTCGGCAAGGCCGACGCGATCACCCCGAACCTGCACGAGGCGGCTGCCCTGCTCGGCACCGAGCCGGCCGGCACCGTGGCCGAGATGCGCATCCAGGCAAGGGCTCTGATCGATCGCGGTGTCCGCCGGGTGCTGCTCAAGGGCGGGCACCTGGCCGCCGTGCCCGGCGGCGCTGCCGCTGCTGATGACCGAGCCGCCCACGCCGGCAGCGACACCGCGGCCCCCGACACCGAAACCGCAGCCGCGGTTGATGTGTGGGCAGACGAGCACGGCGTCACCGAGTTGACGGCGCCGGTGGTGCCGACCCGCAACACCCACGGGACGGGTTGCTCGTTGTCGTCGGCGATTGCCGCGCTGCTGCCGCAGCGCGCGAGCTGGCTGGAAGCGGTGACCGGTGCCAAAAACTGGCTGACCGACGCCCTGGGCGGTGCCGACAGCCTGCACATCGGCGCCGGACCCGGCCCGGTGCACCACTTCCACCGTTGGTGGGTCAGTTGAGCGCCAGTTCCTTGTGTTGCCAGCGCTGCTGGGTGAAGGCCATCTCCCAGAAGGCGACCTCGTACTCGCAGCTGGCTTCGAACGCCGCGGCCATCCGAGCGCGTTCGGCAGGGCCGGCCTGCTCGGCCAGGGCGTCGACCCTGGCAATGAACTGGGCAAGCAGCTCGTCACACTCGACGTTGGCATAGAACTCCCACCAGCCGGCGAACGGATTGTCCTGCGCCGCAGGCGCCTTGGCCTGTTGCCGTTGCGCTGCCCAGATGTACGTCCACGGGCACGGCAACAGTGCCGCCATCAGTACCCCGAGGCTGTCGTATCCGCTGACCATCATGTGATTGATGTATGCCTGCGCGGTGGGCGCCATGGTGTCGAGCTGGGCATCGGCGTAGTCGACGCCGAAAGCCTGGCACAGCACGTGATGCGGGTGGGTCTCGTCGGCCAACAGGAAGGTGACGTTGTCCCTGAACCACGCCATCCATTGCCGGTCAGGGCTTTTGGCCAGGCCCAACCCGTAGCAGCGGATGAACGCGGTCAGGTATTGATTGTCCTGGCCGACGTAGTGCAGCACGCTCTCCCTTGAGGCGGTGCCATCCGCCAGCCCCCGCAGGAACGGGTGCGCGTAGAACGTCTCGAAGAGCTCGTCGCAGCGACGGCGCTGCTCTGCCGAGAATCCGGATGAGGCTGAAACACTGCTCATGGCAACAACTCCCACGAGGCAAAGGGGCGCCTGTCGACGCGGCCACGATCCCTCCGCTCGCATGATCGAGGTCAGGTTCGACGGGTGTGATCTCAGCCGGCAAACATCGGTTGCCGGCACCCCGCGTGGCTACGCCCATGTTACCCGGCCGCGACCATCCGAGCGGAGTGGCCTCTCACGGCCCCACCGTCATTGATGAGGCAGCGCAGCGAGAATGCCGTTGATGTCCTGTCCGAAGAAGTAGTTCCAGTTCGGCCAGACGTGCCCGCCGCCGCGCATGAAGCGGTAGTCGACGCCGATGCCCCTGGCTCGCAGGTCACCGACAAAGGCATCGTTGGTACGGCGTGCCGTCGACTCCTGGATCCAGGAAGCGGGGTTGCCGTCGTTACCGTCGCCGCTGGAGACGAACAGCCGCAGGCCGCGCAGGTTGCCCGCCAGTGCCCGCGGGTTCCACTGCTGCATCATGCCGGTGTCCGCCTGGAAGATGGAACCGGGCAGTTGCCCGTCCGACACCGGTGAGCCCGTCATCACCGCGATCTGGTTGATGTCGAACACATCCAGCGCACCCGAGTAGGCGCTGGCGGAGCTGAACACCTGCGGGTTGCGGGCGGCGTAGACCATGGCGCCGTAGCCACCCATGGAAAGCCCCGCCACCGCTTTGGTTTTCCAGCCGACGATGGTCCGCAGTCGTTGGTCGGCCCAGTTCAACAGCTGCGGAATGTGGAACTCCTCCCAGTTCACCTTGGCGCCCTGCGGGCCCTTCCAGTTGACGTAGAAGCCGCCGTTGCCACCGTCGGGGCACAGGATGATGACGTCCTTGCCGACGGTCTGCCGGTCGGCGATGCCGCCGTGCTCGGTCCAGTCCTTGTACGCGCCGGGGAACCGCTGCGCCGGGTTGACGCCCTCGGCGTGCCCGCCGTGCAGCAGCAACAGCACGGGATACCGGCGCCCGGGGTTCTGGTCGTACCCGTCCGGCAGGATCACCCGGACCGACGGCGGGAAGAGCGTCATGGCGGTGGTGTTGAACCGGAAGTCCCACCAGCGGGCATTGACCCTCACGTTGAAGATCTCGGTGAGGCCGGGCACCGCGGCCCTGGCTTGGGTGGTGGCGCCGCCGATGGTGACGGCGGACGCGGCCAGCGCCAACGCACCTGCCTTGAGCGTGTTGCGGCGGTTCAGCACCGTCGGTTTCGCGGCCGTTGCCGTTCCGGCGGTGTCGGTGGTGTCGGCGCTGGTGGTGGGATCGATGGGGTTCGAAACGGTCATGCTTTTGCCTCCCAGGTTGCGCCACTGGTCGGATTCCAGTGGATGGTGCCGAGTTCGAAGGTCTGCTTGAAGCCGCTGCCCTCGGGGATCTCATCGGATGTCGGGTAGCCGAAACGCTTTTCGTAGTCGTTGTTCTCGAAGTACTTACGAATCTCTCCGTGCAGCAGGTGCACGTCGGTCTGTGCCGACCACAAGATCAATGCGTTCTCAAACTTCTGGAAGCGGCCCTTACTGCCGGTGGGCGAGGCCGAGGCATCGAATTCGTCCTGCGTCGGGAAGCCCCAGGCTTGCTCCGACCCGGTGTCGCGGTACTTGGTGAGGATGGCGCCGTACACCATCCAGGCCTGGTTGTTGGCGCGGTTCCAGATGATCATGCCGTTCTGGAACTGCTGGAACCGCCCGCCCCGCTTGGCATCCAGCTCCGGCAGCGTCGGGTTGCCGACCGGTGACGACGCACCGCCGGTGGCCAGCCACTTCACCCTGATGGTGCCGTACGGGTCGAGTTCATTGACCTTGTTGTAACGGGCAGGGTAGTAGCCGGCCCGGATTGCCGAGTACGTGTTGAACTCCGGCGGTTCCACCCCGCTGTTGCCGCCACCGTGTTCCAAGACCTGGAAGCGGCTCCGCGCCGCGTCGGTCCACCCCAGGAAGAGTTGAACGTGGCCGGTTTGCTCCGCCTGGTTGCCCACCCACAGCAGGATGTCGCCGGCGCGCAGCTCAGCGGCGCTGATACGGTGGGTGATCTGCGGCAGCGAGTAGGTCGTCCAACCATTGTTGCCCTGCGGCAACGTGTTCCAGGCGTACGAGACGAACCCCGAGCAGTCGTTGCGGAAGCCCTCGGTCTGGCTGGTCCACGAGTAGCGGGGCCGCTGGTGGTACCGGCGCCAGCCACGGTCGATGATCTCTTGCCGGCCGATGACGCCGTTCAGGCTCGACGCCTGAGCTGCCGGTGCGGCCAGCAGACCCGGCAAGCTGGTGGCCAGCACTCCGCCGGTAACAGCAAGACCGAGGGTGCCCGCCCGGCCGAACAGCGACCGTCTGCCGAACCGGCCACTGCCGGGTGAGAGTGGTTGCGCTGTCATCTACTTCGCCTCCCAGCGAACGCCGTCGGTCTGGTTCCAGAACATGGTGCCGAGCTCGAAGGTCTGCTTGACGCCGGCACCGTCGGCGATCTCGTCGGAGGTTGGATAGCCGAACTTCGTTTCGTATTGATTGTTCTCGAAGTACTTGCGGATGTCGCCCTTGACGATGTGCGCGTTGGTGGCCGTCGACCACAACACGAGTGCCTTCTCGAACTTCTGGAAGCGGCCCTTGCTGCCGGTGGGCGAGGCGGAAGCGTCACCCTCGTCCTGAGTGGGAAAGCCCCAGACCTGTTCGGAGCCGGTGCTGCGGTACTTGGCCAGAATCGCGCCGTACACCATCCAGGCCTGGTTGTTCGCAGGATTCCAGATGATCATGCCCTTCTGGAACTCCTGGAAGCGGGCGCCGATCTTGCCGGATTCTTCTGCCCTGACAGGGTTTCCGACCGGGGAGCCGCTCCCGCCGGCGGCGCGCCATTTGGCACCGATGGTGCCGTACGGCGCCCGCGCCTCGGTGATCATCGCTTCGGCCTTGGACCTGGCCGCGTCGTAGCGGTCGGGGAAGGCCGAGATCTGCACAGACTGGGCCAGCTGGCCTGGCGTGTAGTTCGGATACTTGCGGTCGTTGACGATGGCGCGGCTGAAGTACTGGGTGGCCGCATAGTCGACGTTCTGCACCTGCGCCGCCGTGCCCCAGCCCATCGACGGACGCTGCTGGAAGACGCCGAGCGAGTCGCGGTCGCCGCAGGGCAGGTTGTTCATACGTGATTCCACCCAACCGGTTTCGAAGCCGGAGAGCATCACCTTGCCGTTAACGTTCATCCGCTGCCCGACCTCGTACACCTTGCGGGTGACGTTGATGTCGCGGTCCGGCGGGATGTACGAACAAGCTGCCTGGGTCGCCGGTGCGGCCGCCACCGACAGCAGCGGGGCGACGACCAGCCCGGCGAGTACGCCGAGTCCGGCACGGCGGAACCTGCTGGTACCGCGGGGATGTCGGCGATGGTCAGTGACGATGGCCGCGACGGAGCCGGCGTCGCGGTGGGGCGCAGCGGGAGCATGCGGGTAGGCGGTACGGAAGACACGCGTCATAGCGGGACCTCTCAGCGTCGAGCAATGTCGGGGGAAGGGGTAGCCAGTGCTCCGGAGTTCGCTGACGAACGTGACAGACGCTAAGCGCTTCGCCGTGGCCCGGCAATGGCGCGCTGGCGCCGTCCCCTGACCGGCTGAGCGGGGGTTGGCCGGCTCGACGTAGTGTGACCTGTCCGATTGGACACCCGCTGACCTGCGGTAACACCGCTCAGCGAGTTGTTCACCCCGCCGTCCGACATGTTTGTGAATGATTCACCTGGCCCGCGGCACGGGCCGAATTCACCCGGTCGGATGATGAAACCCCTGCAAGGTAACGATTTCTCACCCGTTCGGAGGGAAACATCGTTTCAGCTGGCGATGCGCCTGCACGGCGCCGGCGCCGCCCTGATGGGGATGACCCCGCTGATCGGCAGTCTCCGCGTCGCAGGCTGGCTTCACCGCCGGCAGCAATCCGCCCGTCGCGCAACGGTTATGCCCACTGAATGCCCGCAGCACCGCTCTCACGCCGCCAGTCCGTACCGACTCGGCTACCGCCACCGATCGAGCTGAGGGCGGCGGGCACCGGAGTGGACGTGAACGTGGAGATGCTTCGAGTCCTGGTACCGGCCGAGGTTGGTGAGCACCGCAGCCGCCCCATACTCGGCCTCCACCACGCCGGCCACCGACCGAACCGCCGCGAACAGCGCACGCAGGTCGGCCTCGTCGGCGTCCGTCGTCGCCGTCAGCGAGGGGATGTGCCGCTTGGGCACCACCACCACGTGCACGTCCCAGAAGGGCTTGGTGTGCTGGAAGGCCAACACCCGAGCGTCGTCGTGGACCACCCGCAAAGCCTCTGGATGCGGAATCGCCACATCGCAGTAGAAGTCGTCACCGTGGTACTCGGGAAGCTGCATGGATGCATCATCGCCGACGTGGTGCCGATTCAGGGCGGCGCGACCGCGCCGACATCGGTCAGGCCTGCACTGGGCACCGGCAGTGCGACTGCGCGTCAGGCACTGCGCACCGGCGTCGCTCCGGGCATCGGAGCGGGCGTCCGGTGGACGTCCTGCCGCGGCGCCGTACCGCGCCCGAGGCGATGGACGACGAAGGCGACGTAACCGGCCGCCGCCAACAACGCGATCGCCGCCCAGTCCGACGCGACGCCGAGAACGGCATCGCCCGGCTGTGGCGCGATCTGGGCCACACCACTCTTGAGGCGGGTGGCGCCGTGGGTCAGCGCCATGCCCAGCAGGACGCCGGCCACCACCCCGCGACCCCATCGGCGCACCACCTCAGGTGCCAGCGTCACGGCGCCCAGCCTGCGACGAGCGAGCAGGCCGAGCAGAACAGTGGGAAGCGTGCCGGCAACGAAGGCCAGGCACATCCACCCCCAGTCCGGGGCTGCGCGTTCGGCGCCCTTGGTAGCGAGTCCAACAGCCATCCAGCTGACGAACATCAGCACGGCAACGGCAGCTTGCGCCGCGCCGATCCAGCGCACCACCCTGGCACCGAACTCTGTGGTCAGCTCGGCCACCACCACGCCCGGATCGCCGAAGTCCGCGACCGCCCTGGACGCAGTGCTCGCGGCCGACGAGCCGGCGGCCAGGTAGGCCGCCTGCGCATCACGCAGATCGGCCTCGATCTCATGGAGCAGCGAGCGGCGTGCGCGCCAGGAGAGAGTCGGCAGCGATCGCCGCAGGTCGATGACGAGGGAGTCGATGGCGTCGCTCATGCCCTGGCACCGCCCAACAGCGTGCCGATGGTGCCACTGAACCGGATCCACTCCGCCCGACTCACGCCCAGTTGGGCGGCGCCATCTCGAGTGAGCGCGTAAGTGCGGCGTTTGCGCCCACCGACAACATCCCACGAACTGCTGACAAACCCCGCACGTTCCAATCGCTGCAGCGCCGGATACACAGTGCCGGTCGGCAACGCGAGCTCGCCGCCGCTACGCGCCGCGAGAGCCTCGATCACGCCGTAGCCATGCAGCGGCGCACCTTCCAGCACCGCCAGGATCAGGCTGTCCAGGTGCCCGCGTACGGCATCCGCTTTCATGCCGCCAGGCTACATCCTGGCCACTATCCCCGGCCCGACGAGTAGGTAGGACCCGCAGCGAGAGAATCGGATTCAGGGAAGACCCTCATGTACGTGCAGCCTGTCTACATATAGGCTGTCTTCATGCAGAGACCCCTACTCATGCTGTTGCGCATCGTTGCCGTCGCGCACGCAGCGCTGGCGATCGCCCAACCACTGTCCATCGGCCAATACCTGGACGGCGTGATCGGCGCGCTCGCCTGGCACGGCGGCACCGGCGAGATACTGGCGGGCACAGCGCTGTTGATGAGCGTGCTTGCGCTGCTGGTGGTGCTGCGCCGGGGCCCGCGGTGGCTGGTGGTCCCCCCGCTGACCCTCGCGCTTGCCGAGGGACTGCAGATCGGTCTGGGTTTCTCCCGCTCCCTGGGCGTGCACATTCCGTTGGGAGTGGGCATCGTGGCTACGGCGATCGGCTACGCCATCGCCGTCCTGCGGCCTAGCGCGGCCACGCAGCGGTCCAGGCGCGCCGATCGCCGACCAGAACGGCCCGCCGCAGATCGTCATCCGGACACGGAGGCCGCGGCGGGATGAGCGAGTTCACCCGTCGCGAGTTCGGCAGGTTCGTGCTGGCCGCCGCGGTCACCGGCGCGGCCGGGGCAACCCTTGGCGGCTGCGCCGCCGACGTTGCTGGTACCAGCGCCACGCTCGTTCCCAGCCGACTTCCGCTGCCAAAGCCGTTTTCCGTGCCACTGCCGAAGGCTTCGGTACTGCGCCCGGACCGGGCCGGACGAATCCTCATCACCCAGCGCGTGGCCGATCTCCAGATCCTGCCGGGGGTGCGCACGCCGGTGTGGGGTTACGACGGCACGTTCCCCGGCCCGACAATCGAGACCCGATCCGGTTCTCCGGTAACAATCACCCACACCAACGCGCTGCCCGTCCCCACCGTCACCCATCTGCACGGTGGGCACACCCCGGCCGACAGCGATGGCTGGCCGACCGATCTGCTTCTCCCCCAACGGATGTCCGACGGAAACGGCGGCACACATGCCGGGCACACCGGCATGACCGGCATGGCCGACCCCGAGGCTCGGCTCCGAACCAGCACCCGTGAATATCGATACCCCATGGATCAACCGGCGGCCACCCTGTGGTACCACGACCACCGCATGGACTTCACCGGCCCGGCGGTGTGGCGGGGCCTGGCCGGCATGCACCTGGTTCGGGACGATCACGAGGACTCGTTGTCGCTGCCTCGCGATGAACGAGAGTTGCCGCTGCTGATCGCAGATCGGTCGTTCGATGCCGACGGCTCGTTCCGGTACCCGTCGGTGGACCCCACACTGCAACGCCCGGGCGTCGCCGACGAGTGGATGTCGGGAGTGCTCGGCGACGTGATGCTGGTCAACGGAGCACCGTGGCCGGTTGCCGAGGTGGACGCGGCTCGATACCGACTGCGGATCCTCAACGCCGGCAACGCTCGTCGCCTGTCACTGACGCTGGACGCCGACGGCACCCGGCTGCCGTTCGTGCAGATCGGGTCGGACGGCGGCCTGCTCGCGGCCCCCCGTGAGCGCGGCGAGATCACCTTGGCGCCCGGCGAACGCATCGATGCCGTCGTCGACTTCGCAGCGCTGCCACCCGGACGTCAGGTGACCATGCGCAACGGCATCGGCGGTGGCGGCACCGCGCTCGTCATGCGATTCGCCGTCGCGCGTCGCGGGCGTGACGACAGCCGGGTGCCGGCCCGGCTCGCCGAACGCCCGCCGGCGCGGGACATTCCGGCCGGGGCACCGCGGCGCAACTTCCTTTTCGCCCGCGGCTCGGACGGTCGGACAGCGATGTGGACCATCAACGGCGAACCTTTCCGCCCGCAACGGGCGGTGGCGACCATCCAGCGGGACCGGACCGAAATCTGGCGGCTGACCTCCAACGTGCATCATCCGGTGCACGTGCATCTCGATCCATTCCTGGTTCTCGGCCGGGAGGACGATGGCTTAAAGGACACCGTCGACATGCTGCCGGGCGAGACGCTGGAGATCGCCGTCAGGTTCAGCGACTACGTCGGCCGGTATGTGCTCCACTGCCACAACCTTGAACACGAGGACATGGCGATGATGGCGCGCTTCGACGTCAGGTGAGCCGTGCTGGGCGGCACTGTGTCGATCGGTACTACCGCAGAAGGCCCATCCGCGGCGGGCCGACCACCCGGTGACGGTCCCTGGTGACAGTATGGGTTCCATGGCTGGGTCCCTGCTCGATCGAGCGATCTACTCCTACCCGGACGTCGATCGCCTCGTCGGCCTGCACTCCGGCACTGCAAAGCGCTGGCTCGAGGGCTACGTCCGCGATCGAAGGTTCTATGAGCCGGTGCTCCGCCAAGAACCAACCGGATCCGATTCGGTGACCTGGGGCGAAATGGTCGAGGCGCGCCTGTTGGCCGAGTTCCGCAGCCGGGAGGTACCGGTCCAGCGCCTGCGGCCGGCGATCGTTCAGCTCCGCGAAGAGTTCGGCCGCTATCCGCTCGCTCATGCGCGGCCGCTCCTTGACGTTTCCGGCCGCGAACTGGTTCGAGCCGTGCAGGAACGGGTCGGGGTGGATCCGTCACTCCAGCTCGTCGTCGTCCGCAGCGGTCAGCTGGTTCTTGCGGACGCCGCCGAACGGTTCCACTCGGCGGTCGAGTACGACGATGACGAAGTGGCACGTTTGAAGCCAGAGGCCCGCACCCCCGGTGTGGTGATGGACCCTCGCCGAGCGTTCGGTCAACCTGCGATCCGTAGCGTCAAGACCGAGGCACTTGCTGAGGACTACCGAGCCGGCACGGGCCGGGACGACCTGGCAGATCTGTACGACTTGACGATCGAGCAGGTCGACGAGGCTCTCCGGTTCGAGTTGATTGCCGCTAGCGAACGCGCCGCCTGATGGCGGCGAGGGTCACGCCGGTGTATTTCACCGACGAGAACACCCTCGGACTTGGCAAGCTACTGCAGCGGCGTGGACGCCTGGACGTCGTCTATCCCGGACACAGTGACCTGCCGGAGATTCCGCGCGGTACCGCCGACCTGGAATGGCTTCCGATCGTCGGAGACCGCCAGTACATCGTCGTGAGCCGCGAGCGCCGCATCAGATCACGTCCCGCTGAGCTACGCGCATACCACGAGCACGGTGTCCGCTCAGTATGGATCGGGGCTAAGCAGGACATGGGGCCGCAGCAGCAGCTGGAGTTGTTCCTACGACACGAGGATCGTCTGCGACGTGAGATCGTCAAGCGCGGGCCGGGGCCTTGGGCACTCGCTATGACCCCGACCGGTCTTCGACCGTTGAAGTTGCGCCCGAACCCGGGCAGTCGGTCGATGGGCTGATGGGGGTGCGCGGAGGGCCGCCAGTCCCGGAGCGCGAGGGTCCCTGTCGGGCCAACGAACGACAGCCCGGGTTGCGCGGCAAAGCCGCGCCCTTGATTGGATAGCTTCGGTGGGACCGTTGCTGAATCGAAATGTGGTAACTCCAATTCTTTCACATTGGCCGACCGATGCCCTTACGCCACGCCGGCCAGTTCAACGAATTCGCGTTCAGTGAATAAGCTTCGGAGTAGCAAAAGGAAGGCGCCCGATTGCCCGCCAGAGTTGTTCGAAGTAGCCGATCTCGAATCCAGGACCGAGTCCAGCGACCCGCTCGTCAGTGTATTGATTCGTCGTCGTGCGTCACATACTCTGAGGCGGATCTATCCGCATCATAGATACAACCGCAACGCCCGCCGCACCTTCCATCTTGATACCAACTTCAAATCTCCTGCCGTCCGGAGGGTCGACAATGACCTCAGCGTTGACGCTTCCGTCTGCCGCCCAGCTAAGGCGAGCAACGTGCAATTGATCCAGACTCAACTGCTGATATCTCGACCGCACCGCATTCATGGCTTTCATCTCGAACTCCGCGTCGGTAATGTTCGCCATTATGTCAAGTGTTTGAGATTCCTTCTTGCGAACAAATCTTGCAGTAAGGTAGGCAGTCAACGCCGGTATAGCGATATCTTTGATTGTTCCATATCGGCCGACAAGTCCGGAAACCGAAAGTCTCCAGTGACTCGAACGACGATCGAAACTTGGTCAGCGTAGACCGCTCCATCGATTTGCGACATCAGCCGCTCCTTGATCCAGTAGAGAAAGTTCTCACGAGGGCCTCCCGGCGACAGCCTCCACGGCGGCGATGATGGCGGGTCACGACGGAACCCGCGAACCGGCGGCTCGGGGTTCGGTGAGCGGCCACCCATCGTCCTCATAGACGACCGGAACCAGCGATCACTCTACGGGTCTACGCCCGCGTACTCAAGGAGCCGAGAACAAGGCAGCCGACATCTTCGCTGCCGCCCCCGACAGGTAAAGAAGGTGCAGCCTCGCGAAACCGGACGCTGCTTGGCCGGCGATTGTCGGAATCGACTCACGGCACTGCAGGCGATCATGCATGCAGCTACTGAGGACCCCGCGTGGCCTCGAGCGATTCGGCCGACTTTTGCAAGAGCGCCACCATGTCGGCGCGCTTCGCAGGATGAGCCACCCATTCCTGAACAGTCGCAATAATCGCGCCGAAGGCGTCTGTCAACTTGTCGCGCCGAACCGCAACGGGCCGGACAGCTTTGGCATCAGCTGGAGACGCCGCCATAACGCTGAACTGCCACATGACGTCGTCAATACGCCGAAGCAGCTTTCCTATCTCATCCTCGTCCTCGCCGAGCGCAACCTCGAACAGAAGGATTCCGCCGAGAGCCCTGGAGTGCGCAGCGCGGACTGCCAACGGCCCATGTTCGATCGCGTCGTTCATCCCAAAGGTTCCATCGACAAACTTGCCCAGTGAATCGAACAGCATGGATCGTCGCTGGGCGTCGAGCTGCTCCTTCGACTGCCGGGCTGCCGCGGCGTGTTGCTCCGAAATGGTTTTTCTCAGCACGAAATACGCGACCAAGAAGGCAATCAGGCCGCCAACCGCTGCACCGACCAACGCGCCAAGCCAGCCGCTCCATGGGTCCACACCCAGAACCTAGACGAGCCTCAGGTGGGACGCTCCACGCCCCACCGAGGTTGCGCATGCAGGATCGCTGCGCCTGTTAGCAACGCCGTCAGCAAGCCGGCCCGCGCCCAAAGTCAGGGTCGAACGAGCTGAGGCCCTGCCCAACGTTTCCGCTGGTCAGGGCCTTGTCCACATTGGAGCCGCCTTGGGGAATCGAACCCCAGACCTTCTCATTACGAGTGCCGCGCCGGGCGTCTGCCGGTGTTCACCCAGTGCTCTGACGTGCGGCGATGCTCGATCGTTGATTCCCGGATCGTCCAGTGTTGACCATGTCGAGCACTGCTGCTGTTAGCAAATCTGTTAGCAGCCATACGGCGCGAAGTGGTGGCGCGGACGGCGGGCGCGAGGTGCACAGGGTTCCAGACCGCCGGCTGTGAAGGCTACGCTCGACCGCTCCGACTACTGTCACCGGACGGCGCGACCAGTGGTCAGGGCGGGCAGGTCAACGACCAGACCGACCTTCTCAGGTGAGGAGCCCAACGCGATGACGACCTACACGGTGCGGGCAACGCGGTCTCAGGGCTGGTGGACGCTCCAATGCGTCGAGGTGCCAGGCGCGATCTCCCAGGTCCGAGACATTGCAGATGCCGAGGCGATGATACGAGAAGCGATCGAGTTCGTCCTCGGAGAGCAGGTACCGACGGCCAACGACACGTCCATCGTGATCGATAAGCATTTCGAGCCCACGACATCGGATGATGGCCTACAGTAGGCAGCACGGGATCGCAGGTGTCCGCCGCTACTGGCAGAACGCCTTCAGTTGACGTCCATTTACGGCTGAGGAGCATCCCAGTGAAGAGACCAGACTTTCGGTTGACCTGTTGCCTGTGCGACCAGCCGATCCCCCGGAACGGGGACGCATACGCACTGGATTTTGAATGGCGGCGGCGGTTCGCGCGAATGAACGGAACGCTCGCGTGCTACCGATGCGCAATCGTGCGCCATCAATGGGAGTGTGGCAAGCATTCGCGCTGGAGGGCCTATGGAGATTGCATAGACGGCTGGAGCCACATCGAGAGCGAGGGCACCCAGGCCTCAATGTGCGTGATGTTCCCTGCTGCCGCGACAAAGCAGGGGGCGCGGGAGTATCTCGCATGGTGGATCGAGACACATCCTCGCGGCAATCATGAGACTGTCGAGGCTGTCAGGGACGCGTTGAGTCAGAAGGGCTAATCCAGTCGGGGCGGGCGAGCACCGCTGTCCGAAAGACCCGGCCTTGACGCTGGTCCCCCAGGGGGACGCGCCATGGTTCCCGCTTGGGCTACGTTCCGCCCGGGCGCTCCTGGTGTTCGGGTTTCTTCAAGGACCAGGAGACATCGGCCGTTCAGCGATCACTGTCGTCAGTCGTTCACGGGAACGCACCCAACTTTCGGCCGTTGCATCAACTGCCCCTACGAGTCTGAGCGCGCGACGCATATCGGCGGCGAGATCGCGTCGATGGATCGGCTCGTGATGCGCAGCCCGGTTGCGGAGGTACAAGATCTGCTGGGCATGAGATTCCATCTGGCGTCGCTTCGTTCGTTCATCCCCTGCGGCGAACGGGAACGCCCTACCCAGCGCAGGAATCCACAGGCTGGTCAAGTACTTGCTGGCCAGGAGGAACCGCCAGAAGCCCAGGCTCAACTCGGCGACCACGTGCCCGTGCTTGACCTGGCGTCCACCACGAGCAGCCCGAGCACGAGCTTTCACGATGTCCTCGCGCCCGCGCGGGTCGAGCGGTACAGCGGCTAGCCAGTCGCCGAGCTGGCGCTTGGCCGCCCAGGCGGTCAGCTCACGGTCCAGCGCGTTTCGGACGATGACCTCGACCATCGCCGCTACGGACAGCGCCGCCGCTGATGCTTCCATGTTCCACTCGTAGAGCTCGAACGCTCGATCGAGGTCACCGCCGGCCCACTTGAAGTACGAACTTAGACGCTCGGTCGTGATCAGATCTTGCAACAGCGTGTAGTCGACGCTGGGATCTAGCATCGGATGGCCTCCTACTGGTACTGTGACCATCGAAGACCCCGGAACGATCCCTGGCCCCGGCCACATCGCCGGGGTTTCGTCTTGCGTCCAGATGGCTAGGCTACCGGCCCTTCGGGCGCTTAGCGTGCTACGCACCGGTAGCCTAGCCATCTGGACGCCAAAAAAAGTCGCGACACGCGGGTAGAGGCCACGAGGTCCATTGTCACGGACACTACGTCCCACGTGTCCCACGTGTCCCACGCGAGACTCAGGACGCTGGCCGGCCGAGCGAAGCCTCTCGGAGCACCCTTAGCAGCCAGTTCGTTGGAAGGAGCGTTCTTCCCGTAGACCGCGCTCCATTCTGAATGAGCTTTCCGCGTGAAGTCCCGGCCACCCAGGCCTGGTGGCGCCTTTGCGGTCCAGGTGCGTATTCGATCGGTCTCCATCGAGCAGGGCATCAAGGAGCTGGCCCCAAAGCCAGTACGGCGTGACTTCACAGCTGTGGGGTTGTCCCAGCGCCGAAGCACGGAAGGCACTTATATCGACGCTCCCCCAATCTCGACCGATCGATAAACAGCAACTGGTACGATCGAAACTCCTGGATAGGATGCAGTACTGGAAAATCCAAGTGAGGCCATCGTCCCGATGAGGCCGTTGACCATAGCAACAAAGCTGGCTCGATCGACTGATTTGTCGTCGCGAACCAAGTCGGCCTGGGGACTAGCCATATCAGGGGGTCTGGAAGCAGCGAAGTGCCCTACTGTACCCAGCACCGTCCAAAGACTCTTTCCCGTACCGTACCGCGAAAACAAGATCTCCGGTTCCGCATCCAGGTACTTTCTGTCCTTTTGTAGTCGCGCGAGGGCCGACCACTTCCGACCGTTCTGGGAACTGAAAACCAGGTGCAGCCCAGCGGGAAATATGCCTCTCGTGGTCTTTACAATTGCCCGCACCGAATCCGTGTCGAGGCCTTCGAGAATGTCCAGGTTATCGATCATAGGTATGAGATCCTCCAGCTGTCCACCTTCTGGGACCCTTCGATCTCGTGATTGTTTCGCGCCGCCAGGTTTACCACTTCGCGCTCGGCTATCTCGGGGTCCCGCGATCGCCGATATTCCGGCGGCAGCCGTCATTATCGCAGCCAGCGATTCTGCGACATAAGTCGCGTCAAACATCTGCCCTAGAGCAGTCAGGCGAACAACCGAGCCCGGCAGGACCTCGCGTGCCAGTTTTTCAAGATTCAAGTCATCAGGATCGTCGATGCGCACCGAGATGTCCGACAATGCGCCGTTTACGTCGAGCGCCTCCTCCAGGTCCGAAACCAGTCCGTCCTCGACAGAGTGCTCCTCTTCAGAGCCTCGGGCATCTCCGCCACGTAGATACGTCGCGCGACCAACTCCAAGCGAACGATCTCGGGTCGAGCCATCGACCAATTTAAAGCCCTTACGGACACTGCCAGCGAGTTGACTAAGCAATACCCTTGCTCGGTCGACGTCTACGTAAATGAACTCTCGAATGAAGGGCGGAGTCAGTGCGCTTTCATTCATCTTGCGATCTCCTCCAATCAATGATCTTCTTCTCAGTCATCGGGGATGTCTCGCCGAATTCGGTCCCTAACATTCCGCATACTGTTTGGGTGCTCTTCTAGAGTGGCGTCGAGTGCGTCGTCGTGCTGTACGTGCGCTCGGAATTCTTCATATGCACTAGTCATTGCATCCCAGTCGCGATCAAGGTGCTCGAGACGCTCCCCAGTAACCTCCCGAGATAGGTCGGCCAGATCTCGGAGCCAAGCCGGATCAATCGCTGCCTCATCAACCGCGGCGATGCGAAACGCAAAACAAACAAACGCCGCCTCGATCGCGATTTCCTTCAACACACTCAGACAACTGCTCTCATCGAAGGCAGGACCCCAAGTGAGGTTAGGTTCGCCAGCAGCCGTCAACACAAAAGGAAGGGTTGAAATCGCGGCCGGGTGCGCGATCGTGCTTGCTCGCTTGTAGTACTCCCTGTACGTTTCACCTTCGCCGCCTGTCATGGCGTCAGCGTAGGAACGCGAGTTACGATCAGGAACCCAGTCACCCCGATGGAGCCACTTTTCAGCAAGTTCGGTGTCATGTGCGAGCATTCTGGCCAGCCCTGCAGACTCATAGACACTGCGAATCGCAATTCGAGCTTCTGTATAGAAACCATGAAGCGCGAGCCACGTGCTTGCCTGCAATCCTTGATACGCCCTGGAGAAGCACGCAACAGCGGCAATAGTGTTCGGGAACCATGCTTCTTTAGGAGGCATTGCGTACTCGATTGCCCAGCGCAGCAGACCCAGAAACCGGCCAATCTGGGCCATGATGTCGCCGACAACTGGGATTGAGGCCTCCACACATCGAAGTGGCGGACCTATCGTAATGTCATCTTCCGGTCTGGGCTCCTCGGGATTACTCACCTCGGAGACTCCTTGATCCAGTAGAGAAAGTCCTCACGAGCGCCCCGCCTCAAGGGTCTCCACAGCGGAGATGATGGCAGGCCACGGGAGCACACGTGGGCCGGCGGCCCGTGGTTCGGCGAGCGGCCACACATCGTCCCCGTAGATGAGCTGAACGCCGGCTGCTCTGAGGCGCGCGATGTGGTCCGGCCAGGCCGGTTGACGTGCATGCGCAGCGTTCACCCGTGGGAAGACGATCACTGGCACCGTCGCGATCGACTCACAGAGTGCGGTGAGTGCCTGATTGTCGGCGATCCCCAGCGAGAGCTTCGCCGTGCTGCTGGCTGTCCAGGGTGCTGCCACGTAGAGGTCAATCTGCGGATGGGGGGTATCTTCGTCCGGGAACCGGGGTTCTGAGCGGACAGGCAGACCAGTCAACTCAGCGAGCTTGGTCCTCTCGCCGGTACGGTCCAGCCATCCCCCGGCTGTTGGCGTCACAGTGAGCGCGACGACGTGGCCCCTTTCAATGAGTGGCTGCACCAAGCCCTCCCGCAGCTGCTCGACACCTCCGGCAGCGCTGGCCACAACCCCGATGGTGGCCATCAGACCGCCCGGCAGCGCACGGCGAGGTCGCCCAGCAGGCTGCCCTTGCCAGTCGAAGCGATGTTGCGGTGCAGCATCGACTTGACCGTTTCGCGAACGGCGGCGCTCTGGCGCACCAGATCGGGCGCCAGGTGCTCGGCGTCGATGAGGTACTCGACTGCGGTCTGGTCCTTTGCGTGGTAGCTGTTTGCGCGGGCCAGGTCGATCTTGTGCGCGACCGTCCGTTCGATCGGAAGTTGCGAGCTGTTGACCTCGGCGCCGTGCTCGATGACCCAGGCCACGTCTTCCAGATTGAGGTTGGCTGCGACTCGATGCAGGCGCACGTTCGTCGGTCCGAAGCTGGTCTGCCAAAGGTTCGCATCGCGGCCGAGTCGAGAGGCGAGCGCCTCGGCACGGTCAAGAAGTTCGTTCGTAGCGGCGCGATCCTGACGCTGGGACGCCGCGATCGCGGTCCGTAGGTGCAGCATTCCCAGCAGACTCAGCGCCGCAGGATCGTCCTTCCGCAACTGATCGTTCAACCAGTCGGCGGTGCGCTGACCAAGCTCAACGGCATGATCGAAGCGTCCCATTGCTAACAAGGCATGCGTGGTCGCCCTGGACGCGGACGCAATCGCCAACGGGTCGCCGGACCGCTCTGCCGCACGCATCGCCTGCTCGCCGGCCGTCCATGCCAGCTCGCTCTCGCCCAGCTTTGCCAGCGTCGTAGCTGCGAGGTGGTGAATCCGGGCTGACACTGCCCAAGGACGGCCGTCCGAGTCGCCGGACGCCTCGAGCGCCTGAGCATCCCTGATCAGCCGAGGCAATTCAGAGATGACCGCGCCCGTCTGACCGCGTTGGTACAGGTCCCAGACGTTGCGGGAGTACGCCGCTACCGCGTCCACATCGACGAATGATCGTTCGACTGCGAAGAGCGTCGCGGACAGCCGTCGATGGTCCAAGAGTGCTTCGCGAACAGCAGGAACATCGTCGTTCGCCGGACGATCAGCCTCAGCCAACACGGGCTGGCCCTTGATGTCTTCGGGCATGACACGCAGCGCCTGAGCTACGGCGGTCAAGGTCTGCTCGTTGAGCCGGCGTTGGTTGCGCTCGACCTTGCTGAGCCAGTCCTCGCTGCGTCCGATGAGTCCGGCGAGCACACCCTGGGTGAGGCCGCGGCGCCGACGGTAGAAGGCGACACGTTGCCCCGTGCTCATCTGATCACCGGCGCCCCGCATTTCGTCAGCGTAGCGGGGCCCTCCGACTTCGTCCCTTTGGTACCCGGACAGTTTGTCCGGGTCGCTTCTGCGAACCGGGTTTCCACTCGATGCAGAGGTCGCGAACCGCGCGACCCCAGGAAAGGAGCAGACCATGCGGATGAGGTTGCGCACCGAAGGAACCAAGTACGTAGTCGTCGTTGCACCGAGCGCCAAGCTCGATCAGTCCGGCAACCAGCGGGTGGACAAGTCCGGGGCGATGCTCTGGCAGCTCACCGTCGTGCCCATCGGCGACGAGTTCATGCGCGAGGCGCTGACCATCGTCGTTGACGCGGAGCCAAAAGTTTCGGCGGGAAGCTTTGTCGAGGTTCATGATCTGGTCGCCACGACGTGGGAGATCGAGGGCCGTTCCGGAGTTTCCTTCCGCGCGCAGCGGGTCGCCCCCGTGAGCGCTTCCGGCTCCGGCCCGGCCAAGGCGCCGGCAGCATGACCAGGTCAACAGCACCCGCGGACCCGACTGAGCTCGTCGGGTACCTCCTCGGGCGGCTGGTACTTGGTGCCCTCCGAGCTATCTGGTGGCTGGTCAGCCGGCCTTCCATCGCAGCGCCGATCGTGGTGGTTGTCCTCGCCGGCCAGCTGTTGGGTTGGGCCGTTGGACTCGTGATCCTTGGTGGCGTTGGCATCGCGTTGATCATGCTGCGCGTAATCAGCCCCAGCCTGTTCCGACGGCTGATCACGTCACCCCGGGCGCGCGCGAAAACCCGCCGCGCGTATCGGCGTCGGTGGCTGCCGATCACCGAGATGTGCGGCTTGACCAAACGCCTGGACGGCACGACGGTGGTGCCCCGACTTGCTGGCGTCGACATCGACGAGGGCGTGCATCACCTGACCGTCGCCATGGTGATCGGACAGCACACCGGTGTCTGGCAGGCGGCGTGCCCGCAGATCGCGGCGGCCTTCGCCGCACGAAGTGCACGGGTTTACGACGTGCAGCCAGGCGTGATTCAGATCGAACTCAGGTTTCACGATCTGCTGGCGGACCCACTGGGACGGCTGCCGTGGGCCGCGAGCAGTGATCTCCGGCAGGTCCCGGTTGGGATGACCTCGAACGGCACGCCATGGGTACTGCCCCTCTTGGGGTCCCACACCTTCATTGGCGGTGTCACCGGTTCCGGCAAGTCCTCGATCGTGTGGGCGATGTTGGCCGGCGTGTCCTCCGCCATTCGTACGGGCACGGTTTCTGCCTGGGCAGTCGATCCGAAGGGCGGAATGGAGCTGGGGATCGGCCAGGGCGTCTTCGACCGTTTCGCGTGTGAGTCAACGGTTGTGATGGTGGAGCTGCTCGAGTCTGCGGTGGCTCTGATGGATGAGCGATGCCGTCGGCTTGCCGGAATCGCGCGACAACACGTACCAACGGTCGATGACCCCATGCTGATCATCGTCGTCGACGAGCTGTCGACACTGACGGCCTATGAGCCAGATGCCAAACTGCGGAACCGTGCGACGGCGGCCGTTTCGGCGCTGCTGGCTCGCGGTCGTGCCGCAGCCGTAGTCGTAATCGGTTGCGCGCAGGATCCACGCAAAGAAGTGGTCTCGTTCCGGTCGCTGTTTCCGACGCGAATCGCGATGCGGCTCGACAGCGGCTCCCAGGTGGACATGGTGCTCGGCGACGGGATGCACGCGATGGGTGCACGTGCAGAGGACATTCCCGCCGCACAGCCAGGGGTCGGCTACATCGCGTCGGAGGGCGGCGGCGAACCGCAGATGGTTCGTGCTTCCTACATCAGAGACGAGGAAATCCGCTGCCTCAGCGACGATCTGGGTAGCCGGAAGCTCCGAGAGGATGTCGCATGACTCTGCCATTTGCAGACCCACAGGCGGTGAGAGTCGCGGCCGCCGCTGCTTCCCACGCCCAGCCCGAAGTGCCGAGCGAGTGCGTCGAGCAGGCTATTCGACGTCAATTGGAGCCTGGCTTCCCCCGCTGGCAGCGACTCATAGCATCATCCGGGTTCTGCCATCGGCCAGTCCGGCTCGACGGCAAAGTGGTCGCCTCGGGGGAATCATCGGCACGGACGATCTACGACAGCAAGGATGAGCCTGATGGCCAGCTGCTGGTGCGCTGCGGCAATCGAAGGGCGTCGGTCTGCCCGCCATGTAGTAGGACCTATGCCGGCGATGTGTGGCACTTGCTCCAAGCCGGCATCGCAGGTGGCACAAAGGGCGTACCTCGAGCGGTAGCCGGCAACCCGTCGTGGTTCGTGACGTTGACCGGGCCGTCGTTCGGTTCGGTACACGGGCAGGGTTGCGGGCGCGGAAGGGCCGGACGGAGCGCCAGCGGAGGCCGGCCAGGGAGCGCCAAGGTGACCTGCTCGCACGGCCGGACCACCCGCTGCCCTATCACCCATGACGACGACGATCCACGGCTCGGAACGCCGATCTGCCCCGATTGCTACGACTACACCGGTGCGGCAGCGTTCAATGCCAAGGCACCTGAGCTGTGGCGTCGATTCACCATCGCGTTGAGGCGTCGGTGTGCCGACGAGTTGGAGCTGCCTGAGCGACAACTTGGATCGATCATGCGCATCAGTTTCGCCAAGGTAGCGGAGTTCCAGGCTCGAGGAGTCGTTCACTTCCACGCGATCATCCGTCTCGATGGCCCGGAAGTGCCATACGCACCATGGCCGGCAAATCTGAGCAACCTGGACCTGCCTAATCTCATGCGGGAGTCGGCTGCTTCTGGCTTCCTCGCGGCGTCTACCGACGACGGCGTCCGGGCGCTCCGCTTCGGGGACCAGCTCGATATTCGGAGAGTCGTGGGCGACACCGACGACGACGGACATGTCACCCCGCAGAAAGTAGCGGCGTACATCGCCAAGTATTCAACCAAGGCGGCCGAAGACTTCGGCCTGATCAGTGGTGTCCGGACAGCGGAAGCGGCTGCACTGCACGGTCTTTCCCCGCATGTGGTGCGGATGCTGAGGGCCGTAGAGCGGCTCGCAACTCAGCCCGAGTTCGCCGGAATCGAACGCTGGGTCCACATGCTCGGGTTCCGTGGTCATTTCACCACCAAATCCCGAGCCTTCTCCGTGACCCTGGGTGAGCTGCGCGGAGCGCGAGCCGCTCACCGGCAAGCGGATGGTTTTCCGCTGGGCGACGGCATCGACCGTGCTGGCGTCGCGGGCCACAGCGAATCGACGCTAGTGGTCGGTTCCTGGAAGTTCCGCGGTCTGGGCCATCTCTCGCCCGGCGACCTCCTGCTGACCACGCGCGTCTATACCGAGCACCTCGAGGCACTAGACCACGCACGAGAGGAGCAGCAACTTGCCACGGACTACCCCTGAACCTGGGGTCTGCCCCCGACTAACCCCGTTCGGCCATAACCCATCGATCACTAGGAGGACGCTATGAGACGCATGCTGTACCGAGTCACTGAGGTCGCGCAGTTCCTCGGCATCAGCCGGGGCAAGGCCTACCAACTGATCAACGTCGGCGACTTGAAGTCGGTCAAGATCGGCGGCTGCCGCCGCGTTCGCGCCGATGACCTGCGGGACTACGTCGCGTCGCTCGGCACGGAGGAACTGCCGTGGCCGGCGTAAAGGACGGCATCCTTCAACGCGGAACGACCTGGTCCTACGTGGTGCGGGTTCGCGACCCGGAAACCGGCCGCAGCAGACCCCGATGGGTCGGCGGCTTCGCCACGGAACGCGAAGCCAAGACCGCCCGCGACGAAGCTCGCGTCGCTGCCAGCCGCTCGGAGTACGTCAACCGGACCACGATCACGGTCGGGCAGTTCCTCGACTCCTGGCTTGGCGTTCACGAGGTCGAAGTGAAGCCGCAAACCATCGCGTCCTACCGAGAT
Organism: Nakamurella aerolata; assembly: GCF_013002705.1. Lineage (GTDB taxonomy): Bacteria > Actinomycetota > Actinomycetes > Mycobacteriales > Nakamurellaceae > Nakamurella > Nakamurella aerolata. The sequence goes on along the minus strand of NZ_JABEND010000002.1, from coordinate 192,143 downwards.
CTCATCGACCGCTACGTGACGCCTCGGCTGGGCGACGTTCGGCTCCAGGCGGTACAGCCGGCCATGCTGACCAGGCTGTACACCGATCTACTCAAAGCCGGCGGTGCGAAGGGGCGTCCACTCGCCCGCAGCACCGTCGAGAAGGTCCACGCGATCCTGCGCAAGGCCTTCCACGACGCGGTGAACATAGACCAGCTGCTCAACGCCAGCCCTGTCGATCGCGCGAAACGTCCGCGCAAGCAGTCGGCCGCTGCTAAGCACATCTGGACTCCCGCTGACCTCCGCGTGTTCCTCGAGACCACCCGGCCGCATCGCCTGTTCCCCTTCTTCCACCTGGCGGCCTACACCGGCGCTCGGCGCGGAGAGCTCCTCAACCTGCGCTGGTCGAACGTCGACCTCGACGCCGGCAGCTTGGAGATTCAAGGGACCGTGGCCGTCATCAACGGCCAACGAGTGGAAGGCACCACCAAGGGCGGCCATGCTCGCACGGTCAGCCTCGACGACGCGACCGTTGCGGTACTCCGGAGCCACCAGCGCGACCAGCGCGACCAGCGCTTCGCCGCGGGCCCCGACTGGGCTGCCGGCGACTTCGTTTTCACGCGGGGTGCGGGGTTGCCGCTCTACCCAGACACGCCATCGCAGCTCATTCCGAAGCTCATCGAACAGCACAACAAGACCGCGAATCCTTCGCTCCCCCGGATCCGTCTGCACGACCTGCGGCACATCCACGCCACCGTGCTCCTCGAAGCCGGAGTGCCGGTGCACGTCGTCGCCGGCCGGCTCGGCCATGCCGACCCCGCGATCACGTTGCGGGTGTACGCGCACGTGCTGCGGGCTTCCGAGACCAAAGCAGCTGACATTTTCGCGTCCGCCGTCGGCGGATGAGCTGCCAGATCACCGTTCAACCAGAGCGGCCACCATCAGGAAGGAATCAAGAGATGAACCGCACCATCGAGGTCCCGATCGACATCTACAAGCGGATGCAGGCCGGGTACGTCGCGCGACTCGCAGACCAGATCATCGCCGACGGCGGCATCCGCAGGTTCGTCATCATCGATGACACCGGCGGCCACGTATTCGGCTGGCTCTGGCGAACCGAACCGAGTCGATGCATGCGGCTGCTGGTCGATCTGGTCATCGAGCTGAGGAACCACCACCCGCAAGCGCCACAACCACCGATTCGGTATTCGGACGTGGTCGACGCGCTGCGGATGGCGCTGCCCGGCGACATCGACACGGCGTCGCGGGATGCGTTCGCCGCCGACGCGCGAACCTACGGTGCAGCGCACTGGCCCAACCTCGATGAGTGAAGCTGTTAGCAAAACCGTTAGCAGGCCGCCCGGATCGACGACTGGCGCCGCAACGCAAACGAGGCCCCGACCAACGTATTCGCTGGTCAGGGCCTCGTCCATGCTGGAGCCGCCTTGGGGAATCGAACCCCAGACCTTCTCATTACGAGTGAGATGCTCTGCCGACTGAGCTAAGGCGGCGCACGCTGCTGCGCGGGATCAGTCTAACGGGTGGCGCAGCCTCGCCGAACGCTGCCGGTCCGCGCTCATGGGCAACGCCAGGCCGGGAGAAAAATGTGCGGTTCGATCAGCGTTTGCCCAGGTCGCGTCCCACAGACTCGCGGCGAGGCACCGATTTTTCCGCTGCCCGGTCCCAACGACCATGCCGACCGACACCGACCGGTCTCAGCCGGTGGTCGTCGGTACCGGCGTCCACTCGGCGAAGTCGATGGTCCAGTCGTAGATGTCGCCGTCGGCCTCGGACAGCGGCACGGAGGTGCCGGTGATGATCACCGGATCGCCGTACTCCGCCATGGCGAAGTACTCCTTGGCGTTCACATCGGACAGGTTCAGGCAGCCGTGCGACACGTTCTCCTTGCCCTGCTTGTCGAGCGAGGCCAGGTTCTGGTGGATGAACTCGCCGTTGTTGGAGATCCGCACCGACCACGGTTCCGGCAGATCCTTGTAGCCGAACTTCTCGTTGGTCATCTTCTTGTCGGCTTCTTTGCTCGTCACCACGTGGATGCCGGAGCGGGTCGTCATCCGCTTGTCGCCGACCCGGTCGCCGCGGCCCATCGACGTCGGATAGGTCGCGACCGTCTCGCCGTCGCGCTTCACCACGATCTGCTTGGTCTCGGCGTCGGCGTAGGTCACCAGTTTGCGGCCAACCGTGAAGCTGGTCTGCAGCGGCTCCCGCGCACCCCACACCGAGTCGGACAGTTGCACGCCGAGCAGATCCAGCGACACCGTCACCTTGGTGTTGGCCGGCCAAAAGTCCTTGGGGCGCAAGTCAAGTGACTTGCAGTCGTCGCCGTCGTGCCGCAGCCACTTGGCGCCCAGCTCCACCGGATTCGAGGTGGTCACCTTCAGGTGCTTGAGCACATCGGCACGACGCTCCTCCGACACGCAGGTGCCGAACCTGATCATGACGGGCGCCGCGACGCCCACCTCGGTGCCGGGTCCCGGCGAGATGCGGCCCTGCGAGGTGCTGGCCGAAAAGGTGCTCCAGGTGCCGTCGATGCTGGCATCGGCTCGACCCGCCGCCCCGGCGACGGTGCCGACGGCGCGGTACTTCGCGCCGTAGCGCAGCCGCTGGTCCGAGGTCCAGCTGGTGCGGTCGGCGGAGAACGAGCCGTCGATCGGGCTGCCGTCCTCGGCCAGCACCTTGAGCTCGGTGATGGTGCCGCCGCTCACCTTGATGGTGGCCGGTTCGATCGGGCTCAGCGTGTCGCTGCCGAAGGCCGGTGTCGCGGTGACGGTGGCCGGCACGGGCTGCGGCCTGCTCGGCGGCGGGCTCGACACTGCCGCGGCCGATGCCCTCCCGGAGGACGCCGCCGGCCCTGACCCGCTCGCCGGCGGTTCCCCGGTTCCGCTCGACGCGCTCGGGTTCGCCCCGGACGACGCGGCCGGCTGCTGCACGGTGACCGACCCGCCATCCGAGCCGGGCGCGGCCGTCGCCGTGGCGCCGCCGTCCTGGGTGGCCTTGCCGGTCTGGCCGGCCGTCGCCGCGGCGTTCTCGGCGGCGTTCTCGGCTGCCCCGGCACTGCCGGAGCAGCCGGCGACCAGCGCGGCCACCACGGCCAGCGCGGCGATGCCCGCTCCGTGCCGCCAGCGGCGTGAAAGATTGTTGACGCTCATGACGCTCCCCAAGCTGCGACCTGCTACCGACCAACCCCGACTCGACCCGGAAAGGGCCGGCCCAACGACTTCCCCGCTGCAGCTTGTCGGTGCTACCTAGCGATGGCGTCTACCCACTTCAGATGCGCGCCAGCACGACAACGTTGCCCCGCCGCCGGAAACACTTCCCCGGCCGCGCGGCCACCACCTCAGATTTCACCCGATCGGTCGTACTGGCCCCTACCGATCTTAACGGGAGTCGTAGGCCTTTCGTGACGCACAGACCGACGCCTTGGGGCAGATGTGACTGGATCCATCTGCCGCCAGCTTCACCACCACCGCGTCCCGTGGCACCGAATGGCCGACAACGGTGCCGGGCCCGGCCGGTGACTCGACGTCCTCGCCGACGGCCGGGGCGTCCTTGCGAAACTGCTGGTACAGCGGGTGTTCGTACTTCAAACAGCACATCAGCCGGCCGCACGCCCCTGATATCCGCAGCGGATTGGTCGGCAGATCCTGGTCCCTTGCCATCGCGAGGGTCACCGGCTCGTAGTCGGAGAGAAAGGTGGAACAGCAGGTGTCGCGACCGCACGAGCCGATCGCACCGGTGACGCGCACCGCGTCCCGATCGGGCAGCTGCACCAGCTCCACCCGGCTACCCAGGGTGGCCGACAGGTCGCGCAGCAGCGAGCGGAAGTCGACGGTGTGCGGTGCCGAGTAGTAGATGACGGTCTTGCCGGTATCGGCGCGCGGGTCCACCGAGAGCACCTTCATCGGCAGGCCGTGCTCGCGGATCAGCTTGCGGCTGGCCACCATGGTGCGGGCCTTGACCTTCCGCAGCCGCTGGGTCTGCGCCAGGTCGTCTTCGCTGGCAGGGCCGAGCAGTTCGGGGAAGCCGTCGAGTTCGTCGTCGGCGAAGGCGGTCTGCTCCGCCGCCCACATCACCTGGGCGGTGAGCGGGCCGTGCTCGGTCGGCAGCAGCACATGGTCGCCGACTTCCGGCCGGTGGTCGCCGGGCCGCGCATAGTGCAGTTGCCCGGTCGGTGAGAACGCGACGGCGCACAGCATGCCCATGCCGCGAGTGTAGGTCGGGCGGCTACTTCCCCACGAAGATCGGGTTGCTCAGCGCCAGCATCGCCCCCGCCGCGTCCCGCACCTCGAACCGCACCCAGCAGGTGTACCTGGCGTCGGTCACCCACTCCACCAGTTGATCGGGGCCGTCCACCGGGGTGTGCAGTTGCGGGCCGAGCTGGTCGAAGACGGTGGCGACGGCGCCGGCGGGGAACCCGCTGACCCGGCAGCGCACCGTCACCTCGACGCCCCAGTCGACCGCGAGCCGGCCACCGAGCCCGGCGACGCCGGGCTTGCCGGCAAGTTCGGCGGCGGTGCCGTCGCTGTTGCTCGCCGGAGCCGCGCCCGCGGCCCAGGCGCCGGCGGCCAGGCTCAGCCCGGCGCTCGCCACCAGGTACGAGCGGCCCTGCTTGAGCCGCTGCATCAGCGCCGTCCGCTCCAGCTTGTCGGCGTAGACCACCGTCTGCGGCAGCCCGACGGTGTCCGCCGGGGCGTGCGCGTCGGAGTCGCCGATCGCCGGCAGGAAGGTACCGGTGCGCAGCAAGCCGTCCCAGTGCGTGACGGCGGCGTCGTCCTCCGGGGTCCACGGGCCGTTCCAGACCTCGATCAGGTCGACCCCGGCGTCCAGCGGGAACTCGAAGGCGCAGGCAAAACAGTTGGCGAACGGGTGCGCCGCGGTGACGAGGCCGCCCGCGGCGTGCACCTGGTCGGTGAAGCGCCTGAACTCCTCGGGGGTGTCGGCGCGGTAGCGCCAGTCGATCCAGGTGTCGGCCGGCAGGCCGATCGCCGGCCAGTGCCCTGAACGGGTGGTCACCTCTTCGCCGTTGAGGATCAGCAGGTCGTCGGTGGCGTACCGGCCCCACACCAGCTGGGCGCTGGGGGTGTTGTGCTCAGTGGAGGTGATGAAGTCCAGCTTCGCGGCGGTGGCGGCGGCGACGAGCTGCTCGGGGGTGCGCTTGCCGTCGGAGTGCACGGTGTGCAGGTGGCAGTCGCCGCGATACCAGGCCCGGCCGCGTTCCCGCCGCGGTGCTCTGGTGGGCGCGGCGATCGCCCGGAACGGTGGCGTCGGGCGGCCGAAGGTGAGCGTCACCGTCACCGAGAAGTCCATGCCGGACGGGGCGATGGTGTACGCGCCCAGCACCACGTGCCAGGTGCCGGCGCCCACCGGGCCGGCCAGATAACCGGGCGTCGCCTCCGACGGGCTGATGAAGAACTCGGAGCGGGCACCCCCGGACCAGCCGCGGAAAGCCTTGCGGTTACCCAACTCAAGGCCCTCGGGCCCGAACATGCCGATGTCGCAGGCATTTCCACGCCGGCCCGGCGGCACGTCCGGCCGGTTGTAGCTGTAGGAGACGTCGATCCGGGACACCCCGGCCGGCACCTCGACGGGGACGTAGTAGTAATCGGGGTTGCCCGGCTCGAGGTGCCCCGTCACGGTTTTGGTCTGGGTCGGCGGCGCCGACGGGTTCGCGGTCGGTGCCGCCTCCGCCTGCGGTGCGAAAGCCAGGCCGGGCAGCAGGTTTGCCACGGTGGCGGCGGCTCCCGCCGCGCCGGCGGCGATGACGTTGCGTCGGGACATCACCCGGGGATTGTCGGCCATCCGGCGACGGTAACCAGCGGCGGCGCACCGGCGCAGCGACGCGAAGGTGAATCTCCGGTGACGAACAGTGCTCGGGCGCCGCCGGCCGGCAGCCGTGGCGGCGGCTAGGAGGCTGCCGGTTCGCCGATGCCGGCCAGCTGCACCATCAAGGTCTCGACCGCGATCTGCGGCTTGACGTTCAGCTCGATCGCCTCCCGGCAGGCCAGCACCGCGTCCAGCCGGCGCAGCGCGCCGTCGGCGCCGAACCGGCCGGCGGCGGTGCGCACGTCTTCCGCCAGATCCGGGTTGATCAGTGGCACGTCGGCGCCGAAGGCGGTGGCGATGACGTCCCGGTAGAAGCCGGACAGGTCGATCAGTGCGCGGTCGAGGACGTCGCGCTCGGTGCGGGTGGCCCGCGACTTCTGCCGCCGCTCCAGTTCTTTGACCGCGCCGGCGCTGCCGCGGGCGGCGGTCGCCGCACCCTTGCCGGTGCCTCCGGCGCCGAGCGCCGTTTTCAGCTCGGCGATCTCGGCGGCGTCGCGGGTCTCGGCGTACGAGCTGGCCTCACCCTTTGCGGTGGCCAGCAGCGCGCCGGATTCGGCGAACACGTCGGAGAAGCCGCGCAGCGCACCGGGAATCGCCAACACCCGTTCGCGGTGGGCGCGGGCCTCGTCGTCCCGAGCCAGCCGGCGCGCCCGCCCGACGTGGCCGCCGGACACCGATGCCGCCCAGCCGGCCATGTCGGTGTCGATACCGTCGCGGCGGACCAACACCTCGGCGATGTCGGCGGCGGCCGGGGTGCGCAGGTTCAGCACCCGGCAGCGCGATCGGATGGTGACGGAGACGTCTTCGGGATGGGTGGAAGGGGCGCACAGCAGGAACACCGTGTACGGCGGCGGCTCCTCGATGGCTTTCAGCAGTGCGTTCGCCGCCGATTCGGTGAGCCGGTCGGCGTCTTCGATCAGCACGATCTGGCGGCGCGCGGTGGCCGGCCGGCGAGCCGCCAGCTGCACCACCTGGCGCATCTCCTTCACCGAGATGGTGAGGCCCTCCGGCACCACCGAGCGCACGTCGGCGTGGGTCCCGGCCAGCACCGTGCGGCAGTGCGTGCACTGCCCGCAGCCGCGATCAGCGCACTGCAGGGCCGCCGCGAACGCCCTGGCCGCGGTGGAGCGGCCGGATCCCGGCGGCCCGGTGAACAGCCAGGCGTGCGTCATCGCGGCCGCCGGGACCGTCGGGTCGTCGTGGGTGGCCGCCACCGCTGCCCGCAGCTCGGCCACCGCGGCGTGCTGACCCACCACGTCGGTCCAGACGGTCTGGTCGGCTCCGGTGACCGTCGCTGTGCTCACGACGCCACGTTAGCGGGCGGGTGCGACGTCCGGCTGCGACCGCCGGGGTGCACCGTCGGGTGCACCCCTGTCGCTGCGCCGCCGCCCGGGCACCCAGGCGCGCCCGGTAGCGTTGCGGGACGTGTCCAGCAGCGGAGTCCCGTCGTCGGCCAGGCCGGCACGTCCGCCGGGGCCGCAGCACGCTGCTCACCGCCGGTGTCGCGGCCGTTGTCGCGCTCGCGGGCTGCACCAACGGCGGCACCGGTGCCGGAACCGCGCCCGCAACCCCCGCAGATATCTCGACCGGAGTCTCCGGGGTGTCGTCGATGCCTCCCACACCGCCGACGGTGGTGCTGCCGCCGGCGAGTTCGGTGTCCGTCGTCATCCCGCCGGCCTCCTCAAGCGGCCCCGCCACCTCGGCCGCCGAAACGACCTCGTCCGCCCCACCGACGTCCGGCACCGGAACCGCTGTCGACCCGGGCCAGGACGCCGATCTGGACGAGCTGGTGCCGGGGCTGTACCCGGAACGCGTGGTGGAGAACTACAAGCGCACGGCGATCTCGGTGAGCCGACCGGTCGCCGATGGCGCTCCGGCGCTGACCGCGGCGGCGGCGCGCTGGGTTCAGCGGCAGTACGACGATTTCGTCACCGACACCCCGCCGGGCGAGGCGCCGACCGAGCTCAACATCGGCTGGCGGGTGAGCGCGGTGGCCGGCCCGCTGATCGCCGTCAGATTCACCATGTATCTGTTTCCGGGTGCGTCGGGCGTCAATGTCTTCCACACCATCTACAGCGACGAAGCCACCGGGGTGGCAACCACCGGCGCCGGTCTGATCCGGCCGGAGCAACGCGCCGACGCCGTCCAACTGATCACTTCGGCGTTGCGGGCCAAGGGATTCGACCCCGACGTCGAGACGCTGGCTGACGACGACGTGACCACCCTGTTGGACGGGCTGACGTTCGCGCCGGACGGCAGCGTCAGCATCGTGGTGCCGCAGGGCCTGATCCTGCCGCTGTCGGACGGGTCGCCGGTGGTGCCGCTGAGCCAGCAGCAGGCGTCGGCATACCTGACCGCGGCCGGCCAGCGATTCCGGCAGGCCACCCGCTCCCCCAGCGAGTTCCGGCCCGGCTCCCGGCCGGCGACCTCACCCGCCGCGGCAAGCAGCAGCCCAGCATCAACCGGCTCCACCTCCACCGGCTCCACTTCAACCAGCCCGACCTCCCCTGGCAGCCGCTCGTCTGCTACCCGTTCGTCGGGGGTCGGGACCCGGACGCAGCAGCCCAGCACCACGCGCCCACCCACCCCGACAGCAACACCCACACCGACAGCGGTGCAGCCGCCGGGCACATCGGTGAACTGCGCCGAGAAGCGTTGCGTCGCACTGACTTTCGATGACGGACCCGGCAGGTACACCGACCAGCTGATCGATGAGCTGACTGCGGCCGGCGCCCCAGCGACGTTCTTCCTGCTGGGGCCGCAGGCGGACGCTTATCCGGCCACCGTCCGGCGGCTGCGCAGCGCCGGGATGGTGATCGGCAACCACACCATGGATCACCGCAACCTGGTGAACATGGACGCCGCCGGTCAGCGCGCCGAGGTGACCGAGGCGGCAGCTGCGATCGAGGCGGCGGGCGGCGGCCGCCCCACCCTGCTGCGTCCGCCGTACGGCTCGTACAACGCCACCACCCGAACGCTGGGCGACCCGATGGTGATGTGGGACGTCGACACCGAGGACTGGAGGAACAAGGACGCAACGGTGACCGCGCGGCGCGCCGTCGACGGCGCGTCGAACGGGTCGATCATCCTGATGCACGACCTTCACCGCAGCACCGTTCAAGCGGTGCCGCAGATCGTTTCGCAGTTGCGCGCCAAGGGTTTCACCCTGGTGACGGTGCCGCAGTTGTACGGCGCGCCGCTGCAGCCGGGCCAGTTGTACTTCTCCCGCAACCGGGTTCGCTGACCCGAGCCGTCACCACTCGGCGTGCGAACCGTCGGCGTGCCGCCACACCGGCGGCACCCAGTTGTGGCCGATCTGGTCGGCGGCACGCACCGCGGCCTCGTCGATCTCGATGCCGAGTCCAGGGCCGGTGGGTCGGCGCACACAGCCGTCGACCATCTCGAAAACGGTCGGGTCCACCAGGTAGTCGAGCAGGTCGTTACCGGTGTTGTAGTGGATACCAAGGCTTTGTTCCTGGATCAGGAAGTTGGGCGTCGCGAAATCCACCTGCAGGCAGGCCGCGAACGCGATCGGGCCAAGCGGACAGTGTGGCGCCAGCTGAGCGCCGAACGTCTCGCCGAGGGTGGCGATGCGGCGCACCTCGGAGATACCGCCGGCATGGGACAGGTCGGGTTGCATCACCGCAACCCCTTGCTGCACAACGGGAAGGAACTGCTCGCGCCCGGTCAGCCGCTCGCCGGTGGCGATCGGGATGTTGGACGCCTCGACGAGGGATCCGAAGAACTGCCCATACTCCGGCAGCACCGGTTCCTCGACGAACAGCGGGGCCGCAGGGGCCAGCAGCGGCAGCAGCCGCCTGGCGTTGGCCGGGGTGGCCCTGCCGTGGAAGTCGACGGCGAAATCCCTGCCGGGGCCGAGCGTTTCACGGGCAAGGTGGGCCCGCCGCACGGCCGCGTCGATCTCGGCGTTGGTGGAGATCGGCTCCATGGCGCCGGCCACGTTCATCTTGATGGCGGTGTAGCCCACCTCGAGCTTCTCGCCGATGGCCTGCTCAAGATCGTGCGGGTCGTCGCCGCCGACCCAGCAGTAGATGCGCGCCTTGTCGCGCACCGGGCCGCCCAGCAGCTCGTGCACCGGGCAGCCGCGCACCTTGCCGGCGATGTCCCACAGCGCCTGATCGATCCCGGCGATCGCCGACTGCATCACCAGACCGCCGCGGTAGAACCGGCTCTTGGTGAGCACCTGCCAGTGGTCTTCGATGCGCAGCGGGTCCTTGCCGATCAGGTACTCGGCGCACTGCTGCACCTCGGTGCGCACGCTCGCCGCTCGTCCTTCCAGCACCGGCTCGCCCCAGCCGACGATGCCCTCGTCGGTGGAGATCTTGCAGAACAGCCAGCGCGGCGGCACCAGGAAGGTCTCCACCGAGGTGATCTTCATTGCGTTCCAACGCCTTTCGTGGGCAACCGTGATGGGCAACGGCCGGCGTCGACAGGTCGGCGCACCGGCGCGGCATGCGTGCCGAGCCTAGTTCGCTGCCGAACGGTTATCACCATGCGCACCGCCAGCACGCGGCGGCGCCCGCCGGACGCAGGGTCCGGCGGGCGCCGCTCGATGCTGACCTGCTCAGGCAGGTGCTACCGGGGCAACGGCTCAGCGCACCTGGACGGTGAGCGTCACCTTCTTGCCCGACTGCTCACCGGTGACCTCCAGCTGGTACTTACCCGGCTTGCTGGGGGCGGTGCCGTAACCGGTGGCGGCACCGTTGTTCAGCTCGGTGACGCCCAGATCGACGGTGTTGCCGCCGCCGACCATGGTGCTGCGCACCGAGGTGTCGCCGTAGAACTTGCTGGCCTCTACCACCACACCGGCACCGGCCTTGGGCGAGCGCGGGGCGACGGTGACCTTGGCGTTCTTGCTCAGCTCGGCCGGGTCGGACTGCAGGCCGAGGGCCCGGCTCATGATGAAGAACATGTCGGTCTGGTCGATCAGGCCGACGACGTTCGCGGCCTGCGGGCCGTAGCCGACCACCGGCAGTTCGGCGCCGGTGTGCTGCTGCGAACCACCCTTGGCTGCGGTGGCGTAGTTGATCGTCATCGGGCTGCCCTCGTTGGTGAGCAGGTTGGCGGTCAGGCCCGGGGTGACGGAGCCGGCCTCGACGATCTGGCTGGTGTGGCTGTGATCAGCGGTCACCAGCACAGTGGTGTTGCCGTCCCTCTTGGCGAAGTCCATCGCTGCCTGCACGGCCTCGTCGAGGTCGATGGTCTCGCCGATCTGACCGCAGGCGTTGGCGGCGTGGTCCTGCTTGTCGATGCTGGCGCCCTCCACCTGCAGGAAGAAGCCCTTGCCCTGCTTGGCCTGCAGCAGCTCGATGGCCTTGCTGGTCATGTCGGCCAGCGACGGCTGGGTGTCAGGACGGGCGGGGTTCGGCTGGCAGCGGGCCGGGTCCTTCTTGCCGCCGTCGGTGGTGGACTCGGGGCCGACCCAGCGCACCGGCATGTTGCCGGAGGAGAACAGGCCGAGCAGCGGCTGGTCCTGGTTGGCCGCAGTCACGGCGTCAAGACCGGCCTTGTTGTTGACCACCTGGTAGCCGCGGCTGGTGGCCTGGTCGAGCAGGGTCTGGCCGGCGTACTTGCCTGCGGTGGCCTTCTCGTTGAAGGTGGCGGCGCCGCCGCCGAGGGTGACGTCGGCGCGGGTGTTGATGATCTGCTCGGTGATCGAGCCGGCGCCGCCGTTCTCGATCGCGTTGCTCGAGCAGGTCTTCAGGGTGGCGGACGGCCCGTAGCAGGAGCGGGCGGTGACGTGAGCCATCTGCACGGCCGGGGTGGCGTCCTGGATCTCGGCGGTCGAGACGTTGCCGGTGCGCAAGCCGTTGGCCTTGGCGATCTCCAGCATCGACTTCTGCGGCGCACCCTTGATGTCGACCGAGATGGCACCGTCGTAGGTCTTGGTGCCGGTGGCCCAGGCGCTGCCGGTGGAGGCGGAGTCGGGGTCGTAGTCGGGCTTGCCGGCCTTGGTCAGCGAGTAGGTGGTGTACTGCCCGCTCAGCGGCAGCGAGTCGAGGCCGGGGAGCCGGCCGGCGGCGCCGTACTCGTAGTTGCGGGCGATGGTGAGCTCGCTCGAGCCCATCCCGTCGCCGATCAGCAGGATGACGTTGCGGGCCTTGCCGCCCTTGATGGCCTGCCGGACGTTGTTGGTGTTGTCGCCGTCGAGGCGGGTGGCGCCGCCGTGGTCGGCCAGGCTGTCGCTGCGGGCGGCGAGCACCGGGGTCGCGACGGCCGCTGCGGCCATCGCGGTGGCCACGCCGACGACGACGGTGCGCCGCCGGACGCTTGTGGCTTTGATCGACATGCGGGATTTCCTTCCAGCTTCAGGGACTGTCGGGGCCGCGCAGGGTCCGGCAACGCCGAGGACGCGGCCGCCCGTTGCGGGCCATCAGAGCCCACCAGCGCGGAACGAACTCGAGGGATGCGGCAGGTGGCCGCAGGGTGAACCGCGGGTGACCGCGTCACCGACCGTGCCGGCCTGCCACCCGTTCGGTGGCTGGACAGCCGGCGGCACCACCTGGAGGGGTGAGTCGGTCGCACTGGTTAGGCTGTCTAAATGGCCGCGCCGGTGCTGGAGTCCCCTCCCCGCAGCGACCCGGCGCATCCGGCCGCTGCCGCTGGACGCGGCTGGTTGCGGCGGCTGCTGGCGTACTGCTGGCGTTATCGGCTGACGTCGCTGCTGGCGCTGGGCGGATCATTGGCGCTGTCGCTCAATGCCGTGACGCCACTGCTCACCCGCACCGTGGTCGACGACATCTCCGCCGGCCGGTCCGCCGCCACCGGCTGGGCCATCGCCGGCCTCGTCGCCGTCGCGATCGCCCTGTTCGCCAGCACCTTCCTGCGCCGGTGGTCGGCCGGCCGGCTGAGCCTGTGGGTGCAGCACGACCTGCGGCAGGACGTGTTCGCCGCGATCTCGCGGCTGGACGGCGCCGGCCAGGATCAGCTGCGCACCGGCCAGGTGGTGTCGAGGGCCAATTCCGACCTGCAGATGGTGCAGGGCCTGATGGCGATGGCACCCATGGTGATCGGGCAGCTCACCATGACGGCGGTGTCGCTGGTGCTGATGCTGTGGCTGTCGCCGCTGCTCACGGTGTCGGCGCTGATCGTGGTGCCGGTGGTGGTGTACCTGGTGCGGCAGCTGCGCCGGCAGTTGTTCCCGGCCACCTGGGTGGCGCAGCAGTCGGCGGCCGACATCGCCGAAATCGTGGAAGAAGACGTCACCGGCGTCCGGGTGGTGAAGGGGTTCGGGCAGGAGCAGCGGGAGGTCGGCCGGCTGCGGAAGGCCGCGACCCGGCTGTATGCCGACCGGTTGCGGTCGGCCCGGCTGGCGGCCCGCACCAACCTGTTGCCGTCGGTGATAGCGCTCGGGCAGGTGTTCGTGCTGCTGCTCGGCGGCTGGCTGACCCTGCGGGGAAACATCAGCCTCGGCACCTTTGTGGCGTTCTCGCTCTACCTGGCCTCGCTGATGGGGCCGGCCAGATCGATCACCATGATGTTCGCGATGGGCCAGCAGGCCGGGGCCGCGACGGACCGGGTACTCGAGCTGGTCGATCTGGACGCCGGCATCACCGATCCGGAGCAACCGGTGCAGCTGCCGGCCGGTGGGCTGGACGTGCGCTTCGACGACGTGCACTTCGGCTACGGCGCCGAACAGTCGGTGCTGCAGGGCTTTTCGCTGCGGGTGCCGACCGGCTCGACGGTGGCGGTTGTCGGCCCCTCCGGATCGGGCAAGTCCACGCTGTCGCTGCTGCTGCCCCGGTTCTACGACCCGTCGTCCGGCAGTGTCGCGGTGGGCGGGGTGGACGTGCGGGACGTGACGAGGGCGGAGTTGCGCAGCGCGGTCGGGGTGGTGTTCGAGGAGGCGTTCCTGTTCTCGGCGTCGATCGCCGACAACATCGGCTACGGCCGGCCCGACGCGACGCCGGAGCAGATCCGGGCGGCCGCCGTTGCCGCCGAGGCCGACGAGTTCATCAGCCGGCTCCCGGACGGGTACGACACCGAGATCGGCGAACGCGGGCTCACCCTGTCCGGTGGGCAGCGGCAGCGGCTGGCGCTGGCCAGGGCGATGCTCACCGACCCGCGGGTGCTGGTGCTGGACGACGCCACCAGCGCGGTCGACCCGGCCACCGAGGCCGCCATTCTGGCGACGCTGCGCCGGGTGACGGCCGACCGCACCACGGTGCTGATCGCGCACCGCCGCTCCACCCTTGAGCTGGCCGACACCATCGCGGTGATGGACGCCGGCCGGCTGGTGGACCACGGCACCCACGACGAGCTGCTGCAGCGCTGCCCGCTCTACCGACAGTTGCTCGGCAGCTCGCTGACCGAAGATCTCGGCGGCCGGGTGCCGCCGGCGGGGCCGGACGGGCTGACCCCGGCGCTGTGGCCGCCCGAGCGGGACGGCCGGGACGGCCGGGACGCCGGCGACGCCGGGGACACAGGGGACGCCGGCGAGGACGCTGGGGACGCCGGACCCGAAGCGGCGCAGCGTCTCCCGGATTCGCCCAGGACGATGGGTGGCGGCGCCGGCCGCGGTGGCGGCGGCATGATGTCGGGCATCGCCGCGATGCCGCTGACCGACGAGTTGCGCAAGCGGATCGAAGAGCTGCCGCCGGCCACCGACCGGCCCGATCCCACGGTGGTGGCCGCCGGTTCCGACAGCGGTTCCGACAGCGGATCCGGTCGGTCGCAACGGTTCTCGCTCGGCCAGGTGCTGCGCGGCGTCCGCGGGCTGCTGGCGGTGGCCGCCGTGCTGGTGGCGTTGGACGCGGTGGCGCAGATCCTGCTGCCGGCGCTGCTGCGCTCCACCGTCGACCACGGCGTCGCGCAGGGCCGGATGTCGCTGATCTGGGTGCTCGCCATCACCGCCGCGATCATCGTGGTGGCCGACTACCTGGTGCAGCGGGCGCAGGCCGTCACCATGGCCAAGGCCGGCGAGTCGGTGCTGTTCTCGTTGCGGATCAGGGAGTTCGCGCATCTGCAGCGGCTCGGCCTCGACTACTACGAGCGCGAGCTGGCCGGTCGCATCATGACCAGGATGACCTCGGACGTCGATGCGCTGTCGTCGTTCCTGCAGACCGGCCTTGTAACGGCGGTGGTCAGCCTGAGCACGTTCCTGGCGATCGCGGTGGCGCTGCTGGTGATGAGCGCCGGCCTTGCCATGGTGGCGTTCGCGGCGCTGCCGATTCTGTTGGTGGCCACCGTGATCTTCCGGCGGTACGCGGTACGGCAGTACACCCTGGCCCGCGAGCAGGTGGCGATCGTGAACGCCGACCTGCAGGAAAATGTTGCCGGCCTTCGGGTTTCGCAAGCCCTCGGCCGGCAGGACAGCAACGCCGCGGCGTTCGCCGAGAAGTCCGACAGCTACCGGCGCATCCGGATGCGCGCGCAGACGGCCATCGCGCTGTACTTCCCGTTCGTGGCGCTGCTGGGCGATCTGGCGGCGGCCGCGGTGCTGGCCGTCGGCGCGCACCGGGTCGGTAGCGGCGCGCTGACCGCTGGCACGTTGCTGGCATTCGTGTTGTACCTCAACAACTTCTTCACGCCGATCCAGCAACTGTCGCAGGTGTTCGACGGCTTCCAGCAGGCCAGCGTCTCGCTCACCAGGATCGGCGAACTGCTGTCCACCCCGACAACGGTGCCGCCGCCGGCGCACCCGATTCCGCTGGGCCGACTGGACGGCAAGGTCGACATGGACAAGGTCGGCTTCCGCTACTCCGAGGACGCCGACCCGGCGCTGCTCGACGTCGACCTGGCGTTCCGGCCGGGCGAGACCGTCGCGGTGGTCGGCGCCACCGGCGCCGGAAAGTCCACGCTGGTCAAGCTGATCGCCCGGTTCTACGACGTCAGCACTGGGCGGGTGCTGGTGGATGGGCACGACGTGCGGCAGGTCGATCTGGTCGACTACCGCCGGCAGCTGGCGGTGGTGCCGCAGGAGGCGCACCTGTTCGTCGGGACGGTGCGCGACAACATCGCCTACGGCCGTCCGGATGCTTCGGACGCCGAGGTGGAGGCCGCCGCGCGGGCGGTCGGGGCGATCGAGGCGATTGCCGGACTGTCACACGGGTTTGCCCACCGGATCGACGAGCGCGGGCGCAATCTGTCCGCCGGGCAGCGCCAGTTGATCTCGCTGGCGCGGGCAGAGCTGGTGCAGCCCAAGGTGTTGCTGCTGGACGAGGCCACCGCGGCGCTCGACCCGTCCGCCGAGCAGACCGTGCTGGACGCCACCGACCGGGTCGCCGCCGGGCGCACAACGGTGGTGGTGGCGCATCGGTTGACCACCGCCGCCCGCGCCGACCGCATCGTGGTGATGCAGCACGGGCGGGTGGCCGAAATCGGCCACCACGACGAGCTTTTGCGCCGCGGCGGGGCGTACGCGGAGTTGTACGCGCGCCGCGACGAGGGTTGAGTTGCACCGGTCGGCGCGGTGGTCATCGCCCCGCCCGCCCGAGCCGCGCTGCTAGCCGTCCACGCCGGCCAGGTCGGCCAGCAGCCCGGGGAAGTGCGCCCGTAGGAACGGGTGGATGGTGTTGAGCTTGCGGTACCCGTCGGCCCGCTGCTCGATGACGCGAGCCTCGCGAAGCACCTTGAAGTGATGGCTCAGCGTCGAGGCGGTGATGTCGACATCGAAGCTGCCGCAGGCCTTTTCGGCGTCCGCTAGCAACTGCCGCACGATGGCCAACCGGTTCGGGTCGCCGAGCGCATGGAAAACCGCGGCCGTCTCGGACGGCGCCGGCGCTACTGTCGCCGCCTTGCCCGCCCGGGTGCGGCTGCTAGTGGTAGGCACGATGGGCTCCTTCGATGAATGTCCAACCACAGCGTACGCAGCAATTCTTCGGCGCTGCCTCGTGGAGCCGTTGGGGGTACATTGTGGGTATGCCAAAGGTCAACGTCTACGTCCCCGACGAGATGTACGCCGAACTCCGGCGCCGCGACCTGCCCATTTCCCAGATCGCTCAGCGCGCCTTCAGCACCGAGCTTGCCAAGGCGAGCAACGCCGAATGGATCGCACGCGCCCGCAAACGTCCGTTGCGGCGCACCGCCATCACGACCGAAGACCTGATGAGCGCCGCGCGCGACGACTTCGGGTCGTGATCGTTCTCGATGCTTCTGCCCTCGTCGACGCGGTAGCCGATCGGCCGCATCGCGACGCCGTGCTTGCTCACCTCGATCAACGCATCGCCGCTCCTGCACATCAACTCGCCGAGGTGACGTCGGCAATCAGCCGGTTGCACCGAGCCGACGAGCTGAGCGCCGCAGCCGCCAGGCGGGCGCTCAAGGAGGCAGCCACGCTGACCCAGCAGGTGTTCCCGCTGGACGAGGCGCTGCTGCTGCGTGCCTTCGAGCTACGCGCTGCGATCCGGGTGCTCGACGGACTCTACGTCGCCCTGGCCGAGCGATTGGCGTGCCCGCTGCTCACCACCGACGCTCGGCTCGCCCGCGCGGAGCCACTGTGCGAGGTCATCCGCGCCGGCTCCTGACGGCACCCGACCGGCGCATTGGCGGGCTTCGCCCGCCCATCGATTTCTCCGTCGCCGCGCCGTGACACCGGGCACACTTCTTCGATGTTTGTCGAAATACCGGTTACGGTTCGGGACACGACTTCGATATTCATCGAACTACTTGAGGGAGTGCTCATGCGCGTTGTGCAGTTCACCGGACCGGCAGCAGATGCCAGCAACACCGAGATCGTCGAGCGGGCCGACCCGACCCCGGGCGAGGGCGAGGTCCTGATCGACGTCACCCACGCCGGGATCAACTTCAAGGACATCCTGATGCGCCGCGGCGACCGCGCGTACGTGCCGCAGTGGCCGATCGTCCCTGGTATTGAGGTGGTCGGCACCGTCACCGCGCTCGGCGCCGGCACCGCGGCGGAACTGCAGGGGCAGCGGGTGGCCGGCTTCCTCGCCTGCGGCGGTCTGGCCGAAAAGGTCTGCGTTCCGGCGGATCTGGTCACCGGGGTGCCGGAGTCGGTCGATTCAGCAGTGGCGGCGGCGGTACCAACGGCCTGGGCGACAGCGGAACTGCTGCTGCGTCACCTGCCCAGCGGCCTGGCCGGACCGGATGCACCCAGCAGGGTGCTGGTGCACTCCGCCGCCGGCGGCGTCGGCCAGGCGCTCGCGGCCCTGGCACCGTTGCACGGCGTCGACGAGCTGGTCGGCGTCGTGGGCTCCGCGAGCCGAGTGGACACCGCGGCAGCCTGGGGCTATCCGACGGTGCTGGTGCGTGACGACGGTTGGCAGCGCAAGCTGACCGGTCCCTTCGATCTGGTGTTGGATCCGTTGGGCAGCAAGGAACTTGGCGCCGACCTGGAACTGGCCGCCGGCGGCGGCACCGTGCTGCTGTTCGGCAACGCCGGCGGCGCGGCGCCGGCTCCGCTGCCCGATCCGGCCGGGCTGATGAGCAGCAATGTCAGCATCGGCGGGTTCAGCATCGCCACCACCTCGACCCAGCAGCCGCGGCTGGTGGCCGACGCCATGGACACGGTGTTCCGGGCCGTCGCAGCCGGTCGGGTGCGCCCCGAGGTGGTGCTGCGCAACGGGATCGATCAGGTGCCCGCAACGCACGACGCTCTGGCCGGCGGAACCGCACCGGGCAAGTACGTGGTCGCGTTCGGTTGAATCAGCCGCGGTGCGGCACCCCGTCCTGGCTGCCGGCCGGCGTCTCCGGACGCACCGACGACGCCGGGTCGGCGACCGCCTCGGCCGCCGGCTCGGCGACCGGCTCCAGCTCGCCGCTCTGTCCCGCCCCACCGACCGCCTGACCTGCCTCCGGCCGCAGCCGGTGCGGGCTGCGCACCCGGATCACCGAGTTGATCCGCTCGACCAGATCGTCCGGCAACGCCGCCGGCCCGGACACCGCGGCGGCCAACGGGGCCACCCGCAGATACCGCTCCGGCGCCGACGCCGCCCGCTCGCGGTAGGCATTGGTCGCCACCTGCGTCGGGTCGGTGGGATCGGCGGGCGCAGCGCCGGCCTCGATGGGCGCGGCCAGCGCCGCCGGATCGTCATCGGACAGTTCGGAGTCCACCACGATGGTGAGATCCGGCCACCCGCGCACCACCCACAGCCCCAACCGCACCAGGCGATCCTCGTCCGGCTCGCCGAGCGAGCCGAACCGGACGATCACCGAGTCGACGTACCGGTCGAACACCACGATGGCGCCGGCGTCCAGCGCCGGGTCCACCTCGCTGGTCAACCGGTCGGACAGTTGCGCCATGCCGCGCAGGGCCTGCCCGACGGTCGGCCTGGCCTCGCCGTCGCGCTCGGCGGCCGGCACCTCGGTGCGCTCGGCGCGCACGTCCCAGCCGTCGTCGGCCAGGTGCTCCCGGACCGCCGCCGCCATCGCCGTGACGGCCGCGTCGTCGGCGCCCTCAACGGCGATCATCAGCCCCGGTTGGTCGTGCCGTTCCGCCAGCAGCCGGCGCCGCCGCATCATCCTGGCGAACAGCGACATCTTCAACCCGCCGGCCTGCCGTCCGGCGATCAGTGACACCGCGATCGCCAGCAACCCGCCGACCCCGAGCACCAGCGCCGGGCCGGCCAGCGTCAGCTCGAACGCACCGATGGTGATCGTGTGCACGCCGAGCGCCCCGGCCAACACCGGGCCGACCGCGATGGCGCCCAGCAGGATCAGCCGCACCGAGCTCATCACGAAGCCGAACACCCGGCCGCGCAACTGGTCCGACACCTCGTGCCCGATCATGGTGAACCCGGTGATCCAGGCGATTCCCGCGGCCAGACCCATCGCCACCGCGGTGAACACCGCCCCGACGAAGTCCGGGATCAGCGCCATCAGCAGCAGCATCACCCCGGCGACGCCGATGGAGGCGGTGAACACGAGCCGCCGCGACATAGCAGGAAAAACCTTGGGGCCCACCAGCATGCCGAGGGCGAGGCCGGTGAAGACCGCCCCGAACAAGATGCCGTAGCCGGCGTTGCCGGCGCCCAGCAGCGCAACGTACGACTGCGCCACCCCCGCCACCAAGCCGCCGGCACCGAACGCCCCGAGGATGCCCAGGTAGAGCGCCCGCATCACCCGCGAGTTCTTGATGAACCTGAAGCCCTCGCGGATCAGCGAGAACACGCTCTGCGAGGTCGACCGCTCCCCGACGAACGCGGGGATCTGCCGGCGCGAGAAGTAGATGATCGCCGCCGAGATGAAGAAGGTGGCTGCGTTGAAGATCAGCGCGGTGGTGACGGCGAACCGTGACGCCGAGCCGGAGATCAGCGTGGTGGACGCCGTCACCTGCTCCTGGCTCGGCATGAAGAACTGCGCCGTGGTGGACAGCAGCGCGAACAGCACCGACGCCACCGGCACCATGCCGTAGATCGAGACGTAATTGATCTGGTTGGCAAGGGCCAGCCGTTCCCGCGGCACGATGTTGACCCACATCGCCTGCTTGGCCGGCGTCGAGAACAACCCGACAGCCTCCACCAGGAACTGGCCGACCAGCAGCACCGTGATGTTCGGCGAGAACGCGATCACCAGGTACAGCAGGCCGGCGAGCGAGTCGCAGATCACCGCCACCTTGCGCCGGTCCAGCCGGTCAACCAGGGAGCCGGCGACCGGGCCGAGAATCAGGTCGGGCAGCAACCGGGTGACCAGCACCCCGGAGATCGCCGCGCCCTGCGCGATCGATGAGGCGTCCCGCGTCAGGAACGCGGCCAGCGCCGTCGTTGCCAGCAGACCGAGCCAGTCGCCGAGGCTGGAGAAGGTGATGCCGGCCCAGACCCGGCGGAAGACCGGGATGCGCAGCAGCGAACCGAGGGCCGACGGCTGTCGGCCGGCTGCGGCGTCACCGGTGGAGCTGGGCGCGGCGCCCACTAGCGGTTTCCGAACAGGTCGCCGAGCAGCCGCAGCAGCTCCTGGCCGGCCCCTGAGCCGAACAGAATGACGAGCAGGAAGATCAGCGTCCCGACGATGTTGCCGATGCCGGTCTTCTTCGGCCCGGTCTTTCCGGCTGACCCGGACCGGGCGCGTTGTCCGGTGTCAGCCCTGGCCGCCCGGGCGGCGGTGATGATGCCGGGCGGCTGCGCTGCCGACGGTGCTGACTGGGCCGGCTGTGTTGACCGGGCCGGCGGTGTTGACTGGGGCCGCTGTGCTGACTGCCTGGCGGCGGGTGGGGCGGCCGGGCGGGCCGGCGGCCGGGTCGCTGGCGGTTGGCTGGGCCGAGCCGGCGCGCGCACCGCTGCCTTGGCTGCCGCTTGCGCCGCCGCCTGCGCGTCCCGCACGGTGGCCGCGGCCACCGCCTGCGCTTCCCGGCCGGCCCTGGCCGCCGGATCCGCGCCGCCGGGAGCAGCATCCGGAGCGGCCCCGCCGGCCCGCGCCGATCCGGCACCGTCCAGCGGCAGGAACCGCACGCTCAACGCATCGCCGAAGGCATCGGCCGGCGCCACCGCAGCGGTGCCGTCCGGGCCGGTGAGCGCGTCGGTGAAGCGGGCACCGCGCAGAGCCCGCTCGGCACGCTCAGCCCGCTCGGCACCCGCTTGCGTGCCCACCGGTGTCGTCATGGCTCGATGGTAAGAGGCCGGACCGCCGCCACGGGCAGGGACAACCCCACAAGCACCCTGATTTCGGCGCTAACTGCTCTTCTTGGCGGTGGTCTTGCGGGTGGTGGCGCGTTTGGTCCCGGTCTTGGTCCCGGCCTTCGACGCCGCGGTCTTGGTGGCGGTCTTGCGGGTGCGCTTGGGAGCCGGCCCGCGGGCCCGCCGCTCGGCCAGCAACTCGGCCGCGCGTTCCACCGCGATCGACTCCACCTCGTCACCCTTGCGCAGCGAGGCGTTGGTCTCACCGTCGGTGACGTACGGTCCGAACCGGCCGTCCTTGATCACCATCGGCTTGCCGGTGGCCGGGTCGGCACCCAGTTCCCGCAGCGGCGCGGCGGCCGCGGCCTGCCGGCCCCTGGTCTTGGGCTGGGCGTAGATCGCCAGCGCCTCGTCCAGGGTGATGGTGAACATCTGTTCCTCGGTGGCCAGCGACCGAGAATCGGTGCCCTTTTTCAGGTACGGCCCGTACCGGCCGTTCTGCGCGGTGATCTCGTCGCCGGACTCAGGGTCCTTGCCGACCACCCGCGGCAGCGACAGCAGCTTGAGCGCGTCGTCGAGGGTGACCGTCTCCAGCCGCATGTCCTTGAGCAGTGAACCGGTGCGCGGCTTGGGTCCAGCCACCTTCTTGGCGCCCTTCTTCGGCGCCTCGGCACCCTCGGGTTCGGGCAACACCTCGGTGACGTACGGGCCGTAGCGCCCGTCCTTGGCGACGATGACGTGCCCGGTGGCCGGGTCGGTGCCAAGCTCGCGGTCGCCGGCCTCGGCCCGGCTGAACAGCTCATCGACGGTCTCCGGGGTCACCTCGTCCGGCGCCAGGTCGTCCGGCAGGTTGGCCCGCTCGGTCTGCGGCGCGGCTTCCCCGGCCTCACCCCCGCCCCCGGCGGCGGCATCGGCACTGGTGTCGGTGCTGGCCAGCGCGGCCCGCTCCAGGTACGGCCCGTAACGGCCGACCCGCACGAACACCTGCCGTCCGGCGGCGTCCTTGAGCAGCGGCAGCGAGTTCACCTCGCGGGCGTCGATCTCCTCGAGGTTCTCACCGACCAGCTTCTTCAGCCCACCGGCCTTGCCCACCCCGCCGGACGGGCCGAGGTCGCCGCCGAAGTAGAAGGAGGTCAGCCACGGCACCCGGCCGATGTCGCCGTTGGCGATCTGGTCGAGTTCGTCCTCCATGGCCGCGGTGAAGTTGTAGTCGACCAACCGGCCGAAGTGCCGTTCCATCAGCCCGACAACGGCGAAGGCGATCCAGCTCGGCACCAACGCCTGGCCCTTGCGCCAGACGTAGCCGCGGTCGGTGATGGTGCGGATGATGCTGGCGTAGGTGGACGGCCGGCCGATGCCGGTGTCCTCCATCACCTTGATCAGGCTGGGTTCGGTGTACCTGGCCGGCGGGGTGGTGGCGTGCTGTCCGGGGATCAACTCACGGATGTCGAGCTGGTGGCCGACTTCCAGCTTGGGCAAACGCTTTTCGGCGTCGTCGGCCTCGCCGCCGGCCTCGGCGTCGACGGTCTCGACGTAGGCCCGCAGGAAGCCGGGGAAGGTGATGGTGCGGCCGGAGGCATTGAAGACGCAGAGCGTGCCATCCACCGCGACCTCGGTGGCGCCGGTGGTGGCGTTGATCCGCACCTGCAGCGTCAGGCCCTTGGCGTCGACCATCTGGGAGGCGATGGTGCGCTGCCAGATCAGCTCGTACATCCGGAACTCGTCGGACGAGAGCTTGCCGGTGAGCTCGCCGGGCGTCCGGAAGCTGTCTCCGGCCGGACGGATCGCCTCGTGCGCCTCCTGGGCGCTCTTGACCTTCTTGGTGTACTGCCGCGGCGCGTCCGGCACGTACTCGTTGCCGTACAGCTGCCGAGCCTGCGACCTGGCGGCGTCCAGCGCGGTCTGGCTCAACGTCGTCGAGTCGGTACGCATATAGGTGATGTATCCACCCTCGTACAGCCGCTGCGCTGTGCGCATCGCCCGCTCGGACGAGAAGCCGAGCTTGCGGCCCGCCTCCTGCTGCAGGGTGGACGTCATGAACGGCGGATAAGGCTTGCGGGTGTACGGCTTTTCCTCCACCGAGCTGACCTCGGCGGTGCCGGCCAGCAGCCCGTCGATGAGCTGCTGGGCGCCGTCGCCGTCCAGCAGCAGCACGTCGGAGGTGGCCTTGACGGCGCCGGTGGCGTCGTCGAAATCCCGGCCCACCGCGAGCCGCTTGCCGTCGACGGTGGCCAGGCTGGCCGCGAACGGCTGCGCAGCACCCTCGGCACCGGATTCCGGCAGCCGCCGCGCGAACTGGGCGTCGATGCCCCAGTAGATG
Organism: Nakamurella aerolata; assembly: GCF_013002705.1. Classification (GTDB taxonomy): domain Bacteria; phylum Actinomycetota; class Actinomycetes; order Mycobacteriales; family Nakamurellaceae; genus Nakamurella; species Nakamurella aerolata. The sequence goes on along the minus strand of NZ_JABEND010000002.1, from coordinate 168,470 downwards.
CCGGAGACGAACGCCATCCTGGCGCGCTCCCGCTCCACCACCAGCCGGGTGACCACCGACTGCACGCGCCCGGCGGACAGCTTCGGCATCACCTTCTTCCACAGCACCGGAGAGACCTCGTAGCCGTACAGCCGGTCGAGGATGCGGCGAGTCTCCTGCGCGTCGACCAGGTGATCGTTGATCGACCGCGGGTTGTCGACCGCGTGCTGGATCGCCGACGGGGTGATCTCGTGGAACACCATCCGCTTGACCGGCACCTTGGGCTGCAGGGTCTGCACCAGGTGCCAGGCGATGGCCTCGCCCTCACGGTCCTCATCCGTGGCCAGGTAGAGCTCGGTCGCGCCGGAGAGCAACTTCTTCAGCTCGGCGACCTTGCCCTTCTTCTCCGGGCTGACGACGTACAGCGGCTCGAAGTCGTGTTCGGTGTTGACGCCGAGCCGGGCCCACGGCTGGCCTTTGTATTTGGCCGGGACGTCGGCCGCGCCGCGCGGCAGGTCTCTGATGTGCCCGACGGACGAGTCGACGACATAACCGTCGCCGAGGTAGCCCGCGATGGTCTTCGCCTTGCTGGGCGATTCGACCACCACCAGCCGAAGCTGGCCGTCGGGTGCCTTGCGTGCTGCCATGTCGTACGTCCTGTCGTCCTTCGTGAGATGCCGAGCCGCGCTGCCGGAGCGCGTGCGGCCGGACACCGAACGCGGTAGTGCTGTCGGCGCATGATGCCACGTGCCGCCGCGAAACGCCGAGCCAGGGCAAACGGTGCCGGATCAGCGGGAGGCCTGCTCGACGGCCGGGAACGCCCCCACCGTCAGGCCCGCCGGCGCCGTCCCGAGCAGTTCGACCAGGCGGCGCAGTCGCCGCCTGCCGACAATACGCACCCCGGGGCCACCCCCTCGGGAACCGAGGATGGAACCGGTGAGCCCGATCGCCGAGAGCGCCGCCGCCAGCGGTGGCAGCAGCTGTTCGGCCTGCGGGTCGGTCCGCAGCAGATAGCCGGCCGGCTCGCTGTGCCCGGCCGCCAACGCCCAGCAGCGGAGAAAACCGCCCGGCGGCGCCGGAAATTCCGGGACCCGTTTCACCGAACCGCGGGTCCAGGCGTCGGCGAGCGCATTCAGCTCCGGCAGCCGGTCCGTACTGACCAGCACCCGGTCACCCTCGATGCTCCGCTGCGCGCCGATCCCGCGCCGGTCACACTCGGCGACCAGCGCGTCGGCGCGCGCCAGCACCTCGTCGGTGTAGTCGGCGTCGGTGGAGCCGGTCTCGGCGGGGCCGGTGCCGGCGGCGCTGGTCGGGCCGGTGGCTGGGCCGAGCAGAATGGACAGCCGGGTACCCGCCGCTCCCCTGGCCAGTTGACCGTTGGCGGCCAACAGCCCGCCGAGGTCGTCGAGCAACGGCTCGGCGACATCAGCGGCGAACAGCGAGATCTGCTCCACCCCGGCAGCGTAAGCCAGCCCCCGTGCCCGACAGACGCCGACGGCCGGCACCCCTGGCGGGGAGCCGGCCGTCGAACCGACGCGTGGTCGGGTCGTCAGCTGTTGTTCAACTTCTGGCAGGCCGGGATGCTCCTGACGACGTCGTTGACGGCCTTGTCGGTCTGCATGCCATCGAACAAGCTGCCCATCTCCTGCATCTTGGCCGGGAAGCTGGTGGCAGCGCTGGTGTCACCGGCGGCCAACTTCTCGGCGGTGGAGCTCATCTCCCCGCCGATCTTGCTCAGCCCGTCGGTCATCTTGGTGGCGAGCGCCTCGCCACCTTCGAAGCTGGGGGGGTCCAGGTTCTTCAGCTTGTCGGCGGTGTCCGTCATTGCCGAGCCGAGCTTGCCCAGTTCGTCGCCCATGGTCTTCATCGAACCCTGCGGATCCTTCGGGTCCACCTTGGACATCAGCGAGGAGGCGTCGATCGTGGTGATCGGCGTGAGACCCTCGCACATGGTGGTGAGCCAGGTGACGGTGGCCTCGTCGGCCGTCGCGCCGGCACCGACCGTGGTGGTCGGGGTCTGCGACGTGGTGCTGTCCGAGCTGTCGGCACCGGACGCTTCGCCGCCGCCGGCAGCGCCCGCCGCGGACGATCCGGCCTCGTCGGTGGAACCCGCACCGGCGCTGTCGGTCGCCCCGGCGTCCTCCGAGGAACCGGCGCCATCGGTGCTGCCAGCGGTGTCCGAACCGCCGGCGGTGTCGCCGGCGGTGGCGCCGCTGTCGGAAGAACCGGCGGCGGCGCCGTTGTCGGTGGTCTGCTCGCTGGTGGTGGACGTGGTGGGCGCCGAGCTGGCGGTGCCGCTGTCGTTACTGCAACCGGCCAGGACGATGCTGGCAGCCGCGGCCGCGGCCACCACAACGGTGATGCGCTTGCTCATGGTGCTGCTCCTTGGGGGTCGGGGGGGCGGTACGTCCCACGCATCGGGACGTCGGCGGCAGGAATCAGCCGCCCATGGAGGACGTCAGGTTCTTGCAGGCCGGGATCGACTGGATCACCTTGGTGGCGGCCGGATCGGCGCTCATCCCGGAGAACACCTTGCTCAGCTCCGACATGGTGGTCTGCATCTCGGAGAGCTTGGCCACGTCACCGCTCTTCATGGCGTCGGCGGTCTCGGTCATCTTGCCGCCGACCTGGGTCAGCGCGTCGATGGCGGTGGTGGCGAAGTTCTCGCCGCCGGAGAACGTGGGTGCAGGCTTGTCCTTCAGCGCGGTGGCGGTGTCGGTGAAGGCCTTGCCCATGTTCTCGAAGGTGCCGCCCATCTTGGTCATCATGGCCTTCGGGTCGGTGCTGCCGCCGCTGGCGGCGCTACCGATGTTCTTGACCTCGTCGAGACCAGGCTTGATGCCCTCGCAGTAGGTGGTGAACCAGCCGACGGTGGCCTCATCGGCCTCGGCCCCTGCACCGACGGTGGTGGTGGGCGCAGCCGATCCCATGGCACCGGTGGCATCCGAACCAGCGGTGTCCTCGCCGCCGGCGGTGGTGTCGCTGCCCGCGCCGGCGGTGTCCTCGCCGTCTGCGGTGGTGTCACCGCTGGCGTCGGCGCCGTCACCGGCGTTGGTGTCGGTGGTCTGTTCGGTGCCGGTCTGCTCGTTGGTGGTCTGCTGGTTGGTGGTGGGGGACTCGCCCGAGGCGTTACCGGACGTGTCGTTGCTGCAGCCGGCCAGGATGAAGGTCGCCGCTGCGGCAGCAGCCACAACGCCCGTCATGCGCTTCATGGATAAGAGCTCCTTGTTTTGGTGGTACCTGGTCATGGGCGGTACCCGGTTTGGCGTCGGTCCGGACGGACCGGGAGGATCAACCGCCCATGGCGGTCTTGATCTCCTTGCAGGCCGGCACCGAGAGGAACACCTTCTGGGCTGCGGGGTCGGTGGTGACTCCGCTGAAGGTCTTGCCCAGGTCGGTCATGGTGCTCTGCATCTCGGCGACCTTAGCCATGTCACCGTTCTTCATGGCAGTGGCGACCTCGGTCACCTTGCCTCCCATGGTGCCCATCCCGTCGACAACGGTCTTGGCGAACGCCTCGCCACCGGAGAACGTGGGCGCCGGTTTGTCCTTCAGCGCGGCCGCGGTGTCGGTGAACGACTTGCCCATGGTCTCCATCGGGCCGGCCAACTTGGTCATCATCGATTTCGGATCGGTGCCGCTGGCGCTGGCCGCGCTGCCGAAGTTCTTCATCTGCTCCATGCCGGGCTTGATGCCCTCGCAGAAGGTCGTCATCCAGGCGACCGTGGTCTCGTCGGCCTGCGCGTCGGCGCCGAATGTAGTGGTCGGGGCATTCGCCGACGCGCCGCCGCTCGATTCCCCGCCAGGGAGCTGCCCGCCGCTGGACTCGCCGCCCGTCGAGTCACCGCCGGTCGAGTCACCGCCGGTGGAGCTGTCGGTGCCGCCGGTGGTCTGTTGGTCAGTGGTCTGCTGATCGGTGGTCTGCTCGTTGGCGGCTGGGGACGCACCGGACGCGTTGCCGCTGGTCTCGTTGCCGCATCCGGCCAGGATCACAGTGGCGGCCGCGGCCGCGGCCACGACACCTGTCATGCGCTTCATAGACGAAGACTCCTTGTCGAGGGGTGCGGCCCGCGGATCGGGCCGGCGCCGCTGTCAAACGCAGCGACATCACCTGCTCGGACGAAGACAGTAGCCGATCGGTTCCCCTGCCGTTGACCATCGCAGGATTGCTACGTGCTGCCCTTGACCAGCGGGGCACACGCCGGAACCGACGCCAACCGCTGCCGCGTCGCGGCGGAGTTGAGCTGCCCGGAGAATTGGTCGAGGGTGGCCTGCTGGGCCTGCATTGTTGTCAGCGTGTTCTGGACGGTGCGGCGCACCGCGTCGCCGCTGGTGGCGTTGCCGAGCGCACCGATTCCGGTGCGGGCGGCCTCCGCGATGTTGGCGTAGGCCGTCCTGGCCGAGCGGGCCAGCGCAGCGCCGTTGCTGACGGCCGGGTTGCCGGCCTTGGTCATGGCGGCGGCGGCCGCGTCGTACTGTTCCGCCGCCGACGTCAGCGCGCTGCTGGCACTGGCGCGGTCGACCTCACCGGATGCCGCCTTGAGCTGCTGCGTCAGATCACTGTCCAGCGGGGCGCAGAACGCGGCGAAGAAGGCGGCGTCCTTGCCGGTGAACGGCGCCGGCGCGGTGGACTTGCTGGTGCTCGGCCGCGCGGTGCTGGTGGCGGTACTCCTGGTGCTGCCGGACTTGGTGCTGCCGGCGGCGGAGCGACTGCCCGACGCCGCTGAGCTGCTGCTGGTGCCGGTGGACCCTGCCGTCGTCCCGCCCGCCGAGGCGTCCGACAATCCGGCCGCAGCGGCCGACCCGCTGGCGGCGCTGGAGGCGGCCCAGCCCATCGACTGCGGATCGCTGGAGTCGGTGCCCGAGGTGGACTTGGTCGGCGCGCACCCCGCCAGCAGCACCGTCACCATGGCGACGGCACCGGCCAGCCCAGCGGCAGGACGAGCGCGAGCGGCACCGCCGGCCGGCGCGGGGAATCGGGACAAGAACCACCTCTGGGGTGAAGCGGCTGGGGATGAGGCAACCGCAATGACGTCGCACTGAGGTGAACGGCCGCGGCGCAGCGGCCGTTCACGTCAGCGCCTACCGTACCGGCGTCGCCTGGACGGGCGGCGCCCATCGGCAGCCCCTTGCGGTATGTGGGCGCCGTCCGGTCAGGCGGCCTTGGCGGTGCTGGTCGGCGCGTCGTTCAGCCGGCTGGCCCGCCGCTTGGACACCACAACGGCCGCGACGATGATCGCCACCGCCACCAGCGCGATGATGACCCGCACGGCCGGGTTGTTGCCGTCGCCGACCGACAGTGCCACCACGGCCGGTGCGATGAGCACGCTGACCAGGTTCATCACCTTGATGAGCGGGTTGATGGCCGGGCCGGCGGTGTCCTTGAACGGGTCGCCGACGGTGTCGCCGATGACGGTCGCGGCGTGCGCTTCCGAACTCTTGCCGCCGTAGTGGCCGTCTTCCACCAGCTTCTTGGAGTTGTCCCAGGCGCCACCGGAGTTGGCCAGGAACACCGCCATCAGGGTGCCGCAGGCGATGGCGCCGCCAAGGTAACCGGCCAGCGCGCCGGTGCCGAGGCCGAAGCCGACGGCGATCGGCGCGAACACGGCCAGCAGACCGGGGGTGGCCAGTTCACGCAGCGAGTCGCGGGTGACGATGTCGACCACCCTGCCGTACTCCGGGCGCGAGGTGCCCTCCATGATCCCGGGGATCTCGCGGAACTGCCGGCGCACCTCCTGCACGACGGCGCCGGCCGCGCGGGAAACCGCATTGATGGCAAGGCCGGAGAACATGAACACCACGGCGGCGCCCAGCAGCACGCCGACCAGCACGTTCGGCACCGTGATGTCGGTGATGAACGCTCGGCCCAGGTCGCCGGCGGCGGCGCCGGCCTTGATCAGGGCGTTGGTGATGGCGTCGCGGTACGAGCCGAACAGCGCGGTCGCGGCGAGCACGGCGGTGGCGATCGCGATGCCCTTGGTGATGGCCTTGGTGGTGTTGCCGACGGCGTCAAGGTCGGTGAGGGTCTGCGCGCCGGCCTCCGACACCTCGCCGGACATCTCGGCGACGCCCTGGGCGTTGTCGGAGATCGGGCCGAAGGTGTCCATCGCGACGATCACGCCGACGGTGGTCAGCAGACCGCAACCGGCCAGCGCGATCGCGAACAGCGCCACTGGCAGGCTCGCCGAGAGCAGGAACGCGCCGAATACTGCCGCGCCGATCACCAGCGCGGTGTACACCGCCGACTCCAGGCCCAGCGAGATACCGGACAGCACAACGGTGGCCGGGCCGGTGACGGAGGTGGCGGCCACGTCCTGGGTGGGCTTGCGGTTGGTGTCGGTGAAGTAGCCGGTGAGCCACAGGATCACCGCGGCCAGCACGATGCCGATGATCACCGCGATGAAGGCGATCAGCGCAGGATTGCCGCCCTCGTCGGGGATGCCGAGGCCGGCGAAGCTGCTGGGCAGGTAGACGAATGCCGCCACCGCGCAGAGCACCGCCGAGATACCGGCGGCGATGTAGAAGCTGCGGTTGATGGTGACCAGCCCGGACTCGCCCTGCCGCGGCTTGGTGATGTAGACGCCGATGATGGCGGTCAGCACGCCGATGGCCGGCACGATCAGCGGGAAGATCAGACCTTTGGTGCCGAAGGCGGCGCTGCCGAGGATCAGGCTGGCCACCAGGGTGACCGCATAGCTCTCGAACAGGTCGGCGGCCATACCGGCGCAGTCACCGACGTTGTCGCCCACGTTGTCGGCGATGGTGGCGGCGTTGCGCGGGTCGTCCTCGGGGATGCCCTGCTCCACCTTGCCGACCAGGTCGGCACCGACGTCAGCGGCCTTGGTGAAGATGCCGCCGCCGACGCGCATGAACATGGCGAGCATGGCGGCACCGAAACCGAAGCCCTCCAACACCTTCGGGGCATCGCCGACGTACACCAGCACCACAACGGCGGCGCCCAGCAGCCCGAGGCCGGTGGTGGCGAGGCCGACGGTGCCGCCGGTGCGGAAGGCGATCTGCATCGCCCGGTCGCGGCCGGCGTGGTCGCCCTGGGCGGCGGCCGCCGCGACGCGCACGTTGGCGCGGGTGGCCAGCCACATGCCCAGGTAGCCGATACCGGCGGAGAAGCCGGCACCGACAAGGAAGAAGATGCTGCGTCCGATCCGTTCGCCCGCGCTGTCAGCTGGCAGCGCGAACAGCAGCGCGAACACGATCACCACGAAGATCGCGAGGGTGCGGAACTGCCTGGTCAGGTAGGCGGCGGCACCCTCCTGGACGGCCGCCGAGATCTCCTGCATCCGCTGGCTGCCCTGCCCGGCGGCCAGCACACCGGCCCGCAGCACGAAGGCGATGGCCAGCGCTACCAGCGCCACTACGCCGACGATCACCACGATGGTCTTGTCGCCGCCGCCCATGGTCAGGTCGGACGAGGCGGCCAGCTGCTGGGCCTGGTGCAGAACGGGCTCGGATAGTCGAGCTGTCATTACGGCGCTCCTGGGGAGGGGTAGGCGCTCGCCACGGAGCGCGTCGCTGTGCTCGCGCTCACCCTAGATCACGCCACCGCCGGTGGCCGTCATCGGCTCCCGCGCGCTGCCTCACCCTGGGTAATGACCCGGCTGTGTCGGTGCCGCGTCGCACAATGGGTGTCTGTGACTGCCGGACTGGACGCCCCAGCAACCACCGCGCGCGATCCGCTCGCGGTGATTCGCCGTGCGGTTCCGGCCTGGGAGAACCCGATCACTCACGTCGAGGAGCTGCCGGCGCGGGCCGGCAGCGCGGTGCCCTGGCCGGGCTTCGTGCCGGACGAGCTACGCGATGCCCTGCGGCGCAAGGGGATCGAGCGCCCGTGGCGGCATCAGGCGCAGGTGGCGCAGCTCGCCGCCGCCGGCACCGACGTGGTGGTGGCCACCGGAACCGCATCGGGCAAGTCGCTGGCGTTCCTGCTGCCGACGCTGTCGGCGCTGCTGGACGATCCGCGGGCGACCGCGCTGTACCTGTCCCCCACCAAGGCGCTGACGGCCGATCAGCTGGGCGCGGTCGAGTCGCTGGGGCTGCCGGGGGTGCGGCCGGCCGGCTACGACGGCGACACCCCGATCGACGAGCGCGACTGGGTGCGCGAGCACGCCAGGTTCGTGCTGACCAACCCTGACATGCTGCACCGCGGAGTGCTGCCGCAGCACCACCGTTGGACCAGGCTGCTGCGCCGGCTGCGCTACGTGGTGGTGGACGAGTGCCACGCCTACCGCGGGGTGTTCGGCTCGCACGTCGCCCTGGTGCTGCGCCGGTTGCGGCGGCTGGCCCGGCGGTACGGCGCCGATCCGGTGTTCGTGCTGGCGTCGGCGACGGTGTCCGACCCTGGGCCGGCCGCGGCCCGGCTGATCGGCAACCCCGATCCGGTGGCCGCCGTTGTCGACGACGCCGCCCCGCGCGCGGGCCGGCGGTTCGTGCTGTGGGAGCCGCCGCTGCTGCGGGAGTCGGAGACCAGCGGCGACGGCGGGTTCGGTTCCGGCGCGCCGGTGCGCCGTTCCGCCCCGGCCGAGGCTGCCAGGATGCTGGCCGATCTGGTGTCGGCGCGGGTGCGCACGCTGGCCTTCGTCCGGAGCAGGCAGGGCGCCGAGCAGGTGGCGCTGACGGCGCAGCATGCGCTGGAGCGCACCGACCCCGAGCTGGCCGGGCGGGTCGCGGCGTACCGCGGCGGGTATCTGCCGGAAGACCGGCGGGCGCTGGAACGGGCGCTGGATTCCGGGGAATTGCTGGGAGTGGCGTCCACCAACGCGCTGGAGCTCGGCATCGACATCGCCGGGCTGGACGCCGCGCTGCTCGCCGGGTTTCCCGGGACGCTGGCGTCGATCTGGCAGCAGGCCGGACGTGCCGGACGTGCCACCGGCAGCTCGGACGGCACCGGCAACGAGGCGCTGGTGGTGTTCGTCGCCCGCGACGACCCGCTGGACACTTACCTCGTGCATCATCCCGATGCGGTGTTCGGCGGCTCGGTGGAGGCGGCCGTGATCGACCCGGAGAATCCGCATGTGCTCGGCCCGCATTTGCGCTGTGCCGCAGCGGAACTGCGCCTCACCAACGACGAGCTGGCGCTGTTCGGTGCCAGCGAGCGGGTGCATTCGGTGCTGGCGGAGCTGGTGCGCGGCAAGCAGTTACGGTCTCGCCCGCAGGGCTGGTACCACACCGAGCCTGGGCATCCTGCGGCCGAGGTGGAGCTGCGCGGCACCGGCACCCAGGTGGCTATCGTCGAGTCGGACACCGGGCGGGTGCTCGGGACGGTCGGGGCATCGAGGGCCCCCGGCTCAATGCACCCTGGGGCGGTGCACCTGCATCAGGGGCGCAGCTATCTGGTGGACGAATTGCATCTGCCCGCCGATCCCGCCGCCGACGGCGCTGCCGGCATGGGCGCCGGCGGGATCGCCCTGGTACACGCCGAAGACCCGGACTGGACCACCAGCCCGCAGACGATCTCCAGCGTGCAGATCACCGGAACCACGCGGTCGCAACACTTTCCGGGCGTGACGGTCTCGTTCGGCCCGGTGCTGGCCACCGAGCAGGTGGTCGGCTATCAGCGCCGCCGCAAGCGCGGCGAGCTGCTGGACGTCGTTGAACTGGACATGCCGGAGCAGCAGCTCTCGACCATGGCGGTGTGGTACACGCTCGACGACAACCTGTTGCTGCGCAACGGATTACCCGAGGAGGCGTTCGCCGGTGCGCTGCACGCCGCCGAGCACGCCGCGATCGGCCTGCTGCCGCTGTTCGCCGGGTGCGACCGATCCGACATCGGCGGGCTGTCCAGCAATCTGCATCCGGACACCGGCCTGCCGACGGTGATCGTCTACGACGGCCATCCCGGGGGTGCGGGCTTCGCCGAACGCGGCTTCGGCGTGATCAGCCAGTGGCTCGCCGCCACCAAGGATGCGATCGCCGCCTGCGGCTGCCGCTCCGGTTGCCCGTCGTGCGTGCAATCCCCCAAGTGCGGCAACGGAAACCACCCGCTGTTCAAGGACGGCGCCGTGGTGGTACTGAACCAGGTGCTGGCCGCGATCGGCTGACCATGCCCGAACACGACGAGCTGGCGTTCTTGATGTCGGTGAGCTCCGCGACCGAGTACTCGGCGTTGGCCGGGCGGCTGCGCGCGGCCGGGTGGAGCGACTGCGGGGCCGGCGACTGGGCCTTTGCGCTGCGGTCGCCGCAGGGTGGATATGCCGCTCGCATCAGCCCTTTCGATCCAGCCGCCCGCTACACGGCGTTGCTGTACAGCAGGGCGGCAGGCACCCGCCAGGTGCCTGCGCTGGTGGCGCAACGTTCGCTGGCCGGTGGTGCCGAGTTGACCGTGATGGAGTTTCTGCGGCCGGTGCCGCAGGCCACCGCCGCGGAGTTCCTGCGGGCGATCTCCCGACGCAGCGCTGTCCGAAGACTCATCTCGGCGCTGACGAATCCGATCACCGGCCTCAGCCGAACGGTTGCTGCACCGGACCGGCCCGGGCCCGCCCCACGGCCGACGACGCCACCGGACCGAGGTGCACCGGTAGCTGCACGGTGACGAGCACATCCATGTCCTGCCAAGAACAATCGGCAACAGTTGCACCGTTCTGGTTGGCGATCGCCGCGGCTGCGGCGCAGCCGGCCTCCGGCCCGAGCAGCAACTGCCCGGCGCCGGCCAGCGCCGCCAGATCGGCGGCGGTCTCGGCCCGGTGCCGGGCGATCACCGCGCCGGTCACCTGCAAACCCAGGGTGAGCAGCACCAGCATCGCCGCCAACCCCACCGCCGCAAGGATCGTCGCGGACCCGGAGTCCGCAGGGCGGTTGCTCACGGCAGCGCACCAGGACTCGCGGCGGCATCGGGCTCCTTTGCGGCGACCGCGGTGGCGGACAACCGCACACCCGGCAACAGTCCGCCGACCGGCGTCACGGTGACGGATGCCGTCACGGTAGTCCCGCCGGTGCCGACGCTGATGCTCGCTCCTGACGGCGCAATCCGTTGTGCCGCAGCGATTGCGCCGTCGTCGCCGCGAGCGGCGAGCCTGGCGGCCTCCCGCGCGGCGTCAACACATTGGATCTGCGCAACCGCGCACCCGACCCCGGCGAGGCAGGCCGCCAGCACCACCACGATCACCGTCAGCGAGAGGGCGGCCTCCACCGTCACCGAGCCGCTCTCCCCCGTTCGGCCGTCGCGAGCGTGCGGCCGCGCCGGTAGCCGGGGCCGGGCCGCGGTCACACCACCGCCAGTGCCCGGTTGACCAGATTGGTCAACCCCGTGAGTACCGATTCGCCGGTGACGATCTGGTACAGCACGGCCGCGAGCGCCGCGGCGACCAGGGTGCCGACGGCATACTCCACCGTCGTCATCCCGGCATCGGCCCGCGTTCGCGCCCGCCGCAGCAGCGCCCGCCCGAAAGCGACCGCGCCGCGTCGGCATCGACGGCTGATCCGTTGTGTCACAACAGTTCCCCCTCTCTCTGACGGCCGAGCCCTTTGCTCGACCTGGTCCTTCGACCATGGCTGATCGCGGCGAACTCGTCAGCAGTGGACGACAGAATGTGGATGCCGAAACCGCCGGTGGACAACTCTGTCCACAACGAGCACGGCTCACAGCGGCAGCCGCTCCAACAGTCCGACCACCGCGGGTGCCAGACCCAGGCACAGGAACGCGGGCAGAAAGCAGGCGCCCAGCGGAGCCGTCATCAACACCCCCGCCCTACCGGCAGCGCTCTGCGCAGCAGCGGCGTTCTGCCGACGCAGCAGCACCGCCTGCTCGCGGAACGCCTCGGCCAGAGTTGTTCCGCCACTGGCAGATCGGCGCGCGGCGGCGGCAACCGAGGCAAGGTCGGGATGCTCGGCAGCGGGCCGCCATGCGGTCTCCGGGTCGGCACCGATCGCCAACAGCGCCGCTGTTTGATCCAGTGCCATCGCGCCGGCGCCGGCCGATTCTCCCGCGTCCGCAACGTCCCCCGCACCAACGGATTTGATGGATTCGCGCACCGCTGCGAGCGCGCCCGCGATCGGCAGCCCGGACTGCAGACACGCAGCCACCAGGTCCAACTGCGCAGCCAGCTCGGCCCGCTGCCGCACCACCGTCCGCGCCGGAACCTTGACGTCCTGCCGCAGCGACCACCAGGCCGCCAACGCACCCGCCGGCACCCCGAGCCACCAGTAGGCCGGCGCCAGCACCGCCACCACAGCGCACAATCCGGCTGCTACCGCCGTCGCACGCCAACGGGCCGACACCGAGACCTGCTGCCGCGAAGGGGGTTTCGCGGCGCGCAGACCCGGCGCCGGCCAGCTCAGCACCGCCAGCGCCAACAGCAGCGCCACCAGCGGGCCGTCCGAGTGCGGCATCATCGCGCGGTGATGCGCGCCGACCAGAGCAGCCCGGCGCAGCAGAGCAGCACCCCGACCGGCAGCAGCACCCCGCCGGGTGCCGGCCCGAGCAACACCGCAAGCGGGTCGGCGCCGATGCCGGCGCCCAGCAGCAGACCGAACACCGGCAGGGCCGCCAGCACATAACCGGAGAACCGCGGACCGGCGACCTGGGCGGCGCGGTCTTCGGCCACCCGCACCCTGGCGTCGATGTCGACCGCCGCGGATTCCACCAACGCCGCCCACGGCACCCCGCTCCGGACGGCCAGCCGCAGACCCGCCGACAACTGCCGACCGACAGCGCGCACCGGCGCCGGGCCGCCGATGGGCCGCTGCAGCCCCCACCGCGCCTGGGCCGCCAGCTGGTGCAGCTGCTGCGCCACGTCGGCACCGGCACCGGCGGCCACCAGCTCGGCAGCGGCCGCCGGCGGTGAACCGCTGCGCAGTTCCCGGGTCAGCATCCGGACCCTGGCGGCCAGCTCGGCCCACAGCCGACGCTCCCGCCGGGCGCCGCGGAACCCGCGAATCAGCGTCGCGGCGGTCGCGGCGATCAGGCCGGCGGCTATCGCCGGGAGCGCGCCGAACAGCCACCAGGCCGACGGCGCCGCGAGCAATGCAGCTCCCAACGGCAGCGGAAGTCGTTGCCAGCCAGCAACAATGCGGGCGCTCGGGCGGCTCGCACCGGCTCCGGTGCCCAGCGGCGGCAATGTCCCGGTCAGCCGGCGCCAGCGCCGCAGCGCCGGTTGTTCCGGCCACAGCACCAGCGCTGTCGCCACCACCAGCAGGGCCAGCAGTGGCCTCACCACGGCGGGTTCACCCCGCGCGCCTGCAGCAGTTCCCGCAGCATCGGGCCGCCGGGTGGCACCACCACCCCGTCGCGCACCGCAGGGACCACCCGCACCCCGCCGTCGTCCCGGCGCTGCAGCACCCCGACCTCGGCAACCCGGCGAAACCCCTTGTGGCGCCGCAGATGCAGCACCACCTGGATGGCGCCGGACAGTTGCGCCTGCGCCGCGGCGCGTTCCATGCCACCGGCGGCGGCCAACGCCTCGACCCTGGCCGGCACGTCGGCGACGGTATTGGCGTGCAGGGTGCCGGCACCGCCGTCGTGCCCGGTGTTGAGCGCGGCGAGCAGCTCGATCACCTCGGCGCCGCGCACCTCGCCGACCACCAGCCGATCGGGCCGCATCCGCAGTGCCTGCCGCACCAGCTGCCGCAGGTCGACACCGCCGGCACCCTCGATGTTGGGCGGCCTGGCCACCAGCCGGACCAGGTGCGGGTGCGGCGGCCGGAGCTCTTCGGCATCTTCCACCACGACCAGGCGCTCGTCGGCGGCCACCTCGGTGAGCAGCGCCGACAACAGCGTTGTCTTGCCCGACCCGGTACCGCCGGAGACCAGAAAGGCCAGCCGCGCCGCCACCACTGCTGGCAGCAACTGCGTGCACACCCCTGGTAGCGCACCGGCGGCGGCCAACTGCGCCAGGGTGTGCCGCACCGGCCGGAGCACCCGCAGCGACAAGCAGCTTCCGGAGGCGGCCACCGGCGCCAACACCGCGTGCAGCCGGGTGCCGTCGGCCATCCGGGCGTCGACGTACGGGTGTGCCTCGTCGAGCCGGCGATCGGCGGCGGTGGCGAGCCGGCGCGCCAGCCGCTGCACCGCGGCTTCGTCCGCGAAGCTGACGTCCGCGGTTTCCCAGCCGTGCCCGCGATCCACCCGCACGTCGCCAGGGCCGTTCACCACCACATCGGTGGTGTCGGCGTCGGCCAGCAGGTCGGCCAGGGGGCCGGCACCGACCAGCTCACGCTGCAGCACGTGCAACAACCGCAGCATTTCCGCATCGCTGACCAGCGCGCTCGACTCCGCGCGCACTGCCGCCGCCAGGGCCGCGGGGGTCGGCTCGCTGCGCTGGTCGGCCAGCCGCGCCTGCACCTTCTCCACCAGGCCGGTGGGCAGCGTTGACGTCATGCCGCGGCCAGCTGCTGCACTCCGGCCAACACCCGCTCGGCGGCCTTGGCCAGCTGCGAGCGCCGCTCCAGACCGGGTGGCCGCCCGTTGTCGAGTTCGGTGGCGAGCCTGGCCTGCGGACGCATGGTGGCCAAGACGTCGAGCCCGAGGGCCTCGCCGATCTCGTCGGCCGTCAGCCCGCCGGGCGCCGGCCCACGCACCACCAGCGCCGCCGGGACGCCGAGATCGGCCAGCCGTTGCCGTTGCCGCAGCGCTGCATAGGTGGAGCGGACGTCGGCGGGAACCACCAGCACCGCCAGCGCGGCCAGTCCGAGCACCCGGTCGGCGACCGGTTCAGGGGTGCGCGGCAGGTCGACGACCGCAAGCTCACCGGCCTGCCGGACCGAGGTCAGGACCACGTCGACCACATCCGGTGACACCTGCCGCTGGCTGCCGGTTCCGTACGTCAGCACCGGCAGTTGGTCGCGGCCGACGGTCAGCCACGGCAGGGCGCGGCGCAGCGCCGCCGTGGCGAGCCGGCCCGCCGGCGCCTTAAGATCTCGCCAGTGCAGACCGGTGTCGGGTTCGATCCCGAGCACAACGTCGAGCCCGGCACCCCACGGATCGCAGTCGGCCAACAGGGTGCGGCGGCCGGCGCGCTGCGCTGCGATGGCTGTCGCCGCTGACAGCACCGTCGCGCCGGCGCCGCCGCAGGCCCCGAGGGTGGCGACGATGGCGCCGCCCTCACCGACGGAGCTGGTCAGCCGGGAGAACCGCTCGACCAGCACCTGCTCGGCGTCGACCGCGTCGGCACTGCTGGCGGGGTGCAGGAGCACCTGTTCAACACCCAGCCGCACGCAGTGCTGCCAGGCAGCCTCGTCCGGCTGGGCACGGGCGATCGCGATCAACGCGTCCCGGCGCGGGAAGCCGGCGCCGAGCGCTCGCGGGATCTGCGGCAGGTCGATGACGATCAACGGGGCGGTCCGCCAGGCACCCCGGTTGATCGGTTCGGCCTCGTGCTGCAGTTCGACGCCGGTGGCAGCGGCCATCCGCAGCACGTCGTCGAGCAGATCGGGGTCGGACGTCACGATCAGTGGGCGATGTTCCATCGGTCCATCGCAGCGGGCAGTACCGGCGGCGTCGAGCAGCCGGCCGGAAATGTGGATCGAAATCCGGGGTGTGGACAACCCGGTGTGGACAAGCCGGTGTCGACACGGGTGACGGCAAGGGCCAGCGGACGAGCCGCGGTGGGAGAACCCGCCGGAGATAAGGGGCGGCCCCCGCCAGGGGGGAGGCGGGGGCCGCGGGGGTTCAGTTCCGGGGGGTTGAACTGAACCGGGTGGTCGGTTCCGGGGGGGATGAAACCGACGCCTCAACGATAGCGCTTCCATCCGGCGGGCGTCACCCCGCGCCGATAGTGATTCGTCAATTTTCCGTGTAGCGGAAGCCGATGTGACATGTCGCGCAAAGGACTTTACGCCGGACGGGTGAACATGGGACGAAACAGCGGCTGCCGGCCGGGCGCGAGATCGGGGTCGGCTGACGGTCCGCCGCGAACCCCACCCGATGAGCTGGTCCGGCCCACTCCCGATGACGCAATACCGTTGCAACTCTTGTCTTTTGGCTGCTCCCGGAGTATCACTACTGACACGGATCCCCGTTCCGGCCACAGTCGCGGTGGAAGAGAAATCGCGGCACACCCCGGGTGCGGAGAGTCCGTCGCGAATCGCCGGTACCCACTCACCGCCAACGCCGCGGAAGGTGCGCCGCCAGGGCCGTTCGGGAATCACCCGCTGGTCCGCTACGGCGACGAGAACTCGGTGCAGCTTGCTCGCCGGTCGTCATTCGCGTGGACGGCGCCCGGCGGTTTCGACCGCCGAGCGCCGTCTTCCTTTTCCGGTGGTTCGGACCCGGCGGCATGCGATCCGTCGGCCAAATTCACCCGTTCAGCCGTGCGATGGACTGACCCTCGGCCGCCCCCAGCTGCCACCAGCGGGCATGCTCCAGCAGCCAGCTCACCCCCGCCTCATCATCAGCCGCCCCGTCACCAGCCGGCTCATCATCGGCCGGCTCGGCGGCAGCGTCGAGATGGAGCGCACCAGCGGCGTCCCGCCAGCGCCGGTAGCCCGCACCGGCCCGCAACGCGCCCACCTCCGGGACGCACAGCCCCCTCGGGTCGAGGCCGCTGCTCATCGCGGTGAGCCGGGCGGCGGCCCTGGCGACCACGCCGTCCGCGGTGCCGAACATGCTGCCGCGCAGCAGTTCCGCGTGCACCAGTCCCACCCGCAGCAATGCCTCGACAGGATCGTTGGCGTCGCCGAGCGCCACCAGCTCGGTCACCGACGCGGCGGCGGCCCCGGCCGCCGCTCCCGCTGCCGGCCGTCCGAGCTGGTCGTCGTCGGCAACCAGATCACGGGCGGCCAGCACATGCAGCCGGGCCAGCACCTGCCGCGGCGATCGCGGCCACACCCCGACCAGCGAGCCGAGCGCCGCTGACACCCTGAGCGCCCCGGCCAGCACCGGGTCGGCGATCGACTCGGCCTCGGCGTCCAGCCGCGGATCCCCGCCGTCCAGCGCGGCGGACGCCCTGGCCGCGCGCACCGACGCGGCCGCGGCCGACCGCGCCCAGCCGCGCATGTTGCTGCGGTGGGTGTGCACGGCCCGCACCGCCGTCGCCACCCCGGCGAGCTGTTCGGCCACCTGCGGCCGGGCCGCCAGTCGCCGCAGCCGCGGCAACGCCGCCGCCATCGGAGATCCGGAAGGTGAACTCATCCGCTCAGGCTGTCACAGCCGAACCGGACCGCTGCGGGGACGGACAGCTGCGGCGGCTACCGCTGGACCCGCCCTGGCAGCGGCATCGACGGGCGGCTAGTTTCGAGCCTGCGGGCTCGCCCTGTCGGCGACCAGGCATCGACGCCACCGCCCGCACGGCAGCACGGCTGCCGCAGCGCACGTCCATCGCACAGGAGACATCGTGGTCCACAACCAGCAAGCCGCCGCTCTGGACAATCTGTTCACCGAGCAGCGCAGCTTCCCGCCGCCGCCGGGGTTCGCCGAGCAGGCCAACGTCACCGCCGAGGCGTACCAGCGGGCCGACGACGACCGCGACGCTTTCTGGGCAGAGCAGGCGAACCGGCTGGACTGGCAAACTCCCTTCTCTCAGGTGCTCGACTGGTCGGATGCACCGCACGCCAAGTGGTTTGCCGACGGCAAGCTGAACGCGTCGGTCAACTGTGTGGACCGGCATGTCGACGCCGGCCACGGCGACCAGGTGGCGATCCACTGGGAGGGCGAGCCGGGCGATTCCCGCACCATCACCTACGCCGAGCTCAAGGACGAGGTGTCCAAGGCGGCCAACGCCTTCACCGAGCTCGGCCTGAAAGCCGGCGACCGGGTGGCGATCTACCTGCCGATGATCCCCGAGGCCATCGTCTCGATGCTGGCTTGTGCCCGGCTCGGCCTGACACATTCGGTGGTGTTCGGCGGATTCTCGTCCGAGGCGTTGCGGTCCCGGATCGCCGACGCCGAGGCCAAGCTGGTGATCACCGCGGACGGTCAGTTCCGTCGCGGCAAGGCCATGCCGCTGAAGCGGGCGGTGGACGAGGCGGTAGCCGGCGACGACTCGCCGGTCGAGAACGTACTTGTGGTGCGCCGCACCGGGATTGACGCCGATTTCGGCGACAAGGACATCTGGTGGCACGAGTTGGTGCAGCGCCAGTCGGCCGAGCACACCCCTGAGTTCTTCGATGCGGAGCATCCGCTGTTCATCCTGTACACCTCCGGCACCACCGGTAAGCCCAAGGGCATCCTGCACACCACCGGCGGCTACCTGACCCAGGTGGCCTACACCCACGACGCGGTGTTCGATCACAAGGCGGGACAAGACGTTTACTGGTGCACCGCCGACATCGGCTGGGTGACCGGACACAGTTACATCGTCTATGGGCCGCTGGCCAATCGAGCGACCCAGGTGGTGTACGAGGGCACCCCGAACTCCCCGCACGAGGGCCGGCACTGGGAGATCGTCGACAAGTACAAGGTCAGCATCTACTACACCGCGCCCACCACGATCCGCACATTCATGAAGTGGGGCAAGGACATTCCGGCCCGCTACCAGCTCGACTCGCTGCGGGTGCTCGGCAGCGTCGGCGAGCCGATCAACCCAGAGGCCTGGATGTGGTACCGGGAAAACATCGGGCGGGGCAGGTGTCCGATCGTCGACACCTGGTGGCAGACCGAGACCGGCGGCATCATGATCTCGCCGCTGCCGGGCGTCACCGACACCAAGCCGGGCTCGGCGATGCGCCCGCTGCCGGGGATCAGCGCCGCCATCGTCGGGGACGACGGCCAGCCGGTCGGCAACGGCGGCGGCGGTTACCTGGTGCTGGACAAGCCGTGGCCCGCGATGCTGCGCACCATCTGGGGCGACGACGAGCGTTTCCGCGACACCTATTGGTCGCGGTTCGCCGAGCAGGGCTACTACTTCGCCGGTGACGGCGCCAAGTATGACGACGACGGCGCGATCTGGCTGCTGGGCCGGGTGGACGACGTGATGAACGTGTCGGGCCACCGCATCTCCACCACCGAGGTGGAGTCGGCTCTGGTGTCGCATCCGTCGGTCGCCGAGGCCGCGGTGGTCGGCGCCACCGACGAGACCACCGGGCAGGGCATCGTGGCGTTCGTCATCCTGCGGGGCGAGGCGGCGGCCGCGGCCAAGGAGGGCGACGACGATGCCGCCGCCGCACACATCACCGAGTTGCGCAACCACGTCGCCAAGGAGATCGGTCCGATCGCCAAGCCGCGACAGATCATGGTGGTGGCCGAGCTGCCGAAGACCCGGTCGGGAAAGATCATGCGCCGGCTGCTGCGCGACGTCGCCGAGCAGCGCCCGGTCGGCGACGTCACCACGCTCGCGGATTCGACGGTGATGGATCAGATTTCCAGCGGGCTCACCTCGGGCGGATCGAGCGAGTAACCGGTAGCGATCGACCGATAAGCGTCGACCAGGGCAGCCATGTCCGTTACTCTGTGCACATGAGCATTAGCCCGTTTGGGCTACTGTGCGAGCGCACGCGGGAGGTCGCATGTCGGAGAGCGGATCGCCGGGCCGGTCGTCCGGTCGCCGTGCGGCCGTCGTCACGCTCCGCAGCGTGCTCGCGGTGGTGGCGGTCGCGGTGCTCGCCGTTGTCGGGGTGAGCTGGGGCTTCAAACACCACGCCGAGAACGAGTTGGCGGCCCGCCAAGTCGACGCTCTGGTGCCGGACGACCCGAACATCCGGCCGGCCGACGGCGGGCCGGCGGCCGGCAACGGAGCCGGCGGTGCGGCGGGCGCCGGCAGCGGCGCAGGCGCCGAAAACGGAACCGGCACAGAGCCGAGTGCCGGGCGGCCCGCGGGCGGCGCCACCCTGCCGCCGCTGAACAGCGCGGCCGGTACCGCGCCCGAGAACATTCTGGTGCTCGGCGTCGACACCCGTGGCGACGCGACCAACGGCGTCGGCGAGGGCACCAGCCAGTCCGACGTGATCATGCTGGTGCACCTGCATGCCGGGCACCGCAAGGCCAGCGTGCTGTCCATCCCGCGCGACACCTACGTCGCGGCGCCGCAGTGCCATAACTGGGACAACGCCACCGGCAAGGTGTCGAATCAGATCTTCCGCAGCGCGGCCACCCAGTGGAAGATCACCAATGCCTACGCCGTTGGTGGGCCGCGCTGCTCGGTGCAGGCCGTGCAGGCGCTGACCGGGCTGCGCGTCGATCGGTTGATCACCTTCCAGTTCGACGGTTTCGGAGCGATCGTCAACAGCCTGGGCGGGCTGCGGATGTCGTTCCCCGGCCCAGTGATCGACAAGAACCAGGGCACCGTGATCGCGAAGGCCGGCGTTCAGCAGATCGACGGTGCGACGGCGTTGAAGCTGGCGAGATCCCGCATTGTGCAAGGCGATCCGACCGGCGACCTGGGTCGGGTCAAACGCCAGCAGCAGTTGATCGCGGCGATGATGCGCCAGTTGTCGAGCTCCGGCATGCTCAGCGATCCGGCGCGATTGAACCGCACCGTCGACACCTTCATCCAGAACTCCACCACCGCGAACGTCAGCGTTGACGGTCTGCTCGATCTGGCCCGCCAGTTGGGCGGCGGTGCCAGCTCGGTAAGTTTCTCGACCATCCCGACGACACCGTCCACCTCGTCCGACGGGCTGAATGCCGCGCCAGGTGCCGCCGACATGTTCGCCAAGCTGCGCAACGACCAGACCCTCGGCTGAAGTCCGCGCTGAACCCCGGGCCGCCGGTCGGCTCCCCGCGCCGGGCATTGGTGATAGTGTCGCTATCGATAGCGTCGATGTCGATAGGATCGTGATGACTCAAGCCCTTGATCGTTGGATCTACGCCGGCCAGGCCCGGCGGCAGCCCGCCGCCATCGGCTCGGTCACCCCGAGCGGACGCCAACTCGCCGCCCGGCTCGCGTTGCCTGCGGCCGAGCTGCCGGCCGGCGGACGCATTCTCGAGGTGGGTGCAGGCACTGGAGCGGTGACGCGGATGCTGCTGCGGCGTGCGCCGCGGGCCAGCGTCACCGCCGTGGAGCCCAACCAGCGGTTCGCCCGGCTGCTGGCGCAGCGCTACCCGCAGGTCAGCGTTTATCCGGCGGCAGTGCAGGATGCCGCGCTGAGCGGCGGCCCTTTCCCATTCGTCGTCTGCGGCATACCCTTTGCCAATCTTCCGACCGCCGAGGTGCGGGCCGTGCTGGGGTGTTTGCGGCGCCAGCTGGCCGATGGCGGCACCCTGACGTGGTTCCGCTACCTGGGAGCGGTTGCCACCGATCGGGTGCTCGGCAGACGAACCCGGGAACGGCGCGCGGCGAACCGGGTGCTGCTGCAGAACTTCTGCCGCGAGTTCCGGACGGCCCATCGGGCGGTCGTTGCCAGCAATTTGCCCCCGGCAGAGGTATTCACCTTGCGCGGTCGAGGACTCGCCGGTGCTGGCCGGATGGGCTGACGCGGTCGGGTCCTGGGGCCCGTGGGTGATCGCGGTGCTCGCCGTCACCTGCTTGGTGGCGGAAACCAGTTCTCCTGCAGGCATTCTGATGCCAAGCGCCGCGCTGCTGCTGATCCTCGGCGGGTTGACCGTTGGCCGACCGACGTTCTGGGTGGTGCTGGCGTGCTGCGTTGCGGGGTGCGTCGCCGGCGACCTACTCGGTGTGTTTCTCGGGCCGCGGTTGCGAGTGCCGGCGGCGATGCGGACCACGCGGCTATCGGCACCCAAGCGCCGACCGGCGGGACGACCCGCACGGCTGCGAGGAGCGATGGACAGGGCCGACGCCTTCGCCGCACGTCATGGCTGGTTGGCCGTCGGGCTGGCACGGTTTGTGCCGTACCTGCGGTCGGTGGTGCCGAATGTGGTGGGGCGCAGAGGTTCTCGACCATGGCCGGTAGCTGCCGCGTCGGTGCCGGCCGCGACCGTGTGGGTGACGTTGGAGCTGACGCTCGGGGGTTCGGCCGCTCGTCTGCTCGGTGGCGGGTAGCAGGGAGCTGCGTCGGCGGACGTTGGCGCTAGTGCCGGCGTCGCGCCAGTGCCCGCCGGCTGTGTGCTTCTGCCGCGAGGCGGCGCATGGCTGCGATCATGCGGTCGCCAAGCACGGTGCCCGCGACGACCCGCTCGATGATCTGCTCCTTCGCCACTCCGTGTTCCCCTGGTGTTGTCACATCGCCGAGGGTGACTGCGATGTCGGCGGCGGCGGCCGTTTCGGCAGCCTGGGCATATGCCGGCAGCAGTGGCAGCAGGTCTTCTCTGCCGATGCGGATCAAGGAGGCGATCGCCTCGACGAGTGCGCCGTACGCAGCATTCTTCTTTTTGGCTTGCCAGCCGTTGTCGGAAACCAGTTGGTTGGCGAGGTCTTTGGCGCGGCGTTCCGCATCGTCGTTGTGCAGCTCCCGATGCGCGATGGTGCCCTGCTGTGCGACGCCCATCAGGTGGAACAGGGAAGCATCATCGGCGTCGAGCGTGCTGAGCACCTCGCGGACCACGGCAACGGGCAGGCCGCCAATGTCGATCAGCGTCCGCACCAGCCGCAGCCGGCGCAGGTGGGCGTCGGTGTAGTCGACTTGGTTGTAGCCGGTGGATTCACCGGCGGGCAGCAGACCTTCCCTGACGTAGTACTTGATGGTCGCGGCCGGCACTCCGGACTGCTTTGCCAGTTCACCGATGCGCATGAAAGTAAGACTATCGATAGCGCCAAGGCCGAGCCAGGTCGATGACGTGGAGCTGCGCTCACGCGTCACCGGCAGAACCACGATGTGACGGCCCGGCTACAGCCGCCAAGCCTTGGGCGGCAGGCCCAATGGCGGGGTGCGTTCGGTGAGATATCGGTGCCCGGTTGGCGTGGTGACGACCGTGCCCTGGCGCCGCCGCTCGGTGCGCCAACCCGGGATCTCTTTCACGTAGTTGCCGGACGCGCACAGGCCCTGGCCGTTCTCCAGCGTGGTGGTACCGCCGGCGGCGTAGGGCACAACATGGTCGGCATGGCGGGACCGTGCGGAGCAGAATGGTTGGGCGCATTGCGGATCGCGATGCAGCACCAGCTCGCGCAGCACGCCGGTGAAGTCGCGGCGGCGGGCGTCCATGCCCACCGGGACGCCGTCGATGGGGTCGACGAGCATCCTGGTGAGCCGCACCTTGGCCCGCCGCCAGCTCTTCGCGCTGCCGAGTGCGCCGTTGCCGTCTACGACGGCGCTGTTGTCTTTGCTGTCTGCGGGACTGCTGGCTGCGACGGCGCTGTTGTCTCTGCTGCCCACGACGGCGCTGTTGTCTCTGCGGTGCAGGGAGTCTCCGGAGGCGAAGTCGCGAGCCAGTTCAGCCGGGATGGGTCCGTAACCGTCCAGCTTGGCGGGCCGGTCGCTGTATCCGAGCAGGGTGTCTGCCGTCATCACGATGACGAGGTGCACGTCGAGATTGGGCGGCCGGGGAACCGAACCCTCGGCCGATGCGAGCGGTGTGGCTTGGGCATCGCCGAAGCGCTCGTACAGCGGGGATCTGCGCCGTAGACGTGGTGGATCATTCTCGCCCGCAGGTGGTTCGGCGGGGTCGGAGCGCCGGGCGGTGGGGTGTGACGCCGGGGCCTCAGGTTTTGCTGTCGCAGACTCTGTCTCAGGTTCTGCTGTCGCAGACTCTGAGGTAGCACCACCATGATGCGCCGGCGGGATCACGGAAACCGACGTATCGGAATCTGATGAACGTCTTCCCGGCGTGCGGTCGGCCCGGTGAGCACGCTGACCAGGCGCGTCCGAGCGGGCTTGGCAGGCCGGATCGGAACCGGGCTCAGAGTCGTTGGCATGCGCAGCGTTTCGACCACCGCTTGCGTCGCTCTGCTTCGGAATGTGAGAGCCACTCACCTCAGCGTCTTTGACAAGGGTGAGGCCAGCGGCAGGTTCATGTGCTGAGCTGAGCAGCCGCTCGGCGAGCGCGTCGGCCCGGAGTTGATCTTTGGTGCGTTCGTCGCCGACGCCGATCGCATGCTCGGCCTGCCGGGTGAGGCTGGTCCAGATGCCGACCCCGAGCTCCATCGGAAGTAGCGCGGAGATCATCGTCATGGCATCGGGTAGTGGTCGAATGGTGACCCGTCGTTGCTTGGCCGCTCGCGCTCGCCGGTCGACGCTGCCGTGCGGATCGAGCGTGTAGACCGCCTGGCGCACAGCTTGTTCGGTCTGTTGCAGGCTCCAGCCATGCAGCTGGCCGGCAAGTCCGTTGTCGATGAGCCGAGCCTGCTCATCTTCCAGCGAAGAGCTTTCACGGCAGACGATCTGGCATTGGGCCAAGGACAGCTCCCCTTCCCTGAGGCGCGCAAACGTCTGCGGCAGCCGATCGCGCAGGGCGCGGGCGACGCCGAGCTGGTGACTTGCCGCGGCGGGCGACATCCTGCGCGCAAAGGCAATCTGCTCGGCCACTCCGCGGCCGAGCTGGCGGGAGGAGACGCCGGCGGCGACCTGTCTGGCGCGCTCGGCCTCGGCAAAGGCCAGTGACTGAGCGGCGATCGCGCCGTTGGCCGCACCGACCAGTTGCTCGAGAGCGGCGAGCCGGTCGACAGCTGCCGCCCGGTCCGGTGACGCTGCGGCACCGGCCAACAATGCGGTCAACTCCGCGCAGGCTTGGGCGATGGCGTCGGCGGCCGCGCCGGTGTCAGCAGCGGCGGGTGGGCTGGCACTGGACATGCCGAGCCCCTCACCCGAGTCGCGCCGCACGCAAGCGGAGCCGGCTTGCATCACGTCCGCGATTGCCGCCATGAGCCCTCCCCTCACCGCATCCCAGTCTCGCCTTTCTTCCCTCAGTCTACCGAGGGCAGCGGAGTCCCGCATAAGTTATAACCCAGTTTTTCGAACTTTTCTTCGAATGCCCGCACCGGCCGCTCGGATGGGGGTCGGCCGCCGCCCACCGAACGACGGCCGCACAGCCAGATGCAGGGTCGCGGCACTCAACACGAACAGGTCAGGGGGTCGGGAGACCGAGAACTCGCCGTCGGGCTCGTAGGCCACGTTCCACCAGGGCCAGCATGCTGTCGCACGATCAAACCCGTTGCCAGTTAAGCGATTCCGGGCCGATTGAGCGATTCCTGCCACCCTCTTAGCCGTCTCGCTAATCGATGGCGCACTCACAGATGGGGCTCTAAAGCAGTTGCGCAGCGTCGATCCGGTCGGCGTGCGCGTTGTTCGCAGCGCACCAAGCGTGGACCATCTCTGGGCCGCCATGGCCTTCAGACTCTTCGACGTGGAGTTCGCTGCCTGGCCAAGCTTGGTGAAGTCGCCAGGCCACAACGGCCGGCCCGCTCACATCCCGGCGACCATGGATCAGCGTCCCCGGGATTCCGCGCAGGGCGTCCATCCGCTGAAGAACCGGTGGGTCCAGAAACGCGTCGTGTGCCCAGTAATGCGTGACCAGCGTCGCAAAGACTTGCCGGTGGTCGGCATCGTCGAACCGAGGGTCTCTGACGATTCCGTCAGTTCCGATCGAAACGTGGTGCTCTTCCCAGTCCCGCCAGGCGATGGCGGCGGTATCACGGACGAGCGGGTCTGGGTCGGTCATCAGCTGGGCGTAGGCCTCGACTACCCGGCCCGTCCCACGGCGATAGCCGATTCCGGCCCGTTCGGCGTGGTCGGCCAGCCGATCCCAAGCCTCGGGAAAGATGGCACCGATATCTTCGGTGATCCAGTCCACCTGGAAGCGATCAGTGGTCGTCACTGCCATGAGCACCAGCCCAAGCACCCGGTCCGGGTGCGCCTGGCTGTATGCCAGCGCGAGCGTCGTGCCCCACGACACGCCGTTGACGAGCCAACGATCGATACCCAGGTGTTTGCGCACTGCTTCGATGTCATCGATCAGGTGCTGCGTAGTGTTCTGCCTCAAGTCGTAGCCGGGCGCTGTCACGTGCGGACGGGATCGACCGCAACCACGCTGATCGAGCCCGATGATCCGAAATCTGGCCGGATCGAACTTCCTTCGGTAGGCACCCGCGCCCAACGTGCCTCCCGGGCCGCCATGCAAGTAGAGGGCAGGGATCCCGTGCGGGTTACCGGCCTCCTCCCAATAGATCTCATGCACAGCGTCAACCGACAGCAGCCCAGAATCGCGCACTTCAGACTTGACGAACACGACCGGTGACCCTACCGAGGACGACACGTCGGCCGTTAGTGCAACCGCCAGACCCCTAGCCCCGGTCCGCCGGCCGGCACCGCCAGCGCCCCGTACGAATCGAGCAGATCAGTTCCGCCGTATAGGGTTTCGGCGGCCGACCCGAGCGCAGCGGGCAACGCGGCGCCGTCCCAGGCGGCCCTGGCAGCGACCACCAGGATCCGTTCCCGCGGGGTCTCCCGGAGAAAGGCGATCACGTCACCTTCGGCCAGCAGCCACCGCAGCCCGCCCCGGCGCAGCGCCTCGACCGACCGCCGCAACGCGATCAGCTCGGTGAACATGGACAACCGCGCGATGTCCCACTCGGCGCGGCGGTCCCACGGCAGCGGCCGGCGAGCGTCCTCGCCGTTCACGCCGCGCATGCCGATCTCGGCGCCGGCGAAGATCATCGGTACGCCGACCATGGTGAACAGCAGCCCGATGCCGACCTCGGCGACAGCCGGGTCGGTGGCGATCTCGACGAACCGCGGGGTGTCGTGCGAGTCGAGGATGTTCCAGTTGCGTTGCTGCACCGTCCACGGCACCAGCGCGTCGAAGTCGCGCATGGTGCCGGTGATCGCCTCGGCCGGCCGGCGCGGGATACCCCCTGGCACACCGAGGAATTGGCCGCCGATGTCGGTGCCGCCGGTGAGCCAGCTCCACACCGGCCTGGTGAAGCCGGCGTAGTTCATGGTGGCCTGCCAGCCGTCGCCGACCAGGTCGGCGGTGTAGTCGTGACCGTGCTCGGCCATCAGCAACGACTCCGGCCGGTCGGTGTCGATGCGCTGCCGAATGCCACGCGCCACGTCGAGGGTGTAGTCGTCGGCGGCGTGCCGACCGGTCATGTTCGCCACATCGACCCGCCAGCCGTCCAGCTCGAACGGCGGTCGCAGCCACCGCCCGATCATCGAGTCCTGGCTGCCGTACAGGTCTTCCCGCAAGGCTTTCGACCCGAAGTTCAGCTTGGGCAGCGAAGCGACGCCCAGCCAGGAGATGTAGCTGCCGTCGTCGGAAAGGTAGTAGCGGCCCCGCGCCTCGGCGGAGGCATCGACTGCCCGCGCCGCCCGGAACCACGGGTGATCGTCGCCGGTGTGGTTGGTGGTGATGTCACCGATCACCCTGATGCCCTGCCGGTGCGCCGCATCGGCCAGCGCCGCCAGCGCCTCGTCACCGCCCAGCAGCGGGTCGACCTCGGCGAATGTCGAGGCGTTGTAACGATGATTGGACCTGGCCGGGAACACCGGGGTCAGGTACAGCAGCGTCACGCCGAGCGCCCGCAGGTGGTCGAGGTGCTCGCGGACCCCGTCCAGATCGCCGCCGTAGAACTGCAGCGGCGTCTGCGGGCCGGTGCCGATCACCGGGTCGTCCCACTGTGCCGGGACGGCCCAGTCCGGGGCGATCTCGGCGACCGCAGGGGCGCCGGCGCTGCGGGCGAAGCGGTCGGGAAACACCTGGTACACCACGTCGTCCAGCGCCCAGTCCGGGCCAGGGTCGTTGGTACTGATCCGGAAGTCGTGGTAGTCGGGTACGTCGCGAGCGATCAGACCGAACTGGTTGAGCCACACCGGTTCCAGCGGCTGTCCGGCCGCGTCGGCGCGTTCCAGCAGGAAGCGGTAGCGGGTGACGGGCCCGGTGATCGGCAGCTCCCCGGTCCACCAGCGCTGGCCTGCCGCATCGGACCCGTCCGTGGTGAACGCGCCGCTAACCCAGCGCGGCTCACCGTCGGCGACGGTGCGCAGATGCACGCCGGTGACGCTCGGGTCGCTGACCAGCACCCTGACCGGGACGGTCGAACCGAGTACCGGAACACCTTGCGGCACATACAGTTCGGAACCGTCGTGATGCGCCGCCGGCAGGCCGATGGTGGGCAGGCCGGCCGCCGGCGGGACGTCGGACATCGCTCAGCCCTTGACCGAGCCGGCAGTCAGGCCGCCGACGATGTAGCGCTGCAGGAACTGGAACAGCAGCACCACCGGCAACGCGCCGAGCACCGAGCCGGCGGCGAAAATGCCCCAGCGCTGGCTGAACTGGTTGGACACGAAGGAGTAAAGGCCAACCGCAAGGGTCTGCGACTGCGGATCGGTCAGGGTGATCGAGGCGATCACGAAGTCGTTGAGCACTCCGACGAACGACAGCAGCGACACCACAGCGAGGATCGGTGCAACCAGACGCAGCGTGATGGTGAAGAACACCCTGGCGTGCCCGGCGCCGTCGATCTTCGCCGACTCGTCGATCTCCTTCGGCACGGTGTTGAAGAACCCGTACAGCAGGTAGGTGTTCACGCCGAGCGCTCCGCCGAGGTAGACGCAGATCAACCCCCAGCGGGTGCCGAGGCCGATCGCCGGGAACACGTCCTGCAGCCCGGACAGCAGCAGGAAGATCGCAACGAACGCCAGCAGCTGCGGGAACATCTGGATCAGGATCAGCGACAGCAGCCCGGCGCGGCGGCCACGGAACCGGAAGCGGGAGAAGGCATATGCCGCCAGCGCCGATAGGAACACCGTCGCCACTGCGGTGACGACGCCGATCCACATGCTGTTCAGCCACCACCAGCCGTACGGGTTCAACGGGTCGTTGAACAGCGCCTTGTACGACGCCAGCGTGAAGCTCGAGAACAGCGCGTTCGAGCCGGTCAGTGTGGCCACCGCCGAGAACGACGCCGACAGCACGAACACCAGCGGGAAGATCGCGAACACCAGCGCCACCAGGCCGACCAGATGCCGCCAGCCGGTGGCCTTGAACCAGCGCCCGAAGTTGAAGGGACGCTTGCTCATTGACACCGAGTCGTCCGGGACTGCGGCCGGGACCTCCGGGACGGGAGCGACGACGCTCATCAGTTCAGATCCTCCAGCGCTCTGGTGCGGCGGAAGGAGATCGCCGAGATGAGGGCGACCACCACGAAGATGATGATGGCGATGGCACTCGCCAGGCCGTACTGCTTGTTGACCCCGCCGAACGCCAGCTTGTACACGAACGTGATGAGGATGTCGGTGGATCCCACGTCCACCGACGCCGACAGGTCTTTCGGCCCGCCGCCGGTCAACATGTAGATGGTGTTGAAGTTGTTGAAGTTGAAGGCGAACGAGGTGATCAGCAGCGGTGCCAGCGAGACCATCAGCAGCGGCAGCTTGAGTCGCCGGAAGATCTGCCACGGGGACGCACCGTCAATGGCGCCGGCCTCGGTGATGTCCGCCGGGATGGCCTGCAACGCGCCGGTGGCCACCAGGAACATGTAGGGGAAGCCGAGCCACCAGTTGACGATCAGCACCGACAGCCGTGCCATCCACGGGTCGCCGAGCCAGTCGACGTCGGCGCCGCCCAGCAGCACCTGGTTGATCCAGCCGAAGTCCTTGTTCATCAGGCCCTGCCAGACCAGCGCGGACAGGAACGCGGGAAACGCATACGGCAGCAACAGCAATGAGCGGTAGATGCGCCGGCCGCGCATCCTGGTGTCGTTGAGCACCACGGCCAGGAACAACCCGATCACAAAACTGCCGAGCACGGTGAGGATGGCGAAGACGAAGGTCCAGACGAACACCCCGAGGAACGGCCCGCGGATCGACTTGTCGCTCAACACGTTGATGAAGTTCGAGAAGCCGACCCCGGTACGCCAGCCGGGTTCAAGAACCTGCCCGTCCGGCGCGACGAAGTTGCCGGTGTCGCCTGCCCGGTACACCGTTCCGGTGGCCGAGTCGGTGAGGGTGTCGGCCGCCGCGTTGTAGCTCAGCGTCGACCGGTACACGTATGCCGTCTGGCCGGTCTGGGTGCGGATCGACCCGTCTTCCGGCTTGTCGGAGATCGGGACCCGCAGCTGGGTCAGCTGATTGGTGAAGGCCTGCCCGCGTTGCAGCATGTCGACCAGCCGCAGCACCTGCCAGCCCGGGTACGCCGTCACCCTGGTACCGGAAACGGTGGCACCGGTGGCCGGCTGCAGCGGCTCGTCCGCGGTGCCGATCTCCGGTTGTTTGGTGCCGGGGTCCAGCACCAGGAAGGCAATCTTGTTGCCCTGCACGGCAACCGTGAGCGGGTACTCGGCCGAGTCAGGTACCCGCTGCTCGCTCTGGGTGAGCAGCGCGGCGACCGCGTCCTCCTTGGTGGAGTTGTGCCCGTCGCCGTAGTTGGTGAACGCCAGGTAGCCGGAGTACAGCACCGTGAAAACCTGGTAGACCAAAAGGAAAATCAGCCCGGGGACCAGGTACTTGCTGGCCGTCAACCGCGGGGTGAAGTAGACGATGTTCACGACGATCAGCGCGACGATCATCAAGATCATCGGCACCCAGGAGTGCTGGCTGCCGAGCGCGATGATGCCGTAGAGTCCGAGGGCGTCGACCACCGCCATCAAGACCAGCTTGACGTAGAAACCCTTGCCGGCCGAAGCCGCAAGACCGACCCCCCGGCGCCGGCCGGACCGCTCCGGCGCCGGGGTCTGCTGCACGGTCACGGCTGGGTCAGCCGGCTGCGATCTTGGACTCGATCGAGGCGCACATCTTGTCCCACAGCGCCTTCGGATCGCCCTTGCCCTGGATGATCGCCAGCTCGGTGGTGCCCCAGTCGCTCCACACCGCGTCCATCGCCGGGATGTTCGGCTGCGGGGTGCCCTTGGCGCCGACGGCACCGAACTGCGCGACCACCGGGTCGCTCTTGATCTTGTCGAAGGCCGACTTCAGCGCGGGGGCGCGGCCGCCGGACTTGTACAGGTCCAGCTGCACCTGCTCGGTGGACAGGTAGTCGAGCACGAAGCTGTTGGCCAGCAACGCGTTCTTGCTCTTGGCCGAGACGAAGAAGCCCTGCACGCCGACGAACGGCTTGGCCGGCTGACCGCCGGCGGACGGCACGTCCTCGATGGTGAACTTGATGCCGGCCTTTTCGAAGTCGGGCGCGTTCCACGGTCCGGTGACGATGTACGGTGACTGGCCCTTGGCGAAGGCGTCCTTGGCGATGTCCTGCGAGATGGTGCCCTTGAAGACTCCGGCCTTACCCTGCTTGGCCAGCCACTGCGCGAACTTCACGCCTTCAGGGCTGTTCATGGTGAGCTTCTTCGGGTCGAACCCGCCATCAGGAGTCGAGGCGAAAACCGGTGCGCCGAAAGAGGTCTGGAACGGGTACATGTGGTACGGGTCGCCGCCCTTGGCGTCCTGCTGCACCAGGAACGGGAACTTGGCCTTGCCGTCCTTGACCAGCTTCTGGCCGGTGGCGACGGCGTCGTCGAAATCCTTGGGCTTGTCGGGGGCCAGCGCGGTGTTGCGCACCAGCGCGATGTTCTCCACCGCGTAGGGCAGGCCGTAGACCTTGCCGTTGTACGTCATCGCCTTGATGGTGACGTCTTGGAACTGAGAGGCCTTGTCCCCCAACTCCAATGGCGCAACGACGCCGTTCTGCACCATCTTGCCGAGACCGTCGTGCGCGGTGACGATGATGTCGGGGCCCTTACCGGTCGGCGCCTGGGCGATGAAGTCGTTGGTGATCTTGCCGAAGTCCTTCTGCTGGATCACCACTTTGGCGCCGGTGTCCGCCTCGAACTTCTTGGCGATGTCGGTCAGCGGCTTGGCGCGCAGCTCGTCGGCCCACACGGTGATGGTGGCGCCGGAACCGGCGACGGCGCCGCCGCCGGCCGCGGTGTCTGCGGCGCTGCCGGCCGGCTGCGAGGCGGCAGCACCGCTGCCCGCGGCACCGCCCTGGCTGGCAGCGGCACCGCCGCTGGCCCCGGCCGCACCGGTGTCGCCGGTGGTGGCACCGGCACCGCCGGCAGTGGACTCGGACGATGCGCCGGAGTTGTTGTCGCTGCTGCAGGCGGCCAGGCTGACGGCCAGCATGCCTGCGGTGAGTGCGATGCCGGCCGACTTGGCGGCACGGGCGGTTACACGGAGCTTCATTGCTCTCCCTGGGGTGAGGCACCGGGGTCGGTGTCGGTCGTCACAAACGAGTTGGCACGAAGCCAGAACGAGTTGCAAGGACCATAGCAAGAACTTTCAGCAACCGAAAGGGCTTGCATTCGGCCGAAAGCCTTTGCAAGGGAGCCGGCAGACCGTACTGTCCTCGCCATGACATCGCGGTTGTCGGACATCGCTGCCCACGCCGGGGTCAGCACCGCAACCGTCTCCCGGGTGTTGAACGAGCGCTCCGGCGTCTCGGAACAGAGCAAGCGCGCCGTGCTGACCGCACTCGACGTGCTCGGGTACCAGCGTCCCGCCCTGCTGCAGCGCCGGCACACCGGCCTGGTCGGGGTGATCATCCCGGAACTGGACAACCCGATCTTCCCGATGTTTGCCCAGGTCATCGAGTCCGGGCTGGCGCAGCAGGGCTTCACCCCGCTGCTGTGCTCACGCATCCCCGGCGGCATCAGCGAGGACGAGTACATCGATCTGCTCGGCGACCACGGGGTGGCCGGAATCATCTTCGTCTCCGGCTTCCACGCCGACACCACCGCGGATCTGTCCCGGTACTCCCGGCTGCGCGAATCCGGCCTGCCGCTGGCGTTCATCAACGGCTACACCGACCGGATCGACGCGTCCTTCGTCTCCGACGACGACGCCGCCGCCATGGACCTCGCCGTCGGGCATCTGGTGTCGTTGGGCCACACCGCCATCGGGTTCGCGGTCGGGCCACAGCGATTCGTCCCGGCGCAGCGCAAGCTGGCCGGTTACCGCGCCGCCGTCCGCCGGCATCTCGGCGCCGACGCCACCGAGCAGGTGTCCGTCACGCTGTTCACCGTCGAGGGCGGCCAGGCGGCGGCAAACGTTTTGCTGGACAAGGGTTGTACGGCGTTGGTCTGCGGCTCCGACCTGATGGCGCTCGGCGCGATCCGAGCCGTCAAGGCCCGCGGGCTGCAGGTACCGGGCGACGTCTCGGTGATCGGCTACGACGACTCCATGTTGATGGGCTACACCGATCCGCCGCTCACCACCATCCGGCAGTCGGTGCTGGCCATGGGCATGGCGGCGGTGCAGGCACTGGCCGACGAGATCGCCGGCCACCCGCCGCACCGCACCGAACTGCAGTTCCAGCCGGAGCTGGTGGTGCGCGGGTCGACCGGCTCCGGCCCGCGAGTGGTGCCGCCGCGCGCCGCCGCTTCCCCTTCGGTGCCCGACCGAACCGTAAGCATGCGAGGATGATCAGCGCTCCGGTGGCAGCACTCGCCGCGGGCACACTGAAGCAGGAACCGACCGGAACCAGAACGACTCGCCACTTCGGGCCCGCAGCCAACGGCAGGTCTCGAACGGCATAAGGAGGGACCGTGGCAACCCCCGGAAACCCACAGTCCAGCAGCCAGCCCGACCTCACCAAGCGCTCCGACATCCCGCTGGTGGCCGAGCGCGACGTCGACCGCAGCGCCTCCATGGGCAAGCTGGTGGCCGACGCCACCTCCAGCATGTCGACGATGATCCGGGGCGAGATCGAGCTGGCCAAGGCCGAGATCACCCAATCGGTGAAGCAGGGCGCGGTCGGCGCGGTGTTCTTCATCATCGCCGGGGTGGTTGCGCTGTTCTCGCTGTGGTTCTTCTGGTTCATGATCGCCGAGATCCTGTCGATTTGGCTGTGGCGCTGGCTGGCGTTCACCATCGTTTTTGTCGCAATGCTGTTGATGGCGGCGGTGTTCGGCTTCTTGGGCTGGCGCAAGGTGAAGAAGGTCAAGGCGCCCGAACACACCATCGCCGAGCTCAACCAGACCAAACAGGCGCTGACCGGCGCCGTCAAACCGCACAACCCCGGTGGTTACCCGGCGGCTGCCCCCGGACCGGTGGCACCGCTGGAGCGCCGCTGAGGCACCTCGACCGCGATGCTGGCGGCGGGCCAAGGCGGTGCCGCACCGGACTCCGGTGACGCCGGCGGGTTCGACGTTCGTCATGAAGGGCCGTGGCGGCACCACACGGTGTCGGCCAACGGCATCAGCTTTCACGTCGCCGAGGCCGGTAGCGGCCCGTTGGTGTTGCTGCTGCACGGTTTTGGTCAGTACTGGTACTCGTGGCGGCACCAGCTCCCGGCGCTCGCCGACGCCGGATTCCGGGCCGTTGCGGTGGATCTGCGCGGGCACGGCGGCACCGATGCGCCACCACGCGGCTACGACGCCTTCACCCTCACCGAAGACACCAGCGGGTTGATCGGCGCGCTCGGCGAGCGCAGCGCGGTGCTGGTCGGGCACGGGTTCGGTGGTCTGACGGCGCTGAACACCGCCCTGCTCGAGCCGGAGCGGGTGCGCGCGGTGGTCGCGCTGGCCGCGCCCAACCCCGCCGCACTGGCGACTCCCGGATCGTCGCTGCGGGTGGACCGGCACGGCCGGATGCTGCTGGCCGCCGCGTTGCCGACGTTCCTGCCGATGCGGCTGCGCCGGCACCACGGGGTGCTGCTGGAGCGGATCGTCCGCAAGCACGCCGGCACCGCATGGAAGCGCACCGACGATTTCGCCGACGCCGTCGGCAAGTTGCGCCGCGCCATCGAGTTGCCCGGCGCGGCCAGGGCCAGCAGCGAACAGTTGCGCTGGCTGGCTCGCTCGCCCTGGCGGGCCGACGGTCACCGCCATCGCGATGCCCTGAGCCGGCTGCAGATCAGCGCGCCGGTGACCCAGGTGGGCGGCCAGCACGACGCGTTCGTCCCGGTGGAGCGGTTTGTCGGCACCGAACGGCACTGCGCCGGCGACTACCGCAGGGTGGTGATCGGTGACATCGGCCATTACGCCGCCGAGGAGGCCCCTGACCAGGTCAACGAGCTGATCGTGACGGCGTCCTCCGGCTGATCCGGCTAGTCCAGCACCACCCATTGGCGGCCGTCGATCAGCTCGCGGGCGGCGTCCAGTTGACCGGCGTGGTTGGCGGTCTCCAGCAGCAGATGCATCATGATCGATCGCAGATCGGGATAGTCCCGCCCCCAGTCGGCCCATTGCGGGTCGGGCAGCGCGGGCGGGTCGTCAAGGGAATGCGCGGCCACCACAGCGTCGGCCTCCGCTACCGCGTTCCGGTACTCATCGATGACGTCCGCTGCCGGCTCGTCGTCGGCGACCAGCCAGTCGCCGCGCGGTTCGTCCGGCCAGGTCAGCGGTTGGCCGCCCATCACGTGGCACAGCCAGTAACGCTCGTCCGACAGCGTCAGGTGCCGGACCAGCCCGAGCGGATGCCAGCCGGACGGCAACGTTGCGGTGCGCAGCTGGGCTGCGTCAAGGCCGTCCAGCGCGCCGAGGATGCGCTGCCGCTGACTGGCGAGGGCGCCCAGCAGCACCTCGCGCTCGCGGGCGTGCACGTGGTCGGTCTTCGAGGACGGTGAAAGTGGTGTCATGACCCTAGATCGGAGCCGGGGCCGAGCCGTTCGACATTGCGGCGGAATTGATGCCGGGCAACTCAGGTGGGCCGTGGATCCTGCCGCGGGGCCGCGCTCAGCCCGGCCGGCAGGTGCGCCTTGTCGCGGGCGGTGTGCGCCAGCTGACGCAACCCGGCGACGGCGGCCTGTTCGGCGGCACGCAGTTCGCGCAGCTGCAGGCGATGGTGCCGGACCAGCCAACTGCCGAGCCCGCTGGCGAGCAGCGCCACTACACCGAGCACGATGAGTGCTTCGATCACGAGGTTTTTCCTTACTGCCGAAACTGCCGAAACTGCCGAAACTGCCGAAACTGCCAATCCTGCCGGAGCTGGCGTTACCGGATCGTTGCTTTGCCTTGACGCTACCTCAGACGCGGCGGCCCGCCGGCCCGTTGCGCCGGACGCTCACCGACTTCCCATGCCGAGTCCGACCGATGCCGACGTCAGGCGGCGTCCGGGAGGCAGGCCCCGGTATCTGCCCTGCTGGTATCGGTCAGGCCAGCGGTGTATTCGCGCTGGATCTCGGCACCGGTGAGCGCGTAGCCGACACCGCTGACGTCGGGTGCGGTGCCGAAGATCAGCCCGATCACGGTGCCGTCGGAGGCGAGCAGCGGGCCGCCGGAGTTGCCCGGCTTCACCACCGCGCGCAACGTGTACACCTCGCGCTGCACGGTGCTGTCCTGATAGATGTTCGGGCCGCGGAGCTCGAACATGGTGGACACTCGCGCCGGCACAACGGTGTACGGGCCGTTGAGCGGATAGCCGGCCACCACCGCGCTGGTCCCGGATTCCCGGGGCGCCGGGTCGAAGGTGAGCGCCGGGGCGGTGAGCCCGGGAACCCGAAGCACCGCCACGTCGATGTCCGGCTCGTACCGCACCACGCTGGCGCGGTACTGCTGCCCGTCGATCGACACCGAGGTGGTGTTGGCGCCGGCCACCACGTGGGCGTTGGTCATCACCTGCTCGGGGGCGATCACCCAGCCGGTGCCCTCCATGCCGCGGTTGCACTGTTGGGCAGAGGCCAGCACCTTCACGATCGAGTCGGACGCGGTCTGCACCTGCGGGTCGGCGGCCACGCCGGTGTCGGGCGCCGGCACGTCCTGAGTGGGGGTGCGGTCCAGCGGCGACAGGATCGAGGGGAAGCCGGAGGCGTTCAGCGCCCGGCCCAGCGCCGAGGAAATGTTCTGTGCCCCTTCGGGCATGGCGTCGTCGATCTTCTCCAGCACGGCCGAGCCGCGCACCGCGGACGACAGCCACGGCATCGGCGCTGAGGCCAGCGGGATCGCCACCAGCCAGGTGATCAGCACCACCGCGAGGGTGTGCCCGATCAGCCCGAGACCGCGGTCCACCGCCACCGCGGGCGTCCAGGTGATGGTGGACGAGATCTTGCGGCCGATCCATGAACCGAGCAGCTCACCGAGGCCGACCCCGACAATCACGCAGGCGACGCCGAGCGCCACCCGCGCGCCGCTGTCCGCGAGCCGGTCCATCACCAGCGGGGCCAGCCGCAGCGCCAGGATCGCCCCGCCGACCGCGCCGATCAGCGCCAGCCCGGCCGTCACCAGCCCTTGCCGCAGTCCGGTCACCGCGGCCCAGATCAGCAGCACGACGATGATCGCGTCGATGAACGTCACGGTCAGCTCTGCTGGGTCTGGACAGCCGGACGGGCACCGGCGTCGGCGGCCGGACGGGCACCGGCGTCGGCCGACGGCAGGGTGAGGGCACGGCCCGGCAACCACGGCACGTTCCAGCCGGCCATGGTCAGCACGGCGTCCAGCAGCAGTCCGGTGAAACCCCACACCACAAGCCCGGCGGCGGAGAAGGCGGGGCCGCGATAGCCGCCGGACAGGCCGACCCAGCCGCGGTTGGCCGGGTCGGTCAGCTCGCCGACCGGCACCCAGGCCACCGCGGACGTCTCGGCCGGGTCGACGACGCGCACCGCGGCCGGGTGCTGCTGCACGGCCAGCACCGGCGTCACCAGATGTCCGGAGAAGCTCAGCGGCAGCGGGCGCAGCAGCGCGATCGGTTGTACCTGCGCCGGGTCGAGGCCGGTCTCTTCCTCGGCCTCGCGCAGCGCGGTCTGCACCGGCGTTTCGCCGGGGTCGGCACGGCCGCCGGGGAACGCGGGCTGGCCGGCGTGCGACCGCAACGTGCTTGCCCGCGCGGTCAGCAGCACCTGCGGCTCGGGGTCGGCCGCCAGCAGGATCAGCACGGCGGCCGGGCGGGACTGTTCGGCAGCCGACTCGGCCGGTGGCTCGGAGACGGCGGAGTCGTCCGGGTCGTCCTGCGCGGTCGCCACCGGCTGCCGGCCGGTGAGTCGGCCCAGCGGGCCAGGCAGCGGACGATCGACGGCGGCAAGCAGCGGCCGGACGAAATCGGGTGCAGCGGCGGCACCCGGCAGCCGGGTTCCCGCTGCGTCGCTCCGCAGATCGGGTTGGCTCACGTGACGGCCCCGGCGCCGGCTCCGGTGCCGACCGGCAGCCCCTCGGCGTCAAGGCCCACCAGTGCCAGCAGGTGGTCGCGTTCCGGTCCAGTGATCAGCGCGGCGGCGACCGTCGGCTCCGTCGGGCCGGTGCCGTAGGACGGGCACAGCGGGGCCAGCAGGCAGGCACCGCAGGCCGGCTTCTTGGCGTGGCAGATCCGGCGGCCGTGGTAGATCGCGCGGTTGGAGAACTCGGTCCACATGGCGGCGGGCAGCTGGCCCGCCAGGTCGCGTTCGGCCTTGACCGGGTCGGTGGCGTCGGTCAACCCCCAGCGCCGCAGCAGCCTGCCGAGGTGGGTGTCGACAGTGATGCCGGGTTTGCCGAAAGCGTTGCCCAGCACCACGTTTGCCGTCTTGCGGCCGAAGCCGGGAAGCGTCACCAGCTCGTCAAGGGTGTCCGGGAGCACCCCGTCGAAGCGCTCGACAAGCGCCTGGCCGAGGCCGATCAGGGAGTTGGCCTTGTTGCGGAAGAAGCCGGTTGACTTGATCAGCTCTTCGAGTTCGGCACGGTCGGCGGCGGCGTACGCGGCGGCGTCGGGGTACTTCGCGAACACCGCGGGGGTGACGAGGTTGACCCTGGCGTCTGTGCTCTGCGCCGACAGCACGGTGGCCACCGCGAGTTCCAGCGGCGTGGTGAAGTCGAGTTCGGCCGGCGCCTGCGGGAACTCCTCGGCCAGCAGCCCGGCGATCTTGCGGGCCCTGCGGGTGCGGGCCAGCGGGCTGGCGGGCACGCTCGCCGGCTTGCGGGTGCGCGGCCGGCTGGTCCGCTGTGGGGCAGGGCGGTCGGACATGCAGTCAGGTTGCCACAGCTTGCTGACAAGCCCGCCGGAAAGGGCTGTGCGCTGCGAGCCTGGCTCGCGCGGGCCTGCCGATGGGCCACAATGAGCAGCGCTATGGAGTTCCTCGTGCTGCTCATCCCGGTCCTGCTGCTGATCTTCGCGCTGCTCATGGAGCGGGTGGAGAGCCGGCTGCACCGCGCATCGGTCAGCGAGGAGGAGGTCGAGCAGTTCCTGGACAGCGCCCGCCCTGACGAGGTGAACACCTTTATCCGCGAGGGCTGGTCGCGCGCCCTGCCGCGTTTTCGGCGCCGTCGCCGCGCTGGTCGGTGACAGGGTCCTTCCTCGGCACGCCGGTCTGCCGGGCGTGGGGGCCGATGCCTAGACTGTGCTGACCAATAATTGTGACGAACAACCCACTGGTCGCCCGCGCCGCGGGTGCGGTGGGCGAGTTCTGTGCCGCAGGCGGGCCGCTTCGCACCGGCCGGCGCTACCGAACGCGACAAGTTCGACGGGAACGACGGGAGAATCTGGTGGAAGAGAACCTCGCGAAGGCAGGCATCTTCCAAGGTGTCGACCCCGAGGCGGCGAACGAGCTCGGCGACCAGTTGGAGACGGTGGATTACCCGCGGGGCAGCTCCATCTTCTCCGAGGGTGAGCTGGGCGATCGGCTCTACATCATTCTGGCCGGCAAGGTGAAGCTGGGCCGGCACTCCCCCGACGGCAGGGAGAACCTGCTGGCGGTGATGGGGCCGTCCGACATGTTCGGTGAGCTCAGCGTCTTCGACCCCGGCCCGCGCACGTCCAGCGCGACGGCCGTCACCGACGTCCGGCTGGCCACCATGGACCGGGCCAACATGCGCGGCTGGATCGGGCAGCGCCCCGAGATCGCCGAGCAGTTGCTGCGGGTGCTGGCCCGCCGGCTGCGCCGGACCAACAACAACCTTGCCGATCTGATCTTCACCGACGTGCCCGGCCGGGTCGCGAAGGCGCTGCTGCAGTTGGCCAGGCAGTTCGGTCAGCAGGAGTCGGGGCAGCTGCGGGTCACCCACGATCTCACCCAGGAGGAGCTGGCCCAGCTGGTCGGCGCGTCCCGCGAGACGGTGAACAAGGCGCTGGC
Organism: Nakamurella aerolata; assembly: GCF_013002705.1. Classification (GTDB taxonomy): domain Bacteria; phylum Actinomycetota; class Actinomycetes; order Mycobacteriales; family Nakamurellaceae; genus Nakamurella; species Nakamurella aerolata. The sequence goes on along the minus strand of NZ_JABEND010000002.1, from coordinate 128,866 downwards.
CGATTTCGGCCATCGCGGCTGGCTGCGCCTCGAGGGCAAGTCGGTGGTCATCCTCGACCCGGAGCGGCTGTCCCGCCGCGCCCGCTGAGCCGGCGGGCCCCGCCGAGATGCTGCTGCGCGAGGTCCGGCCGTGGGGTGGTCCGGCCGCCGACGTGTTGCTCCGCGACGGGGTGATCGCCGAGATCCGCCCGCACGCTGCCGGCGCCGGCGGGCAGCGGTCGCAGGTGGACACGGTCGACGGCGCCGGCCGGCTGCTGGTGCCGGCGTTGGTGGACGCGCATGTCCATCTGGATTCGAACCGGCTCGGCCTGCCCTTCCGCGAGCACACCGCCGGCACCGCAGACGCGCCGGCCACCCTTGCGCAGCTGATCGGTAACGACAGGGCGCACTGGCGCGAGGACCCTCCGGTCGCCGAGCGGGCGGCCACCGCGATCGGGCTGGCGTTGGCGCGGGGCTGTACCCGGTTCCGTTCGTACGCTCAGGTCGACACCGACTGCCGGCTGGAGCGGCTGGAGGGGGTGCTGGCGGCGGCGCAGCAGTTCGCCGGACGGGCCGAGGTCACGGTGATCGCGTTCCCGCAGGCCGGGGTGATCACCGACCCCGGCGTCGCCGATCTGCTGGCCGCGGCGCTGCAGGCCGGTGCCGGGATCATCGGCGGGATCGACCCGTGCGGGCTGGATCGCGACCCGGCCGGCCAGCTCGACGTGGTGTTCTCCCTCGCCCAGCGCCATCAGGTACCTGTCGACATCCACCTGCACGAGCGCGGCACCCTCGGTGCGTTCTCGATGGAGTTGATCGCCGAGCGCACCAAGTCGCTCGGCATGGCAGGTCAGGTCACCATCTCGCACGCCTTCGCGCTGGGCGCGAGCAACGATGACGCCACCGTCGGCCGGCTGGTGGAGCTGTTGACCGACAACGACATTGCCGTCGCGACCGTGGCGCCGGCCGGTACCGGGACGCTGCCGCTGCGGCGACTGACCGACGCCGGTGTCAGGGTCGGGCTTGGCCAGGACGGCATGCGCGACTACTGGTCGCCCTACGGCGATGCCGATCTGCTGGACCGCACCTGGCAGCTGGCGTTCACCCAGAACTACCGAGCCGACGCATTGATCGACTATGCGTTGGCGGTGGCGTCCATCGGTGGCCGCAGCGTGCTCGACCCGCAGGCGCCGCGGCTGGGCGGTGTGCACGACCGGCCCGGCCTGGCCGTTGGCGACCCTGCCGAGCTGTTGGTGATTGACGGCGATTCGGTGACGGCCGCGGTGATGGACCGCTCCGGCGACCGCACCGTGCTGCACCGCGGCCGGGTGGTGGCCGACGGACTGGCGCTGGTCGGCCGCCGGTACCGCACCGGGCACTGACCCGGGACTGCGTGCCCGCCGCCGATGCTGACAGGCTCGCCGATGACGACAGGCGCTTGCTGACTACGACAGCGGCTCGCTGATCGGCTTGGCGCCGACCGTCGGCCAGCTCTTGGGCCCCGCGCTGCCGGCCGGGTAGGTGTCCAGCGGCACCTTGTCGGCCTTCCAGGCGTTCAGCACCGGCTGCACCACCCGCCAGCAGTCGACGGCGGCGTCGCCGCGCACCGCAAGGCTGGTGTCGCCGGACAGCACGCTGGAGATCACCTCGCCGTAGGGCGACAGTTGACCAGGGCCGAAGTCGGCCGTCATCACCGCAGGGTCGATCTCCAGGTAGTTGCCCGGCCCGTTGACGTTCAGGTTCAACGTCATGAAGGCCGGGTCGATCCCGATGAAAAGCCTTTCAGGGATCCAGGTTCCGGTGAAGCCGTCCGGCACCCGCGGCGGCGGTTTGAAGGTGACGATGATTTGTTTGTTGCCGGTGCCGAGGGCCTTGCCGCTGCGCAGCGTCACCGGCACGCCGGCCCAGCGCCAGGTGTCCACCTCGACGGTGATCTCGGCCAGCGTCTCGGTCTTGCGGGACGGATCGACGCCGGGCGACTGGGCGTAGGCCGGGAACGTGCGGCGGCCGACGCTGCCCGCGGTGTACCTGGCCCGGTGCGAGGAGCCGACCGGATCGTCGTTCCAGATCTTGGTGGCGCGCAACACTTCCGACTTGCGGTCGCGCAGATCCGGTGCCGTCAGGGTCGGCGGCGCGTCCATCATCAGCACCGACATCACCTGCAGCAGGTGCGACTGGATCATGTCCACCAGCGCACCGGCGCCGTCGTAGTAGCCGGCCCTGCCCTCAAGGCCGAGTGCCTCGTCGATGATGATCTCGATCTTCTCGACGTGCTCGGCATTCAGCACCGGTTCCAGCAGTCGGTTGGCGAAGCGCAGGCCGAGAATGTTCAGCACGGTCGACTTGCCGAGGAAGTGGTCGACCCGGAAGATCTGCTCCTCCGGCACCACCTTCTGCAGCAGCGCGTTGAGCTTCTCGGCGGACGAAACGTCGGTGCCGAACGGCTTTTCCAGCACCAGCCGCAGCCCGGCAGGCAGCTCCATGGTCGCCAGGGTCTGGCACACCTTGGCGGTGACGGCCGGCGGCAGCGCGAAGTAGATCGCCGTGCTGCCTTCGGATTTGGCCAGCAGCGCGGCCAGTTGTTCGGCATCGGTCACGTCGGCTTGGACGTACTCGGTGTCGGCTGCGGCGGCGCGCACCAGCGGGCCGCTGTAGTCGGCAAACGCCTTGCGTACCCGGCTGTCCCACTTGCTCGCCGACCAGTCCTCCATGCCGGATCCGATGAGCTTGAGCGGCGTGCCGTGGTCGCTGGCCAACAAGCTGCCGAGACCTGGGAGCAACAGCCGCCCGGTCAGGTCGCCGCTGGCGCCGAGGATCAGCAGGGTCTGCCGCTGCGGCGTGCGGCCGCGGCCCTTGCCAGCCGAGCGGGTTGAACGGGCCGAGCGGGCCGGCCGGGCCGACGTTGCGGAGCGGACCGGGCGAGTGGACCCGGACGTGGCCCGTTGGGCAGACACCTTTGCCGTTGACGTCTTGCTGGACGTCTTGCTGGTGGACGTCTTTCTGGTGGACGTCTTGTTGGCGGACGCCCTCTTGGCGACCGGCTTCGCGGCGGACGTCCCCTTGGCCGCCGGCTTCTTGGCGCCGGTCCTGCGGGAGCTGCTCTGTGCCATGGTGAACAGGGTGCCAGGTGGCTCGGCGGACCGCAGCCGCCACCCCGATCCCGCGGCTGCTTTTGTGCCGGGAATCGGCGCGACGGTCAGGCCCGCTGCCAGCTGCCGACGGTGACGTCGGCGGTCACCGTCACCGGGTCTGCGAGGGTGGCAATGGCGGCGGCGAGCTGCTCGGCGCTGCGGTGCCGCGCGGTCGGGCCCATGCCGACCAGGTGCTCGATATCGTTGTGCGACAACGTCATCGGAAACCTGACACGGGTGGCGTCCCGGGGCGTGAACGCACCGGCGGCGTCGTCGGCCAGCCGCTGCGCCTTGCCGGCGTCGACGGCGAGCAGGCCGAGCGGCTCGCGAAGTTCGGCAAGGTGGTCCGGTTCCGGGGTGACGGTGACCAGCGTTCCGCCCGGCCGCAGGATGCGCGCCAGCTCGGCGGGCGCCCGCGGGGCGAAGATGACGGTCGCCGCGTCGGCGGCGGCGTCGGCCACCGGGAGCCGGCGCCAGACGTCGGCCCGGACGGCGGCATGCGGCGGCGAGCCGCGAACCACCTGCCGCAGTGCATGATCGGAGTTGTCCAGCACCAGGCCGACCTCCGGGGCCACCGCGCGCAGATAGTGGCCGGTGCCTCCGCCGACGTCGACGGCCACTCCGGCCCCGGGAATCGCCGCAGCCACCGCCGCCATGATCGGCCCGTAGTGACCGGCGTCCAGGAAGGCGACCCGGTGGGCCACCATGTTCGCGGAGTCGGCGGTGCTGCGGTTGGCCTTGGCGTCGAACAGGGTGAGGTAGCCGTACCGGCTGAGATCGAAGGGGTGCGGCCGCGGCCCCGCGCAACTCACGGTGCGGTGGGTGCCCGTCACCAGGGCGGCGCCGCAGTGTGGGCAGCGCAGCAGCTCGAACGCCCGGCGCAGCGCTGCCGGGAGTGCGCTCGAACCTTTCGCCGAGTCAGTCACGAGCACTGAGGCAGCCGTGTTCGGCCAGGTAGTCCAGTTGCGCGGCAACGCTTTTCGCCGCAGCGGCCCGTACCCCGTCGGCAATGTCGGTGTACACCGCGTCGACCACGGTATCGATCACCGCCGTTCTGGCCCGCGGATCGTCAAGGCTGGAGAGATCGCCGAGTTGGTCGCACACCGCGGCCACCTGGGCCAGGCGTTGCTTGCGGTGTTCGCGGTACTGCCTGCACACCGCAGCCAGATCGCTGCGGCGATCGCCATGGGCGGGCAGTACCGCGACGTTTCCGTAGCTTTCCAATCTGTCCAGCGTGCCGAAGTAGTCGGCGAGGTTCCCGTCGGGGTGGGCGATCACGGTGGTGCCGCGGCCGAGAATGGTGTCGCCGGTGAGCATCGCGCCGGTGGTCGGGGCTGTGTCTTGCTCGAAGTCTTGCTCGAAGTCTTGCCCGATGCCTTGCCCGATGCCTTGCCCGAAGTTTTGCCCGAAGTCGTGCTCGAAATCCGGCACCAACAAGCTCACCGAGTCGTCGGTGTGACCGGGGCTGGCGACCACCTCAAGGCGCACCCCTGCGGTTTCGGCGACGTCCAGCATCCCCGACGTCAGCGGCGCCGCGCCGTGGCAGTGGTCAGGGTCGACCGCGCGCACCGGCACCGACGTCCACTCGTGCAGCCGGGCGGAACCGGCGGTGTGGTCGGCATGCCGATGCGTGATCAGCACCAGCGCAAGGTCGCGCTGGGCCAGCGCGCGCAGGTGCTCGTCGTCGTCCGGCCCGGGATCGACCAGCACCGACGGGCCGGACGCGTCCGCCGCGATCAGGTAGCTGTTGGTGCCGTCCAAGGTCATCGGGCCCGGGTTGTCCGCCCGGATCGTAGTGATGGCAACGGATGTGGTCATCCGGATTCCGTTCGGGTGGCGCGGTTGATCCAATGCGCACGTCCGCGCTGTCGATCCGGGCCCGCGTCGACGACGGCGACGGCGACGGCGACGAAGTAGCGCAGGCGCAGCATCGAGACCTCGTCGAGCACGGCCGCACTGCTCATAGCCGCCAGCCTATTCGACCCGTTCGCGATCGCCGGGCTGTCCAGCCATACGGTGATCGAGTTCGTGCCGTCCCGCACGTCCGACCGCTGGCCTTCCGGATAGTTTGAGCAGATGATCCCGATCGCCAAGGCTCAAGAGCAGTTCGCCCCGGCGGGCGTCTACCTCAACAGCGCGACGGCGGGTTTGCTGCCCACTGCCGCGTTCGACGCCGTCACCGCGGCGCTGGCGGCGGCTCGGGCCGGCACCGCTCAGGCCGCCGACTACGACGCCCCACTGGAGCAGGCAAGAGCCGGATTCGCTGCTGTCGCCGGCGTTGCGGTGGACCGGGTGGCGGTCGGCAGCCAGGCGTCAGGGTTCGTCGGACTGGTGGCGGCCGCGCTGCCGGACGGCGCCGAGGTGGTGGTGCCAGAGGGCGAGTTCACCTCGGTGACCTTCCCGTTCGCCGCGCAGGGCCGGCTCACGGTCACCGAAGCGCCGCTGGCCGAGCTGGCCGGCGCGATCGGCCCTTCGACCGCCGCCGTGGCGGTCGCCGCGGTGCAGTCGGCGGACGGCACCATCGCCGACCTGCCGGCGATCGCGGCGGCTTGCAGGGCCAACAACACCCTTTCGGTGATCGACGGCACCCAGGCCTACGGCTGGTATCCACTGTCGGCTGGCGAGTTCGACGTCACCGTGTGTTCGGGATACAAGTGGCTGCTGGCGCCACGCGGCACCGCCTTCATGACGGTGCGACCGGAGGTCGCCGAGCGGCTGATCCCGTTGTCCGCCAACTGGTACGCCGGCGCCGACCGCTGGTCCAGCATCTACGGCCTGCCGCTGCGACTGTCCGACGACGCCCGCAGGTTCGACCTGTCGCCGGTGTGGCACTCCTGGGTGGGGGCGGCGCCGGCCATGGACCTGCTCACCGAGGTGGGCGTGCCGGCGCTGCACCAGCACGCGGTAGGGCTGGCCAGGCGCTTCTGCGCCGGCGTCGGGCTGCCCGAGGGCGACAGCGCCATCGTCAGCGTCGACCTGCTGCCCGGCGGCGCCGAAGCGGTCGCCGCGGCCGGCATTGTCGCCGCGGTCCGCGCCGGGCGCCTGCGATTGTCGTTCCACCTCAACAACTCCGAGGCGGACGTCGACACTGCCGTCGCCGCCTTGGCTCGGTTCGTCGCTAACTGAGCCCCAACTCGGCCGCGGCCCGCGAGATCTGCGCGGCCAGCTTCGCATCCCGCCGGCTCAGGCCGCCGATGTCGTGACTGGACAGCCGCACCGTGACGCTGCCGTAACGCAGGTCGACGTCAGGGTGATGGTTCGCGGCCTCGGCCAGCTCACCGATCTTGTTCACCAGCCGCAAGCCGGTGGCGAAGTCTTTGGTGGCAAACTCGGCCGTCACGCCGGCCGACTCGGCTGAGCCCGCAGCCACGGTCCAATCGGCCACCCCGTCGCTGTCGCTGAACTCCTGAGCAGTGATGGCATCTGTCATAACCGGTCACGCTAGCCGTAGTCTGCTGCGGTGGCTCGGTCCGATCGCAGTGCTGCAGCGTTTCCGACGTTCGGTCCGAGCGAGGCACTGCCAGGCCGGCCGCAGCGCGTCCTGGTGGCGGGAGTCAGCGGTAGCGGCAAGACCACCCTCGCCGGTCGGATCGCAACGCAGCTCGGCATCGAGCACACCGAACTCGACGGGCTGTACCACGGGCCGCGCTGGCAGCCACGTGTCGAGTTCGTCGAGGAGGTCACCGCGCTGGCCGACCGGCGGCACTGGGTCACCGAGTGGCTGTACCGGCCGGCCCGGCCGCTGCTGGCTGCCCGCGCCGACCTGCTGGTCTGGCTGGATCTGCCAATCGCCCGTTCGCTGGCGCAGGTGGCCAGGCGAACCCTGCGGCGCCGGTTGCGCCGAGAAGTGTTGTGGAACGGGAACATCGAGCCGCCGCTGTACACACTGTTCACCGACCGAGAGCACGTATTGCGGTGGGCATGGACCACCAGGCACAAGTACCCCTCGCTGCTCGCCAGGGTCGCCGCCGAGCGCCCTGACCTGCCGATCGTCCGGCTGCGCAGCCACGCCGCGGCTGACGCCTGGTTGGCCGGGCCGCTCAGCGCGGCGACATCGGAACGCCCAGAGCCGGATACTCCCGACCACCGGCCGCCACCCGCAACTGCTCCCCGGGAGCCGACACCACCCGCGGGGTGATCGCCGGGATCGGGCCGGCGGAATCGGCGGCAGCCAGCGCGGCTGCGACGCTGTCGGCATCCTGCAATCCGGTGAGCAGCGCGACGGTCGGCGGCAACATCGCCACCGCACCGGACCTGGCCTGCCGCAACGCCTCCGCGGGCCGCAGCCATCGAACGAGCTCCGCCTCGGCGCCGCGTGACACTGGTTCGGCGGACGACGGGCAGCGGGCCAGGAAGAAGAAGGTGTCGTACCGGCGCGGCTGGCCCTGCGGGGTGATCCACCTGGCCAGCGGATGCAGCGCCTCGGCATCCAGCCGTACCCCGGTTTCCTCATCCAGTTCCCGGACGGCAGCGGCCAGCACGGCGGCAGCGTCGCCAGCATCGATGCCGAAGCGCTCGGCGGTGCGCTGGGTGCTGGCCGGCTCCGGCAGCACCGCCGGGTCGGGCTGGTCCGTTGTGCCGTCGAAGGTCTCCACCCCGCCACCGGGAAACGCCGTCATCCCACCGGCAAACACCATGCCGGCCGCCCGTTGCAGCACGAACACCTCGGGCCCAGCGGCGGCGCCTCGCGCTCCGGGCGCGCCGTCCCGCAGCAACAGCACGCTGGCGGCGCGGCGGATCGGCTGCTCTGACACCGCTGGAGCGTAACGCCGCTGCCCGCGCACACCATCCGAACATTCTGAAACAACATTTCTGGATCTCTTGACATCGTTGTCAGGTGGGAGTGAACTTCAGTCTCAGTAAGCCGCTGTCTCACTACCGGCGACATCTTCAGCTACGCCGTGTATCCGCAGCTGACCGGCGGGCCGATCGCCGGCAACGTACAGAACGCCAGCCGCTCGGTGGCCGTCGATCTGCTGTTCACCGACGGCAGCCGGTTGTCCGACACCGGCGTTGTCGCCAACAACGGCGCCCCGCTCGATCCGCGCGCGCAGGCCGGCAAGCTCACCGGGCAGGCCTGGAACACGGTGCGGGCGACGATTCCGGCGGCGGCCGGCGGCAAGATGGTGAAGTCGGTGCTGCTGCACTTCGGCAGCGACGTGATCGCCACCGCCGGCAACAAGGACGGCTACCTGCGGGGCTGGATCGACGACGTCGCGCTGCTGCGTCCCACCGGTTGAGCCACGTCCGCACCGTCAGGCGCGTACCTCGACGATGGCCTCGACCTCGACCGGCGCATTGAGCGGCAGTTCGGCGACGCCGACCGCGGACCTGGCGTGCCGGCCTGCCTCGCCGAACACCTCGGCGAGCAGGTCGGACACCCCGTTGATCACACCCGGCTGCCCGGTGAAACCCTCGGCGGACGCAACGAACCCGACCACCTTCACCACCCTGGCCACGTTGTCCAGCCCGACCTCGGAATCGATGATGGCCAACAGGTTCACACCGGCCTGCCGCGCCACCCCGCGGGCGTCCTCCGGCGAGACCTCGGCACCGACCTTGCCGACCGCGACCAGCTCGCCGTCGGCGAACGGCAGTTGACCGGCGGTGTACAGGTAGTTGCCGCTGCGGACCGCGGGCAGGTACGAGCCGGCCGGCTTCGGCACCGACGGCAGCGTGATGCCGAGTTCGGCCAGCCGGTCGGCGACGGAGCCGTCGGCCGCGCTCATGCCTTCGGCCGTTTCAGGTAGGCGACCAGCTGCTCGGGATTCGGGCCGGGGATCACGGCGACCAGCTCCCAGCCGTCCTCGCCCCAGCTGTCCAGAATCTGTTTGGTGGCGTGTGTCAGCAGCGGCACCGTCGCGTACTCCCACGCGGTGCGCCCGTTCTCGGCGGTCATGCGCGCAACTGTATCGCCAGCCCTCGCGCGCGGATCGCACACCGCCACCTATCTTGAGGGCATGGATTGGTGGCGTTGGCTCGCGGCAGTGGTGGAAGCCGTGCTGCTCGGGATCCTGCTGCTGCTCTGGTACGACACCCTGCGCGAACGCCCCGGCTGGAGCTGGCAGCAAGCCGCGCGGCGCCCACTGATCGGCGCCATCGCGATTCCCATCGGCTTCCTTGCGTGCCTGTTCCTGCCGTGGTGGCTGGTGCTGATCATCGTGGCGATCCCGGCGTGCGCGGTGATCGCGATGGCGCTGGCGAGCTGAACGGACCGGCCGTGACCTCACCCACCACCACTGCTGCCCCGCCGACCACGAGTTGGCCGGACAGCTGCGCAATGGCCAGGCTGCACATCGTCACCGGCAAGGGCGGCACCGGCAAGACCACCGTCGCCGCCGCGCTCGCCCTTGCACTGGCCGTCGGTGGCCGGCGGGTGCTGCTGGTGGAAGTGGAAGAGCGGCAGGCGCTCGCCCGGCTGTTCGACCTGCCGCCGCTGCCCTACGCGGAGACCAAGATCGCCGTCGCCGCCGACGGTGGGCAGGTCCGGGCGCTCGCCATCGACGTCGAAGCCGCGCTGCTGGAGTACTTCCAGATGTTTTACAACCTCGGCATCGCCGGCCGGGCGCTGCGCAAGCTCGGCGCCGTCGAGTTCGCCACCACCCTGGCTCCAGGACTGCGGGACGTGCTGCTGACCGGCAAGGTCAAGGAGACCGTCACCCGGACCGACCCGCGCACCAAGCGCCGCGCCTACGACGCGATCGTCGTCGACGCGCCCCCCACCGGCCGGATCGTTCCGTTCCTCAACGTCACCATCGCGATGGCCGACCTGGCGCAGCGCGGGCCCATCAAGAGTCAGTCGGAGGGAGTGGCTGCGCTGCTGCATTCCCCGCAGACCGCCGTGCATCTGGTGACGCTGCTGGAAGACCTCCCTGTTGCCGAAACCCTTGAGGCGGCAGCCGAATTGCGCGAGGCGAACCTGCCGATCGGCTCCATCATCGTCAACGACGTCACCGATCCGCTGGTGCCCGCTGACGCGCTGGACGCCGCCGCCACCGGCCAGTTGGACCAAGCGGCCATCGCCACTGCGCTCGCCGGTGCCGGGCTCAGCTATCCGCCCGGTCAGGTCGATGGGCTGCTCGCCCAGACGCGGGACCATGCCAGGCGCGTGCTCAAGGAGTACGACCTGGAAGCCACCCTGGCCGGCACCGGGTTGCCGATGCTCACGCTGCCGCACCTGGTGGACGGCGTCGACCTTGGCGGGCTGTATGAGCTGGCGGCCATGCTCACCGATCAGGGTGTGCGACCGGCCGCCACGGAGCTGCTGCCGTGAACCCGCCGCCGCTGGACCTGCGCGCGCTGGTCGCCGACCCGACGGTGCGGGTGCTGGTCACCTGCGGCTCGGGCGGCGTCGGCAAGACCACAACGGCCGCCGCGCTGGCCGTCGCCGCCGCCGACGCCGGCCGCAAGGCCGCTGTCCTCACCATCGATCCGGCCAAGCGGCTTGCGCAATCACTCGGCGTCGGCGAGCTGGACAACACCCCGAGGCGGGTCGAGCTCGACACCGCCGGCGCCGACCATAGCGGCGAACTGTGGGCGATGATGCTGGACACCAAGCGCACCTTCGACGACATGGTCGCCGCGCACAGCACGCCGGAGCGGGCCGCCGAGATTCTGGAAAACCCTTTCTACCAAGCCATTTCCACCTCGTTCTCCGGGACGCAGGAGTACATGGCGATGGAGAAACTGGCGAATCTGGCCGCCACCGGGGAGTACGACCTGATTGTTGTCGACACGCCCCCCAGTCGGTCGTCACTGGACTTTCTTGATGCGCCGCAACGGCTTTCGGCCTTCATGGACGGCCGGATGATCCGGATGCTGCTCACCCCCGGTCGCGGGGTGATGCGGGTGGTTGGCGCCGGCCTGACGCTGTTCGCCAGGGCGGTGCGCTCGGTGATCGGCGGGCAGTTGCTGTCCGACGCGGCACAGTTCGTGCGGCTGTTCGAGGACTTGTTCGGCGGGTTCCGTGAGCGGGCCAAGAGCACCTATCAGTTGCTGCGGCAGCCAGGCACCGCGTTCGTGGTGGTGGCGACGCCGGAGAGCGCCGCGCTGCGCGAGGCGTCCTACTTCGCCGAACGGTTGCGGTCCGACGGGATGCCGCTGGCCGGCCTGGTCCTGAACCGCACCCATCCGGTTGACGCGGCGGTGGCCGACCTGCCGGCGGCGTCAGCGGAAACCATCGCCGGACTCGAGTCCGATGCCGAGCGCCCGGCAGCCGAGCTGGCCGGCGCGGCGCTGGCGGTGCACGCGCAGCGAGCGGCCATCGCCGAGCAGGAAAAGCGAATGCTGCTCCGGGTCAGTGCCGCGCATCCGGAGCTGCCGGTGCGGCAGGTCCCTGCGCTACCGGTGGACGTGCACGACGTCGACGATCTGCGGGTGCTCGCCACCCGGATGGGTGACGGCTGACCGGTCGCGGTTCAGCCGGCGGTCGCCGCGGTGGCGTTGTCGCGGGCGGCCAGCAGGACTTCCCGCCAGCTCCGCACATCCGGGCTCTTGCGCAGAATGGCGCGGCGCTGCCGTTCGGTCAGCCCGCCCCACACCCCGAACTCCACCTGGTTGTCCAGCGCATCGGCCAGACACTCCACCTTTACCGGGCAGCCCTGGCACAGCCGGGCGGCCTCCCGCTGCGCAGCACCGGTGACGAACAGCAGGTCAGGGTCTTTGGTGGCACAGACCGCCCTGGTGGTCCAGCTGCGGTCGACGGCGGTCGGGAACAGCGGGGTGCCGGTGTCGGCTGCCTCGTCGACGGCGGGGGTCGGTACCACCCGCAGCGCGCTGGTCTCGGCGTTCTTGCTCATCTCAGGCCCCTGATCTCGTCATTGCCCTGTGGCGTGTCTGACTCGTCCACACCGGGGCGATGCCCGGTGCTTTTCCTCGCTTGTGTGGCCTAGGACGCAGCGCTACGGCCGGCCGTTCCCTGGTTTGTTGTCGATTCGTTGACTCGGTTCGCTGTCCACGGCGTCCGACAGGCGACGCGGGGGTGAGCCGCGCGCCGCGCGCACGGGACGGCGCCCCAGCTCGGGCCGGTAGCCTTTGCCCGTGCGTGCGATGAGCGGATTCGGCCGACTGGTGGTCGGGACGCTGCTGGCCGGGGTGCTGGTGGCCGGCCTGCTGCTGCCCGTCGGCGTCGGGCTCGGACTGGCCTCGAACAAGGTCACCGACACCATCCAGGCCGTCCCCGAGGACGACTTCAACGCGCCGGTGCCGGAGCGTTCGGTGATCACCGACGCCAACGGCAAACCGATCACCTACGTGTTCGACCAGAACCGGGAATCGGTGGAGAGCGGCGACATCGCCGACGTGATGAAGCTGGCCGTCATCTCGATCGAAGACCGGCGCTTCTACAACCACGGCGGCGTCGACTACTTCGGCACCCTGCGGGCGCTGCTCAAGACCAACGCCGGCACCACCCAGGGCGGATCGACCATCACCCAGCAGTACGTCAAGAACTATCTGTTCCTGGTGACAGCCAAGACCGAGGGCGAGCGGCAGGAAGCGATCGCGCAGACGCCGATCCGCAAGCTGCGGGAGGCGAAGCTGGCCCTGCAGCTGGCCAACAAGTACTCAAAGGACGACATCCTCACCCGCTACCTGAACCTGGTGGCCATCGGCCCGTCCACCTACGGCGTGCAAGCGGCGGCGGAGCGCTACTTCTCCACCACCGCGCACGACCTGACTTTGCCGCAGGCCGCGCTGCTGGCCGGGATGATCAACAACCCCAACAAGTTCAACCCGATCCGGCGTCCGGACGACGCGCTGAAGCGCCGCGATCTTGTGCTGGATTCGATGGCGGTGGCCAAGGTGATCACGCCGGCCACCGCGGCCAACGCCAAGAAGGCGCCGCTCGGGTTGAAACCGCAGTTGCCGCCGAACGGTTGCCTCGACGACAGCGCGCTCAACATCAACACCTACGGTTTCTACTGCCAGTACACGCTCGACTTCCTGGCCAACAACGGCATCGACGGCGCCAAGCTGTCCACCGGCGGCTACACCATCAAGACCAACCTCGACCCGAAGGCCATGGCCGACGCCAAGAAGGCGGTCAACGACCAGGCCGATCCGCAGGCCAACAAACGGATCGCCAACGTGCTGACGGTAGTGCAGCCCGGCGCCACCACCCGCCGCATCTCGGCGCTGGTGTCGAACCGATCGTGGGGCCTGCCCAACCCTGGCCCTGACAGCGGCATCGTCAAGGGCGACACCACCCAGAAACTGACCAACACCTTCGCCCCGCTCGGCGCCGGATCCACCTTCAAGGTGTTCACCGCTGCGGCCTCGTTGAACGCCGGGATGGGCATCTACAACGACGTCGAGGTGCCCAAGGAGTACCGCTCGCCGTTGGTGCCCGCGCACCCGTTCACCAACCCGGAAGACTTCCCCGGCTCCATGCAGATGCAGGACGCGCTGGCGCAGTCGCCGAACACCACCTTCGTCGAGCTGCAGGATCAGGTCGGCCTCGACAAGGTGGTGCAGATGTCGGTGAAGCTCGGCCTGCGCGGGTACACCCTGCCCGCGGGTGAGATCACCCCGCAGTTCGCCGGGGCCGGCACCGACTACGCCGCCGAGGTGGTGCGGCAGAAGATCGCCTCGTTCTCGCTCGGCGTCACCCCGGTCAGCCCGCTCGAGCTGGCCAACGTCGGGGCCACCCTGGCGTCCGAGGGCATGTGGTGCCCGCCGACCCCGGTGGACAGCGTCACCGACGCCGCCGGGAAGATCACCCCGCTGAACCTGGCGCAGTGCGAGCAGGCCGTCCCCGCCGGCCTTGCCAACGCGTTGGTGGAAGGCATGCAGGGCGACCTGGCCAAGCCCCAGGGCACGGCGCATGCCCAGGCGCAGAAGGTGAACTGGACCAGGCTGGCCGGGGCGAAGACCGGCACGACGCAGGACTACAAGTCGTCGGCGTTCCTCGGCTTCACCCCGCAGTACGCCGGCGCCGTGGTGATCTGGGACTACCTGCCCAAGCCGCAGTCGATCTGTGCACGAGCGATCGACTCCGAGGGCAAAACAGTTGAGCAGCTGCACTCCTGCCCGCTGTCCGACGCCGAGGACAAGAAGCTCGGCATGGCCGGCGGTTCGGTGCCGGCCGCCACCTGGCTGCAGGCGATGACGGCGCTGCACAAGGGTTTGCCCGAGCAGCCGTTCGGCCAGCCCGATCCGCAGTACCTGACCGGATCCTCCAAGAACACGGTGCCTTCCGTTGTCGGCATGAACATCACCCAGGCAACGCAGCAGGTGCAGGCCAGGGGCTTCAAGGTCAGCACGGTCGCGAACTCGCGCTCCGGCGGCGCCATCAACACGGTGGTGGGCCAGAGCCCGCAGCCGAACTTCGCCACGGTCGCAGGCGCCACGGTGACGCTGCAGGTCGCAACGGGTAGCTGAGGTGCGGTTCAGACATCTCGCCGGCGCCGCGCTGGGCGCCGGGGCACTCGCCACCGGCTGGGCCTTCGGCGTCGAGCCACGGCTGTACACGCTGCGGCGGATCACCCTGCCGCTGCTGCCGCCGGGCAGCTGGCCGATCCGGATCCTGCACCTGACGGACCTGCACCTGCTGCCGCGGCAACAGGACAAGATCGACTGGGTCGCGGCGCAGGCCGCGCTGCAGCCTGACCTGGTGGTGCTGACCGGCGACACCCTCTCGCACCGCGACTCGGTGGCTGCCGCCGAGCGCGCGCTCGGCGGTCTGCTGGACCGTCCGGGGGTATTCGTCCGGGGCAACAACGATTACGTCGCACCGATTCTCAAGTCGCCGCACCATTATTGGTTCGGCAGCAGCCCGCGCCGGGCGCGCACCCCGCTGCCGTGGCGGGAGCTGAGCTCGATGCTCACCGGACACGGCTGGATCGACCTCGACAACGCCACCACCGAGCTGGACGTGCACGGGCAACGCGTGCAGCTGGCCGGGGTGGACGATCCGTACACCCGCCGCGATCGCTACCCGCTGATCGCGGGGCAGGCCGACCCGGACGCGGTGCTGCGGGTCGGGGTGATGCACGCCCCTGAGCCGCGCGTGCTCGACGCCTTCGCCGCGGACGGCTACGAACTGCTGCTGGCCGGGCACACCCACGGCGGCCAGGGTCGGCTGCCGTTCGTCGGTGCGCTGACCTCCAACTGCGGCCTTGACCGCTCCCGCGCCCGCGGGGTGTCCCGCTGGGGTGTCGGCTCGACGCTGCATGTGTCCGCCGGGCTGGGCCACAGTCCCTACATGCCGCTGCGGTTCTGCTGCTTCCCCGAGGCGTCGCTGCTGACCATCACAGCCGGCTGAACGCACGGATTCGGCGGAACGAGCTGCGCAGGCGCAGCCGGCAGAAACGCTTCTCACCCGCCGAGGTTCAGCCTGGCGGCTACTTTGGTCGAGGCGGGCGCCGAGGTTTGACCGATGTCGAGGTCACCCGGCTCGGGCGAACATCGGCCGGTGAACTCCGATCTGGACCGCTCAGGGGTCGCCATTGTCGGCGCGAACACCGGCCGGCTCCGCGACCCGCTGGCCCGGTTCCTCACCCCGGCGCTGCTGATCATGACGTTGTACTGCGCGGCTTATGCGCAGGTATCCACCCTCGAGGCGCATCGAAACTGGGCGACGACGGCGGCGTTCGGCTATGTGGCTGCCGCGCTTGGCTGGCTGATCTCACGGCGGCCGGCGGTTCCGGTCGCGATCGCGGCCTTCTTTGCTGTGCTGCTTCCGGCCGGGCTGTTGCTGCAGCGCGGGATGGCCATGCCGGAGGTCGCGGTGGTGCAGGACGCGGCAGATCGGTTGCTGCATACCGGAAGTCCCTACGCTGCCCGGCCCGAGTCGCTCGACGAGGTGAACCCGTACCTTCCGGTGATGGCACTGTTAGGGCTGCCCGCGGCGCTGGCCGGGCGAACATTCTGGACCGACCCGCGGCTGTTCATCGCGACGATCACCGTGGCCGCGATCGCATGTGCTTGGTTGCTGCTGCGGCCGGCGGGCGGCGGCACCGCGATACCCGGCCGCGGTTGGTGGCTGCCGACGGTGCTGGCGCTGGTCAGCCCGCTCGGCGCGATCGCCCTCACCCTGAGCGGCGTGGACCTGCCGGTGGTCGCGGCGGGCGTACTCGGACTGGCGCTGGTGGCCACCGACCGGCGGCCCGCGGGCGCGGTGGTGCTGGCGCTCGGCTGTGCCGTCAAGTGGACGTGCTGGCCGATCGCGGCGGTGGCCATCGCGATGGCCGTTGCCCGCGGCGGCCGGCGCGCTGGGCTGCGGCTAGCCGCGGCGACGGCCGGCGGTGCGGTGGCGCTGTGTTTGCCGGCGCTCCTGGCGCGCTGGTCCGCGACACCCTGCTGTTTCCGGTCGGGGCGGCCGGCATTGCTACCCCCGCGGGCGATTCCCTGCTGACCGCCCTCTTCCCGGCAGCGGGTTGGCTGCCGCCGCTGGCCATGGCGGTGGTGGCGTCAGCGCTGCTCGCCTTCGGTGTGGCGACGCCCTCCGCGCACCTTCGCGGCCGGGGCGCAGCTGGCTGCCGGTGGACTGAGCCTGCTGTTCTTGATCGCACCGCAGTCCCGGCCCGGCTACTTCGTGATACCGCTGGCACTGCTCGGCGTGACCTGGTCCGGCCGCCTGCTGCTGGGTGGCGGCGCTTCGCGTGCCGGCAGCGATCGCGCTTTTGACCGAAAGTGGCTTCTCGTCGCGGGAACCGCCGCTGGGCCCCGCGTGGAGTGATGAACGAGAAGCCAATTTCGGCCATTTGACCTCTGATCTATGACCGTCTCGTCAAATCGCAAGTGGGGCCCGCGAACAGCATGCGGGCCCCACTTGCGATTGGTCGGGGTGACAGGATTTGAACCTGCGACCTCTTCGTCCCGAACGAAGCGCGCTACCAAGCTGCGCCACACCCCGAAGACCGGATCGAGTCTATCCGATGCCGACCGGTGCTCCGCACCAATAAGCGCCGGCCTGCAGCGCCGGTGCGGACGCGCACCGCGGCACCGCTCAGCCGAAGCCGCGCGAGTCCTGCTTCAGGGCGGTGTCCACGCACAGCGCCGCCGCAACGGCCAGCGCCTTGAGCGGCCCGTCCAGCTGGGGATCCAACTGCACCAGGTATTTGTCGGCGGTGGTGAACATGGTGGTCAGCACCCCCTCGAAGGTTTTGGTGATGCGCCCGCACTCGCGCCCGGACGCGTCCTGGATGTGGAAATCCCACGCGATCCAGTTCTCGGCGTTCAGCGACCCGACGTCGGCGCCCCCGGCCTCCAGCCCGAACCGGATGCGGCCAAACACGTTGCGCTGCACCAGCCGACCGATCTCACTGCCGTCCGGCGCCTGCACCAGCAGCGTCGATTTGAACACCTTCGCCGGCCTGGTCAGCAGCAACAGCACCTGCCCCGAGGCATCGCGCACCTCCAGCCGGTGGGTGAGGAACTGGTCGTAGCTGGAGACGAACCGGAAGGCCTTCTTCAGACCGGACTGCCCCACCTGCACCACGCGCCCGATCACCGCGCCGTCGGTGCCGTACACGTCGTACTCGTTGGTCAGCTCGATCAGCTTCCGCTTCTGCGAGACAACGAACGTGCTCTCGGTGAACACGTTCCGGCCGCCGGAACCTGGCTGCCCAGAAGGCCCAGCCTGCTGCCCGTACGACGGTGGGGGCGGGGCTGCCGGCGCCTGCCCTACCCCGGCAGCGGCCGGCGGATAGCCCTGGTTCGGCGGCGTACCCGCCTGGTTGGTGAACCGCCCGGACCGCTGCGGAGCCGATTGCTGCGGGGCCGGCTGCCGCGGTGCCGGTCGCTGCGGGGACGGATACTGTGCCGCCGCCGGATACTGTCCCGGCGCCTGAGACCGGGCCGCACCGCCGGAGGCTTCGTTGACGAACTGGCCTGGACGCGCCGGTTCCGGTTCCGGCTCCGGTGGCGGCGCCCCGCCGAATCGCATGCGACCGCCGTATTCGGATCCGGCGACGTGCTGGGTGGACTGCTGCCGCGGCTGAGCGGCCGGCGCAGGGCGGGGTGCCGACGCGGCCGACGGTGACGGATCGGCGGCCGGCCGCACGTGCGCCGTCCACGACGCACCGTTCCACCAGCGCAGCATCGACTGCCCGCCGGCCTCTCCGTTCGGATCGGGGTACCAACCAGCGACGGGATTGCTCACTCCGCCAGTGTGGCAGCGCGATCGGCCCACCGGGTGCGGTACCGGCGGAATCTCGCGATGTGGGTCTGGAATCATGCACTGGGCACCCGCGCCGACGCGGCAGCGTCGGGTCGGTGCCGGGTCAGGCGAGAGCCAAGCGAGGGCCAAGAGAACTCGGCGAGAGGACGCACAGTGCAGTTGCAGCGCATCGGAGAACTCGGGGCCGAACGCCCCGTCGCGGTCCACAACGGGCAGGTCCGCGACCTGTCCGGGCTCACCGCCGACATCGACGGCGAGTTCCTGGCCTCCGGCGGCATCGCCGCGGTGCGCGAGCGGTTCGACAGCCTCCCCGAGATCGACATCGCCGGCCAGCGCATCGGTGCACCCCTCGCCCGCCCGCAGGCCGTGTGGTGCGTCGGCATGAACTACGCCGCGCACGCCGCCGAGTCCGGCGCCGAACCGCCGAAGGTCCCCGTGCTGTTCTTCAAGACCCCGAACACCGTCATCGGGCCGGACGACGAGGTGCTCATCCCCCGCGGTTCGGTCAAGACCGATTGGGAGGTGGAGCTGGCGATCGTCATCGGCAAACGCGCCGCCTACCTTGAGTCGGTGCAGGACGCCTGGGATCACATCGCCGGTTACGCGGTGTCCAACGACGTGTCCGAGCGCGCCTTCCAGCTGGAGCAGTCCGGCGGGCAGTGGTCAAAGGGCAAGTGCTGCGCCACCTTCAACCCGCTGGGGCCGTCGCTGGTCCCGGCGGACGAGGTCGACCCCGGCAATCTGCGGCTGCAGAGCTGGGTGAACGGCGAGCCGCGGCAGGATTCCAGCACCGCCGACATGATCTTCGACGTGCCGACCATCGTTCACCACCTGTCGCAGTACGCGGTGCTGGAGCCGGGCGATGTGATCAACACCGGCACCCCGCAGGGTGTCGCACTGTCCGGCCGGTTCCCCTACCTGAAGGCCGGCGACGTGATGGAGGTCGAGATCTCCGGTCTCGGCAGAGCTCGCCAGGTGTGTGGGCAGGCTTGAGCACCGAGCAACCGGACAGCACCGCCGAGTTCCCCGCGGCGACGGTGCCGGACGCCGCCCTGGACGACAGCGCTGCCGAAAAGCGTTGGCGGCAGCGTTTTCTCGCTACTCGTCATTCGATGCCGCAGCCGGTTCGGGACAATCCGCAGCGCGCCGTTTTCATCTCGAACGCCACCGGTGTCTACGAGCTGTACTGCGCAGAGCTCGGCGGGGCGACGCCGGAGTACTGGCAGTGCACCGAGCGCGAGGACGGCACCACCCTTGGCACGCTGTCCGCGAACGGCATGGGGTTGTGGTGGTTCGACGACGACGCCGGTGATGAGTTCGGCAGCTGGATGGCGCAGCCGTTCGGTTCGCCCCCTGGTTCGGCCGGCGAAGCGCTGCCGGGTGTCGCTCCCGGATATCCGGCCGGCCTCGAGGTGGGGCAACGGGTGGTGCTGGCCGGTTTCACCGACGACGACGGCACCCGTATCCACGCCCGCCGCAACGGTGGCGACATCGAAGTGGTCTACCGCAACGCCGCGGACGCCAGCGTCGCGGCGTTGTCCCGCGATGAGTCGCTGTGGGCGCTCTCGCATTCCGAGCGCGGCGACGTGCGGTACCCGGCGATCCGGGTGCTGGCGATCGGGACCGGGTCCGGCGAGCAGGCCGACGGCCCCGGCACCGTGGTCGGCGAACTCGACGACGGTGACGGAAAAGGCTTGTACGCCATCGAGTTCTCGCCGGTGCCCGGCGACAACCGGCTGCTGGTCGGGCACGAGCGGCGCGGCCGCGACGAGCTGCTGATCTGGGATCCGGTTGACGGGCAGGTCAGCGAGTTGCCGATCGACCTGCCCGGCCAGCTCTCCGGCGCGTTCTCCGACGACGGCACCGCGGTGATCGTTGTCCACCAGCACGAGGGCCGCAGCGAGCTGTTCCGCTACCACTTGACATCCAAGGCGCTGCACCGCATTCCGACCCCGGCCGGCGTGCTCGACACGGCGGTGGCCCGGCCCGACGGCGGAGTCTGGTACCGCCACTCCAGCGGGGCCCAGCCGGCCGCCAGCTACGCGCTCGCCGGGCCGGTCGCGCTCGGCTTGGAGTCCGGAGCTCCCACCCGGCTGCTGGATCCCCCTGGCGAGCCGGCCCCGGAGTCACAGCCGCTCACCGACCTGTGGGTCGACGGCCCCGGTGGCAGGATCCACGTCTTCGTGGCCACGCCGCCCGGCGAGAATCCGTTGTCGGCCAAGGGATTCACCAATACGCCGCGGCGGGCGGCGTTTCTGGTGCACGGTGGGCCGGAAGACGTGGACGACGACAGCTTCGACGCCGAACGCGCCGCCTGGCTGGACGCCGGATTCACCGTTGTGCAGGTCAATTACCGCGGCTCGTCCGGGTACGGCAGCCAGTGGCGCGACGCGCTCAGCGCCAGGGTCGGGCACACCGAACTCGCCGATCTGGCTGCGGTGCAAGACCATTTGATCCGGTGGGGCGTGGTCGACGCCGAACAGTGTGTGCTGGTCGGCGCATCCTGGGGCGGCTTCCTGACGCTGCTCGGCCTCGGCGCTCAGCCCAGCCGTTGGGCCGTCGGGATCGCCGGCGTCCCGGTGGCCGATTATCCGGCCGCCTACCAGCAGGAGATGGAGCCACTGCGCTCGTACGATCGCGCGCTGTTCGGCGGTTCTCCCGACGACGTGCCGGACAAGTACATCGACTCGTCGCCGCTGAGCTGGATCGAACAGGTGCGGGCACCGCTGGCCGTGCTGTTCGGTCGGAACGACCCGCGCTGCCCCGCCGGCCAGGTGGAGAACTACCTGCACGCATTGACCCGGCAGGGCAACGATTTTGTCGTCTACAGCTACGATGCGGGCCACGGCAGCATGGTGGTGGACGAGCGGATCCGCCAGGTCGCCCTCTCCGTCCGGTTCGCGCTGGACAAGCTGCGCGAAGCTGCCAGGAGGTCGTGAAGATCGGCACCGGCCGCCGGTCGGCAGCACTGGCCGCCGTGCTCGTGGTGGTGTTGGCGGGGTGTCGCGGCGTCACCCCCGCCGACCCGAGCAGCGGGAGTGACGCCACCGCACCGGGCACTACGCGGGCGCCGGCACCGCCGAGTTCGCCGCCGCCATCGGGATCGACGCCCTCCAGCACCATCAGCTCGCCGTCCGGCTCTCCGTCGCGATCGTCGGCCGCCGTCGCCGGCACAGCGCCGGCACCGCAACCGAAAGTAGCGCTACCGCCGGCTGCCGGCAGCGAGATCTCCGGCATCGCTGCCGGCGCCGACCCCGGGGTACTGCTGGTCGCCGACGACGGCGCCGGACCGCAACCGGTCACCGCGGTGCGGCCGGACGGCACGTCGCTGGCCACGGTCACCCTTGACGGCGTCGATGCCAGCAACATCGAAGCCCTCGCCGGCGCACCGTGCGGCGCCGGCGCTGCGGAGCGGTGCCTGTACATCGGCGACATCGGTGAAGCCCGAAGCACCGTCACCGTCTACCGCGCGCCGATGCCGTCCGCGCCGCAGTGGCGGGCCGCTGCCGAAGCCTGGACCTACCGCTATCCCGCGGGCCCCGATGGCGTCCGCCGGCGCAATGCCGAGGCGTTGCTGATCGCCCCGAACGGCGATGTGCTGATCATCGACAAACCGGCAACCGCCGGTGGAAAGGTGCTGCCACATCGGGTTTTCCGTGGTGCCCGCGGAGGTGGCGAGCTGCAG
The DNA here is from genome assembly GCF_013002705.1 of Nakamurella aerolata. Classification (GTDB taxonomy): domain Bacteria; phylum Actinomycetota; class Actinomycetes; order Mycobacteriales; family Nakamurellaceae; genus Nakamurella; species Nakamurella aerolata. The sequence continues at coordinate 106,950 of NZ_JABEND010000002.1, read as the reverse complement.
CTGGCCGGGAGCTTCACCCCGCCACGGCCCACGGTGCCGCTGCAGTCCCTCGTCACCGGGACGGTGGTCACCGATGCGTACTACGGCGCCGGCACACCGGCTATGCCGGCTCGGGTGTTGCTGCTGACCTACGACCAGGTGCTGCAGTACACCGCGCCCGGTCCCGGCGCCGACCCCGCCGAGTTCTACCGCTGGCCGGTGCGGCGACTGTCGATGCCGGACGCCGATCAGGCCGAGGGCATCACCGGGCTGGACGACGGCTGCGGATATGTGGTGGCGTCCGAGGCCGGCCCGCTGGCACAATCCTCCACGCTGGCCACGGTCAGCTGCGCCGAGACCAAGGAGCCACCGTGATCGTGTTGCTGTCCGGTATCCCCGGTGCCGGGAAGTCCAGCGTGGCAAGGGAACTGGCCGATCGTTCGCCCCGCTCGGTGCATCTTGAGGGCGACCGGATCGGGTCCGAGTTCGTCGTCAACGGGCAGGTGCCGCCCGGTGGTGAACCGGCGGCGGAGGCGGACGCGCAACTGGCCGTGCGACGCCGGAACACCTGCGCGCTGGCCAACAACTACGCCGCCGCCGGGTTCGACGTCTTCATCGACGACATCGTGCTCTGGCCTGGCCTGCTGCAGACCTACCGGGAACTGCTCGACCAGCCGCTGCACTTCGTGCTGCTGGCACCGAGCCTCGCGGCCGCCGAGCGCCGCGATGCGGACCGGCACAAGCAGGTGTTGCAATTCTGGCGCGGCATGGACGCCGAGCTGCGCGGCTGGACCGATCAACCAGGGCTGCGGCTGGACACCAGCGATCTCACCGTCGCCCAGACCGCCGATGCGGTCAGCGCCCAGCTGGGGTCGGCGCTGCTGCCGGCGCCGGCCCGCGCCGCAGCCGCCGAACCGCAACGCACTGACCCGCCGCTGCACGGGTCCGAGTTCGACACCCTGCTCGGGTTTCTCAACTTCCACCGAGACACCTTGCGCTGGAAGGTCTCCGGGCTCACCACCGAACACTTGGCGACCCCGCATCCGCCGTCCGACCTCACCCTCGCCGGCATGCTCGGGCACCTGACCTACGTCGAGAACTATTGGACCCAAGAGGTTCTGGACGGCCAGGGCCAGGCCGAGCCGTGGGCGAGTGTCGACTGGAGCGTCGACGCCGATTGGGATTGGCACAGTGCCATCGGATCGGGCGGCGCGGAACTGCTCGACGCGTTCGGTGCGCAGAACACCGACACCGACAGCAGACTGCGCGCCGCCTGGCAGGCCGGCGGTGGCGATGCGCTCTCCGCCAAGGCGGACCGGAGCGGCGAGCACTTCTCGGTGCGTTGGATCATGGTGCATCTGGTCGAGGAATATGCCAGGGACAACGGCCACGCCGATCTGATCAGGGAGTCGATCGACGGTCTGACCGGCGAGTAGAAAACTAGTCCTGAACCAGGTCTTCCCAACGGAACTCGCCGTCGACGGGTGCGCCGTCCGGATGCAGGTGTTGCTCGCGTCCACGTAGTTCCACCCGGCGGATCTTGCCGGAAATGGTCTTCGGCAGGTCGGTGAACTCCAGCCTGCGGATGCGCTTGTACGGTGCCAGCTGCTCGCGCGCGTAGGCCAGAATGTCGCGGGCGGTGTCCGCGTTCGGCTGGTGCCCGTCGGCCAGCACCACGTACGCCTTCGGCACCGCCAGCCGCACCGGATCCGGCGATGGCACCACCGCCGCCTCCGCGACCGCTGGATGCTCGATCAGCACCGATTCCAGTTCGAACGGCGAGATTCGGTAGTCGGAGGCCTTGAAAACATCATCGGCCCTGCCAACATAGGTGATGTATCCGTCGTGGTCGCGGGAGCCGACGTCGCCGGTGTGGTAGTAGCCGTCCCGCATGGCTTCCGCGGTGCGCTCTTCGTCGCCGAAGTAGCCGGGCGTCAGGCCCAGCGGGCGGTGGTCAAGGTCGAAACAGATCTCGCCCTCGTCGGCGAGTTCACCGGTGGCAGGGTCGATCAGCACAACGGGGTAGCCGGGCAGCGGGCGGCCCATCGAGCCGTCCTTCACCGGTTGGCCCGGCGTGTTGGCCACCGCCAGCGTCGTCTCGGTCTGGCCGAACCCGTCGCGAATGGTGACGCCCCAACCTTTGCGGACCCGGTCGATCACCTCGGGGTTCAGCGGCTCGCCCGCCGCGATCGCCTCGCGCGGCGGGGTGGCCAGTTGCGAAAGATCAGCCTGAATCAGCATCCGCCAGACCGTAGGGGGCGCACAGAAGGTGGTGACGCCGTGCTCGCCCATCACCCTCATCAGTGCCGAGGCGTCGAACCGGGTGTAGTTGTAGATGAACACGGTGGCGCCGGCCAGCCACGGCGCGAACACGTTGGACCATGCGTGTTTTGCCCATCCGGGGGACGAGATGTTCAGGTGCACGTCGCCCGGCCGCAGCCCCACCCAGTACACCGTCGACAGGTGTCCGACAGGGTACGAGACGTGGGTGTGCTCCACCAGCTTCGGCAGCGCCGTCGTGCCCGAGGTGAAGTACAGCAGCAGCGTCGAGTCGGCCGCAGTAGGGCCGTCCGGCTGGAACTCGACCGGCGCGTTGTGGGATTCGGCGAACGCGTGCCAGCCGTCAGGGGTGTCGGCGCCGACGCTGATCCGCACCACCGAGTCGGGCACGCCCGAAAACCCGGCGGCGTCCTGCGACCGGGCGACGACGTACTGGGCGCCGCCGCGGGAAACGCGGTCGGTCAGGTCGGCAGGCGCCAGCAGCGTACTCGCCGGGATGATCACGGCACCGAGCTTGATCGCGGCGAGAATCGTTTCCCACAGCTCGATCTGGTTGCCGAGCATCAACACGATGCGCTGCCCGCGCCGCACCCCAAGCGCACGCAGATGGTTGGCGAGTTGGTCAGACCGCTGCGACAGCTGCTGGTAACTGGCCGATGTCACCGAGCCGTCTTCTTCGACGATGGTGAGCGCGGGCCGATCCGGATGTTCGGCGGCGAGCACGTCGAACCACTCAAGACCCCAGTTGAACTCGGTCAGCTCCGGCCAGCGGAAGTCGCGGACCGCGGCGTCGAGATCTTCCCGTCGGTCGACCAGCAGCGTGCGTGCGCCCAGTACGGCGCCGGTGCCTGCGGTGTGTTGAGCGGTCATCGTCGTCCTCTCACGAAGTCCCAGCGGCGCCCGCTGAACCGAGTTGAACCGAGCCGGGCCGGGTGAGCCGATCTGCCGAATTGCTCAGACCAGTTCGGGGGCAATCAGTTCGGCGATCTGCACGGCATTCAGCGCTGCACCCTTACGCAGGTTGTCGTTGGACACGAACAGCACAAGACCCCGGCCGTCCGGCACACTCTGGTCCACCCGGATCCGCCCGACGTACGACGGATCGGCACCGGCGGCCTGCAGCGGCGTAGGCACCTCGGCCAGTTCCACCCCAGGTGCCTGCGCCAGCAGCTCCCGGGCCTGATCGGGGCTGATCGGCTCACCGAACTCCGCGTGCACCGCCAGCGAATGCCCGGTGAACACCGGCACCCGCACGCAGGTGCCGGCGACGGCCAGCGCGTCGATCTCCAGGATCTTGCGAGACTCGTTGCGCAGCTTCTGTTCTTCGTCGGTCTCGCCGCTGTCGTCGTCGACGACGGAGCCGGCCAGTGGCAACACGTTGAAGGCGATCGGCGCGACGTACTTCTTCGGTGCCGGCATGGCGACGGCCGCACCGTCGTGGGCCAGCTTGGGCGCGTCGGACCCTACCGCCTGCACCTGACCGTCCAGCTCCTCGACGCCCGCCAATCCCGAACCCGAGACCGCTTGGTAGGTGGCAACAATCAGCCGCTGCAGCCCCGCAGCGTCGTGCAGTGGCTTCAGCACGGGCATGGCCGCCATCGTCGTGCAGTTCGGGTTGGCGATCAGCGCACCGGAACCGGCGTCCCGCCCGGCCCGCACCGCTTCGATCGCCCGCTGCCCGTTCACCTCGGACACCACCAGCGGGTAGTCCGGGTCCTTGCGCCAGGCGGATGAGTTGTCGATCACCACGATGCCGGCGTCGACGAAACGCTTGGCGTGCTCGCGGGATGCACCGGCGCCGGCCGAGAACAGTGCGATGTTGATGCCGGAAAGATCAGCGGTGGCAACGTCTTCGACGGTGATCTGCGCAGGGCCACCGGCGCCGTCCCACGGCAGTTGCTTGCCCGCGGACCGCGCTGAGGCGAAGTATCTGATGGTGGCGACCGGAAAATCGCGCTGCGCCAACACTTCCCGCATCTTGGCACCGACCTGCCCGGTGGCGCCGACCACCGCGACGTGCAGACCCCTTGAATCGCCAGCCATCTCAGATCCCCGATCCGGCGTAGACCACGGCCTCGGTGTCGCCACCGAGGTCGAAAGCGGTGTGCAGTGCGCGGACCGCGTTGTCCAACTCGGTATCCCGCACCAAGACTGAGATGCGGATTTCCGAGGTGGAGATGATGTCGATATTCACGTCGGCGGTGGCCAGCGCCTCACAGAAGGTGGCGGTGACGCCTGGATGCGAACGCATGCCGGCTCCGATCAGCGAGACCTTCCCGACGTGATCGTTGTAGATCACCTGGTCGAACTCGATCTCGCTCTTGCGTGCCTCCAGCGCCGACACCGCGCGTGGGCCATCGGCTTTCGGCAGCGTGAAGGTGATGTCGGTGCGACCGTCCATCCCGGCCGAGATGTTCTGCACGATCATGTCGATGTCGATCTCGGCGTCGGCAATGGTGCGGAAGACTTTCGCCGCGACGCCGGGATGGTCGGGGACGTTGGTCACCGTGACCTTGGCCTCGCTGCGGTCGTGCGCGACGCCGGTGATCAATGCCTGTTCCACCGCAATCTCCTTTGCTGACTGGTCGGCAATGGTGCCGGTGACCAGGGTTCCCGCCTGGTCCGAGTACGACGAACGAACATGCACCGGCACTTCGTAGCGCCTGGCGTACTCGACGCACCGCAGCATCAGCACCTTGGCGCCGGACGCGGCCATCTCGAGCATCTCTTCGTAGCTGATGGTGTTCAGCTGCTGGGCATCCGGGACGATCCGCGGGTCGGCGGTGAAGACGCCGTCAACGTCGGTGTAGATCTCGCAGACGTCGGCGTCCAGCGCGGCGGCCAGGGCCACCGCGGTGGTATCGCTGCCGCCGCGGCCCAGCGTGGTGATGTCCTTGGTGTCTTGGCTGACGCCCTGGAACCCCGCGACGAGCGCGATGGCACCGTCGTCCAGCGCCGCCTGGATGCGCCCGGGCGTCACGTCGATGATGCGGGCCTTGCCGTGCGCGGAGGTGGTGATCACACCGGCCTGCGACCCGGTGAACGAGCGCGCCTGCGCCCCGAGCGCCGAGATCGCCATCGCCACCAGGGCGTTCGAGATCCGTTCGCCCGAGGTCAGCAGCATGTCCAGCTCGCGGGCCGGGGGTACGGGGGCGACCGCCTGCGCCAGAGTGAGCAGCTCGTCTGTGGTGTCGCCCATCGCTGAGACCACGACGACCACGTCGTTGCCGGCCTTGCGGGCGGCGACGATCCGCTCGGCGACGCGCTTGATGCGCTCGGCCGACTGCACCGACGATCCGCCGTACTTCTGGACGATCAGGCTCACCGCACGCCTCTCCGTTGGCAGTCACGAAAGGGTCGGGGCCAGCGGGCTGGTGAGCCGACCCCGATGGAAGCTCCAGCTTACTGGGCGGACGGGGCGCTTCCACGCACACCGGGCTCCCAACATGTGGGAGCCGTGTATCGACTCCTGGAACCACGCCGCCCGGTTCAGGAGTCCAGGTCGAGCAGGGCCGCTTTGCCGCCCTCCAGGTTCAGGTAGAGCTGCGAGTTCACTAGGCCGGCGCCGGCGATCCCGCCGTCGGTCCCGGTCAGTGCCGCCATCGCCTCCACCATCGCGCCCTGCGCCAGCCCGACGGCCAGCGCCTGGCCCTGCGTGTTGAGTTCTTCCCGCGCCACCGTCCTGGCTGCCGGGCTCAGAGTGCGGTCGCGGACCTGCACCCTGAGCTCGTCCCTGCGCTTGGCGAGCCCGGCCAGTTCCCAGTACATCGGGCCGGACTGGCGGGCGAGCGCGACGATCTGCCTGTTGATCTCGTCGTCGGAGAGCAGCACGGCACGTCCGGAGCGCAGTTGCCGTCCCAGCCGAGAGGTGCGCGGCACCAACCACTTTCGCCAGGCGAAGCCGCCGAGCAGGCCGAGCGGGACCAACAGCCAGCCGATCCAGACGGAGGCCGGACCCAACAGGTAGCTGGCGCCGAGCGCCAGACCGGCGAGAAACCCGAACCCGGCACCGCGAGCGGGATAGTTGTAGCGGTACTCGCTCTGCTCGGTGAGTACCTCACCGGGGGCGGCCACCACCCAACGTGCCTCGTCCTCCGCTTGCAGGATTCCCGGCTCGATGCGCAACACCTTCGCCTGGTACCTCATGGCTCAGGCACCCGCCGGCCACCGCCGGCACTGGGCCCGACGTCCGCGCACCAATCACGGACGCTGCGGGCGCTGTCCTTGCTGGCGTTGTCGAGATCCGTTGCGACCCTGCGCATCTGTTCCGGCGTCACTTCCAGATCTCCGGCCGCGGTACCGGTGGCCGGCGCGACCCATTCGGCGATGCGCCGCAGGTTGGCCGCCTGCCGCGCGTAACCGGCGGCGACGGCGAGTTGCCTGGCCCGCTGGAACGCCTCGTCGCCGAGCCGGTCGTCGCCGGTCAGCGCCGCGGCTCTGGCCACCTCACCCAGCTCGGCCACGCCGATGCGGCGCCCGTCCAGCACCACGATGTCGTCCTTGGCGATCCGGCGCCGCGTCTTGGTCGGCTCGTGCAGCACCGGCTTGAGCAGGCTGATCGCCACCAGGATCAGCAGAAAGGCGATGCCTGGCAGGGCCCATGCCCTGGTCTGGGCGGCTGGTTCCATCCCGGCATCGCCGGCACGGGTGACGGTGATGATGCCCCAGACGAACCAGGCCGGCACCAGCACCACCGAGGCCGCGCAACCGAGGTAGTAGCGGCCGGTGCCCGAGGCGATGTGCACACCCGGCCGGGCGATGAGCCGGCCGCCGCGCGGGTCGGCGAACGAGCCGAGCAGGTAGGTGTTGTCCAGCCACCTGCCGATCGGGCCGCCGTCGTGTGGTGCGCGCGCGGCCCGCCGGGCGCGCGGCGAACCGGCGCGCGGCGAACCGGAGCGCGGCGAACCGGAGCGCGGCACTCCCGCTGACTGGCCCACGGCCTCACTCTAAGAGGCGAACGGCGCCGTCAGGGGGAGTTTCGCGACCGACGACGTCCGGTCGGGGCCAGGGCGCCGGCCACCCCGGGTCGCCGCAGCGATCAGAGGTTGGGTTCGACGTCGCTGGCGTACATCTGCTCCAGCTTGGCCTTGAGCCCGTCCATGCTCTGCTGAACCGATGCTTGCTGGGTCAGGATCGCGGCGCACGCCTTGGCCATCTCCTGGTCGGCGCCGGGGATGAACACCCTGGCGTTGTCCTGCACCCTGGTGACGGCCAGCTGATCGATCGCGGTCTTGGCCAACGGATTTGCCTTGACCAGCCCGGAGATATCGGCGTCGGTGCGCACCGGCAGGTACCCGGTGGCTTGCGCGAACTTGACGGTGTTCTCCGGGTTGGTGGCGAACTTGATGAACATCGCCGCCGCCAGCTGGTTCTCCTTTGGCACTGAAGCGGTGATGCCGAGTCCGGAACCGCCGGTCGGGCAGACCGGCGACTGGCTGACCGACCCGCCGGGAAGGAAGCCGACGCCGAGATCGAACTTGGCCGCCTTCTGCACGCCGACCAGGCTGCCGGTGGAACCCAGCGTGGCGCTGACGGCACCGGCCGACAGGTCGTCGGTGGCGGACTTGCTGGAGACCCCTGACCACTTGCCCTTGTACACCGCGTCCTGCAAGAACTGCAGCGCCTGCACGGATTCCTTGTCGGCGCAGGTGATGTCGAAGGTGCCCTCCTTGGACCAGCCGCCGCCCTCGCCCCATAGGTTGTTCTGGAACGTCCAACCCGCGTAGTCGGCCAGCGCGGGGAGCTGGAACGCGTTCTGCGCGCCGGTGCCGGCGGCCTGCAGCTTCACCGCCCACTCGGCGAATTCCTGCCAGGTCTTGGGTGCTCGGTCCTCGAGCCCGGCCTTCTTCCAGTGCTCCTTGTTGTAGTAGAACAGCGGGGTCGACCTGGCGAACGGAACGGCCCACTGCTCGCCGCCGTACTGATAGTCCTTGATCAGACCCTCGCGATAAGCCGCGGTATCCAGCTCGGCGGCCGCCAGCACGTTGTTGAGCGGCAGAATCGACTGGCTCATCCGGTACCGGAACCACCACACGTCCGACAACACCAGCAGATCCGGCAGGCCCTTCTTGGCCTGTTGGGCCGCCTGGAACTTGGTGGCGATCTCCTCGTAGTTGCTCCCGGCCGTCACCAGCTTGACCGTCACCCCTGCCCCGGAAGCGTTGAACGCCTTGATGATCTCGTTCTCGACGTCGGCGGAATCACCAGGGTGGTTCGACCAGAAGGTAATGGTGGACGCCGGTTTCACCCCGGCGAACTCTGCTGCGTCACCGGCGGAGCCGGCACTGGAACCGGCGCTGGAGCCGGCACCGCTGCTCCCCGCCGGCGCGCCGGCACCGGCTGCGGCCGGGCCTGCCGTGCTGGTGCTGCTGGAGCTCGATGCGGTGCTCGGACCGCCGCAGGCCGCCAGCGCGATGCTGCCGGCACCGAGACCGGCAAAGCTGAGGAAGCGTCGACGATTGAGCCCTCGCTGTGCCAGCTGCGCGCGGGTCAACGCCTGCTCGAACTCGGGGTTGGTCATGGGGTCTCCATCGGTTGTTGGGGCTGTGAGCTCGGGTTGAACCGCACAGGGACAGCAAGGGTGTTGGGGCAGGAGAGATCGGTGATCGGTGGCTACTTCACCGCGCCCTGGGTCAGCCCGGCGACGATGAAGCGTTGCAGCGCAGCGAATATCACCATCACCGGGACGATCACCATCACCGCCCCGGCCATCAGGATCGGGTACGACGAAGCGTCGCCCTCGATGTTCTTGAGCTGGGTCAGGCCGACCGGCAGCGTCATCCGCGCCGGGTCGGTGGTGATCACCAGCGGCCAGATGTAGTCGTTCCACTCGGTGACGATGGTGACCAGCGCGACGGTGGCGATGGTCGGGGTGGAGATCGGCACCACTACCCGCAACAGCTTGGTGAAGTGCCCGGCGCCGTCGATCTCGGCGGCCTGCAGGATCTCCGTCGGCAGCGAGAGAAAGTGCTGCCGCAACAGGAACGTGCCGAATGCGGTGCCAAGGCCGGGAAGGATGATGCCCCAATAGGTGTCGACACCGCCGAGGTCGGCGATCAGGATGTAGTTCGGCACCAACGCCACCTGCGGCGGCACCATCAGCGCCACCAGCATGAAGACGAAGATCACGCGCTTGAACGGAAACCGCACGAACGCCAGTGCGTAGGCGGTGGTGATGGCGAGCAGCACCTTGATGCTGGCCCCGATCACCGTGACGATCGTCGAGTTCAGAAACAGCCGACCGATGTCGATCTTGGTGCCGGCCTCGCGATAGGCGTTCAGGCTCGGGTGCTGCGGCAGCAGCACCAGGTTCTGGGTGACCACCTCGGACGGCGCCTTCAGTGAGCCGATCACCATCCACAGCAACGGCAGGGCGATGATCGCGGTGGCCAGAATCAGCGGGAGGTAGCCGGTGGCGATGGCGGCCAGCAGGTTCTGCCGGCCGAGCGGACCGTCCCGCCGTTGCCGTTGCCTTGCCGGCGGTGCCGCACCGTCGTCGGTCACTGCATCAACGCCTGCGGCAGGCACAACCACGGTCACGAGTAGTGCACCTTCCGCTCCAGCAGCGTCAGCTGGACGACGGTCATCACCAGCAAGATCCCGAACAGAATGGTGGCGACCGCTGCCGAATAGCCCGCGCGGTTGTAACCGCCGAATGCCTGCAGGTAGGCGTCGTACATCAGCGTGGTAGTGCCGTTGCCCAGCGGCGTCATGATCCGGATCAAATCGAAGGCCTGCAACGAGTTCAGGATCGAGGTGAGCAGCAGGAAGAACGTCGTCGGCGATAGCAGCGGCAGCACCACCGAGAAGAAGGTGCGTACCCTGCCGGCACCGTCGATTGCCGCGGCCTCGACCAGGTCCGCCGGTACCGCCTGCATCGCGGCCAGGTAGATCACCGCGCAGTAACCGGTGTTCTTCCAGATGTAGACGATGATCACCATGGTCAGCGCGAGCTTCGGGTCGTTGAACCACTGCGGGCTGGTGCCCCCGAACCCGCGGATGATCGCCCCGAGCAGGCCGGTGACGGGGTCGAAGATGAACACCCACACCAGACCGATGCCAACCCCGGAGAGCACGAAGGGCGCGAAAATCGTTGCCCTGGCGAAGGTTCGACCACGCAACGGACGGTTCAGCACGGTGGCGAGCCCGAGCCCGAGAATCATTGCGCCGCCGACGGTTGCCACCGTGAAGATCGCGGTGGTCCACAACACCTGCAACGACTCGGGATCGGTGAAGAACTCTCGATAGTTGCCCAGCCCGACCTTGCTGGCGGTCGGGCTGCCAAGGGTCCAGTTCAGCGTCGAGTAATAGATGTTGGTGAGCAGCGGACGGTACGTGAACGCCGCGATCAGCAGCACGTTCGGCAGCACCAGCAGCAGGAAGATCGGGAAGTCACGCCGGCTCCGGGCGCTGAGCAGCTCAGCGGTGCGCCGCCGCCCTGCCGGTTTCTGCCGCGGCGGCGGATCGGCAGCCCGCCGCGCGCTCCGCGTCCGGCTCGACCCGGGCCCGGCCGACTCCGCGTCGGCCACCGTGACACTCAACCGCGATCCTCCGTTGCTCGACCGTCCCCGGTGCGTCCGAGGCGTCAGGAACGACGGGCCCGGCGGAGCAAACGTCCACCCGGCAGGTTCCCGCCGGCGGGCGGTGACGCAACGCCGGGGTGAAGCCACGGCGAACAGCCGGTGATTGCGGGGCCCGAGCGGGCCGGGGGTGTCGCGACGCGGGAGCGAGCGGTAGTCTGCTCTCCGTGGCGCGCCTGACGGCGCCGTCGGCCGTAGCGGCCGGCGGCCTGCTTCTTATCGGCCGCGACGGAGCCTGACCCGGCCGATCGACGACGGTCGCCCGGGAAGCCGGCCCCTCCGTCGCGGCGCTTGTGGCGCGCTCATGTTGCGCCTGCCGGTCCCGGAGAGCTCCGCCTTCTTCTCTCCGTTCGCGTTGCGCCCCTGAGGTCAGCAACGCCAGCCCGATTCGACCGCAGAACAGGATTCGCCGTGAGAACCCCAAGCAGCGTGAGCACCCCAAGCAGCTCGAGCACCAGCAACGTTCGTCAGCCCACCGGCCCGGTACCCGCGGGGCAGCCGGCCTGGAACCGCCAGCGCGGCAGCCACATGCCGGTCAACCGCTACACCCCGTTCGAGCCCATCGATCTACCCGATCGCACCTGGCCGAACAAGGTGATCGACACCGCCCCGCTGTGGTGCGCGGTGGACCTGCGGGACGGCAACCAGGCACTGATCGACCCGATGTCACCGGCCCGCAAGCGCAAGATGTTCGAGCTGCTGGTGGCCATGGGCTACAAGGAGATCGAGGTCGGCTTCCCCGCCGCCAGCCAAACCGACTTCGACTTCGTCCGCGAGATCATCGAGCAGGAGCTGATTCCCGACGATGTCCGCATCCAGGTGCTGACCCAGGCCCGGCCGGAGTTGATCGCCCGCAGCTATGAGGCGCTGGAGGGTAGCCACTCCGCGGTGGTGCACCTGTACAACTCGACATCGACGCTGCAGCGCCGGGTGGTGTTCGGCATGGACCGCGCCGGGATCACCGGCATCGCCACCGCCGGCGCCGAAGAGGTGTTGCGCTGGGCCGACAAGTACCCGAAGACCGACTGGCGGTTCGAGTACTCCCCGGAGTCGTACACCGGCACCGAACTGGAGTACGCGGTCGAGGTCTGCAATGCGGTATCGGCACTGTGGGAACCCACTGCCGACCGGCCGATGATCGTGAACCTGCCGGCCACCGTGGAAATGGCCACTCCCAACGTTTATGCCGATTCCATCGAGTGGATGCATCGGAACCTGGAGCGGCGCGACGCGCTGATCCTCTCGCTGCACCCGCACAACGACCGTGGCACCGGGGTGGCCGCGGCGGAGCTGGGCTACCAGGCGGGCGCCGACCGCATCGAGGGCTGCCTGTTCGGCAACGGCGAGCGCACCGGCAACGTCTGCCTGGTGACGTTGGGGCTCAACATGTTCAGCCAGGGCGTCGATCCGCAGATCGACTTCTCCGACATCGACGAGATCAAACGCACCGTCGAGTACTGCAACCAGCTGGCGGTGCCGGAGCGGCACCCGTACGGCGGCGACCTGGTGTTCACCGCGTTCTCCGGTTCACATCAGGACGCCATCAACAAGGGCTTCACCCACCTGCGGACCGACGCCGAGGCCGCGGGGGTGCCGGTGGACGAGTTCCGTTGGCAGGTGCCGTATCTGCCGGTCGATCCCAAGGATCTGGGCCGCAGCTACGAAGCGGTGATCCGGGTCAATTCACAGTCCGGCAAGGGCGGTGTCGCCTACGTGATGAAGACCGAGCACGGTCTCGACCTGCCGCGCCGGCTGCAGATCGAGTTCTCCAAAGTGGTGCAGGCGCAGACCGATTCCGAGGGCGGCGAGGTGTCGCCGGAGGCGATGTACTCGGCGTTCTCCAACGAGTACCTGTGGCGCACCAGCCCGTTGGAGTTCATCAGGGCCAGGGTGGAGTCGCCCGACGACGCACCGGAGACAGCGCCCGATGTGGTGACGGCCCGCATCGTCGAACACACCGGTTCCGGCGCCACCGAGCGGGAGATCACCGGGTCGGGGAACGGCCCGGTGGCCGGGTTCTGCGCCGCTCTCGGTGAGATCGGTTACGACGTCAGGGTTCTCGACTACGTCGAACACGCCATGTCGGCCGGCGGCGACGCCCGCGCCGCGGCCTACCTGGAATGCGCCATCGACGGCCAGGTGCTCTGGGGCGTCGGCGTCGATTCGTCCATCGTCGTCGCCTCGCTGAAGGCCGTGGTGTCGGCCATCAATCGGGCCGCAGCGGCCGGTGCGCAGCTCGGGCCGGACGCCGGGACCAGCACGGTGACCGTCTCGGCAAGGGCCGGCGCCTGACCATCACCCGGCTGAAACCTCCGATGGAGCGAACCTGATGGAGCGAATCAGAGTCGATCCTGTTGTGCTGCAAAGCTTTGGCAGCCACGGGGTGCGCATCCAGCACCTCGTGGCGCCGGACTCCGAGGCAGCGCCGCGGCGGATGGTTTCCGACGGTCCTGCTGCCATGGTCGTCGCCGAATTCGACGCCGGCGGCACGATCGGTCAGCACCCGGCGACGGGAAGCCAGCTCTTCATGGTGGTCACCGGCACCGTCGTGGTCACTGCGGGCGACGGTGAGACTGCCGAGCTGACACCGGGTTCAGCGGTGCTGTTTTTCGGCGGCGAGGAGCACACATCGACGGCGGCGGAGCCATCCACGGTTGCCATCCTTGAGTGGCCGGCCGAATAGGCGCCAGATTTCGTGCTCGCCGAGCGCACCACCGATCCTGAGTACCTGGTGAACCGGCGGCGCCGGCTGGTCGACATTCTGGAAGAGAACTTGCTGCACACCGGCCAGACGTCGATCGTGAGGGAGGCCGTCGACGGATTGGTCGGCAACGACCCGCCGTGATTTCCGGCGACGCCGAATAGACAGCAGCCACGGGAAAATCCGGCGTCTCGATGCGCCGAACCGGATACCGACCTGCGCAAACAAGGATCGAGCCGCCGATTTTTCGCCGCGGTACCTCAGCGTGGTCGGATAGCGCACCGTGGACGCCGGGGCACCGTCGGGCCGGGACGTGGGCTCTCGGCAGGAAAAATGTGCGCCTGGAATCGCATTGCCGCAGGTCGGATTTCGGTTCGACGCGTCCAACCGCCGATTCTTCCGCTCAGCGGTGCGCCGGAACGGTGCCGACGCCGCCTCACTCAAATTAGCGACGCTCGACACACAACCCCGGCCGATGCCAGGGACACCGGCACCGGCGAGTCCGCGGTCTGCCCGATACTGGGTGGGTGACACTGCTGGCCAAGCGTTCGCCGATGCCCAGGACCCACCGTGCCTGAGGGCCACACCCTGCACCGGCTCGCCGCGGCGTACCGCGAGGCGTTCGCCGGGCGGGTGACCCACTCGTCCAGCCCGCAGGGACGTTTTGCCGCTGAGGCTGCACTGCTCGACGGCAGGGTCTTGCTGGACGCCGAGGCCTATGGCAAACACCTGTTCTGCCGGTTCGACCCGCGACCGGGTGCCGCTCCGGCAGACGCGACCGCACCGATCGTGCATGTGCACCTCGGACTGCTCGGCAAGGTGCAGTTCGAGCGGTTCACCGAGCAGCCGCCGGAGCCGGTCGGTGCGCTGCGCTGGCGGCTGCTGGCCGATCCCGCCGAGTCAGCCCAGCCCGGCGAGCCCGAGACGCTAGGCGTGGCAGCGGATCTGCGCGGGCCGACCGCTTGCGAGCTGGTGACCCCCGACCAGGTGGACGCGCTGCTGGCCAGGCTGGGTCCCGACCCGCTGCGCTTCGGCATCGACCCGCTCGCCGACCCCGACAGGGGCTGGCAGCGCATCCGTCGTTCACCCACCCCGATCGCAGCATTGCTGATGGACCAGAAGGTGGCGCCCGGGGTCGGCAACATCTACCGGGCCGAGGTGCTCTACCGACACCGGCTAGCACCCATGACGCCGGGAAAGCTGATCAAACCTGCTGAATGGCAGGCGATCTGGGACGATCTGGTGACCCTGATGCGGCAGGGCGTGGAGACCGGCCGCATCGACACCGTACGTCCTGAGCACGAACCGGCGGCGATGGGCCGGGCCCCGCGCGAAGACCGGCACGGCGGCGAGGTGTACGTGTACCGTCGCGCCGGCCGGCCGTGCCTTGTCTGTGGCACGCCGATCCGGCTCAAGGAACTTGCTGGACGAAACCTGTTCTGGTGCCCCAAGTGTCAGCAGGTTGGCGCTCGCCGCAAGACCCGTGCGACCTGACCGACGACAGCCGTGAGCCCCCACCAACTTGAGCCAGGCACCGTGCTCACCACCATCGCCGGACGGGTGGTGGCGCTGGCCCAGCGGGGCCGTCCCGTGGTGGTCGCCGTCGACGGGCCGTCTGGTTCCGGTAAGACCACGCTGGCCAGCGGTCTGGCCGCCGAGTTGGCCGGGAGCTTTCCCGACGACGAGGTCAGGGTCTTCCACATGGACAACATCTACCCCGGCTGGGACGGCCTGGCGCAGGCGGCACCGCTGCTTGTCGCGTGGGTGCTGAAACCCCTGCGCCGCAGTGCATCCGCCGACCGGGCACCGATCCGCTGGCGGCGCTACGACTGGATCGCCGGTGGTTACGCGGAGTGGCACAGCTGGCAGGTTCCTGCGGTGCTCATCGTCGAGGGGGTGAGCTCGGGCGCAGCTGTCGCCGCCGACTACCTTGACCTGCTGGTATGGGTGAGCGCGCCGCAACCGTTGCGCTACCGGCGCGGCATCGAGCGGGACGGCGACGCCTACGCGCCGCACTGGCACCGCTGGCAACGGCAGGAGGACGTGGTGTTCGCCCGGGACCGGACCGCGGAGCGGGCCGACTTCCAGGTGGACGGCAGCAGGCCCTGGTAGCGGTTACCAGCGTTCGGCCGCCGTACCGGGCTGCCCGGGCTCCTCCAGCGGCGGCATCGGCACCGGCGCGTCGATCACCACCATCGGTTCGGCGGGTACCGCGGTGACGCCTGGCTGGTCGGAATCCGTTGCCAGCGCGCTCTTGTCCGCGCGCCGCAGGCCGGGCAGCACCCCCAGCGCCACCAGCAGCGCGCCCACGGCGCAGCCCGACAGCACCAGGTAGGCAAGATGCGGCCGAACGTGATCGGAGACGTAACCGGCGGCCGGCATGGACAACGCCAGCCCGAGGCCGATGCCGGAGCTGGCCCAGCCCATCGACTCCGAGAGCCTTGACGCCGGAACGATCCGCTCGATCAGCGCCATCCCGGAAATCAGGCTGGGGGCCACCGCCAGCCCGGCGAGGAACAGTCCGACCGCCGTCGCCCACAGCGACGGCAGCACCGCCAGTGGCGCCGACACCACGGCCAAGCCACCCACCGCGAACAGCAGTTGCCGGCGCAGCGAGATCTGCAGGTTCAGCGCACCGAACACCAAGCCGGACACCAACGACCCGAACGAGTACAGCGCCAGCAGCAGCCCGGCCATCCCCGGTTGCCCCTCCGCCTTGGTCACCGCGACGGTTGTCACCTCGAGCGAGCCGAACACCCCGCCGAGCAGGACCATCACGGCGAAGATGCCGTCCACCCCCGGGCAGCAGGATGGCGGGGCGCCCGCCGGTCTGCCGGACGGCGCCGGTGGGGGTCGGCTGGGTGCCGACCTGACGCGCCAGCGCCAACCCGCCGACCGTCACGGCGACCAGGCCGAAGATCAACGCGGCCGACGGAAACAGTTGCAGCGCCAGCACTGTCGCCAGCGGCGGCCCGACGATGAAGCACACCTCGTCGATCAGCGACTCCCACGCGAACGCGGTACGCAGCTGCGGCGTACCGGAGAGTTGCTTGGACCACCTGGCCCGCACCAGGGAACCGATGCTGGGTTGGGTGCCGCCGGCAACCACCGCCAGCAGCAGGATCGGCCAGTTCAGCTCGGTGTAGACGCCGAAGAAGATCATCAGCAGCGTCACCGGCACATGCACCAGCAACTGCAACGGCAGCACCCGGCGCTGGCCGAGAGCATCGGTCAGCCGCAGGATCTGCGGTGCGATCAGCGCCGCCGAGACCGCGTACACCGCGGCGATCAGGCCGGCCAGCCCGTACGAGCCGCGCACCGCCGAGATCAGCAGCACCGCGCCGACACCCGTCATCGACATCTGCAGTCGCGCAAAGGCCGCCGCTGCGGAGAACCGAGCGGCACCGGGGTGGCGGAGAACCCGAAGGTAGGGGCCGAACATGCCTGACATGACGAGCGTTCACTTTCGATCTGCTGACGGAGCCGGCGGCAACGCTGAACACACCGACTGGCCGGACGTAAACCGTCCAGCCGGTATAGTGTGACACATGAGCGGCGACACCCGCGATCGGATTCTGGATGCGCTGCGCCGTCTGTTGGCTCGCGGCGGCGCCGCCGAGGCCACCCTGGAGAACGTGGCGGCCGAGGCCGGCGTCTCCAAAGGTGGCCTGCTGTACCACTTTCCATCCAAGGATGCGTTGTTCCGCGGCCTCGTCGAACGCACCAGGGACTCCGTCGCCGCGGAATGCGCCGCCCTGAACTCGGCCGGCACCCAAGACGTGACGGCCGCCAAAGCAGCTGTCGTCCGGGCGTACCTCGAGTACACCGCTCCGCGCGACGAGACCGAGCGCGGCTTCATCACCGCGCTCATCGACGCGGCCCGCCGACCCGGCAGCGGCGGCGGCAGGACCGACGGCGCCGAGACGGACGACGATCTCTCCGGCCTGTTCGCTGAGATTTTCCAGCCGTGGATGGACATGATCCGCTCGGCCGTTCCCGACCCGGTACTGGCGGAAGTGATCCTGCAGACCGGGAACGGCTGGTACCTGAGCTCGGTCTGCGGTCTACCCGCGCCGGATCCGGCGGTGTTCACCGCCGCCGTCGACCGGCTGGTTGCCCAAGCCACTCAGCACTAACCATCCGACAGCGTCAGCCACTCAGCAGCACCAGCCGGTGCGGCGGCTCAGCGGTTGGAGAAGGCGCTGTCGAAGGCGGCTTCCGGCGCGTCGAACAGTTGGCTGCGGACGAACTCGAGCGCCTCGGGGGCGCCGACCAGGCGGTCCATGCCGGCGTCCTCCCACTCGATGGAAATCGGGCCGTCGTAGCCGATGGTGGTGAGCATCCGGAAGCAGTCTTCCCAGTCGACGTCGCCGTGGCCGGTCGAGACGAAGTCCCAGCCGCGCCGCGGGTCGGCCCAGGCCAGATGCGAGCCGAGCACGCCGCGGCGGCCGTTGCCCCAGCGCACCTTGGTGTCTTTGCAGTCGACGTGGTAGATCCGGTCGGCGAAGTCTTCGATAAAGGTGACCGGATCGATCTGCTGCCACACCATGTGCGAGGGATCCCAGTTGAGCCCGAACGACTCCCGCCGGCCGATGGCCTCCAAGGTCCGCTGCGTCGTGTAGTAGTCGTAGGCGATCTCGGAGGGATGCACCTCGAGCGCGAACCGGATCCCGTTTTCCTCGAACACATCCATGACCGGATTCCACCTGTTGGCGAAATCCTCGTAGCCGGCGTCGATCATCTGCTGCGAGGCCGGCGGGAACATCGCAACGTACTTCCAGATGGACGAGCCGGTGAAGCCGACAACGGTGGAGACGCCCAGCGCGGCAGCGGCTTTCGCCGTCACCTTGAGCTCGTCGGCGGCACGTTGCCGCACCCCCTCCGCATCGCCGTCGCCCCAGATCTTGGCCGGCAGAATGCCCTGGTGCCGCGCGTCGATAGGATCGTCGCAGACCGCCTGCCCCGTCAGGTGATTGGAAATCGCATACACCGACAGGTTGTTGCGTTCCAGCACCTCGCGCTTCGCCTTGACGTAGGCAGGATCCTCTGCCGCCCGCCAGACATCGAAATGGTCTCCGCTGCAAGCGATCTCAAGTCCGTCGTAGCCCCACTCCCCGGCCAGCCGCGCCACCTCCTCGAACGGCAGGTCGGCCCACTGCCCGGTGAACAGGGTGATCGGTCGGGTCATCGGTGACGCTCCTCGGTGTCGATGCTCGGGAATCGATGGTCTGGTTCGGCGCGATCGTCAGCTGAGCTGTTGCCAGCCGCTACCGGCCGCCGCGCTGCGTTCCACCGCGTCCAGCACCTGCTGCACCCGCAGCGCCTCGGCGAAGGTGGGCGACGCGGGGCGCCCGGTCGCGATCCCGGTGACGAAGTCGGCCATCTCGTGCACAAACGAGTGCTCGTAACCGATACCGTGCCCCGGCGGCCACCAGGCACCGGCGTACGGATGCTCCGGCTCGGTGACCAGGATCCGGCGGAAACCAGCCTCGGTGGCCGGATCGGCATTGTCGTACCACCACAGGTCGTTCAGCGACTCGAGGTCGAACGCCAGCGAGCCGCGTTCGCCGTTGATCTCCAGCCGCAGGGAGTTCTTGCGGCCCACCGCAAATCGTGTTGCCTCGTAGCTGGCCAGCGCGCCGCCGGGGAACCTGCCGACGAACACCGCAGCGTCGTCCACCGTCACCTGGCCGGTGCCGGAACCGTCGGCCAGCGGCCGGGTCGGCACGAACGTCGTGGTGATGCCGCTGACCCCGGTGAGCTGCTCGCCCATCAGGTACTGGGTGAGATCGACGATGTGCGCGCCGATGTCGCCGAGCGCGCCGGAACCGGCCCGGTTCTTGTCCAGCCGCCACACCATCGGCGACTGCGGGTCGGCAATCCAATCCTGCAGGTACTGCGCCCGCACGTGATAGATGCGGCCCAGCCGGCCCTCCGCGATCCACTGCCGGGCCAGCGCGGTGGCCGGCAGCCGGCGATAGTTGAAGCCGCACATGGCTTGTACCCCGCGGGCGGCAGCGCGTTCGGCGGCGGCCACCATCTGCTCGGCCTCGGAAACCGAGTTGGCCAACGGCTTCTCGCAGAGCACGTGTTTGCCGGCGTCGAGCGCGGCGATGGCGATCTCGGCGTGGGTGTCGCCCGGGGTGCAGATGTCGACGACGTCGATGTCGTCGCGGGTGAGCAGGGTTCGCCAGTCGGTCTCCACCGAGTCCCAGCCGAACTCGTCGGCGGCGGCGGTGACCCCGGCACGGTCGCGCCCGACGATGGCCCGCATCTCCGGCCGCAGCGGCAGGTCGAACGCCCGGTGCGCCATCCGCCAGCCCACCGAGTGGGCCTTGCCCATGAAGGCGTAGCCGACCATGCCGATGCCGAGTGTGCGTTGGCCCTGCGCTGGTTGCGGTGGATTCGCGGTGTGCTCCGTCACCGTTCCATCTTGACCGATGGACGCAGGCGGCCGGCGGCCGGACCCCGCCGCCGCTACCCGCCGGGGCGCGACCAGCGGCAAACTCAGGCGTCGACGGCGCGGCGACCGGAGAACGCGCGACCCAGCGTCACCTCGTCGGCGTACTCAAGGTCGCCGCCCACCGGCAGCCCGGACGCCAGCCTGGTGACGGTGAGGTCGGGGAAGGTGCGCAGCAGCCGCACCAGATAGGTGGCGGTGGCCTCGCCCTCGAGGTTGGGGTCGGTCGCCAGAATCACCTCGCTGACGCCGGGTTCGGCGATCCGTTTCAACAGCTCTGCGATGCGCAGCTGATCGGGCCCGATGCCGTCGATCGGCGAGATGGCACCGCCGAGTACGTGGTAGCGGCCGCGGAACTCGCGGGTGCGCTCGATCGCGGCGACGTCCTTGGACTCCTCCACCACGCAGATCAGACCGGCGTCGCGGCGCTGGTCGCCGCACACCTTGCACAGCTCACCCTCGGCGACGTTGCCGCAGACCGTGCAGAACTTGACCTCGTCCTTCACCCTGCGCAGCGCGGTGACCAGCCGGTCGATGTCGGCCGGATCGACGGTGAGCAGGTGAAACCCGATGCGCTGAGCGGATTTCGGGCCGACGCCAGGGAGCCGGCCGAGTTCGTCGATCAGCTCCTGAACGGGACCTTCGTACAACGTCAGTCCCTACTCCCGGTGCCCGGTGCGCCGCCGCGGGCGGAGTCGGTGCCGGGTGCGGACTGGCCGGATGCGGGCTGGCCGGGGGCCGGCTGACCCGGCACCGCGCCACCCAGCTCGGCCGCGCCGCCGGCGTCGATCACCGCGGAGCCGGGCGCCCCGGCCGCGGCCGGGTCGAGGTCGCCGAGCCCGAGCGAGCCGAGGTCGAAACCTCCGGCGGCCTGGCTCATCAGCTGCTGGGCGCGTTCCTGCGCCTGCCGGTTGGCATCGCGCACCGCGGCGACGACGAGGTCGCCGAGAGTCTCCACATCGTCAGGGTCGACGGCTTTGGGATCGATGGTGACGCTGGCCAGCTCACCCTCGCCGGTGACGACGGCGGTGACCAGACCGCTGCCGGCACTGCCGGTGATCTGCTCGTCCGCCAGCGACGCCTTGGCCTGCTCCATCGCCTGCTGCAGCTGCTGCGCCTGCTGCATGATCTGGCCCAGATCGGGCATTCCTGGCTGCATGGGTTCTCCTGACGACGGGGCCGGCCCGGAGGGTTTCCGGGATGCGAATTCAGGTTACTGGTGTGCCCCGCCCCGACGTGTTGACCGAGCTCCGGCGGGTTTGTTTGGCACTGTTGGTCCTATGCATGCCCGCTCGCGCTCCGCTTCCGCACCCGCTCGGCCCGATCGGCCCCAACCCGGCAGGGCAGCGCGCTCCGGGTCGCGGCGCCGGCTCGCGGCGACGGGTGCCGCACTCGCCGCCGCCGCGCTGGTGCTCACGGCCTGCGGCAGCTCGCCCGCTTCCGACGTGTCGAGTCCGTCTCCGGCGACGCAGAGCAGCCCGGCCGGTCCGAGTGCGGCGCCGCCGAGCGCCCAGGTCACGCTCCCGATCAGCGGTGCGGCGTCCGCGCCCAGCTCGTCGGCTCCCAGCTCATCCGCCCCGGCGTCGTCCGCGGCTGCATCCTCCGCACCAGCTTCGTCATCGGTTTCGTCGGCGTCGCCGGCGTCATCGTCAGGGGCTTCGTCAACCGCGAAGCCGTCCAGCTCGGCCCCGTCCGCCACCTCGTCCCGCTCCTCCGAGTCGGCGTCGGACAAGACCACCGGCGCGACGTCCAGCAAGTCATCCGGCGCCCGCACCACGGGCGAGACAGCGTCCACCACCGGCAGCGAGGACCACTCCGGTGACGGCACCGGGTCGGCGACCAGTGCGAAAACCACCACGAGCAAACCCGCCTCAGGCGGCGATGCCGGCGGCGGCAACGCCGGACCCACTACGGCGCAGGGCAACTCCGACGGCGGCGCCGCCATGGGGTCGAGGATGACCAAGAAGGTGGTGGTGATCGATCCGGGGCACAACGGTGCCAACCAGTTCAACCCGGACATCATCAAGCAGCAGGTGCCGGCTGGTAACGGCACAACGAAGGACTGCAACACCACCGGCACGCAAACCGCGGGCGGCTACCCCGAGTACACCTTCAACTGGAACGTCGCCAACAGGCTGAAGGATCAGTTGCAGGCCAAGGGCATCACCGTTGTCATGACCCGCGACTCCAACGACGGGGTCGGCCCGTGCGTCGACAAGCGGGCACAGATCGGCAACGACGCCAACCCGGCCGCGGTGATCTCCATCCACGGCGACAGCACCGAGAACCAGCAGGGTAACGGCTTCTACTCCAGCCTGGCCGAGGGCGCTCCCGGCGGCGCCAAGGTGGCGGGACAGTCGCTGCGGCTGGCCAGGGATCTCAATGCCGCGATCAGCGCCTCCGGCGTCATGTCGACCGCCGACTACATCGGCGAGAACGGCATCCTCACCCGCAGCGACCTTGCCGGCCTGAACCTGTCAACGGTGCCGACGGTGCTGCTAGAGCTGGGCAACATGTCGAACGCGACCGACGCCAGGATCATGACGTCGGAGGCGAACCAGAGTGCCCTGGCCGACGCGATCGCCAAGGGCACCATCAAGTACTTGATCGGCCAGTGACCCTGCTGCCATAGTTCCCAGCTATGCGCTTGTCCAGGGCGGCGAAGATCGCCGCGGCACCGGTCGCGGCCGCGGCAGCTGTTGCCGCGCACGATGTTTCCCAGCGCAAGCATGCCGTGCTGCGGAACTTCCCCGTCGTCGGGCATCTGCGCTATCTGCTGGAGAAGCTCGGCCCTGAACTCCGGCAGTACATCGTCGCCGGCAACGACGAGGAACGCCCGTTCAGCCGCGACCAGCGGCGCTGGATCTACTCCTCCTCCAAGCTGGAGAACAGCTACTTCGGGTTCGGCACCGACTGCGACGTCGAGTACCTGGCCGGCTACCCGATCATCAAGCACCGCACCCTGTCTCCGATCGGCCCCGACACCGCTCAGCACACCGACGAGAACGTGGTTCTGCCATCGGCCAAGGTGCTCGGCGGTCCGCGCGGCCGGGCGAAAGCGTTTCGCCCGCAATCGATCGTCAACATTTCCGGGATGAGCTTCGGGTCGCTGTCGGGTGCGGCGGTGACCGCGTTGAACACCGGTGCCCGGCTGGCCGGCTGCCTGCAGGACACCGGCGAAGGAGCGCTGGCCCCGTACCACCGGCAGGGCGGCGATCTGGTGTTCCAGATCGGCACCGCCTACTTCGGCTGCCGCGACCAGGCCGGCCGGTTCGACCTGCAGCGGCTCAAGGACCTGGTGGCGTCGGCGCCGGTGCGCGCTCTCGAAGTCAAGCTGTCGCAGGGGGCCAAGCCGGGGCTCGGCGGCATGCTGCCCGCCGCCAAGGTGACCGATGAGATCGCCCGGATCCGCGGCATCGCCCCGGGAATGGACTGCGCCAGCCCGTCCCGACACACCGAGTTCGGCACCGTCGACGAGTTGCTGGATTGGGTCGAGCTGCTGGCCGCCGAGACCGGGCTGCCGGTCGGGATCAAGTCGGCCGTCGGCGATCTGGAGTTCTGGCAGCAACTCGCCGCCGCCATGCAGGACGGCCGGCGCGGCGTCGACTTCATCACCATCGACGGCGGCGAGGGCGGAACCGGCGCCGCCCCACTGGTTTTCACCGACACCGTCTCGTTGCCGTTCCGCACCGGGTTCGCCCGGGTGTACCGGACGTTCGCCGAGGCCGGCATCACCGACCGAGTGACGTTCATCGGGTCGGGCAAGCTCGGTCTGCCTGCCAATGCGGTGGTGGCGCTGGCGCTCGGGGCGGACATGATCAACGTCGGCCGCGAAGCGATGATGGCGATCGGCTGCATCCAGGCGCAGCGCTGCCACACCGACCACTGCCCCACCGGCGTAGCCACCCAGAACCGTTGGCTGCAGCGCGGTTTGGACCCGGCCGACAAGTCGGTGCGGGTGGCCAACTATCTCAAGGCGCTGCGCCGGGATCTGGTCAAGGTGGCTGAGGCCTGCGGGGTGGCCCACCCCGCGCTGATCCCGATCACCGACATCGAGCTGATGGACGGCGAGAGCCGCAGCACCCCGCTGCACGTGGTGCACGGCTACCAGCCCACCTGGGGACTGCCGTCCGCCGCCGATCGGGCTGCCCTGCTCGATGCCATGACCATCCCCGGCAGCTGATCGCTGCTCACACCGCCTGACCATCCAGTGGCTGAGCGCGGTCCACAACGCAAACGGCTGTGGCATCGGACCGTCGCGTCGCCTTGGTACCGGACGACGCACGGCCCGGGCCGGTTCAGACCAGTTCCAGCTGCTCCGCATTGGGTTTGAGCTCCCCCGAAGCGATCTCGGCGGCGTAGTGGCACGCGACCCGGTGGCCGGGCTTGAGCTCGGTGAGCACCGGCCGCTCGGTGTCGCACAGGGTGGGCTGGCGCCACGGGCAGCGGGTGTGGAACCGACAGCCGGACGGCGGGTTCACCGGAGACGGCAGGTCGCCACGCAGCACAATCCGTTCCCTGGTGTCCTCCAGCACCGGATCGGGCACCGGTACGGCCGACATCAGCGCGCGGGTGTACGGGTGCAACGGCTCGGCGTAGATGTCGATGGAGGGAGCTTCCTCCACCAGCGAGCCGAGGTACATCACCCCGACCCGGTCCGAGATGTGCCGCACCACCGCAAGATCGTGGGCGATCACGATGTAGGTGAGCCCGCGCTCGGACTGCAGGTCAGCGAGCAGGTTCAGCACCTGAGCCTGCACCGAAACGTCCAGCGCCGAGACGGGTTCGTCGGCGACGATCAGCTCAGGGTCGACACTCAACGCCCTCGCGATGCCGATGCGCTGGCGCTGGCCGCCGGAGAACTCGTGCGGATACTTGCGCAGCGAGTTGGCCGGCAGGCCGACGTCGGACAGCAGCTGCCGCAACCTAGCGTTGGCCTGGGCCTTGTCCTTGACCAACCCGTGGGCGCGCATGCCTTCCAGCAGAATGGATTCAACGGTCTGCCGCGGATCCAGT
Organism: Nakamurella aerolata; assembly: GCF_013002705.1. Lineage (GTDB taxonomy): Bacteria > Actinomycetota > Actinomycetes > Mycobacteriales > Nakamurellaceae > Nakamurella > Nakamurella aerolata. Next base: position 81,935 of record NZ_JABEND010000002.1, on the reverse strand, counting down.
GAGCCCAGCGGGTCCTGGAACACCATCTGCATCCGGCGCCGTTCCTTGCGCAGCGCCTCACCGGTGAGCGAGGCGATGTCGGTGCCACCGAACAGCACCTGCCCCTCGGTTGGCTCCTCCAGCCGCAGAATGCCCCGGCCGAGAGTGGTTTTGCCGCAACCAGATTCGCCGACAAGGCCATAGGTCTCGCCTGGTTTGATGGCCAGCGACACCCCGTCAACCGCGTACACGTAACCGACGGTGCGGTCGAACAACACGCCTCGTTTGATCGGGAAGTGCACCTTGAGGTTGTTCACCTCGAGCAGCACGTCCTCGCCCGCCGTCGCTGCCGAGGCTTCAGCCGCCCCGGCCTCGCCCGCCTCGATCTCGGCCTCGCTGGCCGCCTCGGTCTCGCCGAGGTCGGTGACGTGCAGATCCTTGATCCGCTGCTGCTGCGTCGGTTCATGCGACTCCACGGCCTCAACCTCGCTGTCCCGATCGCGATCTGGGACTTCTTGCGGTGACTGCGGTTCGGTCACGACAGCTGTTCCTTGTTCGACGGCGGGGGGATCGGCGAGGTTGCCATCTGTTGCACCGCGGCGGCGCCGACCGCCTCCGGCTCAACAGGGTTGAAGCACCGCAGCAGGTGATCTCGTCCCACTGGCGCCGGCTTGAACTCCGGCGACTGCTGCCGGCAGTCGCCGATGGCATTGCTGCAACGGGGCGCGAACGCGCACGCCGAGGCCCAGGGGATGTTGTCCGAGACCGAACCGGGCACCGGGTGCAACCGTTCGCCCGGCGGGGAGTCCAACCGCGGGATCGACGCCAACAGCCCGTTGGTGTACGGATGTTGCGGGTGGGCGTAGATCTCGTAGCGATCGGCGCGCTCAACGGTCCGCCCCGCGTACATCACGTTCACCTCGTCACACAGCCCGGCGACCACCCCGAGATCGTGGGTGATCATGATCATCGCGGTGCCGTGCTCGTGCACCAGAGTGTCCAGCAGCGAAAGGATCTGCGCCTGGATGGTGACGTCGAGGGCGGTAGTGGGCTCGTCCGCGATCAGCAGCCGCGGCCGGCACGCCAGCGCCATCGCGATCATGGCGCGCTGCCGCATGCCGCCGGAGAGCTGATGCGCGTACTCGTGCAGCCGGCGGGTGGGGTCGGGAATGCCGACCTGATCGAGCAGATCTCTCGCCTCGTTCTCGGCCGCGGCGCCGCGCATGCCGCGATGCCGCTTGAGCACCTCGGTGATCTGCAAACCGATGGGCACCACCGGGTTCAGGCTGGACAGCGGGTCTTGGAAGATCATCGCCAGGTCGGCGCCGCGTTTGTCCCGCATTTGCGACATCGGGATGCGCAGCAGATCGGTGCCGTCGAAGTCGACGACCCCGCCGATCGTGTTGCCGCGCTTGGGCAGCAGTCGCATGATGGCAAGGCTGGTCACCGACTTGCCACTGCCGGACTCACCGACCAGGCCGACGATCTTGCCAGCCTCCACGTCGAAGCTGACACCGTCGACGGCGTCGAACGGCGCCAACCCGCGGCGCTTGAACTTGACCGAAAGGTCTTGGACCGAAAGCAAAGCCATCGCTCAGCGTCCCTTCGTCATCGGCGGTTCTTCGGGTCGAGAGCTTCCCGCAACGATTCGCCGAGCAGCGTGAATCCCAGTGCTACCACCACAATGCAGCCGGCCGGCCAGAACGCCAGCGCCGGGTAGGAGTCGATCTTTTGCTGCGCCTCACCGAGCATCTGACCCCACTCCGGAGTCGCGACGTCCTGTGACCCTAGGCCGAGGAAGGACAGTGCCGCCGCGTCGATGATGCTGACGGCCACCACCACGGTGGCCTGGACGATCACCGGGCTCATCGAATTCGGCAGCATGTGCCGGAAGACGATCGGTGCCCTCCGCACCCCAAGTGCCCGCGCGGCCAGCACGTGGTCGGTGCCGCGTTGTGCCAGCATCTGGCCGCGCAGCAACCGGGCGAACACAGGTATCTGCACCACCGCCACCGCGATGATCACACTCCATTGACTCGGGGTGGTGAACAGAGCGGCAATGGAGATCGCCAGCAGCAGACCGGGAATGGAGAGCATCACGTCCACGACCCGCATCACAACGGTGTCAACGACCCCGCCGAAGGCGCCCGCAAGGGTGCCGAGAATCATCCCGCCGGCCAGGCCGATGGCGGTGGCGAAGACGCCGACCAGCAGCGTCTGCCGGCTACCGAGCACCAACCGGGAGAACTCGTCACGGCCCAACAGGTCGCCACCGAGCGGAAAGCCCGGCTGCGGGGGAGCCAGCTGGTTGCGCGACAGCCGGGTCTGGCTGCGCAGCAACAGCTGTCCGGGGTCGTGCGGGGCAATCAGATCGGCAAAGATCGCCAACAGCAGGAATAGCAGCACGATAATCGCGCCGACCCAGAAAACCGGAGACACCCGCAGCCGCCGCCAAGCGTCGGCAATGATGGAGCCGCCACCCGATTTGGCGTCCTCGGAGTCGAGCAGCGCGGTCGACGCCGACCCGCCGCTGGCGGCCAGCGCGTCGATCCGCTCCTTCTTACGGTCCATCACCATGATGTGCTCACCTCCCCTTTCATCGCGTTCTGATGCGCGGATCGATGAGCGCGTACGACAGGTCGACCACCAGGTTCACCAGCATGTAGGTGACGGCGGAGGCCAGCACCAAGATCTGCAGCATCGCGTAATCGCGGTTCTGGAAGGCGATCTGGGTGGCTTGGCCGAGGCCCGGATAGGCAAAGACGGTCTCGGTGAGCACCGCGCCGGCCAGTAACGCGCCGACTTGGAGCCCGGTGACGGTCACTACCGGCAGCATCGCATTGCGCAGGATGTGGCGGCGCCGGATCACCGAGGTGGTAAGGCCTTTCGACTCCGCGGTGCGCACGTAGTCCTCGTTCTGCACGTCGATCACGCTGCCGCGGGTGATCCGGAAGATCACCGCGAACGGAATGAAGCCGAGCGCGATCGCCGGCAGAATCAGGTGTTTGAGGGCGTCCCAGGCGGCGTCCCATTCCCTGGTGATCAACCCGTCGAGGACGAAGAAGCCGGTGACCCTGGTGGCGTTGATGTCGCCCTGCCGGCCACTGTCGGGCAGCCAGTGCAGCTTGACGGCAAAGACGAACTTCAACAGGTACGCAAGGAAGAAGACGGGGACGGCAACGCCGAGCAGCGAGACCACAACGCCCGTGCTGTCCAGCAGGCTGCCTTTCCGCCGGGCGGCGAAGTAGCCGAGCGGGATCGCCAGCACCAGCGCGAAGATCAGCGCGGCGATCGTCAACTCGATGGTGGCCGGCAGCCGGTGCCAGAACACCTCAAGGGCAGGAACGCCGGGTTCGACGAAACCGGAGGTACCGAAGTCGCCCTGAACGATGCGGCCGAGGTACTTCAGGTACTGGGTCCAGATCGGCTGGTCCAGCCCCATGGCGGAGCGCAGCGCGGTCCGCTGCTCCGGGGTGCAGCGTTCGCCGCAGATGGCGCTGTCCGGGCCGCCCGGCAGCAGCCGGAGCCAGAAGAACAGCAGCAGCGAAAGGATGAGGAGCACCACGACCAGCTGGGCCAGTCGTCGCACGATGTATCTGAGCAAACCGGCGACCTCTTTCGTCAGCCTTACCCGACCAAGGGAGCCCAGCAGCTGCTGGGCCGGGCGACCGGACCGGGCGGAGACTGCAAGCGCTGCAGCACATCCGCCCGGTCCCGGCGCTGTTCAGGTACTAGCCCTTGGTGATGATGGCGTGGGTGTAGTCCTCGTCGGTCAGCGGCGACGGCACGATACCGCTGACGTTCTTGGCCACCACCAGTGCCGGCGGCGACGACGAGATCGGCACCCCCGGCATGTATTCGCTCATGATCTTCTTGTTCAACGCGACGTAGGCAGCGTCCCGCTTGGCCTTGTCGGGAATCGAGTCGGCGTCGGCGATCTCCTGGTCGAACGTCTTGCCCCACGGGGTTTCGAAAGTCGCGAAGTCGTTGGACTCGGAGGAGAAGAAGCTGCCGATGAAGTTGTCAGGGGTGTTGTAGTCGCCGGTCCAGCCCAACAGGAACAGGTCGGGCTTGCGTGCGGTCACCCCGTCGAGGTAGCCACCGTTCCACGGTTTGGAGGTGACGTTCAGCTTGATGCCCACTGCCTCGAGATCCTGCGAGAACGAGGTGAACACGTCCTTCGGGTTCGGCATGTACGGGCGGGTCACCTCGGTCGGCCACCAGAAGTTCAGCGTCAAGTTCTGCTGCCCGGCCTCGGCGAGCAGCTGCTTGGCCTTCTCCGGGTCGTACGGATACTGCTGCACGTCCGGGGTCCAGCCGTCAACCGTCTTCGGGTACCACTCCTGCGCCACCTCGGCGCCCTCCGGCAGCTGGGAGGCGACAAAGTCTTCCCGGTTGAGCGCGTAGGCGATCGCCTGGCGCACCTTGAGATCCTGCAGCGCCTTGTTGTTCTTGAAGTCGAAGCCCAGGTACATGATGTTGAACGCCGGGCGAATCAACAGGTTTGCCGACTCCTTCAGCGAGTCCCAGTCGGCCGGGTTCGGCAGGTCGTAGCCCTGGATGGTGCCGGCCTGCAGCGCCTGCTTGCGGGCGGTCTCGTCCGGGATGATCTTGAAGACCAGCTTGGCTACGGTGGCCTTGGGGCCCCAGTACTTCTCGTTGCGCACCAGCGTGATGGTGCCGTTGGTGCGGTCGTAGGCCTGGAACAGCATCGGACCGGTACCAGTCGGGTGGGCGGTGGCGTAGGCCGGGTAGGTGAACGCCTCGCCGGATTGCTTGACGTCGTTGGCCTTGTACTTCTTCAGCGCGGTCGGCGACTGGATCGAGTACGACGGCAAGCTCAGGATGGCCGGGAACTTCGAGGTGAACCGGTTGATGGTGATCACCGCATTGTCGCCATCGGCCTTGCAGGACTTGTAGATGGACGGAACTTCTTTGCCGGCCGAGTCCTTCTGCCCCTTGAAGCCGCCCATGTTGCTCGACCAGTACTCGGCCTGCACCGCACCGGCGCCGGTCTGCGAGTACATCCGGTCGAGGTTGTAGCAGACGGCCTCGGCGTTCAGCGGGGTGCCGTCGGAGAAGGTCACGCCCTTGCGGATCTTGAAGGTCCAGGTGAGACCGTCGGGGCTGGAGGTGTACGACTCGGCCAGCTGAGGCTCAAGGTCGGCGGTACCCGGCTTGGAGCGCACCAGACCCTCGAACATCATCCGGGCAGGGCGGAACGTCTCACCGTCGGTGCCGTACAGCGGGTCGAACATCTCGGGAGCGCCGGCGGCGGCAAAGGTGAAGGTGGCGTTGAGGTCGGCGTTCGCCGGAATGTCGGCGGGCGCTGCCGCGCCGCCGGATCCGCTGGGGGCGGCGCCGCCCGCTGCCCCGGAACCGGCGGCACCGGAACCTGCGGCACCGGAACCTGCAGCCGGGGTCCCGGCGGGACCGGACTCGCCGGCAGCTCCGGCGTTACCGGTGTCTTGAGTGGTGTTTGCGTTGCTATTCGAATCGCTGCCGCGATCGGACTGAGCACAGGCAGCGGTGGTGACCGCCAATGCGGCAGCAATGCCCACCGCGGTGAGCCGCCGTCGACGCACAGACATGCTTCCTCCATTCGGTTTGGTTCCGCGCTGCCCGGACGCACATCCGGGCATCCGTCGGTGCCGTATCAGGCGGCACCGACAGCCGCGGAGATTCGCTCAACCTAGTGGGCAACCCGGCACCTGCCTACCCCCGGCCGTCCGTGTCATCCGATCGTTACGATGAGTTGCGGCGGCTGCCCACGGTCACCTCCAGCGCCTCCTCGCTGGCAGCTTCTCGACGCTCAGCTGGCAGCTTCTCGCCCCGGTGAAGCCGAGCCCGGCCCCGGCGGCGGTGTCCGAGCAATCCGACGTCCGCCCCAAGCCAAGACCCGATCTGCAGGCTCTGACCAGGAGAAACGCACATGACGACTTCGACAGCCGACAATTCCAGCACCACCGCACCGGGCCCGGAGGGCTCCACCGACGCCCCGTGGCCAGGGCTCGACGCATCGCTGGCGCAGGCGGACCCGCAGGTGTCGGCATTGATCGGGCAGGAGCTGAACCGCCAGCAGTCCACCCTCGAGATGATCGCCAGCGAAAACTTCGCCCCGGTCTCCGCCATGCAGGCCCAAGGCAGCGTGCTGACCAACAAGTACGCCGAGGGCTACCCCGGCCGCCGCTACTACGGCGGCTGCGAGTTCGTCGACGAGATCGAGCGGCTGGCGATCTCCCGGATCAAGTCGCTGTTCGGTGCCGGTTACGCCAACGTGCAGCCGCATTCCGGCGCCCAGGCCAACGCCGCGGCCATGCAGGCGCTGATCAAACCGGGTGACACCATCCTCGGGCTGTCGCTGGCGCACGGCGGTCACCTGACGCACGGCATGAAGATCAACTTCTCCGGGTTGCTGTACAACGCCGTCGCGTACGAGGTGTCCAAAGAAGACCACAGGGTGGATATGGAAGCGGTGGCCAAGATGGCTCGCGACCACAAGCCCAAGCTGATCATCGCCGGTTGGTCGGCCTACCCGCGGCAGCTGGACTTCGCTGCGTTCCGGGAGATCGCCGACGAGGTGGGCGCCTATCTGCTGGTGGACATGGCGCACTTCGCCGGGCTGGTGGCGACCGGGCTGCACCCGTCGCCGGTGCCGCATGCCCACGTCACCACAACGACGACGCACAAGACCCTTGGCGGCCCGCGCGGCGGCGTCATCCTCAGCAACGACGCCGACCTGGCGAAGAAGATCAACTCTGCGGTGTTCCCCGGGCAGCAGGGCGGCCCGCTCGAGCACGTCATCGCGGCGAAGGCGGTGGCGTTCAAGATGGCGGCCGATCCGTCGTTCACCGAGCGGGCGCAGCGCACGGTGGCCGGGGCCGCGGCACTGGCGGACCGTTTGTCGCAGGCCGACGTGGCCGACGCCGGTGTGCAGGTGCTCACCGGCGGCACCGACGTGCACCTGGTGCTGGTGGATCTGCGCGACTCGGAGCTGACCGGCAAGCAGGCCGAGGATCGGCTGCATTCCATCGGCATCACGGTGAACCGCAATGCGGTGCCGTTCGATCCGCGCCCGCCGATGGTGACGTCGGGTCTGCGCATCGGCACCCCGGCGCTGGCCACTCGCGGGTTGGACGCTGCGGCGTTCGCCGAGGTGGCCGACATCATCGCCGAGGCGCTGAAGGCGCCGCCGGGCGAACTGGACACCGCGGTGGCCGGCCCGTTGCGGGCCCGGGTGACGGCGATCGCCGACAAGTTCCCGCTGTACCCCAATCTGTAGCCGGTTCCGGCAGACCGGTGCCCGGTCGATTCGGTGCTGCTGGGTTCAGCGACGGCCGGCGGCGGCCGGTGGCGCGGTCAGGGCGGGTCGGCCGGCAGGTTCTTGAGTGCCTCGCGCCGGGACAGCGGCGACAGCGTGGCCGGTGCGGCCCGTCCGGGCTTGGCCGGGCCGGAGCGGGTGCTGAGCCGGTCGACCTCGGCGCGCACCCACGCCGGGTCGGTCTTGGCGTACTCGCGCAGCGCCCAACCGATGGCCTTGCGGATCCAGAACGAGTCGTCGCCGAGGTTGGCAATGATGGCGTGCCGCAATAGTTTCCGGTCGGTGCGCTCGCGATGGCGGAGTTGCGCAAGGATGGCGGTGCGGCGCAGCCACAGCTCCGGGTCGCTCGCCCACCGTTCGACGACGGGGCGCACCGCCGCCGGGTCTTCGCGCAGCGCGGTACCGACCAGGTGCGCGGCGATCTCGTCGACGAAATCCCACCATGCGCCGGTGACGATCAGCTGCCGGTACAGCGGCAGCGCCGCAGCGTCCTGCCAGCGTTCGGCACTGGGGTGCCTGGCGAAAGCGATGGCGGCGTAACGCTCCTCGCGATGGCCGGCCCCGTCCCAGATGGCTCGGACCCCCGCCTGCCACTCCGCCCGCGAGCTGGGAGCGAAACAAGCCAGCAGCGGCTTGAGGGCCGTGCGCAGCACCGGGTTCGGCACGCCCCAGTACGGCATCGCCGACTTCATGTAGGCCCGCTGCTGCTCGGCGCGGGCAGGATCGGCGTGCGCCGCGATGGCAGCGCGCACCTGCGCGGCCAGCGGGCCGGCACTCCGAGTCAGGTCACCATCGCCCGTCACCCGCAGCACTCTAATCCGATCGTTGATTCCGACCACCGCGTACCAGCATGTGAGAACACGTTGTCGATGGTTGGACAGCGCCAGGGGCCGGTCGGGTATGGTCGGCGACGAAATCCATCAAGACCGGCAGAGGGACAGGCCCGTTGAAGCCGGGGCAGCCTGCCGAGGGGTAACCCGCGGGAAAGGTGCCAAATCCTGCGGCGTGCGGATGTTTCCACGGCCGGAAGATGGAATTGCGGTAGACGGGCCGTTCGCGGATCGCCGCCACCGCAAGCTCTTTCGGTTCTTGGACGCTTCCCCTCTCTCGCGCCGGCAGGTACGGCCGCTCGAGAACCTGGGAAAGGCGATGTACCGCTGATGACGCTCCCCCGCTCCACCTCCGGCTCCCCGGCCACCGCCGCACCGCAACAGCAGGGTGGCCTCAGTGCGCTCACCAGGGCCATCAGGGCCGGCATCGACTCCGACCCCAGCCAGGGCTCGGTGGCGCCGCCGTTGTTCCTGTCGAGCAACTACTCCTTCGCCGGTTTCGACCAGCCGCGTCGTTACGACTACACCCGCTCGGGCAATCCCACCCGCGACGTGTTGGCCGACGCCTTGACGGCGTTGGAGGGCGGGGCCGGTGCCACCGTGTGCGCCACCGGAATGGGCGCTATCACCGTGTGTCTGAACGCGCTGTTGTGTCCCGGCGACAAGGTGTTGATCCCGCACGACTGTTACGGCGGCACCTGGCGGCTGTTCGACTCGCTGGCGGCGCGCGGGCATTTCGTTGTCGAGACAGTGGATTTCAGCGATCAGGACGCGGTCGCCGATGCGCTGGCCGGCCAGCACCGCCCGGTGCTGGTCTGGCTGGAGACACCGTCCAACCCGCTGCTGCGGGTCACCGACGTTGCCGCGGTCGCCGCGGCTGCGCACGCGGCGGGGGCAATCGTGGTGGCGGACAACACCTTCCTCTCGCCACTGTTGCAGCAGCCGCTGCAACTCGGTGCCGATCTGGTGGTGCACTCCACCACCAAGTACATCAACGGGCACTCCGACGTGGTGGGCGGCGCCGTCGTCGCCGGCACCGCGGAACTGGCCGAGCAGATCTCGTGGTGGGCAAATGTCTTGGGGCTCACCGGTTCCCCGTTCGACAGCTACCTCACCGTCCGTGGCCTGCGGACGCTGCACACCCGGCTGCGCGCCCATTCCGAGAACACCGACGCGGTGATCGCCGCGATCGGTGAGCATCCTGCCGTTACCGCCGTGCACTATCCGGGGCTGGTGAGTCACCCCGGCCACCGGATTGCCGCGCGGCAACAGCAGGGCTTCGGCGCGATGCTCTCCATCGAGCTGGCCGGTGGAGAAACCGCGGTGCGCGCCTTTGTGGACGGGCTGCGCTGCTTCTCGCTGGCAGAGTCGTTGGGCGGCACCGAGTCCCTTGTCGCGCACCCCGCCACCATGACGCACGCATCGATGTCCGCCGAGGCGCGGAGGCTGGCCGGCATCGGCGACGGCCTGCTGCGTCTTTCCATCGGTATCGAAGCAGCCGAAGACCTGGTTGCCGATCTGCTCGACGCCCTCGATCGGGCGGCAGCCGCGACCGCACCGGCGCCGGCTGACCGGCTCGGGACGAGCACGCCGGTCGACGAAGGGACGAGCGCGGGTACCGCCACCGAGGCCGAGCTGTCGCGTCCGCAACTGTTGCGGATCTGATTACTGTTCGCCGGGCGTGCGCCCGCGCCCGGCCGGCGCTGCAGGCTACGAGCCGCTCGTCGCCACACCGGGTCACCGAGCGGGCCGCTGCTGCTGCACGGGCCGCAGCGCCGACCACCGCGGGCGCTGGGCCCGCGGTGGTCGGCGCTGCCAATTGAGCCGTTGCGATTCTGCGGTCAGCCCGCCAGAGCGGCCACCTCCGGTGCGGACAACGCCCGGTTGTACAGGCGCACGGTGTCGACCGCGCCGGCCAGGAAGTCGACAGGGTCGGAGTCCCACTGCGCCCGGCCGAAGGTGACCGCTCCGGTGCTGGCGGATGTGCCGAAAGCTGTTGCGCTGGCGGCCTTCACACCGTCGACGTACAGCGTCAGCGTTCCGGCCACCGCGTCCCGAACGCCGACCAGGTGGTACCAGCGTCCGGTGCTGACCGGTCCAGGGGCGATCGCCCTCGGGCCGTCCGGAATGCTGAACGCCCAGCCCCGCGCCGGGCCGCTGTACTGGAGAAAGAAGGGGCTCCGGCCGTCGTAGGCCTCGGTCGCGACCGCGGTGGCGTAGGTGTTGCCGGGCAACGTGTCTGCCCGCACCCACGCCGCCACCGAATAGTTTCCGGTGGTGTCGAGGGCGACCGGGGTAGCGGTAGCCTGATCGTCGCGTCCGTCCAGCCGCAGCGCGGAGCCGGACTTCCCTCGGGTGAGGGCGGCGCCGCCGGCAAGTTTCGCTGGCGGTGTTGCACCGATGCCTGGACTCTGCTCGCCGGACAGCTGGTCGAAGTTCCAGCCGGCCACCGGGGCCCGCTGACCGGCCGGTGCCGGTGCACCCGAACCGGCCGCGATCAGCGCCAGATTGATCTCCCTCACCCGCTTCTCGTCCATCTTGGAGACGCGCCTGTCGTAGGTGTAGAAGCCGTTCACCTCACCCTCGAGGTCGGTCAGCTGGGTGTACACCGAACCGGACAACTTCTCCCGGGCCAGGCCGATCAGCTTCGCGGTGTTGCCGACGTACGCATCGGTGAGTTCCTTCGACGAGCCAACCTCGCCGTAGGGGTTGACCGAGCCGCCGGGCCAGATGTGGCCGGCGACCGACAGCGAGAAACCGCCGTGTTCACCGTCGATCGCCGCCCTGGTGGCGTCGGGGCTGGGGGCGGCGGGACCGGTGTACTGGTGCCAGTCGATGATGTCGCCGACCTTGCTGTCGCCGAGCGACTGGCAGCAGTTCATGCCGGAGTGCACGTTGAGCAACCTGGACGGGTCTTGTTGCTTGATGTTGCGACCCACCCGCGCGGTGTCGTCCAGGTTCCACTCGCTCCAGCCCTCGTTGAACGGTATCCAGCCGATGATCGAGCTGAACATCGAGTGCTGGTCGATCATCGTCCTGAGTTCCGATTCCCATTGATCGGTAACGCGTTTGCTGGTCGACTCGGCGTTGCGCGAGGTGAAGGCCGATGGCATGTCCTGCCAGACCATCATGCCGATGCGGTCGGCGTAGTAGTACCAGCGCGCCGGTTCCACCTTGATGTGCTTGCGGATGGTGTTGAAGCCGAGGTTCTTGGTCTGCTGGATGTCCCAGGCCAGCGCCTGGTCGGTGGGCGCGGTGTAGACGCCGTCCGGCCAGTAACCCTGGTCGAGGGTCGAGAGCAGGAAGGTCTGCTTGCCGTTGAGCACGATCCGGTTGGTGCCGTTGATCTTTCGCACGTCGATCGACCGCAGGCCGACGTAGCTGCCGACGGTGTCCGTGCTGGTGGCGCCGTCCTTGGTGGAGCTGAGCACCACTCGCAGGTTGTACAGGTTCGGGCTGTCCGGCGTCCACCGTTTGGCGTTCTTGATCGGCAGCACCACATCGGTGTTCGCCTTGCCCGTCACCGTCGCGACGTCGCGGCTGTTGCCGTCGGAGGCGGTCACGGTGACGGTGGCGTTTGCGTCCGCGGTGGCGGATTCGGCCTTCACCACCACCGCATCATCTGAGTCGGACAGCTTCGGGGTCAGCTTCAGCGAGTCGATGCTGGCCGCCGGAACCGGCTCCAGCCATGCGGTTTGCCAGATGCCGGACGCCGGGGTGTAGAAGATGCCGCTGGGGTTGCGTGACTGTTTGCCCTTCGGTGTGTCACCGGTGGTGTCGGTGACCCTGACCACCAGCTCGTTCGGCCCACCCACCAGTGCGTCGGTGATGTCGAAGCTGAAGGAGTCGTAACCGCCGGTGTGGCTACCAACCGGCTTGCCGTTCACCAGCACCGCCGTCACGTTGTCGACCGCGCCGAAGTTCAGCAGCACCCGCTGGTCGCCGGCGCGCCAGCCGCGCGGCACCACGAAGCTGCGGTGGTAGGCAAAGTTGTCGTAGTGCTTGTTCACCTTCGACAGCAGCGACTCGATCGGGTAAGGGACCACCACCTTCGCCGCGCCGGTCCAGTTGGTCGGCAGGGGCGCGTCCGCGGATGCCAGCGGGACGAAATCCCAGGTGCCGTTGAGGTTCTGCCACTGCCTGCGGGTGAGCTGCGGTCGCGGGTACTCCGGCAGCGGTCGGTCGGCGTCGACGTCGTCCGCCCACGGCGTGGTGAGCCGATGGGTCGAGCCGTTCTTCGCCATCAGGTTGAACGCCGGTGCCGGACGGCCACCCGACGTCAGCGAACCCTTTCCGTCGTAGGCGATCCGCACATTGGCGCCGGCGACCACCGGCGCTCCGAGAGTGATGGTCAGCTGCCCGTCCTGTGGACCGGCAGCCAGCTCGGCGATCGGGTAGCTCTTCCCATCGACGCTGACGGTCAGGTGATCCGCCAGCCCGTCAAGACCACCGACCGTGCCGTCGGCAAAGGTGATCACGGCGGTGCTGCCGTCGGCACCGACCTCCGCGCTCGCGCCGTACGGACGCCAGCCGTCCGGCAGCCGGAACGCCGAGGCCGGAACCACCTGCTTGGCGACACCGGCGTTGGCCGACTGCCAACTCAGGTGAATGTTGGCGCCGCCGATGGCCTGGAACAGGTCGAACCGGATCGGTACCGGCACACCGGCTTCCAGCCGTACGGTGCGGGTCGCCGTCTGCTCGATGTCCCATTGGTTGACCCAGAAGTCGATGAGTTGGTCGGCGGCCGCCCCCGAGTAGGCGCCGGCACCGACCCACAGCCGGAACCCGTTGTCGCCGATGGCGGAGAAGGTGTATTCGCCGGTGGCCGGCGCCGTCACGGTCCCGGTCCAGCGCACCCCAACGTTGTCGGTCCGACCGGTCAGGGATCGGTAGATCGGCACCATGTTGTCGATGTCGATGGCCTGATCGACAACGGTGATCGCCAGATTCTGAGGTTCCAGCTCCCAGGTGTCGGTATTGCTGATGCGGTAGTAGTCGCCGCGCAGGCCGCTGTCTGGCGACGCTGCCGCCGGCTGCGCCTCGGTGGCCGCGGCGGGCGCCGGGCCTCGCGCGTCGGTCTGCGTTCCCACCTCCGAACGCGCTTGTGCTTGCGGTGATTGTTGTTGTGCCGACAGCGATGTCGGCGCCGCTGGCGCGGCGGCTGCTGCGGGGGCAGCACCGAGCGCAGCGATGCCGAGGCTCGCCGCGAGCAGCCCGGCGAGCACCGGCCGCAGCGTTCGTCGGCGCCGGCTGCCGGGCGGGGACGGATGAGGTCGTGACGCACTCATGAGAGATTCCACCTTTCGGGTCGGGTAACGGGGATTCGCTCTCTGCGGTGACGAAGCTGTGGGCCGGTCAACCGTCCCGTAGGTTCTGCGCCCTGGTCAGCAACGCCTGGACAACAACGACGACGGCAAGGAACGCCCCGGACACCACCATCTGCACGGAGGTGTTCAGCGTTCCGATCTGGTTGATGACGTTGAGGATCACCTTGAGCAGCAGCACGCCGGCCAGGGTGCCGATCAGGCTGCCGGCACCGCCGACCAACAGCGTGCCGCCGATCACGACGGAGGCGATGGCGTCCAGCTCCCAGCCGACGCCCTGGGTCGGCACACCCGAGATGGTGTAGGCCGCATTCAACGCACCGGCGAGGCCGGCCAGCAGTCCGCAGATCAGATAGCTGGTGATCTTGATGCGGGCGACCGGCAGTCCCATCAGGGTGGACGCCGACTCGCTGCCACCGACGGCGAACAGCGCCTGGCCGCTTTTGGTGCGCTGCAGGTAGATCCAGCCGACAACGAACACCGCGACCATGAAGTACACCGGCAGGTAGATGCCGAACACCTTGCCGTGGCCGAGCTGCGCGAAGGTGTCGTTCCAGCCGACCTTGTAGACGGTTTTGCCTTCGTCGGTGAGGGCGAGTGCCAGGCCGCGCGCCCCGAGCAGCCCGGCCAGCGTGACGATGAACGGCGGCATGCCGAACCGGCCGATGAAGGTGCCCTGCACCAGACCGATCAACCCGCACACCGCCAGCGGAACCGCGAAGGCCGGGAGCACGCCGTAGCGCGAGGCCCAGGCCGCGAGCACACCGCCGAGGGCGTACACCGACCCCACCGAAAGGTCGATACCGCCGGAGATGATCACCAGCGTCATGCCGACGGCGATGATGCCGAGTCCGGACGCCTGGAACAGGATGCTCGCCACGTTGTCGAAGGTCGCGAAACCGGGAAAGGCGAAGCTGGCCACCAACACCACCAGCGCCAGCAGGATCGGCGCGCCCTGCCGTTGCAGGAAACGGGCGACCCGTTCACCGGCGCCGCTGCCCACCCGCTCCGGCGAATCGGCGACGTCGGCGGGCCGGCTGATGTGGGCGGTCTCGGCCGCCGCGCCGGCGGCGGACCGGTTGCCGCCGTTGGGCTTTTCCAGCGACGTCATCTGCGGGCGCCTCCCCGGTCGCGCTGCACGTACACGGCCAGAATGATGATCGCCGCCTGCACCATCTGGGTCGACGACTCCGGCAGGTCGTGCTTGATCAGGGTGGCCGTCACGATCTGCATCAGCAACGCACCGGCAACGGTGCCGAGCACCCTGACCCGGCCACCGGTCAACGGGGTGCCGCCGACGACCACCGCGGTGATCGCCGACAGTTCCATCAGCAGGCCCTGGGTGGATGGTGTCGCGGCCTTTTGGTAGGCGGTCAGCAGTACGCCGGCGATGGCGGCCAACAGGCCGGACAGCAGGTAGACGGTGATCAGCGTGCGCCGCACCGGAAGCCCCGCCAGCCGCGCCGCATCCGGGTTCCCGCCGATCGCCACCACCCGGCGGCCGAAAACCGTGCGGCGCATGAGAAATCCGACGATCACCGCGAGCACGGCCGCGACCAGCACCACGATCGGGACTCCCAGCACGGACCCGGTGCCGAGGTTGTTGAACTCGGGCGAGGAGATCTGCCGGAACTGCCCCCCGAGCAACAGTTGCGCCACCCCGCGCAGGCCGACCAGCAACGCCAGGGTCGCCACGATCGGCTGCACCCCGATGCTGGCCACCAGCACACCGGCGAACAGCCCCGAGGCGATGCCACCGAGCAGCGCGACCGCAATCGCCACCGGAACTCCGTACCCGAGGTACAGCGGTATCAGCGCACCGGCCAGCGCCATCACCGCGCCGACCGACAAATCGATGCCCTCGGTACCGATCACCATCGCCACGCCAAGCGCGACGATCATCACCGGGGCCACCTGCACCAGCTGTACCCGCAGGTTGTCGAGGGCCACGAAGTTGGGCGTTGCCGCGATGTTGAAGATGATCAGCACCAGCAGCGCGACGTACACCCCGTAGTCACGGATCCATCCGATCCGGCGCGCCCGACTCTGTCGCTCCCGCACCGCATCGGCGGCCCGGTCCGGCAGCTGCTCTGGCACGGTGGGCGCGGTCACCGTTGCTCCTTGGTGCGTTCGGCCGGTACCGGTAGGTCCGCTGCCGGCACGGCCGCGTCCGGTACGTCCGCGGCCGGCTCGGGAGGCGGGTCCGGGTTTGCCGCCGGCTCACCGGAAAGCAGGGTGAGCAGGGCGTTCTCGGTGACGGCGTCGCCGCGGAGTTCGCCGACCACCCGGCCGTCTCGCAGCGCAACGATCCGGTCGCTGCCCTCGATCAGTTCTTCAAGTTCGGACGAGATCAACACCACCCCAAGGCCTTCCGCCGCGAGCTCGGCAACCAGCGCCTGTACCTCGGCTTTGGCGCCGACGTCGATGCCACGGGTGGGTTCGTCCAGCAGCAGCAGCTGCGGCGACAGGCACAGCCAGCGCGCCAACAGCACCTTCTGCTGGTTGCCGCCGGACAGCTCCGACACCTTCTGCTCAGGGCTGGATGCCTTGATCCGCAACCGTTTCATGAAGATGTCGACCACCGCACGTTGCCGAGCGGTGCTGACCACGCCGCCTTTGGACAGCCGCGGCATGGCCGCCAGCACGATGTTCTCGCGCACCGACAGACCGGGGATGATCCCGTCCGCCTTGCGGTCTTCGGTCAGCAGCGCGATACCGGCGCCGATGGCCACTGCCGTCGAGCCGTTGCGGATCTTGCGGCCGCGGACTCGCACCTCGCCGGCGTCGAGCTTGGTGGCACCGGCGATCGCTCTGACGGTTTCGCTGCGGCCGGCCCCGAGCAAGCCGCCGAGCCCGACGATTTCACCGGGTGCCACCGACAGGTCGATATCGGAGATCTGGTGCCGCTTGGACAGTCCGCGGGCATCGAGCAACTGTTCCGCGGCGTCCGGGTCGGCGCCGGAACGATCGTCGAATGCGGTGACGCCCTGGCGCTGCACCTGTGCGATGTCGCGGCCCAGCATGTGCGAGATCAGTTGCAGGCGTGGCAATTCCGAGATCTTGCCGGTGTGCACCACCGCGCCGTCGCGCAGCACGGTGACCTGTTGGGCGATGCGGTACAGCTCGTCGAGCTTGTGGCTGACGTACAGCACCGCGATACCGCTGGCGGTGAGCTGTTCGATGACGCCGAACAGTTTCGCCACTTCCCGCGGCTCCAGCGACGACGTCGGCTCGTCCATGATGACGACCTTCGCCTCGGTACTGACCGCCCTGGCGATCGCCACCATCTGTTGGGTCCCGGTCCCAAGACTGCGCAGCGGCCGGCGCACGTCCACCGTGACGCCCACCTGCGCCAGCAGTCGCCGAGCCTGCGCGTTCATGGTTCTGAAATCGACAAGGCCAAGCCGGTTGCGGGGCTCGCGGCCGAGAAAGACGTTGCGGGCAACGGAGATCAGTGGAACCAGGTTGATCTCCTGGTAGATGGTGGAGATGCCGGCGAGCTGGGCGTCCAGCGGGCGGGCAAACCTCACCTCGGCGCCGTCGTACTCGATGGTCCCGGCGTCCGCGCGGTAGACCCCGGTGAGCACCTTGATGAGCGTCGACTTTCCCGCGCCGTTCTCGCCGACCAGCGCATGCACCTGCCCGGGCAACAGCTCGAGCGAGACGTCGGCGAGCGCCGCGATTCCACCGAACGTCTTGGCGATGTGCCGCACGGACAGCACCGGACGGTTCACGTTCGCCGCGGCCGAAACCTCTTGCGGCTGCGTTGAACTCACAGTCGATCCTTCTCCTCGCCGCTGTCGACGGTGGCTGCCACCGAGCCGGGACGGCGAGCTGCCGCCCAGGGCTCTGCGGCGGGATCAGTACGCGCCGGCCAGTTTCTGCTTGGCGTTGGCTTCGGTGTACTCGGTGTCGGAGATGACGATGTTCTGACCGACCGGCTTGCCCTCGGCAAAGGCCATGGCGGTCTGGAAGGCCAGCGGCCCGAAACGCGGGTTGGACTCGATGACGGCGTTGTACTTGCCGTCGACGATCAGCTGCACGGCATTCCTGGTGCCGTCCACCGACACGATCTTGACGGCATCACCCGGCTTCTTGCCTGCGGCCTCGAGCGCGTTGACCGCACCGATGCCCATCTCGTCGTTCTCGGCGTAGATGCCGTTCAGATCGGGCTGCGACTGAATCAGCTGCTCGGTGACCTGCTGTCCCTTGTCCCGCGCGAAGTCGCCACTCTGCTGGGCAACGATCTGCAGGTCGGGAGCCTTGGACTTGACCTGATCGACAAAGCCCTTGGTGCGGTCGTCGGTGACGTTGTTGCCGGCGGCGCCGAGCAGGATGGCCACCTTGCCCTTACCGCCGGTGGCCTCGATCATCTGGTCGGCCGCGCGTTTGCCCTGCTCAACAAAGTTGGAACCGAGGAACGACACATAGTCTTGGCATGCGCCCATGTTGACCTTGCGGTCGACGGTGATGATCGGCACGCCCTTGTCCTTGGCGGCCTGGAAGGCCGGCTCGAGTCCGTCGGAGTTGAGCGGGGCCACGATGAGCAGCTTGACGCCCTTGTTGAGCAGGTCCTGGATGTCGGAGATCTGCTTGTTCAGGTCGGTCTGGGCGTTGGTGGCCTCCAGCTTGATGCCCAACTTGGCGGCTTCGGCCTTGATCGACGCCGTCTCGGCGATGCGGAAGGGGTTGTCCTCCTTCTCGGACTGCGAGAACCCGACGGTTGCGCCCTTCAGGTCGAACGGCTTGAGCCCATACTGCTCGATGGTGCAGGTGGGTCCCTGGTCGCCGCCCTGCACCACCTGACTGCCACCGGCAGCGCCGCCAGCTGCTGACGAGTCGCCGCCAGAAGCGCTGGGCGCCATGGAGTCTGCGCCGGAACCGGCTGCCGCCCCTTCGGAACCGGCTGCGGCTCCGTCGGACCCGGCGGTCGCGCCGGCGGCCCCTGCGGCGGAGCCGGTGTCGCCGCCGGTCGGTGCGGCGGTGGCGGTGCCGGTGGACGACCCGCCCGATCCGCTGTCCTCCGACTTGGCGCAGCCGGAAACGGCAACGGCGAGCGCCAGCGCGAGCGCGCCGAGCAGGCGGGCGCGGCCGCGAGTGCCACGAGTAACGGTGTGGGAAAGCGTCATTGCATTCTCCATTCGTCCCCGGAGCGGCTCCGATCCGGATGACGCAACAATCTGCCAGCACCGGTCAAACAGTGTCAAGACCAAACAGAAATGATCTGACAACGTTGACGTAAACATCCCATGTCAATAGCCGGTTTGCCGCAGTTCAGGTAGTTTTTCATGCTTTGTTCGCCGGTACATCCGACCACTGTGCTGCCGCGTTCTGCTTGGTCAGCCCGGCTGGTCGCCCCCACTTCTGGCTCGCCGGCGTCGATTCAGCAGCCGACGCCGGAGTCGATTCAGGAGTCGACGCAGCGGCCGGCTCAGGGGTCACGTCAGGTCTCGATGGAGAAGTCGACGGAGCGGCCAAACCTGGGGCGGCTCAGGGGTCGACTCAGGGGTCGACAACGTCGACGTCGATCCCGGCCTGCTGCAGCGCGGCAATCTGCTCGCGGGACACTCTGGCGTCGGTGATCACCCGCGCGATGCCGGCGGGCGGCACGGTCTGCACCAACGCGTTGACGCCCACCTTGGTGTGGTCGGCGAGCACCACCACCTCGGCGGCGGCCGCGGCCAGCGCGCGATCCATGCTGGCGACGGTGGCGTTGGGCGTCGACAACCCACGATCGGCGGACAACCCGTTGCCGGACAAGAACAACCGGCCGGCATGAATGGTGGCCAGGCTCTGCTCGGCGGCCGAGCCGACCAGTGCGAGCGTGCTGCTACGCAGCAGTCCGCCCGTCATCGTCACCTCGACGCCGGTGCCTTCGGCGAGAATCTGTGCCACCAGCAGGGAGTTGGTTACCACCGACAAGCCCTTGCGGCGCTGCAGTTCTCGGGCAACGGCCATAGTGGTGGTACCCGCGCCGATCAGCACCGCATCACCGTCGGACACCAAGCTCGCGGCCCGGGCGGCGATGGCGCGCTTTTCCGCCTCCGCCACCCTGGTCTTCTCCAGAAAGCTCGGTTCGCGGTGAAACTCCTGCACCGCCACCGCGCCGCCACGAGTGCGGCTGAGCAGGCCCTCATCGTGCAACCGCTTGAGATCCCGCCGCACGGTGACTTCCGAGCTGTCAACGGCATCCGCGAGCGCGCGCAACGAGGCCGCGCCGTCCCGGTTCACCATCAGCAGGATGACGCGGCGCCGCTCGGCTGAGATCATCCGCGAAGGCTAGTGTGATCGGTTTCGGTCTGCAATGAACCGCTTCGGTCAACACCGATCAGTCGGCACGATCCGGTCCGTCCCACGCGGAAGGTCGGCCCCTCCGCCCGGACCAGGATTGTGTCGGCAGCGGGCGGCGCGGTCAGCGGCGCGGAGAGATGCGCGGTCGAACCCGCGCTGCTCCAGCCGGCGGAGCAGCGTCGAGGTGGTTCGGGCCGCTGCCAGATTAGGCACTGCGTGATCGGCCACTGTGTGATCGGGCAACTGCATGTTCGAGCACTGCGGTACACGGGCGGAAAAATCGGCGTCCCGAATGGAGTTTCCGCAGGTGGGCCACTGCGAAGTGGCATCGAGGCGCCGATATTTCTCCTGGCGCTCTCCTCAGTCGCCGAGGTCGAGCTTTCGCGCACCCAATTCGCTGGCCAGCAGCTCGATTGCAGCCTGCTCCGGGTCGTGCACAACGGCCGGTCGCTGTGGGTCAGGGTTGTTCCAGTCGTCGGGGACGTCGTCCGGCAGGTCACGCTCCCAGTCGTCGGGGCCCGGCCCGGCGCCGAGCCCGGCGCTGCCGCGGCCTCGACTGCTGGACGGCCGGGATCGAGCGGGTTCGCCGGCGTCGCCGTCGGCGGCGTCGTCGCCACCGGAGCGCGACCGGCCGGCGGCCGGGCTCCGGCCGTGCATGCCCGGCCGCCTGGCCCCCGCCTGCGGCTGACCTGCCCCCGACTGTTCGGACTGCTGCCGCGGGTGCTGGCCGCCGGCGGGCGCTGACGGACGCTGTTGCCCCTCACGGCGGCCCGGCCCGCGATAGCCGTCGTCCGGTGGGGCGTCCTCCGGGTCCGGCTCAGGGGGGAGCGGAGTGTCGTCGGAGTCGGGGCCAGGGGCGGCCGGGCGAGCGTCAGATTGCCGGCGTTGCGCTCGCGGTGGGCGCACACTGGCCGGGTCGGGCTGGGCTGTCGGTTGCTGAGTGGTCGGCTGCTGGGCGGAACCCCCGGCCTGCCGCGAACCCGTTGCTGCGCCTCGGTTCTCGGCTCCACCGGCTTCGCACCGGATGGTCCAGTCGACGCCGAGAATCTCGTTCAGTGCGGCGCTCAGCAGATCGGCATTGGCCGCCTCAACGACGCGTTTGGCCATTCCGGCGTGCGGCATGGTCAGCACCAGGGTGTTGCCGTCGACCGCCGCCACCGTTGCCGACTCCAGCAGGATCTGCGTGGTGCGCCGGCGCCGCTTGACGGCCTCGAGCACCTCGGACCACACCTTGCGCACGTCGGTGACGCCGATGCCGCCGGGCCGATCGGCCGCTCGGTCGGTCGAAGTGGTTGCGGCGGAGGCGATTTCACCATCGGCAGCGGCGACGCCATCGGGGCCGTGCCGCTGCCCAGCGGCAGCCGACGCGCCGTCACTCCGCGGTGCCGCTGCCGCGGGGGTCGCGTCAGTGTTGTCCGAAACGCCGCTGTCCGAATCGCCGTTGTCCGGGTCGTTATTGTCTGAATCGTCGTTGTCCGAGCCGTCGGCCTGCGGCCGTGCCGCAGGCGCGGGGCGGTCGGACCGCAGCGTCGGCGGGGGCGGCAACAGCGATCCGGGTCGCTGCGGGGCGGCCTGCCCGGCGCTGACCGCAGCGGCGCGACCGGTCCGACTCCGCTCTGCCTGTTCGGGCGCTGCCTGTTCGGGCGTTGCCTGACCGCGTGCTGCCTGGCCACCACCTGCTTGACCGGGCGCTGTCCGGCCACGCTCTGCCTGTTCGGGCGCTGTCTGTTCCCGCGCTGTCTGTTCCCGCGCTGCCTGTTCCCGCGCCGCGTGATCAAGCGGTGCCTGCTCACGGTCTGCCTGGCCACGCTCTCTCTGATCATGCTCTGCCTGATCACGCGCTGCCTGATCACGCGCTGCCGGACGCTGACCTGCCGGACGCTGCCCGTCGGGCACGCCCACCCCGGCCGGCGGCCCGCTCGCCGGGGCTTCGGCTGCGCCGCCCACGGTGGCGGGAGTCGCGCGGCCGTCCGAGACCTGTTGCCGCGCACCGCTTCTCGGGTGCGCACGCTCGTCCGTCCCGACTCCCGCGGCCCGGCCGGTAGCCGATCCCGCTGAAGGTTCCGCCGGCGTTTCCGGCGACGATTCCTGGCCGGCCCGCGAGCCGGACGGGGCGGCGATCGAAAGGCGCCGCTCCATCCGCTCCAGCCGCTGCAACAGCCCCGCAGAGCCCACCGGGTCGCCAGCGCCACCGAAGCTCCCCGACCCGCCGGGGCCGCCCACAACGGCATCGACGGCGGGCAGCAGCATCCGCGCGCACATCAGCTCGAGCACCAGCCGCGGCGCGGTGGTGCCGCGCATATCGGTAAGCCCGGTGTGCACCACATCGGCCATCCGGCTCAGGGTGGCCCGGCCCAGCCGCTCAGCCTGCGCTGCCATCGCGGCGAGCTCGTCGTCCGGGGCGTCGAGCAGGCCCTTCTCGGCGGCGTCCGGCACCGCGTCGAGGATCAACAAATCGCGAAGCCGCTGCAACAGATCGGCGGCGAACCGGCGCGGGTCGTGCCCGGCCTCCACCACCTTGTCGACGGCACCGAACACCGAGGCACCGTCGTCCGCGGCGAGCGCGTCCACCATCTCATCCAGCAGCGCCGCATCGGTGACGCCGAGCAGCGCGACCGCGTGCGGATACGTCACCCCCTCGGGACCGGCGCCGGCCAGCAACTGATCGAGCACCGAGAGCGAGTCACGCGCCGAGCCGCCGCCTGCCCTGATCACCAGCGGGTAGACCGCCGGATCGACGGTGACACCCTCATCGGCGGTGAGCCGCTCCAACAGCCCACGCATGGTCTGCGGCGGGATCAGCCGGAACGGATAGTGGTGGGTGCGCGAGCGGATGGTGGTGAGCACCTTGTCCGGCTCGGTGGTGGCGAAGATGAAGACCAGGTGCTCGGGCGGCTCTTCGACAATCTTCAGCAGGGCGTTGAAGCCCTGCGTGGTGACCATGTGCGCCTCGTCGATGATGAACACCCGGTACCGCGACTCGGCCGGCATGTAGAAGGCCCGGTCGCGCAGCTCGCGGGTGTCTTCGACACCGCCGTGGCTGGCCGCGTCCAACTCGACAACATCGAGCGAGCCGGGGCCCTCCGGTGCCAGCGCGATACAACTCGGACACTCGCCGCACGGATCGGGCGTCGGACCTTTGACGCAGTTCAGGCTGCGGGCAAGGATCCTCGCGCTTGAGGTCTTGCCGCAGCCGCGTGGACCGGAAAACAGATACGCATGGTTGATCCGGCCGGCGGCCAACGCCGTCCGCAGCGGTTCGGTGACGTGCTCCTGCCCCACCACCTCGGCAAATGTTGCCGGACGGTACTTGCGATAGAGAGCCAGCGCCACACGGCGAGGGTACGTGCCCGATCCGACAGCCACCACGGCCACCGGCTGAACCGAGTTCGCCGCCGGCGCTACTGGGTGATGGACAGCGGGATGCGCACCTGACGGATCCACTGCCCCTTGGCGAAATCGCGGGCCTTGATGGTCACCCAGCGCAGGTCGACCTCCACCTGCAGCCCCTGGTTGAAGGTTCCGCCGACGGACACCTCGCCCCCGGTTCCGTTGTCGCGCCAGCCCACCTCGATGGCGCCGGTGTTGATGACGTGGAAGCCGTACAGGTTGGCGGTACCCGGCACCACCCGCTGCACATACCAGTCGGAGAGCTCAAGGTCCCAGTGGGTGTGTCCGGTGAACAGGAAAACATCGCGGTACCGGCCGAGCAGTCCGAGCAGCCGGTCGGCCTGCAGATAGTCGTTGAGATACAGCTTGTTCCTGGTGCCGGACACCGTGTTCGGCAGCGGGTGGTGGCTGATCACCATCACCGGACGGCGGCGCCGCGCCCAGTACGCCAGCCGGTCCTCCAGCCAGGCGAACTGTGCCTCGCTCATCCACACCTCGTCCCACAGCTTCGCATCGTGGTAGTGCATGTACTTCTCGGTACCGATGGACAGCACCGGGATACCGCCGAAGGAGTGCTCGGCGTAGATGGTGTTGCGGCCGGCAAAGTTGTAGAAGCTGCGGAACAGCGACTCTTCGGTGGTGCCGTTCGGCCAGGTCTCCTGCGCCAACTGGTCGGGAGTCTTCCACTTCGGTACGTAGAACTCGTGGTTGCCGATCGACCATGCGAGGTCTTGGGGACCGGCCCGGCATCCACCGCGGCCTGCACCTGGGCGTACTCGAAGTCGTACCCGCGCGGGGTGATGTCGCCGGCAATCGCCAACCCGGCACTGGCCGGGTTGATGGTGGCCATGTCTTTCAACGCCACCGCAAAGTCCTTCAGGTCGCCCTGAATGTCGCTGATCACGTTGAAGCTGGTGCCTCGACCACGGTTCTCGGCGGCAGCGGCGGGCAGCGCGGCACCGGCCGCCCAGGCCGCGGCGCCGACCGCGGAAGAGGTGAGTAGCGCACGGCGAGAAGTCATCAGATCTCCTACGGGTCAAGGGATATCACGGTCCCTTGGGTGGCGGGCCCAGTCGGCAGAGTGACAGTAGGAGGGCTACATGAACGACACCCGACCGCCACATGGCGGCCGGGTGTCGTTGTGGTCCGGGGCGGCTCAGCTGCGCGGCTGGACGAACACCGCGACCGTGCGCGGCGGCACCGTCACCCCGCTGGCCGAGACGCTCGACCGCTTGACCACCGGGTCACTGCCCCCGGCCTGCACCGGGCTGAGCCGCAACCCGCCGGCCTGCGGCACCGGCACGGTCTGCTGTTGCGGGGATGCGTTGAACACCACCACAATGCGCGCGGTGCGCTGATCCACCGGCGCTCCGACGCGATCGTCCAGCTGCATGGCGATCACCCCGGACGGGGTGTTCGGCCCCGCCGTCAAGAAGCTCAGCTTCTGCTGGATCTGCGCAGCGGTGCCGAGACGGAACAGCGGCGAGGAGAACCGCAGCTTCAACAATTCCTGGGCCTGTGCGGTGGCCGACGCCATCGCTGCGGCGTCCGGCTTCAGCGCCGGGTTGGCCAGCAACGGCCGCTGGTAGTCCCACTTGGCCGAGTTGTCCGCGGCCAGCGGCAACCCGGAGCCGAAGGTGTTCTGCTGCCCGGTCCAGTCGACCCGGTTGAACCAGTCCCCGGAGTTGTAGCTGTTGCCGTCGAACGACTTCGACCGCAACAGGTCGGTGCCGGCATGCCAGAACGACGGCGCCTGGCTCAGCGTCGCGGTCGCCAGCGACACCGTGTTCATGCGCGCCCGATCGGCCATCGGTGTGTCCACCGGCAGCTTGTAGGCGAGCGCGTCGTACAGCGTGTCGTTGTCGTGCGCGTCGACATAGTTGATGGTGTCGGACGGCTGCTGGGCATACCCGGTCGGAGCGCCGTTGTAGTCGATGTCTTTGCCTTGCACCAGCTTCCCTGCGGCGTTGACCAGCTGGTAGTCGGCCAGGTTGCCGGTCAGTGCGACCTTGATGCGGTCGGTGTCGGCCAGCAAAGCGGCACGCTGCTGCGCCGGCGTTCCGTTGGCGCCGCTGTTGTTCGGGTCGGTGAGCAACCCGGTGCCGAAGCCCTGCTTGCCAGGGTTGTCGTCGAACGGCGAACCGCCGCGGACGCTGTCGCGGAGCCGGTCGTTGAAGGTGCCGATCCCGGTGCCGCCCATGTTGAGCTGGGTGGCCTGCTCGAACCTGGCGTTGTCGGCGACCTCACCGAAGTTCCAGCCCTCGCCGTACAGATAGACCTTCTTGCCGTCCACCCCGTCCCTGGCCGGGGTCAGCCGGTCGAGGGCGGCGCGGACGTCCAGCAGCGTCTGCTTGGGCATGTGCCCCATCAGGTCGAACCGGAATCCGTCGACCTTGTACTGCTTGGCCCAGGTCACCACCGAGTCGACGGTGAGCTTGTTCATCATCATGTGCTCGGTTGCGGTGTTGGCACAACAAGTCGAGGTTTCCAAGGCGCCGTCGGCCGAAAGCCGGTGATAGTAGCCGGGAACCAGCTTGTCAAGGACCGACTTGTCGTCCTGACCCGAGGCGCTGGTGTGGTTGTACACCACATCCATCACCACCCGGAGCCCGGCGTTGTTGACGCCCTGCACCATCTGGCGGAACTCAAGGGTGCGGGACGGCCCTTCCGGATTGGTCGCGTACGAGCCCTCCGGCGCGGTGTAGTGCAGCGGGTCGTACCCCCAGTTGAAGGCGTCGGACTCGACCACCGACCCGACGCAGCGTTGCTGCTGTTCGCCGGCCGGATCGGCAGCGGACAACGCCGGCAGGTCACACGGCGGGTTCCGCCAGGACTGCTTGTTCTCGTTGACGGTGGCAAAGTCGAAGGCCGGCAACAGGTGCAGGGTGTTCATTCCGGCCTGTGCGAGTGCCCGCAGGTGCTTCATCCCGTTGGTGTTGGGGTTGGTGAAGGCCCGATAGGTGCCGCGTTGGTCGGCGGGAACGCTCGGGTCGGTGGCCGAGAAGTCGCGGATCGAGAGTTCGTAGATGCTGGTGTCCGACGGCTGCGGCAACGCCGGTTTGCGCTGCCCCGCCCAGCCGCTCGGCGTCAGCGCCGGATCGTTCAGGTCGGCCAGCACCGATGCCGTTGAGTTGGTGGTGAGCGCCACCGAGTAGGGGTCGGTCACGGTGTTGGTCACCACCTTGTCAAGGCTGGGGACGTACACGGTAGCGGCGAACCGATAGTGCGCGTTCTTCCACTGCGGCTTCCCGACGGTGAACCACACCCCGTCGGTGCCACGCCGCATCGGTACCGACTGCTGCTCGCCACCGACCGGGGTCACCAGTAGCGCGACCGACCTCGCGGTCGGCGCCCATACCGAAAGCCGCGGCACCCGGCCCTGCCAGACCGGACCGAGTGTCGCGTCAGACGCCTTGCCGTACAACGCATCCAGCAGTAGCGGCAGCTGCACGCCGGACGCGTCCAGCAGGGTGCCGTCGCCGGCGAACGCGGCGACCGCGACCTGGCCCGAGCTGATCCGGCGCAGCAGCTCCTTGTCCCTGGTGACGTAATCCGGCAGCCGGAGCGCCTGGTAACCAGCCAGATTCGGGTGGGCGGCAAGCACGCCGGCCGGCAACCCGGCCGGGTCCCGAGTGAGCGGGATCCACTGTCCCTGAGTGAGTCCGGTGCGGTCGATACCCATGCCGCCGTCGGCCGCGTAGTACAACCGGTACTGCAGCGTCTGCGGCGGGTTGGCCGCGTCGCCGACCTTCCAGCCCAGCAGCTCGGGAGAGATCCACTGCCCCTTGGCCTTGCTCAGGTCGGCTGCCGTTGAAGCGCTCGCGGACACCGTCAGCACGTGGGTGCTGGCGACGTACGAGAAGGTGACGATCGACCCGGCTGACACCGTGTAGCCGATGTTCGCACCACCCGGCTCGCCACCGGCGCCGTAGTTGACGTCCCAGGAAAGACCTTCTGCCACCTTGGTTTCGTAGCTGCCCGGCGGAATCTTCGAGGTGGAGAAGGTGTAGACGCCGTCGCCGTCAGGATCGGTGAGCCAGGGCCGCAGGCAGTCCGGTGACCAATCGGCGGCGCACCCCAGCTCGCTCTGCGCCGAGCCCGGCGCGGTGACGATCGGTCCCTGGGCGTCCGAGGTGACCACATGGCTGCCGGGGTGGTAGTAGAACGTGACGCGGCCGCTGGCCGGGACGGTGAGCGAGATGTTGGCGCCGTTGGCTGCGCCGCCGGCGCCGTAGTTGACCGTCCACGAGTCGTCGATCGCCACCTTGTACTGGAAGGTGCTCCCGGCGGGCAGGGTGAAGGTGCCCTTCCAAATGCCGGAAGCGGCGTCCAGCTGCAGATGCGCTGCGGCGCAGTCAGGTTGCCAGTCGGCGCTGCAGCCCATCTCGGAGTTCAGGTCGCCGGCGACGGTGACCGAGGTGGGTTGGGTGGCCGGTGGGTCGTTGACCGCCTCGCCGCCACTGGCCGGCGGTGCCGGTGGGGTGCCGACGACGCCGCTGCTGGACGCCGCCGCCAGGTTGCCGGAGTGGTCGCGCAGCACCGCCCGGTACTCGACGACGGTGCCGTCGGCGACACCGGACAGGTCGGGCATCACCCGGTACGGCGGGTTGTCGTCGACGCCGAGCGGCCGCCACCCGGTGGTGCCTGCCGGCCGCCAGGCGAAGCTCACCTGGTTGAACCCGCCGGCCGGCACCGCCACGCCGACGGGGCTGCGGTCGCCGACAACGGCGCCTGGTGCCGAGGTGAACACCGGTTGCGGCGCCGCCTTGCTCCTGGCCAGTTTCTGGTCGGCCCGGTAGACAACGGTGCTCAGCGGCGGCACCGTAACGGTGAACTGGCCACCGCGACCGCTGCGGACGGTGTCGGCGGCGCCGTCGCCGCCGAAAATGGCCCGGTAGTTGGTGTTCGGGTTGTAGACGGCGAAGCTGACCTGCTTGGCGGTGTCGGCGTTGTTGGCGGCCACCGCGTACTCGCGCTGCTCGCCGGCGTCGATCCGACTGACCGCGAAGACACCAGCGCTGCCGGACGAATAACGCGGGATCTGGGCGCCGCCGGCGAGCGCCGGGTGCTGCTGGCGCAGCGCCGACAGCTCGGAGATCTCTTGGTACAGCGGCGCTTTGGTGTTGAAGTTGTCGGTGGCGGTGCTGCCGGTTGAGCCGATCAGCTTGTCGTCGTTGTACCCGGCGACCTTGCTGGCGAACATGTCCTGACGCGCGGCCTTGTCGCCGCCGTCGCCGGTGAAGCCCTGCTCGTCGCCGTAATAGGTGATCGGCTGGCCGCGGGTGAGGAACATCAGCTGCTGCACCAGCTGATCGCGTTGCAGCAGTTCGGCGTCGGAGAACTTGCCGCCGGAGTTCAGGAAGTAGCCAATGCGCCCCATGTCGTGATTGCCGAGGAAGGTGGGCAGCGCGTAGGCGTTCGAGTCGGTGTCGGTGTAGTAGTCGTCGGCGGCGTACAGCTCGGCCAGCGAGCTGGTGGGCTGGCTCAGGCCGAAACCGGTTGCCCTCGACTGGAATCCGAAGTCGAGCGTGGCCGGCAGTTTGGCCGTTGTGGTGTAGTAGGCCATCTTGCGCGGGTCCGATTCGTAGACCTCGCCGAACTGGAAGAAGTCGGGCTTGCCGGCGTCGGCTGCGGCCTTGTTGACGGCCGGGATGAACTTCTGCCAGAACTCGGTGTTGACGTGCTTCACGGTGTCGATGCGGAAGCCGTCGACGCCGAACTTGGCCCAGTACGAGTAGATGTCGATCATGCCGTCACGCACCTCGGGCTGTTCGGTGAACAGGTCGTCGAGGCCGGAGAAGTCGCCGTACTGGTCGCCCTCGCTACCGTCGAAGGCGGCGTTGCCGCGGTTGTGGTAACGCAGCGGATCATTCAGCCAGGCAGGAACTTTGACCTTGTCGTCGTCGGGTTCGCGGAACGTCGGGGTGTACGGGAACGACTGCAGGTTCAGCGCGGGGAAGGTGTTGCCGGCGGCATAGTCGCGATCGTCGAAGGGTTTGCCGGCCGCGTCCCGGTAGGGCGAGGTCTTCTTGTCGATGTAGGCGTAGTTGCGCTCGGGGCCCTGCTGATAGTCGATGACGTCGGCGGTGTGGTTGGTGATGATGTCGAAGTAGACCTTCATCCCCTTGGCGTGGGCCGCGTCGATCAGCCGCTTCATGTCGGCGTTGCCGCCCAGGTGCGGGTCGATCTGGGTGAAGTCGGTGATCCAGTATCCGTGGTAGCCGGCCGAGAGTTCGTTGCCGCTGCCCTGCACCGGCCGGTTCTTGAAGGTGGGGGTGAGCCAGATTGCCGTGCTGCCAAGGCCTTTGATGTAGTCCAGCTTGTCCATGACGCCCTGCAGATCGCCACCGTGGTAGAAGCCGGAATTGGTCGGGTCGAGCCCGGTGATCTGCCTGGCCTGCGTCGGCGTACTTCCCGGTGGCACCGGGTAGCCACCGGTGTCGTTGGCCGGGTTGCCGTTGGCGAACCGGTCGGTCATCGCGAAGTAGAAGCGGTCGCTCGAGTTGCGGCGCAGCGAGGTGCCGGCGATGGCGCGGTCCTGCGCGGTGACCTGATCGGACGGCAGGCTGGTGGGGGTCATGCTGACCAGGTGGGTTTCCGGGTCGTACCGGAAGGTCAGCCGCGCCGCACCGGCCAGCACCAGCGGGATGTTGTCGCCGCCCTCGACGCCACCGGCTCCGTAGTTGGTGTCCCAGGAATGATTGATCGCGACCTTGAATTCGTACTTCCCGGCCGGGAGCTTCCAGTCGGCGGTGTAGCTACCGTCCGCGGCCTTGGTCAGATCGGTGGCGGTGCAGCCCGGCTGCCAGTCCTGGCCGCAGCCCAACTCGGACTGCAGTGAGCCGGCGATCGTCACGCTGCCCGGGGCCGCTGCCGACGGACCCGGCGCCGGCGCCGCGGCCCTGGCGGCGGGGGTGGCGGGGGCGGCCGGGCCGGCCGCTGCGGTGGCGGCGCCGGGGAGCGCCACCACCATGGCAGTGGCGGTCGCCAGAGTCAGCAGGGCCGGGCGGGTGCGACGACGACGGCGCGGGTTGCTGCGCATGATTCTCCGGTCTCGAGTGCGACAGTGCGAATGACTGCGGTGCGAATGACTGACGGTGGGGCTGACGGCGATACCTGCCCCCGCGCGGGCGTCGCCGTCTCGTCAAACATTGATCGATTCAGTGACCGTAGTCACCAAACGTGCGGCAGGCAACCGCCCGCTCGCTGTTTGTCCCGAACGCGACGTTCGGCGGACGGCACCCCCTGGCCCGCGGCGGCCGGCCGGGGACGTGGCTGCGGCTCGGGGCGGCACCGGGCGCCGGTATGCTGGTTCGAGGACCCCCGCGGCGTCCATCTCCTTAACTCCCCCAGGGCCGGAAGGCAGCAAGGGTCCGGGAGCTCTGACGGGTGCGGGGGTCCGCTTGTGTCTCCGGCGGCGCGGGTCGGCTCGGGTCAGGGTTGCGGGTCGGCTGGGGTCAGGGTTGCCGATCGGCTCGGGTCAGGGTTGCCGATCGGCTCGGGTCAGGGTTGCCGGTCGGCGAACGGTGAGCGACCGCCGCCGGCGATGAACTGCCGCACCTGCTCCTGCAAGACCGTCAGCGGCACCGATCCGGTGGCGAGCACGCAGTCGTGGAAGGCCCTGATGTCGAACCGCTCGCCGAGTGCCTGCTCGGCTTCGGCGCGCAGTCGCCGGATCTCCAACATGCCGAGGTAGTAGGACGCGGCCTGGCCCGGCCAGGTGATGTAGCGGTCGACCTCGGTGGTCACGTCGTGCAGGCTCATCGCGGTGTGACCGCGCAGGTACTCGATCGCCTGTTCCCTGGTCCAGCCGAGCAGGTGAATGCCGGGATCGATCACCAGCCGGACCGCCCGCCACATCTGGAAGCTGAGCATTCCCATGCGCTGGTAGGGGGTTTCGTAGATGCCCATCTCGTCGCCGAGGCGCTCGCAGTACAGCGCCCAGCCCTCGCCGTAGGCGGACAGGTAGCTGAGTCGGCGAAAGTCCGGCAGCTCGAGTTCCTGCGCGAACGGGATCTGGAACGCGTGCCCTGGCGCCGCTTCGTGCAGGGTGAGCGCCGGAATGGAGTGCAGCGGCCGGGCGCCGAGATCGTAGGTGTTCACCACGTAGCGGCCCGGGCCGCCCCGGCCGGCGGTGTAGGTCGGCGCCAGCTCGGGTGGCGGCTCCTCGATGCCGAACCGCCGCCGCGGCAACCGGCCGAACCAGTGCTGCGCGACGGCGTCGAACTTCTTGCATTCCCAGGCAGCCAGGTGCAGCAACTGTTCCGCGGTGGTGGCGAAGAACTGCGGATCGGTGCGCATGAACTCCAGCAGTTGGGCGACTGCGTCGTCACCGGTGTAGCCGAGTTCGGCGGCGATGGCCGTCATCTCGGCCTCGATCGCGGCGACCTCGTCCAGCCCGATCTGGTGGATCTGCTCGCCGGTGAGGTCGGTGGTGGTGTACTCGCGCAACTGATCCGCGTAGAACTGCTTGCCCTTGGGAAGGTCCGACGCCGCCGGACTCTCGCCGAGCTGTGGCAGGTACTCAGACGCCAGATACTCGCTCAACCGTCCGAAGGCCGGAATGATCTGCTCTGCAACGATTCTCAGCCCCTCGTCGACGGTGGACCGATCCATCCAGCCGGCCTGCTGGGCGGCCAGCAGCGGGACGGCAAACGGGGTGTCCGCCGGGTCGCTGGCCTGTGCCACCGCGCGGGCCGTCGCGTCCCGGCCCGCCATGCTGGCTCGGCTCGGTGCGAAACCGCGGGCCAGTCCGCTGCGCAGATCGTCGACCCTGGCATCGACGTAACCCGCGACGCCGCGCAGCATCTCAAGGTAGGCAGGGACCTGGTCCGGCGCGGAGAACCGGTCAGGAACGCCGCCGGTGAGGTTGGTCCAGAAACCGGTGTCGGAGTTGGCTGCCCACTGGTAGCTGCGGTGTTTGGCATTGGCCAACTGGATCTCGACCTGAAAGCGGAACACCTCAAGATCGACACGTTCGCGCGGGCCGAGGGTGGCGAGATCGAGCGTGTCCAGCTCGGCGAGGATGTCGGCCCACTGCTGTTGCGCACCCGCTCGCGCTGCGGCGCTGGTGTCCGGCAGCTGGAACCGCTGATCAGAAGGCCCGTCCTCGTCGAGAAAGCCCGAGCCCTCGAGCCGGCGGCGCATCGACCACTCGCTGTCGATCAGTTCCGAGAGTCGTTGTGCGGCAGGCGT
Source organism: Nakamurella aerolata (assembly GCF_013002705.1). Classification (GTDB taxonomy): domain Bacteria; phylum Actinomycetota; class Actinomycetes; order Mycobacteriales; family Nakamurellaceae; genus Nakamurella; species Nakamurella aerolata. The sequence goes on along the minus strand of NZ_JABEND010000002.1, from coordinate 49,605 downwards.
CACCGGCGCGGCGGTTGCGGCTGCGGGAGTTCGGTCCATCAGGTCCTGCCGGTTTCGGGTGCGGCCTGCCCGGCGGCGGCCGCACGTTGGTACTTGATCTGGGGTACCGCGGCGAGCAGCGTCCGGGTGTACTCCTGCTGCGGGTTGGTGAAGATCTGTTGCCTGTCGCCGGTTTCGACGATCTTGCCCTGGCTCATCACCGCGATGCGGTGCGCTATTTCCCGTACCACCGCAAGGTCGTGGGTGATGAACAGATAGCTGTAGTGATCCTGTTGCTGCAGTTCCCGCAGCAGCTCAAGCACCCTGGCCTGCACCGAGACGTCAAGGGCGGACACCGCTTCGTCGCAGATCACCACCGACGGCTCGACGGCGATGGCCCTTGCGATGCCGATGCGCTGTGCCTGCCCGCCGGAGAACTGGCTCGGAAAGCGCTGCGAGTGATCGGGATTCAGGCCGACCCGCTCCATCAGCTCCTTGACGCGTGCCGTCCAGCCGCCGGCCGGTTTGGGCAGATCCAGGTAACGCATTGGCGCGCTGATGATCTGCTCGACCCGGTGCCGCGGGTTCAGCGACGAGAACGGGTCCTGGAACACCACCTGTACCTGACGACGGAACTCCCCGAGCCGGCGTCCGGCGTACTGCCGACCGCCGAGCTCGACGGTGCCGTCGCTCGGGGTGATCAGCTGGGCCAGCATCCGGGCGGTGGTCGATTTGCCACTGCCCGACTCCCCCACCAGCGCAAGGGTTTCGCCACTGTGCAGCTCCAGCGACACGTCGTCCACAGCGGTGAACGTCTCGGTGCGGCCGAAGCTGGCCCTGCGGCTGAACCGGCGAGTGAGGTTCTTGCCGGCCAGCACCGGGGCGTTGCCGCTCATGGCTGCACCGCCTTCTGCTGGCGTTGTTCGCCCGGTGTCGGCAGTGTCGGCATCGGCCCTGACATCCGCGGGGTGGAATCCAACAGCATGGCGGTGTACGGATCCTGCGGCTGGGTGAAGATGGCTTCGGTGCTGCCCTGTTCCACCACCCTGCCGCGCTGCAGCACCACCAGGCGGTCGGCCACCTGGGACACCACCGCGAGATCGTGGGTGATCAACAGGATTCCGGCATTGCTGCGCTGCTGCAGCTCCGCCAGCAGCTGCAGAATCTGCGCCTGCACGGTCACGTCCAGCGCAGTGGTTGGCTCGTCGGCGATGATCAAATCCGGTTGGCAGACAATGGCCATCGCGATCATGATCCGCTGCCGCATGCCGCCGGAGAACTGATGCGGGTAGTCGTGCACCCGCCGGTGCGCGTCGCGGATGTGCACGGTCTCCATGGCGTCGGCGGCCACCGCCATCGCCGCCCGCCGCGATCCACCGCGATGGATGCGGTAGGCCTCGGCGATCTGGTCACCGACGGAGTAGAACGGGTTCAACGACGACAGCGGATCCTGGAACACCATGCCGACCCGGTTGCCCCTGATGGTTCTGAGCATCCGGTTCTTCGCGCCAAGCAGCCGGGTGCCCTCCAACGAGATCGCGCCTGCGGTCCGCGACCCCGGCGGCAACAAGCCGAGCACCGACAGCGCCGTCAGCGACTTGCCCGATCCGGACTCGCCCACCAGACCGACGGTCTCGCCCCTGCCCACCGACAGCGAAACCCCGTCGAGGATCTGGTTTTCCGCTGTCTTGCGGCCACGGCGATCGTCGACGGCCGGGGGACGGATCCACAGGCTCAGCTGGTCGATGCTGAGCAATTCGGCGGGCGTGTTGGCCTGCCACTCGGCCTTCTTGCTCAGTTGCGGCTTGCTCAGTTGCGGCGGCGTCTCTTGGCTGCTCATCTGGCCGCCACCCGCACTCGTGGGTCCAGCACCGCGTAGAGCAGATCGACCACGATGTTCATCAGCACCACCGCGGTGGCCGCCAGCAGCGTCACACCCATGATCACCGGCTGGTCGTTGGTGCCGATGGCGTCCCTGGCGAGCTTGCCGACGCCCTGCAACCCGAACACCGATTCGGTGATCAGCGCACCGCCCAGCAGCATCGCGAAGTCCAGCCCGACGATCGTCACCAGCGGGGTCAGCGCCGGCCGCAGGGCGTGCTTGCCGATCACCAGGCGTTCCGGCAGCCCCTTGGCGCGTGCGGTGCGAATGTAGTTCTCCCCCAAGGTATCCACCATGTTCGCCCTGGTCAGCCGCGCGAAGGTGGCCGAGTACATCAGGGCGAGCACGATCCAGGGCAGCAGGTACGAGAAGAACCAGCTCTGCGGGTCCGAGATCGACGGGTCGTTCAACGGGAACGGCAGCCACTGCAGCTTCACCACGATCACGTACTGCAGCAGCAGCGCGACGAAGTAGTTCGGCAGGGCGATGCCGGCCAGTGCCGCCGTCATCGCGGCCTTGTCCCACCAGCTCCCGCGGAAGACCGCACTGATCACCCCGCCGATGGTGCCGGCGATCACCCACAGCACCAGCGATCCGATGGCCAGCGACAACGTCACCGGCAACCGGGAGACGATCATGTCGGTGACGTTCTGCCCGCTCTGGAAGCTGTAGCCGAGGCACGGCGCCGAGCAATACACCGCGGTCGGTCCTGATCCGATGGTGCGGCCGGCAAAGATGCCGCCGGCGAACTCGAAGAACCGCGGGAAGAAAGGTCGATCGAGTTCCAATGTTGTGCGGATCTGGGCGATCCGGTCAGGGGTGCAGTTCTGCCCGCAGATCTGCGCCGCCGGATCGGGGCTGAGCGCAAAGAAGATCCAGTACGTCAGCAGCACGACAACCAACAGGGTGAACAGGGCGAAACCCAAGCGCCGCAGCAGGAACCAGATCATCGGCCGCCGCTCCGCGGGTCGATGAGCAGTTGCAGCCGGTCTCCCACCACCATGAACGACAGCACCGTCAGGGTCAGGAAGGCCCCGGGAATGATGAAGTACATCGGGTCCTGGGTGAACCAGCTCACCGCCGACCAGATCATCTGGCCCCAGGACGGCGCAGGTGCGACCAGACCGATGCCCAAGAAGCTCAGCCCGGCCTCGGTGCCGATGTAGCCGGGCACCGCCAGGGTGGCCAGCACGATGATGGTGCCGGCCAGGTTCGGCAGGATCTCGGAGAACACCACCCTGGTGCGGCTGGCGCCGGATGCGATGGCCGCCTCGGTGAACTCCCTGCGCGCCAACGACATCGTCTGCCCGCGGATCACCCTGGCGATGTAGGGCCACCCGAACAGGCTCAGCACGATGATCAGCATCAGGTGCCGGTTGACGTCGGGCAGCGCCGAGATCAGCGCGATCATGAAGATCAACGACGGGAACGCCAGCAGCAGATCCATCAGCCGGGAGATCACCGTGTCGACCTTGCCGCCGACAAAGCCGGCGATCATGCCCAGCGTCGTCCCGAGCACCACCGTGATCGCGGTCGCGGACAGCGCGATCAGGAACGACGAGCGCGCCCCGTAGACGATGCGGGCGAAGATGTCTCGTCCGTTCTGCGGCTCAACGCCCAGCCAGTGTTCTGCACTGATCCCACCCAATGCGCCCTTGGGCAGGCCGCCGAGGTTCGGGTCGAGCGCGGCGTTGTTGAAGCTGTACGGGTCGTTACCGGTGATCGCGGTGACCAGCGGCGCGAAGATCGCCAGCAGCGCGATCACCACCAGATAGCCAAGGGCCAACGCCGCACCCCAACTGCCGACGACGCCGCGCAGCAGGCTCAGCAGGCCGAGCTTGCGCGGTCTCTCGGCGGCGTCGAGGGGTTCCGGCGGGGCCGTAGCACTCGGCGTCGTCACCGCTGCTACGCACCCGGGTCGATCAAGCCGACCGATGAATAGTCGATGTAACCGGTTGTGCAGGCGCAGGCAAAGACGTTACCGACATTGCTGCCGACGGTTTGCAGTGGGGTCAGCCACAGCATCGGCACCACCGGCGCCAGCTGCATGATCTCCTTGTCCAGCTTGGCGTACTCGGCGTTCTGCGCGTCGGCGTCGGTGAGCTTGGCGATGTCGGCGAAGCGCTTGTTGATCGCCGGGTCGTTGAGCATCGAGCCGTTCTGGTTGCCGGTCTTGGTGATCCTGGTCCCGTCGAACAGTGGCGACAGCAACGGGTACCCGTTCAGCCAGGACGAGCACCAGCCCGTCACCTGGATCGGGCTCTGCTGCGCTGGCGTCTGGATCACGTCGTAGTAGGTCGAGGAGTCCAGCGGCTTCTGCTTCACCTTGATGCCGACCTTGCCGAGGGAATCCTGCAGCGCGTTGGCGAAGCCCTGCCACAGCGGCAGGCCGCGGACGTCCATGCTCAGCTCGAATCCGTCGCCGACGCCGGCCTCGGCCAGCAACTGCTTGGCCTTGGCGATGTCGCCGGCAGAGTTCTCCGAAGGATAGAGATTGAAATCTTCCTTCTCGGGGACCCCGGGCAGCAGCATGTCGTTGGCCACCAACGCCATCTGCGGGCCGCCGGCGGCGGTGATCAGCGCCTGCTTGTCCACGGCGTACTGGATGGCCTGCCGCACCTTGACGTCGTCCAGCGGTTTGACGTCGGTGCGGATGTTCATGAAGTAGGTGCAGCTCGGCAGGTCGCGGACGATCCGGCTGCGGGTCTGCGGGTTCTGGATCTGCCCGACGCTGGAGGGCTGCAGCGGATCGGTGGAGGCCGCGATGACGTTCTTGTCGTTCGCCTGGCCGGCCAGCATGCGCTGGTCCAGCGCGCTGCCGTCGATGCCGAACTGGAAGACGAACGCGTCGGGGTAGGCCGGCCGGGTCGGGTCGGTGGCCGGGTCCCAGTTGGGGTTGCGTTCCAGCTCCACCTTGACGCCGGGATTGTTGCTCTTCAGCTGGTACGGACCGGAGCCGTAGACGTTGCTGTCCAGGTAATCCGCGCTGGGCACCTTGCCCTTGGGGAACGGCGTCAGCGGGCCGCTTCCGGTGAGTTCGAAGAACGACGGGAACGGCCGGTTGAGCTTGAAGACGATGGTCTTGTCGTCCGGTGTGGTGATCGAGTCGAGGCCCTTCGGGTCGGCGTAGGCGCCCTTGTACTTGTCCGCGCCGACGATCAGCTGCTGCAGCTCGTCGTTACCGATGTTGTTCTTGGGGTCGAGCGCGCGCTCGAACCCGTACTTGAAGTCCTGCGCCTTGATCGGCGTGCCGTCGGAGTACTTGATGCCGTCTTTGAGGGTGAAGGTCCACTCGGTGGCGTCGGCGTTCGGCTTGCCAAGGTCGGTGGCAAGGTCAGGCACCGTCTCGGTGCCGACGTCGCCCGGCCCGCGCTTGTTGGTGGTCAGACCGCGGTAGATCAAGTTGTAGAAGTTGTTGACGTTGCCGTCGTTGCCGCGGGCCGGGTCGAGGTGCGAGAACGGGCTGGAACCCAGCACGGTGACGGTGCCGCCCTTCTTGGCGGCCGGACCGCGCACCACGAAACCGTTCTGGTCGAACTGCGGCGCCCCCGATGCACCGGACGCACCGCTCCCCGGCGCCGCACTGCCGGACCCAGCGCTGCCGCCCGCGGCCCCGCCCTGGGCGGCAGGCTGGGTGTTGCCACCGGCCGGTGCCCCCTGGCCCGCCGGGCCCGACCCGCCCTTGACGCCACTGCAGGCCGACAGCACCAGTGCTCCGGTGGCGGCCACGACAACGAAACCGACTCTGGCTCGACGCTGGGGTGCTGGCATGGCGGACAGAGTAGCCCCCGATCGCCCACCGGGCCGAGAGGCCGAGCGTGTGTGGTTCGCTGCCGCTGCGCGCAGCCACGCTCACCATCGGTGACGCCGGCGCGCCAGCGCGGGGATGCTTGCGCCAAGCGGCGCCGGCTCGTGATCGCCGGCGCCGGCCCGGTCGCCGGCCGGGCAGGGCTTGGCGGGATCTCGGCGGGATCGGACCCCTGCGGAATCGGCTAAACTCTCCCGCGGAGGATTCGACTAGCGGCCTATGTCGCACGCTTGGAAAGCGTGTTGGGTGTCACAGCCCTCACGGGTTCAAATCCCGTATCCTCCGCCACCAGAAGCGCCCCTGACCTGCGGAAACACCGTAGGGAAGGGGCGCTTCGTGGTCACCGGGAACTCGGCCGAGCACGCTGGTGGTGCCCTTTTTGGTGCCCTTTTCGACGATCCGAGCGCACGGAGCGACACGGATCGGGACGCATCCGAACGGGTCTCGGGACTGCTGCACGATCGGGTGACAGGTGGGTCACGCAGCCTGAGTGGCTGGCGTGGTCATGATTGCTTCGTATTCGACGGGGGTCAATCGTCCGAGGGCGGACTGCCTGCGGCGTCGGTGGTAGGTCCTCTCGATCCAGGTCACGATCGCGATCCGGAGCTCTTCGCGAGTGGCCCAGGCACGGCGGTTGAGGACGTTCTTCTGGAGTAGGGCGAAGAAGCTCTCCATGGCGGCGTTGTCACCCGCGGCGCCGACCCGGCCCATCGATCCGACCATGCCGTGACGGTTGAGTGCACGGACGAATTTCCTGGAACGAAATTGCGATCCTCTGTCCGTGTGGACCACGCATCCGGCCACGTCACCGCGCCGCGCGACGGCATTGTTGAGCGCCGCGACCGCGAGCCGGGACTTCATCCTCGAGTCGATGGAGTAGCCCACGATCCGGTTGGAGTAGACGTCCTTGAACGCGCACATGTAGAGCTTGCCTTCACCGGTCCAGTGCTCCGTGATGTCGCCGACCCAGAGCTGGTTCGGACCCTCCGCGTTGAACTCGTGACGGGTCACGCCGTGCGTGTCAACGAAGGCGCACAGGTCGTCGTGGACCGGCGGGCCGGGCTTGTTCGCCTTGCCCTTCTTGGGCTTGCCGAACACGCTCCACCAGCCGTTGGCGGAGCAGATCCGCCACGCGGTCCGCTCCGCCATCGCTTGGCCGGCATCGCGGGCCTCGTCGACGAGGAACCGATAACCGAACTCCGGGTCGTCGTCGTAGGCGTCGAACAAGGCGTTCGCGCGGTAGGCCTCGACCAGTTCGGCATCGGTGACCGGTTGGGCGAGCCAGCGGTAGTAGGGCTGGCGAGCGATCTTGAGCACCCGGCACGTCACCGAGACGGGGATCCCGTCCTCGGCCAGCTCGCGGACGAGCGGGTACATCATTTTCCCGGCAGGTTCGCCTGCGACAGATAGGCGGCCGCCCTGCGGAGGACTTCCACTTCTTGCTCGAGCAGCCGGTTGCGGCGCTTGAGCTCACGCAGTTCGGCGTTCTGGTCCTCGGTCATCCCGGGCTTCACGCCGTCCTCGACATCGGCGCGGCGCATCCACGAGTTCAACGTGGTCTGGTGGATCCCGAAGTCCTTCGCGATCTGGTCGAGCGGGGTCTTCGGGTCCCGGCTCCTGGCGACACGAACCACGTCGTCACGGAACTCGCGGGGGTAGGGCTTGGGCACAGCGACATCCTCTCAAGCCTGCCCATCGGGCAAGCCAGGTCAGTTGTCACCTATCCGTGCAGCAGTCCCACGCAGCGTGGCGTTGCGTCGCGACCTGGCTACGGCTCGGAGGGGCGCGATCGTCTCGTGCGTTGGCGGACTACGGGAGCTTGGACGCGAGGACATCTATCGAGGAGCGCCCTGTCCGACTGCTCAGTCTCGTTGACGAGCGAATCAGTATTGCCTCGGACGAAGAAATCGACAGTGCCGTCCTAGCTCGCTCGGGTGCGCGGAGCACACGCCGCTGAAGGTTCCCGAGCAGCTACCTCGTGATGCGGGACCTCGTTGGATCGGCTTGACGCTAACTGGAGAGCGGGGGAAGCCCTGGAGCTCGCCCCGTACAGGTGCTGAGCCAAGGTGAACCAGCGCCCGCAGCCGACGTTGGGGCGCACACCTCGGAGTATCCGCCGCTCAGACCGCGAACGAGAGAACGAGGACTACGATAGAGAGTGCGAGCATGCCGAGGCAGTTGAGCCAGAACGCCTGCCCAGTGAAGCGTGCACGGATATGCGCGGTGGCGGCGCTGAGAAAGTAGACAATGACGCCGGTGTTGGCGGCCAGAGCGATGCCGGGAATCCAGATCCCCGCGATGAGCCCGATCACGGCAAGCGTCTTGATGACGATGAGAGTCTACCACCACTCGCGGGGGAAGCCCACGCCGTTCAAGCAGTCGCGGATGAACTTCGGTGGGCGCAGAGACATCGCCGCGTCGCTGAACAGAGCGAGGGCGAGAATAGCCGGAGGCCACCACGGGTCCGGGGTAAGGGGCATTGGGTCACTCCTTGCAGATGCTGATCGCCGCGAATGATGTTCGGAGGCTGTCTGTGAGGCGGGACGGATCGGCCAGGCCGAGTGCAGACCAGGTGAAGAGCGTTCCCACGTAGGCGGCATACAGTGCCTGCGCCTTGGCTGGTGCGTCAGCCTGCGAGGTGCACCCGTGCTCGGTTACCGCGGTGGCGAACTCTTCGACGAGTCGGTCGGTCAGTTCAGTGAACAACGACGAGGAATGATTTCCGGATACCAGAATCGATGCGTACGACCGTGCCAACTCGGGACTGCCCGTGAACATCGCGACGAAAGGTTGGACCAGAACGCTCAGGCGCTGAACGCAGGAGTCAGAACCATTGACGCTCAACTGGCGGTCTCTGCCGGCGCGCCGGCCGTGCTCGTCCGCCACCATGGCGTCGAAGATGCGCACCAGCAGCGCGTTCTTATCGCCGACGGCCATCACCGTCCCGGCGCTGACGTCAGCTGCTTCAGCGATGTCTCGCACTGTTGTTGCAGCGAACCCTCGCTCCCGGAACAACCGGCTCGCGGCCGCGAGGACACGCAACTGCGTTGCGTGTTTGAGTTGCTCACGCAATGAGGCTGCCATTCGCGACCTTTCGATGAACGCGTTCACTGAACGTGTTCACGATATCACGATGCCCGTCGCAGATCTGGCGCGCAACGTCATCCCGCGAGCGCCAACAACCTGCCGGCCAGCAACACTTAGATGTCGCCGGTGACCGAGTACTCGAAGGCGATGAGGCGCTGACAGGTGTGGACGTCCACCGTGACGTGGGCCTGCAGTGCTGAGCCGTTGTTGCTGGCTGTCCAGATCTGCTTGTCGCGTCCGTCGTAGACGTGCTGGGCATCCCACGCGCGCTGAAACTCGCCGCTGTGGTCCATCAGAGCGCTCACCAATTGCTGGCCGCGTGGGTCTCCGGCGAGGTCGCGGCGAGTGACGGCCGCGCGCAGTTCGCCCGCCTGCGCTGCGGAGTACGCATCGCGCTCATCGGCGGGGAAGGCGGCGCGTACTGGCCTGTGGCAGAACCAGTGCTCGTAGACGTTGGCGCGGCGCAGCCCCTCTGCGACGACCCAGGGGAACAGGCGATCTGCGGCGGAGTTCTGGGCGAGCACGTCGCCGAGGTCATTGACGACCTGGGCAGGGACATCGTCGAGGTTGTCCATCAGGAACCGCAGCCCGGGCGCAGGCGAGTCCGCCTGGGTGGCTTCGGGCGCGGCGCGGCCGGTTAGCCTGTGCAGGTGCGCCCGTCCCGCAGCGGTCAGCTCGAGTGCGTCGGCCAAGGCGTCGGTGACGGCGGGGGAGGGCATCGACGCCGCTCGGCCCTGCTCCAGCCGCGTGTAGTAGTCCACCGAAATGGTCCCAAGGGCCGCAATGTCTTCTCGCCGCAGGCCCGGAGTCCTGGCGCGGCTGCGCGGCGGCGCGGGCAGTGCCTCGCGCCGAGCGCGCAGGAACTCACCGAGCTGTTGGACGCGGCTCGGGCCTTTGACGGTCATCGGAGAAGCCTACGTCCGCAGCGACCCGCAACGCCGCTGAGTAACAGGAATGCCGCGCCGATGGCCAGCGTGAGGACGACGCCCAATTGTGGGGCGCTGGTGGTCGCGGTCGCCTGCACGCACAGAGCCGCGACTGCGAGGCCGACCGCGCTGCCGACCTGCTGGCCGGTGCCGGCCAGGCCGGTCGCCACGCCCTGGTCGGCGGGTGCGACACCGCTCCCGGCGAGAGCGAAGATGGAGGTGTACGCGACTCCCTGAGCCACGCTGGCGATCATCAGCGCGAGCAAGAGCACCGGTAGAGGCGCGGTCACCGCGGCCGCGACCCCGGCCAGTCCCACGCCTCCGGCGATCATGGCGGCGCGTGACACGGATCGGGGGCTGTGGTCGTGCAGGAGCCGGTTGGCTAGTGCCGAGCCGAAGATGCCGCCGACTGATCCGGGGATGAGCGCAGCGCCTGCCAGCAGCGGGGAGATCCCCCGGATGGTCTGGAGGTCGAGCGACAGCAAGTAGTAGACGGTGCCGAACGCGCCCATGAAGACGGTCCCCCGGATGGTCGCGGCCAGGACGTCGGGGACCGCGACCACCCGCGCGGGGACCAGGTTGAACCCGGTTCGCGCGGCCAGGGCCCGCGCCGCGCAGGCAGCGGTCGCGGCAGTCACGAGCACAGCCCAAGTCTGCGATCCCAGTCCCCACGACCCGGCTCGTAGCATGAGCAGGCACGCCGATGCGGTGACGATCGCCGCTGCCGCAGAGCCGACCCACGACGACGCGCTGATCCCATGACGGGCCGCGTCCCGCGGGCTCGCAGGCCCCACCGGGCCGGCCACCGCTCGCCGCGCGGCCAGCAGCGTCGCCAGGACCAGTGGGATGTTGACCAGCATGACGGCACGCCAGCTGGTGAGCTGGGTGAGGAGTCCGCCGAGGACGGTGCCTGCGATCAGGCCGCCCGACCCGGCCGCTGCCCACACCGACACCGCACGTTGTTTCGCGGCAGTGCGGGTGTAGTGCTGGTGGAGCATTGCGAGCGTGGCCGGGAACAGGATGGCCGCGCCCAGCCCCTGGCCGACGCGCCCCGTGATGAGCACCGGCAGGCTGGGCGCGAGACCGCCGGCCACGGAACTGAGCCCGAACAAGCACAGACCCATGGTGAAGCAGCGTCTCGCGCCGTAGGCATCGGCGAGCCGACCGCCGAGCAGAAGGAACCCGCCGTAGGCGACAGCGTAGGCCGCCGCTACCCACTGTGTATCGCCGACCGATGCGTGCAGCGCCGTCTGGATGTGCGGGATCGCGAGGTAAATGATCGTGAAGTCCAGCGACGTGATCGCCGAGGACAGCGCAAGTGCGACGATCGGTGGGAGCGACCGGGGAGTCACGGCTTGCTGGGAAGCGCGACGGCGAAGTTTGAGACCAGCGCGGTGAACTCGTCCGGTCTCTCGAACGTCATCACGTGCCCGCTTTCCAGCGTGGACGTGCGACTGTCGGGTATCAGCCGGGCGAGGGCGGCGACGGCGTGCGGAGGGATGGTCGCGTCGTGGCGGCCGGCGATCAGCAGCGTCGGGACGCTGACTCGCTGCGCGTACGTGGTGACGTCGATGCGCGAACCCAGCCGGATCTGCCGCATAAGCGCGGAGTTCGGGGCCAGGTTCGGCACCAGAGCCTCGACCTCCGCATGGGGCATCCCGGCCAAGTGCGCCGGACTGAACCCGGTGAGGGTGGAGAACCTGCCGAAGGCATCGGCGTCGGAGGCCGTCCGTAGCCACACGTCGTACAGCAGGGACAGGTAGGGGTCGTCTGCTGTCTTGGCCCAGCCGGCCGCCACCACCAGGCCGTTCACCCGATACGGCGCTGCGGCCGCGACGGTGACGGCGACGGGGCCGCCCAGGGAGAATCCGAGGACGACGAAGTCCGACATTCCGCTGGCATCTGCGACTCCAAGGACCTGCGCGGCCAGCAGTTCGACCGTGAGCTCGGCGTCGCCGTCTTCGACGACTGGCGTTCCGGAAAGGTCCGGCATCACGACTGTGAAGGACTTCTGCAGCTCGCCGAGCAGATGCCCGAAAGCGATATTCGCGCCTGGCCCGGTGCCGTGGACCAGGACCAGACCAGGTCCGTCGCCGGCCTGCTCGTAAGGGATACGGACTCCGTCCACCGTGGCCATAGATTTCATGTGTGTCTTCTTTCCCTAGTCGCGTCGTATCTATGGACAGCGTCCGGAATTCGCTCGGGGGCAACCAGGCCCGCGTTGTCCTGGGACAACTTCGCCCTGGCTACGAGCGTCGACGTCGTGCGAGCGTGCGTTCGGCAATTACTGCTTTCGTGGAGGGGGATCGGCATGCGGGTGCTCGTAGCCGGTGATAGCGGTGTACTGGGGCGTTGTGTGAGCCCACGGCTGGCTGAGCGCGGCAGCGACCTCGAGCGGCGTGGAGCACGTCGTCGACCAGGGGTACGCCAGTTGGAACGGCGAGCAATCCGGCGGCTGGGTCAAGGCCGAAGACGCTCCGCTGGAGCCGATGGATGTTTTCAAGCGCAGTGGGAGTGGAACACGCGATGAAAGAAGAATGGCCAATGCAGATGAAAGATGTTGCGCCTCCGAGCACCCCCGTGGCTGCGGCAGCGTCCCGACTGGCGGGTGACTACCACAGTGCCGCGATGCTCAATCACGCCATGCGGTCCTGGTATTGGGCGCGCGGCATTGCAGCAATGGAGTGCCGGACCGGCTTCGATGAGGAACTGCTCCTTGTCGCGGCACTACTTCACGACTTGGGCACTACAGAGGCGTTCGACAATCATACGCTGTCCTACGAGGAAGCAGGAGGCCACGCCGCGGTCGCGCTGACCGCCGGGGCAGGGTGGCCGAAATCAAGGCGACAGCGCGTCATGGAGGTGATCGTGAGGCACAACTGGCCGTCGGTGGACCCCGAAATGGACTTTGAGGGCTACCTCCTCGAATCGGCCACAGGGCTCGACATCACCGGGGCGCGATCCGATGTCCTCTCCGCGAACTTCGTCGATGAAGTCCTCCACGCGTACCCGCGCCTCGGCGTAGCGCAGGAGTTCACGGCGTGCGTCACCAGTCAGGCGGAACGAAAACCATCTACCGCCGCGCACCGCATCGTCGGCAACGGCCTCGCCGAGAAAATGCGCGACCATCCGTTCGAGCGACGCCGCCACGTCGAGTCGGACCTGTGACGGAGACCGAGGGGTCGGCAAAACCCACCTCGCAGTCGGGCTCGGGATCAAAGCCGCCTAGGCCGGGCACCGGGTGTTATTCGCGACCGCGACCCAGTGGGTCACCCGCCTGAAGGACGCTCACCAACGCGGCCGGCTCACCGAGGAACTCGCCAGGCTACGTCGCTATGGACTCCCACTCCGGCACAAAGGGGTCCGTTCTACTTCGGCGTCAACAGGGTGACCCAGCACAGGGCGAAGAGCGACTCAACTCGCCGAGACCGACCTACACGTCAGGTCGTACGAGGAGCGACACATGAGGTAGTACGCGGACAGACGTCGGCCGCCATGATCTCGGGTGCTGCGCCGAGGAGGTGCTGGTTGGCCGTCAGGTCCGAGCCGTGACCGTCTACGTCGACGACGCACGCATCCAGCCCCGTGCCGGCCGGGGGCCGGGTTCGGTGCGGGTCGGTCTCAGAAGGCGCTGGCGGCGGCTTCGGCGACGGCCTGGTCTTGGACGCCGGTTCCTCCGCTGACGCCGACGGCGCCGACGACCTGGCCGTCGCGCTCGAGCGGGATGCCACCGGCGAAGATCATCACCCGACCGTCGTTGGAGGCGTGGATGCCGTAGAACTGCTCACCGGGTTGGGCGAGGTCGCCGAGGTCTTTGGTGGCTGTGTCGAACGCGCGGGCCGTGAAGGCTTTGTTGATCGAGATGTCGATGCTGCCCAGCCACGCTCCGTCCATCCGTACGTGAGCGACGAGATTGCCGCCGGCATCGACGACGGCGATGTTACTGGGCTGACCCTGCGTGCTGGATTCAGCTTCTGCTGCCGCGATGACACGTTTGGCGTCGTCCAACGACAATGTAGGAATAGATAGCATCAATTGCTCCTTCGAATGTGGCGTGCGCTTTGTGGCTCGAGCCGCTCCAGAGCCGCCCGTTGGTTTGCCTGTTGAGTTTGTGACCGACAGCGCTCGTGTTGTGCTTCGCGTTGCGAACGTGCGTGGGCGGACTACGGGAGCTTGGACGCGAGGACGTCGGCCGGCAGGATCTCGGGTGCTGCGCCGAGGAGGTGCTGGTTGGCCGTCAGGGCTGCGACGATGGCGCCGTTGGCGTGGGCGTCGCGAGCGGCCTCGTCGGGGAATGCATCGAAGATCCAGAAGGTGTCGGCGTGGGTCCTGACCGCGAACCAGACAATCGTTCCTACTTCTTCGTTGGCGAGGGCGACAGCGCCGGCGAGCAGATCGGCGAGCGCGTCGTGCTGTCCATCGGCCGCGACGATCTTGGCGACGAAGGCATACGGAAGTGATGCGGGTGTGGACATGAGGGACTCTCCTTGACGTCGGGGTTCTTCGTGGGACGAGTTCAGCGTATGACGAGCAAGGGCATGTGAGAAGTGGCGTATACGACAGTATTGCTATTGTTCACGCCATGCGTATCGGACTCATCGCGATCGACGGCTGCTTCGGTTCGGCTGTCGCGTCGGTCATCGACATCGTGCGGGTGGCCGACGGAGCCCGCGGCGATGTCGACCCGCGGATCGACCCGATCGAACTCGCCATCCTCGGACCGAAACGGAGAGTGACCACGACGGCATCGATGACCCTGTCGGTGGACCACCCGCTGTCGGAGTCCGCAGAGTTCGACGTGGTCGTCGTCCCTGCGCTTGGAACCCTCACGGCCGCCGCTACCAACGACGCCCTCCAGAGCCGAGATGCTCGTTCGGTCATCGCCTCGCTCGGGCGCCTCGACGACGCGACCACCCGGATCGCCGCGGCGTGCACCGGCGTGTTCGCTGTCGCCGAGACCGGACGGATGGATCATCGGCGGGCGACGACCAGCTGGTTTCTGGGGCCGGAGTTCCTGAAGCGCTATCCGACCGTCGCCCTCGATCTCGACACCATGGTCGTGGTCGACGGGAACCTCGTCACCGCCGGCGCCGCGTTCGCCCACATCGACCTCGCGCTCTCACTCGTGCGATCGATCAGCCCCGACCTGGCCCAACATGTCGCCAAGCTCCTCATCATCGACGAGCGTCCGTCGCAGGCGGCCTTCGTCGCCTACGAACATCTCCGGCACGAGGACCCGATCGTCGTCGAGTTCGAACGCTTCGTGCGCGCCCGCCTGGACGAACCGTTCAACGTCGCCTTCGTCGCGCAGTCACTCGGCACCAGCCGGCGCACCCTCGAACGACGAGTCCGTGCGGCGCTCAACCTCACTCCGCTCGGCTTCGTCCAACGGCTTCGCATCGAACGAGCTCGGCACCTCTCAGCAACCACGGACCTCACCTCCGCCGAGATCGCGCTACGGGTCGGCTACGCGAACGCCGAGACTCTGCGCTCCCTCCTGCGCAGGGAGCGACGCCGTTCCTGACCTATCGCCATGCCTGTAGCCGGTGTCCTAGTGCTCGACTGGAACCACCTCTCAGCACGTCGCGTCGACGCTCCTGCGTCGCCCCTGGACGACCCACTCGACACGCCCGCAGCACAGGCCATGTGACGTGTCCCGGCTTCCCGGACGGTCGGGGTCGGGTGGCTGTGCTGTCGCTGAACCGTCCTGGATTGTCCGGAGGGTGGGTTAGTTACGCCGACTCCCGGGCGGGGCCGGCGGTGGTGCGGTCACGGTAGCGCTGTTCGTACTCGATGGGCGGGGTGTAGCCGATCGAGGAGTGCAGCCGGGTCGTGTTGTACCAGTGAATCCAGCGGGCGACTTCCCACTCGACCTCGGCCCGCGAGGTCCAGGTCCGGTCCCGGGCATTGATCGCCTCGGTCTTGAGCAACCCGATCGTCGATTCCATCAGCGCGTTGTCCAGCGCGTCACCCACCGTCCCGATCGAACCGGCGATCCCGGCATCGATCAGCTCCTGGGTGAAGGCCAGTGAGGTGTACTGGCTGCCGGCATCCGAATGATGGACTAAACCCGTTGTAGTGAAACGGATATCATCTCGGCGGCGGATGTACAGTGCCTGTTGCAGAGCGGCGGTGACCAGAGCGGTGTGCCTATTGGCCGCCACCCGCCAGCCCAGGATCCGCCGTGAGTACACGTCGGTGACCAGCGACACGTAGCAGAACCCGGCTAGCGTCCACACATACGAAAAGTCCGCCACCCACAGCTGGTCCGGCCGCACCGGCACTGTCCAGCCACGCTTGACCAGATCGGGATGGCGCACCGCCGTCTGGTCGCGGCGGGTGGTCGTGGTGTGGTGCCGGCCGCGGACCGCGCCGTGGATGCCGGCGATGCCCATCAGCCGCCCGACCTGGTCCCGGCCGACCTGGTGGCCGGCGTGCCGTAGCGCATGCCACATCTTGCGGACGCCGTAAACCGACCAGTTCGCCCGATGGACGTCGACCACCGCGTTGACCGCGCAGGCCTCGTCCAGTACCGCCTGGCTGACCGGCCGGGCGAGGTGGTCGTAGTAGGTGGACGGCGCGATCTTCATGCCGTGCTCGGACAGCACGGCACAGATCGGCTCGACGCCGAACCGGTCCGGGTATGCGCTGATGTAGGCCACCATCACTTGAGTCGGCGGTCGAGCTCCGCCTGAGCGAAAAACGCGCTCGCGGTCTTCAGGATCTCGTTCGCCCGTTCCAGCTCGGCGACCCGCCGCTTCAACGCCCGCACCTCTTCGGAATCAGCCGGACGTGACACCCCCGGCCGGGTCCCCGCAGCCCGCTCACCGGCCTCGACCCAGTTCCGAATCGATGCCTCGTTGACATCCAACACGGCACCGACCTGGCGACGTGCTTCACGCTTGGACTCGCCATACCGCTCCAGCCGGTCCGAATACATCCGAACCGCCCGATCACGAGTCTCCTGATCGAACTTCCTCGGTGCAGCCATGGATCCCAGTCTCCCTTGCTAGAACCCCACCCTCCGGGAGAACCAGGACGGTTCAGAGGTGCTGTCGGTTCGCCTTGAGAGCGCACGAACCGACCAACGAACCGACGTTGACGTCACGTTCGACGGTCCAGGCCGCAGAGCGGCGCGATGTCCGCCAGCAGGCAAGTCACCTACCGCTCCGGCTGGGCCCGTGCACGCTGTGGTGCCGCCTGCGAGGCCACGGCCAACCAGAACTCGATCGGCGCCAGCCTCGAATAGGTCGGGCCGGCTCCACCGTCACCAGATAGTTACTTGACGAAATTTATCAAGTGCGCCATGCTCAGCTCGTCGGCACAACCAAGGACGGTGGTGGGCATGTCACAGGCGACGCAGCATCCGCCGACCGAAGTGCGTACTGGCACTGCGGGCCAGGTATTTACCTCCATCCTCACCACCGGGCCTGTCTGTCGCCGGGATGTCGCCAACGCCACCGGCCTTTCCCAGGCGTCGGTAACCAAGCTGGTGAAACCGATGCTCAGCGCCGGTTACATCGAGGAGATCGCCCCGATCACCGCCGGTCCCGGCCGTCCGCAGATCCCGCTGCAGGTGATCCCGGAACGGCAGTTCTCGATCGGCGTCAAGGTGATGGCTACCGAGGTAATCGGGGTGGTGATCGATCTCGGTGGAAACCAGTGTGCTGCGGTCAGACAGCCTGTCGACGGCACCGATCCGGACGAGGTCGTCGGCACCGTCACGGCCCTGGTCGCCCATCTGCGCGAACGGGTTCCGCAGGCTCGCGAGCGCACCTGCGGCATCGGCGTCGGCATCGGCGGCCACGTCGACAACGCCACCGGCGTCGTTCGCTTCTCGCCGAGCTTGCGCTGGCCCTCCGTTCCACTGGCCGGACGACTGACAGCGGCGACCGGCCTCCCGGTCACCGTCGAGAACGACGTCAATTCCCTTGCCCTGTCAGAACAATGGTTCGGTGCCGGCCGCGGTGTCGACTCGTTCGCCGTGGTGACAGTTGGCGCCGGAATCGGTTGCGGGCTGGTCATCGACGGGGACCTGTGGACCGGCGTCAGCGGCGCAGCCGGCGAGTTCGGACACATCAGGGTGGCTGCCGACGGCGCCCGCTGCGACTGCGGCCGGGTCGGCTGCGTGCAGGCGGTCGCGAACGATGAGGCCATCGCCCGGGCAGCCGAACACGCTGTCGGGCAACCGATCTCCTCCGCCGCCGAGGCCTACCGGCTGGCGACGGCGGGGTCCGAACCACTCAAGGAGGTCTTCCGGGAAGCGGGTCGCGCACTCGGTCGCGGCCTTGCCGTACTGGTGAACCTGATGAACCCGGCCCTGGTGATCCTGTCCGGTGAAGGCGTGCACTCGTCCCCGATCTGGACCGACGCGGTCCGCGAGCAACTGACGGCGGATGCGTTCTCGTCGATCGCGATGGACTGCGAGTTGCTCGTCCGGCCACTGCCGGACGAGGCATGGGCGGCCGGCGCCGCCGTCGGCATGCTGCGCCGCAGCGTCCTTGGCTCCCTCGGCAGGCTCGGTACCTGAACCCGACGCCCCGTGGGCGGCCGCCTGCTAGCTACCCGAACACATCGCCCCAACCGATCGTCCACATCCGCATCTGTAGCGAGGAGCTCTCATGTCCCACCGCCTCTCCCGCCTCGTCGCCACCACGGCGGCGGCCCTGGTGCTGGCCGCCTGCGGTTCCGATCAGAAACCGGCGTCCCCCGCGCCCGGGTCGTCGGACTCCACGGCACCAGTCACCCTCACCTTCTGGGGCACCTACGGCAACGGCGGCAATAGGACCCAGACCGACGTACTTCAGAAGTCGCTGATCCCGGCTTTCGAAGCCGCGAACCCCGGCGTCAGCGTGGATTACGTGGACGTCCCGTACGACTCATTCCTGCAGAAGCTGGAGACCTCGGCGTCGGGCGGGCAACTGCCGGACCTGATCCGGGCCGACCTTGGCTGGGTCCCGAGGTTCGCCGACGACGGGGCCCTCGAACCGTTGGACACCGCCATGCCGAACTTCCAGAAGTTCGCGGACAAGACCTACCCAGGCTCGCTGGCGACCAACAAGTGGGAGGACCACTACTACGGGTTGCCGCTGGACACCAACACCCGGGTGCTGATCAGTAACCCGGAGGCACTGGCGAAGGCTGGGCTGAGCAAGCCGCCGAAGACAATCGAGGAGTTGGTCGCGGCTGGACCGAAGCTGGCTGAGCAGAACGTTTCCGTCTTCGCAGACAGCGGCCTGCAGACCTGGAACGTGCTGCCATGGATCTGGTCGGGTGGCGGCTCACTGACCGACGAAAAGCTCACCACCGCAACGGGTTACCTGGACAGCCCGGAGACCGTGGCGGCGGTCCAGATGCTGGTGGACCTGTACCAACAGCAGGCCATCCCGAACCTGATCACCGGCAACAAAGGCGGCACCCCGACCTCGGACGGCCTGCCCAAGGGCAGCTACGCGACCATCCTGGACGGGCCATGGATGGCCGGCGTGTGGTCCGGCCAGTATCCCGACTTCGAGCCCACCTACTCCCCGATGCCGGAGGGCAAGGGCGGTTCAATCTCGGTGGTGGGCGGCGAGAACATCGTCCTGACAGCGGAATCGCCGAACAAGGACGCCGCGTTGAAGTTCATCGAGTTCACCCAGGGCGAGCAGTTCCAGCTGGAGATGGCCGCCACCGGCCAGATGCCCAGCGTGGTCGGCCTGGGGGACGCGGCGGCCAAGAAGTACCCGGAGCTGGCCCCGTTTGCCGAACAACTCAAGACCGCGCGTTCGCGGCCAGCCGTCCCGGACGGGTCGAAGATCGACACCATCCTCAATGACGCGCTCACGCAGGCCTTCACCGGGAAGGCGAGCGTCAAGGATGCCCTGACCGAAGCAGCCAAGCAGATCGACCCTCTGCTGTCGCCCTCCTCCTGACCCGCCGATTCCCGCCGACGAATCCGATCGGACCATTTCAACCATGACGTCGACCTCGATGACACCGAACCGATGACCGTCCTCGATCGGCCGCCGGTGCGTGCAAGCGCCCCCGTGCCCCGCACCGCTGCCCGTGCCCGGCGGCCCCGGGGTGCCGGCCTCACGCCGTGGTTGTTCCTGGCTCCCGGCATGATCCTGTTCCTCGCCGCCATCATCTATCCGATGATGCAGGCCTTCCAGATGAGCTTGTACGACTGGAAGGTGCTCAAGGGACTCTCCAGCGAGTTCCTCGGATTCGACAATTACCGCAGGGCTTTCGACGATCCGATCTTCTGGCGAGCGCTCGTCAACAGCGGCGTGTACATGGCGATAACGGTGCCGATCCAGGTGGTTCTCGGCTTGCTGGTTGCGATCCTGCTGAACCGGAAAGCACCGGCCCGGGCCCTGTTCCGGGTGCTGTTTTACCTGCCGGTAGTGACCAGCTGGGTGGTGGTCTCGCTGATGTTCAAGTACCTGTTCGCCGACAATGGCGTCATCAACTGGGCGCTCCGCGATGTCACCGGGCTGACCGACGGGAACATCTCCTGGCTCGGCGACCGGTGGACCGCCATGGCCGCCATCTCCGTGCTGGGCATCTGGAAAGGCGTCGGTTGGTCGATGATGATCTTCCTGGCGGCACTGCAGGGAGTCCCCCGCGACCTGGAGGAATCGGCGGCCGTTGACGGCGCCGGGGCGCTCGCCCGATTCCGGGCCGTCACCCTCCCGGCCATCTTCCCGGCGCTGGCTTTCGTGGTCGTAATGCTGGTGATCGGCGGCTTCAACGTCTTCACCTCCGTGCTGGTGATGACCGACGGTGGACCGGCCCAGCAGACCCAGGTGTTGCTGACATACATGTACCAACTCGCGTTCGCCGATGGCGAGTACGGCTACGGCGCAGCGATGGCGGTACTGCTCACCATCGCCGTCTTCATCATCTCGATCCTGCAGTTGCGGGCCTTCCGCGGCCGGATGGGCAGTGCGACATGAGCGCCCTTGTCACCGGCAGCAGGGCCGGCACGGCGGCACGGTGGGGGCTGCTGGCTGTCGGCTCGATCGTGATGGTGCTGCCGTTCCTGTACATGCTGTCGACCTCGTTCAAAGAGCAGACCTTTGTCCTGACAATCCCGCCGCAGTTCATCCCGCAGCCGGCGACCCTGCAGAACTACCGGGACGCCTGGGGCACCCAAGGATTCCCCCGTTACTTCCTCAACTCGCTGGTGGTGACGGTGCTGTCCACCGCGGGGTCACTGCTGATCAGTTCGATGATGGCGTATGCCTTCGCCCGCTTTCGTTTCCGCGGCCGCGAGGTGCTGTTCCGGGTGCTGCTGATCGGGCTGATGGTGCCGACGATGATGCTGATCATCCCGCAGTTCCTGCTGGCCAAGTACCTCGGTCTGCTCGACTCGATGGCTGGCCTCGTCGTCTTCTACATCGCCGGCTCCCTGTCGCTGAACACGTTCCTGCTCCGCGGCTTCTTCGCCGAGATCCCCGCCGAACTCGAGCAGGCGATGGAAATGGACGGGGCCGGCCCGGTCCGCCGGTTCTTCCAGTTGATCCTGCCGCTGTCCCGGCCGGCGCTGGCCACGGCGACGATCTTCTCGTTCCTGGCCAACTGGGACGAGTTCGCCTGGGCGCTGACCATCATCACCACGCCGGAGAAGAACACGTTGCCTGTTGCCATCAATCTGTTCCACGGCCAGAACTCCACCCTGTGGGGCCTGGTGTTCGCCGCCTCGGTCATCGCGATCATCCCGGTGATCGTCATCTTCCTGGCATTCCAGCGGCACTTCGTGCAGGGCCTGACCTCCGGGGCGGTGAAGGGATGACGATTCCCGCCTCGCCGGCGGACCCGGTGCTGCTGCCGACCATGGCCCGGTTCGGTCCCGACGAACCGGTGCTCATCGAGGTTCGGGGTGTGCGGGTCGACGCTGAGCTGGTGACCCACGCACTCGGCGAAACCGTTGGCCGGCAGCCGGTCCAGCCACTGACAGACATCGGAGTCCTGCCCGTCGGCGGGTACGGCATCGAACTCGTCGACGCTTCAGGGGTGGTGCTGGCCAGAACCGCAGTCGAGGTTGCGCCGGCCGGCGCCCCGGTACAGCGGTACGGCTTCGTGGCCAGCTTCCCGCCCGGGCGGCGGTGGGACCCGGTGATTGACAATGTACGGCGACTGCACCTGACCGACATCCAGTGCTACGACTGGGCATTCCGGCATGCCGACCTGGTCGGCGGCGGAGAGGTCTACGACGATCCGCTGGGCCAGCCGATCTCCCTGGACGCCGTGCGGGATCTGATCGGTCGGCTGGCGGCAGCGGGCAGCCGAGCCATCGGGTATGCCGCCGTCTATGCGGTGGGCAACCAGGAGTGGGACGACTGGCGGCACGCGGCACTGTTGGCTGCCGACGGCAATCCTTACGGCCTCGGCGATTTCCTCCGAATCGTCGACCCGGCGCACGAGCAGTGGCTCGCCCATCTGCGGGCCGACCTGAGCGTCGCCGCGGAACTGGGCTTCCACGGCTTCCACCTGGACCAGTACGGCTACCCCAAACACGCCGTTCGCGCCGACGGTATCGCCGTCGACGTTGCCGAGAGCTTCTCCACCATGATCGCCGTCGTGCGCGCCGAGCTGCCCGATCACCGGCTGATATTCAACCAGGTCAACGACTTTCCGACCTGGCGCACCGGCGCGGTCGAGCAGGACATTGTCTACGTCGAGCCATGGGCGCCGTCGACCACCTTGCAGCATCTGGCCGACATCGCCACCTCGGCCGCTGCGACTGCCCCCGGGAAACCGGTAGTGCTAGCCGCCTACCAGCATCTCTATGACGACGTCGACGCCCGGATTGGAGACATCGCTACGGCGCTCACCATGGCCACCCTGGGGGCACACGGCGCTACCCAGCTCCTTGCCGGCGAGGCCGACCGGGTCCTGGTGGATCCGTACTACGTCCGCAACCACATCGCCGAGCCATCGACCACCGATCTGCTGGCCCGCTGGTACGACTTCCTGGTAGAGCACGGCGAACTGCTGTTCCCCGCCGGACCGGACGTGACTCGGTCGATGGCCGGGCGGTACAACGACGATCTGGATGTGGAGTACCACGACACACCGGTCAGTGAGCACGCCGCCGCCGGTGGCGTGTGGCGAATCATCCGCCGAGTCGGCCACCGCTACGTGGTGCATTTGATCAACCTGACCGGACAGCCGGACACCGACTGGGACGCCGCCAGGGCAACCCCCAGCGATCCTGGTCCCGGGACGCTACGGGTCCGCCGGTTCGGGCCCGGACCGCTGCGGGTCCGGGCCGCGGATCCGGACCGCGCACCGCGGCTGGTCGATGTCGCGGTGACCGACGACGGCGGGTGGTCCTGCGCCGAGCTTCCCGCTCCGCGGATCTGGCAACTCGTCGTCGTCGAACCCGCTTGAGCACGTTCCGACCCGCCCCTGCTCCACCGAACGAGAGGCACAACCCATGGGCCGCCTGCGGTATCGCCGACACCTGAACCTCGCCCTCGCAGTTGCCACCGCCGCCATCGTCGCACCCGCGGTCGCATCCGCGGCCGGCGCCGCGCCCCCGACGACCGGGGACCGGTCGGTCGCCGCTGCGACCGTCACGGTCGGCGACGCCTACGTCGACCTGCCCCGATACGCGCCGGGCCAACCGGTCACCGTCTCCGCCGACCTGTCCGCCGCCGGCGGAACCTGGACCGGCCCGGTCACCTTCACAGTCACACACCTGGGAGAGCCGGTGGCCACCGCAACGGTCACGGCCACCGCCGCCCCAACCACCACAGCGAACTGGACGTTCACGCCGCCGGCCGCCGACTACCAGGGTTACCTGGTGCAGATCACCGCGGGCGGGGCCACCGCGTCGGCGGCGGTCGACGTGTCGTCGGACTGGACGGTTTTCCCGCGGATCGGCTTCCTGTCCGCCTATCCGGCCGGCCTGACCCAGGCCCAGGCCGACGCCCAGATTCGGCTGCTACAGCGCAAATACCACCTCAACGCCCTGCAGTTCTACGATTGGATGTGGCGGCACGACAAGCCGATCCAACGCGATGCAGCCGGCAGCCTGGCGACCACATGGACCGCATGGAACGGTGATGTGATTGCGCCACAGACGGTTTCCCGGTATATCACCGCCGCACACCAGCAGAACGTCGCGGCACTGCCGTACTCAATGTCCTACGCCGCCCTGAACAATTACCAGCAGGTGTCGGGCTTGTCCGACGACTGGCGGCTCAAGTATGCCGACGGCACCCCGTGGGATTTCGAGATGATCCCTGGCGCGAATTTGTACATGTTCGATCCGGCGAACCCCTCATGGCAGCGCCACATCACCGCGCAGTACCGGGACCAGGTCGACACCATGGGCTTCGACGGGGTGCACGTCGACCAGCTCGGCGACTGGGGCGCGATGACCGACTGGGCAGGCAAGCCGGTCGACCTGCCCGCCGGCTTCCGCTCGCTGCTGCAGGCATCCGACCGAGCCCTTGCAGGCTCGGCGGGAACGGTGGTCGGGATGAACGCGGTAGACGGATTCGGTTCCGACGCGATCGCGACCAGCGGTGTTGTTGACTACCTGTACACCGAACTCTGGGACCGGCACGAGAAGTACCTGGACGTTAAGGCGCTGCTCGATCGGCAGCAACGGCTGTCCGGCGGCGAATCCCGGGTGATCGCCGGGTACCTCAACAACCACGACAACTCCGGGCCGCGGTACGAGGCCGAGCAGGCCGTCCTGTCCGAGACGCTCGGCACCAACACCAACCACTCCGGATATACCGGGCCCGGCTTCGTCGACAAGTTCGGCACCGTCGGCCAGCGGGTCGAGTTCACCGTCACCGCCCCGGAAACCCGGCGCTATTCGCTGAACTTCCGCTACGGCAACGCCACCGGCGCGGTCGCCAGCAGAACGGTCAAGGTGGACGGCACGCCGGTGGGAACTGTCAAATTCCAGCCGGCCGGGTCGTGGGATACCTGGAAACTCCCGCAATCGATCACCACCCGGTTGACGGCAGGACAGCACACGATCACCCTGGAGCTGACCGCCACCGACACCGGGTTCATCAACCTGGACAGCCTTGTGCTCGGCGAGTTCGACCCGACGTCGGTCAAGCTGGCCAACGCTGCATTCGCCGCCTCCGGCGCCTCGGCGATCGCGATGGGACAGGACGCGAATATGCTGTCCAACCCGTACTTCCCGGACTTCTCCAAGCAGTTGAGCAATGACCTGGCCGGCTGGATGGAGGGCTTCTACGACTTCACCACTGCGTACGAGAACCTGCTCTATGGCCCGGATGTGTACTCCATCGACTCCGGTCGCCAGGTGGTGACCGTCGACGGGATCGCCACCAGCGGCGCCGCCGAGCCAAACACGGTGTGGGTCAACGCGAAACGGTCGGCCGACCACGACGTGATCCAGCTGATCAATCTGCTCGGCAACGACGATCGGTGGCGGCCGAGCGGCAAGACAACGCCACCGGTTCAGCGCGATCTGAAGGTCAGGTACTACATCGGCCCTGACCTGCAACCAGGCGACCTGCGGGTCGCCTCTCCCGACCGCGACGGGGGCCGCAGCACAAACCTGCCCTACGCCGTCGGCACCGACTCCGCCGGACGCTACCTTTCGTTCACCGTGCCCGAACTGCGGACCTGGGACATGCTCTATCTGGAGCGCGAGTTCGCCACTCCCGCCGGTGGCCGCTACGAGGCCGAGACTGCGGTTCGCACCGGCGTCACCGTCGGCACCGATCACCCCGGCTACACCGGATCCGGGTTCGTCGATAATTTCGCCGCCCCGAACACCGGAGTTACTACGACAATGAGGGCGGCCGCAACCGGTGAGGCAACACTGCGGATCCGTTACGCCGCACCGACTACCACCACCCGCACGCTAGCGGTGGACGGAGCCACCTCGATCCCGCTCACCCTGCCTGCGACTGGGAGTTGGGACACCTGGGCCACCGCCACCGTCCGGTTTCCACTGAAGGCCGGGCTGCACTCGGTCGTCCTCTGGCACGGCGGCACGGATTCCGGTGCCGTGAACATCGATCACCTGGAGCTGGCATGACGACCGAAACGCCCGACACCGCAGTACCGGACACCGCAGGATTCGGCGCGACGGCGCCGGCCACCGCGCTGCGGGAACCGGGCGGTCCAGACACCTGGTGGCAGCGCGCCGTGGTCTACCAGATTTACCCGCGCAGCTTCGCCGACGCCAACGGCGACGGCATCGGCGATCTGCCCGGTGTGATCTCCCGGCTGGACTACCTGGCCGAACTGGGCGTCGACGTGGTGTGGTTATCGCCGTTCTACCCGTCCCCGCAGGACGACAACGGTTACGACATCAGTAATTACACTGACGTCGACCCGGTGTTCGGCACCCTCGCGGACTTCGACGCCCTGGTGGCCGAGGCGCATCGCCGCGACCTGCGGGTGATGATCGACGTCGTCGTCAACCACACCTCCGATGAACATCCCTGGTTCGTGGAAGCGATGTCCGGCAAGGATTCCGCCAAGCGGGACTGGTACATCTGGCGGCCCGCTCGACGCGGGATGACCCCCGGCTCCCCCGGCGCCGAACCGAACAACTGGGGCTCGGCGTTCGGCGGGTCGGCCTGGCAGTACGACGAGGCATCCGGCGAGTACTACCTGCACATCTTCTCCCGCAAGCAGCCGGACCTGAACTGGGAGAATCCACGGGTCCGGGCGGCGGTGGCGGACATGCTGCGTTGGTGGCTGGCCCGCGGGGTGGACGGATTCCGGCTGGACGTCGTGAACTTCCTGTCCAAGGTGCCGGGACTGCCGGATGGGATCGTCGGCTCCGGCTCCCGGTTCGGTGACGGCGCCCCCTTCTACACCTGCGGCCCGCGGATCCACGAATACCTGAACGACCTGCATGACACGGTGTTCGGGACCGCGCCGACGCCGCTGCTCACCGTCGGAGAGATGCCCGGCGTCACCGTCGACGAGGCGATCAGGTTCACCGACCCCCGGTCCCGCGAGGTGGACATGGTCTTCCAGTTCGAGCATGTCGGGTTGGACCACGGAGATCACAAGTTCGACCCGCAGGAATTGGACCTGCGCGAGCTGAAGGCGAGCCTCGGCCGCTGGCAGACCGCGCTGGCGGGCGTCGGCTGGAACAGCCTGTACTGGAACAACCACGACCAGCCGCGGGTGGTCTCCCGGTTCGGCGATGACGGCAAGTACCGAATCGAGTCCGCCAAACTGCTCGGCACCGTCCTGCACCTACACCGGGGCACGCCGTACGTTTACCAGGGCGAGGAGATCGGGATGACGAACGCCCCGTTCGCCGGCCGCGCCGACTTCCGGGACATCGAATCGATCAACCATTACGACGAGGCGATCGGCGCCGGCGTGCCGGAATCCGATGTCCTGACCGGACTGCGGGCCTACGGCCGGGACAATGCCCGCACGCCGATGCAGTGGGATGGCGGGCCGGGCGCCGGATTCACCGCTGGGACACCGTGGATTCCGGTCAACCCCAACCACATCGAGATCAGCGTCGACCAGCAAAGGTCCGATCCGGACTCGGTGTTCCACCACTACCGCGCGCTCATCGCGCTGCGCCACTCCGAGCCGGTGATCACCACCGGAACGTTTCGCATGCTGGTGCCGGATCACCGGTCGCTGTACGCGTTCGTCCGCGCATCGGAGCAGACGTCGCTACTGGTGGTGGCGAACTTCTCCGGTGAAAACCTGGAACTCGACCTGCCCGAGTACGCCGAGCATGCGGCCGGTGAACTGATCCTGCGGAACTACCCGGACGACACCGGCACGTTACTGCGACCCTGGGAGTCGCGGGTGTACCGGCGGCGGCTGGGCAATGGGATCGACTCCGGTGCAGGCCGGAAGGTCGACCCGGAAGACCTGGCCTGACGAGCCCTGGTGGGAAGCTTCTGATCTGATAGCGATATGGACTTCAGGATCTTCACCGAACCGCAGCAGGGCGCCGACTACGCGGATCTGCTGCGGATGGCGCAGGCCACCGAGCAGCTCGGGTTCGACGGGTTCTTCCGCTCCGACCACTACCTGGCGATGGGCGTCGACGGCGCACCGGGGCCGACCGACGCCTGGCTGACGCTCGCCGCGCTGGCCGTGCAGACCGAGCGGATTCGGCTGGGCACGCTGGTCACCTCGGCCACCTTCCGGCTGCCCGGGCCGCTGGCGATCTCGGTGGCGCAGGTGGACCGGATGAGTGGCGGCCGGGTCGACTTCGGCCTCGGTGCCGGCTGGTACGCCGCCGAGCACACCGCCTACGGCATCGGATTCCCGGACACCAAACAGCGCTTCGAGGTGCTCAGCGAACAACTGGCGATCATCACCGGGCTGTGGGCGACACCGGAGGATGAGACGTTCTCCTACTCCGGCGACATTTACCAGGTGGTGGACTCCCCCGCGTTGCCCAAGCCGATCCAGCACCCGATCCCGGTGATCATCGGTGGCGGCGGCAAGCGCCGCACCCCGGCGCTGGCCGCGCAGTACGCCGCCGAGTTCAACTCCGCCTTCGCACCCGCCGACGAGGCCGGGGTCAGATTCGAGCGGGTGCGGGCGGCCTGCGCCGCGATCGACAGGGACCCGGCGTCGATCGTGATGTCCGCGGCGGAGACGGTGTGCGTCGGCCGCGACGACGCCGAGTTCCTCCGGCGGGCCGACGCGATCGGCCGCGACCCGCGGCAGCTCCGCTCGGAAGCGTTGGGCGGCACAGTGTCCGAGGTGACCGACAAGATCGGCGCGCTCGCCGACGCCGGTGCCACCCGGCTGTATCTGCAGGTGCTGGACCTGACCGACCTCGATCACCTCGAACTGGTCGCCGAGGTCAGCAACGCCGTCGGCACCTGAGCCGGCGATCGAAGCAGATTCCGCCGCTGGCAGCGCCACCCGAAGGGGCAAACCCTGTACGTGACAGACGGAATCGGCG
Source organism: Nakamurella aerolata (assembly GCF_013002705.1). Classification (GTDB taxonomy): domain Bacteria; phylum Actinomycetota; class Actinomycetes; order Mycobacteriales; family Nakamurellaceae; genus Nakamurella; species Nakamurella aerolata. The sequence continues at coordinate 21,025 of NZ_JABEND010000002.1, read as the reverse complement.
AGGTCGTCACCTGGCTCGATCACGTCACTGACGCGGAGTACACCTCCTGAGGCGCTGCCAGCACCTCACGCGCGGACACCGCCCAACCGGCAGGGTCGCCGCCCGGCGGCGCCAGCCGCGCCGAGTACCAGGCCACCAGCGGCCGCAGCCAGGCTGACTCCGCCGCCGTCAACGGCGACACCGCCTGATAGCCGGCCAGAAACGTCCCGTGCACCTCGGGGCTGACCGGCGCCCAGTGGTGGTAGACGGTGCCGAGCAGCGCGGCCGACCGCGCGAGCTCCACCACCCTGTGGTCCAGTCTGGCGTCGTCGAAGTCGATCACCGCGACCACCTCGGAGCCACGGCACAGCACGTTGGCGGCGCGAAAGTCGCCGTGCACCAACTGGATCGGTGTGTCCGGTTCGATCGGCGACGCCGCGACCACAGCGCCAAGGGCGCCCACCACGTCGGCAGGAACATGCCGCGGCCCCGATGCCAGCCAGGAGCGCAGCTGCGCCGACAACGAGATCGGTGCGGACAGTTCCGGCAGGTCCGCCGGTGCCGACTCAGCCAGGGCGCGGTGCAGCCGTGCCAAGACCTGCCCGGCGGCGCGCACCTGCTCGGCGTCGCCGACGTCGAGGTGAGTGCCGTCGATCCGCGGCTGCAGGGCGATGGATGCCGAGTCGATCTGCACCTGCACCTGGCCGTCGCGGGTGGGTACCGGTGCCGCGACCGGCAAGGCCTGCCGGCCCAGCCGGCTCGTCACCTCGGCGAGCGCGCCCAGCCGCGGGAAGTGCGCGCTTGCCGCCGACCACTTCGCCACCATCGGGCCGGCGTCGGTCTCCAACAACGCCAAGGCGTTTCGGTCGCTCAGCATGATCCGCGCGCAGCCGCGCAGCCGCACCGCCCACCGCTCCCGCAGCAGCTCCGACAACCAACCGACCGCCGCGGCGGCGTCGGCGAAGCCGAAGCGGCGCGGCAACTCCTCGGCCGGGTCCGCCGATTCCCACAGCATCGCCAACTCGGGCTGGTCGTTCACCCCCGCATTGCACCACGCACGTCCAACGACACCGCGGGCGGCGGCGAACCGCGGGCGCCGCTGGCACCGCGAACCGGTTCGATTACCCGGGAAACAGGGGTCGCACTACCGATACCGGCGACCGGGCGACCGGCTCAGGCTGAGGCGGTCCGTGAGAGCCACGGACAGCTGAGCGAACTGGAGCCCGTCATGTTCACACTTGCCAAGCCACTGGCCGCCTCCGCGGCGGCCGTCGCACTGGCGCTCGCCTCGGTCGCCGCGCCGGCGCAGGCCGCCACCCCCGGCGGTCACCCCGCCGGCCCGCCGGTGAGCTTCTACAACGACAAGAGCCCGGACCTGCAGATCAAGGGTGCCACCGGCCTGTACCGGTGCTCCGACAGCAGAAGCACCATCGACCACCGCGACACTCCTTTCGGCACCCTGTATCTGTTCCGCAGCAAGCGATGCCACACCTATTGGACGACGTTCGTGGTCAATGCGACGTACGCCGGCCGGGTCGGTGTCGACCGCAGCTGCCAGTACCAACTGGCCGCCGACGTGATCACCGCCGACGTCGACTACCGCTACCGCGACGACCTGGCCCCGATCCGCCGCCGGCCCTTGACGCTCCACTCCGGCCGGGTGTTCCAGACCAAGATGGCGGACGGGCTCAAGACCGGATACCAGGTCGTCAAGGCCCGCAGCGTGATCCGGCATGTGGCCAGCGGCACCACCATGAGCGTGCAGAAGACCGGGCCCTTCGAGCTCTGGTAAGCGGTCGTCCGGGCGCCCTTTGACAACGTGGCGCCGGACGGAGCACCGTCGGGGGATGCCACAGCGGTCCGCTCCCGAACGCCGCGCCGGCCGGTACGCGCCGAGCCCGTCCGGCGACCTGCACCTGGGCAACCTGCGGACCGCGCTGCTCGCCTGGCTGTTCGCCCGCTCGGAGCGGCGTCCGTTCGGCATGCGCATCGAGGACCTGGACGAGCGGTCCCGGCCGGGTGCGGCCGATCGGCAGTTGGCCGATCTGGCCGCGCTCGGCATCGACTGGGACGGCGAGCCGCTGGTGCAGTCGGAGCACCGCGAGGTTTACGCGGCGGTGATCGATCGGCTCAGCGCGCATGGCCGCACCTTCGAATGCTTCTGCTCCCGCAAGGACATCCTGGCGGCGCCGACGGCTCCGCACGCACCGCCGGGCGCGTATCCGGGGACCTGCCGGGACCTCACCGACGCCGAGCGAGCACGCCGGCGCGCCGAGGCCGATCGACCGCCGGCGATCCGGCTGCGCAGCGACGCCACCGAGTTCACCGTGCACGACCGGCTGCACGGCGACTACACCGGCACCGTCGACGATTTCGTGTTGGCCCGATTCGACGGCACCCCCGCCTACAACCTGGTGAGCGTCATCGACGACAACGCCCAGCGGGTCGGCCAGGTGGTCCGCGGGGATGATCTGCTCCCATCGACGCCGCGCCAGGCGTACCTGGCGACGCTGCTGCACCTGCCGGTGCCGGAGTACGCGCACGTGCCGCTGGTGCTCGGGCCGACCGGACAGCGGCTGGCCAAGCGGGACGGCGCCGTCACCCTGGAACAGTTGGCCGCCAAGGGTACTGACGCCGGCGCCGTGCTGAACGCCTTGGCCGTCTCGCTCGGGCTGGCCGCGCCGGGCGAGCGGGTGGACACCCAAGCCTTGCTCCGCCGGTTCGACCCCGACACGCTTCCGACCGAGCCGTGGACCGCTCCCGCGGCACTCACCGGCGCCGGCTGACCGGCTACCGGGAGCAACGCCCAGTCACTGACCTCACCGGTCGCGGAAGACTTCGATGTTGGCGCCCAAAGCATTCAGCCGGCCGTCGAGGTTCTCGTAGCCGCGGTTGATCACATAGATGTTGCGCAGCACCGATACTCCCGGGGTGGCCAGCATCGCCAGCAGCAGCACCACGGCGGGTCGCAGCGCCGGCGGCGACATCATTTCCGTTGCCCGCCAACGGGTCGGCCCGCTGATCAGCAGCCGGTGCGGGTCCATCAGCTTCACCCTGGCGCCGAGCCGCTCCAACTCGGTGAGGTGGATGGCCCGGTTCTCGTACACCCAGTCGTGGATGGTGGTCTCACCGTCGGCGCAGGCGGCGATGACGGCGAAGAACGGCAGGTTGTCGATGTTCAACCCGGGGAACGGCATCGGGTGGATCTTGTCCTTGGCCGCGTGCAGCCGGGACGGATGGGTGGTGACGTCGACCAGCCGGGTGGCTCCGTTGGCCGCCAGATACTCCTCGCCGACGGTGAACGAGGCGCCCATCGACTCCAGCACCGCCAGCTCGATCTCCATGAACTCGATCGGAACCCGCTTGACGGTGATCTCCGACTTGGTGACGATGCCGGCGGTGAGCAGGCTCATCGCCTCGATGGGATCCTCCGACGGGAAGTACTCGACATCGGTGCGGATCTCCGAGATGCCTTGCACGGTCAGCGTTGTGGTGCCGATGCCGTCGATCTGCACGCCCAGCTTCCGCAGGAAGAAGCACAGATCCTGCACCATGTAGTTGGGGCTGGCGTTGCGGATGACCGTGACGCCCTCGGTGCGGGCGGCGGCGAACAATGCGTTCTCGGTGACGGTGTCGCCACGCTCGGTGAGCACGATGGGCCGGGCCGGGCGGACGTCCGGGGTCACCGTCGCGGTGTATTTGCCGGCATGGGCCACCACGTCGAGGCCGAAGGTGCGCAGCGCCTGCAGGTGCGGCTCGACGGTGCGGGTGCCGAGGTCGCAGCCACCGGCCATCGGCAGCGAGAAGGCCCCGAACTCGTGCAGCAGCGGGCCGAGGAACATCAGGATGGTGCGGGTCCGGCGGGCGGCGTCCTCGTCGATGGCGGCGAGGTCGAGCCGGCGCGGCGGGCGGATCTCCAGATCGTCCGTCCCGGGCAGCCAACGGCAGTTGACGCCGATCGAGGAGAGCACCTCGACGATCCGGTTGACCTCCTCGATCCGGGCCAGGCTGCGCAACGTGGTGGTGCCCTTGTTCAGCAGCGCGGCACACAGGCACGCCACTGCGGCGTTCTTGCTGGTCCGCACGTCGATGGAACCGGACAGCGGGCGGCCGCCCTCGATCCGCAGGTTCAGCGGGGCGTTGCTGGAGACGGTGACCACCTCGGTGCCCAGCGCCTCACCGATGCGAGCCAGCATCTCAAGGCTGAGATTCTGACGGCCCTGTTCGATGCGGGCGACGGCGCTCTGCGAGGTATGCAGCGAACGCGCCAGATCGGACTGGGTAAGGCTTTTGTTCCGGCGAGCGGCCCGGATCAGGGTGCCCACCTGGCTCAGATACTGGTCAACCATGTTGAGCACCATAACTCACATGTGAGATATCAGGAGGCTCCATGCCGGGGCGTGTTCGTCCTGAGCGGCGCACCGGAGCCGGCGGAGCGTCCCTGGCGCCGGCGCCGAGTTGATCACCGGCCCGCGCCCGCGACACAATCGCCAGCCGTGACAACTCCCCGTTCCCTTTCCCCGCTGACTGCGCGCCGGCGACGCCGTGGCGGCGTGGTGCCAGGCAGCCTCGACAGCCGAGCGGCATACGCGACAGCGGGGACGATGTTCTATCCGATGCTCGCCGGGATCTTCTGCACCCTGCTGCTGATCAGCAACATCGGCGCCACCAAGGGCATCGAGTTCGGGCCGGTGCTGACCGACGGCGGCGTTTTCGTGTTCCCGCTCACCTACGTGATCGGCGATGTGATGACCGAGGTGTACGGCCTGCGGGCGGCGAGGCGGGTGATCCTGCTGGGTTTCGTGATGCTGCTGCTGGCCAACCTGGTGTTCTGGCTGGTCAGCATCTCCCCCGGTGCGCCCGGCTACACCGGCCAGGATGCGTTCGACACCATCGTCGGCGTCGTCCCGCAGATCCTGTTGGCCGGCATCTGCGGCTACCTGATCGGCGAGTTCCTCAACTCGTATGTCATGGTGAAACTCAAGGCCCGCAACAAGGAGAACAAGCTGTGGCTGCGGGCGCTCAGTTCCACTGTGGTAAGCGAGTTCTTCGACACCCTGACGTTCTGCCTGATCGCCGGGCCCGCCATCGGCATAACCGGCTTCAAGGATCTGGCCAACTACACGCTGCTCGGCTTCGTGATCAAGGTCGCGGTGGAGGCGGCGTTGCTGCCCGTCGTCACGGTGCCGGTGATCAACGCGATCAAGAAGCGCGAGCCCAGCTACCAGTCGGCACTGGCAGCGCAATCACCGCCGGCCGCCGGCACCTGAGGCGGATGGCCCCTGGGGCCCGGCGGTGGCTCAGTAGCTGACGACGACGCCGGCCCGGTCGGCGGAAAACTCCACTTGCGTCAGGTCGGTGATGGTTGGCACCCCCAGCTCGCCGATCTCCGGATGGGTGGTGGTCAGTGCGATCACCGGCATACCAGCGGCCCGCGCCGATTGCACCCCGGCCGGCGAGTCCTCGAACGCGACGCATTGCGCCGGCTCGGCACCAACGGTCTTGGCGCCCAACAGGAACGGCGCCGGGTCCGGCTTGCCGACGGCGACGTCGTCGGCGGTCACCAGGTGCCGGGGCAACGGCAGCCCGGCGGCGTTGATCCGGGCCAACGCCAGCCGCCGCGGGCCGGAGGTGACGATCGCCCATCGATTGGTCGGCAACTCGTCCAGTGCGGTCAGCGCACCCGGGATGGGAACAACATCGCCGGTGTCGGTGGCCTCGCCGTCGATCATGAACTGCCGCCACTGTTGCACCTGCTCGGGCGTGAAATCCGGCCGCAACCGGGCCAGCACCTGCGGCACCGGGATACCGTGGATCCACGGCTGTACCTGCGGCCACGGCACCCCGATCCCGTCAGAAAGCTTGCGCCAGTTGCGTTCCACGCTTCCGGTGGAGTCGACCAGCGTCCCGTCAAGGTCGAACAGCACGGCGGCGACAGAGATGTGCGGCATGCCGCTAGCCTGCCACGCGCCCGCTCAGCTGATTCTCCCGGCGTAGTAGCGGTCGCGGAAGGTGCCGGTCACTTCGTAGAAGGTGCCGGCGTCGATGCTGTCGCGGATGCGGTCGACCAGGGTGATGATGAACCGCTCATTGTGAATGGTGGCAAGGGTGGCGAACAGTCGCTCACCCGCCTTGTGCAGGTGGTGCAGGTAGGCCCGGGTGTAGTGCGCGCAGGTGTAGCAGTCGCACTCGGCGTCCAGTGGCGCAAAGTCGCGCCGGAAGCGGGATGCCGTCACGTTGTAGCGGCCGTCGCGGGAGTAGATGGCGCCGTTGCGCGCCACCCGCGAGGGCGAGACGCAGTCGAAGGTGTCGGTGCCGGCGGCGATCGCGACGATGATGTCGTCCGGCTCCGAGATGCCGAGCAGGTGCCGCGGTTTGTCGTCAGGCAGCTCGTCGGCGCACCAGCCGACGATGGTGCCGAGGTTCTCCTTCTCCAGCGCCCCGCCGATGCCGTAGCCGTCGAACCCACGACCGGACGTGTTGGAGCGCAACGCTTCCAGCCCGCGTACCGCATTGCGCCGCAGGTCTTCGTACTGGGCACCCTGGATCACCCCGAACAGCGCCTGGTACGGCTTGCCTGCACGCTCGAGGGTCAGCCGGTCGTGCTCGTCGAGGCAGCGTTGGGCCCAGAGCCGGGTGCGCTCCACCGACGCTTCCTGGTAGCCGCGGGTGTTCATCAACGTGGTGAGCTCGTCGAAGGCGAACATGATGTCGGCGCCGAGCTGGTGCTGGATCTGCATCGACACCTCAGGGGTGAATCGGTGCGTTGACCCGTCGATGTGCGACTTGAAGGTGACGCCGTCGTCGTCGACGGTGGCCATCCTGGTCTTGCCCGGCGCGATGATGTCGTCCGACTGCATGCCGTCGGTGGACATCGCCAGTACCTTCTTGAACCCGACACCGAGGCTCATCACCTGGAACCCGCCGGAGTCGGTGAAGGTCGGCCCCGGCCAGTTCATGAACGCCCCGAGGCCGCCGGCGGCGTCGACAATGTCCGGCCCCGGCTGCAGGTACAGGTGATAGGCGTTGGCCAGCACCGCCTGGGCGCCGGCAGCATCCACCATCTCGGGGGTGAGCGCTTTCACGGTGGCCTTGGTGCCGACCGCGATGAACGCGGGCGTGCGGATCTGGCCGTGCGGGGTGCTGATGACGCCGGTGCGGGCTCGGCCGTCACCGGCCCGGGTGGCGACCTGGAAGCCGAAGTCGGTCTGTTCGGTGCTGACACTCACCCGACCATCCTGCCTGCTCGGCGCCGCGGCACAGCGGCGGTGTGGTGGGGAGCCGCAACGGGGACGCGGGACGGTGCCCGGTGCCGGCTGCGCTGGCGACGGCCCGCCCGGATGCGTCAGGATGCCTGGGTGAACACCGATCGCGCCGACGATTCGGCACGTCCCCGCCCTGCCGAGGTGGAGGGCGACGCGAGCGAGTACGGCGGCTACCGCCGCGACGAGAGCACCAGCGAGCGGCTGGACCGCAACTTCTCCGAGCAGCTGCAGGAGCTGCGGGTGGCCCAGGCCGGTGTGCAGATCCTGTTCGCGTTCTTGTTGTCGCTGGCGTTCCAGGCGCGGTTCACCGAGCTCGACGGTTTCGAGTTGGTGCTGTATCTGGTGACGCTGGTGGCGGCCGCGCTGGCGGTGGTCTGCTTCACCGGGCCGGTGGCGGCGCACCGGTTGCTGTTCCGGCGCGGCGTCAAGGATTTTCTGGTGCGCTACACCAGCCGGATGGCAGTGGCCGGCCTGAGCTTTCTGGCGGCTGCCGTGCTCGGCGGGGTGATGCTGGTGGTGGACGTGCTGCAGCCGCGCTGGCTGGCCTTCACCATCGGCGGCGGGCTGTTGGCCGTCGGGCTTGTGGTCTGGGTGCTGATCCCGATGTCCATTCGGCGGCGTACCAGCGATCCCGACCCGGTGGGGCCGGCCCGCTGACGGGAACCGCCTTCGGCTCAGTTCCGGCGTGCCCCGGTAGCGTCCACCGTCCAGGTCTTGCCTTGCACCACAAGGTTTTCCACCTTGGCGCCCGGGTCGAACGCGGCCAACACGTTCTTGCTGTTTCCTACCGTGCCGTCGAGGTCCACCTCGATGCCGAAGACGCCGGTGAGCACCAGCTCGCACCAGGCTCCGGCCGACGAGCAGGCCCAATCGATCAGGTAGGGCGGCTGGGGTGGGGTCTTGCGGGCACCGCCTGAGACGGTGGGTGCCGCCTCCTCGACAAAGTGCGCCTGTCCCGGCGGCCCCTGCCTTGTGGTGCGGGCCAACCCGTCGATCCACTCGGCGACGGTCTCCGGGTGGCCGAGGGCGATCGCCGCCCTGGCGCTGTCGGCCGGCCAGGCCGGGTAGGCGCCGTTCCACTGGTGGTCTGCCCGCACCGAGTAAGCGGCGTCGGGATCACGCGGGCTCAGCGCCCGCATCCAGGACGGGGTGCGAAGCTCGCGGACGAAGAAGCCGACCATCTCGGCTGCGGCGCCGGTGGGCAGGTCCTCCGGCATGGTGGTGCCGATGGTGGCGAAGTCGTAGCAGTGCCGGACCGGGCGCACCGTCCCGTCCGGCCGCCCGACGGTGAAGATTCCCTCCCCCGCAACGTATCTGCCCCGAACCAACGCTGCCAGCGCATCGGCCTCGGCGCGCAGTCGGGCGGCGTCGGCCGGACGCGCCTGGTATTCGGCGACGTCGGCATCGCGGCGCAGGCACCACACGTTCGCGCCCTGCAGGCTGGCCACCTCGTGCACATAACTCGGTACGCACTCGAGCAGGTTGTCGATTCCGCCGTAGTCGGCGAGGCCGCTCGGTCCGCGGCGTTGTTGCCAGGCGTGCGCCCAGTCGTCAAGGTGCGCGGCCAGCGCCTTGCGGTCGCCGTCGGCCGCCGCCAGCTCGGCGTCCAGAAAGCCGAGATCGCCGGTGTAGCGCAGATAGTCGTTGACCAGCCTGGTCATCGCGTAGTGGTTGACCGAGTACCAGTAGCCGACCGGACCGCCGGTCAACCACTCGGTGCCGAAGTGCTTGTTGATGTCCAACCCCACCCAATGCTCAAGGTGCCGGCGCATCACCGCGGGGTCGAGCAGCGCGTGCACCTGGCTGGACAGGCTGTAGTCCCAGATGAAGGTGGTGGTCTGCCAGTGTCGCGGCATCAGGGTGTCGTAGCTGCGGCCGAGCACGCTGGCGGGGTTGTCGCGCCGGAACCACAACACCCCCATGGCGCCCCACCAGTACAGCGTGCGCAGTGCCGCGTTGGTGGTGTGCAGTACCGGCAGTGACCCGGAGAACTCGTCGTTGTCCGGCGTGAACATCGCGGCCAGCTCGCGGTTCCAGGTGTCGGTGCTGGCGCGCGAAGCGCCGGCCGGGTCGGTCATCAACCGCTCGAAGGTGGCCCGCACCAACGCTTTACCGTCGCTCTGGCCGGCTGAATCACGGTTGGTCGCTATCGCGTAGCCGTACCAGAGTTCAGCGGTCTCGCCCTGCTCCAGCTGCAGCCGGTACCCGGTCATGCTGGGAACCTCGGCGGTCAGCGGGCTGGCGCCGGCGGCATCGGTGACCAGCCACTGCGCCGAGACGGCCGAGCCGTCGGCGGGCGTGCCGAGCAGCAACACGCCGTCACGGGTGAGGATGTTGCCGGCGCTCGGGGCCAGCGGGCTCGACCAGGCCTTGGTGATCGGCTCGGTCCAGCCACCGCCGGCGTGCACCACAGCCGAATCCAGCGACAGCGCCACCTCGACGTCGCGCCGGCCTTGGTGGTTGGTGACCCGGATACGCTGCAGCACAGCGGCTTCACTCGGTGGGCAGAAGGTGTCGGTCTGCACCGTGCAACCCCCGGCGGACAGCTCGCGCAGCACCCGGTCCGGCCGCCACTGGCAGCGCACGGGCTCGCCGTACGAGCGGGCCAGCCGACCGTCGAGATAGAGCTGGCCGGTGATGGTGTCGCCGGTGGAGACCGGTGGCACGTTCAGGCTGCGGACGGCGGTGATGTCGTGATCGACCTGGACAACGGCAAGGTGATTGGTGAGCCCCGGCGGGTTGATCATGTCGTCGTAGTGGTCGACGATCACCGCCGAAGCGAAGTCGTCGACGGTGGGAAGCGTTGGCGGCCCTGCACTCTCGCTGGCCGCGACCGGTGCGGTATCGGTGCTGCTCATGCTTGGCCAGGGCCTCCGCCGTTGCCGCCGAGCTGCTCGCCGACCCACTCCACCCATTGTTGGTCTTCGAACGCGCGGCCGGCCTCGTGACCGTTGTACGGCCAGACGATGACGTTGGCCGGGTTGGGCAGGTTATTGATGGCACCGTAGATGCCCGACGGCGGGCAGGTGATGTCTTGCAGCGCAACGCTGACCGTCACCGGGCAGTCGATCCACGGGGTGAGCAGCGCACAGTCGACGTAGGCAAGCACGTCGAGCACCGACGGATCGCGGTGCACCGACAGGTACCGGCCGAGCTGCGCGTACGGTTCCGCCGCGGTGATCTCGAGGTTGCGGTCGATACCGCACATGAACGGCGCCCGCGCCGCCGAGCAGGCGGCCCGCGGATTCAGCGCGGCGGCGGCCAACGCCATCGCACCGCCTTGGCTGTGACCCACCACCGCGACGCGGCTCGGGTCGACGCCTGGCAAGGCGGCGGCAGTGTCGATCGCCAGCGCCGCATCGGTGTACAGCCTGCGGTAGTAGAGGTTTGCCGGGTCGTCGACCCCCCGGGTGAGGTAGCCGTCTGCGGCCGGGACGCTGCCGTGCGGGTCGGCGGTGTCCCCGGTGTTCCACAGGCTGCCCTGGCCGCGGCTGTCGACCACAAGGTAGTGGTAGCCGTGCGCCGCCCACAGCAGCCGTTCGTGCACCAGCCCGCGGCCACCGCCGTAGCCGAGGTACTCGACAACGGCCGGACGCGGTGACGAGTCCCAGCCGGCGGGCCGCAGCCACCACGCCTTGATCGGCTCACCGCCGAAGCCGGTGAAGGTGACGTCGGAGGCATCCAACGCCGTCATCCGGTGCTGCGCAGGGGTGATCACCGGCTCGCCGGCGGCCGCCCGCGATTCGGCCAGCGTGGTGTCCCAGAACTCGCGCAGATCCCCCGGTGGCGTCCGCGGGTACCGGTATTGCTCCAGCTCGGCGAGCGGGAGATCGAAAAGCGGCACGTTCAGTCCTTCCGGCTCATTCTTCGGTAAGAGGATTGCAGAGCATCTGGGACGCCCGCGGCTGCGGGGTCGGCAAAATCGGCGTTGGGCAGCAATGGATACCAGTCCGGCCGGCCCGGGTCGCGGTCGTAGGGATAGTTGCCCAGCTCGCGGTACAACTCGGCATACTCGGCCACCTTGTCGGCGTCCAGCTCGACGCCGAGGCCGGGGCCGCTGGGGACCGCGACCTTGCCGTCGGCGTAGTCGAGTTTGCCGCCGGCGATCACGTCGTCGACCAAGTGGTGGTAGTGCGCATCCGCGGCGAAGGTGAGGTTGGGCAGCACCGCCCCGAGATGCAGCATGGTGGCCAACTGAATCCCCAGCTCACCCGAGGAGTGCACCGCGACACCCAGTTGGAAGGTCTCGCACACCCCCGCCGCCCTGATGCACGGCCGGATCCCGCCCCAGAACGTGGTGTCCAGCAGCACCACGTCGACGGCGGGATCGGCAATATTGGCGGCGAGCTGTTCAAAGTTGACCACGATGGTGTTGGTGGCCAACGGGATCGCGGTGTTCTGCCGCACCCGCCGCATGCCGGACATTCCCCAGGTCGGGTCTTCCAGGTAGTCGTTGGGCAGATCGGCGATGGCGCCGGCGAACCTGATGGCCTGCTCGACACTGAGCGCACCGTTCGGGTCGTAGCGCAGCATGTCACCCGGCAGTGCCTGGGCCAGGGCGCGGTAGCACTCCAGCTCGTAGTCGGTGGGAAACACTCCGCCCTTGAGCTTGTGCACCCGGAACCCGTTGCGCTGCTTCAGCTCCTGCGCGTGCTCGACGAGTTGCTCGGCGGTGCGCACCTCATCGGAGTCGTCCGGGCCCGGATACCGGAAGAACAGGTACGAGGCGAACTCGACCTGGTCGCGCAGTCGTCCGCCCAGCAGATCGGCCACCGACACGTTCAGCTGCTTGCCGAGCACGTCGAGGCAGGCGAACTCGACTGCCGCGAGCAGCTGGGTGCGGTTGTTGTAGAGGCTTGCGGTCGGGTTGGCGATCATGAACCGCAGCGCCTCGGTGCGGGCCGGGTCGTGCCCGATGAGGTAAGGACGCAGCGCGCGGACGGCTTCTTCGGCGCTGGCGCCACCACCCCCGAGCTCGCCGACACCCACGGCACCGTCAGCGGTCTCCACCTCGACGATGGTGCGGACGAACCGTCCCCAGTGGGTGCCGTTGCTGTGTCGCAGCGGGGCCTGCAGCGGCACCGTGACGGTGGTTGCCCTGATGTCGGCGATCGGGGCTCTGCTGGGCGCGCCGGGCAGCTCGATCCCCGCGCCGGCCCGGTCGGACCTGCTGTGCTGTGCCATGTTTCGGCTCTTTCGTTCGGCGTTCATTCGGGCAGCTTCACGGCTTGCCCCGCGGTGAGACCGCCGTCGACCGTGACGGCGGTGCCGGTGACGAACGACGCCCGCGGCGACAGCAGGAATTCGACCACCTCGGCCACCTCGTCGACGGTGGCCACCCGGCCGAGCGGGTGGGCGGCGCCCCACTGGGCGATCAGCTTTTCGGCGCTGGTCTCGGTGCCGGCGAACCGCTCCGCCGCCCAGCGCAGCATGGGGGTGTCCACCGAACCTGGGCAGACGGCATTGGCCCGAATACCCAGTGGCGCATAGTCAATGGCCATGCCGCGCATCATCGACACCAGGCCGCCCTTGCTGGCGGCGTAGGCCACCACGTTGCTCTGGGTGATGTAGGCCTGCACCGAAGAAACCAGCACCACCGCTCCGCCGGCACCACCGGCTCGCAGCAGCGGATCGGCGTAGTGCGCCGCCAAGAACGCACCGCGCAGGTTGACGTCGAGCACCTCGTCGAACTGTGCCGCACCGGTGTCGCCGACCGTGCCGTAGCGCTGGATCCCGGCGGCGCAGACCAGCCCGGCCAGCGCGGGAGACCACTCCGCCGCCAGGGCGAAGGCCGCTTCCAGCTGCTCGGGGTCGGCGACGTCGGCCACCGCGCCGGCAATACCCGCGGGCAGCTCGGCGGACCGGTCGATCCCGAAAACGGCGTATCCCCTGGCGGACAGCAGTTCCGCGCAACCGCGGCCGATACCGGCGGCCGCTCCGGTGATCACCACCGCGGGAGCGGCGGCATCGGTGTTGTGCTGGTTCATCGTTGGCAACTCATTCGTGTCGGGTAGGTGACGGGCACTCGTCGCAACAGCTCACCAGGCTGGTCAGAATTGGCCAAGCGCCATGCCCTTGGTGAAGGTGCGCTGGGTGAGCAGGAACAACACCACCGTCGGCAGCGACACCAGCAGACCACCGGCCAGCACCACCTGCATGGTGGACCCACCGTAGGTCGACTTCATCGCGACCAACGCCGTCATCACCGGACGGACGTCGTCGGAGCGGGTCAGCGTGAGACCGATCAGCAGGTCGTTCCAGATCAGCGTGGCCTGCAGCACGAAAACGGCGGCAAGCGCGCTGATGGACATCGGTAGGTAGATCCGCCAGAAGATCCGCATCGGGCTGGCACCGTCCACCCCGGCCGCCTCGAAGATCTCCCTGGCGATGCCCGAGAAGAAGTTGCGCATCACGAAGGCGGCGAACGGGATGGTCAGCACCGTGTAGACGATGATCATCCCGATCCGCTTGTCGTAAAGCTCGAGTTGCACCGACCAACGGAACAACGGCATCAGGATCATCTGCAGCGGAACAACGGTGGCCGAGAAGATCACGACGAACCAGGCGAAGCCGTGCCGCAGCCGGAGCGCGACGATCGCGTAACCCGCTGCGGCACCGATGATCACCGCCAGCGCCGGCGACACAATGGAGTAGATCGCGGTGGAGAGCAGACCGTCGCCGAGTTGCCCGACGTTCCATGCCTGCTTCATGTTCTCGACCAGCCCGCCGAGCCCGACCGGCTGCCACACCCCCACGGAGCCGTACTGATCGGAGGTCTTGGCGGCGTTGGCGATCAGCAGGTAGACCGGCATCAACCAGAGCAGCCCGAACACGATCAGCACTACCCTGCGGATCACCCCACCGACGCCGAGGCGTCGCCGCGCCGGTGCCGCCGGCGCGGTGCGGGCGGACGTGGCAGCAGCGTTGAGCGTCGCCGTCATCTCAGTTCACCGCCTTCGCCTCGGACAGTTGCCGACGCAGGTACAGGCCCGCTGCGACAACGGTGATCACCGTCAGGAAGACCGCTATCGCCGCACCGGACCCCCATTTGAAATCAATGAAGGTTCGCTTGTACATCAACAGCGCCAACGTTTGTGAGGTGTTGCCGGGGCCGCCCTGGGTCATCGCCCACACCACGTCGAAGGTCTTCAGGCTGCCGACGATGGCCAAACCGACCACGACCGTGGTGAGTGGCCGCAGCATCGGCCAGTAGATGTGCCGGAACAGTTGCCAACCGGTGGCGCCGTCGAGTCGAGCAGCCTCGACCGGGCCGGGCGGGATGGATGCCAACCCGATCCCGAACAGCAACGCGTTGACGCCTGCACCCTGCCAGGTGGTGGCCCCGATCATCACCCAGGTGTTCAGCGGTGAGTCGATCAGCCACTGCAGGTCGGCGCCGGGCAGGTGCAGAAAGCGCAGCGCCTGGGTCAGCGCGCCGTCGGTTTGCAGGATGAACGTCCACACCACGCCGACGGCGACACCGGAAATGGCGTAGGGCAACAGGAACGGCAACCGGTACCAGAACGATCCGGGCAGCCCGTGCACCAGCAGCGCAAGGGCAAGCCCGATGCCGACCGGCAGCGCAATGGTGCCGACCACCCAGTACAACGTGTTCAGCATGGCGGTGCGCATATCGGCGTCGCTGAACATGTTGGCGTAGTTGTCGAACCCGACCCAGTTGGCGTTGCCCAGGCCGGTGTAGTCGGTGAAGCTCAGGTACCCGGTCCACAGAAAGGGCAGGTAGAGCACCAGCGTCACCAGCAGCAGCGCCGGAGCGGCGAACCCGCCGGCCTGCGCGGCATACCGATTCCGCTCGCGACCGGTCGCGGATTTACCCGCCGACGGCGGCCCGGTGGAGGTAAGGGTGGTCGTCATCTGCGTTGCTCAGCCCTGAGAGTTCCAATACTGGTCGGCCGCCGCCTGGATCTTCTGCAGCATCGGCATGGAATCCGCGGTCGGTTTGCTGACGAACTCACCGAATGCCGGATCCGCGACGTTGTAGATCGGGGTGGGAGTGGCTTCCAGCCAACGCTTGTGGATCTGCCACTGCGGGAGATCCTTCAGCAGACCAGCCAGCGCCGGGTCCTTCACCGGCACCTGCGGGTTGAACGAGATGTCGCCGCGCTTGTCCGACCATGCGGTTTGCGCCGGCACCCCCATCCACCACGAGCTGTAGGCCAGCGCGGCCTTCTCGTTCGCCGAGCCGGCACCGACGCAGAGCGGTCCGGTCTCCAACGCCATCTGCTGCTTGCCGCCGGCGACGTTCGGCAGCGCGAACACGCCGTAGTCACTGTCGGACTTCATCCCGACGCTGGTGAGCTGGCCGGTGAAGAAGGTGCCGAAGTAGGCCATCGCCACTTTGCCGGTTTTCAACAGGGTTTGCGGATCGGTCTGCACCCCGGCATCGATGAAGTCTTTGTTCTGCTCCATCTGGTACCACTGCTTCATGGCGTTCTGTACCGGCGCGTCGGTGTACTTGGTCTTGCCGGTCTCAAGACCGGCGTAGGCGGCGGGATCTCCGCCCATCAGCAGGGCCTGGAACCAGGCGAAGGAGAAGATCACGTTCATCTGGTGCAGCGGGGTCTGGCCTTTGGCCCGCAGCGCCGCGGTGACCTTGGTGAACTCGTCCCAGGTCTTCGGCGGGGTGACGCCGGCGTCGGCGAACGACTTCTTGTTGTAGTACATCACCCAGTAGGCGATGTTGAGGGGAACGCAGTACTGCTTTCCGCCGTAGGTGTAGTTGTCGATCAGCCCGTCCGGCACGTAACCGGCGGTGGTGGCGGCCTTCCAGATGTCGGTGGTTTCGGCGACCAAACCCTTGTCCACCAACGACTTCAGTTGATCGCCGGTGTGCCAGGTGAACAGGGTGGGCTTCTGGTCGGTCTGGAAGCCCTGCATGATGAAGGCGTTGTACTGGGTCGGGTCGGAGTAGCCGGTGACGGCAACCGACAGCCCGCAGTTGTCCTGCGAGGTGGCGTTCATCGACTCGAGGTCCGGCTTCCACGCGGCCTTGTCGGTGTAGTACTGCAAGGCGCCGTCTGCGCCGACCTTGCAGTCGGGCATCGCCGAGCCACCCGCGGCGCCCGCAGCGCCGGACCCGGCCGCGCCGGAGCCGGTTGAGCCGCCGCCCGCAGCGCCGGAACCCGCAGAGCCGGAACCCGCCGGGCCGGAGCCGACAGCGCCGGAACCAGCCGATCCGGCGCCTGCGGCCGCCGCGCCGGCGGATGGTGAACTCGCGGCGCCGTCGTCCGAGCTGCTGCAGGCACTCACCAGCAGGGTGAGCGCGGCGACGCCGGCCGTGCCCGCCCGCCTCGCGCTGCCGGTCGTGTCCGCCCGTCTCGTCCTGCCGGTCGAAAGGCCGGTGCCGCGACGGTGTCCGATGATGGAAGACATTTCCTCACCTCGTTGTGATCGTCAGAGTTGTTGCTGGTCAAGGGTTGTCGTGCGGATCGCCGCGGATGGGCACGACCCGGTCACTGCTCAGCCGAGCTGCAGGTTGAGCCGGACGAACCGGGGCCGGTAGATCGAGACGTCGGCGTACAGCTGGCTCTCGGACAGGCTGTTGACGTTGTAGGTCAGCAACAGTTCGTCGCCGGTCGACAGGTCGGGATGGATGTGGGCGTTGTAGCCGAAGACGTTCGGGTCTCGGTAGCTGCCGTTCGGCCCGGTCTCCGGCATCCGGTAGAGCACGCCGAGATCGGTGAACGGGCCTTCGGGACGGCAGCTGAAGTAGCCGCGCACGGCGTTGTCGAACGGTACTGCGGTGTCTTGGGTGACGGCGAGATAGCCGCCGCGCCAAGGTGTTACGCTCATTTCGTTCGCGACATGGTCGAGAATGCGAGCCGACTGCTTCTCCGAACCCGACCAGCCCGTACCGGTCCAATACTGCCAGCGGTCGACGGCGGTCAGATCACCGCCGGGCACCTTGGCAAGGTGCAGGTACTTCTCTGCCCCCAGGTCTTCGACACCGTAGACGAGCAGGTCGTCCCCCGCGGGCTGCAGCCAGGCACTCCACTGCACGTTGGCAGCGGACGGCAAGTCGCGCAACGGTTCCGCCGTCCAGCGCGTGGTATCGAGCCGCAGCAGGTGGTTGGAAGCCCAGCGCCAGTCCCAATAGCCAGGCCCGAACCGTTCGAACCGCAGGGCGATCACCGAGAGGGTGCGGCCGTCGTCGCTGGGTTGCGCGGCACCGAACCAATACCAGCTGTTGTTGGTGGACGGCGGCAAGATCGCCTCGGGCCGGTTGGGGGTACCACCGTGCACGGTGCGCAGGCGAATACCGGTGGACCCGGTGGCGCTGGGTTGCTGCGCGGCAGGTTGTTGCACGACAGGTTGTTGCACGACGATGCTGTTGTTGATGAACGGGCTGCTCCGTGGCCGGGAACCGTCCGCCGCCGCGGAGCCGAGGAATGTGTCGGAGAAGATCCAGGCGATGCGGCCGCCGGACAGCCTGGCCGAATAGGTGGAGTCGCCGCCGGACCAGTGGTCAAAACCCGCACCGTTGTTGCCGTATCGGGTGAAAGCCGACGTCAGCGCGTCGTCGGTGCGGGCGGTTGCACTGACCCGGACATCGGTGCTGCAGGCACCTGCGGCCGGCGCGTCCTGCGCGGCGACAGCACCAACCTTTGGGCCGGCGGCGACCGTTGGGCCGGACGCAGCAACCTTTGGGCCGGCGGTGGCGACCCGCGAGGCGGCAGCGACCTTTGGCCCAGCGACAGCAACCGGCGAGGTAGCGGCAGCGACCGGCGAGGTGGCAGCGACCTTTGGGCCGACCGCGGTGACCGGCGAGGTGGCAGCGACCTTTGGGCCGGCTGCGGCGACCGGTGAGGCGGCGGCGACCGGTGAGGCGGAGAAGACCAGGCTGCTCGCGAGCACACCGGCACTGGCGAGCCCGAGCACCGCAGGGCGGCGCGCAGCGATCCCGCGCCGAGCGGTGCTTCCGCGGGTGTTGGCGAACCCACGATGGGCGGCGACCGTCGATGAGCCGGAATGCGGATGCGGGCCGGCGACCGGGCGGGGGTCGGGCCTCGGAGACTGGGCTGCGTCCTCGCAGTCCAACTGGCGGGTGGGGACCATCGGAGATTGGGCTGCGTCCCCGCGGCTCAGCTGGCGGGCGCGTTCAGTCAACCCGCCGGCGCGTCCCGTCAACCCGCGGGCGCGTCCCGTCAGCCCACGGGCGCGTCCCGTCAGCCCACGGGCGCGCCCGGTCAGCTGGCGAGCGCGCCGGGCGCTGCCGCGCGGGCCGGGGTTCAGGAGGCTCAAGTGGGTTCACCGGCCTCGGTGATGGTCGCGAGGACGCCCGCGAGGTGGTCCCGCATCTTGCGCTGGGCCAGTTGCCATCGGCCGCCGGCGATGCAGGCGACCAGCTCGGCGTGCTCGGCATAGTCCTGTTCCGGATCCCCGTGCAGCATAAGGATTTCGGCCTGATCACGGGCGTGCAGCGAGGCCCAGGTGTCCACGGTCTCGGCGAGCACGCTGTTGCCGGTGACGGCGGCAATGGCCTGGTGGATCCTGACGTTCGCTTCGGCCAGGCCGCGGTCGGCGGCAGCACCCAGCGGGGCCGCGGCGCCGATGAAGCTGCGGGCGGTGGCCAGCGCCTCCTGCAGGGCGGCCAGGGCTGCCGGCTCGCGGCGCTGCGCGGCTTGGCCGGCAATGGCCGGCTCGATCAGCAACCGCGCCGACAGCAGTTCCTGCAGCTTCGCCTTGGTGGGCCGGGGCGCCATGGCATTGGCGACGACCAGACGATTGGCGTTGGGCCCCACATAAATGCCGGATCCGTGCCGAAACTCCAGGATTCCCATGCCTTCCAGCCGCCGCAGCGCTTCCCGCATGGTGGGCACCGCTACCCCGAACTGTTCGGCGAGCGGGCGCAGCGCCGGGATCGCGTCGCCGGGGCCGAGCCGGCGCTGACGGATGAGCTCGGCGACGGCGGCGGCCAGGTCGGTGGACAGAGCCGCGCGACGGATGCCGACGATCGCGGCGTCCGCGCCGGCAGCTCCCTCGGGCCGGTCAGACATAAAGTGATCTAATCACATGGTCAATCTGCTGAACAGGGTCCGCGTTGTGCTGAACGAGATTCACGCTGGTCTTGCTTCGACAGCACGAGCCGGCCTGCAGGTAAGGGCTCCAACCCGAGCAGCACGAGCCCCAAGCAGGTCAGGAGCTCGCCAGCGCGCGCCAGTACTCAGGGTTCCGCCTGAACAGCACGAGCCGGTCCGCAGGTCGGGACCTCGCCTGCGCGAGCCGGCCCGCACGTCACGACCTCGGCAGCACGAGCCGGTGCGCGGCTCACTTGCTCGACCGGGCAAGCTGTTCGGGTGTCGCCCTCTCCGACCAGCCCGTCCAGGCGCAGCGCCTTCCTCGCTGTTCTGCCCGGCCTGCTGGCGTGTGCAGCGGCGCTCGGCGTCGGACTGCTGGTGGCGCTCTGGGCTCCCAGCATCAGCCCGCTCACGGTGTGCGTGCTTGCCGGCGTGACCGTCGCGAACTGTGGGCTCGATATCGGCCGGCTCCGGCCCGGCCTGCAGTTCGCCGCGAAACGCCTGCTCCGGTTGGGCATTGTGGTGCTCGGGCTCCGGCTGGCCGTTCCTGACGTGCTGCGTCTCGGGTTGCCGACGCTGGCGGTGATCGTCGGCTGCGTGGCGCTGACCTTCTTCGGTACCCAGGCGCTCGGGCGACTGCTCGGTGTCAATCCTGGCACCAGATTGCTGATGGCGACTGGGTTTTCGATCTGCGGGGCCTCGGCGATCGCGGCGATGGACGGTGTCACCGACAACGACGAGGCAGACGTTGTCACCTCGATTACGATGGTCACCCTGTTCGGCAGCCTGGCGATTGTGGTGCTGCCGCTGCTGCAGCGCCCGCTCGGCCTGAACGACCATCAGTTCGGCATGTGGGCAGGCGCGTCGGTGCACGACGTCGCGCAGACGGTGGCCACTGCGTCGGTGGCCGGGGCGGCGGCGCTCTCCACGGCGGTGATCGTCAAACTGACCCGGGTGGTGCTGCTGGCACCGATGGTGGCGGCAATGAGCTTGTACCGCAGGCGGATCGGCGCTCATGTCAGCGACAAGCGGCCGCCTTTGCTGCCGCTGTTCGTTGCCGGCTTCATCGCGATGGTGGCGTTGCGCAGTACCGGCTGGCTGCCAGCATCGGTGCTCAATGTCGCCCAGCACGTCGAGACGGTGCTGCTCGGTATGGCCCTGTTCGGGCTCGGTGCCGGGGTGCGTATCGGCACGCTGATCCGCACCGGTGGGCGGGCGCTGCTGCTCGGGTTGACGTCGTGGGTGTTGATCGCCGCGGTGGCATACGGTGGCGTGCTGCTGGTCACCTGAGCCGGAGCCGCAGCAGGACCGTCCGAGGCTGGACCGTCCGAATCAAAGCCGTCCGAACCGGAGCGGCTTGGGTCAGCGTGTCCGGCGAAGAGCCTGCTCGATCAGGACGGCGGGAGGTCCGGGGCGCTGCTGTTGCCGCCGTGCTTCTTGGGCGGCGGCGATCGGTCGTGGAGTCCCGACCTCGCGGGTAGTTGGGACGCCGGAGCTGGTGGCTGCGTTGGCATCAGAACGGCGGGATGTCGGGGTCGGGGTCGGGGTCGGAGCTCTGGGCGGCACTTCCCGGCGCTGCGGTTGGCGGTTCCGTCGGTCCGCTTGCCGTCGGTCCACTTGCCGTCGATCCGCTCACCGTCGAATCGTCAGGTGGACGGGGAGTTCTGTCCGGTTCGGTGTTCCTGACCTGCGCATCGCCAGCCTCGGTCACGGCTGGTCCGCTGACGGCCGAGTCGGCCTGGC
>NZ_JABEND010000019.1 GCF_013002705.1 Nakamurella aerolata | reverse complement strand
TACTCGTCCAGATGATCCAAGACCATCCGCACCGCACGCTCACGCTGCTGCTTCGGATATTGCTTCGGCATGACACCGATCCTCTCGCAAAGGACCGGCCCCAAAGCCGTGACGCTTCACGACCGGCACCGAACCGCTGTTCCCGCGCAGTTCGTACGAGGACGCGCCCGGCTCCAGCCCGGACGCTGCTGCCAGCACGCCAGCGTCCAGCTCCAGCAGCCCGCCGGCGAAGAGCCACAAATCCAGCGGCGAAACGCCCGCCAGATCGGCTCAATCGAACCGAACGACCTCAACCCCACCGTTGACGTCCAAGAAGGCTTCCCCGGGCACACCTTCGGCGAAGTCGAGCACCAGCAGCCGGCCCAGCCTCGACGGTCCAGCCCCCGCTGCCGACGACGTCCAGACAACAGGCCCAGGCGGCGCCCCGGTGGTGTTGGCCGCCCCGGAAGGTCCGATCTCGGACTCGGAAGCCAAAAACCGCAGAGAGATCGAGGCCGCCTGGCTCAACATGTGGCACCTGTACGAGACGCTCGACAAAATCCCACCGGAGCGAATCACCAGCGAACTCAGCCGGTACGCGTATGGGCCTGCGCTCGACGAATACAACGAAATCATTGAAAGAGCACAGAATCAGCAGCTCAAGAACACGGGCACGGTCCGACACCGGATTTGGTGGGAACCCCCGGTAGGTAGCAGCGACGTCGCGCTGGTGATCGATTGTCTGGACTTCAGCAAATTCGGTTGGGAGAATGGCGCCAAGAAGACCGTTGGAAAGGTCGGACCCGTGTTCGATGAGTACGAAATCTCGGTCTTCAAGGATCAAGGCACCTGGAAGGTCAGTAAGATTAACATCAGTGATCGGAAGTGTTCGTTTTGATAGCCGCGACAAAGCGGTTGCTGGTGACAGCGACGGCAGCAACGCTGCTGTGCACTGGCGCAATGAATAGCAGCTCTGCAGCAACAGAACCCCAACCACAGCGTCTGCTCGCCGTTGCCACTCCGAAAGCTGCTGTCCCGGATCCTACAGTCAAGGGAAGAAAGGTCCCGCAGGGTGCCGCCCTCGAAATTGACTGGTCAATTCCGATTACGGGCCCCGGCAAGAAACCTTCGACCGCTGCTACATCCACCAGCCAGACCGCGACGAGCAAAGGTGACACGAACGGCTCGGCCGCTTCTCAGAAACCCAATCCGACCGCGAAGACCGAAAGCCAGAGCTCTTCTGCGGCGCTCATCGTCGACTACGACCGGCCAAGAACTCCCACTCCGTCGGCACCGGCGGGCTGCCGCACCGTGTTTGTTCCCACCGCATCGAACACGGATTTCGGTCGTTACCCCGTCAACGGTTCGGCAGGCGCTGGCGATCTGTACCGGACGGACTGCGCCGAAGCGTTGACCATCGACACCAACCAGCTCACCACGTGGACGCCCGTCGGTTACACCTGGCAGGCCTACCCCACCCAACCGGCGGCGCCCGGCGCGCCCCCGGCACCGCCCGCACCGGCGCCACCTCCCCCGCCGCCGTCACCGGAAGAGCTGGCGCAACGGCTGTACAAGCGGGTCGACGTGCTGATCCCCAATCACACCGTCGGCATCGGCCCGACCAAACCCGACGAGACCATTGTCAAGGTGCCGCAATGGCTTTGGGTGGACGATCCGGGCCCGCAGAGTGCATCGATCTCGCTGCTGGGCGTCACCGTCGATATGACGGCCAGCATCGAAAGCGTCGATTGGAACATGGGCGAACCGACCGGCAATCCCGACCAGGGCGCGACCGAGCCAGCCACCGTGCACTGCACCGGGCCCGGCGCACCGGCACCACCGATCGCCGAGCTGCCGTTCGAAGCCAAGACCTGGAAACCCGAGTGCGGCTACACCTATCGATGGCGCTCCATCCCGGAGCGCACCAACGGTCGCGGCACCTGGCCGATTCAGGCCAACGTGCACTGGAACGCGCACTGGCAGTCGAACACCGGCGCCGGCGGTGACATCCCGATCGAGCGCACCGGCAGCAGCGCCGTTAAGACCTGGGAGCTGCGGGTACGGCTGGTGAACGACCCGAACGCGCCGCAGCCCCCACCCACCAGATAGAGCCCAGCGCCTCATCCCGGGCCAAGACCATGCCCAGCGAATCCGCTCGCACCAACACGGAACACGGCAAAAGCTCTGTGCGGTCGGCGATCTCAGGCCGAAACGGGCCGGCGGAATCCCGGCTGATGACCGCGCTCTGCTGGTGTCCTCATCGGACAGGTCGGACAGACGGACGGAAAGCCTCATGACCTCGCTACCCAGCAAGGCACTTCGACGACGCCGCGCCGTCGCCGGAGTCTGCGCCACCCTCACGCTGCTGGCCTCGGCCTGCACCAGCACCTCAGACGCCACCGGCACCACCGAACGTTCGTACCCGCCGGCGAATCCGTCAGTCTTCGGCTCGTCCGTCGGGCCGACCGGCACCGAACCACTGTTCCCGCGCAGTTCGAACCACGACGCGCCCAGCTCCAGCACCCCGCCGGCCAAGAGCCACAAATCCAGCGGCGAAACGCCCGCCGGTTCGGCTCAGTCGTATCGAACGACCGCAACCCCACCGTCGACGTCCAGAAAGGCTTCCCCGGGCACACCCTCGACCAAGTCGAGCACCAGCAGCCGGCCCAGCCTCGACGGACCACCCGCTTCCGCCGACGACGTCCAGACAACAGGCCCAGGCGGCGCCCCGGTGGTGTTGGCCGCCCCGGAAGGTCCGATCTCGGACTCGGAAGCCAAGAACCGCAGAGAGATCGAGACTGCCTGGCTCAACATGTGGCAGCTGTACGCGGTCATCGACACGATTCCGGTGGACCAGCTGCGGGACCGGTTCTCGAAGTACAGCTATGGGCCCGCACTTGAGGAATATGTTGCTACCGGAAAGGCCGCTGCCGAGCGGGGCATTGCCAACGACGGAGGCATTAGCCTCGCGCTTTCATGGTGAGTGATTGGCGGAGCGTGTTGTTCATGAGGAAAGGTGCTCTGACCTGCGAAGATTGGTCTTGTCGAAGGATCATCTACGCGTGAATCAGGAGCACCTTTCTGGTGTTGAAGTCTACCTTGTTTTATCCGGTTCCACGGGTCGATCAGGCCGCAACCGAGGTGGTGTCGCAGGCCGGCGCGGTCCTGCTGACCAGGACCGTCCACCGGGTCGGCATTGACCGGGCACTGTCGCAGGTGTTGGCGCCGTGGCGGCCGAGGTGGGCGGTCCACGACCCGGCGAAGGTGGTGTTGGATCTGGCGGTCAGCCTGGCCGTTGGTGGGGATTGCCTGGCTGATATCGCTGTATTGCGCGCCGAGCCCGCGCTGTTCGGTCTGGTGGCCTCGGATCCGACGGTGTCCCGGACCATCGACAAGCTCGCCGCCGACGCCGATCGGGCACTGGCCGCGATCAACGAAGCGACAGCATCTGTGCGACAACGGGTATGTGCCTTGTCCGGTGATCGGTCACCGATCCATGCGGTGTCGGCCGACACGCCGGTGGTCATCGATCTGGATGCCACGTTGGTGACCGCCCACTCCGATAAGGAACACGCAGCACCGACCTTTAAGCGGGGGTTCGGGTTCCATCCGCTGCTGGCGTTCATCGACCACGGCACCGGCGCCACCGGTGAGGCCGCGGCCGCGCTGTTGCGGCCCGGCAACGCCGGCGCGAACACCGCCGCCG
>NZ_JABEND010000018.1 GCF_013002705.1 Nakamurella aerolata | reverse complement strand
CCGACGCACCCACCGCGGCGACACGCGGTCATCCAGCCACGACCAACAGCGAACGAAAGGAGAAAATGATCAAGACTCGGCCCCGTCAGACCAACCCGACCGACTCACGAAAGATCGGGGTTAGACATCGCCTCTTCTGGGAGCCGCCGGTCGGCGACAAGGATACCGCGTTGCTGCTCGACTGCATCGACTTTCGTCACTTTGGTTGGATCGACAAGAATACAAACAAGCGCACGAAGGCGACCGCCGATTTCCAGGTCTATGAGATTTCCGCGTACCGCGAAGGGGGCGAAGCGTGGAAGGTGTCGAAGGTCAACGTTTCCCGGGACAAGTGCTCATTCTAACGCGGTTGGGTGCGGAACAGGACGTTCGTGAGTGCCGCGCTCACCGGTCGCCACTGTAGGCCTTCTGCTGCCATCGAATGTTTCAGGCGCACGAGTACCCGAATGTGCCCCACCTCAAGCGGCGCAAGAACTCTGCGCGGTCAGCGATCTCAGGCCGGTGCCGGGCCGGTGGAATCGCGGACGACCAGCTCGGTCGGCAGCAGCACATGCTCCGGCGTCGCGACCGTGTTGGACCGCGCGGCGTCCATCTGCTTCAGCAACAGATCGGTGACGGCCTTGCCCTTGGCGGTGATGTCCTGCCGCACCGTCGTCAAGGCCGGGCGGACCTCGCGGGCAAGCGCGGTGTCGTCGAACCCGACAATCGAAAGGTCCTGCGGCACGGTCAGTCCCAGCTGGTAAGCCGCCTGCAGCACTCCGGCGGCAAAGGCGTCGGAGTCGCACAAGACCGCGGTGGGACGCTCGTCGGCAGGCCGGTCGAGCAACTCGAAACCCATCTTCATGCCGTTGTCGACGCTGGAGATGTGCCGGTACGCCGTCAGCGGCACGATGCCGGCCGCGTCCAACACCTCCAGCCGGCCACGCTGGCGCTCTTCCGAAGTGTGCCAGCCGCTCGCCTCGATGCTGGTCGTACCTTCAGGGCCCGCATTGGCGGTGGCGATCCGGCGGTGTCCGAGATCTACCACATGTTGCGCCCCCAGGCGGGCGCCGCCGAAATCGTCAACGTTGACGCTGAAATCAGCAACGTCGGGAGCCTGATCGACGAACGCCACCGGAACACCCCTGCGCACCAACGAGTCCAAGCCGAGCCCGCCCTGCAGCTTCGCGCGGTCGAAGACAATCGCCCCGTCCATCGCGATGTTGAGCACCGGCGCGCCACCGTCGACGGCGTGGGGCAGCAGCGTCATCCCATAGCCGCGGGTGGCCAGCTCCCGGCTCACGCTGCCGAGGAACGCCGAGTAGAAGTCGTCACCGAAAACATCGGGCGACGACCAACACGGCAGCACCCCGACAGTGTTGGTGCGCCCGCGGGCCAGCGTCCGCGCCGCCGGATCGGGACCCTCGTACCCCAACTCAGCCGCGGTGGCCAGCACCCGCTCGCGCAGCGCGGCGGACAGTTGATCGGGCCGGGCGAACGCGTTCGAGACCGTCATCACGCTGACACCCACCTTCTGGGCGACGGTCTTCATCGTTACCTTGGCCACCTCGCCAGGATAGGCGGGCTCCACAACTGCCGAGCCGCTCAGGCAGCCGCCCAGCGGGAACCGCGGCAGGCCGCTCGTCATCCGCAGGACGACGACGCCGTGACCGGAACCCGTTCCGGCTGCTGCGCGCTGCGCCGCGACCACCAGCCAGCGCCGAACCAGCGGCGGCCCATGCCGGCGGCGGCGAGTTGCCGCCGACTCGGCCGGCGCACTCCGCGCAGCGCCTCCCGCAGCACCTGCTGCTCGTACTCCACCCGCTTCAGCTGCTCCTCGGCCCGCTGCTGACGCAGAATCCGCGGGTCGCGCCGCCAGGACGGCTCCTCGTCCCAGCCGAACTCCTGGCGCATCGACTCCTGCGCGAAGAACATCGCCACCGGCAAGTTCGCCATCGTGCTCACCTCTCCTATCAGCGTTCTTTACCGCTCCAGACCGGAGCTGTAGCGGTACAGTAACGCTGTCTGCTTTAGCGGTCAAGTAGCTTGTGGAGAGAGTTTTTCCGGCTGCCCCCTGCGCGCTCGGTGCCGGCGCACGGCAGCGCGATTGGCGCAGCGCACCGAGCAGTACCTGTGACTTCCGCGTTTCAATGGCGGGGTTCTTCCGACGCTGCGTGGCGGGACGTTGCTGCGCCCGATCGCCACTGGGGCTCCGTTCCGCAAGGGGATCGTCGCGCGGGACGCGCTCCAGTCAGGATGGGCTCGCGGAGCGATGCTGTGCGGGACCCCACCGAGTCGCCTCCGGTCAGCTAGTGATCGGGGCGGCTGCAGCTTCCGCGATGCCGCTGTCCGCCAGTTCGCGGAGGTATTCGGCGACTGCTTGGGAGTCTTTGTTTGCGTCGATGGCGGTGACCTTGCCCCAATGCATAGAGATGACGTGCACACCGTGGTTGCGATAGCGGGAGCCGTCGGGGCGGGTGGCATGGTTGGTCCAGCGCAGCAGCACTGTGGTGCGGTGTGGCAGGCCCTTGACCCACACGTCATGGACGGTGAGCCGCATGTCCGGGCAGAGGCGACCCAGTCGCTCGAACCACAGCCGCAGGGCTTCCCGGTCGTGGCGCTCCCCACCGAGCGCGTGATCACCGCCGAAGCGATGGTGGACGTGGAAGGCGCAGGCGGCCAGAACGGCGTCGTAGTCGTGGTCGTTGACCCGCTCGAAATTGCGTACGGCGATCCGCTTCACGAGTGCGTGATACATCGGTTCTCCTCAGGTCGCAGGCATCAACGGGTCGGAGTCAGGCAGTCGGCGGTCGGCACGGCGCCCTGGCCCCGGTCAGTCCATGCATTCGGGACCCGGTCCTTCGAGAAGGTCGAACCGATTACGGGCAGCGTGGATGGACTTGTGGTGCCGGGCGCTCCAATGCAGCAGTGCTTCAATCGGCCCGCGCAACGTCTTGCCGAGCTCCGTGATGCGGTACTCCACGGCCACCGGTCGGTCGCTGATCACACACCGTTCGACAATGCCGTTGCGCTCGAGCCGACGCAGGGTGGTGGTGAGCGACTTCTGCGACACCGACAGTAGACGACGCAGGTCGTTGAACCGGCGAGGTCGTTCGCACAGCGCCTCGAGGACGTGAATCGACCACTTGTCGAGGACC
Source organism: Nakamurella aerolata (assembly GCF_013002705.1). Taxonomy (GTDB): domain Bacteria; phylum Actinomycetota; class Actinomycetes; order Mycobacteriales; family Nakamurellaceae; genus Nakamurella; species Nakamurella aerolata. The sequence continues at coordinate 1,650 of NZ_JABEND010000018.1, read as the reverse complement.
TGGCCGAGCACGTCGCGGTGGGCGGCGGTCAGCTCGATTCGGTGCGTGGTATCGGGCATGACACTTAGGCTAGTTGAAGTGCTCTCCGGGTACCAGGTATACATTCGGTACCGACTGATTGACCCTCAAGGAGACCTCATGACCGCTCGCCTGTTCAGCCCCGACGACATGCTGCCCGGCGCTCCGTACCACCACGTGGCGGTCGCCCGCGGCGCCACGCAGGTCCACGTCGCCGGCCAGGTCGGCGGCCCGACTGACGGCAGCCCGGTGGCCGTGGGCGACCTTGCGGCGCAGGTGGCGCAATCGCTTCGGAACACGGCGCGAGGCCTGGCCGGGGCTGGAGCCACCTTCGCCGACGTCGTGCGCCTGACCTTCTACGTCACCGACTGGACCCCGGACAAGATTGAGTCCTTCATGGCCGGCGTGGAGCGCGTCGCCGACGAGGTGAGCCTGCCCTCCCCCATGCCCCCGGCATCCCTCATCGGCGTGGCGATGCTGTACGAGCCAGAGGTCCTCGTCGAGGTCGAGGCCACAGCCGTCCTGCCCTGAGCGCACCAGCGCGACATGGTCTCTGTCGCGCCAGCAAAGGTAACCGTCAGCACTTGACCTGACGGCTCGCTACGCGAGCCGGTTCGGGATACCGGACGACTGGGAACGGCGGGCCGAGAGATCTTTCGTCGAGGCAGCGCGCCGCTCTTGGCAAAGCACCCATGTGGGGTGCGACGGTCGCTCCTCAAGCCGAACCACTGCGGGGCCGCTTGGCGCGAGGTTGTCCCGCGTGGGTGTCGGATTCGGGACAACCAACGCCTGCGCACCATCAGTGGTGCGCTCGCGCCTCTGCGAGGTCGGCCTTGGCCGCTACCCGCTGACGTTCGATCGCGCGATAGCGGTGGAGCGGCCGATTCCGAAGAGCTCCGCCACTTCCAGGGTGCTGTACTCGCCGCTGTGTACCAGGGACACCAGGTGCGCTTCCTGCTTGCGGCTCAGCTTCGGCTGCTTGCCTCGCAGCCGTCCTTTCGCCTTGGCGACTTTCATGCCTTCTACTGTGCGGAGCCGGATGAGGTCGGACTCGAACTCGGCCACCATGGCCAGGACGTTGAACAACAGTTTCCCGACCGCGTCGGTCGGGTCGTAGACCGATCCGCCGAGGCTGAGGCTGATCTGCCGGGTCGTCAGCTCATCGGCAATTGCGCGGGCATCCGGAAGTGACCGAGCCAAGCGGTCGAGCTTGGTAACGACCAGCGTGTCCCCGGCTCGACAGGCGGCCAGGGCTTCGCGGAGTCCGGGGCGTTCGCGGTTGGTGCCGGCCAGGCCGTGGTCGACGTAGATCCGCTCGGCCTCGACGCCGAGGGCGAGCAACCCGTCGCGTTGGGCGGTTAAGTCTTGCTGATCGGTGGAGCATCGGGCGTACCCGACAAGTAGTGCGCTCATCGCGCGCCTCCCAGGGGTTGGCCCCGCCGGCCGCAGGCGCGGGCGGCTCAGGCATCGAGCGCGAGCCCGACAAACACAGCCAGCGCCCACTCCCCCTGAAGCGTCACGGCTTTGGGGCCGGTCCTTTGCGAGAGGATCGGTGTCATGCCGAAGCAATATCCGAAGCAGCAGCGTGAGCGTGCGGTGCGGATGGTCTTGGATCATCTGGACGAGTACGAC
>NZ_JABEND010000017.1 GCF_013002705.1 Nakamurella aerolata | reverse complement strand
GCGTCGGCTGCGGGTTCCGCAACATGACCAACTACCGAAGGCGCATCATGATCCACATCGCCGTCACCCGACAGCGACCGACCGCAGCATGAACGACCCACCCCGCGGAAAGTCGAAGAGCCCGTTTGTTGACCAGCCAGAGCCGATTGTCAAACCAAACCAGCTTCAGCAGAGTCCGGCCGTGAGAGTCAACCTCGCGGACATCACTGCCGCGGTCCCAATGCGAGATGCGACCTACTCCGTCAGCGCCAGAGTAGTGCCTAGTGCCTGGAACGAACGGGGTGATCGGCGCCATACGCCAACCTACGCCGGCTCAGCAAACTTGTGCGGAAACACCTGCTGAGCTGCGGAAACACTGGTGGGCGATACTGGGATTGAACCAGTGACCTCTTCCGTGTCAGGGAAGCGCTCTCCCGCTGAGCTAATCGCCCGCTGCTGGAAGCCGTCAGGCTTCTGCGGAGGTGGGAACGGGATTCGAACCCGTGTACACGGCTTTGCAGGCCGTTGCCTCGCCTCTCGGCCATCCCACCGTGTTCCCCGGGATGATGGCCCAGGGCCGGTCCGAGCGGACGACGGGATTCGAACCCGCGACCCTCACCTTGGCAAGGTGATGCGCTACCAACTGCGCCACGTCCGCATACTCACCGCGACCGGCGCGGTGTGCTCGACCACTGTATCCGAGCGCCGGTCGGCACACCAAACCGCCCGGTCAGGCGTCCGAAGCGCGGTCGGCGACGATCAGCAACGCGGCCAGCTCGAGGTCGAGGTTGTAGTGCTCGCGTTCGCTGCCGAGCGGGACCATTTCCAGTGTGGCACTGGCGAAGTGCTCGAGGTCGGCCCGATCGGCGCGCAGCACGGCCCGACCGTCCGGCGAGCGCAACTCGATCATCACGGCACTGCTGGCGGGCAGCAGACCGGCAGCCGGGAACAGCTGCACATCGCCGCAGCCGGCCGGGGCGTGCAGCCCCTGCAGCAGCAGCTCCCTTGCGAACGACCACTCGACCGACTCGGCGTTGCCGAGCCGCAGCGACAGTTCAACGGCGAACGGCTGGTGGGCGCGGTAGCGCAGCTCGGCGTGGACGACCGGCGCGCCGGCCGCCGACTCGAGAACCATCTCGGTCTGTGCCGTCGTCATCTCTGCGGTGGTGCGGGACATTGTTTGCCTCCCCAGCCAGCTGCGGCAGCGCCGCATCGCTATCAGGTGTTCGCAGGTGGGACGCCGATGGGTTGGCTTCATCACGCATGAAACCGCAATTCACCCGATCGGAGCAGTCGCGGCTTCTGACTCCCCCGTCTCGCCGACCCCGCCCAGGCGCCGCCCGGTGGTCCGGCGCGCACCGGCGGTCGGGTACAGTAATGGCTGCTGTCGCGGCGGCCGGGGCACCGGAAAGTGCGGCAGTCGTCCCGGGCGATTAGCTCAGCGGGAGAGCGCTTCGTTCACACCGAAGAGGTCACTGGTTCGATCCCAGTATCGCCCACCACTCTGGCGAGAAATGCCCGGCCGAATGGCCGGGCATTTGCTGTCTCGGGGGTTGTCCTGCGGCTGGCGGACGTTCAGATGCGCTGCCGGGCAAGGACTTTGCGCGACACCCAGGCCTCAGCCACGAAGCTGACGATCGGGATCACTCCGGCCACCAGCACCGCGAGGATGCCCTTCATGCTCCAGCGCTCCTTGTAGCCGAGATCGAACGAGAACAGCACGTAGATCGCGAAGATCACGCCGTGGATCGGCCCCCACACCTGGGTGGCCCAGCGCTGGTCGAAGACGTATCGCATCACCATGGCGATCACCAGGATGAACAGCGCGACACCCTCGGCGAAGGCGGCGATCCGATAGCGGCGCAACGCCTTTGCTGTCTTCGGCGGCATCTCCGGCGCGCCGGGGGCGGGCTTGGTGGACGGTCGGGCAGGGTCAGTGGGCACGTCGGTCCTTCTCGGCGAGCGCGGCCAGGGCTCGGTTGTAGGCGGCCAGTTCGGGGTCGTCGTCGGCGTCGACGTCGGGCACGTAACCGACGAACGTCGCCGGCTCGGTGGACTCTTCGGCGCGGGCGCGGCGGGACGGCGTTGCCCGGTGGTCGGCCGGCTCCCGAGCCGTCACCTGGTGAGCGGACTCGCCACGATCCGGCTCCCGGTGATCCTCCGCTGCACCGCCGGACGCCGGGACCGGGCTCGCGCCGTTCACCGGTCGCGGCCCAGTGGCGGGATCAGCGTCCGACGCACCCGCTCCGTCGGCGTCACCGGCCTTGGCCTCGTCCAGGATCGACGCGATGCCCTCGTCCAGTTCTTTGTCGTCCTGCTCGTCCTTGGACTTCTCCAGCAGCAGGAACCGCACCCACATGTAGATGAAGCCGAGGCCGAAAGCCGGCCACAGCACGGCGTATGCCAGGTTCTGCATGGTGCCGGCCGTTTCCTGGCTGCGGTGCCACTGCCAGAAACCGAGCCGAACGCACACCACCACCGCGGCCACCATGATGAGGTGGCCGACCAGCCACCCGGGCTTCAGGAAGCGGCGATCCACACCGGCGACGGTAGCACCGGACCCGATGTGCACCCGGTCACGCCCGTGCCTGCCCGTCCGCGCAGCGAGCGGCGTCGTCGCCGGCGACCAACCCCGCCGCTGCGGTGACCGCCGCGGTGCGGCCCGCCGGCACCAGCAGCAGATCGGCCACCGTGTCGACGTCGCGCCGCAGCCAACTGTCGTCGCCGACCACCAGCTCGCGCGCCCCCTCGGCCAGATGCGCGGCGAACGATCCCGGTCCGTACCGCTGCCTGATCCGATCCGCGGACGTACCTGCCAGCAGGGTGGTCCCGCTGCCCTGCCGGTCCGGTATCGCCAGCAGGGTCGCCCCGCGCGCGAACTCGTCCTCGGCCAACGCCAATGCCCGGTCCAGCTCGTCGCCGGCGACGCCGGGCAGGTCCGCGGGCAGCACCGCCACCGGCCCGGTTCCCGCGGCGGCCAGCCCGTCGCCGATGGCGGCGTTCAGTTCGCGGGTGTCGGTGCGCACCAGCGTCAGCCGGTCGGCGGCGCGCCCGAGGTCACGGCGCAGTGCGGCACCATCGGCGGCGTCCTCGATCACGACCAGCACCGCGCGCACCCGCCGCGCCGCGACCGCACCGGTCAGGGTGTCGGCCGCGAGCGCCCTGGCCAACGAACGCCGCACGGCGGACGCCATTTGGATGCGGCTCTTGCCCCTGCTGGTCGCCTTGACGGGCACCACAACGGTCCAGCGCCGATCAGCGAACGGCGGGGTCGACTGCTCCACCCCGACATTGTGCGCCGCGGGCTGCCTCACTCCGAGTCGAGGATGCGCTGCTTCTGCTCGGCGATGTCGAAGTCGGCGGGCGGATAGCTGAGATCGAGCTGGGAGAGCTTCTCCGACAGCAGCGCCGCCACCGCCCAGTTGCGGTACCACTTCTTGTCGGAAGGGATCACGTACCAGGGCGAGCCGACCGTGCTGGTGCGGCGCAGTACGTCGCTGTAGGCCTGCTGGTACTCGTCCCAGTAGCCGCGTTCGTCGACATCGGCGGGGTTGAACTTCCAGTACTTGGTCGGGTCGTCCAGCCGCGCCAGCAGCCGCTGCGCCTGCACCTTTTTGGAGATGTGCAGAAAGCACTTTATGAGCACGGTGCCCTGCCTGGCCAGCTCCCGCTCGAAAGCGTTGATCTGGGCATATCGCTTGCTCCACACCGTTTTCGGCACCAGATCGTGGACCCGCACAATCAGCACGTCCTCGTACTGGGAGCGGTTGAACACCCCGATCTGCCCGGCCGCAGGCACCTGCCTGCGGATGCGCCACAGGAAGTCGTGCTCCAGCTCCTCGGCGGTGGGCGCCTTGAACGAGGCCAGTCGCACCGCACCGGGATTCAGCAGCCCGACAACGTGTTTGATCACCCCGTCCTTGCCGGCGGTGTCCATCCCCTGCAGCAGCAACAGCACCCGGCGTTTGCTGCCGGCGGTGGCCTCGGCGAACAGCTGCTCCTGCATGGTCGCCAGTGCCGGGCCCATCTTCTCCAGCTGCTTGACGGCGTGCTTCTTGTTCTTCGGCCCGCCCGGCAACGGTTCCGTCGGCAGCTCGGACAGTTCGAAATCCGATGGAGTCGCCAGCGACGCCGCCAGTCCGGTGAACCGCGGCTGGTCGACCAGCTCGGGGATCTCCACCTTGGCCGGTGGCGGGCTGATCGGTTTGCTCGCCACCGCCGCCTTGCGGGTCGACCTGGATGACGAGCCGGCCGATGACGCGCGCTTGGCCGGAGCGGTCTTGGCCGCAGCGGTCTTGCTCGCCGGCTTGCGGGTCTTGCTCGCCGGCTTCGCTGCGGCCTTCGCGGATTTCGCCGGCTGCTTGCTGGAACGGTTGTTTGGCATGAGCCACCTTGACATGAACCACCCGCGGCCGCGCGCCTCCCGCGCCGAGCGAACAGCAACGCCCTGACGCTCCCCCGCGCAACGATGCCGTCGTCGGTCCGGAATCTTTGCAACAGACCTGCTTTGCCCGGCCCATCCGAGACCCGGAACGCTGCGTCCTGCCCGATTACGCTCGGAAGATGACCCACAGCACGACGAGCACGCTCGCCAACGGATCCGCCGCTGCTTCCACCACCGCCGAACTTCTCGCGTTGGACGACCAATGGTGCGCGCACAACTACCACCCGCTGCCGGTGGTGATCGCCAGTGCGAATGGCGCCTGGGTCACCGACGTCGACGGCCGCCGCTACCTCGACATGCTCGCCGGCTATTCGGCGCTGAACTTCGGGCACCGACACCCCGATCTGGTTGCCGCCGCGATCGACCAGCTGCAGCGGGTGACGCTCACCTCGCGCGCCTTCCACCACGACCAGCTCGGCCCGTTCTGTGCCGAGCTGGCCGAGCTCACCGGCACCGAGATGGTGCTGCCGATGAACTCCGGCGCCGAGGCCGTCGAGTCCGCGCTGAAGGTCGCCCGCAAGTGGGCCTACCGGGTCAAGGGCGTGCCGGAGAACCGCGCGCAGATCGTGACCGCAGGCGGAAACTTCCACGGCCGCACCATTTCCATCGTCTCCTTCTCCGACGACCCGGTGGCCACCACCGACTACGGGCCGTTCACCCCCGGTTTCGTGAACGTGAAGTACGGCGACGCGCAGGCGCTGCAGGCGGCCATCACCGACGACACCGCAGCGGTGCTGATCGAACCCATCCAAGGTGAGGCCGGCGTTGTGGTGCCGCCGCCCGGCTACCTGGCGCAGGTCCGGCGCATCTGCACGGAGCACAACGTGCTGCTGATCGCCGACGAGATCCAGTCGGGCCTCGGCCGCACCGGACGCACCCTTGCCCTCGACCACGAGGGGGTGCGGGCCGACCTCTACACCCTCGGAAAGGCCCTCGGCGGCGGGATTCTCCCGGTTTCGGCGGTGGTCGGCCGGCGCGACGTGCTCGGCGTGCTGACCCCGGGCACCCACGGCTCGACGTTCGGCGGCAACCCCCTGGCCGCGGCCGTCGGCCGTGCCGTGATCCGGCTACTGCAGACCGGCGAGATGCAGCGCCGCGCAACAGATCTCGGCCAGCACCTGCACAGCAGGCTCGGCGAGCTGGTCGGTCGCGGGGTGGCCGAGGTACGCGGTCGCGGTCTCTGGGCCGGGGTTGAACTCGCCCCCGGCGGGCCAACCGGGCGCCAGGTGAGCGAGGCCATGATGGCCCGCGGCGTGCTGATCAAGGAGACGCACGAGAACACCCTGCGATTCGCGCCGCCGCTGGTGATCACCGCAGCCGAGATCGACTCGGCGGTGGCCGATCTGGACGCGGTGCTGAACGCCGGCTGACGCCGTCCGGCCCCGGCACTCAGCTGCGTTTGGTGCAATGGTCGAGTGCAGCTGCTGTTTCCGCCTTCCGTCCCCGGCCAGCCCATGGCGCCGACCCGCGATCTCGACCTGAGCGGCAAGGGCGACCTCACCACCGTCGAGAACGCGCTCGCCGCGGTACTGGCCTGGCCGGCGGCGCCCGGCCCCGACGGGGTCACCGTCCGCGCCAACATGGTCGAGTCGCTCGACGGCGGCACCACCGTCGCCGGCAGTTCGGCGGCGCTCAGCGACCCTGCCGACCAGAAACTCATGGGCCTGCAACGCGACCTTTCCGACGTGGTGCTGGTGGGCGCCGGCACCGTCATCGACGAGAAATACCCAGGGGCGCGCGACTACCCGAAGCGGCAGCGTCGCCGGGAACGCTGGCACCGCACTCCGGTGCCGCGCTGGGCGATTGTGGCGTCCCGTCCGCTGCCGGACGACCTACCCGCTCTGGTGGACAGCGCCGCGGCCGGCTACCCCGCCTACGTGCTGTCGCCGGACGGCGTCGCCCAGCCGGACACCGCCGAGGTGATCCGCACCGGCGCCGATCTCGACCTGCGCACCGGGCTACGCGCGCTCGCCGAAGGCGGGGCCCACCGGGTGCTGTGCGAGGGCGGCCCGCACCTGCTGGGGCGGCTGGTCCGCGACGGTCTGCTGGACGAACTGTGCCTGACCATCGCGCCCTACCTGCTCGGCACCGGCACCACCATGGCGCTGCTCGGCGGGACGGACCTGGCCGACACCGACCCGACGGCCGAGCCGTGGCAGCTGGCCAGCCTGCTGGCCGAGAGCAACCATCTGTTCGCGCGCTACCGGCGGCCGTGATGCGGCCGGTCAGCAACAGAACTCGGGCGTTGTGGGTGCTCGCCGTCGTCGGCACCGTGGCGGCGCTGCTGGCCGGCTGCACCGTCGGCCCGTCCGCCCGGCCCGCCGTCGCCACCTACGGACCCGGCGGCGGACCACCACCCCCGCCGACCTCGGCGCCGGCCAGCTCGGCCCGGCCCACCGGACCAGGAGGACCCGGCCAGCAGGCCGAGCCGCTGGACTTCGGCACCTGCTCGCCGCCCGACGTCACCGACCCGAGTCCGCGCAGCCAACCGCCCGTCACGATCAGCCTCGACCTGACCTGCGCCGAACTGCGCGTCCCTGCGGACTATCAACAGCCCAGCGGCAACAGCCTCGTGCTGCAGGTGGCGCGGGCCCGCACCGCCGAAACTCCGCTGGACGCAGCACCTTTGGTGGCCGTCATCGATCCGCCTGACGTCGGCACCGCCGGTCTGGAAGCCTTCGCGGCGTCGCTGCCGGCCGGGATGCTCGACCGGCAACCGGTGGTGACCATCGACCTGCGCGGCGCCGACGGCGAGCTGAGCTGCCTGGACGACAGCACCATGCTGGCGCTGCTGTCGCCTCCGGCCGCCGTCGCAGATGCCGCCGCCGCCACCGACCTGATCGACCTTGGCAAGCAGGCCACCTTCGACTGTGAAAGCCGCATCGGATCCGACATCAGCCGGGTCGGGTCGACGATCGCCGCCGACGATCTCGACACCCTGCGCAGCGCGCTCGGGCAGGACCGCTTGCAGCTGCTCGGCCGCGGCCTGGGCGCCACCATCGGCGCCGAGTATGCGCACCGCTACCCGGGACGGGTGCAGCGGCTGGTGCTGGACGGGCCGGCGGACCCGACGGCAACGCTGCTCGCCGGCGCGCAGACCGAGGCCAAGGCGCTGGAGGCAGCGCTGGACGACTTCACCGCCGATTGCGCCGCCCGGGGTGCTGACTGCCCGCTGGGTGCCGATCCCCGCAGCACCGTCACCGAGCTGATCCAGCAGCTCGGCGAAACCGGCAGGGGCTCGTCCGGACTGCTGATCAACGGCGGCACCGTGCTGCTGCTGCTCGCCAAGCTGCTCGGCGACCAGCGCGGCTGGGACCAACTCGCCACCGCACTCGGCAACGCGGCCGGCACCGGCGCCACCGACGGCCGGACGGCAAGGCTGCAGGGCTTGCAACAGCTGCTCAGCAGCACCTTCCGGGTCAGCCGCCGCAGCGGTTATCTGGAACAACAACTCGCCTACCGCTGCAACGACGCCGCCCAGCGCCCGTCCGCCGAGCAGATCGCCAGCGCCGCCGACGCCGCCGGGAAGGCATCGCCCACCTTCGGTGCGTTCCTGGTCGGGCAGGCCGCGCTGTGCAGCGGCTGGCCCCCGGCCACCGCGGCATTGACCAGGGCGTCCGCGCCCGGCGCCGCACCGATTCTGGTGCTCGGCGCCGTGAACGACCCCGTCTCGCCCTACGCCGAGGTGCAGGCGCTGACCCGGCAACTGGCCTCGGCGCGGCTGCTGTCGTGGCAGTCCGGGCAGCACGGCAGCTTCCCCGGCGGCAGCTGCGTGAACACCGCGGTCGAGCGCTACCTGACCGACGGCGCGATGCCGACCCAGGGCGCCATCTGTCCGCCGTGACCGGGAGTAGCGTTGACGGCATGAGCGCGGCACCGGAGCAACCAGCCAACACCGAGCAGCCCGCCAAGGGCGAGCAGCCTGCCAAGCCTGCCAAGGTGGAGAAGACCGAAGAGCAGTGGCGGGCCGAGCTCGGTCCCGAGGCGTACCACGTGCTGCGTGAGGCCGGCACCGAGCGGCCGTTCACCGGCGAGTACACCGACACCACCACCGAGGGTGTCTACCGCTGCCGGGCGTGCGGCGCCGAACTGTTCCGGTCGGACACCAAGTTCGCCAGCCACTGCGGGTGGCCCAGCTTCTACGCGCCCAGCGGCGCCGACAACGTCGTGCTGCTGTCCGATGACTCGCACGGCATGCGCCGCACCGAGGTGCGCTGCGCGGTCTGCGACTCGCATCTTGGCCACGTGTTCGAGGGCGAGGGCTACCCGACGCCGACCGATCAGCGGTACTGCATCAACTCCATCTCGATGACGCTGGAGCCCGCCGGACAGTGAACTCGGCGCGGCGATCGGGGCAACGTCGGTCGCCGACCGTAAGGTCAGGCCATGACCCGGCCACCGATGGTCACCGCTGGCCGCAGCAGCGGCGGGAACGAGCAGCTCACCGACACCCCCGTTCCGGGGGTGTTCCGACGTGCGGTCGCTTCGCTGGACGAGGTGACGAGCCGGCCGGAGATTGTGCTGGAGCCGCTGACCGCACCGCGTCGGCTGGCACCGTTCGCGCATGCGTTGTCGGCCACCGTCTATTCGCCGGACGGCGACGAGATCGGGTCGGGACGGCTGGTGCTGCTGCACGACCCGGACGGGGTGGAGGCCTGGGACGGGACGCTGCGCATCGTCGTGTTCCTCACCTGCGAACTGGAGTCGGAGGTTGCCACCGACCCGCTGTTGCCCGAGGTGGCGTGGAGTTGGCTGGTCGAAGCCCTCGACGCCGTGCCCACCGAGCACACCGCGGGTGAGCCGCAACCTGCGGATGGCGCTGCTCCCGACGTCATCACCGACACCGGGTACACCGCGCTGGGCGGCACCGTCACCTGCACCACGTCCACCCGTTTCGGCGACATTTCCGGACCGGTCCACGCTGACGACCTCGAGATGCGCGCCTCGTGGACTCCGCGCTCGCCGGATTGCGCTCCGCACCTGGGCGCTTTCCTCGAATTGCTGACAACGGCAACGGGTCTACCACCGGAAGGCGTGGCCTCCATTCGGGTGGCACATCGCCCGAATGCCCAGTAGCCAGCTACTCCCGATTGAAGTCCCCACGCGCGTCGCTTGACCCGGTCACCCCGCTCCGGTGAAACTACGTATCGGAGGGATCAACGCGGGCCGGTGCATTTCTGCCCTTGTCACCCGATCGGCGCTGCATCTTTCGGAAGGGTTCGGCCGACCGCACGGCCGAGCAAACCGGGGTAACAGCGGCGTATCCAAGAGGTAGAAGGACGACTGGTGAAGATGACGCTGACCAGCAATCTCGATCACAGCGGCGCGGCCGGATCGCCCGCTCAGCAACCCGCTGGGCCGCTCCTGCCGCGCCCGCGCCAGGCCACCGACACCACCGATGCCGCTACCGTCCCGGCCGCCGGCGGCGTCAGGGTGCTGATCGCCGACCCTGACGCCACCAGCCGCGAGTCCAGGGTGACGGCGCTGCGGGAATCCGGACTCACCAGCGTCACCGCACCGTCGGACGTGTCGCAGATCCCGCAGCAGCTCATCGCCCAGCCGGGCGGAAACCTGCTGCTGGTCAGCCTGACGCTCGGCCCGGCCGTCGCGCCCATCGTCGAAGCCGCCAAAGAGGCGGGCTGGAGCCGGGTCATCGCGCTCGCTCCGGCCGCGGAGATCGGCCCGGTGATCGACGCCATCGGCGCCGGTATTCACGGCGTATTGGTGGGCCGGCGCGCGAACCCGGCCACCGCCAGTGTCCCGTCCACCGTGCACGAGCTGTCCAGCCGCGAAGTCGAGGTCCTGCGGTTGGTGGCCGACGGCCGGTCGAACAAGTGGATCGGCGACTACCTCTCGCTGTCCGCGCTCACCGTGAAGAGCCACCTGGCCAGGATCGGCCGCAAGCTCGGCACCGGCGACCGGGCACACATGGTGGTGCTGGCCCTGCGCGCCGGAGTCATCTCCTGAACCGCTCAACGAACGCCTTGAGCGAATCCTCGAACGACTCCCCCAGCGACCAGGACGCAGCGCCGCCGATACCGCTGACGGCACCCGAGTCCGGGTTCCGCGGTCCGCTCACCGACGTCGCCGACCTCGCCGAGTTGGCCGCCGCGCTCGGTACCGGCGCCGGACCGATCGCGCTGGACGCCGAGCGCGCCAGCGGCTTTCGCTACTCAGCGCGGGCCTATCTGGTGCAGTTGCGGCGGGACGACGTCGGCACCGTGCTGCTCGATCCGATCGCGCTCGGCAGCGCGGTGGCCGACCTGGCCGAGCCGCTGCACACCGGCGAATGGATTCTGCACGCCGCCAAGGAAGACCTACCGTGCCTGGCTGAACTCGGGCTGCGACCGGACCGGCTGTTCGACACCGAGGTGGCCGCCCGGCTGGCCGGGCTGCCGAAGGTCGGCCTCGGAGCGCTGGTGGAACAGCTGTTGGGCCGCGGGCTGGCCAAGGGGCACGGCGCCGAAGACTGGTCGAGCCGCCCGCTGCCGGAGAGCTGGCTGGTGTACGCCGCGCTCGATGTCGAACTGTTGGACGCGCTGCGCGTCCAGCTCACCGCGTTGCTGCGCGAGCAGGGCAAGTGGGAGTGGGCGCAGCAGGAGTTCGCGGCGCTGGCCGCAGCCGGACCGCCGGCGCCCAGGGCCGAGCCGTGGCGCCGGGTGTCCGGGCTGTCGCAGCTCAAGGATCGCCGCGGGCTCGCGGTGGCAAGGGAACTGTGGCAGGCGCGAGACCAACTCGCCGCCGAGCGCGACATCGCCCCGCACCGGGTGCTTCCGGACGCCGCCATCGTCGCGGCCGCGTCCCGGCCGATCGGCAGCGCCGACGAGCTCGCCAAGGTCTCGGTGTTCGGTGGGCGGTCGCAGCGCCGCCAGTTGCGCCACTGGTTCGACGCGGTGCAGCGCGGACGCCGACTGCCGGACGGGCAGCTGCCGGTCCGGCGGCCGGAAACCGACGCCGCCCCCCCACCTGGCCGGTGGGAACGCCGGGACCCGGACGCCGCCGCACGGTTGGCGGTGCTGCGCGACGGGCTTGACGCGTTAGCCGAGCGCTGGTCGATGCCGGTGGAGAACCTGGTGACGCCATCGCTGGCACGTCAGGTGCTGTGGGATCGGGTCGACCCGACGGCGGTGCCGGACCGGCTGACGGCCGGCGGGGCCCGGCCGTGGCAGGTCGAGCTGGTGACGCCGGTGCTCAGGGACGCTCTCGCCACCCGCTAAGTTACTGGCGAGTAGCATTGCTGGTGTTCCCGGCTCCAAGCCCTAGGAGGCTGACGTGACTTCCGCCCCACCACGGAGCGCCCCGGCGCGCACGCTCAACGATGTGGTCTTCGTCGAAGGGGTGCGCACCCCGTTCGGCCGCGCCGGCGACAAGGGCCAATACGCCCAGACCCGCGGCGATGACCTGATGGTCAAGGTGATCCGAGAACTGTTGCGGCGCAACCCTTCCCTGCCGCCGGAGCGGGTCGACGACGTGGCCGTCGCCGCCGTGGCGCAGACCGGCGACCAGGCCCCCACCATCGGCCGCACCGCCGCCATCCTGGCCGGGTTGCCGGAGTCGGTGCCAGGTTTCGCGCTGGACCGGATGTGCGCCGGCGCGATGACGGCCGTCACCACCATGGCCTCGTCGATCGCCGTCGGCGCCTACGACGTCGCCATCGCCGGCGGTGTCGAGCACATGGGACACCATCCGATGACGGCGTCCGGCGCCGATCCGAACCCCCGCTTCATGACGGACAACCTGGTCTCGGCCGACGCTCTCAACATGGGCGTCACGGCCGAGAATCTGCACGACAAGTACCCGACGCTGACCAAGCAGCGCGCCGACACCTACGCCACGGCCTCCCAGGAGAAGTACGCAAAAGCGTTGGCGGACGGCAACATCACCCCCGATCTGGTCCCGGTCGCCACCCGGTCGGCCGAGCAGGGCTGGGGGCTGGCCACCACCGACGAGCCGCCCCGTCCGGGCAGCACCGTCGACGGCATGGCCAACCTGAAGACGCCGTTCCGGCCGCACGGCAGGGTCACCGCCGGCAACGCCTCCCCGCTCACCGACGGCGCCACCGGTTGCCTGCTCGCCTCCGCCGAGGCCGCGGAAGAACTTGGCCTGCCGGTCCGGATGCGGATGGTCACCTTCGCCTTCGCCGGCGTCGCGCCGGAGACCATGGGCGAGGGCCCGGTGCCGGCCACCGAGAAGGCGCTGGCCAAGGCCGGTTTGACCATCGACGACATCGGGCTGATCGAGATCAACGAGGCCTTCGCGGTGCAGGTGCTGACCTTCACCGAACACTTCGGCATGGCCGACGACGACCCCAGGGTCAACCAGTACGGCGGCGCCATCGCCGTCGGTCACCCGCTCGCCTCCTCCGGGGTGCGGTTGATGACGCAGCTGGCCCGCCAGTTCGAGCAGCACCCGCAGGTGCGCTACGGCCTCACCACCATGTGTGTCGGCCTCGGCATGGGCGGCGCGGTGATCTGGGAGAACCCGCACTACGACGGCAGTTCCGACCCCGACGGCGCCGCTGGCCCGGCCGCCGGCGCCGGCACCGCTACCGACAGCGGCACCGACAGCGGCGCTGAGGAAGGCACCAAGTGAGCACCGACACCACCACCGTCCCCACCGAATCCGCCGGCGACGCACCCGAGCTGGTGATCCCTGGCGAGGTCGTCACCAACGCCATCACCCGCCTGATCGACGTGCCCGGCGTTGCCGGCCAGGTGGCGCTGATCACCCTGGACAACGGCATGGACCACAACCGGCCCAACACCCTGGGACCGGCCGGCCTGCGCAGCCTTGACGCGGCGCTGGACCAGGCGTTCGCGGCGAAGCCCGCGGCGATCGCCGTCACCGGCAAGCCGTACGTGTTCGCCGCCGGCGCCGACCTGTCCGGGATCGGCGCGCTCAACGGCAAGGACGCGGCCCGAGCCATCGGCCAGTTGGGGCACAAGGTGTTTCGCCGGTTGCACGACAGCGACATCCCGACGTTTGCGTTCATCAACGGGGTGGCGTTCGGCGGCGGGATCGAGATCGGCCTGCACTGCCATTACCGCACGCTGGCAGCCAACGCCGGGCCGATGGCGCTGCCCGAGTGCTTTCTCGGCATCCTGCCCGGCTGGGGTGGCACCCAGCTGCTGCCACGGCTGATCGGCCCGGAGAACGCCGTCACGGTGATTGTCGAGAACCCGCTGAACAACAACCGCACGCTGCGCACCAAGGACGCGGCCGCGTTGGGTGTCGTCGACCAGGTCTTTGACGGCGCGGACTTCCTCGAGCAGTCGCTGCGCTGGCTCGCCGATGTGGTGAGCGGCTCGGTGACCGTGCCGCGCAAGGAGTTCAGCAGCGACGACTACGCCGCCGCTGTCGCCCGTGGGCGGTTCCTGGCGCAGCAGCGCACCCACGGTGCCACCACCGCACCGGCCAGGGCACTCGACCTGATCGAGGCGGCCGGCGGCGAGTTCGCCGACGACCTGACGGCCGGGTTCGCCGCCGAAGACGAAGCGCTGGCCGACCTAATCACCTCGGAGCCGTTCCGCGCCGGCCTGTACACCTTCAACCTGACCCAGAAACGTGCGCGCAAACCCGTTGGGGCGCCGGACAAGTCGCTGGCACAGCCGGTCACCAAGGTCGGCGTTGTCGGTGCCGGGTTGATGGCATCGCAGCTGGCGACATTGTTCGTGCGCCGGTTGAAGGTGCCGGTAGTCCTCACCGAGATCGACCAGCAGCGATTGGACGCCGGGGTGGCGAGGGTGCACGGCGAGATCAGCACGCTCGCCGAGAAGGGCCGGATCTCGCCCGCCGAAGCCAACCGGCTCACCGCGCTGGTGACCGGATCGCTGGACTACTCGGCGTTCGCCGACGCCGATCTGGTGATCGAGGCGGTGTACGAGCAGCTTGAGGTGAAGCAGCAGGTCTTCGCCGAGCTGGAGAAACACGTTGCGCCCGAGGCGATTCTGGCCACCAACACCTCGTCGTTGTCGGTGACGGCGATGGCGAAGGGGTTGCAGCATCCCGAGCGGGTGGTGGGTCTGCACTTCTTCAATCCGGTCGCGGTGATGCCGTTGCTGGAGATCATCCGCGCCGAGCAGACCTCCGACGCCGCGGTCGCCACCGGGGTGGCGCTGGCCAAGCAGTTGCGCAAGAGCCCGATCATCTGTGCCGACGCCACCGGGTTCGTGGTGAACCGGCTGCTGCTGCGCTTCATGGGCGAGATCCTCGCCGCCATCGACGAGGGCACCGACCCGCAGGTGGCCGACATCGCGCTGGATCCGCTCGGCCTGCCGATGACGCCGATCATGCTGCTGCAGTTGGTCGGCCCGGCGGTCGCGCTGCACGTGCAGGAAACCCTCAACGCCAGCTGGCCGGATCGGTTCCCAGTGTCGGAAAACCTGCGCCGCACCGTCGATTCCGGCCTCAAGCAGCTGGTGAGCTGGGACGCCGACGGCACCCAGAAGGTCTCGGACGAGGTCCGCGAACTGTGGCAGGGCGGCGATCAACCGTCCACCGCCGAGCAGGTGCGGGAGCGGGCGCTGGCCGCGCTGGCCACCGAGGCCAGGCTGATGCTGGACGAGGGTGTGGTGTCCGACGCCGCCGACATCGATCTCGGCATGATCACCGGCGCGGGTTGGCCGGCCTGGCTGGGCGGGATCACCCCGTATCTGGACCGCGAGGGCATCTCGGAGAAGGTGACCGGCAAGCGGTTCGCCCCTGCCGGGGTGGCCACCCTCCCGGCTTGACGAGTTATCCGGCTGCCCGGTTGCCGTCGCGGAGCATCGCGGTGGTGACCGGGCAGTCGTCTGCCTCGGTCTGCAGGATCTTCCGCTGGGTCTCGCGGGCCTGCAGGTAGCGTCGCTTGCCGGCCGGCGTCAGCTCCGCGGACACCGAACGACGGTCGGCGTCGCAGGTCTTCCGGCGGAGCAGGCCGTCGTCGTGCAGCCGCCCCACCAGCCGCGACAGCGCACTCTGGGTGACGCAGGCGGTCTGGGCCAGCTCGCTCATCCGCACCGACCCGCCGGCCTGGTACATCTGCTCCAACACGGTGAACTCGCTCGAGGTCAGGCCGTGCGCGGCCGACAGCGCCCGGTCCAGCTGGCAGGTGATCCGATGGAACCGGCGCACCAGTTGTTGCCAGCCCTCGGCCAGCTCGTCGACTTCGGCCGACTCTGCGGCGATCGTCCCGCGCGTCTGTGCACCCACGAGCCGCATCCTACTCCATGCAGATGAATTTAATGTTTCCGCATTATTTGCTTGCGCATTAGATGCACGTGCATAAGACTGACCGGCATGGAATGCGCCACCCCTACGCGCAGCGCGACGTCGCTGCCGAATTTCATCCCTACTGACATCCCCGCTCCCGCTGATACCAAGCCCACCGGCTCCTGCCCTGCTGGCGCAGATGCTGGCGCTGGTGCTGGCGATGGCGCTGGTGTTGCCGGCGCTGGTGCTAGTGCTGACGCCGTTGGCGCTGGCGCTGGTGCTGGTGCTAGAGCTGCTCGCGCTGGTGTTGCTGCCTCGGCGCCGGCTCCGGCCGCTCAGCAGACCGCCGGTTCGCACGTGTCCGGCACCAGCTGGCCAGGGCGCGTCTGGGCGCTGCTGCTGGTGATGTGTGGCGCGCTGTTCCTCGACGCGCTCGACATCTCGATGGTCGGGGTGGCGCTGCCGTCGATCGGCGGCGACCTCGGCATGACGCCAACCAGCCTGCAGTGGATCGTCTCCGGCTATGTGCTCGGCTACGGCGGGCTGTTGTTGCTCGGTGGCCGTGCCGCTGACCTGTTCGGACGCCGACGGATGTTCCTGGCCGCCGTCACCGTGTTCGGCGTCGCCTCGGTGATCAGCGCCATGCTCAGCGATCCCACCGCGATCATTGCACTGCGCTTCATCAAGGGCGTGTCCGCCGGCTTCACCGTACCGGCCGGCATGTCGATCATCACCACCACGTTCGCCGAGGGACCTGCCCGCAACAAGGCACTGAGTATCTACACCGTCGCCGGCGCCAGCGGTTTCTCACTTGGCCTGGTGTTCGGCGGGCTGCTCACCGAGATCGGTTGGCGCGCAACGCTGTTGTTCCCCGGACCGGTGGCGCTGCTGATCGTGCTCGCCGGCTGGCGGCTGATCCCAAGAACTACCGGCACCGACCGGGCCCGCGGCGCCCTCGATCTGCCCGGCGCGCTGACCAGTACCGGTGCGCTGCTGGCCCTCGTCCTCGGCGTGGTGCAGGCACCGCACCGGGGCTGGACCGATCCGCTGGTGCTGGTGCTGCTGGTCGGCGCTGCCGCGCTGGCTGTTGGGTTTGTGCTGATCGAACGCCGGCACCGGCAGCCGTTGGTGCGGTTGGGCATTCTGCAGTCGCGCCCCTTGGTGCATGCAAACCTGGTGGGCGCCATCATGTTCGGCAGCTACGCGGCCTTCCAGTTCTTGGTGACGCTGTATCTGCAGGACGCGCTGGGCTGGTCGCCGCTGCAGATGGCGCTCGGTTTTCTGCCTGCCGGAATTCTGGTGGCGCTATCGGCCGGGGCGATGGACCGGGTACTCGACCGCTTTCCCACCCAGCTGCTCATCGCCATCGGGTTGACCGCGTTCGCGGTGGGCTATGCCCTGTTCCTGTCGGTGCGACCGGGGCAGAACTACCTGTCGTTCCTGCTGCCGACAATGTTGTTGCTGGGGTTGGGGTTTGCGCTGTGCTTCCCGTCCATCAACGCGCAGGCGACCGCGGGCGTTGTCGACGACGAGCAGGGCCTGGCGTCCGGCCTGGTGAACACCTGCGTGCAGGTGGGCGGCGCGATCATGATGGCCGTGGTCACCGCCATCATCGGCACCGGCACCGCGACCAGCGGTCAGTTGCTGCCCGGCATGGGCACCGCGATCGTGGTGATCACCGTGCTTACCACCGCCGGCCTGATCGGCACGGTGTGGGTGGCGGCGAAGCTGCTGCGCTCGCGTAAGGCGGCGAGCGTTGCCGCCGCTCCAGCCGGAGCCACCGGAGCCCCCGGCGAATTCACCGCGGACGAGAACGCCACCGATGCGCCGGTGGCGGCCAGGGTGACCGACTAACGCCCAGGGTGTTCCGGGCGCGCCGACCGGCTCTCGTCACCGGAGCGGCGCCGCTCGCCAGGGGTCCGCGCGGCGCCGGACACATGTCCGGCGACCGTGCGGGCGATGGCCTGGCCGGTCAATCCCTTCTCCGCCAACAGGTCCGACCGCGAGGCGGCCTCCAGGAAGTCCTGGGGCAGGCCGAGTACCAGCACGTCGGCGTCGGTGGGCAGCGCGTCACGGATGGCGGCGCCGACGCCGCCGGACCGGCCACCGTCCTCCACCGTCACCACATGCCGGTACTCCGAAGCCAGCTCGACAAGTTCGGGTGAGACCGGCAACACCCAACGCGGATCGACAACGGTGGCGTCGATACCGTGGTCGGCCAGCCGCTCGGCGGCCTCCACTGCTGCCGCGGCCAGCACTCCGACGCCGATCAGCAGCACCCCACCGGGTGCCTCGCGTTCGTACAGCACATCGATCGCCGCATCGCCACTGCCGATCCGGCGTACCGCCGGAAGCTCCTGCGGCACAGCGCCTTTCGGGTAGCGCAGCAAAGTCGGCCGGTCGTCGACGTCGAGCGCCTCGGCCAGCTCTGCGCGCAAGGTGGCGCCGTCCCGGGGAGCAGCCAGCCGCAGCGCCGGCACCGTCGCGGCGATCGTCATGTCCCACATGCCGTGGTGGCTGGGGCCGTCCTCGCCGGTGATGCCGGCCCGGTCGAGTACCACGGTGACGCCGCGGCCGTGCAGCGCGCAGTCCATCAAAAGCTGATCGAACGCCCTGTTCAAGAAGGTCGAGTACAACGCCACCACCGGGTGCAATCCGCCGAAGCTGAGACCGGCGGCGCTGGTCAAGGCGTGTTGCTCGGCGATACCCACATCGTAGAACCGGTCGGGATAGTGCTCGGCGAACGGCCCGAGCCCGGTCGGCCCGCTCATCGCAGCGGTGATGGCGACAACGTCGTCGCGGATGGCGGCGTGCCGCACCAGCTCCTCACCGAAGACCTGACCGAAGGTGCGCACCCCGGCAGCCAGCGGCTTCCCGGTGTCCGGGTCGAAGGCCGCGGGCGAGTGCATCATCTCGGCCTCGTCGGCCAGCGCCGGCGGGTAGCCCTGGCCCTTGTTGGTGATGCAGTGCACCAGCACCGGACCGCGGAAACCCTTGGCGCGCTGTAGTGCTCGCTCCACCGCGCCGATGTCGTGTCCGTCGACCGGGCCGAGGTACTTCAGCCCGAGATCTTGAAAGAGCGTCTGCGGCAAGAAGAAATCCTTGATCGCCGACTTCATCGCATGCAGCACGCCGAACATGGGCCGGCCGATGCCGGGGGCGCGGAGCAGACCGCCCTTGACGGCGCCGAGCATTTGTTCGTAGCCGGGCTTGAGACGCAGGGCGGCCAGCCGCTCGGCCATGCCGCCGGTGGTGGGCGCGTACGAGCGGCCGTTGTCGTTGAAGACGATCACCAGCGGGCGGTCCTTGCCGGCGGCGATGTTGTTCAGCGCTTCCCATGCCATGCCGCCGGTCATCGCACCGTCGCCGATCACCGCGACCACGGTGCGGTTCTTCTCGCCGCGGACGTCGAACGCCTTCGCCATGCCGTCGGCGTAGCTCAGCGAGGTGGAGGCGTGGGAGTTGCCGACCCAGTCGTGCTCGGATTCGGCCCGATCGGGGTAACCGGACAGGCCGCTGCGCACTCGCAGCTGGTCGAAGTCGCCGGCCCGGCCGGTGACGATCTTGTGCACGTAGCTCTGGTGGCCGGTGTCGAACAGGATCGGATCGGCCGGCGAGTCGAAGACGCGATGCAGTGCCAGGGTGAGCTCGACAACGCCGAGGTTGGGGCCGAGGTGGCCGCCGCGCTTGGACACCTTGTCCACCAGGAACCGGCGAATGTCGGCTGCCAGCTCCGTCAATTGTTCGGGACTGGCAGCGCGGACGGCTGCCGGGGAGGTGATCCGATCGATCTGGGACACCCACCGCTCCCTTCCGTTGCCCGCGGGTGAGGTTGCCTGCGGGTGAGACAGTACCGCCCGCCGCTTGGTCAGTAGGCTCATGCAGCGTGTCCACCACAGCTGGCAACTCCAAGAATCCCACCGGTCCGGTGTCGCCGCCGCCGTCGCCGCTGAGCGCTGACCCGGCGCCCCGGCCGCTGGTGGTCGCGCATCGCGGGGCCAGCGCCGACGCCCCGGAGAACACCATGGCGGCGTTCCGGGCCGGCTGGCAGGCGGGCGTGCACTGGCTGGAGACCGACACCCAGCCGACGCTGGACAACGTGCCGGTGCTGCTGCACGACGACGACGTCGACCGCACCACCGACGGCACCGGTTCGGTGCGCGCGATGCAGGCCAACGACGTGGCGGCGCTGGATGCCGGGTCGCGGTTCGATCAACGGTTTGCCGGTGAGAAGGTGCCGGAGCTGGCGACCCTGCTGGCGGAGCTGCCCGCCGATGGGCGGGTGTTCCTCGAGTTCAAGGGGCCGCACACCCCGGACGAAGTGGTGGCGGTGCTGGATGTCTGCCGGGCGGCCGGGGTGGACGATCGGATCCTGGCGCAGTCGTTCCAGCGGGACGTGCTGAGCACCATCGGGCAGATTCAGCCGGGACGGCCGGTGGGGCTGCTCACCGAGGTGTGGGACACCGACCCGGTGGCGGCCTGCCGCGAGGTCAATGCGGTGACCTACAACCCGGCCGGCGAGCTGTTGTTGGCGCAGCCCGATCCCGCAGGCGCGGTGGCGGCGCTGCATGCCGCCGGGTTGGCGGTGGCGGTGTGGACGGTGGACGATCCCGCCGACTGGCAACGGATGCTGGACATCGGCGTTGACGTGATCATCACCAACACCCCGGCGAAGCTGCAGGACTGGCTGCGGCAGCGGGCGTGAGCCGGTTGGCTGCGGGTGACGGAGGCCCGACGGACGTGAGCCGGTTGACGGCGCGCGGCGGAGGCCCGACGGACGTGAGCGGTATGCAGCCGGCGGCGGTGCGGCCCGACCGGGCCGATGCGGTGGCGGTGGTGGTCCGTCCGCGGGTGGAGGCGGACCGGGCCGCGGTGCTGGCGGCGTTGACCGAGTGCGCGGCCGCCACCGGTTATCTCGGCGGGCCGGACGGCACGCTGGTGCCGGACGCCGAGGATCACGTCTACGACCCGCGGTTCACCTCGGCCTGGGTGGCCGAGCTGGACGGGGTGATTGTCGGGCATGTTGCGGTGATGCCGATGCGGCTAGGGAAGGACCCAGCGGCCGAGGACATCTGGATGGCAGCCACTGGGCGGCCAGCCGACGATCACCTGCTGGTGAAACGGTTGTTCGTGGCGCCGGGGGCGCAGCGACGCGGCGTCGCCGACCGGCTGCTGGATACCGCGGTCGCTGCAGCGCGGGCGGCCGGGCAGGTGGCCGTGCTCGATACGGCGGCTGTTGCGGTTCCAGCGCTGGCGATGTACCGCTCGCGCGGTTGGCACGAGGTCGGCCGGGCAGCCGCGCACTGGGCGGGTGACGAGTTCGGCATTGTGCTCTTTGTGCAGCCCGGTGCGTTGGCGGCTGGGGCGACCGGGGCAGCGTTGGCGGCGGGGGCGCCTGGGACGACCGGGGCAGCCGGGACGCCTGGGCCAACCGGGGTGCCTGGCGGGAGCTGAGTTGGCCGGCTCGGCGGACCGGCGGCCCGGGCAGAGAGCGGCTCGAGCAGGTCGGCGCGCTCGGCGGGCTGAGCAGCCCCAGCAGATCGGCGCGCGGCGGGCTGAGCGGCCCGAGCAGATCGGCACGCTCGACGGGCTGAGCGGCCCGAGCAGGTCGGCGTGCGCGGCGGGCGAACGGTCCCGCGGTGCGGGCGGTACCGCAGTCCTGCGGTCTCGGCGGGCGGGTCGGTTAGAAGGGCGGAGGGTCGTCATCGTGTTCGGACGTGGCCGGCTCCGGAGACAGAGGTATTGCGTCGGGTGGGCGTTGCGCCGGCAGGCCTGGCGCTTGCCGGTGGGAATCCTGTTGCGTCCCAAGGTGATCCGGCGACAGATCGGCGCCGCCACTGTTGGCCGCGACGCTCTGGTCGCTCGCGTCGGCAGCGCGGTCTCCTGTCGTTTCGGTTGGCTGCCACCAGGTTTCGGGTTCTCTGGTGTGGGTGCGGCCCAGCGGTGAGGTCCAGTGGTAGGTACCGTCGCTGGTGCGGGTGAGGGTCCAGCCGCCGCCGTCTTTGGCGCGGTGGTGGTGTTTGCACAGCAGGTTCAGGTTGTCCGCGCTGGTCGCCCCGCCGGCCTGGTACGGGATGCGGTGGTCG
>NZ_JABEND010000016.1 GCF_013002705.1 Nakamurella aerolata | reverse complement strand
TCGGCACGGCGGGCGCCAGTGCCGGCACTCGCGGATGCAGCGGCGCCGGGGTCGGCCGTATCGACATCGCTCGCGGCGCTACCACGAGGCGATGGAGCGGTGCCTGTGGCGCCGGTCGAGGGCCCGGGCACCGTAGGCGACCCACCCCGCGCGGCGACCAAAGCCGCCGTCAGCGGGCGGGATTCCAGATGCGCAACCAAACCCGACCCCGGCTCCAGCACCCCCAACGCCGTACGCCACCGTTGGAACACCGCATGCGACACCCCCGCAGCACCAACCTGAACTGGCTTCCGGTTGAGCATCAACATCACCCCCTTGTGACACACTCAGACTACGTGTTCTAGTACGCATGTTCGATCCACCAATCGGATGAAACCGGCAGTGCCCGCCTTGTCGCAGCGACAACCGTCTCCATCGCGAACCCAAAAGCTCGCGCGGCGGGTACTTGCCGCCCCAGCGGCGGCGGTCGAACGCGGCAGCAACCGGACGGCAGACCCTGCAGACGTCTTCGCCGCCGGCAACTGACCCAGTACTCAATACAGAGCTGCCGACCGAAGTCATGTTGGCGGCGTCCCACGTCTGAACCAGACCGCGAGTTAGTGCAGTGACAGGAGCCACGCCGCAGCAGAAAGGTGTCGGTCCGGATGGTAGAAGCGGCTCCCAGCTGGGTACCGTGCCAGCGAACGACGACGAACTACCGCAGGCAGGCACGGGAGGAACAGTGAGATTGACGAACGTCGCGGGCAAGGCGCTCGGCGCGCTCGGTCGAAAGGTCGCACCGGCGCAGGCGTCCGGCTTCGTCCGGGCGGTGCTGGAACGCGCGATCGACGGCTTCGGCCCGCTGCCGGGCGCCGCGAAGTCAGCGGAAAAAGCGTTGGCGGCCAACAATGGTGACACCGAAGCCGCCATCCGCGACCTCATCGATTCGCACACCAAGATGGCCGGCGCGCAGGGCTTCGCCACCAACATCGGCGGCCTGGTGACGGCAGCGGCGACCATCCCGGCCAACATCGCCGGATTGGCGCTGGTGCAGTGCCACCTCGTCGCCGCAATCGCCTACTTGCGTGGATATGACCTGCACGACCCCAATGTCCGGAACGCCGTTCTTGCCTGCATGCTGGGCAAATCGTCGGTGCGGCAACTGGTTGGCGACCGGCGGCTGCCCGCCACCCCACTCGGCATCGCGACCGCAGCCAGCCACGACCCCGCCGTCGACGAGCAGATCGCCCAGACCATCACGGCCGAGCTCATCGCTGGGGTCGGCGGGAAACGACTGGCGACATTCGTCGGCAAACGGATTCCGCTGGTCGGCGGTGCGGTCGGCGGCGCCACCGACGGGTACGGCACCTGGCAGATCGGTCGTTACGCAGCCAAAGAACTCAAACCGCACCCGCCGAAACAGTTCATCAGCGGCGGCTGAGCACCACACCGCGTCAGCAGCGGCACCCGACAACACCTACCCAGCAGCAGTTGCGGCCGAGAACCTGCTAACGCCAGCTGCGGCTGCGGCCGAGAACTCCGGCCCAGCTGCAGCGGCAGCGGCCGCGCTGGCGCGCCGCCGGGCCGCACCCCCCGGGTGCGCCCAGGACGCGGGCCCGACGCGCCTGCTCGCTGGACACAGCAAACGCTCGACACAGCAAGCGCCCGACACAGCAAGCGCCCGACACAGCAAACGCCCGACACCGCAACTTGATACAGCGAACGGTCAAAGCGCAACGGCCAACACGGCTGAAGCACTCGACACGGCCGGCCAGCCCCGCCCGCGTCCGGCCGTCCAGCCCCCACGGACGGCCGGCAAATCCGCAGCCCGCCGACCACCCGACCCCCAGAAACCCAGAAACCCGGAAAACCCGAACTCCGAACCCAGACCCAACAGCGCGAGCCGGCTACTCCCCGTCCTGCCAGGCGTAGTGCGGCTTGATGTGCTCGTTGACGAACCGACCGACGCTGTCGGATTCCATCAACGTCTGATGCACCGACGCGGGGACGGCGAAGTAGACGTAAACGTCGCCGCCGATGTATTCGATCTCCAACTGATTGGTCGCGGCATCGAAGCCGATCGATGCGATCGCGTGTGACTGCACCGGTTTTCGCCTCATCGGGTGAGCTCCGCGATCCGCGCTGCCGCCGCGGGATATCTGGCAGTCAGGTCGGCGCGGTCGGCCAATGTGAACTGCTCGTCGGTGTACGGCGGCGCCATGGTGGTACCCACCAGCGACCACTCGCCGGTACTGGACGCGCCCTGCCAACTGCCCGCCGGCACCACCAGCTGCGGTCGCTGCCCGGCAAGCAGATCGGTGCCGAGCACCGGCTCGTCGACAGACCCGTCCGGATGCAACACCAGCAGCCGGGCAGGCGCTCCGGAGTAGAAGTGGTACACCTCAGGGGCCTGCAACCGATGCAGCGCCGAGATTTCACCGGCCGTCAGCAGGTAGTAGATGGCCGACGAGGTGCCGTCGAAAAAGCTGCGCCGGAACCACCCGCCCTCCACCGGGAGTGGTTGCAGCGCAAGCAGATCCCGCACCTGGTCGGCCGACAGCCGCACCTGGTCGGCCGACAGCCCAGCCGCGGCCGACAGCCCCGCCACGGCCGGTACCGGCTGCTGGTTCACCGCCGGTCCAGCAGGTCGTCCAGCTGCAGCGGCAGCGCACGGTGGTGCACGATGCCAAGCCGTTGCGTGGCCCGGGTCAGCGCCACGTACAGATCGCCCCAACCTCGTTTGGACTGCTGCACCATGGTCGCCGGCTCGACCAGCACAACGGCATCGAACTCAAGACCCTTGGCCTGCCGCACGGTGAGCACGCTGACCCGATGGTGCGGCCCGGCGTCGGTACCGGCCCCGGGGACGGCGGCCTGCACGGCAGCGAGCACGTCGGCGCCGAGCTCGTCGGGGACCAGCACGGCCAGCTGTCCCTCGTCGTGCTCGGCCAGCTCGGCAGCGGCGGCGCGACCGGCAGCGGCACCAAGCTCGGCAGCATCCACGCGTTGCGCCCATGGCCTGGAACCGGTGCGGCGCACCGACTCCGGCGGGCTCAGCTCAGGAACGATCTTGGCAAGAACCCTGGCAGCGACATCCATGATCTCGCCCGGCGTCCGGTAGTTGACGGTCAGCTCGGCCAACCGCCACCGATCGCCGACGAAACCGCGCAGCGCCTTACCCCAGGCCGTCGCACCCGCGGGATCCGAAGTCTGGGCGATATCGCCCACCAGCGTCATCGACTTGGCCGGAACGCGGCGCATCACCATCCGCCACGCCATGGCGGAAAGTTCTTGCGCCTCATCGACAATCACGTGCCCATAGGTCCACTCCCGGTCGGCAGCCGCGCGGTCGGCGGTGGACAGATCGAACGGATTGTCCTCATGCAGCTCCGCGAGGTCCTCCGCCGACAACATCCCAACGGTGAACCCGATACCGGAATCCTCCTGCCCAGCGGCGGCAGAATCCAAGGCGTCCAACGATTCCTGCGCGAACTGCAGATCCTCACGACGCCGGGCCCGGCGTTGGGCTGCGGCCCGGTCGGCCGCCCCCAGTTCCCCGAGCAGCTCGGCCGCCTCGTCCAGCAGCGGTACGTCCGGAACCGTCCACGGCGAACCAGCCGGCCGCAGCAGCGCATCGCGTTGGGCCGCCGACAGCGTCGGTGCGGCAAACGCCAGCCGGCGCGGATCGCTGAACAGCTCACCGATCACCCGCTGTGGGGTGAGCGCGGGCCAGAGGGCGGCGAGCGCGCCCATTACGTCAGGGTCCTGGGCGAGGTCGGTCCTGATGCCGTCGAGATCCGGCGGTTGCTGCTCCGCCTCCGGCGCCTGCTTGACGCCGGGGCGACCCGCCACCTGCTGCGCGAGTCCGTCGAGTACCGCTTTGACGAACACCGCCCTCGCCCTGTTGTGCGGCAACCGCGACCCCCAGGCGCGCCGCTGCGCCTTGGCCAGCAGCGACGGTTCCAACCGAAGGGTGCCTCTGTCGTACTCGATCAGCTTGGTACGCCGCGGCATCGCCTGCAGAGCCAACACGGCGTTCTCCACCACCCCGGCCATCATCGCCCTGCCCTTGAGCTCTGCGGCCCGTGGTGTGTCGGGGTCGGTGGCCTCGACGCCCGGGTACAGGCTGCCGATGGTGGCCAGCACCACGCTGGACTCACCGAGCGAGGGCAGCACCTGCCCGATGTACTCCAAGAACGTGCGGTTGGGGCCTAGCACCAACACTCCGTGCCCACCCAGCCGCTCCCGGTGGGTGTACAGCAGATAGGCGGCACGGTGAAGCGCCACAACGGTTTTGCCGGTGCCCGGACCGCCCTGCACCACCAGCACCCCGGACCGGTCGGCCCTGATGATCTTGTCCTGCTCGGACTGGATGGTGGCGATGATGTCTTGCATCCGGCCGGTTCGCGGCGCGTTGAGCGCTTCCAGCAGCGCGCTGTTACCGGCGGCGCCGAGGTCGTCGTGCCCCCCGCCCGCCGGCTGTGCGTCCGGGTCGCCCTGCAGGTACTCGTCGGCGACGCCGGTCACCTGCCGCCGCCTTGTCTGCAGATGCCGGCGCCGGATGACGCCCTGCGGCTCCAGTGCGGTCGCGGTGTAAAAGGGCGCGGACGCGGGGGCCCGCCAGTCGATGAGAATCTGGCGGCGGGCCGCCGTGCCGTCGGTCAGACCCATCCGGCCGATGTGGATGGTGGCCTCGGCGGAGTGCTCGTCGATGACGCGCTGAGCGTCCGCCTCGTCGGCCGGGCTCGGTGCGGACTCCGGCGCCGACGCCGAGCCGCTGCCGGCGCTGCCACCGGCGCCCGGCCCGAAGGCCGCCAGCGCTGCCGGATCGCGGTCGAGCCGGCCGAAACACAGCTTGTCTTCCGCGGCATTGAGCGCCGCCAACTCCTGAGAGTACCTGTGCTGCAAGGCATCCCGATTGAATCGTCCGGCCGGGGTGCCGTCGGAGGAGAAGCGGGCGTCCTCCCGGCGCTGCAGCGCCTCACGGCGCATCTGTTCCAGTCGGGTGTACATCGCATCGAGCGCAACTTGCTCGGTCCGCATCACCGGATCGGCGCCGGTGTCGTGCCCGGGCTGGTCCACCGCCGGTGCGGCAGTCGGGTTGCTGGACCCGGCAGTGTCGCTCGACTCGGCGGGCTGGCGCGATTCGGCGGGCTGGCGCGATTCGGCGGGCTGGCGCGATTCAGTGGGCTGGCGCGATTCAGTGGGCTGGCGCGATTCAGTGGGTTGGCGAGACCCACCGGGTTGGTTGGAATCAGCGGACGGGTGGGAGTCGACCTGTCGGGTCATCGCGCTCCTGAATGCCGGTGCGAGCAAAGCGTTGCCGAAGTGCTGGCCACAAAGGCGAGCGCTCAACGCTACCGCATGCGCGTGGGGCGCAGCTGCCGAAGCAGCGGCGACAGCACCGATGGGGAGTCCTCACCGATCTGACCGGAACAACGCGCCGGCACACCCGGCTTCCTTACGATGAGACTCCAGCCGCAGCAGGCAACGCGTGCGCCACCGTGGCGAACGCGTGCCGCGGCGGCGCACGACTGAGTCGAGACGGGTTCTTGAGGGGGAACAGCGGGGATGGATCAGCGCGCCGTGCCGGAGCCGACGGGCCGCGAGCAGTTCCAGGTCGATCTGCGCGGGATCGTCGAGATCCTGTCGAAACACCTGTATTCCAGCGAACAGGTGTTCGTCCGGGAGCTGATCCAGAACGCCGTCGATGCGCTGACCGCAAGGGCCAACCTCGGTCAGCGGTACCAGGGCCGGATCGACATCTACGCCGACGCCCCCGGCAACCCCAACGCCGGCACCGGCACCAATACCGGCACCGGCACCAACACCGGTGCTGACACCCGCGGCGGCGAGCGGACCGCCACCGGCGGCACCGTCCGGATCGTCGACAACGGCGTCGGGCTGACCGCCGACGACATGCGCACCATGCTCGCCACCATCGGTGCCTCGTCCAAGCGCGACATTCTCGAGCAGACCAGGGGCAGCTTTCTGGGCCAGTTCGGCATCGGCCTGCTGTCGTGTTTCCTGGTGGCCGACGAGATCGTGGTCCGGTCCCGCTCGGCGCGCACGGCCGATGCGCCCACGGTGCAGTGGGTCGGCTCCGCGGACGGCACCTACCGGATCTTTCCCGCGGAACACCCGCTCGCCGAACCCGGAACCGAGGTGACGGTGACGGCCCGCCCGGACGCCGCCCGCTGGGTGACGCCGCGCCGGCTGCGGGAGTCGGTGATCGGATACGCCCGCTACGTGCCGGCGCCGATCCGCGTCTTCACCCCCGGCGGTCCTGCCGGCGGTGAACCGGTGGCCTGGGCGGCGCCTCCGTGGCGGCTGGATTTCGTGGCGGCCGGTCAGGTGTGCCAGCGCGACTTCGGTTTCCGCCCGATCAACCGGATACCGCTCAGCGTGCCGGCTCTTGGCATCGAGGGGGTCGGCTTCGTGATGGACGGTTGGGCAAGGCCCGACATCAGGGCCGGCGACCGGGTGTACCTGCACGGCATGCTGGTGTCCGACTCGAACACCCAGTTGGTGCCGGACAGCGCGTTCTTCGTCAGGGCCGAGCTGGAGGCCGGCGCGCTGAGCCCGACGGCGTCGCGAGAAGCCTTGCAGGACAACGACCTCCTCGCCGACGCCCGCCGGGAACTCGACCGGCAGATCACCGAGTGGCTGATGCGGCTGTCGGCGGAACGACCCGCCGAGTTCGCGCAGATCGCCGACCTGCACACGAACGGCATCAAGGCCATCGCCGAACATCACAGCGGCCTGCTCGACGTGGTGTTCCGCACCTTCGAGTTCGAGACCAACGACGGCGCGATGCCGCTCGCCGAGGTGGCCGAGCGCGCCGGGGAGCTGGTGTACGTCAGCAGCGTCGACGTCTTCCGTTCGGTGGCCGGCCTGGCCGCCGCCCAGGGCGGTGTGTTGCTGATCAACGCCGGTTACGCCAACGACGTTGCGCTGTTGGCAGCGGCGGCGCAGCAGTACGAGCTGCCGCTGCAGGAGTTCAAGGCCGACGCTCTCGGTGCCACGTTCTCCGCCCCACCCGCGGCCGCCGGCGCAGCGGTCGGCCGGCTGGAAGCCATGGGGCGCAGCGCGTTGGCGGATATGACGCCTGGCCAACCTGGCCCGCAGGTGCGGGTGGCGACCTTCTTCCCACCGGACGTGCCCGCTGTACTGCTCGGCGCCGAGAACTCGTCGTCGGGCGCCGGCGACGGCATCTGGGGCGAGCTCTTCACCACCATGCAAGACCCGGCACCGGTGCCGGAACTGGTGGTGAACTTCCAGAACCCTGCCGTGGAAGAACTGCTGCGGCTCAGTTCGGGCACCGGCCCCGCCGCCGGGACGGACGGGCCGGTCGCCCACGGCATTCGGATGCTCTTCGTCGCCGCCCAGCTGGCTGCCGGACGCCGACTGGACCGCGGCGCCTCCGATGTGCTCACCGAGGCACTCACCGCGCTGTTGCACCAGCAGCGCGCCGCTCGCGGCAGCTCACAGCCGCCCGCCGGGCCCACCGGGCCACCGCCGCCCGCCGCTTCCAGCCCGCCCAGCCCTACCGGCCCGGCCAGCCCTACCGGCCCACCCAGCCCTTCCGGCCGCACCGGCCCTAGCGGGCCGACAGCTGGACACCGACCCGAACACCCGAATACGACGTCATGATGGAGCACCCCCGATGAATCAGTACGTTGTCGAACAGCTGCTGCGGTTCGAGTCGATGGAATCCAGCGAGTCCAAAGGCGCTCTGCTGCAACAGTTCCAGCGAGAAGCCGAGGCATCCGGCGATCCGGTACTGGTGGTCTGCGTCCAGCTCGAGCTGTTCGTGAACTGGTACAACCTCGGACGCTGGGAAACCGCGGCTCCGTACCTGGCACAGCTGATCGGCGGCTACCAGCGCCACCGCGAGCACCTTCCCGACTTCGCCATCGAGCAGACGATGACGGCGGTCAGCCAAGCCGGGAACGTGCTGCCGACGACGGACCGGTTGTCCGCGGCGCAGATCGATACCGCACTGGCCGAGGTGGATCGCATGGTGCGCGGCGCCGGCCTGGATCAACAGGAGCTGCTGGCCGGTCGGATCAATTGGGAGATGCAACGAGGCCGGCTGAACGCCGCGGCCGATTTGCTGCAGCGGTGGTACCAGGGCGCCGACCTCACCGACCCCTACGACGCCTACGCCGCCGCCCGCTTCCTTTTCCACCAGCGGGAGTTCGCCGCCGCGGTGCGCACCATGGACCAGGTGCCGTCCCCCGCGGTGCGCGAAGCGGAACTCACCTTGGAGTACGCCGGCCTCGCCGCCTGGAATCTGTTGTTCCTCGGCCAGTTCGACGACGCCCGCCGCCAGCTGCAAGCGATCGTGGACGCCACCTCGGGCGGCGGATCGAAGTCGACAGACGCCATCGCCTTCGGCGAAGCCGGTGCCGTGCTGGCCGTCCTCGGTGACCCCGAGGCGGCGGCCGGGTGTGCGCTCGAAGCCTCGCTGATACTGGACGTATCGGAAATGGATGCGCTTGACCGGCAAGCGGCCGAGGCCGGGATCGCTCGGGGTCTGCGCGACTCGCCTGATCGAGTCGGGCAGAGCGGCGTCGCCGCCGCGAGTGCGCTGGCCATCGCCGACGGCTTCGACCGGCGCAACGACTCGAGCTACCAGACCTGGCTGGTGCGGCGGACTCTCGATCTGCCTCCGGCCTACGCCGGAGTTCGCTAACCTGGCGCGGCACCCGAAACCTGGGCCGGTACCTCGAAACGGAAAATGGGAGACAGCGTGCGATTTCCGATCGGCAAGCGAACTCGACCTCGGCGTCGGCTCTGTCCGGCCGCCGCGTTCGCTGCGGTCACGCTGATCGCGACCGCCTGCAGCAACGACACCGCGGGTGCCCCACAGACGCCGGAGACCCCGGCGGCCGTCACCGAAGCGCTGGCCGTTGTGCCAAGCGACGTGACCCAGTTCTGGTTCACCGATGCTGGCGCCATGCGACGGGACGCCGGGTTGTCCGATGTCACCGGTAAAGACGTGGCAGACAAGAAGGCCCTGGCGAAGTACATCCAGTTCACCTCGGCCAACGGACTGAGCACCGAGCTGGACACCGTCTCGCCGCTGATGATGGAACCGTTGGGATTCAACGCCTTCGACGTGCAGTGGCAGGTGCAACTGTTGCAGCGCGGCAAGTCCGAGGGCATCTCCACCGCCATTCTGAAGATGCGGGATGACCTCGATCTCGCCGGCGTCAAAGACAAGCTGGTCGCCGTCGGCCTGAAGCCGGCCGCCGCACCTGCCGGGTCTCCGGCCGGAACCGTCCGACTCAACGCCGACCTCAACAACCCCAAACTCTCAGCGAGCCGAGTGGGTTCGGTGCTGATCAGGGGCGTCACCCTTTTCCCCGAGCAGCACCTGCTGGTGCTGGGGCGTGCCAGCATCCCCGCCGCGGGGGACAAGGCCAAGCCGGCACCGTCGGCGGAGCTTATTGCCGGGCTGCCCAGCCTCAGCCTGGTCGTCAGTAGCAGCGACGCCTGCGTCGGCCCGACGACCGGAAACAAGGCAACACCGGCGCAGCGGAGTCAGCGGGCCGAGAAGTTCAAGGGACTCAAGCCGATCACCGCTGCCGCGATCGGTATCGGCTCCGCCACCGAGGCTCAGATCCGCGTCCGTTATCCCAACGCCGCAGACGCCGAAGCCGACCTCAAGGCCCGTACCACGCTGATGAAGAACCCGAGCGAGGTCAGCCAGGAGCCGCTGGCCGACGTCTTCACCGGGACCGCGGCGGCCAGCGGCGACACCATCACCTACCGCCTCACCGGCGAACGCGCCGCCGGGTTCGTCACCACCGCGGTGCTGCGGCAGACCGACACCTTCTGGGCCTGGTGCCCGTGATCAGCCTTCGCCGCAGAGCAGGCCGGTACACCCGCGGCAGCGCCCGGCAGGCTTAGAACAACCGGGCCAGCTCCGCGAAACCGCCGAGGGTCAGCACGCCGTCGTCGGCATCGTCCAACTCGGCGTGCTCCAAGACCCAGGTGCCGGCGTTGGGCAGGAACACCGCACGCAACCCGGCCGCACGCGCCGGCAGGATGTCCGACTTCGGCGAGTTGCCGATCATCCAGCTCGACGAAACATCCAGTGCCTGAGCGGAAATGACGTCACGGTAGGCCTGCGGGTGCTTCTCCGGAACGATGTGGATGGAGCTGAAGCTGGGCGCCAGGCCGGACGCGTCGATCTTGGCCTGTTGCTCGGCGGTGACGCCCTTGGTCATCAGCTTGAGATCGTGCCGGGTGCCGAGCTCGGCGAGGGTGTCGGCCACCCCGGCATACAGCTCGGCGCGGTGTTCCAGCACGGCCCCGGCCATCCGCTCGACGTCGGCCTGCTCGGTGTCGGTGAGCCCACGTTGGTGCAGGCGACGGAACACCTCGTGCAGGTTGCGCAGGAAAGCCGCGCTGCCGTAACCGTTCTCGCCAGCGGCGGCGGCGCGCTCGACGTCGTCGATGATGCCGCGCAACGACGAGCGGTCCAGCGTCGGGTGCGCCAGCCAGTCGAGAAAATCGCCGATCGCCCGCTCGAAGTAGGCGTTGTTCTCCCAGAGCGTGTCGTCGGCGTCGAAGATCAGGGTCTGACCGGGTGCGAACCGGCCGGTGGTGGTCGACACGGCAGGCAGCCTACGACTCGGGTGCGACCGTGGGAAAAGCAGCGGGAAAGACACCTGAAAAGGCGTGGGGAAACCACCGGGGAACACAGCGGGAAGCGCCTCGGGAAGCAGAGCTGAGATATTCGCTTCCGGTGCGGTACGTCCGGCGCTACCGTGCCCGGTCATGGGCGGTCGACCGACGGGATTCAGCTTCCAGGTGCGCGGTGGTGGCGACACCTCCGGCGGTAGCGGCGCCGGCGGTAGCAACGGTGCCGGCCGCGCCGCCAACGCCGAGGTGGAGGTGACGATCGAGCATCACGGCCGCCCGGCCGGCAGGCTGCGCGGGTGGAAGGCCGCGGAGTTTCTCGACTCGGTGTCCGACGGCGGTGACGAGCCGGCCGACCAGGAGCTGATGGCCCGGCTCACCGGCAACTACCGCCGCGGGAACGAGCGGCAGGCCAGGGAGCATCCACGCAATAGGGACCAGCACCGCAGACGCTGACCCGCGCACCGCGTTTCGATGGCATTCTCGGGTAATGGCACGAACCATCGCGACCGCCCGCACCCCCGACCAGGCCGAGCTGCTGGAGTTCATCCGGCCCCGACATCACGTTGTGCTGACCACCTTTCGGGCCGACGGCTCACTGCAGAGCTCACCGGTGACGGCCGGCGTCGATGGCCAGGGGCGGGTGGTGATCTCGTCGTACCCGGAACGGGCCAAGAGCCGCAACATCCGCCGCACCCCGCGCGCCAGCGTGCTGGTGCTGTCGGACGATTTCGGCGGCGCCTACGTGCAGCTGGACGGGCCGGCCGAGGTGCTGGATCTGCCGGAAGCCCTCGACCCGCTGGTGGAGTACTTCCGCAGCATCTCGGGCGAGCACCCGGACTGGGACGAGTACCGGCAGGCGATGACAGACCAGGGCAAGTGCCTGCTCCGCATCACGCCGGAGCGCTGGGGCCCGATCGCCACCGGCGGATTCCCGCCCCGGCTGGCCTGACCCCGGCTCGGCTCACTCCCCGGCTGGCCCGACGCCCGGCTGGCCTCACGCCCCGGCAGTGCCCCGACGACGCCCCGGCCGGCCCGAGGCCGCCCGCCCACCGGCGACCCGGCACCGGGTGCCCAACGACAACGCCCACCGGCAACGTCCACCGGCAGCCCATCCACCGCCGACGCTCACCCGTGCACCAGCGCCACAATCGCTATCAGCACAGGGACAGCGGCGACGGTGGTGGCCAGCACCGCGTCCCTGGCGAGTGGAACGGCGGTGCGGTAACGCACCGCGTAAACGAACACGTTCTGCGCCGTCGGCAGCGCGGCGCACAGGGTGGCGGCCAGCAGCGGCTCGCCGTGCATGCCGAAGATGAAGCGCGCCACCAGGTATGCCGTCGCCGGCAGCACCAGCATTTTCATCACCATGATCGCGCCGAGCGCCGCCCTGCCCACCTGCTTGCCGGGGATGGGCGCGCCGTGCAGCGACATGCCGTAGGCGATCAGCGCGCCCGGAACGGCGAGTCCGGCGATCAGGTTGATGGGCTGGGCGACCACCTCGGGCAGCTGCCAGCCGGACAGTGCCAGCCCAACCCCCAGCAGCGAAGCGACCACGATCGGGTTGCGGACCGGTTGCAGCAGAACGCGTTTGAGCGAGGGCGACTGCCCGGTCTCGGCAAGGTCAAGCATCACGAACGCGATCGGCGCCAGCACGATCAGCTGGTACATCATCACCGGGGCGACGTACGTCGCGGTGCCGAACAGATAGCTGGTCAACGGAATGCCGAGGTTCCCGGCGTTGACGTAACAGCTGGCCACCGCGCCGATGGTGGACTCCCCCGCCGTGGCGCGGAACCACCAGCGGGACAGCGCGAAGTAGCCGAGCCCGCCCACCGCGGTGGCGATGGCCGTCACCCCGAGCGCGGCCGAGAACACCTCGCCCACCGGCGCTTTCGACAACGTCTGCATCAGCAGCGCCGGCGTCGCGACAAAGAACACCAGCCGGGCCAGGATCTCTTGGGTGTTCTCCGGCAGCACCCGGAATCGGGCCAGCAGGAAGCCGACGGCGATCACCACCGCCAGCACCGCAAGACCCTGCACGATCGACAACACCCGGCGAGGGTAGCGAGCGTCGGCACCCGCGGTTTGACCGCTCCGACAGCGGTGCAGCAGGGTGGGCGGTATGTCTT
This sequence comes from Nakamurella aerolata, assembly GCF_013002705.1. Taxonomy (GTDB): domain Bacteria; phylum Actinomycetota; class Actinomycetes; order Mycobacteriales; family Nakamurellaceae; genus Nakamurella; species Nakamurella aerolata. The sequence continues at coordinate 36,766 of NZ_JABEND010000016.1, read as the reverse complement.
TGCTGGCGCTGGCCCGCAGCAGCCCGGCGGTACGCGCCGGGCTGTCGATCGCCGTCGCCACCGGCGCCTACGGCATCTCGTTCGGCGCGCTGGCCGTCACCGCGGGGTTGACGGTGTGGCAGACCTGCGCGCTCAGCCTGCTGATGTTCACCGGTGGATCGCAGTTCGCGTTCGTCGGGGTGATCGCCGCGGGCGGTTCACCGGCCTCCGCGTTCGGTGCAGCGACTCTGCTCGGCATCCGCAACGGCGTGTACGGCATGCAGGTGTCCGCACTGGCGCGGCCGCGCGGCTGGCGGCGGCCGCTGGCCGCCTTGCTCACCATCGACGAATCGACCGCGACCATGCTGGCGCAACACGACCCGGCCGAGCGCCGGCGGGGCTTCTGGACAGCTGGGCTCGGCGTGTATCTGGGTTGGAATGCGATGACGGCCGTCGGTGCGCTGGCCGGCAACGCGTTCGGCGATCCGAAGGCCCTCGGGTTGGACGGTGCCGCGGTGGCGGCCTTCGTCGCCCTGCTCTGGCCTCGGCTGACCGGGCGGGAGCCGTGGGCGATCGCGGTGGTCTGCGCGCTGGTGACCACCATCGCCGTTCCGCTGGTGCCGAGCGGGGTGCCGATCTTGATCGCGGCCGTCGTCGCCGGTCTTTTCGGTCTGCTCGGCCCGGCACCGGCCGCCGGCGCAACCCGGAGTGTGGACGAGGCCGCCCGATGAGCCTGTGGTGGTGGATCCTTGGCGCCTGCGGTGCCGCCTACGCGATCAAGCTCAGCGGGTTCGCGGTGCCGGCTTGGATCCTGGAACACCCTCGGGTGGCCAGGATCGCCGCCTGCATGACGGTCGGTCTGCTCGCCTCGCTGGTGGTGGTGAACACGGTGGCCGACGGGCAGCGCCTTGCGCTGGACGCCCGGTTGCTGGCGCTGGCCGCCGCGGTGGTGGCGCTGATGTTGCGGGCACCGTTCATCGTGGTGGTGCTGGTCGGTGCGGTGGCCGCCGCGGTCGGCCGGCTGGTCGGGCTGGCCTGAGCCTCCGATCGGGTGCTTGCCCCGAGTGGGCCCGCCTGGTCCGGAGCGGAAGTACCAGCCGAGTTGCGCGGTTGTGGTTGACATGACGTTTCAGCGCCGCGCCGGAACGGTACCGACGGCCGGTACGAGCAGGCAAAATGGGGCCGTGAGGTCGAGCAGGTGAGTACCGCGGCATCGCCGGGTGCGCAGACCCAGCGCGAGCAGGTGCCGGTTCGCGGGCACCTGTGGCCGACCGCGCTCAAACTGCTGGCGTTGGTGGTGATCGCCGTGGTGGTGGTCGCGGTGCTGCGCACCAAGTTCCCCAACCCCGCCGAGTTCTGGAATGCGTTGCGGCAGGCGCAGTGGGGCTGGGTGATCGCGGCGTTCGCCCTCGAAGGCGCGTCCATCGGCATGATGGTCCGGCAGCAGGGCCGACTGCTGCGCGCGTTCGGGGTGCGGGTGTCGCTGGGCCGCATCGGCCTCATCACCTACTCGTCCACCGCAATCACCATGTCGGTGCCAGGCGGCGGCGCGGTCAGCGCCGGGTACACCTACCGCAAGTTCCGCACCAGCGGCGCCAACGCCGCGACGGCCACCTCGGTGATGGTGCTGTCCGGCGTGCTGTCGGTGCTGGCGCTGACCCTGCTGTATCTGGTCGGCCTGCTGATCGCCAGCTGGACCCAGTTGGTGGCGTTGGGTCGCGAGCATCCGTTGGTCACCACGCTGATCGGACTCGGCGTGCTGGCCCTTATCGTCGGCGCCATCAAGCTGCTGGGTCGGCGGCGCAGAAGCCCCATGCAGCCCAGCGCCCCGACGCCAAGGCTGGACGCGCTCGAGCGCAAACACCCCAAGCTCGGCGCGGCCGGACGTCAAGCGCTGCAGACCTTTTACTCCGCGGGAGCGGTGCGACCGGCGGACTGGAACATTGCGCTCGGTCAGTCGCTGCTCAACTGGCTACTCGACGCCGCCAGCCTCTACGCCGCCACCAGGGCGTTCGCGCTGGACATCGATCTGTGGAAGTTGGCGCTGCTCTACCTCGGTATTCAGATCGTCCGGCAGATCCCGGTGAGCCCCGGCGGCATCGGCCTCATCGAGGCGTCGCTGCTGGTCGGGCTGGTCTCCGCCGGAGCCGCGCAAGGCCCGGCCGCAGCGGCGATCGTTGTGTACCGGCTGTTCTCCTGCTGGCTGCTGATCCCGATCGGGTTCGCCACCATGGGCGCCCTTGAGCTGATCGACCGCAGGCGGGACAGACACGGCAAGCGCGGCAAGCACAACCAGCAGCCGTACCAGCGTCCCGGCACCACCGAGCGTCCTGGCACCGACGGCACCGACGGCAGCAACGACAGGGCCGGAACCGCCGCACCCTGACGGCGGCGGCGAACCTGGGGAGCGTTCACCGATTGGACGCCTCGCCGCTCTAGGCTCATCCGCTATGGGAGTCGACGCAGGTCAGCCCGTTGCCGCCGAGCCGCAGGCACCGCCCCGCGCCCAGGTGTGGGCCTGGGGGCTGTGGGATTGGGGCTCGGCCGCGTTCAACGCCGTCATCATCACGTTCATCTTCTCGGTGTACGTCACCAGCGTGGACGCGGTGGGCGGCAACGTCTCTCGTCCTGGCACCTGGTACGCGTGGTCGCTGGCATTGGCCGGCTTGTTCATTGCGCTGCTCGCGCCGGTGACGGGGCAGCGGGCGGACGCCGGTGGGCACCGCAAGCGCAGCCTCGGCATCTGGACCTATCTGGTGGTCGCGATCATGTTCGCGCTGTTCCTGGTGCGGGACGACGGCGCCGGCTACTTCTGGTTGGCGCTGGCGCTGTTGGGCGCCGCGTCGGTGTTCGCCTCGTTCGCCGAGGTGTCGTACTTCGCGATGCTGCGGCAGGTGTCGACGCCGGCGACGGTCGGCCGAGTCTCCGGATTCGGTTGGGCCATGGGCTATTTCGGCGGCATCGTGCTGCTGGTGATCAGCTACTTCGGCTTCATCGCCGGGGAAGACGGCTCAGCCACCAAGGGTTTCCTCGGCATCAGCGCCGAGGCGGGCCTCAACGTCCGGTTGGTGGCGGTACTGGCCGCGGCCTGGTTCGCGATCTTCGCGCTGCCGGTGCTGCTGAAGGTGCCGGAGGTGCCGCGGCAGGCGGCGGGCAGACGGGTCGGCTTCTTCGCCAGCTACCGGGTGCTCTTCAAAGACCTGGCCGGGCTGTGGCGCACCGACCGCAACGCCGTCTACTTCCTGCTCGCCAGCGCGCTGTTCCGGGACGGACTGGCTGCGATCTTCACCCTCGGCGCGGTGCTGGCGAACACGGTCTACGGCATCTCGACGGCCGACGTGCTGATCTTCGGCATCGCCGCGAACGTGGTGTCGGCGGTGGGTGCCCTTGTCGGTGGCCGGCTGGACGACAAGATCGGCGCGAAGGGCGTCATCGTGGTCTCGCTGATCGGGCTGGTGGTGACCGCGCTGGTGCTGCTGATGGTGTCTGGTCAGCTGATGTTCTGGATCTTCGGGCTGATCCTGGTGCTGTTCGTCGGGCCGGCGCAGTCGGCCGCACGCACCTACCTGACCAGGATCGCGGCGGTCGGACGCGAGGGACAGATGTTCGGCCTGTACACCACAACGGGACGTGCGGTGTCGTTTCTCGCGCCCGGCCTGTTCGCGCTGTTCTCCGGCGTCTTCGGCAACGATCGCTGGGGCATCATCGGGATCGTCTTGGTGCTGGGTGCCGGGCTGGCCGCCATGGTGCCGGTGGCGCAGGCCGTCGACAAGTCGACGGCGCCGGCGGGTGCCTCGGCGGGCACCGCGGGGAAGTCGGGCGATGCCAGCGGGGCGGCCGGCTAGTCGAGAATCCCCTTGTCCCGCAACGCTTTCAGGGTGCGGTCGGCTTCTTCTTGCGGGGTGCCACCGAGCTCGACGGTGATCACGTCGGCCTCGTCGTCGGGGATCTCAAGGGTGTCGAACTGGGACTGCAGCAGCGACGGCGGCATGTAGTGGCCCTTGCGCTTGGCCAGCCGGTCGGCGATCAGCTCCTGGCTGCCGTGCAGGAAGACGAACCACACCCCCGGCCCGCGCAGCTTGTCCCGGTACACCTTGCGCAGCGCCGAGCAGGTGATGATGCCGGAGCCGCCCTTGGCCTGTTCGCCCTTGATCCACTCGGCGATCCGTTCCAGCCACGGCCAGCGGTCCTCGTCGGTGAGTGGATGCCCGGCCCGCATCTTCTCCACGTTGGCCGCCGGGTGCAGGCTGTCGCCCTCCTCGAACTCCCAGTCGAGTTCGTCAACCAGGGTCTTGGCGACCGTGGTCTTGCCCGAACCCGACACCCCCATCATCACCAGCACTGTCGGCTGGGACGGCCGGTGCGGCGCGGGCTCCCCTGACGTTTCGGTGGGCTGCTCGGCGTCGTCGCTCATGCGTTCCACCCTGCCATGCGGGCCGGCGTGAGGCTCGCTGGTGCCGGCGGCGGCCGGCTGCTCGCGCCGGTCACCCATCGCACCGGCCACACCAGTTCATCGGGTCACTTGACCGTCACGATGACGTCGCAGCGCTGGTCGGAGGTGATCGCAGTCCCGGCCGCCGGGCGTTGTGCGGTGACGCGCCGTTTCAGGTCGGCGCTTGCGGCGCCGGAGTTCAGAGTGTCGCCCAGCACTCGCTCGTCGGCCTTCGCGCGCGGCCGACCGTCGCACACGGTCGGCACAGCGGTTCCGTCATCGGGGAACACCAGCTGGCGCGCCTGGTCGACGGTCTTGCCGACCAGGTCCGGCAGCTTCATCGTCGGCTGCGGCAAGAGCTTGTTCACCAGCGCGGTGTAGCCGGCGGAGACCGGCGCCTGCACCATCCCGTTGGTGGCGCCGCACCCCGGCTTGACGTACACGCTGACGGTTGGGCCCTGCTGGTACTGGAACACCAGGGTGATCGGAAGTTCGAACGGTTCGTAAATGCGGTCGGCGCAGACCAGGCCGGCGGGGTTCGCCGGCGCTCGCTTGCCGGCGTTCAGCGGAGCAGCGAGCCGCGCAATGGCGTCGGCATTGCGGCTGCTGGCCCGCGGTCCGCCGGGACCGCAGAGCGCCACAGCGGTGGCGCCGGCCGGAACCACGGCGCGGTCCGTCCCGAATCGACCGGAAGCCAGATCGCACGGTGTCAGCGGTGTTGGTGACGGTGCCGATTCGTCCGCGACAGTGGTGCCCGGCTGTCCCGATGCTGTTGCTGACGCCTCCGCGGACCCGCTCGCTTGCACCGGTTCAGCGGCCGACTGGGCTGCCTCCGACGGCAATGCCAGACCCGACATCGGCGTGGCGTAGGGCGCATCCGGTGCTGCCGGCGAGTCCGGCGTGCTGGAGTACAGCATCTCGAGAACCGTTGCTGGCAGCCCACTACGGGAGGTGTTGACACCGTTGGTGGTCAGCACCTCCCCGGCCGGGCGCGATGCCTCGGACACCCAGACGGTGCCCTGCGGGTACCGCAGTCCGATGAGACCGACCGTCACCCCGTCGCCCTCGTTGCTGGCAAGGGCCGGTGGCTTGTCGTCCTTGCCGGTCACCGGCATCCACCACAGTGCCTCACCGAGTTTCGCGAGGTCCATCGTCACCGGAACGGTCGCGGCAACGGCACCTGTGGCTTTGCCGTTCGGGAATCGGTAGACGCAGCCGACGGCGGCCATCGGGCTGCCCGCTGGCACCATCCGGTCTCCGGTGTCGACGGTGGGCGGGTGCGGCACCAACACGGCCTTGTCGGTGGGCTTCGGCGCGTCAACCGCGGACGGGCACTGCAGGTCGGCGTTCGGCGCGACGGGCCCGGACCGGCTCACCGGAAGCGTTGTCGGCGCCTGGTTCTCGGCCCCGGTGCCGGCTGCTGGGCGCCCGCTGCTCGACGCCGCGACAGCCCCGCCGGAGTTCGCGCTGTCCGGCCGTGCGTGCTGAGACAGCGGTACCGCGATGGCGACCACCGCGGCCGCGACCGCAGCGGCAGCGGCGACGGGCAGCCAGCGCCGCGCCGTCGCGGTCGAGCGGTTGGCCGGTGAGATCTTGCGCACCGGTTGCCTCGCAACGGATTGCGGTGTCGATCCCGGGTGGCCGACAGCATTGGCGGCGGCCCCTGGCGCGGCATCGGGGTGATCAGCGGCGGCCCGCCCGATGAAGGCAGCGAGATCGCGGTCGGCCCGCGGTGCGGCCGCCGCGGCATCGGCGCGCAGCCGCTGATGGATCGACAGCTGATCCGGGGTGAGGCCGGCGGCCAGGTCGGCGGCGCGGTCGTCCGGCTGGTCCGGGGTGTGGCGGTTGGTCATGAGGTCTCTCCCAGGAGGTCACGCAGTGCGGCTCGGGCCGCCCACAGCGTCGACTTGACGGTGCCGACCGAGCAGCTCATGGCAGCGGCCGCGTCGGCGAGTGAAAGATCGAGGTAGTAGAACAGCGCGATCGCGGTGCGTTGCCGGTCCGGCAGCGCACCGACCGCGCTGCGCAGATCAAGGTCGGCCGATGCGGTCGGGGCGGCGGCGTCGTTGCCGTCGGCCGGCTCGGCGGCCGGGATCAGCCGCCAGGTGCGCCTGGTCGCCTTCGCCGACTGGTCGGCCACGATCGCCAGCAACCAGGAGCGCGGCGCGCCGCGGGCCGGGTCGAAATCGGCGCGGCGCTGCCACGCCCGAGTGACAGCCTCCTGCAGCACATCTTCGGCGTCGCGCGGCGGACCCATCCGTTCGGCCAGCCGCTGCATAGCAGCCCAATGCGGTGCGAGCCACGCCTGGAAGTCGGCCGGGCTGGCGTCCTGCAGCGGTGAGCTCGACGCACCGGCACACCCGACGGTGCCGGTGCGCGAGACGTTGTCGGTGCCGGGATCACCGTCGGCCCCGGCGTTCTGGTCGTTCGTCATCACGGTGCTGGCCGCCTTCGTGGCGCGTGCGCCTGCCTGATCCGGCGCCGCCGGAGTAGCCATCGGCTTGGTCATACTCGTACTACCCGGGCGAACCTGTGAAAGGTTCAGCGCCGCCGTGGCCACCGTGCCTCAGTGGACGCTTCATTGGACGCTGCCCCGCGCGGCGTCATGCTGTCAGCGGGATGGCCTCCGCGATCACGTTTGACGCATACGACGGTCCGCGATCGGTCTCGAGGAGCTCGCCGCCACATGTCACCATGGCGAGGCGGCGGGGTCCCGAGACCGGGAAACCAGGCAGGTCGTCCTTGTCGCGAACCTGCAGGCTCACCGTTGTCCATCGTGACGCGTTGCCCGATCCGTCGGTGACGATGACGAGCGCACCAGGAGCGATGGTGCTCAACGGATACAACGCGCCCCGCGTGGAGTCGTAGTTGACGTGGCCGGCCAGCAGGGTGGTGCCAGCAGCAGCCGACACGGCCGGGCTGCCGCTGTACCAGGCAACGGTCTGCGGGTCGCCAGGAATCACCAGCGCACCGGCCTGAGCTGGGTACTGACGGGCGGCTACTTCACGGGAACAGCAGACCTGCGCACGCCCGCGGTGGACGGAGTGAGGTGATCTTGCAGCGTTCGACCACACAGAGTCCACTCCCTGAGGGCCAGAAAGCATCGAACCGTTATCCAATGGCCGAATCTTGTGGTCCGATCTGGTGGTCGGAATCTGGTGGTCCGAATCTTGTGGCCTGCCGCAGCGTCCGATGGATCCGATCCGATCCAATCAGCTCTGACCTACGTGCCCTTGCCGTCGCGGATGTTGCGCGCGAACGCGGTGAGGTTCTCGCGGAGCCGCTCGATCCGGTCCTGCCTGGCCCGCTCGGGGTCGAGGCCGCGGAGCGAAGCGGGCGGCACCGCGCGCACGTTGACCGAGCACTGGAAGGCGTCGCACACCAAGGTGCCGACGGTGCCGCCGTTGCGGCCGGCCGCGCCGGATCGTCTGGCACTGAAGAAGGTGACGTCGTTGGGCAGGGTGACGTCGTTGCACCAGACGCACTGGGTGCGGCCACGGGTTGGCTGCTCGGAGCGACGCACCATCACGCCGACCAGATCATCGCCGAGCGGTATCACCACATAGCCGACCAATGGCAGCTTCGCGTCCCGACAACCGTAGAAATCCCTTTCTTGCCAAGGGGTTTCGGAGAAGTCGTCGGGAAAGGTCAGCTGCTTGCGTTCGCGCAGGGTGGTGTTGACGAAGGACGCGAGCACGTCCTTCTGAGTGAGGGCATGCATGTCAGGATTCGATTCTGTGTGGGCGGCGCAGCGGCGCGCCAGGGTGGGCGGAATGCGGGTGGGTAGCGCTTCTCGTCCGGATCGCCGGGACCTCTCCGTGCGGAATCGCGTCTGTGCGGAATCGCGGCGAGCACAACGCTTTCCGCACATCACAACCGTTTCAGCGTGCTGGACGGGTTGTGATGTACCGGAACGGTTGTGATGGCGGGGTGGGGAAGTCCGGTGGGGACCGTCCGACGCCGATCAGCGCTCCTGACGAGGTTGCTGGCGAGTACCGGCGGGTGGGTAGCGCACAGTCAGGCCCGGCAGGCGGAGTGGTCACGCCGGCGCCGGGCCCAGGACGGCTGGCTAGCTGCCGGCGCGCATCGCGCCGACACCCTCCTCACGCCCGCGCAGCCGCGCGGCGCCTCGATCAGTGCTCACCCGGACGACTTTAGCCCCGCGCGCAACCCGCTTCCGAACAGAAGGTACGGCGGGAGATCCCGACCGCCTCGGGCCGTCCGGCAGTCCGGCGACCGCTGGTCAGCCGGAGCAATGCGGGCCAGCCGGAGCAATGCGTGCCCAGCCGAAGCAATGCGGGCCCAGCCGAAGCAATGCGGGCCAGCCGCCCGGCGATCCATGCCGAGGGGGCGTCACAGCGCACGTCGTCCGCCACACTGGGACGCAAAAGCGCCTCGCTGCGGCGGAAATCCGCTGGTAACGAGGCGCTTTCACATGGCGGTAGCGGTGGGATTTGAACCCACGGAACGCTTGCACGCTCACACGCTTTCGAGGCGTGCTCCTTAGGCCGCTCGGACACGCTACCGGCGAAGAGTTTACCCGAGCGGGCACGCCGCGACGACCAGGTACCTGCGACGCCGGTCGGTGCGGTTCTCAGCTCCCCCGCACGGGTGTCGTCACGGCGTACCGGTGCGCCGCCGGGCAGCGAAGAACTCCCGCAGCAGCTCGGCCGCCTCGTCGGCCAGGGCTCCCGGCCGCACCTCGACGCGGTGGTTCAGCCGAGGATCGCGCAGCACGTCCCACAGCGAGCCCGCGGCGCCGGACTTGGGTTCCCAGCAGCCGAACACCACGGTCCGGATGCGCGCCGCCACCAGGGCGCCGGCGCACATCGTGCAGGGCTCGACCGTGACCGCCATGGTCAGCCCGGAAAGGTTCCAGCTGCCCCGCACCTCCGCGGCGGCGCGCAGCGCGACGATCTCGGCGTGCGCGGTCGGGTCGCCGGTGGCCTCCCGCTGGTTGACGCCGCGGGCCAGCACCACGCCGTCGGCGTCGGCGATCACCGCCCCGATCGGCACGTCGGGGCCGGAGGCAGCGGCCGCCAGGTCCAGCGCGGCCCGCATCAACTCACGGTCGCGCTCGGTGTGGAACTCGGCCACCCAGGGTCAGTCCCGGTCTGCCGGGTCCACCACGGCCACGAACTCGGTCTCGAATCCGGCCGCCTCTGCGATGGTCTGCAGCTGCTCGTCCGGGTACAGATCGTCCTCGCTGCACACCAGCTGCATCTGCTCCTCGGGGATCCCGAAGTCGGCGAGGACGGCGAGATCGCCCTCCGGCCAAGGGTCTTCGTCCAGATCGTCGTCGTCCGGCACCGGCACCTGCAGCAGGTCGAGCACGTCGGCGGCGATGTCGTAGTCGAGCGCGGCGGTGGCGTCCGACAGCAACAGCGACGCCCCGCCCGGCACCGGCCTGACGATCACGAAGAACTCGTCGTCAACGGCCAGCATCGCGAAGGCGGCACCGGCACCCGAGACCTGACGCACCGCCGAGATGACGCCGTCAAGATCATCCAGTAGTTCGTCCGCCAGCAACGAAACCTGCCAGGCGCCGTCCTCACGCACGACGGCAACGGCGAATCCTTCGGTGCTACCCGCTGGTGTGGTCACGCCGACAAACTTACGGCCTGCGCGGCGCCGGAGTCACGGGCAACCACACCGGAGAAATCTTCCGCCGGCCAACCGCGTCGGGCCACCGCGAGAACTGTCCGGCCAGAGCTAGGAACAGCACCGTCAAGTGCGCAAGGATGACGCCATGGCAGTCAATCGATACCTGGAGATCGCCGACGCGCTCGCCACCGAGCTGTCCGGCCAGCCGAACGGCACCCGCGCACCGTCGGAGCACCAGGTCGCCGACCAGTTCGGGGTGGGGCGGTCCGCGGCCAGGGCCGCGTTGCTGGAGTTGGAGCGCCGCGGGCTGGTGCGCCGCGTGCAGGGGGCCGGGACGTTCGTGCAGCGCCCGCTGGTGCTGACGGTCGAGCAGGGTCGTTCGACTGCCTGGGAGCAGCTGATCCGGATGGGTGTCGGGTCGACAACGGTGCCGTCGCTGCGGTCGGGACAGTTGCCCACTGCCGCTTGCCAGGCGATGAGGTTGCCGGCCGGCGAACCGGGGCTGCGCGCCAACATCAAGATCTCCGCGTTCGATCAGCCGGTGGGCCGGTCGGCGATCTGGGCCGCCGGCACCGGCATCGACCGGTCGTCGGTACTCGGTGACATCCGTGAGCACGAGTCGGTGCTCAACATGTTCGACGCCCGCAAGGTGCACCTGGTGTACCGATCGGCGCAGGTGGCACTGGCGCACAGCAGCCCGGAGCTGTCGGAGGAGCTCGGCATCGCCGCCGACCGGCCCTACTGGAAGATCGACGCGGTGCTGGTCGACGAGGCCGTCGGGCTGAATCTGTGGGCGCGCACCGAGTTCAGGGCCGACCGCATCGCCCTCGACCTGCGCATCGGCGCCCCGCCCCGGCACCAACGCACCAGTCGATGACAGCGCCGATGACGGTGCCGCCGCCTGCCGCCGAGGCGCCGCGGCGAGCCGTCTGCATTCTCGGGCTGGGACTGATCGGTGGTTCGCTGGGCCGCGCGCTGCTGCCGACCAGGCAGGTGGGTGGCTGGTCGCCGGGCGAGGACAGCCGCCGGCTGGCCGCCGCCGCCGGATTTGCGGTCGCCGACGATCTGCCCGGTGCGCTGCGCTGGGCGGATGAGCGGGACGCCATCGTTGTGCTGGCCGCCGAGCTGACCGCCTTCACCGAGTTGCTCCGCGGCATCGCCAGGTACGCCCCGCACAGCCTGCTCACCGACGTCGGCAGTGTGAAAACCATGGTGAGCCAACAGGTATCGACCATCACCCCGCAGGCCCGGTACGTCGGCGGGCACCCGATGGCTGGCACCGCGGAGTCCGGATTCGGCGCCGGCTCCGCCGAGCTGTTCCGCGGACGCACCTGGGTGACGACACTGGCCGAGCACACCGACCCGCTGGCCTGGGCGGAGGTGGCGGCGATGGCCATCGACACCGGCGCCAGGGTGGTGCCCACCACCGACCGCGAGCACGACGCCGCGGTGGCCCGCATTTCGCACCTGCCGCACCTGATGGCGCTGACGCTGGCGCAAGCGGGCGAGCAGGGCGGACCGCTGGCACTGCGGCTGGCCGCCGGCTCCTTCGCCGACGGCACCAGGGTGGCGGCCACTCGTCCCGAGCTGATCAGGGCGATGTGCGAGAACAACATCGAGGCGTTGGTGAACGCGCTGGACGACGCGCTCGCCATGCTCGGGGTGGGCCGGGCATCGTTGGCGTCCACCCGCTCGATCGCCACCGCGGCAACACTCGGTCACCAGGCCCGGCTGCAGTTCGAGCGCCAGCGGGACCGACGCGACAGCGGCGGCACCCTGTTGACGTTGACCGATCCCACCGTCGATCAGCTCCTTGACGTCGGTGCTTCCGGCGGCGACGTTGTCGGGGTCGGCCTCGGCCAGGGCGGCTCGCCCATCGAGGTGCGGGCCGAACTGCCCGAGAACCCTGCGCCGTAACCGACCTGGCGCCAGCAACAGCGGCGCCCGGCCGAACCCCGAGATCAGGGCGCGGCGACCAGCTCGACCTCGAACCCGTCGCTGTTCTCCAGGTACCCCGCGTAGGTCTGCTCGCCGCCGGCATGCGGGTACTTCTCGGCGAACAGCGGCTTCCAGCCGTGCCCGCCGGCCGCGGCCATCAGCTGGTCCAACTGCTCCCGGCTGCCGGCGTGCAGCGCCAGATGGTTGAGCCCTGGGCGCAGCCGATCGTGGGTGCCGGGGAGCATGGCCGGCGACTGCTCGACCACCAGATAAACGCCGGCGTCGCCGCCGAGCTGCCAGCTGGTACCGCCGTCCCACTGCTGGAACACGCGGTAGCCCAAGGTGGACAGCAGCCAGCCCCACTCGTCGACGGCGCGCGCCAGGTCGGGTACCCAGAGCTCGATGTGGTGCACAGCGCCGCGCACCGGCGCTGGCCCGGACCGGGTCGCAGCAGCTGAATCGTCGTCGGGGCCGGGGCTCATCGCAGTCATGGCCGGCATGCTGCCAGCACCGGCCGACAGCACCGTGCATCCGGCAGCAGCGTGCGTCCGGCAGCAGCGCGGCCCCGGCACCGACGCGGCGCGCGAAGTTTGTGACAGCGGTCGCACCCGATGTGGTGGTCTCCGGCCACCATCTCGGTGATTGCCGTCGCAGTGCCAACCAACGGCGCCGCAAGCCGCCGCCGCGGACGTACCGTTGCCGGGTGACACGTCCCGTATCTGCTTCTTTGTTCACCGTGCCGGCCGGCGCCCCTGGGGTCGCCGAGACCGCACGGCTGGTGTTTTCCGACCGTGGCCTGCGGGCCAACGGCTACCTGCTGTCCGACCAGTTCGGCAGCTGGTACTCACTGATGGCCGACAGCACCTCGGCGCTGCGCCGGCTCACCGTGCGGGCCGACTCCGCGCTGGGCGAACGGTCGCTGACGCTGACCAGCGCACCCGGCTCGCCGTGGGTGGCCGAACGCGCCGACGGTGGCCCCACCGATCCAGCGCTGACCGACGACGCCGACGTGCTGCTGGTCGGCTCGGCCGCGATGCTGGCGCTGCCGCTGGCCCGCCGGTTGGCCACCGACCCTGACGCCCTGCCGGCCGACGGCAGCCAGCTGCAGCTGCCCGTCACCGAAGTCACGGTTCCCGAGCTGACCGTGCAGCAGGGCACGGTCGACTACCGCCGGCTGCCTGCCGCAGACGATCTCGACGGGACCGCCGCCGAACTGGTCGACGTGGTCGCCGAGCACGCCGGACGCGCCGTGCGGCTGCACCTGACGACGGGTGGCAGCGGGTTGCTCGCGCTCGCTGCCGCCGACAACCGAACCACCGCATCGGGCGGTGTCGCCGCGGCCGCTGTCACCGCCTCGTGATCAGCCGCACCACCGTCACCACCCAAAGGTAGGAAATCGGTCCTCGGGGGCTGCGGGGCGCAACCGTCATGGCTACCGTCGGGGACGGCACCGGGTTGCACACCGGTTACGGTGTGCGGCGCGGTGTCGGCAATAAGTACCAACCAACCGCACCAACCACGAGGAGCATTTCCATGGTGGATTTCGGAGCAATGGGCGACAAGGCCAAGGATTTCGTCGGCGACCACGCCGATCAGGCCAAGCAGGGTGTCGACAAGGTCGGCGACGCCGTCGGTGACAAGATCGGCCAGGACAAGGTCGACGGCGTGCAGCAGAAGGCCAACGAGGCCATCGACAACCTGAACAACCAGGGAGACCAGCAGCAGCCGCAGCAGTGAGCGGCTCACGCTGAACCTGCACGTGCAATGAACCCCGTCGTCCCAAGGTCGGCGGGGTTCATTGCTTAGCTCAGCAAAACCGAACGGCACCGGCAACACGCAAACAACCAGCCCCCACAGCGCCGCCGTCACATCGCAAGCGCTCCCCTCGCCCGACGACACCTCGCAGGATTCACATCGCGGATTCACCTGGGAGTCGTTGCCCGCGGCCGACCGGCGGTCTAGGTTGTGGGGCACGTGGTCCCGACAGGGATCACCGGACGAAAGGGATGTATCTCATGGTTGACTTCGGTGGTCTCGCCGACAAGGCCAAGGATTTCGTCGGCGACAATGCCGACAAGATCAAGGACGGCATCAAGAAGGCCGGCGACGCCGTCGGCAACAAGGTCGGCCACGACAAGGTCGATGGGGTCGAGGAGAAGCTGACCGGGCTGGTCGACAAGATCAGCAGGGACGAAGCCGCTCAGGAGGGTGGCGCCGCCGGCCAGCCCGCTCCGAACCCGCAGGCGCCGCAGACCCCACCGGCTCAGACCCCGCCGGCCCAGGCCCCGCAGACCCCGCCGGCGGGCCAGCAGTAGCTGCCGGGTCCGGCCGACACCGACGCTCCATCACGGCCCCGTTTCCGCATCGCTCTTCCCGGCTGCGGAGACGGGGCCGTTGCGTGCGCCCCGGCGGGCGCGGAGCAGCAGGTACCCGGCAAGCAGGGCGCTGACCGCCAGCAGGCCGCCGACGTACAGCAGGCACCCGGTCCACCCGCCGGCCGCGTAGGCAACGCCGGCGCCGGTGCCGCCCACGGCGCTGCCGGTGTAATAGCCGAACAGATACAGCGCCGATGCTTCGGCGCGGTGGGTCACCGCGATGCGCCCGACCCAGCCGCTGGCCACTGCGTGCGCGGCGAAAAAGCCGGCGGTGAAGATCAGCACGCCGGCCAGCACCGTCGGCAGCCAGCCGGGCCCGGTCAACGCCAGCCCGAGCGCGGTGACGCCGACGGCGGCCAGCAACACCGGTCCGCGTCCGCTGCGATCGGCCAGCCGACCGGCCACCGCTGAACTCACCGTGCCGGCCAGATAGAAGCAGAACACCAAGCCCACCACCGCGGCCGGCAGCGCGAAAGGCGGTGCCAGCAACCGGAAACCGAGCAGGTTGTAGACCGAGACGAACCCGCCCATCAGCAGCATCGCGAGGGCGAACAGCGCCAGCAGCGCGGGTTGCCGCAGGTGTGCGACCAGGTTGCGGCCGACGGTCGCGGGGTGCACCGAATGAGCCACGAAGCGCAGGCTCGGCGGCGCCAGCACCACGAACGCGGCGGCGAACACGGCCGACCCGATGGCCGCGATCTCCAGCGCCCACCGCCACGACGTGACGTCAAGCGCCAGCGCGGCGACCAACCGGCCGAACAGCCCACCGACCGTCGTGCCGGCGATGTAGCGTCCCATCGCAGCGCCGATGGCCTGCTGATGCACCTCCTCGGCGAGGTAGGCCATGGCCACGGCCGGCACCCCGGCGACCGCGGCGCCCTGCACCGCCCTGGCGGCAACCAGCACACCGAACGTCGGCGACAAGGGGATCAGCAGCCCGAGGCCGGTGCTGACCACCGCAGACACCGTCATCACCCGGATCCGCCCGTAGCGCTCGGACAGCACGCTCGCCGGCACGATGGCCACCGCGATCATCAGCGTGGTGGCGCTGACGGCGAGCGTGGCGCGGGCCGGGCTGATCCCGAACTCGCCGGCCAGCTGCGGCAATACCGCCTGCGCCGAGTACATCTGCGCGAAGCTGGCCATTCCGGCGGCGAACAGGGCCAGCGTCAGCCGCCGGTACCCGGCGGAGCCGACGCGGTGACCCGAAGGCAGGTCGGGTGGGACGGCGGCTGGCATGCGCCGATGGTGCACCCGTTCCGCTGCGCCGCAAAATGCATGATGCGAACGCTCGTTATGCTTGGGCAGCATGAAGACGTCGGGTCTGCGTGACGGCCTCGGTTGGCTGTTGGTCTTGGCGCGGGAGCAGAACATGACGGTCGCCGCCGCCGAATTGGGCATCGCTCAGCCGACGCTCTCCAGGATGTTGTCGCGGCTGGAAAGTCGGCTTGGGCAGAGGATCTTCGACCGACCGGGACGCCGCCTGGTACTGAATCCGGCCGGCGCGCGGCTGATCGCCCACGTCCGCAGGGCCGACGCCGAGCTGGCGGCGGCCGAGCAGGAACTGCGCGCTGCGCCGCCGGTGCCGTTGCGGCTGGGATTTCTGCACTCGTTCGGCACCTGGCTGGTGCCGAGGCTGATCACCGACCTCGGGCTCGGCGGCCCTGACGCGCCGATCGAGCTGAGCCAGGGCGCCGCCGATCTGGTGGTGGAGCAGCTGCGCAGCGGTCGCAGCGATGTGGCCGTGACGTCGCCGCGACCGCCGACAACCGAGTTGGTCTGGCGGCAGCTGATGCGGCAGCAGCTGTGGCTGGCGGTACCGGCCGATCACCCGCTTGCCGGTCTCGACGGTCGGCGCTCGGTGCGGCTGGCGACGGTCGGCGAGCAGCCGTTCTTGAGCATGCCGCACGGTTTCGGGATGCGGTCGATTCTCGACAACCTGTGCGCTGCAGCTGGTTTCACACCACGGATCACCGTGGAGTCGCAGGAACTGACCACGGTGGCCGCGCTGGTGGGTGCCGGGTTGGGCATCGCGGTGCTGCCGGCCGAGGACGTCGCGGCGGTCCCGCCGGGGGTGCGGCTGCTGCCGCTCGCCGGCTCCGACGATTACCGCGAGATCGGGTTGGTCTGGCGGCCGGACCCGCTGCCGCACGTGCGCGAGTTCACCGAACGCGCCGTGCGCAGTTGCGCCGGCTGGGTCAGTCCGGCAGTGCGCTGATGGCCGCCTGAATGCGCTTGGCCGACACCGGCATCGCGGTGCGCATCGGTTGCGCGAACTCAGCGATCCGCCACTCCTGCAGCATCCGGGCGACGGCGCGGACGTCGTCGTCGGTGCGGCGTTCCGGCCGCAACCGGTCAAGCCGTTGCTGGTACCGCTCGGTCAGTTCCAGGATCGGGCTGAGCAGCGCCCTGTCCCGTTCCGGATTGCCGATGGCCCGGTCGGCGCGGGTGGCCAGCGCCTGCAGGTAGCGCTGCGCGTCGGGAAGGTGTCTGGCCTTGGTCTGCGTCAGGAAGTGTTGCGGCACCAGCTCGGTCAGCTGCTGGCGCATGTCGATCACCGCGGCAGCCGCGATACCGGTGAGCCGCGCCGCCGCCCGGTCGACGGCGGCCGCGGCGGCGTTCCTGGCCGCAAGGACGCCCTCCCCCGCCCTGGCGACGTCAACGGTGGCCTTGCCCAGCTGCGGCAGTAGCTTGTCCCTGACCCGCTCGAAATCGTTGTGGTTCCACACGATTCCGCCCGCCCAGTCCAGCAGCGCGTCGATCGCAGCGACGACGGCGTCGTCGGTGTAGGCCGCCGGCGAGCCCTGCGGGGCCGTTGCCAGGGTGAGCAACTGCGGTGGCGTCATGGACTTGCGGACGGCGCTGAGCTCGCTGGGCGCGGCGAGCTGCAGCAGCCGGAGCAGGCCGGATCGCATCGCCCTGCGCTGATCGGCCGGTTCGGTGAAGACCCGCACCCCGACGGTAGCGCCCTCGTCCACCAGCGCCGGGTAGCCGAGGACCTGCCGACCGGCCACCTCCCGCACCAGTTCTTTGGCGACTCCGTCGGCGGGAAACGTGGTGAGGCCGCTGATCTCCACCCGCGCTCCGGCGTCGGAAACCGCGTCGGCAACCGCGTCCCTGGTACTGACCCGCAGTTGCTCCTGCAGGACGGCCAGGTTCTTGCCGGTGGCGACCTCGGCGCCGTCGGCGTCGACCACCCGGAAGCGCATGCGCAGGTGCTCTGGCAGCTTGTCGGTGTCGAAATCCGTTGTGTGCACGGCAATCCCGGATACCGCGGTGAGCGCGGCCGCGAACTGCTCTACGAACGAGTCCTCCGGCTTGGTCGTCAGCGTCGATGGCTGCGTTGACGGCTGCGTCGACGCGGCGTAGGTGCCCGACTGCGCGCCGTCCAGCCGTGCCAGTGCCGCGGCGGCGAAGTCCGGGGCCGGAACGAAGTTACGGCGCAACGACTTCGGCATGGTGCGCAACAGCGCGACGGCGAGCTCGTGCCTTGCCCCAGGCACGTGCGCCGAGAAATCCGCCGGCCGCACCCTGGCCAGCACCGCCAGCGGGATGGTGACCGTGACGCCGTCGTCGGCGCTGGCCGGGTCGAACACATAGTCAAGGTCGAGATCGATGCCACCCGAGGTGAGCTGGTCGGGGTAGGCCTGCGCGTAGTCGCCCCGAACGTCGGCGCCGGCCGCGAGCACCTCGTCCTCGGTGAAGGTCAGCAGGTCGCCTTGCCGGCGAGACGTCTTGCGCCACCAGGTTTCCAGGTGCCGGACCGAGGTCACGTCGGCCGGCAATCGCCGCTCGTACAGCTCGAACAACGCTTCGTCGTCGACCAGCAGGTCGCGCCGGCGCAGCCGGTCCTCGCGCTGCATCACCCGCTGCAGCGTTGCCTGATTGGCCGCGTACCACGGTTGCCTGCTGCCAAAGCCGTCGCTGTCCGGCAGCTCGCCCTCGACCAGCGCGGAACGGATGAAGATCTCGCGGGCGGCAGCCCGGTCGATTCGGTCGAACTGCACCCGGCGTCCAGGTATCAACACCACCCCGAGCAGCGTGACCTTCTCGGTGGCCACCACGCTGCCCCGCTTGGCGTCCCAGCGCGGCTCGGAATAGTTGCGCTGCACCAGATGTGCGCCGACCTGCTCGGCCCACACCGGGTCGATGCGAGCCGCCATCCTGCCCCACAGCCGGGAGGTCTCGACCAGTTCGGCCGCCATCACGAAGGCCGGTGGGCGCTTGGCCAGCGCCGACCCTGGCCAGAGCACAAACCTGGTACCCCTGGTGCCCTGGTACTCGCGCCCGGGCTCCAGCTTGCTGCCGACGTGCGAGAGCAACCCGGCCAGCAGCGCGGTATGCACGGCGTCGGCGTTGACCGCGACCGCCTCGCTGCTCTTGCCCTGCTGGCCGGCCCCGGTGCCGGCGGCGGACCGTTTGCCGGCGGCCCGCTCCTGTTCCCCAGCGGCCGCGCTGGCGGTGGTGTCCATGCCGAGACCCCTGGCCAGTTGCCGCAGTTGGGCGTGCAGGTCCTGCCACTCCCTGATGCGCAGATAGTGCAGGTACTCGGCGCGGCACATGCGCCGGAAAGCGTTGCCCGACAAAGCTTTGGCCTGCCGGCGCAGGTAGTGCCACAGGTTCAGCAGCGCCAGGAAATCCGAGTGCGGATCGACGAAGCGGGAGTGCGCCGCGGTGGCCTTGTCACGTTCTTCCAGCGGGTACTCACGCACGTCCTGGATGGACAGCGCCGCGACGATCACCAACACCTCGGCGAGGCAGCCTCTGGCGTCGGCCTCGACGATCATCCTGGCCAGCTGCGGATCGAGCGGGAGCGCTGCCAGGGTGCGCCCGGTCGCCGTCAACCGAGCCGGTCGATCCGCCCGTTCGGTCGACAGCGCACCCAGTTCCACCAGGGTCCGGACGCCGTCGGCGACGTTGCGGCTGTCCGGCGGGTCGACGAAGGGGAACGAGGCGATGTCACCGAGGTCGAGCGCAGCCATCTGCAGAATCACCGATGCCAGTGAGGTTCTGGCAATCTCCGGGTCGGTGTACCGCGGCCTGTCGTCGAAGTCCTGCTCGCTGTACAGCCGAATGCAGATGCCGTCGGCGACCCGGCCGCAGCGGCCGGCACGCTGGCCGGCCGAGGCCTGCGAGATCTTCTCGATCGGCAGCCGCTGCACCTTGGTGCGGGTCGAATAGCGTGAGATGCGCGCGGTGCCCGGGTCGATCACATAGCGCACTCCAGGCACCGTGATCGAGGTCTCGGCGACGTTGGTGGCCAGCACGATGCGCCGGTTCGAGTGCGCCGCGAACACCCGGTGCTGCTCGGCGGCGGACAGCCGCCCGTACAGCGGCAGCACCTCGATCGGTGGCCCGCCGCGGGCCGGGCGGTTGTCCAGGTGCGCACGCAGAACGTCTGCGGTGTCGGTGATCTCGCGCTCGCCGGACAGGAAGACCAGAATGTCGCCACCGCCGTGCGGGTCTTCGGCGATCAGCTCGTCGACGGCCTGCACGATCGCCTCTGACTGGTCGAGCTGCTCACCACGGGACAGCCGTTCGGCCGCCTGCGCCGGGTCCGGTGCCGCCCGGCCCGAATCCGCATCGCCGGAATCGTCCGAGTCATCGGAGTCGTCCGAGGCGTCGGCACCGTAAGGGCGGTAACGGATTTCGACCGGGTACATCCGACCGGACACCTCGACAACGGGCACCGGCCGATCGGCGGTGGCGAAGGCGGCGGCGAACCGCTGCGGGTCGATGGTCGCCGAGGTGATGATCACCTTCAGGTCGGGGCGGCGGGGCAAGAGCTGTTGCAGGTAGCCGAGCAGGAAGTCGATGTTCAGGCTCCGCTCGTGGGCCTCGTCGATGATGATCGTGTCGTAGCGGCTGAGCAGCCTGTCCTTGGCGATCTCGGCGAGCAGGATGCCGTCGGTCATCAGTTTGACCAGCGTCCGCGGCGAGGTGTGGTCGCCGAACCGCACCGCGTAGCCGACCTGGGCACCCAGCTCGGTGCCGGTCTCGTCGGCGATCCGTTCGGCCAGCGCCCTAGCGGCGATCCGGCGAGGTTGGGTGTGCCCGATCATCCCGCGCACCCCGCGGCCCAGTTGCAGGCAGATCTTGGGCAGCTGGGTGGATTTGCCCGATCCGGTCTCGCCGGCGACCACCACCACCTGATGCGCGGCGATCACCTCGGCCAGTTCGTCGGCGCGCTCGGCCACCGGCAGCTCGGGCGGGAAGGTGATCACCGGAACGTCAGCGCGCCGCCGCTGCAGCGCCTGCTCCGCACGCTCGATGTCGGCGGTCAGCTTCGCCAGCTGCTTAGGCTCGGGTGCTTCGCTGCCGGCCAGCCGGTCCAGCGCCCGGCCCAGCCGGTTGGCGTCGACCAGGCCCACCTGTGGGAGCCGGTTCCGCAGCTGCGCAATGGCCGGGCTGTCCGGCCGGGGCCGGCGCGGTCGGGCGCCCCGGCCGGCTCCGCCACGGTGCCGGCGTTTGCGTCCGGGACTGGCGGTAGCAGGCTGCTCGGGCATATCAGAGCCAGGATAAGTGCGCCCGCCAGTGAGTTGCCGCGCGCGGACCGTTCAGCCGGCCGCCGCCGCGAAACGGGGTCCGTCGCTGCGACCGGCTGGCTATTCTGCTGAAGGCACGGATCATTGTCCGACCTGCAGAAAGGCTCGACCGATGAGCGCTCTCCGTCCCGGCACCCGCAGCTCGGCGGTGCGTCTGGCGGTGTCGCTGACCGCCGCGTTGCTCACGCTGGCCGGTTGCGCCGGCGCGGTGACCGGAACAGCCGCGTCCGACCCGCGAGCCGGGCTCACCGGCTCCGCGGCGACCGACCCGTCGCCCGCTTCCGGGACGGGCAGCGGCCCGGAAGCGACCGGCCAGCAACCGCCGGCGCCGAGCGTCCCGAAACCGGGCGTCCCGGCACCCACGGCCTCGACACCGCGACCGCAGCCGAGCATCGATGCCACCGAGCCGACGGCGTCCACCGGGACCGGCTCTGCCGGCGGGTCGGCTGCAGACCCGCAGGCAGAGCCGGAACCGTTGGCGTTCGGTGGCACCTTCAGCTACGCCAACGGTTTGCAGGTGACGGTGTCGAAGCCGGCCGACTGGAAAGCGCCGGCGAAAGGCAGCAGGGACGCCAAGTACCTGGAGATTCCGGATACTCCACTCAAGCTGGAATTCGAGATCACCATCAAGAACGGGTCGAAACAGCCATGGCTCGGCGGCTACGGCATCGCGAACGGCTTGACGGACGGTGGCCGCACCGCGAAGGCGATCTCGGATGTGCGCGACGGGTACAACACGCCTCGCTACCCGTTGATGCCCGGCCAATCGGCGACCTACAAGCACGTCTGGGGCGTCCAGAGTCGCGACAACCTTTCGATGACGATGAACCTGTACTACAACACCGGGTTCGACGACATCGTCTTCGCCAGCGACGCCACCGCCACCACCGGCAAACAGGTCGGCACGGACGCCCCGCCGCAGCAGGCCGCCGTCGCCAAGTTCGGGCAAACCTTCCGCTACGCCAACGGTTTGAGCGTCAAGGTCGGCAAACCCGCGGCGTTCGCCCCGTCCGAGACGGCGATGGCGGCGCCGGCCAAGAAGTACCTGCTGGCCAGCGTCGAGATCACCAACGGCAGCAAGCAGACCTACGACTTCCGCCAGCAGACGCTGCTCACCGCCGGTGGGGTACCGGCCGGCGAAATCCGTGACCCCGCAGCGAAAATCGGCTACAACCCCGACGGCAGCCTCCCGCCCGGCAGCAAGGCCACCCTCAAGATCGGCTTCGCCGCCGGCACCGACCGCCAGCTCGCGCTGCAGTTCGCGCCGTCCACCCAGGGCTTTGTGGTGATCTTCACCGACATGACGGTCGGCAGCTACTCCACCACCGAACCCGCCGAAGGCGTGAACGCCGGCGGCGGTACCGAAAACCCCGGCGGCGCAGGGACTCCCGGCGGCGCAGGAACATCAGGCACAGCGGCATCGGGCACCGGCGCCACCGGCACCTCGCGGGCCCCGTCCACCGCGCTGACCGACACCGAGATCCGCCGCAAGGGCCCCGTCGAGGCGGCGTTCGGCGGATCGGTGTCGTGGGCCAACGGGGTGAGCATCAGTGTGAGCAAACCCGTTGCGGTGACGACAGATGCCCTCTCGACGCACCTCAAGGGCACCACTGCGGCCAAGGTCGACATCACCGTCACCAACAAGAGCAAGGAGCCGCTCACCGGTTACGCCCCAGCCGTCGCCTACAGCAAGGACCGTCCGGTCGAGGACTTCACCGACAGCGCCAACGACATTGGTATCGCCGAACTTTCGGTGCAACCCGGTGCGTCCCAGAAGGTCAGCGTCGGCTTCTGGGTGTACGACCTGGCGGACATGAAGATCGCGGTCGCCCCTGCCCAGAAGTACGACACCATGTTCTTCTCCAGCACCGGCCCCAAGAAGCCGACACCGACCAAGGGCGACACCACCAGCGACGACGAGGTGAAGCTGCCGTTCGGCAAGACCTTTACGCATCTGAGCGGGCTGAGCATGACGGTGCAGACCAAACCCACCACCCCGGTCGGCACCACCGCCGGCGACACCGGAACCGACTTCATCACCGTCGAACTCACCCAGACCAACAACAGCACGGCGGTGCAGAAGTCGGGTGGTGTCCGGGTGAAGAGCGACGGCAAGACGGCTGAATCGTTCCGCAGCCCCGGCACCGGCGTCCCCGAGGACATCGGCAGTGTCGAGCTGGCCCCTGGGTGGACCATCACCTCGGTGTCCGGATTCAAGATCGCCAAGGGCAAGCCGGTGACGGTCACCGTCAATCCCCCACGCGACGAAGACCTCCGCGCCCCCGACGTGACCTGGAGCTAGCTCGGCACCTGGAGCTAGCTGGGCCGGGCCGCAGCGAGCGCAACGCTGGACACCGCCGGCCACGCCTTGGCGGCCCACTCCCCGAAAGCGGTGTCGGACAACGACACACAGGCAAGGCCGGCCTCCGGGTCGACCCACAGGAAGCTGCCCGACTGGCCGAAATGCCCGAAGGTGCTCGGCGAGTTCTGCGGCGACGTCCAATGCGGCGCCTTGTCCGCCTTGATCTCGGCGCCGAGACCCCAGTCGTTGTGCTGCTGCCGGCCGAATCCCGGCAGCACCCCTGGCAGCCCGGGGAAGACCGTAGTGCTGAGTCCGGTGACCACGCCGGGCAGCAACGCCGTCGAGTTCAACAACTCCGTGGCCAGCGCGGCGAGATCGCCGATGCCGCTGCGCATTCCGTGCGCGGGCGACCCGTCGAGCCTGGCACCGGACATGCCCAGCGGCTCCAGCACCCGCTCGGTCAGCAGCTCGGTGGCCGACTGTCCTGTAGCCTCGCCGGCCAACTCAACGGCCAACTCGATGCCGCGGTTGGAGTAGATGCGTCTGGTGCCGGGCGCGGCCAGCACGTCGTCGGAATCCATTGCGATACCCGAGCTGTGCGACAGCAGGTGCCGCACGGTCGCGCCCGGCGGTCCGCCGGGGGTGTCGAGGCTGAGCAGCCCGTCGGCCCAGGCGTCCAACACGGCCAACGCCGACACCAGCTTGGTGACAGACGCCCACTTCTGCTCGGCACCGTCGTCGTGCACCGCGATCGGGCCGCCGGGCCCGACCACCGCGACGGACGCCGACCCGACGGGCCAACTCCGCACTGCCGCCGCCAGTTCTGTTGCCAACTCGCCCATGTGTTTCACGGTAGTGGGATACCTTCTCGGCGTGCGTGGGAAGGTCCGGTCCGGCAACCGCAGCTCGTCAGCTCGCGGGCGGCTCCGGCTGCCGGCGTTGCTGATGGCAGCTGTCGCCGCGGTGACGACTGCCGCGTGCACCACGTCGGTGGGCGGCCAAGCCGAGCAGCAGGCGCGCGATGCCAGCTCCGGTGTATCCACCCCGCAGGGCGCCGGGCCCGGCGGCCCGGGCACCACCGGCAAGCAACCGACCAAGCCGTGCAGTTCTGCCACACCGGAACAACTGTCCGGCGCCAACACGGCCACCAGCGCACCGGCGACTCCCGGCACCGAGACGGTGCTGCCGCAGTCGAACACCGAAATCGCCTTCGGCACCGAGGGTTCCTGGAAAAACGGTCTGCGGCTGGCGGTTTCGAAGCCGGTCACCTACACCCCGAGCCAGCCGGCCGGCGACGCCGGGCGCGGGGAACCGGTGGTGATCACCGCCGACCTGACCAACGGCAGCGACGATGAAGTCTCCGGGGCGCTGGACGTCACGGTGATCAGCGCCGGCCGGCCGGCCACCGCGTTGACCGACGCCGAGTTGGACAACGCCCTGATCAACCTGGCTCCCGGCAAGCGTCAGCAGCTGCGGCTCGGGTTCCGGGTGGTCGACCGGAACGACGTGTTCGTCGTGGTGTCGCCCGGGTACAGCTTTCAGCCGCTGACCTTCTCCGCCGGTGCGCCGCCCAAGCAGGAGGCTTTCCGCCCCAGCGCCGTTCCCGAGGACAAGGTGGCGCGGCGCTGCTTCGGCCAAAGCTTCGTCGCCGCCGATGGTCTGCGGCTGGCGGTGAACGCCGAGCCGGCGCAGCCGGTGGGCGCGGCGGCCGGCGACACCGGATACCGCTGGGTGAAGGTGACGGTGGTGGTGACCAACCTGTCGACGGTAGGGCAGCAGGTGTCGCTGCAGCCCGAGGTGGAGAACACCGGAGCCAAGGCAACACCGTTCAAAGACCCCTCCGCCGGCATCGGCGACAGCGCTGGCGGGTGGCTGCCGCCGGGCCGGCGGGTGGCCTTCGTGCAGGGCTACAAGATGCGTACCGGCGGCGTCGTCACGGTCGCGCTTGGCGATCCGGCGAACAGCGACAACACCGTGATCTGGTCGGATTCCTGAGCTGGCGTGCATGGTCAGAACTGTTGGCGCAGTTTGAATTTCTGCAGTTTTCCGGTCGCCGTGCGCGGCAGTTCGTCGACGAACACCACCCGTTTCGGGCACTGGTAACCGGCGAGCAACCCGCGGCAGTGCGCGATCACGGCGGCCTCGTCCAGCCCGGCGTCGTCCGGCTCGGTGTCGTCCGGTTCGGTGCCTGATGGCGGGTCGGCCAGTACCACCAGCGCGGTGACGAGCTCGCCCCAGCGCTCGTCCGGGGTGCCGATCACCGCAGCCTCGGCGATCTGCGGATGCGACAGCAGGGCATCTTCCACCTGGATGGACGAGACGTTCTCGCCGCCGGTGATGATCACGTCCTTCTTCCGGTCGGAGATCACCAGGTAGCCCTCGTCGTCCAACTGCCCGCGGTCGCCGGTGTGGAACCAGTTGTCCCGCTGGGCTTCTGCGGTGGCATCCGGCTGATTCCAGTAGCCCTCCAGGTTGTGGTTGCTGCGGGCCAACACCTCGGAGTCGTCGGCGACGGCCAACCGCACGCCGAGCGCCGGCGCCCCCTGCCGACCGAGTTTGCGGGCCCGCTCCGTCGGCGGCAGGTCGGCGTGTTCCCGGCGCGGCCGGTTGATGG
Organism: Nakamurella aerolata; assembly: GCF_013002705.1. GTDB lineage: Bacteria > Actinomycetota > Actinomycetes > Mycobacteriales > Nakamurellaceae > Nakamurella > Nakamurella aerolata. The sequence continues at coordinate 10,977 of NZ_JABEND010000016.1, read as the reverse complement.
TCAGCAGCGGCGAGGTCTCGGTGAGGCCGTACAACTGGTTGAACTGCCAACCGAGCACCGATTCCACCTGCTCGATGGTGGCCGTCGGTGGAGCGGCGCCGGCCACCACCACCCTGGTGCGGCCGCTGCCGGGAATCGGCCCATGCCACTGCCTTGCCGCGGCGATGACGGTGTTCATCACCGCGGGCGCACCGCAGGCCAATGTGACGCCGTGCCGTTCCACCCGCCGAAGGATCTCGGGGCCGTCCACCTGCCGGAGCACCACCTGGGTTCCGCCGAAACCAGCCATGGTGAACGGCATTCCCCAGCCGTTGACATGGAACATTGGCAGGGTATGGATCAGGGTGTCGTCGTCGCTCACCTGCAGGTGCGCGCCGAACACCACGGCGTTCAGCCACAAGCTGCGGTGGGTGAGCTGGACCCCTTTCGGGCGGGCGGTGGTGCCGGAGGTGTAGTTGATGGTTGCGGTGGCGGATTCGTCGGGGTCGGCCCACGGCCGAGGATCGGCGTCGGGCGCGTAGAGGTTGTCGTCGTCGCCCAGGACGAACCTGTGGGTCGCCGGCAGACCGTCGAGCAGATGCTCCAACAACGGATCGACGTACACCACGTCGGCACCGGAATGCTCGACGATGTAGTCGATCTCGTCCTTGCTGAGCCGGAAGTTGATCGGTACCAGGATGCGTCCCCAGGCACTGACCCCGAAGAAGCTGCCGAGCAACCGCGCCGAGTTGTGGCTGATCACCGCGACCCGCCCACCGGCCGGCACCCCGAGCTGGTCCAGCTTGGCCGCCTGCGCACGCGCCAGCTCTGCGACCCTGGCGTAGCTCAGCTCGCCGAGCGACGGCGCCGGTTGATCGGGCTCGTCCATCACCCCGATCCGCTGCGGATACACCTGTTCCGCGCGGTCAAGGAAATCCTTGACGGTGAGAGGAAAGTACATCGGCGCACTCCTACCCTGGCAACGTTGCCAGCACCGTAATGGGCTCTGCTGAGGGTGGCAATGTTCAACGGCTTGGTTCAACAGGCTTGCCGGCATCGGCGGCGGCGCGCGGGCCGGCACGGGCGTCCGGCCTGGGCGCGAGTGCGGAGCGGGTGCGGGTGCGGAGCGGGTGCGGGTGCGGGTGCGGGTCGAGGTGGGGAGTGGCGGGGTGCGGAGCGGGGCGGGGCGCGGGGCGGAGGTATTAGTCGAGCAGCGACAAGGGATTCGGGTCGGCAGCCGCGTAGCTGTAGTCGCCGGCGCGCAGTTGGTCGGCGGCTCGCAGCAGCGCTGCGTAGCCGGCGACCGCAAGGCCCTGCCCGGTGGAGATCCGGCGGACACCCAACGCCGTCAGCTCCTGGACGGAAGGCGCCGACGGGATCACAAGGACGTTCAGCGGTTTGTCCACCGCGGCCAGCACCCGCTGAATGTCCGCCACCGCGGTGAGGCCGGGCGCGTACAGCACGTCGGCGCCGGCAGCCGAGTACGCCTGCAGCCGGGCAATGGTGTCGTCAAGGTCGGCGACCTGGCGCAGCTGATTCTCGGCGCGGGCGGTGAAGACCAGGTCGGCGGCCTCCGCCTTGGCGGCCACCACCCTTTCCACCGCCAGCTCCAGCGGATAGATCCTGCGGCCCACCGGATCCCAGTCCTCGATGGAGAACCCGGCGGCGGTGGTGGCAGCCAGCAGTCGCGCGGTGGTTGCCACCTGTTCCGGCTCGTCGCCGAACCCGTTCTCGGCGTCGACGTTCACCGGTACGCCGGCCTCGCCGGCAGCGCCCGCCATCGCCTCGGCATGCCTGAGCAGCTCGTCTCGGGTGACGCGCTGGTCGGTGCGGCCCAGCGAGCCGGCGAAGCCGCTGCTGGTGGTCGCCAACGCGGGAAAGCCCTGCGCGATCAGCATTTTCGCCGACCCGACGTCCCAGGGGTTGGGCATCAGGAAGGTGCCGGAGCTGTGCAGATCACGAAAGCGGCCGCGGAGGTTCGTCATGCCGTCCAGCATGTCCCGGCTCGACGCCGGCCCGCTGGCGGTAATCGGACCTGGACAGTGCTGCCCGCCCGAGCGTGCGGGTGAGCGACCTCAACGCTGGGCCAGCACACTGCGGCAGGCGAGTTGAACAGCGAGGCGTTCGTCCGGGTCGCCGAGGTCGATTCCCAGCAGTTCCACTGCCTTGGAGATCCGGGCGGTGACGGTATTGCGGTGAACCCCCAAGATCGCAGCGGTTTCGGCAATCGATGACTGGGCTTCCAGGTAGGCCGACAGCGTTGCCAGCAGCGCCGGCTCGTCCTGCAGCGGGGTCAGCAGCGACGACGCGGCCGGACCGAAGGTCTCGGTACGGGTCCACGCCAACAGCAATTGGCTCAGGCCCAGCCGGTCCACCTGCACCAGATGGCCGCCTGCGGTTCGGGTTGCCGCGATCTTGGCGGCATCACCCGCCTCTCCGAGACTGCGCACCAGGCCCTCGGCCCCCGGTTGCAGACTGCCGACGCCCATCACGGTCGGCAGCCGCGCCCGCAGCAGCCACTGCACCCGGCGGACCGCGGACGCGTGCGCCTCGCGCTGCTTCGGCGCCGGCAAGTCGGCGAAGGTGCACCACGCCGCCCAGCCGGCGCCCTGCTCCACCACCTGCGCCGGGACGCCGGCATCGGCAAAGGCGCGCAGCACCTCGGGGCGCAGCGCCACCGGGTCGGCCGCGGCCGGGACGTCGATGCGGATGCCCTCGTGGTACCCGTCCAGGCGCCAGCCCTGCTCCAGCATGCGGCGCGGCAATTGCGGATCAACCGGCCCGCCGGGCTGCAGCAACTCCGCCAGCAGCGACATGCGCTGCCTGGCGTCGCGTTCGGAGGACAGTCGTTGCACCGCAAGCCGTCCCGCGATCGCCACCGCAAGCACCGAGAGTGCGGCGCGGGCCGGTGCAAGCTCGTCGTGCTCGCGTCGGCGGAGCATCAGGTAGGCACCGCGCGGGTGGTCGGTGGCGACCTCGTGCAACACCCAGCCGACCGTCGCCGACTCCGGAGCCGCCAGCACCGCAGCCAACTCCGCACTCTCCGGCGGATCGGGCGGGTGGGACGTCGGCCCGACGACCACGTTCCCGCCGGAGTCAACCAGCCAGATGGAACGATCGAGGACGGCTGCCGCGCCGGTCACCACCGCGTCGACGGTGTCGCCTGCACCCTCGACGGCATCGGCGACGGCAGTCACCCAGCGGGCGCGTTCCAGTTCGGGTTGGGCCAGGTGCACCCGCAGCGCAACGGCACCGGCGATCGGATCGTCGGTGCCCAAGATGGTCACCGCGAGCCGGTCGGCGACGACGGTGGCGGCCGTGCCGATCGGGCCGGTCCCGGCGATGAGCAACCCGGCAGCGCCACCGGCGGCCGTCCTGCGGATCAGCACGTCGAGATGCCAATCGTCGCGGTCGATCTCGCCGGCAACGGCCAACAACGCACCCTGCAAGTCGGTCGGTACCGGGGCGCGGACGTCGGCGATCAGCTCGACCCGTCGCAGCGCTGCGGTTGCCGCCTCACCGGCCGGACCGGCCAACAAGCGCACCGCTCGCCACGAACGCAGGGCCAGCGCCTGCCGCAAGGTCGTCACCGGCGCTCGCCTGTACTGGCGACGGGGTCGACAGCGTCCCGCTCGCGGCCGGGTTGCGACAGCAGCACCGGGTCGAGATCGACACCGAACGCCCGAGGGCCGACCGCCGCCAGCCTGCGGGCCTCGGCCCGCCACCACGGCGGACCAGTCAGGGCGACCACCTGTACATCGTCGCCGAACCGCAACCGTTCAACCGCAATGGGTTCAGCGGTCCGCCGGTCCAGCACACAGATCAGCTCGGGGGACGTGGCCACCGGTAGACCGTCGCGGATGGCCGCGACGTACTCGTTCTCCGCCTCGATCCGCAGCAGCGCGCCGTCGGCAGCGGCGACGGCAAAGCTGGACCTGGTGAACTGTTGCCCCTGGCTGCGCACTACCTCGATCACCCGGCCGCGGGCCAAGACAGCTCCAGCCAACTCGTCCAGCCGCTCCAGGGCCTCGGCGGTGAGCCAACCGCCAAGGGCGAGTGCCCTGGCCAGGGTGCCCTCGCAGGCAGCGCCGGCCAGCTCCCCGAGCGGGAACGGCCCAAACGTTGCACCTGCCCACCCGCCGGAGTGCCCGACATAGGCCCGAACCGCTCGTTCCAGCTCGGCGGGCGAGCACTTGTCGAGCACCAGCAACTGTCCCCCCGGCTGCGCCAGCGTTGCCGACCGCAGCAGCTGTGGCCGCGCCACCACCAGGCTCAGCTGATCGAACCGGGGAAGCGCTCGTCCGGTGAAGTCGGCATCCACCAGGGGAAGTCCGAGTTGCGCCGCCGTCAACACTGGGAGGATCGCATTGACACCCGCCGCCTCCACCGGCATGACGGCGTCGATCCGCCGGCCACACCAGCGTTCGGCTGCCACAACCGAGCCGGCGATCTCGTTGCCGTTGGGCAGTTTCTCGGTCAGTACCGAGGTCGCGCCGATCATGCCGACCGCAGCCACCGTGCCCAACCCGGCGGCAACGGCCTCGGCCATGGAGACCAGCTCGAGGCCGTCGCTCGGCAGCTGGTCGACCAGCCGTGCGCCGAACAACGCCGCCTCACCACCGCCACCGGAACCCAGCAGCGCGGCGCCACGCAGAAACCTGTCAAGGTCTGCCGGATACAACCGACTGCTCCCAACGGTGCTCACGCTCACCCATCATCCTCCGCCGCTGCTCCGCACTGGCCAGGCGCCGGGCAGGTGATGCCTCGGGTCGCCGGCTCAGTCAGCGGTCGGGTGCAGCTGCTCCAGTGGGGTGAAATCGCGGTCGAGCCCGAAACACCGCGGGCCGAAGACGGCCAGCGCTTCGGGTGTGCGCATCAGATCGGGAGTGGAGATCCCGATCACCCGCACCCGCTGCCCGTAGCGCAGCGTCTCCGAGGTGATCGGTTCGGCGGAGTCGGCTTCCAGCACACAGATCAGGTCAGGCACCACCGCGAGCAGCTGCCCCTCGCGCAGTGCGATGACGTTCTCGTTCTGGAAGGAGATCACCAGGTCGCCGGCCCTCGCAGCATCGCCGGGCTTGTTGAATCCAGTGATACGCACGGTGCCACGGGTGAAGCCGTCCACCACGCGGCGTTCGACATCGGTCACCTTGCCCTCGTGCAGCACCCGCAACTGCCGATAGATGCTGCCCCCCAGGCGCTCGCGCAGCGCCGCGACCGGATCACGATGGCCCGCACGGGCCTGGCGGATCGCGGCGCCGAGCTCGACACCGAGCGACAGCGTGCCGGGGATGGCGGTGCGTTTCACGTCGGCCCCTGTCATCGGGTACTCGGCGATGAGCGCGGCACCGCCCATCCGGATGCAGGCCCCGCGAGCCAGCCACTCCACTCTGGAGTTGTCGGCACCGCAGTCGATGAGCACCCACTCGTCGTGGTCGCCGGCAACCACCATGGGAGAGGCCGGAATCCCGTACACGCCAAAGGTTTCCATCTGCAGCTCAGGAAACGCCCGCCCCATGCCGTCGGCGTCCACCACCGGAAGCCCGGTGACGGCAGCCACCACCAGCGGGATCATCGAGTTGATTCCACCGCACTCCATGGGGATGGTGGCGTCGGCGCTGCGGCCAAGGTGCCGTTCCAACGCGCGCAGCGCCCGCACCGCTTCGTCGCCCTTGGGAATCTTCTCCACCATGACGCTCGGCGCACCCATCATCGCGGTGGAGATCACGAACTCGTCGTCGGCGAGCTCGTCAGGGGAAATCACCGTGATGGGGCCGTATTCGGCGATGGCCGCCTCAACCATCAGGCGCCCGATGTAGGGATCGCCACCGCCGCCGGTGCCCAGCAGCGCGGCCCCGCGCGCCAGGTCGGTGAGCTGCTCGGTTCCCAGCGTCCAACCGCGCTCGCTCATCCCACCATCTCCTGCTGTTGCCGCACCGCCCGAACCGGATCGGAGTCGTATCCGAAGTACCGCGGACCGACCAGTGCGACCCCCGCCTCGGTGTGCCAGCGTTCGTCGCAAGGGGCGCCGAGAACGCTCACCCGCTGGCCGAAGCGCAGTGCCTCGGTGGTGATGGGATCGCCGGTCTCGGCGTCGAGCACGATGATGAGATCCGGTGTGCTGACCTCGATGTGCTGCCCGCCGCTGTGCTGGCGCGCCGCCAGCAGGTGCTCGTTCTGGAACTCAAGGGTGAGGGTGTCACCCTGGCCGGTCAGCGGTGCAACAGTGGCCGTGCCGCGGGCGAAACCGGTCGCGGTGCGTCTTGCCACGTCGGTGACCTTGCCCGTGTAGACCAGCCGGCCGTTCAGGACGTCCACCACCGCATCCACCGCGCTGCGGTGCGCCGACCGCGCCTGCACGATGGCGCGTCCGAGCTGTCGGCAGACCCCTAGGGTGCCCGGCACCGACGCGGCTCGGAAGGTGGCGCCGTCCATGACGAAGTTGCTGATGATCGCCGAGCAGCCCATCTCGATGGTCAGTGCCCGTGCCATCCGCTCCGACCACGGGTTGTCGACGCTCGACAGGATGCCGGTGTTGCCCTTCTCGTCGGCGATGGACATCGGCGTTCCCGCGATGCCGGCGAGGGTGGGTAGCACCATCTGCAGCTCCGGGAACGCCCTGCCCATCAGATCGCCGTCCACCAAAGGCAATCCGAGTTCTGCCGCGGCGATGACGGGAATGGTCGAGTTGATGCCGCCGGCCTCAGCGCAGGCCACGTGGGTCACCCGCTTGCCGACATACCTGGACAGGGCAGTGATCGCTTCGGCGAATTGTTCGGTGGTCGGCAGCTTCTCGACCATCACGGTCGGCGCACCCATCATCGCCACCGGGAACACGACGGCATCGTCGGACAGATCTCTGGGATGCACCAGCGGGACCGGGCCGCGGGCACGCAGGGTCTGCTGCGCCATCAACATCCCGATGTACGGGTCGCCGCCTCCGCCGGCGCCGAGAACTGCTGCGCCCTTGGCGATCAGCTCGACATCATCTTCGGTCACCTCGTCTTCGGTGATCTCGTCTTCGATGATCTTGTCTTCGGTCGTCTCGTTGTGACTCATCGACCAACCCCACCGCCGACGCCGGGTCCGTTGCCTGCCAGCGCCCGGGTGTCGGCGCGATCGATCTGCAGATCGCCGACTGCCTTGCAGCGGATTCGGGTGGCATTGCCTGGTAGGTAAGGGATCGGCACTTCGTCGAAGTCGACAATGCTGACGGTCCGGGGGTCGGCGCCGGCGGCCACCGCGCGGTCAACCGCGTCCTGCCGTGCCTCGTCCACCACCGCGTCGCGTTGGCCCGGTGCGATCGCGAAGACCCGGTCGACCTCGCCGCCCACCTGAGCGATCGCGGCGCCGATGGCGTTGGCGACGGAGAAGTTCTCCGGCCGCAGCACCGGTCCGAGTCCGGGGAACTCGTCGGGCAGCAGGATCGAGCCACCGCCGACGGCGACCACTGGCAGTGGCTCGTCCGACATACGCATGCGATCGACCGCATCGGCGACGTCGGTGGAGATACGGTCGAGAACGGCGGTGACGAAAGACTTCTCGAGGCCGGCCACCTGCGAGCGATCGCCGATGTCGGCGCGGCCGGCCGCCACCGCGAGGTCGGTCGCGGTCAGCTCGTCTCCGCCGAATACCCTGGCTTGTTGGGTGAGCCGGTAGCCGACGGAGTCCGGCCCGACGGTCGGTGCGCGCCCGTCGTGACCGCGAACCCTTGAGCCACCGCCGATGCCGACGCTGAGCACATCCGGCATCCGGAAGTTGGTCCGCACCCCGGCAACGCTGACCTCCACCGTCGCCTCCCGTGGGAACCCGGCGGTGAGCACTCCGACGTCAGACGTGGTGCCACCGACATCAACGACGGCGCAAGTGGTTTCGCCGGAGAGCACGGCCGCTCCCCGCATCGAGTTGGTCGGTCCTGACGCAAACGTCGCCACCGGGTAGCGGCGGGCGAACTCAACGTCCATCAGGGTGCCGTCGTTTTGCGAGAGGAACAGCGGGGCCGCAATGCCCTCGCCGGCAATCGATGCCGACAGACCGGTCACGATGCCCTCCGCCAGGTGCCGCAGGGCGGCATTGATGATGGTCGCGTTCTCCCGTTCCAACAGCCCGATCCGGCCGATCTGGTGTGACAGCGAGATCGGTACGTCGTCACCGAGTTCGGCGGTGAGGATCTCCGCGGCGGCTCGCTCGAAGTCGGAGTTGACCGGGGAGAACACCGAAGACACCGCTACCGAGGTGACGCCGGCCGCCGCCATTTCTCCTGCAATGCGCCGGATTTCGTCCGGGTCAAGCGGCGAGATCTCCCGCCCGTCGAACTCATGCCCGCCGTGGGCCAGGAAACCGCGGCCGTTGATGGCCTGCACCAGCCGCTCCGGCCAGCCCACCAGCGGCGGCAGCGCCGCAGTCGCGGGAAGCCCCAGCCGCAGCGCGGCCGTCGGTGCCAGCCGGGAAGCCTCCACCAATGCGTTGATGAAGTGGGTGGTGCCGATCATGACCGCGTCGATGTGGTCCGGCGCGAAATCGTGCTGCTGGCGAAGCTGGCCCAGCGCAGTGACGATGCCGCTGGTGACGTCCTCCGAGGTGGCGGCCTTGACCGCCGCGACCACCGTATTGCCGTTCAGCAGCACCGCATCGGTGTTGGTGCCGCCGACGTCGATCCCAATTCTCATGCCTGCACCTTCGGGTTGGTAGTTGCGTTCGATGCGCCGCCGATTCCGGTTGCCGCACCTGCCGTTTCGGTCCGGCTGACGCCATAGCCTTTGATACCGCCGAGCTTTCCGATCACCACATACAGCACGAAGGCGACCACCAGCGAGTTGATGCTGGGCAACCCCCAGTGGACGAAGTGTCCGATCAACGCCGCGGCAAGCCAGATCAGTAGGGTGACCGGCACCCAGGTCGGCGAGCTGGCCGGCAGCGTTCCGTCCGCTCTGGTGCTGTCGAGCTGACCGCGCCAGAGCTTCACCACGAAGTACTCGGCCACCATGATGCCGACGATGGGCGGGAAGGCGACGCCGAGAATGATGAGGAAATCCATGAACTTGTCGAGGATGCCGGCTGCGGCCAACACGCTGCCGATGACGCCGATGATCAGCGTCAGCAACCCACGATTGACGCGGCGCCGCAACACAACGCCGAGGAAGTTCACGGTGCCGAGGCTGGCCGAGTAGAGGTTCCAGTCGTTGATCTTCAGCGTCCCCAGGATGATCACCAGGGTGCCTACCCAGCCGACCGACGAGGTGACGATGGTGATGATGTTGTCCGACCGGACCGCATGGGCCAGCAGCACCCCGGACATCCCGATCAGGTATTCACCGATGGTGAATCCGACGACGGTTTGCTTGACGACGTCGGCGCTGCTGCGGTTGAACCTCGTCATGTCGGCGGTGATCACCGCGCCGACGATGAAACCCCCTGCCACCAAGGTGGTCCCGGTGAGCAAGCTGATCTGCGGCCCGGCCGGTGCCGAGCGCACCAGATCACCGAGGTTGTGTCCGGTGAGCTCTTTGCCGACAGACCAGCCGACCAGAATCAGGAACGCCGGCACGGTGATGTAGGCGACCCATTTCATCGAGCCGAACCCGCCCATCACCACCAGCGTGACCGCCAGTCCGAACACCAGCGACCAAGCCCACAGCGGCAACACTCCGATCAACGACAGCAAACCTTCGGCTGAGACGCCGGATTGGATACCGAACCAGCCGATCAGGCTGATGCTGATGGCAACGCCGACGACCGAGCTGCCGCCGTAGCCGAACCCGGTCCACCTGGCCAACAGCGACGTCTGCAGTCCTTCTTTGGCACCGATGATCCCCACCAGGATCGACACCAGCTCGAGGATGATCGCCCCGAGCGTGAACGCCCAGAATGCTCCCCAGAACGTCATCCCGAATCCGATGGTGGAGCCGAGCAGGAACTGGCTCAGCGCCGAGACCTGCCCGAAGCGTTGCACCGCCACCGACCACCACGAGTACCTGGCGCTGCGTGGTACCCGGGCAAGCGCGTAATCATCGACCCCGACGTGTCCGTGACCGCTCATCTCGTCACTCCCTGTCGAACGTGCTGCCGGTAGCCCGGACGGCGGCGCCGAGCGGCTCCGCCGTTGTTGGCACGTTAGAGCCGGAGAGAGGACCGTTCAATGGGCAAAGTGTCGACTTCAGCCGCAGTCACTGTGCACTCTTCACAGGTGACTGGCGAAACGGGGTTGCGCCCCGCACGACCGGCCTCGGATCGGGCGAGGCAGAATTGACGAATGCTTGCGTTCATCGGAATCCTGCTGCTGATCTGGCTCGTCCTTGCGGTGCTCGGCTTCGTGATCAAGGGGCTGCTCTGGCTGGCGATCATCGGCATCGTCCTGTTCGTGGCCACCGCAGCCTGGGGCTGGCTCAAGCGCAAGACCAGCAACCGGGCCTGAGCCCGTTCGCCACGGATCAGCCGGTGACGGCGTTGACGACCTCGACGCCCGGCAGCTCCCGCTGGAGCCTGTTCGCGAGCGGCGTTGCCTCGCGCAGATAGGCGGTGCGCGCCGCGGCTGAATCCCACCCGCGGTCGTAGTGAAAGTGCTGCTCCCACCACTCCTGCCAGGCCGCGAGATCGTCGGCAAGTTCCGCCGAAATGCCCAGTTCCGCAACAGGATCGGCGATCAGACCACCGTCGCCCGCTTCAATTCATCGCCGGTGCGGTGCTGCTTCTGGTGTTTGATCGGTTTCCACCGGCGTCAGTTGGCGGAAGATCGTGCACCGTAGTCGGTGGCCGATCTTCCGCTATCACGCACGCACCGGTCAATCGGCGGCGGCCAGCACCGCGAGCAGCACCTCGATGGGGTCCGCCTGGTCGGCTACGGCGCGGCGGTGCGGTTCCGCTGGAGCCGCCCCCAATGCGGCTCTTCACAGTTGACGGTGTAGTTGGGGTCTGAATCCGCCGGCTTCGAGTAGGGATCTGGCGATGTAGTGGATGAGGTTGCGGAACCCGAGCGCTGACCCGCGTAGGTGCTCGAGC
>NZ_JABEND010000015.1 GCF_013002705.1 Nakamurella aerolata | reverse complement strand
ATGCCGGATCACCCGTTCCCGAGCCACCACCGAATCCAGCAGCACGTTCCCGTGCAACACCACCCCCGCAACACCACCAGCATCATCAGCACCATCAGCGGCATCATCGGCGCCGGACCCGGCTGCGCCAGGGTTATCGGCCTCAGCACTCACCCGATTAGCGTTGCGGGTCGCAGCGCGCGGCCTATCGACGTCGGCGTCCCCCGACTCGGCACGGCGGGCGCCGGTGCCGGCACTGGCGGATGGAGCGCTCTCGGCACTGCGCGTGGCAGCGTGCGGGCTATCGACGTCGGCGTTCCTCGGATCAGCACAGCGGGCGCCAGCGCCGGCACTGGCGGATGGAGCGGCGTCCGCGTGGGCCGTATCGACATCGCCCGCGGCGGCGCTGGCACGACCAGATAGAGCGTTGCGAGCGGTGCCAGCGGACGGCGGCGTGGGCACTGCGTGCGACCCACCCCGCGCGGTCAGCAAAGCCGCCGTCGGCGGGCGGGATTCCAGATGCGCAACCAGGCCAGACCCCGGCTCCAGCACCCCCAACGCCGTACGCCACCGCTGGAACACCGCCTGCGAAACCCGCGCAGCACCAACCTGAACCGGCTTCCGATCGAGCATCAACATCACCCCCTTGTGACACACCCAGACTACCTCTTATAGTACGCATGTTCGATCCGCCAATCAGATGAATTCGCCAGTCTCCGGCTTGTCGCAGCGACATCAGGGTGCCTCGAGTTCGGCGGCAACTCGGCAACCCGGCAACTTCACCGGGCGGATTCTCGGCGCGGAGGCCGACCACATGCGGCGTCGGCTCGGGCGTTGGGGTCGCGGCGGCTCAGCGAGAGTCCGCACGGAATTGCCGGAATCTGGCGCGCTGTCGGCAGCGCCGGTGCGACGGCAACGGGACCAGCGCGCCGATGCCGCGGCTGCTGCGCGATGGCCGGCCGGCGAACTCACCCGCACGAGACGCGCCGCCGGAGCGCCCCGCCGCTGTCGGGGTTGGTGAGCGATCAGCCACGTCAGCCTCACTGCCTCTTCGCACCGCCGCAATCGCCGGCGCCGCCCCACTGGCCTGCGCCGCCGCGCTCTTCCTCCGCACCAAAATCTGTCGCCCGGCCGCGCCGCTCATGCAAGGCTGGCGCCGTGCCTTCACCCGCTGTGCCGTCACCCGCCGAACCCTCACCCGCCGCCGAACTCACCGAGCGCGCACCCAGCGCCGAGCCTCTGCCGTCCGCTGAGCCCCTACCAGCCGCTGAGCCCGCAGCAACTTCGGCTCTTCCCCCCAACGAAGCCCGGGTGCTTGCAGCCGCACAAGCGCAGGCCACCGCGCTGACCGGGAATCCGCTGCACACCGTCGCTGCCGCCGCGATGGACACCACCGGACGCATCTACACCGCCGTCAACGACTATCACTTCTCCGGCGGCCCCTGCGCCGAGCTGGTCGTCCTGGCTGTTGCGGCCGCCGCACAAGCCGGCCCGCTCACCACCATGGTGGCCGTCGGCGACCGCGGGCGCTCGGTGCTGTCGCCCTGCGGCAGATGCCGACAGGTCATCATCGATCAGCACATCGATTGCACCATCATTGTTCCCACCGACGCCGGCACCCAGCTGCTGAACGTCCGCAAGCTCCTCCCGCACGCTTACATCGCGCCCGACGGCCCCGTCCAGCGCATCATCCGATTCGCCGCGACGTACTACGACGCGGTGCGCACCGGCCGCAAGACCGCGACCACCCGACTGTGCGATCCGGCCGCACCGTACGAGCTCGGCCCAGCCTGGCTGGTCTTCGAGTTCGACGACGGTTACCGGCGCCTACCAGCAGTCGTCGAAGCCGTTGCGCCCAAACGCTTCTCGGACATCACCCACGCCGATGCGCAGCTTGAGGGCGGGCAGGTCGCCGACGATCTGAAGCAGCTGCTCAGGGGTCACTATTCGGGCATCGGCAACGACGATGCGGTCGACATGGTGCGCTTCCGCGTCGAGCCCAGCACCGATCCCGCGGCGGATCGGGTCGCCGCCCCGAACTGACCGCCCGTACCCTTACGGCATGACCGATCCGTCCCAGCTACGGGTATCGAACACCGACCGGGAAGCCGTCGCCGCCCTGCTCAGCACCGCCGCGGGCGAGGGCCGGCTGACGATGGACGAGGTCGACGAGCGGATGCAGCAGGCGTTCGCCGCCCGCACCTTCGCCGATCTGGACGTGCTGGTCGCCGATCTTCCGGTGACGCCGCCCTCGCAGAGCATCGGCCCCGGATTCGGCGCGGTCAGCCCGGCGGGGCCCGGCGGTGTTGTCGGCGCGATGGCGCCGGGACGGGTGCCGGCACGCCCGGAGCAACGCGGCATGGAGCCGGGCCGGCCGCTGCTGATCGACGCCGGTTGGTCGAGTCAAAAGCGTGACGGTGAATGGGATATCCCGCCGTTCCTCGCGCTGGACGGTGGTGTCGGCTCCATCAAGCTGAACTGCCTGCGGGCGCGGCCGCTGGCCGACACCATCGCCGTCAGCGTCAAGAGCAGCGTCGGCAGTGTGCTGATCATCGCGCCGCACGGCTGGGGCTCCATCGACGACGATCTCTCCCGCGGGATGGGCTCGTACAAGTCAGATCTGCCGCAGCACCCGCAGCTAGGATTCCCGCTGCTGGTGTTCTCCGGCTCCACCGGGATGGGCTCGGTGCGAGTCCGTTTCCCGCGCGGCGGTGAGCTGCGCAAGGCCGGGCTGGCCTGATCCCGCGCCTGCCCCAGGCGGCGGCACCGATGCCGTTTCAGGCCGTGCCGATGCTGCCCTCGGCCGGCACCGAAACCGCCGCAGGACCTTCCGGTGCTGCCGCGGCCCGCTCCGATCCGGTCGCCGCTGCGGGGTCCGCCGCCGGCTCCGATTCTGTCGCTGCCGGACGGAAACTGGCGACGCACTCCACGTGATGCGTCTGCGGGAAGCAGTCGAACGCCTTCAGGTCGGTGAGACGGAAACCGTTGTCCAGCAAAGTCTTCGTGTCGCGGGCCAGCGCCGCCGGGTCGCAGGCGACATAAACGATCAGCCGCGGCCGCAGTGCGGCAAGCGCCGTACACACCTGCTGCCCGGCGCCGCTGCGCGGCGGATCGAGCACCACCACCGCTGGGTCCCCCGCTCCCCCGTCCGACCCGTGCTGCCGCACGGTATCCGATTGGTGCTGGCGCACGGTATCCGATTGGTGCTCGCGCACGGTATCCGATTGGTGCTGGCGCACGGTATCCGACTCGTGCTGGCGCACAAAGGTTTCCACGCTGCTGGTCTCGCAGCGCACCTGCGGCAGGTCGGCCAGGTTCTCCACCGCCAACGCCGACGCGGTGCGATCGCCTTCCACGCTCACCACGGTGCCGGTGCGGCCCACCGCCGCGGCGAGCGCCGGCGCGAAAACCCCGACACCGCCGTACAGATCCCAACCGGTACCGCCGGATACCCGGGCGGTGTCGAGCGCGGCCGTCACCGCCGCCGTCAAGGTGCCCGCGGCATCGGGGTGCACCTGCCAGAAACCGTCGGCGGCGACCCGGAACTCCCGCCCGGCAACGGTTTCGGTCACCACCAGCCCGTCCAACTCGGCCGGGCCGCCGGACAGCACCATTCCGCCGGGACGAGCCACCAGCGTCAGCTCCGGCAATTCCTCGCGACGACGGCCACGTCCGCGGGCCGCCCCGCCGCCCCTACCGCGTCGCTCAACCCGTCCGCGCCGCTCGCCCGGCGCCTGCCGCACGCCAGCTGCGTCCCGCGCGTGCCGCTCCCCCCGCTCGCCGCGCCGCTCGCCCGGCGCCTGCCGCACGCCAGCTGCGTCCCGCGCGTGCCGCTCCCCCCGCTCGCCGCGCCGCTCAGCCCGTCCGCGCCGCTCGCCCCGCTCCGGAACCTGCTGTTGATCTGCCGCCAGCAACTCGGCCGCTCGCTGCGGCGCCACCGGCGAGATCGGCGGCGCGGCAATCAGACACGGCTGATCGACATCGATCGGCACCGGCGCGTGACTGCGGATGTGCCGCGGGCCCACCGTGCCGTCGAGGTCCACCGCCCAGCGCGCCCTGGTCCGCCAGCCCAGCCCGGGCCGCACCGACCCGTCGGCAGGCGGCGGCGCGCCGGGATCCGGCCGCGCACCGTCACCCGACAGCGGCGCGTCAGCGTCCGGCCGCGCACCGTCACCCGGCAGCGGCGCGTCAACGTCCGGCAGCGCGCCGGCATCCGGCAGCACACCGTCACCCGGCAGCGGCTGCACCACCACGGGCACGTCGATGCCGGCCAACCGTTGCAATTGTTCGTGCACCACAGCGGCTTTCAACTCGCGCTGGGTCGGCAGGCTGGCGAACTGGAAATCACAACCGCCGCACTTGCCGGGACCGAAGTGCGCGCACGGCGGCTGCACCCGACCCGGCGCGGCCCGCAGGATGCGCACCGCGTCACCGCGCAGGAACGTCCCGCGGGAGACGTCCGTCAGCCGCACCACCGCTCGCTCGCCGGGCAGCGCATACCGCACGAACACCACCAAAGTCGAGCCACCGCCGGCACTTTCGCCGTCCGGCAACGGGACCCGCGCGACGCAGTGGCCGCCGTGGGCGACCGGGCCGATGTCCAGCTCCAGCTCGTCGCCCACCCGCCAGCCGCCATCGGCATCCGGCCCCCGCTCACCAGTCCGCCCACCACCCCCACCACTGCGCCCGCTACCACTGCGCCCGCTACCACTGCGCCCGCTACCATTGTGGCCACCGGCGCGCCGGTCTCTGGACCGATCAGCCACGGAGGTTGTCGTCCCTGCCGGTCTGCTGCAGCGGAACATCGACCGGGATGTCGCGCAGCCGCCGCTGGGTGGCCTCGGTCGAGGTCATCTGCCACGGCACGCTGGTCACCATCACCCCGGGGGTGAACAGCAGCCTGGTCTTGAGCCGCAGCGCAGACTGGTTGTGCAGCAACTGTTCCCACCAGTGCCCCACCACATACTCGGGAATGAACACCGTCACCAGATCCCGCGGCGAGTCTTTCCGCACCCTGCGCACGTAGTCGATGATCGGCTTGGTGATCTCCCGGTACGGCGAGTCGATCACCTTGAGCGTCACCGGGATCCGCCGGTCCTCCCACTCCCTGGCAAGGGCCGCGGTCTCGTCCGGATCGACGTCGACCACAACGGCCTCCAGGGTGTCGGCGCGGATCGCCCTGGCATAGGCCAGCGCCCGCATCGCCGGCAGGTGCAGCTTCGAGATCAGCACGATGGCATGGATCCTGCTGGGCAGCACCATGTCGTCCTCGTCGGCGGCCAGCTCGCGGGCCACCCGGTCGTAGTGCTTCCGGATGGCCTTCATCAGGATGAAAATGGCTGCCATCGCCAGGATCGCGATCCATGCGCCGCTGAGGAACTTGGTGACCAGCACGATCACCAGCACCGCGGCGGTGAAGCTCAAGCCGATGGCGTTGATCGTCTGGCTGCGGCGCATCCGCCGCCGGACGGCCGGGTCCTTCTCCACCCGCAGCAACCGGTTCCAATGCCGGATCATGCCGGCCTGGCTGCAGTTGAACGACACGAACACTCCGACGATGTACAGCTGGATCAGCCGGGTGACGTTGGCCTGGAACGCCACCACCAGGATCAACGCGACCAGGGCCAGGAACACAATGCCGTTGGAGAAGGCGAGCCGGTCGCCGCGGGTACGCAGCTGCCTTGGCAGGTAGGAGTCGCGCGCCAGGATCGAGCCGAGCACCGGGAACCCGTTGAATGCCGTGTTGCAGGCCAGGATCAGGATCAACCCGGTCGCGAACGAGACGATGTAGAACGCGATGGGGAAGCCGGAGAACACCGACTGGGCCACCTGCGCGATCAATGTCTTCTGGAAGTAGTTCTCCGGCGCGCCGATCAGCTGCGAGGGGTCTTCCACCATCCGCGCGTCGGTCACCCTGGCCAGAAAGACCATGCCGAGCATCATGATGATGGCAAGGCCGCCCATCATGGCAAGGGTGTTGGCGGCGTTGCGCGACTTGGGTTTCCGGAACGCCGGCACCCCGTTCGAGATGGCCTCGACACCGGTCAGCGCCGCCGAACCGGACGAGAACGACCGCAGCAGCAGGAACACCAGCGCCAGCCCGGACAGCGAATGCGTCACGCTGATGTCGTAGTCGGCGCTTTCCGCGCGCATCGGCGAGTCGAAGATCCAGCGGATCAGGCCGGTGAGGATCATGCCTAGCATCGACGCCACGAACAGATAGACCGGAATGGCGAACGCCAGACCGGATTCCCTTACCCCGCGCAGGTTTGCGGTCGCCACCAACACGATGATGATGATCGAGAACAGCACGGGATGGTCGCCGACAATGGGTATCGCCGAGCCGATGTTCGCCACACCTGAGGCGGTCGACACCGCCACCGTGAGGATGTAGTCGACCGACAATGCCGACGCCACCAGCAATCCGGCGTTCGGCCCGAGGTTGGTGGTGGCCACCTCGTAGTCGCCGCCGCCGGACGGGTAGGCATGCACGTTCTGCCGGTACGAGGCGACGACCACCAGCATCACCACACACACCAGGATGGCGATCCACGGCGAGTACGCGTACGCCGCCAGACCGGCGACCGATAGCGTTGCGAAGATCTCCTGCGGCGCGTAGGCCACGCTGGACATGGCGTCCGAGGCGAACACCGGCAGCGCGATCCGCTTGGGCAGCAGGGTGTGCGCGAGTTTGTCGCTACGGAACGGGCGTCCGACCAGCAGCCGTTTGGCTGCCACGGTCAATCGGGACACCTGCCACCTCCAGATTCGGGCGCCCGCGAGTCGTGCGCCGCTTCCAGCGGGGAAGCCTACGTCCGCAGGATGACGCGTGAGGCAACACCACGCGCTCCCGCGCACCGGCGACCACGCCGCCGCCGGCTTCGGCAGCTAGGGTTTGCCCGTGCACATCGTCATCATGGGCTGCGGCCGGGTTGGCTCGGCGCTGGCCCTGGCGCTGAACCGGGCGGGACATTCGGTGGCCGTCATCGACCGCGACGAGTCCGCCTTCCGCCGCTTGGGACCGGATTTCACCGGCGAACAGATCCGTGGCGTCGGCTTCGACCGCGACACCCTCATCAAGGCGCGCATCACCGAGGCGCACGCCTTCGCCGCCGTCTCGTCCGGCGACAACTCGAACATCATTGCCGCCAGGGTGGCCCGCGAGCAGTTCGGCGTGCCCACCGTCGTCGCGCGCATCTACGACGCCAAACGCGCGCAGGTGTACGAGCGGCTCGGCATTCCAACGGTCGCGACGGTGCCGTGGACCACCGATCGGCTGCTCCGCGCGATCCTGCCGGAGGGGCTGATCAGTGAATGGCGCGACCCGTCCGGAACCGGCACCATCGTCAACGTGCCGTACAACCCGGTATGGGTGGGCCGGCCGGTGGCCGAACTGGAGGAACAGGTGCAGGTGCGGGTGGCCTTCATCGTGCGGTTCGGGGCGAGCGTGCTGCCGACCCCGGAATCGGTGATCCAGGAGGGCGACGTGATCTACGCCGCCGCGCTGTCCCAGCACGTCAAGGCCGTCCCCGAGCTGGCCGGCCGGTCTCCGGAGGACGAGTCCTGATGCGCATCGCGATTGCCGGTGCCGGTTCCGTCGGGCGATCCATCGCCGGCGAGCTGGTGGAGAACGGCCACCAGGTGATGCTGATCGACCGCGACGCCGAGGCCATCAAGCCCGAGCGCATCGAACAGGCGCAGTGGGTGCTGGCCGATGCCTGCGAGCTGTCGTCGTTGGAGGACGCCGGCATGCAGACCTGTGACGTGGTGATCGCCTGTACCGGCGACGACAAGGTCAACCTGGTGGTGTCGCTGCTGGCCAAGACCGAGTTCGCGGTGGCCAGGGTGGTGGCGCGGGTCAACGATCCGCGCAACGAGTGGCTGTTCACCGACGCCTGGGGCGTCGACGTTGCGGTGTCCACCCCGCGCATCATGGCCGCGCTGGTCGAGGAGGCCGTCAGCGTCGGCGACCTGGTGCGGCTGTTCACATTGCGGCAGGGCGAGGCGAACCTGGTCGAGGTGACGCTGCCGCCGCAGACCGCGATGGCCGGCCGCCCGGTGCGCGACCTGCGGCTGCCGCGGGACGCGGCGCTGGTCACCATCCTGCGGTCGGGGCGGGTGATCGTGCCGTCGCCGGACGAGCCGGTGGAGTCGGGTGACGAACTGCTGTTCGTCGCCTCACCTGCGGTGGAGGACGAGGTGCGCAGGGCGCTCACCTGACCCCGGCGCGAGCCCGGCGCGGGTTCCTGCCGGTTCAGCCGCCTGGCTCGGATTCGCCCGTCCGGGGCTGCTGCATCCAGCGCTCGGCCTCCTTGGCCTTCTTGGCCTCGGCCTTGCGTTCCTGCGCCTGTTGAGCCGCCTCCATGCGCTGCCGGAAGGTGAGCGGCTTGACCTTCGGCTCGGTCTTCTGCTTTTCCCTGAACTGCCGGTACTGGGCCATCGGCGACAGTCCCGACCCCGAGTTGACGATCAGCACGGTGCCGATGATCACCAGGATGAACAGCGGATACCCCATCGCGATCCGGGCGAAGGCCAGCCAGCCGACCTGGTCGGAGTCGTAGAGCCAGCGCTGCACCACGAACCGGGCGGCGCACAGCAGCACCCACAGCAGCGTCGCGAGGTCGTACTTGCGAACCAGCGCCCGGTTCCGCCGCCAGGCGGTGCCGCGCCCGTTCAGGCCCTCCCAGATCACGCCGATCAGCGGCCAGCGCACCACGATCGACGCCAGCAGCACCCCGCCGTAGACAGCGAACGACCAGATGCCCAGCAGGAAGTAGCCCTTGGCCCCGCCGGTGCGCTGCGCGATGAACGCCGCGATCGCGACGCCGAACAGGCCGCCGATCGCCTGCCCGAACGGCTCTTTGCGGGCCAGCCGGAACCCGGTGACCACCAGCGCGGTGGCCACCGCCGCAGCGATCGCCCAGCCGAGGCCAGCCGCGCTGTTGACGATGACGAACACGACCACCGGCAGCGCCGAGTCGATCATGCCGGTCAGCCCGCCCATCTGCTGCCAGGTGGTCGGTACCGGCGGGGTGTCGGCCGCCGGTCGGTCCTGGCCGTCCGGCCCGTCCGGCCGGTCTGGTGCTGTCGGGTTGGTCATCTGATCAGCTGGCCGGCAGCAGTTCGTACTCGGGGTTGTACATCACCTTGTTGCCGCCGCGGACGGCGATGCGCCCGCGCACCTTGATGGTGCGGCCCGGTTCGATGCCGCGGATGGACCGCCGGCCCAGCCAGATCAGTTGCACAGCGTCGGTGCCGTCGTACAGCTCGGCGATCAACTCGGCGAGGTCTTCAGCCGGCCGCAGATCGACACAGCGCAACCGACCGAGCAACGCCACCTTCTCGCCGCGCCGGCAGGCGCCGGCCGGGCACGCCTCGGCGTTGGCGGCGACCTCGGAGCTGAGGTCTTCGGCCTCCACCTCGTCGGCGTCGGTGGTGAGTTTGCGGAGCCACGCTCCGACTTTGGTCACGGTTTCTCCCCGATCCAGTGGTGCCTGCCCGGCGGCAGGCGGCCAGGTCTGCGCCATCTACGGTACGACGTTGCACAGGCTGTTCGTCCGGCTGTCAGCAAGCCTGTCTCAGGCCGGTCGCCCGGCTGTACGTCATGCCGGGCGTCAGCATGCTGGACGTCAGGCGCAGTCGACGCAGATCAGCCGACCGCCGGACTCGGACGCCAACCGACTGCGGTGCTGCACCAGGAAGCAGACGCTGCAGGTGAACTCGTCGGCCTGCTTGGGCACCACCTTGACGGTGAGTTCCTCACCGGAAAGGTCGGCGCCGGGCAGCTCGAATGACTCGGCGGTGTCGCCCTCGTCGACGTCGACCACCGCGGACTGCGCCTCGTTGCGACGGGCCTTCAGTTCCTCCAGCGAATCCTCGCTGACATCGTCGTTCTCGTTACGGCGCGGGGCGTCGTAATCAGTTGCCATGCGTTATCCCTACCTTCGTTACGTGCCGTTGGTGCCTGCTCGGTGGGCCCCGGCCGGTGCCGATCCGACCGGTGTACACCCCCCTTGCGGGTGTGCCAACGCTGGGGAGGTCGAATTTGTGCCCGACCCCGCCGGCGAACGTGTCCGGTCGCTCCCGGTGCTCGTCGTTGAGCCGATTCAGCCGGCTGGACGGACCGGTTCGGGCTTGGGTTCAAGCCGGGTGCCAGCTGGATTTGTGCTGGTGGTGCCCGAGTTCCGGGCCTCGCGCCACCCGGGTGGATGTCCCCGCCGCTGTGCCGGGTGGCGCGCAGACGATAGCCCATTGCCCCGGCGCGCGCTGCACCGCCCCTCCGACACGCGGCGGCCCGGCGGCCCGGCGGCGCTGCGACCGGTGGAACGGCCGCGACCCTTACCCTGGCAGCGTGAGTTCAGACGCCTCGGGAACGGCCGCCGCCGGCGCGGCACCGCCGAAGTATCGCCGACGCCGGCGCCTGCCGATCATCATCGTCGTGACGATCCTGCTGGCCGCCACCGGCGTGATCTGGTTCCAGGCGCTGCGACCCGCCGAGGCGCAGGCGGCCGGCTGCAACCGTCCCGGCCCCGCGCCGACCACAGCCCAGACCACCACCAGGCAGAGCACCACGAGGACGAGCGGTCAGCGCTCCTCCGGTTCCCCGGCCGCCAGCACCACCAGCAGCTCGGTGCTCGGACCGACGACGCTCGGCAGCTTCACCGACAAGAACACCCTGGCCTACACCCGGCCGGGCAGCCCGAGCCAGATCCCGGTGCAGGTGCTCAACGCCTCGTCCCAGCGCGGCATGGCAACGCAGGTCACCCAGCAGCTGCGGCAGGCCGGGTTCGACGGGGTGCGCGAGGCCGCCAACGACCCGGTCTATCCGGCCCTCGACCTGTCCTGCATCGGCGAAATCCGTTACGGCGACGCGGGTGCGGCCGGCGCCAGGACCCTGCTGCTGTTGATGCCCTGCGCGCAGCTGGTGGTGGACCAGCGGGTGGACGAGTCGGTGGACTTCGTCATCGGCGACAAGTACGAGTTCGCCGACCTGCCCAAGGACGTCACCGACCAGCTGGCCCAGATCGCGCGGTTCTGGACCCCACCGGCCGTCATCGAAGGACAAACCCAACAGGTCACCACCAACGCGCCGGTGCCGCCGCTGCCGACCGCGGCCTGCCCGGCCTGACCGCCCATCCGGCACTAGAGTTTCACCACCGTTCGCACCCGCTGCCGCGCTGCCGATCAGTCCGACTCATTCCGACTCATTCCGACCGGAAGCGCCGACCAGAGAGGTTGTTCATGCCGCCACGTAAGCAGGCCTTCGGCATCGACGTCGGCGGGTCCGGCATCAAGGGCGCGCTGGTCGACATCAGCAAGGGCGAGCTGCTCAGCGAACGCTTCCGGCTGGACACCCCGCAGCCGTCCACCCCTGAGGCCGTGGCCAGGGCCTGCGGCGAGGTCGCCGCCAACGTCCGATACACCGGGCCGGTCGGGTTGGACTTTCCCGGAGTGGTGCGCGGCGGCGTGGTGCTGACCGCGGCCAACGTCGACAAGAATTGGATCGGCACCTCGCTGGTCGGGGTGGCCGAGCCGTTCCTGCCCGGTCCGGTGACGGCGCTCAACGACGCCGACGCCGCCGGGCTGGCCGAAGCCAGGTTCGGTGCCGGCAAGGGCCACCGCGGGCTGGTGCTGATGATCACCCTTGGCACCGGTATCGGCACCGCGCTGGTGCACGACGGCCGGCTCGTCCCGAACGCCGAACTCGGCCACATCGAGATCGACGGGCACGATGCCGAGTCCCGCGCCGCCGCCTCCGTGCGGGAACGCAAGGACCTCTCGTGGGAAGACTGGGCCAAGCGCGTCGAGAAGTATCTGCAGACGCTGGAGCGGCTGCTCTGGCCCGAGCTGATCATTCTGGGCGGTGGCGTCAGCAAGAAGGCCGACAAGTGGCTGCCGCTGGTGCGCACGCAGACCGAGCTGGCGGTGGCGACCATGTTGAACAACGCCGGCATCATCGGCAGCGCGCTGGCCGCCGTCGAGGGCGTCGAGGCGGTCTGACCCGGCTCGGTCGCTGGGTGTTGCGGGCGGTCCAGCCGTCCGTGAAACGGCGTGAGTCCAGCGCATATCGGCATCAACTGCCGCCCGGCGCGGCTACACTGGAACGGTCGCCGCTTCGGCCCGCTCGCCTCACAGATCATCTCGCCCCCCGCTGCCCGCCCGGACCGTCCACCAGTTCAGGACGAGTTGGGTGAGGTGTCGGTGCCTGACTCTGGGCGACGGACCGGACCGAACCCGACGATCCCGGACACGAAAGGTCACCAGTGGCTGGCGCAGCATCCAGTTCCCGTACGTCCCGCTCCACCCGCAGCAGCGCGGCCAGGGCCGCGGACGCGGCTCCCCCGGCCGAGGCCGTTGACGGCGAGGCGCCGCGGTTGAAGGCAGTCAAGACGGCCACCAAGGCCAGCAAATCCACCAGTCGCAGCCAGGCCGGCAAGACCGGCAAGGCCGCCGATGCCACTGCCGATAACGCCGCCGCCGACACCAGTGCCGACACCGCAGCCGCCGCCGACACCGCTGCCAAGCCGGCCACCAAGACCACGGCAAAGGCCAAGTCCGCCACCAAGACCGGAGCGGCCAAGGGCGCGGCCGCCAAGTCAGCCGGCAGCGCCGAGGCCAAGGCCGCCACCAAGAGCGGCAGCGGCAGGAGCACCAAGAGCGCCGAGACCAAGAGCGCCGGCAAGGCCGGTACCGCCGGCAAGCGCGGCACCAAGAAGGCCGCCGCCGATGAAGCAGCCGGCACCGACACCGATGCCGTCGCCACCGACGGCGCAGCGACCACCGACGAGGCCGGCGCCGATGCGGCCGCGAACGGCACGGCGGCAAACGGCGCGGCGGCTGGTACTGCTGCCGAAGGTGCCGCCGGCACCGAAGAGGGCGGCGACTTCGCCTGGGACGACGACGAGGAAGAGGAGGAGTCCGAGGCGCTGAAGCAGGCGCGCAAGGACGCCGAGCTCACCGCCTCCGCCGACTCGGTCAGGGCCTACCTGAAGCAGATCGGCAAGGTCGCGCTGCTGAACGCCGAGGAGGAAGTCGACCTCGCCAAGCGCATCGAGGCCGGGCTGTTCGCGGTGGAGCGGCTGCGCGGCATCGACGCCGAGAGCGTGAAGAGCGACAAGGCCGACAAAGAAGCCAAGCAGCTGCTGCGCGACCTGCGCTGGATCCGGCGCGACGGCGACCGGGCGAAGAACCACCTGCTCGAGGCGAACCTGCGACTGGTGGTGTCGCTGGCCAAGCGCTACACCGGGCGCGGCATGGCGTTCCTCGACCTGATCCAGGAGGGCAACCTCGGGTTGATCCGCGCGGTCGAGAAGTTCGACTACACCAAGGGTTACAAGTTCTCCACCTACGCCACCTGGTGGATCCGGCAGGCCATCACCAGGGCCATGGCCGACCAGGCCCGCACCATCCGCATCCCGGTGCACATGGTCGAGGTGATCAACAAGCTCGGCCGCATCCAGCGTGAGCTGCTGCAGGATCTTGGCCGCGAGCCCACCCCGGAAGAGCTCGCCAAAGAGATGGACATCACCCCGGACAAGGTGCTGGAGATCCAGCAGTACGCCAGGGAGCCCATCTCGCTCGACCAGACCATCGGTGACGAGGGCGATTCCCAGCTCGGCGACTTCATCGAAGACTCCGAGGCGGTCGTCGCCGTCGACGCGGTCAGCTTCACCCTGCTGCAGGATCAGCTGCAGTCGGTGCTGCAGACGCTGTCCGAGCGGGAGGCCGGCGTTGTCCGGCTGCGCTTCGGCCTGACCGACGGCCAGCCGAGGACGCTGGACGAGATCGGGCAGGTGTACGGGGTCACCCGCGAGCGGATCAGGCAGATCGAGTCCAAGACCATGTCGAAGCTGCGTCACCCGTCGCGGTCGCAGGTGCTGCGCGACTACCTCGAATAAGCCGCCGCGTGTCGACCTGGTGGATCTGGCCGCTCGGCGCTGTGGTGCTGCTGACGGTCGGCTGGTGGTCGATACATAGCTTGCGTACCGGTCAGGCGGCCGCTGAGCTCGCCGCGGCGCGCCGCCGGGCGCGCGGTGCGATCGAATCGGCGGAACGGGCGCGTGCGCTGTCTGCTGACGAACTGCCGGACGCCGCCGCCCTGCTCGACGAGGCGGTGCTGCTGGTGGGCTCGGCCCGCACCGCTGACGCCGCCAGGCGAGCGGAATCCCTGGCCGCACAAGCACATCGACGCTGGTCCGGGCTCCCCCGCGACCGTTCGACCGGCGGCTGAGGCCGGTGGCGGACTCGGCCGGCTCGTCGCTGCGGCGACGGGTGGTGACGTCGTTGCGGTCGCCGCTGTCCGGTAGGGAGTCGCTGCTGGTCACCCGCTGGGTGCAGGGAATCTGTCTGGTGCTGGCGGCGGTCGCGGTGCTGCTGTTCCTGCTGAGCCAGACGCAGCGGCCGGGCATCGACTACGGCCGGGATCGTTCCGGGAGCGCCGGCTCCGTCTCCGGCGACACCCGCCCGAAGGTGCAACTGCCGCCGACCGCCGAGCTGGTGGCGCGGCTGCGCGCCGACCCGATCGTGCGGCTGCCGGGGTCGACCACCACCGTTGACGACGCGTCGGTGCTGGCCGCCATCGATGCCGTTGGACGCCGCGGCGCATCGGGCTCTGCCGCCGACAAGCGCTACGACCCGCGGGTGCTGATCACACCGCCCGGCGACGTCGACGACGCGGTGCGAGCGCTCAAGAAGCAGCTGCCCGACGTGATTGTCGCCTCCGGCACCGCGGTGCGGGCCGGCATCTTCGAGATCAGCTCAAGCACCCTGATCACCTGGCGCAACGGCTATCTCGGCGGTGACGTCACCGGTGTTGTGCTCGACATGCTTGCGCACCACACCGGCGGCGAGGCGCCGGTCGCGCAGGATCGGGTCACCCTGCGACCGCCGACGGACGCCGAGCTGGCCCCGGTGCTGTCCGCCGTCGAGTCCGGCGGCGCCTACCGGGCGCCAGGAGTCGGCCGCGACGTTCGATCGCAGACCCCGGCGGCAGCGGCGGAGGCCTTTCCCGGTGCCATGGCGTTCGTCGCGTACTTTCCCCCGCAGGTCGGTGTCGCCGAGATCCCTGACTACGCAACGGCTCTGGCGCAGCGCTACCCGGAGCGCCCGGTGCTGGTGATGTACGGGGCGTGGCCGGAGTACCGCGGCCCGTTCGAATCCGACCGCGAGCTGGTGACGGCCAGCGTGCTCGGCGAGTACAGCAGGGTGATCGACCGGGGCTACCCCTACCACCAGGGGGTGCTGGCCGACCGGTTCTTCCAGCGCTGGGCCGATTTCCGGCACTCCGGCATGTTCGACCGGCCGCTGCCCTACACCCCGCCCGATCCGGCGGCGGTGGCCCGGCCGGCGCTGCCGTGGGTGTTCCTGGCGGCGGTGCTGGGGTTCGTCATCGCGTCGGTGCGTAGCCGCGGCCGCGGCGGCGCGGGCTCCGGCCGGCGGGACGAGAAGCTGCGGGCTCGGCGGGCGGCCGCTGAACAGGACTTGGGTGAGCTCAGCGAGCGGGCCGTGGCGTTGTTGTCGCCGGCGTCCGGAGAGCACACCGGTTCCACCCGAAGGCTTTCCGATGCCGAGCAGCGGGTGGTCGCCACCGAGGTGGTGCGGCTGCAGCGGGCCAGGGAAGCCATCGACGCGATGGATGTGGACGACGCGGAGCGGCAGCTCAAGGCGGCGCGGGCCGCGCTGGAGCATCCCACCATCAGCGCCCAGCAGCTCACCACCCTGCATGACGGCAGCCCGGGCACGGCGTCGTCCACATCGAAACCCGAATCGGCACAGCCGGCTTCCGCTCGGCGTGGGCGCGGCGGACGCTCCCAGGGCACCGCCGGGCTGCGGAATGTCGTGCGGTACCGGCGCAATCGGGCGGTGCTGGTGCTGTTGCTGTTGTGTGCCGCGCTGGCCGGTTGATGCGTGTGGCTGGCGCAGCCCTTTGCCGGGCCGGTGGCGAAAACCCTTCGCAGCGCGTCGTTCTACGCCGATCCGAGCTACAACTCTCAGTTGAGCGCGGCAGCGGCGGAGCGGCTGATCGGTAACCGGCGGCTGGCGATCGCCATGATCGGCGACGGCCAGGTGCCCCGCCAGGTGTGCCAGCGCCTGTCCAGGGCGGCGCAGGATGTGTACGTGACCATCGTCTTCCGGGACGAGGGCGAGCTGGACACCTACGGCTGCTCGCAACTGGCGGGTTCGGGCGACGAGCGGTTCGGTGAGACATACGTCGTCGACAGCATGCTCGGCAAGGGCATCGGCGCGTTCAGCGACCGTCCGGAGGATGCGGTGAAGCTGATCGTCGTCGGCTACGACGTGATGGCGGGGTTGAACTATCTGCCGACCGCCCCCCCCCCCCGCGAGTTCCGGGTCAGCGCCCCTGATCAGCTGCTCGCGCTGGCCGCGCTGCTGGCCGTGCTGACCGGCGCCGGGGTGCTGTGGTGGGGCGGCCGGCGCACCGGCGCGGCGACCGCAGAACACCTGGCGTACAGCAACAGTCGCGTCGACCAGCTGGCGCAGATCGACGCCTGGCTCTCGGCGGCGGCCGCGGTGATTCTGCGGGGTCGGCTGTCCGAACGTGCGCTGCTGGCCCGCACCGCGACGGGCGCGTCCGCCGGGTCGGGCGACGGCCAACCGCCACCCGCGGGCGACGGCGAACCGGTGCCGCCGGGCGCCGAGGTCCCGGACACCGACCGCGGCCGCCGGTACGACAGGCTGGTCGCCGATTACACCGAGCTGATGGCGCAGCGGCCGAGCCTTGGCGCCGACTCCCCCGATGCTGAGGTTGCCGCCTTTGCCGGGCGGGCCCGCAGGATCGCCGCGCTGGCAAGCGAACTCGCCGACTGACGTTTCCTGCGGGCCCGAGTGGCCGGCTCCGGCTCAGCGCTGCAGTGCCGGGCCCGGCGTCGCAGTGCCGGGCCCGGCACGCGCTCAGATGGTGGCGGTATCGATCACCACGCGGTAGCGGACGTCACCGTCGACCACGCGGTTGTAGGCGTCGTTCACCTGGTCCGCGGAGATCTTCTCGATGGTGGCGCCGATACCGTGCTCGGCGCAGAAGTTGAGCATCTCCTGGGTCTGCGGGATGCCGCCGATGTTGCTGCCGGCCAACACTTTCGAGTCGCCGACCACCGAGCCCGGCTGCACCGAGTACGGCTCGCTGGGAAGGCCGACGTTCACCATCACGCCGAGCGGCTTGACCATGCCGAGGTAGGAGTCCATCGGTAGGTCGGCGGACACGGTGTTGACGATCAGGTCGAAGTGGTCCTTGAACTCTTCGAAGGCGGAGCCGTCGGCTGTTGCCCTGAAGTCTTTGGCGCCCAGCTTCTCCGCGTCGTCGGCCTTGGCGTCGGTGCGCGACAGCACCGTCACCTCGGCGCCGAGGGCGGCAGCCAGCTTGACCGCCATGTGGCCAAGTCCGCCGAGCCCGACGACGCCGACCTTCTTCCCGGGACCGGCGCCCCAGCGCACCAGCGGCGAATAGGTGGTGATGCCGGCACACAGCAGCGGCGCCGCCTCGTCCAGCTCGATCCCCTCGGGGATGTTCACCACAAATCGGTCGCTGACCACGATCTGCTGCGAGTAGCCGCCGAAAGTCGGTTCGCCGTCGTAGTTCTCGTCGTTGTAGGTCCAGACGGTCTTCTTGCGGCAGTAGTTCTCCTCACCGTCCTTGCAGAACTCACAGACCCCGCAGGAATCGACCATGCACCCGACGCCGACCCGGTCACCGACCTTGAACGCGGTGACCTCGGGGCCGACGGCGGCGACGGTGCCGGCAATCTCGTGACCGGGCACCATCGGGAAGCTGGCCTCGCCCCACTCGGACCTGGCCTGGTGGATGTCGGAGTGGCAGATGCCGGCGAAGGCGATGTCGATCAGGACGTCGTTACCCCGCAGGTCGCGCCGCTCGATGGTGGTCGGCGCCAGCGGAGCGCCGGACGACGGGGTGGACAGTGCTTTGGTGGTGGTTGGCATGGAACCCTTTCGGCTCTTGCTGTTTCATCGGTGGTGCTGTGCGCGGTAGTGCCTGTGTGCCGCGGTCCGATTACCCCGGTGTCCGTTTACGCCGGTGTTTGTTTACCCCGGTGTCCGTTCATCCCGACGAGCGTTCGCCCCGACTCGGATTCAACCGGCACTCGATGCAGCCGCAATTTCAGACTAAGCCGATTGCTTGAACGGTCAAGTCGGACCCCGGCGGGTGCATGGAAGACTTGGCGGGATGAGCTACCCCCGTTGGTCGTTGGCCGAGGTGCGCCGCCGGCCGGGTATCAGAATCAACCAAACGGGATATTTGCCGGAGCTACCGATCACGGCGACCGTGATATCCACCGCCGGTGAGTCACTTCCCGTCACCGTGCTGGACGGGACCGGCAGGCGGATCGGCGCCGGTGCGACCGAGCCGTGGCCGCAGCGTCCAGAACCCTCCAGCGGCGAGCACGTGCACCGGCTCCGTTTGCCCAGCGTCGGGCCGGCACCGCGGGCGCGACTGGTGATCGCGGGCGAAGTCAGCCACGAGTTCTCGGTATCCGCCGAGCTCTACCGACCGCTTGCTACCGACGCTCTCGCGGTGCTGACCTTGATGCGATCAGGACAGCCCATCGACGAAAGTCTGCATCCGGACACCCGCTGGCATCGCCCGGCTGGACATCGGGGGGTGGCGCCGAACACCGGTGACACCGCTGTCGCGGCCGTGACGGGACAGATCGCGCGGCGGTGGTATCCCGGTTGGGAATGCCCAGGACTGTTCGACGTGTCCGGGGGCTGGTATGACGCCGGCGACTACGGCAAGTACGTGACCAGCGGAGCGTTGGCGGCTTGGCACTTGTGCCGCGCCGCGCTGGACGCCGACCAGACGGTCGGCCGGTGGCATGAGTTGATAGTCCGGGAGTTGCGCTGGCAGCTGGATTGGCTCCTGCGTATGCAAGTGCCGATCGGAAAGCCCTTGGCAGGCATGGCTTTTCATCGCGTGCACGGCGAAGAGTGGTCGCCGGTTCCTGGGCTGCCACACCTCGACCCGACTGTGCGGGTGTTGCACCGACCCTCGACGCCGGCGACGCTGCAGTTGGCCGCGGTCACCGCAGCCGCCGCGCGGCTGTTCGCTCCGCTGGATGCTGCATACTCCGCTCGACTCCTGAACGCGGCGCGGACTGCCTTCGCCGCCGCGGACCACAGTCCGACGCTGCTGCCACCGGACGACCACTGCCGTGACGGTGGCGGCTGTTACGCCGACGACGACGCCACCGATGACGCCTACTGGGCGGCCGTCGAGCTGTGGTTGTCCACCGGCGAGCCGGGTTACCGCGATCGCATGCGCGGCTACCAGTTGCATGCTGACACGGAGTATCCCGACGGCGGTTACGACCTGACCAGTGTGCAGGTGCCGGCGACCATCGACCTCGTGCTTGATGGCCCGCGGCATCAGCAGTCTGCGCAGCAGCCGTCGGCACGGGCCGTACGAGAGCTCGACCGTGGTGACGTTGAGCTGGCGCGAGAACGGTTGCGGCACTGGGCCGATCAGCTCATGTTGCTGCAGCACTCCCAGCCGTGGGGAATGCCGTACTACCCGAGTAGCTGGGGCTGGGGATCGAACGGCGTGCTGCTCAACAACCTCACCGTGCTCATTGCTGCCCACCGGGCTGCGCTCGATGGTGGTGCAACACTCGGCGCGGACACTGGGCAGAGCCGTCGGTTGGGAGCGATCGCTGAAGGCATGGACTACCTGTTGGGGCGCAACGCCCTTGGTCACAGCTACATCTGCGGTTACGGCACCGACAGCAGTCGAGGTGTCCGCAGCCGGCTCTTCGGTACCGCGCTCGATCCACAGCTGCCACCGGCACCACCTGGATTGCTGGTCGGTGGCGCCAACTCGCAACCGAGCCCCGACTTTCCCTATGACGACAGACTGGTCGGGCTGCCAGGCGCGTCTGCCGCAAGCGGTACCGGGGACCGACGGAGTTCAGTCCCGGGCTCGGATCGCGTCAGCTCCGGGACATGCCGGTGCCGAAGCTGGGCCATGACGTCGACTGTCGCAGGGTCTGGCCGATCCCCCGTACCGACCAGTTGCAGACACCGGACGGGAAGATCGAGCGCAACCGGGACAGCTGGGCCGGGGTGAAGCTGACCTGATAGTCAGCCTGCGACACCGGCTTTCGGTGGCAGGCGATCACGTCGTTCACCACCGGCGCCCCGGCCACCATCCGCGGTGACGGCCAGCCCGGGTACCAGGTGTTGCACTGGGTGTTGCGCGCGCCTGGCACCTGAGTCTCGTTCACCTTCGAGCCCGTCGGCGACCAGCAGGCGTCGGCGGTGCCCGCCGGCTTGGCTGCGACAACGGTGGAATGGCTTGGCAGCGTGGTGGTTCCGGCTGTCGGTCGCTGGCTCTGCACCGTGCTGGTCCAGGCGTCGAGCTGATTGACCGCGTCCCGGAACACCGGGTTGCCGGTGCCGAACCCGCCCTTGCCGAACGGCAGGGTCCACATCACGTGGTTGGCCGCGTCGCCGTTGGCCTTGGTCAGTCGGTCGCGGAACGAGAACGAGTGGAACTTCAGGTGGATGTCGCCGTTCGGCAGCTCGTCGGTGTACTCGCGCAGCTCGATGATCGGCAACGAGCCCAGCCGCCCGCCCCGCACCAACTGGCCGGTGGAGTACGAGGTGTCGATGGCCGACCGGTCGGCGACGGTGCGCTGCGCCACCACGTTGGCGTCGCGGTCGAAGCCACCGATCTTGGCGTTCAGGTCAAGGAACTGATCGACGGTGATGGCCTTGCTGTTC
Source organism: Nakamurella aerolata (assembly GCF_013002705.1). Taxonomy (GTDB): domain Bacteria; phylum Actinomycetota; class Actinomycetes; order Mycobacteriales; family Nakamurellaceae; genus Nakamurella; species Nakamurella aerolata. The sequence continues at coordinate 42,560 of NZ_JABEND010000015.1, read as the reverse complement.
ACCGCGGCAAGGCCGTACTGAATACCGACATTCTCCAAGGGCCGCAACGGGATCCTGCCGTCGGTTCCCGGCACCGCACCGAAGATGTTGAGCTGGTGGGAGTACACGTCGCAGCGCGCGCCGCCGGGGTTGGTGACCGGGTCGTAGCGCAGGTTGGCCGGCAGCTCACCCGGGCAGTACACCCGCGGGTCGATCCGCCGTCCGGCCTCGCCGAGGTTGTTGATGGTGCCGACCTTGCCGAACCCGGAGATGGCCCGCTTCTGCTCATCCGTGTAGCCGGTGTTCTTCCCGAAGTACACCTGCAGCAGCCGGGCGTCGGTGATGGTGTTGATGGTGGCGAAATCGACCTCGGGGAAAACGCATCCGGCCAGAATGCCGTCCAGCAGGCCCGGGTAGTTGTCGCCGATGTTGAACACCTGGTACGAGCCGCCGGAACAGCCGATACCCAGCGTTGCCTTGGGGGCGCCGATGGTTTCGATGACGTGCTCCTTCGTCATCGCCATGGTCTCGGCAGCCGTCACCGGCTGGCAGTTGTTGCCGAACACGTTCAGCGAGCTGGAGGCGAACGCGTAGCCCTGGCCGAGCAGCCAGTCGTCGTTGATGCCACCGGTTCCGGCACCCTGCTTGTACCAGCCGCCAGGGCAACCGCCGCCGAAGTTGTACGCCAGCCGCCCGTTCCAGCCCGTCGGGCGCTGGAACGGCGACACCGCAGGCTGTTTCGGGTCGGCCAACACCGCGAACTCGTAGATCGAGCGGTTGATCACCCCCGATTCGACCCGCACGACGTAGGGCACGGTCCGTCCCTGGGTGGTAGTGGTGCTTGCCAGGTCGGCAGGGGTGGAACCGTTGGCCGGCAACGGCTTCAACGACCTGTCGGTGGACGAGCGGTACAGCCACTCCACCACCGTCGGGGCCGAGCAGGCGGCGTCGGTGGCCGGACCGAGCGAGCGGCCGCCGAGGGTGCGGAACGCCGCCGTCTGGCAGATGAACGGCTGCTCCTGCTTGCCGGAGAACATCGGGCCGGTGCGCGGGTAGTTGACGACCGTTGTGGTCACATCGGCGCCGGCCACCCTGGCGGTGACGGTGTTGGTTCCGGTGCGCAGGCCGTCGAGCAGGGCGGTGGGCCGCCCGTCCAGTTCGGCGAACCGGTCGGTGACGTCGGTGCCGTTGAGCTGCACCCGCTCCAGCGCCGCACCGGCGGTGTTGACGGCCAGCAGGACGTTCCCGTCGGAGACCTTGTCGGCCCGCGGCGACGAGATCACCTGAACGCTCGGCGCCGCGGCACCAGCGGCGGCCGGGTCGGCTGCGCCACCCGCGCCACCCGCGCCACCCGCGCCACCCGCGCCAGCCGCGCCGGCACCGGTAGCGGTGGCCGCGGCCGGAGCGCTGAGCAGCAGCGCCGGCACCAGTGCGGCGGACGCGAGCAGCGCACCCCAGCGCCGCCAGCGGCCGGCAGACGCTCCATGCCTTTCAGGCATCGATTTCTGGGCGGGCAGCTCGCCGGACATCGTTGTCGGGACCATGGCCCCGATCCCACCACGATCAGGCGTCGACCGCCAGGGCCCTGCGCAGGAAATCGACCTGCAGCCGCAGCAGATTCTCGGCGACGATCTCCTGCGGCGTCATGTGGGTGACCCCGGTCAGCGGGATCACCGCATGCCGCCGACCGGCGGCCAGCAACGCGCTGGACAGCTGCAGGGTGTGCGCCACCACCACGTTGTCGTCCACCATGCCGTGCAGAATCAACAGCTCCGGTTCGGCGACGCCGGGAGCCAACGGACGGGACGCCAACGGCAGCAGGGAGTTCGCGTCGTACACCTGTGGCTGCTGCCCGGGATGTCCGAGATACCGCTCGGTGTAAAAGGTGTCGTACAGCCGCCACTCGGTGACCGGCGCACCTGCCACCGCCGCGTTGAACACATCGGGGCGGTCCAGCACGGCCAGCGCCGAGAGATACCCGCCGTACGACCAGCCGAGGATGCCGACGCGCGCCGGGTCGATGTCGTCCGGATACTGCCCCGCCACCGCTTCCAGCGCCGCCACCTGGTCGGCCAGCGTCACCTCGGCGAAGGCGTCGCGGATGGACTTCTCCCAGGCCGGTCCCCCGCCCGGGGTGCCACGGCCGTCGGCGACGATCACGCAGAAGCCTTGGTCGGCAAGGAACTGCGCCTGGAGGAACATCCGCCTGTGCTGCTGTACCAGCTGCCCGTGCGGACCACCGTAGGGCGCCATCAGCACCGGTAGCCGCTCACTGCCGGGCCGATGGCCGGTCGGGAACAGCACCGCCGTCGGGATACGGCGTTCGCCCGCGCGCAGTAGCGTCGGCCGTGGCATCAGCGGTGCCTCGATGCCGCGCCGCTCCAGTGTCCCGAGCGGTTCGCCGCCGCGGCTGATGCTGACCGTGATGCCGTCCGAGTCCAGATCGGCACTCGAGGTGGCGACGGTGTCGCCGCCGACGGACACCGCATGCACCCCGGATTCGGGGGTGAGTTGCTGCGCCGAGGTGTCCCAGCCGATCCGGTACACCCCGATCGCACTCGGGTCACTACCGTTGCCGCGCACCAGAATCCCGTCGTCGCCGGCCCGCACCACCGCGCGCACCTGCAGGCCGACCGGGCTGAGCGGCCGTCCGTCCAGCGCCAGCCTCCTGGTGTCACTGGCGGCGTCGTCCAGCAGCGTGAGCAGGCCGCGGTCGGTGAGCTGCGGGACACCGGGTGCCAGCTCGATCCAGACATCGTCGGACAGTTCGGTCAACGTGCTGAGCGCGCCGGAGTCCGGGTCGATGCGGCCGATCAGCCCGCGGCGCTGGTCGCGGGAGAGCAGCTGGATCACCGCACCGGCGTCGGTCCAGCTCACCCTGGTGAGGTACGGATAGGCAGCGGTGTCCCAGGCGACCTGGGTGCGCCGGCCGTCCAGGTCGAGCAACCACAGCGTCACCTCGGCGTCCGTCGAACCGGCCACCGGGTACCGGTGCGGTACCGGGGTTGCCGACGGATCGGCGGGATCGGCCAGCTGCCACACCGGAACCGGCGCCTCGTCGGTGCGCTGTGCCAGCAGTCGCTGCCCGTCCGGCGACCACCAGAAGCCGTGGTGCCGGTCCATCTCTTCGGCGGCGACGAACTCCGCGGCCCCCCAGGTGATGGTGTCGGCGTCCGGCTCGGCGAGAGCCCGGTCCGCGCCGCCGGCCAACTCGGCCACCCGCAACGACCCGCCGGCCAGGTAGCCGACCCGGCTGCCGGTCGGATCGACCCGCGGGTCCATTACCGCATCAACGCCTGCCGGACGGGGCAGCTCGGTGACCTCGCCGGTGGCCAGGTCGCAGCTCCACGCCGACCCGGAAAGCGCAAACACCGCAACGGTTCCGGCGTTGTCGAGTTGGTAGGACGTGACGCCGGCGCCGGACTCGCGGGAGCGCTCGCGGCGGGCTCGCTCGGCGGCGGAGAGCTGCTCGCCACCGGTCAGCAGCGCGGCCGGATCGGCAAGCACCCGCTCGGCGCCGGAGTCGCACTCGAAGCTCCACAGCACCCCGGTGCGGTCGGTGCCGGATGCGGTGCGGACGAACAACACCCGCTCGCCGGTGCCGGCCACCTGCACGTTCCGCGGCTCGCCGAGCGTGAAGCGCTGGGTGCGGGCCGACAGCCGCGGAAAGCTCAGCCCGGCCGACCCAGTTGAGTCCGGTGCGGCTGAGTCCGGTGCGGCTGAGTCTGTTGCAGCGGGGTCCGTGGCAACCGGGTCCGTTGCGGCGGTGGTGTCGGGAGCGGTGCTGTCTTCGGCGGCGGCCATGCGTTGATCCTCGCAAGGCCGGCCCGCCGCGGCCGGATCGGGTATCGGTCAGGCCGGGGTTGCGTCGTCGGCGGGCGCCAACGGGGCGCGGGCCAGCACGGTCACGGTGCCGGGAGCGATCTCGGTGAAACCGGCATCACGCACCGCGAGCAGCCGCGACCTGTCCCACGCCGCCCTGGGCTCGGCCAACTGCTCGCCCAGCGCCTGGTAAGCCTCCGGCGGCAGCCGGCGCACCCTGGCCGGACAACCCGCGGAGTACCAGCGCCGCAAGGTCTCTTGATCGGAGTCGGCCAGCAGCGCCGCGGCGATCATTCCGGCGTGCCCGGTCTGCGCCATCTGCTTGCCGGCCGTCATCGGCGGGTCGGTCGGCACCCACAGCAGCAACTCGCCGGGATGCGCCCTGAGCTCATCGGCACCGACAGCACCGGTACCAACAGCATCGGCGGCATCGACAGGGCCGGCGGCGGGTTCGTCCACCGGCAGATCAGTACCGCCGACCTGCAGCTTGCCCACCCGCTTGTCCAGCTCGTTGACCAAACCCGGGAGCAGCACCCGGATCTCGGTGCCGGCGTCGGACAGCGTGCGGCCGGGGAGATCCGCGGTGGCAGCCCACTCGCCGGCACGAGCCCGCCTGGTCACCTTACGGATGTGTCCGCGGCAATAGCCGTCCACCGCGTCGAACCATTCGCCCCCTGGAGCCGACCGCGGGTCCAAACACAGTGCGGCGCAACCGGATGCGGCCAATTCAAGGCCGCGATGCCAGCTCGGAGCTGGGTCGGGGTTGCGCTCCAGGCGCAGCACCAGCTGCAGTGCCCTGATCTCGCCGGCGGCCTCGTCGCGGTCGGCGAGCACCTGGGCCTCATCGAGGCCGAGCCAGTGCGCGTAGCGGGCGCGCAACGGCGCCAACGCGACGCCGAGTTCCGCACCATCCTGCGCCGGAGTGTCGGTCATGGCTTCGATTGTCGCGCAGGCGCTTTCTGAGAGAATCAGGGAGCCTGCACCGAGCTGTCCGGCCTGGTCCGTTCCCGGGCAGCGGGGGCGGCGATGGCCGCGGCGGCGGTCAGCACCAGCACGATGATCAGCGAGTTGAGCACCCCGATGTGTTCGCCGATCAGGCCGAGGAACGGCGGCCCCACCAAGAACGCCAGGTAGCCGATGGTGGCGACGGCGCTGACTCTGGCGGCGGCGTTGCGCGGATCGTCGGCGGCGGCCGACATCCCGACCGGGAAGCCCAGCGAGGCGCCAAGGCCCCACAGCACGGTGCCGAGCACCGCCACCGGAACGCTGGGAACGAAGATCACCAGTGCCAACCCGGCCACCGCCATGGCGACGCAGGCGCGCAGCACCGGGACCCGGCCGAAGCGATCCAGCACCCTGCCACCGGCCAGCCGACCCACCGTCATGGCGGTGACGAACACGCCATAGACCAGGGCGCCGGTGGCGTTGCTGGTGTTGCGGTCATCGACCATGCCGAGCGCCAACCAATCCCCCGCCGAGCCCTCGGCGAACGTCATCCCGAGCACGATCAGCCCGATCAGCAGGGTGGTCGGCTGCTTCCACACCGACAACCGGTCGCGGACGCTGGTGTGCGGCTGGTCGGCGTCGCCGTCGGTGATGCCGAGCGATTCCGGTTGCACCCGCGGAATGGCCACCGCCAGCAACAGAATCAGCCCGACGATCGCGATGATCAGCATGTGCCAGCCCACCGGCAGATGGACCTTGGCGGCCAGCGCCCCCAGCCCGGCGCCAGCCATGGTGCCGAACGAGAAGAAGGCGTGGAACAGCGGCATCAGGGTGCGGCCCATCACCTTTTCGTTGGCCGCGCCCGACAGGTTCATCGCGACGTCACAGCACGCGGTGGCGATGCCCCACAGGAACAACCCGGCGAAGATCACCCCGTAGGCCGCCATCGCGTCGCCGCCGCCGGCCAGCATCAGCCCGCAAAACATGATGCTTCCGGACACCAACATGCAGCGTTTGGCGCCGAAGGTGGCGATCAGATGACTGGAGGCCGCGAGCCCGATCATCGATCCGGCGGACAGCCCGACAATCAACAGCCCCATCTGAAAGGTACTGGCGCCCAAGGTGTCCCGTACCGACGGCACCCGCGACATCCAGCTGGCCAGGCCCAGCCCGTTGACCGCGAAGATGATGAACACCGCGACCGTCCAGGCCTTGCCCTGCTGCCGGCTGATCGCCCCGCCGGCGAGCAGCTGCTTGGTATCGGTTGTTGGCTTGGTCACGGCGGACTTCCTGTGCGAGTGCTGGGTCGTTACGGGTCGAGCGGAATGCTTCACCACGGTGTCGGAACCCCGCGGTGTCACCGCGGTGTCAGAACCACTGTCGAATCGATTCGATCGAATCGATTCGAGTACGGTATCACCCATGACCGAGTCCCGGCAGCATCCGACGCTCGCCACGGTGGCGCGCGCCGCGGGGGTGGCGGTCTCGACGGCGTCGCTGGTGTTCGCCGGCAAGGGCCCGGTATCTGCGGCCACCAAGCAGAAGGTGCTCGACGCCGCCACCGAGCTCGGCTTCCACGGTCCCGACCCGCGCGCCCGGTCACTGCGCAACGGCCGCTCCGGGGTGGTGGGAGTGGTGGTGCAGACCTCGGTGATCAGCGCCTTCCGCGACCCGGTCAATGTCGGGATGGTCGATGGCGCCGCCGAGGTGCTGGGCGAGGCCGGCGCCGGGGTGCTGCTGCTCACCGACGCCCCGCACGCGCGCCGGGTGTTCGAGGACGCGCCGATGGACGCCGCAGTGCTCACCGGGTGCAGCCCGTGGGCCACCGAGCTGCTCGGTTCGTTGCGCCGCCGCCGGGTTCCGACCGTGCTGGTGGGCAGCCGGCCGCGGCGCGGCTCCCCCGCCGTCGACGTCGACAACCCGGCCGCCAGCCGTGAACTGGCGCAACACCTTTACCGGCTGGGGCACCGCAGGGCGGCGACCGTGACACTCGCACTGGACACCGACGACGCCCCCGCGGTGGACGCCGATCGGCTCGCCGCCGCGACCGCAGACACCGCGGCCGAGCGGCTGCAGGCGTTCTGGGACGTCTTCCCCAACGGCAGGGCGTTGGCGGCCACCGACTCCACCGTCGAAGAAGGTGAGCGGATCGGCCGGATGCTGCTCGACGTGCCGGAGCCGCCCACCGCCGTCGTCGCGCAGAGCGACCTGCTCGCCGTCGGCGTGCTGCGGGCCGCCGACGCACTCGGCCTGGCGGTGCCGGATCGGTTGAGCGTCACCGGGTTCGACGGCATCGACACCTCGGCGCTTGACCCGCGCCCGCTGACCACCATGCGGCAGCCGATGCAGCAGAAGGGCCGCGACGCCGCATCTGCGGTGCTGCGGATGCTGGACGGCGCCCGACCACGCTCGGTGCTGCTGGACTGCGAGTTCGTGCCGGGGGCGACGGCGGCGCCCGCCGACTGTGCCGCGCAACATCACTGACGAGCGCTGTCAACAACTTTCGGGGCGTTGTTGACAAACCACCCCTACCGGCGCGAACGGCGGTAGACAGTCGGGCACAGCGGTGCCACGGTGGGCAGACCGGGAGCCAACGAATGCCTCCCCTGCTCCCTTCAGGGTGTTGGTGATGTCCGAAAACCCAGCAGAGACCGGCGGAATGGACGCCTCAGAGGCGGCCAGGATCATGCAAGATCCGAATGCATCGGAAGAAGAACGATCGGTGGCGGCCAGCGCGCTGCGGCAGTCCGGCGGCCGGTCCGGCGAGACCAGCCCTGAGGTGGCCTCGGAGGCCGAGCGGTCGGTCGCGGCCAGCGACCTGTCGCAGGCCGACAAGCAGCGCGACCAGCGGTCGAAGAGCTGACCAGCGGCCGGCATCGGCGCAGTCGGCATCGGTGCACAGCCGGGCGGTGACCGCACGCACGTCCTGCAGCCGCCGCCCAGCACCCGATGTCGGCCCGGCGGCGCCGTCCTGACGAGCGCTGCCACCGCGGCGATTCACCGCGCGACCGGTGGAGGATCGGTCGGCTAAGACCAGTGCGGCGCCGGCACTGCGGTTGAGCTGGCGAGCAGCGCCCGTGCCGTGGTGACGATATGCGCCAGGTCTTCGTAGGTGGCGCCGTCTCGGGCCTGGACGGACATGCCCTGGATCAGGGCGCCGACGCTTCGGGAGAGTCCTTCGGCATCGGTCGACTCGGGAAGCTCGCCCTGCCTGATCGCGTCGATGATGCGCTGGCGTAGGCCGGCGAGCGCGTTGTCGCGTTCGGCGCGGCAGATCGCCGCGGCGGCCTTGGCGTCTTGTCCGGTGGCGAGCGACCCAGTCGAGACCAGGCACCCGCGCCCCGGTTCGGCGGTGAACTCCCGAGCCGCGCGGTCGAGATATTCCACCACCGCTTCGGCCAGCGGAACGCCGTCACGGATGCCGAAGCCGTACTCGTCCTGGTACAGCCGCACCGCCCGCTCGAACAGGCGTTCCTTGGACTCGAACGCCCGGTAGAGCTGCGGCGCGGTCAGCCCGGTCGCCTCTTGCAGCGAGGTCATGCTCGCACCCTCGTAGCCACGCTCCCAGAAGACCATCAGGGCGCGGCGCAGCGCCTCGTCGGGGTCGAACGCCCGTGGGCGCCCCGCCTTGCGCACAGTTTCCATAGTGACCGCTACGATACCCCAGGACCATATTTCGTAACGATCACTACGGAGGAATCATGACCCTGTCAACAGCTCTCATCACCGGATCGAGCCGCTGAGCCGGATGAGCATGACCAGAACTGAGAACACCCGCCCCTGCCGCACCGTTCGGCCGGGATACGTGCTAGCCGGGTTCGTGCTGCTGGTGTGCTGCACCGGCACGGCCGAATACCTCGTCGCCGGTGTCCTGCCGCAGCTGGCCGCCGACGTCTCGGTCAGTATCGCCGCTGCCGGGCAGACGGTGACCGCCTATGCGCTCGGGGTCGCGATCGGCGGCCCGATCGTGACCGTGCTGACCGCCCGGGTTCCTCGCAAGGGCCTCGCTCTGGCGTTGGGGATCGTGTTCATCGCGGGCACGGTGCTGACAGTGTTCGCGCCGACGTATGCGTTGGTGGTCGTTGGCCGGGTGGTCTCGGCGTGCAGCCAGGCCACCCTGTTCGCCATCGGACTGACGACCGCGACCGGATTGCTGGGGCCGGCGCGCCAGGGGCAGGCCATCGCGATCGTCAGCTCCGGCCTGACGGTCGCGACCGTCCTCGGCGTCCCCCTTGGTGCGCTGCTGGGCGGCACGACGAGCTGGCGGATCCCGTTCGTCTTCGTCGCTGCCGCCGCCACCCTCGGGGTGCTGCTGCTGGCTGCCGCGATGCCTCGCACCCCGGCACCGACGAGCGGGGTGCGCGACGAGATCCGCACCCTGCTGCGCGGACCGGTACTCCTGGCGGTGTCAACCACGGTGATCGGGTTCGGGGGCGTGAGCGTCGTGTTCACCTACCTCGTCCCGCTGCTCTCAGAGGTGACGGGCATCGCCGCAGGCGTGGTCCCCGCGCTGCTCCTCACCTACGGCGTGGGCGGGTTCGTCGGCAACCTCGTCGCCGGTCGCCTCGCCGACCTCTCGCTCGGCAAAACCCTTGTCGGGGTGTTCCTCGCGCTCATCGCCACCCTGGCCGCGTTCCCGCTGCTGGCCGGGCAGCCGATACCGATGGTCGGGCTCGTGCTGATCCTTGGCCTGCTCTCGACCGCGACCATCGCCCCGCTGCAGTCGCTCGTGCTCCGCCATGCCGGCGCCGCACCCACGCTGTCGCTGGCGGTCAACGTGGGCGCGTTCAACCTCGCGAACGCGATCGGCTCCACCCTCGGCGGCCTCGGCGTCGCCGCCGGGCTACTGCGCTGGGGCGGGCTCGGCGGCGCTGTCTTCGCGACCCTCGGCCTGATCCTGACCTTCCGCGCTCTCCGTGCCGCGCCGCGCTCCGAAGCTCCCACCGCTGAAACGTCCACTGCTGCAGCCGATATCAAGGAGACCAGCCAATGAAAGCCGCAGCCATCACCGCCTACGGCGACCCCGACGTCCTCACGATCCTCGACGCCCCGACACCCGAGCCCGGCCCGGGCGAGGCACTGGTCGCGGTCATCGCCTCGACGATCAATCCCGTCGACGTGAAGACCCGCACCCCCGGCACCCCGCAACAGGTCGGACAGTTCCCGGCAGTGCTGGGATGGGATGTCGCGGGCATTGTCATCACCGCCCCGGACGACACCGGCTGGGCACCGGGCGATCGGGTGATCGCGATGCACCCGCCCCAGCCGGACGGTGCTGGAAGCTGGCAGCAGTACGCCGCGATCCCCGCCGCAGCCCTTGCTCCGGCACCCCAGACGGTCGATCTGACGACCGCGGCGACCCTGCCGCTCGCGGCGCTCACCGCGGACCAGGCACTGACCCGTCTCGCCCTGCGCGATGACGAACGGCTCCTCGTCACCGGAGCCGCCGGCAGCGTCGGCGGCATGGCGATCCAGCTCGCCGCCCGCGCAGGCATCCGGGCCGCCGGTCTGGTCTCCCGCCCGGAACACGAATCGGCGGTGCTCGACCTCGGAGCCGCATCCGCACACTCGAACCCGGTCTCGGCCGGTGAGTTCGATGCGATCTTCGACACCGCCGGCGTCTTCGACCACCCGCACCTACTCCGCGAGGGCGGCAGGCTCGTCACGGTCAGCGACGACACCATCCCTGACGCGCTCGAACAGCGCGCAGCGAGCGCGGTGCACAACTACGTCCAGCACCATCCGCATCGGTTGCGCGAACTTTCCGCCCTGGCCGACGAGGGCAGGCTCAGGCTGCGGGTCGCCGGGCAGTACCCGCTCGCGCTTGTCGCGCAAGCGAATCGGCGCGCCGAGGCCGGCGGGCTGCTCGGCAAGATCGTCATCGCGATGTAGGAGTGGCTATCGACCTGCTCACTCGGCGACTGGAGCAATCACCGCAGGGGTAGGTGCGGGCAGCGCTGTCCGGCTGATCCCCAGAATCAGCAGCACCGGCTCCAGCGACGGCACGCTCACCGTTGTGTCGGCGTGCTCGGCCACCGACGGCTTGGCGTTGAACGCGATCCCCAGCCCGGCCGCCGAGAGCATGTCGATGTCGTTGGCGCCGTCGCCCACCGCGACGGTCTGGCTCATCGGCACCTCGAACGCGGCCGCGAAGCGTTGCAGCGCAGCGGCTTTGCCGGCCCTGTCGACGATGTCCCCCACCACCCTGCCGGTCAGCCGGCCGCCGGCGATCTCAAGGGTGTTGGCGGCGACGAAGTCCAGGTCCAGCTCGTCCACCAGCGCCTGCGCCACCTGGGTGAAACCGCCGGAGACGATGCCGCAGCGGTAGCCGAGCTGCTTGAGGGTGGCGATAGTGGTCGCGGCACCCTCGGTCAACTGCAGCTGACCGGCCACCTCGTCGAGCACCGTGGCGTCAAGGCCCGCCAGCATCGCCACCCGCTCGGTGAGCGAGGCGGCGAAGTCGAGCTCGCCGCGCATCGCGGCGGCCGTGATCCGCTCCACCTCCGCCCTGGTGCCGGTGTGCTCGGCGAGCATCTCGATCACCTCGCCGGTGATCAGCGTCGAGTCGACGTCGAAAACGATCAGCCGCTTGGCGCGCCTGGCCAGCCCGGCCTGCTGCACCGCGATGTCGACCGGGTGCTCGGTCGCCGTCTGCGCCACCAGCTGCTGCAACACCGCGGCGTCCGGCGCGGTGAGCGTCATTTCCAGGCCCGTCACCGGAAAATCGGCGACCTGGGTGATCGCGTCGATGTTGATGCCGTGCGCGCCGAAGCGGCTGCTGAGCGCGTGCACCGGCGCCGCCGTCAAGGGCCGGCCCATCAACAGCAGCACGTGGCTGCTGGCCCGGCGCGGGACTTTCGGCGGATCGACGACGGTCCGCACGCTCTGTCCCGGCCGGCTCAACCGGCGCTGCAACGCCCGCAGCAGCGGGGCCGGGTCGTCGTCAAGGTGGGTCAGCACCGACAGCGTGAGCTGCCCGCGAACCACCACCTGTTCGACGTCACGGACCTGCCCGTCGTGAGCGGCCAGCACCGCGAACAGCTCACCGGTGATGCCGGGGTGGTCCGCACCGGTCACCGTCACCAGCACGGTGCTCACCGCCGGCACCTACCAGCGGCGACGCCGGCGCCAGCCGTCAGTGGGCGTCCTCGCGGATCTTCAGGTGCTCGGAGGATTCCAGGTCGTCCAGCGGTTTCCAGTTCCGATGCGGGTGGGCCTCGCTGCGCATCCGTTCAACCATGTGCGGATGGTGCAGCTCGAAGGCCGGCCGCTCGGAGCGGATCCGCGGCAGTGAGGTGAAGTTGTGCCGCGGCGGTGGCGAGCTGGTGGCCCACTCCAACGAGTTGCCGTAGCCCCACGGGTCGTCCGCTGTGGTCGGCTCGCCGTGCCGCCACGAGCGGATCACGTTCCAGATGAACGGCAGCGTCGAGAAGCCGAGCACGAACGCGCCGATCGAGCTGATGGTGTTCAGCGTGGTGAACCCGTCAGTGGGCAGGTAGTCGGCGTATCGCCGCGGGAAGCCCATGTTGCCCAGCCAGTGCTGGACCAGGAACGTCAGGTGGAATCCGACGAAGGTGAGCCAGAAGTGGAACTTGCCGAGCCGCTCGTCCAGGAATCTGCCTGTGGCCTTCGGGAACCAGAAGTAGATGCCCGAATAGGTGGCGAACACGATGGTGCCGAACAGCACGTAGTGGAAGTGCGCCACCACGAAGTACGAGTCGGACAGCTGGAAGTCCAGTGCGGGCGCCGCCAGGATGACGCCGGTCAACCCGCCGAACAGGAACGTCACCAGGAAGCCGCAGGCGAACAGCATCGGTGTCTCGAAGCTGAGCTGGCCGCGCCACATGGTGCCGATCCAGTTGATGAACTTCAGCCCGGTCGGCACCGCGATGAGGAACGTCATGAAGCTGAAGAAGGGCAGCAGCACGGCGCCGGTGGCGAACATGTGGTGCGCCCACACCGCGACGCTCAGCGCGGCGATCGACAGTGTCGCGTAGACCAGGCCGCGGTAGCCGAACACCGGTTTGCGGCTGAACACCGGGAACACTTCGGAGACGATGCCGAAGAACGGCAGCGCGATGATGTACACCTCTGGATGCCCGAAGAACCAGAAAAGGTGTTGCCACAATATGGCGCCGCCGTTGCTGGGGTCGAAGACGTGCGAGCCGAAGTGCCGGTCGGCAGCAAGGCCGAGCAGCGCGGCGGTCAGGATCGGGAACGCGATCAGGACCAGGATCGACGTGATCAGGATGTTCCAGGTGAAGATCGGCAGCCGCCACATCGTCATGCCGGGGCAGCGCAGGCAGACGACGGTGGTGATCATGTTGACCGCGCCGAGAATGGTGCCGAGGCCGGACACCGCAAGGCCCATGATCCACAGGTCGCCGCCGACCCCTGGCGAGTTCTGCGCGTCGGACAGCGGCGGGTAGGCCGTCCAGCCGAACGCGGCGGCGCCGCCAGGGGTGAAGAAGCCGGAAAGGGCAATCAGCGCCCCGAACAGGAACAGCCAGTATGAGAAGGCGTTCAACCGTGGGAAGGCCACATCGGGTGCGCCGATCTGCAGCGGCAACACGAAGTTCGCGAACCCGAAGACGATCGGGGTCGCATAGAACAGCAGCATCACCGTGCCGTGCATGGTGAACAGCTGGTTGAACTGCTCGGGGCTGAGGAACTGCATGCCGGGGCGGGCCAGCTCGGCGCGCATCAGCAGCGCCATCACGCCGCCGATCATGAACATGGTGAACGCCGTCGCCACGTACATGATCCCGAGGACCTTGGGGTCGGTGGTCTTGAAGTACTGCAGGAAACGTGATCCGCGGGCCGGACGCTCCACCGGATACGCCTTGGTCACCACGGGGCGGGGTGCTACGGCGGTCACAGACGGCCTCCTGCTGTCGTTACGTACCGACGGCCTGCGCCGGCTGCTGCTGGCGGGCCCGCGCCAAGGGCGGACGGGAACCACGCGTGGAACATGTTGGAGCTTAGTCCGAGCGGATGGAGATCGCCGCTACCGGGTGGCGCGCGATTTGCGGTGCGGCGGCGATACCGGACATGGCGGCCCTGCCCGCCCGCCGGAACGCGGGACCTAGGTCCCGTTCACCTGCCCACCGCATAGCCCTGCATACCTCTCGGGTTGGCCCCGGCGCGCAGCACCGCGGGTGCGCTCGCGCCGGCGCCGGCCCGTGACACCGCGCTGAGCCGGCCGAGGCTCCACGGCCCCGACACCACCACGTCGTGGCCCAGACGCCGCAACCCGTCGATCAGCTCGGCGCCGAACCGGTCTTCGACGATCAGCTGCTTCGGGAATGCCTCGCGCGGGTAGAACGAGCTTGGGAAATGGGTGGAGTGGAAGGCCGGCGCGTCGATGGCCTGCTGCAGGTTCATCCCGGCCAGCACGTGGTTGAGGAAAAAGCCGAGCTGCCACTGGTCCTGCTGATCGCCGCCGGGGGTACCGAACGCCAGCCGCCGCCCGTCGGTGTGCCGGGCCAGGCTGGGACTGAGCGTGGTGCGTGGGCGTCCGCCGGGACGCAGCGTGGTCGGCAGGCCTGGTTCCAGCGTCGTCATCTGCAGGCGGGTGCCCAGTGGGAAGCCCAGCGCACCGATCAGCGGCGAGCTGTGCAGCCAGCCGCCGCTGGGGGTGGCTGCCACCATCCGGCCGCCGGCGTCGACCACGCTGACGTGGCAGGTGTCGCCCTTGGTCCGGCCGTCCCGGCCGACCGTCGGTTCGCCGGTGGTGGCGCCCACCGGGGTGCTGCCGGTGCTCCAGTCCGGCAGCACCGGGGTGCGGCCGTCCGGGCTCCCGGGACGCAACTCCCCCGACGCCTGCTCGCCGATCAGCTCGCGCCGCTGCTGGGTGTAGCTGTCAGACAGCAGGGCGTGGATCGGCACCGGCGGCTGGTCAGCGGCAGGGTCGCCATACCAGGCGTCCCGGTCGGCGAACGCGAGCTTGCTGGCCTCGACAATGCGGTGCACCCACTCGGCCGACAGCGGCGGGGTGCTGGCCGGGTCGAGGTCGTCCAGCAGCCGCAGTTGTTGCAGCAGTACCGGTCCCTGCCCCCAGGCACCCGACTTCGCCACCGTCCAGCCGTGGAAATCGGCGGTCACCGGCGCCTCGTAGTGCGGGCGGAAACCGGCGAGGTCGTCGCCGGTGAGCAACCCGGTATACCGGCCGCCGAGACCGTCGTCCTGCTCGGTGCGGCAGAACGCGTCGATCGCCTCGGCGACGAAGCCGGTGCTCCAGGCCTCGATGGCGGCGTCAATGGCGGCGTCACGGTCACGGCCGGTCCCGGCGTCCAGCAGCCGGCGGTAAGTGCCGGCCAGCGCCGGGTTGCACAGCATGCTGCCCGCCGGCACCGGCCCGGCGTCGGTGAGGTAGAGCGCCGCCGAGTCCGCCCAGCTGGTGCGCAGCAGCTCCGCGACGGTGGCGATGGTGCGTTCGATCTGCGGCAGCACCGGGAAACCCGTTGCGGCGTAATGGATTGCGTACTTCAACACGTCAGCGAGGCTGCGGGTGCCGTGGTCCCGCAGCAGCGTCAACCAGGCGACGGTGGATGCCGGGATCGCCGCGGCGGCCACACCCGAGCCCGGCACCCGGTCGAGCCCGCGCTGCCGCATGGCCTGGGCGGTCGCGCCGGCGGGGGCCGGACCCTGCCCGCACAACACCTGCGGCACGCCGTCCTGCAGCGCATAGAGCAAGGTCATGTCGCCGCCAGGCCCGTTCAGGTGCGGTTCAACCACCTGCAGGGTGAAGCCGGCGGCGACGGCCGCGTCGATGGCGTTACCGCCGGCCTCCAGCTCGGCCATCCCGGCGGCAGAGGTCAGGTAGTGCGTCGACGCCACCATCCCGAAGGTGCCGGTCAGTTCCGGCCGGGTGGTGAACGCGGGCGTGGCTGGAGCAGTCATGGAATCCATTTTCGCCGGTGTTCGCACCGCCGCGTCGGCCGGGCCGGTGCGGGGGCAGGCGGGTCGGCGCCGGCCGGGTCTGCGGTGACGAAATACTGAGGCGGTGACTTCCGCGGCGCCCGGCGAGCAGAGCGAACGCTGGTGGACGCCCGCGATGAGCGCAGCGGTGCTCGGTACCGGGGTGGCGGCCGGCATCGGCGGGGTGCTGCTCAGCTGGCTGATCACCGGGGTGGAGCTGCTGGCCTTCGGCAGCGCCGACGACGAGCTGTTGCACGGTCTGCAGGACGGGTCGGCCGCTCGCCGGCTGCTGGCGCTGACCGCCGGTGGGCTGCTGGTGGGCGTCGGCTGGTGGGCGTACCGCCGGTTCGTGCCGTTCGCCGGGACGGTGACGGGTGCGCTGCGGGACGGGCGGCTGCGTGCCGGTCCCGCGGTGATCGACGCCGTGCTGCAGGTGGTCGGCGTCGGCGTCGGCGGGTCGATCGGTAAGGAAGGGGCGCCCCGGCTGCTCGGTGCCGCTGCCGGTGAGGTGTTCGCCGGACGGTTGAAACTGACGGCGCGGCAACGGCTCACGCTGATCGCCGCCGGTGCCGGTGCCGGCCTGGCCGCGGTGTATCAGGTGCCGCTGGGTGGGGCGTTGTTCGCCGCGGAGATCCTGCTGGCGTCGTTCGCGCTGGCTGACCTTGTGCCGATCATGGCGTGCAGTGTGATCGCCACCGTGATCGCCTGGGTGGCACTGGGCAGGCACCCGACGTTCGACGTACCGCTTCCGGAGTTTCATCCGACGCTGCTGCTGGCGGCGTTGGTGTTGGGGCCGCTGGCCGGGTTGGTGAGCCGGTCCTTCTCGTGGTGGACGCAGCTGGGCATCCGGCTGGCGCCGAGCGGGTGGCGGGTGATCCCCGCCGTGGTGCTCGCCTTCGGCGCGCTCGGCGTTGTCGCCTGGTGGTTCCCCGAGCTGCTCGGCAACGGGATGCTCGCGTTCGAGGCCGCGGTCGGTGACGCCGGGGTGCCGGTGGCCGGGCTGGCGCTGCTGCTGGTGCTCAAGCCGCTGTTCACCGGGATCTGTCTGGCCGCGACAAGAGAGGGCGGCGTGCTGATGCCGGCCGTTGCCACCGGTGCGCTGCTCGGGGTGGTGTTCGGCGCCGGCTGGTCGCAACTGTGGGCGGGCGGCGGCGTAGTGGCCTTCGCGGTGATCGGCGCCGCCGCGGTGCTGTCCACCACCCAGCGGGCCCCGCTCTGCGGCATGGTGCTGCTGTTGGAGTTCACCGACACCGGCGTCGCCCTTGTGGTGCCGATGATGATCGCGGTGGCCGGCTCGCTGCTCACCGAATACCTGTTGCCGCAGAGTTGGCGGCCGTGGCGCGCCCGGATGGGCACCGCCGGCAACTAGGTCTGCTGCCGGTCCGGTTCCGGTTCAGGTTCCGGTTCCAATGGAGGGGCGTTCACCGCGCAGTGGCTGCGGGACAACGGTTTCGACCGCTTCGTGCCGACCGAATCAGGGTCACGCACCAGCAGCACGGTCAGCACAGCGCCGAGCGCGATCATCGCCGCGGAGACGATCATGGCCGCGGAGAAGCCGCTGTCGAACTCCTGCGGATTGTTCAGGGCGTCGCCCACCAGCCCCACCGCGGGCGGAACCGCGGCCACCGCGAGCAGGTTGCCGGTGCGCGCGACCGCGTTGTTGACCCCGCTGGCGGCGCCGGCGTGCCGGTCGTCGGCGCTGGCCAGCACCGTCGCGGTGAGCGGCGCCACCATTGCCGACAGACCCATCCCGAACACCAGCACCGCCGGCAGCACATCGGTGAGATAGCCCGTCCAGCCAGAGGTTTGGGGTCCGATCCGCAACGCCAGCAGCAGGCCGGCGGCCGCCAGCAGCAGCCCGACGGTGATCGGTCGACGCGGCCCGATCTTGCTCGCCAGATCCCCCGCCTTGGCCGACAGCAGCAGCATCAGCACCGTGACAGGGATCATCGCGGAGCCGGCGACCGTCGGGCCGTACCCGGACACCACCTGCAGGTGCATCACGAGCAGGAACATCACCACGCCCATGGCGGCATAGACGATCAGCGTCACCAGGTTGATCGCGGTGAACTGCCGGTTGGCGAACAATTGCAGCGGCACCAACGGATCGGGGCCGTGCCCGGCCGAGCGGCGTCGTTCCACCAGCACGAACGCGAGCATCGACCCGACACCCACCACCCCGGCGATCACCAGCACCACCGGGCTCGCCGTCCCGGCCGGTGCCTCGGTGAGCAGATAGGTGAGGGCCACCAGACCCAGCGCCACCACCGCCGCCCCCAGCACGTCGAACCGCCCGTGCGCCTTCGGGTCTCGGCTCTCCGGCACGTGCTTGGTCGTCACCCAGATCACCACGGCGGCCAGCGGAATGTTGAGGAAGAACACCGAGCGCCAGCCGATGGTGTCGGCCAGGCCGCCACCAAGGAACGGGCCGACAGCGCCCGCCACCCCGCCGAGCCCTGACCAGGCACCGACCGCCTTGGCCCGGTCGTCCTTGACGAATGACGCCTGGATCAGGCTCAGCGAGCCAGGGGTGAGCAGCGCCCCGCCGATCCCCTGCAGTGCCCGCGCGGCGATCAGCGTCGGCGCGTTCGGCGCCAGCCCGCACAGCGCCGACGCGAGGGCGAACCACACCACGCCGATCAGGAACACCTTGCGTCGCCCGTACCGGTCGCCGAGCGAGCCGCCCAGCAGGATGAAGCCGGCGAGCGTGAGCGTGTAGGCGTTGACCACCCACTGCAGGTCGGCCATCGACGCGCCGAGATCGCGGCCCAACTCGGGCAGCACCACGTTGACGACGGTGCCGTCCAGCATCGCCATGCCCGAGCTCAGCACGGTGGCCAGCAGCACCCACTTGCCGCGCGCCTCGGCTAACCGGACGCCGGTGTGCGGGGTGGCTGCTGGCTGCCGCGACACCGGCTCGGACATCCGCGGGTCTCCCAACTGCTGGTAGCTGCCTGCTGGTAGCTGCACTGTGGTGGCCGTGCTTCTGGCCAGCTGCTGTGTTGGCCATGGTGGACCTCGCGGCGGGGAACGGCAATCCGCTCGCCTGGCCGGCCGGCGGGGTGCGGCCTACCGTTGCACCGAGAGCGCCGGCAGCCCGGATAACTCCGAGCAGCTCCGCGCCGAACGCTCAGCCGAACTACCCCGCCGTGCCGAACAGCCCCGCTGTGCCGAACGACCCCGCTGTGCCGAACATCCACCGACCCGAGGAGTTTCGCGATGAGCGCATGGTCCCCCGCCGAACTCGACACCTTCGGCAACACCGACGAACTGCAGATCTCCAGCGACCGCGGTGACGGCGAGCGAACCGCACCCATCACCATCTGGGCCGTCCCGGTCGGCGGTCAGGTGTATGTCCGTTCGGTGCGCGGACGCAAGGGCGGCTGGTTCTCCGGCGCCAAGGCCAAGGGTTCTGGGCACGTCCAGATCGGCGCAATCGACCGGGACGTCACCTTCGAGCCGGTGTCCGATCCGCAGCTGCAGGATCAGATCAGTAAGGCATATCAAGACAAGTACGCCCGCTACGCCAAGCAGATCGTCGACTCGACGTTGTCGCCACAGGCACTGCAAGCCACCCTGCGGGTCGATCCGAGCTGATTCAGTTTCCGGTGCATGTCGCCGGTTCTGACTCCGGCATCGCCCGATCCTCGGCGCCGCTGCCCGCGAGCACAACCGTTCCGGTACATCACAACCCGTCCAGCGCGCTGAAACGGTTGTGATGTGCGGAAAGTGTTGTGTTCGCCGTGCCAGGGGGCCCATGGCCAGCGGTCGGCCTTGAGCTCAGTCTCCGGCGGAAACAGCGGGTCCACCCGGTGGACCGGACAGCTGGAACGGCTCGGAGGAGAACCTGGCCTCGGCCGCAGAGCGTTCAAGCCCGTTCGCCGTGGTCAGCGGTCCGTACAACTCGGGGCGGCGCCCCCGCATCCAGCGTCGCCCTTGTGCCGTCGGAACCAGGTCCAGGTCGAGATCGGCGATCACCACGGCATTCTCGGGCGCTGACGTCTCCGCCAGGATGCGCCCGTACGGGTCGATGATCATGGCATTGCCGGTGCGGATCTCGTCGTCATCGACGCCAACGCCGTTGCTGAAGATGACGAACATGCCGTTGTCATGGGCTCGCGAGGGGAGCCAGCGCAGCAACCATTCCCGTCCGTTGGGCCCGCGGAACTCGGCCTCGACAGCGGCCGGATCGGTATGCCGACGCTCCCACTGCTGCCGCGGAATCACCTTGGTGGCGTGCGGGCTGGGCGAGGCGGTGCCGCCGGTCTGGTGCGGAGCCAGCAGTACCGAGGCTCCCAGAAGGGCTGTGGCGCGCGGGTTCTCGATCAAGTTGTTGTCCCAGCAGATCAGCACCCCGATGGTGATGCCCCATGTAGTGGCCAGCACCGTGTAGCTACTGCCACTGCTGATGGCCGGATGCTCGAAGGCGTGCAGCTTGCGATGAATCCCGACCTGACCGTCTGGTGCGCACACCGCGTACGAGTTGTAGAGCCGTGATCCGTCGCGTTCCAGAAAGCCGACGCCGACCACCGCGTCGAGCTCGCCGGCCAGCCGCCGCACCTGTGTCACGGTTGGGCCCTCGGCAGGCTCTGCCAGCTCGAACAACTCCGACGCCGGTTTCCGGCGCAGGTGCCAGTAACCCAGCGAGCACATTTCAGGTCCGACGATCAACTGCGCACCGGACGACGCCGCCGAGCGTGCCAGCGCCGAAAGACAGTGCAGATTGGCCACTTTGTCGTCCGGCACTGACTCGAACTGCAGCGTGGCGGCGCGCAGCAACATAGTTGGTTACCCCTCATCTGGTCGGTGATCCGGTTCGGTGCCGTGATTCGAGCATGCACCGATTCCATACGTCCAATGTCGGACTTGGCGCTTTCGATACGCTTCCCGCATGGATCGTGAGGCAGCGGAAGCGTTCGTCGCGCTCGCCAGGTCGGGGCACTACGGCGACGCGGCCTCAGCATTGCTGGTGTCCCAACCGGCGCTGACACGGCGCATTCAACGGCTGGAGTCGGCGCTGGGCGTCCGGCTGTTCGATCGCGGGCGGCACGGCGCGCGGCTCAGCGTCGCCGGCCGTGAGCTGGCGCCGCTGATCGACAGTTGGGTCGACGCGGACGATCGGCTGCTTCGGCAGGCCGGTCTGCTCGAGCACGGAGTCTCGGGCACGCTGCGTCTCGGTTTCGGGATGTCGAGCGTCGACATCGCGCCGCAGGCCGTGGCCCGCTATCGGCACCGCTTCCCCGGCGTGGCCGTGACTCTCGACGACATGTCGTCGACGCAACAGCTTGACCTGGTCGAGTCGGGCCAGTTGGACGCCGGATTCGTGCGGACCGCCGCGGCGGCCGGCCAACCACAGCTCCGCCGCAGGCAGGTCGGCCGGGACCGGCTCGCGCTGGCCAGGGCGGTCGGCGCCCGGAACGCCGCGGCCACTGACCTGCTCACCGACCGCCCGGTAATCGCGCTGGAGCCCGAACGCGGCCCAGGCCTGTACCGGCAGATCACCGAATGGCTGCGCGCCCATGGACTGACCATCACGGTTGGCCAGCGGGCCCACGACTTACTGACGGTGCTCGCCCTGGTGGCTGCGGACGCCGGCATTGCGGTGGTCCCAGCCAGCTCAAAGCGCACCGCCCCGCGCGGGGTCCGCATCACCCATCTGCCGTCCCCCGCTGCTGACTGGACGATCTCGCTGGTTTGGCGGGCGGACTCCGGCTCGGTCACCTTGCGGGAGTTCCTGGCCGCGCAGGCCGAGCCCGGCTAACGGCGCCGTCGCTGTTGGCACACTGGACGCAGCTGGTGCCGGTGGTCGAGCCGCGCATCCACCGGAAGACTGGACGGCGATGGCCACGACCCTGCGGACCGAACGGAACGAGCGGTCGGCTGCGCGCCTGGTCGGGATCGACCTGGCCAGGACCCTCGCCCTGCTCGGCATGTTCGTGGCGCACACCGGCGCGCTCGGCGGTCCAAGCGGTGCGCCCGATGCGTTGAAATCGGTTGCCGGCGGCCGATCGGCTGCGCTGTTCGCGGTGTTGGCCGGGGTGTCCGTTGCATTGGCCACCCGACCCGGCCGGAGCGGACGGGTACGCGGCGCACTGGTGATGCGGGCGGCGTTGATCACCTTGATCGGCATGCTGCTCGGCATCCCGGATTCCGGGGTCGCCGTGATTCTGGTCAACTACGGATTGCTGTTTCTGGTTGCCGTGCCGCTGATCCGGTTGCCGGCCGGGGCGCTGCTGGTTGCCGCCGCGGTGTGGGGTGTGCTGTCGCCGTGGTTGAGTCTGCTGATCCGCCGGCACCTGCCGCCGAGCACAGGGCAGAATCCGTCGTTCGACTCCCTGCAAGACCCGGGGCAGTTGCTGGGTGAGGTGGTCTTCACCGGCTACTACCCGGTTTTCACCTGGACCACATATCTGTTGGTTGGCATGGGAATTGGCCGGCTCAACCTGCGAGCGACGCGCACCGCCGCCGCGATGGTGGCGGTCGGGGCAGCGCTGGCCGGCGCGGCGCTGGTGGTGGCGGCATGGGTCGGCAGCGGCGCCGGGGCCCGTTCCGCGTTGCTTGCAGATTCATCCGGTCTGAATGTGTCGACCTGGCCGGAGCTGCGGGACGCGTTGGCGGACGGCATGTACGGCACCTCGCCGACCGGGACCGCGTGGTGGCTCGGGGTGTGGTCGCCACATTCGGGCTCCATTGTCGATTTCGCGCACACCACCGGCACCGCTCTGCTCACCCTGGGAGCCGCCCTGCTGTTGGTGCAATGGACCGGGCCGCGATTGCTACGCTGCTGGCAGATCCTTTGCGGCGCAGGGACAATGACGCTCAGCTTGTATTCAGTGCACGTCGTGGCGCTGAGCCTTGGCGAGCCGGGAGACGCGGTGCGGCAATGGATACCGCACGTGCTCGCGGCGTTGCTGATCGGGGCGGCCTGCGCAGCGCTGCGCCGCAGAGGTCCGCTGGAGACCTTCGTCAGCCTGATGAGCAACACGGTGCGGTTGTCCGGCCGTCACGCCCGGGCGAACGGCCCGACGTAGATCAGCGTGGTGTTCAGCACCACAACGGCGCCCCAGCCGATCACCACCAGGGCCGGCAGCATGGTGGCGGCGGCCAGCACGCTCCCGCCGAGTACCAGTGCCTTCACGGCCACCGCGGCCGCCGGGATGGCGAACGTCGCCTTCGGCGCCGCGAACAGCGACCACAGCGTCAGCGCGGCACCGATCACAACCACAACGGCAAGCACGCGGACCGGCGTCGGCCCGTGGACGGCCCGCCAGGCCCATGTCCCCAGCAATGTGAGCGCCGCCAACTCGACCAGAAACGCCACCACGTCGTTGACGTTGAATCCCCACTCGGAACCCGCTGTTGCCTGCATCTGCCTGACCTCTCGTCCACAACCGAGAGCAGTGCTCTCCGGCTAGTCAGGCCAGTGAAGCACGATCGCGCGCCGAAAACAAGAGCACCGCTCTCGGTTGGGGTTGGTGTTGTGAACATTGCTAGCGGTCGCGGTAGCTGAGCAGCTGCCGGATCGGGCCGGGCGGCAGTTCCCGTCCGCCGATCCATACCGCTCGCAGGTTCCGGCGCAGGTCCAGCCCTTCGACGTCGACGGCGACCAACCGGCCGGCCCGCAACTCGTCACCGAGCGCAAGCCGGCTGAGCACCGCCGGCCCCGCGCCCGCGGTCACCGCCGCCTTCACCGCCGAGGTGGTGGACAGCTCCAGCGCGGCGGCCGCGACGTCCGGATTGCCGACAGCCCTGCCGATCGCCGCCATCGCGGAGTCCCTGGTGCCCGATCCCGATTCCCGCCACACCATCGGGGTGCGAGCCAGTTGGCTCGCTGCCAGCGGGCGGCGGCGCCGCGCCCATGGGTGGTCGGGCGCCACCACCACGACCAATTCGTCGGTGGCCACCGTCCGGTGCGACAGCCCGCGGGGCACGGTGGGCGTTTCGATCAGACCGAGGTCGGCCGTGCCTGCACGGACTCGTTCGAGCACCTGCTCGCTGTTCGCGGCGTGCAGGATCACCTCGGGTGGCTGTTCGCCGCGGAGCAGCAGGTCGGCGCGCATCCGCACCAACCAGGTGGGCAGCAACTGCTCGGCGATGGTGAGGCTGGCCGCCACCCGGAGTTGCGATGCCCTGCTGGTGCGCAACGTGGCCAACGCGGTATCAACGGCAGTGGCGGTGTCCAGCAACCGATCTGCCCATTCCACGACGCTGACGCCGGCGGCGGTCAAGGCGCTCCCCCGTGGCCCGCGCCGCAGCAGCGGAACCCCGACCCTGGCCTCCAATGCCTTCAACCGCGCCGACACCGCCTGCTGGGTGATGCCCAGTTCGGCGGCGGCCGCACTGAGCGATTCCAGGCGGGCAACCGCCTGCAGGGTCTCCAGCATCGGCAGGTCGGGCATCCGTTGACTCAGCACCACGGCACCACCCTAACGCGAGGCACAAAGACCGTTTGTGGCAAGACAATGAGCTCGTCGTGGCGAGAGCATGCCGGACGGCGGCAGCGTGAGTCCCATGAGCACCCACGTCATCGATACCCGCGATGCCCCAGCCAGCGCCGCCTCAGCCGGCATCCGGCGGCGGCAACAGCGGTGGCTGGCCGACCTCGACCATCCTGGCCAGTTGTTGTCCAACATCACGCCCAACTGTTTCGCCTCGGTGATGGGTACCGGGATCGTGGCGACGGCCGCCGCGTCGTTGCCGGTGTCGATTCCGGGGTTGCGGCCGTTCGCCACGCTGGCGTGGGCGCTCGCCGCGCTCTGGCTCACGGCGGTGACGGCCGCGACGGCGGCACACTGGGTGCGGCACCGGGACACCGCACGGCGGCATCATCAGCACGCGGTCATGGCGCACTTCTACGGGGCCCCGCCGATGGCGTTGCTCACGGTCGGGGCCGGGACGCTGGTGCTCGGCAAGGACGTGATCGGGTTGAGCGCGGCCCTCGTCGTCGACTGGACGCTCTGGACACTGGGGACCGTGCTCGGCTTGGCGTCTGCCGTGCTGGTGCCCTTCCTGCAGTTCACCCGGCACCGCGACGTCACGCCGGAGAGCGCGTTCGGCGGCTGGTTGATGCCGGTGGTCCCACCGATGGTGTCGGCCACCACCGGCGGCATGTTGATTCCCTATGTTGCACCAGGTGCTGGACGAGAGTTGTTGCTGGCGGCCTGTTATGCCATGTTCGGGCTGTCACTGATCGCCTCGCTGATCGTCATCACGCTCATCTGGAACCTGCTCGCGGTGCACAAGGTCGGTGCCGCCGCGATGGTCCCGACGCTGTGGATCGTGCTCGGCCCGCTCGGTCAGTCGATGACGGCGGCCAACGTGCTGGCCGATGCGGCACCGCACGCCATGGCAGCGCCCTACGCCGACGCCTTCCGGGCCTTCGCGTTGGTGTATTCGCTTCCGGTGTGGGGATTCGCGATGCTCTGGGCGGCCGTCGCGACGGCCGTCACGGTGGGCACCGCGCGGGCCGGGCTGCCGTTCTCGCTGACCTGGTGGTCGTTCACCTTCCCCGTCGGCACCTGCGTCACCGCGGCCAGCGGCCTTGCGCTGCACACCGGACTGCCGGCATTCCGTTGGGCGGCAGCGGTTCTGTATACCGCCCTGGTGGGCGCCTGGCTGTTGGTCGGCATCCGGACGGTCCTCGGGGTGTACCGCGGAACCTTGCTGCGCCCGCCCGCCGCCGCCTGATGGTCAACGCGGTTTGCCGGCCTTGTCGAGAAAGTAGGCGGCGCTGGCTGCCGGGCTGAGGTCGAGGCGGCGCAGCAGCTGGGCGTTCAGCGCCACCACAACGGTGGACACCGACATCAAGATCGCGCCGATGCTCATCGGCATCACGAAGCCGATTGGCGCCAGCACACCGGCGGCCAGCGGAACGGCGATCAGGTTGTAACCGGCTGCCCACCAGAGGTTTTGCTTCATCTTGCGGTAGGCGGCACGGGACAGCTGGATCACCGACAGCACCGAACGGGGGTCGTCGGAGGCGAGGATCACGCCGGCCGACCCGATGGCGACGTCGGTGCCGGCGCCGATGGCAATGCCGACATCGGCGGTGGCCAGCGCGGGTGCATCGTTGACGCCGTCGCCCACCATGGCGACCCGGCGTCCCTCGGCCTGCAGCTCGGCGACCTTCGCGGCCTTGTCCTCCGGCCGGACGCCGGCGAACACCCTGGTGATGCCGAGTTCTCCGGCGACGCTGTCGGCGACGGCCTTGGCGTCGCCGGTGATCATCACCACCTGCACCCCCGCGGCGTGCAGGGCAGCCACCGCCTCGCGCGACTCCTGGCGGATCTCGTCGGCCAACCGCAGCGCACCGATCACCTGTCCGTCCGCCAGCACGTGCAGGATGATCGCGCCCTGGTTGCGCCACTCGTGCGTCGCCGACAGCTCGCCGGCGCCGCGCTCGCTGAGCAGGTTGGGGCCGCCGACCTCGATGACGTTGCCGTCGACGGTCGCCTTGACCCCGATAGCAGGCGACGACGAAAAGCCCGTTGCCGCAGGAACAGTGAGGCCGCGCTGCTTGGCGGCGCCGGTGATGGCCCTGGCCAGCGGATGCTCGCTGTCGGCCTCCGCGGCGGCGGCCAGCGCAAGCACCTGGTCGGCGTCCCGCCCGGCGACAGGGTGCACGGCGGTCACCGTCGGCTCGCCCTTGGTGAGGGTCCCGGTCTTGTCGAACAGCACCGTGTCGACGGTGCGCATCGACTCCAGCGCCAGCCGGTCCTTGATCAGCACCCCACCCTTGGCGGCCCGCTCGGTGGCGATCGCTACCACCAGTGGGATCGCGAGACCAAGGGCGTGCGGGCAGGCGATCACCAGCACGGTGATGGCCCTGACCACCGCTTCGTCCGGCTGCCCGGTCGCCGACCAGACAATGGCGGTGATCACCGCGGCGCCGAGCGCGAACCAGAACAGCAGAGCCGCTGCGGTGTCGGCGATCCGCTGCGCACGCGACGACGATGCCTGGGCCTCGGCGACCAGCTTCTGGATGCCGGCCAGGGTGGTCTGATCGCCGGTGGCGGTGACCCTGACCCGCACCGCCGAGTCGGTGGCAACGGTGCCGGCCACCACCGGATCGCCGACGCCGCGGCGTACCGCGCGGGACTCGCCGGTGACCATCGATTCGTCCAGATGCGCTGTGCCGTCGACGATCTCACCGTCCGCCGGGACGGACCCGCCCGGCCGCACCAGCACCACGTCGCCAACCCGCAGCTGCGCCGGCGAGACGGTGACCAGCTGGTCGCCCTCGACCCGCTCGGCCTCATCCGGCAGCAGCGCGGCCAGCGAGTCCAGCGCCGAGGTGGTCTGGGCCAGCGACCGCATCTCGATCCAGTGACCCAGCAGCATGATGACGATCAGCAGCGCCAGTTCCCACCAGAAGTTCAGCTCGCCGTCCAGCAGCCTCAGGGTGGCGCCCCATGACGCCAGGAACGCGACGGTGATCGCCAGCGCGATCAGCAGCATCATTCCCGGCTTGCGAGAACGGATCTCGGAGACGGCGCCGGTGAGGAACGGCTTGCCGCCCCACACGTACATCACCGTGCCGAGCACCGGCGATACCCAGCGCACCCACTCGCCGGACGGCAGGTGGTAGCCGATCAGGTGGGCGAACATGTCGTTGAAGACCACCACCGGGATGGCCAGCACCAGCATGATCCAGAACAATCGCCGGAATTGGGCTACATGATCGCCGTGGCCGGCATGGCCCCCGTGATTGCCATGGCCACCCTGTCCTGCGCCGGACATGTCGTGCCCGGCGTGTGGATCGACCGCCGACGGCGGCTGGGTCACCGTCGCCGTCGGGTGGTCAGCGGGGTGGTGGTGCTCGGTCTGCTGGCCCGGAGCCTGATGACGGCCGGTGCCGGGGTGCTGCGGGGTTGTCATGATGTCGGTCCAGTTGTGGTGATGGTGCCGGCGTCGCGGTTATCCGCCAGCGGTTTGAAGTTGCGCAGCCGCAGGCTGTTCGAGACCACGAACACCGACGAGAAGGCCATGGCGGCGCCGGCCAGCATCGGGTTCAGCAGCCCGGCCACCGCCAGTGGCAGCGCGGCAACGTTGTACGCGAAGGCCCAGAACAGGTTTCCCTTGATGGTGGCCAAGGTGCGGCGGGACAACCGGATGGCGTCCGCTGCGGCGCGCAGATCGCCGCGCACCAGGGTGAGGTCGGACGCTTCGATGGCGACATCGGTGCCGGTCCCCATCGCCAGGCCCAGGTCGGCCTGGGCCAGCGCGGCGGCGTCGTTCACCCCGTCACCGACCATGGCCACCACCCTGCCCTGAGCCTGCAGCCGGGTGACGACGTTCACCTTGTCCGCCGGCAGTACCTCGGCGATCACCGTCTCCGGACCGGGGTCGATGCCGACAGATTCGGCAACGGCGGCTGCCACGGTGGCGTTGTCTCCGGTGAGCAGTACCGGCGTCAGGCCGAGCTCACGCAGCTGTCGAATCGCCTGTGCCGACGTCGGTTTGATCGCGTCGGCGACCACCAGCACCCCACGGGCCTTGCCGTCCCAGCCGACCGCGACCGCGGTCTGTCCCTGCTCTGACGCGCTGGTGAGGGCGGCCTCCAACTCGGGCGGCAGTTGCTGTGACCACTCGGCGAGCAGTCGCGGCCGGCCCACCAGCACGATGTGCTCGCCGGCACCGCCAGTGGCGTCGCTGTCGGCTCCCGCCGGCACCGTGCCCTGCACGCCGAGTCCCTCGATGTTGGTGAAGTCGCGGACGGCCGGCAACGGACCGGTGCGCTCCGTTGCGGCGCTGGCGATGGCCTTGGCGATTGGATGTTCGGAGGCGTGCTCCAACGCACCGGCCAAATGCAGTACGGTGTCGGGGTTTTCGCCGCCGGCGGCGATCACGTCGACCAGCGTCATCTGCCCGGTGGTGACGGTACCGGTCTTGTCCAGCACCACGGTGTCCACCTTGCGGGTGGTCTCGAGCACCTCAGGGCCCTTGATCAGGATGCCGAGCTGGGCGCCGCGTCCGGTGCCGACCAGCAGCGCGGTGGGCGTGGCCAGACCCAGCGCGCAGGGGCAGGCGACAATCAGCACGGCGACCGCTGCGGTGAACGCGGCGGCCGCGGAACCCCCGGCGCCGATCCAGAAGCCGAAGGCGGCGAACGCCAACGCGATCACGATCGGCACGAAGATGCCGGAGATCCGGTCGGCCAGCCGCTGCGCCTGTGCCTTGCCGTTCTGCGCGTCCTCGACCAGCTGGGCCATCTGCGCGAGCTGGGTGTCGGCACCGACCCTGGTGGCCTCGACCACCAGCCGGCCGCCGGCGTTGACCGTCGCCCCGATGACGGTGTCGCCGGGCGCGACCTCCACCGGAACCGATTCACCGGTCACCATCGACGCGTCCACCGCAGACGAGCCCTCGACGATGCGCCCATCGGTGGCGATCTTCTCCCCCGGCCGCACCACGAACCGGTCACCGACCGCCAGCTGGTCGATGCCGATCAGCTGCTCGTGGCCGTCACGCAGCACCGAAACCTCTTTGGCGCCAAGCTCAAGCAGTGCCCGGAGCGCCGCGCCCGCGCGTCGCTTGGATCGGGCCTCGAAATATCTGCCGAGCAGGATGAAGGTGATGACCCCGGCGCCGACCTCGAGGTAGATGTTGCCGGTGCCGTCGCCGCGGGCAATGGTGAGCTCGAAGGGGTGCACCATACCCGGCTCACCCGCGGTGCCGAAGAACAACGCGTACAGCGACCACAGCAGTGCTGCGGTGGTGCCCATCGACACCAGAGTGTCCATGGTGGCGGCACCGTGCCGCAGGTTGGTCCACGCCGCCTTGTGGAACGGCCAGCCGCCCCAAATGATCACCGGCGCCGCCAGCGCCAGTGAGAGCCACTGCCAGTAGGTGAACTGCAACGCCGGGATCATCGCCATGGCGATCACCGGAATGCTCAGCACCGCAGAGACAATCACGCGGTTGCGCAGGTCGCGAACCGGGTCATCGGCGGGGTGCGCGTCGTCGCCTGATGCCTCGGCCGCGGCCGGCGGCTTGGGCAGCCGCGCGGTGTAGCCGGCCTGTTCCACGGCGTCGATCAGGGCGTCGGTGCCGACCGCCGGCTGGTAGCTGACCTTGGCCTTCTCGGTGGCGTAGTTGACCGTTGCGGTGACACCGTCCAGCTTGTTCAGCTTCCGTTCGATCCGGTTCGCGCAGGACGCGCACGTCATCCCACCGATGACGAGCTCGACCTGGCTGTCCGGCCGGGTCGGTGTCACATCGTTGAGCGCGCTCATGGTCGTCCTTCCTGGAGCTGCGGTGCTGATGGTGGTGAGTGGCCTGGTTGTTCGCGGCGTTCGTGCTCGCTGATGGCTGATCAGTGGCCGCCGCCGTGGTCGGCGGTGGTCGCCGCCGGCCCGGAATCGTCTGGTACCGCGGTGTTCTCGGCGTTCTCGGCGTTCTCGGCGTTCTTGGGGGCGGGCGGGCCGTCGGCGACGGCGATCGTGAACTCGGCGGTGCGGACCACGCCGTTGTGTTGGAAGTCGAGGTAGAGCCGGTAGCTGCCGGCCGAGGGGGCGGTGGCGCCGAAGGTGATGTCCGGTCCCGCTGGGGTGACGCCGTCGCCGGGTTCGCCCTGTGGATGCACGTGCAGATAGGCCAAGTCGTTGGCGCGCAAGGCCACCAGGTGGCCGAAGGCGCCCAGATAGGGCTGCAGGTCGATCACCGGCATGCCGCCGCGCGAGATGTTCAGGGTGAGATCGCTCATCCGGCCGGCGACCAGATCGCCGTTCAACGTGACGGTGTAACCGTCCACGATGGCGGTGCGGTTGGGCGCTGGCAGCGGGCTCGGCCGATAGTCACCCGGCACCGACAGGTTCACCCCGA
The DNA here is from genome assembly GCF_013002705.1 of Nakamurella aerolata. GTDB lineage: Bacteria > Actinomycetota > Actinomycetes > Mycobacteriales > Nakamurellaceae > Nakamurella > Nakamurella aerolata. The sequence continues at coordinate 12,071 of NZ_JABEND010000015.1, read as the reverse complement.
GCGTCACGCTGGTGCCGAACCCGGTCGGTTGGAAATCGGTGAACAACCGCCAGGCGCCGGGGGTCAGGTTGAGCTCGGTGGTCCAGGTGCCTGCCGGATCCATCGTCGGGTGCACGTGCTGAAACCCTGAGGTGTCGGTACGCACCGCGACAAGATGCAGTTGCTTGTCGTGCGTCTGGTCGAACTCGGTGACCGGCCGGCCGTTGGGTCCGGCGATGTGGAAGCGCAGCGCAGTGGGGTTGCCGCTGGGCGCGGTTGGCGCGGCCAGCAGCAGTGAGTAGCCCTGGTCGGAGCTGGTCAGGCCGCCGACGGCCGGCGCGGTCGGCGCTTGGGTGCTGTCCGGCGAACCGCTGTCGCCGCCGGAGTGCGCCATGGTGCCGGTCGCAGGGTTGGCCGACGCGTTCACCGGGCCGACCGCCTTGCCGACCCCGAAGGCCGCGGCGACAACCACCAGCAGGATCGCCGCGAAGCCGGAAAGCTTGGTAGCGGCAGACATGTCGGGTCTCCTTCTCGCTGGCTGGTGGTGATGAGTCGGTGCCGTCGCGGCCCTCGGGGTTGGTGCTGCTGTGCGTTAGCCGGTCAGCTCGCGGGTGCGAGCTGGTAGCCGGCCTCCTCGACGGCCGCCTTGATGCTGGCGTCGTCGACGGGCGCGTCGCTGGTGACGGTGAGCCCGCCGGTGGCGAGATCGACGTCGACCCCGGTGACGCCGGGGACGGCGGTGACCTCTTCGGTGACGGAGGCGACGCAGTGGCTGCAGGTCATTCCGGTGACGGTGAACTGGCTGGTGGACATGGAGTTTCGTTCCTTCCTACGGTTGTGGTGCGTGGGTGAATCAGAGTGGGTGCGCGGCTGGGTTACGACCGGACCAGGCGCGCGATGGCGTCGGTGGCTTCCTTGACCTTCTCGTCGGCTTCCGGTCCCCCGGTCTGCGCGGCCCGCACCACGCAGTGGCCGAGGTGCTCCTCGAGCAGGCCGAGCGAGACCGATTGCAGCGCCTTCGTCATCGCCGAGACCTGGGTGAGTATGTCGATGCAGTACTGCTCTTCCTCGACCATCCGCTGCAGCCCCCTGGCCTGGCCCTCGATGCGCCGCAGCCGCTTGAGGTAATCGTCCTTGCGGTGGATGTAGCCGCGCTCCGGGTGGGGGTGCTCCGCGGACTCCACCGACGGTTCGTTCTGGGTCATCTCCCGCTCCGATCCTCACTACCCCTCGGGGGTATCCGTCGTTCTGGACCGAAACTATACCCCCCTAGGGTTTCTTGTCCAGTGCGCGGCGCAATGCCCCTCGGCCGCGAGACCCCGCTGGTCGATCCCATTGCCTTGGCCTGCCGTCGTCCTCTAGCATCTGCTTTAACGATGAAGCATCGTCGCTGCACCACATCCGTCGCTCAAGGGAGAGCCGCCATGCTCCGCAGCAAACCGCTCGCCGCCGTCGCGGCAGGGTTGGGCCTGATCGTCACCGGCTGCTCGGGCGGGGACGGCTCCGCCGGGGGTGGGACCACCGCAGGAGTGGTCGAGCTGAGCGTCTCGACAGGTTTCACCGGAGGCGACGCCCCCGGCTACGAGCAGATCGTCAAGGACTTCAACGCGTCCCACCAGAACATCAAGGTCACCATGTCGGCCGAGCCTTGGGACACCATCGCGCAAAAGCTGCCATCCGCGTGGATGACCGGCCAGGGCCCGGACATCGCGGCCCCCTCGTCCGACCCCAACGTCATCGCCCAGTACGTGAAAACGCAGTCGGTGCTTCCGATCACGCTGACCGGTGACGGCGATTCGAAGGTCAACGTCGACAAGTTCGCTTCCAACCTCGTCGACGAGTTCACCTATGACGGCAAGCTCTACGCCGTACCGGCCAACTACGCAACGCTGAGTCTGTACTACAACAAGGCGCTTTTCGCCGCCGCCGGTGTCAAGCCACCCACCACGGTCGCCGAGCTCAAGAGCGCGGCCAAGGCACTCACCAAAGACGGCACCTACGGCCTCGTTCTCGCCGACAACAACACCATCCCGATGTGGCCGGTGCTTCAGTGGCTCGAGGGCGGTGACATCGTCGACGGAAAGAATTGCAGTGTGCTCAACACCGCGGCCGGGCGCAGCAGTTTGCAGCCCTGGGTGGGTCTGGTCGCCGACGACAAGGTCTCCCCCGTCGGCCTCACCGGAGCCGAGGCCGACGCGTTGTTCTCGGCCGGGAAGGCCGCCATGGAAATCAACGGACCATGGGCGGCGGCCGGCTACAAGAAGGCGGGAATTGATCTCGGCATCATCAAGGTGCCGCTGGATACGAACGGTAAATCAGTCACCCTTGGGTCGACCGTGCCGCTGGCGATCTCGGCGAAGACAAAATATCCGGAACAAGCGCAAGAGTTCCTTGCGTACTGGACGAGCAAAACCGCGCAGAAGAAGTTTTCGTTGACGACAGGCTTCCCGTCGTTGCGGACCGACCTCGCCGACGATCCCGAGCTGCGGGCCGACCCGGTGGTCTCCGTGTTCAGTGCACAGGTCCCTGGCGCCCGCCTGTATCTGCCGAAGGTGCCGAACGCCACTCAGGTGGACAGCGAGGCCTACGTGACCATGATCGGGAGCCTCACGCGCGGAACGGCTCTCAACGACGCAACCGACTCCGCGAGCGCGAAGATTGACGAACTCACCGGCTGCTCCGGCACATGACCGTGCTGTCCTCGGTCCGGCGGGTCACGCTGCGGCCGCGACGCCGCTTGACACCCGCGCTACTGTTCCTCGCCCCCAGCTTTATCATCTTGGGGATATTCGTCCTCTGGCCGATTCTTGCCTCGCTCTGGTACAGCCTGCACGACTGGACCATCGGCGCCAAGGAGCAGCCATGGGTCGGCCTGGCCAACTATGTTGAGCTGCTCAACGACTCGCGGTTCTGGGGCGCATTCATCCACTCAGTGGTCATCACCGTGTTCTCCGTCGCGGGCATCATCCTGCTGGGCCTTGCGCTCGCCCTCGCACTCGCCAACGACGGCGTCGGCAACCGCATCATCCGTTCGGCGTTCTTCTTTCCCACCGTGGTCGCCCTGACCTCGATCGGCTTGGTCTGGCGATTCCTGCTCGACCCTGATCTCGGGCTGGTCGGTGCCATCACCCGTTCGCTGGGACTCGGGAACATTGGATTGCTCCAGTCGCCGCAATTGGCCCTGCCAACCATCATTTTTGTGAATATCTGGCGGAACGCCGGCTTCGTCATGATCATTTTGATCGCGGGACTCAAGGGAATCCCCGAGGATCGCTATGAGGCGGCTCGGCTCGACGGCGCCGGCCCGTGGAAGCTGTTTCGTTACATCACCCTGCCGGCGCTGCGACCGACGATGCTGTTCGGCACGCTCATCATGACCATACAGTCGTTTCAGATATTTGACCTGGTCTACGTGATGACCGGAAGCGGGCCGCTCTTTGCGACCGACACCCTGGTGACGATGCTGTTCCGTGAGGGCTTCGTCAACTTCCGTACGGGCTACGCCGCGGCCATCTCGTGGTCGTTATTCGTGGTGATCGTGATCATCTCGGCGCTGCAGCTCAGATTCTTCAGGTACAACGATGTCGACTGACTCCTACGTCCGAACGCCGCGCACTCGGTCTCGGCGCGCCAGCTGGTCCCCTGCCGGTGCAGCCGCGCGCTGGGTCTTCGTCGGCATCGGACTGGTCTTCGCTCTCGTTCCGTTCATCTGGATGCTGTCGACGTCGTTCCGCACCGAGCGCAGCCTGTTCGGCAGCCCCATGAGCCTGTTGCCGACCGAGTGGACCTTGGCCGGCTACCTGGGTGTGTGGCAGCAGCTGCCGTTCCTGCGACTGTTGTTCAACACGATGGTGTTCGCGGGGGTCACCACCCTGCTGACGTTGCTGTTCGACTCCATGTGCGCATATGCGCTGGCGCGCATCGAGTTTCGCGGGCGAACGATCGCATTCTGGCTTGTGCTCGTCACCCTCATGGTGCCGTTCCAGGTGACACTCATCCCGGTGTTCGTCGAGCTGTTCCAGTTCGGCTGGCTGAACACCTATCAGGGTTTGATCATTCCCCGGGCCACCAGCGCCTTCGGGATCTTCCTCTTCCGGCAGTTCTTCATCTCGGTTCCGCGCGAACTGGACGAGGCGGCGAGAATCGACGGCGCAGGACATTTTCGGATCTACTGGCAGATCATCCTGCCGTTGGCCAAGCCGGCGATCGCGACCGTGGCGATCCTCAACTTCACGGCGCTGTGGAACGACCTGCTCTGGCCGCTCGTCATGACCAGCAGCCCGGAGATGCGGACCCTGCCGGCCGGCCTCGCCCTGTTCGGTGGCCAGCACGTGACAGACCATGCGGTTCTGATGGCTGGCGCTGTCATCTCCATTCTGCCGATCGCGATCGCGTTCTTTCTTGCCCAGCGCTACTTCGTCGCCGGCGTTGCAACGACGGGACTCAAGTGACCGGACACCTTCCCGGGTTCCCGCGCGATCGGCTGCGCTGGCTGGTCGGCATCGAAGACACCTGCGTCTACCCTCCGCCTGGTTCGACGATGGGCGAACTCAACGAGTTCGCCCTCACCGAGCACGACACCCATTGGCGCGCCGACTTGGCAGCCGCGGCCGCTCTCGGGGCGACCGGCCTTCGCTACGGCGCCGGTTGGCCCCTGGTGCACGTGGCGCCCGGTCGCTTCGACTGGTCGCAGCTGGATGAGCGGATCGACTATGCCGTCGGCGATCTCGGGCTCACCGTGATCGCAGACCTGGTGCATTACGGAACCCCGACGTGGTTGCGCGGATCGTTCGCCGACTCAGGATTTCCCGATGCGCTCGCCGACTTCTCGGCTGCCTTCGCCCAGCGGTACCGCGGGATCGTCGACCACATCACGCCGCTCAACGAACCGCTCACCACGGCCTCGTTCTGCGGGCTCCGCGGGGTCTGGCCACCCGAGCTGACGGGGTGGACCGGTTGGAGCACAGTGGTGATCGGGATCGCTCGCGGCGTGCAGCGGTCCATCGCATCCATCCGTCGTGCCAATCCGGACGCCACCATCGTCCACGTCGAGGCCTCAGCCATCTACGACACGACCGACAACGGACTCCGGAGCGAGGTCGAGCTGCTGCGCTCACTCGCGGCGCTTCCCACCGAGCTGATCCTGGGCAGGGTCGGCGGCCATCACCCGCTCCGAAACTGGTTGCTGAAGCACGACGTTTCCACCCGTCAGCTGGCAGAGCTGGAGCACGCGGCGGCCGCTGTCGATCTGCTCGGCGTCAACTACTACCCCGACCTCACGCCCCGAGTGCTTGAACGCCGCGACGGAGTCGTTCGGCAGGTCACCGCGAACCACTGGAGCGACGGCCTTCGAGACGTCCTGGCCGACTGGCACAAGCGTTATGGGCTGCCGCTGCTGATCACCGAAACGAGCATCGAGGGCAGCGACCGGACCCGCAGGGAATGGCTGCAGGCTGCCGTCACGACCGTCCGCGACCTTCAGGCCGGCGGACTCGACGTACGCGGCCTGACCTGGTGGCCACTGCTGGACTTCGTCGACTGGTCGTTCGCGTCCGGCGGCCGCAACGTCGAGGAGTTCGTTCTCGACCCGGCGACGGCTGCTGCGGCCACCGCAGAGACGTTCGCCGAGAAGGGCAATGGACTCACGCCGTTCCTGCGCAGGATGGGCCTGATCGGCCTCAGTGAGGAAGCCGACGGCGCGTTGCGTCGGACTGTCACCGACGCGGCCGGCGTTTTTCCCCGCGAGATCGAAACGATCACGATGGAGGGGGACGGATAGCTCGCTGCCCGGCATCGGGAACGGTCGGCGGTCTCGACCGTCGGCTACCGTATGGGTCGCGGTACCGCTGCGACCGAAGGAGATCGGGCATGGCAGGTCGCGGACGATTGCGGCGCGTTACCCTCCGCGACATCGCCGACCGGGTTGGCGTCACCCCCACTGCCGTCTCGATGGCGCTCGCCGACAACCCACGCATCAGCGCAAACACCCGTCAAACAATCAAGGCAACGGCACACGACCTGGGCTATGTCCCGAGTTCCGCGGCACGAGCGCTGCGAAACCAGCGTGCCGGGGCCATTGCGCTGATTGTGCCCACCACGGCGACGCACGTGTTCGGGCACAGCTACTTCATGCATGTGCTGGAAGGCACGTCGTTGGTCGCGAATGAGCGCGACGTGCAGCTGCTGGTGTCAACCAATCGCGACACCGAACACGGCTTGGCGGCTTACGAACGCGTCATGCGGTCGCGCAGTGCGGACGGAGCGATCCTCACCAGCGCGGCGATCGATGACCCGATGATCGAGCCGCTGATCGCCAGCGGACTCCCGGTGGTGATGATCGGAAGCTTCCCGTACCTGCCGTCAGCGGTCACGGTCGGCGTCGACGATCGCGCCGCGTCCCGAGCAATGACAGAACACCTGATCACCGCACACAACAGAACCAGCCTGCTGCACATCTCCGGCACGCTGGACCACCAAACCGGCGTCGACCGCCGGGACGGGTTCCTGGACGCGGTGCGGGCACACCATCTTGAGGGTGACGCACGGATCGTCGAAGGGGACTTGAGCGAGGAATCCGGCCGAAGGGCGATCGCCGACCTCGGCGAGCAGATCCGCGAGATCGATGGTCTTGTTGCGGCAAACGACGACATGGCGTTCGGCGCTCTCACTGCGCTCCGGTCGATCGGACTCGAGGTTCCCGCCGACCTGTCGATCGCAGGCTGCGACGACTTCGGACTGGCACGCGTCACGACCCCGAGCCTGACCACCATTCGGGTGCCGGCCAAAGAACTCGCGCAAGTGGCCACCACCCGACTCTTCGAGATCATGGACGGCAAGGACGGCTGGCACCGCCACGTGCTGGAGGTGGAGCTTGTGCTCCGGCAATCCTGTGGCTGCCAGCCATTGGACGACACCGATGACGCGGCGTCGGTGCTCGAGATCTGATTCCCGATACAGCAGACCTCTATCCGAATCCGGGAAGGCCCTCTATAGTTCCACCAGGTTGCTTTAACGATGAAGCACCTGCGGTGGTCCCCGCGCCGTCGCGATGCCCCCACGATCGCGACTCCACCAGGAGGCAATGACGCCGGAAAGGCAGGAAGCACATGACTGTTGGCTCCCGACCCCGCTGCCGGCGAGTTGCCGCGGCGCTCGGACTCGTCCCGCTCGTTGCTTCCCTGCTGTCCGGACCGTCGATGGCGGTGGCCGCGGACGCCGCACCCGCAGCCGCTGCGGCGGCGAACGGCCCGTGCGACATCTACGGGGCAGGCGGAACACCATGCGTGGCCGCGTACAGCCCCGCCCGAGCGCTCTACGCCGCCTACAACGGTCCGCTCTACCAGGTGAGACGTGCCTCCGACGGCGCCACTCGGGACATCGGTTTGCTCTCCGTCGGCGGCTACGCCAACGCCGCCCAGCAGGACGCCTTCTGCGCCGGGACCTCTTGCGTCATCCCGATCGTGTACGACCAGTCGCCGAATCACAACGATCTCACCCCGGCGCCGGCCGGCGAGCAGGGCGCCGCGAACGCCCCGGCGAACGCGGCAGCGCTGCCGATCACCATCAACGGTTCGAAGGCGTACGGCCTGTATCTGCCGCCGGGCGTGGCCTACCGGAGATCTAGCAGGGTGACCACCGGCACCGCCCGCGGCTCGAACCCCGAGTCGCTGTACGAGGTGGCCAGTGGGACCAACGTGAACAGCGCCTGCTGCTCCGACTTCGGCAACGTGGAAACGGACACGGTCGACACCGGCGCCGGCCACATGAATACGCTCAACCTTTCGACTCTCGGCGCCGTCGGCGCTACCGGGCATGGACCCTGGGTACAAGCCGACCTTGAGGAAGGTGTATTTCAGGGCAAGACTTTCGTCTGGACCCCCAACAAAGGAAATGCATCGAAGTTCGTCACTGCCGTCCTCAAGAACAACGGCGTCGACACCTTTGCGCTCAAGGGCGGAAACTCGCAGGCGGGGAGCCTCTCCACCTGGTACAACGGATCTCTTCCCGACGGCACCGACCGGTGGGGCAACACCTGGAAGCCGATGCACCTGGAAGGCTCCGTCGGGCTCGGGGCGGGCGGAGACAATTCCAACCGCGGCACCCAGTCCTTTTTCGAAGGTGTTATGACGACAGGCTATGCGAGCGACGCCACCGAGAACGCCGTGCAAGCGAACATCGTTGCGCAGAACTACGACGGCAAAAGTACGGGCGGCGGGCCCGGCCGGACGATCGTCGGGCCTGGGGGCAAGTGCGTCGACGTCGCCGGCGACGACACCGGCGGGAACCTCGCTTCCGTGCAGCTGTGGGACTGCCAGGCCTTCGCCGCCGACCAACGCTGGATCGGCAGCGCGTACAGCAGCGGCACCCTGAACACTCTTGGTCGCTGCTTGGACGTAGCGGGAAATGTCACCACCGCTGGCACGCGGGTCGAACTGTACGACTGCAACGGAGTCGCCGGCCAGCAATGGATCCCCCAGTCCGATGGCTCCATCAAGAACCCGGCCTCCGGCCTGTGCCTGGACGCGACTGATGGCAATACCGCGAACGGGACACCGCTGCGAATCTGGACGTGCAACGGCGCGGCCGCTCAGAAGTTCAGCGTCACCACGCCGATCCTGTATCCGGTGACGGGTGGGCCGGCGAAGTGCGTTGACGTCGCCGGCGACGATCTGAACGTCAACAACTAGCGCGTGCAGCTCTGGTCCTGTCAGAACCTGATCACCGGTGCCTCCGGCGGACGGGCCGAGGCGCTTGACCAACAATGGACGTACCGGCCCGCCGATCAGAGCGTGCGAACGATCGGCCGGTGCCTCGACGTCATCGACAACTCGACCGCCATGGGTGCGGGGGTGCAGCTGCACGACTGCAATGGCGTGGGCGGCCAGCGCTGGGTTCCGCAGGCGAACGGGTCGCTATTGAACCCGGCGTCCGGCTACTGCCTCGACTCGCCCAACGGTGCCACCGCCAACGGCACCCCGCTCCGGATCTGGGACTGCAACGGCGCTCCCGCCCAGACCTTTCGGCTGAACTGAGCAGGGAAATCCCGCCGAAACCGTCGAGCGCCACTGGCGCAAGCTGACGCTGGCGGCGGTTTCCCCTTGTAGTCAGTGTTGCGGTGGCGGTCTTCGCGCGCGGCCCGTCGAGGTGGCCCCTCGCGGGGCTATTGGGGGTCGGGGCCTTCAGCCAAGCCTGGACGGTCACGGTCACGGGCCGCGGTCGCGCCCGCCGGCGGCCTCTTCGCTCACCGCTCCTTGGCGCGGTCTGCCACGGCGCATGACCGCGTTGGACTGGCACTCGGTGGGAGCTATCCGATCAGACTTGCACGGTCGCGTGAGCCGACTTCTTGCGGTCAGGTGGCGTCGTTGGCGTAGATCTCTCGATACCTCCGGAGCGCCCGGGTTCGGAGCGTCGCATGGTCGATGCCATCGAACCGGTCGATGCTCAGGGCGTCGGGCAGGGCGGTGTCGTTGAGCAGGGCGGTGGCGAGCCGCTGGGTCGCCCCGGCCGCGTGGGTGATCCAGAGCGCCTGCGCTATCCAGACGTTCGGCAGGTCGGGGTGTCGTCCGAGGAACGGGAGGTTGTCGGGGGACATCGCGAAGACACCGTTGATGCGGTACACCGGGGTGAACCTCGCTTCGGGACGCAGCAGACGTTGCGCGGCCTCGATCACGGGAGCGAAATCGTCGGCCCACGCCAGGCGGGCGCCGTCGCGGAGTTCGTCCTGTTCGACGCTGACGGGTCGGTGGTCGTAGCTGCCGATTCCGAGGCGGTCGCCGTGTATTCGCGAGTAGACGTGGTGTTCCGGCCATCGCACGAACGGGCCGGGCAGTCCGAAGCGGGTGGGTGCGCCATAAGCGTAGGGATGGGCGACCGGGAAGAGCGGCAGTTCCACCCCGGTCAGGCGGGCGAGCCTCGGGCCCCAGACGCCGCCGGCCAGGACTAAAGCATCCGCCGCGAACCGGTCTCCGGATGCCGTGCGCACGGCCACACTGGCCCCGTGCTGCTCCACCGCGGTGACCTCCTGAGAGGAGATGAGCCGCGCACCGCCGGCGGTTATCCGATCCCGCAGAGCTGTCATGAGCGGTGACATGTCGGCCGACCCGTCCGCGGCGTACCGGGCGACCGCGACGATCTGGTGCGTGTCCACGAAGGAGGCGACGCTCTGCGGGATCCGTCCGGTCGGCAGCAGTTCGGCGGGCAGGCCGGCGGCCCGAGCGGCCTCGACGCGACGGTGCAGCTCGCCCGCGGCGGATTCCGACGTGGCGAGTTCCAGTCCCCCGGAGCGGAGGAACCCCACGCCTACCTGGTCGTAGATCGCGGCGGACTCCAGCGCGAGTGCGGTGAGGACGGGCGCATCGTTGTACAGGCCGACGAAGCCTGGGGCCTAGGGGGTTGATCCCCGCGGCTCGCGGGCGTCACGATCGAGAACCGTGACGTCGACACCCGCTTGCCGGGTGAGCGCGTCGGCTAGAGAGACGCCGGCCACCCCGGCGCCGATCACCACGATCTTCTGCATCCGCAGACCTCCGCTTCGCAACCCCGAACACGTCAAGTATCGGAACGAGTGCGACGGGTGTCTTGTACGTTCTTGCGGCTCAGCCGCGATAAACGCCAGGGGTGGCCCCGACGTGGGTGCGGAACACTCGGTGAAAGTGACTCTGGTCAGCGAAGCCCAGCACCTGCGCGGTCTCGGCGATCGGATGCCCGTCTCGAAGCAGGTGACGGGCCTGCACGATCCGGGCGTTCTGCCGCCACGCCAGCGGGGACAGGCCGGTGGCCCGCCGCATCGCGCGGACGAGCTGGAACGTGGACATGCCCGCGAGGCCGGCCAGCTCGCTCAGGGCCGGATTGGACTCGTCGAGACGAAGTCGCTCCATCACCGGGAATAGCCGCGTGAGCAGTTGAGATGCAGCATCGGTCAGATCGGTCACGACGAGACGCGCGGGCGGCACTGCCTCAAGTTCGTGCAGCATGGCAGCGATGGTCGCCTCGATCCGGGGGCGTGTCTCGTCGGCGAAGATCGCGTCGGTCATCTCGACGATCCGGGAGCGCAGGTCGTGCCGGCGAAGCACGCTGATTCCTACGAACAGGGCGCTGCACGGTTCTTGACCCGTCAGCGCCAACGCCCAGCCCTGGTCCATGTGGACCATCTGGTAGCGCCAAGCGCCGTGCTCGGGGTTGCAGGCATGAACCTGACCTGCCGGGATAACGACGACATCACCCGGTTGCAGCCGGACCGGGCCATCCAGGCACCCGGAGAGCACCGACCGCCCCTCGTCGATCAGTCCGACCGAGAACGCATCATGGGCATGCGGGCGATAACACGGATTCTCCTGGCAGGATCGCCGGGCCTCGAGATGGGGCAGAGCCCGACTGCGCCAGAACTCAGCCACTCGCACCCCTTCCCACTGCCATCACTGTCAGTCTTCATCCTCTCCGGTGAACACGCTGCGTCGGCGGGCGGGCGTGGTGCCGAAGACTCGGTCGAACTGCTGACGCAGTGGCTGGAGCCGTCAAACTAGTAGGTCTCCGGACCCGCCGGCGCGGTTCAACTCGTGATCGGGCGGTTCGGAGGTATCTGGACCGGCTGGAGCAGCACGGCGAGTCCAAGCGTGATGCACGGCGTCAGGTAGGCGCTGTGTTGGACATCAACGAGGCGGCGATCCGCAACTGGGTCGAGGCCGGTGAGCGGGCGGCGGACGTCCGGCCCGGGATCGCGGCAGACCGATTCGGGCGAGGTCCGCTCTTCGAAGCGGTGGGTCGCCGAGCTGGAGCGCGCGAACAAGATCCTGAAGACCGCGAGCGCGTTTTCGCTCAGGCGATGGGGGTACCTCCCGCTTGGGGAGGGGACTCGACCGCCGACTCAAGTGATCGGTTCAACTTTACGTGGAGCTGAGGGGATCCCTTCGGGCTCGCTGCCGCTCACCGGATGGGGCCGACTTCGAGTCACTCCACCGCATAAACGGGCTCTTGGACGTTGAGCGGGGCGGCAGCCTGAGGTAGGGCTCGTGGCCGCGCATGCTGTTGGTCTCTCACAACGTCCAGCAGCGAGGCCACGAGCATGGTTCAGGGTAGCGGGGCTGCCGTCACGG
>NZ_JABEND010000014.1 GCF_013002705.1 Nakamurella aerolata | reverse complement strand
GCGTGGCCTGCGGGTTCCGGAACATGACCAACTACCGAAGGCGCATCATGATCCACATCGCCGTCACCCGACAGCGACCGACCGCAGCATGAACGACCCACCCCGCGGAAAGTCGAAGAGCCGTGTTGGCTCGTGACTGGGATCTGCGCGTGGCGCTTGTCGGCGGCCTAGCCGGTTCTGTGGTGTTGTGGTGCGCCTCGTATTTCATGAACGACCATTCGATGTTCCGTTATGCGGCTCTGGTGCCAGGGGAAGTCGCCTTTCCGTTGGTGCGGTGGGGGATGACGGCCGCCATGTTGTTGCTGGCCGCCGGTGTGGTGGCCCTGCAGGTCGCGGCCGACCGCTGGCCGCGGGCGCGTCCGGTTGTCGGAGTGGCCCTGGCAGCAGGGGTGGTGGTGCTGGCGTTGGCGGCCTGGCGCGGCGATTCCACCAGGGTCGGTCCGGACTGGTCGGACGGGGTGCACGAGGCCGAGGTCAGCTGTGACGCCGGCGCCGTCGCCGTGCAGGTGGCCGCTGCGCCGGGCGGCTGGTCGGTACGGCTGCCGTGCACCGCCCTGCCGCACAACGGGTAGATCAGCGCCGCTTGCGGACCGCGGCGTCAGACTCCCCGCGGCGTCAGACTCGACGCGGCCCGGTGAGACGTAGCCTTGACCCGTCATGACTGCAACTCATCTCAACCCGAACTCGCCCTGGGTGCTCGACGTCCGCACCCTCGGCCGGCGCCCCGGCAGCTACAAGCCGGTGACCCTCGATGTACCCGTCGACGAGCCGATCGGCCTGCCGGTGATCGCCGTCCCGGCCGGTGGCAGTGTGCGGTTGGCGCTGCGGCTGGAGTCCGTCACCGAAGGGGTGCTGGTGTCCGGCACCGCCTCGGCGACCGCCGAGGGCGAGTGCGCCCGCTGCCTTGAACCGGTCAAGGAGAACGTCAGCGCCAAGCTCCGCGAGCTGTATGCCTACCCTGGCTCCACCACCGACGAGACCACCGACGACGACGAACTGCCGCGGGTGCAGGACGACCTGATCGACCTGCGGCCGCTGGTGGTTGACGAGCTCACGCTGGCCATGCCGATGGTGCCGTTGTGCAGCGACGACTGCCTCGGGCTGTGCTCCGAATGTGGCGTTCGGCTCGCCGATGCGGAGCCTGGCCATTCTCATGAGATACTGGACCCGCGCTGGGCGGCCTTGGCCGAGAAGTTCGGCACCGAAGGCAACGCTGCGGAGCAGCAAACGCCCCGGTCCGACCGCGATTCCGACCCGAGTCGGACCCGTCCCGAGTAGTGCGTCACCGGTAACGGTGGCCGGCACTGTTCGGCCCGCGCCACCAGCAGCGGTTGCCCTGCGCAGCCGCCGCCACCAGCAGTATCAGTCAGCAATTGAAGGAGAGGTAGTCGTGGCTGTCCCGAAGCGGAAGATGTCCCGCAGCAACACCCGGGCGCGTCGCTCGCAGTGGAAGACCACCGTGCCGACGCTCGTGCCCTGCCCGAACCCCGCGTGCGGCGAGCTCAAGCTGCCGCACACCGCCTGCCCCAACTGCGGGCAGTACGCGGGTCGCCAGGTCGTCGAGGCCTGATCACACGGACAGGGATATGAGTGCTGCCCGGAGCGCTCCCGCCAGCGCTGCTGGCATAGCCCCAGAACTGCATCAACAGCTCACCGCCAAGCTCGGCGTCGATCTCGACGCCGAGCTTGCGCTGTTGGCGATGACCCACCGCTCGTACGCCTACGAGCACGGCCGCATCCCGGACAACGAGCGGCTGGAGTTTCTCGGCGATGTGGTGCTGAGCATCGTCGTCACCGAGAAGCTGTACCACGAGCACACCGAGCTGCCCGAGGGTCAGCTGGCCAAGATGCGCGCGTCGATCGTCAACATGAACGCGCTGGCCGGGGTGGCCAGGTCGATCGGTCTCGGCGACATGCTGCTGCTCGGCAAGGGTGAGGAGTCCAGCGGCGGTCGCGACAAGGCGTCCATCCTCGGCGACGCCACCGAGGCCCTGATCGGCGCGCTGTACCTGCAGCACGGCCTGGAGCCGACCAGGGTGGTGGTGCTGCGACTGTTCGACGCGCTGATCTCCGGGGCTCCGCTGCTGGGTGCCGGCCTTGACTGGAAGACGTCGCTGCAGGAGCTGGTCGCCACCCGCGGCATGGGGCCGCTGGAGTACCGCATCGAACAGAGCGGTCCCGACCATCTCAAGCAGTTCACCGCGCAGGTGGTGGTCGACGGTGTGCCGTACGGCGAGCCGAGCACCGGGCGCACCAAGAAAGAGGCAGAGCAGCGCGCGGCGGGCAACGCCTACACCGCGCTGTCCGAGCCGGACGGTTCCGCTTCCGAAGCTGCCGCTGCCGCCGGCACTGACACCGTGGCCGGCACTGACACCGCTGTTGACGCCGGTGCCGCTACTGCCGCTGGCGACGGTGCCGCTGCTGGCGCCGGTGCCGCCGGGTCCGAACGGGGAGCTCCGGGTGCCACACCGGTGCCGCCGGCCGATCCCGGCGATTCGGCGGGACCCGCGGGTCCCGCCGGTCCGCCGCGCGGCTGACCCGTGCCGGAACTGCCAGAGGTCGAGGTAGTCCGCAGGGGACTGGCCGAACACATCACCGGTCGGCGCATCGCAGCCGTCCAGGTGCACTCCGACCGTGCCGTCCGCCGACATCCCGGTGGCCGCAATGACTTTGCCGCCGTGCTGGCCGGCCGCACCATCGAACAGGTCCGCCGCCGCGGCAAGTACCTGTGGCTGGTGCTCGACGACGGCGACGCGGTGCTCGCACACCTGGGCATGAGCGGCCAGTTCCGGGTCGGTGCTGGTGCTGGTGCTCGAGCTGGTGCTGGTGCGGCATCGGGTGGTGTTCGGGCGGGTGCTGTTCGGGCGGGCGCTGCCGGCCGGGGCGCCGCGCCGCTGCATCCGCACCTGCGGATCCGGTTCGACTTTGCCGACGACGGGCCGCATCTGGACTTCCTCGACCAGCGCACCTTCGGCGGCATGGCATTCTCGCCCGGCGGCGCGGAGCTGCCCGCCGAGATCGCGCACATCGGCCGCGACCCGCTCGACCCGTTGTTCGACCGGGACGCCGCGGTACGCGCGATCCGCGGCAAACACACTGAGTTGAAACGGGTTCTGCTCGACCAGACGGTGGTCTCCGGCATCGGCAACATCTACGCCGACGAGGCGCTGTGGCGCGCCAAACTGCACTACCGCAGGCAGACCGATCGGCTGCCCCGGCCGGCGGTGCGGGCCGTGCTGGATGCGGCCACCGAGGTGATGACCGCGGCGCTCGCCGTCGGCGGCACCAGCTTCGACGCGTTGTACGTCAACGTGAACGGCGAGTCCGGCTACTTCGACCGCACGCTGGACGCCTACGGCCGCGAGGGTCTGCCGTGCCGGCGCTGCGGCCACCCGATCCGCCGCGAAGCGTTCATGAATCGCTCGTCCTTCCTGTGCCGGGTGTGCCAGCGGCCGGGTCGCTCTTAGAGTCACCGCGCCGCGAGCGACGGCGGCGATGGAACCGCGACTGCTGCCGCCGCGAGCCGGAGCCGAGCCGGTCACCGATGCCTAATGACCGGAATTGCCTTCTCGTCGGCAATCGCGAGCGTGGCGCCGCGTGAAAACCGGGACGAGAAGCCACTTTCGGTCAAATGACGGGTGAGCCGGCGCTTGGTGGTTCGCGGTGGCGGGTTGGTAGCGTCGGGCGGCCCATGAATCCGATAAAGCCGAATCCCGGCGACCGCCCCGTGCAAGAGCGACGCACGGCGCGAGTGCTGCTCACCGACCCGGAGGGCCGGGTGTTGTTGTTCGCCGACAGCGACCCCGGGGTGCCCGGCTACCGCTGGTGGATCACCCCAGGCGGCGGCACCGAGCCGGGGGAGTCCGACGCCAAGGCGGCGCTGCGTGAGCTGCACGAGGAGACCGGTCTGCGGCTGCACCCGGGGAAGCTGCACGGCCCGGTCGCCACTCGCAGCGTCTGGCACGGCTACACCGACAAGATCGTGCGGCAACACGAGACGTTCTTCGCCGCCACGGTTCCGGTGTTCGAGCTGGACCTGTCCGGCCATACCGACGCCGAGCGCCTCACCATGACGGCGCACCGCTGGTGGTCCCGCGACGACCTGGCCGCCACCGACGAGGCCATCTGGCCGCGAAACCTTGTGCAGCTGCTTGACTTGTCCGCCGACCCCGAACACCCAGCCGTGCTGGAAGAATCCGAGGAGTCCAGCGTGCGGGTATCGGCGGCAGATCCCAGCGGCACACCAGCGCCCGACTGACCGCGACAGATTGAGTTCTACAGTGGGTAGAACGACGGTGGGGCCGGCGGAACATCGGCGCCCACAACATTCGCGAATCCCAGTACCCGAGCACATCGACACACAGGACAGCGAGGCGGCGGTGACCACAACCGGCAAGGGGCGCCAGCCCAGCAGACGCGGCGCCGCCCGCTCCGCACCAACTGGCGGCAGCACCCCACTCACCGGCACCGCACGTACCGCGGACACCACCGGAGACGGTGTCGACCCGTGGCTGCGGTACTCCTCGGCCGCGGTGGTGGCGCTCAGCCTGCTCATCGTCATCGGCGGCGGCATCGTCCGGCTCACCGGATCGGGGCTGGGCTGCTCGTCGTGGCCCAACTGCTCGCCCGGCGAGTTCGCGCCCGAGTACACCGCGCAGAACCTCCACGACATGATCGAGTGGACCAACCGGATGCTCACCGGGGTGCTGGTGGCCGGCGTCGCGGTGTTCATCGTGGTCGCGTGGTGGCGGGTGGGGCTGCGCAACCGGATCACCCTGTCCGGCTTCGCGCAGCTGGCGATCGTGCTGCTGAACGCGGTGGTCGGCGGCATCAGCGTGCTGACCGGTCTGAACCCCTGGGTGGTTGCCGGGCACTTCCTCGCCGCGATGCTGCTGGTCGGCACCGCGGCCGCCTCGTACGAGCTGGTGCTGCTGGAGGGACGCGGCCGGCCCGCCCCGACCAGCCGGCCGCTGGCCGGGCTTTTGGTGGTGACCACCGGTGTGGTGGTGGTGTTCGGCACCGCCGTGTCCGGGTCCGGACCGCACTCCGGCGACGACAACGCCACCAAACGGATGGGCTTCGACTGGACCGCGGTGACCATCGTGCACGGCGTCGCGGCGGCCGCCATGCTGGTGATCGCGCTGATCTACGCCGCCGGCATTTCCCCTGCTGGCCGGTTCCGCGAGGTGCGGAGACGCTCCCAGGTGTTTCTGGGGCTGGTGGTGCTGCAGGGTGTTGTCGGCATTGTGCAGGCGATGACCAACCTGCCGATCGTGATGGTGATCGTCCACCTGCTGATGGCCGCGATGCTCTGGGCCGGCGCGGTGCGCATCTACCTGGCCGCCCGGTTCGCCGGCGCGGCCCCCACCGTTGGCGGGCCGGCTAGCAGTGTTGGCGGGCCGGCTACGGCGGCCGGTCGCACCGCCGGCCACGCCGGCTCTGCCGGGCCCGGCACCGCCGAGGTGGGCAGGTGAGCGGGGCCGGACGCCGGTTGGTCCGGACCGTCGCACCCGACCGGTTCGACCCGCGCTGGCGGATCGCCGGTCGCGGCAACTGGTTGGCCGCGGCGACCAGACAGACCACCCGCCGGCTGCGCGGCGCACCCACGACGCCGACCCCGGTCGACCGCGGCCTGCGCGCGCTGACCACCAGCGCCAACCACGGCCTGCTGTGGTTCGGGGTGGCCGGCGCGCTCGCCGCCACCGGCAAGCGCGGACGGCGGGCGGCGCTGCGCGGCATCACCTCGCTGGCCGAGGCCAGCCTGCTGTCCAACACCGTGATCAAACCGCTCGTCGGCCGCCGGCGCCCAGCCGCCGATCGGGTCAACCGGCTGCGGCAGATCGGCAAGCAGCCGTGGACGTCGTCGTTCCCGTCAGGCCACGCCGCCTCCGCCGCCGCCTTCGCCACCGGCGCCGCCGTCGAGTGGCCGGCCACCGCTGCGGTCCTCGCCCCGCTGGCCGGGGCCGTTTCCTACTCGCGCGTGCATGTCGGCGTGCACTACCCGTCTGACGTTGTCACCGGCGCGGCGATCGGCGCCGGGATCGCGGTGCTCGGTGCAAAGATCTGGCCGGCCAAGCCTTTTGCGCCGGCGGAGATGCCGGACGCGACCGCGCCGCCGCTGCTGGACGGCGCCGGCCTGCTGCTGCTCATCAACTCCGCGTCGGGGACCGCGTCCGGGGCCGAGCAGGCCATCACGGAGCTGCTGCCGAAGACGCGGGTCGTGCGCTGGGACCCGAGCGAACACGGCGTGGCCGACGCGCTTGACGCGGCGCTGGACGGCCCCGACGGCGCCTCGGTGCGGGCGCTCGGCGTCGCCGGGGGAGACGGCACGGTCGCCTCGGTGGCGCAGGTCGCGCTGGACCGCGGGCTGCCGCTTGCGGTGCTCCCGGCCGGAACCCTGAACCACTTCGCCGGAGCGCTGGCGCTCGACACCCACGCCGACACCGCGGCCGCGCTGCGCGACGGGCGGGCCGGCGCCGTCACCGTCGCCGAACTGAACGACAAGCTTTTCCTGAACACCGCAGGCCTCGGCGGCTACCCCGAGCTGGTCGAGCGGCGTGATCGGCTCAGCCACCGGATCGGCAAATGGCCAGCGGCTGCCGTCGCGCTGTGGCGCACAGCTCGCAAGCACCAACCGATGACGGTGACCATCAACGGCGAGCGGGTGCCGGTCTGGGCGATGTTCATCGGCAACGGCCGCTACTCCCCGCGTGGGCTGGCGCCGGCCTGGCGGGAACGGCTCGACGACGGCGTCCTCGACGCACAGTTCTTGCGCGCCGACCGGCGCTTCTCCACCACCATCGGGGTGCTCGCCTCGTTGATCGGATTGGTGGAGCGCACCAGGGTGTACGGCACCGTGCAGGCGCCGGCGCTGACCATCGACGTGGCCGGCGACCCGGTCCCGGCTGCCCACGACGGCGAGGTCACCAACCCCGGCAGCGCCTTCCGGCTGCGGGTGCTGCCCAAGACGCTCACCGTCTACCACGGCTGAGGGACGGCGGCCGGCCAGCACGCCTGCACGGCTGAACACGGCCGAGAACTGCTCACCGGGGCCAGCGGCCGACGGCGCCGATCTGGTTGGCTGGCGGGTATGGACAACCCCGGCCCAGCAAGCGATTCCGGCGGGACCGCCGCCGACGAGCAGGTGCGGCTGACCGCCTTCGTGCAAGGCCAGGTGCAGGGTGTCGGGTTCCGCTGGTGGACCCGTGCGCGGGCGCTGGAACTCGGGCTGGTGGGGTCGGCGAGCAACAAGCCGGACGGCAGGGTCGAGGTGATTGCCGAGGGGCCGCGCTCGGCGTGCGAGCGGCTGCTCGCCGCGCTGCGCGGCGGCTCCACCCCAGGTTCGGTGGCGTTCGTCTCCGAACAGTTCGGCCCGGCCCGCGGCGGCCTCAGCGGGTTCCGCGAGCGCTGACCCCGGGCGCCGGGAGCGGGCCGGCCAGCGCGGCGGCCAGCGTCGGCCCGGCGAACCGCACCACCTCGGCGCGGCTCAGCTGCGCGATCGGCGCCAGGTGCAGCACGTAGCGGGTCAGGAACACCCCGGCGATCACCGCCGCCGCGGCGCTGACCCGGCCCCGTGCGTCCGGTCCGGCGGGCACCGGCAGCACCTCGAGCAGCCGATCCACCACGTTGACCTGAAGGTAGCTGGCGAACACCGCGCCGGCCGCGGCGTCGGTGGCGGCGGCCGCGAGCAGCTCCCGCAGCCGCTGCTGCACCTGCGGCAGCTCCCACCAACCCAGCGCGGCGTCCAGCAACTGCGGCGCGAACTCGCGAGCGCTGGACAGGGTCGCGACCCGGTCGAGGATCTGCCCAGGGCCGACGGCCAGATCGATCACCTGGGCGAACAGGCCCTCCTTCCCGCCGAAGTGATAATTGATCAGACTGTGGCTCACCCCCGCCGCTTCGGCGATCCCGCGCACCGTCGTCGCCGCATAGCCACGCTCCAGAAACGCGCTGCGAGCTGCGGAGACAATGCGCTCGCGGACATCGGAGTCGCTGGCCGGTCGACCGCGGCGGTTATTGACCATGGTTGCCAGTCTGCACCTCGGCGGCTCACCGTGGTGGCATGCCCAAGCCCCCATCTGCCGAATCGGACCGGGACCCAACGGTGTGCGTCGTCGGCGGCGGCCCCGCCGGGATGGTCACCGGGCTGCTGCTGGCCCGTGCCGGGATCACCGTGACCGTGCTGGAGAAGCACGCCGACTTCTTCCGCGACTTCCGGGGCGACACCATCCACCCGTCGACGCTGGAGCTGCTGCACCAACTCGGCTGGGACACCGACTTCCTGACGCTGCCGCATCAGCGGGTCGAGCGGGTGACGGTATCCGTTGCCGGCCAACAGTTTCAGGTTGCCGACTTCACCCGGCTGCCGGTACACCACCGGTACATCGCGCTGGTGCCGCAGTGGGACTTCCTGTCGTTTCTCGCCGACAAGGCCGCCGTCCTGCCGGCATTCTCGTTGCAGCGCAACACCACAGTGACGGGCTTGCTGACCGAAGGGGACACCGTGGTCGGCGTCACCGCCGAGCGGGACGGCGAGCCCATCGCGATCCGGGCGGGTTTGGTGATCGGTGCCGACGGCCGCCACTCCACCGTGCGCAGCGCCGCCGGGCTGGCCCCGACCTCCCGGCAGTCACCGATCGACGTCTGGTGGTTCCGCCTGCCCCGCAACAACAATCGCGACAGCAGCGAAGAGTTCACGCTGTTCACCTCCAGCCCCAGCGGCGTGCTGATCAGCATCAACCGCGGCGACTACTGGCAGCTGGCATACGTGTTACCGCACGGAGCCGGCGCGGCACTGCGGGACCAGGGACTCGACGAGTTCCGCCGCAGGGTGGCCGGCGTGCAACCGGCGCTGCGCCGGCGGCTGACCGACGACCTCACCTGCTGGGACCAGGTCCATGAGCTGACGGTGCGGGTGGACCGGCTGCGCCGCTGGCATCGGCCGGGGCTGCTCTGCATCGGCGATGCCGCGCATGCAATGTCGCCCGCCGGCGGGGTCGGCATCAATCTGGCGATCGCCGACGCGGTGGCGACGGCCAACCGGCTCGGGCCGATCCTGCGGCAAGGACGCATCCCAGGCGAGCGCGACCTTGACGCCGTCCGGCGCCGTAGGGCCTTGCCGGTGGCGATCACCCAGTTCGCCCAGACCCGGCTGCTGCGCGGCATGTACCCGACGTCGCTGGAACGGCGCACGTCGCTGCGGCCGCCGCGCGCCCTTCGGGTGCTGAACGCGGTTCCGGCGCTGCGCCGGCTGACCGGGCGATTCGTCGGGCTCGGCCTCCGCCGGGAACGCCTCAGGGACGGGTAACCTCATCACGTTGTCGAAACCGGTTCGCCTCGTACAGGAAGTGGTCGCAGCAGCGTGTACCTGAAGTCATTGACCCTCAAGGGCTTCAAGTCGTTCGCGTCCTCGACCACCCTGCAGCTGGAACCCGGCATCACCGCCGTCGTCGGGCCCAACGGCTCCGGCAAGTCCAACGTCGTCGACGCCATCGCCTGGGTGTTGGGGGAGCAGGGTGCCAAGGCGTTGCGCGGCGGCAAGATGGAAGACGTCATTTTCGCTGGTACCGCCGACCGGCCGCCGCTGGGCCGGGCCGAGGTCACCCTGACCATCAACAACGCCGACGGCGCGCTGCCGATCGACTACACCGAGGTCTCCATCACCCGCCGGATGTTCCGGGACGGCGCCAGCGAGTACGAGATCAACGGCTCGAGCTGCCGGTTGCTCGACATCCAGGAGCTGCTGTCCGACTCCGGCATCGGCCGCGAGATGCACGTCATCGTCGGGCAGGGCCAGCTCGACGCGGTGCTGTCCGCCCGCGCCGAAGACCGCAGGGCCTTCATCGAAGAGGCCGCCGGGGTGCTCAAGCACCGCAAGCGCAAAGAGAAGGCACTGCGCAAGCTCGACGCCATGCAGGCCAACCTGACCAGGCTCACCGACCTCACCTCCGAGCTGCGCCGGCAGCTCAAGCCGCTGGGCCGGCAAGCAGAGGTGGCCAGGCGCGCAGCGGGCGTGCAGGCGGATCTGCGGGACGCCAAGCTGCGGCTGGCGGCGCACGACTACGTGCAGCTGGCCGAGCAGATCGCCAAGGAGACCGCCGACGAGCAGGCCGCCGTCGAGCACCGCGAACGGGTGCAGAAGGCGCTCGCCGACGCCACCGAACGCGCCGAGCGGGCCGCCGCGGCGCTGGCCGAGGCCACCCCAACGCTGCAGGCGGCACAGGACGTCTGGTTCGCGCTGTCGGCGCTGTCCGAGCGGTTCCGCGGCACGCTCGGCCTTGCGGAGGAACGCGAGCGCAACCTGTCCGCCGAACCGGCACACCAGCGCAGCGGGCGCGACCCCGAAGAACTGGACCGGCAGGCCGAACAGGCCGAGGCCGAGCAGACCGAGCGGCAACAGCTGGTCGCCGCGGCCACCGCGCAGTTGGAGGCGGCCGAGCAGACCCGCAGAGACGCCGAGCAGCGGCTCCGCGACGCCGAGGCCGAGTTGGTGGCGGCGGGGCGCGCCATCGCCGACCGCCGCGAGGGACTGGCCCGGCTGTCCGGGCAGGTGAACGCGGCGCGGTCGCGGCTGGCCTCGGCCGACGACGAGAGCGCCCGGCTGGAATCGGCCGTCACCGAGGCCCGCCAGCGCGCCGCGCAGGCCGAGCAGCAGTTCCAGCAGCTGCAGGATCAGGTGCAGGGTCTTGACTCGTCCGAGATCGGGCTGGACGAAGCCCACATGGACGCCGAGCAGGCCGCACAGGCGGCAGCCGCCAGGGTCGCCGAACTCGACGCCTCGCTGCGCGAGGCGGCCACCGAACAGACCAGGCTGCAGGCCCGGTTGGACGCCCTGACCATGCACGCCCAGAGCAAGGACGGCGCCGGCACCCTGCTGGCCGCCGACCTGCCAGGGGTACTCGGCCCGGTCGCGACCGTGCTGACGGTGACGCCCGGCTACGAGGCGGCAGTCGCCGCGGCGCTCGGCAACCTGGCCGAAGCCGTTGCCGTGCAAGATGTTTCCGCGGCGCAACGGGCGCTGGAGCGGCTGCGGGAACAGGACGCCGGGCAGGTCAGCTTGCTGGTCGGTGACGCCGCGGCTCCCATCGAACCGCCGCGCCCCGCGCTGCCGACCGGGGCGGTGTGGGCGGTCGATCAGGTGAGCGCACCCGCCGCGTTCCTGCCCGCCCTGCGGCGATTGCTGGGCGGCGTGGTGATCCTGCCACTCGGCCAGCCCGCCTCGGCCGAAGCCGGCACCGCTACCGCCGATGCGGCCACGGCCGGCGCCGCCACCGCCGATGCCGGCACCGAGACCGCGACCGTCGGTGCCGCTGGCGCCGCCGGAGCTTTCCAAGCGGCCGAACTGCTTGCGGCGCAACCCGACCTGCGGGTGGTGACCGGAACAGGCGAGCTCTTCGGGGCTGGCTGGGCGATCGGCGGCAGCCCCGGCGCGCCGTCGGTGCTGGAGATCCAGGCGGCGGTGAGCGAAGCGGAGACCGCGCTGGCCGCGGTGCAGGCCCGCAGCGGTGAACTGACCGCCGCCCACGCCGGCGCCAGCGCCGAAGCCGAACAACTCGGCGCCAGGGCCAGGACCGCGCTGGCCGCCCTGCACGAGTCCGACGCGCAACTGTCCGCCGTCACCGACCAACTCGGCCGGCTCGGCGCCACCGCCAGGTCCGCGACGGCAGAGGCCGAACGCCTTGAGCGGCAACGCGATCAGGTGCAGATCAGCAGGCAGCAGCACCGGGACGCACTCGCCGATCTGGAACAACGACTGGCCGCCGCGACCGAATCCGACGCCGGTGCCGATCACCCCGACGAGGTGGACCCGAGCGCCCGCGACGCCGCCGCCGAGCACGCCCAGCAGGTGCGGCAGGCCGAGGTGGAGGCCAGGCTGGCGCTGCGCACGGCGGAGGAACGGGCCAAGGCCGGCGCCGGCACCGCAGAGTCGCTGCGCCGGGCCGCCAGGGCCGAACGCGACGCCCGGCTCCGCGCGGAACAGGCGGTGCGCCGCCGGGCGGCCGGAGCGGCGGTCGCCAGACGCGTCGTCGAGATCGGCGCCGCCGCCGCTGAGAAGCTGCAGCACGCGCTGGAAACCGCTGCGCGGCAACGGGAATCGGCGCAGCAGGCCCGGCAGGCGGCCGAACAGGAGGCCGGCGAGGCCAGGGCGGCGGTAGCCGGTCTGCAGTCCGAGTGGGACAAGCTCACCGATGCGGTGCACCGCGACGAGGTGCAGCGCGCCCAGCAGACGCTGCGGCACCAGCAGCTCACCGAGCGCATCGCGGTGGACTTCTCGATGGCGCCGGACGATCTGGTGGCAGAGTTCGGCCCGGACGTGCCGGTGCCGCCCACCGCGCTCGAGATGGGGGAGTACACCGCCGCCAAAGAACGCGGCGACGAAGTGAGCGCGCCGCAGCCGACGCCGTTCGACCGCGGTGAACAGGAACGCAGGGCCAAGCGCGCCGAGAAGGAACTGGCGCTGCTCGGCAAGGTGAACCCGTTGGCGCTGGAGGAGTTTGCGGCGCTGGAAGAGCGGCACGCCTTCCTGTCCACCCAGCTGGAAGACATCAAATCCACCCGCAAGGATCTGCTCACCGTCGTCAAAGAGGTGGACGACAAGATCCTCGAGGTGTTCACCAGCGCCTACCACGACGTGGCCCGCGAGTTCGTCACGGTGTTCGGCACGCTGTTCCCCGGCGGCGAGGGTGAACTGGTGCTGACCGACCCGTCCGACATGCTGACCACCGGTATCGAGGTGAACGCCAGACCGCCCGGCAAGAAGGTGAAGCGGCTGTCGTTGCTGTCCGGTGGCGAGCGCTCGTTGACAGCGGTGGCGCTGCTGGTGGCGATCTTCCGGGCCCGGCCCAGCCCGTTCTACGTGATGGACGAGGTGGAGGCCGCCCTTGACGAGACCAACCTGACCCGGCTGGTCGGGTTGCTCTCCGAACTGCGCGACTCCAGCCAGCTGATCATCATCACCCACCAGAAATTCACCATGGAGGCCGCCGACGCGCTGTACGGGGTGTCGATGCGCGGCGACGGCATCACCCAGGTGATCAGCCAGCGCATCAAAGGCCGCGCGGACGAGCCCGTCGACACTCCCGCGCCGCGCGCCACCACTGATTCCGCCGCAGCCGGGGTCGGTACCGACGTGGAGCGCAGCCCGGTCGGTTAACCGCGGGAGTCCACGGCGGTGCCCGCGCCCGGGCCGGCGCGGGCACCGGACGGCGCGGTTCGTCGTCACCCCTGACGGGACCCCGTGATGTGGTCCACCTGCTATGAGAGTGCTGGTTGTGTGTTGGGTGTCCAGCTGGCCGCGAACTCGGCTGGGGTGCGGTCCCCGAGCGAGGAGTGCGGCCTGTAGGTGTTGTACTCGATCCGCCAGGCTTCGACAATCACCTGGGCCTCCAGGACCGTGCCGAACTCTTCGACGTTGAACAACTCGTCGCGGGCCCGCCCGTTGAACGACTCGATGAACGGGTTCTCCCACGGCGCGCCTGGCTCGATGAAACTGGTCCGGGTCCCGGTCATCCGGCAGTAGTCACGCAGCGCCCAGGCGATCATCTCCGGGCCGTTGTCCATCCGCAGGTGCTCGGGAGCGCCGCGGACCGCGATCAGGGCGGTGAGTACCTCGACGACCTCGTCGCTGGTGCAGGTTCTGCCGATCCGCATGGCCAACGCTTCTCGGGTGTACTCATCGACGATATGCAGCGACTTCAGCCGGCGCCCGTCGGTGGTCTCGTCGAACTGGAAATCCAACGCCCACACGTGATTCGGCCGCTGTGCCCGGAACCGAACCGTGGTATCGGCTGCCACCCGGCGGCGCTTACGGGAACGGACAGGTCGCCGTAACCCTTCCTCGCGCCACAGCCGCTGAATCCGTTTGTGATTCACCGCCCGCCACGGCCCGCAAGCCTCCCGACGCAGCAGCCGATACGCCATCCGCCACCCCCACCGCGGATGCTCCGGGGCGATCCGCCGCAACCGTCCACGCAGCCGACTCTCCTCATCCGGGCGTACCCGCCGCGCCAGCCGCACCGTCGAGCGGTG
Source organism: Nakamurella aerolata (assembly GCF_013002705.1). Classification (GTDB taxonomy): domain Bacteria; phylum Actinomycetota; class Actinomycetes; order Mycobacteriales; family Nakamurellaceae; genus Nakamurella; species Nakamurella aerolata. The sequence continues at coordinate 77,073 of NZ_JABEND010000014.1, read as the reverse complement.
CACCCCGACCACCCGACAAGCCCGCCGCTGCGAAACCCCGAACCGTTCCCGCACATGCGCCACAGCGCGGCGGCGACGGTCCGGGGTCAGAAGTTTCCCTCAGCCAACTCCTTCAGCATGTCGATATCCAACGCCTGGTTCGCAACCAACTTCTTCAACCGCGCGTTCTCGACCTCTAACTCCTTGAGCCGCTTCGCTTCTGACACCTTCATGCCCCCGTACTGAGCGCGCCAGCGGTTCCACGTCGCCTCGGAAACCTCCAACACGCGGAGCACCTCAGCAAGGTCCTTGCCCTCGTTGAGCAACCGCTCACCCTCCCGGAGCTTGCGAACCACCTGCTCCGGGGTATGCCGATGACGCTTCATCGTGATCATCCTCCTCGCCCACAGTCTGGGCTCTCGGACTCTCACAACACATGGACCACCCCGAAGGGGCCACGTCACCCCGAAGCCCGCCTCGTCCCGTGCCGGAACCGCACCGTGCCGCAACCGCACCGTGCCGCAACCGCACCGCCGGAACCGACGGCCGCGCGGCGGCGTCTGTATCCACGGTGCTGCTGCCTCCACGCTGCTGTATCCACGGTGCTGCCGTAGACCACCGGCTTAACCGCCACCACTGTCGATGTCACCAGGGGGATCGATGTCTCACCCGCCCGTACCCACCGCACTCGCCGGCCGGGCCGTGAGCCGGCGCGCGCTGTTGGCGTTGCTCGCGGCCGGCGGCGCTGGGCTGCTCACGGCCTGTGAGCGCGACCAGCTGGGCCGGGCCGAACCAGCCGCGGGCTCGCTGGCCGCGATGCCAAGCGGTTCGGGTGATGGCGGCGGGATCCGCGAACTGCGCGGTGCCGGCAGCCGAGTGGCCCCGGCAGGGATGACGATGCTCAGGCTCCGGTTCGGAGCCTTCAGCTCGGCGCTGCTAGCCGCGACCCAACCCGACGACAAGGGCAACACGCTGATCAGCCCGTATTCGTTGCTGGCCGCCATCGGCATGGCCGACTTCGGCGCCACCGGCGCCCCGGCGGAGGCCCTGAAACGCGGCCTCAGCGGTTCCGCCGACGAGGTCGCGAGCTGGATCACCGCCATTGATGCCGCCGTGGCCGCGGCTGTCGCCGATTCGCAGGACGTGCAGGCGGGCGGTCAGCAACTCGATCCGATGGTGGTGCAGACCGCCAATTCGCTGTTCCTGCAACAGGATTACCGGCTGCGCCGGGAGTTCTTGGACGCGCTGGCGCGTGGCTACGACGCCCCGGTGCGGACGGTCGACTTCCGCGGTGACGCCGACGGCGCCCGCAGCGCCATCAATACGTGGGTCGGTGAGCGCACCAGAGGGTTGATCCCCGAACTGCTCGACCCGGCGCGGGTCACCGAGCTCACCAGGCTGGTGCTGGTGAATGCGCTGTATCTGAAGGCGCCGTGGGCGGCCGGGCCAGCCGCCGAGGATACGCACGACTTCGCCGTCGGCGGCAAACAGCGCCTGCCGGTGCCGTGGCTGTCGATGGACACCCAGACCATCCCGTACGCCACCGGCGACGGCTGGTCGGCGGCGTCCATCGGATTGGGCGGCGGCGGCCTCGCCATGACCATCGTGCTCCCCGACAAGGCCGACACCGATCCGGTCACCCTGCTGCGTCCCGAGGTGTGGACACTGCCGAGCACCGCCCCAGCGACCAAGGTCAAGGTGCAGCTGCCGCGGCTGGAGCTGGACAGCTCCACCGACATGGTGCCCGCGCTCAGCGCGATGGGGATGGCGGGCGCCTTCAACGTGCCCTTGACCGGTATGGGCGAACCGGGCCAGGAGCCGCTGCTGATCACCGCGATCATCCACAAGGTCAAGTTCACCAGCGACGATCAGGGCATCGAAGCCGCGGCGGCCACGGCGGTGGTGGCACCGGGAGGCGCCGCCCCCGGCCCGCCCGAGAAAGCGCCGGTGGAGTTCGTGGTGGACCGGCCGTTCCTGTTCGTGGTGCACGACGTCGAGACCGGCATGCCGCTGTTCACCGGGGCGATCTCCGACCCCAGGTGATCTTTCGGGCGGTGCATCCGCGATCGGCGGTGCCGCCCGCGATCGGCGGTGCGGCCCGCGATCGGCGGTGCGGTTCGCGCTCAGCGGTGGCCGCGGTGATGAGGCAAGATCGGCTCGTCAACACCGGACCACCTGGTCCGCACCAACGCCGAAGGAGGCGCCGCACCGTGACCACCGCACGCGACGTGATGAATCGTGGGGCTCAGACCGTCCCGCCGACCGGGACCCTTGTCGATGCTGCGAAGTTGATGAAGAACCTCGGCATCGGATCGCTTCCGGTGCAGGACGATGCGGGCAACATCACCGGCATGGTGACCGACCGCGACATCGTGATCAGCGCGGTCGCCGACGGCGCCGACCCGTCCGCGACCAGCTGCGGCGACATCGCCAACAGCCCGGTACAGACCGTCGACGCCGACACTCCGATCTCCGAGGTGCTGTCCACCATGCGTGAGCACCAGGTGAAGCGGATGCCGGTGACGTCCAACGGTGAGCTGATCGGCATGATCAGCGAATCCGACCTGGTGGCCGAGCTCTCCGGCGACCAGGTGGCGCACTTCGCCGAGGGCGTCTACAAGAAGGACTGACGCGCCCGGTAGATCCAGCCCGAAAGAGTTGATAGCTCCCCGGGTTGCCGCGCTGCCGAGCGGCACCCCGGGGCTACCAGCCCGGCCACGAGGCCGGACTGCCGGCTCGACTACTGGGCCCGACGACCCGGCTCCACTCCTGCGCCTGACTACTGGGCCCGACTACATGAACGGGTGCTTGTCGCCCAACACTTCCCACTCGCGGACGCGGCGCGAGCTGATGCAGCCCTGCTCGAAGAACGGATCGGCATCGAGCAGCCGGGCGATCTCCTCGGGGCTGTCCGCCCGCATGATCAGCAACGCGCCGGGGCCGCCGGCGTTGTCGGCGTAGGGTCCGCGCGCCAGCACCGAGCCCTCGTCGGTCAGCCGGGACAGGTAGTCACGGTGGGCCGGGCGGTGTTGATCGCGCAGGCTCGCGGAATTGACGTCGTAGTCGTACTGGACGGCGTAGATCGGCATGCCGTCATGCTGCCAGCCGGTACCGCCGCGCTCTGGCCCGGGCCCCGACTGGACCGCTGCCACCCGGACTCGGGTCGTTGTCGCTCGCGCCGGGGCCCCAGCGGCCGGCTTTCAGCTCGTCACCAACGCTGTCACCTTGGACAGTTCGGCCCCGTGGAGGTCGCGCTCGACTTCGAGGTCGTAGTCGGTCTGGATGTTGATCCAGAACCGGTCGTCGACCCCCAGGGCCTTGGACAGTCGTAGAGCGGTGTCGGTGGTGATGGAGCGTTTGCCGCGGACGATCTCGCTGATCCGAGTCTGGGGGAGACCGGTGGCCTGGGCGAGGCGGTACTGGGTGATGCCCAGCGGCTCAAGGAACTCGGTCAGCAAGATCTCGCCCGGAGTGATCGGGTCGTGTGCCTTGGTCGTCGTGGCCATGATCGGTCTCCTTCCGGTTCTAGGTCAGTGGTAGTCGGTGATCTCGACGTCGTCTGCACCGTTATCGGTCCAGATGAAGCAGATCCGGTATTGGTCGTTGATGCGGATGGAGTGTTGGCCGGCTCGGTCGCCTACCAGCTTCTCCAGGCGGTTGCCGGGTGGCACCCGCAGGCTGTTCAGTTCGGAGGCCGCGTTGAGGAGACGGAGCTTCTTCTGCGCGGCCCGTTGCAGTTCGGGTCCGAGGGTTCGGACGTGTTCGCGGTTCCAGACCTTCTCTGTGTCGGTGTTCTTGAAGGACCGGATCACGACACTATGCTAACGCTTGCCGATACTATCGGCAAGCGTTAGCATCGGCCTCGGTTCCCGAGGACGACCCTGACGTTGACCAACGTTGAATGACGTATGGCAGGTCACCGGCCGTTTAGGCACCTACTGGCAGAGCTTGAAAAGCCCCGAATCAGAGGTCGTAGTAGAGCGCGAACTCGTAGGGGTGCGGGCGCAACCGGATCGGGTCGATCTCGTTGTCGCGCTTGTAGTTGATCCAGGTGTCGATCAGGTCGGGGGTGAAAACGCCGCCCTCCAACAGGAAGTCGTGGTCGGCCTCCAGCCGGTCGATCACCGCCGGCAGGCTGGCCGGCACCTGCGGGATGTCGGCGGCCTCTTCCGGCGGCAGCTCGTACAGATCCTTGTCGACCGGGGCGGGCGGCTCGATCTTGTTCTTGATGCCGTCCAGCCCGGCCATCATCATCGCGGAGAACGCCAGGTACGGGTTGGAAGACGGGTCGGGGCAACGGAACTCGATGCGCTTGGCCTTCGGATTGCTGCCGGAGATGGGGATTCGGATACACGCTGAGCGATTCCGGCTGGAGTACACCAGGTTTACCGGTGCCTCGTAGCCGGGTACCAAGCGGTGGTAGGAGTTCACCGTCGGGTTGGTGAAGGCCAGCAGCGACGGGGCGTGATGCAGGATGCCGCCGATGTAGAACCGCGCCGTCTCGGACAGGCCGCCGTAGCCGGCCTCGTCATGGAACAGCGGGCTGCCGTCCTTCCACAGCGACTGGTGGGCGTGCATCCCGGAACCGTTGTCGCCGAACAGCGGCTTCGGCATGAAGGTCACGGTCTTGCCGACGGCCGCGCCGGTGTTCTTGACGATGTATTTGAAGAGCATCAATTCGTCCGCGGCGGCGAGCAGCGTGTTGAACTTGTAGTTGATCTCCTGCTGCCCTGCGGTGCCCACCTCGTGATGCGCGCGCTCCACCTCGAAGCCGGCGTCAGTCAGGTTGGCCACCATGTCGTCGCGCAGATCGCCGTACTGGTCGTACGGTGCCACCGGGAAGTAGCCGCCCTTGGGCCGCACCTTGTACCCCTTGTTGCCGCCGTCCTCCTCGCGGCCGGTGTTCCACCAGCCGGAGTTGGAGTCGACGGTGTAGCCGGTGGTGTTCATGTCGGAGTGGAAGCGCACGTCGTCGAAGACGTAGAACTCGGCCTCCGGCCCGAAGAACGCGGTGTCGGCGATGCCGGTGGTGGCCAGGTACTCCTCCGCCTTGCGGGCGATGTTGCGCGGGTCGCGGGAGTAGGGCTGCAGGGTCAGCGGATCGTGCACGAAGAAGTTGACATTCAGCGTGCGGCGCTTGCGGAACGGGTCGATCCGAGCGGTGGTGGCGTCCGGCAGCAACAGCATGTCGGACTCGTGGATCGACTGGAAGCCGCGCACCGACGAGCCGTCGAAGGCGAACCCGGCGTCAAGGGCGTCCGCGGTGACCGAGGCGGCCGGAACGGTGAGGTGCTGCATGATGCCCGGCAGGTCGCAGAACCGGATGTCGAGGAACTCGACGTCGGTGTCGGCGATGTACTTGAGCAGTTCGTCGTTGGAGGAGAACACGCGGGACAAGCTCCTAGATCTTCGGCGGGGGTCGGCCGTTGGCGGGCCGCGGACGACGTGAGGCCGATCCGCGGCAACGTGACCGGGCCGGGCCCGGCGACGTCCTACTGACCGAGTCTAGAAATCGGTATTGCTTGCAGGCGACCGCAATGTTTCGAGCACGTTACACAGTCCGGCACGGCGTCCTGGGCGCGGCAGCAGCAGCGGCAGTCGCGGCAGTCGCGGCAGTGGCAACGGCAGTGGCAGTCGCGGCAGTGGCACCGGTCGCGGCCGGCGCCGGGCAGCTGGCCGGCGGTGACCGCCTACTCTGGAACGGTGAGTTCATCGACCGCGTCCGCCCCGCAGCGTGGCGGCGGCACGGGGCTGGAACTGCCGGCCAGCGGCGTTGGCTCGGCGGCGTCGATCGGCTCCCGGGTGCTGGCGTTCGTCATCGACATCGCGCTGTCCGCCGGGGTGGCGGCGTTGTTCACGCTGCCGGACGCCCCCAAGAACTGGTCGCTGCTGGTGTGGGCGGTGATGACGGTGCTGTCGGTCGGGTTGTTCGGGTTCACGCCGGGGCAGTGGCTGATGGGCATCAGGGTGGCGGTGGTCGGCGCCGCCAGTGACGATCGCCGCGCCGGGCTGGTCGGCTGGTGGGCGGTGCCGCGCACGGCGCTGACGTTCCTGCTGATCCCGGTGCTGCTGATGGATGCCAACGGGCGCGGGCTGCACGATCGGCTGTGCCGCACCGTGGTGGTGCGGGCCCGCTGACGCCTCGTCCGCCCGCCGCGGGCCGCGTCCCGCTGCCGCTCCTGGACGGACGCTGGATCTGCGGGACGGCCCGGGTGGCGCGGCTCCGGCGTGACCAGTTGGGGGTGATGGTGCTGGCGGGCCCGGGACGGCTCAGCGGGTGCCGCGGCGGGCCACCCGCTGCACCGACCGCATCTTGGCGCCGGACGGCATCGGACCCTTGGGCAGACCGGTCTGCGGCGAACGTCCGCGCAGCGCGGTGAGCCGGGCGTCGAGCTCCTCGACGGCGCTGGCCGAGATGTTCCGCGGCAGCTTCATCAGGAACGGATTGAGCTTCTTGAGCGGCGTCTGGCCCTCTTCGGTGCCGACGATCACGTCGTAGATGGGGGTGTCGCCGACCACCCTGGCAATGCGCTTCTTCTCTTGCGCCAGCAGCGGTTTCACCCGATGCGGGGCGCCCTCGGCGACCAGTACGACGCCAGGCCGGCCGATCACCCTGTGCACCGCATCCATATGCGTCGTGCCGGCGATGGCGGGGGTGACCCGCCACTTGCCGCGCAGGTTGTTCTGCAGCGACCAGGCAGCGGCGCCGGGCTGGCCTTCGGCCTTGGCGTAGACGTTGGACTGGGCGCGCCGGGCGAAAATGATCATGGCGACGGCGAAGCCGATCAGCAGGCCGAACGGCAGCGCGAAATACCAGGCGATGTTCAGCAGCAGGGCCAGCCCGACGATCACGGCAGCGGCTGCGAGCACCGCGAGGATCATGTACGGCAGCAGCCGCTTGTCCTCTTTGCGCTGGATGTTGAACGCCTGCCAGATCTGGCCGCGCCGTTCCTTCTTCTCGGCACGCTGGGCGGCCTTGAGCGCCTTCTTCTCGTCCTTGGTCACCGCCACGTTGTTCGCGGTCCCGCGCGTCTTAGCCATGGGCTCAAGGATACGGCGAGGCCCGCCCACCATCCGAATCGTGGGCGGGCCTGTCGAGGGGGGGTCAGTTGCCGGCGGCGGGCAGTGCCGTCCCGGCCTCGGATCCGCCGTTGGCGCCGGCGCGGGCCTGCAGCGCCTGCTGGTACAGGGTGCCGGCGCGGTAGGACGAGCGCACCAAAGGACCGGACATCACCCCGGCGAAGCCGATCTCGCGGGCCTCGTCGGCCAGCTCGACGAACTCCTGCGGCTTCACCCACCGCTCGATCGGGTGGTGCCTCGGGGTGGGCCGCAGGTACTGGGTGATGGTGACCAGATCGCACCCGGCTGCGTGCATGTCGCGCAGCGCCTGGGAGATCTCCTCGCGGGTCTCGCCCATGCCGAGGATCAGGTTCGATTTGGTGACCATGCCGGCGTCGCGGGACTGGCTGAGCACGTCAAGGCTGCGCTCGTAGTTGAACGCCGGCCTGATCCGGCGGAAGATGCGCGGCACCGTCTCAAGGTTGTGCGCGAACACCTCGGGCTTCGCGTCGAAAACCTGTTGCAGGAGTTCAGCTTTCGCCGAGAAGTCAGGCGTGAGGATCTCCACGCCGGTGTTCGGTGCCAGCTCGTGCACCTTGCGCACGGTCTCGGCGTACAGCCAGGCGCCCTCGTCGTCCAGGTCGTCGCGGGTGACGCCGGTGATGGTGGCGTACTTGAGCTGCATGGTGGCGATGGACTCGGCCACCCGCCGCGGCTCGTCCCGGTCCAGCTCACCCGGTTTGCCGGTGTCGATCAGGCAGAAGTCGCAGCGCCGGGTGCACTGGTCGCCGCCGATCAGGAAGGTGGCTTCCCGGTCTTCCCAGCACTCATAGATGTTGGGACAGCCGGCCTCCTGGCAAACCGTATGCAGCCCTTCGCGTTTCACCAACGACTGCAGGTTGGCGAACTCCGGTCCGGTGCGCATCCTGGTCTTGATCCACTCCGGCTTGCGCTCGATCGGTACCGCCGAGTTCCTGACCTCGAGCCGCAGTAGTTTGCGGCCCTCGGGTGCAATGGTCACTTGCCGTTCGCTCCGTCCTTACGCTGGCTCGCCGGCAGCTGGAAACCCTGCTTCTCGGCCGCTTCCGGGGTGCGGAACCACACCTCGGCGACGGTCGAGTTGTAGAACCGGCTGCCCGGCACGTGGTACAGCATCGAGTCGGCGTTGCCCTTCACCGGGAAGCCCTCCGGCTGCGAGCCGTCGGCCTGCGGCGCGTGGCTGTCCGGGCCGAAGTCCTTGCGGGGCTTGGCTGCTGCGTCCTTGGCGGTGCCCTTGCCGGCCGCGGTCGCGGTGGCTCCGACGCTGCCGGTGCCCTCGCGAGCGGCGTGCTTGCCGGTGTCGGCGAGCGACCGTGCCGCTGTGGTTCCGGTGCCGCCGGCCGTCGCCGCTGATCCGTTGGCGGAGGTGGTTGCCGACCCGACGGCACCGGCACCCGGCTGCTCGTCACTGGCGGCGACCGCTGTGGTCTTGGCCGCCTGCGCCTGCTGTGCCTGCTTGTCGGTGCCGGTGGCGGACTCGGCGCCGGTGCCGACCGTGCTCTTGCCGGCGTCGCTCTTGCCGGTGTCGCTCTTGTCGGTGCCGGACGTGGCGTCCGTCTTGTCAGCCTCGGACTTGGCAGCGTCGGACTTGTCAGCGTCACCGGCCGGCTTGGCGGGCGGGTACACCGGGGCACCGGTGGTGGCGGGCGGTTGGGTCACCTGACCGCCGCGCAGGAACTTGACGACGGCGACGGTGCCGGCGGCGAACAGCAGGAACAGCACCAGCTTGCGGATCGGGTGCGACTTCTTCTTGCCGGCGGCCTTCTCGGCCTGCAGCGCCGCCTTGGCGGCTTTCTCGTCGGCCTGCTTGGCGGCGTGCGCCACCTTGTTCGCAACGGCTGCGACCCGGCCGGCGGCCTTGGTCTTGCCCTCCTCGCGCAGTTGCTCGGCGCGCCCGGCCAGTTCACTGGCCTTGTCGCCGGCCTGCTGCTGCCAGTCGGCGAAAGTGCGAGCGCCGTTCTTGCGCGCCTTCTTGGCGCTCTTGGCCGCGCGCTTGGCGGCCTTGCGGGCCCGGCCGGAGAAGTCCTCGGCCCGGTCGGCCAGCGTCGAACCGACGGCGTCGATCTTGCCGGAGAGCCCGACGGATACCTTCTCCGCCACCGGTGCCGCCGAGTGCGCGGCATCGCCGGCCAGTTCGGCGACCTTGGCGGTGGCCGACTGGGCGACCGGTGAGTGCACCGCTTGATCGGCCAGCTTGGCGACCTTGTCGGCGGCCTCGGAGGCCACCTCGGCCACCTTCTCGCCGACGACGCCGGCCTTTTCCTTCAGGTCCTGGGTCCAACTCGGGGCGCTCATCACTCGGCTCCTCGTCTGCTCACTATGGTTCACGTGTCTCGGTTGCGGCCGGTCTCTGTCTTGAACCCGGTCTCGTCGTTGCTGCTGATGGTTGATCTCGTCCGGCTCGGGTGCCGGCACGCTGGTGCCGGTACCCAACCCGGAGTAGTCAGCATTCCATGATCGCTCACCCGCTTGGGGGGCGCCCGCCGATCCGGTCTCGATCGTCCGGGTCTGCGCCGTCTGACTCATCCGAGCGCCCGGTCCAGCTGCCAGTCAACACCCGCTGGACGCTGTGCTGCCGGCAGCGGATGCGACCGGACGGTGAGGACGCCGTCGAGCGCCTGCCGCAGGCGGGCCGTCACCGGCGCCAGCGCCTCGGAAATGAGCACCTCGCGCCCGAGTTCGGTGGTCAGCGAGGTGACGCCGGCGTCGGCGATGCCGCACGGCACGATCCGGTCGAAGGCCGCCATGTCGGGATTGCAGTTCAGCGCGAAGCCGTGCTGGGTGACACCGCGGGCGATGCGCACGCCGATGGCGGCGATCTTGCGCTCCGGGCGGCCGTCGCCGGCGGGCAGCCACACCCCGCTACGTCCGTCCACCCGGCCGGTCGCGACGCCGAGATCGGAACAGGCGGCGATCAGTACCTCCTCGAGCGTGCGCACGTAGTGCACCACGTCGATGGGCTCGGACAGCTTGAGAATCGGGTAGCCCACCAGCTGACCTGGGCCGTGCCAGGTGATCCGGCCGCCGCGATCGACATCGACAACCGGGGTGCCGTCGGTCGGCCGGTCGGCGGGCTGGGTGCGGCGTCCCGCGGTGTAGACGTCGGGATGTTCCAGCAGCAGCACCCGCCCCGGGCAGTTGCCCTGCTGTACCTCGGCGGCCAGCGCCTTCTGCTGCTGCCAGGCCGCCAGATAGTCGACAAGGCCAAGCTCGGCGAACTCGATGTCCGCGGCGGTTCCCGGCGTCACCAGCCCGGTCTGCCGGCTCGGGATCGACACGTCGGCAACGCTCATCCGACCAGCCTAGAACTCGATCGCCGCAACGGTCCGGTCAGGGTGAACGATCTGCGGTTTGTGGACAACCGGGCGGCCGGGGCCTGCCGCTGCCTACGGTTCGGAGCATGGTGGGGCATGGCGCAGATCAACCTGATGAACCTGATGCGCCCGGATTCGTCCTCGGCGGCTACCGGGCGCTGCGACTGCTGGCCACCGGCGGTTCGTCCCGGGTCTACGAGGCCGCCGCGCCGGGTGGGGAGCGGGTGGCGCTCAAGGTGCTGGACGGGCCGTATCAGGCGGCGTTGACGGCGGCGAAACGGCAGGTCGCGCTCACCACCATGGTGAACCACCGGCACGTCGTTCCGGTGCAGGGTCCGGTCTACGACGTCGGCAGGGTGGCGGTGGTGTCCGAACTCGCCGCGGGTGGCACGCTCGCCGATCTGCTCGGACGCCGCGGCCCGCTGGCTCCGGCCGAGTTGCTCACCCTGCTGATTCCGTTGGCGGCGGCACTGGCCACCGGGCACGAGCGCGAGGTGGTGCACGGCGACCTCACCCCGGCGAACGTGCTGTTCGACGCCGCTGGGCGGCCGCTGCTCACCGACCTCGGCGCTGCTCAGATCGTCGTGGATTGCGGGCTGCCGGTCGCGGCGACTCCGCCGTTCGTCGCGCCCGAGGTGGCCCGGCGCGCCCGGCCCACCGCCGCGGCCGACGTGTTCTCGCTGGGCGCCGTTGCGCTGTTCGCCGCCACCGGCCGGCCGGCCTGGAACGCCGACGACATCGCCGACGTGGTGGTGCAATCCACCGTCGGTCAGTGGCCCGATCTGCCTGACGAGCTGCGGCAGCAGTTCCCGGCACCCTTGCGCAAGCTGCTGCGCTCCATGCTGGCCGAACTGCCGGCCGACCGTCCTGGTGCGGCGCGGGTGGTGATGGAGCTGTCCGGATGCGGCAGGCCGGCGCCGATCGAACTGGCTGCTGCCGGAGACGTCGGGGCCGGGGATGTTGGTGCCGGGGACGTTGGTGCCGGGGATGGTGCTGGCGCGGATGTGGGTGGCGCCGGGCGGCCGCCGGCCGGCGGGCGCGCGGCACCGCCGGGTCGGCACGCGCTGCCGGACGCCGATCTCGACAGTGCCGTCGACTCCGGTCTCGCGTCCGATCTTGCGTCCGGCGGCTGGCGGTCGGTTCCGCTGGACGAGCTGCAGCGCCGGCGCCCACTCACCGGTGCGGACTGGCGGGACGGCGCACCGCTGGCCGACGCCGATGGCCCGGACGCCCAGGACGCCACCCCGCCGGCGACCGTCGAGGTGGCACCGAGGGCGGGATTGCGCCCGGATCGTTCCGGCGAACGCGGCGCAAAAAGCGTTGCGCACCAGCGGGTGCGGCGCATCGTCACGCAGATCCGGCCGGGCGCTGCCGGCTCCGCCCGTGCCGCTGCACCCGCCGCAGCTCGGCCCGCGGCCGGCCGGACTGCCGGGCTGATGGCCGGCCTGGTCGGCCGCACCCGGCGAGAGCGAGGGCTGCGCGCCGCGGCGTTGGCGGCGGTACTGGTCGCCGTGCTCGTTGTACCCGGATGGTTGCGTGGATCAGCTGGTGGGCAACCACTTTCGGTGCAACCGCGGGCGTCGGCGACCGCGACGGCGACGGCGACGGAGACTGTGTCGGCGTCGGCCGCAGTGGGTGCTGCCCGTGTGGCAGCCGACGAGACCCCGTCGGGAGCTGCTGCCGCGCGCCGGCCGCCGACCGGAGGCTGGCTGGGGGAGGTCCGGCGGCTGGACCGGGCCAGGGCGGAGGCGTTGGTGTCGAGGAACAGTGCAGCGCTGGCCGCCGTCTACGCCGACACCGCCGCAGCGGCGTCGGCGCTGGCCGCCGACCGCGGCACCATCGAACAACTCAGGGCGCGCGGCTGGCGGGTGCAGGACGCGGCCCACCGCATCACCACCGTCGGCGTCATCGACAACAGCGGCAACAGCGGGGGTGACGGCAGCGGCGGTGACGGCAGCGGGTCCGTCCGGCAGCGCGGTGACGGCAGCAGTGGGCCGGTCCGGCAGAGTGCCGACGGCGCGGGGCAGAGCGCCGGCGTCATGGCGGAAGAGCCCGAGCTGATCACCCTACGGGTAGTCGACGAGCTGCCCGCCTACCAGGTATTCGACGATGCCGGTAACCCCGTGGGGCGCACCCCGGCTCGCGGATCGGCGGCGCGCATCGTGCAACTGGCGCCGGTCGACACGGGAGCAGGAGGAGTCGGCGGGTACCGGATCGCCGCCATCGGTTGAGCCGCACCGCCGACACGCGAGCGCAGATCCGGGCAGTGTCGGTGGGTCGTCCTAGCGTGAAACCCATGCGATTGCTGCACACCTCCGACTGGCATGTGGGACGCACGTTCCACGGCCGCGATCTGCTGGAAGACCAGCGGTCGGTGCTTGCCGCCATCGCCGAGCTGGTGGCCGAGCACCGGGTCGACGCGGTGCTGATCGCGGGAGATCTGTACGACAGGGCCGTTCCCTCGGCCGACGCGATCGCCGTGCTCACCGAGGCTTTCAGCGCCATCAGGGCGGCGGGTGCGCAGATCGTCGCGTCGGCGGGCAATCACGATTCCGGGCCGCGGCTCGGTGCCTTCAGCGATTTCCTGGCAGCGGGCGGCCTGCATCTGCGGGCCGATCCGCAGCGCCTGGTGGAGCCGGTGCTGCTGCCGGATGCCGCCGCGCCAGAGGTGGCGTGCTACCCGGTGCCCTATCTTGAGCCCGAGGTGGTGCGCCGGCGGCTGGGGTTGCCCGGCCCGGCGTCCCACCAAGCGGTGATGTCGGTTGCGCTGCAACACATTCGAGAAGACTTCGGCCGGCGCAAGCGCGAGCACCCGGAACTGCACGGGGTAGCCATGGCGCACGCATTCGTGGTCGGAGCCAGCCCGGCCGGGTCCGAGCGGTCGATCGCCGTCGGCGGTGTCGAGTCGGTCGGGGCTGAGGTTTTCGACGGGCTCGACTATGTGGCGCTCGGGCATCTTCATGGGGCGCAACAGGTTTCGCCGCAGCTGCGGTATTCCGGCTCGCCGCTGGCGTACTCGTTCAACGAGGCCGGGCACCGCAAGAGCGTCACGTTGGTCGAGCTGGCCGCCGGCCGGTCGATGCGCATCAGCGAGCTGCCGCTGCCGGTACCCCGCCCACTTGTCGAACTGACCGGAACGCTGCAGGAGTTGCTCGCCGGGTACGGCGAGTACACCGAGCATTATCTGAGCGCGCGGCTCACCGACCCGGTACGCCCGCTGGAACCGATGCGGCGGCTGCAGCAGAAGTTTCCCTATGCCGTCACGCTGAGCTGGCAGCCGCCCGAACCCACGGCGCACACCGTCGGTGTCGACGTGGCCCGCGCCGGCATCACCGACGTCGAGCTGGTGCACACCTTCATTGCCGAATGCCGCGGCAGCACCGCCACCGCAACCGAGGCCGGGCTCATCGACCAGGCGCTGGCGCTGGCGCGCGCCGGCGGAGGGGAGTAACCGATGCGGTTGCACCGGCTTACGCTGAGCGCCTTCGGTCCCTACCCTGGCGAGGTCGAGGTCGATTTCGACGCACTGGGCGAGGCCGGCCTTTTCCTGCTGCACGGCGACACCGGTGTCGGCAAGACGTCCCTGCTCGACGCGGTGGCCTTCGCCCTGTACGGCACGGTGCCCGGCCCGCGCGGGCAGGCGAAGCGGCTGCGCTGCGATGCCGCCGAGCCACACACCCGCACCGTTGTCACGCTCGAGCTCAGCCTGTCCGGCCGGCGGCTGCTGCTCACCCGCAGCCCGGAATACCTGCGCCCGAAGACCCGCGGCGAGGGCACCACCAAGCAGCCGGCCAAGGCGACGCTGACCTGGCTCGACGAGGCACCGGCCGGCAGTACCGGCTCCGGCGGCCCGGCCGGGTTGACCGGTCACCGCGAGGTCGGCGACGCCGTGCTCGACCTGATCGGCATGTCTGCCGACCAGTTCTTCCAGGTGGTTCTGCTGCCTCAGGGCGAGTTCGCGCGGTTCCTGCGTTCCGACACCGCGGAGCGAGAACAGTTGCTGGAGCGGCTGTTCGACACCGGCAGGTTCGCCGACATCGAAGAGGCCTTCGCCAGCATGCGACGCGAGTCCGGGCAACAACTGCGCCGGCTGAGCGACGAGCTGCAGCGGCGGCGGGCCACCCTCGCCGAGGCCAGCACCAGCGACGCGGCCGCCGAGTTCGGCGCCGAACAGCTCGCCGCTCTTGCCCGGACGCAGCAGGCGGCGGCGCAGGCCGCCGAATCCGCAAGCGAGCGGGCACAGCAGGCCAACAAGGTGGCCGCGGCCGAGCTCGCCGCGCTCACCCAACGGGCCGAGCTGGTGCGCAGCAAGCAACAGTTGCTGGCCCAGCATCGGCAGCTGGCCGGCCAGGCCGACGAGATCCAGGCCAAGCGGAAGGCGCTGGCCGGTGCGCTGGCCGCCGTCCCGGTGATGCAGGCCAGGGCCACCGCTGACGGTGCCGCTTCCGAGCTGCAACGCGCCGCGGCCGCCGAACGCCAGGCGGCTCGGCGCACCGAGCAGCTGGCGGCGCGCTGCGGTGAAGACGCCGCCGGCTGGAACGGGAACGACCTGCTTCAGGCGGCCGAGCACGCCGACCAGTTCGGCCGGCCCCCGGACGCTGGTGAGTTGCGGCGGCTCGCCGCCACCGGTCGCGAACTGGCCGGAACGCTGGCCGCCGTCGTCGCCGAGGCCGGCCAACAGGGCGACGACGAGCGCCGCAGGGGCGAGCTGGCCGCCGAACTTGCGGAGGCGGTCGACCAGATCACCGCAGGCGAGACCACCGTGGGCGCGGTTCCCGGCAAGCTCACCGAGCTGCGCGATCGGCTGGCCGCCGCCGAGCAGGCCGCCGCCGAGGTGCCCGGTCTCAAGGCCGACGTGGCCGCTGCCACCGCCGTGGCCGACGCCGCGGACACCCTGCAGCGGCTGCAGCCACAACTCGCCGACTGCGGAGAGCAGGTGCGCGCCGCCGTCGACGCGCATCAGCACAGCCGCGAGCTGCGCCAGCAACTCACCGAACGGCGGTTCGCCGGCATGGCCGCCGAACTGGCCGCTGCCCTGGCCGACGGCGAGCGATGCCCGGTGTGCGGTGCCGGCGAGCACCCGCATCCGGCCCGGCCCAGCGATGATCAGGTCAGCTCCGCAGACGTCGCCGCCGCCCAGCAACAGGAGAACGCCGCTGCGGAGCAGCGCACCGCGCAGGAAACCAGGCTGGCCGAACTGCAGCGCCGCTGCGCCGAGCTGACCGGCACCGCCGCCGGGCTCGACAGCGAGCAGGCGGTCGCCGCACGTGACGCGGCCGCCGCCAGGGTGCGGGCCGCCGTCGCACTGGCCGGGCAGACCGGCAAGCGCGCGAAGGCACTGCAGGCGCTGGAACAGCGCCAGCTGGAGCTGCAGCAACACCTGCACCAGTTGATGAGTCGCCGTGCCGCGCTGGTCACCGAGAGCCACGCCATCGAAGACAGGTTGCGCGACCGGGCCGAGCTGCTGCGCCGGCACGCCCGGCCGTTCGCCACCGTTGCCGAGCGGCGCCAGCACGTCAGCGACCTGGCCGGTGCCCGCGAGCAGTGGGCCGCCGCCGTCGACGCGCTGCACACCGCGATCGGGGCGGCGACCAGGACGGGCCAGGCGTTGAAGCTGTCGGTGGAACATGCCGGCTTTGCCGATCTGGAGGCCGCCGCGGCCGCCGCCACCGCGATCGACATCGACGCCGCCACCGCCCAGATCCGCAGCTTCGAAGACCAGCAGGTGGCGGTCGCCGCGCGGCTGGCCGACCCCCAGCTCGCCGAGGTGGACGCCGGCCAGCGCCTCGACCTGGCGCCGGTGCAACTCCGCGCTGCGGACGCCGAGAAACGGGCCGCTGCAGCGATTGCCGCCGCCGAGACCGCGCGGCGGGTGCAGCGTCGTTCCGCGACCGCCATCAAGGCCGTGACGGCCGCCCTGGGCGCGCTCGCTCCCGTCGCCGCACGGGATGCCGAGTTGACCGCGCTGGCCGACGTGGTGGCCGGCCGCGGCCAGAACGCCAGGGCGCTGTCGCTGCGTAGTTATGTGCTGGCCGCCCGGCTGCGGCAGGTGGCCGAGGTGGCGGGCCAGCGGCTGCTGCGCATGTCGGGCCAGCGGTACAGCTTCGTGCACTCCGCCGAGCGCGAGTCGCGCGGGCGCAGCGGCGGCCTCGGGCTCGACATCCTGGATGCGCACACCGGCACGGTGCGCCCTGCGAAGACCTTGTCGGGTGGCGAATCGTTCCTGGCGTCGCTGGCGTTGGCGTTGGCGCTGGCCGACGTGGTGGCCGCCGAATCCGGCGGTCAGCTGCTCGACACGGTGTTCGTGGACGAAGGCTTCGGCACCCTCGACGCGCAGACCCTCGACGTGGTGATGGACACCCTTGACGATCTGCGCGCCGACGGCCGCACCGTCGGTCTGGTGTCGCACGTCGACGACCTGCGCCAGCGGATCCCCACCAGGCTGCATGTGCGGCGCACCCCGGCGGGCCCGGCGCCGGTGCTGCAGACCAGCTGACCTCGCCGGTCACTGTGGCTGCGTCGCTCGTCGGCCGCTGCCGCGGGCACCGCCCTTCGAGCGCGGCCGATATCCGCGCAGCCGCAGCGGCGGCATCGCATAGCCTTTGCGGGTGCCGAACACCGAGCCGAAACCCCAGCCCGATGCCACCGATCCGTCGTCATCCCTGTCCGCTGCCGATCTTCCCGGCACCGGCAGCACCGGCAGCTCGGACCGCACCGGCGGGACCCGCGGCAACGGCACCGGCGGCGCAGGCGACAACAGCGCCGGCAACGGCACCGGGGGCCTAAGCGGTACCGGCGGGGCAGGGGACACCGGCGGCGAGTCTGCCGCGGGCGCGGCCGAAAGCGTGGCGCCGCAACCGCATCCGGCGCCGCCGGCAAGCGTTCCCGGACCGGACGCGGACCCGAGCGTGCCCACCATGCAGGAGCTGCTGCTGCGGCTGCAGAAGTTCTGGACCGACCGCGGCGCCATGGTGGTGCAGCCCTACAACACCGAGGTCGGCGCCGGCACGGGCAACCCGGCGACCATGCTGCGTGTCCTCGGCCCTGAGCCGTGGACGGTCGGCTACGTCGAGCCCAGCGTCCGGCCGGACGACGCCCGCTACGGCGAGAACCCGAACCGGCTGCAGACCCACACCCAGTTCCAGGTGATCCTCAAACCCGACCCGGGCAATCCGCAGGAGATCTACCTGCAGAGCCTGGAGGCGCTCGGCGTCGACATCCGCTCGCACGACATCCGCTTCGTCGAGGACAACTGGGCATCGCCGGCGCTGGGCGCCTGGGGGCTTGGCTGGGAGGTGTGGCTGGACGGACTGGAGATCACCCAGTTCACCTACTTCCAGCAGGCCGGCGGGTTGACGCTCGACCCGGTCAGCGTCGAGATCACCTACGGCATCGAACGCATCGTGATGGCGCTGCAGAAGGTCAACCACTTCAAGAACATCGCCTACGCGCCTGGCATCAGCTACGGCGAGGTGTTCGGCCAGGCCGAGTACGAGATGAGCCGGTACTACCTCGACGACGCCGACATCGACACCAACAAGGAACTGCTGGCCGACTACAACGCCGAGGCGCAGCGCATGCTCGACGCCCGGCTGCCGATCCCGGCCTACAACTACGTGCTGCGCAGCAGCCACACCTTTAACGTGCTGGACGCCCGCGGTGCCATCTCCACCACCGAGCGTGCGGCCGCCTTCGCCAGGATGCGCACCCTGACCAGGGGTTGCGCCCAACTGTGGGACGAGCGCAGGGCCGAGCTCGGCCACCCGCTCGGTGAGGTGAAACCGCTGCCCGCGACGCTGCTGCCCGCCGAGCTGCCGACCGCGCCGGCCCCGGCGACGCTGCTGTTCGAGATCGGCGTCGAAGAACTCCCGCACGCCGAGCTGTACCGGGTCACCGACGCGGTGCGCTCCGCGGTGCAGGACAAGCTCGCGGCCACCCGGCTGGAACACGGTGACGTTCGCGCCGACGCCACCCCGCGGCGCATCGTCGTCACCGTCGACCAGGTGCACCCGCGCGAGCCGGACGCCGAGCGGAAGGTCAAGGGCCCCAAGGTGTCTGCGGCGTTCGACGCCGACGGCAACCCGACCAAGGCGGCCCAAGGGTTCGCCCGCGGCCAGGGTGTTGACGTTGCCGACCTGCAGCGGCTGACCATCGACGGCACCGAGCACGTCGGGTTGCTCGCCACCGACACCGGCCGCGATGCCGTCGCGGTGTTGTCCGAACTGCTGGCCGAGGTGGTGCACGGTCTGCGCGCCGAGCGCAACATGCGCTGGCGCGACGCGGGCCTGGCGTACGCCCGGCCGGTGCGCTGGCTGCTCGCCCTGCTGGGTGAGGTCGAGGTGCCGGTCGCGGTGTCGTCGGTGCCGTACGGGCGGACCACCAGGGTGCACCGCACCGCCCCGCAGCCGGAGGTCACGGTGCCGTCGGCGGACGGCTACGCCGACTTCCTGGCCGGGCATCAGATCGTGCTGTCCACCGCCGAGCGCCGAGCGCAGATCGTCGACGCCGCAACGGATCTGGCGGCCGGCGTCGGCGGCACGGTGGACGCCCGCGGGGAGGCGGCGCTGATCGATCAGGTCGCCGCGCTGGTGGAGAAGCCGACCGCGGTGCTGGGGAACTTCGACCCGCGGTATCTGGAGCTGCCAGAGGCGATCCTGACCACGGTGATGCGCAAGCACCAGCGCTACCTTCCGGTGCGCGGGGCCGACGGCGCACTGCTGCCGCACTTCGTCGCGGTCGCCAACGGCGACTGCGACCGCGAGCTGGTGGCCGAGGGTTTCGCCGCGGTGCTGCGCGCCCGTTACGAGGACGCTGCCTTCTTCTTCCGCGCCGACCAGACCATCAGCCCCGCCGAGCACAAGACCGGGCTCGGCAAGCTCACCTTCGCCGAGGGTCTCGGGTCGATGGCCGATCGAGCCGACCGGATCGCCGCGCTGGCAACGGTTCTGGCCGACCGTGCGGGTCTTGACGAAGCGGACCGGGTGACCCTGGCGCGGGCCGGAGAGCTGGCGAAGTTCGACCTTGCCACCTCGATGGTGATCGAACTGTCCAGCCTGGCCGGCACCATGGCCGCCGAGTACGCCAGCGCGGCCGGCGAGCCGCAATCGGTGGCGCAGGCTTTGGCCGACATGGAACGCCCGCGCAGCGCCGGTGGTGAGCTGCCCACCAGCGCCGCCGGCGCGGTGCTGGCGCTGGCCGACCGGCTCGACCTGCTCGCCGGACTGTTCGGCACCGGCGCGAAGGCCACCGGCAGCTCCGACCCCTTCGGGCTGCGCCGCGCCGCGCTCGGCGTGATCGCGATCCTGCGGGACCGGCCGGAGCTGGCCGGCATCACCCTGGAGTCCGGATTGCGTGAGGCTGCCGGTGTGCTTGCCGGGCAACAGGTTTCGGTCAGCGCCGACGCGTTGGCGCAGGCCCATGAGTTCGCGGTGCGACGGTACGAGCAGGCGGTGCTGGACGGCGGTGCCGATCACCGGCGGGTGCAGGCGGTGCTGCCGCTCGCGGACGCGCCGGCGGTGGCCGACCGGGCGCTCGCCGATCTGGACGCACTGGCCGGGCAGGCCGAGTTCGCCGACCTGGCTGCCGCCCTGCAGCGGGCCCGCCGGATCGTCGCGGCCGCCGGTGAGGTGTCTGCCGATTACGACGCCGGCAAACTCACCGAACCCGCCGAAACCGCGCTGCACCAAGTCTTCTCGCAGGTCCGCCAGAATTGGAACGGCGGCACCGTCGCCGAGTTCGCCGCCGCCGCCGCGCCACTGACCCCGGCCGTCAACACCTTCTTCGACCAGATCCTGGTGAACGCCGACGATCCCCAGTTGCGGGCCGCACGGCTCGGCCTGCTGGCGGCGATCGGCGATTTCGCCGACGGCGTCGTCGATTGGCAGGCGCTGGCGGCCTGAGTCGCGCGCTGTTGACCGATCGTTGGGCGTCGGCCCGCTGGCTCCGTGTCGCGCTTCGGCGCCCTCAGCGACGAGTGGCGCCCGCGCACGCTGGTGTTTTGCGCTCACCGGGCTGGTGCTGCGCTCCGGTGTCGAGGGGGCAGGGCGCGGGTACCTGCTGTTGGCGGGCATCGCCGTGGTCGCCGGGGTGGCAGCGTTGGCGCTGCCCGGCCGGGCTAGTCGAGCAGATGCCGCAGGAAGCGTTGCGGCGCACTGAGGAATCCGCGCCACTGCGTCACCAGATCCAGTTCCTGCCAAGGTGTTTCGTGCATACCGTCGTCGTCCAGTTGATAAACGGTGGCCCCGGGAAGGGCGGCCAGCAGCGGCGAGTGGGTGGCCATGATCACCTGGCTTCCCTCGCTGGCGAGGGTGTCAAGCAGCGACAGCAGACCCAGGCACGAGGAGAACGACAGCGCCGCCTCCAGCTCGTCCAGGAAGAACACCCCGGCCTGGGCGAAGTGCTCCTGGAGCACCCAGAGGAAGCCCTCGCCGTGGCTGCGGCTGAGCACCGGCGTCTCGCCGCGGTCGGGACGGCTCTCGCCGATCGACTCGTCATAGGCGCGCAGATAGCCGTGCATCGCCTCGGCCCGCAGGAAGAACCCGCCGCGAGCCGCCATCCGGTCGGTCTCACATGTCAGGTGCCGGGCCAGCGGCGCCTCGTCGCGGCCGACGCCGGGGCCGGTGCGATCCATCGGCAGCCGCGGATAGCTGGCCGCCAGCGCCTCGACAATGGTCGATTTGCCCGACCCGTTCTCGCCGACCAGCACGGTGACTCCGGCCGGCACCTGCCAGCCATCCGGCAGATCCAACAACTGGCGCACCGCCGGGATCGCCGCCACCCAATCGGGCAGCGGCGTGCGCGGGTCGGGGTCGCGAACAACCCGCTTCAGGTGCCGGCGCGGCGCGCCATGGCCCGCGCCGGCAGATGCTGCTGCCACCGACCCATTGCACCGCATCGCGGATCGGCGGCTGTCGCAGGGGGCTCACCCGGCGGGCTGCTCGGGAAAATTCAGCTGTACCGACAAACCCGGCCGGAATCCAGCCGACAGCGGCGTAAATCGGCGCGGGACTGCGGCTGGTGCTGAAAGTTTCGCCGGCACGGCCCGTCGCCGCCGGTACCGAGAGTCCGGCCGGCGCGGCGCCTGGGGGTAGCCGGCCTGTGCAGCAGCGGCGGGCCGGCCGGGCCGCCCTGGCATGATCGCGGTGAACGCCGGCCGGCGCCGGCCGGTGGACAGGGCGTTGCGAACAAGGGAGCAACAGTGGCACTGACGGCGGGCACGGCGGGCCGGTGGCTCGGCCGTGCCGTCGGCGGTCTGCTGGTGCTGATGGTGGTGATCGCCGCCGGCCTGTTCACCCGCATGATGATCACCGCGAACCGCGACGAGCGGCAGCCGGTGCAGGCCATCGTGGTGCTCGGTGCCGCGCAGTACAACGGGCGGCCGTCGCCGGTCTACCAGGCCAGGCTCGACCACGCCTACGAGCTGTGGCAGCAGCGGGTGGCGCCGCTGGTGGTGACCGTCGGCGGCAACCAGCCGGGTGACCGCACCACCGAGGGCGCAGCCGGACGGGCCTACCTGGCCGAGCGTGGGGTGCCGGCCAGTGACCTGCTGGCGGTGCCGACCGGCGGCGACACGCTGGCCAGCCTGCGCGCGGCCCAGCCGGAACTGGCTGCCCGTTCCATCGGCTCTGTGGTGCTGGTGAGCGACCCCGCCCACGTCTACCGGGCCGCGCTGATGGCCGGGGATCTCGGGCTGCGGGTGACCACCTCACCCGAGCGCGACGGGCCCACCGCCAGCGGCGCGCAAACCTCCTACTTCGCCAGGGAACTGGCCGGGTCGCTGTTCTACCTGGTCACCGGCGGTTCGTCCAACGCCGGCGGAACCGTCGAGTGACCAGTGGTGAGCAACCAGTCAGCCCCCGGTGAACTGCGGATGACCGAACCGCCCGACCGGGACAGCCGCTCTTCGGCGCCGCCCGGTTACTCCGGTGACGACGTCGACCGGCTGGTGCGCGAACCCGGCAAGTCCGCCGAGCTGGCGGCCGGATCGGCTCCGACCTCCGGCCGGTCGCCGTTCGCCAGGGACCGGGCCAGGGTGCTGCACTCGGGAGCGTTGCGCCGGCTGGCCGGAAAGACCCAGGTGGTGCCGCCGGACGAGGACGACGTGCCGCGCACCCGGCTCACCCACTCGCTGGAGGTCGCGCAGATCGCCCGCGGCATCGGCAGTCAACTCGGCACCGACCCCGACCTGGTCGATCTGGCCGGGCTGGCCCACGACATCGGCCACCCGCCGTTCGGTCACAACGGCGAGGCGGTGTTGAACGAGATCGGCGCCGCCGCAGGCGGTTTCGAGGCCAACGCGCAGAACCTACGGCTGCTGACCGAGCTGGAGCCGAAGGTGCTCGCTCCGGACGGCAGCTCGGTGGGGCTGAATCTGACAAGGGCGGCGCTGGACGCCGTCATCAAGTACCCGTGGGCCCGCGCCGAGGCGCCGGGCGGCACCGGGAAGTTCGGTGTCTATCCCGAGCAGCAGCCGGTGTTGGAGTGGATTCGCCCGGCCGGCGGGAGCCGGCTGTGCCTCGAGGCGCAGATCATGGACTGGGCCGACGACGTCGCCTATTCGGTGCACGACGTCGAGGACGGCATCGTCTCCGGCCGCATCGACCTGCAATCGCTGCGCGGCCCGGCGGCCGTCGACGAGCGCCTGGCGGTGGCCGAAGCCGCCGGCCGCGGGCTCTCCACCGAGTCGGCGCACGACCTGGCCGAGGTGCTGGGGGAGTTGCTCGACCGCCCGGAGATCAGCGCCGCCACCCACTTCCGGCCCGGCCTGGCCGGTCAGGCGGAACTGAAGCGAGCCAGCAGTGAGCTCACCGGACGGATGATCAACGGCGCGGTGACCGCCACCCGTCGGCAGGCGGGGGACGGACCGCTCACCCGCTACCAGGCCGACCTGCTGGTGCCGCGCCGGCTCCGGGCCGAGGTGGCGATGCTCAAGGCGGTCGCTGTCCGCTACGTGATGCGCACCCCGGCTCGGCAGGCCACCCAGGAACATCAGCAACAAATTCTCACCGAGCTGGTGACGGCGCTGCACGACCGCGGCGCCGAGGCGCTCGACCCGCTGTTCGCGCCGCGCTGGATCGCCGCCGGGGACGACGCGGCCCGGCTGCGGGTGGTGCTCGACCAGGTGGCGTTGCTGACCGACGCCGAGGCCACCCGCTGGCACCGGCGGCTCACCGGTTGACGGGTTCAGCTGACCGGTTCTGCACGGGTGGCTTCGCCGAGGGCGAAGTGGCTCCGCTGTGGGCGCAGTGCCCTTGTCCTCACCCGCTGCTGCACGCGAGCATCTGATCAGCCCGGATCACCGGGCGAGATCGGGAGAGGTGAGTCGGATGGGGAAACGACATCCACTGCGGCGGCTCGGGCGCGGGGTGCGCGGCGTGGCGCGGGGCATCGGGCGTGGGGTATCGCGGCTGCTCGGCCGCTTCCGGCGGGTGCCGGCCGGAGCCGCCCGGCGCGGCCCCGGCGACGACACCGGCGGCAGTGCGGCCGGCGTGCGCGAGCCGCGCAATCCGCTGCCCACCACGCTCTCCGGGGCGGCTGCCAGGCCGCTGCCGAAGGAGCCGGTGGCACCATGACCGGGCGTGGTTGTACCTTTCCTGCCTCCAGTGCGGCGAATCGGCCGATGTCGGCGCGTTTCGCGGCACTGGAAGCAGCTCAGGTACAACACCGGCAGCGGTGGGCAACCAACCACGTTCCGGCCGGGGCCGCATAGAGTGTTGTAGTGGCGGGACGGATTTCGGATGCGGACAAGGAACGGGTCCGCGACGCCAACCGCATCGAGCAGGTGGTCGCCGAGTACGTCGCGCTGAAGCCCGCCGGCGGCGGCAACCTCAAGGGTCTTTGTCCCTTCCACGACGAAAAGACCGCGTCGTTCAACGTCCGGCCCAGCCACGGCAGCTACCACTGCTTCGGCTGCGGCGAGGGCGGCGACGTGTTCAGCTTCGTCGCCGCGATTGAACACCTGAGCTTCGTCGAGGCGGTCGAGCGGCTGGCCGAGCGGGTCGGCATCGTCCTGCAGCGGGTGGAGGGCGGTAGCGGGCCGCGCGTGAAACCCGGAACCCGTTCCCGGTTGCTGGCCGTCAACAAGGCCGCGGCGGCCTTCTACGCCGAACAGCTCGCCGCCGACGAGGCAGAGTCGGCGCGGGCGTTCCTTGCCGAACGCGGATTCGACCTGACCGCCGCGCTGCGCTTCGGCTGCGGCTACGCCCCGGGTGGCTGGGACCGGCTCACCAAAACACTGATCCGGCAAGGATTTTCGGCCGAGGAGCTGGAAAAGGCAGGGGTATCGCGCCGGGGTCAGCGCGGGATGATCGACCGCTTCCACCGCCGGTTGCTGTGGTCGATCACCGATGCGGCCGGCGATGTTGTCGGATTCGGTGCGCGCCGGCTCTTCGACGACGACCCGATCGAGGCCAAGTACGTCAACACCCAAGAGACTGTGCTGTTCAAGAAGTCTCAGCTGCTGTACGGCTTGAACCTGGCCAAAAGAGACATCGCCAAACAGCGCACCGCTGTGGTGGTGGAGGGTTACACCGACGTGATGGCCATGCATCTGGCCGGCGTCACCACTGCCGTTGCCTCCTGCGGCACCGCGTTCGGTGACGAGCACATCAGCGTGCTGCGCCGATATCTGATGGACTCCGAGCTGATGCGCGGCAAGGTGGTGTACACCTTCGACGGTGACGCGGCCGGGCAGAAGGCCGCCCTGAAGGCGTTCGAGTCCGACCAGAAATTCGCCAGTGAGACCTTCGTGGCGATCGCGCCGGACGGCATGGACCCGTGCGAACTGCGGCAGGCCAAGGGCGATGCCGCGGTCCGTGGCCTTGTCGACCGGCGCACACCGCTGTTCGCGTTCGCCGTCGACAGCGCGCTGGCTCAGTTCGATCTGGAGCAGCCGGAGGGTCGCGTTGGCGCGACCAGGGCCGTCACCCCGCTGCTGGCTCAGATCAAGAACCCCGACCTGCGCGCACAGTACGTCAACAAGTACGCAGGTTGGCTTGGCGTTGCCGAGTCGGACCTGGCCGGCAAGGTCCGCGAGGCGGCTCGCATTCTCTCTGCCCGGCAACGGGAACGGGAGCGCCCGGCGGTGCCGTTTCGCGGCCAGCCCGCCGCCGATCAGGCCAACGGCACCGCCCGTCCGGGCGGCGCCGCAGTGGGGCAGCGCGCCGCCGTGGGGAATGCATCCGGTGGCGCCTCCGCGGGCGCCGGGGCGACACCGATCGCCGCGGGCCAGGCAACGGCCACCGCGGTGCAGGCGCCGCAGGTGCGTCGACCCGACCCGCGGGACCCGCGCTCGGCGGTGGAGCGCGAAGTTCTGAAACTCGTTCTGCAGCAACCGGATCTGGTGGCGGCCGACTATCCGAACATTCCCGTCACGGTGTTTTCCGACCCGGCGTACCAGGCCGTGCACGAGGGGGTGCTGGCGGCGGGCGGCCCGGGTGACGCCCCGCCGGGTCCGGCGTGGATGGGTGTCGTCAGCGAGCGGCTCGCCCCAGGTGTGTTGCGGTCGCTGGTGTCTGAGCTGGCGGTTGAGCCGCCGCACCAGCGCGACGGCCAGCCGACGGCCGACTATGCCGGTCGGGTGCTTGCGGCAATGGCGGAACGGGCGGCAGCTGCGGAAGAGCGGCGGCTCGGCTCGGCGCTGCAGCGGGCCAGCGCTCAGGGCGACCGAGAGCGGGCGGCTGCCCTGCAGGCCGATCTGTTCTCGATGACGGCTTACCGCAGGGCGCTCGCCCAGCGGGCAAGGGGAGAGGACTGATGGGTCTGCTGCGGCGTTGGTTCTCCGCGAACTCCGTTGTCCCACAGCAGGTCCGCGACGAGCTCGGTCCTGAGGAAGTGGTGCATGCGCATGCCCGCAGTACCGACGGTGTGCAGCTGACCGTGACGAGGTTGCGGCTGTTGATCCTGCGTCCGGACGTGTCTGGAGGGGCAGAGCGCTCGGCGGAACCGGCGGCGGGCGAGACCGCGGTCGGTGCTGGGCTGTCGGCGCTGCCATGGCACCGCATTGCCAAGGCCAGGCTGCAGCCGCGGCAGCTCACCGTGATTCCGTTGCGAGAGCTGACGTTTGGTAGCGATCAGTCCGGCGCCGACACGGGTTGGGACGGCGAACTCACCGTCGATGCTGCCCCGCTGACTTTTGCGCTGGAGCGGCCGGTCAAGGTGACCGACCAGATCCACGCAAGGGTGCGGCGCTCGGTGGCCGCCAGCCGATATCTGCCGTGGCACGGTGGGGGCGGCTGGGTGAGCCTGCGCCGGGTGGCCGGACGGGACGGGCTGTTGCCGCAGCTACGACTGGATACCGGCGCCGACCCCGCGGCGCCGGGACTGCTGGTCGCAGCCAAGCGGGTAGCGGCGCAGCTGCGTCAGGTGGACGACCAGGGCGTCATCGGCGTGGACTGAGCGCCCAACGTCGGCAGTGGGCCGTGGCTGCTTTTGTCCGAAAGTGGCTTCTCGTCGCGAGTTCGCCGCGGGGCTCCGCGGCAAAGCCCGAACGAGAAGCCACTTTCGGACATTTGAAACTCGCACCACCGGCTTGCTCGGCTCGCAGCCGGTGGCAGGCTGAGGGCGGGCGTCAGGAATCCAGGCAGCGGATCGCGCTGCGGGCGCCGGCTGACGCATCCGACATGCCGAAGCTGGCGGCTGATGGCAGCTGAGCGTTGTCCTGGGCCGGGGGATTCACGGCGTACACCTTTGCGGGACCGTCCAGTGCGTTCATCGCGAAAACCGCCGTCACCTGCTGGCCGTCAGGCTGCCGCAGATGCATGGCCACCGCATACATGTCGCCGAATGCCGGGGCGCTGACGGCTTGGGGTTGGTCTTCGACGGTGACGCCGGTGCGGAGTTCGCCGATCAACCAGTCGGTGGCCTTGGGCGCCGGCACGCAGTCCGACCGAGCGCCGGTGGGGCTGGTGGTGCAGGCCGCGAGCGAGGCGAGCAGCAGCGCTCCGACGGCGGCAACCACCGCGCGGTGCCGGTGACCGATCATCGAAGCCCCTTTCACCGGTAGTTCCACGGCCAGCTCGCTCAGCACAACGGCCCGCGGCTCGGGTGAGCGGCGGGCCGTGGGTGCTCAGCGGCGTAGTGCTGCCGAGCGAAGCTCCCCCGGTTGGACTCGAACCAACAACCGTCCGATTAACAGTCGGATGCTCTGCCAATTGAGCTACGGAGGACCGTTCTGCGCCGACGTTGCCGGCCTCCATCGGCCGTCGCAGCGCTCAACAATGGTAGCCCACCGGCGAGCGTGGTCGGTACGGGGTTTGCCACCGCCGGCCAGCCAGACGGGAGGGGGACACGGGCAGAGACGCGGGCAGGGACAAGCCCGGTGCGCGGCGCTGGGTAGGGTGCCTGCGGGGCGGTAGCTCAGTTGGTCAGAGCAGCGGACTCATAATCCGTCAGGTCCTGGGTTCGAGCCCCAGTCGCCCCACCAGACCGAGGTATTGCGTCGGCTGATGCCTTGCCGGCTGTTTCATGGTGGGCCGCTGCGCGCGGGGGGTCGCTCGGGACCGCGTGGAAACCGGGTGCGCGCATAAGGACTGCGGGCACACCAGCTTGACCCAGAGGGGCACGTTGCTGTCAGTCGCGGTTGCCCCCGAACTGGGGCTGGCGGCGGGTGGACGCGCGAACGGCGAAGTGGCCCAGCAACGCGACAATGCCGAGCAGGATGAACAGGTTGCTTGCTGCGTGCTGATACGAGGACAACCCGGCATTCACGACGGTGCCGCCGAGGGCTGCGACGATGGCCTGCCCAATCATGCTGGCGACCGGGATCGCGGCGGCGGCCTTCGCATCATCGGCGTCGTTGGGGACGCTGGACATCACCCACACGGACAGGTGGGGATTGGAAAGACCCGTGCCTGCTCCGGCGACGACCAATGCGATGATCCAGCCGGTCAGCGCCAACGGCGTCGCGGGGACGAACTGCAACAGAACCAGGACGAGCATCGCGACGGTAGTGATCGCCGGGCCAGCAAGTGCCAACCGTTGCTGATCGCGTCGGCGCTTGACGCGAGCGCTCGCGAGTGCTGCAACTGACCAACCCGCGGAGACCGTCGCACCGAGGAAACCCGCCGCGAACGGCACGAGGGTGAAGATGCGCTGACCGAACAGCGGGGTGAACGCCTCGCTGACCGTCACCGTTGTGGTCAGCGCGAGAGCGATGTAGAGCCACTTCAACGACCCGGCGCGGTAGGTGATCGCCGGCAGCACACCTGATCTGGTGGCGCGGTCGACGGCCACGAACGCGATGACCAGCGCGGTTCCTACGGTCACAGCGACCCAGAACCACCAGCCGGGGACGACGCCGGCCACGCTCAACGCTGCGACCGCGGCGGTGAGCACCAGCAACGACGACCACGGCAGCCTGCTCGCGGTCTCCGAACGGGGCGAAGGGGGCAGGACCGAGGTCGCAGCGATACCGAGTCCGACAGCGACGACCGCGACCACGCCGAAGGCCAATCGCCAGGCATCGAACTGTGCGAAGGCGCCACCGATGGTGGGGCCGGTGAGCGTGCCGATCCCGAACATCGCCGAGATGATCGCGGTGCCCTTGCCCCAGGACTGCTCGGGGAGGGCGGACCGGATCAGCGCAAAGGCCAAGCCGGACAGCATGCCGCCGCCGACGCCTTGGACCAGGCGGCCAACGAGCAGCAGTTCCATCGTCGGTGCCGCCGCAGCGATCGCGCTGCCGATGCCGAACGCTCCGCCCGCGACGAGGTAGGAGACACGAGAACCGAGACGGCCGAGCACGGTCGGCACGGCCATCGTCGCTGCCACGCTCGCGACGATGAAGACCGTGGTGACCCAGGCGTAGTAGTTCTCCCCGCCGATGTCGGTCACGATGCTGGGCATCAGTGCGCTGGTCAGGTAGATGTTCATGGCTTGCAGCAGCATGCCGCCGGCGAGCACGACGATCACGCCTCCCTGGCCGGTTGCGGCTCGGGTGCTGGATGGCGTCGGTGGGGCTGCGGAGGGGGTCATCCCTGGAACGCTAGAAGTTGAACAAATGTTGAAGTCAACAGCCCGGTGTGTCACATTGCAGGCATGAGCGTCACAACGGTGATCGGAACCGAGTCCGGGCTGACGGTGAGCGAGGTTGCCGCCCAGAGTGGGGTCGCACCGTCGGCCGTGCGCTTTTATGAACGCCACGGCGTGATTCGCGCACAGCGCACCGCGGGCAATCAGCGCCGGTTCGCCTCAGATGCCTCATGCCGCATCAAGGTGGCCAAGCTCGCCCAACGCGTCGGCCTTACCGTGAAAGAAATCGCCGAGACCTTCGATGCTCTGCCGCCGCAGCCACAGCCAGAGGAGTGGAGCAGGATCGCCGACCACATCGTCACGGAGGCCGAGCAGCGCGTCGAAGCGCTCAAACGCGCCATTGCCGCGATGAGCACCGGCGGCCATCTGTGCGACATCGATGAGGCGCTAGCCACCATGCCCTGAGGCGGAGCGTCAAGACTGCCGGTCGGCGCCGCTGATCGCCGGGCTCGTGGGAACCGCTTGCGCCGCAGCCGGAATCGACCGTCAGTCGCGAGGTTCCGCGGGCTGTTCGGCCCGCCGTGGCGCCTTCGGCTCGGGTGCGAGCTTCAGCCCGACCACGGCGAGCACGATGCCGCTGATGAAGATGATTTTGCCGACCGAGACGGTTTCGGCGCCGGTGATCATCGCGTAGCTCACGGTCAGCGCGGCCCCGACACCGACCCACACCGCATAGGCGGTACCGATCGGGATGTGCCGCACCGCCCAGCCCAGCCCGATCATGCTGGCCGCCAGCGCGACAAAGAAGATGACCGTGGGCAGCGGCTCCGAGAATCCATGGGACTCGCCGAGCGCCGTCGCCCACACCGCTTCGCAGATGGCGCTGAGCAACAGGATCAGCCATGCCATGTCAGCTCACCACCTTCAGCCCGATGACGGAGCCGACCAGCAGCAGGATCAGCAGACCGCGCAACACCGTCGGCCGCTCCTGCCCGGTGACGAATCCCCAGAGCACGGTGAGTGTTGCGCCGATGCCGACCCAGACGGCATATGCGGTGCCGGTGGGCAGGGTGCGCATCGCCAAGGCCAGGCCGGCCATGCTGGCCGCCAACGCCACCAGAAACAGGATGGTCGGGCCCTTGCGCCGGAATCCGTTCGACTCCGACAGCGCGGCGGCCCACACCGCCTCCAACATCCCCGAAACGATCAAGATGATCCACGCCATGACTGATGGCCCTTCTGAGTCAGTCTTGTCGTGGTGCGGGTACTGCTCCCTCGTCCGCGAGCCCGATCGCTGGGCTCCGCGGGCGAGTCTACCGGCGATCGCGCCGCAACGCTGGTATTCAGCCGTCACAAGGTGCACAATGGTCACGGTGTGCCCGCTGGTTGCGGAGCGCCCGCGAGTAACCGCATGAAGACAACTTGATCATGAAGACAACTTGATACGGCATGCACGGGCCTGACGAATCTCGTCGCGGCATCCGCACGCTGCTCCACGTTGGGGAAGACGCAGGAGCAGACGACAAGGCGGAGGTGTCCGATGGGCGAAGCGATGGGCCGGGGCGTGGTGTACGTCCACTCGGCGCCGGCAGCGATCTGCCCGCACGCCGAGTGGGCTTTGTCGTCCGTTCTGGGCGACCGGGTGGCGTTGCACTGGACCCCCCAGGCGGCAGCGCCTGGTCAGCTCCGCACCGACCTCAGTTGGACGGGCGCCCCCGGCACCGGCGGCCAGCTCGCCAATGCCCTCAAGGCGTGGCCGATGCTGCGGTTCGAGGTCACCGAGGAGCCCAGCGCCGGCAGCGACGGTGAACGCATCTGTCACCTGCCGGGCCGCGGCATCTGGCGCGCGACGACCTCCGCCAACGGCGACGTGATGGTGGGCGAGGACCGGATCAGGGCGCTGCTGGAGCACGGCTACGGCGCCGAGAAGCTGGCGCACGAACTGCAGCAGCTGCTCGGTGCCGACATCGACGCCGAGCTGGAACCGTATCGCCGCGCCGGCGACGGCACCCAGGTCACCTGGCTGCATCAGGTCGGCTGAGCCCGCCGCTGTGACGCCGCTGAACCGTATCGCCGCGCCTGCGACGGCTCGGCCGGCGGCGCCGGCCCGTCCTCTAGCCTGAATCCCTTGGCACAGCACGCCGCTGGCAGTGCCGGCCGGTTGGCCACGGCATGGTGATCGAGGGAGCGGACCGCCGATGAACAAGGCATCGCTGACGGTGCTGCTCAGCGTCATTCTGGTGTTGTGCGCGGGCATCGTCGGCGCGTCGGCGTACCTGATCGGGCGCGACCGGGGGACCGACAGCACGGTCGCCGCCGCCCAGTCGATCGATACGACGCCAACCTCCGGACCCCGGCCACCCGGCCCGTCCGGCCCGCCGCCGGCCAGCTCCGGCGGCCCTGGCGCGGGGGTCGGCGCCTCGGGTCAGCAGTCGGCGGGGCCGTCAGCGCAGCCATCGGCGGCGCAGTCGTCGTCCGCCGCCTCGAGTGCGCAGGAGCCGCCGGTCGATGTGCCGACCGAGGGCGGTGAGTCCACGCAGGTGCGCTTCGCCGACCAGCAGACGGCCGACCAGCCGGGCGCCGCGGCGGTCCGCGACCTGCTGCAGCAGCACTTCAACGCGATCAACACCCACGACTACGCCGGCTGGGCCGAGACCGTCACCTCGGAGCAGCCGGAGAAGATCGATGAAAGCCGTTGGTGGGACGAGTATTCGAGCACCGTCGACACCGAGATCGTGATCGAGGAGGTGCATGACGAACCGCGTCAGGTGGTGTTCTCGCTGCGCTCGCGCCAGGACCCTGAGAAGTCGTTCGACGGGACTTCCAGCTGCACCGACTGGCGACTGACCTGGCCGCTGATCGACGAGGGCTCCGGGTTGCGGGTCGGGGTGGCGGCCGCCGGCTCGGCGCAGCCGCGCGACTGCGACGCCTGACCGCAAGCGCGATGGCCGCCGCGACCGGTGCTGTGGGTGCCGGCGCCGCTCGCCGGGCGCGATGGGCAGGTGTGATGGGGACGGCAGTCCGGCCCGGATGGTCGGCCGCCGTCCGCCGGCATGGCAGGCTGGTGCGGGCCGCGAACCGCGGCTGACCCGAACGCCGTCGCTGCGTTTCCGTGTGAGGTGCGGTGACGTGCGGCCAGGAAGGTTCTGTGTGAGGCATCCCCGTTCCCGCTGTGCCGTCGCCGCGCTGGTCCTTGCTCTGCCCGTGGTGCTGGCCGGGTGTTCTCAGGACGATTCCGCGGGTGATCCGGCGGCGGGACCGTCGGCCGCCGCGGCGATGACCGCGGGCCCGACCGCTACCGGCCGGGCCGAAACCAGCGGCGCCGCACCGAGCACAGGGGCATCAAGCACGGCCGATACCGGCGATGTCGCGGGTGGCGCCTCCGGGAGTACTGGGTCTACTGAGGCTTCTGCGGCTTCTGCGGGTACTGCCAGCACTGACGGAAAGCCTGCGGACAGCACGCCGGCGGCGTCCGGCGCGCCGGCAGCGTCCGCGAAGCCGTCAGCATCGCCGGCCAAGCCGTCGGCATCGTCGGCCAAGCCGGGAGCGTCAGCTGAGGCCGCTAAGCCCAAGCCGCGCATCGGCCCGTCGAAGCAGACCGGTCCGGTGCGGGTGACGGCGGACGACAGGGCCAGGGCAGCTGCGCTGGTCGGGTCGATGACGCCGTTGCAGCGTGCGGCGACCGTGGTGATGCCGACCAATGGTCAGGCCGGCAAGACCGGGGGAGCGCCCTACGGTGCCGTCATCCTGATGGGCACCGACGGCGTGGTGGACGGCACCGGATCCGGTACGCCGCAACGGGTCAAGGCCGCCGCCGACGATCTGCAGCAGCAGTATCGCTCTGGCACAACGGGTCCGCTGCGGGACATCCCGATGCTGGTGGGGGTTGACCAGGAGTACGGCCAGGTGGCTCGCCTGGTCAACGGGTTCACCAAGTTTCCGGGCGCGGGCGCGCTCGCCGGTATCTCGCCGACCGCGAAGGCGGCGTCGACCGTGACCAAGGTGGCGGCGGCCGCCGGCGCCGAAATGCGTGCTGTGGGCGTCAATCTCGACTTTGCGCCGGATGCCGACGTGCTTCCGGTGGACGGGTCGTCGGCGATCGGCGACCGCTCGTACGGCACCGATCCGCAGCGCACCGGCGTGCTGGTGAGCGCCGCCGTGCGCGGGTACCAAAGCGCAGGCGTGGCAGCCACTCTCAAGCATTTTCCCGGCATCGGCCGGATCGCCACCGACACGCACAAGGCGCTGCCGGACCTTTCGGCCAGCTGCGCGGAGTGGAACGAGACCGAGGCCGTTCCGATGCGCGCCGGAATCGACGCGGGTGCCGCCGCGGTGATGACCGGCCACGTGCTGATGCCCGCCGCCGGCGCCGACACCGTACCGGCGAGCATCTCGCCGGCGATCGTCGGAGAG
The DNA here is from genome assembly GCF_013002705.1 of Nakamurella aerolata. GTDB lineage: Bacteria > Actinomycetota > Actinomycetes > Mycobacteriales > Nakamurellaceae > Nakamurella > Nakamurella aerolata. Next base: position 43,300 of record NZ_JABEND010000014.1, on the reverse strand, counting down.
CTGTTGCGCGGCAAGGGAACTGCCGGCTGCGACGGTCTCGGCTTCGGCGGTGTGACGGTGTCCGACTCGATGCAGATGGCCCCGATCGCCAACAGCTTCTCGTCGGGCGAGGCTGCCTGGCGGGCGCTTGCGGCGGGCCAGGATCTGGTGCTGATGCCGATCGACCCGGCCGCCGCGGTGCGGGGCATCGTCGCCGCTGTGCAGTCCGGCGAGCTGCCGTCCCAACGCCTCTCGGACGCCGCAACCGCCGTCCTGGCCCTGCGCATCGCGGTGGCGCGCTACCCGACCCCGCCGCTCAGCGTCGTGAACTCACCGGAGCACCAACAGCTGCTCGCCGAAGTCCGCCGCCTCGGCGCCTGACCAGCACACCTGGTGGTCATGGCACCACCAGTCGGCCGGCGCAGGGGTGGTGGGCATGGCGCACTGTGCCGCGCCGAGCGTCGATCTGCCTCCACAAGCAGCCCACGTCGGTCGTGGAACGGTTGTGACGTGCGGAAAGGTGTGTGATGGCGAGAGGTGGGCTCGCGGGACGTTGCCTCGCGAGACAGCGGTTCGCGGGACGTCCGTTGGCAATTGGCTAGCCGGTCGGGTCATTGGCAGGCAGCGTCGCGCGGTGTGACACCGCGCTGTGGACTGCCCGCCGACGAGCACAACTGTTTCGGTACGTCACAACCGTTTCAGTCTGCTGGAACGGTTGTGACGTGCGGAAAGGTTTGTGATGGCGCACCAAGTGCCCGGTCGTTGTCGTGAGGCCGGCGCAGGGCTGACGGGGACGGCGAACTCTGAGTCGGCCGTCGCACGGGCCGGTGGGCGCGGCGCACTCTGCAGCGCCAGCTGCCCGGGCGAGCGCAGCGAGCCCGGGTAGCCAGCGAAGCCTAGCCGTGCCCATCACCCCGGAGACGGCGGCTTCGTCTGCGGAGCGGCTGCATTCGGGGGAGTCAGCGCAGTGACCTGGGATAGCCTCAGCGGCCGATCATCAATCTGCCCTCACAAGCAGCCCACGCCGGTCGCGGCGCGCATCAATTGCCCCGTCGTGTCGTCAGGCCGGCGCAGGGGTGGTGGGCACGGCGCACTCTGCAGCGCCAGCTGCCTGGGCGAGCGCAGCGAGTCCGGGTAGCCAGCGAAGCCTAGCCGTGCCCATCATCCCGGAGACGGCCGTCGCGCAACAAGGGCAACGCTCACCCACCCCGGAGACGGCCGTGGCGCAACAAGGGCCGTGCCCATCACCCCGGAGCCGGCCACAAACAGCGAACTACAACGGAATATTGGTATGCGCACCACGACCGGCAGGGGCGGCGGCCAACGCTTCGGCCACCCGGCGCCGCGTCTCGGCCGGGGTGATGACCTCGTCCACCACACCGATGTCGATGGCGCGCTGCAGACCACCGAGGCCGCGCTCGTGCTCGTCGGCCAGCTCGGCGATCACCTGGTCACGTTCGTCGTCGGCGGCCGCGGCGATCTTGCGGCGGTGCAGGATGCCGACGGCGGCCTTGGCGCCCATCACGGCGATCTCGGCGTCCGGCCAGGCGTAGACCGCGGTCGCGCCAAGGGATTTGGCGTTCATCGCGATGTAGGCGCCACCGAAGGCCTTGCGGGTCACCAGGGTCACGCGGGGCACGTCGGCTTCGGCGAAGGCGTGCAACAGTTTTGCGCCGCGGCGGACAACACCGTCCCATTCTTGCCCGACGCCGGGCAGGTACCCGGGACAGTCGACGATCACCAGCAGCGGGATGCCGAACGCGTCGCACATCCGGACGAACCGCGCGGCCTTCTCGGCCGACACCGAGTCGAGGCAGCCGCCCAGCCGGAGCGGGTTGTTGGCGACGACGCCGACGCTGCGGCCGGCCAGCCGGCCGAGGCCGATCACCATGTTCGGCGCCCACTTGGTCTGCAGCTCGTCGAGCGGCTCGTCCAAAATCCGGTCGATCAGCGGGCGCACGTTGTAGGCACGGTTCTTCTGTTCCGGCAACATTTTTGCCAGCTCCGGGTCGTCGGTGATGCCGGCGACGCCGGTGATGCCGGGCCGGGAGAACGCCGTGGTGATCTTGCGGGCCTGGGCGTAGGCGTCGTCCTCGGATTTGGCGACGACGTGCACCACGCCGGACTTGCGGCCGTGCGCCGACGGGCCGCCGAGGGCCTCCATGTCGACCTGCTCACCGGTCACCGACTTCACCACATCGGGGCCGGTGACGAAGATCCGGCCCTCCGGTGCCATCACCACCACGTCGGTCAGCGCCGGGCCGTAGGCGGCGCCGGCGGCGGCCGCACCGAGGACGAGGGAGATCTGCGGCACCCGGCCGGAAGCCCGCACCATCGCGGCGAAGACGCCGCCGACGCCGTCGAGGGAGGCAACGCCCTCGGCGATCCTGGCGCCGCCTGAGTGCCACAGCCCGACCACCGGAACCCGTTCCCGCACAGCGGTATCGATGGCGTCGACGATGTGCTGACAGCCCTCGAAACCGAGTGCGCCGCCCTGCCGAGTGGCGTCGGTGCAGTAGGCGATCACCTTGGCGCCGTCGATGCGTCCGCGCACCGCCGACACCCCCGAGGTGTCGGTGGGGTGCAGCGGCACCAGCGTGTCGGCGTCCAGCAGCTTGACCAGCCGCACCTCGGGTTCGCGTGGATCCAGCTGGCGCGGTCCGGCCGTGGTGTCGCCGGTGGCTCCGCCGTCGGCGGAAGTGGCAGGAGCGGCAGTCATGTCAGCGACCTCGGTTCTTCGATGGGGTTCTCGGCCGGATTCGGGTCAGTTCTTGGTGAACGCGAGCACCACGTTGTGCCCACCGAAGCCGAAGGAGTTGTTCAGGGCAGCGCGGAGGTCGGAGACCTCGCGGTTGGTGGTGGCGACGTCGACGCCGACCTTCGGGTCGAGGTCGTTCAGGTTCTTGGTGCCCGGCACGATCCCGTCACGCACCGCCAGCAGGGTGGCGATGCCCTCCACCGCACCGGAGGCGCCCAGCAGGTGCCCCGTCATCGACTTGTTGGCGGTCACCACCGGATGCTCGCCCAGCGCCCGCAGCACGGTGTTGGATTCGGCGATGTCGCCCACCGGGGTGGAGGTGGCGTGCGCGTTGACATGCCCGATGTCGGTGGGGGACAGGTCGGCCGAGCGCAGCGCGCGTTCGATGGCCCTGGTGGTGCCCTCGCCTTCCGGTTCCGGCGCGGTGATGTGGTGGGCGTCGTTGGACATGCCGGCCCCGGCCAGCACCCCGTAGATCTTGGCGCCGCGGGCCTCGGCGTGATCGCGGCGCTCCAGGATCATCGTTCCGGCGCCCTCGCCGAGGATGAACCCGTCGCGGCCGAGGTCGAATGGGCGGGACGCGGTGGCCGGGTCGTCGTTGCGGGTGCTCATCGCCCGCATCTGGGCGAACCCGGCAACGGTGATCGGGGCGATGCACGCCTCGGCGCCTCCGGCGATGGCAATGTCCATGTCGCCGTCGCGGATCATCCGCCACGCCCAGGCCAGGGCCTCGGCGCCGGACGCGCAGGCCGAGACTGGTGCGTGCACACCGGCTCTGGCCTTGGCCCACAGGCCGACGGCTGCGGCCGGGCCGTTGGGCATCAGCATCGGGATGGTGAGCACGGCAACCTTGCTCAGCCCTTGGGTTTCCAGCAGGTCGTCCTGATCGAGCAGCGTCATAGCGCCGCCGATCCCGGTGCCGACGACGGCGCCGAGCCGCACCGGGTCGACCTCAGGTTCGCCGGCGTCGGCCCAGGCCTCGCGGGCGGCGACCAACGCCACCTGCTGGCAGCGATCCAGCCGCCTGGCCTCCACCCGGCTGAGCACCTCGGTGGGCTCGACCTTCAGCCCGGCCTTGATGCGCACCGGCAGGTCGAACGTGTCGACCCACGGCGCATCGTTGCTGCCGACGCCGTTGCGACCCTCCAGTAGGCCCTGCCAGGTTTCCGGTGCTGTCCCTCCGAGTGGGGTGGTGGCACCGATCCCGGTGACAACGACCTGGTCGGCTGAGTTGGCGGAATGCTTGGCGGTCATCGGGTTTCGAGGCTCACTTTCCCGGGTTGCGGGCTGGTCCGGTGGCGGCCGGCGCCGGCCCGGTCGTGGGGTGCGGTGCCGGTGCCGCGTCGGTGCGCGCTGCCGAGAGTTCCGAGCATCAGCGCACCGACGCGCGGGGGCTGCCGCCTGGACGGGTGGCGTCCGGGACGGCAGGACCGCCGAGGCGGTAGCCGGTCCCGGCGGAGGCGGCTGCCGCGCCGGGCCGGGCGGCTGCTACTTGTTGCGCTGGATGTAGTCGACCGCGTCCTGCACGGTCTTCAGGTTGGCCAGCTCGTCGTCGGGGATCTTGACGCCGAACTTGTCCTCGGCCTGAACGGCGATCTCGACCATCGACAGCGAGTCGATGTCGAGGTCGTCGGTGAACGACTTGTCGCCGGTGACGTCGGCGGCCGGGACTCCGGCGACCTCTTCGACGATCTCGGCGAGGCCGGGAAGGATCTCGGTGTTGTCGGACACGTGGTGTTCCTTTCTCAAGGTGGTCGAGCGGGCGATCCACTCGACGCAACGGGCGAATTCTGCCCGATCAGCTCTGCTGCTGGCGCGGTGACCCGCTGGTCGCGGGCCGACTGGTCACGGACAGCGGAAAACCTGTCCGGCGTAGGTGAGTCCGGCGCCGAAGCCGACGGCGAGCACCAGGTCGCCCGACCGGGCGGTGCCGGCCTTGCGCATCCGGTCGAGCGCGATCGGCACGGAGGCCGACGAGGTGTTGCCGGTGGTGACGATGTCGTCGGCCACCCGCAGATCCTCGCGGGCCCCTTCGGCGCGCAGTCGCCTGGCGATGGCGTCGACGATGCGCAGGTTGGCCTGATGCGGCACCAGCACGTCGATGTCGGACAGCTGCACCCCGGACTTGGCGACCGCGTCGAGGGCCAGCTGCGGAATCTTGGTGGTGGCCCACCGGAAGACGGTCTGACCCTCCTGGTAGATCTTGCGCTCCGGCACCGTCGTCCCGATGGTCTCGGTGTGCTCGATTTCGGAGCCCCACACCACCGGGCCGACCTCAGCGGTGTCGCTGCCGGTGATCACCGCGGCGCCGGCGCCGTCGGCGAAGATGATCGCGTTGGCGCGGTCGGTCGGATCGACCCAGTCGGTGAGCTTCTCGGCGCCGACCAGCAGCACGGTGCCGGCCTCGCCGGAGCGGATCAGGCTGTTGGCGTTGGCCAGTCCGTAACAGAAGCCGGCGCAGGCGGCGTTGATGTCGAAGCTGCCGGGCGACACGATGCCGAGCAGCGACGCCACCTTGGTGGACGCCTGCCGGATCTGGGCCGGCAGCGTGCAGGTCGCGACCATCACGGTGTCGATGTCCGACGGGCGCAGGCCCGCGTCGGCAATGGCCTGCTCACCGGCCTTGGCGCCCATCTGCTCGACGGTCTCGTCCGGCGCGGCGAAGTGCCGCTCCGCGATCCCGACCCTGGTGCGGATCCACTCGTCGTTGGTGTCGATGGTCTTGGCCAGCTCGTCGTTGCTGACGACTCGCTCGGGTCGGTAGTGCCCGAGGCCGACGACCTTCGATCCCTGGCGCCCGGTTGCGGTGTTGAGGGTGACGCTCATGCGGCGGCTCCTGCGTGTTCGGTGATGAAGGCGGCTGCGGCCGGCAGATCGTCCGGTGATTTGACGGCCAGCGTGGCAACGCCCTTCAGCTGGCGTTTCGCCAGGCCGACGAGGGTGCCGGCGGGCGGCAGTTCCAGCAGCCCGGTGACGCCGAGCTCGGCGATGGTGTCCATGCACTTGTCCCAGCGCACGGGTGAGGTGAGCTGCCGACTCAGCAGCTCGAGGTACTCGCCGCCGGAGCCGATGGCCCTGCCGTCGGCGTTGGTCAGCAGGACGGCGGTCGGGTCGGCGGGGCGCAGCTGCGCCAGTACCCCGGCGAACTCCTCGCGCGCCGGTTCCATGTAGGCGGTGTGGAAGGCGCCGGCGACCGAGAGCGCGATCACCCGCATGCCCTCCGGGGGTGCGGCGACCAGCTCGTCGATCTGTGACCTGGTGCCGGCGGCGACCACCTGCCCGGCCCCGTTCACGTTGGCGCCCACCAGGTCTCGCTCGTTCAGCGTGGCCAGGACAGCGTCGATGTCCGGGTTCATCACGGCCGCCATCGAGGTCGGGGTGAGGGCGCTGGCCGCGGCCATGGCGCGACCGCGGGTGGCGGCCAGGGCGGTGGCCTCGTCGGCGCTGATGACTCCGGCGACGGCGGCGGCCGCCAGTTCGCCGACGCTGTGCCCGGCTACCACAGTGCCGTTTCCGCTCGGGATCGACAGCTGGCCGGCTGCCAGCAGCGCGGTGGCGACCACCAATGGCTGGGTGACGGCGGTGTCCTTGATCTCGTCCGCGTCGGCGGTGGTGCCGAGCCTGGCGAGGTCGAGACCGGCGGCGTCACCCCAGGCGGTCAGCTGCTCGGCGACGCCGGGCAGCTCCAGCCAGGCGGACAGCATTCCGGGTTTCTGGGCGCCCTGACCGGGCGCGACGATGGCCAGCACGCCCGTCAGTCAATCAGCTTTCGGGCATCGGTATCGAATCGGCCGGCTACCAAACTCGACCCGGCGACTTTGTAGGAACCAACCAAAGGAATCGGCCGGTCCGGCCAAGGCTGCCGGCTAGTCGGGAAGTGGGGTCGAGCCGACCGGCAGCAGCCCGGCGGCCACCAGCGCCACCGTGCTGGCGACGGCAAGGGACTGCACCAGTAGCAGCCCGATCAACACCAGGAGCTGGGTGGCGCCCGCCTGCCATGCCGAGCCGCCGCCCAGCAACACCCCGACGAAGGCGCCGGGCAGGGTGACAAGGCCGACGGTGCGGGTCTGGTCCTGACCGGGGACCAGGGCCAGCGCGGCGGCCGGCCGGCCCAGTTCCAGCACGCCGTCCCGGCGCCGCATGCCGAGGGAAAGCATCGCCTCGTACTCGCCGCGCCTGCCGGTCAACTCTTCACGCAGCCGGCGCCCGGCCAGCGCGGTGGCCACCATGGCGTTGCCGATCAGGATGCCGGCGGTCGGCAGCACCGCGACCGGCTGCGCGGGCAGTACCCCGGACGCCACGATGATCGCCATGGTGGGCAGCACCCCGGCGACGATGGCGACGCCGGCCCACAGCCCGCGGCCCACCCGGCGGCCGCTGATCCGGTAGCTGGCCGTCACGGTGGCCACCCCGAGCATCAGCAGCAGAAACGCGACGGTCAGCCACATCGACCGCAGCACGAACACGATCACGGCGCTGACCGCCGCCAGCTGTGCGGTGGCCCGCGCCGCGATGATCAGGTTGTCCCTGGCCCGGCCGAGCCCGGCGACGTGGGTGACCGCCGCCGCGCCGCCGGCCAGCACCAGCAGCACGATCGCGAGCGGGAACCCGACGGTGACGTTCACTCCCGTCGCCCTCAGCTGCCCTGCACCGCGCCGGCCGGCAGCGACCCGAGCACCAGCGCGATCCGCAGCGTGAACTGGTCGCGGGCGTCCCAGGGGTCGAGCCCGGTGAGCTCGGCGACCCGGCGCAGCCGGTAGCGCATGGTGTTCGGGTGCACGAACAGTGTGCGGGCCGCCGGTTCCAGCGCGCCGGCGTGGTCGAGGTAGCTGCGCAGCGTCGGCAGCAGCGGCGACCCTGCGGTCTCCAGCGGGGCCATCAGTTGCCGCAGCTGTTCGGCGGCTGCGCCGTCACCGGCCACCACGCGTTCGGCCATCAGGGCGTCGGCGGCGATCAGCCGGGGGGCGTCCGGCCGGGCGGCGACTACCGCCAGGCCGGCGAGCGCCTCGGTCGCCGAGTGCACCGCACCTGCCATGCCGGCGGCGGCCGGGCCGATCACCACCGGACCAGGGCCGAACAGCCGCAGCAGCTGCTCATCCGGGGCGCTGCCCCGGTCGGTCGCACCGTGACTGCCGGGGACGCTGGACAACAACACCACCAGTCGGGTGCCGTGGACGCCGGCCAGCGCCGGCCGGCCGGCGCGGGAGTACTCGTCGACCGCGTCGACCGCTGCTTGCGGGTCGCCGGGCGGTGCCGCGCCGACCAGCACGACGGCGGGCGCGGTGCTGTCCCAGCTCAGGGCGGCGGCGTGCGAGGCCAGCTCTTCGGGATCCTGCCCGCGCACCAACCCGTCGACAATGGCGGCGGCGATGCGGGCGTCCCAAGCGCCCCTGGTTTCCGCGGCGGCTGCGTACAAACCCGCTGCGGCGAAGGCGATCTCGCGGCTGTACCGCAGCAGCGTGTCGGCCAGTGCGGCTCGCTCGGCCGGTGAGTCACCGAGCGCGGGAATGTGCTCGTCGGCCACCGAGATGGACAGCCGGACCAGCTCGACGGTGCGCCGGAAGGTGACCTGGCGCAGCAGTCGCCGGGGTGCGGCACCGAAAACCTGTTCGGTCAGCCGTGCAGTGGGGGAGCCGTCCAGCCAGCTGACGTAGCCGGCGATACCGGCCTGGGCTACCAGCGTCACCCACGAGCGTTGCTCTGCCGACAGCGCGCGAAACCACGACAGGCGCGCATCCATGGCAGCGATCGCCCTGGTCGCGAGCGCGGAGGCGGACCGCTCCACCCTGCGCAGCGTTTCCGGGCCGATGTCGCGGCGGCGGGAGGCCGCGGCGTCGCCAGCAGGCTCGGCAGCGGCCGGCTGGCCGTCCGGTGCGTGCTGGTGACTGCCAGGGAGCGTGCCGCGGTCAGCCGTCATGATGGCCAGCCTGGCACGACCGAGTACCGCGCCGTTGCGGCACCCGGTCGTGGTCTCTCAGGCAGGCGTGACGTTGGCCGCCTGCGGGCCCTTGTCGGACTGCTCGACCTCGAAGGTGACCGTCTGGCCCTCTTCGAGTGAGCGGTACCCGGATCCGGAGATCGCGCTGTAGTGCACGAAGACGTCACCGGAGCCGTCGTCAGGGGAGATGAAGCCGTAGCCCTTCTCCGCGTTGAACCATTTGACCGTTCCCTGCGCCATGCTGCTCTCCTCAAAGAGCTAGTCCGACACCGGATCTCCCGGCGACGGGGTGATACACCTCAGCGGCCCAAGTCTCCGCCGGAGGGGATGCGCCTTACTCGCCGAGCCGAAATGCAAAGCCGAGGAAGAGCAACAACGAGGGGAGGCTACCGCGCGGCTGCGCTTGGCGGAAGACGCTGCGCTGCCTCGGTCACAACGTGACCACATCGTCATCTTTGATCCGCCGCCGGTTGCGCTGCGCCAGTCAGCTGTATCAGATTCTTTGTCCAATCTTGGTCGATGTCATTGTCGGCCCGAGGCCGGACGCCGGTGTGGTGGGGCCGCGGATCCGTTCTGCGGTAGCGGTTTTGCTCCGCTGTGCCGTGCCTGTCGGCAACTGTCGGCAGCTGTCGGCCACTGTCGGCAACTGTCGGCAACCGTGGGCACGGGTCGGGCAGCCGGCGGTCGGAGCCCAAGTCGCCAGCTGTCCGAACAACGATGTGAAGCACTTAGATGGGGCAGCGGGACGAAACGGGACAATCGTCCCGCACGCTGGTAGGGCCGTGCCGCCGCGGCACTGCCGCTGCGCCGCCGTCGGCCGCGGCCCGCCGTACTGCGCCGGCCGGTTTGACCGTGCCGCCGCGGCACGGTGTCTACTGCGGCAGTGAGAGCAGCGGGATCATCGGACTCGGGTCGCCCGCCCGGAACTGCCGCGCGCGGCGACCGGGGAGAACCGGCAGCTGCCGGCATGACGAACACCGACCGCCGACTCACCGGCTGGAGCACCAGCGAGGTGGCCAGGCTGGCCGGGGTCAGCCTGCGCACGGTGCGGTACTACCACGAGGTCGGCCTGCTGGCGGAGCCGGAACGAAGGACCAACGGCTACAAGGCTTATGGCGCGCTGCACCTGATCCGGCTGCTGCGGATTAGGCGACTCACCGAGATCGGCTTCACCTTGGCGCAGATCCGGGAGTTGGACAGCAAGGGCCCGCAGGCCGATGCGCTCTTCCGGTCACTCGATGCGCAGTTGTCGGAACGGATCGAGCAGTTGGAGCAGATCCGCCGCGACCTGCAACAGGTGCTCAGTAACGAGGTGCACCGCGGCATGCCGCCGGGCTTCGCCGATGTCGAGACCGCCGCAACGCTGACCGATACCGACAAGGCGACGTTATTCGTCCTCAGCCGGCTGCTGCCCGAACACCGACAGCGCCGGTTGCGGGAATGGCTGAGCACCGCTGTCGACTCCGATGCCGACGCCGACTTCGAGCGGCTGCCGGCGGACGCCGGCGAGGCGGAACGCGCCGAACTGGCCGTCCGGATGCTGCCGGCCGCCCGCGCCGCCAAACAGCACCGGCCCGCCGATGAGGCGCCGGTTGCGGCGGCCAGGGACATCGGGTTGGCGCTGCGCGACATCTACAACGCGGCGCAGCTGGACGTTCTGGTGCGGGTGTCGAGGGCTCTTGAGGCCGAATCCGCCGAGCACTGACTGCGCCGAGCACTGACTGCGCCGGGCACTGACTGCGCTGCGCGCGGCCGAGGAAATCAAGAAGAAGTAGCCGACGAGAGGAAGTCCCATGACGATCAGCATCAGCGCGCGCAGGGCCGGGTTGCTGTCCTTCGAGATTCGGACCGCGGGCGGGCAGGTGAGCAAGCTGCCGAAGCGGTTCCTCCGCAACGGTGGCGAGCTGAGCGGCTATCGGTTCGTCCCGCAGGACTCCGGGGCAACCCTGCAGGGCGGTGCCGGTAGCAGCGTCACCGCGGTCCGGACCGGCGCCGGCAAGTGGACACTGTCTGCCTCCACCGGACAGTTCGAGCTGCGCAGTGCGCACGGTTCCGCCGACCTCGTCGAGGGCAGCGGCAGCGTCGTGGCTCAACTCGAACCGTCGGGCTCGGGCGGGCACACCGTCACCGCACGCACGGATCAGGTGACCGAACCCGTTGCGTTGCTGGCATTGCTGCTGGTGCTGGCGCGGCGCCGCAAGGCGAAGCGGTTCGCGGCCGCCATCCGCTGACCTGCTGGACTCAGCGGCTGCCGATCGGGCCGGGCGCGCTGGCACGCGCCCGGCCCCATCGGTCAGGACTCGCCGCCGGCGTTGCCGGACGAGCCGGCCGATGCGTCGTGCAACTGGTACTTGGCCGCGGCTTCCGCCGCCGCCCCCTGCCGGTACTCGCCGCGCTTCTCCAGGGCGGACAGGGTGGCGACCACCATCGACGGCCCGTCGATCAGGAAGTGCCGGCGGGCAGCCGGGCGGGTGTCGGAGAAACCGAACCCGTCAGCGCCGAGCGCGACGTAGTCGCCAGGCACCCACGGCGCGATCTGGTTCTGCACCGCGCGCTGGTAGTCGCTGGTGGCGATCACCGGGCCGGGCTGGTCGGCCAACGCCGTGGTGACGTGCGGCTGCCCGAAGTCCTTGTCCGGTTCCAGAAGCCGTTGCCGCTCAATCACTTCGGCCTCGCGGCGCAGCTCCGACCAGCTGGTGACGCTCCAGACGTCCGCGGCGACGTTCCAGTCGGTGGCCAGCAGCTCCTGGGCCTCCAGCGCCCAGCGGACGCCGACCCCGGACGCCAGCAGCTGTGCCCTGGCCTTGCCGTCGGTTTCGGTGACGGCCGATGCCGGCTTCAGCAGGTACATGCCCTTCAGAAGTGCTGCCACATCGAGGTTCTCGGGCTGCGCCGGCTGCACGTACGGCTCGTTGTACATGGTGATGTAGTAGACGACGTCCTCACCCTGCGGGTGCTGCTCGTTGCGGCCACCCTCGCCGTACATGCGGCGCAGCCCGTCCTTGACGATGTGCCCGATCTCGTAGCCGTACGCCGGGTCGTACGCCACCACGTGCGGCATGGTGGCCGCCAGCAGATGCGAGTGCCCGTCGGCGTGCTGCAGACCCTCACCGGTGAGCGTTGTCCGCCCTGCGGTGGCGCCGAGGATGAACCCGCGGGCCATTTGGTCGCCGGCCGCCCAGAGCCCGTCGCCGGTGCGCTGGAACCCGAACATCGAGTAGAAGATGTACATCGGGATCAGCGGTACGCCGTGGGTGGAGTAGGTGGTGCCGGCGGCGGTGAACGTCGCCACCGAACCGGCCTCGTCGATGCCCTCGTGCAGGATCACGCCCTGCTCGGACTCCTTGTACGCCAACATCAAATTGGCATCTACCGCCGTGTACAGCTGGCCGGACGGGTTGTAGATCTTCTGCGAGGGGAACAGTGAATCCATCCCGAAGGTGCGCGCCTCGTCCGGGATGATGGGCACGATCCGATCGCCGACGGCCTTGTCCTTGAACAGGTCTCGGACCAGCCGGACGAACGCCATGGTGGTGGCGACCTCCTGCTTGCCCGAGCCCTTCGCCACCGCCTCGAACGCCTTCGGGTCGGGATCGGGCAGTACCGGAGCCTGCGCCCGGCGCTGCGGCACGAAACCGCCGAGCTTGCTGCGGCGCTGCTTGAGATACGCGATCTCGGCGGAGCTGTCGCCCGGGTGGTAGTACGGCGGCGCGTACGGATCGGCCTCGAGCTGCTCGTCGGAGATCGGGATGTGCAGCTCGTCCCGGAACGACTTGAGGTTGTCGAGGGTCAGCTTCTTCATCTGGTGGGTGGCGTTGCGACCCTCGAAGCTGGAACCGAGGTGGAAGCCCTTGATGGTCTTGGCCAGGATCACCGTCGGCTGTCCGACGTGCTCCATCGCCGCCTGGTAGGCCGCGTACACCTTGCGATAGTCGTGCCCGCCGCGGCGCAGATTCCAAATGTCGGCGTCGGACATGTTGGCCACCATCGACTTGGTGCGCGGGTCACGGCCGAAGAAGTGCTCGCGGACATAGGCGCCGTCGTTGGCCTTGTAGGTCTGGTAGTCGCCGTCGGCGGTGGTGTTCATCAGGTTGACGAGAGCGCCGTCGCGGTCGGCTTGCAGCAGCGCGTCCCACTCGCGTCCCCAGATCACCTTGATGACGTTCCAGCCGGCACCCCGGAAGAACGCCTCGAGTTCCTGGATGATCTTGCCGTTGCCGCGGACCGGGCCGTCCAGCCGCTGCAGGTTGGCGTTGATCACGAAGGTGAGGTTGTCCAGCCCGTCGATGGCCGGTACATGGATCAACCCGCGCGACTCCACCTCATCCAGCTCGCCGTCGCCCAAGAAGGCCCAGACGTGTTGCTGCGAGGTGTCTTTCAGGCCGCGATGGTGCAGGTAGCGATTCACCCTTGCCTGCTGGATGGCGTTCATCGGGCCGAGCCCCATGGACACCGTCGGGTACTCCCAGAAGTCGGGCATCAGCCGCGGGTGCGGGTAGCTGGGCAGCCCGCCGCCGGGATGGCTCACCTCTTGCCGGAAGCCGTCGAGATCGTTCTCCGACAGCCGTCCTTCGAGGAACGCGCGGGCGTACATGCCGGGGGAGGCGTGCCCCTGGAAGAACACGTGGTCGCCGCCGCCGGGATGGTCCTTGCCGCGGAAGAAGTGGTTGTAGCCGACCTCGTACAGGGTGGCGGAGGAGGCGTAGGTGGAGATGTGGCCGCCGACGCCGATGCCGGGACGCTGCGCCCGGTGCACCATGATCGCCGCGTTCCAGCGGATCCAGGAGCGGTAGCGGCGCTCCAGCTCCTCGTCACCGGGGAACTCGGGCTCCGCGGTGGTCGGGATGGTGTTGATGTAGTCGGTGGTGGTCAGCGCGGGCAGCCCTACGTGCTGTTCCCGCGCCCGGCCGAGCAGCCGCTGCATCACGTAGCGGGCGCGCTGGCGGCCGCCCGCCGAGAGCATGGCGTCGAACGAGTCGAGCCACTCCTCGGTCTCCTCCGGATCGATGTCCGGCAGCTGGGCGGCCAGGCCGTCGCGGATCATCGAATGCAGTTGGGTACCGGCTGGCTGCTGGGCCTGCCCTGGTGCGGCCGAACCGTTCTGTGGGCCTGTCAAGGGATCTCCTCGTCACCTGCGGGAGCCCGTGTGCGGCCGGGTTCACGGCCGCGTTGCTCCCGGTTCAGTTCTGTTGTTTGGTGTCCGTATCCATCTTCCCTCACTGGGGCGACCGACCGCACCCACCCCTTGGGCAGCATGGCCTTCTGGCGGCTTGGGGGTGGGCAGGTGGAGACGCGGCGAGCCGACTCACCTATGGTGGCGTGCATGCGATGGCCGGCAGGTGGCGTGCGAGGCGACAATGGCAGGAGGGGACTGTGACGGCAACTGCAGCCCAGGCTGTGGTGGCTCGGTGGGGGCTGTCCAGCGGTGACGTGGTCGGCGAGATGGGTTACGACGACGACGTCGACCACGATCTGCGGGATGCGATCGAAGAACTCACCGGCACCGAACTGGTGGAAGAGGGCGCCCACGAGGTGGTCGACGCCATGGTGGTCTGGTGGCGCGACGACGACGGCGACGTCACCGACGCGCTGGTGGATGCGCTGACCCTGCTCGCCGACGACGGCGTGATCCAGCTGCTCACCCCGAAGACCGGCCGCGACGGCTACATCGAGCCGGCGGACATCAGCGAGGCCGCACGAACGGCAGGGCTGTCCCAGTCCGCCGGTGCCGGGTCCACCGACGAGTGGATGATCAGCCGGCTGGCGCGGGCCGGCGCGCCGCGCTCCAAACGCTGATCGGTGTGCGGCGTCCGCAGGTTCGCCAAGCGTTCTGCCGCAAGAGTTGAGTCATCCAGTTCTGCGCAAGTACCGCCCGGGTCGAAAGCCGGGCCGACAGCTGGGAGTCGAAATGTCTGAGGCTGCACGTCCACCCGCCGTCGGCGATTCCGCCCCGGCTTTCACCCTGTCCGATGCCGATCGGCAGTCGGTGTCGTTGGCCGACTTCGCCGGGAAGAAGTCGGTGCTGCTGGTGTTCTACCCCTTCGCCTTCTCCGGCATCTGCACCGGCGAGCTGTGCGCGGTGCGCGACGATCTGCCGAGTTTCTCCAACGACGCGGTGCAGGTGCTCGCCATCTCCACCGACCCGACGTTCGCGCTGAAGGCCTGGGTGCAGGACCAGGGCTACACCTTCCCGCTGCTCAGCGACTTCTGGCCACACGGCGAGGTGGCCAAGGCCTACGGCGTGTTCAATTCCGACGCAGGCATGGCGATCCGCGGCACCTTCCTGGTCGATCAGGACGGCATCGTCCAGTTCGCCGAGGTCAACCAGCCGGGCGAACCGCGCGATCAGGACGCCTGGCGCCGAGCCATCGCCGCGCTGCCGTCCTGAGCTGGGCTGGGCCGAGCCGGCTGGGCCCGCTGAGGCTGCGGACGTGTCCCGCCCGGCCGGTCGCGGGCGACGCGACGGCCGGCAACTCGGCGATTTCTCGTGCCAGCGCGACCTCGATACGCTGGTACGGCCGGATTCGGCGGTGCGCGGGCGGCACCGGCGTCCGGCAGTCAGGGGCGCGTAGCTCAGCGGAAGAGCACCCGGTTTACACCCGGGCGGTCGGCGGTTCGAACCCGTCCGCGCCCACCGGCATCGATCTCAACCCGGCGGCCGCGCGTTCGATCGGAGCTGGTCGCCCTGGACGCGCACCGGGCCCGGCCCGTCAGCCCCGAGCGCGTCGTCCGGGTTGAGCAGCAGACAGGCCTTCATCGACAGGCAACCGCAGCCGATGCAGCCGGTCAGCTCGCGCTCCAGCGCCTCCAGCTGTCGGCGGCGCTCCTGCAGTTGCCGCTTCCACAGGCGGGAGGCCCGTTGCCAGTCCTGATGCGTCGGCGCGTGGTCGGTCGGTAGCGCGGAGAAGACCGCGGCGACGTCGGCGAGCGGTATGCCAAGGCGCCTGCCGACCAGGATGAGCGAAACGCCGCGCAGCACGTGACGCTCGTACCGCCGCTGATTGGTCGAGGTGCGGGTACTGGCAATCAATCCTTTCCGCTCGTAGAAGTGCAGCGCCGACGCGCTCACTCCGGTCCGCCGCATCACCTCGCCGATCGTCAACGGGGTAGCGGGGTCGACGTGCCCTGTCTGCGATTCCGTTAGCTTGCCGATGGGATCGGACACGGTCACGCCTGGTGCCGGACGGTCCTGGCCTGTCCTCGGAAAAGCAGCACCGCGACGGCAGCCGAGAGCAGCAAACACGTTGCGCCGACGCCGATCTGGGTGAGACGCCATGAGGCGGTGAAGGCGTCGATCTCGGCGCTCCGCTGTGCCGCGTCGGTGGTCGCGAGCGGACCGGCGGCGACCTCGGCTGCTCTGCCGGGGTCGTCAACCCTGGTGGTCAGCAGGCCGAGCAGTGCGGCGCCGAATCCGGCGATCACCAGCGCCTCAGCGGCACCGCGGAGGGTGTTGAGAAACCCGGGCGCCGTGCCGACCAGGCGGGCCGGAACCTGGGCCATGGCCTGCCCGTCGGTGATGCCGAACGACGCGCCCATGCCGATTCCGATCAGCAGCAGCGGGGCGGCGACGAGCGCGGTCGTGTGCTGCGCGCTCAGGACGATCATCCCCATGTTGCCGACGACCACGCAGGCCAACGCCGTCATGATCAGCAGCCGCGCGGAGACCCCGCGGTTCACCAGGGTGACCGCGACCAGCGGCGCGACCAGCACCGGGCCGGTGAGCAACAGCATCGACAGCCCGGCCGTGACCGGAGACTGCTCGGCCGCCGCCTGCAGATAGGTCGGCAGAAACACCAGAGCGCCAAGGAAACCGATCGAGGTGGTCAGGGTGGCAAGGCACCAGCCCATGAAGGCGCGTTCGGCGACCAGCTCCGGAGCCAACACCGGGTTGGCACTGCGCCGCTGGGCAACGGCGAAGACAGCGAAACCGACGGCTCCGAAGGCCAGCGCGCCGAGCACCGCGGGGTGCCCCCACCCCAGCTCGGGCGCCTCGAGCAGAGCGAACATCATTGCGCAGAGAGCCACCACGAACAGTCCGCTGCCGATCCAGTCGGTGCGGGCGCCGGCAGCACGAGATTCGGCGAGCCGGCTCCCGCCGATCGCGACCAGCACCCCGACCACGGCGAAAACGATGAAGCTGCCCCGCCACCCGGTCAGCGCGATCAATGCGCCGACCAGAGTGGGGCCGGCCGCAATACCGACGCCGGCCATGGTGCCCATCAGCGCGAATGCCCGGTTCCGGGCGGCACCGTTGTACCCGGAGGCCAGCAGGCCGCCACCGGCGGCCATGACGCCGGCGGCCCCGATCCCGGAGACGATGCGGGCAAAGTCGAGCACTGCGATGGCCGGTGCAACAGCGGTGATCAGGAAGCCGGCGCAGAACAGGACCGTGGCGGCGACGAAGACCCGGCGCCGACCGGCCCGGTCGGCGGCCGCACCGGCGACCAGCGTCATGGCGGCGAACGCGAGGTTGTACCCGGCGACCACCCAGTTCAACGGCGAGCCGGAGGTGGTGAGGTCCTCGCCGATGCTGGGCAACGCGATGGCTGTGCCCGAGATGGACATCGCCACCAGTGCGACGCCCGCCAGCACCACCGGCAGGGTCAGCTTCGTTGGGCCAGGCGGTCCATCGTTGCTGGCGGAGGGTGGTCCCGTGGTCGATGGCGCTGTGGAGGGCATCTGACGTCCTTTCGGTGGCGTGCTCGACCACTGCACAGCCTCAACCGCAGTTGAGGTCAACCCCGTGACGGGTGCCGGACGTGGGCTCCGCGCCGGGGCCGGCTCACCCCACCGCGGTGCCCTCCAGCTCGATCACCTGCCCTGGGATCGCCAGCCGGCTCACGCCGAGCATGGTGGTGGCCGGGGCCACTCCGGCAGCTCCGAGCCACGACGCCAGTAGTCCGTAGTGCGGCATCAACAGATCGACGTCGGTGGTGAAGACGTTGAGGCGCACCAGGTTTGCCGCTGTCATGCCGGCCGCGGTGAGCACCGCCTCCAGGTTGTCGATGCTCAGCGTGAGCTGTGCGGCGACATCGCCGGCGTGCATCGGTGTGCCGTCGGGGCCGGTGGCGGTCTGCCCCGAGCAGTACAGCGTCCTGGTACCGCCGGCGACCAGGACGCCGGAGTCGAAGCCCAGTTCGGTCGACCAGGTCACCGGGTTGATGGCGGTGCGTTCGAGTGCCACGTTCTGCTCCACTTCTGTTCTGCTCCAGTTCTGTTCGGATCCGCCCTGAACCGGCGGCTGTGGTTGTGCGGGGTTGAGTCCCTGCCGCATCCACGGTCGCGGCAAATCACGACATCCTCGGTCGTGTTTTGCCGCGGAGTTCCCTAGGGTCGCCTGATGCGGGCGGATCGGCTGGTGTCACTGGTGTTGTTGCTGCGCCAGCGTGGTCGGCTGACCGCCACCGAGCTGGCGCGCGAGCTTGAGGTGTCCACCCGCACCGTGCTGCGCGACATCGACGCACTCTCCGCCGCCGGCGTGCCGGTCTATGCCGAGCGCGGCCGGCACGGCGGTTTCGCTCTGCTGCCCGGCTTCCGGACCGAGCTGACCGGGCTGAATCACGACGAGGCGGTCGCGATGCTGGCGGCCGGGTCGAGCCACGGCGGCCGGGCGTTCGGGCTGGGCGCTGCCCTGGGATCGGCGCTGCGGAAGGTGGTGGATGCACTGCCCGACGGGCACCGCGCCGCCGCCGGTGACGGCGCCAGGCGACTGCTCGTCGACCCGGAGACCGACCTGCTGGCCCGGCGCCAGAGCACCGACCCGGTGCCCGCCGGCGCGCTGCGGACCGTCCGGCAAGCCTTGCTGGCCGGACGGAAACTGCGCATGGAGTACGCGGCAACGGGGCAGGGTCCGCGGTGGCGCACGGTCGACCCGGTCGGCCTGGTCACCATCGGCGGCGTTGGCTACCTGCTGGCCACCAGGGACGGTGCCGACCGCACCTACCGGCTGTCAAGGATTCTTACCGCCGAGCTACTCGACGAGCCGGCCGACCGGCCCGAAGACGTTGACCTGCAACAGCTCTGGCGCGAGCGCAGCGAGCGGTTCCGGGCCGGTGACGATCAGGTCATCGTCGTGCTGCGGGTCAGCGCCGACCGGTGCGACGAACTGCTCGCCACCGCCGTCGCGGTGCATGGCGACCAAGCCGACCGGGTAGCCGGTGCTGGGTGGCGACGGCTCCAGGTCAGCTTCCAGGACGCCAGACACGCCGAGTGGGCGCTGTGGCAGCTCGGCGCCGAAGCCGAAGCGCTGCAACCCATGTGGCTGCGTGACGCCCTGCACCGCCGCGCCCGCGAACTGGCCGACCGTTACCTGGCCCCGTCGTCCGATGCAGACTCGGACGCCGAGCCGGACGCCAACTGACGGCCGATCAGCGCGGCGCCGGAGCACCCCAACGTCGCCACAGAGCCAGCAACCGCCAGGTGCAGATGCCGACGGCGGCCAGCGCCTGCACCCAGACACCCTGCTGGTGCACCGCGTCCAGCAGCACCACCAGGATGCAACCGGCCACCGCCGGCACCGCGTACTGCTTGGTGTCGCGCCGCAGGATCGACGGGATCTCACCCGCGAGCACGTCGCGCAGCATGCCGCCGCCCACCCCGGTGACGGTGCCGAGCAGCACCGACGCCACCGGCGACATCCCGAACGCCAGGGCCTTGGCCGTCGCCGACGCGCAGAAGACCCCGAGCCCGATGGCGTCGAACACCAGCATGGCGCGCCGCAGCCGCGCCACCACCGGATGGAAGAAGAACACCAGCACCGTCGCCACCAACGGCAGCAGCAGCCACCAGGTGTTCCGCAGCGCGGCGGGCGGCACATCGCCCATCAGCACGTCACGGATCACCCCGCCGCCCAGCGCGGTGATGCCGGCCAGCACCGCCATCCCGACGATGTCCATCCGCTTCTGCACCGCCATCAGCGCCCCGGACAGGGCGAACGCGAAGATGCCGATGAGGTTGAGGGCAGTCTCCACGGCGGCGGTCACGTGGCACATTCTCGCTGCCGCCGTCCGGCCCTGGCGCCCTCGGGTGGATCAGGGGGGTGGACCGCGCGGCCTCGGGGTCCGCGGGGGAGCGGCGCCGCGCCGCCGGTAGCGTTGCGGGTGTGAGTGAGCCCGGACAGGATTCCGCCACCCCGGCACCGGAATCGTCCAACACCAGCACCCCGGCGCGCTGCCCCGTCGCGCACCAGTCGCAGCGTCCGGCCCCGGAATCGGCGTCCGCGCCGGACCCCGGCGAAGACACCGCACCCATGCAGCCGGTCCAGCCGACCGCCGACGACCCGGCCGACCCCGCCGACCTCGATCTGGTGCAGCGGCCGGCCTCCCGCAGCGGCCGGTTGGTGCGCAAGGCGCGGGCGGCTGTCACCACCGGCGGCCGGGTGGCGGCCGGTGTCGGGGGAGCGGTCGTCGGGCGCGTCCGGCCCGCGGTGGCAGCGGGCCGGTCGAAGCTGATCGCCGCGGCAGCCAAACGCGCCGTCGCCTGGCAGACCAAACGGGGCAGGTCGCCGCTGGCGCTATTGCCGGCATCGGCGACGATGCCGTTGCGCCGCAACGGTTTGGATCCGCTGCCGGAACTGTCGGCGATGCGCGCCGATACGCCGGTGGCGAAGTTGCCGTTGCCGTTCGGCGTCAACGTTTTCCTGGTCAGCGGCTACCAGCAGGCCAAGCAGGTGCTCGCGGACACCGAGACGTTCTCGAACGACTTCGCCAACATCGCCGCGGACGAATCGCTGGTGGCTGCCATCGGAGGCAACGCGGAAGAGAAGGATCCAGGGGGCCTCGGCATGGCCGACCCGCCCGATCACACCCGGCTGCGCAAGATCCTGACGCCGGAGTTCACCATGCGGCGGCTGTCCCGGCTCACCCCGCGCCTTCAGGAAATCGTCGAAGCGCAACTTGACGAGATGGAGCAGCGCTACATCCGCTCCGGCGGCAAGCCGGTGGACCTGTGCGAGCTGTTCTCCCTGCCGATCCCGTCGCTGGCCATCTGCGAGCTGCTCGGGGTGCCCTACGAGGATCGTGAAGCGTTCCAACGGTTGTCGGTGGCCCGGTTCGACCTGTTCGCCGGCGCCGGTGCGTCGCTCGGCGCGATCAGCGAATCGCTCGACTATCTGATGGGCGTGGTCGCGCAGCAACGCAAGGAGCCGGGGGACGGGCTGCTCGGCATGATCATCCGCGAGCACGGGGACTCGATCAGCGACCGCGAGTTGGCTGGTTTGGCCGACGGCATCCTGGTCGGTGGTTTCGAGACCACCGCCAGCATGATCGCGCTGGGAGCGCTGGTGCTGCTGCGCGATCCGCTGACCCGCGACCGGATCGGCAACGATCCCAAGGCCATCGCCCCCTTTGTCGAAGAGCTGCTTCGGTACCTCACCGTTGTGCAGGTGGCCTTCCCGCGGTTCGCGCGGATCGACTCCGAGGTGGACGGCGTGCACATCGGCAAGGGCGACGTGGTGTTGGTGTCGCTGTCCGCGGCCGACCGTGACCCTGCACTGCTGGCCGACGAGAAGCCGGCGAAGAACGGCGCTGCCGGAAAGCCCGGTGGCGCAACGGATCTGGGCAGTGCTGAGCCGGATCGTGCCCACCTTGATCGTATTGACCTTGATCGTATTGACCTTGATCATGTGGACCCGGATCGGGCGCCGACCAAGCACCTGGCCTTCGGCTACGGCGCGCATCGCTGCATCGGTGCGGAGCTGGGCCGGATGGAACTGCGCATCGCCTACCCGGCGCTGGTCAAGCGCTTCCCGAACCTGCGCCTCGCCACCCCGCCCGAGGATCTCGACTATCGCCAGACCTCGATCGTTTACGGCGTGGAGAAGCTGCCCGTCCTGCTGAACTGAGCTCGCCTCCGGCTGGCCGGCGCTTCGGAGCTGGCGCTTCAGTCGGCGCTTCAGCTGGCGCTGGAACTGGCGCGGTTGACCGGTTACCTCTCTCAGTGGTGTCTCGGCGAGCACAACACTTTCCCCACATCACAACCGTTTCAGCGTGCTGGACGGGTTGTGGTGTACCGGAACGGTTGTGATGGCGGGGTGGGGGGAGTCCGGGATCGCCGGCATCCCTCTCGTCCGGATCGCCGGCCCCTCTCGTCCGGATCGCCGGGACCTCTCTGAGCGGTATCGCGGCGAGCACAACGCTTTCCGCACGTCGCAACCGTTCCAGCGTGCTGGACGGGTTGTGGTGTACCGGAACGGTTGTGATGGCGGGGTGGGCGGAGTCCGGGTCTCCGGCATCCCTCTCGTCCGGTTCGCCGGCAGCTCTCTCGTCAGGATCGCCGGGACCTCTCTGAGCGGTATCGCGGCGAGCACAACACTTTCCGCACATCACAACCGTTTCAGCGTGCTGGACGGGTTGTGATGTACCGGAACGGTTGTGATGGCGGGGTGGGGGGAGTCCGGGTCTCCCGCATCCCTCTCGTCCGGTTCGCCGGCAGCTCTCTCGTCAGGATCGCCGGGACCTCTCTGAGCGGTATCGCGGCGAGCACAACGATTCCCGCACATCACAACCGTTTCAGCGTGCTGGACGGGTTGTGATGTACCGGAACGGTTGTGATGGCGGGGTCGGGTTCGGTGGGGGACCGGCCAGTGCGTGGGAGCGCGCCCTGGAGCCGTCGTTCGCGATGGCGCAGCACGTGATCGGTGGCGAACGCCGGTGCCGACGGCTCCCGAACACGGGGCCGAAAGTAAAGGGAAACGACAAACCGAACCAACTGTGCCCCCGGCAGGATTCGAACCTGCGCACCCGCCTCCGGAGGGCGGTGCTCTATCCCCTGAGCTACGGGGGCGACAATCAGAAACTGTACCCGAGCCGGCATCCGGATTCCCAATCCGGGCCGGGCGACGACGGCGCACCACGACGCCTAGCGGCCCCGGCGATCGTGAAGCGCCGAGCGGCCCGGTGATCGTGAAGCGCCGCTCGGCTCGACCGCCGGGCTCGGTGGGGGAAAGGCTCAGCCGTTGAAGGGCAGCGGCTTGGCCCCCCGCTCGGCCAGCATCTGCGTCATCACGGTGACCTCGGCGGTCTGCGACTGCAGCATCTTGCCGGCGAAGTTGGCGACGATGGGATTCCCGGCGTTGTCCTGCGCGTACTGCATCATCGCCTGGCCGCCCTGGTGGTGGCGGATCATCAGCTGCAAGAAATAGATGTCGGACTCCTTGCCGCGCAACGACTTCAACCGGTCCATCTCGCCCGAGGTGGCCATCCCGGGCATCAGCGCCATGTGGCCGGAGTCGTCGGCGGTTCCGGTCGCGGCCCCGGCCCCGGCAGCAGCGGAGCCGCCGGTGGTCGGTGCGGCCGCACCGTTCATCGCGGCCATGTCGTGGCCGCCGCCCTGCATCCACGCCATCCGTGGCCCCGAGACCTGCGGCGGCAGCTGCCACAACGCCAGCCACCCTTGCATCTGGCCGATCTGCGCGAGCTGGGTGGCGCTGATGTCGTAGGCGATCCGGCGGACGTCGGGGTCGTCGGTGTTCTCCTCGGCGTAGTTGGCCATGGTGACGCCCTGCTGGTGGTGCACGATCATGTCGCGAGCGAAGCCGGCGTCCACCGACGAACTGGCCGGGGCGGCGAGCAGCGCGGACGGCCCCTCATTGTTGGTGGCGCCGCGCACGGCAAAGCCGACGAGAAATCCGACCAGCAGCACCGCCACCGTGGTCAGGGCCAGCACGATGGTGACGCCTTTGCTGCCCCAACGGGCCGCCAGTGACGACGTCCCCGGCCGGCTCGACCCGGCGCGGCCCGGTACGCCGGTGCTGTCGAACGGGCGTGCACGATCGTCCAGCCGTGGGTCCAGGTCGTCGGTGAGGTCGGCGTCGGCGCCGGACACCGGGGCACCGGACGATGCGGCGCCGGACGCCGGGGCAGCGGACGAGGCGCCGGACGCGGACGGTCCGGACGACGAGGCGCCGGACGCGGACGGTCCGGTCGACGGTGCGTCAGCGCCCGGATCCTCCGGCCGCCCCCCGGCGCGGTCGTTGGTCATCTCCGGCTCACCCTGAGGTCGGGGCCTGCGACGGCGCCGCGCCGCTGGGAACGGGCTGGCTCTGGCCACTCACCGCGGGACCGCCGGCGGTGTTACCCATGCCGTTGTCGGTCGCCGCGCCGGCGGCGCCGGCGCCGTCCATCGGGACGTCGGTCGCGGTGCGCGGGGCGGGGTTGAAGGCCGGCGGGTTGGCCGAGTCCCAGGCCGGGCCGGGGTCGCAGGTGGCGCCGGTTTCCGGGTAGACGTACTGGTTCTGCCGCAGCGCGGTGATGAACTGCTCGATCCGCGGGTCGTCGGCGGACGGCACCGTCAGCTGGTGCCCCCAGGCCTGCAGCGAGATGGGCGACTTCAAACCCGGGTAGGGGCTCATCGAGATGAAGCTCTGGCCCTGCACCAGTCCCTTGAGCTTGTCCAGCGCCGCGCCCTTGATCTGGTCGGGGTTGTAGGCGATCCAGATGGCGCCGTGCTCCAGCGTGTGCACCATGTTCTCGTCACGCACGGCCTTGCTGTAGACGACGCCGCGGCAGTCCGCCCACTGTCCGTCGTGCGGCCCGCCGACCGGGGGGAACCGGTCGTACTGCACGCGCTGCTCGGGCGTGACGTGGATAGCGGCGCGGTACTGCAGGTAGTCGAGCGGGGTGTTGGGTCCCTTGTCGGCGACCGCACCGATGTAGATGCCGTTGATCTTCTCCGACGGGTCGCGGTTGTCGACGGTCGGGCCCCACACCGCGGTGAGCTCGTCCTGCCGGTTCTGCGCTGCGGCGTTCGACCTGGCCTTGCCGACCACCACCCAGGTGATGGCGCCGGCAATCGCGATCACCACCACGACGGCGATGATGGTCAACCACGGCAGACCCTGTTTGGCGCGGATTCGCGGCGCCGCCGGTTGCGCGCCGCCGCGGGGAGAGGGAGCCATCATGGTGAGAAGAACCTCGCTGTTGCCGCGCACGCCGCGCTGTGAACGATGGGCCGAAAGGGACGCGGTCGACCGCACCTGCGGTGACGTCGACCGGTGTCGAAGTCTACGGGCTGCGGCTGAGCGGGTGTCCGGCTCGCCCGTAACTACCGGACTGCCCCGCGGAACGCCGGTGATCGATTCCTAGAATGAACGGGTGCCACCACCCTCGTCGCCGCTCGCCGCCGCCGGCAGCTCGGCTGCCCCGATCGATGAACTCGCCGCGGCCGAACGCGCGCTGCGCGCAACTGCCGACCGGTTGACGAGTTCGGCAGCGCCGATGCGCGTGTCGGCGACGACGGACACGATGACGGCGGTGTCGATGAAGGCGGCGTCGGCGACGACGGAGACGATGACGCTGTCGGTGGACGAGTTGACCCGGCAGCTGGGCGCCGACGCCGCCCGGTACGCGGTGCTGCGCCGCGCCCGCAACCCGCAGGGCCGGCTCGACTTCGAGCGGTGGCGGCGCGCCACCGGAGCCAACCCTGTCTTCGCGGTGCGGTTCGCCCATGCGCGGCTGCTGCGCGCGGCCCGGCATGCGGCCGAGCGCCGGGCCGCCGAGCGCCGGGCCGCCGAACGCTCGGCCGCCGAAAAACACGCTGTCGAACAACGGGCCGTCGAACAGGGGAGAACCGGCGCGGCCGACGGGGCGCGCACCCCGCTGGCGCCCAGCCCCCGGTGGTCGGCTGCTCAATCTGCCGCGGTGTTGTCGGCATTGTCGGCCACCGACACCCTGCGCCGGCTGCTCGGCCAGTACCCGGTGGTGCTGAGCCGCGCCGCGGAGCGGGGCCAGCCGCATCGACTCACCCGCTACCTGGAGTCGCTGGCAGCGGCCGTCACCGAACTGTTGACGCTGGTCCCCGAGCCGTTCGAGCACATCGAGCGGCAGCGCCTCACCGCCCCGGCGTCCGGCCCCGGCACCCATACGGCCGACACCGCCGACACCGCCGACACCGCCGACGGCGAGGCTCAGGCCAACGCGACCGACGTCCGGGCCGGCGCCCACCCCGACATCCCCGCTGACACGGCAGCACTGGCCCAGCACGCCGCCGACGTGCTGCGGTCAGGGCTCACCGCCCTCGGCATCAGCGCACCGGAGCAGCTGTGAGGGCGCATCCGGCCGGGCCGCGGCACGGCGAGGTGCTCACCCCGCACCCGGTGGGGGCGGCCCCGTCCGACCTGATCGAGCTGGACCGCAAGGTCTGGCCGCTGACCGCGTCCCGGGTCGGCGACGGCATCGGCGGGTCGGTGCTGACCGTCGGCGGCCGTTCGGTGATCGAGCTCGCCGAGCAGTACGGCACCCCGCTGATGGTGATGGACGCCGACGATTTTCACGCCCGCTGCCGGGAGTTCACGCAGGCGTTCGGCTCGGCCAGGGACGTGCACTACGCCGGCAAGGCGTTTCTGTGCGCCGGGGTGGTGCGCTGGCTCGCGGACGAGGGTTTGTCGCTGGACGTCTGTACCGGCGGCGAGCTGGCGCTGGCGCTGCGCGCGGGTTTCCCGGCCGAGCGGATCGCGCTGCACGGGTCGAACAAGTCGCTGGCGGAGCTGCGGCAGGCGGTGGACGCCGGGGTCGGTGAGATCGTCATCGATTCGTTCGACGAGATCGGGCGGCTGGTCGGGCTGGTTGACGAGCTCACCGAGGCCGGCCCCCACGCCGACCAGGCCGCTGCGGCTGCCGGCGGCAACGGCCGCCCCCGCCGCGGCACCCCCGAGCATCCGATCGATGTGATGGTGCGGGTCACGGTGGGGGTGGAGGCGCACACCCACGAGTTCATTGCCACCGCGCACGAGGACCAGAAGTTCGGGTTCTCGCTGGCGGCCGGCGATGCCGCCGAGGCGGTGCGCCGGGTGCTGGCCTGCTCCGGTCTGCGGCTGGTCGGGCTGCACTCGCACATCGGCTCGCAGATCTTCGATCCATCGGGATTTGAAGTAGCCGCGCATCGGCTGGTCGGCCTGCTGGCGGACCTGACCAGCGCGCATTCCGAGCTGGCCGACACTGTGCACACCCTCGACCTCGGCGGCGGCCTCGGCATCGCCTACGTCAGCAGCGACGATCCGCCCGCTGTCGATGCGATGGCAGATTCGTTGCGCGCCATCGTTTCTCGGGAGCTTCAGGCCGCAGGGTTGGCCGTCCCGAGGATCGCCGTCGAGCCGGGACGGGCCATCGTCGGGCCGTCGATGGTCACCGTCTACCGGGTCGGCACCATCAAGGACGTCGCGCTTGACGGCGGCCAGGTGCGCCGTTACGTCTCGGTGGACGGCGGGATGAGCGACAACATCCGCACCGCGCTCTACGACGCCGACTACACGGTGACCCTGGCGTCGCGCGGGTCGCAGGCACCGGGCATGCTGTCCCGGGTAGTGGGAAAGCACTGCGAGAGCGGCGACATCGTGGTGCGCGACTGTTACCTTCCAGCCGACGTCGCGGTCGGCGACCTGCTCGCCGTTGCCGCCACCGGCGCGTACTGCTATGCCATGGCCAGCAACTACAACCGGATGCCGCGGCCGGCGGTGGTGGCTGTGGCCGATGGGGTGGACCGGACCCTTTTGCGCCGCGAAACCGATGACGATCTGATGCGACTGGAGAACTGGTGACCACTCAACCGTCCCGCGCCGGCGGCCCCTCCGGCCAGCCGTCCCTGGTGCCAGGCACCGTGCTGCTCGGCATCGCAGCGGTGCTGATCGTTCTGGTGCTGGTGAAACCCGACATGCCGGGGTGGCTGCGGGTCACCATCGCGGTAGTGGCGGTGCTGGTGGTGATCGCCCTGCTGGTGATCGCCTTCCGGGTGTTCCGCGGTGTGTCACGGCGCGGCCGATGACCTCACCCGGCAAGCCCGGCGACCCGGCCGCCGCGGTGCTGCGCGTCGGCGTGCTGGGCGCGGGCGTGGTCGGATCACAGGTGATCCGGCTGCTGTTGGAACAGGCCGACGATCTTGCCGCCAGGGTGGGCGCGCGGGTGGAACTGGCCGCGGTGGCGGTGCGTCGCCCGCATCGCCACGCTGAGGTTCCGGCCGGGCTGCTCACCGATGACGCCGCCGCGGTGGTGGCTGACCCGAGCATCGACGTCATCGTCGAGGTGATGGGCGGGATCGACCCGACGAGAGAACTGCTGCTGACGGCGCTGCGGCGCGGTGCCAGCGTGGTGACCGCGAACAAGGCGCTGCTCGCCGAGGACGGCCCGACGCTGTACGCCGCCGCCGACGCGGCCGGCGCCGACCTGTACTTCGAGGCGGCCGTGGCCGGCGCCATCCCGTTGATCCGGCCGCTGCGGGAATCGCTTGCCGGAGACCGGATCTCGCAGGTGCTCGGCATCGTCAACGGCACCACCAACTTCATCCTTTCGGCAATGACGGCCACCGGCGACAGCTACGAGCTGGCGCTGAAGGAGGCCGGCCGGCTGGGGTACGCCGAGGCCGACCCCACCGCGGACGTCGACGGCTTCGACGCGGCCGCCAAGGCCGCGATTCTGGCGTCGGTGGCGTTCCACACCAGGGTCGGCGCCGCCGACGTCCACCGCGAAGGCATCGGAGCAGTGAGCGCTGCCGACGTCGCCGCGGCCACCGAGATCGGTTGCGTCATCAAGCTTTTGGCGATCTGTGAGCGCAACGGCGGTGCAGCGCCAGGCGGTGCCGCGGATGGCGGTGCTGCCGCGGGCGATGATGTGGTCGCGGACGAGACCGAATCGGTCTCGGCCAGGGTGCACCCGGTGATGCTGCCGAACACCCATCCGCTGGCGCGGGTGGACGGCGCGTTCAACGCGGTGTACGTCCAGGCGGAGTCGGCCGGGCAGCTGATGTTCTACGGGCCGGGAGCCGGCGGCGCCCCGACCGCGTCCGCGGTGCTCGGCGACCTGGTTGCGGTGGCCCGCAACCGGGTGGCCGGCGGCCGCGGGCCGCGCGAGTCGGCCTACGCCGACCTGCCGCTGCGGCCGTTCGGCGAGGTGCCGACCCGCTACTACGTCAGCCTCGACGTGCTGGACAGGGCCGGGGTGTTGTCCGCGGTGGCATCGACGTTCGCCGACGGCGGGGTGTCGATCGCCACGGTGCGGCAGCAGGGCCGCGGTGACGACGCCTCGCTGGTGCTGGTGACGCACGCCGCACCGGAAGCCGCGCTGGCCGCCACCGTCGACAAGGTCGCCGCCCTGGATGTGGTGCGGAGTGTGGCGTCGGTGATGCGGGTGATGGGAGAGGTGCAATGACCCGGAGTGTTGAGCGGCAAACGGCCGCGGCCGGCGCCGCGCAGGTGCCCAGTGCCGAGCCGGTGGTGGATGCCGACGCGGCGAGAAGCGTTGTGCACCAGGGCTGGCCGGGCCTGATCCGCGCCTACGCCGACCGCATCGGAATCCTCGACGGTGCCGAGGTGGTGACGCTGCTGGAGGGCGGCACCCCGCTGCTGCCCGCCCCGGCCCTCAGCGAGCGCACCGGCTGCGAGGTGCTGCTGAAGGTGGAGGGCGCCAACCCGACCGGCTCGTTCAAGGACCGCGGCATGACGGTGGCGGTGACAGCGGCGAAGGCCGCCGGCGCCACCGTGATGCTGTGCGCGTCCACCGGCAACACCTCGGCGTCGGCCGCCGCCTACGCCGCCCGCGCCGGGCTGGAATGCGCTGTGCTGATCCCGACCGGGAAGATCGCCGCCGGCAAGTTGGCCCAGGCGGTGGTCCACGGCGCGCGCATCCTGCAGTTGGACGGCAACTTCGACGACTGTCTCGAGATGGCGCGCAAGGCCGCCGTCGACACTGAAGGGGTCGAGCTGGTCAACTCGGTGAACCCGATGCGGATCGAGGGCCAGAAGACGGCGGCCTTCGAGATCTGCGACGTGTTGGGCCGAGCCCCCGACGTGCACTGCCTGCCGGTGGGCAACGCCGGCAACATCACCGCCTACTGGCGCGGGTACCGCGAGTACGCCGACGACGCAGTGGTGTCGCAGACCCCGCGGATGTTCGGGTTCCAGGCGGCGGGGGCGGCGCCGCTGGTGCTCGGGCATCCGGTGCGCGAGCCGGACACCATCGCAACCGCCATCCGGATCGGCGACCCGGCGTCCTGGCACGGTGCAGTGGACGCCAGGGACGCCTCCGGTGGGTTGATCGACGCCGTCACCGACGAGCAGATCCTGGCCGCCTACTCGCTGCTGGCCACCGACGTCGGGGTGTTCGTTGAGCCGGCCTCGGCGGCGTCGGTGGCCGGGCTGCTGGCCACCGCAGCCGACGGCCGACTGCCGCGCGGCTCGCTGGTGGTCTGCACCGTCACCGGCAACGGACTCAAGGACCCGGACACCGCGATGCGCGCCATGCCGGAGCCGACGGTGCTGCCGGTCACCATCGAAGCGGTGACAGCGGCGCTGCAGCAGCAAACATGAGCCGTCCTGCCGACGGATCACCGGCAGCGGTGACGGTCAGGGTGCCGGCCACCTCGGCCAACCTCGGCCCCGGCTACGACAGTTTCGGTGTGGCGCTGGGCCGGTACGACACCGTCACCGCCCGGCCGGCCCCGCCCGGCGAGGGTCCGCGGATTCGGGTCACCGGCGAGGGTGCCGACACGGTACCGCTGGACGAGAGCCACCTGGTGTACCGCAGCGCGATGCGCGGTTTCGCCGAGCTGGGACAACCGGCGATGGCGCTGGATCTGGTGTGCCACAACGAGATTCCGCACGGCGGCGGTCAGGGCTCGTCGGCGGCGGCGATCGTCGCCGGCCTTGCGGTGGCCCGCGCCCTGACCGCAGACGGAGCGGCCCGGCTGCCGGACGAGGCGCTGCTCGACCTGGCCTCCAGCATCGAGGGTCACCCGGACAACGCGGCGCCTGCGGTGCTGGGATCGTTCACCGTCGCCTGGCAGGGGCCGGACGGACGCACCAGGGTGGTGCGGCGGCCGGTTCACCCCGACATCAGGCTGGTGCTGTTCAGCTCCGCCGTCGGTGCGTCGACCGAGCAGGCGCGGGCGTTGCTGCCCACCCAGGTGCCGCACCGTGACGCGGTCGCCAACGTGGCCGCCGCCGCGCTGCTGGTACACGCGTTGACCGACGAGCCGGCGCTGCTGCTGGACGCCACCGCCGACCGGCTGCACCAGCCCTACCGGGCCGACGCGCTGCCGGCCACCGCACAACTGGTGGCCCGGCTCCGCGGGGCCGGGGTGGCCGCGGTGGTGTCGGGTGCCGGGCCGTCGGTGCTGGCGTTCGTCACCGCCGAGCAACTCGGCAGCGACGCCGCCCGGCTGTGGGAGCGCCCGCCCGACGGGTTCACCGCGGCGATCCTTCCGGTCGACACCGACGGGCTGCAGGTGTCGACCTGACACCGGTTCCCGCGCGGCTCGCAGCGAGCGCGGAACAGACGTGTAGCTCGTAATGAGAAGGTCTGGGGTTAGAGCGCGGCCGGCGGCGAGTGCGGAGCCGACCCATCAGGGCTCGCGCGTCGCGAGCGTGACCTGCGCCGCGGCGCGCCCTGCGGGTTGTTTGCCCCCGCTGTCGCGGGGACGGTAGACTAGGCAACGATCACCGACGGAGTGTGACCGCAAACGGTGTGATTTCTGCCGATCCGGCCGCGGCTGGTATGCCGCCGGATAGTGCTTTCCCAGCGAATTCGTTGCAACGTCACCGCGCGGCGAGACCGCTGGATACGGTCGGGCAGTTCACCATCACAGTTCACGCAGAGTTCCGATACCCGGATGCTCTGATCGAACAACCGCACCGCTCCGATCTCACCCTCGCCGCGAGGCGACGGGACCGCCGGGCGGACCACACCCGGCAGGTGATCACCGGGGGCTTGATTTCCTCCGCCGGACCACACCGGTCCGGTTGTCGACGCCGTCAGTTCTGGCGGCAAATCCCACACCGGCCGAAACGGCCGGGCAGGAAGGAACTTCGTGAGCGACACCACGGAGCTGTTGGACAACACCTCGCGCGGCAAAGGGGCAGTCGGCCCCGGCGCGCTGAACAAGATGGTGCTGGCCGACCTCAAGGCCATGGCCTCCTCCATGGGCATCAAGGGACTCTCCGGCATGCGCAAGGGCGACCTGGTCGCCGCTATCACCGCCCGCCAGTTCAACGGCGATGGCGGTGGTTCCGCCGCAGCCACCACCAGCCGGGGCGCCCGGTCCGGCGCCGCGAACGGTTCCGCCGGGGGAGCGCCGACCGACGGCGCTGCCGCCGGCACGGCCGCCGCCGGGGGTGCGGGGGCCGGGGGTGCTGCTGCCGACGCCGCGGCTGATGGTGCTGGTGACGGTGGTGCCGAGCGCCCGGCGCGGCGCCGGGCGGCCAGCCGCAGGCAGGGCGCGCCGGCCGGCGATGCGCTGTTCGACGGCAGCGCAGAGCCGGCGTCCAACGGTTCGGTGAACGGCGCAGCCGCTGATTCCGGTTCCGCTGATTCCAGCAACGGCGCGATCACCCGGGATGCCGGGCGCTCGGATGCCGGCCGCTCGAGTGAAGCCGCCGAGTCCGGTGAGCAGCGGCAGCGCGACCGGCAGGACCGCCAGCAGGACCAGCAACAGGACGACCGCCAGCAGGGCCGGCAGCAGGATGATCGCCGGCAAGACCGGCAGGACGACCGCCAGCAGGACCGGCAGAACGACGGGCAGGGCGACGGCAACGAGGGCCGCAGCCGTCGTAACCGCCGCAACCGCAGGGATCGCGACAACACCGATTCCGGCCAGCAGAGCCAGGGCCAGCAGGGCAATCAGAACCAGCAGGGCCAGGGCGGCGGTCAGAACAAGAATCAGCAGAACCAGAACAACCGGGACGACCGCAACCGCGACGACCGGCGCGATGACGACGAGGGTGGCCGCGGCGGCCGTCGTCGTAACCGCTACCGCGACCGCAACCGGCGCGGGCGCGACCGTGGCGGCGACGAAGGCAACACCGAGATCCGCGAGGACGACGTGCTGCTGCCGGTGGCCGGCATCCTCGACGTGCTCGACTCGTACGCGTTCATCCGCACCTCCGGTTACCTGTCGGGCCCGAACGACATCTACGTCTCGCTGAGCCAGGTCCGCAAGAACGGGCTGCGCCGCGGCGACCACGTCACCGGCGTGGTGCGGGCGCCGCGCGAGGGCGAGCAGCAGCGGCAGAAGTTCAACGCGCTGGTCCGGCTGGACACCGTCAACGGGCTGCCGCCCGAGCAGCTCAAGGACCGTCCTGAGTTCACCAAGCTGACCCCGCTGTACCCGAACGAGCGGCTGCGGCTGGAGACCGAGCCGCACCTGCTGACCACCCGCGTCATCGACCTGGTGATGCCGGTGGGCAAGGGCCAGCGGGCGCTGATCGTGGCACCGCCGATGGCCGGCAAGACCATGATCATGCAGGCCATCGCGAACGCCATCTCGGTCAACAACCCCGAGGTGCACCTGATGGTGGTGCTGGTGGACGAGCGGCCCGAAGAGGTCACCGACATGCAGCGCAGCGTCAAGGGCGAGGTGATCGCGTCCACCTTCGACCGGCCGCCGTCCGACCACACCATGGTGGCCGAGCTGGCGATCGAGCGGGCCAAGCGCCTGGTCGAGATGGGCAAAGACGTTGTGGTGCTGCTGGACTCGATCACCCGGCTGGGCCGCGCCTACAACCTGGCCGCCCCGGCGTCCGGGCGCATCCTGTCCGGCGGCGTCGACTCCACCGCGCTGTTCCCGCCGAAGCGTTTCTTGGGTGCGGCCCGGAACATCGAGGACGGCGGTTCGCTGACCATCTTCGCCTCCACCCTGGTGGAGACCGGGTCGGCCGGCGACACGGTGATCTTCGAGGAGTTCAAGGGCACCGGCAACGCCGAGCTGCGGCTGGACCGCCGGCTCGCCGAGAAGCGCATCTTCCCGGCGATCGACGTGGACGGTTCGTCCACTCGTAAGGAAGAGCTGCTGATGAGCCCGGACGAGCGGGCCATCACGCTGAAGCTGCGGCGGGTGCTGTCCGCGCTGGACACCCAGCAGGGCATCGAGCTGGTGCTGGAGCGGCTGCGCAAGACCCGCAGCAACATCGAGTTCCTGATGCAGGTCGCCAAGAACACCCCTGGCACCGAACGCGACTAGGTTCCCGGCCTGCCGGCGTCCCCGGCTTGCCGGCGTCCCCGGCGGCGTTGGCGCGTCGTCCGGAGCGTCAGCCCGCGGCACATCACAGCCGAGTTCGCGCATCACAGCCGGAATGGTCAACTAACCGGGCTGTGATGCGGGAACTCAGCTGTGAGGTCGGCGGACGGGATGCGCTGCCGAGTTGTCCACAGGCGCCGTCTCCATCCGCCCATTCATCCACAATCTGCGGTCGGCAGCTGTGCGATGACCAGCTGGTGACCATGCTGGACGGGTGGATGCTGCCGCCGAGTTGGTGACCCGAACCTCGTTGCTGGCCAACGGTTTCAGCGACGCCGAGATCCGCACCCGGCTGCGCAGGGGCGAGCTGGAACCGGTGACGCCCGGGGTGTATCGGGTTCCGGTACCCGCGGTCTGGGAGTCGGAGGCATTCGTCAGCCGGTCGCTGGCGGTGGCGCACGGCACCAACGCATCGGTGCTCAGCCATCTCTCCGCAGCCGCCGTCTGGGGGCTGCCGCTGGCGCAGGGCACCAATACCGCTCAGGTGCAGCTCACCCGGAGCCGGCGCGGCGGTGGCCGGCGCGAGCCGCGGCTATGGGTGCACACCGCGCAACTCGCGGACGACGAGGTCACCACCGTCAGCACCGCCATCGGCCCGGCCCGCATCACCACCCCCGCTCGCACCCT
The DNA here is from genome assembly GCF_013002705.1 of Nakamurella aerolata. Lineage (GTDB taxonomy): Bacteria > Actinomycetota > Actinomycetes > Mycobacteriales > Nakamurellaceae > Nakamurella > Nakamurella aerolata. The sequence continues at coordinate 9,002 of NZ_JABEND010000014.1, read as the reverse complement.
GGTGGACGTCGCCAGAACCGCCCCGTTGTTGACGGCGGTGACGGTCGCCGATGCCGCGCTGCATTCGGGGCTGTGCCGGCCGGACGCGCTGATCGAGCACTTCGGTCGCCAAGACCGGCGGCCGGGCATCGCGGCGGCCCGGCGCGCGCTGCGTCTGGTGGACGGCCGCGCCGAGAGCCCACCGGAGAGTTGGGTACGGGTGGTCTTCGCCGAGGCCGGGCTGCCGCCGAGCGAAGCGCAGGTGGAGGTTTTCGATGAGCAGCGGCGCTTCGTCGGGCGCGCCGACGGCATGATCGAAGAGGCCGGGTTGCTGTGGGAGTACGACGGCCAGGGGAAGTACCGCGAACTGCGCGGAGAGCGTGACCTCAGCACGGTGATCATGGACGAGAAGTACCGGCAGGATTCCTTCACCGAGCTCGGCTGGTTGGTGCTGCGGATCCAGCGTCAGGATCAGGCGTCACCGAGACGGTTGGTGGAGCGGGCTGTCCGCATGCTGGCGTCCCGCCGCGGTGCGCCGAAACCGCGTGGCTTTTGGCGGCCGCTGCCCTGGCGCCCCCTTGAGCTGTGAGGTCGGGGCAGCTCACAGCCGAGTTCGCGCATCACAGCCGGATTCGTCAACCAACCGGGCTGTGACGTGCGAACTCAGCTGTGATGCGCCCGGACGCCTCGGACGCCTCGGACGCTCCGGATACCCCGGCGCCCGGGCGCCCGGGCGCGCGGGCACTGGATTCGGAATACGGCAGCGGGCTCGCCGGTTAACACTCACGTGGCCAGCCATGGCACACTGGATCGGCGCTGAAACACGGGTTTCGGCGCACGTCAACCCCCATCCCGGCACCGGTTCACGGCAGCAACGGTGACCGCCTCAGGCGGGCCGGCCGACCCGGAGCCCTCGAAAGGATCCACGATGAAGAGCGGTATTCACCCCGAGTACGTCACCACGCAGGTGAGCTGCGGCTGCGGCAACACCTTCACCACGCACAGCACCGAGACCTCCGGTCACATCAACGTCGAGGTCTGCTCCAACTGCCACCCCTTCTACACCGGCAAGCAGAAGATCCTCGACACCGGCGGCCGTGTCGCCCGCTTCGAGGCTCGCTACGGCAAGCGCAACCGCTAACCGGTTCTTGCGGCGCCCGCCCGGCTTCGGCCGGCGGGCGCCGTTTTGCTTGCTGGGCCGCACCTCCGGCACCTGGCCGAGTGCGTGCCCGCGTCACCCTGCACGTCCCCATCCATCGAATCGAGCTGTGATGACCACTGCCGCCGCGCACTCCGCGCTGCTGTCCGAGTACCGGGAGCTTGAGCAGCAGTTGGCGGATCCGGCCGTGCACGCCGATCAGCACACGGCCCGCCGGTTGGGTCGCCGTTACGCGGAGCTCACCCCGGTGATCAACACCATCACCGCGCTGGATTCCGCCAGGGCCGATCTCGGTGCCGCCAGGGAGCTCGCCGACGAGGACGCCTCGTTCGCCGAGGAGTCCCGGCAGCTCGCCGAGCGGGTCGACACCCTTGAGGCCGAGCTCGCCGAGCTGCTGGCACCGCGCGATCCGGACGACGCCAAAGACATCATCCTCGAGGTGAAAGCCGGTGAGGGCGGCGAGGAATCGGCGCTGTTCGCCGGCGACCTGCTGCGCATGTATCTGCGCTATGCGGATAGGCGCGGCTTTGCCACCGAAATCCTGTCCGCCACCGAATCCGAGCTGGGCGGCTACACCTCGGTCACCGTCGGGGTGAAGGCGCGCGGCAACCCGGCACCGCCGGACGGCGTGTGGGCCCGGCTCAAGTACGAGGGCGGCGTGCACCGGGTGCAGCGGGTGCCTGTCACCGAGTCGCAGGGCCGCATCCACACTTCGGCGGCCGGGGTTTTCGTCGCCCCCGAGGCCGAGGACGTCGACGTCACGGTGGATCCGAACGAGCTGCGGATCGACGTGTTCCGGTCGTCAGGGCCGGGCGGGCAGTCGGTGAATACCACCGATTCCGCGGTGCGCATCACCCACCTGCCCACCGGCATCGTGGTGAGCTGCCAGAACGAGAAGTCGCAACTGCAGAACAAGGAACAGGCCCTGCGCATCCTGCGGTCTCGGCTGCTGGTGGCCGCTCGGGAAGAGGCCGAGGCGGCGCAGGCCGACGCCCGCCGCTCCCAGGTCCGCACCGTCGACCGCTCGGAACGGGTGCGTACCTACAACTTTCCGGAGAATCGGATCGCCGACCACCGGGTCGGTTACAAGGCCTACAACCTCGACGCGGTGCTCGACGGTGATCTGGACGCGGTGCTCGACGCGCTGGAGTCCGCCGACCGGGCACAGCGGCTGGCCGCGGCCGGCGGCGAGGGCACCGATGGCTGACACCACGCCGCTGCGGATGGTGGTGCGGCGCGCCACCGATCAGTTGGCCGCGGCCGGTGTTCCCACTCCCAAGGTGGACGCCGAAGAGCTGGCTGCCTGGTTGCTCGGCGTCAACCGGACCAGGCTCTACCTGACCCCGCTGGTGTCGCCGTCGTGGGCCGACGAATATCTCAGCTATGTTGACCGTCGCGCGCAACGCGTTCCGCTGCAACACATCTTCGGGTCGGTGCCGTTCGGTGGCGCGCAGATAGCTGTCGGGCCCGGGGTGTTCGTGCCGCGCCCGGAGACCGAGCTGCTGCTGCAGTGGGGCCTCGCCGCGATCGCCGACGTGCGCGATCCGTTGGTGGTCGACCTGTGCACCGGTTCCGGAGCGCTGGCGCTCGGCGTCGCGGCGGCCCGACCGGACGCCAGGGTGATAGCGGTGGAGCAGCAGGCCGGTGCGCTGGCCTGGGCGCGCCGCAACAACGAGCAGCAGCTGGACGCCGGTGGTGCCGGTATCGATCTGCGCGGCGGTGACGTGCTCGATGCCAGGGTGCTCGGTGATGTCGAGGGGCAGGTCGATCTGGCGCTGGTCAACCCGCCGTATGTGCCCGACGGCACGCCGGTGCCGGCCGAGGTGGCCGAGCACGATCCGGCCGAGGCGGTGTTCGCCGGCCCGGACGGGCTGGCGCTGATCCGTCCGCTGGTGTCGGTGCTGGCGACGCTGCTGCACCCCGGTGCGGTGCTGGCGCTGGAGCACGACGACACCCAGGGCGAGTCGGTGCCCGCATTGTTCGCCGCCCGCAAGCTGTTTGCCGACGTCACCGACCACGACGACCTGGCCGGGCGACCGCGTTTCGTCACCGCCACCAGGGTGTCGCTGCGTCGGCACACCACCTGACCCGCCTCCCGCGGGAACCTGCGCCACTGCCGGGTAGTTGACCAGGTATGTCGGGGAACAATGGGAATTCGGGCGTGCCGTCCGACCTCGAAGCGGATTGGGAACCAGCGTCGGATTCGAACCCGGCATCGGTCCAAGGGCCAGATCCAGCGTCGGGCTCAGCCGGGCCGCAGGTTGCGGAGGTCGCGGCGGCGACCGGTGACGTGGTGGTCAGTGCGGACAACCTGCACTGCCGGTACGGATCTCGGGTGATCCTCGATTCGGTGTCGGTGCAGCTGTCGGCCGGTGAGGCGGTCGCCGTTGTCGGGCCGAACGGCAGCGGGAAGTCCACGCTGATCCGGTGTCTGCTGGGCCTGCAGGACCGCGGTGGCGGTCGGGTGTGGCTGGACGGCCGGCCGATGGTGGACACCGACCCGCGCAGCAGAGCAGCGGTCGCCACGGTCGGCGACGACACGGACTTCTTTGCCGAGCTATCCGTCGGCGAGCACCTGAACCTGGTGGCGATTGCCCACGGGGTGGCCGATTCCAACCAGGTGGCCGGTGAGGTTGCGATCGACGTCGGCCTGCTGGAGCAGTGGGAACAGCTGCCGGGGACGCTGTCGCAGGGGCAGCGGCGCCGGCTGGCACTGGGCCTGGCGTTGGTGCGGCCGCGCCGGGTGTTGGTGCTGGACGAACCGGAACAGCGGCTTGACGGTGAGGGTCGGAGCTGGCTCGCGCGTCGGCTGATCGCTGAAAAGGCCGATGGTGTAGCGATTCTGCTGGTGTCGCACGATCGGGCACTGGTGGACGGGGTGGCCGACCGGGTGATCGACCTGGGGTTCGCGGCATGACGGCGGCGTGCGCCGGTAGCGCTCCGGAGCCCGCCGTCGAGTCCGCTGCCGCAGGTGGGTCGCCGGACAGCGCGGACTACAAGGCCAGCCGGGCGACGCTGCGGCTGCTGCGATCGATTCGGCGGGACCGTCGTCGTGGCCGGGAACGTTCGGTCGACGGGGTGACGGCGGTGCTGGCGGTGTTGCTGCCGTTGGGCTACCTCGGCCAGCTGATCGCCGGGGTGATGATGGTGTGGGCGCCGGAACCCGATCCGGTCAGGGGTTGGGCTGTCGCCGGTTTGGCGACGGCGATCGCGGCGGGATTGCTGGCGCTGCTCCGCGCTTTCGGCCCGATCGCCGCCGGCCGGGCCACCGCCAGCCTGCTGCTGACCGCGCCGATCTCGCGGCGCCTGGTGTTGCCAAGGGCCATGCTGGTGATCGTCGCGCTGGGAGTGCCGGTCGGTGCCTTGCTGGCGGTTGCCGGAGCGGCTTTCGCGGGCGGCGGGGTGTTGGTCGACTACCTGTGGGCAGCCGCCGCCGGCGGCCTCCTCGGCGCGGTGTTGGTGGCGATAGCCGTGCTGGCGCAGGAGTTTCCACGGTTTCGGATGGTGCTCCCGGTGCTGGTGGTGGTGGCCGGCGCGCTGGTCGCTGCCGCGTTGTTGGCGCGCGTTTTCGGCTGGGCGTTGCCGGTGGTGACGGGTTGGTCGTTGGTCGTGGTGGTGATCGCGGGCCTTGCGCTGCTGGCCGGCGCGGCCGGGTGGGCGGCCTGGCGGGGGCTGGATCGGTTGCCGCGCAAGGAGTTGTCGGTGGCCGGCGAGCTGGTGACGGCGGCGCAGGCGTCCGGCGCGTTCCTCGATCCGTCGATGCTGTCGGGAGTGATGATCGACCGTCGCACCCAGCGGATCGGTTCGGTGCGCTGGCGTCCGCTGCCGCCGTCGCGGGTCGGGGCGCTGCTGGCCGTTGACGTGCGGCGCTACCGTCGGTTCCCTGGCGCCTGCCTGTTGGCCGCCGGAGCGCTGGCGCTGCCGTACGGAGTGCTGATGCTGATCGGCGCGGTGGGGGTGCCGACGGCAGCCACCGTCGGCTGTGTGCTCGCCGCTTCGTCCGCCGCGGTCGGCCTGCGCGCTGTGACCAGATCTGCTGCGCTGCAACGGATGCTGGGAGGTAGCACCTGGTCTGTGCGCTGGCCGCACCTGCTGTTGCCCGCTGTGGTCGCGCTGCTGTGGACGGCGTTATGCATTCCCGCAGCCGGACCGGCGCTGCTGCCGGTGCTTGCGCTGACGCCGCCGGCCGCCATGCTGTTCGTGTTGCTGCAGGCCAAGCGTCCTGAGCCGGACTACACCTCGCCGATCTACGAGTCGGGCTTCGGCATGGTGCAGCCACAGGTGGTCTGGGCGCTCGGACGCGGCGGGCTGCTGGTGGTGCTGGTCGGCATCGGCCAGGCCGTCATCGCTTCGGCGGTGCTCGGTTGACGCCAGTGGGTCGGGCGACCCATCGGTCACGCGGAAGTCGGAATCGATGAAATGCCGTTTCCGGTAAGCGATCTGTGCCAGGAATCGTCCGGTGGACCCCCGTGATGTATTCGTTATTTGTGTTTCTGGTTGCGGCGTGGTTTGCTCTGCTGGATTCAAGCCGTTGGGCGATGCGTTCGACTGTCCCTGCTGCCTGTGGGGGTGGCAGGAACCGGCTTGGATCCGCCCTTATTATTTTTGCTTTTCGGTGGGGGCGGGGGATCATCTGGAAAGTGGTGACATGAAGCGATTGGCATGATCTAGCCTCAAGCGGCGCAACCGGCATTCAAGAAAGAAGTCTGTGGGATGAAACGGGATGAAGAACCACAAGTTCGTTTTCATGTGCAAATAACTCGTCGAGACCAGTACCTGGTTACTGTACCGCAAGAAATGGCAATCGAGGACGGGATCGGCAGTATCGTGTACGACAAGATTCTCGAAGGCCTCTATGAGGATGAACGCCCTGGCATTAACAAGGTTTTAGTGGAGGAGATTGGTGGCGTCGCGGTGGTTCAGCTCATTAGCTCCACAGAGCCCGGTATTGGGGAGTATCCGGACCACCGCGATCCCAACTTCGACAACGAGCTCTTGGCTGGTCTTTCTCCCGACCTCAAAAACCCGGTAATCTACACGATTACCTAGTCGGGACCCGTCGTCGTGGCCCGATGTAGTCGGCCCGCCTCGTTGGGCCTATCTCCTGCACCACCGGTGTGAGACCGACCATCGGGCCAGTTACACCGATTCCCGGACAGTCCCCACCGTCAGATCCGATCGACACCGTCGGTTTAGACGGTAAGAGGCGCAAATCTAAAAGAACTACGTATGCGAAGTGTTCGAAGCAGTCCATGTGCCAACCTGCCGGAAACGGTTGTTGGTACAATCAGTACGGTGTTAAGCAAGTATGTTCCTTGGAGGCTTCGTGTTTGTGTGGACGGCGGGCTGGAATCTCGTGAAGGCGTTCGGGAGAACTACGAAAGTAGCGCGTTGGGCGATTATCACCAGTGTCGGTTCATTCGCGACGGGCTGCTGATCAGTATGTGTAACGGTAATAATAGGAACTATCAGTCGGAAGAGTCGGAAGCCCAACACCCCGGGTTGAATCAAGTGTTAGCGCGGCGAGCGAAGATTATAAGCTTTCTCATGCTTGCTGGGGCGCTTCCGTGGGAATGTGCTGCAGTGGTAGTACCCTGGTTTTACGGTAGCAAGGCAGTCATTCTCGTGGTCGTGGTTGCTATGGCTACCGCCACAGCAATGCCGCGGTTCGCCAGAACATTGGCATGGGGATCAATCGTCGTGGCATCAGCAGTTGCGGTCTTCGGGATACTTAATGTCGGACTCGGATCGAGAGCATGGCTTGCTTGGCTAGGATGCGGCTTCGCGGTCGCCGGGGGATGGGAAATCGCCCGCAAGCGATCAGGCAGTCAGAAGGAAGGCGGACGCGAACCGCCCCCTTGAGCGCTACGGTGGGCCTATAGGATGTTGTGCATTTGGTGATCGACACTGGTCGGACGATCGCGGAGGTCGCTCTGGAGATCGGTGCAGGTGAGCAGTTGTTGGGTCGGTGGATGGCCGGTAAGAGGGCCGCGGATGGCCGATCCTCCGCCGACGGTTGATACCGATGAGCGGGCCGAGTTGCAGCGGCTGCGGCGGGAGGTCGCTGGGTTGCGGATGGATCGTGATTTCCTGAAAAATGCGGCGGCCTTGTCGGACCCGTCGTCGTGTCCCGATGTAGTTGGCCCGCCTCGTTGGGCCCATCTCCTGCACCACCGGTGTGAGACCGACCATCGGGCTGGAGCGCCCCAGGTTCTCTGCCGCTCTCATACGGGTTGCGGCTCTCGGTTGTGGGTCGCGTGGTTCCGGGTGCGACGGGGTCGGCTGGGTTGTACACGCCGTTGCAGGCGCGGGTGTTGAACACTGATCCCGAGCTCGCATCGGGAAGCATGACGATGGGAGGAACGTTGCTGTGGAGAAGCGGCGGAGCAAGAGCAACGCCAAAGTAGCGGTTGAGCTTGCAGTTATTCTCCATCTGGTTTGTCGCGGTGACGTTGCCCTGGCAGGGGCCACCAGCGGTTGTCTTTTGGACCTCGATAGCCAGGGTGCTGTCGGTGTGCGGTGCGATCCTGGTGGTACTGCAGAGCGTGCATTGGCTGCGCGCGGCCCAGGTCTTGGCCTGGGTGGTCCTAGCTGCCGGAGTGGCAACTATTGCCGTTGGTCTTGTGCGCGACGGCATCGCCTCGAATCTGTGGCTTGTCTGGGTCGCGTGCGGCCTCGCCATCGCCAGGGCCGTAGCTGTGGTGAGAGCAAGTCCGGACGCGACACGGTAGCTGAGGAGAACCTCCGCCATTCATGCGCATTTGGTGACACTGGTCGGACGATCGCGCAGGTCGCCCGGGATCGGTGTGGGGTGAGCAGTTGCTGGGCCGGCGATTGATGCCGATGAGCGGGGCGAGTTGCAGCGGGTGCGGCGGGAGGTTGTTGAGGCCTATGCCACATGGGTATTACGGGGTGAAGGGTTCCAAGCCGCCGATGAGACCGTTGCTTCGTTCAAATCATGAAATAGGGTGCGACGCATGGAAAGTGGTCTACTCGCTGCACGGGCTGGATCAGTATGGCTCTCGATACATGACCAGTTCATGTGTCAGTTTCCTTTTGATTCCAAGAGGGAAGGTGCAAAGCGGTCTTGGAGCCTTGATGGACGGAAACTCGACCTGCCGTGGTATAGACAGCCGGGAAGTGGATGCAACCGTGAATCTGGAGAGAGGTGCAACGTGAAGAGCTCCGGCGGCGGACACTGAAGCGGGCGATCTCAGGGACCGTTGTGATGGCGGCGGGAGGGTTTCTAGTACTACAGCCGTAGATCGGGTTCTGGGCGTGTTGTCGCAGGTCAGGGCGGCCAACGCGTGATTGTGTTTGGTTGTGAAGACAAGCAAGGGGCCAGCCTGGCCGCGTGACTAGAACTGTCACCTGCTGGTGCAGCAGGCCCGATCGCGCGCTGGATCCGATTCCCGGACAGAATCAGTGCGAGACTGTGGGAGTGGGCAACTGCAACTACTACAAGTTCACCGTTGGCAAGTACCCGCCAGGCTCGCGACGCTGCTAGGACGCGACTTGATCGTGCAAGGAGGCAGATGTGATGACCAAGGTGCCCATTATTCCTAATCGTGGGATCGTGTTCGTCGGCGGAGGGCTGGTCATCGGTGGTTCGATCAACAAACTGGCTCTTCCCAGATGAGGGTGTAGGTCGGCCGGGCGCGTCGGTCCGCAGATAGACGTCGAGGTCTCCCGACGATGGAGGTTCCTACGCCATCCATCCGAAAGACCTCGACGTGACCGATGAAGCGTCACGGGTTTGGTACCGGTCGTGTTGTGTGGGCCGGCTCTGGTTGGAGCACGGTCAGTAGTCGATCGTAGTGGGCTTGTTCGTACTCGGCGGGTGGCTGGTAGTGCAGCCGGCTGT
>NZ_JABEND010000013.1 GCF_013002705.1 Nakamurella aerolata | reverse complement strand
AGCCGGCTGCACTACCAGCCACCCGCCGAGTACGAACAAGCCCACTACGATCGACTACTGACCGTGCTCCAACCAGAGCCGGCCCACACAACACGACCGGTACCAAACCCGTGACGCTTCAGTTGCTGGTTCTGTGGTTGCTGGTGCAGTGGTTGCTGGTGCGGTGAGACCGGAGGTGGGCGGCGCTGCCGATCCGGATGCCGGCGCCGGGGCGGGCGTCGGCACTGAATCCGCTCCGGACGACGGTCCCCCGGCTCCGGTGTCGGGTGGTTCCGGCGGGCTTGGCTGCGGATTCGGGCAACTGCTGGCCAACCCCTGCCGGATGCCGGACGCTCTGGCGGCCGCCGGTCGCCCCTGGGTGCTGTCGGTCAGCACGATGACGGCGTCGTACCGGCATTGCCACTGTTGCTGCGCATAGTCGCCCAGCCCGACGCCGGTGGTGAGCCCGGCCCAACTGTCGTTGACGCCGATCCGGCTGGTCTGGCAGGAGCCGACGGTGCTGTCCACCGCGATCAGCGTGGTGTCGGCCGGTAGTTGGGCGCAGAACCCCGGCACCGTCAGACCGGGCAGAAACACCACAACGCCGTCCAGGTTCTGGCTGGCCAGCCGGCGCCCGCAGGCCAACGCCCGTTCGCCGGTGGGGCCGGCGTCGCAGGTGGTCAGCTCGGCGCCCGCAATGTCGGCCTGCTCGGTGATCGAGGTGAGCACCTGAGCTGCATACGGGTCGGTGCGGCCGGCGCTGATCAGCCCGATGCGTCGTCCCTGCGCGCTACCCGGCGCGGTCTGCCGGAAATCGACGAAGCGCGGGCTCTCGTCCGGTGGGTAACTGGTCGGAGCACCGCTCTCACTAGTGCCCACCGTTGTGGGAGCACCGCTCTCGGACGGGCCGCCGGTGGGGACAGCGGTGCCGGACGGCTGGGTGGTGGCCGTGGTCGGATCGGTGGTCTGGTCGGGACCGGACATGGTGTCGCAGCCGCCGCACACCACGGCGGCGGCGAGAAGTAGCGTGAAGAGCAGTCGGCGGCTGCTCACCGAGCGGGCGCGCACCGCGGTCGGCCGGACGGTGCTGTCGCGCATGCGCCCCATTCCAGCAGACCGCCGATGTGCCCGCAGCCCCGCTGCACCGCAGCGACACCGACTGCTGCTGTCAAGCCGGGAGCAGCACATCGTCACGGCACGGCAGCGTGAGAACGCGCGAAGGCGCGAGAAAGGGTGAGGCCATGCGGACGCCAACGCGCCCGCGCCGACGGCGCAGCCGAACCCGCAGCGCCGTCGGCGCGGTCGCGCTGTCGGTGAGCATGCTGCTGTCCGGATGCAGCGGCCACGCGCCGTCCGACCAACCCGCTGTCGACGTGCTGATGCGTTCGTACGACCCGAGCAGCGGAGTGTGGCCGGCGACCGGCTGGTGGAACTCGGCGAACGCGCTCCGTGCGCTGGCGGAGTACATGGTCGTCACCGGCGACCAGCGCTACCTGTGGGTGCTCGGCAATACCTACGCCAAGAAGCGAAACGCGTTGCGCGGCAACTTCATCAACGAGCTGATCGACGACACCGGCTGGTGGGCCCTCACCTGGATCCGGGCCTACGACATCACCGGCAACCGGCAGTATCTCGCCACCGCGCAGCGCGGCGTCGACTTCATGTGGCGTTACCGCGACGACGTCTGCGGCGGCGGGCTGTGGTGGACCACCGACCGCACCTACAAGAACGCCATAGCCAACGAGCTGTTCATCCAGGCGGCGGCCCAGCTGCACAACCGGATCGAGGGCGACACCCGCTACCTAAACCAGGCGCTGCAGGTGTGGAACTGGTTCGAGCGCAGCGGCATGATCAACGCGGACAACATGGTTAACGACGGTCTGAAGAACTGCCGCAACAATGGCGGCACCACCTGGACCTACAACCAGGGCGTGATTCTGGGTGCTCTGGTGACGCTGAACAAGGCGACCGGCGACGACCAGTATCTGGTGCGGGCCCGGGAGCTTGCCGACGCCTCCACCAGCAACGAGGCCATCCAGTCCGACGGCATTCTCACCGAGCCGTGCGAGGCCACCGGCTGCGACATCGACGGCCCCAGCTTCAAGGGCATCTATGTGCGCAACCTCGGTGAACTGAATGCGGCGCTCACCGACCGCCCGTACTCGGACTACCTCACCAAGCAGGCCACCACCGCGTACGACAAGAACCGCCGGCCGGACGGCACCTACGGGCTGCACTGGGCCGGGCCGGTGCAGTTCCCCACCGTGGCCGCCCAACAGAGCGCCGTCGACCTGATCGTTGCCGCCCAGCCGCCACCGCAGCTGCCGCCGGCCACCACCACAACACCGCCGACCTCGGGGCCGCAGGTGTCCGGGTTTCCCGCCGGGTCGGACCAGGCCGTCCCGATCGCGCCCACCGAACCTGCTCAACCAGCGGTGCCCACCGTGGGCACGGCGCCTGCTGCGCGTGTTGAACCAACGGTGCCCACTGGGTCCGCTGCGCCGAAAGCCCCCGACGACTGAGCACACACCCCGCACCAGCGCCCGCCCGGCTGCGGCGCTCAACTCACTGCAGCGCCCGTCCGGCTGGAGCGCCCGTCCGACTCTGCCGGCCCGACCGCCGCGTCGGCGTGGCTGCGCTGTGCACCTGAGCCGCTGCGCGGGGCCGAGCGGTGGTGTCTACAGTCAAACCCGAGACTCGGGTGACCGGCGGCGGCCTCGACGAGCGGGCGTCGCAGCCGGCTCACCCGTGACCAGCAGGCACCGAATCATCAACAAGAACAATCCCAACAGAATGCCCCAACCGGATCCCCAACAGCGGACCATCGAACAGCACGCCGGGACGACGGCGGAACCAGGAGTAGCAATGCAGATCGGACTCATCGGGCTGGGCAAGATGGGCGGCAACATGGCCGAGCGGCTGCGCCGCGGCGGCCACGACGTCGTCGGCTACGACCGCAACCCGGACGCTCCTCGTGACGTGGCCTCGCTGCAGGAGCTGGTCGACAAGCTGGAAGCGCCGCGGGTGGTCTGGGTGATGGTGCCGTCCGGCGCGCCCACCACCGAAACCATCAAGGATCTGTCCGAGGTGCTGTCCGAGGGCGACCTGGTGGTGGACGGCGGCAATACCCGCTACACCGACGATCCGATTCACGCGGAGATGTTGGGAAAGAACGGGATCAAGTTCGTCGACTGCGGCGTCTCCGGCGGGGTGTGGGGGCTCACCGAGGGCTATGCGCTGATGTGCGGCGGCGACGACGATGCCGTTGCCATGGTGAAGCCGGCCTTCGACACCCTGAAGCCGGAAGGTGAGTACGGCTATGTACATGCCGGCTCCGTCGGGGCCGGGCACTTCGTCAAGATGGTTCACAACGGCATCGAGTACGGCATGATGCAGGCCTACGGCGAGGGCTACGAGCTGATCAAGGCGATGGACTTCGTCAAAGATCCCGAGCAGGTGTTCGCGTCCTGGAAAGAGGGCACCGTCATCCGCTCGTGGCTGCTTGACCTGCTGGTCGACGCCCTTAAGAAAGACCCTGGGCTGGAAGGGATCCGCGGCTATGCGCAGGATTCCGGCGAGGGCCGCTGGACCATCGAGGCGGCCATCCAGAAGGCCATCCCACTGCCGGTGATCACCGCAGCACTGTTCGCCCGATTCGCGTCGCGGCAAGAGGAATCCCCGGCGATGAAGGTGGTCGCCGCGCTGCGCAACGAGTTCGGTGGGCACGCCGTCGGCAAGGCCGGCACCGAGGGTGACGTCCCGGTTTCCTGATCGGGCAGGACGGCCGATCACTCAGCCGACTGATCACAGCCGGCAGCTCCCAGCCGGAAGTTCCCAGCCAGAAGACCCAGCCGCCGCGCCCCCAGCCGCCACGCCCACATGCCACATCACAGCTGAGCTTGCGCATCACAGCTGGAATTGTTGACAAACTCGGCTGTGACGTGCGATCTCAGCTGTGATGTCCAGGCGTGCGGCTGTCGCCCAGCGCACGGCTCGAGATGTCGGGTGCGGCAAATCGTTGCAGGATGAGTGACGAGCACCCGGCGCAGCGCCACCAGGCCCCGTGCCCCGGGGGCCGCGGCCAGCCGCACCATCGACAGGAGAACGTCGTGACCAGTCCGGACCAGACCGGAACCTCCCTGACGACCATCAAAGATCTGGTGATCGATGCGATGGATCCGCCTGCCACCGCGCACTTCTGGGCCTCGGCGCTCGGCGGCCGCTACGACGACAAGAACCCGTACGGGATCCTCGCGGTGGACGGTGTGCCGCTGCGCAAGTGGTGGGTGAATCCGGTCCTCGAGGCGAAAACCGGCAAGAATCGGGTGCACGTCGACGTTTACGGCGACACCGCAGCGCTGCAGCAACGGGGCGCCACCGTGGTCGCCGATCAACCGGACAAGAACGCATCGTTCACCGTGATGGCCGATCCGGGCGGCAACGAGTTCTGCGTCTTCCCCCCGTCGAGTGCCGGCGCTGGCGCCGGCACGGGCACCGGCGGTGCGCCGGCCGAGGTGTTCGCGCTGCTGGTGGACAGCGCCGAGCCGGAGCAGCTGGCGTCATGGTGGCAGGGCGTCATCGGCGGCGAGCTCACCGACGCGGACGACGGTCGCCCGCGTCATCTGCGGGGGGCGGCCGGCATGGATCAGCTGGTGTTCAAGTTCGTCCCGGTCGCCGACCCCAAGCAAGTCAAGAACCGCTGGCACTGGGATGTGTTGGCGCTGAACAACAATGCGGTGGACGAGCTGCAGTCGCGCGGCGCGACGGTGCTCCGCGGGCCGAACGAGGCTGCCAACTGGACCGTGATGGCCGACCCCCAGGGCAACGAGTTCTGCGTCTTCCCGCCCAAGGAAGAACTGGCCGGCAACATCTGAGCCAGGAGCAGCTGAGCCGGCAACATCTGAGCCGGGAAAACTGACTCAGTCCGGCAGCGCGTCCATGGTGGCCAGTGCGTTCACCTCGGCGGCCCGCAGCCGCGCCACCCCGAGCCACCCCCGCGCCTGGCTGCGGCCCGGCCGGTGGATAACCGGAGGGTGCGAACAGCCGAACGGTGGCGGGCGTCGGCGCTTTCGGGTCGGTCGGCGGCGGCACGGCTGCCTGGCTACCGACCGGCGGTACGTCACCTTGCGTACCGCCCGGCCCGGCAACTGCGTAACCGAGGTGAGACTACTTCCGCGCGATGGCTCGCTGCTGGCTGAATCGGGGCAGGTATCGAGTCGAGGAGGCGCCGCGGTGGCAGCAGTGCAGCTGGGACAACCCTGGACCAGGCGGACGGCCGCCGTCACGCTGCCGGAGCGGACCAGGCACGAGGTGCATCTGGTCGAGATGACCATGCTGGAAGAGCACAACTACTCGGCCATCCTCGGCTACCTGCACGCGGTGATCCGCACCGACCCGGCGCTCGATGCCGCGCTGGACGTGCACAAGCACATCGAACCGACCGCCGACACCCTGGTGGAGGACGGCTACCGCCGGGTCCTGCAGAGCATGCGCGATCCGTCGGTCGTCGCCTTCACCGTGTACTTCTGGAACCGGCCGCAGGCGGTGGAGCTGGCCCGCAGGGTGAAAGAGCGATTCCCCCGGTGCCTCATCGTCTTTGGCGGGAACGACGTCACCAATCAGCAGCAAGCCTTGTTCGAACAGGCACCGTGGACGGATGTGTTGGTGCACGGCGAGGGCGAGCTGCGGTTCCGCGAGGTGCTGCACGCCGCTCTGCTCGACAACGGTGAGCTGGCCGACATCGGCGGCATCAGCTACCGGGACGTCGACGGCCAGGTGGCCACCACCCCGGACGGCGGCCGCATCGTCGACCTGGACGACGTGCCCTCGCCGATCCTCACCGACGTGTATTCGGACGAGGCGTTGGCGCACACCCGGTTGATCATCTACGAGACCAACCGTGGATGTCCCTATTCCTGTGCCTTCTGCTTCTGGGGTGGGGCCACCAAGTCCAAGGTCAGGCAGTTCTCGCTGGAGCGCATCGAGGCGGAGCTGGACCGGATCGTCCGGCTGGCCCGGCCCGGCACCAGCCTGTTCGTGGCGGACGCGAACTTCGGCATCCTGGGCCGCGACCTGCAGATCGCCGAGATGTTCGTCCGGCTGTGTCAGAAGTACGGCAAACAACTGACGTTCATGACCAACTGGGCGAAGAACTCGAGTTCCAAGGTGGTCGAGATCGCCACCGTGCTGCACCGGCATCGGATGGCCGGTGCGATCACCTTGTCGGCGCAGTCGTTCGACCAGCAGACCCTGGACATCGCGCACCGCTCGAACATCAAACTGGATCGGTATCGAAAGCTTCAGGTCGAGTTCAGAGAGCGCGGAATCCCGACCTACACGGATCTGATCTGGGGTCTGCCGGGGGAACCGCTGCCGGTGCATCTCGACGGGGTCGAGGAGGTGCTGCAGGCCGGCGGCTGCCCGGTGGTGTATCCGCTGGTGCTGTTGAACAACACCGAGTACGCCTCGGACACCTTCGGCAAACTGCACCCGCTGACCGCGCGGCACATGCCGTGCGACATCTCCGACCCGTCGCTGGTCGCCGACGTGGTGGTCGGACACCCGCAGATGAGCTTCGACGGCTGGGTGCGCGGAATGCGAATGTTCGCCGCGACGTCGCTGTGGGTCAAGGCGGCGATGCGCTGCACCCTGCTGTACCTCTCGGCGATCAGCGGGGTGCGGATCGTCGACATGGTGAGCACCCTGATGGATCACACCGATCAGGTCGGTCTGGCTTCCTGTCCGGAACTGTCGGCCGTGCAGCGCCATCACGAACAGTCGTTGCGGCACCCGTTCTCCATCGACTACCAGCCGATCGACGCGATTCTCGGCGATCGCAAGAGCGTGCTGGAAGAGCTCCACTACCAGGCAGAGATGTACCTGGTGATGGACGACGCGGAGCGGCACCGGGCGATTCTGAAGGAGGCGACCCAGCTGTTGGTCGACACCTTCGACCTCGCCGGGACGGACGGCATCGGTGATCTGCCCGGCCTGCATTCACTCGACGTGGTCGGTGGAACCATGTGGCGCGCAGGCAATTCCACCCGGCCACTCACCGGCATGTTCGCCGTCAGCGGCAGGGCGCTGAACATCCTGCGGGACTTCGCCGTGCTGCCCGAGTGGGACTACGACCCGTCGGCACCGGTGGTGTCCGGGCGTTCCACCGCGCGACCGGACCGGGTGGGGTACTGGAACACCGCCTACGCGATGTCGCTGCTGCGGGGCGCCCGCCGGCTGCACTTCGACGCCGACACCCGCATCATCTTCGGGCGGGCCGAAGCTGTTGCCTGACGGCATCTTTTGCCCTCGCGCGACATTCGGCTCAACCGGCCGCGGCCTGCCGGTTGCGGTCAGCCGGCCGCGCTCACTAGCGCTCCGCTCACTCGGCTGTCCTGACTCGGCGGTGCACAGCCGACCCGCGCTCACTCGGCTGCAGCGTCGCCGGGGAAGCCGAAGAATGCGCCGAGCAGCGGTGCCACCGTTGTCGGTACCTCGATCGGCGGGAGGTGTCCGACACCGTCAAGCCGGTGCACCGTTGCCGTTCCCACGGCCGCCTGCAGGGTGGCAGCGTTGACCAGCATGGAATCAAGATCTTCGGTTCCGACAATCACCTGCAGCGGGGTGCGGATGCCCCCCAGCATCTCCGGTGTCTGAACACTGCCGGTGAGCCGCCCCATGGCGCCGCTGACGAGCTCGTCCCAGCGATGCCTGGTCAGTACCTGCCGCACTCGCTCGGCCGCCTCCGGATAGCGGCTGACGCCGCGAAAGATGTTGGGGGGACTGCTCATCCACAACCCGGCCATCTGCTCACCCGGGCCGGCGAACCGTTTCAACATGGCCAGTTGCTTGTACCTGGCCGCCGCCTCCGGCTCGGCCAACACCCCGCCGAGGGTGGGTGCGGCGATGGACAACTGGTCGACGGATTCCGGGTGCCGGATGGCCCACTGCAGCGCAACGCAGGAGCCGAAGCACAGTGCGACGCAGTGCCGCGCCTGATGGTCGGCGGCCACGCCGGCAACGGTGTCGGCCAGTGCGTCGAGGCTGAGGCCGGGAGGGATGGGCGCCGAGTCGCCATGTCCTGGAAGGTCAACAGCAACGTGATGCCACCGCGGCATCAGCTGCCAGATCTGTTGCCACAGTGAGGAATCCATGGTGTACCCGTGCAGCCACAGCAGGGCGGGTCCGCTGCGGTCACCACCGTGCCGCACCGCCAACGGTGCGCTCCCCGACGTGACGTCCACGTCCTGGGCGCTGCTCATCACGCCACACCGTCGGTCCACCGGGCACCGGCCATAGCCGCGGCGGCAAGCTCGAACTCACCGCAGAACGATCGGAAGGCGAGGACGGCGTTGTCCCTTGAATCCAGCCGCTCCGGACCATCGGTGTCCAGGTGCTCCCACACCACCAGATCCTCCCCGAGCGCCTTCCGGGCGCCCGCCACCAGCCCGGCCAGAGCGGTGATGTCCCCGTCCGGCACCGCGACTGCCACCCGGGCCAACGTCCGGCCGTCGGCGAGCGGCACGCCGCCGGTGACGATGATGCTCGAGGAGTTTCCGTCGTCGAACTCGGTCAGCACCAGGTGCGGGCTGTACGCCCTTGCCAGAAAACTGTTGCTGCGTTTGATCTCCGCCGTTCGGCTGGCAGCGCCCTGCAGCCGAGCCGCCTCCGCTCGCCACGGCGCATCGGCGGTGACGAACTCGGTGCGGATGGTCAGTTCGCCGTCGGGACCGGCGACACAGTTCATGCCGCGGATCTGCGGCACCTTGTGCACGGCCCGGAAGTGGTCGATGTCAAAGGCATTCTCCACCACATAACCCGACGGCACCCGCACCTCCAGCTCCACCGCAGACACCACCATGGCGGCGCTGCTGAGTTCGGTGAGCACCGTGCTGAACCCGCGGTCGGCGCTCGCTCCGTCACCGATGCGGACGAACACCGCGGCCCCGGCCACCGCCACCTGGTGCTCGGCAATCCCGAGTCGCTTGTCCGGTGCGCCGAGCTGAATGTGCTTGCCGTGAAAGGGACACAGCACGCAGTTGTTGTCGGTGAGCACCCCGCCGTAGCCGAGATGTGCCCCGCGGTGCGGACATCGCCCGTCGAAGATCCTGACCCGTTCGGCCTCCCGAACCGCGATCAGCGCCCGGCCGCCCAACTGCAGCGGGCTCACCCCCTGCGGAATCCCGTCGAGAAAGCCGATCAGGAACCAACCGTACGGAGTAATCATCGACGTCTTCCTATCTTGATCGGTACTGGTGGCCGGGATGGCCGCAGGCGCGGCGGCGGCTCAGTGCACACGCGTCGACTTCCACCGGAACGTCAGCAGGCTGACCACCAACATCGCCACCGCCCAGATCCCGAGAACCAGCGCGATGTGCCCCAGTTCCCAGTTGCCGGCCGGCTCCACCCGCTGAAAGCCGACCGGCAGGAACACGTAGCGAAAGCCCTGAGCCAGCCACTTGAGCGGGAAGAACGCGGCAACGGTCTGCATCCACGACGGCAGCTGGCCGAAGGGGAAGAACACTCCGGAAATGAACTGCAGCGCGATGAAGGGTGGGGTGACGATCGCGGCGGCGGCGCCGGCGTGCGGGATCAGCGAGCTGTAGGCCACCGCCAGCAGGGCACATGCCGTCGTTCCCAGCGGAAGGACCCACGCCAGGGTGAGGTAATGCTGGGCGTCCGCCGGCAGCGGCAGGTGGAAGGCGAGAACGGCAATGGCAAGCAACACAAGGGTTTCCAGCAAGGTCGTCACGGCGACCCTGACCAGTTTGCCGAGAAAATAGGCCGCTCGCGGCATCGGTGAAACACCGAGTCGGCGGATCAGGCCGCGGTCGCGTTCGACGGCGATGTTCATGGCCAGACCGGAGAACGCCACGCTCATCACCCCAGCGGCCAACACCCCGGCGATGAACACCTGCCGGAACTCGACGTTCGTGCCCTGCACGGTCCCGCTGAAGATGGAGCCGAGAATCACCAGCATCAACACCGGGAAGAGCATGGTGAACACCAGCGACTGCCGGCTGCGGAACACGGCGAGCAGCTCGACCCGCGACCGCGCGAGTGTGGTGCGCAGCAGTCCCGGTGGCCGAACCGGCGGCGTCGCAGCGGATCTGCCGGACTCCGCACTCCGCCCGCGCATCGAAAAGTCGGCGGGGAGCAGCCGCGGCTGCGTCGAGCTGGTCATGATGCCCTCACCCCAGCCAGGTCGGCTGCCGGGGGCTGGCCGGTGTGCTCGGCGACGATCCTCAGGTAGTTGTCCTCAAGACTGGGGCGACGCAACTGCAGGTCGGTGATCTCACCCAACCGGTGCTGCTCGGCCCAGGCCAGCAGCCGGCCGAGATCGCCGGTGGGGGCGGTGCTCTCCCAGCTGACCTGGCCGGCACCGTCGACGGCCAGCTGCGGGAAAAGCGCGCGTACCGAGCTCGCTGACTGACCGCGGCTGAGCCGGAAGCTGATGGTGGCGCCGGATCGGTGCGCCGCTCCGAGGCGGTCGACCGGGCCACATTCCACCACCCGCCCGCCGACGATGACGGCCGCTCGATCGGCCAGCGCCTGCGCCTCGTCGAGGTAGTGCGTGGTCAGCAGGGTGGTGGCGCCGCGACCGGCGAAGAACCGGACCAGCTCCCACGCCTCCCGGCGCGCCGCCGGGTCAAGGCCGGTGGTCGGTTCGTCGAGAAAGATCAGCTCAGGGTCACCGGCCACCCCGACCGCAACGTCAAGGCGGCGCTGCTGACCACCGGACAGCGTCGAGGCCCTGACATTGGCCTTGGCCGCGAGTCCCACCATCTCGAGCAGTCGCCCGACCGGCAGCGGGCGCGGGTACAGCGCGGTGAAGTGCCGCAACACGTCGCTGACCGTCAGATCGTCGTAGCCGCCGGTACTTTGCGGTACCACACCGATGCGGGCCCGCCATCCCCGACGGTCGTGCGCCGGGTCGCAGCCCAGCACCGACACCCGCCCGCCGTCGCGGCGGCGAAAGCCCTGCAGGATCTCGACGGTGGTGGTCTTCCCGGCACCATTGGGGCCCAGCAACGCCAGTACTTCGCCGCGCCGCACCCGTAGGTCCAGGTCATCCACCGCGCGAAAGGGCCCGTAGGACTTGCGCAGGCCGCTGACGACCACCGGGTCGTCGCCGTCCGGCCCGGTGCCGGCACCGGCGCTCATCGGTGTTGCGGGTGTTGGCATGAGCGATCCTCCCGAGACGTGCCTGAACGCATGGGACGTGAATGCATGGGACGTGAATGCATGGGACCCGAATGGATGGGATCAGCCGCTGCCGCTGGCGCTGCAGCAACTCGGGCAGCAGGAGCAGCAGTACGGGTCCCAGATGCCGCCGGCAGCCACCGACGAGAGCTCACTCTCGGCGAGTTCGGCCCTGTCGATCTGCGGGGCATCGGGCAGATAGAACACAAAGTGCCCGGTCGCGGCGCTCCGTTCGTAGGCAGCCAGCTGGGCCTGGACTCCGGTGGGTTCACCGTCGACGGGCTCGGCGGCGGCTACCCGTTGCAGCGCAACGGTTGTGCCGTCCGGCACGGCGATCCCGGCGGCCGTCAGGGTCTCGGCGGGTCGCTGCTGGAGTCTGTCGGCGAAGGCCTCGTCGGACCAGGCGTTGATCAGGGTCTTGGTGTAGGCGGTGGCGAACGCGGCGCGTTCGGCTGCGGTCAAGGTAGTCATGTCGGTCGGTCCTCGGGTAGCGGAGCGGGCTGGGGGCAGGAACATCGGCGCGCAGCTAATAGGGCCCTTGCTGAGCGGGGCAGACACCTGGTGCCGGGTCCAGACGTGGCGAGGGCGGGGAGGCTCGGCGGGTCACCGGTGCCGCCCCGCCCTCGACGTGCCGGAGCCGGATCAGGTGCAGCAGCAGCAGGGGCAGCAGCAGCAGTTGATGTCGCCGGCGGCGACACCTTCCAGATCGCTTTCCGACAGCTCGGCGGTGTCCACCTGGGGCACCTCGGGGATGCGGAACTCGAAGTGACCGTTCTCCAGGCCGCGTTCGTACAGCTCGACCTGAATGTCGACGCTGCCCTCGCGGGGGCCGTCCGGGATGGCCCGGACAATGTCGACGGTGGAGTTGGCCGGCAGTTCGATGCCCGACTCGGCCAGCGCGGCCCGCGGGTCTTGGGCGAGCCGCTGTGAGAACTCCTCACTCGACCACGCACTGATCAGTGCGCGGGTGTAGTTGTTGACGAATTCGGCCCGTTCCTTGGGGCTCAGAGTCATGACGATCTCCTTAGCGATCGAGGGTGCAGACCCGGTGTGAACCAGGTGGTGATGGGGCTTTCGACAATCGGGGTAAAACCAATCGAGGTAAAACCAATCGGGGTAAAGCGCCGGCACCACCAACGATGCGGTGACCACCGCCGGCTGCCAACACTTCACCGTCGATTGCGTACCGATGTCGGTGACGGCCTGCGCCCGCGGCTATTGCCTCGTCGGTATGCCTACCGGTATCGCTTGCCGGGCCGTCACTTTCGCGCAGCTGTCAGCCGAGTCAGGCGGCCGGCGTTACGCAATCCGGCTGGTCGGCCTACGTGATCGCGGACCCAAGTGAGGTAGGCCGACCGATGGTGCAAAGTCCGTGCCCCGGCCGACAATTGCTGTCGAACCACAGCAGACGTCGAACCACAGCAGACGTCGAACCACAGCAGACGTCGAACCACAGCAGACGTCCAACCACACGAGAACAACAGCCCCACCGACCTAGCAACGAAGACCAGCACCGAAAACGGGTGATCCGATGACGATGACCTCTCCGTCGACGGCCGCGGCCGGGCTGCACCCATTGCGGCGCAGTAGGTCTGCGGCACTACCGCCGACCCGCAGCTCTGCGGACCAGCAGCTCGGGCAAGAGTCCGGCGGCCGGCACAGCGCCGCGCGGCCGCCGGGGCCGGGTCGGTTGAGCATCGCACAGATGCGTACCGATCCACTGGGCTTCGTCACCGATCTGCACCGGCGCTACGGCGATGTCACCAGCCACCAGGTCGATGCCGACACCGTCATCGTGGTGCACCGGCCGGACCTGGCCAGGCAGCTGCTGACCGGCAACGGCGCCAACTACACCAAGCTCGACACCCCCGACGACCACATGCTTCGTCCCTTGCTCGGCAACGGACTTCTCACCAGCACCGGCGCGGAATGGTCGAAGCAACGCCAGACCGCCGCTCCGGCCTTCCGCCCGCATCGGGTACGTCAATTCGACACCTTGATGACCCAGGCGGCGGCGGCCCTGGCCGACCGGTTGGCACTGGCGCCGCCGGAAACCGAGGTCGCGGTGGACCACCAGTTCACGTCGCTGACGTTACGCATCGTGGTGGAAGCGATCCTGTCGATGCGACTGGACGGCGTCGGTGACGGCTTCGGTCGCGCGGTGGACGCGGTCAACAGCTACATCGGCCACGATGCGGTCACCGATCCGGGTGGGGCCGGCCCGTCTCGACTGTCCTTCGAGCAGGCAAAGGGATTCCTGGAACTGGTCACCACAACGCTGATCGCCGCCCGCCGCACCACCGCGGAGCAGACCCCGCAGCCGGACTCGGCGGGCGGGGATCTGCTGACAGCGATGATGGCCGGAGAATCGACGCTCACCGAGCGGGAGCTGCTCGACCAGGTGCTGACGCTGATCATGGCGGGCCACGAAACCACGGCGAAATCGTTGACCTGGTCGGTTTTTCTGCTCGACCGGCACCCGGACTGGCGCATGCGGCTGGAGAACGAGGTGGACCGTGTCCTCGGCACCGCTGCTGGTCCGCGGCTGCCCACCGCCGCCGATCTCGCCCGGCTCCCGCTGTGCGGCAGAGTCATCCGGGAAGCATTGCGACTGTATCCACCGATCTGGTTGACCTCGCGCCGCGCGATCGGCCCCGACCGCCTTGACGGGTACCGGGTGGAGGCCGGTGATCTGGTGTGCGTGAGCCAGTGGGTGCTGCACCGCGATCCGCGGTACTGGCCGCACCCCGAACGCTTCGACCCCGATCGCTTCGCGGACCCGGCGCAGCTGACACCACACGCCTACTTGCCGTTCGGTGGCGGCGAAAGGATCTGTATCGGACAGCATTTCGCCCTACTTGAGGCCACCCTGGTGTTGGCCACCCTGGTGTCCAGGCTGCGGCTGCGGCTACGCGCCGGCACCGAGGTGGAACCGGAGGCGCTGGTGACGCTGCGGCCGCGCGGCGGCATGCCGATGACGGTGCAACGCCGGTGACGGGCCCAGCACGGTGACGACACAATGACGGTGAGGCAATGACGGTGACGACCTCCGCGACGGTCACCCCGGCTCGCGCCGGTTCGTACCGGGCCGCCGCCACCGTGCCCGGCGGTCTGGCCGCGGAGCACCGGCGATTGGCCGCGCAGGCGGAACTGTCCTGGCCGCAGGAACTCTCGCTCCTACGCCGGCTCGGTCTCGACCGGTGCCGGGAGCTGGTGGAGGTGGGCGCCGGCAACGGCGCGGTGACCCGGCTGCTGCGCAGGGACTTCCCCGGCCTGACGCTGACCGCGGTGGATATCGACCCCGAGCTGCTCGACCCGCGGGCCGGCGCCGACCACACCCTGGTGGCGGATGCGGCGGCATTGCCGCTGCCGGACTCCAGCGCCGACGCGGTGCTGCTGCGCTTCGTGGTGCAGCACCTGAACGCCCCAGCCCCGGCACTGTCCGAGGCGGTCAGGGTGCTCCGTCCCGGCGGTCTGCTGCTGGTGACGGACGTGGACGCAGCGCTGTGGGGAGTGGCCGAGCCGTTCCAACCGGAGCTCACCGGGGTGTACCGCGCGCTGCAGCGGGCACAGCAGGGCGACGGCGGAAACCGGCTGGTAGCAAGACGATTGACCAGACTGCTCACGGCGGCGGGTTGCGTCGACGTGGCGTTGCACAGCTATGTCACCACCAACGACAATCGTCCGACCGCCGACTTCGCGGTGCACCTCGGCCCCGACCGACTGGCACCGCTGGTCGCCACCGGCGAACTCACCGTCGCCGAACTCGCGCAGGCAGCCGCGGCCTGGAGCCGATTCGCCGCCGACCCGCAGGCCTGGGTGATGCTGCTCGGCTTCACCGCGGTGGGACGCCGGCCGAACCGATAACCGCTGATCGTGCTACCGCCAACCCTTCCGCCAAAGGTGTTGTCCCGCCAATGATTCAACTGAAGGAGCAGACCATGTCAACCAGTCAACGCGCCGGATCCACCACCAACGCCCATCCGACAACCAACCCGAACGTCAAGATCTTTGTGGCGATCTTCCTGTTCATCGCGGGTCTGGTCGGCCTGGTGCTCGCGGTGCTCAACGCCAGTTCCAAACCGGCCAACACCACGCTGGCCATCATCTACGGGCTGGCCGGGCTGGTGCTGCTGGTCGGCGGCTTCCTGCTGGTCCGCCGGCGCCGCTACTGACGTTACTGAACAACGGTTACTGAACAGCCGTTACTGAACAGCAGGGCGCCGGCACTGCTGGCCGGCAACGCCGTCACCAGCCGAGCGACAAGAGCAGCCGATCAAACAAGGCAGCCGGACAACAACGCAGCCGATCACGAGGTCTGCCGCCGGGCCAACTGCGCGAACAGGCCGTCGGCGTCGGCCATCAGCTCGGCGTAGCTGCCCTGTTGGACGATCTTTCCCTTGTCCAGCACGATGATGCGGTCCGCGCCCATGATGGTGGTCAGCCGATGCGCCACCACGATTCTGGAGGCGTTGAGCCGGTGGGTGGCCTCCGCGACGGTCAACTGCGTCGGGTTGTCCAGCGCGCTGGTGGCCTCGTCGAAGTAGACGATGCGGGGCCGCCCGATCAGTGCCCTGGCGATCATCAACCGCTGGCGTTGCCCGCCGGACAGGGCGCTGGTGCCCTCGCTCAGCACCGTGTTCATCCCCATCGGCATGGCCTTGATGTCGGCGGCGATACCGCTCATTTCCGCTGCCGCCCAAGCGTCCTCGACGCTGTAGGTGGTGGAACCGATGATGTTGCTCTTGATGTCGCCGGCGAACAGCCCGCCGTGCTGCAGCACCACGCCGCACTGCCGGCGGACCGCGCCGACATCGAGATCGGCCAGGTCCTGGCCGTCGTACAGCACCGCACCGGATCCGGGCCGCTCGAAGCCCAGCAGCAGCCGCAGCAGGGTTGACTTCCCGGATCCGGACGGGCCGACAACCGCGACGAACTCACCGGCGTCCACCGAAAAGCTGACCCGGTCGAGCACCGCAGGGCCGTCCCCGTACCGGAACGAGACCTCCGACAGGGTGACCCGCCCGGACAGCTCACCCGGATCGGCCTTGCCGGCGTCGATCTCGGGCTCGGTGCTCAGAATCGGAGTCAGCTGCTGAAACATCGGCACCACCGCGATGGCGGTGATCGCCGCGGTGGTGAACTGCACCGTCGCCGACATCAGAATGGTGAACGCTGCCAGGAAGGCCAGAAACGTTGTCACCGACACCGATCCGGGTACCGAACCGCCGACCACCGCGAACAACACGATGGAGCAGACGATCGGGAAGCCGGCGTTGAACACCGCCATCCGGTTCTCGATGCGGCGGGACGCGGTGGTGAGACTGCGCTCGGCGGCGAACTCGTCGGCCCAGACCCCGAACGCCCTGTCCTCCGCGGCGGCGACCCGTAGCTTGGGCACCGCGGTGAGCAGCTGGAACACCCGTGACGCGACCTGCCGCCCCGCCTGGTACGCGGCCTGCTGCCGCCGGATGTCCAGCCTGGTGGCGACCCAGGCGGCGGCCACCGCCACCAGCAACAACCCGGCGCCCACCAACGCCAGCTTCACGTCGATGAAGAACACCAGCACCAGGTTGGCCAGCCCGGTGATCAACCCGAGCGTCGCGGTGATCACCATGCCGGACAACAACTCCTGGGCGGCGTTGACGCCCATCACCGCGGTGCCGAGCGAGCCGGTCGAATACCTGGCGAAGAAGGCCGCAGGCAACGACAGCAGCCGGTTCCACACCCCGGCCTGCATCTTCTCCGACGCCCGGCTCTCGATCCGCAGCACCGCGAAGTTCTGCACCACCGACAGCACCGCCACCACCAGCGCGGCCGCGATCACCAGCAGCGAGCCCTGAACGATCAGGCTGCGGTCGGCCCTGGCCACGAACGTGCCGAGCACCTGCCCTGTCATCAGCGGCGTCAACAGACCGATCCCGGCGACCAGTGTCGCCATCAGCCCGAAGCGCCAGTAGTCGGACTTGTTGCCGGACAAGCCGAACCGCAGCAACCCTTTGACGCCGCGCACCTCCGGCGGGAGCGACGGGTAGAGCACGGTGCCGCGGTTGTCCAACTCGCCGGCGACCTTTGCGGTGACCGGGGTGCTGTCGCCCGCCTGCCTGAGCACGTACCGGCCGCCCACCCGGATCGCCGCGACCGGCTCGCCTGTCTGTTTGCGGAAGGCGACGAACGGCCCGACATCCGAACGCCACCAACCCGTTCCCAACCGGATGGTTCTGGTCCGCACCCCGGAGGCCAGCGCGATCGCTGACACCTCGTCGTGGTGCCGCCCGAGCACCGAACCGGCGACCGGCGGCCGCACCTGGAAACCCAGCTCGGCCGCGACCTGCTTGGCGGCGTCAAGGGCGCTGTCGGAGCCGCTCACCTTGGTGGTGGAGATGGCCGATTCGGTTTCCCGCAGCAGCGATTCGAACCGGGTGGCGGTGGACGGCATGGCCTGCGCGTCCAGCTCCGCCCGGCGTCGCATCGCCGCCCGCTCCTCGGAATCCCTGCGGCACACCCTGATATCGATGAACTGCAGGGTGCGCAGCATGTGCGTCACCACGGCGTGCCACAGCTCGCCGCCGACGGCGAGATCTCTGGTCGACTGCACCGTCAAGGTGGTCGGTTCGGTGGCGGTGAGCCAGTCCCGCTCGGTCAGGCAAACCCGTTGTCTGCCTTCGACAGTGTCGCCGGCGGCATCCCCGATCTCGGCACACCCCGACTCGATGTCCACCCACAGCACACCGTCGATGGACCTGATGGCCTCGCCGGCACCGACCGTCAGCGGCGGCTGTGCTTGCTGTGCTTGTTGTGGTTGCTGCGCGGTGGGGCGGGACACCGGAACGAACTCGCGGGGCGGCAGCCCGCCGCGCAACGAGTGGGCCAGCTCGGAGATCACCCGGTCGATGCCGCTCACCACGTGGGCGATCTCGGGCCCAACCATGCGGGCGAGGTCGGCGGCGGCAATGGTCGACAGCCTGGCGTCAAGGCTGGGCCGCGCGATCAGCTGATGCAACGGACCTGGTACCCCGCCGGGAATCAGACCGCCGGCCCCGATCCGCGCCAGGAACGTCCAGCGCCCCGCCGGACGGCCGTCCCGCACCGGCACCGCGAACAGGTCGAGGTGCCCGGCCTCCACCAGCGTCAGGGTGTCCGCTCGGTCCAGCACCAGGATCGGTTGCCCGGTCAGCGGCAACGCTGTGGTGTGCGACCTCAGGTCGAGGGTGTCGGAAAGAGTAGTCACGGCAGGCTCTTTCGGTTGTCAGGAGGTAGGGGCGCCGGTGGCGGCCACCTCGGTGCTGATCAGATGGGCGTAGCTGCCGTCCGCGGCCAGCAGCTCGTCGTGGGTGCCGCGTTCGACGATCCGCCCGGCTTCCAGCACGATGATCTCGTCGGCGTCCCTGACGGTCGACAATCGATGCGCGATGGTGACGCAGCTGCAGCCGCGGCGCCTGAGGTTGTCGATGATGCGGGCCTCGGTCTCGGCGTCCAGCGCGCTGGTGGCCTCGTCGAGCACCAGCAGCGTCGGTTGGGCGGTGAGCGCCCTTGCCACCTCCAGCCGTTGCCGCTGGCCGCCGGAGAAGTTCCTGCCGTCCTCCTCGACCAGGCTGTGGATGCCACCGGCGCGTTCGGCGACGACGTCGTACACCTCGGCGTCCCGAAGTGCTTGCACCACCACCTCATCGGGCACCGCGTCGTCCCACAGCGTCAGGTTGTCCCGCACCGAACCCTCGAACAGCGCGATCTCCTGGTCCACGTACGCCACCGATTGCGCCAGCACCCGGCGCGGCAACTCGGTGCGGGGAACGCCGTCGAAGGTGATCGATCCGGACCACGGGGTGAACAGCCCGTTGATG
Organism: Nakamurella aerolata; assembly: GCF_013002705.1. Taxonomy (GTDB): domain Bacteria; phylum Actinomycetota; class Actinomycetes; order Mycobacteriales; family Nakamurellaceae; genus Nakamurella; species Nakamurella aerolata. Next base: position 74,247 of record NZ_JABEND010000013.1, on the reverse strand, counting down.
AGCCGGCCGACGGTCGACTTCCCGGATCCGGAACCCCCGACCAGGGCCACCCGGTGGCCCGGCGCCAGGTCGATGGACAGGTCGGACAGAATTGGTTCGGCCAGCGGGTTGTAGCCGAACGTCACCGCGTCCAGCCGCAGTTGGCCGGCCAGCCGGCCGCGGTCGGCCGTGCCGGGACGATCGAACGACTCGTCGGTGGGGTAGAGCTCGACGTCGTAGAGCCGCCGGACATCGGCCGAGATGTCCTGCAGCCGGCCACCGAGGTTGGTCAGCGCCGTCACCGGTCGGGACAGACCCATCAGCAGGGTCTGGAAGGCCATCAGGATGCCGACGGTGATCGCTCCGTCCACCACCCGCAGGCCACCGATCAGCAACACCAGACCGGTGTTCGCGGCGGCGATCAGCGGTGGCGCGACGGTCAGGTAGGCCGACGGAATCCCAAGGCGCTGCTTGGCCGAGACCACCTTGGCCAGAAAGCCCGACCAGCGTGCGAACGAGTCGGGTTCCGATCCGGACGCCTTGACCGTCTCGATCATCTGCAGGGTGTGAAACGTTGTGGCCGTGAGGTTTCCCCGATCGGCGCGCAACGCGGCCACCGCGTTGGTGCGGCTGCGCGCCACCAGCCGCAGCACCACGATGTTGAGGATCGCCATCCCGATGCCGATCAGCCCGAGCAGCGCGTCGTAACGCACCAGCAGCGCCGCATAGAACACCACAAGCATCAGGTCGACCACCGTCACCGCAAGATCGCGGGACAGAATCTGGGCGACGGTGTCGTTGGCCGTCACCCGCTGGGAGACCTCGGCGGGGCGGCGCTGCAGGTAGAAGTCGACGGGCATGCGCAGCAGCCGCCGAACGAAACGGGCCGAACTGACCAGCGCCATCCGCACTTCCAGCCTGAGCAGGTACTGCCGCTGCACGCTGGTCAGCACGAAGGTGCAGATCGCGGCCACCGCCATGGCCAGCAGCAGTACCGGCAGCATGGAGTGTTGCCCGGCACCGAGAATGCGATCGATGAAGACCTTGGAGAAGGCCGGCACCACCAGGCCGGGGATCACCAGCAGCAGGCTGGCGATCAGCACCAGGGGCAGTGCCCGGCCGGTGGGCAACCGGCGTTGCCACAGCGCCCGCCGCAACGACGGTTGCTGGCCGCCGGGAACGAACGACTCACCGGGGGAGAAGGTGAGCACCACCCCGGTGAAGCCGCTGTCGAACTCCTCCCACGGAATCAGCCGGGGACCAGAGGCCGGGTCGTTCACCGCGACGTACCGATGGCCGCGGCTGGTGTGCACACCTTCCACCACCATGAAGTGCTGGAAGGCCCAGAAGATGATGGCAGGGCCGTCGAGGTCGGCCAGGTCCTCCGCCTCGGTCTGGAATCCCTTGGCCTGCAACCCGTACGACCGGGCGGCCCGCAGCAGGCTGGAGGCCTTGGAGCCGTCCCGGCTGACCCCACAGACCCGGCGCAGCTCCTCCAGCGGGACGTGTTTGCCGTAGTGACCGAGCACCATCGCCAACGACGCCGCGCCACATTCCACCGCCTCCATCTGGATCACGGTGGGGACGGTGTAGCGGCGCCGGCGCCGTACCCGAGGCCCGCGGGCGCGGGTCCGGTGCCGCCCGGTGGTCTGCTCCGGCGCGCGTTGCAGCGTGCTCGTCATGGCCGGCCCGCCGGGGTCCGCGGCGTGTGGTGAGCACCCGCCATCGTCTCAACCACCGAAGACCATGCTCAGCGGGGTCTGCGAGCCGACCGCGATGGTGCCGGTCACCAGCACCTGCGAACGCAGCGGCATCGGCGGACCAGATTTGCTGGTCCAGGCAAACCCGCTGGCGGTACTGGGATCTGCATCGAGCGACACCAGAACCAGGTGGGGCGCACCGGATTTCACGTACTGCTCGGCCGCCAGGTCGCCACCGACCAGCGCCGCCACCTGCGCCCTGGTCAGCGGGTAGGGGCTGCTCGACCGCACCGCGCCGCGCAGCAGCCCGAACCGGGCGGACGGCGCCGTCGCGACGTTCAGGGTGACCTGCTGCCCGGTCTGCAAACCGGCGTAGGCGGCCTCGTCCGCGAACAGCATGGCGACCATCGGCTCCGAGGGGCTCGCCCGGCGTTCAACGGTGACCAGCGCGTCGCCGCGCGCGAGAATCTGTGCGTCACTTGCCGATTGGCCGACGACGGTGCCGGCGAACGGGCTGGGAATCGGCACCGTGCGGCCGTCGGCGGTGGTGACGGTGGCCAGCGGCGCACCCTCGGCGATGCTCTGTCCGGGGCGGACGGCCAACCTGGAAACCACCCCGTCGAGCGGACTCTCGACGGTGACGGTGCCTTGCGGATAGGTGAGCAGCCCCGGCGCCGACACCGACACCGGCAGCCTGCCGACCACCGACCAGGTGAAGGCCGCACAGATCACGAAACCGATGACGAAGGTGGCGATCCAGCCGCGCGGTGAGGCCAGCAGCGTGGGGGAGTCGAGCTCGTCGGGCTCCCGCATCTTCTGCAGGGCCTTGAACCGGAACATCATGACGACGGCCCACCCGCAGCGGTAGCGGGGCCCTGCCCTGACCCGGCCTCGCCCGTCCAGTCGGTGTCGACGTCGCCGGCGCCCACCGGCCGGCTGCCGAGCACCAACTCGCCGACAGTGCCCTCGGTGTAGTAGTCGATCCCGCTGGCGGCGGCGAACAGATCGGCATCGCCGCCACCGAGCGGGCACAGGCTCAACCTCATGGCGGTGGCGGCCAACGACAATGTTTGGTACAGCACCCCAACGTGTTTCAGGATCAAGGGGTAGGCAATGGATTGGTACTTGAACATCACCCGCCCGAACCTGGCTGTCACCAGCAGGACTACCTGCGGGTCGGTCCGCATCACTGCCGCCGCCCTTGCACGGGCCACCAGGCCGGTCAACGCGCCGTGCTCGGCGCGCACCAACTGCAGCCGGTGCCGCGACGAGTCGTAGTGCCACAGGCCGGGGTTGATGCCGGTCACGTTGGTGATCAGCGGGTAGATCTCCAACTCGTGGCTGGCCCCGCCGGATGGGTACGGGCGGTCAGCCACCTCGGCCCCCGCCCCGTCGCGGAAGGTGCGGCGCAGCCGTTGCGTGCGGTACAGCAGCTCGCCCAGTTGCCCGACCGTCAGCGGATGGTCGGGGTCTTGGGTGCGCCAGGACCGGCGCCGTTCGATGACGTCGGTGAGCGAGGGGTCGGTGGCCCGCAACTGCTCGAGGTCGGGCGTCGGCAGCGGGACGGTGGCGCCGTCGAAGCTGGGCCGGACGGCCGGCTCCGGCTGCCGCCGGCCGCGGCCGGTGTAGGTGCCGCCGTAGCCCGCAACGGTGCGCGGGCTGCGCGAGCGGCTGTGCATCCAGATATCGGCGAACTCCCACTGCCGCAGCGACTCTGCCGGTGCCGGCGACGCTGCCGGCTCGGCGGCGGCCACCGTGACCAGGCCGGCGGTGCGTGCCAGCCGCAGCAGGCCGAGCAGGGCAGCACGGTCCACCTCGGCCGCCGGCTGCTCGGACAGCAGGCCGAGCAGTTCCTGTGCCGAGCGCGGCTGCTGCAGCTGCGGCAGCACCGCCCCCCAGCGCGGGGCGAGCCGCACCGCCAGATGGTGGCGCGGGACCGCGGCGTGAAAGTTGCCGTCCACCGCCGTGATCGACACGTTGTCGGCCAGAGCGAGCCGCTCGTCCGCGCCGGGAACAGCGGCCAGCGTTGCCGGTCCGCGTCCGGCGACCACCAGCGTGGCCTGCGCGGCGCCGGTCCGGTCGGCCACGGCATGCTCGAGCAGGCCGGCGGCGCCCAGTCGGGCCAGCAGCAGATGCATGCCCAGCAAAGCGTTCTCGTCGTGCGCGGCGAGCACCCTGCCGGTCAGCTCGGGTTCGGTGACGCCCGGCTGCTGCAGCGCAGTGAGCACGGCTGCTGCGGGCGGCGCCGTGCCGTCGACGCCGAGCCAGCCGGTGCTGTCGGAGCCGACCCGCCACCTGCCGTTGCCCGGCTGCACGGTGACCCCATCGCGCAGCCGATGCACCAGCGCAGCGTCCGGCCCGGCGCGGCCGGAGTCGACCACCGGGTCGGTCTGAGTGCTCGTCATCGGACTGCCCTTCTGTAGCGGTAACGGTTGATGCTGTTGGGGTGCAAGGGTTCTGCCGTTCAGTGGGAGTCGGCGGAACAATCTCCTGACTAAAAGAAGACGCTGTAAGGGTTCAGGGCCGACTCGTCAAGGGGTTCTGCGCGCCAGCCCATGGCCACCGGGACGTCGTACAGCCGGCCCGGCCCCAGCCGCCGCCAGAAGTGCCGCAATCCGGGCGCCAGTACCTTCACCACGCTCAGCTCGATCTCCGGACGGGTCTGGTTCAGCACCATCACCTCGACGTCCACCTCGGCGGCCCGGTTCACGCACCACTGCACGGTGTCGGCGAGATCGCTGGTACCGAGTTCGGCGAAGTCGGCCAACGTCGCCGGTGGTTGTCCCGGGTCGGGCAGCAGCCACGGCTGGTCCTCGACCCTGGCCGTTCGGCACCAGTCCAGAGTTTCCAGATCGTCGGTGCGGTAGATGGTGTTGCCGTCGTCGTCGCGCTGGTCGACGAACGGCAGGAACTGGTTGAGCTCGGTCAACGCCCGGAACAGGGCGGTCCTGGCGTCCGGGTGGGCGCCGAAGCCCACCATCACGTCCTGCACGGCGTGGTCGCGGTGCGAGCCGGCGACGAACGTCGGGATACCCAGATCGGTGGTGATGTCCAGCACCCAGATGTCCCGGCCCATCCCGGCGTAGAACTGTTGCAGGGTGCGCACGTACGGGTCGTCCAGCGACGCCAGGTCGAAACCGCGGCGACGGAGCCGGTTGTACCACCAGATCGCCACCGCGTCCCGCTCGGCGAGCTCGCAAAAGCCTTGCAGCACAGCCTCTTCGATGGTGTTGCCGGCTGCCGACCCGTTGGAGTCGCCGACGCAGTAGAAGTGCTCGGCCAGGTCGGGGTGGCCGTACCAGGCGATCCCGGCGGGGACCAGCCGTTCGGTGGAGTTGGTCAGCGACCACGCCCGTGACCAGTCGATCGGCCGGTTCTGGTCGAACGGTTCCGGCACCAGGTGCAGCCGGTTTGCCGGGTCGGCGTTCCAGGCGGCGGCGTTGGCCTGCTGCCGATCCGAGAACAGCAGCAGGTCGGCCGGGTGCACCGCCTCGCCGGCTCCGAGTGCGGCGAAACTCGACCTGACCACCGGCTCGTCGCTGCGCCACACCGCGCAGTACCGTTCGACGGCCTCGCAGATGGCGCTGACCTTGGCCTGGATCTCGGTGCGCCCCTTGCCGCCGGACTGCCCACGCAGGTTGCGGCGCAACAGATCCATGTTGTCGTTGACCATGGCGAAGTTGTGTCCGGCGGTGAAGCTGTAGGTGACGCCGTTGCCGCCGACGTCGTGCGCCGACAGCACGGTGACAGCGCCGAGCACCGGGCTGATGTGTTTGCTCAACCGGTCGAAGGTCTGCTGCGGCGGCTGGACCCGGAACCCGCCGTCGGTGGTGTGACTGGCTTGCGCGGGGCTCAGCACCACTTTCGGGCTGCGCTGGCTGACCAGTGCCGGGTCGCCGCACCGTCGGCACTGCGGCTGGGCAATCAGCTGGTGCTCGTCGACGGCGAGGGTTTTCAGGTCGATGGTGACCAGCCGACCGTCGAGCGTGCCGCCGCCGGCCCCGGACTGCCGCCGCACCAGCTCGGCGCCGAGCAGCCCGGTGAACACCTGCACCGCGGCCGGATGTCTGGCCGTCACCGGGTGCGCGGCGACGGCGCCGGCCCGGCGTTCGGCGTCGCGGTGGCGTCCGCCTGCCCCGGTGCGGTCGGCTCGGCCGGCCAGGTAGCGCTCCACCTGTCGATTGCCGGTGATGCGCTGTTCGAGGCAGGCCCAGCAGCCGGTGCTTCCCGGCGTCAGCAGCGGACCGAGCCACAACTCCCGGCCCAGCGGCCTGGCAATCAGCCAGGGCTGCTCAGCGGTGAGGAAGGCGCGGTTCAGCCCGTCGAGCGCCGGGTCGAGGTAGTCGTCCACCAGCACAACGGGCAGCGCGCCGCCGGGCTGCGCCGACAACTCGTCGACGGTGGCGGACTGCACCCGCACACCGGCCCGCAGCAGCCCGTCCCGCACGTCGGCGGCGACCGCGTCGGCCGCACCGACCGCCGCCAGCTGCACGGTCGCGGGTTCGTCGCTGGGGGTGAGCTCGTGAATGTCCCACCAGGCCAGCTCGGCCTCGTCCAGCGCGCCGGCCGCCCCGGCGAGGCTGCCCTCGGCCAGGTGGCCGCCGGCCTCGAGGGTGCGCAGCGCCGCGAAACTCTGGGCCGGGCCGACCACCGGCGCCAGACGCGCCACCAGGTCCATCACCGTGTGGCTGCCGTCCAGCAGTGGCACCAGCGCGGCCACCACCGGGTTGTCGAGGACGAAGTGCTTGCCCTCCGCGAGCAGGAACACCCGCCGGCCGTCGACAACCTCGACCTGGTAGTTGGCCTTCAACCGGGGCTGAGTGTGCATGGACGACTCCGTAATCGCGGGCTGGACCGGTGCGGTCGGCGGACGAGTCCTGCTCCCCGGCAGGTACTCCCTGTTAGACCGTCGCCACCGGCGGCGGCGACGGCAACGCCTTCGCCGCGGTTTCGGTGCCGACCGCGGCCGGGCTACGCGATGCGTACGTAATGAGCCGGCGAGTACGTAATCGTCGGCGGGTGGCTGGCCGCCCGCCGGGTACTGGCCGACCATCGAGCAACGGACGGTGTTCGTGTCGGACGGACGCCGCCGGGCGAACAAAGGAGTGGGCATGCAGGGGCAGGGCCTACGAAATCTGCGGTTGATCGTGCCGGTCAGCTTCGGCCTGATCGTGGCGCTGGTCGCCGTCACCAAGTCGGAGTGGGTGGGCTGGGTGGCGGCCGTCGGCGGAATCCTGGTGGCGGCGTTCTTCGTGTTCACCTCGATGACGAGGCGCGGGACGGACGCCCGTCACTAGACTCGTGCCGGTGACGGAGCAGGTGCTGGTGCACCGGCGCCGGGCACTCAACGCCGCGGAGCAGGCCATCCAGGCCTGGCGTCACGGAGCGGCTGCGGCCGCCGTGGTGACCGGTGATCGCGGGATGGGCCGGTCGTCGTTGCTGGCGGCGGTCGGCGCGGCGTTGGCCGGTGAGCCGGGGCAGGTGCTGCAGGCGCGCGCGGCGGAGGCCGAGCGTGAGTTGCCGCTCGCCGTGCTGGCCCAGCTGATCCCGTCGGACGACCCGCGGTGGGAACCCGCGTTGCTGGCGCTGGAGCAGCTGTCGGCGGCCGGCGCGTCCGCGCTGGGCAGGCGGCGGTGCTGGGAGTCCGTCGTCGGCGCGCTGCGCGAGGTGCTGCGGGCGGGCCCGGTCGCGATGGTGCTGGACGATGCCGAGTGCGCGGACGCGGAATCGCTTGCGGTGCTGGCGCAGCTGCGTCGTCGGCTGACCGATCTGCCGCTGCTGCTGGTGCTCGCCGTGCGCTCCGCCCCGACGTCGGACGCCGCTGGGCGCGCCCGGCTTGCCGAGCTGCTCGACTCGGCACCGGCGACCATGATCGAGCTCGAGCCGCTGTGCCTTGGCTGCACCACCGCCGCGGCCGAGGCAGCGCTGGGGGCGCCGATCGACCCGGAGCTGGCACTGGTGTGCCACCTGGTGAGCGACGGGAATCCGTTGGTGGCCAACGCTTTTCTGCGCCGGTTGACGACCGGGTCCGGAGCCGCACCTGGCGCCGACGAGGTGCGGCGGATCGCCGCCCAGACCCTGGAATCCACCAGGATGACGTGGCTGCGCAGCGACCGGCCGGCCGCGGCCGAGCTGCTGTCGGCGATGGCGGTGCTCGGCCCGCAGGCCGACCCGGTGACCACCTCGATGATGGTTGGGCAAGGGGAGCTCGCGGCGGCGCAGGCCAGGCAGCAGCTGGCCGATGCCGGGTTCGTCGATCTCGGGCTGCCGGTCGCCATTCGCAGCGAGCTGCTCCGCGGCGCTGTGCTCGCCGGAATCCCACTGGCGGAACGGCAGCGGCTGCATCTGGCCGCGGCCGAACTGCTCTCCAAATTCGGCGCCCCGGCCACCGACGTGGCCGAGCACCTGATGGTGATCGAGCCGACGGGACTGGATTGGGCCGTCACCGCACTGCAGCAGGCGGCGCGGACCGCCGCCGGCGGTGGCGATTACGATGCCGCCTCCCGCTATCTGCGCCGGGCCATCGCCGAGTCGGCCGAACTCCCCGACTCCGATCCGGTCGGCCGGTTGACCGAGGAGATCGGCGCGGTCGAGTTGCATCACGACCTGCCGTCGTCGATGCGGCATGCCGAGCGGATCGCGCAGGCGGTCGCCGACCCGGCCGAACGGGCCACCGCGCTGCTGCCGCTGGTCAGCACCGTGCTCGCGATCGACTCGATCCCGGCGACGGCGCCGTTCACCGCGCTGGCCGCCGAACTGGTCGGTACCGGCGCAGCGCTGCCGCAGCAGTGGTGCCGCTTCGGCGCGGTCGCGGTACTGACCGGGGCCGACGCCGGACCGCGGTGGCGCCGGGTCGCCGCCCACGGTGGCCCCGGCCCGGCGGCCGCCGCGGTGCTGGCGGCGTGGTCGGCGGCGCTGGCCGGTGCCGGCACCGCCCGACGCACCGCCAAGCGGCTGGCCACCGCGGCGCTGGGGGAACTGCCGCCCGGCGTCGATCAACTGCCCGCCCTGCTCACCCTGCTCTGGACGGACGAATCGCAGCGGGCGCTCACCGGCGCCGATGCCGTGGTGCTGGCCGCACAGTCGCAGGGAGCCCCGGTCGAGGAAGCAACCGCCCGGCTGGTGCGCGCCGAGCTGCTGCGCCGCCGCGGCGAGCTCACCGACAGCCTCGCGGATGCGCAGGCGGCACGGGACCTGGCCGTTGCCGCCCATGCCGGCGGCATCGCCCAGGGTGCGACCGCGGTGCTCGTGCTGGCGCTGCTGGAATCCGGACAGGCGGCGCTGGCCAGGGAGGCACTTGCCAGGGTCGACCCGTTGGCCCGGCCGCATCCGCTGGTCGCCGGCTACCTGCGGTTCGCCGCCGGCCAGGAAGCGCTCGGGCGGGGGGCGGCACAGCGCGCGGCGCAGTACTTTCTGCAGGCCGGGCACGCCCTGTCCGCGGCCGGCATCCACAACCCGGCATGCCTGCCATGGCAGAGCGCGGCCGCGGCGGCGCAACTCGCCGCCCAGGACAGGGCCGGCGCCACCCGCTCGGCGCAGGCCGCGATGTCCGCGGCCCGGCGCTGGGGCGGGGCCGGTGCCATGGCTCCCGCACTGGCCGCGGCGGCCATGGTCGGGCTCGGCAACCGCAGCGAACTGCTGCAGCGGGCTGCGGACGCCGCGGCAGCGGCCGAGTTGCGGCTGGATCTGCGCCCGGCGGTCGCCGCCGCTGCCGCCACCGCGACCGCCGACGGCGACGTCGCCGAGGCCAAGGCCGTCACCGCGCTCGGCGCCGTCCTGACGGGTGGATCGGTGCCGGACGCGGCACCAGGCCAGCAGGGCCGAGCCGCTGGGTCGGCGCAGCTGACCGCCTCGGAGACCAGGGTGACCGACCTGGTGATCAAGGGCATGAGCAATCAGGAAGTGGCCGACGCCCTGTGCCTGTCCCGCCGCACCGTCGACACCCACCTGAACCGCGTCTACCGCAAGCTGAAAATCACCAGCCGCTCGGCGCTGGCCGCCGCCCTTGGCCGCAAGGGTTAGCTGGGACGGTTGACCGCCGCACTAAGCGTGTGCGAGTTCTCGCAGCCCGACGAGGGCGCCCCAGGGATCGCGTAGCAGCGCCTGGCCGGCCGCATCGGCGTCGACCACCTCGGCGCCGGCGGCGACCGCCCGGCGCTGTGTCTGCGGCAGCGAGCTGACGCCGAACACCGGCGCCCAGCCGGCCGGGCCGCTGCCGGAGAATCGTTGCGGCAGTAGCGGATCGGCAGTCACCTCCGGTTCGGTGGCAGCATCCGGTTCGGCGCCGGCATCCGGGTTGGTGGCTGCATCCGGTTCGGTGGTCAACAGGGTCGACAGCAGCTCGGGCGTAACACCCGCGGTCGGCTCCGGCGCGGCGTACAGCACCGTTCCGCACCAGCTTCCGGGTTCGGCGGTCACCACTACACCCTCGTCGTGCGCGCCGTGAAACAGTCCGGCCACCACCCCCGTATCGGTGCAGGCCACCAGCGCCAGCTGCCCCGCGGCGGCCTGCCAGGCCGGCATCACCACCCGAAAGCCGTGTGCGCTCAGGGTTTTCAGGTCGTCCGGCAGGTGGGCGCTGGCGTAGTAGACGGTCCAGGCGGACGCTCCGCTACCCATCGGGGCCCGGCCGCACCCACCGATCAGTCCGGAGCGGCCTTGGATCAAGCGGTAGCCGTCTTCACCCTCAAGGGTCCAGCCGAACAGCTCCGCGAAGAAGCCGGCGAAGCCGGTCGGATCCGTTGTCAGGCAATCGATCCAGCACGGGGTGCCGGCACGGTAGCTCGTTCGTCGTGGCATAGCCGCTCCGCAGCGTTCGGCCGGCTGAGTTGCCGGTGCATCTCGAGCGCCACCTCGTCGGCGGCCGCTGGTCGGGGGATTTCCAGGTAAACCCGGTTCAGCGCGCGGCCCACCTCGGCGGCCTCCGGAGGCCAGAACGCGCTCGGTTGTTCACAGCGGCCGCGCAGCCGCGGAAGGTCAGCTCGGCCGCGGCAGATCCTGACCTCGAGCGGCAGCGGCAGTTCGGCGTGCAGTGGGACGATGGCGCCCACCGCCTCAGGGCGAACCAGCAGGGTCGGCCCGGTGAGCGCGGATTGGCAGGTCTGCACGGCGTCGTCCGGCGTGCTGGCGGCGATGTCCGCAGCGGCGGCACCGCGCAACCGCAACGGGGTGTGCAGCGCCAGCGTCCGCCGGATCCGCCGGTCGATCACCAGCAGTTGACTGGACACCAGCCGCCAGCCCAGCCGGCACAGCGCCAGCGCCAGCTCGGCACACTCGGACGGGTCGGTGCCGGTGAGGGCCAGCGTCGTCGGGCCGCGGTGCACCACCGTCGCCGGACGGATCGCGTACCGGTCGCCGAGCGCGGCAAAGGGCGGCAGCGCCGGCGGGAACTGGTGTAACGAGACCAGCGGCCGGCGCAGCATGCTGACGCCGTCGGCCCGGCGCACCCTGACCTCCCGCTCCAGTGCCCGGGAGCTGCCGCGCTGGCCGGGCAGGGCGGGTCCGGTGATCTCGACCTGGAAATCAGCCCTGCGGGTGCGGGCCAGATGCGGGCCGAAGTGGAAGCCGAGGTCGGGCAGCTCGTCGCCGACCACGGTGAAGGTGTGGGTGAAGAACTCCAGCGTGCGGCGTTGGTGACTGGCGGGCGACGCGGCGATCCGGGTGACGGCAGGCCGGTGGCCGGCTGGTCCGTGCGGGGACGCTGTCGCGGTGGCCGCCCGGCCCGCTGAATTCAGGTCAGCAGAATCCATGCCAGCAGGGTGCCGACGGGTCGTTCCGGTTGGGTCCCCGTTCGATCCCGCTCCCGGCGACCGATCCATGGCCGGCGCGGGTGGGCCGGCGGGAACGTTCCGGTATCCGGCCGTGACTGGATGGTGGGTGTCTTCGGCGGCCGGTCGACCTGTCCGGTTCACCACGAGCGGTTCGGCGCTGGTGGTAGCAGCGCCGGCTGTTCGGGCCGCGCCGCCGGCTCCTTGCGCAGTCACTCCAACGGGACGGAAACAACCATGAACGAGAAGGACACCGTCGCCACGGCACCCGCAACCCCCGCCATCCAGAGCGGGCGCCGAACCCGGCGCACCGTCCGCCGAGCCGTCGTTGCCGCGGTGGCGGCGCTGGTGGTCGGCGGTGGCGTGGCCGCACCGGTGGTCACCAGCGTGGCGTCCGGCGGCCCGGCGGCGCACATTGCGACACCCGACAGCGGCGGCCACCTGGACCCGGTCGAGGAGTAGCCGCTCAGGTGGTGACGTCAGCCGCCGTGCCCACCCGCCCGGTGGCTGCGCGCCGGCAGCGCCCGATCCTGGCGGCGTAGGCGCCGTCCAACGACCCGGCCAGCGCCGTCGCCTGCGCCCACCGATCCGTGCTGTCGGCGCCCTGGACCTGCGCCACCAACGCCAACCCGACGAGCGCGGTGAGGTGCTCGGCGACCTCGTGAGCGCGGGGCGCCAGTTCGGCGGCCAAGCGGTAGGCCGTCTCGGCCTGCTCCCATTCGCCGCGCCGCCAGTGCACCAGCCCGAGGGTGTTGGCCGCTGACGCCTCTACTCCCGGTTCACCCAGCTGCCCGGCCGATCGGGCACCGGCCCGAGCCATCCGCAGGGCGGCGGCAAGATCGGTTGTCGATCCGTCCGGAGCGACCGGCCCGGCGTCCGCGGTGGGCCAGCCGGCGTGCTGCTCGTCGGCAAATCCCTTGCGGGCCAACAGGTCAGCCATGCCGATGTCGATCAGCGCAGTGGCCAGCGGCATGCCGATCGACTCTGCGCTGCGGCGCGCCGATGCGTACAACTCGGTCGCGATCTCGGCGTCACCGTGACGCGCCTGCAACTGCGCAAGGTTGATGGTCGGGATCACCCGGCGGCTGACGCTCGGCTGGTTCCGCACCCGCTGCTCGACTTCGGCCGCGGTCCGCAGGGCCTGGGCGTGCTCGCCAAGGTCGGTCAGGACCAAGCTGATGGCGATCAGCACCGAATTCTCCTGCCGGCTGTTGCCCACCTCTCGGTGGATCGCCAGCGCCTGGTGGAAGTAGCGCATCGCGTCGCGGAACTGGCCGGCGCCGCGCAGCACCACCCCGACATTGGCAAGGCAGACACCTTCCCAGCGTCGGGAGCCGAGCTCCCGCGACAGTTGCAGCGCCTGCTCCGCATGCCGCCTGGCCGTCTGAATGTCGCCGGATCCCCACAGCGGCGGGAACAGGTTGATCCGGCCGCGCAGCTCTTCGTCGCGGTCGCCGAGCGCTTGGGCCGAGGCCACCGCCGCCGACAGCAGCGCCAGTTGGGTCGAGGTGGCGCCGCGAACCTGCAGGTAGTAGGTCAACTCCCTGGCATAGGCGATGGCGTGGCGATGCAGACCCAACGCCGGTGCGCGCAGCGCCGACGCCCTGATGGTCGGGTACTCCTCGTCCAGCCAGGCGTAGGCGGCGGCGTCACCGTCGAACGTCGGCGCGTCGTCCGGCGCGTTCAGGTCAAGGTCGATGGCCGCCCGATCCGGCTGCAGGGCGGCCGCGGCAGCGCGGACGCCGGCGAGCAGCGCGTCGTGGTAGCACCGCTGGGCGGTGTCGGCCTCGTCGGCGTCGATCAGGTCGGCGCCGAAGCTGCGCATCAGATCGTGCAACTGGTAGCGCTGCGGGCGCGGCGACTCGATCATCCTGGCGTCGAGCAGTTGCTCCAGAAGCGCCTCACCCTGCTCGGTCGGCAGCCCGGCGGCGGCCGCGGCGAGGTAGGGGGAGAACGTCTCGTCGGTGACGTGGCACAGCAAGCGGAAGAACCGCTGCTGCTGCGGGCTCAACCCGTTGTACGACAAGCGGATCGCCGCGTCGACGCCGCGGCCCTCCACCGTCAGTTCTTTGTGCGGCCGTTCCGCGGATCGCAGCCGGTCCACCAACTTGGCCAGCTGCCAGTGCGGGCGGGCCTGCAGTCGGGCCGACGCCATCCGCACCGCGAGCGGCAGTCGACCGCAGCATTCCAGCAGTCGGTCCGCCATGCCGGGTTCGGCGTCGAGGCGCTCCCGACCGAGGGTTGCCGCCAAGAAGGCCTGGCCGTCCTCGGCGGACGGCGGGGTGAGCAGCAGCGGAACCGAGCCGTCCAGACCGGGCAGCCCGGCCCGGCTGGTAGCGATCACCAGGGCGTCGTCCGACCCGGGAATCAGCGCCCGCACCTGCGACGAATCCACCGCATTGTCGAGCACCAGCAGCATCTTCAGGCCGGCCGTGCCGTCTCGCCACAGCGCGGCGCGCTCGTCGGGATGGTTGGGAATCTGGTTGCCGGGCACGCCGATCCAGCGCAGCAGCCGGTCAAGTGCCTCCTCCGGCTCCAGCCGATCCCGCCCCTCGGTCAGGCCGTGCAGGTCGAGAAAGAACTGGCAGTCGGGGTAGCGCGAGCGCCATCGATGTGCCGCATGCACCGCCATGGCGGTCTTGCCGACGCCCGGCATGCCTTGCAACACCACGATGGTGGTGCGCCGGACGTCGGGCTCCGGCAGCAGCATCTCCAGCGCGGTCAGCTCCGGTGCCCGGCCGGTGAAGTCCGGAAGGTCGTACGGCAGCGTCGACAGCATCTGCGGTCCGGTCCCGGCGGCAGGGTGACGTCCTGGCGCTTGCGCACCCGCCGTGGCGATGTCGGGTGTCGCGCCGGCGCGGGGATGTGGCAGTGCCCGCGGCTGCGGCGTGCCGGGCTGCGGCATGCCCGGCGGTGTCGCTGCCGGGATGGGGGTGGCTCCCGGGGTAGCGGCGACCGCGCCACCGACCGGCACCACCAGCCGGGAGCGGCGTTCGTCGGGGCGCCGACCGGCAACTACCTGCTGGTTGTCGGTTGCCGCGGGGCGGGCGGATGCGTCGCCGCCGCCTTGACGGGAATCGGTGACGGCCGGGGCGGGATCGGGGCCGGTGGCCGCCGGCTGCGCGGCATCGCGCTCCGCGGCAGCCGGCGAGCCGGGATCCGCGGTGAGGATGCGCTGGTACATCCCGGCCAGCTCGGCGCCGGGGGACACGCCGAGTTCGTCGTCGAGCAGCCGGCGGCACCCGTCGTACAGCCGCAGCGCATCCGAGGGGCGCCCGGACCGGTCGAGCGCCAGCATCAGCCTGGCCACCAAGGATTCCCTGGTGCGGTGCTCGGCCACCAAGCCGGACAGCAGTTGCACCGCCGCCGCCGGGCGCTGCAGGGTCACCTCGAGATCGGCGAGCTGTTCGACCGCGGCCAGCCTCAGCTCCTCGAGATGTTGGGCTGCCGCTTGCAATTCCGTCGACGCCAGCCCGGCCAGCGCGGGCCCGTGCCACTGATCAACACCCTGCCGCAGCCGGTCGGCGGCGCCGGCCGGATCCGCTGGATCCTGGGCGGCCTTCGTCGCCGCGGTGAAGACCAGCAGGTCCAACCGTTCGGCGGGCAACTCGAGGCGATAACCGGCGGAATCGGTGCGGATGGCAACGTCCGGGTCGCCGGCCAACTGCTGCCGCAGCTGCGCGATGGCCTTGCGAACCTGATGATCGGCGGTGACGGGTGGGTCCTCGTCCCAGACCGAGCGGATCAGCCGATGCATCGGCACCGATCGGCCGGCCTGCACCAGCAGCGCGGCCAGCACCCGTTGCTCCTTCTGGCCGTGCAGAGCCAGTTCGGTCGAGCCGTCGAAAACCCGCAATGGCCCCAGCACAGTGAACAAGAGCCTGCGCTGAGCCACGAATGCTCGCCCCCGATCGCCGCGCGTCCGTCCAACCGGCCTAGGTCAGCACTCAGTGTGCCAGCGTCGGCACCACCGCGTCGGGGTATCCAAGGGTAATTCGGGTGAATATGTACCAGGCCGGGGTACACGCAGCGACACCGCCATCGCCGTCACTTAATCGGACAAGTCGTCGGTGTTGGTACGGGGTCGGGTCACCCGGGATGCCGGAGAGCGTCGCCCCCGGGGCCGTCGCCGAGCGATTCGATCCGCCAAGATGGACGCTGTGTTCGTCCGTCATCTGTCCGTCGCCGACTACCGGTCGTGGCCGACGGCCGAGCTGCCGCTGGGCGCCGGGGTGACGGTGCTCGTCGGCCGCAACGGCATCGGCAAGACCAACCTGGTGGAGGCCGTCGGCTATCTGGCGACGCTGGGCTCGCACCGGGTGTCCACCGACCAGGCGCTGGTGCGGCGCGGCGCGGCGCAGGCCATCGTCAGGGCGGCGGTGGTGTCCGACGGCCGGGAGCTGCTGGTCGAGGTGGAGATCAATGCCGGCCGGGCCAACCGCGGCCGGATCAACCGGGCGCCGGTCACCAGGGTGCGGGACGTTCTCGGGGTGCTGCGGACCGTGTTGTTCGCGCCGGAAGATCTGGCGCTGGTGCGCGGCGACCCGTCCGAGCGCCGCCGGCTGTTGGACGACACGTTGATCATGCGGGCGCCGCGGCTGGCCGGGGTGAAGTCCGACTACGACCGAATCCTCAAGCAGCGCAACAGTTTGCTGAAGTCGGTGGTGGCGGCGCGACGCTCCGGCGGGCAGCCGGACCTTGCCACCCTTGAGGTGTGGGACTCCCAACTCGCCACCGTCGGCGGCCAGCTGATGGCCGAGCGGATGCGGCTGGTGCAGCAGTTGCGTCCGTACGTGGTCGCCGCCTATGCCGATCTGGCGCCGGCGTCCGAGCCGGTCGATCTGCGCTACCAGTCGTCGGTGCTCGAGGAGCTGACCGCGCCGCCGGACGCGGCTGCCGCTCCCGGCGCCGACGAGCTGACAGCGGCGATGCTGCAACGCATTTCCCGCCGCCGGCCGGTGGAACTGGAACGCGGTATCACCGTGGTGGGGCCGCACCGGGACGAGCTGGAGCTGCTGCTCGGCGACGGCCCGGCCAAGGGCTACGCCAGTCATGGTGAGTCGTGGTCGCTGGCGCTGGCGCTGCGGCTGGGCGCGTTCGAGCTGTTGCGCAGCGACGGCGTCGACCCTGTGCTGATTCTCGACGACGTGTTCGCCGAGCTGGACACCGGCCGCCGGGCCCGGCTGGCCCAGCTGGTCGCCGACGCCGAGCAGGTGCTCATCACCGCCGCCGTCGCCTCCGACGTGCCCGCCGAGCTGGGTGGCCGCACCGTCACCGTTGCCGACCCGGAGCCGGGTGAGTCGACGCCTGCCGCCGATGAGGGCGGTGACGCCGGACGCGCTGATCCGACACGTGCTGATCCGGAGCGTGCTGGTTCGGAACAGCCGGTCGGCCCGGTGCTGCGGCCGTCCGCTGAGACCTCCGCCACTGCCGACGACCAGCGGTGAAAGTCCCGACGGGCAGTAGCATTTCCGGCATGACGCCGCACCTGCCCCCGTCGCTGCCGGCCTCGCTGCGCGAGGTGATCGACGCCGGGCCGGTCACCATGCTCGCCACCATCAACAAAGACGGCTCCCCGCAGGTCAGCAGCATCTGGATCGATCGGGACGGCGACGAATTGGTCAGCGCCCACATGGGCGACTACCTCAAGCTGCGCAACCTGCGCCGCGATCCGCGCTGCACACTGTCGTTCCCGGCGCCGGGCTCCGATCACGGCTATCTGGAACGCAACGCGGTGCTCAAGGCCACCGCCACCGTCACCGAAGGCGGCGCCCCCGAGCTGCTCACCAAGCTTGGAAACGTTACGTCGGGCCAGATTTCGAGTTCCCGGCGCCCAACCCAGCACCCGACCCGAACTTCCCAGACGGACTACTGGTGCACTACCGGATCGAGCGGATCGGCGGCGTCGGTCCCTGGTCGCCGCGTCATGGGTGATCGGCATGGGTGATCGGCATGGGTGACCGGGAGAACTCGACGCCGGACGGGGAATCCGAGAAGAGGCCGGAGACCGCAGCATCGGCGCCGCGGCCGTCGGACCCGGCGCGGCGGGCGTTGCAGGCGGCAATGGAACGGGCGGCCGCGCGCGGGCCGCGGGCCAGGTCGCCACGCGGCGACGGCACCTCGGCCGGGCTGCAGGCCCGGCTGCGGCGCAAACGCTGGGCTGCGGCCGGCCCCGATCGCCGCGATCCGCAACCGCTCGGGCTTGCGCTGCGCGGATTCGTCAAGAACTCAGGCGCCGCAACGGATCTCACCAAAGCCAACCTGCTGGGCCGCTGGGCCGACATTGTCGGGCCGGGCATTGCCGAGCACGCCACCCCGGTCAACCTGGTCGACGGTGAACTCACCGTCAGCTGCGAATCCACGGCATGGGCCGCCCAGCTGCGCATGCTGTCGCCACAGCTGCTGGGCACCATCAACGACGCTGTCGGCCGCGGCGCCGTCAAGCGCATCAAGGCCACCGGCCCGGCCGCCCCGTCGTGGCGTTTCGGGCCGCGGCACATTCCCGGGCGAGGCCCACGCGACACCTACGGCTGAGCCGCGGCTGCCGTCTTGCCGCCGCGGCTACTTTGTCGCCGCTGCCGCCGAGAAGCGTTACCTCCCAGCGGGTGCGCGCGCGGCCCGGTACTCGGCAGCGATGGCGTCCGAAGCCTTCTCGCTGATCAGGTACACCGCCGAGGCGATGAAGAAACCGGGAATGTCGGGGAACACCGAGGCGTCAACCACCCGCAGGTTCTGCACCCCACGGACGCGGAAGTCACCGTCCAGCACGGCCATCGGGTCGTCGTCCCGGCCGATCTTCGCGGTGCCGCAGGCGTGGTGCCCCCACGCCTGTTGCCGTACAAAGGTTTTCAGCTTGTCCCTGGTGTCGACCTGCGCGCCCGGGATGAGTTCCGTCGTGCTCATCTCGGTGAGATGCCCGATCACGTCGCGGGCGATCTCGATTCCGTCGACCACGCCCTCAAGGTCGTCCTGCCAGCCGTCTGAGCCCTCCGAGAAGTAGCGGAATCGGATCACCGGGACGTCGCGCGGGTCGGCGGACGCCAGCGTCACCGTCCCTGCGCGATTGTTGGTGTGTCCCTTGAGGACCAGCACCGACAGCCGGTTGTGTTCGCGCACCGCGTCGTGGGAGTAGCCGGGGTAGTAGCCGTGAAAGTCGA
Organism: Nakamurella aerolata; assembly: GCF_013002705.1. GTDB lineage: Bacteria > Actinomycetota > Actinomycetes > Mycobacteriales > Nakamurellaceae > Nakamurella > Nakamurella aerolata. Next base: position 55,644 of record NZ_JABEND010000013.1, on the reverse strand, counting down.
TCGGCAGCGAGAAGATGATCAGGTCGGAGGCGGTGGGCCCAGAGTTGTCCGCCGCACCTGCTTTGTCGGCTCCGGCCACCGACGACCGGGCGATGATCGCGGCGAGCGAGCCGTTGTGCTGTACGGGCCGCCGGCGTCGTCCTGCCATTCGGCGAACAGCGGATCCGAGCTGTTCGGGTCGGACGGCACATCAAGCGCCGAGCCGGCGAAAATCGGGTAGTCCCGGTCGGTTTCGGCCACGACGGCCATTTCGTAGCGGTCGTGCAGGTTGGTGCCGACCCCGGGAGCGTCGACCAGGGTGTCGATGCCGAGGCGGTCAAGTTCGTCGCGCGGGCCGATGCCGGACAACATCAGCAGCTGCGGCGTGTTGTAGGCGCCGCCTGCCAGAATCACCTCCTTGTCGGCATAGGCCTGCCGTGCAGCGGGATGCCCGGAAGACGTTGCGGCGTCGCCGGAATGGGGCGCGTCCGCCGCGGTGGCGCGGTACAGCCCGGCGCCGGTGAGGTACTCGACACCGATCGCTCTGGCGCCGTCGAACAACACCCTGGTGACCAGGGCGTCCAGCTGAACCTGCAGCCGATCCGGGTGCTGCGCCGCCACCTGCTGCAGCCGTTCCCGGCTGCCGTTGCGGTGCCCGTCGCGCACCGCCACCGGGATGAACGCCATGCCCTGGTAGTCCTGCGGAGTGTCGGCCGCGTTCGGGTCGCGCGGCAGCGACACCTGTTCCGGGATGCCGAAGCGGTCCCTGCTGGTCCGCTCCATCGCACCGATGATGTCCAGAAACATCGGTTCCCGCCCACCGACTTTCGGGTTGGCGCGGGTGGTGCCGAGCCAGCCGTCGCGCCCGTGGGCGGCCTTGCGGTCACGAGTCGCGGCATCGTCACCGGGCAGCGGTTCGGCGTCCACCCCGCGCCAGGCCTCGAGCCGGTGGAACAGCGTGCGCATGTGCTCGGCGTTCCACGACGGGTCGCCGGTCAGCTCGGCCAGATCGTCCCAATCCCTGGCATGCGGGTAGATGATGACCATCGCGCTGATCGCGGTGCTGCCACCGAGAGTGCTGCCGCGCGGGTACCAAACCCCGTCGTGATCGGGCTGGAACTTGCTGTCGGCCCGCTGGGTGGGCTCGTCGTCGCTGTGCCGGACGAAGAAGTCCCACCGCATGTCGGCGTCCTCGCTGGCATACGCCTGCATGATCGGGATCTCGTAGTACGGGCAGCTGTGGTCGCCGCCGGCCTCGAGCACCAGCACGCTGAACCCCGCCAGCGCCAGGTTCGCGGCCAGCGGGCCACCACCGGCGCCCGACCCGACCACCACAAAGTCGTAGCGAGCCGGATCGTTCTGGCTCACAGTGCTGGATTGTTCGCCTCCGCGCTCGCTGCGGGCCTCGATCCTGCGCTCGTTCCTCGCTCCGGACCTCGTTTTGCCTCCGCTCGCTGTCGGCTCACAGGGCTGGATTGTTCGCCTCCGCGCTCGCTGCGGGCCTCGATCCTGCGCTCGTTCCTCGCTCCGGACCTCGTTGCCTCCGCTCGCTGTCGGCTCACAGGGCTGGATTGTTCGCCTCCGCGCTCGCTGCGGGCCTCGATCCTGCGCTCGTTCCTCGCTCCGGACCTCGTTGCCTCCGCTCGCTGTCGGCTCACAGGTAGTCGCGCCAGTTGGGCGGCACTCGGTCGGCGGGGCCGGGAACCGACTGGTCCTCCGGGTGGCTCTCCGGCGGGGCGAGTGGCACGCCCTCGGTGAGTTCCTCGGTGCGGTAGTCGTAGAACCAGTCTTCGCCGGGCTCGTAGCTGGCGATCACCGGGTGCCCGGTTTCGCGGTAGTGGGCGGTGGCGTGCTTGTTCGGTGAACTGTCGCAGCAGCCGACGTGTCCGCACGCCGCGCACCGACGCAGGTGCACCCACCAGCTGCCGGACTCGTCGCACTCGACACAGCCGGGGCCGCTGGGCGGCACGCTCGGGTTGATCGCCTGAGTGTCGGCGTCTGAACTCGTTGAGGTATCCCGCTGATCGGCCATGACCTGGACGCTACTGCCGACCCGAAGGCCCGGCAACAAGTCGGTGGCCGGCCACCACCAGCGGTGTGCGCACCGAGCCGGGTACGTCGGCGTTGGTGCCAGGGGCCGGGCAGTACCAGTGACGCGCCGTGCCAGTGACCCGCCGTGCCAGTGACCCGCAGTGCCGGTGGGGTGCTGTGCCAGGGAGGTGAAGCGCCAGCGAGGTGGAGCTCAGCGGAAAAATCGGCGCCTCGAATGATGTTGCCGCAGGTCAGTTTTCGCAACATCGCGTCGAGCTGCACATTTTTCCGTTGTTGGTTCGGTGCCGGTCCTCGGTGCGTCGGTCTTGCGGTGCGTGAGGGTGCCGATCGGTGCCCGCCGTCAGTGGAAAAATCGGCGCCTCGATGTCTCGCCCCGGAATCCCACCAGCGCAAACGCATTTCCAGCCGCCGATTTTTCCCCTGCCCTCTTTCCTCCCTCCTCCCGGTGACCGCAGCGCGAGGCTCAGGCAATGCTCCGCCACACGGAGCATTGCCGGAGCCACCTCGGGTTCCGCCAGCTCTTCATGAGTTCAGCAACTCACTCGGCGCCGGCGGGAGGCCCCGGATCGGGTCGGGAACCTCGTTGGCCCGCTGCTGGGATGCCGCATGATGGCCGGTGTGACTCGCTTTTGCATCGTGATCGCGCTGGAGCGCACCGCACCACGGGCGGCGGTCGAGTTGGCGACGGCCGCTGCACGCAACGGCTTCGATGGTGTGGTGCTGTCTGACCGGTTTGCGCCGTGGACGGCTGCGCAGGGCCAGGCCCCCTTCGTCTGGGCCGTCGCGGCGGCAGCCGCCCAAGCCACAGCGCCAGCAGCCGCGCAAGCCACAGCGCCAGCCGGCCAAGCCACCCAACTCCCAGCGGCCGGGCAAGCCGCGCAAGCGACAGCGGCGCCGGCGGAACCGTTGGCGGTGCACCCCGGCGTCATTGGGGTGTCCCACCGGATGCATCCCGCGGTGGTGGCGCAGGCGTCGGCGACGCTGGCCGACCTGTACCCGGGCGGGCACCGGCTGGTGCTCGGCGCCGGTGAGTTGATCAACGAGCATCTGGCCGGCAGCTACTGGCCGGAGCCGCCGCAGCGCATCGCCAGGATGTTCGAGGCGTTGGAGATCATCCGGAAACTGTTCTCCGGCAAGGAGATCCGGCACAGCGGCGAGCATTTCACGCTGGAGCAGAGTCGGCTATGGACGCTGTCGGGGCAGCGGCCCGCGGTGCTGGTGGCGACGTCGGGGCCGGTCACCGCCCGGCGCGCGGGGGCGGTCGCCGACGGCATTCTCACCGAGTCGTCCGATCCCGCGCAGGTGCGGTTGCTGGGCGAGCGGATGCGCGCCGGTGCGGAGGCGGCCGGCCGGGATCCGGCGTCGCTGCAACTGGTGGTCCGCTCGCACCACGCGCTGGTGCGCCCGACGGACGAAGCGGGCGCTGCCGCGGCGCTGGCCGACGCACCGAATCTTGCGGTGCGGTATCCCAGCGCCGAGGTGCGCACCACCCGCGATTTCGAGCAGCTGCTGCGCGCCACCGATCCGGCCGAGTTGGCGCCCAAGGTGGTGGTCGGGGACACGCCGGAACCGCATGTGGCCCGCATCCGGCAGCTGTTGGACGCCGGCGCCGACGAGCTGGAGCTGCGGTTCCTCGGCCCGGATCAGCTTGGCTACCAACAGTTTTTCTCGGGTCGGCTGCTTCCTGCGCTGGCCGACCCTGCTCATTGACGGCCAGCAAGCACACCAAGCACACCGAGCTCACCTGCTGAGCGGCACCTCGTCGGCGAGTGCGGTGAGCTTCTCCGGGTTGCGCACGGCATACAGCCCGGTCACGGCGCCGTCGACGATCTCGGCGGTGACGATGGAGTCCACCGCGCCGTCGATATCGATCCGCAGTGCCGGCTCACCGTTCACCGTCAGCGTGCTTGCCCTGATCGCCGGCCCGGTCGGCGTCACGGCGAGCAGGAACCGCAGCACCTTGTCGACGCCGACAATCGGGCGGAGCGCGGACTTCTTCAGCCCGCCACCGTCGGTGGTCAGCACCACGTCGGGGGCCAGCGCGTCGACCAGGCCGGCCAGGTCGCCGCTGTTGACCGCCTGCACGAAGCTCTGCATGACGGCTCGTTGTTGCGCCGCGCTGACCCGCTGCCGCGGTCGCCGCGCCGCCACGTGCTCGCGGGCCCGGTGCGCGAGTTGCCGGACGGCGGCCGGCTGCTTGTCGATGGCAGCGGCGATGTCGTCGTAGGACTCGCCGAACACCTCGTGCAGGACGAACACCGCCCGCTCCGTGGGGGTGAGCGTCTCCAGCACCGTCAACATTGCCAGCGAAACGCTTTCGGCGAGTTCGACGTCGTCGGCGAGGTCGGGGCTGGTGAGCAGCGGTTCCGGCAGCCAGTCGCCCACGTAGTCCTCGCGGCGGCGGGCCAGGGTGCGGAGCCGGTTGAGCGCCTGCCTGGTGACGATCCGCACCAGGTAGGCACGCGGCTCGCGGACCTCGTCCCGCGCGGCGGCGGACCAGCGTAACCAGGTCTCCTGCACCACGTCCTCGGCGTCGGCGGCGGAACCCAGCAGCTCATACGCAACGGTGAACAGCAGGCTGCGGTGGGTGACGAACACGTCGGTGCCGGTGCCGGCACCCGGTGGGTCGCCGGCACGCTCGTCCGGAGAACTCCCGAAACTGTTGCGGCGATTCATGATCACGACGGCACGCCGGCAGCCTGCGGCGCGGCGGCGAGCGGACGCAGTTGGCAGGCGTCGGCGTAACCCTCCGATTCGATGCCGAACGCGACGTTGGATCGTGCATAGAAGTTGGCCAGCGCGATCAACGCGGTGAGTTCCACCAGGGCGGGCGCACCGAGCGCACCGAGGAGCCGGGCCGACAACGCCTCGTCCACCTGCGGCGGCGACAGCGTCATCGCTTCGGCATAGCTGAGCACGTCCCGCTCCAGTTCGGTGAACACCGTGGATTCGCGCCAACGCGGCACTTCCCGCGCCTTGTCCAGGTTCAGATTCTTATTGAAGGCCTCGAAGTAGCCGAAGTCCAGACACCAGCTGCAACCCAGTTGGGCGGCCACCGCCATGTGCGCGTACGACTTCAAGCCGGCGTCGCAGGCGTTCCAGCGCTGGGACTTCTGGCTGATAGACAGGTAGCTGCCGAGCACCTTGCGGTTGTGGAAGTAGATGCCCAACGGCTCGGGAACGCGGCCGAGCAGCCGCCGGGAAACGATGCTGACCACCCTTCCGTACAGTCCGGTGACTTTCGCGGCGGGAATGCGAGGATTGCTCATGGTTGCTCCTGGACGGCTCGGGGTGATCGGTCTGATCGGGATACGGCATCAGGACACCGGCCGGCGCCCTGGTGTGACATCGACAGGTCGCAGCGTGAGCCGGCTCATACTGATCGGATGATCCGCTTTACCACGACGCTGGAACTGCACGGCAAGACGGCCACCGGGTTTCAGGTTCCGCCCGAGGTGGTCGCCGAGCTGGGCTCGGGAAAGAAGCCGAAGGTGACGGTGCACATCGGCCGGCACCGCTACCGCAGTACGGTTGCCGTGTACGGCGGGGTGTTCATGCTGCCGCTGAGCGCCGAGAACCGCACCGCCGCAGGTGTTTCCGCCGGCGACACCATCACCGTCGGGTTGGCGCTGGACACCGCCGAACGCACCGTCAACGTTCCGGACGATCTGGCCGATGCGCTGAACACCGCGGGGTTGCAAGCCGCCTTCGACGCGCTGTCCTTCAGCAAGCAGCGCGGGCATGTCGAGCTGGTGACCGGCGCGAAGGCGGCGGAGACCCGGCGACGCCGGGTGGACAGGGTGCTCGCCGCCCTGCGCTGAACTCTGCACCGGTCAGCGCGTCTTGCCGACGCCGGGTCAGCCGCGGCGGCGTGGTCGCGGCGGCTCTTCGCGGACGGTGAGCCGCATGCTGACGGTGTCGCCCTGGTCGATCGACTCGGCCCGGCGCACCGCATCCTTGATCGGGACGATGTAACCGCCGTTCTTCGGCCACAGCGCGGTGGAGTAGTCGGTGCCGCCGATCCGCACCTCGGCGGGGATCATCCCCCAGCCGTAACTGACCAGTGGCGACAGCGATTCCAGTTGTGCGGCAACGTCGTCCGGCACGGTGACGAAGTGGAACGGCGATGGCCCGCGCCAGTACCAGATCTCGCCGGAGAAGCTGCGCTGCACCTCGCCAGCCTAGGTGACCCGGCCGCTTGCCACCATCGGCCCCGCAGCGCCGAAGGGTCTGGGGACGGCCGGGCACAGCATCGTCGAGGTGCGCAACATCTGGCTCGCCCGGGCCGAGCGGCCGCCGAGGGAACCACAGGCTCAGCTCCGGCAACGCACAGCCGTCCGACAGCAACGGCGAACACCATCGGGGACAACGTTTTTCCCCACGGATGCTTCTCCGACCCAAGGATTCGACGATGACCGAACCGACGCCAGGACCAGGCCAAGACCAGTTCCCAGCAGGGCCTTCGTATCAGGGCCGGCCACTGCCCCGCCCGGACGAGGAGGTGGTGGACCAGGGACTGCAATTCGACATCGGCACGGTGCTGAACCGGCGGCGCGTGCTGCGCGCTCGGCCTCGGCGCCGGGGCTGCCGCCCTGGCGGCCTGTGGCGCCGTCCAGGCCGGCAGCACCGGTAGGTCGGGCAGCACTGTTACGTCGGGCAGCACTGGTACGTCGAGCAGTACCGGCACGGGCAGCAGCGCATCGGCCGGCAGCGGATCCAGCAGCGCGGCAAGCGGTTCGGCCGGTCTCACCGAGATCCCGGACGAGACGGCCGGCCCGTACCCGGGAGACGGCTCGAACGGGCCGGACGTGCTGACCGAGTCCGGCATCGTCCGCAGCGACATCCGCTCCAGCTTCGGCACCGGGTCGGCGACGGCACCGGGCGTCCCGTTCGTCTTTGCGTTCACCATTCTTGACCTGGCCAACGGCGGTGCACCGTTCGCCGACGCGGCGGTGTATGCCTGGCACTGCAACCGGGACGGGGCATACTCGCTGTACGGCACCGGGATCGAGAACGAGAACTACCTGCGCGGGGTGCAGCTCACCGACCAGACCGGAACGGTGAGCTTCACCAGCATCTTCCCGGCCTGCTACTCAGGGCGGTGGCCGCACGTGCATTTCGAGGTCTATCCAAACCGCGCCTCGATCAGCGATGCCGGTAACGCGATCGCGACGTCGCAAATGGCGCTGCCGCAGCACATCTGCGAGCAGGTGTACGCCACCGACGGCTACCAGCAGTCGGTCGGTAACCTCGCCGGGCTCAGCCTCGGCAGCGACAACGTCTTCGGTGACGACGGCGGCGCGCACCAGCTCGCCACCGTCACCGGAAATCTCACCGCCGGCTTCCGGGCCAGCCTGGTCGCCGGGGTGGACACCGGCACCACACCGACCGGCGGCGGTGCGCCGGCCGGCGCACCCGGGCAGGGCGCCCCAGGAGGGTGAGACAGCACAGCATGGTGGGGCAGCGCAGCAGAGTGAGGCAGGGCAGCAGGGTGAGGCGGCGCAGCAGGGTGAGGCGGCGCAGCAGGGTGAGGCGGCCGACCTACTCCCTGGCGTGGTCGGCGTACCCGGTGAGGTCGTCCGCGTACTCCGGAACCGGTTGTCCCGCAGCGGGTTCCGGCAGCCTGCGCTCCGGGTCCAGCACGGTCACAGCGATGTTGTCGGCCTGCACCCGGCGGACGGCTTCGGCCAGCATGCGCTGGGCGACGTCGTTGAGCGAAGCCACCCTGCGCAGGTCGAGCACCAGCCGGTCGACACCGTCCAGCCCGTCCTGCAGGGTGTGCAGGGCCAGCTCGGCGCCGCTGAACTGGATCGCGCCCTGCAGGCTGAGTACCCGCACCCGGCGACCGGTCGGGCCGCGCAACACCCGGTCGCGCCGCACCACCGCCCTGGCCGGCTCCGGCGGCTCCATGATGTGCATGCCCATGTCGCTGGACATCCGCGAACACAGCTGCACCCCGCGCACGCTGTTGCCGTGGTCATCCAGCCGCGGCGACAGCGTCGCGATGCCCACCTGGCCGGGAAGAACGCCGAGAATCCCGCCGGAGACACCACTTTTCGCCGGGAAACCGATGGTGGACATCCAGTCGCCGGCGGCGTCGTACATGCCGCAGGTCATCATCACGCTCAACACCTGCCGCACCACCGACCGTTCGACCACCTGCTCGCCGGTGCTCGGCTGCACCCCTCCGTTGGCCAGCGTCGCGGCCATCGCGGCAAGGTCACGGCTGGTGACCAGCACCGAGCACTGCCGGGTGTAGCCCGCCACCACATCCATCGGCTCATGGTCGATGACGCCGTAGCTGCGCAGCATGTTGGCGATGGCGATGTTCCGGTAGGCGGTGTCCAGCTCCGAGGAGTAGACGGCCTCGTCCACCTCCAGCTCTCGGCCGGCGAAGGCCGAAAGCCCTTGCCGCACCAGCTCAAAGCGCTGTTCGGCGTCGGCGTCCGGTGGCCCGATCAACGCGTGGGTGGTGAGCGCGCCGGCGTTGATCATCGGATTCAGCGGCCGGCCGGAGTCCCGTTCCAGCGACAGTTCGTTGAACGCCTCGCCGCTGGGTTCAACACCGACCCGCTGCAATACGTGATCCAGTCCGTGCTCGGCGATCGCCAGCGCATAGGCGAACGGCTTCGAGATCGACTGGATCGACACCGCGACCTCGGCATCGCCGGCCTCGTACCTGGTGCCGTCGATGGTGGACAGGCACACCCCGAGCAGGTCGGGATCGGCCGCGGCCAGCTCGGGAATGTAGTCGGCGGTGGCACCCGAGGTGTCGCCGCCGCACTCGTCGAGGATCTGCTGCAGGTAATCGGGCACCGGGCTGCGCATACTGCCCATCCTGCCAAGCGTTGTCCAGGACCGCGCCGCGCCCACCCGCTGTGCTCTCCCGTACCCAGGACGCAGGGCCCAGGACGCCGGGCCGGTCCCGCCGGGCCGGGTCAGCCGGCCAGGTCAGGTGGCCAGGGCGCGGCCGGTGGGGGTGTCGGCGCCGCGATAGCCGGCGACCGGGCCGGAGTACAGCACGGTTCCACCGTGCCGGCCCGGACCGGGCCCGAGGTCGATGAGGTGATCGGCCTGTCGGATCACGTCGAGGTTGTGCTCGATCACCACAACGGTGTGACCGCCGTCCACCAGCGCCGACAGCAGCCCGACCAGCGTGTCGATGTCGCTCAGATGCAGCCCGGTGGTCGGCTCGTCCAGCAGATACAGGTTGCCGGGCCGGGCTTCTCGCAGCTCCTTGGCGATCTTCACCCGCTGCGCCTCGCCACCGGACAGTGTCGACAGTGACTGTCCCAACCGCAGGTAGCCGAGCCCAACGTCGTGCAGTTGCCGCAATCCGTGCTGAATCTGCTTGTCCGGCAACGCTTTCAGCGCCTGGGTGACGGTCAGCTCGTCGACGTCGGCGATCGAGAGCCCGTCCACCGTGTAGCCCAGCACCTCGGGGGTGAAGCGCCGGCCATTGCAGGTCTCGCAGACCACCTCCTGGCCGTCCATGAAGGCCAGGTCGGTGTAGATCACGCCGAGGCCCTTGCAGTCCGGGCAGGCGCCGGCGGAGTTGGCGCTGAACAACCCGGCGCCAACCCCGTTGCGGGCGGCGAACAATCGCCGGATCGCCGGGCCGATCCCGGTGTAGCTGATCGGCGTCGAGCGGCGGTTGGCGCTGACCGGGCGCTGGGAGATCACCGTGGCCGCGTGCTGCGCCGCCAACTCGGCAGCCAGCGACGACTTCCCCGATCCGGCGACCCCGGTGAACACCGTGAGCACGCCGGTGGGTATGTCGACGGTGACGTCCCGCAGGTTGTTCCGCTTCGCCCCGGCGATGGTGAGCGTTCCGGTCGATGTCCGCGGGGTGCTGGTGACGGCCGGCTGCGCACGCAGCGCCGTTCCGGTCGGGCCGGACGAGCGCTGCAGCTGCCGGAAACTGCCCTGGAACACCAGCCGCCCGCCGTCGGCGCCGGCACCTGGACCGATCTCGACGATCTGATCGGCCTGTGCCATCACGGCCGGGTCGTGCTCCACCACCAAGACGCTGTTGCCGTTGTCCCGCAACTGTTTCAGCAGCGTCACCATCCGGTCGACGTCGGCCGGGTGCAGCCCAACCGTCGGCTCGTCGATCACGTACAGCATCTCGGTGAGGCTGGATCCCAGGTGCCGCACCGTTTTGATGCGCTGCGACTCACCTCCGGAGAGGCTGGTGGTGGGGCGGGACAGCGTCACGTAGCCGAGGCCGATCGTCACCAGCGCCCGCAGCAACTCCAGCAGCGCCTCGATCGCCGGTCGCACCCCGGCGACCCGCTGGGTCTTGGTGTTCTCCAGCTTTTCGACGAACCGAATCAGCTCGGCCAACTCCAGCCTGGCCAGCTCACCGATGGTGCGCCCGTCGACGGTGGCGGTGCGTGCCGGCTCGGCCAGCCGGTCGCCGTGGCAGTCACCGCAGACACCGGTGCGGGTGAACTCGTTGATGGTGCGCTGTTTGCGCTCGGAGAGCTGATCGGAGGTGTGCAGGTAGATGCGGTCGAAGCGCTCAACGACGCCTTCGAAATTCTTGGGCAGCTTGACCTTCGGCGTGGCCGGTGACCCTTGCGGTGCGCTGTGGCCGTACAGCAGCGCCTGCACCAGCTGGGCCGGCCATTCCCGCAGCGGCACCTCGAGCGGGAACGCCCCGGTGTCGGCGTAGTAGCGCATCCAGTACTGGCCGTTGCCGAAGCCGGGCAGCAGCACCGCGCGGTCGGCCAGCGACTTGTCGCAGTCCAGCATCCTGTCGACAGCGCTCACCAGCACCTCGCCCAATCCGGAGCAGGCGGGGCACATCCCGGCCGGATCGTTGAACGAGAAGTGGTTCGACTCGCCGACGTGCGGGCTGCTGAGGCGGGAGAAGATCAGCCGCAGGTAGCTCCAGGTGTCGGTGATGGTGCCGACCGTCGAGCGGGCATTGCCGCCGAGCCGGCGCTGGTCGACGACGATCACCGGCGACAGCCCACCGATCCGGTCCACCTGCGGCCGTGTCCATTTCGGGAGCCGGTTCCGAGCGAACGGCGGGAACGTCTCGTTCAGCTGGAAGCCCGCCTCGGCGGCGATGGTGTCGAAGACCAGCGACGACTTGCCCGACCCGGAGACACCGACCACCACCACCAAAGCGTTGCGGGGCAGGTCGACGTCCAGGCCGGCCAGGTTGTTGGTGCTGGCGCCACGGATCACGATCGAACGGTGCGGACGGCTCGGAGTTGGCATGCCGGCACCGTATGAGCAGTTGCGGCCGGATTCTGGCCGCAATGTGCGGCACCATCGGGCCATGGCCGATGTCACCGAGCGCATGCTGGCCCTGCTGTCCGCGCTGCAGACCGGTCGCGCATTCGCCGGCGACGAGCTCGCCGACCGGCTCGGGGTGAGCGGGCGGACCCTGCGCCGGGACGTGCAGCGGTTGCGCGGCTACGGGTATCTGGTCGACACCCAGCCGGGTCCGGGCGGGCACTACCGGTTGGTGGCGGGCCGCAGCATGCCGCCGCTGGTGCTGGACGACGACGAGGCGGTGGCAACGCTGCTGGGACTGGCGTCACTGGCGAGCACTGCGCCGCTGGCCGACGGCGCTGAGGGGTTGCGCGGCAACGGTTCCGAGCCGGCCCCCGGCCGGGTGGACGCCGCGGCTACCAGGGCGTACGGCAAGCTCGATCAGCTGCTGCCGACCCGGCTGCGGCAGCAGGTGGCGGCGATCAGGGCCAGTCTGGAGACCAGCCGGGCCGCCGCCCCTGCGGTGTCGGCGGCCACCCTCAGCACGCTGGCCCAGGCGATCGCGGCCGGCGAGATCGTCACCTTCGAATACCGCTCGGGGCGGGCCGGGCCCGGCGCGGCGAGCAGCCACCGCCGGGTGGAACCGCACCGGCAGGTACACCACCTGCTGCGCTGGTACCTGGTCGGCTGGGACGTCGGCCGCGGCGACTGGCGGCTGTTCCGATTGGACCGGATGACGGACCTGCTGCGTACCGGTGCACCGGCCGCGGCCCGGGAGCTGCCGGCCGAGTCGGCGCTGGAGTACCTGCGGTCCGGCATCAACCGCCGCAAACGCCCGGTGTCGGTCGACGTGGCCGCTGCGGCGGACACCGTCGCCGACGTGGTGCGCTACCACGACGCCGAGTTGGTCCCGCTGGGCCGCGACCGCACCAGGGTGGTGCTGCAGGTGGACAGCTGGCCGTGGCTGGCATTGTTGTTGGCCCAGTTGCAGTCTCAAGCGGGAACGGTGACCCTCGACTGGGCGCCGGCAGAGCTGCGCGGCTCACTCATCAGCTTCGGCCGGCAGTTGGCCGCGCTGGCCGAGTTCTGAGAGTCCGGCTTCGCGCGCCTTGCGCGGGACGCTGTCGCCAACCGGTGCGGCGTGCATGACGCTAAGCCCACTTGTGCTCTAAGTGGGCGTATGGCTCTCGACTATGCCCAGTTGTCAGCGGTGCCGAGGCGGCACGTGCGCATGATGAGGCGCCCGCTGCGACTCGCACCCGGCCGCTGGTGGCTGCGTACTGTGACCGGCGTGGCCGACACCCAGTTCCTGCACGAGTCCGAACGTGCCGCACTCACCGGCTTTTTGGGCTGGCAGCGGGAAGGGTTGATTCGCACAGTGGTCGGTCTCACCGACGCCGAGGCCGCGACGGCGCCAACGGCGAGCACATTGTCGCTGCTCGGTCTGCTCAAACATGCCGCCACGTGGGAACACCGCTGGTTCGCGGTGGTGATGGCCGGGTTGCCGGCCGCGGACGGCTGGCCCGAGGTCCGCCCGGAACCACCCGATGTTGACCTCATCGTCGACCAGACTGACACCGTCCAGTTCTGGGTCGGTAGATACCGCGAGGCGATCACCGAATCCGATGCCATCGTCGCCGAGCGCGAACTCGGCAGCCGCTGCGCCCGCGCCGACATCATCGAGTGCAACGTGCGCTACGTGATGTTCCACATGATCGAAGAGACCGCAAGGCACGCCGGCCATGCCGACATCATCCGCGAGTCGATCGACGGCGCGACCGGGTTGTGACTCCGGGTCGGTGCGGAATGCTCCGCGGCAACGCAGTCCGGTCAGGAAACGACAGCGTCAGCTGGCTGGATCGGGCTGATCGCGTCACTACAGTGCGGAGTATGCCGGACGAGCGGGACGCTGAGCTGCCCGCGGACCTGCGGGCAGCTGTCGACAACGCCTATGCCGCGTTTGCCGCGCGGCGGATCGCCGCGGTCGGCCGGGCCGGTGAGGACTATTGCGCGCACTGCATCGACCCGGAGGACGACGCGGCGCTGCGCTCCACACCGGTCCGGGAGCTGCCGATGGATCTGGTCGGGCGGTTGCTGATGAACGCCGGCACCTGGGGCGGCGTCGCGGAACTGCGGCATGTGCTGCCGCGGGTATTGGAGGGTACGGCCGCCGACATCCTCTGGACCGACCCCGAGCTGACCGTCCGCTCGATCGGTCGCGCCGAACCCGCCGGTTTCACCGACGACGAGCGCGCCGCGCTGGCCGGCTGGGTCGCCGCGTGGTGGCCGCGGTTCAGCGGCGATCCCGACGCGCTGCCGGAGGAGGTCGACGAGGTGCGCACCGAGCTGCGGGCGTTCGGGCTGATCGACACGGCTGATCCGCTCGGCTGAACCCACCGCGGGACGACACGGCCGGTCGGCATCTCCGAGCGGCGCGAAACCGATTGATGCGCCGCGAGTTCAGGGGGCCGGCGGCGCGAAGACCGGCCGGCCCGCAGCGGTGTGCAGCACCTCGGGCCGCACGCCGTACACCTGCTCGACCAGGCCGGCAGACAGTATCTCGGCCGGTGGTCCGGCCGCCGCGACGGTGCCGTGCTCCAGCACGACGAGGTGGTCGCAGAACGCCGCTGCCAGGTTCAGATCGTGCAGCGCGGCTATCACGGTGCGGCCGGAATCCCTTGCCAGCGCAAGGATTTCCCATTGGGCGCGGAGGTCGAGGTGGTTGGTCGGTTCGTCCAGCAGCAGCACCTCGGGTTGCTGCGCCAGCGCTCTGGCCAGTTGTACGCGCTGCCGTTCGCCGCCGGACAGCGACGCCCAGCGGCGCTCGGCGAAGCTCTCCATCCCGACGGCGCGCAGCGCCTGCGCCGCGACCGTGGTGTCGCGGTCGCCGACCGGTTGCCACCGGCCCCGGTGCGGAATCCGGCCGAGCAGCACCACGTCGAGCACCGCCAGTGGCAGCTCCGTCTCGGCCTGTTGCTGCAACAGTGCCAGCAGCCGGGCCCGCTGCCGGCGGGGCACCCGGTGCAAGGGCCGCGCGCCCAGCAGCACCTCGCCGCTGCTGATCGGTTGCAGCCCGGCCAGACTGCGCAGCAGGGTGGTCTTGCCGGCCCCGTTCGGGCCGATCAACCCGGTGACGCCGGCCGGCCGCGCCGTCATGCTGACCCCGCGCAGCAGGGCCGGCCCGCGGTCGCCGGAGCGGGCCGGGTACACCACCAGCTCGGCTGCCCGCAGCTCAGCGGCGGTCCCGGCGCGGGAAGTCACCTCGTCCACAGAGAGCGTCATCGCTGCCACCTGCGCAGCAGAATCAACGCGAACACCGGCGCGCCCACCAGGCCGGTCACCACGCCCACGGGAATCTCCTGCGCCCCGAAAGCGGTGCGAGCAGCGGTATCTGCCCAGATCATGAACACCGCACCGATCGGTACCAGCAGCACCAGCAGCCGAGCGTGCGTCACCCCGACGATCATCCGCACCAGGTGTGGCAGCACCAGACCCACAAAGCCGATCGCGCCGCTGACGGCCACCGCGGTACCGGTCAGCACGGCCACCGTGAGCATCAGCACCAGCCGGGTCCGCCCGGCCGCCACCCCCAGCGATTCGGCGGCGGTGTCACCGAAGGCGAAGGCGTCCAGGTCGCGGCTGTGCGCCACCAGCACGGCGACCCCGGCGAGCACGATGGGCACCGCCGGCAGCAGCAGCGACCAGCGCGAGCCGCCCAGCGAGCCCATCAGCCACGACAGCACCTCGCGGTAGGCATCATTGCTGGCAGTCACAAAGATGACAACGCTGGTGACGGCCGAAAAGATCTGTGCCACAGCAACTCCGGCCAGCACCACCTTGCCGACACCACCGGCCGCCGAGCCCCTGGACAGCGCGAGGGTGGCTGCCAGCGCCAGCACCGCCCCGGCGAACGCCGCCATCGGCAGCGCGACGCTCAACCCGAGCAGCAGCACCGACACCGCGCCGAGGGCGGCTCCCGAAGACAGGCCAAGCAGGTAGGGGTCGGCCAGGTCGTTGCGGGTGAGCGTCTGCATCACCGCACCGCACACCGCCAACGCCGCCCCGACCAGTGCCGCGGTCAACACCCTCGGCAGCCTGATGTTCCAGACGATGCTGTGTTGTTGCGGTGTCGGGGCCGCGTCGCCGAGGCCGAGCTGGTGCGCGATCACCGTCCACACCTGGCCGGGGCCGATGCTCACCGAACCGATGCCGGTGGCCAGCGCGACGGATGCCAGCAGGGCCAGCAGCGCCAGCGCTCCGACCAGCCAGCCCCGGCGCCGCCGTCCGGAAAGCGTTGTGCCGCCCGGTTTGTGGGCCGGTGCCCTCGGCCCGCGGACGTCGGTGCTTGCGCTGGTCACGGCAGCTGCTGCCACTGCTCCGCCAGCGTGCTGACGGCTTCGACGTTGGCGACGCCCGCCTCGGTCGCCGGGAAGCGGACGGTGAGGTAACGCTGGTTGCGGACGGCGTCGACATCCTTGGCCGGTCCGGCCGCCAACTGCGCCTTCTTCTTCGCTGCGGTGTTCCAGGTGGCGTCGACCAGCACGATCAGCTGCGGATCGGCCGCCACCACCTGCTCCCAGGAGACGCTGGCCCAGGTGTCGGACACATCGGCGAAGATGTTCTGCCAGCCCAGTTCTCGCATGATCATCGCCGGGGCGCCGATCCCGGCGCCGACGTAAGGCTGGTCACTGCCGGAGGAGTACCACAGCACTCTGGGTGCCGGGCCGGAACGCGCCGCCACCTTCTTCTTGACGGCGGCCAGCGTCGCGGTGTTCTTCGCGATCAGCGCCTCGGCGCGCTCTGGCACCCCGAAAATGGCGGCCAGCTCCCTGATCTCGTTGTTCACGGTGTCGAAGGTGAGCGGGTCCGGCTGGTACTTCTTGTTCTTGCAGGCGGCCGGCGAGACGTAGCTGCGCACCCCGTCGGCCAGCAGTCCTTCCCGGTTGCCCGCACCTTGGTCGGTGAGGTTCGATTCCCATCCGGCGTACACCAGGTCGGGCGTGGCGCCCAGCAGCGCTTCCCGGCCCGGAACCTGTTGTGCCAGCTGCGGAATGCGCTCGGCGGCGGCCCGTTGCTCCGGCGGTACCGGCCCGTCCAAGAACGCCGTCCCGACGATCCGGTCGCCCAGTCCCAGCGCGAGCAGCATCTCCAGGCTGGTCGACTTGATCACCACGACGCGTTGTGGTGGCGCGGTGAACGTTTCGGAGAAGCCGCAGTTGTTCACCGTCACCGGCCGGTAGTTGCCGGCGGCGCCGCTGGCACCGGCACCGCTGGGGGCGCCGCTGGCACCGGCACTGCTGGGGGCGCCGCTGCTAGCCGCACCGCTGCTAGCCGCACCACTGCCCGCCGCACCGCCGGCTGGTTCGGTGGCCGGACCCGCGCCGTCGGGACCGCTGCCGCTGGCACCGCTGCCGCTGGTACTGCTGCCGCTGGTACTGATGCCGCTGGAACCGCTGCTGCCGGCAGCGGGCGTTGGCGCCGATCCGCAGCCGGCGAGCACGACCGCCAACGCGACCAGCGCGACCAGCGCGACTGGGCCTCGACGGAATCGGACGGACGGGGAAAGGTGGGATCGAGCGAACATGAGCGGCTTTCCGGACGTGGGACGCACTGCTGCCCGGGTCGGGGCAGCGGCGAGCGGACAGCGGCGCACACGGCGCCGGTGATGGCCTGATCCAGGCCGCCCAGCCGTCCCACGTCAGGAGCGGTCTCGTCGCGCCACAACCGGCGCGCGGGGCAGCTCCAGCCTAGCCGCTGACCGCATCGACCTCGCAGGACGAGACCGCCGGCGTCGCTGTCGGCGCCGGCCCGGCCCCGGCGCGCGACCCCGGCCAGGCCCCGGGAGCGTGGCCCGGGCCTGCGCGGCCAGCAGGGAAAAATTTTCTGACCTAAGTGTCGCAACGGGAACAACCCCGGAGCGGGTACGGCGTCATACCGAGGTCACCAAGCGCGCAAGGTCGGCACCGCAGTTCGCAGCACGCGTTATCCCAAACACCAAATCCCGCAAGGGATCAGGTCCGCCAAGGCTCACTTAGCAGTCCGGGACCGCATATCTCCAGCCACCAACAGGGAACACCATATACCTAGCAAAGGAATCGATATGAGCACCGCAGTCCGCATCACCACCACGCTCCGCAGCAAGATCAGCAGGACCGTCGCGCTGGCCGCCTTGACCGGCACCGTCGGCCTCGGCGTTGCCGGGTTGGCCACCAGTCCGGCGCTGGCCGGCAACCCGGCACCGACCCGTGTCGCGGCGGTGGCCGCCGCGCAGAGCACCCCCGTCAACGACAGGACGATGAAGCCGTTCGAGGGGCGAATCCAAGACGGCAGCACGTCATGGACCATCTCGATCCTTGGGGTGATCACCCGCACCTCGGGCACCGGACAGCAGGTCGTCTTCCAGGCCAAGGCGATCAACGGCACCGTGCTGCGGGCCAAGGTCACCTATTCCCAGGTCGGCTCGCTGCCGGTGGGGTCGTACAAGAACATCGACACCAACCACCCGGGCTTCCGGCCCGGTCCGCTGGCCACCCACTTCGCCGGCCTGGTGGGCAACTGGGACGGTCACGGCCGGCACCTCAGCATCGCCGGCAACGGCCAGGTGAAGTTCAGCTTCCGCAACTACAGCGTGCCGGTGGGTGACCCGGCGGAGCAGCAGACCGCCGAGGGCTTCCTGCGCAGCAACCGCGACGGCAGCCAGAGCGTCACCGTCTACCTGACGCACACCAACCGCCTGGCGATCGCCCACACCTACCCGGTGACCCTCAAGAACGGTGTGCTGACCGTCGCCGGCAACACCTTCTGCGGGGCCGGTGCGGGAGCGGGAACCTGCGGCGCCTGAGCAGTTGTCGGCAGTCTGTTCGACGATGCCCGTGCCAGGCAGCCTGCCGGCGCGGGCATCGTCGTGCCCGAGCGACGCTCCCATCCGCGCTCATGACGTTCTCCATCACAAGTAAGGTTATCCTAAGTTGGGAGCGGGTACCGTTGCTGGCGCCCGGAGCTCACCGATCACGTTGCACAGGAGATCCGCATGACCGCACCGACCCGCCGCAAGCGCCGCACGATGGTGATGGAGGTGATCGCCACCGAGCGGCTCACCGAGCACCTGGTCCGGGTGCACATCGGCGGCCCGGCGCTGGCCGAGTTTGCCGACAACGGGCAGACCGATCACTACGTGAAGATTCATTTCGCCAAGCCGGAGCTGGGGCTGATCCCGCCGTACGACCTGGACGTGCTGCGCGAGCAGCTGCCGCCGGAGGACCTGCCGGTCACCAGGACGTACACCATCCGCTCGGTCGGTGCGGATAGTCTTGCTATCGATTTTGTGGTGCACGGGGACGACGGCATCGCCGGTCCGTGGGCGGCCGCGGCCAAGCCGGGCGACCTGGTGGCGTTCTCCGGCCCCGGTGGCGCCTACCGTCCTGACCCCGCCGCCGACGCTCATCTCCTTGCCGGCGACGAGTCGGCGCTGCCCGCGGTGGCGGCCGCCCTTGAGGAGCTGGCGGACCAGCTGCCGGACGCCGTCGGTACCGCCTACCTCGAGGTGTACGGGCCGGACGACGAGCTGCCGCTGCGGGCGCCACGCGGGTTCGACATCCGTTGGCTGCACCGGGGTTCGACGGTCGCCGGCACCTCGACGGTGTTGTCCGACGCGGTGGCTGCGCATCCGTGGCCGTCCGGTCGGGTGCAGGTGTTCGCTCATGGTGAGCGGGAGTGCATGAAGGCCATCCGTGACGTGATGAAGGCGCGCCAGGTTCCGCGCAGCGACCTTTCGCTGTCGGGCTACTGGGCCTACGGCCGCACCGAAGATCGCTTCCAGGCCGAGAAGCGCGAGCCGATCGGCGTTGTGCTGTAACAGAGTTGTGCACAGCTTCGGCGCCGCAACTTGGAGCCCCGGCGCCCGGCGGCCGGTCCGGCACGGGCTACCGATGCGGCAGGTATCGGCGGAACTGCTCTGATATCAACGGTTCAGGGTCGGCGGGAATCAGCTCACTCGCTGGTGCCGGCCACGGTGGCGGGGCTCCGAGCAGCGTCCATGCGGCCTGGAAGGCGGCGCCTCTGGCGACGTACTCGCCCGGCTCCGGCACCACGATGTCGACGCCGAACACCTGCGCCGCCACCCGCCCGGTCAGCGCGCTGCGGGCGCCGCCGCCGATCAGGATGATGCGGTCGGTGGCGGCGCCGACCGCTCGTACCGCCTGCACGCCGATGTTGATGTTGGCCAGCATCCCCTCGAAGGCGGCCCTTGCCAGGTTGGCGGGGGTGCTGTTGGCCATGCTCAGGCCGTGCCAGCTGGCCCTGGCGGCCGGCAGGTTCGGGGTCCGCTCGCCCTCGAAGTGCGGGATCAGCACCACCCCCTGCGCGCCTGGCGGCGCCTCGGAGGCCAAGTGCGCCAACGTGTCTCGGTCGACGCCGAGCACGGCGGCGACGGTGTCGATGACCCGCGCGGCGTTCAGCGCGGCGGTCAGCGGCAGGAACCCGCCGCGGGCGTCGGCGAAACCGGCCACCGTCCCGGTCGGGTCGTGCACCGGCACCTCGGTGGGAGCGAACACGGTTCCGCTGGTGCCGATCGATACCGCCGTGTCGGTGGTCGCCAGCTGCAAACCCAATGCGGCGGCCGCATTGTCGCCGGCACCAGGTGCCATCGCGGCACCGCCGGGCAGCTCCCCGGCCGGCTCGGCCGGCCCGAGAACCCTTGGCAGCACGGCGTCATGGCCGAGCGCAAGGGCGAACAGCTCAGCGTCGTACCTGTTGCGAGCCGGGTCGAAGTAGCCGGTGCCGGACGCATCCGACCGATCGGTGGCCAGCTGCGAAAGCGCCGGGCCCAGCGGCTGCTCCGGGCCGAAACCGCGGAGCCGCCAACTCAGCCAGTCGTGCGGAAGCGCCACCGCCGCCACCTGCGCCGCGTTCTCCGGTTCGGCGTCGCGCAACCAGCGCAGCTTGCTGCAGGTGAACGACGCCACCGGAACCACCCCGATGCGCTGCGCGTACTGCGCGGCACCGACCTCGGCGATCAGTTGCTCGGCGGCCTGCGCGCTCCGGGTGTCGTTCCACAGCAGCGCCGGGCGGATCACCTGCCCGTCGCCGTCGAGCGCCACCATGCCGTGCTGCTGCCCGCCCACCGACACCGCGGCGACGTCGTCGAGGCCGCCGGCGTCGGAAACGGCCTGCCGCAGCGCATCCCACCACGCCTGCGGGTGGACCTCGGTGCCAGCGGGATGCGGAGCGGCACCGCTGCGCAGCTGCGCCCCGGACTCGGCGTCGCGGATGCTGACCTTGCACGATTGGGTGGACGAGTCGATCCCGGCGACCAGCGGCATGGCTCTACTGTGCGGCATCGCCGGCGGTGCGCGCCAGCGCGCGGGGGTGTCGGGCTCCGTTCGACGGCACGCCATGCCGCTGGTGTGCCAGCTGCCGTTCGGTGCAACGGTGTTCGGCGTCAGGTCGGCGCGGCTGCGCGCTTGCTCCGGCGGTGTTAACCTCCGGCGGACGTCCAGATCCGGGAGGATGTATGCCGCAGCTGGAAGGTCCGATCCGCGACAAGTACGTGTCCGCGGGCGGCGAAGCTGTTTTCGGTGCCGTCACCTCCGACCGGAGGTCGGTGGTCGGCGGGGTGTACCAGACGTGCGAGCGTGCCGTGTTCTACCTCAAGGACTCCTCGGCCGAGGCGTTCTTCACGCGCGGCTTGATCTTCGACAAGTGGGGGACGGTCCGCAACGCGCAAGGGCGGGGCTGGGAGCAGGGTCCGCTCGGCTGGCCGGTGTCCGACGAGTATCGGGTGGCCCGAGAGTTGGGCGCTGGTCAGCGATTCGAGCGTGGCACTTTCTTCTACCGGGACGGCCAACCCGAAGCGTTCTGGTCAACCGGGTTGATTCTGGACAAGTACGGCAGCGTCGGCTGGGAGCAGGGCGATCTCGGATTCCCGGTCACCGACCACGCCATGACCCCGGACGGCCGTGGCGCGTTCCAGCATTTCGCCGGGACCGACCTGCCCGCCTCCATCTACTACAACCCGAACCAGGGCAGGGCGTGGATCGTCAGGGGCGTGATCCGCGCCTTCTACGCCGCGTCCGGCTGGGAGCGTGGGGTGCCGTTCGGGCCCGGATCGCCGTGGCTGACCGGCTTTCCGCTGGGCGATGAGTACCTGACCGCCGCGTCCTACGCGAAACCGGGGCAGCCGGCGGACGCCTTCGAGCAGGACTTCGAGGGCGCCAACATCTATTGGCCGCGGATCGGCTCTGCAGAGTTCGTCGACCCGGCCTACAAGGGATGATCATGAGGGATGAACGCGGGGCCGCGGCCGGGCCGACATCTGGCCTCACCCGGTCCGCCTTTCTGCGCGGGGCAGCGCTGACCATGGGAGCCTCGGTCGGCGGGCTGGTGCTGGGCGCCGGCCCGGCGGCCGCGGCGGCAGGGCGGGTGCCGGGGCAGAGCGCGCCGACCACGGATGGTTTGACGGCGACCTTCATCGGCGACCTCACCGGCACGGCCAACACCGGCCGATTCCGGGTCGGCGGCACCGATCTCGGGATGCCGATCCGGACGCCCGATGGCCGAATGCTCTTCATCTTCGGCGACACCTTCGCCGAGGACACCTCGGACGGCACCTTCCATCGAGCGCCGGTCGGCCTGTATTCCAGCACCACCGACCTGAACTCGAAGGTGGTGTTCGACGGTGCCGTCGGAGCCGATCGGGATCCGAACGGGGCGGCCCGATCGCTGATCGAGTACGACCAGATCGCGCCGCGCTTCACCACCATCCTGCCGTCGGACATCATCGCCGTCGGCAGTCGCCTCGTTGTTCACGTGATGGTGGTCGACGGCGACTTCCCGAACGTGCGGCGGACCGAGAACTGGTACTCGGACGACAACGGCCGGAGCTGGCACCTTGGTTGCCGCATCCCGTCCCAAGGTGCCGACGCCGATGGATTCGGCAAGTGGGGCAGGATGTTCCAGCAGTTGACCTGGGCGGTCAATCCGGCCGACGGCATGGTCTATATCCTGAGCAGCACCTTCGCCAGGGACAGCGGGATCATCCTGTCCCGGGTGCCGCAACAGCACATTCTCGACCCGAGGCGATATCAGCCGTGGGGCTTCACCTCCGGCACCGGCTGGCAATGGGGTAACCCGCCGACGCCGGTGCTGGGCGGCCGGTTCGGCGAGATGACGCTGCGACCCGTCGACGGCAAGTGGCTGTTCACCTTCCACGCCTCCCGCGACGACGTCGGCGACTACCGGATCGACGCCATGGTGTTCGACCAGCCGACCTCCGATCTGACCAAGGCGGTGCGCACCACGCTGTTGCAGATTGCTCCGTGGGACAACGAATCGGTCACCGGGGTCGCGCAGCTCTACGGCGGGTTCGTGATTCCCGGCTCGTCCCTCAACGACTTCCACCTGGCCGTCTCTCAGTGGAACACCGGGACTCTCTGGCCGTATCACGTGCAGCAGTTCAGGTTTCAGGGCCTGCGCGACAGGTTCAACGTCTGACCCTGGAAGGCTGGGCTGCCCGGTCAGCGGCCGGCGTCGACCAGCGCCTGGAAGAGCCGGGCGTCGCGCCCAGTTTCCGGATGCCACTGCACCGCAATGCAGAAGCGGCCGCCCGGCCGCTCGATGGCCTCAAGCACCCCGTCCGCGCTGCGGGCGACCGCGGTGAATCCCGGGTGGGTGGCAACCGCCTGGTGGTGATGGCAAGCGGCCCGCACGCCGTCGCCGACCGCGGCTGCCACCGCTGAGCCGGCCTGCACAGCGATCTCGACGCTGCCGTACCGGTCGCCACCCGGCGAGTGAACAGTGCTGCCCCGCAACAACTCCGGGACGTGCTGGTGCAGCGTCCCGCCGCCGGCAACGGCCATCAACTGCATACCGCGGCAGACGCCGAGCAGCGGTAGCCCGGCGGCGTCGGCGGCGGCGATCAGCGCCAGCTCCCAGGCGTCCCGGTCGGTGCGCGGCGGATCGGTCAGCGGGCCGGCGGCAGCTCCGTACCTGGTCGGGTCGACGTCCGCGCCGCCGGTGATCACCAACGCGTCCAGCCGGTTCACCGCAGCGGCCGCCGCGGTCGCCAGGGCGCCGGCCAGGCGGTCAGCGGCCGGCAGCAGCACCGGCAGACCGCCACCCCGCACCACCATGTCCGCATAGTCGGTCGGCAGCAGATCCGCTGCGGTGTCCCACACTCCCCAGCGCGCCGGTTCCCGATAACACGACAGGCCCACCAACGGCTGGCCGCCGGCAGCGGCGGCCGTCACGAGATCGGGGTGACGTATGCGCCGGTGATGCCCCCGTCCACCAGGAACGCATTGGCGGTGATGAACGACGACTCGTCGGAGGCGAGAAACAGCACAGCGTTGGCAATCTCGGCCGGTTCGGCGAACCGGCCCATCGGCACGTGCACCAACCTCCGCTCGGCCCGCTCCGGATCGGCGGCGAAAAGTTCCTGCAGCAGCGGCGTATTCACCGGTCCTGGGCACAACGCGTTAACCCGAACGCCCTGCCGGGCGAACTGCACACCGAGTTCCCTTGACATCGACAGCACCCCACCCTTCGAGGCGGAGTAGGAGATCTGCGAGGTGGCGGCGCCCATCACCGCGACGAACGAAGCCGTGTTGATGATCGAGCCGCGGCCCTGCTCCAGCATGTACGGCAGCACCGCCTTGCAGCACAGGTACACCGAGGTCAGGTTGACGTCCTGCACCTTGCGCCAGGCCGCCAGGTCGGTGTCCAGGATCGAATCGTCCTCCGGCGGACTGATACCCGCGTTGTTGAAAGCGATGTCGACCGAACCGAACTCGTCACTAGCCACCCGGAACAGCTCGGCCACCTGCTCCGGCTCGGTGACGTCAACATGCACGTACCGGGCCACCTCCGGGCCGCCGAGCTGCTCGGCCAGCTGGCCGCCGGCATCGTCGGCGAGGTCGCCGATCACCACCCTGGCGCCCTCATCGACGAACCGCCTGACGCTGGCGAGGCCAATCCCCGAGGCACCACCGGTGACGACGGCGACCTTCCCGTCGAGTCGGCCGGGTCGAGCGGTGGAAGGTGCTGACATTGCAAGATCCTTTCGAGACTGCTTGACGTTCAACGGATGTGCCGAGCAGGTCAGTGCGCGATGAAGACGTTCTTCTCTTCGGTGAAGGCATACGGTGCGTCCGGACCGAGCTCCCGGCCGATACCGCTGTGCTTGTAACCGCCGAACGGCGTCCAGTAACGCACCGACGAGTGGCTGTTCACCGACAGGTTGCCGCTGCGGATGCCGCGGCTCACCCGCAGCGCCCGGCCGACATCGCTGGTGAAGATCGACCCGGACAGGCCGTACTCCGAATCATTGGCCAGCGCAACGGCTTCCTGCTCGTCGTCGAACGGCAGCACCGCGACGACCGGGCCGAAGACTTCCTCCCGCCAGATCGGCTCTGTGGTGGACCGGGACTCGACGACGGTCGGCGGCAGCCACCACCCCGGCCCGTCGGGAGCGCGGCCGGTGAACGCCACCGATGCTGCGCCGAGGTAGCGCTGCACCGACTCGCGCTGCTGGGCCGAAACCAACGGGCCCATCTCGCTGCGTTCGTCAGCGGGATCGAGCACCTTGACATCGGCGACGGCCTGCTGGAACCGGTCGAGGAACTGCGAATACACGGTGCGCTGCACCAGGATCCGCGATCGTGCGCAGCAATCCTGCCCGGCATTGTCGAACACCGCGGACGGTGCGCTGGCGGCTGCGGCGGCCAGGTCGGCGTCGTCGAAGATGACGTTCGCGCTCTTCCCGCCGAGTTCGAGAGTCACCGGTTTCAGCTGGGCCGCGCAGCCCGCCATGATCTGCTTGCCGACGCTGGTCGAACCGGTGAACACCACCTTGGCAATGTCGGGATGGGTGACGAACCGCTCGCCGACAACGGCGCCGCGGCCGGGGATCACCGTGAACACCCCGTCAGGGATTCCGGCCATGGTGGCGAGCTCGGCGAGCCGCAGTGCGGTGAGCGGGGTCAGCTCGGCCGGCTTGAGCACCACCGTGTTCCCGGCGGCAAGGGCAGGCGCGAAACCCCAGGCGGCGATCGGCATCGGGAAGTTCCACGGAACAATCACCCCGACAACGCCGAGCGGTTCGTGGAAGGTGACATCGGTGCCACCGGGAACCGGGATCTGCTTGCCCACCAGGCGTTCCGGGGCGCCGGCGTAGTAGTTCAGGCAATCGCGAACGTTGCCGGCCTCCCACCTGGCGTTGCCGATGGTGTGCCCGGCGTTGGCCACCTCCAGCTGTGCCAGCTCGTCGATGTGCGCGTCGACGACGGCGGCGAAGCCGCGCAGCAACCGGGCCCGCTCACCCGGCGCCAGAGCCGCCCAGGCCGGCCAGGCCTCGGCGGCCCTGGCGATCGCGGCGTCGGTCTCGGCCAGGTTGCTGGCCGGAACCTGTTGCGGCAGTGGTTGTTCGGTCGCCGGGTTGATCAGCGTGGTCACGCGGTGCCTCTCGAAATCGTGGGGGTGGATGGTGGGCCATGGAGTTCGGGGGAGGTGCCGTCACGCTGGTGGCTGCCGGTGGGTCAGCACCGTCTCAGCGCTGTTCAGCACTGTTCAGCACGGTTTAGCGCCGGTCAGCAGTTCACAATCGTTCAAAGCCGCGGCGCAACTCCCAGTCGGTGACGGCCGCGTCGAAGGCCTCCAGCTCCACCTCGGCCATTCTGGCGTAGTGCTCGACCACATCGTCGCCGAAGGCCGTCCTTGCCGGTTCGGAGGCGACGAACCGTTCCCGCGCAGCGCTCAGCGTGCGCGGTACCCGAGGCAGATCGCTGGCATAAGCGTTGCCCGCCACCGGTTCAGGCAGTTCCAGCTGCGCCTGGATGCCGTGCAGACC
Source organism: Nakamurella aerolata (assembly GCF_013002705.1). GTDB lineage: Bacteria > Actinomycetota > Actinomycetes > Mycobacteriales > Nakamurellaceae > Nakamurella > Nakamurella aerolata. The sequence goes on along the minus strand of NZ_JABEND010000013.1, from coordinate 29,543 downwards.
ACCGGCGATCATCGCCGCCAGTGCCAGGTAGGGGTTGACGTCCGCCCCCGGTACCCGGTTCTCCAGCCTGGCGGAGGCGCCGCGGCCGACCAATCGCACCGCGCAAGTGCGGTTGTCCTCACCCCAGGCGATGGTGGTGGGGGCGAACGAACCGTCGGCGAACCGCTTGTAGGAGTTGATGTTCGGGGCGTACAGCAGGGTGAAGTCGGCCATCGTCGCGAGCAGCCCGGCAACGAATTGGTTGTACAGCGTCGATCTCGCACCGCCGCCCCAGAAACTGAGCTCGCCGGACGCCCCGCGCAGCGACAGGTGGATATGGCACGAGTTGCCCTCCCGCTCGTCGTACTTGGCCATGAACGTCACCGATTTGCCGTGCTGGGCGGCGATCTCCTTGATAGCGGTCTTGTACACGGCGTGGTTGTCGGCGGTGGTGAGCGCATCGGCGAACAGGAAGCCCACCTCGTGCTGACCGAAGTTGCACTCGCCCTTGGCGGATTCGGTGTCCAGGCCGGCCGCGTACATGTGATTGCGGACGTCCCGCAGGAACGGTTCGATCCGGCTGGTGCCCAGCAGCGAGTAGTCGACGTTGTACTGGTTGGCCGGCGTCAGGTGCCGCCAGTCGAGTTCTTGGGCCTGCTCGTAGCTGTTGTTGAAGGTGATGAACTCGAGTTCGGTTCCGGCCTGCGCCACCAGGTCCCGATCGGCCAGCCGGTCGAGCTGGGCGCGCAGCACGGTGCGCGGCGATGGCCGCACCGGGGTGTGGTCGAGCCAGACCAGGTCACACTGGATCAAGACGGTTCCCGGCAGGTATGCAAGCCGCCGGATGGTGGAGTAGTCGGGAACAAACTCCATGTCGCCGTAGCCGCGCGCCCACGACGAGATCGCGTACCCGTCAACGGTATTCATGTCGACGTCAACCGCGAGCAGGTAGTTGCAGCCCTCGGTGCCGTGCTCCCGCGCCACGTCGCGGAAGTAGGCGGCGTGCAGCCGTTTGCCCTGCAGCCGGCCCTGCATGTCGGTGAAGGCCAGCACGACGGTGTCGATCTGGCCGGCGTCGATCTCGGCGACCAGCTCGTCCAGCGTCAGGAAGCGCTCGTTCGGGCGCGACCGGGTCGTGGTCTGCTGGTGTGGCTCGGAAGTCATGGTGTCCTCAGCCGATCAGGCCGCGCAGCAGCGCGGCGGTGTCGTCGCAGTGTTCTTCCATCACCCGGCGGGCGCGGGTCGCCTTGCCGGCCAGCACCGCCTCGGTCACCTGCCGGTGCTGCTCGTTGGAGTGATCGATGTTCGGTGCCAGCACCGGGATCGCGATCAGCATCTCGTGCAGATCGCGCTGGGTCCGTGCCACCGCGTCCATCAACAGCGGCGAGCCGGACGCCTGCGCAAGGGCCAGATGGAAGCGGGAGTCGGCCTGCCGGTGCAGCGCCGGTTCACCGGCGGACGAGACCTCGGCCTGCCTGCGCTCCAAGGTCTCGACGACGTCCGGTTCGAGTTCCCCGGCGGCCACCCGCGCCGCCGCCTGCGCGGCCGCGCCCGGTTCGACGACGCGGCGGAAGGTGAGCGCGTCCAGCATCTGTTCCCGTGGCAGCGCACGGGCTTTCGCGGCGCTGCCGCTGCCCGGCGTCTCCGGGCGGTGCCGCACCACGGTGCCGCCGCCGCGACCGCGTCTGGTCTCCAGCAGCCCGGCCTGCCGCAGCGCCGCGATGGCCTCCCGCACCGTCGCGCGGGACACTCCCATCAGCGCGGCCAGCTCGCGCTCGGGTGGCAGCGCCGCCCCGTGCGGGTACGCGCCGAGCCGAATCGCGGTGCCCAATTGCTCGACGCACGACTCGAACGCGTGCAGGGCGCGCACCGGCCGGAGCACCGCGGCACCCAGCGGCTGGGCCCCCGGATCGGCCCCGAGTTCGGGCTCGGGTTTGGACAACGGTTTGGACAGCGGCGTGGACAACGGTTTGGACAGCGCTGACATGCCTACAGCTTCTCAAGATCGGCGCGGCCGCCGCTGGTCCGTCGTGCCATGAAGTGCTTGCGCCCGCCGAGCACCCAGCTGACCGCCGCGAACACGGCGACCACCAGCACCGCGACCGGCGCGTAGTTGAAGCTGTCGACGGTGATCGGGCTGCTGGGCGGCAGCACGAACAACACGCAGATGATGACCACCCACACCACTGCCACCCAACCGATCAGCCCGCTGAACCGGCCAAGGTGCCACGGCCCTGGGACAAAGTCGGATCGCCTGCGCCGCAGGAACACCGGAACGACGTACGCGATGTACAGGCCGATCACGGCGATGGAGGTGACCGCAAGGTAGGCGGTGGTGTTGAACAGCGCCGGCAGCGCCAGGATCACCGACAGCGTGACGCACAGCCAGATCGAGTTGGTGGGAGTCCCGGTGCGCGGGTTGACCTTTGCCCAGATCCGCGAGCCGGGCAGCGCGCCGTCCCGGGAGAAGGCGAACGTCATCCTGGAGTTGGCGGTGACCGACGCCATGCCGCAGAAGAACTGCGCGATGCACACGATGAACAGCAAGAACTTCGCCATGAACGGGTTGTTCAGCGCGTCAAGGAAGATCTGCGCCGGCGGCAGGCCGGTGTCGGTGGCGGCCAGCCTGGTCAGCCCCTGCTGAGAGTTGTCGGTGATGGCAGCGGTGATCGAGAACAGCAGCAGGAACCCGCCGATCACCGAGACCAGCACGCTCATCACGATGCCGCGCGGGGCGCTGCGCGCGGCGCCCTTGGTCTCTTCGGCGACGTGCGCGGAGGCGTCGTAGCCGGTGTAGGTGTACTGGGCCATCAGCAGACCCATCAAAAAGACATACGGTCCGAAGGTCCAGCCGGTCTCGTTGTGCCAGCCGGTCAACGTCCAACCCACCGACTGGTGACTGTCCGGCAGGATCCACAGCACCGCGATGATGATGAGCGCGCCGAACACGTGCCACCAGGCAGACACGTTGGACAGCAACGACACCAGGCTCACCCCGAAGGTGTTCAGCAGGGCGTGCACCAGCACGATGATCACGAAAAGACCGAAGGTGCGCCCGGCCGTCACCTCGGTGCCCCACACCAGGTTCATGAACGCCATCCAGGTGGTGGCGCAGCCGAAATCGATGGCCGCGGTGACGGCGATCTCCCCCATGAAGTTGAACCAGCCGACGAACCACGCCCAGGCCCGCTTGTTCTTCTTCGCCAGCTCACCGGCCCAGAAGTACAGCCCACCGGCGGTGGGGTAGCGCGAGCACACCTCGGCCATCGCCATCGCAACGCACAACACGAACACCCCGACGATCAGCCACCCGAGCACCAGCGTCGACGGCCCACCGGATTTCAACGCGATGCCGTACGAGGTGATGCAGCCAGCCAGGATCGAGATGATCGAGAACGAGACGGCGAAGTTGGAGAAGCCGCTCATCCCTCTGTGCAGTTCTTGGGTGTAGCCCATCTCGGCCAGCCGGGCGGCGTCCGGGTCGACGTCGTGATCGACCTCGGTTGCAGCGGCGCCGGCCGCGGCGGTCAGGCTGACCTCGCCGGCATCGGCTGAGATGGAGCGATCGGCTGGTTCCGGCATGACGGCCTCCGACGGACGGGCGGGCAGGGTGTCGTGCGAGAAAGGCGACGCCGTCGACGCGGGCCGGCAGCGCTGGAGTGCTGGCAAGTGCGGTGAAGCTGGCACGACGACCTAAGCAGTGTGGAGCCGCAGGCCGGAGATGTCAATGGTCTGGCTTCAAACCTTTAAGCGCGCGAATCTGACGGCGGGTTCATTGCCCGGGTGGAGTCGGCACGGGGACAGGGCCGATTCATACCAGTGGCCGCGAGTCGGCCGAAACTGCCCGGATCAGGGGTATTTCGACGCTCTCGCGGCCACCGGTATGAATCCTGGCGCGCCACGGCGGCGCGGCCGGACTCAGGACTGGTACTCGGTCTCCAGGGTGATGTCGACACCGGTGAGCGCCTTGCTCACCGGGCAGCCGGCCTTGGCCTCGTCGGCGGCCTTCTCGAAACCGGCCTGGTCGAGGCCAGGCACCTCGCCGACCACCTTCAGGGCGATGCCGGTCAGCTTGAAGCCGCCGGCCGGGTCCGGCCCGAGCGAGACGTCGGCGGTCACCTCGAGCGACTCAGGGTTGCCGCCTGCCTCGCCGATCAGCGCCGACAGCTGCATGGCGTAGCAGGCCGAGTGCGCGGCGGCCAGCAGTTCCTCAGGGCTGGTGTTGCCATTGGCCGCGTCGGCGGAGCGGGTCGGGAACGACACCTGGTAGGTGCCCAGCTGGGAGCTGGACAGCTCCACCTGGCCGGAGCCGTCCTGCAGGGTTCCGTTCCAAGCGGTACGTGCGGTGCGAGTGGGCATCAAAAGCTCCTGGCTGTTGGTGGGTGACGATCAGTTGCGGGGTGACGGCCGGGCGGGTGCTGCCGCGACTCGCCCATTCCCATTCTGCTGTGCGGTGGGACGCGCCGCAGCGCGGGTGCGCCGGCCGGACGACGCCGGCTCGCCGGCGCGGCTCGGGAGACGATTGGCCGACCGGCCACCGCGCGCGGAGGCCAGCAGCGCGGCGCCGATCAGCACGGGGACTGCGTACTGCAGCGGCGACGTCCAGCCGTAGCCGTAGATCATCGCCACGCCGTACGTGGTCAGCAGCCCGGCAGCGAGTTTGCCGGTCCAGCGCCACCAGGCGCCGGCCAGCAGCAGCGCGCCCAACGCAAGTTCGGCGGCGGTGGCCGCGATGGCCGCCACCGCTGCCGGTGCCCAGGCCGGCAGCATGCCGTCGGTGTAGCGCAGGAAGTGATCCCAGTCGCCCCACGACACTCCGGGCGCACCGGGAGCGCCGAGCAACCCGAATCGGTCGGCGACCGCGGCGAGGAAGTCCGCGCCCAGCAGCCCGGCGACGATTCGCCCTGCCCACCAACGGATCTGCGGCCGGCGGCGCTGTGCCATCAGGAGCGCGGCGATGGCGGTCACGGTCACCAGCGCGGCGGTGACCGCGCCGGCTGGGCCGCCGGTGAGCCAGTAGACCGCCTGCAGCGCAAGCCCGATCGCGACCCAGCCAAGGCCGCCGATCAGCCGTGGTCGATCCATCCACTCCACGCCAGCTCCTATTGGTAAGGTGATTGACTAACAGGATCGACGGTAGGCGACGGAAGAAGGATGGTCAAGCAGTTGACTAAAACGTCCAGGCGAACGAACCCGCTCAGGGACCGCCCGCTGCCGCTCGGCAGCCTGTTTTCCGCTGCCGCGCAACGACTTGCGACCCGGATGGACGACGGCCTTGCCGCTGCCGGGTTCGCCGAGCTGCGCACCGCGCACGCCCCGGTCTTCATGGCGATCGACCCGGACGGCACCAGGGCGTCGACCCTGGCGCAGCGGGCGCACACCACCAAACAGGCGATGGGAGAACAGATCCGGTATCTCACCGACCGCGGCTACCTGCGGGTGGTGCCCGATCCCGACGACGGCAGGGCCAGGCTGGTGCAGCTGACCGCCGCCGGCTGGCGCGCGCTGGCCGCCGCCACCAGGGTGATCGACGAGTTCGACACGTGGCTGGCCGACGTCGTCGGAGCGGAGCAGGTGGCCGTCACCCGGGCGACCGTCGCTCAGGTGTTGAGCGACGCGGACCATGGCAGGGCCTGACCGTCAGCCCCGTTCCGGCGGATCAGCCCGACCCGCCGGATCAGCTCGACCCGGCGGATCAGCTCGGTCCGGCAGTCAGCGGCCGGTATCGGCGCCGCGTTGACCGGCCGCGTCGGGCCGCAGCTCGTCCGGCAGCTGTTGCTGCGGGGCCACCGCGTAGCCGCGCCGGTTGGCCTCGGACGGCAGCGTCCCGAAGTATTCGCGGTAGTACCTGGCAAACCGCGACGGTGACGAAAAACCCCACCGGTAAGCAACTTCGCGATGGAGACCTCGTCGTCGGAGGTCAGGTCCAGATGCGCCGACTGCAGTCTGGCCTCGCGCAGGTACTCGTGCAGCGTCAGCCCGTACAGCCTGCGGAAGGCCTGCTGCAGGCCGCGCAGCGACACCCCGAGTTCGTTGGCGAGATCGCCCATCCGAACCGGCTCGTCGCACCGCACGTGCAGCCATTCGGCAGCCGCCCTGGCGGCGGCGTCGCTGGCCGGCGCCGGGGTGGCGTGCGCGTGGTCGTTCAGCAGAGAGTTCGGGTGGGTGGTCAGCATGTGCAGCACGGTGAAGCGCTCCAACTCGTCGCGCCACAGCGACATGTCCTCCGGCTCCGGCTGAAACTGCAGCGCCTGCTCGATGAACCGGGCCGCGGCGTTCCACCGCGCGGTGTGCCGAGGGGTCGGCGGACCGCTCAACTCGAAACTGGCAGCCGGCACCACATCGCCCAGCAGATCGACCAGATGCCTTCGTACCGCGGTGGTTTCGATGCGCACCAGGATCGCCTTGGCGTCCCAGGTCCAGTCCATCTGGAACAGCCGTCGGTTGTCCAGCACCACCGATCCGCTGCCGCGCAGGTCGATGCCGTCGCCGGCGCTGGTGACGCGGATACCGCCCTCGTACGAGGCCATCACCGCGAAGTGGGCGCCCAGCGGACCGTTGGGTACCTGATAGATCGGACTGTGGTGCATGATCCGGTCGATCTGCACGGAGCCGCAGGACAGCGAGTACTGCACCACATGGAAATTGCGGCCGTCGTCGCGCATCTGCATGTCGTAGCTGACGTACTGGCTGCCCAGAATCTCCCTGGCCAGATCGACCTGGCTGGTATCGAGCACCTTGGTGGGGCGCCGGCGCTGGTCAGCGTGCCCGGCACCGCCGGGGCGTGCCTGCTTGGTGTGGATCTGTGACGTACTCACGGCTGAATCACCTCCGAGGGCCCGACCGCCGCTCGTTGTCCGCCGGGACTGTCCGGGGACGGCGTCCGCACAACTGCCGTGGAGTCGGCGCATCGCCACCGGCCAGTTTATCGCCGTCGGGCCGTCTTGCGTAGTCCGGTACGCCGGTTTCTTCCGGTTCCGGAGGTAGCTCCCGAAGGTGTGCCAGGACGGACGCCGCAGGGCCGGCGGCACCCGCGCTCGGCGCTGCCGGCCGTGCGCCCGGACCGTGCTGCAGGGCGCCGAATGAGCGTCGCGGGAGCCCGGTTGCGGGGCCCTGGTTGCATATCGTCGATTTCGGCGCGCCACGGCGACACCAGAGGGGTGTAAGACGCCAATGCGGGCCTGGATAACGGTATGATGGAATGTGCCACCGTCGTAATGGTGTCCAGCGTCGCCGCTGGCCGATTTCCACCGTCAGCAATCTGCTTCAGCAGCTGGCGCCGGACCCGGCCTCGACGTCGCTGCCGGACGCCGGAGCGGCCTCGGTCTGCGCCAGCGAAATCCACCGGCCCGCCGGACGGGATTCGCGCTGGTCAGCACCATCTCACCACAATCGCAAGGAGCAGCGTGGCGGCCAACAAGAGCAAGGGCAGCAAGAACGGCGAGTACGGCGCCGGATCGATCAAGGTCCTCGAGGGCCTCGAGGCGGTCCGCAAGCGGCCCGGCATGTATATCGGTTCCACCGGCGAGCGCGGCCTGCACCAACTGGTGTGGGAGATCGTCGACAACGCCGTCGACGAGGCGATGGCCGGGTTCAACGACACCGTCATCGTCACCCTGCGGGAAGACGGCGGCGTCTCCGTCGAAGACCACGGCCGCGGCTTCCCTGTCGACATGCACCCCACCGAGAAGAAGCCGGCCGTCGAGGTCGCGCTGACGGTGCTGCACGCCGGCGGCAAGTTCGACTCCGACTCCTACAAGGTGTCCGGTGGCCTGCACGGCGTCGGCGTGTCGGTGGTGAACGCGCTGTCCACCCGGATCGAGGTGGAGATCAAGCGCGACGGCAAGCTGTACCGCCAGGAGTACACCGACGGCAAAGCCGGTCCGCTGCAAACGGTTGGGCCGGCCAAGGGCACCGGCACCACCCTCACCTTCTGGGCCGATCCGAACGTCTTCGAGACCACCGAGTACAACCTCGAGACGATCTCCCGCCGGCTGCAGGAGATGGCCTTCCTCAACAAGGGCCTGACGATCGTGCTGCGCGACGAGCGCTCCAAGGCCCGCGATCTGGACGAGGCCGACGCCGAAAACACTTCGGGCGCAGCGACTTCCGCCGAAGACGACGACACCGGCGCCGAGGCTGACGCCAAAGACAGGGCCAGCAAATCCAAGGGCAAGAACCTGCCGATCGAGCGCACCTTCCACTACAAGGAGGGGTTGGTCGACTACGTCAAGCACCTGAACGCGTCCAAGGAGCCGATCCAGGCGTCCGTCATCGCGTTCGAGTCGATCGGCGAGGCGGCCGGCCGGCCGATGGAGGTGGAGATCGCCATGCAGTGGAACTCCACCTACACCGAGAGCGTGCACTCCTTCGCCAACACCATCAACACACACGAGGGCGGCACCCACGAGGAGGGCTTCCGCACCAGCCTCACCTCGGTGGTGAACAAGTACGCCAAAGACAAAAAGCTGTTGAAGGACAAGGACCCTGCGCTGTCCGGCGAGGACGTCCGTGAGGGTCTTGCCGCGATCATCTCGGTGCGCCTGCAGGAGCCCCAGTTCGAGGGTCAGACCAAGACCAAACTCGGCAACACCGAGGCCAAGAGCTTCGTCCAGCGAGCCTGCAACGAGTGGCTCACCGACTGGTTCGAGCGCAACCCGTCCGAGGCGAAACAGATTGTCAACAAGGCGGTTTCGTCGGCGCAGGCGCGGGCCGCCGCCCGCAAGGCGCGAGATCTGGTGCGCCGCAAGGGTGCGCTGGAGATCGGCGGCCTGCCGGGCAAACTGGCCGACTGCCGCTCCACCGATCCGAGCAAGTCCGAGCTGTACATCGTCGAGGGTGACTCCGCCGGCGGTAGCGCAAAGTCCGGCAGGGACTCCATGTTCCAGGCGATCCTGCCGATCCGCGGCAAGATCATCAACGTCGAAAAGGCGCGCATCGACAGGGTTCTCAAGAACACCGAGGTGCAGAGCCTGATCACCGCGCTGGGCGCCGGCATCCACGACGATTTCGACCTGTCGAAGGTGCGCTACCACAAGATCGTGTTGATGGCCGACGCCGACGTTGACGGCCAGCACATCCGCACCCTGCTGCTCACCCTGCTGTTCCGCTTCATGCGGCCGCTGGTGGAAGCCGGGTACGTGTACCTGGCGCAGCCGCCGCTGTACAAGCTGAAGTGGACCCGCGGCGAGGAGGAGTTCGCCTACTCCGACAAGGAGCGCGACGGGCTCATCAAGATCGGTTACGAGGCCGGCCGGCGGCTCCCCAAGGACGACGGCGTGCAGCGCTACAAGGGTCTCGGCGAGATGAACCCGAAGGAGCTGTGGGAGACCACCATGGATCCCGCGCACCGGCTGATGCTGCAGGTGACGCTGGAAGATGCCGCCACCGCCGACCAGCTGTTCAGCGTGCTGATGGGCGAAGACGTCGAGGCCAGGCGCTCGTTCATCACCCGCAACGCTCGTGACGTCCGCTTCCTGGACATCTGAGCGGCAGTCAACAGACCGGTGCGGCGTCCGCAAGATCGTTCCGTCCACACACTTGTCCCCACATGTGGATCGTTTCCACCGGTCACCGCTGGTCCGCTGACATGTTCGGACAGGTGTCGCGGCGCGACGGCGTCACCCGATCAGCCGGTCGAACCGGCGGGCGATTGAGCAGTCCCTTCATTCCTGAATCCATTTCAAACGAGCACCACCGAGCCCGCCGAGCGGCGCGTCACCCGAAAGCAGCAACCGGGTGCGGCGTCCGGAGCGGGCAGAACGAAAGGCGATAGGCCGTGACTGGACCGAACGACGGCAGCGGCAACGGACCGCAGGATCCTGACGATCCGCAGGACACCGGCTCCCATGGCGCAGACGGCACTGGCGGCACTGGCGGCACTGGCGGCGCTGGCGGCACAGATAACGCCGACAACGCTGGAAACCCCGCCGACTCCCCGGACGCCGACGGCGCTGACGGCAGCATCAGCCACGATCAGATCGTCGACGGCGGCGACGACGCGCAGCTGTCGCAGCTCTCGCAGGTGGCGACGGCCGGCGACCGTACCGAGCCGATCGAGATCCAGCAGGAGATGCAGCGCTCGTTCATCGACTACGCGATGAGCGTGATCGTGGCGCGCGCCCTGCCGGACGTGCGCGACGGCCTCAAGCCGGTGCACCGCCGGGTGCTCTACTCCATGTACGAGTCCGGCTTCCGCCCTGACCGCGGGCGGGTGAAGAGCTCCCGCGTCGTCGGCGACGTGCTCGGCAACTACCACCCGCACTCCGACACCGCCGCCTACGACACCCTGGTGCGGCTGGCGCAGCCGTGGAGCCTGCGCTACCCGCTGGTCGACGGGCAGGGCAACTTCGGTTCGCCAGGCAACGACCCGGCCGCGGCGATGCGCTACACCGAGTGCCGCATGATGCCGCTGGCCATGCAGATGCTGGCCGGCATCGACGAGAACACCGTCGACATGCAGCCCAACTACGACAACCGCACCACCGAGCCGGTGGTGTTGCCGTCCCGCATCCCGAACCTGCTGGTCAACGGCAGCGAGGGGATCGCGGTGGGCATGGCCACCCGCATCCCGCCGCACAACCTGCGCGAGGTGTCGGCCGCCGTCATCTGGGCGCTGCAGAACCCGGACGCCACTCCCGAGGAGCTGCTGGAGGCGTGCGTCGAGCGGGTCAAGGGACCCGACTTCCCGACCGGCGCGCTGATCGTCGGGGGCGACGGCATCTCCGACGCCTACCGCACCGGCCGCGGCAGCATCAGGATGCGCGCCGTCGTCGAGATCGAGGAGGACGCCAAGGGCCGCACCATCCTGGTGGTCACCCAGCTGCCCTACCAGGTGAACCCGGACAACCTCATCGAGAACATTGCGCAGCTGCACCGCGACGGCAAGATGGCCGGCATCGCCGACATCGCCGACGAGTCCAGCGAGCGCATCGGCATGCGCATCGTCATCACCCTCAAGCGCGACGCCGTCGCCAAGGTGGTGCTGAACAACCTGTTCAAGCACACCCAGCTGCAGACCAACTTCGGCGCCAACATGCTGGCCATCGTCGACGGCGTGCCGCGCACCCTGCGGCTGGACCAGATGGTCGGCTACTACGTCGCGCACCAGATCGACGTCATCACCCGGCGCACCCAGTACCGCCTCGACGAGGCCGAGAAACGCGCCCACATCCTGCGTGGCCTGGTCAAGGCCCTCGACGCGCTGGACGAGGTGATCGCGCTGATCCGCGCCTCGGCCAACACCGAGGACGCGCGCGAGGGCCTGAAGCAGCTGCTGGAGATCGACGACGACCAGGCCAACGCCATCCTTGAGATGCAGCTGCGCCGGCTCACCGCCCTGCAGCGGCAGCAGATCGTCGACGAGCTGGCCGAGATCGAACTGACCATCGCCGACCTGAAAGACATCCTCGCCAAGGACGAACGGAAGCGGCAGATCGTCGCCGACGAGCTCACCGAGGTGGTCGACAAGTACGGCGACGACCGGCGCACCAAGCTGGTGCCCTACGACGGCGACGTGTCGATGGAAGACCTGATCGCCGTCGAGGACGTGGTCGTCACCATCACCCGCACCGGCTACGCCAAGCGCACCAAGACCGACCTGTACCGGGCGCAGAAGCGCGGCGGCAAGGGCGTGCAGGGCGCGGGGCTGAAGCAGGACGACATCGTCGCGCACTTCTTCGTCAGCTCCACCCACGACTGGATCCTGTTCTTCACCAACAAGGGCAGGGTGTACCGGGCGAAGGCGTACGAGCTGCCGGAGGCCAACCGCAACGCCCGCGGCCAGCACGTGGCCAACCTGCTGGCGTTCCAACCGGACGAGAAGATCGCCCAGGTAATCCAGATCCGCAACTACGAGGTGGCGCCGTACCTGGTGCTGGCCACCAAGTCCGGCCTGGTGAAGAAGAGCGAGCTGACCGCTTTCGACTCCAACCGGGCCGGCGGCATCGTCGCGGTGAACCTGCGTGAGGGCGACGAGCTGGTCGGCGCGGTGCTCTGCTCCGCCGACGACGACCTGCTGCTGATCAGCGCTGAGGGCCAGTCGATCCGCTTCCACGCCACCGACGACGCGCTGCGGCCGATGGGCCGCGCCACCTCGGGGGTGCTCGGCATGCGCTTCCGGGAGGGCGACGAGCTGCTGTCCCTTGACGTCGCGCGGGAAGACGGATTCGTGCTGGTCGCCACCTCCGGCGGCTTCGCCAAGCGCACCGCCATGGAGGAGTACCCGGTGCAGGGCCGCGGCGGCAAGGGCGTGCTGACCATCAAGTACGACGCCAAGCGTGGCAAACTCGTCGGAGCAATGATCGTGGATCTCGACACCGAGATCTATGCGATCACCTCCGGCGGCGGGGTCATCAGGACCAGGGCCAAGGAGGTGCGCAAGGCGCAGCGCCAGACGATGGGAGTGAAGCTGATGAACCTCGGCGACGGGGATTCACTGGTGGCCATCGCGCGCAACGCCGACGCTTCCGAGGCCGTTGACGCCGGGCTCGAGCCCGGGGCCGACGGCGCAGCGGACCCTGCTCCCGAACAGAAGGGTGACGGCGAGTGACAGCCGCCCGCCAGACCGGGTCGCCAGCACCGGCCGCCCCCGCGGGGGCACAGCTCCCGCAGGGTGCGCCGGCTCCGACCACCGCCGGCAGTGCTCCGCGGCGGCGGGCCAGGCCCACCAAGCGACCGCCGCGGCTGGCGTCGCTGCAGCTGAAGCGGATCGATCCGTGGACGGTGCTGAAGATCAGCCTGGTGGTATCGATCGTGATGTTCTTCGTCTGGATGATCGCGGTCGGCATCCTCTACCTGGTGTTGAACGGCATGAACGTCTGGACCCAGGTCAATGAGACCTACCAGACGCTCTCCACCTCGGGCGCGTCAGAGGGCGCCGCGCTGATCACCCCGACCAGGGTGTTCATCGTCGCCGGCGTGGTCGGCGCCATCAACATCGTGCTGTTCACCCTGCTGGCAACGGTGGCGGCGTTCGTCTACAACGCTGCCGCCGGGATGGCCGGCGGTGTCGAGCTGACGCTCTCCGAGCGCGACTGAGGTTTTTCAGCAACGGGACGGCCACGCAGGCGACTGCGTGGCCGTCCCGTTGCTGATTTTCGGCCGGTCGCGGGCCGATGCGAGCGGGTCTCGACGGCTATTTGACCGAAAGTGGCTTCTCGTCGCGACCGGCCCGCGGGGCCACGCTCGCGGTTCGCGACGAGAAGGCAATTCTGGACAAAAGCGCGGGCTACTCGGCAGCCAGCGCTTGCCGAATCCGGGCAATGACCCACTCCGGCTGGTGTTGCAGCTGCGCCCAGGTGAACCGGATGACCCGCCAGCCGACGGCAACCAGGTCGGCCTGCCGGACCCGGTCGCTCTCGAACATCTCCGGCCCGGCGTGCAGCCGGCCGTCGATCTCGATGGCCAGCTTGGCTCCGCGGAACGCCACGTCGAGGAAGTACCGGCGGCCGAAGCAGCTCACCTGGTGGTTGGCCCTCCAGCCGGCGAGACCGGCCGCGCGGAGCAGGCGATGGAACAGCCGTTCCGCGGCCGACCATGGTTCGTCGCGGGAGTCGACCAGCACCTTCGCCCGGTCCGCGTTGCCCCGCCGATTCGGGTAGCGCCGGAGGACCTCCCACAGCGCGGCCAGCGTCGCGGTGCGGGAGCGGAGCAACTGGTCGATGGCATCGCCACCGAGCTCTGTGCACAGGTCAACCGCGGTGAGTGCCGGGCAGGTGAACCGCAGACCGTCTCGGGAGATCACGTCGTCCGGGTCGATGGCCCGCTGTGAGCCCAGGTAAAAGCGCGAGTGTTGGCGCAGCCGCACCGACAACTCGACCTTGTCGACGGCGAGCGCCGGCCAGAAGCTGAGCTTCGCCGCGGCGGCACCGACAACGACGGCGTCGGGATTCCACCGACACGCGGCGTGCGCCAGCATGGCGACATCGCCGGCGGCGGCCGGCGCCAGCAGCACGCCGGGCAGCACCGACGTCCAGGTGCCCGCTTGAGTCTGGCGCCGCAGCGCCCGAGCCAGCCCGGGATGTTCGCGCACCAACACCATCGGCCCGAGCTCCGCGAGTTCTGGATTTGCCGTCCGCACCCGATCGACGATCGGGCCGCCGCAGCGCGGGCGCCAGGCCGCGCCGAAGAATGTGGATGAGATTGCCGGGTGGGGACAAGTTCGTCCCCACCCGGGCGGTGGTGCGGCCAGTTGGTAGCCACTGGCGTGTGGTTCAGCCCTTCTCCGCGGGCGCAGGCAGGAGGCGCCCGCGGCGGCGTGGTCAGCACGATTGCCGGCGGCCCCCGCCCCCGTGTGGTTCAGCCGGCGGCGGCCGTCAGCCGCCGTTCAGCAGCGGCTGGCAGTCCGGAATGGCGCGAGCCGCGCTGACCAGCTCCGGAACGCCGCTGAACTGATGCATGCTCTTGGTCGCGGACGGCACCGACGACCAGCTGTCCATCAGCACCTTGGGGATGTCGTCCTCCGGGGTGGCGCGCAGCTTGCTGCCGACGGCCTTCAACTCGGTCGATGCCTTGGAGAGCGTGTCGACGAAGGCGACAGCGAACTCGCGGCCGCCCTCGAACGCCGGCGGATCCAACGGGGCCAGCTGCGATGCGGCGGTGCCGTAGGCGTCGCCGAGTCTGAGGAAGAACGCTCCGGCAGTGCTGGGAGCGAGGCTGCCGTCGGTGAGGGACCGCTTGACTTGAGTCATCGCCGGAGCGATCGTCCGGCACATCGCGCTGGTCCACGCCATGGTCTGCGCTTGCCGCGCCGACTCGGCATCGGTGGTGTTTGCGCTGCTGCCTGGTCCGGCGTTGCTTGTGCTGGTTCCGGCGGAGTCACCACCCGGCTGCGATGACTGTGCAGTGCCGGCCGGCCGCTCGGCCGGTTGCGCCGAGCCGACCACGCTCGGCCCGGCACAACCGGCGAGCGCCATCGCCCCGGCCACCAGCACGGCACGTACGCCGCGCGTGACGCGTGGTGCGGACACAGCTTCCCCCTGGGGCATAGGCGGTCGGGCGCCCCCTAGCCTAGAGATGTGAGCGTTCACCGACTCGACCATGCCGATGCCGCGACTGCTGTAGCCACCGCTCGCGCTGCGGCCACTCAGTCCGGCGCCAGCGACGCCGGTGCGGGCGATTCCGTTGCCGCCCAGCCGGACCGGCCGTCGGTGCGGGTGGCGCTGGCCGGCGCGGGACAACGCGGCCAGGCCTACGCGGACTGGATCCGGCGGCACCCGGAGTTGGCCACGGTGGTCGCCGTCGCCGATCCGCGGCCGTTCGCCCGCGGACTGCTCAGTGACGCTTTCCCCGCCGTCAAGGAGTTCGACGACTGGCGCGAGCTGGCGGAGTCCGGTCTCGACTACGACGCCGTGGTGATCGCGACGCAGGACGCCGATCACCGCGACCCAACGCTGGCGTTCGCCGCCAGGGGCACCCACATCCTGCTGGAGAAGCCGATCGCGCCGAGTGAGGCCGACACCCTGGCCATCGGCGAGGCGGTGCGCGCCGCCGGGGTGCTCTTCGGGGTGTGCCACGTGCTGCGTTACACGCCGTATACCGACCTGGTGAAAAGCGTGGTGGACTCGGGATTCTTGGGCCGGCTGATGGACATCCAACACCTTGAGCCGGTGGGCTGGTGGCACGATGCTCACTCGTTCGTCCGCGGGAACTGGCGCGACGAGGCGCAGTCGGCGCCGATGCTGCTGGCCAAGTCCTGCCACGACATCGACTGGATCACCTATGTGACCGGCGAGCGCATCGAGCAGGTGTCGAGCATCGGCGAGCTCACCCACTTCCGTCCGGAGAACAAGCCGGCCGGCGCCGGCGACCGCTGCACCGAGTGTGCGATCGAGCCGGAGTGCCCGTACAGCGCGCTGAAAATCTACCCGACGCAGCGGCAGGCCGGCCCGACGTTCGGCGGAAAGCGTTACCCCGACAGCGATTTCGGCTGGCCGGAGTCGGTGGTCGCGGACCATCCTGACGAGGTGCTCGCCGCCATCGAATCGGGTCCGTACGGCGAGTGCGTCTACGACGGGCAGAACGACGTTGTCGACCACCAGTCGGTGCTGATGCGGCTGTCCGGCGGGGTGCAGGGCAGCTTCACGATGAGCGCGTTCACGCCCCACGTCAACCGCCGGACCCGCATCACCGGCAGCCACGGTTACCTGGAGGGCGACGGAGAACAGGTGTGGCTCAAGGACTTCCGCACCGGTGAGGAGTCGGTGCGGCAGGTCGCCGACCTGGTCGCTGCCGCCGGCAACGACGCCGGTTCCGGGCACGGCGGCGGCGACGACGGCATCATCGCCGCGTTTGTCGCCGCGGTTGCGTCCGCTGATCCGAGCCTGATCCGCTCCGGCGTCAGCGAGTCGGTGCAGTCGCACCTTGCCGTCTTCGCCGCCGAGAAAGCCAGGCATACCAACACCGTTCAGCAGGTGCCGGCCTTCCCAGCGGCCGACCGCGCTGGAGGCTGATCCCGTTGACGACGGACCGGGCCGGTACCTGACCCAGCTGGGACCTGGTCGATGGGGACCGATCGAACTCGGACTTGATGGAGCTCGGACCCGATCGGGCTCGGACCCGATCGAGTTCGGACCGGGTGGGGCTTGAAGCCGACCCTGCCAGGGGCGGGGCCACGCGAGACCGCAAGCAGCGTGGCCGTCAGGCCGGTGCGCCCACTGCGGCCTGCAGGTAGGCATGCACCAGCGGCACCACCGAGGCGCCTTCGCCGCTGGCGGAGGCCACCCGCTTCATCGACCCGGCGCGGATGTCCCCGGCCGCGAAGATGCCGGGTACGCAGGTGGCCAGGTTGTCCGGCGGCAGGCCGTCGACCCAGCAGTCGGGCGGGACGTCACGTCCGGTGAGCACGAACCCGCGGGCGTCCCGCCGCACCTGACCGGGCAGCCAGTCGCAGTGCGGTTCGGCGCCGAGCAGCAGGAACAGCCCGCCGGCCGATATTCGTTCTTGCGCACCGGTCACCGAATTGCACAGCGTCAGCCAGCTGAGCTGACCTTCGCCGCCGCCGTCCACCACCTCGCAGGTGCTGCGGACGGAAATCCTTGGGTGCCAGTTGATCTCGTTGATCAGGTATTGGGACATGGTGGCGCTCAACGACTCGCGTCGGATCACCACCGTCACCGACCGGGCGAACCGGCCGAGGTGCACAGCGGCCTGCCCGGCGGAGTTGCCGCCGCCCACCACGAAAACGTCCCGACCCTCCATCTCACGGGAGGCGGCCATCGCGGCGCCGTAGTTCACCCCCAACCCGACCAGATCCTCCAGCGCTGGCACGCCGAGCCGCCGGTAGCTGGCCCCGCTGGCCACCAGCACGGCGCGGGCGCGAACGTCCCCGCCGCCGGTGAGCAGGCGATGCGGCTCACCCGGCGCGCCCAGCTCGAGACCGTCCACCGGCCAGCCAGTGAAAAACCTTGCGCCGAAACGAATCGCCTGCAGTCGCGCCCGTTGCCCCAACCGCATCCCGGAGATGCCGCGCGGGAAGCCGAGGTAGTTGCGGATCATCGAGCTGGTGCCGGCCTGCCCACCGATGGCCTCGGACTCGACAGCCACCGTGCGCAGCCCCTCGGAGGCGGCGTACACCGCGGCGGCCAGCCCGGCCGGGCCGGCGCCGACGATGGCCAGGTCCGCCACCTCGTCCATGCCGATGTCCGACGGGCGGCCATAGATCTTGCGCGCCACCTCGCTCACCGAGGTCGGCATCATCACGTTGTCCGGCTCACCCGGGCGAGCATGCATGTGCAGCAACGGATACCGCACCTCGCCGTCCACCAGGGCAAGGGCCTGCCTGCCCTGCGGACTGTCCGGTGGATAGGTCCCGTAAGGCATACCCATCCGGTCGAGAAACTCGCGGATGCCGAGCGCCAGCGGCGTGGTGGCGGGGGTGATCAGTCGCACGATGTCGACCACCGGGGTGCCGACCGTTGCGCCCCAGTCGCTGAGCAATTCACTGATGGCGTAGTGGAATTCCTCGTCCCGCTTGCCCTGCGGAAGCATCAGATAGGTATCGAACTTTCCGGCCTGCAGGGGACCGCGCAACGCCACCGTGTCCTGCGCGAAACGATCCAGCGGGATCACGATCACCCGTCTGGCGGTCGGCACCACCGAACGCCAGGCATGCATGGCCTCCAGAATCGTCATGGTCGGCTGCACCGAATCGGCGACGATCAGGGCGATCTGGTGGCCCTGTTGCCGGAGCGTGCCGAGCATCGTGATGGCCTCGACCGGGTTGTCCGCGGTCCGCACGTCGTACTCGTGCTGGTAGCGGCGGAACTGCTCACGCAGCGTGGGGAGGTGCTGGTCGGAGACCAGCAGGATCACCGGGTCGGGGGTAGTGGGCCGGCTGGTCGCTGCGCCGGCGGCAACCGCGGGGTCCACAGCTGCGGGTTCTCCGGCGGTGGTCTCGGTGGCGGGTTCGGGCGCGGCTCCGTCGGCGCTGGCGGCAGCGGAGCCACCCGCGGCAGCGGCACCGCCCGCGGCAGCCGGGCCACCCGCGGCAGCAGCACCGCCCGCGGCAGCAGCCACGGTGGGCGTCCTGTCAGCGGGCGCAGGGTTGGCGGGCACAGCGTCAGTGGCCACAGTGTCAGCGGGCACATCGTCGGCGGGAGCAGCGTTGGCAGGCACGGCGGCAGCGGGCACGGCGTTGGCGGGTGCAGCGTCAGCCGGCCCAGCCGGGTCTGCGGGGGTGGGAGCGGAGGTCACCGAATCAGTGTGCCGCGCCCGCGGGTTCACGGCGAGCGGCGCCGGAGCGCCGTCCCGGATCCGCGTCGGTGCGTTCTCGGGCGAGTCCGGTGAGAGCTCGGCGGTGATCGATCAGCAGCGTCGGCCGCTGCCCGTCGACGTCACCCGCAACGGGCGCCAGCGGTACTGTGACTTCTGCGTTTAAATGGCGGTGTTCTTCCGACGCTCCGTGGCGGGATCAGGTGACGCCGATGACCAGGGTGCTCTGGGCAGCTTCGATGACGTCGTTGGTGATGGTGTCGAGTTCGTTGATCTTCAGCACGCGCTGAATCTGTGGGAAGAGGCGTTCGAGCAGCCGGAAGTTGCCGCGCGTGACCCGCGCGATGGCGGCGATGGCTTGGGCGTCGGTGAAGTCCTCGGGGTCAAGGGTCTTGCCGAGGGAGCGCCAGTGTCGTTGCAGGACGAACAACAGTTCGTCTTGGCCCAGGGGTCGGTATTGATGGGCAAACCCGACCCGGCTGTAGAACTGGGGGTAGTGGCTGAACTGCTTCTCCAGCCCGGGCATGCCGATCAGGATCAGTGCGATGTCGTCGCGGTCGTAGCGATCGCGCAGCAACTCCAGCGCGGCGGGGCGGAGCCGTTCGGACTCGTCAACGATGATCAGCTCGACGTAGTTCCTGCTGCGGCGCCATCCCCAGGTCTCGCGTGTCACATCACCGTGCGGAGCGAGGTGCTGCTCGATGCAGATGTTGGTGCGGGTGATGGCCTGGGTCAGCTCGTCCTTCAGTGTCCGCGGGGTAGTCAGCACGCTGGGGGTGTAGAGCACGGTGCGACTTCTGGCCAGGGCGGCGTAGACCTTGACGTCATCGTCGGAGCGCGGCCCCCAGTAGGTCAGCAGGTCGTAGGCCTTCTCGTAGTGTGCGTAGCGGCGCGCGGAGAGCGTCTTGCCCACCCCGGCCGGTCCGAAGCACAGGCCGATGGTGTGGCCGCGGCGCACGGCGTCGGCGAACTCGGTGAAGCGGCGGTGTTCTTTGGTGACGATGAATCGCTGGCTCACCTCAGGTCCTCCTTGTAGACCTTCAACGCCGGCTTCGGCGCTGGGGCTGGTGCTTCGGTGGTCGGTGGCGTCTCGGTGTGTGCGGTCACGACGGCGATGCGTTCGTTGATGCCGGCCCGTAGTGCCCGGCGGCGGGCGTTGCGAGCGGACTGGATCTCTTTGAGGCTGACCTTCTGGTCGTGGAGGTCCTGGTTGACGGCCTTGCAGAGGAACTCGTCGTGGTCGAAGACGCGGATCTCGGTAATGTCGCGGGGGTCGTAGCGGATCACGATCGACTGTCCGACGTAGCCGGCCAGGGTCGGGGATACATAGCGCAGTCCCTGGAAGCGGATGCCATCGCGGTGCACGACGCGGGTCTTGGCGACGGTCAGCAGCAGTCCGTCGAGAGCTTCCAGGCTCTCGGGCATGCGGGGCAGCCAGCCCTCGGCGATCCACGCGCTGCGCGGGGAAGTGCCGATCTCGCTGTGGGTGCGGTCGTTGTAGGTGGCCACGAACCCCTCGATGGCGGTATCGAGTTCGGCCAGGGAGAGTTTCGGCGTTGGCCAGGGCTGGCCTTCGGCGATGTGTCCCGGCAGGTCGGCCAACAGCTCGGTGTTTACGGTGCCGAAAAACCGCTCGATCTTGCCCCGGCCCTGGGGGCGGGCGACGGTGGAGTGGATCAGCCGGATATGCAGGTCGACCGCGGTGTGGGCGAGCTGGTGGCTGATGAAGTCGCTGCCGTGATCGACGTAGAGGACGTCCGGCAGTCCGCACATCGGCCAGGAAGGATCGGCCTTGTGCCAGATCGCCTGCCGCAAGGCCAGTGCGGTGTTCATCCCCGAGGGCGCACCCAGGACGACGGTATAGCCGCAGATCGCCCGGGAGCAGTCATCGAGGATGGTCGTCAGCCACGGCCGGGCGGGCTTGCCGTCGGTGCCGACTACCAGGATGTCGAGCATGGTGTGATCGGACTGCCACATCGTGTTGGGCAGCTCGGCCTGACGTCGTAGCACCAGCTCGTGCTTATCGCGGTAGGACGCCGCACCTTCCAGGGCGAGGGTGGCCATGCCCGGGTCTAAGGAGCGCACGATCTCCCATACCACCGAGTAGGAGGGTACTGGCCACCCGTGGGTGGTGCAGATGCGGGTGACCTTGCGATGGATCGTGGCGATCGCCGGTCGAGGCTTGCTCAGCGCGAGGCCCTCGATCACGCGGACGAGATCGGCCGGCAGACGGTGGGTGCCGACGTCCGCACGCGGGGCCGTCTCCAGTCCCGCATAGCCGTCGGTCCGGTAGCGGGCGTGCCAGCGCTCCAGGGTGCGCAGCCCGACGCCGGACTCACGGGCCAGCCGCGTGAGCGGAACCTGGTCCTCCACGTGGAGCCGGAGAATGCGCCACCGCGCCGCAGCGTCCATCGCGAACCTACTGCACGACGCTCTCGCGGCCACGCTGCGCGCGCTCCAGGGCACGGTAGACCGTGGAGCGGCCGACGCTGAACAGCTCGACCAGCTCACCCACGGTGTGCTCATCAGCGGCATGCAGTTGGACGAGATGTGCCTCCTGCCGGGCGGTGAGCTTCGGAGACTTCCCGCGCAGTCGCCCCTTGGCCTTGGCGACCTTCATCCCTTCGCGGGTGCGGGCGCGGATGAGGTCGGCTTCGAACTCGGCGACCATCGCCAGCACGTTGAACAGCAGCTTGCCCATCGGGTCCGTCGGGTCATACACCGATCCGGCGATGCTGAGCTTCACTTCCCGCGCCGCGAGGTCATCGGCGATCTCGTGGGCATCGCGCACCGAACGCGCCAGTCGGTCGAGCTTGGTGACTACGAACGTGTCACCGGCCCGGCACGCCGCCAGCGCCTGCCGCAGCCCGGCGCGATCCGCGTTGCGGCCGGTCAGTCCGTGATCGACATAGATCCGCTTCGCATCGACACCGAGAGCGCTGAGGCCATCGCGCTGGGCGGTGAGGTCCTGTTCATCGGTGGAGACTCGGGCGTACCCGACCTTCAAAGCGGACATGCTGCCAAGTGTGTCACATAAGGCCCCATCACCGGACAGTTCACCGGACGGGTCTTACGGGACGCCCCGCCAGGCGCGCTATCGGGCTCCCATGTGGCTTTCGCCGTTATATGGCGGGGTTCTGTCGACGCTCTGTGGCGGCATCTGCTCATGGCGATACACGCGAGCACCGGTCTGGTCACAGATAGCGGCAGACGGTCGTGGTGTCGCATTTGGTGGGGTCGCTGGTGGTGGCACTGTGGTGAAGGTGCGCGACGGTGTGTCGCAGTGCTTGCAGGTCGGCGATTTGGCGGTCCAGGTCGCCCAGGTGGGCTTCGAGCAGGGCGTGCACGTGCTGGCAGGGTGCGACTCCGGCGTCGCGGATGTCGAGGATCTCGCGAATCTGGGCCAGGGTGAGCCCAGCGGTGCGGCCGCGGCGAACGAAGTCCAGGCGCGCCAGGGCCGCAGGGGTGTAGTCGCGGTATCCGTTGGCGGTGCGCTCAGGCGCAGGTAGTAGGCCGGCTTCTTCGTAGAAGCGCAGCGTCTTGGTTGTGGTGCCGCTGGCCACGGCCAACTCACCGATGCGCACAGTGGCCCCTTTCTCGGCTCTCGTCCATGTTCGCCTTGACCTTCCCCTGCGCTGGAACGTCCACTATGGACGCTGAAGAGGGGTCACGCGAAGGAAGGTGGGCAAATGGGTGTGGACTACGACGTCGATCTGGCCGTGATCGGCTCAGGAGGCGCGGCGATGTCCGCCGCCATCGCGGCCAGCCAGGCCGGTAAGAGCGTCGTGCTGGTTGAGCGCGGTGTTCTGGGCGGGACGTGCGTGAACATCGGCTGCGTGCCGTCCAAGACGCTCCTGGCGGCCGCCGGGGCCCGGCACGCCGCGCTCACCAATCCCTTCAAAGGTGCCCCAACGTCAGCCGCACCGGTGAACCTCGGCGATCTGGTGGCCCAGAAGGACGCACTCATCGAGCGCCTGCGTGATGCGAAGTACGCCGATGTGGCCGCTGCCTACGGCTTCCAGGTCCGCCCAGGCCAGGCCAGCTTCCTGGACGGGGACACCCTGGCCGTCGACGGCCAGGCGCTGCGGGCCCGGGCCTATCTGGTCGCCACCGGTGCCACCCCCGCCATCCCGGAGGTGGTCGGTCTCGACTCTGTGGACCGGCTGACGTCCACCACCGCGATGCAGCTGACCGAGCTGCCTGAGTCCCTGGTCGTTATCGGTGGCGGGTACGTCGGGATGGAGCAGGCCCAGCTGTTCGCTCACCTCGGCACCCGGGTCTCTGTGGTCGGGCGTCTGGCGCCGCACGCCGAGCCGGAGCTGGCCCAGAGACTTCGGGAAGTCTTCACCGACGACGGCATCACCGTGGTCGAAGAGCGCGCGACCACTGTGGCCCGCGAACCAGGCCCCGCAGGAGAGGTGGTGGTGACCACGGACTCGGGCGAACAGGTGCGCGGCGCGCAGGTCCTGGTGGCCACCGGACGCCTGCCCCGCACCGACGGCCTGAACCTGGCCGCTGCCGGTGTGGACGTGGACGAGCGCGGCTTCGTCGTGGTCGACCAGACCCAGCGCACCTCCAACCCGCGCGTCTGGGCCGCCGGTGACGTCTCGGGGGCTCCCCAGTACGTCTACGCCGCCGCCGCCGGCGGTCGGGCCGCCGCGCTCAACGCCCTGACCGAGGACAGGTACCCGCCGGCAGCTCGGGTCGACTACGCCGGCTTTCCTGCGGTCGTGTTCACCCGGCCCCAGCTGGCCTCGGCGGGGTTGACCGAGGACGAGGCCCTCACCCGAGGGCACGCGTGCGACTGCCGCGTCCTGGACCTGTCCGATGTCCCCCGGGCGCTCGTCCAGCACGACACCCGCGGGGCGGTGAAGCTCGTCGCCGACGCCGTGAGCGGCAAGGTTCTGGGCGTGCACGCTCTGGCGGACGGGGCCGGGGAGATCATGCTGGCGGCCACCTACGCCATCAAAAGCGGCATGACCGTCGACGATCTGGCCGACACCTGGGCGCCGTACCTGACCATGAGCGAAAGCCTGCGCATCGTGGCCGGCCTCTTCCGAAACCAGATGCCGACGTCATGCTGCGCCTGAAACCCGCGGCCCCAGCGGGGTGGACGAGGGCTCCCGCGGCGGCCCGCCTGGCGCCGTGAATGTGCCTTAAAAACCTACAGTCTTATGAGACACCAGGCGGGGACCGGACGCCGAGACCGCTTCATGGGCCGATGGGCACCTTCTGCCTCTCGCGAAGTCGTCTCACCGTGAACTGTCGCAGGGTGGTGCTCGGTAGGGGTTTGTGAGTCATAATCATGTCATGAGGCTCTTGGGGTACACCCGCGTGAGCACTGCGAGTCAGGACGCGCAGTTGCAGTTGGATGCACTCGTGGATTCCGGGGTGCAGAAGCGGGATGTGTTCGCGGATGTGACCTCGGGTAGCCGGACCGCGATCGAACGCCCGGGGATGAAGCGCCTGTTGGACTATGCCGAGTCCGGCGACACGGTCGTGGTGTGGCGCATCGACCGGCTCGGCCGATCCTTGATCGATGTCCTCAACACCGTGAACCTGATGCGCGACAAGGGCGTAAAGATCAAGTCGCTTTCGGACGGCATCGACCCGGAGACCACTTCCGGCCGGTTAATGCTGGGCATGCTGGCCACGCTGGCCGAGTACGAGCGCGAGCTGATCACCGAGCGAGTCAATGCCGGCATCGCTGCGGCGAAGCAGAGCGGTACCCGGTTCGGTCGGCCGCCTGTTGACCCGGCGGTGATTGCGGAGAAACTCGACATCGCTCGGGACGCCCGCGCCAAGGGTCGCACCGCCGAGGAAGCCGCCCGATTGGTCGGATGGTCTCGCGCCACGCTGTACCGGCACCAACAGGCTGCCCGCGACCGCGACATGGTCTCCCAGCAGGTGTGACATGGACGGGCCGCAGCGGTGGCGAATCCTCCGGCTTCACGTCGAGGACGGCATCTCGCTGACGACCCTGGCCCGTGACACCGGCACCGGGCTGCGGACACTGCAACGCTGGCACCAGCTTTACAAGACCGGCGGCATCGCGGCGTTGGAGCCGCGGCCACGACGCGACACGGGATCTCGACGCACTCCGGCGGAACTGGTCACGTTTCTCGAGCACCTCGCGCTGACCCGCCCACGCCCGAGCACCGCTGCATTGCACCGGCTCACCACGGCCGAAGCGGGTCGCTTGGGTTTGGCGGCCCCGAGCTATGCCACGGTCCGCGCCATCGTCCACGCTTTGGACCCGGCCCTGGTGACGCTTGCTCTGGAGGGGCCGGCAGCATATCGGGACCGCTATGAACTGGTGTTCCGCCATCGCGCCGAACGGCCGAATGTGACGTGGCAAGCCGATCACACCGAACTCGACATCCTCATCACCGGCGCCAGCGGCACCCCCGACCGGCCCTGGCTGACGGTGGTGATGGACGACTACTCCCGCGCGGTCTGCGGGTACATGGTCTTCACCGGGGCGCCATCGGCGATGAACACCGCGCTGGTGCTACGACAGGCGATCTGGCGCAAGACCGAACCGGCCTGGGCGATGTGCGGACTACCCGACGTCCTCTATATCGATCACGGCAGCGACTTCACCAGCCGCCACCTCGAGTACACCGCGGTCTCACTGAAAATCCGCCTCATCTTCTCCACCGTCGGTCGCCCGCAAGGCCGAGGCAAGATCGAGCGGTTCTTCGGCACAGTCAACACCGAGCTCCTGGCCACCCTGCCCGGACATCTGGCACCAGGGGCCAAGACACCTCCATCACTGGATCTACCTGCGCTCGATCAGGCGATCGCCGGTTTCATCGCCACCTACAACGAGCGGACCCACCGGGAGATCGGGACGAGCCCGAAGAAGGCGTGGATCGGTGACGGGTGGTTGCCACGCATGCCCGAATCCCTCGATGAACTCGACGGACTGCTGCTGACGGTGCCCAAGCACCGCACCGTGCAGCGTGACGGCATCCACTTCCAAGGCCGGCGCTACCTCGCGCCAACTCTGGCACCGTTCGTTGGCCGCCCGGTGACGATCCGCTACGACCCGCGTGACATCTCCGAGGTTCGCGTATACGACCGCGACACCTTCCTCTGCGTGGCCATCGATGAGGCGCACCCGAACCAACGGGTAAGCCTGCAAGAAGTCGAGACCGCACGCCGAGCCCGCCGGCGCCAACTGCGCAAAGACATCAACGACCGCATCCCGCGTATCGCCGATCGGGCCGAACCGCGCACCGCCGCCCCCGGAGCGCGGCCAACCAAGCTGCGCACCTACGAAGAGGACTAAGGATGGCCAAGGACTTCATCATCACCAAGGAACATCGCCGGTTCACCGAATTCGCCACCGCGGTACGCAAGGAACGCACCATCGGCATCTGTCACGGCGACGCCGGCATCGGCAAGACCCAATCGGCACGCCGATACGCCCACTGGGACACCGTGGAACCGTTCATCACCGAATGGGGGCCGCGCACCGAAGACGACGCCAAGCTTTATGCAACTGCGAACCGGTGCCGGACCGTGTTCTACACCCCCGAGGTGCTCCCCAGGCCCAAAATCCTCATGCACGAGATCGCGCACCTGCAGACAAAGCTCGGCATCTGCATCGACGAACACCAGCGCAACATCGGCAAAGTCACCGGCGCCCGCTCAGGTCACACCAACAAGTGGGTCGAGCTGCTCATCATCGATGAAGCCGAACGACTGGCCCCGACCGCACTCGAACTCCTCCGTGATGAACACGACCGCTACGACCTGGCGATCATCCTCATCGGCATGCCTGGCATTGACCAGCGGTTTCGCCACTACCCTCAGCTCTACAGCCGCCTCGGATTTTCACACCGATACCGGGCACTAGGACGCGAGGAACTGCTCTTCGTCCTCGATCGCCATTGGAAACGCCTCGGCCGCACTCTTGACCCAGACGACTTCACCGACGCGCAAGCGATCGCCGCGATCGAACGCATCACCCGGGGCAACTTCCGCCTCCTCGAACGCCTCTTCCCTCAGATCGCCCGAGTGCTCAAGATCAACCAACTCGAGACCATCACCGACGACGTCATAGAATCCGCCGCCAGCATCCTCGTGATCGGAAACTAACGCCCCCAAGCGATCACAGAAAACCGCCGCAAAGCACTCAAACCCACAGGCTCCCAGGTCGGGAGTGGGTGTGTCCGGTGGAGGTTCATCTTACGGGACGGTCGCGTGCGCGGGATGCCGGGTCGCCGGATGGCCCTCACGAGCCGAGGATGCCGGCGATGATTTCGTCGATGGCGCGTTCGGCGAGCCCGTGCACTCTCTGGCGCGGTTGGTCGCGCAGCGGCCCGTGGATGGCCAGTTCGGCGAACCCGTGCACGGTCGACCAGCACGACCACTCGGCCCCTTTCCGCCGTTCCCGCGCGAGCACACTCGCCTCCACCAGGGCATCGAGAGCTTCGTGCAGCAGGCTCAGCGGCGGCGGCATCAGCCCATCGGGGCGGTCGACGCCTTCGGGGGCGAAGAACGCGAGCCGGAACCATCCGGGTTCGTCGACCGCGAAGCCCACGTAGCCCAGCCCCACCCCGCGCAGCCGCGCCACGGCCCGAGCGCCAAGCTCCTGCGCGTCCGTGGTGACCGTGTGCTCGCGCATGCTCTGCGCCATCCGGTCCTGGACCTCAGCGGCGACGGCGGCGAGCAGCGCCTGATGGTTGGCGAAGTGCCGATACGCGGCGTTCGGTGAGACCCCGATCAGCCGCGTGACCTCACGTAAGCGCAGCGCATCAGGGCCTCCGGTGCGGGTGAGGTCCAGGCCGGTCGCGATCAACGCGGCCCGCAGATCTCCATGGTGATACCTGTCCCGCGGCTCCGGCATACATTCTCCTTGCTCGTGCCCTTGACCTCGGCCTAAACCCAGTCTAACTTAGATGTGGACGGCGTGAACATCGTGACTGCGAGGCGACGCCACCGAGACGAACGGAGACGACATGACGACCGGACGCAAACTGATCGTGACCCAGAACGTCACGCTCGACGGGTCGATCGAGATGCTCGGGCCCTGGTTCTCGCCCGAGGCCGAGAACGACCAGGACGACCTGCTCGAGGAGATGGCCCGGCAGGACGCCACCAACGACGCCGTCCTTTTCGGGCGGCAAACCTTCGAGGACATGCGCGGCTACTGGCCGCAGCAGACCGACGACCGCACCGGCGTCACCGAGACGCTGAACAGGGTGACGAAGTACGTGGTGAGCTCGACCCTGGACGACCCGGGCTGGGAGCGCTCGGTGGTGTTGACAGGCGACCCGGTCGAGGAAGTGCGCTCCCTGAAGGAGACCGACGGGCAGGACATCGTCTGCACCGGCAGCATCAGCCTCATCCACGCCCTCATCCCGTCCGGTCTGGTCGATGAGTACCGCCTCTTCGTTTACCCCGCCGTACAGGGGCGTGGTCGGCGGCTCTTCCCCGACGGGTATGTCATCCCCCGGCTGGATCTGCTGGAGACCAAGTCGTTCCGCGCCGGCGTGGTCCTCACCCGCTACCGGCCGTTGTGATCGATCAGGAAGGGCAGCACATGACTGGCACCACCACCGCCCGCCCCGTTATCGGCATGATCTCGATGATGTCTCCGGGTCCGCGCCGCCTCGCCGCGTTCTGGTCCGAGCTCATGGAGCTCCCGATCGCCGACGGCGCATCCGATGACCTGGTGATGCTCGACTTCGACCACGAGGCCGGCCCGATCACCTGGATCATTGAGCGATCCGATGACGTCGCCGCGGGCATCGCGCCCGTTGCGCTCGACGTCGGCAGCCAGGACGAGACCAGCTGGCGCGAGGTCGCCGACCGTGCCGAAGGGCTCGGCGCTCAGAGAATCGCCGAGCACGAGCAGGAGAGCGTCCGGTGGATCGAGATGCGCGACCCCGACGGCAACCGGTTCCGGGTCTTCGCTCCGCGCCCCACCCCAGCGGAGAGCGACGGAGGATGAGCGACAACACTCATGGGACACCGAAGTTCAGGAATCACCACTTACCCGAAGGACCACATCGAAGGAGCCGGCAATGATCCACCGAATGCTCGCCAACTGCACAGTCACCGACCTCGACCGCGCCGAACAGTGGTACACCAGTCTTTTCGATCGTGAGCCTGACGCTCGCCCGATGCCCGGCCTGATCGAGTGGCACCTCGGCGACGCCTTCGGGGTGCAGGTGTGGTCCGAACCCGACCGCGCCGGGCACTCATCTGTCGTGCTCGAAGAGACCGACCTCGATGCTGCCACCGAGCACGCGACCCAGGTCGGCATCGACCATGAAGGCCCGCAACCCGGAGGCAGAGCCCGCATCCTTCAACTCAAAGACCCCGACGGCAACCGGGTGGTCCTCACGGGGCACTGATAAACGACCATAGATACCCTACGGCACCCACGAAGTGGAAGCCGCCACTGTGGGTCATGCTGCTGTGTTGGCCTTGGCTGGCGGTACTCTGTCCCGGTAAGCAATCCCGTTCTGGTCACCCTCCGGGTGACGATCCCGTTCTGGTCACCCTCCGGGTGACGATCGGGCACCGGGTCGCTGCGCGAGCTCATCGCTCCGCGGCCCATCGCGCACCGGGTCGCTTCTCGAGCTCGTCCTCCGGTAACGCGCTCGGCCAGCCGGACCCTGAGGGCTTTACGTCGTGTTACGGATCGGCTGTTCCGTAAAGAGGCCTAAGGAGGTCTTGCGAGCGGAGCGCCCCGAAGGCTTGCGGAACGTGGGTGAAGCGTCACGGGTTTGGTACCGGTCGTGTTGTGTGGGCCGGCTCTGGTTGGAGCACGGTCAGTAGTCGATCGTAGTGGGCTTGTTCGTACTCGGCGGGTGGCTGGTAGTGCAGCCGGCTGT
>NZ_JABEND010000012.1 GCF_013002705.1 Nakamurella aerolata | reverse complement strand
CGCGTGGCCTGCGGGTTCCGGAACATGACCAACTACCGAAGGCGCATCATGATCCACATCGCCGTCACCCGACAGCGACCGACCGCAGCATGAACGACCCACCCCGCGGAAAGTCGAAGAGCCGCGATGATGCCCGGCAGGAAGAACGCGAGACCGTACTGGCCGTTGGCATAACAGAAGTAGATCAGGGTGAACAACCACACCAGCGGACTGCGCACCACCGCCCGCAGCGCACCCTTGACGTGCCCGGCGGTGGCGGTGCTGGATTCGGCGTCCAGCTTGGCCTGCAAGAACTCTCGTTCCGCCGGAGTGAGCCAGCTGGCGGTTGCCGGGGTGTCGGTCAAGGTCCAGATCAGCGCCAGCCCGAGCACTACCGCGGGGATGCCCTCGATCAGGAACAGCCACTGCCAGTCGTTCAGGCCCCAGGCGGAGTGCAGTCCCATGATCCAGCCGGCCAACGGCCCACCGAGAATGGTGGCGGCCGGGACGCACGCCATGAAGATGCCGATGCCCCTGGCGCGCTGGCCGGCGGGATACCAGAAGGTCAGGTACAGCACCACGCCCGGGAATAGGCCCGCCTCGGCGGCGCCGAGCAGAAAGCGCATCAGGAAGAACAGCCACTGACTGCTGACGAAGGCCGTCAGCGAACAGATCAGGCCCCAGGTGATCGCGATGCGGCCCAACCAGATTCGCGCCCCGAACTTGCGCAGCGCGGCGTTGGACGGCACCTCGAGGGCGAAGTAGCCGAGAAACAGCACACCGGCGGCGAACCCGTACGCCGTTGCCGAGAGCCCGAGATCGCTGGACACCGACGCTTTCGCGAAGCCGATGTTGACCCGGTCGATGATCGAGATGAAGCCGAGCAGGAACGGCAACAGCAGCACCCGGCGGTCGATCTTGCGGCGCAGTGCCGCCTCGTCGACTCCGGCGGCGGAGACGGCGGCCGGTGAGCTGCCGCCAACGTCTTGAAATGGCATTCCAATACCTGTGGGCGCGGTTGTCGCTGTGTCAACCACCCGCCCGGCGGTGTCGGATTCACGCCGGCTGCGGCCAGGGTCCCGACGGTGCGCCGGCGGTTGACTACGGTCATCGGCATGGCTGGTGTTGCGAACCCGAGCGCGAGTGCGGCCCGCTGGCGGTCGCTCGGCCTGCTGGCGTGCGCGACGCTGCTCGCGGTCCTGCTGCTGGGCGCGGTGACGGTGCCGTTCATCGCGTGGCCGGACACCATCGCCCGCGCCGGCAAGCCGACGATTGTGGTGCTGCTGCTGGTATTCGCGGTGCTACCGGCGGTGGTGCTGGTGATGCTGCGGCGCGGCCGGTCTGACGCCCGCGCGGTGCTGCTGTTGCTGGGCGTGGTGGCGGCACTGTTCGGGATCCAGGTGTTCGCCAGGATGATCATCGGCGGGCATCCGGTCGCCGCGGTGGCGTCCGGGGTCGGGCTACTGGCCGGAGTCGGCTGCGTGGTGGCGGCCGTCGGCCTGATCAAGGCTCGCGGCCGGGACGAGCTGGAGGAGTTGCGTGCGCAGGCGGCCGCCCGGCGTGCGGCGCGGCAGGCCGGTACTGGTGGAAGCGGCCGCGGCGCCAATGCCGGCGTCGGCGGCACGGACGCCAGCGCCAGAACCGGCGGCGACCCCGACCCCGGCGGCGTCAATGCCGGCGACCCCGACCCCGGCGGCGTCAATGCCGGCGACACCAGCGCCGGCGGTGCCAATGCCGGCGACACCAGCGCCGGCGGTGCCAATGCCGGCGACACCAGCGCCGGCGGCGGCGAGCCGAGCGCGAACGGCGAGCGTCCGCCGGGCACCTAGACTTTGCCCTCGTGAGTCTCACCCTGGGAATCGTCGGCCTGCCCAACGTCGGCAAGTCCACCTTGTTCAATGCGCTGACCCGTGCCGAGGTGCTGGCGGCCAACTATCCGTTCGCCACCATCGAGCCGAACGTCGGTGTGGTGCCCCTGCCCGACCCGCGGCTGGACACGTTGGCCGAGATGTTCCATTCGGCCAAGGTGGTGCCGGCCACGGTGTCGTTCGTCGACATCGCGGGCATCGTCAAGGGCGCCAGCGAGGGCCAGGGCCTCGGCAACAAATTCCTGGCGAACATCCGCGAGGCGGACGCGATCTGCCAGGTGGTGCGGGTGTTCTCCGACGACGACGTGGTGCACGTCGACGGGCGGGTCGATCCGATGGCCGACATCGAGACCATCAACACCGAACTGATCCTGGCCGACCTGCAGACCCTGGAGAAGGCCGTCCCGCGGCTGGAGAAAGAGGCCCGCAACAACAAGGAAAGGGCCGCGGTACTGGAGGCGGCCAAGGCCGCCGATGCCGCCCTGAGCGACGGCAAAACCCTGTACTCCCAGCGGGATTCCATCGAGTTGCCGCTGCTGCGCGAGCTCACCCTGATGACGACAAAGCCGTTCCTCTACGTGTTCAACGCCGACGAGGGTGTGCTCACCGACGACGCCCGCCGCGCCGAGCTGGCCGCCGCGGTGACGCCGGCCGACGCCGTCTTCCTCGACGCCAAGGTGGAATCGGAACTGCTGGAGCTGGACGAGGAGTCGGCGCTGGAGCTGCTGGAGTCGGTCGGCCAACCCGAGCCCGGCCTGCATGCGTTGGCACGCGCGGGTTTTCACACTCTCGGCCTGCAGACCTACCTGACCGCAGGGGAGAAGGAAGCCCGCGCCTGGACCATCAGGCAGGGCGCCACCGCACCGCAGGCTGCCGGGGTGATCCACACCGACTTCGAGCGCGGCTTCATCAAGGCCGAGATCGTCAGCTACGACGACCTGACGGCCGCCGGCTCGATGGCCGCAGCCAAGGCCGCGGGCAAGGTCCGCATGGAGGGCAAGGACTACGTCATGCGCGACGGCGACGTGGTGGAGTTCCGGTTTAACGTCTAGCGTTATTGACGGATGTCGTTATAGACTGACTCCATGATCAGATCGTTCGGCGACAAGGCGACCGAACGGCTGTGGCGTCGCGAGCGCGTGCGGTCGTTAGATCCGAGAGTCCATCGGGTAGCGCTGCGCAAACTGCGTCAGGTGGGATCAGCGGAGTCCATCGATGACCTCCGCATCCCACCCGGCAACCGGCTCGAAGCACTGAAAGGCGACCGTGCCGGTCAGCACAGCATCAGGATCAACGACCAGTGGCGGATCTGTTTCAGATGGACGGACGCCGGACCGGAGGAGGTGGAGATCGTTGACTACCACTGAGAAGATCGAGCCGATCCACCCGGGTGAGGTCCTCATGGAGGACTTCATCGAGGGCTTCGGCATCACGCAGAACAAGCTCGCCGTGTCGATCGGGGTGCCGCCGCGTCGCATCAACGAGATCGTGCACGGCAAGCGAGGCATCACAGCGGACACGGCGCTGCGTCTGGCGAAGTACTTCGGGACCTCGGCGGAGTTCTGGATCAACCTGCAGAGCCACTACGAGCTTGACCGCGCGGAGGACGTCGCGGGCGAGCAGATCACAGCGATCAGGCCTTTTCAATCGGCATGAGTGGCGCGGACTCGACGCTCGTCGGTTCCGAGGGCTCACGGCTGATCATCATCCGTGGCAACTCCGGTAGCGGGAAGTCGAGCCTGGCCAAAGCCATCAGGGCCGCTCGGCCACGGGGCATCGCGATCGTCGGACACGACGTGCTGCGTCGCGAGATCCTCCACGTCCGCGATCATCCAGAAGCCCTGAGCGTCCCCTACATGGATCTGTCCGCGCGATTCGCGCTGGAGCACGGTCTTCACGTGGTCATCGAGGGCATCCTGCACGCAGAGATCTACGGTGAGGTGCTCGCGCGTCTGCAGTCCGATCATCGCGGTGTGACTCGCTCCTACTGCTACGAACTCGCATTGGATGAGACGTTGAGGCGGCATCGCACCAAGCCTCTGGCCGAGGAGGTATCGGTCGACACAGTGGCCTCTTGGTATCGCCATGCTGACCGCGTGCGTGGACTCGACGAGGTCGTCTTTGACGAGGCAGTCAGTGCCCGTGGCGCGCTGGAGCGGGTTTTCGCGGACGTCGGGTGGAGTGCGCCCGATGTCTCGGACGCTGCATCGTCCGGTGCCTTGTGATCGTCATCGGTGCCGGATCTCCGTGGAGTTCAGATTCAACGTCTAACTGTCGCTACATCCTCGTCCGTACCAGCTGGATGAACCTCAGTAGAGCTACGAGGTGCGGCGCGAGCGGCGCACGACGTCGACGTTAGAGTTCATCTCATGGCGAGTCCGTGCAGTTGATTCGTAGCGAGAGGCTCTCCGACGTTGCTGAGTATGCGTATGCCGCAACTGCACCGAAAGACGCCCGGTTGATCTTTCTGGCTGGCGCATGTCCACTGACGGAGCGCGGGGAAACCGTCGCCGTCGGTGACTATGCAGGTCAGGCTGCTGCCTGCGTGAAGACCATGACGGAAGCACTGGCCGCAGCGGGCGCCTCGATTGCGGATGTGATCAGCACTCGGGTGCTCGTCGCATCCACTTCCCAGGCGGATCTGGTGACCGCATGGCAGGTCGTGCGCGACGCGTTCGGAACCCACGACGTACCGAGCACGCTCATGGGCGTGACGGTTCTTGGGTACGACAACCAGCTGGTAGAGATCGAGGCCGTCGCCGCGATCGTGGACTGACGACAACGTCGCGAACTTCACCCCGTCCACGGGTCGATCAGCGCGATGCCCGTGTGCACGAAGTCCTTCGTGTTGCGCGTCGCGCAGGTCGCGTCGTGGGCTCGGCAGATCGCCGCGATCTGTGCGTCGCCCGTCGCGATCGGAAGGCCCTCGCTCTCCCGCGCCGCAAGGATGTCGGCATACCGAGACGCAGCCGCTGCATCGAAGGCGATGATCGCCCGGGTGTCACGGTAGGGCCCGATCACGGTCTCCACGGCGGCCGTCAGGCCGACCTTGCGCTTGCCCTCGGGCAACCTTCGGAGCCCCGCCAGCAGTTCGGCGAGGGTGACCGAAGTGATGGCGACGTCATCGGTCAGTGATTCCATCCAGGCGACGACCCGTGCGTCGGGTTGCGGTTCTAGCACCTCGGACACGACGTTGGTGTCGAGGATGATCACGAGAAGTCAGCCGCCCGAGCGGTGTCGGCACGGTCCGGCACCGGCAGTTCCTCGACACCACCCGCCGCCTGCCCCGCCTCAAGGAGTGCGAGGCCGATGTTTGGGCGCGTCGCGGCCTTGGTCAGAATGTCCCGGACTTCGGCTTCCATGGACCGACCATGCTGCGTCGCCTGCGCGGCAAGCCTTGCCTTGACGGACTCGTCGAGCCCGCGAACGACGATTGACGACATGCCGACCACCTCCCGAATGATTGCATCAATGCTAGCAGGCGGGAACTTCAAGGCCTGGGACGAGCGGCTGGCCTGACAGAGTCGTCAGCAGGCCGGCTGGCTTCGCGTTCACGTGGGCCAGGATGGGGAGCGCCCCGGCAGCGGTCATCTGCTCCATGATCTGCGCGTAGGGCTCGCCGGGCGCGCCGTTGTCGCAGCCCGGGTTGGGTCCGCGCCGCCCGATGGCCGCGTTGATCGTCCCGACCCGACAACAGGAACCCCGAAATGTGACATACCCGGTCAAGGCACACCGCCACTGACCGTCACCGCTCCCCGCTCGCGAGACGCTGCAGGAACTGCTGCGCGCGCCGACGCTCGACATTAGGGTCTGTCGTCTGAATAAACTCTGTCGCGTTGAAACCATCGCCCCGTCGTCGGTTCTGCGGGGGTTCGAGGCCCTCTATCAGAAGGGCTTCCATGGTTGCAACAAGCATGTCAACAGCAAAGTTTCCTGTCGGAACGCGGCCCAAACTTCCGTTGTCGGCGACCTCCCGAACTCCGAACCAGGAGAATCGATCCCAGCGACCCGTCAAGCGGTCGCGGGTATGATCCCATAAGCGGGGCCCGAGCCGAGGCTCAGTGATGCGGCCCACGTAAAGCACCCTGTCCCCTGAATACAGGATGTAGACACCCACCTGGTCGGCGAAATCGATCGGCTGTGCCGCCTTCAGCTGTGCACCAAGAAGCACCTGGCCCCGCTGCTCCCAGTCGACCTCTTCTCGTCGCCAGAACATGCCAAAAGCGTTGAGAAAACCCGTGTCTTCAGTGACCCCTTCGGTAGGAGCAGAAGACTCTTCCTCGGCAGAAGAAGGCTCATCCACACTTGCGGGACTCGCTGGCTTCGCGGACGACGAAGCCAGTGCGTAGACACCTCTGTCCACACGAACGAGATCTGTCTGCATAGACATCGAGATGGTGGCGGCGACCGTGGCAGCAGGGGTCGCCCCTCCATGCTGCCGCAGGCCGTCTTCGAGGATGCGCTGCGCGATGTCGGAGTAGTGCAGTGGCTCTTCTGCGTCTGACAACACCTTCAGGATGGCACGTCGCCAGGGCATGTCCTTCATGTGCACGACCCTAAGGCACTACGTCCGGAGCGACCGGAGAACAACGTCGAAGCGGTTCGCTGGTCGGTTCTACCTCGAGATCTAAATTCCACCACGTCGCCAGGGTTGCGAACGTCAGGTTCGGACCGTCGCCCTCGTCTCCCGGCCGTTTCCCGAGGCGTCGGTCCACGTGACCACGCAATCGACCGCGTCCGGCGAGCCCGCAGCGAGCAACAGAGGAAACCGCGCTTCCTGGCCGGGCGGGATGGTTCCGAGCGGACCTGCCTCTCGACGCACGCGGAACACTGCGTTCTCTGGCAGGTCCACGAACTCGAAGTCGACGTCGGCGGCTGGCCCGCGGGAGGTGTTGTGGAGCACGAGTGACCAGTTCCGCCTGGTGTTGACGCGGCCCTTGCTGTCGGTCTTCACGCTCTCGCGCACCTCGGCGCGCGGCCAGACGCCTTCGGAAGGGTCCGGCGCGTCCGGCGGCGCGTCCTTCGAGGACTCGACCGATTGCTGGAACTGTGCCGTCGCTCGGCTGAGGAAATTGTTGAGTTGACCGATGCGTGCCCCGTCGTTGCCGTACTCAAGGACGAGAGCGGACTTGCGCAGTTCGCCGAGGTAGGCGTTGAGCCGCTGGCGTGCGTCGAGTGCTTCTCCGCTCAGGGGCGGGCGCGGAGCCGAGTTCACGAGGACCGCCACCGACTTCCCCGCCGCGACGAGGACCTTGATCTCCTCTGCCGTGCCCGACTCGGCCTCGCCAGTCGGCGTCCCGAGGCGATCCTGGAAGAGTGCCACCGCGAGGTCAGCCTCCTCGACGATCTGATGGTTGAGGATCTCCTGTGGCCGCTCCCCGAACTCGGCGACGGCATGCTCGGTCCAGGACACGGGCAGAACCGTAAGGCCGACATGGCGGCCAAGGTTGAGGTTCCACTGGCTGATCGTCTTGCGGATGACGGCCATGTCATCGAGCGGCACGTCACCCGGAGCCGATATGAGCAGGTGGACAGCGAGCGTGGGATAGGCCATCGCTGAGAATCCCTTCTTCGTCGGTGTGGAGCGGCGCGGTCTGCGACGTCGGTTGGTCGCGCGCCGGCGGGAATGAGGTCGTCAGCCGCCGGCGACGAGGCGCAGCACCGGGCGCTCGTCGGTCTCCCCCAGCAGGTCACGGACCTGGGCCGGGCTGATCTTCAGCGATTGGGCGAGCACGGGCACGGGCGCGCCGTGATCATTTGCGAGGTCAGCGGCCTTCCGCAGCAGCGTCGGCACCTCGCCCGGATAGGCGCTCGTTGGGTCAGCCTTGGAGTCGTAGACGGCCGACAGGCGCTGATAGGCCCGACGCGCCGAGGACTCGGTGGTGCGCCCACGCTCGACCATCCGTCTGACCAACGAGGTCGGCGAGACGCCCCACGTTCTCCCGAGGCGGTCAAGGGCCGCGAGGTCAAGCCGCTGCGGCAGGGCCGCGTCCATGGACGCCGCCGGGGTCAGGAACGCCGCGGCGAACTCGTCGGCCTCCTTCTCGATGATGGCGCTGTGCTCACCGGAGTCGGAGTGGAGCAGCAGGTGCCCGATCTCGTGCGCGATCGAGAACCGGTGCCTGAACACGTTCTCCGTCCGGCGCGGCGTCGTGATGATGATCGGTCGGTCGACGATGACGACGGAGAAGGCGTCGACGGAGTCGATCTCGGCGAGTGGGCGCACGGCGACCACGGTGCCGCGGGACTCGGCCGTGGCAACCAGGTGCTTGATCGGCCCGTCGGGCAGGTCCCAATGGCGTCGCAGGAGCGCCGCCGCCTCAGCGGGCGAGCTTCCTAAACGGACCTCCGGGAGGTCGGCCTCGGGGAGCCTGACGTGCCGCTCGAGCGCGAACGTCAGTTCCCACACTAGCGTCGCCGTTGCCAGCGCCTTCTGGCGATCGCTCACGCGGGCCGACCGCAGGCTGCGGAAGTGGGCGTTGACGGTGTCGATCCGCGCCAGGGGCCGGCCGACGCCGAAGAAGCCGGGTCGGACGTCCAGGGCCTTCGCCAAGCGATCGAGGACTTCGGCGCGGGGCGAGTTGACTCCCGCCTCGTACTGCCCGATCGCCGCTGCGGACACGCCGACCTCTGCGGCCAGGTCGGTCTTGGTCACCGAGCGACGGGCGCGGGCCTGGGTGAGCCTGGCCGGCTCGAAGCGGCCCTGCGCCGGCCCGGAACCCGAGAGGTCGAGCAGGCTCGGGGTGTCATCGCGCATCCGGATCCGTGCCCTCCTGCTCGCGTGGCTCGATGACAGGCTCGACGGGCGTGCCGCGGTCGAAGGACTCGACGTCCGAGGCGACCGCGTCGACATTCGCTTCCGGCTCCCAGATTGGCTCGTGCCCGTGCAGCTTGACCTTGCCGGTTTCGTCGAGCTCAGCGACGGCCCACTCGATCGACTGCAACTGGCGCGGCGAAGAATGGACCATGGCGAGCACGACGGGCATCGATCCGCCCACGGCGCGCACCAGGCGGTCGATCTTGGCCTCCTCCGTGTCCTCGGCCGCTTCATCGTGATCGGGCCCGTCCCCGAATCCAGGCTCGAACAGCATCGGGTCAGGCGGCTGGGCAGAGAAACCGTTCTTCCTCGTCGGGCTCGACGCGAAGTCGGTGATCGCGTCGGGAGTGCCCGGAACCCTCCACACGTAGAGAAGGCAGTCATTGACGACGGGGAGCTCGTAGCCGGCAGGTGAGAGCTTGTGCGACTGATAGCCGCGATCGGCCAGCGCCTCCATTACGTCGTCGAGCAGATCGCGCCACTGGCTTCCGAAGCCCATGGAGTACCGCGACCCCGATGCCAGATGAGCTTCCGCCGCGCGGTCGTGGCGGGACCGGGCGACCTCAACGAGCAGGTCGCGAACACCGTGAGCGTGGGAGCCGAGAGCCTCGGCAGGCGAGAGTGGAACCATCGTGGACCCTCCTGAATCGGCGTCCGGAGCCGCGGATTCGGCCAGGACAACAACTTCAGCATGCAACACGAAACGCGCATGAACGCTTCAGAAGACCGCTACGGCGCGTCCCGAGCATGAGTTCGCGGTCTCAGGCGCCACCAAGCCGGCGCTGACGGCCCCGATTGCGGACCGCTACGAACACTCAGACGTTAAAGCGCGAATCTCCATTCGGTGGAGTTCCGATTCAACGTGTAACTCCGATGCGTTAGACGCCCAGGCTTTCGCCGCGGAAACCGGAGCGACGCAATTCGGCCAACCTGAAGTGCTACAGGTGCTACCTTGGCGTCATGGTAACTGTCGTGACTCATCGCGACCTCCGCAACCGCAGCGGCGAGGTCCTGCACGCCGTAGAGGCCGGCGAGACGTACACCGTGACAAGCCGCGGTAAGCCGGTCGCGCGGCTGGTGCCCATCACGGAAGCCACCCCTGATCTCCCGCTGCATCGACCAGCGGCGAGGCATGGCGGGTTCTCACAGCTGGTCAGGCACTCAATCGCCACTCCCGCCGCCGAGACTCTCGACGACCTTCGGGGTGATCGTTGAGTCGGTTCTACCTTGACACCTCTGCAGCGGCAAAACTGCTGGTAGAGGAAGTCGAGAGCGTCCCACTCGCTACGTGGGCAGACGGGGTCGACGTGACCCTGGTTGCCACCCACCTGCTCGAGACCGAACTGCGCCGGTTCGCGAACCGACATGGCCTGCCCCAAGGCTCCGTTTCGACGATCCTCACTGGGGTCGACCTTCACGATCTCCCCCCGAGCGTCTACCGCGAGGCAGGGCTACTTCCAGGCTCAACGCTGCGATCACTCGACGCTCTGCATCTGGCCGCTTCGATCCGCCTCGACATCGAGGCGCTCGTCACCTACGACCTCCGCCTTGCCGACGCGGCCGCCGACCTGGGACTTCGGGTCCATGCGCCAAGGCCCTGAGTCACCACGGGCTGACGTCCACTCCCCAGACTGCCGGACGTCGGCTAGCTGCGGGACGCATTGATGAGTCCTTGGAGCGCGTCTCGGGTGCTGCTCAGCTTTGCGATGCGAACGTCATACGTCGCGAGATGATCCACCAGCAGCGGCACCGCGCACGGCTCAAGACGATCGTCATCGTGAATGCAGTCGAGCAGCTCGTGAATCAGCTCGACCGGCAGTCCCGCCGCGATCAATCGGCGGATCGAACGAACCGTCTCGATGGTCGATGGGTGGAAGAGTCGTTGGCCCGTCGCTGATCGAGCTGCGTCGATCAGGCCACGGTTTTCGTAGTGCCGCAGCATCCGAGGCGTCGTCGACGTGACCGCAGCGAGTTCACCGATCCGGAGCGGTCGCTGCGCCAGGGTGTCGAGACTTGCCTGTGTCACTAGCGTCAACTCCTACCGTCCTCGCCATGACAGGTTCGATCACTCAATTCAATGGTAGGTCGGCGGAGCTAGCGGACGTGGCTCCGTTGGCGTTCGCCGGATACGCCCACTTCACGGCGATGCAGGTGCGGGACGGCCGGGTGCGCGGCCTTGACCTGCACCTTGCGCGGCTGCGGGAAGCCAGCGACGTGCTCTTCGGGAAGCACCTCGACGACGACGTGATCCTCAACGTCATGCGGCGCGGGCTGGCATCGGCCCCGCCCGATGCATCGCTGACGTGCTTCGTCACGTCACGTCCCGGAGAGTTCGCCCCGGCCGGCGCGACCACCGCGCTCGACGTGCTGATCAGGGTCACCGACCCGGCCGAGCCACCCGCGGGTCCGCTCGCCCTGGACGCTGTCGAACACCAACGCCATCTGCCGAGGGTCAAGCACGTCGGTGAGGTCTCCAAGACCCTTCTGCTGCGGCAGGCGAACGATCGGGGGTTCGACGACGCCGCCTTCATCGATGGTGCCGGACGACTCGGCGAAGCGACGATCTGGAACCTCGCGTTCTGGGACGGGCAATCCGTGATCTGGCCCCGCGCAGACGTCCTGCCCGGCGTGACCATGCAGATTCTCACCCGCCGGCTGCAGCGGCTCGGCATCCCGCAGCAGATCCGCGAGGTACGCCTCGACGAGCTTGGCACCCACCGCTCCGCGGTGGTGATGAACTCGTGGCGCCCCGGCATTCCGATCGCGCGCATCGGCGATCGGCCGCTCGGCCAAGATCCCGAGTTCGCTCGGCTCCTGCACGCCGCGTACCGCGACGAACCGGAATCTACAGTTGAGGAGATGGTTTCGAGCCGCTGCCGATGACAGAGAGGTGACGTGATGGCTGCCGATGATGAGCTGGTGCTCAGCTTCATTCCGCCGCTCGTCGCCGTCCTGCTGGACGCCGAGCGGTCGAAGGGCAGTCCGCTCACCGAGGACGAGGTGCTGTTCCTGCGCGACGATTCCACCTGCATCGCCGTCGAGAGATCGGTGGCCGAGGCGGTCGCGGAGCAGCGCGGCTACCCCGACATCGACCCCGACCGGTGCTGGGAGCAATGGCAAGACATCCGCGAACAACTCGCGGGTGACGCTGACAAAACGTGAGGTGCGCTAAGCCGCCGGCGAGCCGAAGAGGATGAGGTTGCCGTCCGGATCGCGGATGACAAACTCGTTGGCACCCCACGGTTTTGCCCGCAGTCTCTCGTGGAAGTCGGCGCCGGCGGCCCGGTACTCGCCGAAGAGCGCCTCGACGCCGGCGGTCGCAATGCTGGCGGACAGCAACTGCTCTCGCTCACGTACGTCCGGCGCGAACGGTGACTCGTCGACGTGCCGCAGGTTGAGGCTGGCGTCGTCGCGGCGGACCTCGCCGTAGAACGGTGGTTCGCCGTAGCTGAAGACGATGTCGAACCCGAGAACGGTGCGGTAGAACGCCAACGCCCGCGCGAAGTCGGTGACGAACACGTGCGCGTTCGCTTGCCGGAGCCGCGGCGCCGACGTATCGGTGGAAGGCATCGGTTCGGTGGATGGCACGGGTTCGATGGGAGGCATGGGTGGATTCTCCTGCTTGCCGGTGGTCCAGAACCACATCGGCCCCAAACCACGCTCAGGGCAAACCTCGGGGTAAATAGAGTGTCGCAACCCGCCGGGTCGTGAAACCGTGGGTCGGTGACCGTACCCACCCCGACGCTGCAGACCGAACGATTGCTGCTGCGCCCCTTCACCGATGCCGACGGCGACGATCTGTTCGCGCTGCAGAGCGACGCGCAAGTACTGCGGTACTGGGACTCCCCGCCGTGGACCGACCGCAGCTCGGTCGCAGGTTTCATGGCAGGCTGCCGACGCCTCGCCGAGAGCGGCAGCGGTGCGCGGGTGGCGATCGAGCGTGGGTCTGATCAAGCATTCATTGGCTGGTGCACGTTCAACAGCTGGAGTCCGGACTTTCGCAGCGCGTCGTTGGGCTACTGCCTCACCCGCGAATCCTGGGGCCGTGGCTATGCGACGGAGGCGGCACATGCCTTGCTGCGCTGGGCTTTCGACACCTTCGACCTGAACAGGGTGCAGGCCGAGGCTGACACCCGCAACGGCGCCAGCGCGCGGGTGCTGGAAAAACTCGGCTTTGTCCGCGAGGGCACGCTGCGCGAAGACTGCATCGTCAACGGCGACGTCTCCGACTCCTGGGTCTACGGGCTGCTCCGCCGCGACTGGGCCGGCTGACCAGGCCCGCCGCAATGCCGACGGAATCTGCGGAGTTCTGCCCATGGCGGGCCGCGGGCTGAGATGCTGGCCTGATCGACCTGCCGGCCTCGATCGGCCGCCCGCACCCACACCCTATGGACGCCTGATGGATCGACATCGCGGTATCAAGGGGAACGTTGACCACACCCCAGACGTGGCAGGCCCCCATGCGATGAACCACGACCTCAGCCGCCGCGGATTGCTGGCCGCTGCCGCCATGAGTCCGTTGGCCGCGCTGGTGACGGGTTGTACCAGCGCCGGGGCTCCTGCGTCCGCGCCCGGGTCGGCGTCCGCACCGTCGGCGGCGGCGGGCCCGCCGCAGGCCCCGTCGGGCCGGTGTCTACGGCGCAGGCGCCGACCGGGTTGATGGCCGGCACGGCCGCGCCGTCCGGTGCGCTCGTCACTCCGGAGCGGTGCGTCACACTCGAGAGCCACACTTTTCAGCGGTTGCAACGGTTCTGCGCGGCCACCCCGCCGCTGGCGGGTGACGTGCAGCCGGTTGACTTCTTTGGGCCCATGGTGATCACCGACAGAACGATCATCACCATGTACATCGACGCGGTCGCAGAGTTCGACCGCCGCAGCGGCACGCTGCTGAAGCTGTTGGCAGCGCAGCGTTCCGACAGCCCGATGTTCGCCGCCCAAGGCGCCCTGGCGGTAACGCCGCGCTGCGACAGCGCATTGGTGGTGCACCGTAACGGCTGTCAGGTTGGCGAGCTTGTCGGTCATCGAATGCCTGCCGACGTACGACCGGCGGAATCCTTCGGCGGCATGCACTTTGTCGAGGACGCGACCCTTATCAGCCTGGGTGCCGATGGAACCTTGCGACGATGGGACGTCGCTGGCAGCAGGCTGCTGGGCACGAGGGAAGTGTCCGGCGGAGCGATCGGCACGCGCCTGCTGGTGCAACCCGGTACCGGAGAACTGTTGCTGTCACGACGCGATGGCGTTGTCGCGTTACGCACCGACTCGCTTGAGCCGAAACAGGAATGGGGGCCGTTCACGCCGACCACAAGCGGTTGGGTTCCGGTCAGTGCCGACACTTGTGCCGGCATTGTCGGTCGCGCCGATGATGCCGACCGGCAGGGACTGCTGCTCCGGAAAGCCGGCGGTTCAACAGACGAGTTCATCGACACCCACGACGCACCTCGCTCGCTGGCGGTGTCGGCCCAGGGTGCGCTCGCGTTCGTCGTCGGCCGGACGCTGTATCACCGACTTCCGTCGGGCCAGCTGCGCACGCTGGAACTTGCCGAATGGCTGTACCAGGTGGAGCAATCGGCGTTCTCGTCGGACGGAAAGCTGTTGTTTGCTCAAGATGCCCGGCGCGGGGTGCGGATGATCGATGTCGCCACCGGCGAAAACCGCGGGACACTGCGGGGTCCGCAGTAGCACTGCGATTGCAGCGGTGGCGCGGCCGAGTGGTTCGCCGCGCCCACCCGTCCACTTCGACCTGAGCTGCTTCCAGTGCGCGAAATCCAGGTGTTTCTTGCGCTTTGCCGTGACTGGAGGCAGCTCAGGTACAACCCTCGCCCGGCAGAGCGGGGGCGCCCGTCGGGTCGCGTGGTGAGCGCTCGTGCCGGACACTCGTCGGGTGGCGGCGCCCGGCCGCACTAACCGAAGGAGCGCCATGACGAATCCGCCGACCGAGCCGTCCGCCCGGGCCGAGCCCGGCAACACGGCGTCCGACACACCGCGAGT
The DNA here is from genome assembly GCF_013002705.1 of Nakamurella aerolata. GTDB lineage: Bacteria > Actinomycetota > Actinomycetes > Mycobacteriales > Nakamurellaceae > Nakamurella > Nakamurella aerolata. The sequence continues at coordinate 102,416 of NZ_JABEND010000012.1, read as the reverse complement.
GGAGTTCGGGCTGGACAGCTTCGGTGATCTGCCGCTCGGGCCGGACGGCAAGCTGCTCAGCTACGCGGCAGCCATCCGGCAGGTGGTCACCGAGGCGATCGCCGCCGACCAGCGCGGGGTCGACGTCATCGCGTTGGGGGAGCACCATCGCGACGACTTCGCGATCTCCAGCCCAGAGACGGTGCTGGCGGGGATCGCCACCCGCACCGAGCGCATCAAGCTGGCGTCCGGAGTGACGGTGCTGTCCTCCGACGATCCGGTGCGGGTGTTCGAGCGGTTCGCCACCGTCGATGCGCTGTCCAACGGCCGGGCGCAGGTGATCCTCGGCCGCGGGTCGTTCACCGAGTCGTTCCCGCTGTTCGGGTACGACCTTGCCGACTACGACGAGCTTTTCGAAGAGAAGGTGCAGCTGTTCGCGGAGCTGATCAAGGAGGAACCGGTCACCTGGGAAGGCCGCACCAGGGCATCGCTCAGCAACGCGGATGTGTTCCCCAAGACCGAGTCCGGCCGCATCGATACGCTGGTCGGCGTCGGTGGATCGCCGGAGTCGGTGGTGCGGGCCGCGCACTACGGGTTTGCGTTGATGCTGGCGATCATCGGTGGTCCACCGCAGCGGTTCGCACCGTACGTCGATCTGTACCGCCGCGCCGCCAAGGAGTTCGGCACCGACCCGCGGGAGATCGGCATCCACTCGCCCGGACACATCGCCGAGACCGATGCCGAGGCGGTCGACACCTACTGGCCGGCGTTCAAGGTGCATCGAGATCGGATTGGTCGCGATCGTGGCTGGCCGCCGATCACCCGTGAGGAGTTCGACGGCGAGATCACCCGCGGCTCGCTGTACGTCGGCTCGCCGGAGACGGTCGCCCGCAAGATCGCCGCGACGGTGCGGACACTCGGCGTCGACCGGTTCGATCTGGTCTACGGCTTCGGTCCGCTACCGGCCGATGCCCGGCTCAGCTGCGTCGAACTCTTCGGCGAGCGGGTGATCCCGCAGGCGCGAGAGCTGCTGGCGAGCGAGTGAGCGGCAACGACACCGCGCGCCCTGCCGTCGTCGTCACCGGCGCCGGGCAGGGCGTGGGCCGGGCCATCGCCGAACGACTGCTCACCGGGGGCACCGGCGTTGTCGTGCTGGAGCGATCGGAGTCGGCTGCCGAGTGGGTCGCATCAGCTGGTGCGCGGTTGGTCGTCGGTAACGCGGGCGACGAAACCGTTGCCGCGCAAGCAGTCTCGGAGGCTCGCTCGATCGGGCGGCTGGACGGGTGGGTGAACAACGCCGCGGTCTTCGCCGACCGCTGGCTGCATCTGCACGCTGCGGAGGTGGCTGAGCTGGTGCACGCCAACCCACGTCCGGCGCTCATCGGAACTGCGGCCGCCGTTGCCGAGTTCCGCCGTGCCGGCAGCCCAGGAGCTGTGGTGAATGTGTCGTCGCACCAGGCGTCGCGGCCGGTGCGCGGCGCGCTCGCCTACGCCGTCGCCAAGGCCGCCGTGGAAGGACTCACCAGGGCGGCGGCCGTTGACTACGGGCCGGACGGCATCAGGGTCAATGCCGTTGCCCTTGGCAGCATCGTCACCGATCGCTATGTCGAACTGCTTGCCGCGCAACCGGAGTGGCAGCGGGTGCAGCTGCAACACCAGATGGCTCAGCTGCATCCGCTGGGTCGGCCGGGAACAACGGACGAGGTCGCCGACGTTGTCGCCTTCCTGTTGTCCGACGCGGCGGCTTTCGTCAGCGGCGCCGTTGTACCGGTGGACGGCGGTCGGGCGGCCCGCGGCGCTGACCCGGAAGCCCGTGACTCAGAAGCCCGTGGCTCAGAAGCCAAGTGAGCCCGCCCAGGGCTCAGTCGAAGGCCGGGCGCCCGGCGTCCGGTAGCGCGAACGGACCGCCGACTCGCTCGCCCTCGGCGGCATCGCCGGGGCGGTCGGGCACCGCACCGGCGAAGGCGGCGGCGTCGTCCTGAGGTGAATAACCGAGCTCGTGCCCTGGCTGCAGATCCCACCAGCCGTCGCTGTTGGCCGAGATCCCGTACAGCACGTGGTATCCCGGGCGGTCGGTGGTGACGGCGGCCAGCACCATCCGCACGGTGTCGGCGGGGGAGAGCCAGGTGGCCAGCGCGCGGGTGCTGGCCGGCTCCGGCAAGAACGAGCCGATCCGCATCGCCACCGAGTTGATGCCGTGCCGGTCGGCGTACAGGCTCAGCAGCCCCTCGGCCGCCACCTTCGCGACGCCATAGAAGGTATCGGGCCGGCCCCGCACGTCCACCGGCAGCGAGTCGGTGCGCTCCGTCATCCCGACGGCGTGGTTGCTGCTGGCATAGGCCATCCGCGGAACGCCGTGCCGCACCATGGCATCGAGCAGCCGGGCGGTGGTGTGCACATGCGATTCCAGCGAGTCCGGCAGCGACGCCTCGCCGGGATTGCCGGCCAGGTGCACCACCGCCTCAACGCCGTCGACCGCCCGGTCCACCGTCTCCGGGTCGAGCGCGCTGCCGGTGATCCAGCCCAGCGCGAAGGTGCTGGCGTCCGCAGGTTCGCGCAGGTCCAGCCCGCGCACCAGATGTCCCTGCTCGGCCAGTCCGGCGGACACCACGGTCCCGATGTTCCCGGCGGCGCCGGTGACGAGGATGCGCATGCCGCCGACGGTACCGGCGCTCAGAACGCCCAGAATGCTCAGTTCCCTGGACGGCGACCCGCCCGCGCGATCGGTACGCACCGCCAGCACAACCGTTTCGGTACGGCACAACCGTTTCAGCGCGCTGGACGGGTTGTGACGTACTGAAACAGTTGTGTTCGTGTTCCGGACCGGCGCAAAAGGCCGGCGAAAGGGCGGCCGCCTACTCCACTTCGGGATCGGCGTGCAGATGCCGGCCAGGCGTCCCGCCGAACCGAGCCAGGTACACCCGTTGCAGGGCCAGCACCACCACTCCTGCGGTCACCATGCCGAGCACGTTGATGCCAAGCTGGGCCAGCGATCCGGTGATCTCCCGGCCGGACCACACCGCCAGCGCCAGCGCCAGGTTGCCGGCGGCCGGCACCGTCGTCACCGAGATGAACACTCCGACCATGGCCTGGGCCTTCTCCGTCGACAGCGCCATCACCCCGGCCGCCCCGGCGAGAATCGCGACCAGCAGCGACCAGATGTCCGGGTGCCAGACGAAGCCTGTGAAGGGCCGCGGCCTGGTCACCGCCTCGAAGGTCACCAGCCCGAAGATCCGGCCGATCAGCGCCAGCACCGTCACGATTGCGATCGCGCAGCCGAAGCCGAACAGCAGCAGCCGCACCGCGTCCCAGGTGAGCCGCCAGCGCAGAAACACCAGGCCGACGCACACCGCGGCCACCGTGGCGAATTCCGGTCCAACCACCATGGCGCCGACCACCAGGATCGCCGAGTCGGTGATCACCGCTATCGCGGCCAGGGTCACCGCGATGGTCAGGAACAGGTGGAACGACCAGGTCGACTTCGACGCGGCGACGGCCCGCTCCACCACCACGTCCCAGACCACCGCGTCGTCCGGGTCGCCGTGGGCGGCCTTGTCCACCTCGGCGGCGGCGTCGAACGGGTTGGCGCCCACCGGGCTGACGATGATGCCGCCGCGCTTGCCGACGCCGAGGTCGGCCAGGGTGCTCAACACCGAGTTGGCGGCTTCCCTGGCCACATCAAGCTCGATCAGGTCGCCCGGGGGCCGCACCGAGACGCCGCGCAGCACCGCGAGGTTGGTCAGCCGTGGATCGTTCTCCAATGCCTTGAGCACCGCCCCGCTCAGGTCGGGCGGCACGGTCAACCGCAGGTGCACGAGCATGAAGCGACGTTATCTGGGCCACCCTGGCGCCGCTCGCAGGCTTAACCTGGCGCCGCGGAACGGCTCGACACAATAGTCTGTAAGCGTGACGACCGACAGGCCAGCCGCTACCCAGCCGTGGTATGGCTCCCGCGCCCGGCTGACCGGCCTGTTCGTCGCGGCCTGTGTGTTCTCGCTGCTGGTCGCGAACCTCGCCTCGACCTGGCTGAATCAGTACGACCTGAACATCTACGACTCTGCGGTGCGCTCGTGGACCTCCGGCAACGGCCTCTACGAGTACAGCCAGTGGGATCCGACCATGGGCAGCATCGGATTCACCTACCCACCGCTCGCTGCGGTGCTGATGGCCCCGATGGCGTCGGTCGGCTTCACCACGGTGCAGGTGGTGACGCTCACCGCCATCGTGGTGGCCGGCGCCGCGATGCTCGCGGTGATTCTGGTGCGGGTGCTGCCCAGCCAGTTCAGCCCCGGCCGGGCGTTGCTGAGCGGGGCCCGCGTCCTCACCCGCAAAGAGACCCTGGCGGCGATCCTGGTGCTGACGCCGATCGCCTTCACCACCGAACCCTGGCGGGAGAACCTGTCGTTCGGGCAGATCAACATCTTCCTCGGGCTGCTGGTGGCCGCCGATCTGCTGTGGATCTCCAAGAAATACCCGCGTTATGCCGGCATCGGCGTCGGGCTGGCCACCGCGCTGAAGATCACTCCTGGCATCTTCCTGATCCAGTTGTTGGTCACCCGGCAGTGGCGCGCCGCCCGTAACGGCATCGGCACTGCCGTCATCGGCACCGTGATCGGTGGCCTCGCCATGCCGCGCGACACCTGGAGCTACTTCACCGAACGGCTGTGGGACACCAGCAAGGTCGGCAGCCCCGCGTACGTCCAGAACCAGTCGCTCAACGGCGTTGCGGTGCGGTTCTTCGACATCAACACCGACTCCAAAACGTTGTGGTTGCTCGGCTCGATCATGGTGCTGGTGGTCGGCATGGTCGCGGTCGCCCGGTTGCACAAGGTCAACCCGGTCGCGGCGATGACCGTCACCGGTCTGGTCGGCGTGTTGATCGCGCCGGTCTCGTGGATGCACCACAACGTGTGGGTGGTTCCGGCGCTGCTGCTGCTGATCGTCGGCTGGTGGCAGCTGCGCGGCAGCCACGGCGAGCAACGCCGGCACCGGATCGCGCTGGCGGTGCTGAGCGTTGTCGGGCTGTTGAGCTGGGGAATGCACCCTGCCACCTATCTGCATCGCACGGTGGTCTGGTACGACGCGTCCACCGTCGAGCTGGTGCTGTCGGCCGTCCCGATGCTGTGGTGCCTGGTGCTGGTGCTGTTCGCCGATTGGTGCTTCCGCTCCCCAGGGTCGGCGCCGGCCGCCGCCGGCGATCGGGTTGCCGGGTCCCGGTCGGCGCTGCGCTCCGAGAAGAAGTCTGAACGAGACGAGTGGTGACCGGACGGACCGACGCTCCGGCTCGCTCGCTGCCCCGCTGGTCCCGTTGGCTCACCACGCCGTTGGTGTGGCTGCTGCTGATGGTTTCGCTGATGGGCCACGTGCTGGTGATGGCCGCCGGCACCGACGGGCTGGCGATGATCGACCTGCGGGTCTATTTGTCGTCCGCCGATCATCTGGGTGACGGAACGCTCTACACTTTCCTGACGCCGCAGGGACTGCCGTTCACCTATCCGCCGTTCCCGACGTTGCTGTTCTGGCCGCTGGCGCAGTTGCCATGGCCGGTCGCGGCGGCCGGCTGGCAGTTGCTGTGTCTGCTGGCGCTGGCAACGTCGGTGTACCTGACGTTGCGCCTGCTGAGTCTGGCCGGGCCGGACGGGCGCTGGCCGCGCGCGCTGACCCGCGGGGTGACCGTCACCGTGACGGCGGTGACGCTGTGGTCCGAGCCGGTGCGTACCACCTTCAACTACGGCCAGGTCAACCTGCTGCTGATGGCATTGCTGTTGGCCGGGGCGGTGACGGCGCGGCAGTGGCTGGCCGGCGTCACCGTCGGGCTGGCCGCCGGCATCAAGCTGGTACCGTCGATCACCGGGCTGTACTACCTGATCCGGCGGCAGTGGACGGCGGTGACCGCCGCTGTGGTCAGCTTCGCCGTCACCGTCGGCATCTGCCTGCTCGCGATGCCGGGCCCGACGTGGGACTTCTTCACCTCGTTGATGTTCGACGCCTCCCGCACCGGTGAGATCCAGGCGATGCGCAACCAATCGCTGCGCGGGGTGGCGGCCCGCACGGTCGGCTCGGCGGCGACAGCGGTGTGGCTGCTCGCAGCGGTGCTGGTGCTGGTGCTGACGGTGCTGGTCTGTCAGCGGGTGACCCGGCGCGGCGACCGGCTGGCCGCGTTCCTGGCGGTGCAGCTGTGCGGGTTGCTGGTGTCGCCGATCTCCTGGAACCACCACTGGGTGTGGGTGCTGCCGTTGCTGTTGTGGTGCCTGCTCGGCGCCGACCGGCGGGAGCGGTCGGTGCGGGTGCTCGCCTGGTGCTGGACGCTGGCCATCTTCACCTTCGCGGTGCCGATCGCCGCCGCCCGCGAGAAGGACGCCGGTGCCACCGGCCGGAGCTGGCAATGGTGGGAGTTGGGGCTGTCGTTGGCGTATCCGGTGCTTGGCATCGTGACGCTGCTGGTGCTGTGGCGGCTGGGTCGGCGGACCGAAGGCGTCCGATCGGGTCAGGTCGGTCGCCGGCCCGAGGGACGCGGCGCTCCCGTCGAGCAGTAGCTCCCGGTCAACCATTAGAGTGAGCGGCTGACACGGGAGTCCGGTGCGCCGGGCTGAGAGCGGGACACGGAGTCCCGGACCGTCGAACCTGATCCGGATCATGCCGGCGCAGGGACGTCCTCTCGCAGTTTGCAGCCCGTGCCTTCGTCCCACAGGAGGGCACAGTCAATGAACACTCACCATCGTCAGATTCGTCCCCGCGCGAAGGCCGTGCGTCGGCGCGTGGGATGGCCGGCGGCGGCCCTCGCGGTGACAGCGGTGCTGCTGGCCGGGTGCGGCAGCTCCGACGGCTCCGGCAGCTCAGCCGGGTCCGGCAGCTCAGCCGGGTCCGGCGCCGGAACCACCGGCGCCCCCGTCACCTCGAACGGTGCCGGCACGGCCGGCGATCAGGCCGGCACGAGCGCGGCGGCCGGCGCCGATGCGTCCGCGGCGTCCACCGTGGGTGGCAGCAGTTCCGCTGCAGCCGGAAGTGGCGGCGGCGCAACGGCTTCGGCCGGTCCGGCGTCCGCTGTGTCGTCCGTGTCGTCGCCGGCGCCCGAGTCGGTGGCGCCGGTGGCGCCGGGTTCGGCCGGCGAGGTGACGCTGGTGACCCACGATTCGTTCAACATGAACAAGAAGCTCATCGCCGACTTCGAGAAGCAGTCGGGCGTCAAGCTCACGGTGCTGGCCCAGGGCGACGCCGGGGCGATGACCAACAAGCTGGTGCTCACCAAGGACAATCCGCTCGGTGACGTGGTTTTCGGCATCGACAACACCTTCGCCTCGCGCGCGCTGGACGCAGACGTGTTGCAGCCCTATGCCTCTGCGGCAGCGGCGAACGGGGCCGACAAATACGCCATCGACGATTCGAACCGGCTCACCGCTGTCGACTACGGCGATGTGTGCGTCAACGTCGACCACACCTGGTTCACCAACAAGAAGCTCGCCGAGCCGAAGAGCTACGACGATCTCACCAAGCCCGAGTACAAGGACTTGTTGGTGGTGCAGTCGCCGGCCACCAGCTCGCCCGGTCTCGCGTTCCTGCTCGGCACCATGAGCGCCAAGGGCTCCGACGGCTGGCAAGACTACTGGCGCCAGCTGAAAGCCAACGGGGTCAAGGTGGATGCCGGCTGGGAAGACGCCTACACGGTCGACTTCACCGGTGGCTCCGAGACCGGCACCCGTCCGCTGGTGGTGTCGTACGCCTCCTCGCCGCCGTCGACGGTGAAGGACGGCAAGGCCACCACCGGCGCGCTGCTGAACACCTGCTTCCGGCAGGTCGAGTACACCGGGGTGCTGGCCGGTGCGAAGAACCCTGACGGTGCCAAGAAGGTGGTGGACTTCTTGCTGTCCAAGGAGTTCCAGCAGGCGCTGCCGGAGCAGATGTACGTCTACCCGGTCACCGCCGGAGTGCAGCTGCCGGCCGAATGGGCGAAGTTCGCACCGGTCGCCGACAAGCCGGCCACCGTCGACCCGCAGCAGATCGCCGAGAACCGGCAGGCCTGGATCGGTGAGTGGTCCGATCTGATGGGGCAGTGAGCTCGGCGGCATGACGGTCGCCAGCAGCGTGAGCGCGGCCGGCCCGCGCGAGCGGCCCGGCGACGGCTGGCGGTGGCTGCGCCGGGTCGGACTGGTGCTGCTGGCCGCGATTCCCACCGCGGCGTTGCTGGTGTTCTTCTGCTACCCGGTGCTGACCCTGCTGGGCCGCGGACTGTTCGTCGACGGACGACTCGACCTGTCGGCGTTCGGTGACGTGTTCGCGCGGCCGCGGATGCGTTCGCTTGTCGCCTTCACCATCTGGCAGGCGGCGGCCTCAGCGGTGCTCTGTCTGCTGCTGGGCATCCCCGGCGCATACCTGCTGTACCGCAAGCGTTTTCCTGGCCGTGCGGTGTTGCGGGCGGTGCTCACCATGCCGCTGGTGCTGCCCACCGTGGTGGTCGCGCTGGCGTTCAAGATCCTGCTCACCCCCGGCGGCCCGCTGGGCAGTTGGGGGTTGGACGAGACCGTCGCCGCGATCCTGGCGGCGCACGTGTTCCTGAACTACGGCATGGTGGTGCGCACCGTCGGCAGCAGCTGGGCGGTGCTGGACGACCGGCCGCTGGCGGCCGCGCGCTCGCTGGGGGCAACCCCGTTGCGGGCCTTCCTGACGGTCACCCTGCCTGCCCTCGGCCCCGCCATCACCGGAGCGTTCACCATGGTATTCCTGTTCTGCGCCACCAGTTTCGGCATCGTGCTGATCCTCGGTGCCGGACGGCTCAACACCTTGGAGACCGAGATCTACCGGCAGACACAGGAGTTCCTCGACCTGCGCACCGCGGCGGTGCTGTCGATCGCGCAGCTGGTGCTGGTGACGCTGCTGTTGGTGGTAGTGGCGGCGCTGCGCCGGCGCACCGACACCACCCAGCGACTGGACAGTGGGGTGCGGCGTCCCACCCGGTTCGGCCTCGGCGATGCCGTCGCGGCCGTCGTCACCACGCTGGTGGCGCTGGCTTTTCTCGGCGTCCTCGGCACGCTGGTGCTGCGCTCGTTGCGGGAGCCCGGCGGCGGCTTCGGTCTAGCCAACTACGCTGCGCTCGGCACGGTGGGCCAGGACAACCTGATGCTGGTGCCGGCTACAACGGCACTGGCAAACTCGTTGCGGGCAGCGGCATTGGCGGCGGTGCTTGCGGTGATCGTCGGGGTGGCGTTGTCGGTGGTGCTGGCGCGGCGGCCCCGCAGCCGAGCGGCGCGGCGGCTGCTCGGCGCCGTTGACGGATTCATGATGCTGCCGCTCGGTGTCTCTGCGGTGACGGTCGGTTTCGGGTTCCTGATCGCGTTGGACTCCCCGCCGCTCGACCTGCGCTCGTCGCCGCTGCTGGTGCCGATCGCGCAGGCGCTGGTGGCGCTGCCGCTGGTGGTTCGGATGGTGTTGCCGGTGCTGCGCGGCATCGACGATCGGCTGCGGCAGGCGGCGGCGTCGGCTGGTGCGCCACCGCTGCGGGTGTGGTGGACGGTCGATCTTCCCATCGCCCGAAGGGCTTTCGGCGGTGCCGCTGCTTTCGCCTTCGCGGTCGCGCTGGGCGAGTTCGGTGCCACCAGCTTTCTGGCCACTCCGCAGCGGCCCACCCTGCCGGTGCTGATCGCCAGGCTGATCGGCCGCCCCGGCGAACTGAACACCGGCATGGCACTGGCGGCGGCGGTGCTGCTCGCCCTGCTGTGTGCGCTGGTGCTGCTGGTGGTCGAGGCGGTCAGCGGGGCCAATGCCAGGATCGGTGGTTTCTGATGCGCCGCAAAGATTCTCCCGGTGTACCCTCGCCCGGAGCCGGCCGTGATCGCCCGGCAGGTTTGGCGATCGACGAGGTGACCGTCCGGTACCCGCGCGCCAAACGCGGCGACGCCCCGGTGACGGCCGTCGACCGGGTCAGCGCGCAGGTGCCGTGGGGGACCGTGCTGGCCCTGCTGGGCCCCTCCGGCTGCGGAAAGTCGACGCTGCTGCGTGCGGTGGCCGGGTTGGAACCTCTTGCCGCCGGCCACATCTACTGGACCGAACCGGCCGCCGCGTCGGCCGGCGCTACCGGCACGGCCGGTGGTGGCACCGTCGAGCTGTCCCGGCTGCCGGTGCACAAGCGCGGCATCGGCCTGATGTTCCAGGACGGCATGCTGTTTCCGCACCGCACCGTGGCCGGCAACATCGGCTACGGGCTGGCCCGTTCCGGCCGCGACCGCGCCGGGATCAGGCGCCGGGTCGACGAACTGCTTGATGTTGTCGGCCTGCCGGGGATGGCCGACCGGCGCATCGGTTCGTTGTCGGGTGGTCAGCAGCAGCGGGTGGCGCTGGCGAGGGCGTTGGCGCCGTCACCGCGGCTGCTGTTGCTGGACGAGCCGCTGGCCGCGCTGGACGCGGCGCTGCGCTCGCGACTGTTGGTCGATCTGCGCGAGATCCTGCAGCGCGAGCGGGCCACCGCGCTGTTCGTCACCCACGACCAGGGTGAGGCCTTCGCCATCGCCGACTCGGTTGCGGTGATGTGCTCGGGGCACATTGTGCAAACCGGTGCGCCGCAAGCGATCTGGACCCATCCCGCCGACGAGTGGGTGGCCCGCTTCATCGGCTACACCAGCGTGCTGCCGGCCGGGCACGGTGTTGCCGGGCTGCCCGACGGGCCCGTCGCGCTGCGCCCGGCGGCGCTATCGGCCGACCCGGCCGGCACCGTCACCGGGACAGTGCTGAGCGCACGGCCCAGCCCGGACGCCGTCCGCGCGACGGTGGAGCTCGCCGGATCCTCCGGCCCGGTCACGGCGCAGGCGCTGTCCAGAGACCTGCCGCCGCGCGGCACCCATCTCACTCTGCGGGTGGATTCCAGCGGCGTTGCCGCGCTGCCGCCCGCCACTGGCGAAGGGTAGCCGGCCCCCGGCTGTGGCAACTGGCCCTGCCCGACTGCCGATTCATCAGACGCTGCGCCAGCGGCCGATTTCTGGACGCAGCGGGCGTAAATCGGGCACTGCTGCAGCAGGTGATGAATTGGCCTGCGAAGAGCGACCTGCGACGAGCGATCGGCGAAGAGTGGGCCGGCGGAGGCCGCCGCGCCTGTCCAGCGGTGCCCGCACGGCCGGCGCGGTGGTGCTGGGCCAGACACGGCTTTGGCAAGCTGGCTGGGTGTTGATCATCCGGACCGCCGAGGTCATCGATGCGCCGCTGGCCGCGGTGCAGTCCGCGTTGCGCAGCGGCGCCACCTGGCGGCGGGCGATCAGGGCAGCCGGGGGCCGATTGCTGGGCGCCCCCGCCACCGAACTGGCCGACGGTGACCTGCTGCGCTGGCAGGGCTGGTGGCCGGGGTCGCTGCGGCGGCCCGGCACCGGGGGAGAAGGCGCCGGCAAGGCGTTCCGGGTGTCGCTGCAGCCGACCGATTCCGACCAAGGCCTGCCCACGTTGAGCTCGATCGGCGGGCGGCCGGTGGAAATCAGCGTGCACGCCACCGCAACCGGGTCCGGCGTGCTCACCAGGGTGGATGTGCTGTCGCCGTCGCTGCCGGCGGCGGCAACGGCGGTGCTGCGTCGACGGGTCATCCGCGCCGGTTCGCTGCTGCTCGGCGTGGTGACGCTGGTGGCGAGGGAGCCGTCTGTGGTGGTCGCCGGTGCCCTGTTCGACGGGGACGGGCGGCTGCTGGTGGCCCGCAGAGGCGCCGACGATCCCCGGCACCCGGGCGCCTGGGAGCTGCCCGGCGGCAAGGTGCACACCGGCGAGGACGAGCGGACGGCGCTGGCGCGGGAATGGCGGGAAGAGCTCGGGGTGGACGTCGCCGTGCGGCGCCGACTCGGCGACGAGATCGTCCTGAGCCCGGCGCCGGCAGCGCCACCAACGACGCCGGTGCCGGCGGGCGGCCCGGGCGCCACGGTGCTGCGCTGCTATCAGCTTGCTCTGGGCGCCGGCCAGCGACCCGAGCCGCTGGAGCACGCGGAGCTGCGCTGGGTGGCGGCGACCGAGCTCGACACGCTGGAGTGGCTGCCGGCCGACCGGGAGCTGCTGCCCGACTTGCGCGCCGCCGCCCAGCGCGGCGCCGAACACTCGCGCTGACCTGTACCGATAGTCGGGCACCGGACGACGCCGGCGGTCCAGCTCCCGTCGCACACGAGCACTGCCCGGCGCCGCTTCGTTATCGACATGTCATCCGACGCCGCGGCTGGGCATGCGACGATGCCCCATCGGCAGCGACGCGTTTCGGCGTCGCCGGCCGCGCTTCAACCCGGCGACAACGGACACCCCGAACCGCCGCGGACGATGCAGCAGCGGGTCAACCGACCCGCCGACCTTGAGGAGTCGACGTGACCGACAGCACCACCAACATTCGCCTGCGAGGCCGCACCATGCGGGCCGGGCTGCTCGCCGCCGGCGCCGCACTGCTGCTGGGCGTCAGCGCCTGCGGATCGGACTCCGGGACGGGTTCTGCCGGCACCGACACCGCCCCTGCCGAAACCACCACCGGCGGTGGCGCCGGCGCTTCCGGCACCAACGCCGGCGGCGCCGCGGGTGCCAGCGCGGCGGGTTCCGGCGGGGCGGCTGCCGGGGCGAGCGCAGCCGGCGGCAGTGCCGCGGCCGCGTCCGGCGGGGCGAGCGCCGCGGGTTCCGGCGGCGCAGCGGCGGGCGGGACGGTCGACCAGGCCACCGTCGATGCCGCCAAGCAGGCCCTCATCGCACCGGACAAGCTGACCGTCTGCACCACGCTGCCGTTCGAGCCCTTCGAATCCGACGTCAACGGCGAGGTGGTCGGATTCGATATCGATCTGATGGACATGGTGTCGAAGAAGCTCGGCGTGCAGACCGCCGTCATCGATACCCCGTTCGAGGGCATCAAGTCGGGCGAGGCCACCGCCTCCGGCAAGTGCGACATCGCCGCCGCCGGCATGACCATCACCCCGGAGCGGCAGAAGGCGATGTTGTTCTCCGAGCCGTACTTCGACGCCAACTTCTCGCTGGTGGTCCCGTCGGACAGCACCGCGAAAACCCTCGCTGACCTCAAGGGCAAGAAGCTCGGCGGCCAGGCCAGCACCACCGGCCTCGACTACCTGAACGCCCACAAGGACGAGTTCGGTTATGAGGTTGTCGAGTACACCGGTTTCGACCTGCAGAGCCAGGCCATTCTCACCGGCCAGGTCGACGGTGTCGTCAACGACGTCCCGGTGCTGGCAAAGCTGGTGAAGGACAACGGGTCCACCGTCAAAGCGGTGGAGGAGATCAAATCCGGCGACCAGTACGGTTTCGGAATGAAGCTCGGCAACGAGGCGCTCGCCAAGACCGTGAACGCCACCTTGGCGACGTCCAAGAGCGACGGCAGCTACGACGCCAGCTACGCCAAGTGGATCGGCGCCGCACCGCCGAAGTGAGCCGGCTCGGCGTCCGGCCGCTGTGATGGCCGGACGCCGGTGCCGCGGCCGTTCCGCCGTCGGCGCCATGTCATCGCCGTCGACACTCGCGTCAGTTGAGCGCCGGACCAGCGCCGGACCAGAGCCAGACGAGCGTCAGGCAATGCCAGACAAGCGTGAGTAAAACCGTTGCCGCCCACCGGATCGGAGCAGCCATGCCGATGACCCGCCGCCAGCGGGCCCGCGCCTTCCGCGGCGTGCAGTACCTGATCGGCCTCGTCGTCGTGGTGATTCTTGCGCTGATCATCGACTGGCCGACGCTGGTCAGGTCGTGGTTCAACATCGACGTCGCCAGGCAGATGTTCCCGCGGGTGATCACCACCGGGCTGCTGAACACCTTGCAGTACACCGCGTTGGGATTCGTTTTCGGATTCACGCTGGCCATCGTGCTGGCGCTGATGCGGCTCAGCTCCATCAGGGTGTACCGGGCGGTGGCCATGGTGTACATCGAGTTGTTCCGCGGGCTCCCGGCGCTGGCCGTGCTCATCATCATCGCGTTCGGCATACCCCGCGCCTTCCCCGGCTTTCGGCTGGACACCTGGCAGATGGTCGCCATCGGCCTCGGGTTGACCGCTGCGGCGTACATGGCGGAGACGCTGCGGGCCGGCATCCAGGCCGTACCGAAGGGTCAGGTCGAGGCGGCGCGGACGCTCGGCATGTCGCCGATGCGCACCATGGTGACGATCGTGCTGCCGCAGGCATTCCGCATCGTCATCCCGCCGCTCACCAACGAGATCATCCTGCTGGTCAAGGATTCGTCACTGGTGTACACCATCGGGGTCACCATCGAGCAGTACGAACTGACAAAGCTGGGGCAGAGCAACATCAATCAGCTGGCCAGCGTGACCCCGCTGACCGTGGTCGCGCTGCTCTACCTGTGCATCACGCTGCCGCTGTCCTGGCTGGTGCGGCGGCTGGAACGACGACATGCGAGGGCGCGCTGATGGCAACAGCTCACACCGGGTCCGAGCCGGCCCCGACCGGCGACGCGGCCATCTCGATCAACGGCCTGAAGAAGAACTTCGGCGCGCTCGAGGTACTCAAGGGCATCGACCTCGACGTCGCCGCCGGCGAGGTGGTGTGCATCATCGGGCCGTCGGGATCGGGCAAGTCGACGCTGCTGCGCTGCGTGAACCTACTGGAGCAGCCCACCGCCGGCACCATTGTCGTCAACGGCGCCGACGTCACCGACCCTGACTGCGAGATCGACGTGGTGCGGCGGCATATCGGCATGGTGTTCCAGCAATTCAACCTGTTCTCGCACCTGAACGTGCTCGACAACCTCACCGTTGCCCAGCGGAAGGTGTTGCGCCGCAGCAAGTCCGAGGCCGAGCAGGTTGCCAGGAAGAACCTGGAACGAGTGGGCCTTGCCGGCCGGGAGGCATCGTTCCCGGCTCAACTGTCCGGCGGGCAACAGCAAAGGGTGGCGATCGCCAGGTCACTGTCCATGTCGCCGTCGCTGATGCTGTTCGACGAGCCGACCTCGGCACTCGACCCCGAGCTGGTCGGCGACGTGCTCGCGGTGATGCGGTCGCTGGCCGACGAGGGCATGACGATGATGGTGGTGACGCACGAGATGGCGTTCGCCCGTGACGTCGCCGACCGGGTGGTGTTCATGGACGACGGGTTCATCGTCGAGCAGGGCGGCCCGCACCAGGTGATCGGCGACCCGCAGCACGAGCGCACCAAGACCTTCCTTTCCAGGGTGCTCAACCCGACCCAGGTGGACCAGGCCGGCGAGTTCACCGCGCCGGCAACCGCCACCGATCAAGGCAGCAGCGGCCCGGCGATCGTGCAGGACAAGCCGGTCGTCGACCCGCGCGATCCCACCAGGTGACCGGTCCGTCGGCGCCTGGCGCCGGCCCGTCCCTGCAGTCGGCCGGAATCGGCGCGAATAGGTAGGTCGCTCGATCCCCGGTAAGTTCGCAGGTGCCCGCGCCGCACCCTCACCGCCCGGCACGGCGCCGTCCGAGGCTCGCTCGGGCAGCGGACCACTAAGCAGAACCAAGCAGGAGCGTCACCGACTGTGCCCGAAACACCTGACACCGCCACCGCCGCCGGCGACCCGGCAGCTGCCGCCGGCGCCACCGCCGAGCGCTCCGACCTACGCAATGTCGCGATCGTCGCGCACGTCGACCACGGCAAGACCACCCTGGTGGACGCCATGCTGTGGCAATCGGGGGCGTTCCGGGAGGGCGCGGACGTTGCCGACAGGGTGCTCGACTCCGGCGATCTGGAGCGGGAGAAGGGCATCACCATCCTGGCGAAGAACACCGCCGTCAAGCGCCGGCACAGCCACCCGGACGGCAGCGTCAGCGATCTCACCATCAACATCGTCGACACGCCTGGGCACGCCGACTTCGGCGGCGAGGTGGAGCGGGCACTGATGATGGTGGACGGCGTTGTGCTGCTGGTCGACGCCTCCGAGGGGCCACTGCCGCAGACCAGGTTCGTGCTGCGCAAGACCCTGCAGGCCAAGCTCCCCGTTGTGCTGGCCATCAACAAGACCGACCGCCCCGACGCCCGCATCGACGAGGTGATCGACGAGGTCTACGCGCTGTTTCTCGATCTGGACGCCGACGACGACCAGATCGAGTTCCCGATCGTCTACTGCTCCGGCAGGGCCGGCAAGGCCAGCCTGACCAAGCCGGCGAACGGCAGCGCCCCCGATTCGGAGAACCTCGACCCGCTGTTCGACGTGCTACTGGACACCATCCCGGCGCCCACCTACCACCCCGGCGCCCCGCTGCAGGCGCAGGTCACCAACATCGACGCCTCGCCGTTCCTCGGCCGCATCGGCATGTGCCGGGTGGTGGAGGGCACCATCACCAAGGGCCAACAGGTCGCCTGGATCAAGGCCGACGGCACCAGTGCCCGCACCAAAATCTCCGAGCTGCTGATGACCGACGCGCTGGAGCGGGTGCCGGTGGAGCAGGCCAGCGCCGGCGACCTGATCGCCGTCGCCGGCATCGCCGACATCACCATCGGCGAAACCCTCGCCGACCCTGACGATCCCAAGCAGTTGCCGCCGATTTCCGTTGAGGCACCTGCCATCTCGATGACGGTCGGCATCAACACCTCGCCGC
Organism: Nakamurella aerolata; assembly: GCF_013002705.1. Taxonomy (GTDB): domain Bacteria; phylum Actinomycetota; class Actinomycetes; order Mycobacteriales; family Nakamurellaceae; genus Nakamurella; species Nakamurella aerolata. The sequence goes on along the minus strand of NZ_JABEND010000012.1, from coordinate 85,939 downwards.
TGGCCGGCCGCGACGGCGGCACCAAGCTGACCGCACGGCAGGTCAAGCAGCGGCTGGACGCCGAACTGGTCGGCAACGTCTCGATGCGGGTGCTCAGCACCGATCGTCCTGACACCTGGGAGGTACAGGGCCGCGGCGAGCTGGCGCTGGCCATTCTGGTGGAGACCATGCGCCGGGAGGGCTTCGAGCTCACCATCGGCAAGCCACAGGTGGTCACCCAGACCATCGACGGGCAGCTGCAGGAACCGTTCGAGCGGCTCACCGTCGACATTCCCGAGGAGTACCTCGGCGCCCTCACTCAGCTGATGGCGGTGCGCAAGGGCCGGATGGAAAACATGACCAACCACGGCACCGGCTGGATCCGGTTGGAGTTCCACGTGCCCTCGCGCGGGCTGATCGGCTTCCGCACCGCGTTCCTCACCGAAACCCGCGGCACCGGGATCGCCTCTGCCCTGTTCGACGGCTACGGGCCGTGGGCCGGCGAGATGCGTTCCCGCCCAACGGGTTCACTGGTCGCCGACCGGGCGGGCAAGGCGACGCCGTACTCGATGTTCTCGCTGCAGGAGCGAGGCACGCTGTTCGTGCCGCCGACCACCGAGGTGTACGAGGGCATGATCGTCGGCGAAAACTCCCGCGCCGACGACATGGACGTCAACATCACCAAGGAGAAGAAGCTCACCAACATGCGCTCGGCCACCGGCGACGAGCTGGTGCACCTGATCCCGCCGCGAGCGCTGAGTCTCGAGCAGTCCCTTGAGTTCTGCGCCGACGACGAGTGTGTCGAAGTCACGCCCACGTCGGCCCGGATCCGTAAGATCATCTTGAACGCGTCCGAGCGGGCCAGGGCACGCTCACGCGCCAAGAAATAGACCCAAGAAGCAGCTACCGAGAGCACACCGCCAGCGCCGGCGCCGACGCGGCGCTCACGCAGGGCGGCGAGCACCGCGCCGGTGGGCAGCGGGAGAGGCGAGATGGGCAGCACAGCAGCACGCCGGGCCAACCGGCAGTTGGTGACCGCGCTGACCGGGGCAGCGCTGGCGTTGGCCGGCTGCACCAGCACCATTGACGGTGCCGCCCAACCGAATCCGACCGCGCTGGGAACGCCCACCGGCACCGGGCCGCATGGGCCCGGCGCCGAGACATCGGGAGCCGGCGCTGCCGGTGCAGGGACGGCAGGGTCCTCCACCGCACCGAACTCTGAGCCGGAATCCGCCGCGGGCAGCAGCTCCCCGGCAACCGGCGAGTCGCGCGCCAGCAGCGGTGCCGGCTCCGGGCCGGGCACCGGTGCAGCTGCCGGTGCCGCCTCCGGCGCCGCCGATTCCGAGTCAGCAGCATCCACCACTGCGCGGACCGCCGGTGCCGCCGCCGACCCCGGCACGTTGCCGGTGTTCGCTGCGGCGGCACCGAAGGTGCCCGCGGCCGCGCCGACTCAGGGCTGCGGCACTCCGCGGAGCCCACAGCAGCTTTCGGCGCCGGCGGCTGCCGCCGGCGCGGTGACGATCGGTATCAACGACACGCCGCGCTCACTGAACGGATCGGTCGGTTCGACGTACTCGATCCCGACCCTGCAACTGCAGCACCTGATCACCCCGCTCGGCGCCTTCTACGACGACCGGCGGCAGCTGATCGACAACACCGGCTTCGTCAGCTGCACCGTCACCCGGCAAAACCCTTACACCGTGCGCTATACCGTTGCCGACGCGGCGACCTGGAGCGACGGCACCGCGGTCACGGCTGCCGATCTGCTGCTGGACTGGGCGGCGCGGACCAACGCTTTGGACAGCGGCACCCTGCAGTACGACGACAATGGCACGATCAAGTCCCAGAACACCCCGGTGTTCGACTCCGACGGCATGACGACCGGGTACGCCAGCAAAGTTCCTACCCTGTCGAAGGATTCGAAGTCGCTGACGGTTGAGTACGCCAAGCCCCATGCCAACATCGCGGAGTCGTTCTCGCGGCCATCGGTACCGGCGCACGTCGTCGCCAAACGGGCCTTCGGTGAGAAGTCGGCGGCCAAGGCGACTGCCGCGTTGGTCTCCACGGTGCAGGCGCTCGGTAAGAACCCCAAGGACGCTGCCGCGCTGGGGCGGCTGGCCAAGGTAGCGAATGTATGGAACGCCGCGTTCACCATCACCCCGGGAAAGCTGCCTCCGGCCGACCTTCGGGTCACCGCTGGTCCCTACCAGCTCACCAAGATGGACGCGAAACAGCTTGAGCTGACCGCGAACCCGAAGTACACCTGGGGGCCGCGTCCGTCGGTGCGGAAGGTGCTGCTGCGGATCGTCCAGTCCGGCAACGGACCGGCGACGGCAAAGGCGGTGAGCAACGGCGAGCTGTCGTTCGGCCAGACCGTACTCGGTCAGGACAGCGATGTTGCCGCCATGCTCGGCGGGGTGAAAGCCCGCGCCTACCCTGCGGACAGCTTCCGGCAGCTCTACCTGGTGCAGGACCAGGGGCCGTTCGCCGCGAAGACCTACGGTGGCGGTGCTGCCGGGGCGAAGAAGGCGGCCTTGGTCCGCAGGGCTTTCCTGGCGGCGGTGCCACGGGAACGCCTCGCCGCCATGCAAGCACCGGCCAAGGGCGCCGGTATCGAGGGCGACCTCGGCAACGGGCTTATCGATTCCTACGTGATGTCGCCGCTCGCCCCCGGGTACCCGGCAGTGGCCCGCGGTAACGGCTCCGGCAGCTGGCCGTCGAAGGGCGACCCGGCCAGGGCGAAACAGCTGCTGGCGCAGGCCGGGGTGAAGGCACCGGCGGTGCGGCTGATGTTCCTGCCGGGCGACCGCAGGCGCGAGCAACAGCTGCGGTTGATCGCCGAGAACGCCATTGCCGCAGGGTTCACCGTCCGGCTGCTGCCCGAGCAGAACTTCTACAGCAAGGCGGTCGACCGCGCCGGATACGACGCCGGGGTGTCCGGTTGGAGTTTCGCCGGGGGTACGGCGAGCAGCGCGGTTCCGATGTTCCGCTCCGGCGGTGCCTTCAACTGGGGCAACTACTCTTCGTCCGCCGCAGACGCCTTGCTGGACAAGCTGATGGTGGCTGCAAGCTCCGCTCAAGAGCAGAGTCTGGCGACTCAGATCGACAAGCAGCTGGCCGCCGATGCGGTCGGGCTGCCGTTGACGCAGGGCGCCGACCTGGTGCTGGTCAACCCCCGGCAGATCCGCAATGTCAGCGACAACGGCCTGGCTCAGGGCGCAGTGTGGAACTACTGGCAATGGGCCGTCCCGCGCTGAACAGGCGGCGGAAAGCCGGCAGCGCCAGGGCCGCACGGGGTGCGCCGGCGTTGCTCGCCGTGCTCGCTGCGCTGGTGCTGACGGCTTGCACCCCTCCCGGACTGCCGCCGCCGCAGAGCCCGAGCGGATTGAGCTCAGCCAGCGCCGAACCAGCACGCTCCGGCGGAGTCACCATCGGGGTCGACGGCGCGCTCACCGGATTCAATCCCTATCTACTGTCCGACTACTCGCCGGCGGCTGCCGCTGTTGCCGGCGTGGTGCTGCCGTCGGTCTCCCAGGTCGGAAACGACGGAGTGCGCCGGGTTGCTGCCGACCTGGTGGACAGCGCAACCGTGATCGATCAGGATCCGTTCACAGTGCGGTACCGGATCAACCGTAATGCGGCCTGGTCGGACGGAACTCCGGTCACCGCAGAGGATTTCCGGTACCTGGCGCAGCAACTGGGCGATACCGACGCCACGCTGGACAACGCCGCCTACCGCACCATCTCCGCGGTCCGCTCCGGCGACGGCGGCAAGACCGCCGAGGTGGTCTTCACCCAGCCGGTGCACGATTGGCTGCAACTGTTCTCGCCGTTGCTGCCGGCTCATCTGCTCAAGGACAGCCCCGGGGGATTCGCCGGCGCACTGGCCGGCGGCATCCCGGTCTCGGCCGGCCCGTTCCGGCTGGCCGGCGTCGACGAGTCCACCGGCGAGATCACCTTGGAACGCAACGACAAGTATTGGGGACCGCAATCCTCGCTGGCTACCGTGGTTTTCCGTTCAGGCACCGGTGCCGCACTGGTGAATGCCCTGGGGCGCAACGATGTTCAGGCCGTTTATCTGCGTCCTGGCGCGGTGGCGCGGCGGGCGCTGGACCGCTTGGTGACCGCCGGCACGGTCCGCGCCGCCAATACACTGCTGCCGGCCCAGACACAGATCGTCTTCGACACGGCGAACGGGCCCACCGCTGATGCCGGCCTGCGCACCGCCCTCGCCGAATCGCTGAACGGCGACGCCCTCGCAGCGCTGGCCAGCAGGCAGAACCCGGCGGCGCTGCTGGCTGCTCCCGATCCGCTGCGGCTGCCCACCACGGCCGGTGAACGTCCGGCGCCTGCCACCGACGCCGCCCAGCGGCAACTGATCGCGGCCGGTTACCGACTTTCCGGGCTGTACCTGACCGGAGCAGCCGGGCCGCTGCGGCTGTCCCTCGGCTACCCGATCGACGATCTGCGGCTGGCATCGGTGGCCGACGCCGTGCAGCGGCAGCTGGGTGCCGCCGGTGTCGAGGTCGATCTGCTCGCCGACACCCCGGCCGACCTGACCAGACGATTGCAGGCGGGGGAGTTGTCGATGCTGCTGCAGACCGTCCCGCGCGGACAGTCGGACAGCCTTGCCGCGGCTTCCGCCTTCGGCTGCAGCCAAGTTCCCGTTGACGGACCTGCCACCGGTGATGCTCCCGCGCCGGCCACCACCGCAGCCCCGGCACTCACCCCGCCGCCCGCTGGGCTCACCGGCACCGAAGCGCCCGCGCCGGCGACGACCACCGACGTGCCGCCGTCCAGCGGCACCGAAACCACCTCGGCGGCAACCGAAACCAGAGTGCTCGGCGGACTCGGCCGCTTCTGCCCGCAGGCGCTGCAACAGCCGCTGGCCCAGGCGCTGCGTGACGGTCTGACGGGCCCGCTCGACGCGGTGATCGCCCCCGCCGTGCGCAGCCGGCAACCGGTGTACACGATCGGCCGACCCGCGGCGACGCTGGCCGTGCGCACGGAGCTGGCATCAGGGGCGGTGCTCCCCGCCGGCGCGGGCGACTCGCTGCTGTCGACGCTGCCGCGCTGGCCGAGTCCCTGACGCGACCTGCATTGCCCCTGGCGGCCATGGTTGCCGCAGTGCGTCAGCCGTCCAGGGAACGCCAGCGGCGCCGCCGACGGCTCCGGACTATCCGGTCGGGCCTTGGCACGGCGAGTTCGTCGCCGCTGGAGACCGTCCGGTCGATGGTGCTGACGGTGGTGCTGACCGGGCCGACAGCGCCGCCAGACCCCCGACAAACGTCCTGGTCGCCTCGGCCAAGAACGCTGGGCTCAGCGTGTCCGGACGGTCGGAATCCTTGTGGTAGTTCGGGTTTCGGGTCTCACCGCCGTCCGTTGCCATGGCTGCCGGGATCCCGGCGTCGTGGAACGCGGCGTGATCCGAACGCCAAATGAACGGGTTGTCGGCCGGAACCGTCCGCGCGACGACGTTCCCGGCACCCCATCGATCCGAGGCCGCCGCGAACGTCGTCACCAGCGTCTCGGCGCCTTGATAACCCAACAGGTACAAGACATCCTGGCGCTCGCCGTCGACGAGTTCGGGACTGCTGAACCCCACCATCTCGGCGCTCACCGCGCCGAGCACCCGGCGCCCAGTCTCGCCGGTCTGCAACGCTGACAGCAGCGCCAGCGCACCGCGGAACGGCGGGCCCGGTTCTTCGAAGGGCAACACCGCGAGGGTCACCGAGATCGGCAGCCCGGCCTTCGCCAGCACCCGCGCCGTCTCGAGGACGGCCGCGGTGCCCGAGGCGTTGTCGTCCGCGCCCGGTGAGCCGGGAACCGTGTCGTAGTGCCCGACCAGCACATAGGTGGCGGTTCCCGGGCAGCGCTGGCCGCCGATCTCGGTCCACACCACCGGCAGCTCGATACCCTCTGCCTGCACCGGGATGGTGTTGACCTCGACGCCGTAGTTGCGCAGCTGCTGCGCCGAGTAGTCCGCTGCCGCTTGCGCGGCGCGTCCGGAGTCAGTGTTGTCGCGAGGGGACGCGGCGAGCCGCTCGACGTGCGCCATCAGCCGCCGCTCGTCGACGGCGTCGACCCGGGCGCCGATGTCGGTTGAGTCGGGCAACGACGATGCTGCCGCCGATGACGCTGCCATCGATGAGGCCGCCACCGATGACGCCGCCACCGATGAGGCCGCCACCGATGAGGCCGCCACCGATGACGCTGCCATTGATGACGCCGCCACCGATGAGGCGGCCGCCGACGGCGCCGCCGGGACCGGTGGGGACGCTGTGGATCCGTCCGGCCCCACGGTGCTGGCTTCACCAGCCGGGCCGGGCGGCGCGCCGTCCGGTGAGTTGGAATTGGCCGCGCCGGAGCAGGCACCCAGCACGGTGAGGCAGATCGACACCACCGCGCACCCGGTGATTCTGCGCCGGCGCCGATCCGTCACTGCAGGCCAACCGCTGAGGCGAAGGGATCACGTTGTGCCCGAACGGATATTGCGATGTTGGCAATGGCTTCCCTGGCCAGCGTCACCGCTTGCACCGGATCGTCGGCCCTGGTGCGGACATAGCCGAGCAGATCGCGGTTGGAGGCGAGAGTCCTGATCGGCTGTCCCTGGTGCACCTCGAATCTGGACTCGACCACCCCCGGCGCGCTCGCGGCGGCCGAGGTCCCCGCAACCGCGGCGACCTCGCCCGTCACCTCAGACGCGATGTACCAGCTCGCGGCGGCAGCCGACTCGGGTTCGCGCGTCGGCTCAAGAGCGTCGTCGATCAGCAGGCCTCGTGCCCCCAACGCCTGCCACACGGTGTACACGATCGGATGCACCCCCGTGGTGTCGGCGATCATGTCCGGAATCCTGGCGCCGCCGGGGCGGATGTGCGTCTCGATGATGCGCGGACCCGCGGCAGTCAGCATCACTTCGGTATGCGTCAGCCCGTACTCCACCCCCAGCGCAGTCAGGCCGGCGCGCACCGCAGCTACCGCCTCCTGGCGGGCGTGCTCGGGAACAGGCGCCGGCGTGCACACTCCGAGTTCGACCCGTCTGTGCGGCTCGAAGAACAACTGGGTAGTACCGACCAGGCCGTGCTGGCCCGGCTCACTGAACATTTCGACGGTGATCAGCGTGCCGGTCAATCGTTCCTCGGCCAATACCCCCGAGGCGAGCTCCGCGGCGTTCACCAGACCCCACGCGGCGGCCAACTCGGCTGGATCCTCCACGATGGAGACTCCGATGCTTGAGTGTCCGGCCGTCGGCTTGACCACGATGGGGCCGCCGACGTCGGCCATGAACTTCTGCAGTTCGGCCAGCGACTTCACCGTGCGGTTGCGGACGTCCGGCAGCCCAGCAGCGGTGAACCGTTCGCGCATCACGGATTTGTCGTTCACCGCGATGGCGGTGTCCCTACTGTTCCACGGGATCTGCAGATCCTTGGCGATCTCGGCCGCGAACAGACTTTCCGCGTCGGAGAAGGCACAGACACCGCTGATCGGTCGCCAGTGGTCGAGATATCGAGCAGCGTCGATCCACTCGTCGACGGTGCCCCCGCCGGGAAGGTGAACGATCCGATCGAACTCTGTCGGGTCGGTGGTGAGAATGGGACCGGCTAGCTGGCTGATGGTGTCCAGTCGGGCCGCCGGTCGCAACCAGCTCACCGACGCATGGAAATCACCGACCACCAGCAGATGTCTGGACATGTCCCGCCCTCCGTCCAGCGAACACAGGGCTGCCACCCCGCCCGACGTCGAGCACCGTAACAGTCGGGTGTCGGCCGTCATGGAACCGGGCATTCAACCCGATTGCCACCTCTGGGGATCGCCTCAGATGGTTTGACGTTTCATGATCATGGTTGCGGTGCGGGGACGGTGGCGTCGTCATGGGTAGTTCACCGCTGGCCGGTTCGCGCGGACTCAACGATTTCCGACCCGAACTCCGGGAACTTCGGTTACCTTGTCAACCACTGAAGACGTCTTCCGGGGTGGCTGGGATCAGTGATCACTCCGATGCACGTGCCGTGGGGAAGGTCGGATTGATCAAGGAACATCAGCCGTCGGCGCTGGTCCGCGCCGATGCCTGGGCGAATACGCCGATATGGCAGCGGTTCTGCGCGCTCGTGGACAGCGACCCGCACCGGCCCGCACTGGTGGACGGAGCCCGCACCTGGACTCGGGCCGAGCTGATGAGCGCTGCTTCCCGGCTCTCCTCACGCATCCGGCAGGCGGCGTTGACTCATCCGGCATCGATTCATCCGGCATCGATTCATCCGGCGTCGGTTCATCCGGTGTCGAATCGTTCAGCATCGGTCCCTACTGGTGGTGGGCGTCGGTTCGGCCTGATAGCAAAGTCGCCCGCCGCCAACGTGATCGGAGCTCTCGGTGCTGCGGCAAGCGGTCACAGCTACGTGCCGATCGACCCGTCGTGGCCGGAGGAACGCAGTCGCGCGGTGCTGTCGGCGGCGGGTGTCGACACGGTGTTCACAGACATGGCGTTCACAGGCAGGGCGTTCACCGACGCCGAGTTCGCCGACGCCAGGTCGGCCCTTTCGCTCGCCCCGTGGCCGGTTGACTCCATCGGCTCGTTGCTGTCGGATTCCGCAGGGCTGTCCGAAGATGCGGCGCTGGCGGGGGCCGCAGCGCCGTCGCAGGATGCCGCGCTGGCGAAGGACGCTGTGCTGGCGGGGGATGCTGTGCGGCCGGAGGATGCTGTGCCGCCGGACGGGACGGACGGCGAGTCGCCGGAGTTGTACGTGCTGTTCACGTCCGGCTCAACGGGTCATCCCAAAGCCGTTCCGCAGTACCAAGAAGCAGTGATCACTTGTGCGGATAACCAGAGAAGGTCGCTCGGGCTGTCGCCGGCCGACCGGCTGAGCATGCTTGCCCCGTTCGGCTACGACATGGCTGCGGTCGATCTCTACAGCGCATTGCTCGGCGGCGCCACCATCGTGCCGTTCGATCTCCAGCGTCGGGGTCTTGCCGAGCTTCCTGGCTTCTTGGTGCGGCAGCGGGTCACGGTGCTGCACGCTGCGCCGACGGTGCTCGGTGCCATCGCCGGTGTCTGGGCACGGCACGGCGGCACCCGCGAGCACAGCATCCGAATCGTGTTGTCCGGCGGCGAGCCGCTGCTCTCGTCGCTGGTCCATCGGTTGCGCGGGGTCTTTTCGGAGTCGATCACGATCGTGAACGGATACGGATCGACCGAGGCGAGTTTTTCCTGTCACCGCCGCATCGAGCCGGGCGAACCGGTTGCCGACGGCCTGGTTCCGATCGGCCGCCCGCTTACCGGTTTCGAGGTATCGCTCGTGCCCGCGCCGGACATCTCGCAGGGCAGTGAAGGCCTAGCGGGCGAGCCGGCGGTGGGGGAGCTGGTGGTGCGTAGTCGTTGTGTCACAACGGGTTATCTACCCGAGGCGGGAGTGCAGCGGTCGAACCTGCCTCCGGAACGGGAGCGGTTCGTTGATCACCCCGACGGGACCAGGAGCTTCCGCACGGGCGATCTCGGAAGGCGCGGCGGTGACGGAGAACTGATCTGTCTTGGCAGGCTGGACCGACAGCTGAAACGCCGGGGAGTACGCATCGACCCGATCGAGATCGAACGGCGGCTGCGAGCGCATCCCGCGGTCGACCGGGCCGCCGTGATCCTGCAACCGGCCGGAGCGTCCGGGCAGCAGGCGGCTGCCGCTACCAACGGCGATGAACTCGTGGCCGTTGTCGCGCTGACAGCGTTGGGTATGCACGCCACTGAGAGCCGTGGAGTCACTCAAGGCGTCGCTGCCGCCGGCGACAGTGCCGGCCAACGCATCGAATCCGAGTTGGTTGGTCAGCTGGCTCGAGAGTTGCCGAGGGCGTTGCTTCCCGATCGGGTGGTGGTCTGGGATCGGTTACCCCTGACGGCATCCGGGAAGATCGACGTGCCCGCCGTCGAACGTCGGATGGCCGAGACGACTGCGCCCACAACCGGTCCGCCACCGAAAGATGATCCGCCACCGCCGGACGATGCGGCGCTGCCGGACAAGCCCGGGCCGTCGGCTGATCCAACCCGGTCGGGGCAGCCCGCAGCACCAGGCCGATCGGTGGATCCGGCCGGTCGACTGTCGCAATCGTTGGCGACCCAGCTCGGACGAGCGGACATCGCCGGCGATGTCCCGTTCTTCGAACTCGGCGCCCATTCGTTGCTGCTGGCGGCCGTGCACGCCGACGTCGGCGCCGAGCTCGGCCTGGAGTTTGTCGATTTCTTCCGGTACCCGACCGTCGACGAGCTGGCCGGCGTTGTGCTTGCCCGCGAACAGCTTTCACCCGACGGGGCAGGGATCCCCGTGCCCAACACTCGGGCGCAGCCGCAACCGACGGAACTGAGGGAACTGCGGGAACCGACGGAACAGCGGGAACTCAGGGAACCGTCACCGGTAGCACCCGCCGCAGACCCGGCCGACTCCCCATGGTGGCACTGGGTGCCGGAACAGACGGTCGCGATCGTCGGGATGGACGGCCGCTTTCCCGGTGCCGCTGACGTTGACCAGCTCTGGCGCCTGCTGGTGCGTGGGCAGGACCCGATCACCGATCTGCACACCGGCGATCTTCTCGCCGCAGGCACCCCGCAGCGGCTCATGGACAACCCCGAGCTGGTGCGCGCCATCGGCCGGCTGCCGGTGGAGAGCCAAGACCTGGTGACTCGGATGATGCACGAAGCCGGCCAGTGGGGCGATCCGCAGCACGCGCTGTACTTCGACGCGGTCACGTCCGCGGTGCGCACCAGCGGGCTGGTTGCGGGATTGCCACCGGCCACCGGCGTCTATCTGGCCGCCGGTCCCAACCGACACCATCTGACCCAGGTGCTGCCCGCGCTGCTGGCCGACGGAGCCAGCTGGGAAGAGTTGCTGCCCAGCGGGATCGGTGCCGATCATCTTGCCGCTCAGCTGGCCTACCGGCTCGGGCTGGCCGGCCCCACCGTCGCCTACGGCGCCGGCTGCGCGGCCGGTCTCGTCGCGATCTGCGCCGCGGTCACCGATCTTCTCGACTTCCGCTGCGACCTGGCTATGGCCGGCGGGGTGCATCTCACCACTCCGCGGCACGTCCGGTCGGCGGACCGGACGCTGTCGGCGGATGGCCGCTGCCGGGCGCTGTCGGACGACAGCGACGGCTCCGGAATGTCCAGTGGGGCAGCGGTTGTGCTGCTCAAGCGCTACCAGGATGCGCTGTTGGACGGTGACCGGATCGCGGCACTGGTGGTGGGCGGCGCGGTCAACAACGACGGGCGGGCGCGGGTGGGTTACACCGGCCCTGGAGTCCACGGCCGGCATGCCGTCATCGCCGAGGCGACAGCCAGTGCCGGAGTTCCCGCCAGTGCTGTCGATCATGTCGAACTGCACGCCACCGGCACGCCGTGGGGCGATGCGATCGAGTTGGCGGCAGTGCGCTCCGCGCTCGAGGTCGACCGCCGGGACAGTTCCGCACCTCTCACCGTCGGGGCGCTGAAGTCGAACATCGGGAATCTTGACGTCGCGGGCGGTCCGGCGGCTGTCATCAAGGCAGCGCTGCAGTTGCGGCACCGCACCCTGATCGGAAATCTGCACTATCGCCGGCCGCACCCCGAACTGCCCCTCGCTGACGGCCGGCTCAGCCCGGTCACGCGGACCCACGACTGGGCCGCGCCCAGCGACCGGCCGGAATGGGCAAGGCTGGTCGGTGTCAACTCTTTCGGTGCCGGGGGCAGCAACGCGCATCTGCTGTTGGCTGCGGCTCCGCCGGTTGACCGGGAGTCGCTGTGACGACGGCAACCGTGCACCGGCGCTGGTTCCTGCGCACGACGCAAACGTCCAGCACGGCACCGATCACCTTGCTCTGCCTGCCTTACGCCGGTCGGGGCGCCAGCGCGTTCCGTACCTGGAACGCTGGGCTCGCCGATGTCGCCAACGTCGTTGGGGTGCAGCTGCCGGGCAGGGAGAGCCGGTTCGGCGAGTCCGCCGACCTCGATCCCGATGCACTGGCCGACGCGATCGCCAGCAGTATCACCGGTCCTTACCTCATCTATGGGCACTCGCTCGGCGGCCGGCTCGGCTACGAGGTGGTTGCCCGGCTGGCCGACCGCGGAGCAGCGCTGCCGGGGCGGTTGCTTGTCGGTGGGAGCGTGCCGGTCGATCTGCCGAACGAAGGCGCGTTGGCGGGGGTGTCGAGGGAACCGGACGCCGTCATCGTCGAGCGTCTCGGCCGACTCGGCGGCCTACCGCCCGAGGTGCTGGCCGCATCGGAACTGCTCGACCTGCTGATGCCCGCCATCCGAGGCGATTTCAGCTGGATCGACAACTATCGGTGGTCACCGCGCGGGGTGCTGCCGGTGCCGATCACCGCCGTCTGCGGCACCACCGACGCAGTGAGCTCCGCCGCCGTCGGTGCCGGATGGTCCAGGCACAGTGCTCCGGATTTTCGGCTCAGTTCCCTGGTCGGCGGCCACTTCTTCCTGCACAGCGCGGAGCCCGAACTGTGGCAGTTGCTCAGGAGCGAGATCGACGGCACCGCCGCCGAGCCGACGGTGCCGTCCGGGCAGGACGTCGACCTGTGGTTCGTGCCGCTGCCCGCCGTACCGGACCCAGCGGCCGCGTCGTCGGAACCGGGACCGACGCTCGGGGCGCGCGCGGTGCAGACCGCTGATGCAGAGCGCATCGCGACGGCCGCCACCGGCTGGCTCGGTCCCGGTGAACTGGCTCGAGCGTCCCGGCTGCGATTCGATCGGGATCGACGCAGGTACCTCACCAGATGTCTTGCCGTGCACCGGGTTCTGCAGAATTACGGCATCGAGCTCAAGGGCAAGGATCTGCCGACGGACGAGCGTGGCAAGCCGATGCTGCCTGGTACCGACCTGACCATCAATTGGAGCCACTCGGAGGGTGTGGTGCTGGTGGGAATCGCGCACGCGCGCTCGTTCCCGGGTGGTCTCGGGGTCGATGTGGAGCGGGTGCGCACGCTGGCCGGACTGCCCGGCATGCAGGGGATCGCCCTGCACCCCGACGAGCCGCGGACGCCGACGACGGCGATACCGCTACCGGCGGCCGACGCTGACTACCGAGCCAGCTATCAGCTGTTGGCCCTGTGGACCGCGAAAGAGGCGCTGCTGAAGGCCACCGGCGACGGGCTGCAGGTTGAGCCGGCGACGGTCAGCTTCGCGCCGCTGCGATGGCCGGACCGCTGGCCGGTGGTGGACGCCGGTCCCCGCGCCGATCTGAATGCTTACACCGTGCTGCCGTTGCGGTTGCCGGGCAGCGTCGGCGCCGTGTGCAGCCGTGAACCGATCGGGCGAATCAGCTTGCGCGAGTTCGCTGCTGCCGACTGGAGAGGGTTGCTCGGTGACTGATCCCTTGCTGTTGGTGCGGCCAGACATCGGGGTGTGGCAGACCGTGTTGGTGCGCAGTGCCGGTTTTCCCACCGACGTCCTCTCCGGGCTGTCGAACCCGCAATTGGCGTCTTGGGTTGACGCGCAGCAGACTGCCGCAGCTGCACCGGATTCCGCGACCGACAGCCCTGACCAGGTGGCCGAGGCGATCGACCAGAGCTTCTTCGCCCAGGGCCAGGCGCTGGCGCGGGCCGGGGCGGGCGGTCTGTTGGCAGAAGCGCTGACCTGGCAGAACCGTCCGGCGCTGTCGACGCTCGCCCGGGTCAGCAGTGCAGGGCCGCGAAATCGCAAGCGCCGCAAGGCTATCCGCACGTTGGCGCGATACTGGCAGCGGTACTGTGCCAAGAGCGAGACGATCGGATTCTTCGGGCCGATCGCGTGGACGGAGCTTTCCGACGAGGTCAGCGGCATCCAGGTGAAGCCGGGTGAAGGCCTGGTGCGCAGCCGGTGGGTGTGCTGGGAGGACTGGGCGATCGGCCAGCTGACGGCGACGTTCAACGCCGACCCGGTCTTCGCCGCTGAGCTACCGCTGTACCTACCGTCGTATGTCAGCATCCGCGGTGACGCTGCCGCCGCAACCGCCGTCGTTGCCGGCGGCAATCCGGTCCAACTGACTGAGCTGGAGACCGGGCTGCTGCGATCCTGTACTGGCCGCACAGTCGCCGGGGTGGCGGACGAATTGGTCGCGGCCGGCAAGGCCAGGACGGCCGACGATGTCGCGGTCACCGTCGACGCCATGGTGAGTCGCGGCCTGCTGATCCGCGGATTCCAGGTGTCGTCACGGCCGACCGCCATGCAGGAGCTGCGTGGCCAGGTCGACCGGATCGGCGACGACGCTGTGCGCGCCGCCGCCCTGCGGACACTCGACCTGCTGGACACCGACCTGCGCGCCGTCGCGGCAGCGGCCGGTGACGCGACCGCACTCGGCCGGGCTCTCGACACCCTTGAGCATCATTTTGTCGAGCAGACCTCGGCAGCACCCAGCCATCACCACGGGCAGACCTATGCCGGGCGTTCGCTCTGCTACGAAGATGCGACCCGCGAGGTGAACCTCCAGATCGGCATGGATGTGGTGCGCTCGATCGCCGACCCGCTGCGGCTGGTGATGATGGCGGCGAGCTGGTTCTGCGCCGCACTGGCCGAGGCCTACGGCCGCATCTGCGATGAGCTGTTCGATGATCTCGAGGCCGACGCCGGCGGTCGGCCGGTGCTCATGTCCGACCTGCTGTTCATGGTGACAGGGGTGCTGTTCGGCGGCGGGGAGCGGCCGATCGATGGTGTGCAGGCCGAACTGGTCAGCCGGTGGGAACAGCTCATCGGCTCCGAGCGCGCTTCGGGACCGCTGCGCGCAGCCGACCTGCTGGACCGGGGAAAGCGGCTGTTCCCGGTGACGCGGTCGCCGTGGCCGGCGGCCACCTTTCACTGCCCGGATCTCCAGTTCGTCACCAGTGACCCGGAACGGGCGGCGGATTGCCTTGTGGTGCTTGGCGAATTGCACGCCGGTTGGGCCACGTTCGACTCCTTTGCGCTGCTTGCCGGGGCGGACAACCTCGAGCAGTTGCGCGCCGCCGCCGCCCGAGACCTCGGTACGCATCGGGTCAGGCTGCTGCCACCGCCGGGCTGGCCGCGGACCACCGGGCGGCTGGCGGAGTGGTTGATCAATCCGACCGATCGATTGTTCGCCTTCACCGCTGATCATGTGGTGGCGCCGTCGTCAGCCGAGTCGCCACCACTGCTGCGCAGCGTCGACCTTGTGGTCCGGCGCACCGAGCACGGGCTGCTGGCGACCGAGCTGACGCCGGACGGCGAGGGTCGTTCCTGGCCGGTTCTGGAGCTGCTCGCCGATCTGTTGGCGATCTACAGCGTCGACGCCTTCAAGTTCACCTCCACGAGGGCGCATCAGCCGCGGGTGACCATCGACAACCTCGTTGTCACCAGAGAGCAGTGGCGAAGCGATTGCGCGGCAACAGGTGTGGTGGACACCGCAGACTGTGCCGAGCAGTATCTGGCGCTGCGCGCCTGGCGCCGTGCCAACGGGTTCCCCGAGCGGGTTTTCGTCAAGCTCAGCACCGAGGTGAAGCCGGTCTATCTCGACTTCAGCAGCCCGGTGCTGGTCAGCTCGGCGGCGGCGATGATCCGTTCAGCAGCGCTGGAGCACGGCGCGCAGACCGCGCTGACCGTCAGCGAGATGCTGCCGGACCTTGACGCGAACTGGCTGCCGGACGCCGACGGGCGTCGCTACGTGAGCGAGGTTCGGCTGCAATGTCGCTATCTGCCCGACGGTGGTCCGACGGCGGAACGAGCGATGCCATGACAACGACGCAACACCTGGGTTCGGGTACCGGCCGTGCGTACGGCCCGCTGGACCCTGCGCCGTACCGCGATGTGCTCACACCGATCCTGGCCGTGGCAGAACGGCGGCCCACCGCGGTCGCCGTGCGGGACACCGACTCTGCGCTGAGCTACCAGGATCTGGTTCAGCGGGCCGCCCGATTGGCCGGAGCGCTGCAGCGGGTCGGCGTCGTACCGGGGGAACATGTGGTGGTGGCCACCGGGCGCACCGTCGACATGGTCGTCGCGGCGGTCGCGGTGATGGCCAGTGGCGGCGTTTACACACCGGTTGACGTATCGGCGACGCAGCGCGCCGCCGAGATCGCCGCCGACGCGCAGGCGCGCGTGATGCTCACCGACCGACCGGCGCTGGCTGCCGACCTTGGGCTGCAACCGGTGCCGATCGAGCTCGGCGTCGATCCGGCCGGATCACCGTCGTGGCAAACGCCGCACCGACGTGCCTACCTGCTGTACACCTCGGGATCAACCGGGACGCCGAAAGGCGTTCTGGTCCGGCAGTATTCATTGGCGAACTACCTGTGGGCGCTCGGGCGGCTGATGCCCGCCGGTGCCACCGACCGCGGACTGCTCTTCTGCTCGCCCACCTTCGACGTGTCGATGAGCGACATCTTTCTGCCGCTGGTCCACGGTGGCACCGTTGTGGTCCCTGATGCGGCGACCAGGGCGGATCCCCAGCGGCTTCAAGACTTCTGCGCCGAGCAGGCAGTCACCACCATGTTCCTGCCGGTGTCGATGCTGCCGCTGCTGGACCCGGTGCGACTACCAACGCTGGCGGTGCTGCAGACCGGCGCAGAAGCCCCTGGCCCCGAGCAGGTCGCCCGCTGGACGATCGACAGTCGGCCGGACCGCGGATTCGTCAACCTCTACGGTCCCACCGAATGCACCATTGCCGTCGCGGCCAGCTGGCCCAGCGGTCATTGGGAGCAGCCGCTGCCGATCAGCCCGGTGCTTCCCAACGCTGTGGTCGAGGTGACGGCCGAGGGCGGTGAGGTGCTGGAAACCGGTGCGGTGGGCGAGTTGTGGGTCGGCGGCGCCGGATTGTCCGACGGCTACTGGCGACGCCCAGAACTCACTGCTGAACGATTTGTCGATACCCCCCGTGGTCCGCGCTACCGCACGGGCGATCTGGGTCGGTGGAACGCCGACGGGTCACTGTCGTACCTCGGTCGTGCGGACCGCCAACGCAAGGTGCGTGGACAGCGCATCGAGCTGGGCGAGGTCGAGGCTGTGCTCACCCGGCATCCGGGCGTCAGCGTGGCGATAGCTGACACTGTCGAGGGACCCGGTGGCGCGCAACTGGTTGCGTTCTTCTCCGGCACTGCCGACGCCGCGCAGCTGCAGCACTGGGCGGCCGACCGCCTGACGGCCGCGATGACGCCGACCCAGTGGCGCCGGGTCGACACGTTCCCGATGACGGTGTCCAACAAGGTCGACAGAACGGCGCTGCTGCGGTTCGGTCTCGACCCGTCCAAGGCCGGCGGCAGCAACTCGGCGGATCCGGTGGCCGGCGCGGTCGCCCACGCCGAGGCGCCGGGAGGTGCCGGCGACGCCGGTGTGGTCGATCCGTTCGCGGGTGCCACCGATCCGCTCGCGGATGCCGTCGCCGAGTGCTGGGCGTCGGTGCTCGGCGTGGCGAAGCCGACCAAGGACGACGACTTCTGGGCCAGTGGAGGGCATTCCGTTGCCGCCATGCAGCTGGTCGGCGCGGTGCATGAAAGAGTCGGCAGGCGGGTCCCGGTCGAGGCGGTGCTGCGGGCGGGAACCCTTGGTGCGCTGGTGGATGCGGTCCGCGCCACGGCACCCGCCCCCGCGGCCGAGATCGACGCCGGACTGCCGACACCGGAGGCAGCGCAGACCAACTCCAACGGCTCGGACAACGCCGCCACGCCCGACAGTGCTGCCACTTCCGACAGTGCTGCCACGGTCGACGGAGCCCGAACGACCGACACAGCCCGAACGACCGACAGAGCCGTCACCCGGCTCACCAAGGGACAACGGCGTTTGTGGCTGGCGGACCTGCTCAATGCCGGAGATGGATCGGCGAACATTCAGCGCAAGCGGCGGCTGTCCGCGGCACCGGGCCAGACCGGCCCTGACATGGCCGCGATGGCAGTGGCCGTGCAACAACTGCAGCGGCGCCACGAGGTCCTGCGCTGGCGGATCTCCGCCGCCGGTGCCGAGCCGACGGCCGTGGTGGTCGCCGACCCCGTGGTGCAGCTGCGCGAGGTGACGGGACCGGAGCACGTGACCCCGGCCGACAGCGGATTCGATCTGCAGGACGGGCCGCTGTGGCGCGCCGAGTGGTACCGCGACGGCGCGGCAGATGTGGTGCTGGTGCTGTGTTTTCACCATCTGATCTTCGACGGCTGGTCCATCGAGCCGCTTTTCGCCGACCTGGCCGCCTGTTACCGATGGGCGGTCGGGCAACAGCCGGAGCCGGCGCCGCCCGCTCTACAGTTCGCCGCCGCCACCGACCAACTCGCCACCCTCGACGAGCAGCACCGCGATGCCGACTTGCAGTGGTGGGCGCGCCAGCTGCGCGGCGTGCCGACCGCACCGGTGGTGCCGTCGACGCTGCCCCGTCCGCCCGTCGCCGGAACTGCGGGCGCGGAGCGCACTCTCGAGCTTGACCCGCTGCTGGGTGACCAACTCGGCGCGGCGGCAGCCGGATGGAACACCACGACGGGAGTGCTGGTACTGGCAGCCTGGAGCCAGGCCGTGCTGGCCACCAGCGGCGCGGCTGACGGGGTGCTTGGCTGTGTGCTGTCCGGCCGCAGACTGGCCGAGCATCGCGACATCGTCGGGATGTTCGTCGACATCGTGCCGCTGCGCGTGCGCCAGCATCCCGCGCTGACCTTCCGGCAGCTTGTTCGCTGGACGCACCGCGCCGCAGTCGAGGCACAGACCCATCCGGCGGCCGATCTCGCCGAGATCGCCGGCGCGGTGGGAGCCCAGCGCGACCCCGGCCACGCGACGTTGGTTCAGGTGGTCTACAACGCCTACAACTTCGCCGAGCCGTTGATGGATCTACCCGGTGTGCTCGACCAACCTCTCGAGCCGGAATCCGCCGGTTCGCCGTTCGACCTGACCTGCTACTTCGAGAACGATCCGGCCGGACGGCCGCGGTTGCGCCTGCAGTACAACGTTGACCTTTTCACCGCATCCGACATCGATGCGCTTGCCGGCGCGACCGCCGCCGTCCTGCGCAGTGGACTGGCTGAGCCCGATCGTGCTCTCGAACTCGACGGGCTCACCGACCAAGCGGGATTCCCCGAGGTCTGGCGTACACCCGGCCGGCCGGTCGCCATCAGTGCCCGTGCGGCAACCGCAGCCACCGAGCGGACCGTCCCCACCGCCTCTGGTCGATCGTCGCCTGGTCAATCAGCCGCTCGACCAAGCGACGATGCCGCAGCCACCGCAAGGCAGGCGACGGCGCCGACCGGCCTGGCTCAATCAGCCGCCGCAGTACCGGATCTGAGTTGGCCGACGGACGAGTACGCCCGTTCCGTTCGGCTGGTGGCCTCCGTGTGGGCGAAGGTGTTGCCGGAGCCGGCGGCGCCCCAGATCGGTTGGGACGACAACTTTTTCGATCTCGGCGGAACGTCGCTGTTGCTGGCGGAGCTGGCCGACGAGCTCACCAGGCGATCAGGGGTGACGGTGCGAGCGGTCGACATCTTCACCTTTCCCACGGTTCGCGGCCTTGCCGAATTCCTGTTACGCCGGGCCGACGGAGGCGGGCAGAGCCCCTATCGAACCGCGGGCAGCGTCCCCGTTCCGGTACGCGGAGCCGACCCAGGCGCCCGAGGCACTTCACGCAGGGCCGCGGCCCTGCGGCGGCAGCACAGCCGCGCCGCCCTGCAGCAGGACGGCGGGCGCAACAGTGAGGAACACCAAGAAAGAAGGCAGCAATGACCGACGTCGTCGACGACCTCAGTGGCTACGCCCCTGTCAGCCTTCGAACCGTGTCGCCCGATCCCGAATCCGACGGCACCGTGGGACAGCCGGCCGCCGACCAGGTACCGACCGAACTGACGGCGGAGGTCGAACCGATCGCCATTGTCGGAATGGGGCTCCGCACCGCCGGTGCCGACAGTGTCCAGGCGCTCTGGCGCAGTCTGCGCGACGGGGTCGACGCCAGCACCCGATTCTCGATGGAGGCGCAACGCGAGCTCGGCGCCGAACCGGACATGTACGAGCATCCCGACTTCATCCCGGTGGCATACGTTGTCGACGACGTCGATGCCATTGACGCGCCGCTGTTCTCGATGAGTCCGCGCGAGGCGGCGCTGGCCGACCCGCAACAGCGCATGATGCTTGAGGTCGCCTTCACCGCCCTGCAGGACGCCGGCATCGACCCGGCGCGGTTCGGCGGCGAAATCGGCGTGTATGCCGGAGCCGGCTCGCCCGGCTACCTGACAACGAATCTGATGGCGAACCAGAAGGTGTGGTCCGGCGCCGGCCGCCTGGGTATCGCAGTGTCCAACAATGCCGATTACACCGCGACATCGCTGTCGTACCGCCTCAACCTGACCGGTCCGAGCCTCACCGTCGCGACCGCGTGCTCCACCTCGCTGGTCGCGGTGCACACCGCCTGCGAAGCGCTGCGCAACCAAGAATGTGACGCGGCCATCGCCGGTGGCGCATCGATCGAGTTGCCGCACGGCGGAGGGTATGTGGCGCACGGCGGATTCACCTCGGCCGTCGGCCAGGTGCGCGCGTTCGACGCCGACGCGAACGGCACCGTATGGGGATCGGGCTGCGGAGCCGTTGTGCTGAAACGATTGTCCGATGCGGTTGCCGCCGGAGACCAGATCCATGCGGTGATCCGCGGTAACGCCATCAACAACGACGGCGCGACAAAGGTCGGCTTCTCGGCGCCCAGCGTGCAGGGCCAGTGCGCCGTGATCGAACAGGCCTACCAGCTCGCGGGCATCTCACCGTTGACGGTCGGGTACCAGGAGGCGCACGGCACCGGAACGGCGATGGGTGACCCGATCGAGGTGGAGGCTCTGACCAAGGCGTTCGGCAACCTCACCAACACCCCGCCGGGCCCGGGATCGCCGCTGCAGCAACCCGATCGGACGCCGGTCGCCGGCGCCGGCGTCGGCGGGGCACCCAGCCAGTGGTGCGCCATCGGCTCGCTGAAAACCAACATCGGCCACTGCTCGCAGGCGGCCGGAGTGTTGTCGCTGATCAAGGCGGCGCTGGTGGTGAAGACCGGCATCGTGCCGCCCTCGCTGCACTTCGATGAGCCCAACCCTGCCATCGACTTCGAGCGCACCCCGTTCTTCGTAGCGAGCACCCTCGGCGCTTACCCGCTCGAGCAGGGGCCCCGCCGGGCCGGTGTGTCGTCGTTCGGTATCGGCGGCACCAACGCGCACGTCATCGTTGAAGAGCCGCCGGCCGCGCCCGCGTCGGTGACCGCCATCCAGTCGGTGCCGCAGGCCCAGTCCCAGTCTGCTCCGGCAGTGCAGTGGCCGCAGCTGCTGCGGGTCTCGGCCAGGACCGCACCGGCGCTGGACGCCTCGACCCGGCAGCTCGCAGAGTTCTTGTCCGACAACGACAATCGCGAGATCCCGATCAGTGACATTGCGGCAACGCTGGCCAACGGCCGACGCCGATTCGGCCACCGGCGAGCGGCGGTGATTCCACCGGGCTCATCCAATGCACAGGCCGCTGGAGTGCTCGCCGACTCGAGCGCAGCCGGCGTGGTGCCGAGCCAACCCCGCCCGGTGATGTTCCTGCTCTCCGGCCAAGGCTCTCAGTACCCGGGCATGGGTCGCGAACTGGCGGCAGCCGACCAAGCCTTCGACAGCGACATGCGGGAACTGGCGGCCCTGTTCGACAGCCAGCGCGAGCACAGTCTGGCGGAGCTGATCTTTGCCGATCCTTCCGATCAGCAGGCCGCGGAGACGTTGCGCCAGACGGAGTACACCCAGCCCGCGCTGTTCTGTCTCGAGGTTGCGCTGGCCAGGTATTGGCGCCGCCGTGGCGTTGAGCCGCACGGCCTGCTCGGGCACTCCATCGGCGAGTTCGCCGCAGCCGAGATCGCCGGCGTGATGTCAACAGCGGACGCGGCCACGATGGTCGGCCTGCGCGGCCGCCTGATGCAGGGCATGCCCGGCGGTGCCATGGCTGCCGTGTCCCTGCGGCCGGATGACCTGCGCGAGCAACTGCCCACGGGGCTGGAAGTCGCCACCGTCAACGGTCCGTCGGCCTGCGTCGTCGGCGGCCCGAAAGCTCAACTCGAAGCATGGCTGGATCAACTGGGCAAGCGTGCGCACGGCAAGCTGCTGCGTACCTCGCACGCGTTCCATACCCAGGCAATGGAGCCGGTCGTCGAGCCGTTCGCCCAAGCGCTGCAACAGATTCAGCTGCTTGCTCCGCGGATCCCGATCATCTCGACGGTGACCGGAGCGCTGCTGACCGAGCAGCAGGCGACCGATCCGCGGTACTGGGCCGAGCAGGTGCGTCGACCGGTGCGGTATTCCGATGCAGTGGCCACCGTTGTCGCTACCGGCGAGGTGCGGTTCCTCGAGATCGGCCCCGGCCGTCAGCTCGCTGGGCTGGCCCGCATGCAGACGCGGTCGGGCCCGGTGCCGTTGCCGTCGCTGCCCAGCCCCGGGGACGGCAGTAGCGACGTCGCCGAGATCACCACAGCGGCCGCAGCGCTGTGGTGCGACGGCTGGGATGTCACCGTGCCCGGCGATGTCGCCGGCTATCGCACGGTCGCGCTGCCGACCTACCCCTACGAACGCACCGTGCACTGGGTGCATCCGGATCCGGCACCGGCACCGTCGAAGGATATGGCCACGGCGGACATGCCGGTCGAAGTGCCGTCCGACTCGATGTCGGGGACGCTCCACAACCCGAGCGGCGCAGCCGATTCGGTGCCCGGCGTTCCGGCGACGCAGCAGCCGACAGCAACCGCAGGCTCACCGTCGGTCGCCGCGCCGACCTCGGTATCCGGAGCGAGTACGCCGGCCAGCCCCGTGGTCAGCGAACCGGAACGGCAACACGTGCCGGCGCCGACACCGGAGCCGGCCACCGCACCGCAGCAGGCCGGCATCGAGGGGCCGTTCCCGTCGCCGTCGGACTGGTTCGCGGTGGCCGGCTGGCAGCAGCTGCCGCCGCAGACCGAGCTGGCAACTCCGGAGCGGGTGGTGCTGATCGGGCAAGGCGCGCGTGTGCGAGAGCTGTTGGAACAGTTGCGGTCTGCGGGGTCATCGGTCACCGCGGTCGACGTTCCCAGCGTGGCCGAGCATCCGTACCCGGACGAGTTGGTCGAGCTGATCACCGATCGTGCCGCGCGCTCGGCCGATGTGCACGTAGTGCACGCCGCCACGCTCGACGACGTACCCGCCGGCGACGACCCCGCGGCCGTCATGGCGGCACAGCGCAGGGGCTTCTTCGACGTACTGACCCTGCTGCAGCTCATCACCGCGGCCGGTGAACCGCCGACGTTCCGGCTCGACCTGCTGGCCCCGGCAGCGCTGCCCGCCCCAGGAACCCAGGCCGGCCATATCGAGCATGCGACGCTCGCCGCCTTCGCCAAGATCGTCGATCTGGAGATCGGGTCAATACACACCAGATACATCGACGTTGACCCCGACTCGAGTGCGGCAAGCATCGCGGCGGAGCTGGCAGCACCCGATGCGGTCAGCGCCGCCTCCGGCCGCCATGCCCGACCGACCGCACCCGCCGAGGTGGCGATCCGGGGCGGTCGCCGCTGGACGAAACGGTTCTCACAGGTTGCCGCCTCCCGCGGGCAGGACACCCGCCTGCGGCGCGGTGGCCGCTACCTGATCACCGGCGGCACCGGAGGAATCGGCCTCTCGCTGGCTCTTGACCTGGGTTGCAGGCTGGGCGCTTCGGTCGCGCTGCTCGCGCGCTCGCCGCTGCCGCCACGATCGACCTGGGCTACCGAAACAGACACCAAGCTGCGCCGCCTCATCGCCGTCGTCGAGGCGGTGGAGGCCGCAGGTGGCACCGTCACGGTTCGGCAGGCCGATGTCACCGACCCGGATTCGGTCGCTGCCGCTCTGCGCGACGTGCACCGCGGGTGGGGTGGTATCGACGGCATCGTTCACGCGGCTGGGGTACCAGGCGGCGGGATGATCGAGGTGAAGGACTTCGAGGCTGCCGAGGATGTCCTGAAACCGAAGCTCGCCGGCACCGTCGCCCTGAAAAACGCTGTGCGCCGGACCTTCGCGGCTGATTCACCGACCAGGGCGCCGTTTGTCGTGCTGTGCTCGTCGATCACCGCGGTGTCCGGTGACGTGGGGCAGATCGACTACTGCGCCGGCAATCTGTTCCTCGATGCCCAGGCCCAGGCCGACGACTGGCCGGGGCCGGTGGTCTCGGTCAACTGGGGCGGATGGTCGGGAGTGGGCATGGCGGTGGAGACCGCGACCGGCGGCCCCGGCCGGCGCACCACCCGCGTCGACCATCCGGTGCTGCGTACCGCGTCGGTGAAACCGCACGGCGCCGGCAGCATCGGAGTTGTCAGCGGTCAGGTCTCCGTCGACACCTGCTGGATGCTGGCCGAGCACCAGGTCGGTTCCGACCCGGTGATTCCCGGCACCGGCCTGCTCGAGCTGCTGCGCGCCGGATTCGCCGAGACCGTCGCCGGGCCGCCCGGCGCCGTCGTACAGCTTGCCGACGTGGCGTTCGTCGAACCGTTCCGGGTTCCGCAGGATCGCACCGCTACCGTCCAGGTGGAGCTCGACAACACCGGCGCCGCCGCCGATCTGCGGGTCTACTCCGAGATCGACGGCGAGCGCACCCTGCACGCACAGGGCCGCGCCAGCTGGCTGACGGCTGAACATCCGGAACCGATGGACATCGACACGCTCATCGGATCGTCGGAGGAGCTGCCGTCCACCGACGATGGCATCGGGCGACCCGGCGGGCGGACCAGCGTGGTCACCTTCGGTCCGAGATGGGCAAGTCTGCAGCGGCGCTGGCAGCATGGCGACACCGAGGTGGCCGAGCTTCGGGCGCCGGCGGCATGCGAGAAAGACAACTGGGTGCTGCATCCCGCACTGCTGGACGTGGCGACCGCGTTCGGCCAGCGCGGGACCGGCAGCTACCTGCCACTTGGCTACGGAGAAGTGACGGTGTGGGGTCCCATCGGACCCGACGGGTTCAGCGTGCTGACCTACCACGGCGAACCGGACGAGGTCGTCACCACCGACGTGACGGTGGTCGGTCCGGACGGCACCGTTGCCGTTTCCATCAAAGACTTCACGCTGCGCCGCATCGATCCGGCAGCGGTGGGGGCCGAGGTTGTCGCCGTGCCGGACCCCGAAACCGGGCCGGGCAGCGGCGCCGACGCGTCGCCGGACGGCGGCCCCGCCGTCGCCGGTTCCGGTGCGAGGGCGAAGGGCAAGGCCGCCGACCGGCTGTTCTCGGAGGCGCTCTCGATGCTCGACGTCGATCGCAGCCCCGGCCGGATCGCACCGCAACAGGGCATGCAGGTGTTCGAATGGCTGCTGTCCAGGGAATGGGGACCGCAGGTGGTGATCAACCCATGGTCGGTGCGGGAAATGATGATCCGGGTGCACGGGTCGGTACCGGACGACGGCATCCCGGGCACACCCCCGACAGTGCCCGCTGATCCGGCGGTCGGCACCCCGGCGGTCCAGGCGCCGCCGGCCGCCGACAGCCACAACCCAGTCGGAGCGGCGCAACAGGCGGAGGCAGTCGCCCCGGTTGCGGCCACCGCCGCGGTCGGTCCGCAATCCCCGGCGAACGGTGGCGAACAACCGCCGGAAGCAGGAGTTGCTGCCACGACCACCACGGCCGCTGCGCCAAACGCTGACCCGTCGGCACCATCCGAAACCGTTGCGGGGTCCGAATCCGCTGCGGCGCCCGCGACTGCGACGGATTCCGAAACCGCTACGGATTCCGACGATCTGGTCGCGTCGGTGGCGACGATCTGGGCAGAGGTGCTGGGGATCGACGAGGTGGCGGCAAACGACAACTTCTTCGACCTGGGCGGCAACTCGTTGGTGGCGGTGCAGTTGATCGGCCAGATCCGCAAGCGTCTTGGGGTGCGGCTGCCGATGCGGGCCCTGTTCGACACGCCGTCGGTGGCGGACATGGCCGAGCTGGTCAGAGCCGGTCAGGCCGGTGCGCAGCCCACGCCGGACGCGCAGCCGACGCCGGGCGCACAACCCGGCAACCACGGCGACGCCGGCTCGGCGGCCAACTCCGCGGAAACCGTCGCCCCACAGCCGAATACGGCTATCCCTCGCCTTGACCGTGCCAACCTGGCCGCAACTGAATCGAGTCGACGGTGAACAATCCGGATATCACCTCACCCGAAGCGTATGTGCCCCAGCAGGTCTGGTTGACGGTCAACACCGGCCTGCCCGACTTCGCCACCCCGGCGTCACCGGCCCAGGAGCGGATCTGGCTGGCAAGCCAACTGGCCCCGGGCGCGCAGTATCGGATCAACGATCAGCTCTGGTTCTACGAATCTGCCGACGCCGACGCGCTGATCGACGCACTGCAGACGGTGCTGACGCGCCATGAGAGCCTGCGCACCGCCTTCACGGTCGACGACGGCGTGCTGCTGCAGCGTGTCTCTGGCCGCGTCGAGGTACCGATTTCCTATTGGGACTACGCCGATCTGCCGTTCGAGAGCATCCGACCGCTGCTCGGCAGGGTGCACGCCTGGGTTGCTGAGCAAGAGATCCCGATGCACAGCGCTCCGCTGCTGCAGGCGGCGGTGATTGCCGGTCAGGACGGAGCCGGGCTGAGCTGGTCGGTGCATCACACCGTGATGGATGCGGCTTCGGTGCTGACTCTGCGCGGAGAACTCACCGAGCTGGTGTCGGCCGCGCGGGCCGGACGTGAGCCCGAGTTACCCGAATTGCCCATCCAATATGCCGACTACTCCGAGTGGTACCGGCAGCAGTTGCAGGCGGAGCTGCCGGAACTAGATGCGTTCTGGAGCCGTCAGCTCGCCGATCTTCCTGCAACGCACCGTATTCCGCTGGACCGCCCCCGCCCGGACGAACGTACCTTCGCCGGGGACGAGGTGGTGGTACGGCCCGATCCCGCGCTCCGGGCCGGTGTTGCCGATCTGGCAAGGCAGTTCCGCGCCACCGAGTTCATGGTGTGGTGCTCGGCGCTGGCCGCGGTGGTAGCCAGGTGGTCGGACAGTGACGACTTTGCCATCGGGGTACCGGTAAGTGGCCGGGACCGTGCTGACCTGGAACCTGTGGTCGGCATGTTCGTCAACATGATCGTGTTGCGGGTCGATGCCAGCGGCGACCCGACGTTCGGTGAACTGCTGACCCGGCTGCGCGCGGTGACGCTGGATTCCCTTGAGCATCAACGGATGCCGTTTCAGCGGCTAGTGCATCAGTTCGCCGGCGACCGCAGCTCAGCGGCTCCGCCGCTGTACCAGATCGGCTTCAACTTCATTCCGATGACGTTGCCGACGTCGGCCGGAGCCGCGGAGGACGACCTGCTGTGCGAGGTGGGTGACACCGCGGTCCGGTTGGAATACAACACCGCGCTGTTCACCGAGCAGACCGTACGGCAGGTCGCGACAGCGCTGCTTGACCTTGTCGGTGTTGTCGTCGGCGATCCGGACCGCAGGCTCAGCAGCCTGCCGGCACCGGTCCGCCCGGTGCCAGGGATCCCGGTCGAAGCGGAGCAAGAGTCGGTACCGGCAGGCAAGTCCGCCGACAAGATCGCACACCAACCGGGGCCGCCGCAGGACGATCTGGAGCAGCTGGTCGCCAGGATCTGGATGGATGTGCTTGAGGTCGACACCGTCGACCGCAGCGACGACTTCTTCCTGCTCGGCGGTCACTCGCTGCTCGCGCTCAGGGTCATTGCCCGGCTGCGGGAAGCCGCCGACGTCGATCTGCCGATCGCGGAGTTCTTCGACGACACCACGGTGGCCGGCATCGCCGCTGCGCTCGGCCGGGCCATGCTCGCCGAGCTCTCCGCCTTGTCCGACACCGAGGCGGCCGCGCTCGCCGGGGAGCTGGCCGCCGAAGAACGGGGAGCCACTCCATGAGCATCGACCAGGCCGCCGCCGGCCTCAGCGACGCGCAGCGGGAACTGTTGCGGCGCAAGCTGGCCAAGGCCGGCCAGGCCGCGGCCGGAAGCCGACCGGCACCCCGCCGGATTCCCCGGCGCACCGCTCCGGCTCAGCTCTCGTTCGCTCAGGAGCGGGTGTGGTTCATGGAGCAACTGGCCCCAGGAACCGCCGCCTACCATTCGGCCCAGGTGCTCACCTTCCCGGCCGAAGACCTCGACGCTGCCGCGTTGCGCCGGGCGTTGCGCTGGCTGGTGGCTCGGCACGACGCGCTGCGGATGAGCTTCCCGCCCACCGCCGACGGCAAGCCGGCCGCGGTGATCGCCGATGCGCGGGATGCACGCTTCGACGACCTGATGGCGCAGAGCGTGGCTACCTGTGAGGACGCGGCGCTGGCCCGAGCCGACGAAGTGGCGGCCCGCCCGTTCGATCTGGGGTCCGCTCCGCTGCTGCACGCTGAGCTGATCACCGTGCCGGGCGCCGCGAAGGCGTACCTGGTGCTCGCGCTGCACCACATCGTCACCGACGGTTGGTCGAACGACATCCTTACCGGCCAGCTGGCCGAGCGGTACGCCGCCGAACAGTCGGCGATCACTGCTGACGACGCGCCGGACCCGGTGCAGTACAGCGACTTTGCCGAGTTCCAAAGGGGCGAACTGGGCACCCCTGGCATGCGGCGACGCGTCGAGCAATGGGCCGAGCACCTGACCGGGATCCCGGTACTCACCCTGCCCACCGATCGCCCGCGCCCGGCGGAGCAGACGTTTCGTGGTGCGGAGCAACGCTTCTCGCTGACCCCCGAGCAGTGCGTCGGGTTGACGGCGTTGGGCCGACAACACGGCTGCACACCGTTCATGGTGCTGTTGACGGCCTATCAGCTCGCCCTCTCTTGCTTTGCCGGGCAGCGTGAGTTCGCGGTCGGCAGTCCGGTTGCCGGCCGCAGCTATCCCGACCTGGACGACGTGGTCGGCATGTTCGTCAACATGATGCCGTTGCGGGCCGACCTCACCGGCGATCCTACCGTCGGCGAGCTGTTGGCCCGCACCAGAACCGAGGTGCTGCAAGCACTCGACCGTGACGACGTGCCGTTCGAGCAGGTGGTGCAGCAGCTGAATCTCCCGCGCGACCCGTCCAGATCGCCACTGTTCCAGGCGATGTTCGTGCTGCAGAACTACGCCAGATTCGACGGTAACGGCGCGGTGGCCGAACGTTCCGTCGGTTGGCAGCCGGTCGACGTCGCTGCCACCCGGTTCGACATCGAACTGCATGCGCACGACGTTCCCGGCGGCGGTATGGGCTGCCGGATCGTCGCCAACCCCGACCTGTTCGACGACACCACCATCGGCCAATTCGTCCAGACCTTTGTTGCCATCGTCGACCAGCTGCCGGCAGCCGCCGATCGCCGGATCGGAGAACTTAGCTGGCTGGGTGCCGAGCAGCGCCGGTTGCTCGCCGAATTCAACGACACCGCAACACCTTTCATCGATCAGCCGGTAACGCTCACGGAGCTGATCGACCGGGGATTGGCCGAACACCCAGACGCCACCGTGATCGCCGACAGCGGACACGAGGCGATTGCCACCCGCAGCTGCAGCTTCGCCGAACTCGACCGCGCCGCCGATCGGGTGCGCCGGCTGCTGAGCGACACGGGCGTCCGCCCCGGCGACGTCGTCGCGGTCGGGATCGAGCGCTCGCTCGAGCTGGTGGCGGGGCTGGTGGGCATTCTGCGTGCCGGCGCTGCTTACCTTCCGCTCGATCCCGAATACCCGGTGGACCGGCTGCGGTTCATGCTGGACGACTCCCAAGCCGTTGCCCTGCTCCGCGCCGGGGACGGCGGCCCGATCGGGCAGCTTCGCGGCGCTGCCGACCGCTCCGGCACGCTCGCCCTGATGGATCTGGCCGGGATCTTCGATGCCGATGCCGATGCCGATGCCGATGCCGATGCCGATGCCTGGGTCGGGGCCGGGGCCGGGGCCGGCGATGGCGGGGCCTCCGACGCCGGGACGGGGAGCTCTCCGGCGGCAGCGTCCGCTCCGATCGCGCCGGGCGACGCCGCATACCTGATCTACACCTCGGGCTCCACCGGAAAACCCAAGGGTGTCATCAACGAGCACCACGGCATCGTCAACCGGCTGCTGTGGATGCAACAGCGCTTCGGTCTCGGTGCTACCGATGTTGTCCTGCAGAAGACACCGGCCAGCTTCGACGTGTCCGTATGGGAGTTCTTCTGGCCCTTGATCTTCGGGGCCGAGCTGGTACTGGCCGAGCCAGGTGGTCACCGCGACCCCGGGTACCTTGCCGACGTGATCCGCCGGCGCGGGGTCAGCGTCACCCACTTCGTTCCGTCGATGCTCGAGATCTTCCTCGGCGACCTTGCCGCGGCACCGGAGCAGCAGCCGACCGCACTGCGCGCGGTGGTGTGTTCCGGGGAGGAGCTCCGTCCGGACACCGCGGAGAAGACGGCGCGGCTGCTGCCCGGTGTGGAGTTGCACAACCTTTACGGCCCAACCGAAGCCGCCGTCGACGTCACGGCCTGGCGCTACCGACCGGAGCTGGTGGCGCGCATCGGCCGGGTCCCCATCGGGGGCCCGGTCGCCAACACCACCATCCGGCTGGTCGACGCCACCGGCAGCGAGGTTCCCGTCGGTGCCTTCGGCGAACTACTCATCGGCGGCACCCAGGTGGCCCGCGGCTACCTGAACCGGGAAGAGCTCACCGCCGAACGGTTCCGGGCCGGCCCGGACGACGGGCAAGGGCATCGAATCTGGTACGCCACCGGCGATCAGGCCCGCTGGCGCGCCGACGGCACCTTGGAATTTCACGGCAGGCTCGACGGACAGGTCAAGCTGCGCGGGCTCCGGATCGAACTCGGCGAGATCGAACACGCGCTGGCCGCCCAGCCAGGGGTGTCGGCCGCCGCCGCGGCGGTCAAGGAGGTCGCTCCTGGCGATTACCGGCTGGTCGGGTACGCGGTTGCCGACCCGGCCGCCGAGATCGATCCGGTGGCCCTGCGCACGGCACTGGGTGCCGAACTGCCCAGCCACATGGTGCCGAACCACTTCGTCAGCATCGCAGCACTTCCGTTGTCGCCCAACGGCAAACTCGATCGAGCCGGCCTGCCGTTGCCCGAGATCGCGGGCGCCGGCACCGAATACGTCGCGCCGTCAACAGCGCTGCAACAACAGATCGCCGGGATCTGGGCCGAGGTGCTCGGTATCGAACAAGTGGGCGCCGGCGACGATTTCTTCGCGATCGGTGGGCATTCGCTGCTGGCCACCCAGGTGGTCGCCAAGCTGCGTCCGGTCGCCGAAGCGCACGGCGTACAGGTCGGGGTGATGGACATCTTCCAGCACCCGACGGTCGAGAAGCTGGCCGCGCTGTTCGACAGTGACACGCCGACCGAACGCGGGCTGCTCTACCAGCTGACTCGTGGTCGATCGGTTGCCGCGACGGAACTTTCGCTGGTGTGCGTACCGTACGGCGGGGGATCGGCGGCGGTCTATCAACCGCTGGCCGACCAGCTGCCCGAATCGCATGCGCTGTGGGCGGTGGCGATACCCGGCCACGATGTCGGCCTCGACGAACAGGGTCTGCCATTCGACGAGTTGGCCCAGCGGTGCACGGACGAGGTGCTGGAGAAGGTGACCGGCCCTGTAGTGCTGTACGGCCACTGCGGCGTCGGCGGAGCGTTGATCATCGAGGTGGCGCGGCGGCTGGAGGCGGCAGGGCGGGACATCGAGGCCGTCTACGTCGGCGGCATCTTCCCGTTCGCCAGAGCCCGCGGGCGGTTCGCCAAGCTGACCCACTGGTTCTCCGAGCGCGCCTCCAACCGGTCGCACAGCAACTGGTTGAAGTCGATGGGCGTCGATCTTGACGATCTGGACCAAGCGCAGGTCGACCGGATCATCACCAACATGCGGCGGGATTCCGACCACGCCGAGGAACACTTCACCCAGCTGCTGGACAGCAACCCGCCGCGGCTCAGCGCACCGATCATCAGCGTTGTCGGCGAACGTGACCCGGTGACGGAGTTCTACCAGGAACGCTTCAGGGAATGGGAGTTCCTGGCCGACCGCACCGCCCTTGTGGTGCTGCCGGAAGCCGGCCACTTCTTCCTCAAGTACCGCGCCGCCGAACTTGTCGACATCGTCACCAGCGTGCACCCGCAACTCGCCGGGCAGCGCCTGTCGGATGGCGCCGCCACCACGCCGGCTACCGGATCACCGCAGACCACTGCGCCGTCCAGCGCCGCGACCGAGCCGGAGGCATTCGGCGACTCCGATGCCTGGTGGGTGGAGGCGGTCGGCCGGCGCGGTGCCGGCACCGAGGTGGTCTCCGACCGCGGTGCGGCAACGCTCGCGCACGCCGGCAAGAACGATCGGGACGCGGCCCGCGGCCGCACCACGCGCGGTCCCGACGATGCGGTCGGCGTGGTGGAACCGAGCATGCGGCGGTTCCTGCTGATCGCCATCGGGCAGCTCACCTCGACCATCGGATCGCAACTCACTGGCTGGGCTCTGCCGATCTGGATCCTGCAACGCACCGGATCGCTGGGCCTGTTCGGTATCACCAGCATCGTGGCATTCTTGCCGGTGATTCTGGCCAGCCCGCTCGCCGGTGTCTGGGCCGACCGCTTCGACCGGCGCAAGGTGATTCTCACCGCCTCGTGCATCTCGGCGGTGGCCGAGCTGCTGGTGGCAGGCTTTGTACTGGCCGAGACCGATTCGGTGATCGCCCTCTACGTGCTGGTCTTCGTACTCAGTTGTGCAGGTACGGTGCAGCGGCTCACCTTTACGGCGGCGGTGCCGCAGATTGTGCCGAAGCGGTTCCTCGGCCACGCCAACGGCGTGATCGGCATCATCAACGGGGCAGGTCAGTTGTTCATCCCGCTGGTCGCCGCCGGCCTGCTCGGGTTGATCGGGCTGCGGGGCATCCTGGTGATCGACCTGGTCAGCTACCTGCTCGCCATCTCGGTGCTGCTGGTGGTGAAGTTTCCCAGAAGAATGGGCCGGCGGCGCCGGGAAACCTTCTCCGAGCAGCTGCTCGGCGGTCTGCGACTCACCTGGGGCAATCGCTATTTCCGGGCCATGCTGATCTTTTTCGGCCTCGGCAACCTTCTGTACGCACCGGCTTTGCTCTTCACCGCGCCGCTGGTGCTCGGCATGGGCGGTGACCTCGGCGACGTCGGGAGGGTGGCCGTGGTCGAGGCCATCGGAGCCCTGGCCGGCGGCGCGATCATGGGACTGTGGGGTGGCCCGGGCCGGCGCCGAATGGTGGTCAACATTCTGTTCATCGCGGCGGCCGGCGTGATGGTGATGGTGGCCGGGTCACGACCTTCGATCGTTGTGGTGATGATCGGCCTGTTCGGCACCGCGTGTGCTCTCGGCATCGCCAACGGCATCTATCTCACAACGGTGCAGATCAAGGTGCCACAGCGCTTCCACGGCCGGGTGTTCGCGGTCAACCAGACCATCGCCTGGTCGACCTTTCCCCTCGGTTTCGCCGTGACCCCGTGGCTGGTCGACCACGTCTTTCAGCCGGCGGTCGATCCCGGCGGTGCGCTGGCCGGCTCGGTCGGCCAGCTGGTGGGCACCGGCGAGGGCCGCGGGATCGGCCTTGCCTATGTGGTGTGTGGGCTCGGCATGCTGCTCAATGCCGTTGTGGCGCTGATGATCCCGCGGTTGCGCGACCTCGACACCCGCTTGCCCGACTCCGAGCCGGACGACCTGATCGGTGTCGCCGAGTTGCGGTCTCACAGCGACGGCGGCAGCGATAGCAACACCGGCAGCAACGGCAGCAGCACCGACGGCGACGGCGGGCCGAGCCCGGCGTCCCTGCGCGGCGCCCGGCCGAGTGGTGGCCGGCACCGGCGGGAGTCCAAGCAACCCGTCCTGGCCAGCGCAGGGAAGGATGACCGATGAGCGAACCCGTCTTCGTCGGGCCGGCGTCCAACGCGCCCGGCATGGAACCGACAGCGTTGCGCCCCTTCACCATCGGCGGTACCGGCACGTTGACGCAGGCGGCGGCCCTGCCCGGCCCACTGTCCCGGGCGATGGCCGGCCGGCCACAGCAGCCGCTGGCCCCTGCCCTCGCGTCCTACCTCGCGGTACTGGCCGCGCTGACCGGGGAGGAGTCGGTGTGCGCCGAACTTCACCTCGACGCCCGCGCACCGATGGTGGTCGCGGGGACACCGGGCGGGGCGTGGCCGCAGTGGTGCACCGCGGTGGCCGACGCGTTGACGGCCGCCGGCATCGATCGGCCGGCGTCGGCATTTACCTTGCGGCAACCCGGATTGCAGGTCCGGCTGGCCGGCCCCGAGCTGGAAGTGACGGTGGCCGCGGAGCTGTGGGACGAACGCCAGCTCGGGCAGTTCGCCGATCGGTGGTCCGCAGCCGCAGCTGCCCTCCCGGCCGCGCCGACGGCAACGAATGAGGAGTCGACACCGTCCTCGGGCACGGTCGGCACCAGCTATCTGGGTACCGTCAACGACCGGGAACGGTTGCTCGAGATCGGCACCGGCAAACACCGCCAGTTGCCGGACGAACCGGCGGCAGCGTTGATCCTGGCCGCCGCGGCCGCGCACCCCGATCGAATTGCGATTTGGCATCGCGACCGGGAGGTGAGCTACCGCGAGCTGGCGAGCCTGGTGCACCGCTTCCGAGCGGCGCTGGCCGACGCAGCGGTGGCGCCGGGGGATGTGGTGGCGATCAGGCTGCCGCGCGGTCCGGAGTGGATCGCCGCCGTGATCGCGGTGTTGGACCACCGGGCCGTGTACCTGCCGCTGGAGGTGGGTGGCCCGGCCGACCGGCAACGCGATCTGATTGCCCGCGCCGGTGCCGTCCTGATTGTCGACGAGGCGTTCGCAGACAAGGTTGGCGGTGCAGCTGCCCTCGCGCCCGCCCCGGGACGTGGTCCGGTGCCGGCACCGCAGGATCGTGAGAGCCCGGCCTACGTGTATTACACCTCGGGTTCGACCGGACTTCCCAAGGGCGCCGTCTGCTCACACGCCGGCCTGCTGAATCACTTGTACGCCAAGGTCGATGACTGCGCACTCACCGAGAACGATGTGGTGTTACAGGCGACCCAGGCCACCTTCGACATTTCGCTGTGGCAGTTCGCTGCACCGTTGCTGACCGGTGCTCACGTTGTTGTGCTTGACCATCAAGATCTGATGGATGTGCCGACGATGCTGCGGATCTTGCAGCGCCGCGGGGTGACGGTGGCGCAGTTCGTGCCGAGTTATCTTGACGTGTTGCTCACCCATCTGCTCGCCAAGCCGGACGAGGTGCAGCTACTGAGTCAACTGCGGTGTGTCTCGGTGACGGGGGAGGCGATCAGCAAAGATCTGGTCACCCGCTTCTTCCGGGCGCTCCCTGGCCGGACGCTGATCAACGCCTACGGCGCGACGGAAGCCTCCGACGACACCAACCATGAGATCTTGACGCAGCCGCCGGCCGGCCCCACCGTGATGATCGGTCGGCCGCTGGGCAACGTGACTGTCTATGTGCTCGACGCGGCTGATCGATTGGCGCTGCCGGGGGCGGTGGGGGAGATCGTGTTCTCCGGAATCTGTGTCGGCGTCGGCTATCTCGGCGATCCGGCTCGCACCGCAGCCGCCTTCGCCGACGATCCGATCCGGCCCGGCGAGCGGATCTACCGCTCCGGCGACTTCGGGCGTTGGCGCGCCGATGGGGTGCTGGAGTTCCACGGCCGGCGTGATCACCAGGTCAAGATCAGTGGCATCCGGCTCGAGCTGGGGGAGATCGAGCACTGGATGCGCGCGACGGACGGCATTCGGGCCGCCGCGGTGGTGACCGTGCCGTCGGGCAACACCAAGCAACTCGCGGCGTTCGTCGTCGCCGACCCGGGAGTGATGATCGACGTGCCGGCCTGGCGCGCCGAGCTGAGTCGCCGGCTGCCGCGGGGCGCGGTGCCGACCACCATCACCTTTGTTGACGACTTGCCCCTCAACAACAATGGCAAGGTCGACCGGGTGGCGTTGGCCGCGCGAGCCAGGCAGCAGGCCACCGATTCCACGGGCCAGGGCGGCGGCGAGCCCACCGGGGCCGGCCGGAGCGACAGCGTCGGCGACCCGGCACTCGCCGGCACCGCAGCCGTCCTGGCCGGAGCCTGGGCGCAGGCGTTGCAGATTCCGGTGTCGGCGGTAAGCGCCGACGCCGACTTCTTCGCCCTCGGCGGCACGTCGATGCGGGCGCTGCGCGCGGTTGCGGCACTCGACGGGTTGATCGGAATCGACGATCTGCTCCGCCACCCGGTGCTGGCGAACCTGGCGGCGCATGTCGACCGGCTGGCCGCCGGTGGTGCCCAGGCATCGGCACCGGCGCGAGCCGAGCTGCTGCACCTGGCCGGGCCAGGTTCCGACCGCGCGCCCGCGCTGATCTTTCTGCCGCCGGCTGCCGGTTCGGCGATGGCGGCACAGCCGCTGGCGGCGCCGTTCGCCGAAGCTTTTCCGCAGTGGGATCTGCTCGCCGCGCGGCTGCCAGGTCACGACGTGAGCGTCGACGGAGCTACCGTGCCATTGGCCGCGGCGGCGCAGGCATTGACCGAAGCGCTGGCGGCCCGGTCCGGCCCCGTGGTGCTGTGGGCACACTGCGACGGTGCAGCGCTGGCCGTGCAGTTGCGCCGCGCGGTGCCGACGGTGCGGGCGGTGGTGATGGCCGCGCAGCCGGAGCGGACGACTCCGGCGCTGCTCCGGGAACGTGCGGTGTTCGCGGTGCGCGATGACGACGAGCTCGCCGGCATCGTCGCCGCGCAACAGGGGATCGACCTGCGGTCCGGTGCGTTGACCGTCGAGCAGCAGCGGCGGCTCGGCGCGGTGTACCGGCATGATTCGTTGCAGGCCAACGACTATCTGCTCGATCAACTCGAGGCTGCGGCCGACCCCGAGCGGGCCGACAGCGGCTTCGGGCTGATCGGCGCTGCGGACGGACCGGCGGACGTCACCGGAACCGCGGCCGGCGTGCGGGTCTGGGAGGTCAACGCCGACGACGACCCGATCGCCGCGACCGTCGCCGGGATACAGCCGTGGCACGCCGAACGACAGCTGCGCCTCGCCGACGGTGGGCACCTGTTCCCGCAGAGCCGGCCGCGTGAGACGGTGGCGGTGCTCCAGCAGTTGTTGCCGACAGTCGACGAAGGTGCCGGCGACTCTCACCGTCTCGAAACCCCCGACGGCCCCGAAGACTCAGACCGCGCCGTGGAACCCCGCGACTCGCAGGGTCCGGCGGGGTCGCTGAACTCGGTCGCCGCGGCGGCCCGAGCCGGTGGGGGCTGAGCTGGATGGGCAGCGGCGGCTCACCCTCACCCCCCGAGCAGCTCACCGGCCGAATCGCGGCGGCGCCGAACGCGCTGTTGGACGAGTACGTTCTCGGTCCCCAATTCGTCTACGAGGCAGCGCATTTGGTCCCGGCGTACGTTGCCGTCGAGCGCGCTCTCGCGGCCGAGGCGCGGCGGATCGGTGCGCTGCCTGCCGATCAGGCCGATGCGGTTGATGCCGCCTTGGCCAGCATCGACCCTGACGACCTGCAGCCGCACCGGGGCGGGAACTTCTCGGACATGGCGTTCGCGATCGAACAGGCGGTACAGCAACGGTTGTCGGTGCCGGCGCCGCTGTGGCACGTCGACCGCAGCCGGAACGACCTGCAAGCCACCGCCCAGCGGTGGTACGGCCGGGAGCGCATCCGCACCACGGCGGGCCTGCTACTGCGGGTGGCCGGTGGGCTGCTCGACAGGGCCGGCCAGCATCTCGACGACCCGATGCCGGGTCAGACGCATCTGCAGGCTGCGCAGGTGATCTCGCCAGGCTTCGTGCTGTCGGCCTTTGCCGCTGAGCTACTCGATTCCCAGCGGCGGCTCCGTGCCGCCTATCGCGAAGTTGACCTGTGTCCGCTCGGGGCGGGCGCCATGGCGGGCAGCGAACTGCCCTGGGACCGCTCCAGACTCGCTGCCGCGCTGGGCTTCTCGGGCCCGGTGCCACACGCGCTGAGTGCCGTCGCTTCCCGTGGATGGGTGCTGGCTGCCGCCGGGGCGTTGTCCGATCTCGGCGTTGTGGTCAGCCGCTTCGTCACCGATCTGATGGCCTGGAGCAGTGGTGCGTATCAGTGGATGAGCCTGCCGGACGAGCTCGCCGGCATCTCGTCGGCGAT
Organism: Nakamurella aerolata; assembly: GCF_013002705.1. Lineage (GTDB taxonomy): Bacteria > Actinomycetota > Actinomycetes > Mycobacteriales > Nakamurellaceae > Nakamurella > Nakamurella aerolata. The sequence continues at coordinate 48,003 of NZ_JABEND010000012.1, read as the reverse complement.
GCCACAGAAGAAGAATTTCCCTGTGCTGGAAAGGATCCGCGGTCGCAGCGGACATTTGACCGCCGGGTATCTCGACGTGGCGGTCGGTCAGCGCAACACCTCGTACACCAACCTCGTTGAGGTGTCGAAGGAAGCGTCGGCGTCACTACCGCAATTGTGGTGGAACGCCGAGTCGATGCTGCTGCTGCTCGACCTGGTGATCCGGCAGCTGGAGTTCGACACCGCGGCGATGCGCCGGGCCTGTGACGACGACTTTCTCGGCGGTTTCGCCCTGGCCAACGGCCTGGCGCTGCAGTTCGGGCTGCCATGGCGGACCGCCCAGGTCGTCGCCGGCAAGTACATCGTTGCGTGCCTTGAGTCAGGGCAGCGCGGGCCCGACGTCGAATTGTTGCGTGGGTTGATCCACGCGCATCGCGATTCCGGCGGCGGCGCAGCCGCCGAGCCGAGCACCGCGGATGTGCTGGAGTTGTTGCGGCAAACCCGTGACACCGACGCGGCTCTGGCCGCCAAGATCACCGCGGGCGGAACGTCGCCGGCGTCGATGTGGGCACTACTCAACGAGCTCGATCGCGACCGCACCGAGGCGGTCCGGTGGTGGGATCGAGCGGCACCGTCGGCAGGAGGGGCCCGATGACCATCCGATTGATCGGCGGGCACCAGGGCATCGACCAGCGTGCCGGTGTCGGCACTGCCATGGGCACGTTCGGGGAGCTGTTGCAGGGCGCGCTGCCGGGCGGGCGTGAGTTCTTGGTGACGTTGCCGATCGCCCTGTGGTCGCACGTCTCGGTGCGACTGGCCGAGCGGGACGATCTCGTGGTGTTCCCGGCCCACAAGGTCAAGGCCAGAACCGTTGCCCAGCGCATGCTCCGGGCTGCCGGGCATCCCGGAGGGGGAACGTTGGTGATCGATTCGCAGCTGCCGACCGGCAAGGGGTTGGCCAGCTCGTCCGCGGACCTGGTCGCCACCGTGCGTGCCGTCGGACGCTGTCTGGATGTCGACACCTCACCGGAGGCCGTCGAAGAGTGGCTGCGCGGCATCGAACCCACCGACGGGGTGATGTATCCGGGCATCGTGGCGTTCGATCACCGCGAGGTTTCGCTGCGTTCGGTGCTCGGGCCGGTGCCGCCGCTGACGGTGGTTGCCGTTGACGCCGGCGGACGGGTGGACACGATCGCCTTCAACCAGCACAAGCGGTCGTTCACCGACGCCGAACAGCGTCGATATGCGGTGCTGCTGGAGCAGCTGAGTGTGGCGGTGGCCGACGCTGACGTCGCGGCGCTGGGCCGGGTGGCCACCGAGAGCGGCGAACTCAACCAGTCCCGCAACCACCACAAGCATCTTGCGGCCGTGCAACGGATCTCGCGCAGCATCGAGGCGTTGGGTGTGGTCAGCACCCACAGCGGAACCATGGTGGGTGTGCTGCTGGACATGACCGACATCGACTACGCGCCCAAGCTGCTGGCGGCCCGCCGGCAGTGCGCGGCGATCGCCGGCAGGGCCTGGGTCTTCCACACTGCGACCCCGGGAGCCGACGATGCGATTTGACGATCCGGTGGCAGCGATCGGCCACACCCCGACGGTGCGGTTGCGCGGCCTCGGCCCGGCACGCAGCTACGCAAAGTTGGAGTTGGCGAACCAGTTTGCGATGAAGGATCGGGTGGCTCGATCGATCCTGAGCAAGGCGAGGACGGACGGCAGGTTGCGCCCCGGCGCACCCATCATCGAGAGTTCTTCAGGGACAATGGCTTTGGGCCTGGCCTTGGTGGGGCGGGCACTTGGTCATCCGGTGCACATCGTGACCGACCCTCGAATCGACGCCGTCACCGAGACCAAGCTCAGGGCGCTCGGCTGCGCCGTGCACATCGTCACCGAGATGACGGGCGCCGGCTGGCAGAGCGCCAGACTCGAACTACTGCAACAGCTGCTGCACGATCTGCCCGGCGCGTTCTGGCCGCAGCAGTACTCCAATCCCGATAATCCGGCGGCATACGCATCTTTGGCGCAGGAACTGGTGAGCGATCTTGACCGGATCGACGTCCTGGTCGGGGCGGTGGGCAGCGGCGGCTCGCTGTGCGGCACGGCCGCTGCGCTGCGCGAGTTGGTCGGGGAGCTGACAGTCGTCGCTGTCGACTGCGTCGGCTCGATGATCTTTGCCCAGCCGGATCGTCCGCAACGCAAGCAAAGTGGACTCGGCAACAGCATGCAGGCACCCAACGTCGATTACGGTCAAATCGACAGCGTGCACTGGCTCTCCGACGCCGAGGCGTTCGCCGCGACCAGGGCGCTGGCCGCCGAGCAGCAGATCTTTGCCGGCAACTCTTCCGGTTCGGTCTATCAGGTGCTGGCCGATGTCGCTCGCCGTCATCCGCCGACAGCAACCGTTGTCGGCATCTTCCCCGACCGCGGTGACCGGTACGTCGACACCGTGTTCGCCTCCGGCCCGGATGAAGTCACCGCAGGGGATACCGGCGAGAGCGGGCCCTACTCGGTGGCCGCCTCGCCGCGGCGCCCGGACGAGGTGTCTTACGGCACCCCGGTGGTGAGCTGGTCGAGCTCTGTGCTGCCGCGGCAGCGGCCGCCGATGCTGTTTGTCGAATCCAACACCACCGGCACTGGGATGCAAGCGCTCAACATCGCGAGAAGGCTTGGTACGCAACCGGTTCTGTTGACCACGACCCCGGCTCGGTATCCGGCAGCCGCAGCGGCCGGCGCCATGGTGATTGAGTGCGACACGGACGACCTTGAGGCGTCGCTGCGTCAGGTCGACCGACTGCCGGCCGGGCCGGCGGCGGTTCTCACCACCAGTGAGTACTCGCTCATGGCCACCGCCCAGCTCGCGCAGTGGCTCGGTATGCGGGGGAACTCGGTCGAGTCGGTACGCCGGTGTCGCAACAAGGCCGCCAGCAGGGCTGCACTGGACGCGGCAGGGCTGGCGCAGCCGGCTTTCGCGCTGGTCGAGGCTCGCCATGATCACCGGCAGCGGACGCAAGCCATCGACGCGCTGGCCGACGCCGTCGGCTGGCCACTGGTGGTCAAGCCGGTGGAGGACTCGGGTTCCAACCTGGTCGTCCAGGTGGACAGTGTTGTTGCCGCACTCGAGGCCGTCGATCGGGTGCTTGCCGTACGGCAAAACGTGCGCGGCCAGCCGGTTCCGGAGCTGGCGCTGGTGGAACAGGCCGTCTCAGGGCCAGAATATTCAGTGGAAATGTTTTCCGTCGATGGGGCGCACCGCTGCGTCGGAGTCACGGCAAAATATCTCACCGGCGCACCACACTTCGTCGAGCACCGGCACGTCTTCCCTGCCCCAGTTCTCCGAGCCGTCGCCGACCTGCTCGGCGAGTACGCCGAGCAGGTGCTGAATGCTGTTGGATGGCGTTGGGGCGCAACGCACCTCGAGGTAAGGGTCGGCTCCGGTGGGCCAGAGTTGATCGAAATCAACGGCCGGCTCGCCGGGGGAATGATCCCGGAGCTGATCCGCTTGGCCGCCGGGGTTGATGTGCTTGAGCAGCAGCTGCGGTGCGCCATCGGGATGCCGTTGGACTGGCAACGGCCGCGCGACAAGGTGGCGGGAATCCAGTTCCTGCTGGCTGACCGAGCTGGGACGTTCGACCGGCTGGACGGGATTCAGCAAGCGCTCGCCGTTCCCGGCGTCGACCGGGTGGTGGTCACCGCGACGCCCGGTCAACCCGTGCGACCGGCACGCAACGCCTACGACCGGCTCGGCTACCTCATCGCGGTGGGCGACACGGCAGCAGGCGTCAACGACGCACTGGATGCCGCCGCAGAGCTGGTGCAGCTGGAGAGCACGGCAGCAGCGACCGTCGACCCGGCGCCGAGTCTGCAGGGAACAGGTGGCTGACCGGCGAGCGCCGCACGTTAGGCCGGGCGTGCTCGCGTCCCGGCGGGACTCGCGGCGGTGGACAGCCGAAAGCCGTTGCGGTGCGGGGCAAACGCACAGCTTTGGCACCGGAGTCGACCTCGGACCTGGTTGACAATCGCGCGATGCGAAGCACGGAGCAGCGAACACGGAGCAGGCGAAACGGCGGACAGAGAGGCAGGCAGTGGCATGGCACTACCGGTGGCTGATGTTGATGCGGAGGTGCTCGGTTGGGTGGCCGACCGCGCCGACGAGTTGCTGGCGTCCGCGGCCGTCGATGGCGCCGTCGTGCTTGATGCGCGTCGTCAACTGGCGGGGGACAGTGCCGCACTGTTGTCCGTGCTGCAGCAGTTGCCTGATGCCTTCGGCAGCGCTGTCGCCCCGCCGCGGGAGAACTTCGCTTCCCGAATCGAGCTGGCCCCGGGTGTGTGGTCGACGCCGGAGTGGTCGGGTGATCGGGAGATGTGTGCGCACCACGAGGGCGCGCAGCTGGCTGACCCGCCGGCTTGGCTGTTGATGGCGCTGGTGCGCCCGGCCGACAGCGGCGGCGAGGTGTTCCTGGCTGATACCCGGAAAGCGTTGCAGGAGTTGCCGATTGAACTGCGCGACGATTTCGCCGCGGACGGGTGGTTGCTGCAGCGCAACTTCCGTCCGCACCTCGGCGTCGGCTGGGACGAGGTGTTCGGCACCAAGGATCCGGTGCGGGTGGAGGAGCTCGCCGGCCAGTGGCTCGTCGATGTGGAGTGGGCCCGCGACGGTTCGTTACGCGCGACCAGCCGGCGTCCGGCGATTGTCCGGCATCCGGGTACCGGAGCCGACTGCTGGTTCAACCAGTTGGCGTTCCTCAACCATCTGAGCATCCCGGAGCCGGAGCGAGCGGTGCTGCTCGATGCCTTCGGCGTCGGCGGTCTTCCGCTGACGACCCTGCGGGGCGATGGCACTGCGGTGTCGGCGGACCAGTACGACGCGATCAGCCGGAGCTATCTGTCCAGTCAGCAGACTGTCGAATTGTTGTCCGGTCAAATTCTGCTGGTCGACAACGTGGCCGCCGCCCACGGCAGGACGCCGTTCACCGGCCTGCGGGTGGTCGCCGAGGTGCCCTTCGGGCACGTCGCGTCGAGCTGAATGCGCTGGTGGGAGCGCGATCCGGGGCGCAGGGCCGGACGGCTCAGCGTCCCACTGGTTGGGAACTACTAACCGGACGCTGACCGATCACTCTTTGGTCACGATCGGGATGGGGGTGTTCCAAACCACTGTCTCGTCCGTATGGTCGTGCGGTCAGACACGACAAGGGCGCAATGCACTGTCCGAGAGGTCTGCGGTCGATGGGGGCCGCGTCCAGGGCAGCCGCAACGAGCCGAGGAGGACCATTCCATGAGGAGAACACGGGCGGTCGCGATGACCGCTCTTGCCGTGACGTCAGCAATGGTGCTGGCGGCGTGCAGCAGCAGCGACACCGGCCAACAGGGCGCTCCCACCACCACCAACTCGCCGACCACCAACGGCGGCGCTGCCGCCTCCGGCGGCGCCGGGCAGGGCTCGGGCGCACAGGGTTCCGGCGCACAGGGTTCCGGTGCACCGAGCTCGGGTGCCGGGGGCGGAGGCGATCTCGGTGCCTGTGGTACCCCGCACGGCGCCTGGAACCCGCCGGCCGGCACCGCGGACAACGTCAACGTGTCGATGAACGAGGGCATGACCTCGTGGAACTCCAACACCTCGCACGCCAACTCGGTGTACAACAGCTACCCGCTGTACCTGACCCAGGCCATTGGTAGCTACTACGACGGCGACCTGAAGTACGTCAACAACGACAGCTTCCTGACCTGCAAGGTCGAGTCGATGGACCCGGTCACCGTCACCTACACCATCAACAAGGACGCCAAGTGGTCGGACGGTGCGCCGATCACCGCCTACGACATGTGGCTGGAGTGGGCAGCGCTGAGCGGCCGGTTCAACACCGGCGAGGCCCAGTACGACGACGACGGCAACCTGGTGAAGACCTCGGCCATCGCCTTCGACGCCGCTTCGCCCGGCATGGCGGCCATCGAAGAGATGCCGACCATCTCCGAGGACGGCCAGTCGATGACCGTCAAGTACGGCACCTTCTACGTCGACTGGCAGCTGAACAACCCGTGGGGCGGCGCACTGCCCAGCCACGTGGTCGCCGCCAAGGCACTCGGTGCGACCGATCCGGCCGCCGGCAGCAAGCAGCTGGTCGAGACCATGCAGGCGTTCTACGAGAACTCCGACTTCAAGGCCAACAAGGACGATGTCAAGGTGGCGACGCCTAAGGGCGCCAACGCCAAGGCCGCCGAGGTCAAGAAGATCGCCGACTTCTGGAACACCGGCTTCGACTTCGACCAGCTGCCCAGCGACAAGTCGCTGTACCTGTCGTCGGGTGCCTACCAGCTGACCGACTTCAAGAAGGACTCCTACCTCACCTTCAAGGTGAACCCCAACTACACCTGGGGTCCGAAGCCGCAGTTCCAGCAGATCACCTACCAGATCATCGGTGACCCGATGGCCGCGGTGCAGGCGCTGCAGAACGGCGAGGTTGACGTGATCAACCCGCAGGCCACCGCCGACGTGTTGACCGCCGCGCAGGCCCTCGAGGGTCAGGGCGTCAAGGTGCTCACCGGCGACGGTGCCACCTACGAGCACGTCGACTTCGCCGAGAACAACGGCGGCCCGTTCGACCCGAAGACCTACGGCGGCGACAAGGAGAAGGCCGCCAAGGTGCGCCTGGCCTTCATGAAGACCGTTCCGCGGCAGGACATCGTCGACAAGCTGATCAAGCCGCTGAACCCCGAGGCCACCACCCGCGACTCGTTCAACCTTGTTCCCGGCTCGCCCGGCTACGACAAGATGATCGCGGAGAATGGCTCGGCCGAGTACAAGAACGTCGACATCGAAGGCGCCAAGAAGCTGCTGGCTGAGGCCGGCGTCAAGAGCCCGAAGGTGCGCTTCATGTACGCGGCGAACAACCCGCGGCGCGCGCAGGAGTACAAGCTGATCGCCGACTCGGCGTCGCAGGCCGGCTTCCAGATGGTCGACGGTGTGAACGCCCAGTGGTCGTCGCTGCTGCCGAACACCAAGGTGTACGACGCGGCGCTGTTCGGCTGGCAGTCGAACAGCACCGGTGTGTCGTCCATCCCGCCGAACTACCTGACCGACGGACAGAACAACTACTACGGCTACAGCAACAAGGATGTTGACGCTGCGCTGAAGAAGTTGAACGGCACGCCGCTGTCCACCGAGGAGCAGCAGGCGCTGATCCTCAGCGTCGAGCAGAACCTCTGGAAGGACGGCTTCGGCACGGTGCTGTTCCAGTTCCCCGAGGTGCTCTCGTACAACTCCACCAACGTGGAAGGCATCAAGGGTCTGACCCTGGTGCCGAGCTACTTCTGGAACTTCTGGGAGTGGACCAAGCCGGGTTCCTGACCCGCTTGAACCGATCGTGGTGCCGGGCCCGCGTCAGCGGGTCCGGCACCACGTCGGTAGTGGCCCAGGTAACATCCCGTCCACACCAGATGCATGCGTCCGCCTGACCGGACGATCTCCGCGCGCGCGGCGGACGGCGGCATGCCCAGTTCCTGAAGGGGCAGTACCTTGCTCACTTTCATCGTCAGGCGAATCATCGCCTCGTTGTTCATCGTGATCGGCGCATCGTTCATCGCGTTCGTGCTGGTCGCGAATGCCGGTGATCCGCTCGCCCGCGCTGCCCAGTCGCAGGACCCGACGGTCCGTGCGCAGTTGACCAGGTCGATCACCGAGTCGCTGAACCTGGACCAGAACGTCGTCGTCCGGTTCTTCCTGTGGCTCAAGGGTGTCGGCGGCTGCTTCGTCGGCAAGTGCGATTTCGGCAAGACCATCCAGGGTGGCGACGTCACCGACAACCTCGGCACCTACCTGTTGGTCTCGCTCCGGCTGGTGCTCGCTGCGACCGTACTGGCGCTGGTCATCGGCGTGGCGATCGGCATCATCACCGCCATCAAGCAGTACTCCGGCTTCGACTACGCCGTCACCTTCATGGTGTTCCTGTTCTTCTCGCTGCCGACCTTCTGGCTCGGCATCATCCTGAAGGACCTGGTGGCGATCAAGTTCAACAACTTCTTGAATCTCCCTGGCGGCCCGACGTTCTCGGCCACCTGGTTCATCATCATGTCGGTGTTCTTCGGATTGCTGACGTTCTCGATCTTGAGCGGCACGCTGCTGCGCAAGCTGGCCATCTCGCTGGCCGTTGCGCTGGGAGTCTTCCTGATCGCCTTCTACATCTCCGAGACGCACTGGTTGCTGAACCCCAGCCTCGGCCTGCCGGTCATCATCGTGCTGTCGGCGCTGATCGCCTGCGGCGTCACCACGCTGACCGCTGGACTGAAGAACCGGCGGGCGCTGCTCAGCGCGTTGATCACCGCCGGTATCGGCTGTGCGCTCTGGTACCCGCTGCAGATCTTCTTCCACGACGGCATGAGCTTCGGCAAGCTGATGCTGCTGCTGCTGATCGCGCTGGTGGTCGGCATCGTTGTCGGCATTCTGGTCGGCGGTGACGACCGCTCGCTGAACGCCCGCACCGGCGCCTTCACCGCACTCGGTGTCGCGATCATCATCTTCGTCGACCGGATGATGCGGGCCTGGTCCACCTACTCGTCGCTACTCAACGGGCGGCCGCTGCGCACCCAGGGGCAGGTCACCCCGAACCTGCAGGGTGACTTCTGGATCACCACCACCGACGTGCTGGTGCACCTGTTCCTGCCAACCATCACGCTGATGGTGATCTCGCTGGCCACCCACTCCCGCTATGCGCGCGCCAGCATGCTCGAAGTGCTGAACCAGGACTACATCCGCACCGCGCGGGCCAAGGGGCTCACCGAACGCACGGTGATCATGCGCCATGCGTTCCGCAACGCGCTGATCCCGATCACCACGATCATCGCGTTCGACGTCGCCGGTTTGGTTGGTGGCGCCGTGGTCACCGAGAGCGTGTACCAATATCGGGCCATGGGGCAGATGTTCCAGCAAGGGCTGCTGCAGGTGGATCCCAACCCGGTGATGGCCTTCTTCTTGGTGAACGCCGTGCTGGTGGTCTTGATGAACCTGGTTGCTGACCTGGCCTACGCCGCACTCGACCCACGAATCAGGGTGACCTCGTCATGACGACTGTGATGCCATCGCTGCCCGAGCAGGGCGCTCCGGACGAATCCAGCCTGGAGCAGAAGGAAACCGCCGGCCTGTCGCAGGGCCAGATCGTCCGGCGGCGCTTCTTCCGGCACAAGGGCGCTGTCGCTTCGCTGATCGTGCTGGCGTTCGTGATGATCCTGTCGATCAGCTCGATCGGCTGGGGCTTCATCCCCGGTTGGTACAAGTGGGGCTACAACGAAGTGCTGAGGGGGTACCAGACCGGTCAACCCACACTTCAGGTGTGGCCGTTCAGCTCGTCCTTCCAGTGGGGCGCTCATCCGTTCGGGCTGGACAGGCTCGGCATCGACTGGTTCGCCGCGGTGATGCGTGGCGTGCAGCAGACCGCTGTCGTCATCGTGGTGATGGGCATCCTGTCCACCGCCATCGGTGTGACGCTCGGCGCCCTGGCCGGATACTTCGGTGGCTGGGTGGATTCGGTGCTGATGCGGTTCACCGACCTGATCCTGACGCTGCCGACCATCCTGATCACCGCGGTGCTCGGATTCGTCTTCGGCGTCCGCGGTATCTGGCCGGTGGCCTTCGCCCTCGGGTTGTTGTCGTGGACGGGACTGGCCCGGTTGGTCCGCGGCGAATTCCTGTCGCTGCGGGAGCGGGAGTTCGTCGATGCGGCGCGGGTCGCGGGCGCCTCCAACCCGCGGATCATCTTCAAGCACATCCTGCCGAACACCGTCGGCGTGATCGTGGTGAACGTGACGCTGCTGATGGCCGGCGGCATCCTGGTGGAGGCCGCGCTGAGCTTCCTCGGTTTCGGCATTCAGTTCCCCGACGTCTCGCTGGGCTCGTTGATCAGTGAAAATGCCACCTCGTTCAACACCAGGCCGTGGCTGTTCCTGTGGCCGGGCATCTTCATCATCGTCATCGCGCTGTGCATCAACTTCATCGGTGACGGGCTGCGTGACGCCTTCGACCCGCGGCAGAAGCGGATCCCGAAGTCCAAGGATCTGCGCAGCAGCAGGGAGGAGAAGTCGAAGGCCGCGGAGGGCGCGTGAGCCCGCTAGCCGAACACCGCGGCCAACAGGCCCCACAGCACCAGGGCGCCGCCGACGGCGAACGTCCGCAGGTGCCACCGCACGGGAGGCCGGGCGAACTCCAGCTGGGGCTGGTCGAGGTAGCCGGCGCGCTGCAGGGCTTCCCAGTGGCGGCGGATCACCATGGCGACCGCGCCGGACGGCGCGTGCGGGGAATCGCCCGGCCGAATCGACTTGCCGGCCTCGAACGTGCTCTCCGGCATGGCGTCAAGGTCGCGTGTGGAGATCTCCCTGCCGCTCACCCGGCTCGAGGTCGGCGCCGCCCATGCGGTGAACTTGCCGTACCTGGTGACCAGCGCCAGCGCCCATTTGGTGTCGACCCGCACGATCGACGGCCACGGCAGGTCGACGGTGCGGAGCACGTTCACCAGCCGCACGCCGCCGTCATCCACCTTGACCTCCGGTCGCCAGAACACCGCCCAGGCCGCACCGGAGATCAGCAGCAACCACGGCAGCGTCCGCAGCGCGGTGTTGAAGCCGTCGGTGGTCAGCGTCAACACCAATCCAACAACGCACAGCACTGCCACCACGACCGTCAACACCAGTCCGAACCGCGGTCGGTACCTAAACTCGACAGAATCCACCTGCCCATGGTGACAGGCAACGCGCCGCATCCGACCCAGCGCGGCGCTCGAAAGGACGAATCGTGACAACACTTTCCGAACCAACGCAGCCGGCCACCGGCACCGGCCGGGTGGTGTTGAAGGTCAGCGACCTTGACATCGACTTCTGGGTCGACGGCGAGTGGTACCCGGCCGTGGTGGACGCCAACTTCGAGCTGCGCAGCGGCGAGGTGCTGGCGATCGTCGGTGAGTCCGGCTCGGGTAAGTCCACCACCGCGATGAGCCTGCTCGGTCTGTTGCCCAAAAACTCCGCCGTGCGCGGGTCCATCGAGCTCGGCGACACCGAACTGGTCGGCGCCTCTGACCGGGTGCAGCGCCGGATTCGCGGCCGGGAGATCTCGGTGATCTTCCAGGAGCCGATGACGGCGCTGAACCCCGTCTACACCGTCGGTTTCCAGATCGGCGAGATGCTGCGCAGCCACCGGGCGCTGTCTCCCGCCGCGGCCAGGGCCAAGGCCATCGAGCTGCTCACCATGGTGGAAATCCCCGACCCGGAACGCCGCGTCGACTCGTACCCGCACCAGCTGTCCGGCGGCCAGCGGCAGCGCGTGATGATCGCCCAGGCGCTGGCGCTCGACCCGACCCTGCTGGTTGCCGACGAGCCGACCACCGCGCTCGACGTCACCGTGCAGGCGGAGATTCTGCGGCTGATGCGGAACCTGAAAGACCGCGTCGACGCCGGCATCGTGCTGATCACCCACGACATGGGCGTCGTCGCCGACATGGCCGACCGCATCATCGTGATGAAGGACGGCAAGTTCGTCGAAACCGGTACCGCACAACAGATTTTCAAGAATCCGCAGCACCCGTACACCCAGCAGTTGCTGGCGGCGGTGCCGCACCTCGGCGGGTCGACCGACACCCTGGAACCGGGGGCCGGAGTCGGGCTGGAGAAGTCCGGCGCCGACGGTGCCGACGGTGCCGACAGCGCTGGGGGTGCGGGTGGGGTCGGGCTGACCAAGACCGGTGGCGCACACGTCGCCGCACGGGAGGGCAAGCCGGGCAGCGGGCTGGTGGACGCCACCGGGCAGCCCATCGTGGTGAGCCTGCAGAACGTCGCGGTCGAGTACCCCAAGCGCGGCCGCACGCCGGCGTTCCGCGCCGTCGACAACTTCACCCTCGACATCCACCGCGGCGAGGTGGTCGGGCTTGTCGGTGAGTCCGGCTCCGGCAAGACCACCGTCGGCCGGGCCCTTGTCGGGTTGCTGCCGTTCGTCGAAGGCACCGCGGAAGTGGTTGGCACCAATATGGTTGGCGTCAAGAAGAACGAGCTGATGCAGGTCCGCCGCAAGGTGTCGTTCGTCTTCCAGGACCCTGGCTCATCGCTCAACCCGCGACTGCCGATCGGTGAGTCGATCGGCGAGCCGCTGTACCTGCACAAGATCGCCAAGGGCGCGCAGCTGAGCAAGCGGGTGGAGGAGCTGCTGGACCAGGTGAATCTGTCCCGCAGCATGCGCAACCGCTACCCGCACGAGCTGTCTGGCGGGCAGCGCCAGCGCGTCGGCATCGCCAGAGCCCTTGCGCTGGAGCCGGAGCTGCTGATCGCCGATGAGCCCACCTCGGCGCTGGACGTTTCGGTGCAGGCCAAGGTGCTTGAGCTGTTCCAACAGCTGCAGCAGGAGAAGGGCTTCGCCGCGCTCTTCATCTCGCACGACCTCGCCGTCGTCGAGATGCTATCCTCCCGGATCGCGGTGCTGCACCACGGCGATCTGGTGGAACTCGGCACCAGGGAACAGATTCTCGGCAATCCGCAGCAGCCGTACACCCAGCGCCTGCTGGCTGCCGTCCCGGTTCCTGACCCGGACGAGCAGCGGCTGCGCCGGGAACGCCGCGACGCGTTGATCGCCGCCGGCGTCGGCGTTGAATCCGACGACGATTCGGTGTTCGGCGCGGCGGCCGAGGCTCAGCTGGAGGGCTACGACACTCCGGTGCGGGACGAAGGCGTGCAGTCGACCGACGCCACCGTCAACCAGAGTGTGCCCGAGGTGGTCGGCGGTGAGCGGGCCTCGAACGAGGGCGGCTACGTGCAGGAGGGCTCTGACCCTGACATGTTCGGCTACACGGTGACCGATCCCGCGCGCAAGGATCCGGTGCAGGCGATGTTCGCGGGCGATGAGCTGGCCGACGAGAAGCACGCCGAGCGCGAACAGGAGCGGGAGTCACAGCACCGGCACCGTAGGGACGACGAAGACCTGTGACCGAGCGGCCGGCCGGTTCGCCTGCCGTCTCGACGGGTGAGCGGCAGCCGGAGCGGCGGCCGGGTGTTGTCGGTTGGACGCTCACCTCGCTGTTGACGCTGGTTGCCGGGCTGGCCGCGCTGGTCGCCTTCTTCTATCTGCCCTGGTACCTGGGGTCGATACCGCTTCCGGTGTCGATTGTGCTGATCGCCTTCGGGTGCTGGGCACTGCCCAGAGCCGCCTACGTCGTCACCGGCTCGTTGCTGGCAGCGGCGCTGCCGGTGCTGGCGGCGTTCGCGCTGACCGCGGTGCTGCTGCTGTTGCCGAGTGGGCTGTACTCGGCCCCGCTGCGGGTGTATCAGAACGGATGGCGCAACTATCTGCTGCTGGGCGCGGTTGCCCTGGCGGGGGCGGTGTCGCTGTCGCTGCTGTGGGCCGAGTCACTCAGCGCCTCCATGCGCCGCCCGGATGCCGAAAGTGATCTCGACACGGGGGATACTGGACAGCGCGACGAGCAGGCCGACCGCGGATAGGGGCCCCGGCGGCGGTGCACCGCAGCTGAGCCATAGGAGTTGACAAGTGACATATGTGATCGCCGAACCATGCGTCGACGTGCTCGACCGGGCGTGTGTGGAGGAGTGCCCGGTCGACTGCATCTACGAGGGCGAGCGCATGCTCTACATCCAGCCGGACGAATGCGTCGACTGCGGTGCGTGCGAGCCGGTCTGCCCGGTTGAGGCCATCTTCTACGAGGACGACGTGCCGGCCGCCTGGGCCGACTACACCAGGGCCAACGTCGACTTCTTCGACGATCTCGGGTCCCCCGGCGGCGCCGCTCGTACCGGCAAGATCGCAAAGGACGACCCGATGATCGCCGCACTGCCGCCGATGAATTCCGAGCACCAGGAGCAGAGCCGATGACGCAGGCCGCCGGTCCGTTACCCGGCCGTCTCGGCGATTTCGTCTGGGACAGCCTGAAGACCGCCCGCGCCAGGGCCGGTCAGCATCCGGACGGGATCGTCGACCTGTCCATCGGAACGCCCGTCGATCCGGTGCCCACCACGGTGCGCAGCGCATTGTCCGCGGCGTCCGACTGGCCGGGCTACCCAACCGTGCACGGCACCGCGGAGCTGCGGCAGGCCTACTCGCAGTGGTTGCTGCGCTCCCACGGTGTTGACGATGTCGATCCCGAGAACGTCGTCCCCACACCGGGTTCCAAGGAGCTGGTGGCTTCGCTGCCGGGTCAGCTCGGACTCGGCCCCGACGACATGGTGGGCATTCCGCCGCTGGCCTATCCGACCTACGAGGTCGGTGCGAGGCAGTGCGGCGCCGACATCGTCCGGGTGGCCGACGGTGCGGCATTGCCGGACCGGGTGCGGATGATCTGGCTGAACTCCCCGAGCAACCCGACCGGCAGGGTGAGCAGCCCGGAAAAGCTGCGCAAGATCGTCCGGTGGGCCCGCGCCAACGACGTGCTGCTGGCCTCCGACGAGTGCTATCTCGACCTGGGCTGGGACGCCCATCCGGTGTCCATCTTGCATCCGGACGTGTGCGAGGGCGACTACTCGGGGCTGCTCGCGGTGCATTCGTTGTCGAAGCGGTCGAACATGGCCGGCTACCGGATCGGTTTCGTCACAGGTGATCCGACGCTGGTGCAGCAGCTACTGGCTGACCGCAAGCAGCTCGGCGCCATTGTGCCAGGCCCGATTCAGGCCGCCGCGACGGCCGCGCTGAACGACGACTCGCACGTGCTGGTGCAGCGCACCCGCTACGGTGCCCGCCGGGACGGGCTGGCCGAAGCCTTCGCCGGGGCCGGGTTCCGTTCTTCCGACGACGACGGCACCGCCGGTCTCTACCTCTGGCTCACCCGCGGCGAGCCGGCCATGGACACCGTCGAGGCGTTGGCCGAGCAGGGCATCCTGGTGGCGCCCGGCACCTTCTACGGCCCGGCCGGTGCCCGGCACATCCGGGTGGCCGTGACAGCGACGGACGAGCGGGTCAAGGCCGCGGTGCAGCGGCTGGCCGGCTGAACTCGCCGCGAACCGGCGCCGTAGCTTGCGGCCTCGGTCAGCCGCCGAACGCCTTCGCAGCCGCCCGCTGAACGGCGCCAAACACGCCCGGAAACTCCTGCCGGGCCTGGACTTTGCGCATCCGGCAGCGCTCGATCAGCCGGCCGGCAGCGAGCGCGGCGAGCAGCTCGTCGGCGCTGGGCCCGCCGCGCCGGCCCCTGGTCCCGCCGGTGCCGGCGTTGGCCAACAACTCGCGAAGCTGATCCTCGAGCACCGCGGCATCTTGGTGGTTGCCGAGCACCTCCTGCAACTCGGCGAGCGCTGCCAGATAGCGCTTGACGGCCGCCGGGCGCCGGGCGCGGGAGCCCTTACCGGTCAACAACTCTGCGCTGTACCTGGCGCGTTTGCCGTAGATCCGTAGCTCATGCAGATCGTCATCCGGCGGGTTGCCGCCGAAGCGGCGCTGCAGCTTCGCCTGTGCCTTGTCCAGCTTGCCCCATTCGGCGGCGGCCAGGGCCGGCAGATCCGCCCAAGGGTCGCTGACCGGGGGCCGCTCGGCGGCGGCGTCGAGCTCGGCGAGCAGCGCCGGAAAGGTCTTGCGGTCCAGTTCGGCGACCAGCGCCGCCCTGGCGGCGTCCCGGCGCGAATCCAACTGGTGCACAAGGCGATTCAGCGCTTCACCGTCGTGCCCGCCGAGGTCGTCGGCTTCCGAGTGCAGCCGGTCGATCATCACGTCCAGGTCGCGGACCTCGCCGAGCACTCTCGCCAGCGCGGACAGGTCCGAGCGCAACTGGTCAGCGGCGCCGGCGTCGAGCGCGGGCTTGGCGGCTTTGAGGTAGGCTCTGATGCGCCGGGTGGCCACTCGCATCTGGTGCACGTGCTCGATGTCGGTGCCCACCCGGCTACCGGCCTCGTTGTCGCGGATGGCATCGGTGGCCTTGCTGAGCACCGACGCCAACGCGTCCGCGATGTCCGCGGGTACCAACCCGGCACGGCGGGGCGCGGGGCGCGGGGCCGGCGTCTCCAGCTCGGGGGTTGCGGCCCTGGCCGGCCCCGCGGTCCCGGTCGTGCGGGCGCTGGCCTTGCGGGTTGTGGTTGCCGCCCTTGGCTTTCGGGCCGGGACCGGGGCCGGTGTCGTGGAGCTGCCGACAGCGGGCCGAGTGGGCCGAGCGGGCCGGTCGGCCGTCCGTGCCGTTCCGGCCGGGGTGCGCCGGGCGGGCGGCGCCTTCGGCGTTGCCGCAGCGGCCTTCGGCGTTGCCGCAGCGGCCTTCGGCGTTGCCGCCTTCGCGGCACGAGGGGTGGCGGTCGCCCCGGCGCCGGCAGCGGGGCGCGCACCGCTGCGGGTGGATGCTGCTGCGCCCGCGGTCCTTGACGTTCGGGACGGCTGCGGCCGGCGGCGCTGTCGGTTGGGCACCGTGCTCACTGCCCAGCGTGCAGTACGTCGTTGAGGGCGCCCCAAGAACCCTTGCGCGGCACCGCTTCCACCTGTCCGGTCTGCGAGTTGCGCCAAAACTGCAGGCCGGACAACCCGGACAGCTCTCTGGCCTTGACCACCCGCTCGGCGCCGGTGCTGTCGGTGCTGTCTGTGGCGGTGGTGTCTGCGGCGCCGGCGGCTGGAGCCGGGGTGCGCAGCAGCACCTTGGTACCGGCCGTCACGTACAGCCCGGCCTCAACGACGCAGTCGTCACCGAGTGAGATACCGATGCCCGCGTTGGCGCCGAGCAGACACCGCTCTCCGATCGACACCTGCTCGGTGCCGCCGCCGGACAGCGTGCCCTGGATCGAGGCGCCGCCGCCGATGTCGGAGCCGTCGCCGACCACAACGCCCTGGGAGATTCGTCCCTCCACCATGGACGCCCCGAGGGTGCCGGCGTTGAAGTTGCAGAACCCCTCGTGCATCACCGTGGTACCGGGGGCAAGGTGCGCGCCGAGCCGTACCCGCCCGGCGTCGGCGATGCGGACGCCGTCGGGAATCAGGTAGTCGGTCAGGCGCGGGAACTTGTCGACGCCGTTCACGGTGAGCGGGGTGCCGGCCAGCCTGGCGGCCAGCTGCAGCTCACCGAGCCGAGCGGCGGGCACCGGTCCGAGCGAGGTCCAGGCCACGTTGGGCAGCACCGCGAAGATCTTGTCGACATTGACCGTGCGTGGTCTGGCCAGCCGGGCCGACAGCAGATGCAGGCGCAGGTAGGCATCTGTGGTGTCGGCCGGTGGCTCGGCCAGCGAGCCGATCTCGGTGTGCTGCACCGCGATCCGCACTCCGCGGGTGTCGTCGGTGCGCTCGGCGGCGGCGAGCCGTTGCGGCCAGTCGGACCCGCCGGCCGGGCCGATCGTCAATGTCGGTACCGGATACCAGACCTCGAGCACGGAGTCGGTGGCCAGATCGATGGTGGCAAGGCCGATCCCGGAGGCCGGCTCGGACAGGTAGGTACTCATCGCGGCCCAGCTTATCGGTGCCGTCGCCGTGGGCCGGTCAGCCGACCGTCACAGTGACGGCGTCCCGCGCTGCAGCACCTGCCGGCGGGTTGCCGGAGTCAGGGCCGCTCCACGATCCGCCGCGGTACCGGCGCCCGTCGACGGTGATGTCCTGCACGCCGGTTCCGGTGCTGTGCGCCACCATCCAGGCCGCCAGCATCCGGTTCCCGGTGCCAGCGGAAAGGCCGCCGCCGGTGAACGTCACCACCGCGCTGCGTCCTGCCGAGCCCACCGACCTGACCGTCACGTCGGCGGCGCCGGCGCCGAGTTCGGCGTGCGCAGCGGCCAGCAGGGCGCGCAGTCGGCCGTTGGCGTTCTGGGTGCCGGACAACGGTTCTCGCGTCGGCTGCGCCGCGGTGGGGGCGGCGGCATCGGGACGGCAGCGCAACTCCGGCGCTGAGGTTCCGGCGAAAGCCGCGGCGAGCACGGTGGCTTCGTCCTCCCATTTGGCATAGGCGTCCGGAAAAGCCGAGCGCTGCACTGCCTGAGCCACCTCGGTGAGGGGATCGGTGCGCCAGTTCGGCACCGTCACCAGCTCGTCGTAGAACTTCCCGGCCGAATAGACCGGGTCCATGATCTGCTCCACCGTGCCCCAGCCCTGGCTCGGGCGCTGCTGGAACAGGCCGACCGAGTCGCGGTCGCCGTAGTCAAGGTTGCGCAGCGTCGATTCCTGCAGCGCGGTCGCGATGGCGATGATTCTGGCGCGCAGCGGAAGGTCGCGGGCGATCCCGACAGCGCTGATGGTTGCCGCGTTCTGCAACTGGGCCGCCGAGAACTCCTGGTCCGTCAGGGGTTCGGCGCCGGCGGTGTCGCCGCTGCCACCGGCCGGCGGCGCCGGGATCACGCATTCGGCCGCCGGGGTGCCCGAGTCCTTGTTGACAACGACGACCACGCCGATCGCGGCGGCCGCCAGCAACACCGCTACTGCGGCGATCACCGCGCCCCGCCGCACCTGCATGGCACCAAGGGTACGGATCGCCCGGCGGTGCCGACCGTGACGCTCGCGGTGCCACCTCGGCGCGTACGGTGCTTGACATGTCTTTGACGCTGACCGCCGACCCGGCCGAGCTGACCGCCGCGCTCATCGACGTGCCATCGGTCTCCGGTGACGAACGACCGCTTGCCGACGAGATCCACCAGCAGTTGGTGCAGTTGCCCGGCTACCAGGTGGTGCGGTCCGGCAACTCGATCCTGGCCCGCACCACCGGTCATCGCCCGCAACGAGTCGTGCTGGCCGGGCACATCGACACCGTGCCGATCGCCGGCAACGTGCCGTCGCAGCTGGACGGCGACCGGCTGGCCGGTTGCGGCGCCACCGACATGAAGTCCGGCGTCGCGATGCTGCTGCACCTGGCCGCGACCGTCGAGAACCCTTCCAAGGAACTGACTTTCATCTTCTACGACTGCGAGGAGGTTGAGCACGACCGCAACGGCCTCACCCGCATCGAACGGGAACTGCCGGAGTGGCTGCGGGGCGACCTTGCGCTGCTCGGCGAGCCAACCAATGCGCTGGTGGAGGCGGGCTGCCAGGGCACCATGGCGTTCACCGTGACCACCAAGGGCGCGCGCGCCCATGCCGCCAGGTCGTGGATGGGGCACAACGCCATTCACGATGCGCAGGCAGTGCTCGCGGCGATCACCAGCTTCGACACCCGTGAGGTCGACATCGACGGCTGCCGCTACCGGGAGGGCCTCAACGCGGTCGACATCCGCGGCGGGGTTGCGTCCAACGTGATCCCCGACGAATGCGTCGTGAAGATCAATTATCGATTCGCTCCCGATCTGAGCCCGGACGAGGCGGTGGCCAGGGTGCGCACGCACTTCGCCGACTTCGAGGTGACGATCATCGATGTGGCCGCCGGTGCCTTGCCCGGCCTGTCGCAGCCGGCCGCCGCCGAGTTCGTCGAGGCGGTGACCTCGGGGGCCGACCCGGCGGCCGGGCCGGTGGTGCAGGCAAAGCTCGGCTGGACCGACGTCGCAAGGTTCGCCGCCCTGGGCATTCCCGCCGTCAACTACGGTCCGGGCGATCCGATGCTGGCGCACACCCCGCAGGAGTGGGTCGACGTGAACCAGATCCGGCAGATGACGCAGGCGCTGCGCAACTATCTGAGCTGACGGGTGCCGGCCGACCGTTCGGCTCACTAGCCTGAAGGACGTGAACTCCGAACAGCTGCCACACACCGGACCGGACGGCGAAGACCCGGCAGGGGAGCGTCCGGCTCCCGGAACCAGGGCCGAGAAGATGCGCGGGCCGGTCATGTTGCGCGGCGATCGCAGCCGCGAGGCCACCACCACCGACCAGCGGCTGCTGGACGCGCGTGGCCCCTCCGACTGGGTGCACACCGATCCGTGGCGGGTGCTGCGGATCCAGGCCGAGTTCGTCGAGGGGTTCGGCGCACTGTCCGAACTGCCAAGGGCCGTCACTGTTTTCGGCTCGGCCCGCACCCCACCGGACTCGCCGTACTACGCCGCGGCCAGACAGATCGGCGCCGAGCTCGCCAGGGCGGACTTCGCGGTGATCACCGGCGGCGGACCGGGCATCATGGCCGCGGCGAACCGCGGCGCCAAGGACGCCGACGGCCTCAGCATCGGGTTGGGAATCGAGCTGCCGTTCGAGCAGGGCCTCAACGAGTGGGTCGACATCGGTATCAACTTCCGCTACTTCTTCGCCCGCAAGACCATGTTCGTCAAGTACTCGCAGGCGTTCGTCTGCCTGCCAGGCGGTTTCGGCACCCTCGACGAGCTTTTCGAGGCGCTCACCCTGGTACAGACCCAGAAGGTCACCAAGTTCCCGGTGATCCTGTTCGGGTCGCAGTACTGGGGCGGCCTGGTGGACTGGATCAAGGGCACGGTGCTGGCGGCGGGCAACGTCGGTGAGAAGGACGTTGCGCTGTTGCACGTCACCGACAGCGTCCCCGAGGTGCTTGAGCTGGTGGAGAACGCCTATCGCGCGTGGGAGGCCGAACAGCAGGCGGAGAACCAGCCGGTGCGGTAACACCCGGGTGAACCATGGCTTGCGTCTCGGCGCAGGGGAGCGGCGCCCGCCACCTAGGGCGCGGACGCGGCCGTGGGAACATGGCAGGCGTGCTGCGTTGGATCACCGCCGGAGAATCGCATGGCCCCGCCCTGGTCGCCGTCCTTGAGGGGTTGCCCGCCGGTGTCCGTATCACCGCGGAGGAGATCGCGGCCCAGCTGGCCAGGCGCCGGCTCGGCTACGGCCGCGGCGCCCGGATGAAGTTCGAGCAGGATCAGGTGACGATCCTGGGTGGCGTCCGGCACGGCGTCAGCATCGGCGGCCCGATCGCGATCCAGATCGGCAACACCGAATGGCCCAAGTGGGAGCAGGTGATGAGCGCCGCCCCGGTCGACGAGCAGGTGCTCGACGGGTTGGCCCGCAACGCCCCGCTCACCCGCCCCCGTCCTGGGCATGCCGACCTCGCCGGTATGCAGAAGTACGGCTTCGACGAGGGCCGCCCGGTGCTGGAACGCGCCTCGGCGCGGGAAACCGCCGCGAGGGTGGCGCTGGGCACCATCGCCAGACAGTTCCTGCGGCAGGTACTCGGCGCCGAGGTTCTCTCGCACGTGGTGTCGATCGGTACGGCCGACGCGGCGGGCGATGTGCTGCCCGGACCGACGGATCTGGCGCTGATCGACGAGTCGCCGGTGCGGGCGCTCGACCCGGAGTCCACCGCCGCCATGGTCGCCGAGATCGACGCGGCCAAGGCCGACGGGGACACTCTCGGCGGGGTCGTCGAGGTGCTGACCTACGGGCTGCCGCCTGGCCTTGGCTCCTACGTGCACGGCGACCGGCGGTTGGACGCCCGGCTGGCCGGCGCGCTGATGAGCATTCAGGCCATCAAGGGTGTCGAGGTGGGTGACGGGTTCCGCACCGCCCGGCGCCGCGGGTCGGCTGCCCACGACGAGATCGACGTCGAACCCGGTGCGCCGCAGGGAGTTTCCCGGCGCAGCAACAGGGCCGGCGGTGTCGAGGGCGGAATGAGCATCGGTGACGTGCTGCGGGTGCGCGCCGCGATGAAGCCGATCTCAACGGTGCCGCGGGCGTTGGCCACCGTCGACATGGCCAGCGGTGAGCCGGCCACCGCGATCCATCAGCGCAGCGACGTGTGCGCGGTACCGGCTGCCGGGGTGGTCGCCGAGGCGATGGTGGCGCTGGTGGTGGCCGACGCGGTGCTGGAAAAGTTCGGTGGCGACAACGTCATCGAGACCCGGCGCAACGCCGACTCCTACCTGGCCGGGATCGCCGCGCCGGGCTCGCTCGGTGACGGTGCCACCGGCGCTGCCGTGGTGGCGGGTCACCCCGCGGCCGGGGACGAGGACTGACCGTGGCGCCGCTGATCGTGTTGGTCGGCCCGCCAGGCGCCGGGAAGTCAACGGTGGGCAGGGCGCTGGCGGCCGCGCTGCAGCGCCCGTTCCGCGACGTGGACGACGACATCGAAGCCGTTGCGGGACAGAGCATCTCCGACATCTTCACCGGGCAGGGCGAGGACCACTTTCGTGGCCTTGAGCGGCGAGCGGTGGCCGCTGCCTTGACCGAACACGACGGTGTGCTTGCCCTCGGCGGCGGCGCTGTCCTCGCCGATTCCACCAGGGAGCTGCTGCGTGGACACCAGGTCGCGTTCCTGTCGGTATCGATGCCGGTCGGGGTGCAACGCACCGGCCTTGCCAGCAACCGGCCGCTGCTGGCCGGGGTGAACCCGCGCGCCGACTACCGCCGGTTGTTGCAGGCCAGACTGCCGCTGTACCAGGAGGTTGCGACCGTCACGGTCGACACCGACAGTGCCGGCCCGGACGAGCTCGCCGCCGAGCTGGCGCGTTGGCTGGCGTCGGCGGCGGCGCCCACGGCAGCCGGCCAGGCCGGTGGCCGGGTGGACGGCGCAGACCGCCCGCCCGTCGATCGTCCGGAATCGGAGCCGAGCCGATGACCATCCCGTCAGCCGAGTCCGGAGCGCAGCAACCGGCTTCGGTCGGTTCGGCAGCCGACTGCCGCGCACGCATCGAGGTGCGCAGCATTCCCGGCTACCCGGTGACGATCGGGCGGTTCCTGCCCGACGCCATCGTCGCGGCCGTCGCCGACGCCGGTGCCGGCACCGTTGCCATCGTGCATCCGGCGCCGCTGGCCCGGATGGCCGAGTCGGTCAAGGCCCTGCTGGAATCCGGCGGCAGCAACGTCCACCTGGTGCAGGTGCCGGACGGTGAGGACGCCAAATCCCTTGGGGTGCTTGCCTTTCTGTGGGACGTGTTCGGGCAGATCGGCCTGGACCGCACCGATCTGGTGATCGGGTTGGGTGGCGGCAGCAGCACCGATCTCGCCGGATTTGCCGCTGCCACCTGGTTGCGCGGGGTACGGGTGCTGCAGTTGCCCACCACCCTGCTCGCGATGGTGGACGCGGCGGTCGGCGGCAAGACCGGGATCAACAGCGGCGCCGGCAAGAACATGGTCGGCTCCTTCCACGAGCCGGTGGCGGTGATCGGCGACCTGGCGGCGCTGGACACCTTGCCGGAACCGGAGCTGGTCGCCGGCCTTGCCGAGATCATCAAATGCGGATTCATCGCCGACCCGCAGATCCTGACGCTGATCGAGCGCGCGCTGACCGATCCAGGGCTCGGCCTCGACGCCGTGCTCGACCCGGCTGGGCCGCTACTGGCGGAACTGGTGCAGCGCGCCGTGCGGGTCAAAGCCGAGGTGGTCGCCGCCGACCTGAAAGAGGCGTCTTTGCGGGAGATTCTGAACTACGGGCACACCTTTGGCCACGCGATCGAGAAACGTGAGCAGTACCGGTGGCGGCACGGCGAGGCGATCAGCGTCGGCATGGTGTTCGCCGCAGCGCTCGCGGCGCAGGCCGGCCGGCTCGACCCTGAGGTGGTGAACCGCACCCGCCGGCTGCTCGCCGCTGTCGGCCTGCCGACCAGCTATCCCGCCACCGAGCAAGCCAGGGCCGAGCTGATCGAGCTGATGGGTTCGGACAAGAAAACCCGTTCCGGTGTCTTGCGTTTCGTGATCCTGACCGACCGGCCCGACATCGACTCGTCCGCTCCTGCGGGGCGCGGGACGGGCCCGCTGCGCACCGAGCGGTTGGCCGGGCCGTCGGAGGCGGCGCTGGCCGCCGCGTTCGACGCGATCGACTCCGATACCGAAAACCCCGCGGCTGGTCGTCATCCTGACGGCAGCACCGCCGGCGCAGAAAGGCCGTCGTCGTGACCGAATCCTCGGACTCCCTTGACCCGCGGCAGCCGGATGCCCGAACCGAGCCGGAGTCGAGCGGCGGGCCATCCGCCGCCGAATCGCGGGCGCTGCAGGGGATGGAGGCCGAGCTCACCGCCGACATCGAGGCGATGCCAAAGGTGTTGGTGCTCAACGGAGTCAACCTGGGCCGGCTCGGCGCGCGGGAACCCAACGTGTACGGCAACCTGAGCCACGCCGAGCTTGCCGACCAGCTGGTCGCGACCGGACTCACCCTTGGTCTGAACGTGCAGGTGCGGCAGACCGACGACGAGGCCGAGCTGGTGCGCTGGCTGCACGAAGCCGCCGACGGTGAGCTACCGGTGGTGCTCAACCCGGCAGCCTGGAGCCACTACTCGATCGCCATTCGTGATGCCGCCGCACAACGCACCGCCGACCTGGTCGAGGTGCACCTGTCCAACATCCACGCGCGCGAGGAGTTCCGCCACCACTCGGTGATCTCTGCCGTCGCGTCCGGGGTGATCGCCGGGCTGGGGCCGCTGGGCTATGAGCTGGCGCTGCGGTTCGTCGCGGCGCGTCGACCCGGCTGACCCGCTCACCCCGAGACCCGCTGCCGGGTAACAAACCTTGTGCCGCCCGGCGGGCGGTGGCACGCTGCGAGGATGAGCAGCGACAGCGAGTGCCAGCGGCAGGCAACAGCGGGGCCCGACTGGTGGCGGTTGCCGGCCGGTCCCGGCGCGTTCTATTCGCCTGCCGAACGCGTTCGCGCCGCCGGCACCGGCGAACTGGCCGGTGCCGCGTTGGCCGGCGACCTTGCCGGCGGAGTCGACACAGCGGTAGCCGCGCCGTCGGTTGACGTCGACCTGCGCCGGGTCGGTACCGCGCTTGGTGTGTCCGATCCGCATGCTGCGGCCGGCACGGAGCTCGGCACGATCGCCGAGGCTGCCGGGCGACACGGATTGTCGGCTGAACCCGTTGGCCTGCAAGCCATGCGCATCGCTGTCGAAAGCGTTGAACCCGCCGCGTTGGTCCCGTTCTGGACCTCGGTCGCCGGGTACGTGCCGGCCGAACGGCGCGCCGGCGGCGCGGGGTTCGGCGACCGGCGGTTCGATGCGACCGGCGAGACGGTGCTGGCCGACCCGCTCCGCCGCTGCCCGCCGATCGCGGTGCGCCGCACCGACAAACAGCGGCCGTTGCGGCAGCGCATCCATATCGACATCAGCCGGCCCGGCGGCTGGAGCGCCGACGGCGACGCGGCGAGCCGCGCCGGTGGGCGTTATCTCGGCGGTCCCTTCGGCGTGCTGTTCGCCGACGCCGACGGCAACGAGGTCGATGTGGTGCCCGCCGGCCCGGTCGGCACCGACGAAGCCGCAGCGGATTGGTGGGCGATGTTCACGGCAGCGGTGGGATACCGCGTCAGCGGCCCGGCGCGGGCGGCCGAGTTCGCCGGGCTGGTCAGTGACCTCGCGGCCGACTCCATGGCTTTGCGGGTGGATCTGCGGCCTGGCGTCGTGGTGGTCGACACCGGCAAGGACAACTGGGAGATCGATGGGCGGTTCGCCGCGCTGGCGGAACAGGTGCAGGGCGCCGCGCACTCACTGGGATTGTCACCCGATCCGTCCGGGCTGCGCTTCCTGCAACTCGGCGTCGACGCCGTGGACATCCCGCTGGTGCGGGAGTTCTGGCGGACCGCGCTCGACTACCGCAACGACCCGCGCGCGGGTGTCACCGACATCATCGACCCGCGCGGGTTCGGTCCGCCGATCATGTTCCAGCACCTCGAACCGGCCGATACCGCCCGCCGCGAACAACCGAACCGCACGCACGTCGAACTGTTCGTCCCGGAAACCGTTGCGGCGGAACGAGTCCGCGCCGCCACGGCCACCGGCGGGCAGATCGTGAGCGCGCCGGGCGAGCCCACCCGTGGGCGCCGCCAGAACGGACCGGATGCACGTGTCGATACCGGTGCGACAGGGCGGTATCAGACCTGGCGACTGCTCGACCCCGAGGGCAACGAGTTGGTGATCTGCGGCTGCCCGCCGGTGAGCTGAGGCAGCTCAGGCGGGTCAG
Source organism: Nakamurella aerolata (assembly GCF_013002705.1). Lineage (GTDB taxonomy): Bacteria > Actinomycetota > Actinomycetes > Mycobacteriales > Nakamurellaceae > Nakamurella > Nakamurella aerolata. The sequence goes on along the minus strand of NZ_JABEND010000012.1, from coordinate 22,346 downwards.
CTGAGCCCGCTCAGGCCGGTGACCGGCCGAACGCCACCAACATGTGCCACAGCTGTTTCACCTGTTGTCGCAACGGGTCTCGATCCGCGGCCGGCTCTCGGGCGAGCGCTCCGATGCTCGCCGCAGTGATCGGGGCACCGTACTCCCGCGCGGTTCGGTAAGCGAGCTCGATCACCTCAGGACCGCGAAAGTCGTCCGGTACCAGCGCAAGGTCGTCGGTGCCGAGCGCAAAGCCCGGATGGCGGGTCAGCTGCAACCCATGGCGTTCCGCGGCGTCGGCAAGGGCTTTCCCAGTCTCCGTCTTGTCGAACGAGGGATCGATCACCAACTGAGCCACGTCGGAGTCCAGCGCCACCGGGCCGTGCACCTGCGTCTCGATGTACTCGTCAAGCGCGCGACCCACCGGCTGCCCGCGCAGTCGATCGTCGTTCGCCGGCGGCCGAATGATCTGGTCGATGACAACGTCGATACCGCCGGGCAGGTTGAGCGCGTCGCCCGCCAATGCCCGCTCCAGCAGACCGGCGAGCACTCCGACCGGCTGGTCCACCGTTCCCAAGTCCGCCGCGGCTGAGTCGGTGGCGCGATGGGAGTCGCCTACCAGGAAAGTGCAGCGAGACAGCACCGACGGATCCAGCACCAGATAGCACGACCCGAATCGAGGGCAGGCCCCATCGGCATGGGCGGCGACGTCGAGCCCGCCGTAGCGCGGCCGCAGCCCGGGCGGGAGCGTGGCCGACTCGGCACCGAACAAGCGTCGCTCCCACGATTCCCGCACCCCGCCGGCGAACGCGGTGAGGCTGCCTGCGCTGACACCCGTGCGGTACTGGTTGTGATAGATCCCGTTGTCCCGCAGCGACTCCGCCGCGGTTTGCCCATCGCTCGCTCGGCGGTCCGGATGAAAGTTGATGGTGACCCGATGCTGCATCAGCCCTGCGGCCAACGCAGCCGTGCTACTGCGGACATCTGCACCGGCGCTGCCGGAACCGGCGTTGACAGGGGAGCCAGACCGGCCCGCCGAGAGCGCGAGTCGGCAGCGCAACTCGTCCCGCTCGCGGCGTTGCCGGGCGGCGATGCGCACCTGCAGCAGCGCAGCTGGTTCCCTGTGCGGCGGTCGCTGCATTGCTCCAGTGTCGCAGCGGCCGCATGGGGTTTTCGGCCCGCCTGCGATCGCACAGGTTCCGGCACGTCGCACACCCCAGGACGGCTGGAAGGTGTGCGACGTGCTGAACGGTGCGCGACGGGGCACAAAGGCGTGCGAGAGGAGGGACTCGCTTCAGAGCCAGGCAGCAGGCTCGCCGAACTTCGCGCCGAAGACGAACTGCGACAATGGCTTTCGGGTGCGCGGCAGGCGCTCGCGCGCGGCGATGGTCGGTTCGATCTGCTCGACGGTCTCGGCCGGCAGCTGCTTGCCGACGGCAATGGCGGTGGTCACCTGCCAGTGCGGCGGCACCGCGAACGCCTCGGCCACCGCGTCGTGGTCGAACCCGGCGAACTGGTGCGTCGCCAGGCCCATGGCCATGGCCTGCACCGTCAGGTGCGCGGCGGCCTGGCCGAGGTCGTAGGAGCTGTAGTCGGAGTACAGCACCTCGTTGGTCTCGTCGCTCGCGGTCTGGTGCAGCGTGACGATCAGCGCACTGGCGCGCGGCGCCCAGAAGGCGTTGCCGCGCGACAGGTGCCGGACGAACTCGGAGTGAGTGGCGTCCCCGCGGCGCCCGACGACAAAAGCCCACGGCTGACTGTTGCCCGCCGACGGCGACCAGCGGGCGGCCTCGAGCAGGGTGGTCAGCTGGGCGTCGTCCAGGGTGTGCTCCGGGTCGAAAACCCTGGTACTCCAGCGGTCGTGCAGCAGATCGACCAGCTGCGGTCCGTCATTTCCCGGTGCGCGTTCCCAAGCCACCAGCTCATCCTGCCAACCGCGGCGCGGCAGCGAACGACCGGTGGGTGCTGGCCCTGCCGTCGCTGAGGTTCGTAAGCTGAGCACCATGCCGACCTGGGTGTGGATCCTGATCGCCGTCATCGCCGTGGTGCTGGTGAGCGGGCTGCTGGCGGTGCGTTCGGTGCGCGGCACGGTCGACCCCACCCAGGTCACGCTCAGCCCCGACCTGGCCGGCCGGGTACGCGGCCTGGCCGAATCGGGTCAGGTGATCCCGGCGATCAAACTGCTGCGGCAGGAGACCGGCCTCGGTCTCGCGGCTGCCAAGCAGATGGTCGACAAGATGATCGGCACCTCGGTGGCCGCCGGCTCGACGCTCAGCCCCAAGGTCAAACGGCAGGTGCGCGATTACGCCGCCGGTGGGCAACGCGGCAAGGCGATCAACCTGGTGCGCAAGAAGACCGGGCTGGCCGCCGAGCCGGCCGAACAACTGGTCGACAAAGTGGCGGGCGAGCCGGACCTCGGCTAGTCATCGGACCCGCTGTGCCCCGTTATCATTGATGCAGGAAGCGGCGCTGCCGGTCGAGACTCGCCTGCGGTCAACGCTCGGCCCGGCCAACGGCCGGGGCAACGCCGCCCAGTGATCACACCCCCATGGCGGATCGGCTGCCGACGGCAGCGCCGTGGCTCGGCGCAGGCTGCACGCCCGGCACCGTGCCGCCGTCAGGGAAGACCCAGCACGACCAACAGAAAGCGAGATCGAAGTGGCGAGCACTGCCGATTTCAAGAACGGCCTGGTTCTCAAGATCGAAGGCCAGCTGTGGACCATCGTCGAGTTCCAGCACGTGAAACCCGGCAAGGGCCCAGCCTTCGTCCGCACCACGCTGAAGAACGTGCTGTCCGGCAAGGTCGTCGACAAGACCTTCAACGCCGGCGTCAAGGTGGACACCGAGACCGTCGACAAGCGGGACATGACCTACCTCTACAAGGACGGCGCCGACTTCGTTTTCATGGACGGCGACACCTACGACCAGATCCACGTGCCAGGCGCGACCGTCGGCACCGCGGCCAACTTCCTGCTGGAGAACCAGCAGGCCACCGTCGCCCAGAACAACGGCACCGTGCTGTACATCGAGCTGCCCGCCTCGGTGGAACTGACCGTGCAGCACACCGACCCCGGCCTGCAGGGTGATCGCTCCACCGGCGGCACCAAGCCGGCCACCCTGGAAACCGGTGCCGAGATTCAGGTTCCGCTGTTCCTCAACACCGGCGACCGCATCAAGGTGGACACCCGCGACGGTCGCTACCTCGGCCGTGTCTCCGGCTGACCAACCTCGCCGGCATCTGTCCGCACGGTCGAAGGCCCGCAAACGCGCCCTCGACGTGCTGTATGCCGCCGAGGCCCGCGACATCGACCCGCTTGAGCTGCTGGCCGAGCGGGTCGACGCGCCCGAGCTGCCGCCGTTGGGCGACTATGCGGAAAGCCTGATCCGCGGCGTCGCCGGCAACAGCCGTCGGATCGACGAGCTGCTGGCCCAGCACGCCGAGGGCTGGACGGTCGACCGGATGCCCGCGGTGGACAGGGCCATTCTGCGGATCGGCGCCTACGAGCTGCTGTACGCCGACGACGTGCCGCCGGCAGTGGTGGTGAACGAGGCGGTGGAGGCCGCCAAGGATCTGTCCACCGACAACTCCGGCAAGTTCATCAACGGAGTGCTCGGTCAGATCGCGAGCATCGCGCCGCAACTGCGCGGCTGAGCCCGCATCGGGCCGGCATCGGGCCGCCAGCCTCCGCCGCCTCCGCGGCTCCGCAGTCGCTGCGGTGTCAGCGGTTTGCGGAACGTCGGCGGCCACTGCGGATTCGGTGAACTCGGTGGATTCGGTGGGTGCGGGGGATTGGCAGATTCGGGTGGGCGGGTGGCTAGTTGATCTCGGTACCTTCGGGCAGCACACCCCAGTCGACCAGTTGCTCGGCCAGTGCACTTGGCGCGATCCCGTAGATCACCGCAAGTGAGCGCAGGTCCTCCGCCCGGATGGTCAGGGTCTTGCCGGCGAAGTCACCGCGCTGGGTCTGAATGGTCGCGGCGTAGCGGGCCAACGGGCCGGCCTGATACGTCGGCAGTTCAGCGAGCCGCTCCAGGTCGATCACCAATCTGGTGGCCGGTGCTGTCGGCGCATTGCTTGCGACGTCCGGCAGCAGGTCGGTGATCGGCACCGAATAAAACTCCGCAAGCTCGGCCAGTTTGACCACGGTGATGGCCCGGTCGCCGCGCTCGTACGAGCCCACCACCACGGCTTTCCACCTGCCGTCCGACTTTTCCTCGACACCGTGCAGGCTGAGGCCCTGCTGATTTCGGATTGCCCGCAACCGGGCTCCCAGGGCGTGTGCATAGTCCGGCATTGCGGCTCTGTCCTCCTGCTGCGGGCGGGGCGTGCGCGGCTCCCGCCTCGTGACGGCCCGGGGGACCAACCCAGGTTGGTGACCAGTGATTAACGCACCGTGATCGTTGCGTTGCTTTACTCAGCGTAGTCGAACCGTCCGGCTTTGCGCGAGAGCGCTGCCCGAATGAGTTCCTGAAGTGTCGAGTGGTACCGCCGGGTCGCGCAACGCGAACTGCTTCGACGAGGATCGCGCGGTGGCCGCACGGGTCAGCTGCCTGACCGCAGGGCTGTAGGCTGGACGACAGATTTCGGACCATCCTTCAAACCCGTCCAGTGAGGCGGAAAAGGAGAACCGTTGAGCAGCAGCACGCCCGCATCCGGCCGGCCCGCCGACGCCGAGTCCGGCGCCGGTTCACCGGCAACCGGGTCGCCCGCCGGCCAGTCGGACCCAGCGCCCGATGCCACGGTGGCGACCGTTCTTGACGCCGCGGACATCCGGCGCACGGTCGATCGCATTGCTCATCAAATCTTGGAGCGCAACGGCGACACCACCCCGCTGCTGCTCGGCATCCCGACCAGAGGAGTGCTGCTCGCGCAGCGGCTGGCCGAACGGATCGCCACCTTCGCCGGCCGGCCCTGTCCCGTCGGCTCGCTCGACGTCACCCTGTACCGCGACGATCTGCGCGGCAAACCGCCGCGCACGCTGGCCACCACCACACTGCCGGACAGCGGTGTCGACGGCCAGTGCTGTGTGCTGGTGGACGACGTCCTCTATTCGGGGCGCACCGTCCGGGCCGCGCTGGACGCCCTCCGCGATCTTGGCCGCCCCGCCCAGGTGCAGTTGGCCGTGCTGATCGACCGCGGGCACCGGCAGTTGCCGATCCGCGCCGACTACGTCGGCAAGAACATTCCGACGGCGGGATCGGACAGCGTCGCCGTCCGGCTGCGCGACCTCGATCCGCGGGACGCCGTCGAGTTGATCCGCCGATGACCCCGACTGCGACGCCGACCGTTGGGAACTCCGACATGACCGCTGCACCGACCACCGCACGCCACTCAGATGCCGCGGCCGGCTCCGGGTTGCCGCGGCACCTGCTCGACACCAGGACCCTGTCGGCGGACGCGGCCGAGCTGATTCTTGACACCGCAGCGCAGATCGAACAGGCCGGTGCCGGCCGGCAGATCCGCAAGCTGCCGACATTGCGTGGTCGCACCGTCGTCAACCTGTTCTTCGAGGACTCCACCCGCACCCGCAGCTCGTTCGAACTGGCCGGCAAACTGTTGTCCGCGGACGTCATCAACATCTCGGGCAAGGGCTCATCGGTGTCCAAGGGCGAGTCGCTTCGTGACACCGTCGCCACCGTCGATGCGATGGGTGTCGACGCGATCGTCCTGCGGCACAAGGCTTCCGGTGCCGCGGCGCGGGTGGCCGGTTGGGTGGATGCGACGGTGATCAACGCCGGTGACGGCACCCACGAGCACCCAACCCAGGCGCTGCTGGACGCGTACGTGATGCGCCGCCGGCTCGGCACCCTCGCGGGCCGAACGGTGACGATCGTCGGTGACGTGCTGCACTCCCGGGTGGCCAGAAGCAATATCTGGCTGCTCAACACCCTCGGCGCCGACGTCCGGCTGGTTTGCCCGCCGACGCTGGTGCCCGCCGGGGTGGAGAACTGGCCGGTACAACTCGGTCACGACCTCGACCAGGCGCTGGACGGCGCCGATGTCGCCATGATGCTGCGGGTGCAGGCCGAGCGGATGACCTCCGGCTACTTCCCGTCTGCCGCTGAGTACTCGCGGCTGTACGGGCTCAACGAACGCAGGCGCCGGCTACTGCGGCCGGACGGCATCGTGATGCATCCAGGCCCAATGAATCGCGGGATGGAAATTGCCCCGGCCACCGCCGACGCCGCCAACTCGGTGATCCTGGACCAGGTCGCCGCCGGGGTGAACATCAGGATGGCGGTGCTCTACCTGATGGCCGGATCCGGCCCCGCTACCGCCGACGCCCAGCCGTCAGACGCCGCACCGGCTGCTGCCACCGAAACGGAGACCGCGTGACTGACCACCCCGGCACCAACCGGCGCGCCACTACCGGAACCAGTACCGCCGCAGCGGTGCTGATCCGCGGCGCCGCGCCGTACGGCGAAGACGTCACCGACGTGTTGCTGACCGACGGCGTCATCACGCACATCGGTGCCGGCGCCGCCGCGGCCGCCGCCGAGCGGGGCGCCGACGTCACCGAGATCGACGGCGATGGCGCGGTTCTGCTGCCCGGCCTGGTCGACCTGCACGCGCACCTGCGCGAGCCGGGACGGGAGGACGCCGAGACGGTGGCGTCCGGCAGCGCCGCTGCCGCACTCGGCGGCTACACAGCAGTGTTCGCCATGCCGAACACCAGGCCCGTCGCGGACAGCGTTGCCGTGGTAGAGCAGGTGTCGAGGCTCGGACAGGCCGTCGGACTTGTTGACGTGCAACCGATCGGGGCCGTCACCGTCGGCCGGAAGGGCGAACGGCTCGCCGAGCTGGCCGCGATGGCCGACAGCGCGGCAGCGGTGCGGGTCTTCTCCGACGACGGCGATTGCGTTGCCGACCCGCTGCTGATGCGCCGCGCCCTGGAGTACGTGCGACTGTTCGACGGCGTCATCGCCCAGCACGCCCAAGAGCCACGCCTCACCGTTGGTGCCCAGATGCACGAGGGCGCGGTCGCGGCCGATCTCGGGCTCACCGGCTGGCCGGCGGCGGCGGAGGAGTCGATCATCGCCCGCGACTGCCTGCTGGCCGAGCAGACGGGCTCCCGGTTGCATGTGTGCCATCTGTCCACCGCGGGGGCGGCCAGGGTGGTGCGGGAAGCGAAGCAGCGCGGCGTGCGGGTGACGGCCGAGGTCACCCCGCACCACTTGCTGCTGGCCGACGAGCGTGCCCGTGGCTACGACCCGGTGTTCAAGGTGAATCCGCCGCTGCGCACCGACTCCGACATCGCCGCGTTGCGCGGCGCGCTCGCCGACGGAACCATCGACATCGTCGCCACCGACCACGCCCCACATGCGCTGCACGACAAGCAATGTGAGTGGGAGGCAGCGGCACCTGGCATGCTCGGCCTGCAGACCGCGCTGTCCGTGGTGATCGCCACCATGGTGCAGCCGGGGCTGCTGGACTGGCGCGGGGTGGCCGCCGCCATGAGCGAACGTCCGGCGCGGATCGGCGCGTTGGCCGGCCACGGAAGGCCGATCGCGGTCGGCGAACCTGGCAACGTGACGCTGGTCGATCCGGCCGCCAGCTGGACGGTGGACGGCAGCCGGCTGGCCAGCCTTGCCACCAACACGCCGTTCAACGGCATGACGTTGCCCGGCACCGTGCGGGCGACCGTGCTGCGCGGCCGGCCAACCGCGCTGGACGGTGAACTCGTTGCCCCGCAACCCGACTCGAGCCGAGATCGGGCCACCGACAGCTTGTCGAAGGTGACCGCATGAGCGCACAGCAGCAGTCCGAGCACCCGACGCCGGCGGCACTCGTCCTTGAGGACGGTCGGATCCACCGCGGCACGGCATTCGGCGCGGTCGGTGCCGCGTTCGGCGAGGCGGTCTTCTCCACCGGCATGACGGGGTACCAGGAGACGCTGACCGACCCGTCGTACCGGCGGCAGATCGTGGTGGCGACCGCGCCGCAGATCGGTAACACCGGCTGGGTCGGGTCCGACTCCCCGGGCCGGGACGCCATCGCCGGCGACGTGGACACGTTGAACGACAACGAGTCTGGGCGGATCTGGGTGGCCGGCTTCGTGATTCGCGAGCTGTCCCCGCGGCCGTCGAACTGGCGGGCGGCCGGCTCGCTGGCCGACGAGCTCGAGCGTCAGCAGGTGGTCGGGATCGCCGGTGTCGACACCAGGTCGCTGACCCGGCACCTGCGGTCGGCCGGCGTCATGCGGTGCGGCATCTTCTCAGGCCCGGCACTGTCCGACGACGCGGACATGCTCGCCAAGGTGCGCGCCATCGCACCGATGGCGGGCGCCGACCTGGCCAACGAGGTGAGCACCGATCACAGCTACGTCGTTGCGCCGAACGCCGCAGCCGACTTGCCCGGTGCGGAGCCTGGTGCCGGGTCCGGTGCCAACGGTGGACTCACGGCCGGAGCCGAAACATCCGGCAGCGACCGCACTCTCACGGTCGCGGCGCTCGACCTGGGAATCAAGTCCAACACCCCGCGGATGTTCGCCGCCCGTGGCGTGCGCACCCACGTCCTGCCGGCGGACGCCACCATCGACGACGTGCTGGCGCTGGAGGACGGCAGGGGAGTCGACGGGATCTTCCTGTCGAACGGCCCAGGCGACCCGGCCACCGCCGACCCGCAGGTCGAGCTCACCAGGCAAGCCCTGCAGCGAAAGATCCCGTTCTTCGGTATCTGCTTCGGCAACCAGATCCTCGGCAGGGCATTGGGTCTTGGCACCTTCAAGTTGACCTTCGGGCACCGTGGCATCAACCAGCCGGTCAAGGACCACCGCACCGGCCGGGTGCTGATCACCGCGCAGAACCACGGATTCGCGGTGCAGGCGCCCGCGTGTGCCGCGGCCGGTGAGTACTTCGACACCGACTTCGGCCCGGCGCGCATCGCCTTCACCTGTCTGAACGACGACGTGGTGGAGGGGCTGGAATGCGCTGCTGCGCCCGCCTTTTCGGTGCAGTTCCATCCGGAGGCCGCGGCAGGTCCGCACGATGCCGGCTACCTGTTCGACGACTTCATCACGCTGATGCGGGCCCACTCAGCAGCCGCGACCGCCGGCACCGACGCTTCCCAGCCCGACCAACAGAAAGACACCGCAGATGCCACGTCGTGAGGACATCAAGCACGTACTGGTGATCGGCTCAGGGCCGATTGTGATCGGCCAGGCGTGCGAGTTCGACTATTCCGGCACCCAGGCCTGCCGGGTGCTGCGCACCGAGGGCATCAGGGTCTCGCTGATCAACTCCAACCCCGCCACCATCATGACCGACCCGGAGTTCGCCGACGCCACCTATGTCGAGCCGATCACCGTCGACTACGTCGAAAAGGTGCTGGCCGACCAGCAACTCGCCGGGTTTCCGGTGGACGCCTGCCTGGCCACCCTCGGCGGCCAGACCGCGCTGAACACGGCAATCGCGCTGGCCGAACGCGGGGTGCTGGACAAGTACGGCGTCGAGCTGATCGGGGCCGACATCCCGGCGATCCAACGCGGGGAGGACCGCCAGCTCTTCAAGGACATCGTCCGCTCGGTCGGCGGTGACGTGCCGCGCTCGGCGGTGTGCCACTCGATGGACGAGGTGCGCGCCACCGTCGAAGAACTCGGTCTGCCTGTCGTGATCCGCCCGTCGTTCACCATGGGCGGTCTTGGCTCCGGAATGGCTTACACCGCAGCAGATCTCGAACGCATCGCCGGGGCCGGGCTGGCGGCCTCGCCGGTCACCGAAGTACTCATCGAGGAGAGCGTGCTCGGCTGGAAGGAGTACGAGCTCGAGCTGATGCGGGACGGTGCCGACAACGCCGTTGTCGTCTGCTCCATCGAGAACCTCGATCCGATGGGCGTGCACACCGGCGACTCGGTGACCGTTGCCCCGGCGATGACGCTGACCGACCGTGAGTACCAGCGGATGCGCGATCTGGGCTTCGCGATTCTTCGTGAGGTCGGCGTCGCTACCGGCGGTTGCAACATCCAGTTCGCCGTCAATCCTGACGACGGCCGGATGATCGTCATCGAGATGAACCCCAGAGTGTCCCGCAGCTCGGCGCTGGCCTCCAAGGCCACCGGCTTCCCGATCGCCAAGATCGCCGCCAAGCTGGCCATCGGCTACACCCTCGACGAGATCGCCAACGACATCACCACCCTCGGGGGGACAGCCACCACCCTCGGGGGGACACAACTCGAATCCTCCCCGGACACGACGACGGCGACACTGCCCGAGTCCACCCCGGGGTCGGAGAAACACATCACGGCCGCGTTCGAACCAGCGCTGGATTACGTGGTGGTGAAGGTGCCGCGGTTCGCGTTCGAGAAGTTCCCGGGGGCCGACCCGACACTGACCACCACCATGAAGTCGGTGGGCGAGGCGATGGCAATCGGACGGTCGTTCACCGAGGCGTTCGGAAAAGCCTTGCGTTCCATGGAGACCAAGGCGCAGGGTTATCTGGCGGCGCCGGTGCCGGAGGCCGCCGAGCTCGACGACTACGTCGCGGCGCTGGCGGTGCCGCAGGACGGCCGCTGGTACCGGGTGCTGGCCGCACTGCGCGCGGGGGTGTCGGTCGAGCAATTGCACAAGGTCACCGACATCGACCCGTGGTTTCTCGATCAATTGGCCCTGATCGCCGCGCTGGCGGATCGGCTGGCCGCGGCCGACACGGTGGACGACGAGTTGCTGCGCCGGGCGAAGAACGCGGGACTGTCCGACGCCGACCTCGCGCAGCTGCGGCCGGACGACGACCTGCTGAACTCGGCGGCCAAGGTAAGGGCGCGCCGGCACGGCGCCGGCATCCGGCCGGTCTTCCTCACCGTCGACACCTGCGCCGCCGAGTTCGAAGCCCATACGCCGTACCACTATTCGGCGTACGAGACCGACCCGGCCGCCGAGTCCGAGGTGTCGGCGCAGACCGAGCGGCCCAAGGTCATCATTCTCGGTTCCGGCCCCAACCGGATCGGCCAAGGCATCGAGTTCGACTACTCGTGTGTGCACGCCGCGTTGGCACTGCGGGATGCTGGCTTCGAGACGGTAATGGTCAACTGCAACCCGGAGACCGTGTCCACCGACTACGACACCTCCGACCGGTTGTACTTCGAGCCGTTGACCACCGAAGATGTGCTGGAAGTGATTGCCGCAGAACAGCAGTCCGGCACGGTGGCCGGTGTCATCGTGACACTGGGCGGCCAGACCCCGCTGAAGCTGGCGGCCGAGCTGAAGGCGGCCGGCGTGACCGTCCTCGGCACCCAGCCGGAAGCCATCGACCTGGCTGAAGACCGGCAGCGCTTCGGCGACCTGCTGGACCGGAAGGGTCTGCCGGCACCTGACTTCGGTACCGCGACGTCGTTCCAGGGCGCCCGCGACGCGGCGGAGCGGATCGGCTACCCGGTGCTGGTGCGGCCGTCGTACGTACTCGGTGGCCGCGGCATGGAGATTGTCTACGACGAGACCGCCCTCGCCGATTACATTTCCCGGGCCACCGAGATCGCCAGCGACCGCCCGGTACTGGTCGACCGGTTCCTGGACGACGCCCTTGAGATCGACGTCGACGCGCTGTGCGACGGCACCGAGGTGTATCTCGGCGGCGTCATGGAGCACATCGAGGAGGCCGGCGTACATTCCGGAGACTCGGCCTGCGCGCTTCCGCCGATCACCTTGGGACGCAACGACATCGCCACCATTCGCGAGCACACCAAGGCGCTCGCGCTCGGCATCGGCGTGCGCGGGCTGCTCAACGTCCAGTACGCCCTCAAGGACGGCGTGCTGTACGTGCTGGAGGCCAACCCGCGGGCCTCGCGGACGGTGCCGTTCTCGTCCAAGGCCACCGCGGTGCCGCTGGCCAAGGCCGCCGCCAGGATCATGACGGGTGCCACCATCGCCGAGCTCCGTGCCGAGGGGGTGCTAGTTCCCAGCGGCGATGCCGGTGTGCTGCCGGACGACTGGCCGGTCGCCGTGAAAGAGGCGGTACTGCCGTTCCACCGGTTCCGCAGGCCCGACGGCGGCGGCGTCGACTCACTGCTCGGTCCGGAGATGCGCTCCACCGGCGAGGTGATGGGCCTGGCGAAGGCGTTCGGCCCGGCATTCGCGAAATCGCAAACCGGATCGTACGGATCGCTGCCCACTCACGGCACGGTGTTCGTGTCGGTGGCCGACCGGGACAAGATGGCCATCGTGATGCCGGCCAAGCGGCTGGCCGACCTGGGTTTCGAGGTGCTGGCCACCGAAGGCACTGCGGAAGTGCTGCGACGCAACGGTATCGAGGTGGCAACGGTGCGCAAGCACTACGAGTCCACCGACAACATCGTCGAACGCATCAAGGCCGGGCAGGTCGACCTGGTGATCAATACTCCGTACGGCAACGCCGGCCCTCGCATCGACGGTTACGAGATCCGCACCGCCGCGGTGGGTGCCGACATCCCGTGCATCACCACGGTTGCCGGAGCGACCGCCGCGGTGCAGGGCATCGAGGCGGCCATTCGCAGCGACCTGACGGTCAGCCCACTGCAGAGCCTGCATGCGCTGCGCTCCGAGGCGAGCGCACGGGTGGGTACCCCGGCAGCGGCCGACGCCGGTTCGGAACGCTGATTCATGGGCGGCCAGCTGAGACAACGCCTGGTGGACAACGGTTATCGCCGGCTGGCGCGGCCGGCGCTGTTCCGCGCCGGCGGTGGCTCCGCACTCGGGCCGGAGCTGGCCCACGAGCGCTCGCTGCGGGCGCTGGCTGCGGTGTCAGGGAGCCGGACCCTTGCCCGGGCGCTCACCGCGCTGTGTGGCCAACAGCCGGCCGGGGAGGCGCGCACGGTGTTCGGCGTGCGATTCCCGAATCCCGTCGGGGTCGCTGCCGGCCTGGACAAGGACGGACGCGCGCTGAACGCCTGGCCGGCGCTGGGATTCGGCTTCGTGGAGGCGGGTACCGTCACGGCGGTGCCGCAGCCGGGCAACGACAAACCGCGGCTGTTCCGGCTGCCGGCATCGCAAGCCGTCATCAACCGGATGGGCTTCAACAATGCCGGCGCCGAGGCCATCGCCGACCGAGTCGACGCCGCCCGCCGGCGCGGTGAACTGCCGGTGCCGCTTGGCATCTCGATCGGCAAGTCGCGAGTCGCCGACGTGGACAAGGCGATCGGCGACTACCTGACCTCGCTGCGCGCTGTGCACAAGGTGGCCGACTACATCGCCGTCAACGTGTCGTCGCCGAACACCCCTGGCCTGCGCGGGTTGCAGGATGCCGCTGCACTGACCGAGTTGCTGGCGACGTTGATCTCCGAGGCCGACCGGTTGGCCGACCAGCGTCGTGGCCGGCGGCTGCCGATCTGCGTCAAGATCGCCCCCGACCTCACCGACGCGGCGATCGACCAACTGCTGCAAGTCTGCGCGGACCGGGGCGTTGCCGGGGTGATCGCCACCAACACCACGCTGACCCGCGACCGGCTCGCCGCGGAAGATCTGGCAACCGCGCGGCAGCGGGGCGGGCTGTCCGGCGAACCGTTGCGGGCCAGGGCGTTACAGGTGGTTCGCTTCGTCGCGGAGCGGAGCGACCTGCCGGTGATCGGCGTCGGCGGCATCAGCCGGCCGGAGCACGCGCTGGCCATGTTCGACGCCGGAGCCCAGCTGGTGCAGTTGTACACCGGTTTCATCTACCGCGGGCCGGCTCTGGTCGGTGAAATCACCGGCGCGCTGGCGGCCGAACCGCAACGTAGGCAGCGAAATGACACCCGCGAAATGACCGACACGGAATGACCGACACGGAATGACGGGACAAGCATGTCCACGAACATGACGAAGCAACACCGATCGAAGGAATGAGACCGTGACCGTCGACGCGGCAAGCAACCAGCCGACCCCCAGCCCGAACCGGGTCAGCTTCGGCGCTCGGCTGGCCGACGCCGTGCGGCAACGCGGACCGCTGTGTGTCGGCATCGATCCCCACCCACAGTTGTTGCGGGACTGGGATCTTCCGGTCACCGTCGACGGTCTGAAACGCTTCGCGCTCGACGCCGCCGACGGGCTCGGCCCCACCTGCTCTGTGGTCAAACCGCAAAGCGCGTTCTTCGAGGCCTTCGGCAGCGCCGGCATCGCGGTGCTGGAGCAGACCATCGCTCGCTGCTCCGATGCCGGTGCGCTGGTGCTGCTCGACGTCAAACGCGGCGACATCGGCTCAACCATGGATGCCTACGCCAGGGCCTACCTCGCCGGCGGATCACCCTTGGCGGTGGACGCGATCACGGTCTCCGGCTATCTCGGTGTCGGCTCGCTGACACCGGCGCTGGACCTGGCCGAGCGGACCGGCCGCGGGGTCTTCATGCTGGCACTGACATCGAATCCCGAAGGCCCGCAAGTACAACGGGCCATCCCGCCCCGCCCTGGTGGCGGGAACCCGGCTGCCGGAAACCCAGCCGAGAATCCGGCCGACAGTCCGGCCGACGCAGGCCAAGCCGGGATGGAGCGGACGGTTGCCCAACAGGTGATCGACGCCGCGGCCACCCGCAACGCCGGCGACGCACCGATGGGCAGCATCGGCGTGGTGATCGGCGCGACGCTTGACCGGCTCGGGGTGCGCCTCGACGAGCTGAACGGTCCGATCCTGGCACCGGGGTTCGGCGCCCAGGGCGGCACCGTCGACAGCCTGCGGTCGATTTTCGGTGACGCGCTGCGCTGGGTGCTGCCGAGCGCCAGCCGCGAGGTACTTGCCGCCGGCCCCGACCCTGCGGCGTTGGCGGCCGCGGCGCGCCGCCTTGGCGACGACCTTGCCCGCGCCGGAGTCGGTTGGCACTGAGCCGCGGCTTCCAACCGCAGCGGCTGGAACCGGCAAGCTGCCGGTACCCGACCGGCAAAGTACCGGCAGTTCACGAACTTTCGCGACAATCTCGGCGCTGTCGAGCAACCTTTCCGGCGGTGCACCGTCCCTCACGTGCAACGGTCCGGGGGGGGTCCGGGCCGGCACCTCATAGGGGAGGGCGAGACCGTGTCTACTGCACCGTCATTCACCGCATTGTCATCGTCCGCACCGTCATCTGCTGCACCGGCTTCGGGTGCACCGTCGCCCAGCGCAGCGGCACCGCAGTCACCCGGGATTCGGCCCCGGCATGGGCACCAGTCCGCGCACCGCGAGCGCGGCCGGCGCCAACCGCGCTGTCAGCGCGTGGGGACGGCGATGGCGATCGGAGCGGCGGCCGCGGCGCTGACCATCGCCGCCCCCATGGTGGCCACACCGGCCGCTGCCGCCGGCACCGGCGCGGCGACAGCGTCAGCTGGGTCGGCCGGGGCCGCAGGAGCAGCCCCCAGCTGGGGCCGATCCGCGCTCGTCCGGGCCTGCACCGACCCGGCCGTCGCCGCCAAGGCCGACCTCGGAGTCACCCGGGGTTTCATGTCGTGCTCGCGCGGCAGCGCGCGGGTGGTGGTGTTCTTCCGGATCGACGCGCGCGGGCGGGTGATCACCAAAGAGACCAACCTGCGCGGCGAGGTCAACGACATGAGCACCGACGGCAAAGCGCACGACTATCTGGGGTCCCCTTAGCAGCGGAGCAAAACTGGTCCCTTCTGACTGGGCTATCGGCTGGTCAGACTGCCGGTGATCGGAGTGGGCGGTGACCTTCGCGACGGAGCTCGGTCTCGACGTCGAAGGAGTAGGTGCCGTAGAAGTTGATGTGGTCGTGTTGCGCGGGTGTCAGGTGCGCGGCGGCTTCGTCGGTGACCGGGTAGCCGTCCGCGCGCAGGGCGTCGAGCGCATCACCGAGGTAGGTAGTGGTCCACAGCACGGCGGCGTTGGTGACGAGGGTCAGGCAGAGCGCCTGGTCGACCTGGTCGTCGAGGTGCCGTCGCCGGACGTGGCCTTGGTGGGCGAAGAACAGGTCACGGCGCAGCGCGTGCAGGCTCTCGCCTTTGTTGAGCTGGCGCCGGACCCGGCGGCGCAGCTCCTCGTCGGCGACGTAGCGGCACAGGTAGATGGTGCGGACGAGCCGGCCATACTCCTGCAGCGCTCGGGCGAGGGTGTTCTGCCGGCTGCTGGCGTGCAGCTTCGCGATGAGCAGGCTCGCCGTCGTGTGCCCGAACTTCATCGATCCGACCAGGCGGAGCAGGTCATTCCAGTGATCGGCAATCAGCTGGGTTTGGATCGGCTGGGTGAGTAACGCGCCGGCTCGCGGGTATCGGGCGCGCCAGGCCGAGCTGGCGCCGAGTCGGTAGAGCTGCAGGCGGCCGATGTCGCGGATGCGGGGCGAGAACTGCAGGCCGGCGAGGTTGAAGATCGCGAACGTCGCCAGGGTCTGCCCGGCGGTGTCGGTGGTGTGCTCGGCGATGGCGAGGTCGGTGGGGTTGCCGAAGATCTCGTCGAGCACGGCGACGGCCTCGCGCCAGGTGGTCGGGATGACCTTGGTGCCGTAGGTCGAGTGCTGGTCGGAGACGTGGGTGTAGGAGGTGGTGCCCTCGTCGAGGAAGTAGCGCGACAGCGCCCGGGCGGTCAGGCTGCGGCCGCGTTGCGGGAACCGCTGCCCGTCCGAGGATGACAGCGTGCCGCCGCCCCACAGGCGGGCGAGCGGGTGGCGGTGGTGAGCGTTGACGAGGCGAGCGTTCGCCTCGCGCAGGGTGTCTTGGCGCAGGTACCACTGTGACGTCCAGGCCAGGGTTTCTTCGGAGATTCCGGAGGCGTCGGCCATGCCGGCGTAGCCGAGGTTGCAGGCGTAGGCGAGCACGGAGGCGTAGAGGTTGCGGACCAGGTCCGGGTTGCGCGGCTGCGCACCGCCGGCGTGGGTGAACGCCTCGCTGAAGCCGGTGTTGCGGTCGACCTCGATCAGCAGCGCCGGCAGGTGGATCTGCGGCAGCCGTGCGGCAACCGCCTCCGCGAGAGCGTCGGCTTCGGCCGGGACCTGTTCGGCGGGCAGCGGCGACACGATCAGGTCGCCGTCCTCGCCGACGCGGGCCAGGCCCTCGCTGACTGGGTCGGCGAGCACCCGCTCAAGGTCTGCGACGGCGGCGTGCAGTTCGGTCTCCAGCCGCTCCAGCTGTCGTGCCGGATCAGGCGCGGTTCCGGCGACGGTACAGAATTCGTCGCGCTGCGCTGCCCAGGTGTCGGCCGGGATGAGCAGCGTGGTCGGGTCGGTGAAGCGGCGCGACCCCGGCACCCACACGTCGCCGGAACGCAGCCTCGCTTGGACGCCGTAGAGAACGCTCAGTTCCCAGTAGTGCCGGTAGGCGGCGCCGCGGCCCTGTCCGCGGGTCTGCTCGAGATAGCCGCGCCAGCGGGCCGGCACGAACGACGTCGCACTCTCGCTCGTCGCCTCCTCAGGCACGCTCGTGCGGCCGGCGACGTTCAGCTCGCGCAAGGTCTGTACGGCGTCGAGCAGGGCGGCGACGTCGGGGCTGGCGGTGTTGCCGGTCAGCGGCAGCGCCGCGATGACGGCCGGGGTGAAGGTCCGCAGGTACTTGTACCGGGCGGCGAGCAGGTCGAAATGCCCGTGGTCACGCGGCTCCCGCTCACGGGCCGGCCGGCGGGCGGCCTGCAGCCGCGTCATGCCGACCCGCGCGCGGACCAGCCGCCCAGCGTCGGCGTCGGAGACGCCGGGGTCGGCGATGATGTCGAGCACCTCATCGAGCAGCCGGCCGCGGTCGATCTCCACCTTGGCCCGCTCGACGACGCGTTGCGAAAGCTCGTAGCGGGCGCGGGAGTCGGCACCGGCCAGCGCCTGGTCGAGCAGCTGCACCAGCTCGTCGAGGACTTCGACGTAGGTCTCGGCCAGCGTCGCCAGCAAGATCGGATAGCGGCGGTCGACGTCGGCACGTTGCAACGCCTGGTTGGTCGAGCGTCGACCGGTCTCGGCCAGCATCCGTCGCCGCCCAGCCGGAAGCGCGGACAGGTCGAGCCGATCGGCGCCTTGAGCGCGCAAGAACTCCAGCTTGGCGAGCTCTGTCTTGAGGACCTCCGGGGTGGCGGCGGTCGCGCTGCGGCGCAACCACGCCAGCCGAGTCATGCCCAGCTCGTCGTCCACGTCCAGCAGCCCGTCCAACCGGGTCGGACGCGGCGGAGCCAACAACGAGGCCAGCCGGTGGTAGGTCTCGGCACGCGCGCCGTCGCGGGCCGCGGCGACCCGCCGGGACAACGTGTCCACCGATGGGCGGACGATCCGTTCGTTGCGCAGCCAGTCGCAGGCCAGCTGAAGCAGGACGCCGGGTGCGTCGTGCTCCAAAGCGCGGACGAGGAGGAAGGCGTCAAGCTGCTTGCGATCGCCCGCGTCGGAGGTTCGCCACCCCAGCCGGTCCAGGACCAGCGCCCGATGATCGCGTCGGGTCCGGCCCTCCCAGCCGCCGTAGGCCGACAGCAGCCCCGGCACCTCTGCGGCGGCGAGTTGTAGTTGGTCGGCCAGGCGGCTGGACGCGGCCGCAGGGCAGGCGGCCAGATCGTCCGGGATCCAGCCCAGCCACGGCAACGTGCACAGTTGAACCGCGGCGCCGAGGCGGTTCTCGACCCGGACGGTCGCGGTGAGCCAGGCCTTGTCGTCGCTGGTCAGCGTGAAGTAGGTGACGAGGTCATCGTCGGCGATCTCGTCCGGCCAGGTGCTCAGCCGCGCGAGTTCGGCGTCGGACAGGAACCGAACCGGCATGAGGCACGCTATCGACGGCGATCAACACCGGACAAGGGCCAGCAGTGACCGTTGCCCCCGCCCGTATGGGGATCGCCTCCCGGGCCGAGAGCCTTGGTGTCGACAGCCGATATCGGACTCCGATACTGTGGCCGGTGTGCATGAGCTTCAGCGAGCGGCGATCGTTCTGCATGTGCTTCATCACGCCAGTGAGGAGCCGGTCCACGGGGCGTGGATGAGTGAGGAGTTGGCCCGTCACGGGTACTCCCTGTCGCCGGGCACGTTGTACCCCACGCTGCATCGCCTGGAGCGTGACGGGCTCTTGGTGTCGGAGCAGGTCGTCGTGGAGGGCAGGTCGCGG
Organism: Nakamurella aerolata; assembly: GCF_013002705.1. Taxonomy (GTDB): domain Bacteria; phylum Actinomycetota; class Actinomycetes; order Mycobacteriales; family Nakamurellaceae; genus Nakamurella; species Nakamurella aerolata. Next base: position 3,449 of record NZ_JABEND010000012.1, on the reverse strand, counting down.
AGGGTGTACCGGGCGACACCTGCCGGGGAAGCGGCACTGCAGGAGGGGCGGCGAGCAGTGCGGGAACTCGCGGGTGAAGTGCTGCCGAAGGACGGCCGGTCATGACCGACGTGTCTGGGAATCTGGTTCGGCGGTTGTCGTTGGGTGACGCGGTGGTGATCGGGCTCGGATCGATGATCGGTGCCGGGATCTTCGCATCGTTCGGACCTGCAGCTGCGGCGGCCGGTGGGGGTCTGCTCATCGGTCTGGTGATCGCGGGGTTCATCGCGTTCTGCAACGCCACGTCATCTGCGCAGCTCGCGGCGCAGTACCCGACCTCGGGTGGGTCGTACGTGTACGGCCGCGAGCGGCTCGGTGCGTGGGCGGGGTTCTTCGCCGGCTGGTCGTTCGTGATCGGCAAGACCGCGAGCTCGGCAGCGATGGCGATCACGTTCGCCACCTATGTCGTCCCGGCCGCGTGGGTGAAACCCACAGCGGTCCTCGCCGTCGCGGCGCTCACAGCAGTGAACGCCTTCGGGATCACCCGCACCGCGTTCCTGACCCGCATCCTGGTCGCGGTGTCACTGCTAGCGCTGACCGCCGTGGTGATCATCGGATCCACCCACACCACGAGCCAAGGTGTTCCCGGGCCCGCGGTGACGGGGTACGGCGTACTGCAGTCGGCCGGTTTTCTGTTCTTCGCCTTCGCCGGCTACGCCCGGGTGGCGACCCTGGGTGAGGAGGTCAAGGACCCGGCCCGAACGATCCCACGCGCGATCACCATCGCGCTGGGCATCACGCTGGCCGTCTACGCCCTGGTGGCCGTTGCCGCACTGCACGCTGTCGGCCCCGCGAGCCTCGCGGCGACCAACGCGCCGCTGAACTCGGTGGCCGCCACAGCCGGAACGTCCTGGACAGTCATCGTGCGGATCGGTGCCGCCACCGCAGCGCTCGGGGCGCTACTGGCCATGATCGCCGGCATCGGCCGCACCAGCCTGGCCATGGCACGCAACAGCGACATCCCGCGCTGGTTCGCCGCCGTGCACCCACGCTTCAGCGTGCCCCACCGCGCCGAGATCACCCTCGGCGTGATCGTCTGCGTACTGGTCACAATCGTGGACCTGCGCGGCGCCATCGGATTCTCCAGCTTCGGTGTGCTGCTGTACTACCTCGTCGCCAACGCCGCCGCGTGGACCCAACACCCCGAGCACCACCGCTACCCCCGGTACCTGCAGATCAGCGGCGCGATCGGATGCCTGATCCTCGTCGCAACCCTCCCGATCGCCTCGATCGTCACCGGCATCCTCGTCCTGGCCCTCGGACTCGGCTACCGAACCATCCGCCTCCGGCTTCACCGCAGCAGCACCAGTTAGGTCGTCGGGGAGATCTCGACGCGACGTTTGAGCTCTTCCAGGTTCCCCGGCATCTCCCTGCGCGCCTCTGGGACGACTACCAGGGGTACCAAGATCTTCCCGATGCCATGTCCTTCGAAGTCGATGCTGATGGTCAGGATCGAGCGCGCGTTGTCCTGGGGTTCGACTGCGACGTCAACGGTTGCGCGGATCGGTCCGTCGATACCCCGGATACGCCAGGTGCGCGGCGGATCGATGTGCACCAGCTCGGAGGTGATGGGGCGATCGGCAAAGCCGATCCTGCGCGTGGTGACGCACTTGGTCCCGATCTCGGGGGAGCTGGGGTTGTCGAGATGTCCGTCCACGACGCCTTTTTGCCATTCGGCGAATCGAGTGGGGTCGGTGGCGTAGGCAAACACCTCGGCTGCGGGGCGTTCGACCTGGATGGTCGCAACGACCGGTGTCATCGCTCGTCGCCAGTGATGACCGCGGAGTAACGGTGGAGGTAGAGCGGCCAGCCGGCGTCGTCGGCGACGCCGGCGCGAACAGACTCCCATCCCGGACCGTGACGGTCGAGATGGCGGTGGTGCAGCTCCACTCTGGTGCGATCCGGGGTTTCGGGGATGAACTGAACCTCCACCTCGCTGCAGAGTGCTGGATCGGTCTCGACCTGCCAGGTCGGGCCGATGTCCCAGCTGAACACCACCCTGTGAGGGGGCTCGTACGCCAGGACCCGGGACCACCGGCACACCGCGCCGTCCACGCCGCGGTCGTACAGGTGCCCGCCGACACGAGGTTCGAACACAGTTTCGGCAATGGGCTCACTGAGCAGGTTGTGCTCGGCCGGCTTGAAGTCGCCGAACCGCTCCGTGAAGACCGCAAACGCCTGCTGTAGCGGGGTATCGACCACCAGCTGCTGGTGGACCTCTGTGGTCGAGGGGACGGTCATGACGGCTCCTGGTCGTTGTCGGATTGTTCGTTCGCGGTGGCGGCGTAGCCGGCGAGCGCTCTACTCCAGAAGGTGTCGAGCTGGTCGCGTAGCGCCGCGACGCCGGCCGGGTTTAAGCGGTAGATCCGCCGGGTGCCCTCGGTCGCATCACTCACCAGCCCGGCATCCTTGAGCACCTTGAGATGCTGCGAGACCGCCGGCCGCGTCACCGGCAGAACCTCCGCCAGCTCACCCACCGCGCAAGGGCTCACCGACAACCGCTCCACGATTGCCAGGCGCGAGCGATCACCCAGCGCCGCCCACACCGCTCCGTTAGTACTCACTAACGGTAAGTGTAGACGCACATAGCGACTGTGCAAGTGCCGTTCCGCAGTCTCATCTGAGGATCCTCGTGCGGGACGCACTTCGGCGTTGCTGCGCGCGTCGCTCGCGAGGTTCGACACGGTAATCGTCTATAGCCGCTCCCCTCGGCGGGCGTACTCTCGCGCCCAGTCGAGGAAGCTGGCGGAGGTGTCGGCGACCGCGCGGGAACGAACCGAGGCAAATCTGTCGAAGCTGTGTTGGGTGTGCGGGAGCTCGACGAACACGACGGGATTTTCGGATGCGCGGCTCAGAGTCGCAGCAACTGCTCGCGAATCGCTGGCGGGGATCGCGGTGTCGTTGGCTCCGTGGATGATCAGCATTGGCGGCGCGTCGGATGCGGCGAGCCTCGTTGGTGAGCTTGACGGGTCGGCGGTACGTGGTCCGAGGTAGCCGTACAACGCGATTACACCGGCAACACTCGTGTCGGTGTCGGCGAACCCGGCCTGGAACTCGGAGACGTTCGGCGTAAGCGCAGCGCTGACCGCCAGATGCGCGCCGGCCGAGCAGCCGACGAGAAATATAGAGGTTGTGTCGGCACCCAACTCTGTGTCGTTTTCCCGGACCCACGCGATCAATCTCTTAGTGTCGATCAGCGGGTTCGGATGCTGCCCGGACCGCCGCAGTCGATAGTTCGCGCTCAGACAGAGCCAATCGTTCTCGGCCATCTGGTTGAGAAGGGTAATGCGGCTCTTCACAGTTGACGGTGTAGTTGGGGTCTGAATCCGCCGGCTTCGAGTAGGGATCTGGCGATGTAGTGGATGAGGTTGCGGAACCCGAGCGCTGACCCGCGTAGGTGCTCGAGCCGG
>NZ_JABEND010000011.1 GCF_013002705.1 Nakamurella aerolata | reverse complement strand
GCGTCGGCTGCGGGTTCCGCAACATGACCAACTACCGAAGGCGCATCATGATCCACATCGCCGTCACCCGACAGCGACCGACCGCAGCATGAACGACCCACCCCGCGGAAAGTCGAAGAGCCCTGTAAGTGAGGTCGGCGGACGGCGGTGGCGGCGGATCAAGGTGTACTGCGTGGGCGTTGGTAAGGATGTCTTCGGGTGAGCGGACGGCCGAGATGCGCTTGATGATGCGCGAGTAACCCGTCTTGCCGGAACCGTTCTGCCCGAACAGGATCGTGAGGCTGGGGTCGAACTCGAGTCGTTGGTCACCGGCCAGCGCATTGACACCTTGGACGCTACTTAGCGATGTCAGCTCGAGGGTTTCGTCCGCGGTCGCCTCGCCTTCCTGCACTTCGAGCTTCGGCACACTTGGAATGTCTGCGGCAGAGAGTCCCTTCTCGGCGAGGAAGGTTTCGTAGACCGAGTCGAGCAGGTCGGCAGTCGGGACTTGCCGCGAGAGGATCGTCTCGGCGGCGAGCTGCCGCACCCATGCGTCCTGACTGTTTGCCCAGTCCACGAGCAGGCGACGCGGCGTGGCTTCACCGAGATTGACTGCGAGTTCGTCGGTCATGTGGTCTCCGGTAAGGGTGGGTGTGGCAGTAAGGGGACTCGATGAAGGGCTGCCCGGGTTACTTGTCGCCTACTTGGGAGCCGGCACCGATCGCCGGTCGTTCCGATTCTTGCTGCCGTGATAGGTACTGATCGCGGTCGAGGGGGTAGGTACGGACGTTGACGTCTTCGGGACGACGGGCTCGCCCGACGCGCACCAGTTGAGCAACGACCATGGACTTGAGCTCGGTTTCCAGACGACGGCCGAGTGCCTTGCAGTATTCGTGGGCGGTGTAGATCACTCTCGGGATGATCTTGACGAGCCGCTTGCCGGTGAGGAAGTTGTGGTCCAGGTCCGGCGTGAACTTGGTGTGCTGGAGGGAAGCGACGATCAGCTCGACGTTGCGCCGAACGCGCAAGCTTGCCTCCTCTGCGCGCCGGTATCGGATCGAGTCCATGAACTCGTATCGAGGTGCGAGCGGCGCGGGATCGCCGGCGGTGTGGCCGACGTAGAACAGTGCGTAATCGGCGTACTCGCACATCCGGACGAAGGGGTCGTCCTCAATCGCATCGACCGTAACCCAGTAGGTGTCCGAGTCGGGGTTCGCCAGGTGCTCGTTCTGGCGTTGCCGGATGCGCTCGGTCCAGAAGTCGGTGACCTCGTGCTCGTACTGGCGGTGCAGGTCGGTGGTGGCGTGGAAGGGCCGCACGATCACGCAAGTGCAGAAGAACCCGTCCGTCGACTCCTTCGCGAGCGTGCTGAGCACGGCCGTCACGATCTCGTTGTCGGTGAGCATGGCACCCCGCGAGGCGTCCCAGCCCGGGTCGACCGGCTCAATGCCGGAGGGCGCGTGGCCGTGCGCGATGAACTCGCTGATGAGTGTGGCGAACAGCCTGAGCTGGCTACTCTTGACGGCACCGGCCAGGATCGGCGGCTGACGGCTCGTCGTCATGTGCCGCAAGATGCTTTCCGACAGTCGGACGCCCTGGCGCACCATCTCCCCGTACGGGTCGTTGCGCTGGTAGTGGTTCAGTTCACGCTCTTGGAGCGTCACGGTTCCGTCGCGCAGATGCACTCGCGGCGCTGGGAGCGTGCGTCCGTCGCCGCCGAGCGCAGGGGCGGAGCCGAGGAACACGCGCTCGTCGGCGCGCCATTGGACGACGTCAGTGGCGCACTTGGCCATGTGTTCGTACTCACTGTCGGACAAGCCCGCGTTCCGGTACATGAACGGCGCCATGACCATGCCGGCGTTGTGTGGGCTGTCGATGGCGCTCTTGGTAATCGGCACGGAGTACATCGGTGTCGGGTGCTGCTCTCGGTTGGCGCCCTCCAAGTGGAGATAGACCATCGAGTTGTTGAACGTCACCACCTCGCTCCCGCCGGCGTCAACGAAATTGGAAGCGGTGTCGATCTGCATGACGCTGGAGTAGGTGGAACCATCGCTCCCCGCTACGACGACGTTGGCCCAATCCTTTGGTGCGGACGGGTTCTCGAATGACACGAGCTCGATGAATGACTCCCCGTAGACCCGCTTTGCCAACTCAGCTTCGAGGCGTGACTCGTTGATTCCGGTCCGCATCGTCTTGAACGAGCCGGTCGCCACCGACGATGCGGGTGGTACGTGAACAGACTCGTGGCTAAGCCCGAGCCAGCGGTAGCAGAGGTTCTCCAGCTCCATCCGAGCGTTCTTGACCCGGCTGCGGTGTCGGTCGTCGGTATCACCATGGTCCTCCCAAATGTCCACGTCGGCGTTGTAGGTCGCCACCTTGGACACAATCAGATCCTTGATGAAGGGTCGCGGCGCGAGCTTTTGTAGCTGCTGCGCGGTGCGGTGGAGAAGTTGCTTGCGCTCCTCCCCCCTCACCGACTCGCGAGCGTAGATCAACTCGGCGATCGCCTCCGTGGGCGTCATGTCCGCCAGGGCGTCCCGGATATCATCCAGCCGAACCGCAGTGTCGGCGTGCAGTGTCGGCGCCAGCGTGTAGCGGGTGGCGCCCGGCGACTGCCCGGTGACCTCCACCAGTCGGTGATCGAGGACCATTCGCGCCACGAGCTTGTGGTAAGCCTGCACGGTCACGTTGTCCCGCACAGGTGTGGTGCCGGCGACTAGCTCGACACCCTCGGAGGTGAGCTTCTCGTGAATGTGGGCGATGGTCGCTCCGGCTTCAGGATCGACGGTGCGGAGGTGCTTGATGATCGCCTGCTCGCGCTCAGCGACGTCGAGCTTGCGTGCCTCAGTCATCGGGTTGCTCCGTCGTCGCGCGTTGGGCTGCGCTCTGGATGTCGATGAGTGATCGCTTGCCGGTCCAGCCGCGGTCCCGGAAGTCCGCCCACACATCTGGGGTAGCGCCGCCGTGGTGGGTGACACGCCGGCGGACGTCAACGATCGTTGCGTGACGTACCGTCTCGGCGACACCGGTCAGCGCGCAGGTGCCCTGCGGCAGCTTCGGCAGGCCGCGCACCATCTCGGCGGGTGCGTCCGCGAAGATGCCCCGCAAGGAGTCGAGCTGGTCGGGCTCGATCGAGTGGACAAACCGGGTCAGCAGCCGCTTGAGAATGGAACGGTCAACGTCGGCTGGACTCTGCGTGGTGAGGATCAGCCCGAGCCGATAGTGACGACCGATGCGCGCAATCTCGCGCAGCACTTGCGTGGAGACCTGCTTGTCGTCGCTGGGCGCGACGAGGTGGAACTCGTCGATCGAGAGCACCGTGAACGGGATCTTCTTCTCGCGGGCGAGGTCCTGGAGGTCGCGGGCAACAGCCGCCGCGATGATCCGGAGATCACTCAGAAGGAGCCCTCGGCAGTCGATGTTGACGAACGCGCCCGGCTGGAGGGCACTGATCCAATCGAACCGCGGCCCGATATACCTGAGGCGTTCCAGGGCGCGTACCCGCTGTTGCGCCGGGCGCAGCGTGTTCGCGGCCTGCATGTTCAGGTTCGGTGCCTGTGTCTCGATCTCTGTCACCAGGTCGTCCACGCTGAAGGCGGACCGGGCGCCTCGCTGAATCTCGCGGCGCAGGACATCGAAGGAGTAGCCGATGAGCGTCTCGATGTTGGTGCCGCGGTTCACCCCCGCCACCGCGTCAATGAGGTCTTCGCGGGTGAGCGACCCGAGCGGTAGCGTAAAGCCGCCGCTGCCGGGCGTGAGATTGACGCCGCCGAGTTCGACGGCAGCGTTGACCATCTCGCCGTTGACGTCGAGGTTCACCTGCGGAACGCCGAGGCAGTGCAGCTCTTCCCCGATGACGCCGCGGGTGTAGCTCTTGCCGCTACCGATGCCGCCGACGATGAGGATGTGCCGCTGGACGGCTCCAGGGGTGAGGGTGACCTGGACCCGGTCGTCGTTGTGCAGATGCCCGATGTGGATGCCGCTGTCGGGGTCGGATGGAAACCCCATGGCGACGCTGATCTGGTCAGCCGAGGGTCGGATCACGATCGCACCCGCAGGCGGGAGCGTCTTGACTTCCGTGGTGCCCTCCTGGCCGTCCGAGGCGAGTTCCTCCACGGGCTCAGTGCGAGCGATCCGATAGATGACCGTCGATTCGCCCTCGTGCGCATAGTCGCTGTCGAACGGCAGAACGTCCCGCACGGTGGCGCTCTGAGGGTCTTCATGCGGGTTGATCTCGTGAACGTCCAGAACACGGGCAAGGACCCACGATCGTCCCGCCGCGTCGGGCCGCCGAGCCTCGATCGAGACGAAGTCTCCCGGGCTAACCGCCGCGTTCGGATGAAGCCGGAACCGCACCTCCTCAAAGGTGGGCGACGACTGGTCGCTGATGACCGTCCCAAGGACACGAAGCGTCGGCTGGCCGTCCGGCGGCAGCAGCTCGGCATCAACGACCCCGTCGCCGTCCGATGCGCCAACTACGAGTTCTGACATCTCAACCTCCGTTAACCAGTAACCTTGATGTAGTTAACAGTACATCAGGCGCCTCACGAAGCAAGCGACTCGCCGAGCTGCCGTCGAACGTGTCGCGCGATGACCTCGGCCCAGAGGGGTGGGAAAGCGTTGCCGATGAGCCGCTCCTGCCAGCTCGGATGGTGGATGAATCGGAAGTCGTCGCGGAAGCCCTGGAGTCGGGCCGCCTCGCGAACCGTGAGGGATCGCGGATGGGCGTAGTGAAGGAACCTGCCAGAGCCCGGGTTGTGGAAGTTGGTCGTGATCGTGCGCGCCAGGCCGCGCCGATGAAGACGCGCATACGCCTGGGAGTAGTACCGCTTCCCCGATGTCACGTCGGCCGGCGGGCGACGTCCCTCCGGCACCCGAGCCAACCGAGCCACAAGGTCTGGGCCATGACGCCACGACTTGTGGTTCTCGGGCGGGAACCAACCGCCCCCGAGACGGCGCGCGTAGTCGGACGCTTGCATTCCCGACTCGGGGTCTAGGTCCCGGAGAGCCTCGCCCACTGTGACGAAGTCCTTGAGTTTCTCGGTTCCCACTTCGTAGTGGTCTGCCATCAAGTAGGCAGAGGAGGCGGCCGAGCCGATCCTGGGAGCCGCGCCAAGAATGGTGTCGATCGTCTCCACGGATGGCTTGACGAGCTTCTCGCTCCGGTAGTCCCAGACCCTCCGAGTGCCAGCATGGGTCGGTGGGGGCGGGGTCGGCTGAACTCCGGTGCGCACGTCGTACCCGATCACTAGCGTGCGCTGGCGAGACTGCGGCAGGCCGTAGGAGGCGGCGTTCAGGACGCCCGCCCAAGTTTGGTAGTGCGGCGACAGGGCACTGAGTGCTGCGGCAAGCTCTGCGCGGTCTGACACAGCGGGCACGTTCTCCATCACGAAGAACAGTGGGCGCAGGTCGGTCACCAGCCGGAAGAAGTCGCCGAGGAGCGCGTTGCGCGCATCATCCTGCTTGCGGGGTCCGGCCGTCGACCAGCCTTGGCACGGCGGACAGCCGAGCAGTCCGGCGATAGGTCGGTCACCGGACCGCTCGCGGATGTCGTCGGCAGTCACATCCTGGACGTCAATCAGGTCGTACGGCACGTCCGTGCCGTAGTTCTCCTGGTACGTATCGCGGGCGGCGGGATCGACGTCGTTCAAGTACGCGATGTCGAAGCCCGCTCCCGCTCGGAACCCTTCGGCCACCGACCCCACACCGGCGAACAACTCGGCCACCGCCCATGGCTGGCTCCACGAGCGAACCGAGCTCCGCACCATCCTGAGTTCCTCCTCGTCCCAGCACTTGCAGCTTCTCTCGCTTCAACTTACCGTGGATATATATAATTCGCCAAGGCGATGTCAGGAGCGAAGACCCACGTGCCCGCACGGAAACGCAGGACCAGCATCGAGTGGCCGACCGAGGTTGACGATCGGTTGAGACTGCTAGTCGACCTCGCAGGAAGGTCGCCTGAACTGACCGGCGCGTCGAGCGCCAACGAACTGCTGGCAGCGCTGATCTGTGAGCAACCACTCGATTCGGATGCCTTGGCGCGCCACATCAGCCAGTATCGGAGTATCGATCTGAGTGCCGTTGCCCAGCAGACGAAAGTGCGAGGCGGCGCCCCAGCGCCAAGTCGAGGGCGTCCGAGGTTGAGAACGAAGCCATGACTTCGCGCTCCCCAATACTGAGCCGGGAGCCTCGCATCGACGGTGAGGTGAGGCAGACATCTCGCACCTACTGCGACGCGCCGACCAGCAAGTCAAGCGCATCAGCCGACTCGTCGGCAGTCGCCTGCTTGGTACGTCCGCGACGCCGCGCGACGGCCTCGCGGACGCGAACGCGAACCAGGAGCACGAGGCTGACCGGCCCCATGATGATGAACTTGATCGCGTTCCACACGCCCCAAAGGACGATGAGGTTGAGCCAACCGGGGCCGCCGTCTGCGATCAGGCTGGTGCAGATGCTCGCGGCGAGCAGGTACGGGAGGGCGAGCAGCATGGCGGGCACGCCCCACTTCAACCCGCGGCGGGTGCGGATCGCGTCGAGCGCGATGTTGGCATTCTTCACCAAGATCACCCTCACCGAGCACCTCGACGTGACCTCGGAGTTCACCGGCATCTACGAAACCATCCTCGACCCGACCAACCGACTCCACGCCGAGTTCTGGCAGCGCACCGGCCAGCTCCACCCCGACATCGACCTCAACAACGAAGCAACCCTGCCCACCGATCACGGGGGCAGGGTTGGAACTTCGACCAAATGGTGGAGCTGAGGGGATCTCCCCATAGCCTCGCTACCGCTCAGCTATGTGGGCCCACTTCGAGTCGCTGAGCCCAATAAACGCATCAGGGACCGGACGAAAAGCGTGTCCGGTCCCTGATGCGTTGGTGGAGCTGAGGGGATCCCCATAGCCTCGCTACCGCTCAGCTATGTGGGCCCACTTCGAGTCGCTGAGCCCAATAAACGCATCAGGGACCGGACGAAAAGCGTGTCCGGTCCCTGATGCGTTGGTGGAGCTGAGGGGACTCGAACCCCTGACCCCCACACTGCCAGTGTGGTGCGCTACCAGCTGCGCCACAGCCCCATGCTGCTCGGAGAACTCTACCAACCGCGGAACCGCAGGCCCAAATCGGCTGGTCGGGCGCCCGAGCGAGCGCTCAGCCGATGAGCTTGGTGAGCCAGTCGGTCTGTTGAGTGTTCACCGGAGCGCCACCGTCGAGGACCATCGGCGTGCCCCAGTTCTGGCCGAACTTGGCGGACAGGTCGTCCTCCGCCTTCTTCGCCGAGTCGGCGGCCTGCTGCACGTACTTGCCGTCGGCGATGCTCTTCACGGTCGCGGCGGGCACACCGGTCTGCTGCGCCAGGTCGGCCAGCTCCTGGTTGGTCTTGTTACCGCTGCCCTCCTGCGGCTGGAAGTCGGGGCTGAAGATCGCCGAGTGGTACTTCAGTACCAGGCCGGGCTGGTCCCCGGCCTCGGTGGCCACTGCGAGCAGCGCACCGGCGGCGCGTTGCGAGTAGTCGCCGCTGCTGGAGGCGCGGTTCAAGAAGTGCAGCATCTGCAACCGAACGGCTATGTTGCCATCGTCGACCTGCTGGGCAAGTTGCTTGCCGTACTGCTCCTCGAACTGCCCGCAGATCGGGCACATCGCGTCCTCGTACAGGTCGATGGTCTTGGCCGGGTTACCGGCCTTCAGCAGGATCGCACCGTCCTGCACGGTGGCCGTCGCCTTCGTCGCCACGTAGTTCGGGTCGCCCTGCACCGCAGTGTTCTTCTTGTTCAGCACCAGGCCGACCACCACGATCGCCGCGATCACCACGATCGCCACTCCGCCGATGATCAGCTGGGTGCGGTTGGAGCCGGCGGAGCTGCGCCGGGCTGCGGCCACCGACTGGCGTCCGGCACCCGATCGGTTGGGCACCTTCGGGCCGTTGTTGGACGGTCGCGGTGGGCGGGTTCCGGACGACGCCTGCGCCCCCGGTCGCTTCGGGTCAGAACCCTTGGCCACGGTGTACTCCTCGTTCTCGGCCGCATGTTGTCGGCTGGTGCTGGTCGGCATGCGCTGGGTGCGGCGCAGCGCGGCGAACGAGCTGGTCGCCGCGTTCCCCACACCGATTGAATCAACGCATTGTGAGAATTCCGCGAGTCGCGGGAGCCACCGGCGGCCCGCTCGCGAACGGCGTCCCACCAGCTAGTCGCGCCGACCGCCGCAAAAGTTCACCCGACCGCACGCAACAGCACCAACCCGCCACCGCCAGAACCAGCCGCCACCAGCCGAGACGTGGCGACCGGCCGCGGTCAGTTCAGCTTGCGGACGATGTCCACCACAACGGCCAACGCCGGCGAGGGCTGCTGGGTCTGGCCGTCACCCTGGGAGGCCGGGATGGTGATGATCACCCGGCTGCCCACCGGGACACCGGCGAGCTTGGCGAACGGCGACTGCGCCGACACCTGCACCTGGCTCGGGCCGGTGGCTCCCTGGCCCATCATCTGCGGCGAATCGGACGGCCAGGTGGCGCCCTGCGGCTTGCCGGCCCAGTCGAACGCCGCGTACTGCACCAGCAGCTGATCGTTGTCGGCGACCTTGGGGCCGGTCCCGTTGGCGATCACATAGGCCTGCGACGCGGTGGGCTCCGGGACGCCCTTGGGAATGGTCACGCCGGTCGGCGCCTTGCCGAGCTCACCCTTCACCGTCGGGGTGTTCGCCTGCGCCGCAACGGGTTTCGCGTCGGCCTGGCCGCCGGTGGCTGGCGGCAGCGCTTCCTTGATGTCAATGACGAACACCAGCGTGTCCGTGCCCTTGATGCCGGCCTGCGGGTTGCCCTTCGCCTTGTACCCGTCGGCCGGCGGCAGGCTGAGCATCACCCTTGAGCCGACCTTCACGCCGACCAGACCGACGTCCCACCCGCTCACCACGCCGCCGACGCCGATCGGGAACGCGGCCCCGGCCTTGCGGTCGTAGGAGTTGTCGAAGACCTTGCCGCCCCAGATCTGGCCGAGGTAGTTGGTCACCAGCACGTCACCGGACTTCACCGCCGGGCCGTCGCCCTCGCTGAGAATCTGCCGCTGCAGGCTGGGCGGCGGGTTCTTGCCCTCGGGGAAGGTCAGGGTCGGCTTCTCGCCGAACTTGCCGGACGCGGTGGGCAGGTCGGCGGCCGGCACCGCCTTGGCCACCGCCGTCGCGGGCGGCACCTCGGGGCCGAAGGTGGTGCCGGGATCGGACGACGGCGCCGCCGAACTCTGCTCCGTCGGCACCGAGCCGCTGGCGATCGTCGGCGGTGCTGCCGAACTGCCGGCAGCGTTGTCGGCGCCCTGGCTGCCGCCGGCAGTACCGGTGGGCGTGGTGGACGTGGTGCTGGCCTCGGATCCCCCCGATCCGCAGCCGGCGATGAACAGCAGGGTGCCGGCAGTGGCAGCGGCGATGACGGCGCGCAGACGCATGGAGAACGCATTCCTTCGACGGTCGGTCGGCCCGATGTGGCCGGCTAGCACGGCAAACCCGATCAGCAACGAACATCACCAGAGCCCTGGCCCCGGTGACGCCAATGGGTCACCCTACGTGCCGGGCATGTGCGGTCACTATGAAGGCAGTCAGGAACACCCGACGGCTGGCGCCATACTGACTGCGTGGCAGCCAACTCTCGTATCTTCGTCGCCCGGCTGGTCGGCCTCGGCGTCTACGGCCCCAGCGGCGAGTCGATCGGCAAGGTTCGCGACGTCGTCGCGGCGCTGCGGCTGGATCGGCAGCCGCCGCGGGTGCTCGGCATCGTCGTCGAGCTGCCCAACCGGCGCCCCATCTTCGTGCCGATGCTGCGGGTCGCCGCCATCGAGTCGACCTCGGTGACGCTGGCCACCGGGCAGGTGTCGATGCGGACGTTCGAGCTGCGGCCCACCGAGATCCTGGTGGTCGGTCAGCTGATCGGCGCCGCGGTGCGGGTGGCCACCACCCAGGCGGCGGCGCACGTCGCCGACGCCGCCATCGAACAGAGCCGCACCCGCGATTGGGACATCACCAGGTTGGCCGTGCGCGAGCGCGGCAGCCGGCTTGGACGTCGCGCGCCGATCCAGGTGCTGGGCTGGAACGACGTGCGTGGCACCGCGATCACCGACCTGCTCGGGGCCACCATCTCCAGCACTCAGCAGGTGCTGCTCAGCTTCGAGGGGCTGAAGGCGGCGGACGCCGCATCGGTGCTGCGGGAGATGCCGCCCAAGGCCCGCAACGAACTCGCCGACGCCTTGCCGGACGACCGGCTCGCCGAGTTGCTCGGGGAGCTGCCGGACGACGACCAGAAGGAAATCCTCGGGCATCTGGACGAGAACCGGGCCGCCGACATCCTCGAGGCGATGGACCCCGACGACGCCGCCGACCTGCTCGGCGAGCTGAACCCAGGGGTACGGGCGCGGCTGCTTGAGCTCATGGAGCCGGAGGAGTCGGAGGGGGTGCGCCGGCTGCTGCAGTACTCGTCGAACACCGCCGGTGGCCTGATGACGCCGGAGCCGATCATCCTCACCCCGGACGCCACCGTCGCGGACGCGCTGGCCAGAGTGCGGGTGCCCGAGCACACCCCCGCGCTCAGCTCGATGATCTTCGTGGTGCGGCCGCCGCAGGCCACCCCGACCGGGCGGTACCTGGGCTCGGTGCACACCCAGCGGCTGCTGCGGGAGCCACCGTTCGAACTCGTCGCCGGTGTGCTCGACACCGACATGGCCAAGCTCTCCCCCGACGCCTCGCTGCCGGAGGTCACCCGCTTCTTCGCCACCTACAACTTGGTGTGCGCACCGGTGGTGGACGACGATGAACATCTGCTTGGTGCCGTCACCGTCGACGACGTGCTCGATCACCTGCTGCCGGACAACTGGCGCGACCAGGGTCTTGGTGACATGGTCGCCGAGGATCCGACCGGCCTCGGCCAACACGTCAGCTGACAACCGCTCGCCAGCGAGCCGGCCGGCACCGGCACGATCAAGCACCGAACAGCATCCAGCAAAAATCTGGCACCGCAGCACATCTGGCACCGCGGGGGAATGCCGGCGCGCACCAAGGGAGGCACCATGACAACACCGTCCAGCCGGAACAGTCTCAGCGAACCGCAGGTGCGTGCCTCGTTGATCAGCCGGATGCGCATCGACCGCGAGGCGTTCGGCGCCTGGAGCGAGAGTTTCGCGCGCTACCTTGGCACCTCGAGCTTCCTGGTGCAGATGACCATCTTCATCGCGTTGTGGCTGCTGTGGAACACCCTGGCCCCGGCGTCGGCGCGCTGGGACCCGTACACCTTCACCTTCCTGACGCTGCTGCTGTCGCTGCAGGCGTCGTACGCGGCGCCGCTGATCCTGTTGGCACAGAACAGGCAGGACGACCGCGACCGGTTGTCGCTGGAGGAGGACCGCCGCCGCGCCGCACAGACCAAGGCGGACACCGAGTACCTTGCCCGCGAGTTGGCGTCACTGCGCATGAACATGAGCGAGGTCGCCACCCGCGACTACCTGCGCGGTGAGGTGGAACGGCTGCGCTCCGACCTTGCGGAGCTGACAGCGGCGCTGCAGGCCGCCGGAGTGACCGCCGCGACCATGCCGGACAGCTCGGCCAAGCGCGGCCAGAAATCCAAGAAGACCAAGCGCGGCAACGTCTCTGACGGTGCCGGCAAAGCCAAGAAGCAGCCAGCCGGTCAGCCGGCCGACCCGGAGTCGGGCGGCTGAGCCCGGCCGCCCGCACTGCTCAGCCGCAGCTGCCGCTCAGGCCTCCCTGGCCAGCCGGATCCACAGGAACGCACCGATCAACACCGTGACGTACACCGCGGCACCGGCCAGCCAGAACCAATCGATGGGCGAGCCGAACATGGCGTTGACGCCGAGACACAACGCCCCCGTGATCAGTCCGCAGAGCACGGTGATCAGCACTGCGCGGCCCGGGCGCATGTGGCCGTGCCTGAGGTCGTTCTCGTCGGTCATCGACCTGGTGCGCTGCGGGTCGATGTCCGAACCCGTTGCCGCGGCAGGGGTTCGGCCCTGCGACCTCGGGGTGTCCGGAGTGGTCATCACCGTGAGCTCCTCGCCGAGGCCAGCGTTCCCGCCGGCAGCTCCTGGCCAGCCGGCGCCGACGAACGGCCGGCCGCGTTGTGGCCCGGCCCGTTCGGACCGGATCCGTTGTGGCCGGCGCTGTTCCGGCCGGTTCCGGGCTGGCCCGTTCCGTGCTGGCCGGTTCCGTTCTGATCGGCGGTGGCGGTCGCGGCGATCAGCCGGTGCAGGGTGCGGCGCAGCTGGGTGAGTTCCGCCTCGCTCATGCCCAGCTCTTCGACCACCGCGGGCGGCACCGCCAAGGCCCGCTCGCGCAGCGCCAGGCCCTCCCGGGTGAGGCTGATGGCGAGCTGCCGCTCGTCGTTGGCGTCGCGCGAGCGACGGATCAGGCCGGCCGACTCCAACCGCTTCAACAGCGGCGAGAGGGTTCCGGCGTCCAGCCCGAGGGTGCGCACCAAATGCCTTCCGGTGACGGCGATCTCGCCGCTGCTGGCGGCATCCCACAACACCAGCATCACCAGGTACTGCGGATGGGTCAGCCCCAGCGGCCGCAGGATCGGGCGATAGACGTTCAGCAGGCCCCGGGTCGCCACCACCAGCGCGAAACAGACCTGTTCGTCCAGCGACAGCGGATCGGTCGATGCACGGTTGCCGCCCTTGACGGTGTTCGCAGACTCGGCTGGCTTCATGCACTCAAGAGTACACCAATCGTTGCCACACCAACTAATAGTGCACCAAGGGGACGGCAAGATCCGGTGCGATCGGCCGCGAGCGGCGGCGGCTCGTGCCAGATGGTCGCTGAGTTGGGTCGCGGCCGGCGTCAACGGACGCCGACCCGGCGCCAGGGGTTCAATGCTGTGGGCGGGCACCCGCTTGACGGATGGCCGTCGCCCCGCACGATCCATCGCTGGTCTTTCAGGTCGGCGAACCGAAACCTCTTGCGCCGCCAGCTTTCCCGCACCCGCAGCACCGTCCTGTCGACCATCAGCCGCCGCGGCTGGGTTCACCCGCCGGTGGCCACCTCGGACGGATCCGGAGCCGTGATCCGCACCGGCTCGTTGTAGCCGCCAACGGTGAACTCGACACTCGCCGACATGCCGCCGGCCTCAACCTTTTCGACCATCTTGACCGGGCGGTTCTGCTCGTCCAGCCACAGGCTCACCGGGATGGTGTCGAGGCCGATCGCGCCGGCGCTGCTCAGCTCGCTGTTCGGCATCTGCTCGGCGAGCTTGGCGACGTCGATGACAAGGTCGTACCCGGTGGTCGGTACCCCGTTCACGGTCTGTCCAGCGCCGGCCTTGACCGACGTGGTTGATGCGGCGAACGCCTTGTAGCCGTCAGGGCCGGACTGCTGCAGCGATCTCTTCAGCTGGGTCGCCATCGCGGCGAGTTGCGGGTTGGCGGAATCTTCCGACACCAGCGCATATTTCTTGCCGGTTTGCTTGACGCCCATCCCCGACAGCAACGACGGATCACCGCCAAGGTAGGTCTTGCCGTCGACCAGCAGCAGTTCCATGTTCATGCCGGAGAAGTCCATGGTCATCTTGGCGTCTTTGACCTTGGCGTTCTCGACGGTCTCCTCCATCGTGGCGTTGATGGACTGCCCGGCCACCTGCATCGTCAGCTCGCCCTTCAGTGAGGTGACATCCCGCATGCCGGCGTCCAGCTTGGCGATCAGCGAGGCGCCGTCGGTGGCAACGCCGGTGCCGGGCGCTGCATTCGGCGCGTTACCGCCCGACCTTTCGGCATCCTCGGTCGCGCCCCCGAGGCTGCCTGTGCTGCCGCCGCTTTGTTCAACGGCCGCGCCGGCCGGCTGTGCCTGACCGGAAACGGTGCTGGCGCAGCCGGCAAGAGTTCCGGCCGCCAGCAGCGTCACCAGGGCGCCCCTGAACCTGTTCATGCCCTCATCGTCGTACCTGACGGGACTGTCGGCAGCGGTTTCGGTTCAGCCGACGCCGATCTCGGCGACCAGCTGGGTGACCTCGTCGGCGCGCTGCTGCCTGGTGAGCGGGCGCCCTGGGACGCCGGGGCGGCGCTGCCACGGCAGCGGCCCGGCCAGTGGCCGGTACTCGACGCCGAGCGCATCCAGCCTCCGCAGGTGGTGCCGCAGCCGGTCCATAAACGCTGGCAGATCACGGGTTTCGTCGCTCCACAACACTTCGGCCATGGCGCACAACCGCGGGAACGCGTAGAAGTCGACCACCCTGGCCGAATCCATGTGTTCGGCCCAGATGTTGGCCTGGCCGCCCTGGATCAGGGCCGCCTGAGCGGGGCTCAGAACCGGCGCGACCGGGTCGAATCGGTAGACATCTTCCAGGGTCAGCACCATCGACACCGGGATGGGTTCGTCCGGGCCGTCGGACTGTCGGTAGTCGAGGTAAGCCGAGTGATCCGGACAACTGACCACGGCAAGCCCACGATCGGTCGCGGCGCCGATACCCGCCGAGCCGCGCCAGCCCAAGATCGTCGCATCGGCCGGCACCTCGCCGGCGAGCATCTCGTCCCACGCCAGCACCCGGCGGCCGCGGGTGGCCAGGTGCTCGGAAATCTCTGCCAGGAACCAACTCTGCACCTGCGACTCGGTGGTCAGCCCGCGTTCGGCCATCAGCTGCTGGGTGCGCGGGTCGGCGCGCCACTGCTCGCGCGGGCATTCGTCCCCGCCGATGCCGATCACCTCGCTGGGAAACAGGTGGATGATCTCGTCCAGCACGTTCCGGAAGAACTGCACGGTGCTGTCTTCGGCGTTCAGCACGTTCACGTTGACGCCCCAGCGGGTCCACACCGGCAACTGCGCGCCGGTGACGCCGAGCTCCGGATAGGCCGCGATGGCCGCCTGCACGTGCCCGGGCAGCTCCACTTCCGGGATGACGGTGATGCCACGCGCGGCGGCGTAGTCGACGATCTCGCGGATGTCGTCCTGGGTGTAGTAGCCGCCGTGCGGGCGGCCGTCGCCGTGCGCCGCCGGACCCGAGCCCAGCTGGCTCTCGGTGCGCCAGCCACCGATCTCGGTCAACCGCGGGTAGCGGCGAATCTGCACCCGCCAGCCCTGGTCGTCGGTGAGGTGCAACTGCAGCCGGTTGAACCGGTGCACGGCGAGCAGGTCGACGAAGCGCAGCAGATCGTGCTTCGGCATGAAATGCCGCACCACGTCGAGCATCACGCCCCGCCACCGGAAGCGGGGTCGGTCGGCGATGCTCACCGACGGCAGCGTCCACGGACCGCCCCGCGTTGCGGCCCGCCGGTACACCCCGGGAGACAGCAACTGTCGCAGCGCCTGCCCGCCGTAGCCGAGCCCGGCCCGATCTCCGCCGATGATGCTGATCTGGTCGTCGTGGGCGTTCAGCACGAACGCCTCGGAGCCCAGCGCCGGGTCCAGCGTCAGCGCGACGCTGGTGGCGGGCTCGGCGTAGGCGAGCATCGGCGTCGATCTGGGCAGCACCGGCAGGGCCAGCCCGGTGCCCGCAAGCTGCTCGCGGAGCAGGTAGGCGGCCGGTTCGGTGCCAGCAGCCGCGAGAATCCGAGAGCCGGCATCGAGCGTCACCGACCCGGTTCCCAGCTGCAGGTGAACCGGTCGCGGCAGCAACGACGGCACGTCGGGAGTATTCATCGGGTCCGGATCAACCTTTCACGGCGCCGGCCGACATGCCGGTCACCAGCTTGCGTTGGATGGCGAGGAAGAACACAACGACGGGGAGCGAGAACAGCACCGACGCGGCCATCTGTCCGCCGAAATCCGTTCCGGTGAGCGGAGTTTTGAACGAGGCCAGCCACACCGGCAGGGTGTAGTTCTGCTCACTCTGCATGAACGTGTAGGCGATCAGATAGTCGTTCCACGCGGTGATGAACGAAAAGATGCTGGTGGCAATCACTCCGGGAGCCACCAGCGGGAACAGGATCCTTGTGAGGATCGTCCAGGTGCTGGCGCCGTCGATCCTGGCCGCCTCCTCGATCTCTGCCGGGATGGTGAGGAAGAAGCCGCGTATCACCCACACCGAGAACGGCAGTACCAGGCCAACGTAGGCCAGGATGAGCCCGATGTAGGTGCCGAGCAGGCCGAGCCGCTCGAACACCTGGAACATCGGGATCAGCAGCGCGGTAGCCGGAAGCATCTGCACCGCAAGGATTCCCACCATGATGGCGCGGCGCCCGCGGAAGCGGAACCTGGTCAGTGCCGCGGCCGCCAAGAAGCCGACGGCGATGGCCAGCAGCAACGTCCCGCCCACCACGATCACGCTGTTGCGCAGGTTGGTGAGGAAGCTGGTCTGACCGATAGCGACCCGGAAGTTGTCCAGCGTCGCGGCGCGCGGCCAGAACAACGGCGTCGCGGTGCTCACCTCCGAGCGGGGCTTGAATGCGGTGTTGAGCATCCAGTACACCGGGAACAGCCAGATCAGGCTGACGCCGATGGCCAGCAATTTCGACAGCGGACGCCGCCTGGTGAAAAACCGGCGGGTGGGGGCGAGAGCGGTCACAGGTCCTCCCCGGCTCGCAGCAGCCGACGGATGTACAACGCCGTCAGCGCCAACAGAATCAGTGTGGTGATCACCGACAGCGCCGACCCGGTGCCGATCTGGAATCCAACAAATGCCGTCGTGAAGGCGAACACGCCGAGCGTGGTGGTGGCCGAGTCCGGGCCGCCACCGGAGACCAGCCAGATTTGGTTGAACACGTTGAAGTCCCAGATGATCGACAGGATCGTCACCAACCCGAGCGTCGGGCGCAGCGCCGGGATCACCACCGATCGCCACACCCGCCATTCCGAGGCACCATCCATCCGGGCGGCCTCCTGCCGCTCCAGCGGCACCTGCATCACGGCCGCGTAGAGGGTGAGCGCGATGAACGGCACGGCCTGCCAGACGATCAACAGCCAGATCGAGACGTAGGCAAGAACAGCGTCATTGCTCCAGTCGGTGTTGGCCATGTCGCCGAAGATGCCGAGCTGGGTGAGCAACCAGTTCACCACGCCATAACCCGGCTGGAACAACCAGTTCCACACCACCGACGACGCCACCGTCGGCATCGCCCAGGCGCAGATCAGCGCCACCGTCACCGGCATCCGCAACGCCACCCCGAGCCGGGTCAGCAGCACCGTCAGGGCCAGACCGATCGCGATACTGCCCACCACCAGCGCCGCAGTGAAGCCGAGCGTGCGCAGCAACGACCACCAGAACTCCTCGTTGCCGAGCAGCCGCTGATACTGACCAACACCGACCAGCTCGAACCGGCCGGTGAACAGGCTGCGCCGGTTGTAGTCGGTGAACGAGCTGAGCACCAACACCACGATCGGCACCACCGTCAGCGCGGTGATGATGAGCAGGCCAGGACTCAGCAGCAGCCAGTGCGTGCGTTCCGGTCGCCGCGGCGCCGCGGGCGCTTCGGCGGCACCTGCCGTCTTCGGCGGTGGCGCTTGCAGGGTGGTGGTCACGATGGTCCTGTCGGTCTGCGGGCACTGTGGGCGGCAGCGGAAACCGTTGCCTCAGAAGGTGTTCTGGTTCAGTGTTTCGGCAATTCTGGCGTCAAAGGTGGCGGCGGCCTGCGGCACGGTGCGGCTGCCGGAAGCGACCTGGGAGAACAGGTCGTTGACGGCCCTCGTCGACTCCATGTCCACCCAGTACTCGCTGGCGGGCGGCGCCTTCGAGTTCAGCGCCGCGGTGAAGAAGGCGCGTTGCACCTCAGGGACGCTGGCCCGTGCGGCCTCGGTGGCTTCGACGCTGTTCGGGATCCAGCCGCCGGTGGCGAACACCCAGTCCTGCTGGATCTTCGGGCTGGCGGCGATCTTCACCCAGGCCTTGGCGAGCTCGGCATTGCGGGTCTTGGCCGCGATCCCCCAGTCCGACCCGCCCAGCAGCACCGGCTGTGGGCCGTCGGCGCCGGGCAGCGGGAAGGTCCCGAGATCGGATTCTCCGAGGTCGGGATTGGCGTCCAGCACCTTGCCCAGGTACACGTTGGTGGCGACGATGGCGGTGGTCTTACCGTCGGCGAGAACCTGCTGCTGTTCCGGCCGGTCGGTGTCCAGGGTGCGCGATGCCGGTGTGGAGTAGGTGTTCTGGAAGTTCTTGAAGTTCTGCAGGCCCTGCAGCGCCGCCGGTGATTCCAGGTTGCCGGTCCACCGACCGCCCTCCGACGAGGCGATGGAACCCCCTGCGTCCCAGACGAACTGCAGCCCGACGTACCAGTACTGCCCTGGCAGGTAGATCGGCGAGAAGTCGGGCGCGTTGCTGACGCTGCGCACCGTGTCCAGCGCCGCGGTGAACTCGGCGAAGGTGGTCGGCGGCTCGGTGACGCCGGCTTCGGCCCACACCGTCTTGTTGTAGATCACCGCGCGCGCTCCGGCGAAACCCGGTACGGCATAGAGTCTTCCGTCGATGGTGGCCGGCGCCTCCAGACCCTCCAACCAGGTCTGTCCCTGCGCAAACTCTTCCCTGTCGTCGGTCAGATCCAGCAGCCCACCGCTCGCGCCGAGACTGGCCACCTGGGTGTTGCCGAGGTCGAGGACGTCCGGTGGTGCTGCGGTGCTCAACGCGGTGGTCAGCTTGGTGGTGATGCCGTCCCAACTCTGCCGCTCCACCCTAGCGGTGGCGCCGGTCTGCTTGCTGAACTCGGCGTTGATGGCGTTGATGGTGTCCATCGTGTAGTCGCCGTCCATCACCCAGACGGTGATCTCGCGGCCGCCCGCTCCGGCGCTGCCGGCCGCTCCCGAGCAGCCGGCCAGAACAAGCAGGCCGCTGAGCGCCAGTGCCGCTGCCGCGCCAAGGCGGCGGGTGCGCCGAAAGGTGTTGATCCGCACGATGACTCCCTACCGCGGCGATCCGAGGCCGAGTTGGCTGGTGAGGACGAGGGCGGCGGCGCCGAGCAGACCGAGGTCGTCGTCGCCGGCTCGTGACCGGACGGTCAGGCTCGGCGCCAGCGCCGGCAGCACGCACTGCTTTGCGGTGCGTTCGGCGGCGGCGAGCAGTGGCCCGTCGATCAGGTCGGCGGGTCCGAGCAGCACCACCGTGTTGATGTTCAAAACGGCGAGCACCGGGGCGAGTGTGCGACCCAGCGCCGCGCCCGCGGCTTCCAACGTCGCGGTCCTGCGAGCAGCGCTCGCCCGCTTCAGCAGCCGGCGCAGATGGGGGGCGCTGGCGACCAGGTCGAGGCAACCACGGCGCCCGCAGCTGCACAGCCCGCCGTCGGGGTCGGCCGTCACGTGCCCGAGCTCCCCCGCAGCGAACTGCTCGCCCTCCACCACGGCGCCGTTGATCAGCACCCCGGCACCGACGCCGTGCTCGATGGACACCACGATGAGATCGTCATCGTTCGGGTCGCGAAAGCGCCTGACGCCCAAGGCGGCCAGGTTGGTGTCGTTACCCACGACGGTCGGTAGCCCGGTGCGCGCCCGCACCGCGCCGGCCAGATCGACGTCGTGCCAATCCAGGTGCGCGGCGAACCGGATGTGCCCGGCCTGATCCACCAGACCAGGTGCGGCAATGCCGACGCCCAGCACCGGAACCGTTGCGGTGCGGCACATCTGCTCGGCGAGGTCGAGGACGTTCTGCAGCGCCTCGGCGCCGGTGGCGCCGTCCACAGCGCGCTGCGTGCGCTGCAGCACGGTACCGCTGAGGTCGACCAGGGCAGCCGAAAATGCCTCGTGCGGGGCGATATCCAGGACGACGACGGCGTTTCCGGAGGCGTTCAGCTCGACCAGCGGGGCGGGTTTGCCGATGCGGGCCTGCGGCGGCAGCCCGGCGTCACGGACCAGGCCCGACTGCTGCAGGTCGGCGACCAGGGCCGAGATGGTGGGCGCCGTCAATCCCGAGCGACGCACCAGCTCGGATCGACTGAGCGGGCCCTCGCGGTACAGCAGCCGCAGCACCAACGCTCGATTGCGGGTGCGGTTGTCCTGGGTGCCGGACTTGCGCGGCGTGTGCGCGGGCCGGCTGATCCGGTCCAGCTCGTCCGGGGTCAGCACCGCGAGGTCGCTGACACCATCGGTGCGCTCGGCCACTCCAACCCCTTCGTTAGCCGCCTTTAGTAACGCGGATTTACTTAAGGTAGCGACGGAGAGGCAGTTGGTCAAGGTTGAGCAGGCGTCCGGTGGCCGATGCCACCGGTTCCCGGCGATCGGTCCCACCGGTTCCCGGCGATCGGTACCGCCGGTTTCCGCCGATCTGCCGGTCGGGTTCAGCGGGCGGCCGGTCGGGCTCAGCGACCGGCTGCGGCGAGGCTGTCCAGGTCGCGGACGGCGTACCTGAGGTGCTCCCACTCCTCGCCGACAATGGTGTGCAGGCAGCTCAACACCGTTTCCGGATACGCAGGGGCCCAAGGGTTTTGCCTGGTCTCGGCCAGCAGCTCGGCGGTCGCCGTGGCGAGATAGTCGCGAACCATGGCGACCCGCTCGGCGCGCACCTCGAGTACCTGGCTGTAGGAGGGAGTCGTGGCATCGAACACAGCAGGGTCGTAACCGTCTTCCGCGTACTCGGCGTTCGGCTGGCCGATCGGGTGGTACGGCCGGTCGATCCGCAGGATCGCGCCGCGCAGCCAGGTATCGGTGGCCATCACCAGGTGCCGCAGCGTCTGCGCGAACGACCACTCCCCCGCCACCGAGACGTCCACCGTGCCCTCCGGCATCGCGGCGACGCGTTCCAGCGTGCCGTTCCAGCTGCGCTGCAACGCCTCCCAGGCCGCTTGCAGACCCTCAGGGTCGGTAGCCAGGCGCAGCTGTCTGCCAGGAAACCGACGATTCAGTTCGGCGTCTACCAGCGGCGCGACGTTCACGCCGTTGATGGTCAGCACGCCGTCGCCCTCCAGCAGCCACGGCGCATCGATCTCGGCGTCCTGCACGTCGACCCCGCGCAGCACCGCACCCGCCAGACTGCTGCGGGTGAGCCGCGCCTCGGCCATCTTGACGCCGGTGAACCGCGCCTTCGCCAGGTTGACGTCGGTGAAGCTGACCCCCTGCAGATCGCACTTGAAGAACGCGTCCATCGCTGCTCCCTTCCGCCGGGCGGCACCGTGCGCTGGGCTTCCTGCCCGGGCATCCCGCATTGGAGCTCCCGCACTGGCTTGCCGCACGGCATTCCGCACGGGCTCGCCGTACGGCGTTCCGCAGGGCTCGCCGCGTGGGCTTGCCGCAGGCCGAACGCTAGCTCGGCGCGCCCTGTCGGGCCAGCCGACCGCGCCCGCCCGGTCCTCAAGTTTCACAACGCTCAAGGAGCGTTTGCAGCCAAGCCCGCTCAGGCACAACCCCTCCTCGGCAGAGCGTGATCGTGTCCGCTGGACCGACTGCCCGCCATTGGCGGTGTTACTCAAGTTTCACAACGCTCGAACGCGGTTTGCAGCCATCCCGGCCCGCTTCGAGGCCATCGAGCGCTCTCAAACTTGAGTAGAGCCACCCCGGCGGCGCTCCGGGCGTTGCTCAGGGGACATTTCGGCGTCTCGACGCTCTGTTGCCAAAGCTGACCTGCGCAAACGCGATTCGAGCCGCGAGTTTTCCGACGAGCCCACGTTGCGGAGGTGGCGGGAAGCCCCAGTCTCGCTGCCGCTCAACCGGGGGCCCAGAACCCCCTACTGCTCGCTCCGCTCACAGCGGGGGCCCACCGCGTACGCCACTCGCTACGCTCCCGGCTCGCGGGTCCGATGCTGGCACCGCAAAAACGCCAGCAGCACCCGACAAAAAGCACGTCGGGTGCTGCTGGCGTTTGTGGAGGTGGCGGGAATCGAACCCGCGTCCAACGGTGTGTTGTGAGTCCTTCTCCGGGCGCAGTTCGCTAGGTCTCTACTCGGCCTCACCAGTCACGCGAACAAGCTGGTGTGACAGGCCCAGCCACTGTGAGGTGTCCCCGCGGTGCCCGTGGCCGGCACCGCAGGTGAGTCCCCTTGTCGACGCCAGCATCCGGGACGGGAACTTACCCGGGCTGACGGAGTTCGGGCTCGCTCAGGCGGCGAGGGCGAACTCGCGCTGACTGGAGTCGGCGCTTGATTTTTTTGCAACGGGTGGTTAACGAGATCATCGTTGCCTTCCTCGGCCCGCTTCTCCTCACTCGACATCCGCTGTCGAGACCAATCACCCCCGTGGGGGTCCGCGCTCGCCGCCGCAACGGGCCGGCAACGCGGAAGAGAAACTTCGATTCTGGAGCGCTGTGTAGTTGTCGGTGCTGCTACTGGTGCAACCCGAACAGTCTACCGATTGTTCCCCGCCGCCTCATACCATTTCCCGGTCGCGCCTGCGCCTGGCCCGTGCTGCTGCCCATCACCCGTCGCTTCCGGACCGGATACCGAGGCCAGCAGCCTGTCGAACGCGGCGTTGTCCAGGCCCAGCCCTGGCATCGCCGCCAGGGAAGACAGCGGAAAGTTGCCGACCAGCGCCAGCTCCTCCGGATGGGCGACGATGCCGGGCGCCGCGCCGTCCGCGCCGGTGAACGCGGCGCGCAGCGCCGGACCGCCGACCGGATCGGCCAGCCACTCCTGCACCGTCGTCATCCGGTTCAGCGGGAACCGGCGGGGCGGCAACGGCAGCCGCAGCGTTTCCACCAGCGGCAGGTCGCGGTACGAGCGTCCCACCCCAACACGGACGAGCGAGCCGGCCAGCTGCCACCCGGAATCGGACCAATACGACAGTGCCCGCGCGTCCAGAGCGAACCGCACCGTCACGGCCTCCCCCGGCTGCAGCGCCACCTTCCTGAAACCGCGCAGCTGCCACGGCGGCATCGGCACCGCAGGGTCGCCGAAACCGGCGCGGTCGAACCCGACGTAGAGCTGCGCCACCTCCTTACCGGCCCGCTCGCCGGTGTTGGTAACGGTCGCCGTCACCGTCACCTGCAGATCACCCGCCTCGCCCGTTCCACTCGCCGCGACGGCCAGATCGCGGTAGTCGAAGCTGGTGTACGACAGGCCGAACCCGAACGGGTAGGCCACCTTTCGGTCCATGGCGTCGAAACCGCGATACCCGACGAACACACCCTCGCCGTACACCACATGCCCGTCAGCTCCCGGGAACATCAGATAGGACGGGGTGTCGGCCAGCGCCAGCGGAATGGTCTCGGTCAGCCGGCCGGACGGATTGACCTTGCCCAGCAACACATCCACCGTCGCACCAGCACCGGCCTGGCCACCCAACCAGCCCTCGACGATGGCTCGGGCCCGTCCCGACCAGGACGCGATCTCCACCGCCGACCCGTTGCTCAGCACCACCACCACGTTCGGGTTGACCTGAAAAACCCGCTCCAGCACAGCGATCTGCTCCGCCGGCAGGTCGATGCTGGTGCGGTCGTAGCCCTCGCTCTCCCACTGCGGCGGCAGGCCCAAGAACATCAGCACGACGTCGGCGCCGGTGGCCACCGCGACCGCCTCGTCGGCCAGCGCCGCCGAGTCCGCCGGTGCAGCGGTATCTGAAGGTACGGCGGTATCGGAAGGTACGGCGGTATCGGAAGGTACGGCGGTATCGGAAGGTGCAGCGGTATCGGAAGGTGCAGCGGTATCGGAAGGTGCGGCGGCGGCCAGGGTGAACCCAGCGGCGAAATCCACCGCGACACCGGCGGTATCCCCACCACCGGCGGTATCGCCACCACCGGCGGTATCGCCACCGCCGCTATTACGGTCACCATCGCCACCTATTGCTGCCCGCAGCTCATCCAGCGCGTTCAGCACCCTGGTGGCGTTCACCTGTGACGATCCGGCACCCTGATACCGCGGCGTCCGCGCGAACTCACCGATCACCGCGATCCGTTGCCCGGCAACGGGTTTCAGCGGTAGCACACCACCCTCGTTCTTCAACAGCACGATGCAATCGGCCGCCACCTCGCGGGCCAACGCGTGGTGCCGCTCGTGCGCAGGGTCGACCTGCTCACGCCGGCCGGCGCGCACCCGATTGACCAGCTGCAGCACCCGCGCCACCGCGGTGTCGAGCACCGGCACCGGGAGACTGCCGTCGGCGACCGCACGCACGATGGCCTCGTCGGACCGGCCGAGGTTCGGAGGCATCTCAAGGTCGAGGCCGGCGGTCAGTGCCGCCACCCGATCGTGCACCGCGCCCCAGTCCGACATCACCAGACCGTCGAAGCCCCACTGCTCGCGCAGCACATCGGTGAGCAGCCAACGGTTTTGGCTGGCGTGCACGCCGTTGACCCGGTTGTACGAGCACATCACCGTCCACGGTTGCTCGGCCCGCACGATGTGCTCGAACGCTGGGAAGTAGATCTCCCGCAGGGCCCGCTCCGACACGTCGGCGGACACCCGCACCCTGTCGGTCTCTTGGTTGTTCGCCGCGAAATGCTTCACCGAGGTACCCACCCCGGCCGACTGGACGCCGCGCACCACCGCGCCGCCCATCGTCCCGGCCACCAGCGGGTCTTCGGAGAAGTACTCGAAGTTGCGGCCACACAACGGCGACCGCTTGATGTTGACGCCCGGCCCGAGCACGACGCCGAGCCCGACCGCCTGCGCCTCGTCGCCGATCGCGGCGCCGACCCGCTGCGCCAACTCAGGGTCCCACGACGATCCCAGCGCGACAGCGGGCGGAAAGCAGGTGGCCGGCAGGCTGTCCGAGATGCCGACGTGGTCGCCTGATTCCGGCTGCACCCGTAGGCCGTGCGGGCCGTCGGACACCATCACCCGCTCGATGCCAAGGCGCGGCACCGGCGCAGTGAACCAGAAGCCGGACCCGAGGCACAGCGCGGCCTTCTCACCGGTGGTGAGCTCGGCCAGCAGGGCGGGAATGTCAAGCAGCTCGGTCATGCGGCCCATTGTTGCGCTGACCGCGAACCTCGGCGCGGCCGGCCGGCCTCGCCGAAGCCGCCGAAACGGTGCGGCGGGCGGGCCACCGAGCCGGAGCGGCTCAGCGCGTCATGCCCTTGGCCCGACGGCCGGCGTAGCGCTCGATCTCGCGGTCGGCGTCGCGCGCTGCGATGGTCTGCCGCTTGTCGTACTCGCGTTTGCCGCGGCCGAGCGCCAGCTCCACCTTCACCTTGCCGTCGAGGAAGTACATCGACAACGGAATCAATGCCAGGCCGCCGCCGGCGCTGCGCATCCGCGCTGCCAGCTTGTCGATTTCGGCCCGGTGCAGCAGCAGTTTGCGGGCCCGGCGCGGGGCGTGGTTGGTCCAGGTGCCCTCTGCGTACTCGGCGATATGCACGCCGCGCAGCCAGATCTCGTCGTCGGAGATGGTGGCGTAGCCGTCCACCAGCGAGGCCCGACCCGCCCGCAGCGATTTCACCTCGGTGCCGGTCAACGAGACGCCCGCCTCGTAGCGGTCGAGCACCTCGTAGTCGTGCCGCGCCTTCTTGTTCGAGGCGATCAGCGAGCGGCCGCCGGCGGCTTTGGCCGCCTTGGCGGACTTGGCGGACTTGCCGGCGGCGGCCACCGGGCGGGCTGCGGATGACTTGGACATAACCGGTCCAGGTTACCGGCGCGCGCCAGCGACTTTGCCGGCTCGCCGGGCTCCCGGCACTCCCCGGCCTCCCGGGCACGCGCTACTGCCAGATCGGGCAGGTGACGGGCCGCAGGACGTTAGGTGCGGACGTACGCGCGCAGCGTGACGTAGGCGCTCAGCGCGGCGAGCAGCACCCCGGCGCCGAGCAGGATCGGCGTCACGAAAACGAAGTCGCCGAAGGTGATCTGCGGTAGCACGCCCGAGTTGAACAGCCCGGACAGCTTCTTGTCGATGAACCAGGCCTTGGCCGCCCACAGTCCCAGCACGGCAAGGATCGACCCGACGACGCCGGCGACGATCGCCTCGATCATGAACGGTAGCTGGGTGCGCCATCGACTGGCGCCGACCAACCGCATGATGGACGTCTCCGTCCGCCGGGTGAACGCGGCTATCTGCACCATGTTGGAGATCAGCAGCAGCGCCGCGATGGCCTGGATCACCGCGATGGCCAGGGTGATGTTGCGGACCGCGGTGAACACGTCGAACACCCGGTTGATCACTTCTCGCTGGTCGGTGACCTGCTGCACGCCGGGCGAGCGCCCGTACTGCTCGGCCACGATGGCCAGCTTCGCCGGGTCCTTCAGCCGCACCCGCAGGAACGCTGGCAGGGTGTCTTTGTCGACGATCTCCGTCATCGCCGGCTGCCCGCGGTACTGCTCGAGGTACTGCTGGTAGGCGTCCTCCTGGCTGTGGTACTCCACCGCCTCGATGTCGGGGTTCGCCTTCATCTCGTCGAGCAGCGTCAGGCAGGCGTTGCGGCAGTTCGGGTCGTTCTTGGACACCTCGGTGGTGAGGAAGACGTCGACCTGCACCCGGTCGCCGTACAGCTGCTCGGCGTGGGAGGTCATCCGCGCCACCAGCAGACCGCCGCCAAGCAACCCCAGCGAGATCGCCGTTGTGATGATCATGGCGATCGTCATGGTGATGTTC
The DNA here is from genome assembly GCF_013002705.1 of Nakamurella aerolata. GTDB lineage: Bacteria > Actinomycetota > Actinomycetes > Mycobacteriales > Nakamurellaceae > Nakamurella > Nakamurella aerolata. Next base: position 111,920 of record NZ_JABEND010000011.1, on the reverse strand, counting down.
CGCCGCAGGCCGGTGGCGACCTCGCTGAACACGTATCCCGCTCGCATGGGTTCCTTTCACACGGATCGGCCCGCAGTCTCCCGCGGGTCGGCAGTGCACCTTCTGATGGCGCTTGTTCCGATGGTGACTATTCAGGTGACGACGACGAAGTTGGTGGCGACGCGCGCGGGGCCCGTTCCGCTCCGTCGGTGGAGCTTGGTGGTTACCGGCCGACGCCGTACACGCCGCGGTCTTCGTCGCGGACGACCTTGCCGAGCTGCAGCTCGATGACCCGGCGGCGCATGGAGTCCACGATGGCGTTGTCGTGGGTGGCCATCAGCACCGTGGTGCCGGTGCGGTTGATCCGCTCCAGCAGCAGCATGATGTCCGCGCTGGTGTCCGGGTCGAGGTTGCCGGTGGGCTCGTCGGCCAGCAGCAGCAGCGGCCGGTTGACGAAGGCCCTGGCGATGGCGACGCGCTGCTGCTCGCCGCCGGACAGCTCGTGCGGCAGCCGATTGGCCTTGCCCTCCAGCCCGACCAGCTCCAGCACCTCGGGCACCACCCGGCGCACCACGTTGCGGTTGCGGCCAAGCACCTCGAGGGCGAACCCGACGTTCTGCGAGACGGTCTTGTTCGACAGCAGCCGAAAGTCCTGGAAAACACAGCCGATGCGGCGGCGATGCACCGGCACCTTGGAGCGCCGGATCTTGGTGAGATCACTCCCGGCGACGGTCATGTCGCCGCGGTCGGGGGCCTCCTCGCGCAGCAGCAGCCGCAGGAACGTCGATTTGCCCGACCCGGAGGGACCGATCAGAAAGGCGAACTCGCCCTTTCCGACGTCCACGGTGACGTCCTCCAGAGCCGGCCTCGTCGAGGTCTTGTAGCTCTTGGAGACGTGGGAAAGATGAATCACGAAAGCACACTGTACCGGCGATTCCGTTATGTCAGTGTTACCTCGCCGGGTGCCCGGCGTCCGGCTGCCACGGCCAGGCCTCGCGGGAATGCAGCGGGAGTGCCGCTGGAGTACGGCGGGACCTCAGCGGGCGGCGCCGAGGGCACCGAGGAGCTGGTCGTGCAGCAACCCGTTGGAGGCCAACGCGCCGTTGACGTGCGGGGCGGTCAGCTGGTCGACCGGCTCGCCGTCCCTGGTGGTGAAGCGACCGCCGGCTTCGGTGACGATCGGTGCCAGCGCAGCCACGTCCCACAGGCTCAGCTCAGGCTCCGCGGCCAGGTCGGCAGCGCCCTCAGCCACCAGCAGGTACGACCAGAAATCGCCGTACCCGCGGCTCCGCCAGCAGGCGTCGGCCAGCTGGCGGAACGCCGCGCCGAGCTGGAACCTGTCCCATTCCTGCAGATCCGAATAGCACAGTGAGGCATCGCCGAGCTCGCTGACGCCGGACACCCGCAACGGCCGCGACGACCCGCCGGCGAAGCTGGCGTGGCTGCCGCCGCCCAGCGCGGCCCACCACCGGCGGGACAGCGCCGGTGCGCTCACCACCCCGACGACGACGCGGGCGTCGCGCCCGGTGCCGTCGACCAGCGCGATCAGGGTGGCCCACACCGGCACGCCCCTGACGAAGTTCTTGGTGCCGTCGATCGGATCGATCACCCAGCGCCGGCGCGCCCCCGGCCGGCTGTCGCCGAACTCCTCGCCGAGCACACTGTCGTCCGGCCGGTGCTGTTGCAGCAGTTCCCGCAGGGCGGTCTCGACGGCGAGATCGGCGTCGGACACCGGCGTCATGTCCGGCTTGCTCCGCACCTCCAGATCGGCAGACCCGAAGCGCGGCAAGCTGATCGCGTCGGCGGCGTCGGCCAGCTGCAGGGCCAGCCGGAGGTCGTCGTCGAAGGCGTTGCCGTTCGGTTCGGTGCTCACGCTTTCAGTATTTCGTACCTGCCGGCGCTGGGCGCCCGGCACGGTGGCGGTGTAGGTCGCCGGCGCCACGGCCGCGTCGCTGGGATGCCGTTTCACTAAGAACGTGTCTCGAGAAGCCGTGTCACCAGGAACCGGTGCAGCTAATCATCGATCAGCACGACGGCATCCGGCAGCGTCTGCGCCAACGCGGCATCCAGCGTGGCGAGGCGGCCGCCGTTGGCGACCGCGAGACCGGCAAGGTAGGCGTCTGTCACCTGGCGGTGACCCCGCACGCGCGCCAACTCGACATCGGCGTACGACAAGGAGTCCGGCCAGAACTGGCCGCGTGGGTGCGTCCCGACGGCACGAAAAATCTCGACGGCTACCGCAGGCCGCTCACCCAACCGTGCCAGGAACCGAACGAGAGCGCCCTCGACGACGGGGCACACGGCAAAGCCGTCAACTGTCGCCAGCCACGCCGTTGCGCGCCGGTGGTGTTCGTGCTCGGCAACCGTCAGTGCGATCAGCACGTTGGCATCGAGCAGGTACCGACTCACCAGCGATCACTCGTCATCCAGCGCCTCGGCGACCTCGCTGGAGGTGATGCGGCGTCCCATGCTGACCACCGGGAAACCGGACGTGGGGTCGGTACTGATCGACAGCGGCTCGTCCAGCTGCTCCAGGCCCCGGATCGCCAGCTCGGCGACCACCGCGGAGAGCGAAACTCCGCGCGACCGCGCCAAAGCCACCGCTCGTTGATGCACAGCGGTCGGGAGATCCACCGTGGTACGCATCGCTACATCATATCGACATCAGTAGTGATGCAGTAGAGCTGCCATACCTGGTCCAAGCTCGTCCGACCGCGGAACGGTCGGGCGGGGCACACTTGGTGCCAGTCCAGCAGGCAGCGGCACCGAGGCGAGGGAGAACGTAGATGAGCGACAACAGCGAGTGGCCGGAGTTGCTGGTCGACAGCTGGACGGATACCCGCGAGACGCTGCACATGTGGCTGCAGATCGTCGGCAAGATCGAGGAGGTCTCGACCCCGCTGATCAACCACTGGTGGAACGTCACCTACGAGGTCAGCGCGCGCGGGTTGCGCACCTGGCTGATGCGCCAGAACGGCGAGGAGTTCGACGCCGAATTCGACTTCGTCGACCACCAGTTGGTGCTGCGCAGCAGCAGCGGTGCCGTTCGCACCGTCGAGCTGAAACCCCGTACGGTCGCCGACTTTTACGCCGCCACCATGGACACGCTGCAGTCGCTGAGCCTGAACTGCGTGATCGTGCCGAGCCCCAACGAGGTCTCCCCCGCGATTCCGTTCGCGGAAGATACCCAGCACAAGTCCTACGACGCCGACGCGGTCAACACCTTCTGGCGGCAGCTGCTGGCCGTCAACCGGGTGTTCTGGGCCTACCGCGCCGGCTTCGCGGGCAAAGACAGTCCGGTGCAACTGTTCTGGGGTTCGATGGACCTGGCCTGCGCCCGGTACTCCGGGCGCAACGCCCCGCCGTACGAGGGCTCGGGTCCGCCTTCGTGCCCGCACTGGGTGATGGTCGAGGCCGAGGCCCGCGAGAACGCCAGCTCAGGTTTCTGGGCCGGCGGTTCGGAGGAGGGCACTTTCTACGCCTACGCGTACCCGGCTCCCGACGGCTACGCCGAAGGGAAACTGTCGGCAGGCTATTACGACGACAAGCTCGGTGAGTTCGTGCTGCCGTACCGCGACGTGCGCACCAGCGACAATCCGCAGCGCACCCTGCTGAGATTCTTGAACGAAACCTATGGTCTGGCAGCGGATCTCGGCAACTGGGACCGCAAGCTGCTCGACGTCAACCCGCACCGGCTGGACGCCGAGATCTACAGCAGCCGGTGACCGTTATCGGAAGACATCCGGTAGGGGCGAAGACACCGAGCGCGAACGGTGAACCCTGCGGTTCGGTTGAACGGTGCTCCTCGGTTGAATGGTGCTCCGGGCCGTACCTGCGCCAACATGCCGACATCCCGCCGGGCAGGCCGATAGCAGGTAGCAGATATCTGTCGATGCGCGGAGCTGTGTGGGAACCTCTGTGGGAACATGGAGCAGAGCACTGGAGCGAGGAGGTCCGCCGTGCTGAGCCTGGATCGCGACGCGATCGCCCAGCTGTGTCGCGAATTTGGTGTACGTCGGCTCGCTGTATTCGGCTCGGCGGTGACGGAGCGGTTCAATCCCGAGCGCAGTGACGTGGACTTCCTCGTGGAGTTCGCCGACAGCGCCCCGCAGACATTGAGTCACTACTTCCGATTCAAAGGCGCGCTGGAGGCTCTCGTCGATCGCTCGGTGGACCTGGTCGAGGCAGGTGCCCTTCGCAATCCTTTCATCATCGAGTCCATCGAGGCCAGCAAGGAAGACCTGTATGCGGCCTGACTCGCCCGCCCATCTGTGGGATGCCCGCGAGGCCGCGACCCAGATCAGCATCTTCATCCAGGGCAAGACGCTGGATGACTATCGCCAGGATGCGCTGCTGAGATCAGCCGTGGAGCGGCAGTTCATCACAGTCGGGGAGGCCCTGAACAGGCTTGAAAGAGCCGATCCAGAGGTGGCCGCGCGCGTCCCGGATCTGAGACAGATCGTCGGATTCCGCAACATCCTGGTACATGGCTACGCAGAGGTGCAGAATCACCGCGTCTGGAACACCGCCACGACGAGGCCGGAGGGCCTCATCGAGACGCTCGATCGACTCCTCGCCAGCGCTGCCTATCCTCAGGGGGCCGAAGAGTGACTCGCTGGGCGTCATCACCGGCGAATGCCCAGTGCCGCCACCATGGTTAATCGCCTGCAGCATTCACTGAGCCCGTACCTGCGCCAGCACGCCGACAACCCGGTCGACTGGCGGGAATGGGACGACGATGCGCTGGCGCTGGCGCGCGAGAGCGACCGGCCGATCCTGTTGTCGGTCGGGTACGCCGCGTGCCACTGGTGCCACGTGATGGCGCACGAATCGTTCGAGGACGACGAGGTTGCGGCCGCGATCAACGAGACGTTCGTGCCGATCAAGGTGGACAGGGAGGAGCGGCCGGACATCGACGCGGTGTACATGACGGCGACCACCGCGATGAACGGGCACGGCGGCTGGCCGATGACGTGTGTGCTGCTGCCGTCCGGCGAGCCGGTGTGGACCGACACCTACCTGCCGAAGCCGGCGCTGTTGAATCTGCTCGGCCAGGTCCGCGAGCTGTGGCGGGACAACGCGGATGCGGTGCGGCAGCAGGGTTTCCAGATCGCCGAGGCGCTGCGTCGACATGCCAGCGGCGACGCAGCGCCCGATTCGTCCGGCCAGCGCCCGGCATTCGACATCGCCGCCGGCGCGGCCCCGATGACGGCTCAGGACACCGCCGCCGCGGTGGACACGCTGCGGCGGCAGTTCGACCCTGACGAGGGCGGGTTCGGTACCGCACCGAAGTTTCCGCCGTCGATGGTGCTGGAGTTTCTTTTGCGCCAGCACGCCCGCACCGCAAACGCGGCAGCCATCACCATGGCCGAGACGACGTTCGCGGCGATGGCCCGCGGCGGCATGTTCGATCAGCTGGCCGGTGGTTTCGCGCGCTACAGCGTTGACCGGCAGTGGGTGGTGCCGCACTTCGAAAAGATGTTGTACGACAACGCTTTGCTGCTGCGCGGCTACCTGCATTGGTGGCGGGCGAGCGGAGCACCGCTGGCGCGCCGGGTCGCCGAGCAGACCGCAGATTTTCTGCTCGCCGACCTGCGCACCGCGCAAGGCATGTTCGCCGCGTCGCTGGACGCCGACACCGACGGCGTCGAAGGCGCCAGTTACGTCTTCTCCCCCGCCCAGCTGGTGGAGATTCTGGGCGAGCGGGACGGCGCCAGGGCAGCGGAACTGTTGTCCGTCACCGAGTCCGGCACCTTCGAGCACGGGCTATCCACGCTGCAGCGGCGCGCCGATCCGGCCGACGAGGCCTGGTGGGGGTGGGTGCGGCGGCAACTGCTGAGCGCGCGTCGGCAGCGGCCGCAACCGGCCCGTGATGACAAGGTGGTGACGGCGTGGAACGGATTGGCGATCGCCGCGCTGGCCGAGGCCGGAACCCTGCTGGAGCGCCCGGAATACCTTGCGGCAGCGAAGGAATGCGCCGACGCGCTGCTCGCCACCCAGTATTCCGGCGGCCGGCTGCGACGGGTGTCTTTGGACGGCGCTGCCGGCTCGGCCGCTGGCGTGGCGGAGGACTACGGCAACCTGGCCGATGGACTGGTGACGTTGTTCCAAATCACCGGTGAGCGCCACTATCTCGACACCGCCGGTGAGCTGCTCGAGACGGCGCGGGAGCTGTTCGTCAGCACCGACCCCGATCGGCCGGATCAGATGACGGTGCACGACACGGCTGCCGATTCACCGCCGTTGCTGTGGCGCCCATCGACCGACGCCGACAACGCCGAACCCTGCGGCGCTTCCGCGCTGGCCGGTGCGTTGCTCACCTGGTCGGCACTGACCGGCGACACCGACGCCAGAACCGCCGCCGAGGCCATCGTCCGTGGCGCAGCGACGCTGGCCGCAAGGGAGCCGCGATTTGCCGGGCACTTCCTGTCGGTGGCCGAGGCCATGCTGGCCGGTCCGCTGCAGGTCGCCGTCGTCGGCGCCGAGTCACAGGCTGCGGCAGCACTGCTGAAAGTCGCGCGGCACAACACGTCTCCTGGATTGGTCGCCGTCGCCGGCCGACCGGACGAGCCCGGTGTTCCCTTGCTGGCCGAACGCAGCCTGGTGCACGGCAGGGCGGCGGCGTATGTGTGCAGGGGCTTCGTTTGTCAGGCGCCCGTCACCGAGCCAGACCAACTCGCCGCAACCCTGGCCCGCCGGCCCTAACCGCCGGCCCTGACCGACCGGCCCCGACTATCCGTCCCTGGCCGACCGGCCCTGTTCAGCCGCCGAACCCGGTCGATACGCTCGGTCCATGGCAGACCGGGGAGAGCTGACACCGCTGGACGACAACGACTTCACCAGGGTGCTGTGCGTCGTTGCCCATCCTGACGACATGGAGTACGGCGCGTCCGCCGCCGTGGCCACCTGGACTCGCGCGGGCAAGCAGGTCGGGTATCTGTTGCTGACCGGCGGCGAGGCCGGCATGGCGGAAGACCCCGAGCAGGTGCGGACCGTCCGCGCTGAAGAGCAGCGCCGCGCCTGCGCCACCGTCGGCGTCACCGACCTGACCATCCTGCGCCACCCGGACGGCATGCTGCAGCCCGGCCTCGAACTCCGCAAGGACATCGCCAGGCAGATCCGCATGTTCCGTCCCGATGTGGTGCTGACCGCCAACTTTCACGTCGAGGCGTACGGCGGCCTGAACCAGGCCGACCATCGGGTGACCGGCATCGCCGTCATCGACGCCACCAGGGACGCGGCCAACCGGTGGGTGTTCCGAGACCTCGCCGAGACCGAGCACCTCGGTCCCTGGCAGGCCACGCTGCTGCTGGTGACCGGCGACGAGAACCCCAACCTCGCGCAGCCTGTCGACCAGCGCGCCGTCGACGCCGCGGTGACGTCGCTGCAGTGCCATCAGGCCTACCTGCGGCACCTGCCCGACCATCCGGACCCGGAAGTGTTCATCCCCGAAGAGCTGCGCAAGGGCGGCGAAGCGGCCGGCACCGACTACGCGGTGCTCTTCCGGGGCTACCAGCTGTAGTACGGCGTCAGTTGTCGCAGGCACCAGCTGCGTCGGCCCGGCGAGCACAGGCGCCGGGTGCGTGCACCTCGCCGGTACTGGCACTCGGCGCAACGGCTGTGGACAGCACAGGGCGCGGGTGCCCGGTTGCGGTTAGGGTTCGCCCAAGCGATCCGAAAGCGGACACGCGGCGGCGAGCCGCGCTCCGCACCAGGCAGGGGGCGAGCGATGGCTACCGTGACGGCGACCGAGCACATTCACGACGAGGTGCGCGAGCTGATCCGCCGCCGCGGACTCGACCCGGTGGTCGACCGGCGGGCCGCCAGGCAACTCATCGACGAAGTGGTCAGCCACTACGAGGAGCGGGTGGCGACCTCGTCGCTGCCGCCGCTGCTGGATCGGGACGGTGTCACTCGCTATGTGTACGACACATTGGCCGGATACGGTCCGCTGCAACGGTTTCTGGACGACCCCGAGGTCGAGGAGATCTGGATCAACCAGCCTGGCAAGGTGTTTGTCGCCCGCGATGGCCGCCACGAGCTGACCACCACCGTGCTCACCCCCGGCGAGGTGCGCGACCTGGTGGAGCGGATGCTGAAACCGTCCGGCCGCCGACTCGACCTGTCGTCTCCGTTCGTCGACGCGCTGTTGCCCGACGGCAGCCGGCTGCACGCGGTGATCCCCGACATCACCCGCGAGCACCTGTCGCTGAACATTCGCAAGTTTGTGGTCGCCGCCAACGGCCTTGAAGATCTGGTCGCGCGCGAGACGATCACCCCGCACGCCGCCCGTTTCCTCGAGGCCGCGGTGGTCTCCGGGCTCAACATCATCGTCGCCGGCGGCACCCAGGCCGGGAAGACGACCATGCTGAACACCCTGGTCAACTCGATCCCGCCGAGCGAGCGGGTGATCACCTGCGAGGAAGTGTTCGAGCTGCGCCCCAACCTTCCCGACGTTGTCGCCATGCAGACAAGGCAGCCGAACCTCGAGGGCCACGGCGAGATTCAGCTGCGCCGGTTGGTCAAGGAGGCACTGCGGATGCGGCCGAGCCGGATCATCGTCGGTGAGGTGCGGCAGGAAGAATCGCTGGATCTGTTGATCGCGCTGAACTCCGGCCTGCCCGGCATGTGCAGCGTGCACGCCAACTCCGCACGGGAAGCCGTCATCAAGCTGTGCACCCTGCCGCTGCTGGCCGGCGAGAACGTCACCGACAACTTTGTGGTGCCGACGGTGGCCAGCTCGATCGATCTGGTGGTGCAACTCGGGCTGGAGCCCGGCGGTGGCCGGCGGGTCCGCGAAATCGTGGCGCTGCCAGGGCGAGTCGAGTCCGGGGTGGTGGAGACCGCCGACATCTTCACCACTCGCGACGGCAAACTCGTTCGCGCCCAGGGTTTCCCGCCGCACGACGATCGATTCGCCCGGCACGGCTACGATCTGCCGGCGTTGCTGCTGGGCCGGGGCTCGGACCTCGGCGCCGACAACAACGCCGACGACCCGGCCGGTTACGGCGCGTCCGGCCGGCATTCCTATTGAGTTCGTCCACCCATCGGCGGGCGCAGCAGCGCGGCCACCACGAAACAGGTGAGCAGGGCAAGGCCGGCGTTCACGGCGACGGCGAACCGGATGCCGCTGAGCAATCCCGCCGCGGCCTGGCTCACCACCAACGCCGACATCACTGGTGTGCCAAGGGCGATACCGACCTGTTGGCTCATGGTCACCAGGCCCGTCGCCAGACCCTGCTGATCGGCAGGGACGCCCGTCGTTGACGTCACAACGTAGCCGACAATGGCGACAAGGTTCGCCACTCCCCCGATGAAGGTCAACGCCAGCAACGGGATCAACCAGGCCCGATCGGCGCCGATGAACGCCAGCGGCAGTGTCACGGCGGCCTGCACGCCGAAGCCGGCGATCAGAGCTCGCCGTGGTCCGACCCTGCCGATCAGTTTCGGTGCCAGCAGGCCGCCCAGCACCGTCCCGATCCCGAGAAAGGCCAGAATGAGGCCGGCGGCCACCGCGGAGTAGCCCAGCGTCTCCTGGAGGTAGAGAGTGAGCAGAAAGGCCAGCGACGTCTCGGTGGCAAAGGCCAGCAGGCCTGCGAGATTCCCGACGGTGATGGTGTTGCGGCGCAACAGCTCCACCGCGATCAGCGGCTGCGCCACCCTGGTCTCGACGACGACGAACACCGCTCCGAGCACCACCGCCACCGCGATCGGGAGCCACGTTCCCAGCACCGCCCAGCCGTGTTCGCCCGCGTGGGTGATGCCCAGCACCAGGGCGAGCAGCGCCGCCGTGATGGTGACGGCACCTGGCAGGTCGAGCCTGGGCCGGTCGGATCGGTGGGGTTCGCGGAGAATCGTGGGAGCGGCCAGCAGCACGACGGCGGCGACCAGCACGTTGATGTAGAACGCCCACCGCCAGTTGATCACCCCGGTGAGCACGCCACCGAGCACCGCTCCGCTGGTGAAGCCCGCGGCCATCAAAGCGCCGTTCAGCCCGAGCACCCGAGCTCGCGCGGGTCCTTCGGCGAACATGGTGGTCAGCAACGATAATGCCGCGGGGGTCACCATTGCGGTCGCAACGCCTTGGGCCGCCCGCGCGATGAGCAGCAGGGCCGGCGTGCCGGCCAGCCCACCGAGCAGCGATGCCGCGCCCAGCAATGCCATTCCGGCCAGGAACAAGCGTTTGCGGCCGAAGAGATCGGCGACGCGGCCGAAGAACAAGGTGAAACCGGCGGCGCACAACGCGAATGCCGTGACGATCCACTGCAGCCCGCCGGCCGAGAAGCCGAGTTCGGTGCCGATATGCGGGAGCGCGACGTTCAAGATCGAGAAGTCGACCGCGAGGGTGAAATTGCCGGTCAGCAACAGCGCCACCGCGGCGCGGCTGCGCGCGGTCGGCACGATCGCATCGGCGGGTTGTCGCGGTCCCGCCGGGTGCCCGGTGGTCGGCTTCCGGGCCGCTGCCGAAGGTGTGGCCGGAGACCGGGTCGGCGGCTGTGACATGGGTGGCGGTGACATCGGTGACTGTGAGGAGGTGGGTGTCATGCCATCAGCGTTGCGATCGGCATGCATGGCAACCAGTCCCGGCGTTGCCTAGCACTGGTGGGGTCAGGCTGGCCCGGGACGATGTGCGTCATCATGGACCGATGGCACCAGCCGACCAAGACGATCTTCCGCGCCTCGCGGCGGCACACCGGGCCGACACCATCTCCGGTAGCGCACCGGCGTCGACCGAACTCGGTGAGTTTTTGCGGTCCCGGCGCGACCGCCTTACCCCTGACGTTGTGGGGTTGCGGAGCTACGGGCGCCGCCGAGTCCCTGGCCTGCGGCGAGAGGAGCTGGCGCAGCTGGCCGGTGTGTCGGCCACCTACCTGACCCGGTTGGAGCAGGGCCAGTCCAGCAACGCTTCGGACGCGGTCATCGATGCGTTGGCGCGGGCGTTGCGGTTGGATCCGCACGAGCGCGACCACCTGTTTGCGCTGGCCCGTCCGACCCCGCGGCGGCGCGCCAGGTCTGCGCGGCCGGAGACCGCGAAACCCGGTGCGGTGCAACTGTTGAACGCGGTCCGTGACGTCCCGGCCATTCTGCTCGGTCGGCATCTGGATTTTCTCGCGTGGAACCGTCCTGGGCACCGGCTGCTCGCAGGGCACCTCGATGTCGCCGCTCCATCGCGACCGGCCGACCGGCCCAATCACATCCGGATGTTGTTTCTGGATCCGCACACCATCGAGCTGTACCGCGACTGGTCCGCCGAGGCGGCGCTGGCGGTGGCGTCGTTGCGTTACGTCGCCGGTCTGTTCCCGAGTGATCGCCGCATCTCCGACCTGGTCGGTGAACTCAGTGTGCGGAGCACCGAGTTTGCCGGCCTGTGGGCGGGACACACGGTGCGGCTGTGCACCAGCGGTAGCAAGGTGTTTCAGCATCCCGAACTGGGCACGTTCGCCCTCGACTACGAGGTGCTGCACCTGCCGGAGGGCGACGGTCAGCGCATCTTGATGTACACCGCCGCGCCGGACAGCCCGGCCGAATCGGCGCTGCGACTGCTCACTGCCACCGCTGCCGACTGACGATTCAGCAGTCCCAGATCACCACAGCTGCAACGAGTTCCGCAGGATGCCAGCAAGATCCTCCGGGGTCGGGTCCCCGGGCGCGATGGCCAGCAGGCGCTGCTGCTTCAGGGTGCCGGGCACCAGAGCGTCGATGTCGGCCTCGGTGAAGCCGACGGCCCCGATGCCGGCCGGAATGCCGATGTCCCGCATCAGTTTCTTCAGCACGTTGGGCAGCTGATCGGAGGGGTCGGCGGCGCGTTCGGCGCTGGGGTCGAGCAGGTCGGCGGCGCGCAGGTGCCGCTCAGGATCGAACTGGAAGGTCCACGCGAATGCCGCCGGCGCGGTCAGCGAGACCGCCATGCCGTGCGGCACCATGGCATGCCCCTGCGGGTAGTCGGCCGGCTGGAAGTCGCGCACCTGACCGGCGATCGGGTAGGCGTTGGCGTGCGGGATGTGCACCCCGGCGTTGCCGAATCCCATCCCGGCGAAGGTCGCGGCCATTGCCATCGCGTTGCGCGCCTCGATGTTCTCCGGCTCGTGCACGGCAGCCCGGAAAGACTGTGCCAGCAGCGACATCGCCTTCTCGGAGAACATGTCGGCGATGGGGTTGGCACCGCAGTACGGCACCCGCTGCTCCGGCTGCTTGCGGGCAAAGCTGGTGTAGGGCTTGGCCGTATAGCTCTCCAACGCGTGGCAGAGAATGTCCATGCCGGACGATGCCGTCACCATAGCGGGTTGGCTGCGGGTCAGATCGGGGTCGATCACCGCCATGACCGGACGCAGCCGCGGGTGGCTGATCCCACTCTTGACGTGCTGATCGAGCACATCGAGAACGCACACCGTTGTCGACTCGGCTCCGGTGCCGGTGGTGGTGGGCAGTGCCACGAACGGATGCAGCGGATTGCGGGGAGCGCGGCCGCCACCGACCGGCGCGTTCACGTAGTCGATCACCGCACCGTCGTTGGTGAGCAACAGGTTCACCGCCTTGGCGGTGTCGATGCTCGATCCCCCGCCGACCGCGACGAAGCCGTCCCACGGGCCGTGCTCCCTGGCGTGGTCGACGGCCTGCTGCATGCTCTTGTCGGTGGGTTCGATGCTGACACCGTCGTACAGTTCGGCCTCGAGCCCGGCGGCGCGGATCTGCTCCACCACCTGCTGCGGTGCTCCGGTGGCTGCCACCCCGGGGTCGGTGATCACCAGCACCCGGCTCACCCCCAGCTGGCCGAGGTCGTACCCGACCTCAGCGCTGCTGCCCGGGCCGAACTTCAGCTGCGGCGCGCCATAGGTGAACACGGTTTCGGTGGACGGAGCTGCGGGCTGCGACATCGTCGAATCTCCTGGAGAAGTCTGGTTGCATCGACGTCCATGCAGCCGTGGCACGGCTCCGGGCGTCAACCCGTAGCTTAGCCACGCCATCGACAGCTACTGACACAGCGTTTCAATTTTGTTCGGCACGGCCGCGAGGCGGGTGCCGTCGATGGGTGCAACCTGGGCAAACAGAAAGAAGCGGCTCCCGAACCCTGGCTCGAGAACCGCTTCCTTCGTCGTGCTCCGCTGTGCGCCACCAGGGACTCGAACCCCGAACCCGCTGATTAAGAGTCAGCTGCTCTGCCAGTTGAGCTAGTAGCGCGTGCGGGAATGAGCCTACACCGGCACCCCGCGTGGGGTGAAATCCGCCGCTCAGCCACGCTCAGCGGGAACCGTCAGGCTCTGCCCTGCCAGGTGGCGATGTCGACCTCGTTGCCTTCCGGGTCAGCGAGGGTCCAGCCGGCCGGAGCGAACCTGTCATCAACCATCCGCCCGCCGGCCGCCAGTGCCGCCGCAATCCGCGACTCGGCGACGTCGTGCGGCACCGACACATCGACATGAATCCGATTGCGCCCGGTACGCAGCTCCGGGCTTTCCTGGAACCAGATCGGCGGCCCAATCCGCTTCGGGTCGACGGCGTCCTCTTCGCCGAGCAACCGGTAGCCGAGCACCGCTGCCCAGAACTCGCGAATCGCGGCATAGTCGGTGGCATCGATGGCGAGCTGGATGTGCTGCACGGACTGCGGATCGGCGGCGAGCCCAAGGTCGGCCGCGGCAGCGGAGACCCGGTGGGCCAGTTCGATGTCGTCCGCCACCGGACCGTCCACCCCTGGAAACACCCTGACGGTGACGCTGTCGGCGCGCAGATCCAGGTCCGGAACCCGGCCGAGGCCGGTGACGGCCGAGCCGATCCGTCCGGCGAACTCAATCGCCTGGCCCAGCGAATCCACCCGGAAGCACGCGGTCACGCCGCTGAACAGGAACCGCCAGTCGGCGGTCCCGTCACTGTCATGAAACTGTTGCGGGGTAATGGATGTCATCGCTCGCCCTGATCACTTGGGCCGGGACGCTGCGCGGTATCGGCGATGCTGGCCTGCTCGTTGAGGATGCCGGCGAGCTCGGTCGGCCGGGTGAACTGGGGCCAATGCCCCGAATCGATGTCGACGTAGCTGACGTCGGCGATCGCCGCGACCTCAGGCAGGTCCCCGCCGGCGACCCAGCTCTGCAGCTCGTCCACCGAGTACTCAGGGCACACCATCACCGCAGGGACCGTGTAGCGACGTTCGTCGGTCAGCCGCACCGGATCGGTGGTGAGCGACGCCGGCGAGGCGATCGCCCTGGCCACGAAGGCGGAGCGCGCCTGCTCGTCCAAGTCGGCGATGTCACGGTCGTCGAAGGTGCTCAGGTCCGGCAGCGGCAGGTCGGGCCCGTCCACCGCAAAACCTTCCGCCAGCGGCGCTCCGGAAGCGGCCGGGAAGCCGCCGATGTGCACCACCCTTGCCACCCGATCGGGACGGGCGTCGACAGCGAGATGCGCAAGCCCCGCTCCCATGGAATGCCCCACCACCACAACGCTTTCGCCAGCTGGTGCGGCGTCGATCGCGGCGACGATGGCATCCACCTGATCTTGCAGGCCGACCTTGCTGCGGTCAGCGTCCTTGGCCTCGAGACCGGGCAGCGTGAGCGGCGAGACGCCGTGCCCCGCGCCCCGCAACGCAGGGACTACGGCGTCCCAACTGCTGCCGTCCAGCCAGAGCCCGGGAACGAGAACGAGATGTGCCATGCCATGCCTCCGTTATGATCCAGATTTGTCGATCGATGAAACCTAACAGGAATGATCCAGAAATGTCGAGCATTAACCCGGAGACCGATCCGACACCGGTCGACCGACCCGACTACCAGCTGGAGGACGTCCGGATCATCAGCTCGACCGCTGAGCTGAAAGCGCTGTTCCATCCCCTGCGCGAGGAGCTGGTTGACCTGCTGCTGGAACGCGCGGCCACGGTCGCCGAACTGGCCGACGCGGTGGGCCGGCCACCCAGCACCGTGGCCTACCACGTGGCCAAGCTGCTGGACGCCGGGCTGATCAAGGTGGTGCGGACGCGCAAGGTGCGCGCCATCGACGAACGCTGGTACGGCCGGGTCGCCAGAACGTTCTATGTCGGCAAGATCAGCGCCGAGCAGTTGCCGCTGGTGCCCAACTACCTGCCGACGGCAGCGGCGGAATCTGTCGCGGCCCACCGCAACGACCAGCTGCGGGCGCTGCTGCGCTACGCGCATATTCCCGAAGATCAGGCAGAACCGTTCTGGCGCAAGATGATCGCTCTGTTCGCCGAGTTCTCCGCGCTGCCCCGTACCGGCGAGCGCAGCTACGCCCTGGTGGCCGGGCTGTATCCCACCGAGCACGTCACGCTGCCCCCGGCGGACGACGCTGCTGCCCACCAGCGCCCCGGTTCGGGCTCCGGCGACCATCCCTGATCACCTATTCGAGCCTCTCGATCGGGCTCGCCGAGCGCCGGGCACGGTCAGCCGCATGATGCAGTTGAACTGACCTTTCGGCGCGATGTAGCTGAACCCGGCTCGCTCGAACATGCTGCGGGTGGCGTTGTACAGGAACGACGCAGACATCCTGGCGCCGTTGGTGTCTCGCGGATAGCTCTCCAGCACTCGCCCGCCGGCCTCGGCCACCAGCCGCACCACGCCGTCCAGCGCCACCGCGGCCACTCCCTTGCGCCGATAACGCCGGTCGACGAAAAAGCAGGTGATGCGGTAGTCCGGCGCCGGCTCGTCGCGCGCCTCGATCTCTTTACGGTGGTAGATCCGCGGCAGCTCGTCCGGAGGTCCGTACTCGGCCCAACCGATGGCCTCGGCATCCGGGCCCTCACCGTCGAATACCAGCGCAGCATGGGCCTTTCTCTCCTTCACCAGACGCTGCTTGAACTCCCGCCCCGACTCACCCGGCCGCAACAGCTCGCGGGAGTGGAACCAGGTGCACCAACAGCCGTTCCAGACGCCGTTGTGCCGCAAGGCAAGTGCCTCGAACGCCGGCCAGGTGTCCGCCGAGAGCGCGTGAACCGGAAACGTCGCAGCGGGTTCCGCCGGTGGGCGTCGGGATGTCATGACGCCTCGTCGCCCTCGCGCAGACCTGGCGGCCGCCAGTCGGACGGCGGGTCTTCACCGACCCGACCGTCGATGGCCTCACGCAACAGGTCGGCATGCCCGGTATGCCGCCCGTACTCCTCGAGCAGGTCGAACAGCATCCGGCGCAAGCTGAGATGTCCGTCACTGCCGAAGCTCAGGCTGATCGGCTGGTCCAGCCCGCCGTCGGCCGCCGCGGCCGCGAGCTTCGCGCGGGCCCGCCGCACCGCACCGTCGTACAGCTCGTACAGCTGCTCCGGGCTGTCGGCGGCGGCCGAGCCGAAGATCCAGCCGTCGGCGTCGGCGCCTTCCGGTGGTCCGCCGAGCGACGTCCACGGCTCCCCCAGCGGCTCGCCCGTGAGCCACACGGTGACCTTCTCGTCCTCCACCATCGCGAGGTGTTTGAGCAAGCCGCCGAGGGTGAGTGCGGACGCGCCGATCGTCACGTTCAGCGCCGTCCGGTCGAGTCCATCAGCCTTCCAGCGGAACGTGGCCCGCTGCCTGTCCAGCGCACCGAGCAGATGCTCAAGTTCGGTACCGGCCACCGGCGGTTCCCACGGCGCCGGCACCCATGCGGAATCCCCGCCGGCCTCGGCGGCGGTCTGGTCGATGTGTTGACCGCCGTCGTCCGGCGCGGCCGACGCATCCGGCGCGGTTGACGCGGCCGGCCCGGCCGGCCCGATTGACGCGGCCGGCCCGGTCGGGCCGGAGGGAGCAGCATTGTCGTTGGTCATGCCGAGGGACGCTAGATCGGATACCGGCAGAATCCCGTCCGGTTAAGTGCAAGAATGTTGAGATGGCTGCCGCCGACCTTGCGGTCAACCCGACCGTTCGGGCGTTGCGCACCCTGCAACTGCTGCAGGAGCAGCCGGGCATCACCGCCGGCGGTCTGGCCAGGGAGCTGGCAGTTTCCGAACGAGCCGCCCGGCGCTACGTTCAGGTGCTGCGCGAGGCCGACATCGCGGTGGAAACCGTCAGGGGACGCTACGGCGGGTACCGGCTGGGGCGCGGACTTCGCCTGCCGCCGTTGGTGTTCGGCTCCGCCGAGGCGCTTGGCCTTGTGATGGCGGTGCTGGACGGGCACCATGCCGCCAGCGACCCGGACGACCCGGTCGGGGTTGCGCTCGGCAAGATCATTCGGGCGCTGCCGGCTCCGGTCGCGGCCCAGGCGGAGGCGGTCAGGCGCACGGCCGCCGCGGCGCCCGATCCGGCTGCGGCGCGTCCGGACCCGGCCGTCACGGCCACCCTGGTGGCGGCGTGTTCCGAGCACCGCAGGGTGACCCTCGACTACCGGTCCGAATCCGGGCGGCAATGGCAGTCCGACGTTGATCCGTGGGGTGTGGTGGTGCGGCACGGACGCTGGTACCTGCTGAACTATGCGCACCGCCCGCGAGCCACCCGCGCCTACCGGGTCGATCGGGTCAGCACCGTCACCGTCAGCGCCGAAACCTTCACGCCGCCAGCGGCTTTCGACCCGGTCGCGTTCCTTGAGCGGCACCTCTCCCGGGGTTGGGAGTACGCCACCGAGGTCATCCTGCAGGTGCCGTTGGCGCAGGCCCGGCGGTGCCTTCCGGGCGCGCTCGGCACCTTGGAGCCGCTGGGCGCCGACCGCACCCGGCTGACCGGCACCACCAGCAACCCGTACTGGTACGCCGAGCAACTCGCCGCCACGCCGGGCGACTTCACCGTGCTCGGCGGCACCGAACTCCAACAGACGGTGGCCGAGTTGGCGCGGCGGCTCACCGCTGCTGTGCCCTGACCGGCCCGCTCAGCGAGATCCGGCCAGCGCAACGGCGCGCGGGCGTGCCCGCCGATCGGTGATCTCCCGCAGCTGCGAAAGCAGATCCCTTGCCACCGCATCGTTCTGCCGCAGCGACGGCGCATTGAATCCCGGCCGGGCGAAGCCGGCCGACCCGGCCGAGCCGGCAACCGACGGACCGAGCAGGTACCGACGGGGGTGCGCGGTGCCGTCCGCCCGGACGGCCCTTGCCCTGACGTCCGCGAGCAGTTTTCCGTTGCCGTGCGCCAGTTCTCCGTCGGCGAGCAGCCCGCGCAGCAGCGGGTCGGTGACGGCGGAGGCCTCGGTGCGCGGCAGTCGGGCGTCCACCAGGGTGGCGGCGGTCCAGCTGGTCGGGCTGGCTGGGCTGTCGGCTCTGAAACCTGCATCCACCGGGGTGATCTGCAGATCCGGTCCGGCGAACCGCACCACCCCGGCTTCGTTCAGCGCCAGCAGCTCGGACAGTCGCCGCGGCGGTGGTCCGCTGGCCAGGAACGAGAACAGGCTGTGGAACTCACCCTCGACGTGCCTGACCCGGTCGTCCGCGGTCAACGCGCCTGCCGCCGCCATGGCAGCGAGGGTGCCGTGCACGGTGAGCAGCCGGTCGAAGACCGCTCGATCTGGCGAGAAGCGCGGATCGGCCCGGCGCGCCAGGTCTGCCCTAATGTGCTGCCGCACAGCCTGTTCCACTCCCGCACCAGCCCAGCGGCGGCCGGCCAGCGGCCGATTCAGCCGGTCGAGGTCGAACCGGTCGCGCGGGTCGGGCACCTGACGTCGGAGTTGATCGGCGCTGCCTGCGGCGCCGGCTTCGAGGGCGGCGCGCAGTTCCGACCACCGGCCCGAGCAACGCTCCGGATGCGCGTCGAACAACCGCCGGTAGTGCGCGGCCCGGAGTTCCGCGGCGACCAGCGGGGCGATGTCGCGCCGATAGTCGTACCCGTCCGGAGCAAATGATCCTGGGCTCGGCAGATACTCCGGCAGGCTCGGTCCCGTCGCGGGCAACTGGTATCCGAGCTTGGCGTGGTACGGCACTCCGCGGCGGGAGCCGACGATCAGCCGCGGCTCCGCGCCGCTTCGTCGGTACGCCAGAGTGCCGTCGGAGCGGGTATCGAACCTGCCGCCCCGCCCCTGGGTGAGCAACACCATCAGGTCGATGAAGGCCAGTCCGAAGCCGCGCACCAGCACCGGTTGCCCCGCGCCCAGCCCGCTCAGGTCGAGATCGGCGGTGTAACCGGGCGGCACATTGCGCGCACCGACTCGCACCGCGTGATCGGCGAGTACCTGCTCAGCCGGTTCGGGTGTCCTGTCCAGATATCCCTGGGCCAGCACCACCAGATCCGCTGCCAGGCACGCGCCGCCGGCGAGCCGAATCCGTTGCCGCCCTTCGACATCGTCGGTCACCGCGACCGCGGAGTCGGTATGCCGGTACACCCTGCTACCCGGCGGCAGCGCAGCGGCGGCCCGGTCGAATGCCCACGCCAGGTAGTGCCCGGCAACCTCGCGCGGCACAAAGTCGTTGCCGCCCAGCGCTGTAGTCGACGGATCGATACCGTGCGCGGCCAGCAAGGTCCGGCCGGCTCCGGCAATCCACTCGGCCAAGGTTGGGCCGGGCCGGTGCGGCCCCTCGATGGTGACCGATTCGTCGGTGAACAGGGTGACGTCGCCGGCCACCGAGTTCATCCAGAGCAACCGCGACTGCCGCTGCCGCCAGATCCGGCCGGCGCCGGGCGGGTGTGGATCGACGACATGAACTTTCATCGGCCCGCTGCCGGCGGCAGAGGCGTTGGCGGACAACCGTTCCAGCAGGCTGGTGACCCGCGGTCCCCCGCCGACGAAGACCACCACCGGCGCAGCGGCGTCAGGCATCTCAGGCTGCACCTGACGATCGGGCGCCCTTCGGCCGCGGCAATCCCAGGTGTTCGCGCAGCGTGCTGCCGACGTACTCGGTGCGGAACACCCCGCGCTCCTGCAACACCGGCACCACTCGCTCGACCACATCGTCGAGTCCTCCAGGGGTCAGATGCGGCACCAGAATGTAACCGTCGGCGGCTCGCTGCTGCACGAACTCATCCATCGCGGTCGCCACCGTCTCCGGCGATCCGATGAACGACTGCCGGTTCTGTTGCGCTATCACGGTTTCGCGCAGCGTCCACCCATTCTCGGCCGCCGCCGCGCGCCACCTCGCCACCGTGCCCACCGGATCGGTTGGCCGCACCCGGCCCTGCACCACGGCCGAGTCGAGCACCGGATCTTCCGCGGGCAGCGGGCCGTCGGGATCGCGATCCGACAGGTCAATTCCCCACAGCAGCTGCGCCAGGCCGAGAGCTGTTGCGCCGGATACTTGTTGACGTCGGATGTGGGCGGCCTTCTCCTCCGCCTCCGCGTCGGTGTCGCCGACCACAACGCTGACGCCCGGCATGATCTTCAGCGACTCGGCGCTGCGCCCGTGCCCCGGCAGGCGCGATTTCAGGTCGCGGTAGAACTCCTGCCCCGCGGCCAGTGACCCGTGCCGGGTGAACACCACATCCGCCTCGGCGGCGGCGAAGTCGCGGCCCTGCGCAGAGTCGCCTGCCTGGATGACGACCGGATGCCCCTGCGGCAACTCTGGCAGCGTGAACCGCCCGGAGATGTCGAAATGCTTTCCGGTGAAACGGAACTGACCATCGTCGGCGGGCGAGTCCCACAGCGCCCTGGCGGCCCGCACCGCTTCGGCGGCTCTGGTGTAGCGGTCGGCGTGATCCAAGTACCCGCCGCGGCGGAAGTTCTCGCCGGTGAAAGCGTCGGAGCTGGTCACCACGTTCCACGCGGCCCGGCCGCCGGACAGCAGGTCGAGGGTGCCGAACCGCTTGGCCAGCTCGTACGGCTCGTTGAAGGTGGCGTTGACGGTCGCGGCCAGGCCGAGCCGTTCGGTGACGCCGGCCAGCGCGCTCAGCACGGTGAGGGATTCCGGGCGACCGACAACGTCGAGATCGTGGATGCGGCCGTTGACCTCGCGCAGCCGCAGCCCCTCGGCCAGAAAGAAAAAGTCGAAAAGGCCACGCTCTGCGGTGGCGGCCAGCTCCGCGAACGATCGGAACTCGATCTGCGAACGGGATTCCGGGTCGCTCCAGACGGTGGTGTTGTTGACGCCGGGGAAGTGCGCCGCCAGGTGCAGCTGTTGCTTGCCGGCACCGCGGCGGTTGGACGGTGATGTCACTGCAAGGCTCCTTCCACGCGGCGCGCGGCGGCACCGTCCGCCGGGCCGGCCGCTGTCGCGCCGGGTGCCGCGAAGCGATTGTTCGGTCGCGGCAGCCCCAGCGCATTGCGCAGGGTCCGGCCGGTGCCGCCGCGAGGGTTCACCAGTTGCTCGGCGCGCAGTGGCGGCAACAGCCGGTCGAGCAGCGCGGTGAGGTCAGCCGCGTCACGGACGGCGACCCTGATGCCGTCCCAGCCGGCGCGGTGCAGATCGATAGCGGCATCGGGTGATACCTGCTGGGCCGCACCGAGATCGGCCAGTACCCGCTGTGCTGGGCGCTGCTCGGGGCGCTGCACCGCTCCCTGCACGATCAGCACATCGGCCGACCCGGCAACCGCAGCGGCCGCCTGCTCGGCGAGTTCGAGCACGATCACCGGCTGGCCCTGCGGCGGCCTCGGCACAATGGACGGACCCTTCACGCTGAAGCTCCGGCCGATGTAGTCGACGTAGTGCAGCTTGTCCCTGTCGATGAATCGGCCGGTGAGCTCGTCCCGGATCTCCGCATCGTCCTCCCAGGAATCCCAGAGCAGCCGGCTCACCTCGATCACCTCGCCGGCCTCGCGCCACAGCTCGGCCGGTGCGGCCGGCTGCCGGCGACCCACCTGGTCGGCTTCCTGCTGCGTCGACGACACCGCCACCTGCCACCCGGCGCGGCCCTGCGAGGCAAAGTCGATGCTGGCGATCTGGGCCTGCAGGTGAAACGGCTCGGTGTGGGTGGTGGTGACCGTCGGGACCAGCCCGATCCGGTGGGTGATCGGCGCGAGCAGGCCGGCAACGCCAACGGCGTCGAGTTGCAGCCTTGCGGTGGGGGCGCCGAGCGAGTCCGACAACGTCACCAGCGTCACGCCGGCTGCTTCCGCCGCGGTGACCACCCGCCGGTAGTAGCCGGGGTTGGCGGTGTCGGTGGCCAGCTCCAGTCCCACCACATAGCCGCTCATCGATCCGCTCCCGCCAGGGCCGGCCGCAACGCCGGTGCCGCCGCCGTCGGCTCGGTACCGGTCGGGTCCGCCGGGATAGCCGCGGTCAGCTCCTTCACAAAGGCAAGCGGACCAATGGTTTCCGGGTCGGCGGCGACGTCGAACTGGGGCCGGTAGCCCGCCGCCCGGTACAGCGCGACCGCCTCCGGCTGCCGTGGCCCGGTGGTCAGGTACAGGCGGCGGTAGCCCAGCCGCACCGCGGCCCGCTCCAGCTCGTCGAGCACCCTGCGGCCGAGGCCCTGCCGACGCTCGCGGTGATCGGTCCAGACGCGTTTGACTTCAGCGGTGTCAGCGGCTTTGCGGCGCAGCGCACCGCCGGCGATGGTGTGACCGTCCCGTTCCAGCACCAGGAAGACCCCATTCGGCTCGTGGAACTCGTCGGCGTCGACCTCGGTGAGCTCGGTGTTGGGATTCACCCGGCCGTACCTGGTGCCGTACTCCACCTTGAGTTCGGCGAGCAGCGGGGCGAGCGCCGGGTCACCGTCGCGGACGACCCGCACCCGCACCACCGGCCCGGCCGCATCCGATCGAGCAACTGCCGCCGGTCCGGCGACCGCGGCCGATCCGGCAACGGCGGCCGACCCGGCGACTGAGGCCGGGTCGGCGGTACCGGTGGGCTGGGCCGATGGTGCCGGTGTCGTCGGCTGGGTCAACAGCGCGCGGGCGTCGAGCTGACGCAGGAATCCGCCGGTGACCTCGGCCAGTGGGGTGGCCGCCTCCGGATCCAGCACCGCACCGCCGTCCGGGTACAGCCGGACGTGCCTGGCCAGCACGAACCAGCCGGGACCGACGTGGTCGGCACCGAGGCTGTGCAGCACCGGCCGTAGCGCATAGTCCACTGCCAGCACGTGCGCCGGTGAGCCGCCGGTGACCACCGGAAGTACGGCCTTGCCGCGGAAGGCGTTCTGCGGCAACAGGTCGAGGAAGGTTTTCAACAGGCCGGAGTACGCCGCCTGGTACACCGGTGACCCGAGCACCAGCGCATCGGCCTCGACCACGCGCTGGACCGCGGCGGCGACCTGCGGATCGGTCCGGTCGCCGGCCAACAACGCCGCAGCCGGCAGGTCACGCAGCGACAGCTGCTGCACCTGGTGGCCGGCCACCTGAAGTCGGCGGCCGATGTGAGCGAGCACCGCGTTGGTGCGGGAGCTTGCCGATGGACTTCCGGAAAGCGAGAGAACAACTGACATGGTCGTGAATCTCCTGAAGGGCGAATCAATCACGCTGATGGGCAATGGTCGGCGGCAAGCACCGAAAAGGCTGCCGCTACGGGCTTTTCTCAGATCACCCCTCAGCCGGCAGACCGGGTGGGTTGACGGCGGATCTGCTGACGGCCTCCGAGCTCAGGTTCCATCGCCCCAGCACCTTCGCGTAGCTGCCGTTGGCGATGGTCTCGTTGATCGCGGCCGCGTACGCCGGCGCCAACCCGTTGCCCTTCTTGGTGAGCACGGCGATCTCGCCCTGCAGCGCGTCCCCGGCACCGGACACCACACCCGCGATCCGGGTCTGCCCGGTGACGGCGACGTGGTAAGCGGCACTGGGATTCGGCCCGAGGTAGGCGTCGATGCGGCCGGAACCCAGGGCAAGGTAGTAATCGGTGGCGTTCTGGTAGTAGGAGATCTCGATCGGCTGCAACCCGGCGGCCTGGTTCTGCTTGTTCCAGTCCAGCAGCAGCTGCTCCTGGTTGGTGCCGGAGCTGACGGCAATCTTCAGTCCGGCAGCGTCTTTCGGCCGGGTGATGGCGCCGCTGACGTTCTTTCCCACCTCGAATGCCACGTCGTCCTTGCGGTAGGTGGCGAAGTCGTACTTCTGCTTGCGCTGCTCGGTGACCGTCACATTGGAGATGAAGGCATCCGCCTTGCCGGAGTCGATCTGGACGAAGTTCTGTGCCCAGTCCGCTGCCCGTAGCTCCACCTTCAGACCGAGCACGTCGGCGAACAAGTAGGCGAGGTCGGTCTCGGCGCCGATCACCGTCTTGTCGTCATCGGCGTAGAAACGCAGCGGCGGCGCGCTGCCGGCGGATCCGGTCACCACCAGGGTCCCCCGCTTGCGGATGTCGGCGGGTACCAGCGCGGCAATGCTGTCCACCTTGGGGGTGGTGATCCGGTTCTGTTGCGGGCTGAGGTTGACGCCGGCGCTACTCGCGCCGGTTTCGCCCGGCCCGGCGCTCTGCCCGGCGGCGGCCGGCTGCGCCGCGACCCGTACCGTCGGCGCCGCGTCGTCCGGGGTGGCGCAGGCGGTCAACCCGAAAAAACCCAC
Organism: Nakamurella aerolata; assembly: GCF_013002705.1. Lineage (GTDB taxonomy): Bacteria > Actinomycetota > Actinomycetes > Mycobacteriales > Nakamurellaceae > Nakamurella > Nakamurella aerolata. The sequence goes on along the minus strand of NZ_JABEND010000011.1, from coordinate 87,698 downwards.
GACCGATACCGCGGCCCAGCGCAGCAGCGACCGACGCGAACGGAAAGTCTTGGCCGATCCGGACATGGCGATCGTCGTCGGGCTGGGGCTCGATTCTGACTGTCCAGCGAAACCGGAGAAGTGTGGCATCACAACACCTTTGACAGGAAGGCACGAGTGCGCTCGTGCTGCGGATGGTCGAGAACTGAGTTCGGCGGCCCGGATTCGACGATCTGGCCGCCGTCCATGAAGGCCACCGTGTCTGCAATGCGCCGGGCGAAGCCGATCTCGTGTGTGACGATGACGAGGGTGGCGCCGGAGCGGGCCAGCTCGGCGATCACCTCGAGCACCTCGCCGACCAGTTCGGGATCAAGGGCGCTGGTCGGCTCGTCGAACAGGATCACCGCTGGCTGCAGGGCAAGGGCCCTGGCGATGGCGACCCGCTGCTGTTGCCCACCGGACAGCCGCCGCGGGTACTCGTCGGCCTTGTCCGCCAGGCCGACCCTGGCGAGCAGGTCACGCGCCAGTGGTTCCACCTCGCGCCGTTTGCGGCGTTGTGCGGACAGCGGGGCTTCGATCACGTTCTGCAGCACCGTCAGGTGCCCGAACAGGTTGAAATCCTGAAAGACGAACCCGATGGTCGAGCGTTGTCGCAGGAGGTCCCGCTCGGCCAGCTGATGCAGCCGATCGCCGCGGCGGCGATAGCCGATCAGCGTGCCGGCAACGGTGACAGTGCCGGCGTCAGCCTGCTCCAGGTGATTGATGGTGCGCAGCAGGGTCGACTTGCCTGATCCGCTGGGGCCGATGATGGCCGTCACCGTTCCTGGGTCGATCCGCAGGTCGATGCCGCGCAGCACGGTGAGCTCTCCGAAAGACTTGTGCACGCCGCGGATCTCGATCATCGGCGCCTGACTGGTCGATGCGGCGCTCATCGGCCGGTCACCGCCGACTCCGTCGCCTTGGCCTTGATCGCGGCGAGGCCCGAACGCAGCCGGTGCACCGCCGATTGGCCTCGATGACGCTCGCTGCCGCGGCCGAATCGGCGCTCCAAGTAGTGCTGCAGAATCGACAGCGCGGTGGTGAGGACGATGTACCACACCGTCGCCACCATCAACAGCGGCACCACTCTGCCGTTGCGTCCGTAGATCACCTGAACCTGGTAGAACAACTCGGGAATCGCCATCACCGACACGATGGATGTGCCCTTGAACAGCGAGATGACCTCGTTGGCCCCGTTCGGCAGGATGCTGCGCATTGCTTGCGGCAGAACGATTTTGAAGAACTGACGGCGGCGGGGCAAGCCCAGTGCCGCGGCAGCCTCGAGCTGGCCGGCGTCCACCGACACGATGCCGCCCCTGATGATCTCGGCGGCATAGGCCGCCTGGTGCAGCGCCAGCCCCATCACCGCCGCGCCCATCGGCCCGAACAACGAGTTGGTCTGCACCGAGAACAGCCCAGGCCCGAACGGCACGCCGACCTGCAGGGTTTGGTACAGATAGCCGATGTTGAACCAGAACAGCAGCTGGACGATCAACGGGATGGAACGAAACGCCCATACATAGCTCCACGACACGACACGCAGAAAACTGCTGCGCGACAAGCGCATTGCTGCCAGTACCGTGCCGAGGACAAACCCCAGGGCCGTTCCGAGCAGGGTGAGCTGCACCGTCACCCATAGTGCCTTCAGCACGGTGGCCGACACGAAGTAGGCGCCGAACGTCGGCCAGTCCCAACCCGGGTTGGTGACGAAACCGTGCACCAGCTGAGCCAACAGCACCAGTACCGCAGCGATGCCGACCCAGCGCCACGGGTGCCGCACCCCGACCACCGGAAGGCGCTCGACCGGCGGTGGCGATGCCGCGTTCGGTGCCGCCGCCGGCTCAGTCGCCGGCGGTGATTCGGCATCCGCTGCGGTGATTGGCGGTGCAGTTGTTGGCGCCGCAGTTGTTGGCGGTGCAGTTGTTGGCGCTGCGGTTGTTGGCGCTGGGATGGCTTGCGTTGCGGTCGTAGGCGCCGCGGGGTGCGGCGTCGACCGGGTTGAGGTGGCAGTAACTGGAGTGGCTGTCACGAAGGTGTCCTTGAGGTCAACGATCTTTCGTCACGGTTCGTTTCGTCACGGTTTATTTCGTCACGGTTTATTTCGTCACGGTTCCGGCTACCGCCGCGGCACCGGCCGAATGCGGTGTGCTGCTGGCCGCCGGCCGAGTCGGTCGCGGGACGGGACGATGGATCTGACGAGCATCTGACGAGCAGGGCAAACAGAGGGCAATGGCGTCTGGTCTGCAGGATGGAACTGCAGGGTGGAACTGCAGATGAGCTGCCGGTTGGAACTGCAGGATGAGCTGCCGGAAGGCCCGCCGGGTCGGGATATCCGAGGCAGACCCGGCAGCCGGTGCACCAGCACAGGCATGGGCAGCGGCGCCACCGGCTGCCGGGCGTGGCGCCGACAGCGGCGCCGCGCGGTCAGCTTCGCTGCCGACAGCGTCGAGGCGTTACCGGTGCCTGATCAGTGGCAACAGAGCGCCGACGAGACCCGTAGCAGATCGATGTGACGGCGAGAGCACATGGTGGGGCGCAACAGCTTTGCTCGGCACAGCTGCAGCGGCCGCTGTGCGGCGCGAACGCTGTCGGTTGCTGGTGAGGCTGGAGCGGTGGTCACTGCGATTGTTCCCGTCGGTGAGGGCCCGCTACCGTGCGAGCTCGCGCTTGCATCGTGTCGTTCGACCGCGATGCCAGGTCTTCACCCGGAGCACCCCGCCGCGAGGGAGGGTTGCCGTCCAGCTAGCCGGGGCTGTGCGCTGGAACTCATGACCTGGCTTGAGGCTGCCACAGCCGCCGGGCCATCGTCAACCGGTCATCGCCGAGGGATTCCAGTGACGGCGACCACACCACCCGGCAGCAGGCAGACTGGTGCGATGAGCAGCAAGAGATCCACAGCCGGGGCCAGTGGTAGCTCACATCGCCGTGCTGTCGGCGCGGCGATCGGGCTCGCCGCAGGCGGCGCCGCGCTGGCGGCCGCGGCTCGGTTCGGCTGGAAACTGCGCTACGCCATGGGCGCCTCCCGGCGGGAACTGGCCGGCGCCGCCGACGGCAATCCGCAGTACCGGAACGGGGCTTTCGTCAACCGCACCCCGGCAAGCGTGCTGGCCGATGCGCTGACGCCGACGCAGGTGATTCGGCTGATGGCCAGTCGCGGCGATCATGGGAAGCCTTCCGCGCCAGTAGGTTTGATGGCGCCGGCATTCCCGGATCCGCCCGCGGCCCTTGCCGCTACCTGGCTCGGCCACGCCAGCGTTCTGCTGGAGATTGACGGCCAGCGGGTGCTGTGCGATCCGGTATGGAGCGAGCGGGTGTCCCCCACCCAAGTGACCGGACCGCGCCGGTTACATCCATTGCCGATTGATCCGCAGGCACTGCCTGAGCTCTCCGCCGTGGTGATCTCGCACGATCACTACGACCATCTCGACCTGGCCACCGTTGACCACCTGGTGCGCACCCAGCGCGCCCCGTTCCTGGTACCGGTGGGGGTCGGAGCGCACCTGCGGCGCTGGGGCGTGGCGGAAGGTCGCATCGTCGAGCTCGATTGGGGTGCCGATCACCGCGTCGGCGACCTGACCGTCAGCTGCGTCGAGGCCAGGCACTTTTCCGGCCGCAGCCTGCGGCGCAACGACACGCTGTGGTCGTCGTGGGTGATCGCCGGCCCGGGGCACCGGGTGTTCTTCGGCGGAGACACCGGCTATCACAGCGGTTTTGCCGAGATCGGTGCCCGCTTCTCGGGCTTCGACCTGACGGTGCTGCCGATCGGCGCGTACAGCCGGTACTGGCCGGATATTCACATGGATCCCGAGCAGGCCTGGCAGGCGCACGGTGACCTTGGCGGCAAGCTGTTGCTGCCGATCCACTGGGCCACCTTCAATCTGGCGCTGCATGACTGGGCCGAACCGGTGCAGCGCCTCATCGCAGCGGCGGCCACCGGTGCCGACACTGAGACCGGCACCGGCGGTGGCACCGGCAGTGACGCGCTGCTGCTGCCCGCTCCTGGCGAACGCTTCGTCGCCGGAACCCCTGCGCCGCAGGCGGATTGGTGGACGGCCTCGGCCTGAGCTTGCGCCACGGAGCGCCGAGCGCCGCAACCCGAAGGCAGCAGCGATCCCCCGCGGATCAGTTGGCCGCCGAGAAGTCTTTCCACTGGGAGTAGCTGTACGTCCAGTCGAAGATGTCGCCGTCGGCCGGCCCGAGCGTGACGTCGGTGCCGGTCACCTCGACCGGGTCGCCGATCATCGCGGTCTTGAAGTAGGCCTCGGCGTCGGCCAGCGAGAGGTTGATGCAACCGTGGCTGACGTTCGCCTTACCCTGCTCGTTGATGGTGTTGGGGTTGGCATGGATGAACTCACCGTTGTTCGAGATGCGGACCGCCCACTTCTCCTTCTCCGCATAGTTGAACAATGGACTGCGCATCACGGTGTCTTCCTTCATGTCGTTCACCACGTGCACACCCGATTTGGTTTGCCGGTCTTTGGGATCGTGGCCGGCAACGGTGTCGGTCTCTTGCCCGTACGAGGCGTTGTAGGTGGCGACCGGCCGACCGTCCCGCTCCACAACGATCTTGTGGGTACGGGCGTCGGCCTTCACCACCTGGTTGCGCCCAATGGTGAAGTCGCTGGTGATGTCCGTCTTGCCGTATGCGCCGGCGCCGAACCTGAGTCCGTACAGCTGCGCGCTGACGTGCACCTTGGTGCCTTCCGGCCAGTACGTTCTCGGGCGGAAGTCCAGTCCCCACACCGGGTTTCCCTTGGCGTCGGCGTCATGCTTGACCCAGCCCCACGAGCCCTCGACCTTGGGCGTGGTGGTGACCGAGACGTTCTTCTCGATCAGCGCCTTGTCCTCGGGTTCGAACGGGAATTTGACGATGATCGGCATCGCCACGCCGACCTGCATGCCGTCCGACGGATACACAGTGGTGCGCACCTCGTTCTTGGGGGTGACGACCGTGTAGCTGCCCTTGATCGGGACCGCCTTGCCGTCGGCGCCGGTGGCGCTGCCGGTCAGCGTGTACTTCTTGCCGTAGCCGAGCACCTCGGCGGTTGTCCAACTCTTCTTGTCGCCGGAGAGCTTGCCCTTGACGTGATACCCGCTGGGATTCACCAGATCGATCGTGGTGATGGTGCCCTTGCCGACCGTGACGGTGATGGGGGTGACCGGCGAGATGTTTGTGCTGCCGAGCGCCGGTGTCGAGCTGATGGTCGCGACAGGTTTCGGCTTGGCCTGGGCCGAACTCGACAGTGCCGAACTCGACGGAGCCGAGCTCGACGGTGCCGAGCTGACAGCTGCCGAACTCGGCGCGGCGGCGCCGGAGCCGTTGCTGGGCGCCGGGTGCTGACCGGAGGATCCGGCCGGCGCAGACGTGGGTTCGTCCGACACGACGACCCGGCCGGCGACACTGGTCGCGCCGATCGTCCCGGTGTTGTCGCTGCCGGCGGCCGGACCGGTCGGGGCGGTGGGGCCGGTAGTGACCGGCGCAGTCGCCGTCACCGGCGCCGGATCGGCGTTGCCGGAGCTGGAACTGCAACCTGCCGCCAACACCGCCAGCGCCGTCACCGCAGCAGCCGTAACAGTGCAGAACCCACGACGCGAACCCCGCATGAGAACCTCTCGGTGAGACGAGCGCTTGGCATAACGCTCCGAGAGTACGTGGGAAATCCGAGCCGGCCCGGCCGCTGCCGACGGCAGCGTCACGCGCGCAGCGGCGGCCCAATGAGCTGCGGACGAGCCGGCGGTCCGCCGGGGCGCCGACCGCAGTTCAGCGGAAGATCTTGCGGATGATCAGCAGCAGGATCAACACCCCGACGCCGATCAACGGGAACTTCACCTTGGGATCGTTCAGCGTCGCAACGGCGGTCTGCTTGCCACGCTCGGCCAACGCCTTCGGGTTCGCCCGGTCGCTGATCTCGTCGACGGCGACCGCGAGCGCGTTCCGCGCCCGATCTATCTCGGCCTGGATCGTTTCGACGTCGCGCGCCACGTCGCCTCCTGGTGCTGTTGGGTCTCGCTGGATCCGCGGGTTGGGGTGATGCTCTCACCCGGACCAGGCGGCATCGGCTGCCGGCCCGGCTCATTAGCCTAACGGTATGGCTGACAACTCCACCGCACCATCCGGCCCTGCCGTCGGCGACAAGGCCCCCGATTTCACCCTGCCGGACGCCGAGGGAAAGCAGGTGTCGCTATCGGACTTCGCCGGTCGGAAGGTGATCTTGTTCGCCTACCCGGCTGCCGGCACTCCCGGCTGCACCACCGAGGCCCGCGAGTTCACCGCAGCGCGCCCGGCACTGGACGGCGCCGAGTACACGGTGATCGGGCTGTCCCCGGACAGCCCTGACAAGCTCGCGAGGTTCGCCGCCGACTCCGACCTCGACCTGATCCTGCTCTCGGACCCTGACCGCACGGTGCTGTCGGCCTACGGCGCCTACGGCGAGAAGAAGAACTACGGCAAGACCGTGCTCGGGGTGATCCGCTCGACGTTCGTCATCGGCGCGGACGGCCGCATCGAGCAGGCCATGCGCAACGTCAAAGCCACCGGGCACGTGGGCCGGGTGCTCGCCTCGCTCGGGATCCAGTAGCCACCAGCGAGCAGCAGCCGCCGGTGTCTGCGCGGCCTGCGTCGTCTGGATGGTAGGCGCCCGCAAAGGGGCGGACACGATGAATGGTGAATGGTGGGGCCGACGGGAGTCGAACCCGCACTGGCACGGACCTAAACCGTGTGCCTCTGCCAATTGGGCTACGGCCCCGCCAGCAGTCTAGGGCCGGCCGCGCTCGGGCCGATCGCACGCCGGTCCCTGAGATCGATTCGTCCGGAATGCACCTGAAAAGTGCGGTGGCACCGGCGATGTCCACCGCAGCGGACTGGACACTCCGCCGGAAAGACGGGCGCCAACAGCACCGAGCACGTAGCGTCGAGATTACCGATGGCCGGCGGAATCGCCCGACCACTGACAACCGTTGGCGGTGCTCGGCGGCCAGTCCCGACGCAATGAGGTGAGCTGCCATGACGACCCCCGACGATCGCTCTTCCGCACCCAACACGCCGGCCGGCGCAACAGGTCCGGCGGACGATTCCGCCTCCGCGTCGGGCTCGAACGCAAACCTCGGTGCCTCGCCGGCCGCTCCGTACCGGCAGCCGGCCGACCAGGCGGGCGGCGCTGACGCAGCGACCACCGCCATTCCGGCAAGCCCACGCGGCGAGCACCAGGGTGGTTCCGCTGTCGGCGCGAGCGAGTCCGACCGCACCGCTTCCAGCGATGCGGCTGCCAGGGCCGGGTCCGGTAGCTCCGGCGGGGCGGACACCAGCGGGACCGGGTCGAGCGGCCGGACCGGGTCGAGCGGCGCGGCGGAGCAACCCTCCACTGCCGCATACGATCCGCAGTCCGACTACACCGGCGGCTCGTTGTACTCCCGGCCGGTGCAGGACGATCCCGTTGACGTGGAACGCGCAACGCCGACCACCGTGTTGCCGGCCTCGGGCACCGGGTCCGACGCCCCCGGCGGGCTCGGGCTGCACGACGCCCCGCCTGCGCCGTTCCCGGCTTCGTCGTCGGCGGAGTCGGCGGGCGGCTCGCCCAGTTACGCACCGGCCGGTTCCGATCAGCGGGAGTACGCCGGCGTCGAGTCATCCGGATTCTTCGCGGGGCCCGGCCAGCAGTTGCCGCCGCGGGTGGAACTCGCGCCGCGGCGCAAGCGGTTCGGGCCGAACCTGCTCGGCGCGATTGTCGGAGTGGTTTTCGTCGCGTTGGGCGCGCTGGTGTACGCGCTGCTGGTGCGGCCGGACAACGGCGTGGGGTTCGGCGACAAGTTCGGGCTGGTGGTGTCGGTGGTGCTGGCCGCTCTTCCGGGCTTGCTGATCGGTTGGTCGGCCGCCGCGGCGTGGTTCGCCGGTGTGCTGTTGACCGCCGCCGGAATCGCGGTGATCTTCGTCGACCAGGTGGCCAGAACGGCGGCCGACTGGTCGAATCGGCTCTTCGACAGGGCCGACCCCGTGCAGTTCTTCAGCACCGTCGGCTTCGGGGTCGGCGTTGCGCTGCTGTTCGCCGGGATCGCCGGGCACATCGCCCGTCGTGCCGGCGAGAACGCCACCATCGAGCGGATCAAGCCGCAGGCCTGATCCGGCGCTGACGGTTACCGGCCGGGGGCCTCGCGCAGCGCCGCCTGCAGGGCAGGCAGGATGGCCGCGAAGGCCCTGGCCCGGTGCGACTGGGCGTTCTTGTCTTCCGGGCTGAGCTCGGCGCTGGTGCCCCAGCCGCCGTCAGGGTGGAACAGCGGGTCATAGCCGAAGCCGTTGTCGCCCACCGCTTCCCGGCCGATCCGGCCGGGCCACCTGCCGTGTTCCACAACGGTCGGTCGGCCGGGAACGGCCAGCGCCAGCGCGCAGACGAACTCCGCCTGCCTGCGCTCGTCCGGCACATCGGCGAGTTGGGCGAGCAGCAGGGCGTTGTTCGCGGTGTCGTCGCCGTGTTGCCCCGACCAGCGCGCCGACAGCACCCCCGGCATGCCGTTCAGCGCGGCCACCGCCAGCCCGGAGTCGTCGGCCAGCGAGATCTCGCCGGTCTCGGCTGCCGCCTGCTCCGCCTTCGCCGTGGCGTTCTCGGCGAAGGTGGCCCCGGTCTCCGGTAGTTCCGGGAACTCGGGCACGTCGGCCAGTCCGATCACCTCGGCGGTGCCGGCGAGAATCCGTTGCAGGTCAGCGAGTTTGCCGCGATTGCGAGTGGCAAGCAGGACGCGCGCCGTCACTTGACGATCTCCTTCGGGTAGGGCGCCGCGAGCGCCTGCGACTGCAGCTGGGTGATGGTGTGGATTCCGGCGAGCGCGGAGTCCAACATGGCATCGAGGGTGCGCCGCGGGAAGGTGGCGTTCTCGGCGGTGCCCTGGATCTCGACCAGCATGCCCGCGTCGGTGGCCACCACGTTCATGTCGACCTCGGCGCCGGCGTCTTCGGCGTACGGCAGGTCCAGCCGCACCTTGCCGCCCACCACCCCGACCGATACCGCCGCGATCTGGCAGCTGAGCGGTTGCGGATCGGCCAGCGCTCCGGTCTCCCGCAGATAGTGCACCGCGTCGGCGAGCGCAACGTACGCGCCGGAGATGGCGGCGGTGCGGGTTCCGCCGTCGGCCTGCAACACGTCGCAGTCGAGGGCAATGGTGTTCTCCCCCAACGCACTCAGGTCGATGCAGGCCCGCAGCGACCGGCCGATCAACCGGGAGATCTCGTGGGTGCGCCCGCCGACGCGGCCCTTCACCGATTCCCGGTCGCTGCGGTCGTGGGTGGCCGACGGCAGCATGGCGTACTCGGCGGTGAGCCAGCCGAGCCCAGAACCCTTGCGCCAGCGCGGCACCCCCTGGGTGACGGAGGCGGCGCACAGCACCTTGGTCCCGCCGAATTCGACCAGCACCGAACCGGCCGGATGGGCCTGGAACCCGCGGGTGAAGGTGATCGGGCGGAGTTCGTCGTCAGCCCGTCCGTCGGCGCGCCGCTCCCCCGCCGTCGACGAGTCCGCCCGGTCCGCGGCCGAGTCGACCGCCGCGCCGTCGGCCGGCGCCGGACCTGACTTTTCCGCGGCATCCGGCCCCTGGCTGCTGTCGCTGCTGTGCTGGCTGTTCATGGCTGAGAACTTACTTTCCGGTGGCCGGCGGCGCGGCGGCGGGGACGGCCGGTCACCACGGAACGGCGGCGACCTCCGGCCCGAGGAAGCGGCGGCCGAGCCGGCGGAACGCGTCGGCGTCGCCGGTGGCGTCGAAGTCCCGCACCGGCTGCTGATCGGGCGGCGCCAGCAGGTCCGACTCCGTCAGCACCTTGAACACGTCGCGCGCGGTCTCCTCCGACGAGGACACCAGCGTCACCCGCTCACCAAGCACGTACTGCAGCACCCCGGCGAGCAGCGGGTAGTGGGTGCAGCCCAGCACCAGGGTGTCGATGTCCGCGCGCTGCAACGGATCAAGGTAGGCCTGGGCCAGGCCGGTGATCTGCCGGCCACTGGTGATGCCGCGTTCGACGAAATCGACAAAGCTCGGGCAGGCCTGCTGCCAGACCTGCAACGGCCGATCCTTGAACAACTCGAACGCCTGCGGATAGGCCTGCGACTGCACGGTGGCGACGGTGGCGATCACCCCGATCCGGTCGGCCCGCGAGACCGCCAGCGCGCGCCGCACCGCCGGCGTCACCACCTCGAGCACCGGTATCTGGTACCGCCTGCGGGCCAACTCGGTGACGCCGGCGGCCGCCGCGCTGTTGCAGGCGATCACCAGCATCTTGACGCCGGAGCCGACCAGGGAATCGGTGGCGGCCAGCGCATGGTCGCGGATCGCGTCCGCCGGCTGTGGGCCGTACGGGGCGTTGGCGGTGTCGCCCAGGTAGCTGATGGACTCCTGCGGGAGCAGGTCGATGATGGCCCGCGCCGTTGTCAGGCCGCCGACGCCGGAGTCGAAGACGCCGATGGGTGCGCCGGCGTCCACGCTCAGGCGGCCACCTGCTTGCGCCGCGGGCCGTCCGCCTTGGCCACCAGGAACGCCGCGAGCACCCCGGCCAGCGCACCGAGCAGGTGGCCCTGCCATGAGATGTTGGTGGCGCCGAAGGCATCCCGGAACGCGGTGGTGATGATGCCGGTGAAGAACATGCCGCCGTACAGCACCAGCAGGACGAGGCCGATGGCGATCTGACCGAAGTTTCGGGTGAAGATGCCGCGCGCCAACAGGTATGCCAGCCAGCCGAAGATCAGCCCAGAGGCGCCGACGGTGAGCGTGTTGCTCGGCCCGATCAGCCACAGTCCCAATCCGGACAGCACCCAGACCAGCACGGTGACAACAACGAACTGCCGCACCCCGCCCACGAAGAGCAGCAGCCCGAAGATCAGCAGCGGCACCAGGTTGCTCAGCAGGTGCTGCCAGTTGGCGTGCAGCAGCGGCGCGAAGATCACGCCGTCGAGCCCGGACACGTGCCGGGAGACCAGGCCGAATTGTCGGTTCAGCCAGTCGTTCGAGAAGGAGTTGACCAACTGAGCGATCACCATCAGCAGCGCAAGGCCGCCGATGGTGAACAGCGCCGGCCGGACCTTCTCGGGCAGCAGCGAGTTCTTTTTCTTCGGAGCGTTTCCCTGCGGCGTGGCAGCGGGGACTGACGGAACATTCAGGGCCGGCAGGTTGAACTGATTCCCGCCGGACGACCCAACGGGGCCTGGGGTGGGTGCGCTCATGCTTCAAGAGTACGGGCGAACCGGCGTGCGCAGGCGGGAAAGAACCCTGAGCCGACCCTGATTCGCGGCCAGGCGATGTCGCGAATCGGGGTCGCGTTCGGTTCTCGACCCTCGAATCGGCCCCGAGAACCCAACCAGACCCGGATTCGCGACACCGGTCAGTCCTGCATGGCCTTGACGATGGTGACCGCGTTGGTCAGCGCCTGTTCGTCGGCGTCCTCGGTGGCCCACAGCGCGTTTTGCAGTTCCCTGATGATGGTCCAGGCCCGCGCCCTGTCCTCGTCGATGCCGGCCGCCTCGCACACCCAGCCGATCCGCCGGCGCAGCTCGTCCCTGAGGTTGCCGGAGCCGGCCGCCTCGTCCCAGCGGTTCCACAAAGCCGGAGCGACGCTGTAGCCCGGTTCGGCGTTGCGGGCCTGCGGATCGATGGCCAGCCAGTGGGTCCGGCCGGCATGTTCGGGACGCAACGAGGCCAGCACGTTCTCGTAGTGCAGATCGGTGTGGGTGACGGTGGCGTCGATTCCGGACTCAGCCAGCAGCTCGCGGCACAGGCTCTGCCCCTGCTCGATGAACCGGCGCGGTATCGAGGTCAACGGCGCAAGTTGTCCGGGCAACTCACGGAGGGTGTCGCTCGCAGTGGGCAGCTGTGGCATCGCCGGTACCGCCAGGATGCGCAGCAGCTCACCGATGGCGTGGCAGGCCGCCTCGATCGGTTCGCGTTGTAGGTCACGCTCGGCGTCTGCCGGTTCCAGCAGCAGCGCCCAGCGGGCCGGATCGGCGGCCAGCAGCCGCACTGCTCCGACACCGTCCCAACGTTTGAGCGCCAGCCGCTCGGTGATGGCTTCGGGGTGCGGCCAGATCACCTTGAGCACCGCCGGCCCGTTCGATGCCTGCACCGGAACGGCGATGCCACCGTGCCCGTACCGGCTCGGCCCGGTCACCTGCAGCCGCCAGTTCGCGATCACCTCGGCCAGCGCGGTGGGCAGTTGCCGCAGCCAGGTCGGGCCGTCCTGATAGCCCTCCGACCGCCGGTCGGCCAGCTTGCGCCGATAGCCGTCCGGGATCAGCGCGGCGACGTCAGCCGATGCGCTCACGCGGTCGCCAGCGATTCGAGCACGGCGGAGAGCCAGCCGTAGATCTGGTAGAGCGCGCGGGCATGCCCGGTCGGATCCTGGTGCAGCACAGCGGGTTCGGCGCCGCTCTCGGCACTGTGCGGGTCGTCGGCGAGATGCAGGCGCTCGGCCAGCACCAACCGCAGGTCGTTCAGCGCGCGCATCCACTGCTCGGCCTGCTGCTCGTCCAACCGCACCTCGCCGCCCTGCACCGGCAGGGTGTCGAGCAGCACAGCGGCGGCACTGTCCTTGAGCGCCAACAACTCCGGCTCGCGCAGCTGCCGCAGGCCAGCGGACAGCTCGGCGTCATCCGCGTGGAAGTCGGGCAGCAGCCTGGCCAACGCCGGATCTTCCGGGGCGACCGCCGGCCCCGCGGATATCCCGGTCAGCTCGGCGAGCGGATCGACCGGCGCGTCGTCGCGGCGCCGATCCAGCAGTATGCGGAGCTGATCGATCAGGTCGCGCACCACCTGTGCCTCGTCGGCGGTGAACTCAGCGACGTACTGACCGCGCTTGCGGCGGAAGGGTTGCACGCGTCAGCGGTCCTGCTGCATGGTCGCCCACAGGCCGGCGGCCTGCAGCTTCAACACGTCGCCCTCGACCTTCTCGCGGCTCCCGGTGGAGACCGATGCCCTGCCCTTGTGATGCACGTCGAGCATCAGCTTCTCGGCGAGCTTCTTCGGATGCCCCAGCACGGTGACGAAGATGTGCGTCACGTACGACATCAGGTTCACCGGGTCGTTCCAGACGATCGCGACCCATGGGGTGTCCGGCTCCACCTGCTCGTCGGTGAGCGTGCCGGTCGCTTCTCTGGTACCAGGTTCGGCGGTCGGGACGGGACTGCTCACCCGTCCAGTGTGACACGCATGACGGGCGGGTTCACGCCGATCCGCCGACCCCGGCGCCCTATGGTGATCCGATGACTGCCGAGACGACAGCGGCTGCACCGCAGGTCAGCACCGCGTTGCTGACCGATCAGTACGAGATGACGATGCTGCAGGCCGCGCTGGCCGACGGCACGGCCAAGCGGCAATGCACCTTCGAGGTGTTCGCCAGGAGGCTGCCGGCCGGCCGCCGGTACGGCGTGGTCGCGGGTGTGCAGCGCTTCATCGACGCGGTGGAGGATTTCCGCTTCGGCGACGCCGAGTTGGCCATGCTCGAGCCGATCGTCGACCGGCCGACGCTGGAGTTCTTGGCCGACTACCGTTTCGACGGCGACATCGACGGCTACCCGGAGGGCGAGTTGTACTTCCCCGGCAGCCCGGTGCTGTCGGTGCGCGGTACCTTCGCGGCCGCGGTGATGCTGGAGACGGTGGCATTGTCGATCTACAACTTCGACTGCGCTGTGGCCTCCGCGGCGGCCCGGATGTCCAGCGCCGCAGGCGATCGCACCCTGATCGAGATGGGATCGCGTCGGGCCCACGAGGACGCCGCTGTGGCGGCCGCCAGAGCTGCCTATCTGGCCGGCTTCGACATCACGTCCAATCTGGAGGCGGGGCGGCGCTACGGCATTCCCACCGGTGGTACCGCTGCGCACTCGTTCACCCTGCTGCACGACTCCGAGGAGGATGCCTTCGCCGCGCAGATCGCGGCGCAGGGCACCGGCACCACGCTGCTGGTGGACACCTACGACATCACCAAAGGCATCGAGACCGCGGTGCGGGTGGCCGGCACCGACCTCGGTGCGGTGCGTATCGATTCCGGTGACCTCGGGGTGCTCGCCCGGTCGGCCCGCGACCAGCTGGATGCGTTGGGCGCCAAGCAGACCAGGGTGGTGCTGTCCGGTGATCTGGACGAGTACGCGATCGCCGCGCTGCGCGCCGAACCGGTAGACAGCTACGGCGTCGGTACCTCGGTGGTGACCGGGTCGGGCGCGCCGACCGCCGGCATGGTCTACAAGCTGGTCGAGGTGGACGGCCGTCCGGTGGAGAAGCGCAGCGAGAACAAGGCATCGCTGGGGGGCCGGAAGAGCGCGCTGCGGCGGCACCGGTCGAGCGGGACAGCCACCGAGGAGGTGGTTTTCCTTGCCGAGGGCCAGCACCCGGAGCCGGACGAGCGGGACGTGGTGCTGCCGATCCCGTTGGTGCGTGGTGGTTCTCGCGTTGACGGGCTGCCGGCGCTGGTCGACTCCCGCCGGCATCTGAAGGACGCGCTGGTGACGCTGCCGTGGGAGGGTTTGAAACTGTCGCAGGGTGACCCGGCCATCCCGACGACGCTGCTGTTGCCGGGGCACTGAGCCGGTCCCCCGCCGGTGGTTCCGCCGCAACGTACTGTCCTGCAATGCTTGTCGGGCAGCGCGGTCCGGCCGCGCACGTCTGCCAGCACGGTGGCGCAGCGCAGGTCCGGCAGCGCCCGTGGGGCAGCGCACGTCCGGCGCCCGCCCGCCAACCCGAGGAGAAGCCATGAGCGAGCCGACCGAACAGCGCTACCACTCCGGAGCAGCGCTTGTGGTGGTGGACATGCAGCACGACTTCGCCGACCCGGACGGCTCGCTGTACGTCCGCGGTGGTGACCAGCTGGCCGAACCGATCGCCGCCGAGATCGCCGCCGCCAGGGCGGCGGGAGCGCGGGTGGTGTTCACCCAGGACTGGCATCCGGAGCACACCCCGCACTTCGCCACCGACGGCGGCCTGTGGCCGGTGCATTGTGTGATGGGCACGCCTGGCGCCGAGTTCGTTCCCGGTCTGGACCCGGCCGGCGCGCCGGAACCGGTGGTGCGCAAGGGCTCCGGCCCCGAGGACGGGTACTCCGGGTTCTCGGTGCGCAATCTCGACACCGGCGCGGTGCACGCCACCGAGCTGGCCGGGCTGCTGGACGGCGTCAGCGAGCTGACGGTGGTCGGCCTCGCCGGCGACTGGTGTGTGAAGGCCACCGCCGTGGACGCCGCCGAGCAGGACTTCGCGGTGCGGGTGCCGCTGGCGCTCACCGCGTTCGTCGAGCTGAACCCTGGCGACACCGACCGCGCCATCGACGAGATGCGCGCCGCCGGTGTCGCGGTGGACTGACCCGGTCGAGCAGGGCAGCTAACCGTGGCGTTCGGGCGATGACCGGCCGTCCAACGGTGAACTGCGTAGCCGAAAGCTCACGTCGCCGGGGTCGAAGCGCACTCGATCGGTGTCGAAGGCCCGCCCGATCGCTGCGCGGGAGAGCTCCGCGACCGTGCCGGTAACCAACTCCCCGAGCTCACCGGCGGCGGGGTCGATGAGCCAGCCGTCCTGGCCGGTACGGATGGCGGCCTCCACGTCGTGAGTGGAGACCAGCACCGGGATCTGCCGCTCGGCGGCGACGTCGGCGAGGACGGCCAGCAGGTCGATCCGGCTGGGCGCGTCCAAAAAGGCGCTGGGCTCGTCCAGCAGCAGCAGGGCCGGTTCCTGGGCCAGCGCCCGTGCCACCAGCACCCGCTGTCGCTGGCCGTCGCTCATCTCGACCAGCTTGCGGTCCGCCAGCTCGTCGGCGTGCATCGCCGACAGCGCCGACCGGATCGCGGTCCGATCGGCATCGCGTAGCCGGCCACCGACCCGCAGGTGCGGGTGCCGGCCCAGCGCCACCAGGTCACCCCCGGTCAGCAGGGCGCCGTCGAACCGGTCGGTGAGCACCACGGCCACCCGCCGGGCGCGGTCCCGCACCCCCATGCCGAGCACGTCGACCGGCTCCGCACCGGCCGTCGACAGCCGCACCGCGCCACCCAGCGCCGGCTGCAGCCCGGCCACCGTCCGCAGCAGGGTCGACTTGCCGGATCCGTTGGGCCCCAACAACACCGTGAGCCGGCCGGCCGCTGCGGTGGCCGTCACCGGCGGCAGAATCGGCGACCGTTGGTAGCCGACCCCAAGAGCATCGAGCGAAAGGCTCACGAGCCGACCAGCGTCCGGCTGCGGATCAGCAGCGCGATCACCACCGGGGCGCCGAGCACCGCGGTCACCACGTTCAGCGGGAGCACCCCGTCGGTGCCGGGCAGGGTCGCCACCACCCCGCAGACCAGGCAGACGGCGGCGCCCAACAACGCGCTCAGCGGCACCAGCAGCCGCAGGTCGGAGCGGCCGGCGACGACCCTGGCCAGGTGCGGCACCGCGATGCCGAGAAACGCGATCGGCCCGCAGTACGCCGTCACCACCCCTGAGATGGCCGCGGTGGCGACCATCGCCGCGGTCCGCACCCAGCGCACCGGCACTCCCATCGAGGCGGCGTACCGCTCCCCCATCAGCATCACGTTCAGCGACGGCGAGACCGCTTGGGCCAGCAGGATTCCCGCGGCCGTCACCGGAAGCAGCACCCACATGTCGGCACCCGAGGTGCCGTCGAGTGAGCCGAGGCTCCACATCACGTACCGCTGGATCTGGGCCGGCGCCGCGAAGGCCAGCAGCACCGACACCATGGCGCCGACAACCGCACCGATCATCACGCCGACCACCAGCAGCGAGACGACGCTGCGCACCCAACGACCGGCCAGCAGCACCAGCGCCAGTACCGCCAGTGCCCCGAGCATGGCTGCGGTGGTGGTGCCCCATTGCCCCAACCACCCCACCGACGCCGCGAAAGTGGCTGCGGCACTTCCGGTTCCGAGCACGGACACCGCGACCCCGAGGCTGGCGCCGGACGACACTCCCAGGATGTACGGGTCGGCCAATGGATTGGCGAACAGGGTTTGCATCAGCAGTCCCGCCACCGCGAGCCCGGCCCCGGCGGCCACCGCGGTGAGCGCTCGGGGCAGGTGAAAGTCGGTGAGCAGCACCAGGGTGCCTGGATCGGCCTGGGCGGAGCGGCCGGTGAGGTACTGCCAGATCACCGGCCATGGCACCGGTTCGGAGCCGACCGCCAACGCCCAGCCGAATGCCGCCAGCAACCCCACCACCGACCCCGCCACGGCCAGCGTGGGCCGCAGCGGGGTTCTGGTGGTGACGCCGGCCGCGGGTTCCGGCGTCGGTCGACCGCGGGTCAAGCGGCTACTTCAGCTTCTCGTAGAAGGTGAACTCGTGATCCGGCAACGCTTTCGGGTGCAGAATCGCCACCAGATCTTCCAGCACCAGGTCGGGACGGGCCGCGCCCAGCTCGTACATCGGGTTGCCACCCTCTGGTGTTGTGCCCTTGACCGCGTTCCACACCTGCTTGTCCTTGAACGCGGTGAAGTTGGCCAGCCGCTTGTCCACCTTGGTGGCGTCGCCCAGCGAGGTCCAGGTGGCGTCGGCAATCCAGATCGGCGCCTTCGCCGCCTTGGCGTACACCGCCTCGATGGTCGTCTTGATCGCTGTCGGTGACGGATCGTCGGCCCACGCCGTTGTGCCGCCGGCGTCGGCGATCAGCCTGCCCTTCAAGGTTTTTCCCCCTGGGATGTACCACGCGCCCTGGTACGGGGTGTTCGGCAGCACCTGCACGGGATCTTCGCCGGAGACCAACTTGGCGGTCTTGCGGTAGCTGTTCGCGATCTTGTCGTAGGTCTCGGTGGCCTTGGCCTCGGTGCCAGTGAGGGCACCGAAGAACTTGACCCACTCGGCCTGGCCCAGCGGGTTCGGCTCTGACGAGTCGACGTCCTGCAGCACCGGGATCCCAGCGGCGGTGATCTTGGCGTCAGCGGCGTCGGGGAAGCCGCCACCGATCACCACCTGTGGCTTGTTCTTGATCACCACTTCGGCGTCGACAGTGCCGCTGGGCGCGTAGCTGACCACCGGGTCGGACTTGGGTTGCTTCTTGATGTAGTCGAGCACCTCGGGTTCGGAGACGAACGCGGTGGACGACACTCCCTTCAGCACATCGAGTTTGCCGAGTTCGACCAGCGCCGGAAGATGCGTGGTGGAGCCCGAGTACAGCGAGGTGACCGGGGTGGTGACCACCGGTGCCTTGGCCAGGGCTCCGCTGAGCTCTGGCGCCGGTGCGCCGCAGCGCTGCAGCACGTAGTTCAGGTCGGGGCCGCCTTCCTGCTTCACCGTCACCACCTGATACGACTTGTGGTAACTGATCGAGAACTGCTTGGCGTCGATGACCTTCTGCTTGACCGGGTAGTAGTCGGTCGCCGGGTCGAAGTCGGTGATGCAGCCCTTGGCGTCGAGCCCGGCCGGGGTGGCGGCACCGCTGGTACCCGCCGCCCCGCTGTTCGCCGCGCTGCCGCCAACTGCGCCACTGCCCGGCGCACCGCTGCCGGTGGCGGACGCAACCGCGCTGGACGGTCCGGTACCGGACGAGCTGGCGGACGACCCGGCGCCGGACCCGGCGGAAGCGTCCGCGCCCGACGACCCGGCGGCAGCGCCCGCACCGGAACCGGTAGCGCCCGCCGCCCCGGAATCGGCGGTGCCGGTGGCGCCGGCGCTGGAACTCGAGGTGGTGGTGCTGGATGCAGCGGCTCCGTCGTCGCCGCTGCTGCCGCAGGCGGCCAGCAACAGGGCCGGCACCAGCACGGCGGCGGTCAGCCCGGCCCGGCGGGCACGAACCGGAGCCGCGGCGCGCGGAACGCCGTTGACGTCAGGAGAATCGGGCAGCTGCCGGGCGGACCGGCGGGTGGTGAAACGTGTGGTCATGTGGATCCCATCGGCGATGCGGCGGGTCCGGATCCTGCAGGCCCCGGCCCGAGCAGAGCATCAGCCGGTCGCCCACGGCCGTCCCTCGCGGCCCCGGAACGAGCACCCACCGGCGGTGGGCGCTCCGACGGCAGGTCTTCGGACTCCCGGGCGTTGCGGCGTGCTGCCGCCGGCCTACCGACCGTCGCTTCCCAGGCCGCGGCCCAGTGTGGCTGGCGCGGCCCAGTGCTGTGTGACGGTTGTCGTTCCCGGTCACCGCTGCGGGGCAGTCCCGGATTCGCACCGGGTTCCCTGTTGTCCTGCCATGGCGGTCCAGTCCGGGCTGCCCCGTTGGCAGCTGGACCGGTCGCGCAGGCAGACCATCGGCATCGCAGACTGTACCGCTGCCGGCGCAACCCGCCCGCGGTGCCCAAGGGGAACCTGCCCGCCGTGCCAAGGGGAACCTGTTCGCTCCTGCAGGACCGGACGTGCGTCAGACCGGACGCCAACCCAAGAACAACACGGCGGTGGGCACCAGCAGCAGTGCGGCGGCCAACGCATAGACGCCGGCCAGTGCCCACCGGGGCAACGGCTTGATCTGCTGCAGCCGGCGCACTCTGCGCACCACCGCGGTGCTGCCGACCTGCGGCAGTTCCTTCGAGCGGGCCGTCGCGGCCGTCCCGCCGCCGGAGAGCGCAACGGCAGAGATTGCGGACGCCACCGCTTCCGCACCGGCGGTCCGCACCGCGGCGTCGTCGGCCTGCATCTCGGCCAGCGCCGCAACGGATTGCCGCGCCGAGCGCACCCCGGGGACCCAACCGAGCGCCACCGACCAGGCATGAAAAGGCAGTAGCAGCAACGCATGACGGAAGTTCAGGTGGGCCCGCTCGTGCGCGATGACGGCGGCGAGTTGAGCCGGATCCAGCAACTGCCGGATACCTTGCGTCAACACCAACCGGGTGTGCCAGCCCGGCACCGCATAGGCCAACGGGGCGTCGTGGTCGAGCACCCGCACGTTGCGCGTCGGCGGCTCGGCATCCGCTGCGGCCGACTCGTGGTCGACGGGAGCGCCGGTGGAGAGCAGATCGAGCAACTGTCGATGGGCCCGCCGGCGCAGCACCGTCAGGACGAAGCAGCGCACCAACACCACCAGCAGCGCCCCGGCTATCACCGCGGCCAGCAGCAACAGCAGCACTCGCCAGCCGGAGAGCCCGTCGAACGGCCGGCCCCGAAAAGCGTTGCGCCAGAACGTCAGTAGTGCGCTGGGTAGGTGCTCACCGAGCGGTGCGATGCCGGCGACCAGCGCCGCCCCGGTCAGCGACAGGCCGGCGCACAGGCACACCGCCTGCCAGAGCACCAGCGCCGCCGTCGGGGCGCGCTCGGGCCAGCGCGCCGACGCCAATCGCATGCTGACCGGCCCGGCGCACGCTGACCCGACGATGGCAAGCGCCATCGCGATCACCGTTACCGACAGGCCGCTCACCCTGCTGGAAGCTAGCAGGAGCGGGTGGGAAGTTCAGCGCTCGTCGAGGGCGCGGCGCAAGGCAGCGAGGTCGTCGTCGGAAACCGCATCGACGAAACGGACAAGCGCGTCCCGCCGGTCGCCGCCGGAATCGAGCGCCTGCCGCATCAGCTCAGCGGTGTGTTCGGCCCGATCAGCAGCCGGTGCGTAGGTGTGGGCCCGGCCGGCCCGGCTGCGGACCACAAGGCCCTTGCTCTCCAACCGACCGAGCACCGTCAACACGGTGGTCATCGCCAGATCCCGGTCTGCCAGATGCTCGGCAACGTCGCGAGCGGTGAGCGAACCGTCGGCGGCCCACAATGCCTGCATCACAGCGCGTTCCAGCTCGCCGCGCTGTGTCATCGTGGCTCGCCTCCTGCCTGTGACGGGACCGGCGGAGGGCCTTGTGCGCTCCGCCCAAGAAAATTCTACCATTTGTAGAAGTTGAGTAGAAGTTCTACAACTTGTCGAACTAGAGTGGAGGCATGACCACCACCGCATCACGGATCGACCTGCCGGCGGGCACCGCTGCCGCCCTGTACTCAGCGCTCACCCCGCGCGAGTGCCAAGTGCTGCACGAGATCGGACAGGGGCTGACCAACAAGGAGATCGGCGCCCGGCTGGGCATCGCGGAGAAGACGGTGAAGAACACCGTCACCGTGATCCTGTCCAAGTTGGGACTGCAGCGCCGCGCCCAGGCCGCCGTGCACGTCGCCGTGGCCGAGGCCACCGGCGGACGGGTCACGCACTTCGGCTGAGCAGGTGGGAGCCGGTGCGGCTCGAGCTTGTGGCACCAGCCCGTGGCGTGCCCATGGCACCGGCCCGGTGGCGCGAGACCGAGGCGCGGGACGCATGAGCCCGAGGCGCGAGACGGAGGCGCGAGACCGAGGGGCGAGCCCGTAGGGCGACCCTGAGACGCGAGCCCGTGGGGCGAGCCTGAGGTGCGGGACGTCGGGAGAGCTGGAGCCACTGCGAGCCGACGCCCCGAGTGCGCGGCGGCTCACCGGCGGCCGGTGCTCGATGGACCCGGAGCCGGGGCAGATTCAGCGTTGCGGCGGAACCGGCAACAGCGCGGCCAGCGCCAGATATCTCCGGCCCTTCTCGCGGCTGCCGCCCCCGGTGCTCGGCGGGCTCCGGCGCACCAGCTCGGCGTACCACTCCCGCAGCCGCGCGGCCAGCTCGTCCGCGTCGGCATCGGTCAGCGTGACCGTGGTGTCCGACCAGAACAGCGGGCGTCCGGACGGCGACTGCTCAGGCAGCAGATCTGAGGTCATCACGGCGCCGCCGGAGCGGAACACGTGGTGCCCGTAACGCCGATGCCCGTGCAGCGCAGCGGCATACGCATCGATGAGGCCGTCCCAGATCGGCCGGCCCTGCGCCCGCAGGCGATCTTCCAACGTGTCGTACCCGGTAGCCGCGAACGGCACGAAGTAATGGTCGTGACTCGATCGGTAGAGCTTGATCGGCCTGCCGGCCCGGCGCCGCTCTCCGACCTGCCGGAGCAGCCCGGCGCGCAGCAGGGTGCGCACTCGGTACAGCGTGGTGTTCTGGGCGGCATCGAGCTCAGCAGCGGCCTCGGCCACGCTGGCGGTGCGCCCGAGAAACGGCCCGAGGAAGTCGCGAGCGACCGGATCGGTGAGCAGCCGAGCCTGGGCCGGGTCGGTGACCCGATAACCGGAAGTTGCTGCGGCAGCGGCATTCTCGACCCGACGCCTGGGGCTAGGTGAATCCGACTGTTCCATTTGAAGTAGCTTAGTTCGCACGCTGCCGAGATGACGCATCCCGGCGACGGCACCGACGACGACACCGGCTTCGACTCCATTGCCGACCCCCTCGATCGCCACGGCAGTCCACTCACAGGTGCCGGCCCCGCCGACGGCCACGGCAGCTCACCCACGGGTGACTCCACCGACGACCACGGCAGTCCACCGACAGCTGACGGCCCCACCGACGACCACGGCAGCCCACTCACAGCTGATGCCCCCGCCGACACCCACGGAAGTCCACTCACAGCTGACGCCCCCGCCGACGGCCACGGCAGTCCACCCACAGGTGATGGCCCCGCCGACGGCCACCGCAGCCCACCCACCGGTGACGCCTCGCCCTGGCGGCATCGCGACTTTCGGCTCGCTTGGTCCGCCGGTGTGGTCGGCCTGACGGCGACCCAGGTGCAGTGGATTGCGTTGGCGTACTACGTGTTCGCGGCGACCGGATCCACCGGCGCAACAGCGGCACTGGCGATCGCGATGGCGGCGCCGGGGATTGCCGTCGCCCCCTTCGCAGGCGCGTTGGTGGACCGCGGCAACCCGCGACTGCTGCTGTGCTGCGCCAACCTGCTGTTGGCTGGGGTGTGCGTGGCCATGGTGAGCTACCAGTGGAGGTGGTGGCTGCTGCTGCCGCTGGGCCTGGCGCAGTCGGCGGTGAGCCAGTTGATTCAGCCGACCGAATCGGTGCTGGTGGTGTCGATTGTCGAGCCGCGGCAACTCATTCGGGCCAACGGCTTGCTCGGCACCGCGGTGTCCAGCGCGCGGCTGGTCGGCCCGATGGCCGGCGGTCTGGTGCTGGCGGTGGGTGGCATGACGACGGTGCTGCTCGCGAACGCGGCGCTGTACCTGGTTGCCGCCATGCTCGCCTGGCGTCTGCGCCCGTCCGGTTCGCTCGGCTGGCGCGTGCGGCCCGGCTCGCTCGGTTGGCGCATGCGGCCCAGCTCGCTCGGCCAGCGCGTGCGGCCCGGTTCGCTGCCCGGGGGGCCGGGTCCAGCCGACTCGCTCGTCCGGCGCCGGCACCCGACTGGTTCGCCCCTGGGACGGACGAGTTCCGCACGCAACGGCTGGGGTCGCCGAGTCGCGCGCCTGGCCGGGTCCGGTCCGGCACCGAGCGACAGCGCACGTCCGGTGGGGTGGCGGACGATTGTCGCTGATCCGCGGCTGCGGCCGGTTGTTGGTGTTGTCGTCGCTACCGGCATCGGCGAGGGTGTGGTTTCTGCGCTGCTGGCTCCTTACGTTGCAACGGTTTTCGGCAGCAGTGCACTGCTGGGCGCCATGCTCGCCGCCCAGGCGGTCGGTGGTGTCCTGACTGCCCTGTGGCTCGGGGCGCGGCGGCCCCGAACCGGGGCGGACTCGTTGCTGGGCCGTGGGTTGACGGCTGCGGCGGTGGTCTTGGTTCCGTTGCTCGGAGTGCCGCTGGTGTGGCCGGCCGCTTGGTCGGTGCTGGTGCTGAGCGCGGTTGCCGGGGTGCCGTTCGCGGTGGTGGCTGCCGCGCAGAGCACCGTGCTGCAGCAGCGGGCGCGGCCGAAGGCGCTTGGTACCACTGTTGGGCTCGTCGGCGCGCTGGCGGCCGCCAGTTCGATGGCCGGCGGAGCCCTCGCCGGGGTGTTGTCGCAACTGTGGTCGGTCGCGGCGATCCTGGTCGATGCTGGCTGCTACCTGGTCGCAGCCATCGCCTGGAAGACGTTGGTGGTGCGCAAGAATGACACCGCCAGGGGCGAGGCCGGTCAGTGAGGGGCGACGGTGACGGCACAGTAATCCGCGGGCCAGTTTGATGGTTCCCGGGTCGCCGCGCTGCCGTGCGGCGACCCGGGGACGATCAGCCCGGCGTCGGCCGCCGACTGCGCCGCCGATGGCGCCTGGTGCACGCTGGCGGCCTTCGCCGGTGGAGCGGCCGGCTGGGTTGACCCTTCCTCCACGTGAGTGCCTACCGTCCATGTCCATGAACCTCACCGTGATCGACTCCGGCCCCGCCATGCTGAACATCCTCGACGCACCCGCCGCCGAACGGCCCGAGCTATTGCGCGAGCTGTGGCAGCCGATGGCCGGGATGTATCGGTACTTCCCAGGGCAGACCGACCTGGTGCAGGCGCACCTGCAGAGTTTCGGCTTTCCGATCGACCGCGACTCCGACGACGACTCTGCGCGGAACCGTACAGCGGTGCGGTTGCTGACCGATGCTGATGCCTGGCAACGGATCCGGGCGGGTCTAGAGCGCGGCATCGACGCGCTGCACGCTGCCGATCCGGAAGCGGCGATCCCCGATCTGACGGTGCTGTTGGTGGTCGGCGACCCTGGCAACGATCACTTCACCCGCGAAGTGCAGGGCTTGTCGGCGTTCGGCGGGATCAGCGGCTACATCGCCATCACGGTGTGGCCCAACGAGACTGTGTTGGGGCGACTGGAGGCCATCGCAGCCCACGAGTTGCATCACAACGTGCGGTACAGCCCCGGCGGTGTGGTGTGGAATCCCGCGACCGTGACGGTCGGCGAGCAGGTGATCTCCGAGGGGCTCGCCGACGAGTTCGCTGCAGAGTTGTACGGGGACACCGGCTACACCCACTTCGTGGCTCCGGAGACCCGTGTCGACGACGCTGTGCTGCAGACGGTGGCACGTGGGCTCGACGTGACCGGCATGCAGAACTTCACCGCGTGGGTGCATGGTGATGCGAGTGCCAGGCTGTTCGGGGCCGAGCCGGTGGGGTTGCCCACCGGAGCCGGTTACGCGGCCGGCGCTCGGCTGGTGCGCGCTTATCTTGACCAGCAGGGCTATCTTGACCAGCAGAGCAATCTTGACCAGCAGGGCGCGGTGTCGGGTACCGCTGCCGCGCAGGTGCGCACTCCCGCACAGGACATCATCGACGTTGCGCGGCAACGCCTTCGGCTGCCGGCTGGCTGAGCGGCTGGGGTTGACGCACTAGAGATGGCTTCGTCTGCAGGCTGAGCAGCTGAACACACTGGCGTACGCCAAGGGCGACATGGTGCCGGTGGTGTGCCAGCAGAAAGGGCCGGCCGCGTACGGCACCGACATTTGGGATCGCACGGCCGACGGCCTCTGGGTGTCGGACGCCTACCTGCAAACCGGTGCGCCAGGGTTCGCGCCGGGCGTCCCCCGCTGCTGACCGGCCCGGCGTTCCCGCTGCAGGCCAGACGTTTCCACTGCCGGCCAGCCGGCCGTCTCCTCGCTGCTGACCGACCCGGCGTTCCCATTGCAGGCCAGTCGTTTCCACTGTCGACCGGTCCACCGTGCCTCGCTGCTGACGGGCCCGGCGTTCCCATTGCAGGCCAGGCGTTCCCGCTGCTGACCTGCCCGGCGTTCCAATTGAGCTTGCTGACCGGCCCAGCGTTTGCCGCTGCGATGGCTGGCCGGTCGAGCGCTCTCGGCTGCTGACCGGCCCAGCGATTGCCGCTGCGATGGCTGGCCGGTCGAGCGTTCTCGACTGCTGACCGGCCGACCGTTCCCACGGCCAGCGAGCACGGTAGGGGTCGGGCAGTCCCGCGGGTGTTCAGAACGGCGGGAGGTCATCGTTCTGGTCAGGCGCACCTGGCTCAGCTTGATCCGATTGCGGCGCAAGAGATTCAGCGGGGCAAATAGTGGCGGGGCCCTGGTCACTGCTGTCCCGCGTTCCGCCCATTTGCTCCCCTGCCTCTTGTTCGGACGCTACCGATTCGCTCGGCGTACCGCGTGTCGCCGACCGGTCCGCGGCCTGACTGAGCGCCGCCGCCGACCGGCCACCCGGATCCGACGCAGGACCTGTTGGTTGCCACCAGGTTTCGGGTTCTCTGGTGTGGGTGCGGCCCAGCGGTGAGGTCCAGTGGTAGCTACCGCCGGCGGTGCGGGTGAGGGTCCAGCCGCCGCCGTCTTTGGCGCGGTGGTGGTGTTTGCACAGCAGGTTCAGGTTGTCCGCGCTGGTCGCTCCGCCGGCCTGGTACGGGACGCGGTGGTCGATCTCGGTGCGGGCGGCGGGTTGCCGGCAGCCCGGTGCCACGCAGGTGCGGTCCCGGGTGCGGATCTGTTCGGCGAGCCATTCCGGCGGCACATACCCCGCGATCCGGGTGGCATCCAGCAACGACCCGTCCAAGGGATCACACACCAACCGCTGCACAAGCAGGTCACAGCCGAGATCGGACCTACTGCCCGTCGCACTACCCGTCGCTTTATTCGATCTTTGCCCACTGCCGCTGGGTCTGCTGTCTGTTCCATGGGGAGTGCCTGGTCTTCGACTCGTCTCACTCGACACATCCGGTCTTCGGCCGGGCCCCTCGGACGGGCCAGGTTTGCGGCCGGCTTGATCGGATCGGCCGGGTTGATCGGAAGGGTCGGGTCTTCGGCCGGCTCGACCGTCACTGCCGGGCCGTCGAGCGCTTCCATTGTTGTTGCCCTGGTTCACTTCTCGCCCACCCATACCTGCACTCGTCTGTGTGCCGGTGTGGGTGCGGGCGAGGATGGTTCGGGCTTGGGCGGCGGTGATCGGCCCGTACCCGTCCAACTCACACACCTCGATACCGCCGGTCAGCACGGTGTACGGCATCGTCACCTGCAACCGCACCCTCGACCGCTGCCTCGCGGTCAGCTGGGCACCGCCGGGCAGGCCCTGCTCGACCACGTGGTGGAACAGGTCGACCAGACAGTCCGCGCGGCGGGCATCGATCCCGCGGGGGTCGTCGGGGGTTTTCGCGGTGTCGGCCATCACGGTCAACACCCGCCACACCACCTCCACCTCTTGCGCAGGGCCGTAGTACACCAGCTGCGCCATCCCATCCTCACCCGGCACACACGACACGCCCCGCTGCGCGACGGCCTTCTCATGGGATTCCCGGGCGTGGTCGGGGCTCAACCCGAGCAACACCCGCCGGACCTGACGGCGGAACAACCCCATCGGCCTCCCCACAGCGGAGGGATAGATCCGCTCCTCCAACCGACGCGCGGTGGCCTCGTCGAGGTGTTCGACTTGTTCGGCCAAATACCGGACTTTCGGTAGATCAATCTCCCCGGCGTTCCACGCCGCCCAGGTGACCGGAAGTTTCCGCAGCTGCTCCGCGATCGTGATCTGGGTGGCGGCGGCACGCTCAGAGATGATCAACGCCCCGGCGACTTCGGTGTCCAGGAACTCCCGCACCCCCACATAGCTCCGGGCCAACTCGCCAAGGTCGGCAGCGTTCAGCGCCTGCAAATGCCAGATCACCCGCTCCCGAGCCACCACCGAATCCAGCAACACATTCCCATGCAACACCACCCCCGCAACACCGGCATCAGCGGCACCGTTCGCCGAGTCCGTGTCGGCGCTACGCGCGGCAGCATCAGGGCGACCACTGTCGGCGTCCCCGGAGTCGGCATTGTCCTGACCGGGGTCGGCGTCAGTGGAGGGCGCGGGCACGGGCACCGCAGGCGAGTCACCCCGCTCGGCGACCAAAGCCGCTGTGGGCGGGCGGGATTCCAGATGCGCCACCAAACCCGACCCCGGCTGCAGCACCCCCAACGCCGTACACCACCGCTGGAACCCCGCGTGCGAAACCCCCGCAGCGCCAACCTGAACCGGCTTCCAGTTGAGCATCAACATCACCCCCTTGTGACACACCCAGATTACCTCTTCTAGTACGCATGTTCGATCCGCCGATCGGATGAAACCGGTGCCCGAAACGTTGTCGCAACGACAATCCGCAGGCCGACGCGACACGGGCCCGCCGTTACGGCGCGCCCTAGCGTCAACGGGTCACCCTTCGCCAACGCCAGCGGCATTGGCGCACCCGAGCAGCAGCTACGGCGCCCTCCGGCAGTGGGTGACAACAGAATTCATCGTCAGCGAATACTCGGCACTCGAAATCACGTGGGCACGCCCCACTCCACACCAGCGGTGACAGGCACGCTGCATCGGCGGCGAGACGGCGAGACGGCACGGCGGCCGGCGCACGAGAAGCGCTGCGACACCGCCAATTTGCCCGCACCGGCCGCGCCAGCAATCGATGTAACCGCACCCTGCCAGCAGGTCGACAGCGCCGCCAAGGTGCACCGACGCAACAGGTCTAGCCCATTGAGCCCACCAGAGACTGACAGCGCCCGCCTGGTCATGCTGTCGTAGCCCTGGAGCGCCCAGCGGTCGTTGTGACCGCCCTCCCCAAGCGGTCAACGCCTGCCGCTGGCATCAACGGGCTGCACGCCGCACCTGGCGAATCAGCCAGCTCGGCCCGGCAGCGGACTCTCGGCAGGCAGCGGCCGCGCGCCAAGCGGATCGGCTCGCGCCAGGCAGATCGGCTCGCGCCACGGGCAGCCACGCAGACACTTCAGGACAACCGAAGCACCTCATCGGCCAGGTCGGCGTCGGACTCGCGGTGGGTCACCAACACCGTGCAGCGCACCGGGTCTGGCGCCAGTACCGCCGCGGTCACGTGATCGGCGGTGGCGGCGTCGAGATGCGCGGCGGGCTCATCGGCGAGCAACAGCGGCCGGTCGGCCAACAGCGCTCTGGCTAGCGCGATGCGCTGCCGCTCCCCACCCGACACCGCGAGCCCACCGGGGCCGACAGCGGTCTGTAGGCCATCGGGCAGGGTTTTGATCCAGTTGGTCAGACCGGCTGCGCGGCAAGCCTTTTCCAGCTCTTCCTTCGACGCGGTCCCGCCCGAAGAGCTTGCCAGCAACAGGTTTCGCTCGATGGTCGAGTCGAACAGGTGCGCCTGCGGGGACAGCCATGCGGCCGGCAGCAGTCCATCCGGCAGCGGGTCCCCGGGGCCGGCCACCTCCTGGCCGTCGACGCTGATGCTCCCGCGGGACAACGGCAGCAAACCGAGCAACAAGGCCAACAGCGTCGACTTGCCAGAGCCCGACGGCCCCAACACCACGACCCGTCGACCCGGACCCAGCGTCAACGTGACACCGCTGACCGCGTCGACCTCCGCACCGGGCCAACGCACCGCCACGTCCCGCAACTGCACCACCGGCATGCGCGCCGGCTCGGGGAGGCGTTCGGCCGCCCGAGATACCGCCGAGCCGGCCACCGCACCGTCGACCGCGCCGGCAGTGCTCCCACCGGCGCTGTCCACACTGGCACCGTCCACAACGGCACCGCTCCCGCCCGCACCGGCGCCGTCCACAACGGCACCGCCCACGCCCGCACCACTCCCACCAGCGCTGCCCGCACCGGCAGGGCCCCCGCCCACACCGCGCCCGCCCGCGCCGCCCACGCCGGAACCCTGGTCCGCTGCCGAGGTGTCGAGCAGCCCAAGCACCCTGGCCGCGGCCGCTTTGGTGCGGCCAAGGGCCGCGGCACAGTCACCGGCGGCGGCCACCAGGTCCGTCAGCGACAGCGGAAGCAGCACCACGACGGCCAGCAGCACCGGGCTCAGCGACCCGCTCCGCACCGCCCCCAACCCGGCACCAACAATCAGCACGCAGGCCAGTCCGGTCACCGCAACGGCGAGCGCCAAAGTCAGTGCGCTGCGCCGGTTCTCGGAGTCCCGCGCACCCTGCAGCCGCTGTTCGGCGGTGGACAGCCGGTCCACCCCCTGCCGCCAACGGTCGTCGATGATCATGCCGTCGGAAGCCGCCAGCAGCGTTGCCACCTCGGTGTCGCGCTCGGCCCTGGCCCGCACCAGCGCACGCTGATCGGCCGCGGTTGCGCGGGCAGTCAACAGCGGCACCGCGATCATCGACAGCAGCATCGCGACCAGCAGCACCAGCCCGGCCAGCGGATAGATGATGCCGGACACCACGGTCGCGGCCGCACACACCACCAGCGACGCCAGGTACGGCAGCACACCCCGCAGGAAGGCGTCCTGCAGCTCGTCGACATCGGTGTTCACCCGGGTCAGCGCGCCGGCGTCGGTCAGCGCCAATCGCCCGTGCCGCAACCGATCTGCCAGCCCGCCGACCAGCTGCCGGCGCACCGTCACCAACATGGTGAGCACCGCGGCGTGCCCGGTCAGCCGCTCAACGTAACGCAGCACCCCGCGCCCGACACCGCAGGCCCGCACCAGCACGATCGCCACCATCAGCGTCAGCACCGGCACCTGCCCGGCGGCGGTCGCGATCAGCCAGGCAGCGGTTCCGGTCAGCGCCACCGCGCAGAACGCCGCACCCACCGCCGCCACCAGCGCGATCAGCAGCTGCCGCCGCCACGGCCGCAGCAGGCGCATCAGCCGGCCCAGCCCGACCGCACCGGTCTCCCCCGCTGCCGCGGCGGCCGCCCCCGACCCCGCTGCGGTTGCCAACCCCAACCCAGCAGCCCCAGTTGCCGCCGCCGATGACGAAGGTTCCCGCTCCGAACTGACGCTCATCGCACACCCGCGGGTTGGGAGATCTGCTGCGCCACAGCAGGTTGCGTTGTCGACGCCGCTGGCGGCACAGCATCACGCGCCGTTTCGGCAGCTTCGCCGGACGCCTGCGGCCCGGCGGCTGTCGGGTCGGCGGAGCTGAGGTCGATCAGCTGGTCGGCAGCGGACTCAAGGGCCGGACGATGGCTGGTGATCACCACGGTGCGCCCGGCCACCATGGCCGGAAGCGCCTGCACCACATGGTTTTCGGTGTCGGCGTCCAGCGCCTCGGTCGGCTCGTCCAGCAGCACGAGCGGGCGATCGGAGAGCACCGCGGCGGCCAGCGCCACCCGGCGGCGCTGGCCGGTTGACAGTTCCCGCACCCCGCGTCCCAGGCGGGTGTCAAGGCCGTCGGGCAGCTCGGCAACGACGTCGGTCAGTGCGCAACCGTCCAGCACCCGCTGCCACCGTTCCGGTGTCGGCTCGGTGCTCCCGCCGCGACCGGCCAGCAGCAACTCACGCAGGGTGCCGCTGTCGTCGCCGGGCAGCCGCTGCCCGCACCAGCCGACTTGCGCCCACCACTGCTCACCGGACACGTCGGCCAGGTCGATCCACTGCCCTGCCTGCTCATCAACCCGCTCCCCGGGCCACTCGCCGGCCGGTCCACCAGCGCCGGACCCCCGCTTGGCGGGCAGGGTGGTCTCGGTGCGTCCGGTATCGGCAAGATCCAGGCGCGCCAACAGGTTCAGCAGCGTCGACTTCCCCGATCCGGAGGCGCCGCGCACCACGGTGATCGCCCCGGCCGGGACCGACACGTCCGGCAGCGCCAGCCGGCGGCCGTCCGGGAAGGTCAACCCGACCTTGCTGGTACGCAGCGCCGGCGGCGCGGCCACATCGGTGCGTTCCCCCGCCGGCATCGGCGCCCTGTCCAGCAACTCGGTCGCCGCGGTGACGGCGGCAACGCCGTCCGCAGCGGCGTGAAAGCGCGTCCCGACCGACCGCAGCGCCAGGTACGCCTCCGGCGCCAGCAGCAGCACCAGCAGCGCCACGTCGACGGCGATACCGCCGTGCACCAACCGCAGGCCGACGGTGACGGCGACCAGCGCCGTCGACAGGGTCGCCAGCAGCTCGAGCGCCATTGCCGACAAGAACGCGATCCGCAGCGTTGCCAGCGTCGCTGTCCGATACCGTTCGGCGGCATCGCCGACCGCGGTCGCCAGAGCCTTGACCCGGCCGAGCACCACCAGATCCGGCAGCCCGGCGACGACGTCGGCGAACCGGCCGGACAGCGTCTCCGCTCGCCGCAGCGATGCCGCCGTCTCGCGTTGGGTGAACCAGCCGATCAGCGCCATGAACAGCGGGATCAGCGGCAGCGTCACCAGCACGATCAGCGCCGACAACGGGTCAACCAGCACCAGCACCAGTAGCACGGCCAGCGGGATCAGCGCGGCCTGCACCAGCGCCGGCAGGTACCGGCTGAGATAAGCCTGCATGCCGTCGAGGCCGCTGGTCAGCAACACCTGATGCCTGGTACTGGCGGCGGCCGAGCGATAGCGACTCTGCCCGCGCGCCAACGCATTCAACACTTCGGCGCGCAGTTGGCCGGCGGCGTCGGCCGCGGCCCGGCCGGCCATCCGCTCGCCGGCCCAGGCCGTCACCACTCGCACCAGCACGCAACCCGCGAGGATCATCATCGTGGTGCCGGTCGAGAGGCCGGCACCCGGCAGCGCTGCACTCAGCACCGACGCGGAATCGAGGGTGCCGGCGAGCGCGGTGGCCAGCAACCGGGCCAGCGCCCATGACTGCCCGATGACGGCGACCGTCCCGATTGCCGCCACCAGGCCGGATCCGACCAGCAGCGACCGGACGGCCGGGGCACGGCGCAGCAGCGCCGGCTCGACAGATCTCATGACCCGCCGGAGGAAGCCGCACCGGCTCCGGAGGTACTGCGCTCGCTGCGATTCGGGCCGGACGGATCGGTCGGGTCGATCGGATCGTCGTCGGGGTGATGATCCTGGGCCTCACCAGGAGTCGGCGGAATCTGCTTGGTGGAGATGCGTTTGCGGAACACCCAGTAGGTCCAGGCCTGGTACGCCAGCACGAAGGGCACCAGGAACAGCGCGACCCAGCTCATCACCTTCAGGGTGTAGTGCCCGGACGCCGCGTTGACCAGGGTGAGGGTGCCCGCCGGATCGCTGCTCGACGGCATCACCATCGGGTACAGCGCGGTGAAAATCGATGTGGCCCAAGCAACCACGCTGGCGGCGGTGGCGGTGAAGGCCCAGCCGTCGCGACCGGCCTTGGCCAGGACGACGCCGGCGGCCATCGCGACGACGCCAACCAGCCCGACCACCAAAGAGGTTGCCCCCAGCTGCATTCCGCCGATCCCGTCCCGGAACGTCTGCATCCAGATCACCATCGCGAGATAGGCGACGGCACCGAGCATGCCGGTGGGCAGCGCGACCCGCAGCGCCCTGGCGCGGACCTCGCCGGTGGTCTTCAAGCGCAGGAACACCGCTCCGTGGAATGCGAACAACAGGAACGTCAGCAGCCCGGTCAGCAGCGAGAACGGGGCGAAGTAGTCGCCAAGACTGCCGGTGAACTCGTGCTCGGCATCCAGCGGAACGCCGCGGATGATCGAGCCGAAGATGATGCCCCACAAGATCGATGGCAGCAGCGAGCACACCGTGATGGCGATGTCCCAGTTCCGCCGCCATTGCGAGGTTGAGCCCTTGCCGCGGTATTCGAATGCGACGCCGCGGACGATCAGGCACAGCAGGATCACCAACAACGGCAGGTACGCCCCGGAGAACAGGGTGGCGTACCAGAGCGGAAAGGCCGCGAACATGGCGCCGGCGGCGGTGATCAGCCACACCTCGTTGCCGTCCCACACCGGGCCGATGGTGTTGATCAGCACCCGGCGGCCGCGCGGTGTCCGTCCTACCGGAGGCAGCAGCATGCCGACGCCGAAGTCGAAGCCCTCCAGCGCGAAATAGCCGATCCACAGCACCGCGATCAGAGCGAACCAGAGCTCGTTCAAGGTCATGGCGTTTCCTTCACCATCGGCACGACGGTCATCAACAGGGCGGGCAACAACTGCTCGGTGTGCGGCTGGTCGGTAAGCGGCCGGCCGGCAACCAAGCGGTCAGTAGGCAAAGGCCAGCACATCGTCGGCATCCTTCTTCGTTCCGCCCGCACCGCCGGCGGAGTCGGGGTCGTCCGGGCCGTCCCCGTCGCGCGATCCACCGGAGGCACTGTCGGACAACGGGTTTCGTTTGCCGAGGCTGCGCAGAGCCTCTTCCTCGTCCGGCAGGCCCTTGCGGATGGTCTTCAGCATCAGGCCGACCTCGATCACCGCGAGCACCGCGTACACCAGCGTCAGCGAGATCAGCGATATCAGCGCCGTCCCTGGCGAGACACTGGGCGAGACCGAGTCTTTGGTCTCGAACATGCCGACCACCGTCCAGGGCTGGCGGCCCATCTCGGTGAAGATCCAGCCGGTCGAGTTGCCGATGAGCGCCGCGGTGAAGGCGATGATGGCCAGGTGCCACACCACCTTCTTCTTGGGTGTTCGGCCGCGTCTCATCAACCACAGCCCGACGATCGAGAAGGCCAGCAGCGCAAAGCCGGCACCCATCATGAACCGGAACATCCAGTAGGTGACGGGGATGTTGGGCTTGTAGTCGCCGGGGCCGTACAGCTGCTCGTAGCGTTGCTGCACGTTGTTGATGCCCTCGACGTGCCCGTTCGGGTTGCCGGTTGCCATGAACGACAACACCTTCGGCACCCGGATGGCCCAGACTTCTTCGCTGCTGTCGAGGGTGCCGATGGAGATCAGCGAGAAGGAGGCACCGTCGGCGTCGTGGTAAAGCGCCTCCGCCGCAGCCATTTTCATCGGCTGCACCTCGGTCATCACCTTGCCCTGCAGGTCGCCGGTGACGAAGGTCAGCAGGCTGGCCACCAGCAGCGCCCACAGCCCACCCTTGACCAGCGGCCGGAACACCTTGGTCTCGCGCTTCTTCAGCATGAACCAGGCGCTCACCGACACGATCAGCACCGCTGTCGTCATCCACGCGGTGGTCATCACGTGCGAGAAGGTGATCAGCTGCAGCTTCTGGAACAGCACGGCGCCGATGTCGTTGAGCATCGGCCGCCCGGTATCCGGGTTCAGCTCGATGCCGACCGGGTGCTGCATGAACGAGTTGGCAGCAAGGATGAAGTACGCGCTTGCCATGGTGCCGAACGCCACCATCCACATACAGGCGGCGTGAATCTTGGGCGGCAACTTGTCCCAGCCGAAGATCCACAGACCGAGGAAGGTCGACTCGATGAAGAACGCCAGCAGCGCCTCCATGGCCAGCGGCGCCCCGAAGACATCGCCGACGAAACGCGAGTAGCTGGACCAGTTCATCCCGAACTGGAACTCCTGCACGATGCCGGTGACCACACCGATCGCGAAGTTGACCAGGAACAACTTGCTGAAGAACTTGGTGACCCGCAGATGATCGGGATTGCGGGTGCGCAGCCAGGTGGTCTCCATGATGGCGACGAACAGCGCAAGCCCGATGGTGATCGGCACGAAAAGGTAGTGGTAGACGGTGGTGATCCCGAACTGCCAGCGGGCAATCCCCAGGGTGTCCATGCCGGCCGCTCCTTCTCGCGTCGCTCGCATCGCTGATGGCCGATCCGCGATCGGCCAGTCCCACCTGCGTCGGTGCCGGCTGGTCTGCCCAGTGCACCTGTGTTCACGGTGTCGCTGTGCTTCCTGCTGCGCCAGGGCCGGAGGTCCCGCCGAATCCCACCCCTTTGCCGCCGCGACCGGCGCGGCCGGTCGAGTGGCCCGATGTTAAGCCCCGGCGCCGGGTTGCGCTCATGGGCAACACGTCAACTCCGGTTGGCCGGTCCGCCAACCGCGTCCACACCGTGGGATCACGTTTCGCCGCCAGCGAATCGCGGCCGGATCAGCATCGGGTGGTCGGAACCAGATGGCAGCATGGGATCAGCGGCGCCACCGACCCGGGACGCAACACCGGAGCAGAACCAGCCGGAACCGGGCAGCCAGCAGCGACGTCGCAGCAGTACCCGGTTCACACCAGTCGGTTCGCCGGCAGGTTCAGTACCCGCCGGTTCGCCGGCACCGACGACGGGAGGACACGATGACCGCAACACTCGCCCCACGCAAGCCGCTGACCGCAGCCGACCGCTGCGATCGCTGCGGGGCCGCCGCCGTTGTCCGTGCCGTCCTCTCCGGCGGCGGTGAGCTGCTCTTCTGTGGCCACCACGCCGCCGAGCACAGCGCTCGGCTGACCGAAATGGACGCCGAACTGCAGGACTCCCGGCAGGAGGCCAGGGAAGTCTGACCGCCGGCCGCCCGCACCGAATACCCGCGACGCTCGCACCGAATACCCGCGGCAGTCGACGGCAACGAGCGACAATCACCAGGTGAGCATCAGCACAGCGGCGCGCGCGCCGAGCCATCAGGCAGGCCGATCGTTCTCGGCCGTCCGGCCCGACCTCGTCGCCGGCTTCCTGCTATTGATCGGCGGGACCGCCGCCGCGGTGTCGCTGCTGCTGCCGTGGAAGCCCGCCGACGGAACCCTGCGCGGCTTCGGGTCCATCACCGGGTGGGATCTGTTCACCATCGGCCGGAACATCACCGCCGACCCGAGCTGGTCGAAAATCGTTGCGGTCTACTCGATTCCGACGCTGTCGGTGGTGGGCGTCGCCAGCGTGCTGTTCGCGCTGATGATGTTCGCCAGGATCGATCACCTGCCGCCGGGCACCTTCGCCATGCTGATGACGGCCGCAGCGCTGGCCGGCGGCGGATTCTGGCTGGTGCAGGGCGGGCTCAGCGGCACCGGCATCCAAGCCATGCTGGCGCAGACCCAGGTCGGC
Organism: Nakamurella aerolata; assembly: GCF_013002705.1. Taxonomy (GTDB): domain Bacteria; phylum Actinomycetota; class Actinomycetes; order Mycobacteriales; family Nakamurellaceae; genus Nakamurella; species Nakamurella aerolata. The sequence goes on along the minus strand of NZ_JABEND010000011.1, from coordinate 51,476 downwards.
TGGTTTCTCGGGATGGCCGGCACGCTGGTCGCACTGATCGGCGCGATCGTCGCGCTGGCGCGTTCCTGACCCGGCGGACACGTCCTGGCCCGACGGATAGATCCTGACCCAGCGGACTGGTCCTGACCCGACGGATACGTCCTGACCCGGGCAACCCACCCAGCGGAATCATCGCGCACCCAAAGTCAGGTGCAGTTGTCTACTTGAGTCGGTACTCGCTCCTCCGCCGGTACGGAACAATGTCTGATGTGACCGCTCCGCTCCCGCCGCCCTCTGACCTGGCCGGCCACTCTCCCGCTGCCCCCGTCGCCGACGCACCCGACGCGCCAGACACCCCGGCCACCGGCCTCACCGCGGACCAGGTGCAGCAGCAGGTCGCCGCCGGGCACACCAACGCGGTGGAGTCCGGCTCGTCGCGCACGGTGTGGGAGATCGTCAAGGCGAACGTCTTCACCAGGTTCAACGCCATCCTCGGCGCGCTGTTCGTGCTGATCCTTGCCACCGGTTCGATCGCCGACGGGCTGTTCGGCGTGATCCTGGTGGTCAACTCGCTGATCGGCATCGTGCAGGAGTACCTGGCCAAGCGGAAACTCGACAAACTGGCCCTGCTGAACGCGCCGACCGCGCGGGTGATCCGGGACGGCAACCTCAGCGAGATCCCGGTGGCGGACGTCGTCCTCGGCGACCTGATCGAGCTGCGCACCGGCGACCAGGTACCCGCAGACGGCGTGCTGCGCTCCGGCGACGGCCTTGAGCTCGACGAATCGAACCTGACCGGCGAATCCGATGCGGTGCCCAAGAGCCCCGGCGACAAGCTGATGTCCGGCACCGCGGTGGTGGCCGGTTCCGGGCGTTTCGTCGCGGCCGCCGTCGGGCAGGACGCCTATGCCAACAAGATCGCCGAGCAGGCGCGCAAGTTCACCAGGGTGCGCTCGGAGATTCAGGAGTCGGTCAACAAGCTGCTCAAGTGGATCACCTGGGTGATCGTGCTGGCGCTGCCGTTGCAGATCATCTCGCAGATCAGGGTGGTCGGTGATCAGGGCTGGCGGCAGGTAGTGATCCGGTCAACCGGCGGCCTTGTCGGCCTGGTGCCCGAGGGCCTGGTGCTGCTCACCTCGGTGGCGTTCCTGCTGGCCGCCGTGAAGCTGACCCGCCAGCAGGTGCTGGTGCAGGAGCTGCCGGCGGTCGAGGGCCTCGCCAGGGTCGACGTGGTGTGTCTGGACAAGACCGGAACGCTGACCGTGGGCGACATCGTCTTCGAGGACGTGAACCCGGTCGACGGGTTCGCCGATTCGGACTACCGGCAGGCGCTCGGTGCGCTGGCCGACGACGAGAACGCCAACGGCACGCTGAAGGCGGTGCAGCACGCGATCGCCGCGCCGCAGGGCTGGCACCGGGTCAGCTCGGTGCCGTTCAACTCTGCCCGCAAGTGGTCGTGCGCCGATTTCGGCGGTAACGGCACCTGGCTGCTCGGCGCCCCCGACGTGCTGCTGCCGTCCGACAGCCCGTTGCGGCAGCGGGTCAGCGAGTTGGCCCGCACCGGCCGGCGGGTGCTGCTGCTGGCCACCACCACCGAACAGGTGAACGGGCCGCAGCTGCCGTCGTCGCTCGAGCCCGCCGCGCTGGTCACCCTGACCGAGCAGATCCGGCCGGACGCCGCCGAGACCCTGGCCTACTTCCACGAGCAGGGCGTGCAGATCAAGGTGATCTCCGGCGACAACCCGCAGACCGTCGCGGCCATCGCCCGCTCGGTCGGGCTCACCGTCGACAAACCGGTGGACGCCCGCACCATCTCGGACGATCCGGCCGAACTGGTTGAGATCGCCCGAACCACAACGGTTTTCGGGCGGGTCTCGCCGGAGCAGAAGCGGGCGCTGGTGCTGGCGCTGCAGTCCCAGGGCCGGGTCGTTGCGATGACCGGCGACGGCGTGAACGACGCGCTGGCGCTCAAGGACGCCGACATCGGCGTCGCGATGGGCAACGGCGCACAGGCCACCAAGACCGTCGCACAGCTGGTGCTGCTGGACGGCAAGTTCTCGCACCTGCCATCGGTGCTGGCCGAAGGCCGGCGGGTGATCGGCAACGTGGAGCGGGTGGCGAACCTGTTCCTGGCCAAGAACGTGATGAGCCTGGTGGCCATCGTCACCGCAGCGCTGTTCGTACTGCCGTTCCCGTTCCTGCCGCGGCATTTGACGCTGGTCAGCGCCATCACCATCGGCATCCCAGCGTTCTTCCTCGCGCTCGGCCCGAACAAGCGCCGCTACGTTCCCGGCTTCTTGAAGCGAGTGCTGCGGTTCAGCATCCCGGCCGGGTTGATCGCCGGCCTTGCCGTTGTGGTGTCGTACCTGCTGGCGAACGCCCATTACGGGGTGCCGCGGGCGCAGTTCTCCGACCTGTGCGTGCCGGCGGACAAGCACCAGGAGATCCTTGACCGGGCCTGCTGGCAGCCGGGTACCGGCGCCACCGTCGCGCTGCTCGTGGTGTTCTTCTGGATCCTGATCGTGCTGGCCCGGCCGTTCCGGTTGTGGAAGGCGGCGCTGATCGGGTCGATGATCGCCATCGGGGTGCTCGCGCTGACCTTGCCGTTCGCCCGCACCTTCTTCGACTTCGACCTGCCGTCAGGGCTGGCCGTGCAGTCGCTGCTGGTCGGCCTCGGCGGAGCGGTTCTGGTGGAGATCGCCTACCTCACGGCGCCGACGCTGCGGAAGACCGCGCACATCCCCGATCCGCCGCCGCAGCACAAGCATCCGTCCGGCAGCGCGCCTCCAGCCGGCAGCGCACCACCGTCCGGCAGCGCCCCACCGTCCGGCAGCGCGCCACCGCCTGCGGACGACCAGGTCAGCCGCGGCTAGCTACAGCAGCCCGAGCAGGTGGTCGCGGCGTTCCCGCAGTACCTCGGCGCTGGCCGCGGCGGACGCCGGCCCCGGCACCGCTCGGCGCAGCAGCGCGTGCACCTTGGCGTGCGGATCACCGGTGCGGGCGGCGATCCGGCCGACCAGCTGGTTCACCTCGCGGCGCAGTTCGGCGGCCGCACGCCAACCGGTCGCCGAGGCCACCATGCCGCTGTCGGGCGCCCCGGCCCCGCCGTCCTGATGCCCCTGGCTCGCTTCGGCCCCGCCGGCACCGCCGGCCGGTGTGTCGTCGTCGTCCCGCCGACGGGCGGCGGCGTCCACCCGCTGCCGCAGCTGCGCGTCCCTGCGGGCCAGCAGCTGCGCCATCTGTTCCGGGGTGAGCAGCCCCGGCAGCCCGAGGAAGTCCTGCTCGTCCTCGGACAGCTCGACGGCCTCCCCCGGCGCCAGCGGCTCGGCGGTGACGGCCTTGCCGGAGTGCAGCACGTGCGCGAACTCGGCCTGCGACTCCAGCGATTCCCGTTGTGCCGTATCGGGTTCGGACTCGTCCACCACCAGATCGAGCGGGTCGGCCAGGTCGTCGGCCGGCGCCTTCGGCGGCGGGGACATCACGTAGTTGCGGTCGTTCTCCAGCTCTGCGGCCAACGCCAGCAGCGGCCGCACCGCCGGCAGGAACACCGTCGCGGTCTCCTGCGCCGCGCGGGCCCGGACCACGCGGCCGACGGCCTGGGCGAAGAACAGCGGCGTCCGGTAGCTCGTCATCCAGGCGAGGCAGGCCGCCCGCGGCACGTCGACACCCTCGGAGATCATCCGGACGCACACCGCGATCCGGTCGGTCGAGGTGCGGAACTTCTCGATCTTCGCCGACGCCTTGGGATCGTCGGACAGGATCAGCACCGGCGCGGTGCCGGTGATCTTCTTGACCACCTTGGCGTATGCCCTGGCGTCGTCCTGGTCGGAGGCGAGCACCAGACCGGCGGCGTCGTGGATACCGGCGGCGCGCAGGTGCGAGATCCGGTCGTCCATCGCGGCGATCACGTGCGGCACCCAGCCACCCGACGGGTCCAGAGCGGTGCGCCATGCGGCCTGCTCCACCGAGTTGGTCCCGGCCTGGCCCAGCTGCGCCGCGATCACTTCGCCGGCGCTGTTGCGCCACCGGGTGACCCCGCTGTACGCGGCGAACACCACAGGACGAACCACCTTGTCCGCCAACGCTTCTCGGTAGCCGTACCCGAAATCCGCCTTGGAACGCAACAACTGTCCGTCGGCCGAGGACTCGACGGCGTAGTCGACAAAGGGGATCCGCTCGTCGGCCCTGGTACGGAACGGCGTCCCGGTCAGGCTGAGCCGGCGTTCGGCGTCGGCGAACGCATCGGCGATCGCTTCGCCCCAGCTCAACCCGTCGCCGGCGTGGTGAATCTCGTCGAGCACCACCAGCGTGCGCAGCTTGAGCGCCCTGGCGCGGTGGATCGCCGGCCGGCCGGCCACCTGGGCGTAGGTGGTGACGTACCCGAGCGCGCCGCCGGGCACCGGGCCCTGCGCGTTGGTCAGCGTCGGGTCCAGCCGCATCCCGAAGGCGGCGGCCGCGTCGGCCCATTGGGTGCGCAGATGATCGGTCGGGCAGACCACGATCACCCGGTCCACCGCGCGGGCGGCGACCAGCCGAGAGGCCAGCGCCAGGGCGAAGGTGGTCTTGCCGGCGCCGGGTGTCGCCGTCACCAGAAAGTCGCGGCGACCGCCCTGGCCGCAGGCGGCGTGGTAGGCCTCGATGGCAGCGCGCTGCCACGGTCGCAGCCGCGCCAGATCGATGTCCGGCAGCAGGCCGGCGCGAGCCGCTGTCACTGACCCGCTCACCTCTTTCCCGCTGCCGTCCGAATGCCGGTGTCGCTTGCTCCGCCGATGCTTCGGCCCGATGACGCGGCGCCGCGACGGGGTCCGGCCGGCGGTAGTTCGGCCGGCCCGTCACAGCGCCGTCAGCGACCCTACCGGCGCCCGACGACGGTGCCGGCCACCGCCGCGCCGGGTCCGATACCGGCGGCTGCCGAGGTGCTGGTCGCGGGGTGTCGGCCGGCGGCAAGGTGACTGCGAGATCACAACTTTCAGCACAACTTTGGCCGGCTCCTGGGGTGTCTGATCGTCATCGCGGCGCGCAGTTGGCATCCTGGGATGTGTGACTTCCGTGGGAGAACCGCCCCGACGCTCGCCCGCTGGGCGACGCAGCGGTGACGGCGGTCAGCTGACCGACCCGCCCACGTCCGCGCTGTCCCCCGCCGACGAGAACCCGACGGTGGCGCTGCAGCGGGTGCCGGCGCGCGCCGAAGCCGGCCAGCGCCCCGGGACCGATCAGGCCGATCCCGCCGGGCCGGCGGGACGGGTGGGTTTGGAGGACGCCCCGACCATCGCGCTGGACACCGGCGCCGAGCCCGGCGACGGCGCTGCAGATCAGCTCGGCACCGGCGGATTCGTCGTCGGGCCGAAGGGTTCCAACCGGCAGGTGTCGTGGCACCTGCCGTCCACCGGTCCCATCCCGGTCAAGCCGGGCGAGCTGACCTCGCACCGCGGACGCAAAGTCTTGAAGCGGACGCTCAGCAAGATCTGGGACGACTCGATCTTCGGCTGGAGCGCGCAATGCGGCTTCTGGTGCGCGATGTCGACGGCACCGCTGCTGCTGGCGCTGCTCGGCATGTCCGGCTACATCGCCGGCTGGTTCGGGCCGGACACCATCAACCAGATCGAGGACCAGGTCAACCGTGCGCTGCAGACGGTGTTCTCGCCCGAGGTGTTCGACAACCTGTTGCGCGACAACGTCAGCAACCTGTTGCACCAAGGACGAGCCGATGTGGTGTCGGTCGGCTTCCTGATCAGCCTGTGGGCCGGGTCGTCGGCGATGAGCGCCTTTGTCGAGGCGATCACCATCGCGTACTGCCAGCACGAGGTGCGGCACCCGGCGGTGGAGCGGTTCTTCGCGCTGGGTCTGTACCTGGTTGGCCTGGTCTGCGGCATCGTGCTGCTGCCGCTGGCGGCGATCGGCCCGACAACGCTGACCAATCTGTTCCCCTCGGACGTGCACGACACCGTCTCCACCATCATCAACATCGCCTACTACCCGACCCTCGCGGTGGTGCTTGTGGTGTTGGTGACGACGCTGTACAAGGTCGCGCCGAAGCACAAGCATCCGTGGCGGCGCGGGCTTCCGGGCGCGGTGCTGGCGGCCGCGGTGTTCCTGGTGACCTCGACCGGCCTGCGCATCTACGTGTCGTATGTGTCGACCCACGGTCTTTCGTACGGGGCGCTCACCGTCCCCGTTGTGTACCTGCTGTTCTACTACTTCGTGAGCATGTCGATCATCTCCGGCGCGCAGTTCAACAACGCGCTGCTTGAGTACTTCCCGCCGAAGCGGTCGCGCCGGGCGATGCGGCGCTGGCGGCAGTTGCGCTCCGATCCGGACACGGTTGCCGCCCCGGGCGCTGCGGACGCGGCGGCCGCTGCCGACGCCGCGGAACCGGCCGGGGCCGGCGGTGCCGGTCAGCCGGACCGGGCCTGAGCCGGCGCCAGCGGCAAGCGTTTCACTGACCGGCGCCGGGGCGCGGGGATCGGAGCGCTGGGCGTCCGAAACGCTGGGGTCGGGGCGCCGGGGTCGGGCGCGGCCGGCTCAGTCGCGACCGGCGGGCAGCTGCTTGTAGATGCGCTCGCACTCAGGGCAGACCGGGGAGCCCGGCTTGGGCGATTTGGTGACCGGGAAAGTCTCACCGCACAGCGCCACCACGAAGTTGCCCATCACCGCTGACTCGGCGATCTTGTTCTTCCGGACGTAGTGGAACATCTCCGGGGTGTCGTCGGTGCCCTGGTCTACCGGCTTTTCCAGAATCTCGGTGCTGGTCATGCAGCAAGTGTAGGAGCGAGCGTCAGGTCGGCGTTTCCGCGCGTTCCATGGCCTCGGTGATGGCGGGCAGCACCTGCTCGGGCCGGTCGACGAAGGCGACCAGTCGCTCCAGCCTGACCGGCAGGAATCCTTCGGCGTCCATCCTGGCGAACTGCTGGCGCAGCCCGTCGTAGAAGCCGTCGGTGTTCAGGAACACGACCGGCTTGTCGTGCAGCGCATGCTTGCGCAGCTCAATGATTTCGGTGGCCTCGTCGAGGGTGCCCGTGCCGCCGACCATCACCACGATGGCGTCGCTACGGGCCAGCAGCAACGCTTTTCGCTCGGCCAGATCTTTGCTGACGACGATCTGGTCCGGCGGCTGGACCACGCGCGCCTTGCTCTCCAGGAACTCCACCGAGATGCCGAGCAGCCGGCCACCGGCGTCGTGCACGGCATCGGCGAGCGCCCGCATCAGGCCGACGTCGCTGCCGCCCCACACCAGCGTGTGCCCGCCGGCCGCGATCTCCCGGCCAAGGGACGTGGCGGCGTCGGTGTAGCGGCGGTCGAGGTCGGCGGCGGACAGGAACACGCAGATGTGCACGCACAGCAGGTTAGCCGGGCGCCGCGGACGATCCGGTCAGGAGTCCGTCCGCTCGGCCAGCCCGGCGAGCGCCTGGTAGACGGACACGTCTCCGGAGTTGAACTCGATCGTCCTGCCGACAGTGGCGTCCAGATCGACGGTGGTGGCGACCACGGCGGCAACGTCACCGCGGCTGACCGACTGCGGGTCGCTCGCCGTGACGTCGATCTTGCCGGTCGGCGGGTCGAGGGTGAGCCGGCTGGGACGAAGGATCGTCCAACGCAGGTCGGTCTGCCGCAGATACTCGTCGGCCTCGGTCTTGGCCTGCGCGTAGGGATAGAACGAATCACCTTCCGGCACACCGTGTTCGGGGCCGGCACCGAAGTACGAGACCATCACGAAACGGTCGGCGCCGGCCTGCTTGGCTGCGTCCATCGCGCGGATCGCCGCATCCCGGTCGACGGCATAGGTGCGCTCAGGGTCGCCGCCACCGGCCCCGGCCGACCAGATCACCACGTCGGTGTCCTGCAGCAGCTCGGCGATGGCGTCGGTGTCCAGGTTCTCGACGTCGGCCACCACCGGCATGGCACCGGTGCCGGCCACCACATCGGCCTGGTCGACGTTGCGGATCAGCGCCGTCACCTGATGCCCGGCGTCCACCAGCAGCGGTTCCGCCAGCAACGCCACCTTGCCGTGCCCGCCGATGATCACGATCTTTGCCATGCCGCCTCCTGACTGTGATTGCGCCTCCGCCAGGCTAACCGCGCCGGAACACCCGTGCCCGGCGGCGTCAGGCAGGGCTGGCAGGCAGGGCTGGCAGGGGCGTCAGGCGATGGCGGCGGCCGCTGTCGCCGCGCCCGCCGTGGGCCCGCGGGCTGCCCACCTGGCGATGAGCAGGCTGCCCACCGCGCCGACCAGCACGACGGCGACGTACGGTACCGGCGCGAAAGCCGCGGCGGCACCGCCTTTCTTCAGTATTGCGAACGGGATCACCGACAGCATGGCGCCGACGCAGCCGACGGTCACCGACACCAGCACCGCGACCGCCATCTCCCAGGTGAGCATTCTCCGGAGCTGTGGTGCGGTCGCACCGACGGACGACATGGCAGCAAACTCCTTGCCCCGTCTGCGGATCGACGAGATCACGTTGTTGGTGAGGGCGATCGCCATGAACGCGGCGATCAGCCCGACCACCAGGTAGTTGATCGACGCCATCAGTTGGCCGATACCGCCGCTGTCGTCGGCGCCGTTCGCGGAGTTCTCGATCGCCTGCATGCTGAGCGTGCTAGCCGCCACCCCGACGAACAACGTCAGGAACGTGACAACCGGGCGTATCCGCTCGGGCGCGACCCGAAGGTTGATCCGGGCCAAATGTCCTGCGGCGGAGCGCTTTCCGACCGGGATCGCGCGCAGTACCAGGTTGGCTCCGGCCAACAGCTCGCGGGCCAGCAGTGCCAGCCCGACAGCGACCAGCACACAACCGGGGCCGGTGGCGGCGGTGCCGTAGACCGTCATCGGGTCGGTCGCGAGGGCGGTGGCCGACGAGCCGAGCCCGGCGGCGATGAACACGGCGGCGGTGATTCGCCTGGTGCGGCCACCGCCGGCCCGGCGTTTGCCCGATTCCGGGGCGCCGACGGGGCTGCGCTCGGCGGCCGCGCGGGAACCGAAGTAACCGCCGAATCCGGTGGCCAGCACCATGATCGCGCCCGCGAGTGCTGGCAGCGCGAGGCCGGGAGCGTAGCTGGTGGCGTCGCCGATGACGCCGGCGCTGCGGGTCTGCCCGACGATCAGCCAGCCGACCAGTTAGCTGGCCGCCACGCCAGGAATGGCGGCGAGCAGGCCGACCCCTGCCGAGTCGACGCCGACCATCCGGCGGACCTGTTTCGGGGTCGCCCCGGTGAGCCGCAGGCCGGTGATCTCGTCGACCCGGCCGTCCAGCGTGACACCGACGGTGGACAACACGGCGAACACCACGATGCCGACGATCCAGCTGCCGAGGATCACCGGGAACTGGGTGAGAAACGGCCGGTCGGCGGCGGCGACGTCCGGCCTGAGCCCGGTGGCGAGCAGGCCAGCCATGCCGGACACCAGGACGGTGCCGAACATGCTGACAATGGCCGTTGCCAGCAAGGCGCTTCGGTGAAAGACCGCTGACCGCAAGGTGATTCGCAACATCACGCTCACTCCCCTTGGGCGAGCCGAGCGCGCCAAGTGAACGCTGCGGCGGGTTCACCGGCGGCATCGGCTCCGGCGCCAGCCGCGGACTCGACGCGCTCCACCAGGGAGGCCATCCGGGCGGCGACCGCACCGGCGTTCGGCTTCGGCAGGCGGTCGACGATGCTGCCGTCGGCCAGGAACAGCACCTGGTCCGAGTAGGCGGCGGCCGACGGGTCGTGGGTGACCATGCCGATGGTCTGCCCGGCATCGGCCAGGCCCCGCAGCAGAGCCAGCACCTCGCGAGCGCTGCGTAGGTCGAGCGCGCCGGTGGGTTCGTCGGCGAACACCAGTTCCTTGCCGGCCAACACCACCGACCCACCGGTGGGCTGCTGCAGGCCGGCTGCACAGTGCAGCAGCGTGGTCTTGCCGGAGCCGGACGGCCCCATCACCGCGGTGAAGCTGCCGGCTGGGATCTCCAGGTCGATGCCGCGCAGCGCCTGCACGGGTTCAGGATTGCCCGGATAGGTGCAGGTCAGGCCCCGTAGCGCCAGCGCCGGCGGAGCCCCGGATGCGGAACCCTGCTGCGCTCCGGGTGCGGCTGGAAGTGAGTGAGTCGTGCAAACACGCTCCTGCTGTGGGAGGTTGGTTGGCCAGGCTTCTGCCGCCGTGCGTAAACGACTGTATGAAACGAGTGTTTAAAACACAAGTTGCTAGACTGCGACGGTGGCCACATCCGCAAAAGCCAAGGCGCCCACCAAGGATCGACTGCTCACCGCGGCCCATCGCTGCCTGCTGCAGCGCGGATATGCCGCCACCACGGTGCGGGATCTGGTGGCCGAGAGCGGCGCGAACCTGGCCTCGATCAACTACCACTTCGGGTCGAAGGAGCGGCTGCTCAACCAAGCGCTGTTCGAGCTGAACAGCCAGTGGGGTGAGGTGATCTTCGCGGCGCTGGACGGTGCCGGTGGGTCTACCGCCCAGCGCTGGCAGCAGGTGATCGACTCCATCACCGAGCGGCGCGACCTGTGGTTCGTCAACTTCGAGGCACTGGTCTTGGCTCAGCACGACGAGGAGATCCGCAGCGGCCTGGCCGAGCGCGGCGACGGCGCCAGGGTGGCGCTGGCCCGCTCCTTCGCCGGAGTGACGGCGGAGAACAGCAGCGCCGCCGACGTGCACAGGGTCGGATCGTTCTACTACTCGCAGCTGATCGGGGTCGCATTCCAGTGGCTCACCGACCCGGAGACCGCGCCGTCCGCTGAAGAGGTCGCCGGCGGCCCTAATCTGGGGTGATGGCAGCACACCCGCACCGCGAGTCACCGGTCGATCAGGCGATCAGGGAAGCGGCCGAGCGCGGCGCTTTCGACAATCTGCCCGGTGCCGGCAAACCGCTGCCCGAGCACACCGGCGGCGACGACTTCTTGCGCAGGTACGCCGCCGCCGAGGAGTCCGGATCATCCTTTCTGCCGTTGTCGCTGCAGCTGCGCAAGGAAGCGCACGACCTGCCGGCCCGGCTGGCCCGCGAGCGCAACGAACAGAAGGTGCGGGCGCTGATCGACGACCTCAACCAGCGCATCGCCGCCGAGATCAGGGTGCCGACCTCTGCCCCGCCGCTGGTGATGCGGCAGTTGGACGCCGACGAACTGGTGGCGGATTGGCAGGCCGAACGCGATCGCAGGGCCGCCGAGCAGCAGGCCGCGCTGGCCGCCGGGCGCCCGGAACCCGCCCCGCGGCGGCGCTGGTGGCAGCGCCGCTCACGCTGAACCGCCCGGCCCGGCCAGCCACACCCGCCGGGTCTTCCGGGTGCAGCAGGGCTCGTCATCTCCCGCCGGGCTCGCCATGTCCCGGGCTCGCCATGTCCCGCCGGGCTGACGGCGACCGCCTGCGGCGAGTACCGTCGAAACCGTGCCAGCGCACAGTGAACAGCCGCAGGTGATCACCGGGGCGGAGCTCTCGTACGACGACCAGCTCCGCATCCGTCGGCGACGCTATCTGCTGATGATGGGGCTGCGGATTCCCTGCCTGTTGCTCGCGGTGGCGTTCATGCACATCTGGTGGCTGGCGCTGCTGATCATCCTGATCTCCATCCCGCTGCCGTGGATGGCGGTGCTGATCGCCAACGACCGGCCCTCCCGCCGCACCCGCAAGGCACCGGTGGGCGTGATCAATCACGAGAACGCGCTGCCGGGCCGCACCGTCGAACTGCCGCCGTCGGCCGAGGTGATTGACGCACCGGACCCGGCCGAGCACCGTTCATCGACGGCCGGGTAGGTAGGCAACCTCAGGCTTTGGCCTTCTTGGCAGTTGCTGTGGTTTTGGCTGCGGGTTTGGCGGCCTTCGTGGTGGGCTCGGCCGCCTTCGCAGGCTTGGCGGCTTTCGCGGCGGCCTTCGCCGCCTTCTTGGCGGCGCGCACCTGCTGCAGCGACTCCGGATCGGTGACGTCGGCCACCGAAATCCGGCTGCCATCGGCGCCGTAGTCCCCCGCCGCCTGCCGCCAGCCGTCCGGGGTGACGCCGTACTGCTTACCCAGCAGCGCGACGAAGATGGCCGCTTTCTGCGGGCCGAAGCCCGGCAGCGCCTGCAGCCGGCGCTTCAGCTCGGCACCGGAATCTGCGGTGCTCCAAAGGTTTTCGGCGTTGCCGTCGTAGTCGTCCATCAGCACCCGCGACACCGCCTGCAGCCGCCCCGCCATCGATCCGGGGAACCGATGCACCGCCGGCGGCCGCGCGCACAGCGCCGCGAACTCCTCCGGATCGGCCGCCGCGATCGCGGCAACGTCGAGGGTCCCGCCCATCCGTTCGGCGATCACCGCCGGCCCGCTGAACGCCTTCTCCATCGGCACCTGCTGATCCAGCACCATGCCGAGCAGCAGCGCATTGCCGTCGCCGGCCAGCAGCTGGTCCGCGGCGTCGTTGCCGGTCAGGAACATCGAGGTGGCAGTCATGCGATTCAGCATGGCACGCCGCGGGTGGGCCCGGTCGGTCAGCGGGTGGGCCGTCGCCGGCCAGATCGCGGAAGATCGTGCACCGAGTTTGGTGCACGATCTTCCGCGATCGGGCCGGTCACTAGGGTCAGGCAGGTGAACTCCCAGGCGCCGCGACCTTCCACTGCCAGCACCGCACAGCCACTGACCGATCTGGACGCCGTCGACGCGCTCGGTGCCGACCTGCGCGCGGCCGGTTACGACGCCGTCGGGGTGCCGTCCCTGCTCGGCGCGTCTGCCAACGGTGCGATGGCCCGCGGCGAGTTCTGGCCGGCGCTGCGCGCCACCGCCGCCGCGCCGGGTCCGCTGGCCACGGTGGTTCGACTGTTTCTGTTGGGCACCAGCGAGCCGGTCGCCGAGGTGGCGGCGGCGCTGCCCAGCCTCGGTGTCGAGCGGGCCGTCGTGACCGGGGTCCTTGAGCCGGACGGTGAACTGCTCAGGGCCGCCGTCGACATCCGGCCGCACGCCGCCACCGACGCCGACGGCCGCGCCGACCACGAGTACCTGGTGGTGTCCGATCTCGACTCCGACACCCGCCCAGGGCCGGTGCGGCACGACCATGTGCTCGGGATTGGGGCGGCGTCGATGTCGCTGGCCGGCGCGGTGATCCGCACCCCGGTGCGGACGGCGCTTGATCTCGGCACCGGCTGCGGTATCCAGGCGCTGCACATCGGCGAGCATGCCGACAGCGTCGTCGCCACCGACACCAACCCGCGGGCGCTGGCGCTGGCCGCCGCGACCGCCCGACTGAACGGCCAGCACTGGGACCTGCGCTCGGGGAGCCTGTTCGAACCCGTTGCGGGACAACGCTTTGACCTGATCGTGTCGAATCCGCCGTTCGTCATCGGAACGGGCGAGCAGAGCTACATCTACCGTGACTCCGGAATGGCAGGCGACGCCGTCTGCGAACAGCTGATCCGCGGGATACCCGAGCACCTCAACCCCGGCGGGGTCGCCACCGTGCTGGCCAACTGGCTGGTCTTCGGCGACGACGACTGGCGCGGCCGGATCGGATCGTGGGTGGGCGGCACCGGTTGCGACGCCTGGGTGGTACAGCGCGAGTTCGCCGACCCGGCCCATTACATCTCGATGTGGTTGGCCGACGCCGGCGAGGACCGCACCACCGCGGCCCGGACCGGCGCCGAGTGGCTCGACTACTTCGAACGGTCCGGGGTGCGCGGCATCGGTATGGGCGTGGTGACGCTGCGCAAGTTGACCGACGCCGAGGCGGCCGCACGGCAACCCGACCAGGTGCTTGACGAGATCACCGCGGCCGGTGAAGAGGTCACCGGCGCGGCGGCCGAAGCGTTCCTGGCCGCCCGCCGGCTGCTGGTGACGCGCAGCGACGACGAGCTGCTGGACCTGCGGCTGCGGCTGGCACCCGACGCGCTGCTCACCGAACGCTCGCTCGCCGGGCACGACGGCTGGACGACAGTGCTGCGGATGCTGGAGCGGCAAAGCCCCGGCGCTCACCTCCAGCTGGACGATTGGGGCCGCTCACTGCTGGCCGGCTGCACCGGGCAGCTGCCGCTGCGGCTGCTGCTCGAGCTGTTGGCCGGCGCCAACGGTGTCGACGAAGCGGCCCTGACTCAGGCGATGCTGCCGACGGTGCGCACCGCGGTCGGCCGCGGTCTGCTGCTGGTCGAGGACACCTCTGAAGGTGCTGCCGGTGCCGCCGCCGACGGTGCCGACGGCGACGGTGCTGACGATGCCGCCGGTGCCGGTGCTGATGGTGACGGTGACGGTGCCGGTGCCGGTGCCGCCGCCGGTACTAACGATGCTGACGGCGACGGCGCGGCGGGCCGATCCGGTACCGGAACGTCACCGGGACCGGTAGCCGAATGAAAGCCGTAGTGAGCCGAGTCACATCGGCGTCCGTGCGGGTCGGCGACGAGTTGGTCGGTGCGCTCGACGGCCCAGGCCTGCTGGTGTTACTGGGGGTGCACGTCGACGACACTGTGGCCGAAGCAGCCAGGATGGCGGACAAACTGCATGGATTGCGCATCCTGCCGCCGGCCGAGCCGGGCGGCCCGGAACGATCCACCGAAACCGCCGGAACCGGCATGCTGATCGTGAGCCAGTTCACGCTGTACGGCGACACCGCCAAGGGCCGGCGTCCCAGTTGGTCGGCCGCCGCGCCAGCGGCGCAGGCCGAGCCACTGGTCGGCACGGTGATCTCGCTGCTGCGACAACGGGGCGTTCCGGTCGCCGAGGGACGTTTCGGCGCGGAGATGGCCGTCAGCAGTGTCAACGACGGACCATTCACCGTCCTTGTCGAGGTCACCAGCGGGCGGTGACCGCAGCACGGAGGCGCAAACCTGTTGTACCCCAAAGCCTTTTACCTCCCATCCGATCACATTGGGGGCAGTCGTCCGGACAACATCGCGGCGGCGTCGGCGCCGGCGAAGTGCGGCACTCCATTCCGGTGCCGCACAGCGACACCAGCCCGGCACCGACCGGTAGCCCTACCACCACCGGGAATGCCGCAGCGCCGGCGGCGGTTGGCATTCTCATGGCGTTCCCATCGGAGGCACACCGCCCCCCACGCCTGATGCTCTTGAGTAATGCGCAACGCAGGCACCGGCGGGAAGCGTCAAGTCAGCGAAGAGGCCGGTTTCGTCCAGTGTCAGCGCGGCAGCAGCAACGCAGCACCAACGAGGTTGCACAACCGTTTCACCACTTCGATTCAGCGCCGTCGGGGTTGCTGGAGCAGCGGCACTTGGGAACGAAATCGAGCGTCGCAGCGTTGTCAGGTAGGCGTGATGAAGGGAGCCCCACATGTCCGCTCCGGTATTGAGCGAGAAGAAGCGAACCGCGCGGTCGGCGTCGGCGTCGTCCGAAGCAACGTCCGCGAAGGTGATCACCAAAGACCTGTCTGGCAGTGCCGCCGGCGACACGGCGAGCAAGCCGGCGAAGAAGGCCGATTCCGGCACCGCGTCCACCGGCAGCTCGTCCAGCAAGGGCAAGAGCGCCAAGCGCACCAGCAGCAAGACCGCCGCCGGCAAGACCGCCGCCAAGGCGACCAGTAGCAAGGCCACCAAGAAGGCAGAGGGGGAAGAGATGACAGCAGCCGTCGAGCTGGACGCCCGTACCGAGGCGCAGATCGCGGCCGACCTTGATGCACAGAGCCCGGCCGCCGATTTGGTGCGCGTCTATCTGAACGGCATCGGCAAGACGGCACTGCTGTCCGCCGAGCAAGAGGTGGTGCTGGCCAAGTCGATCGAGGCCGGCCTCTACGCCGCCCACAAGCTGAACACCGCCAAGCGACTGTCCGCGCAGAAGAAGGCCGACCTGCGAATCATCGTCCGGCAGGGTAACCGGGCCCGCCAGCACCTGTTGGTGGCGAACCTGCGCCTCGTGGTGTCTTTGGCCAAGCGCTACACCGGCCGCGGCATGCCGCTGCTCGACCTGATCCAGGAAGGCAACCTCGGTCTGATCCGCGCTGTCGAGAAGTTCGACTACGCCAAGGGATTTAAGTTTTCCACCTATGCAACCTGGTGGATCCGGCAGGCGATCTCGCGCGGCATGGCCGACCAGGGCCGCACCATCCGGCTGCCTGTGCACCTGGTGGAGCAGGTCAACAAGCTGTCCCGGCTCAAGCGCGAGCTGCACCAGCAGTACGGCCGCGACGCCACCCTCGAGGAGCTGTCCGAGGAGTCCGGCATCGACGTCGACCGGATCAACGAGCTGATGGACCACGCCCGCGATCCGGTGTCGCTGGACATGCCCGTCGGTGCCGACGAGGAGGCGCCGCTCGGCGACTTCATCGAAGACACAGAGTCGGCTTCCGCCGAGGCGGCAGTGGTCGCCGGGTTCATGCACGACGACATCGACAAGGTGCTCGACACGCTCGACGAGCGGGAGCGCACCGTGGTGCGGCTGCGCTACGGCCTCACCGACGGGCGTCCGCACACCCTTGACGAGATCGGCCGGGTGTTCGGCATCTCCCGCGAGCGGGTGCGCCAGATCGAACGCGAGTCGATGAGCAAGCTGCGCACCGGCGAGCGTTCCGACGCCCTGCGCGCCTATGCGAGCTGAGCCGGCTGAGTCTTGCCGAGTTGGCTGGGCTCGGTAGGGCTGGACTCGTAGCGCACCGAGCGCCACAACGCGATCGGTTCGAGCTGACAGATTTGAGCTGATCGACCTGTTGGCCCGAGCACCGCATTTCACAACTGCACCGGACGGAGCACCGTCCGATCCGAGAGGGGCCGGGTTCGTCATCGCGACGGACCCGGCCTTTTGTGTTGCCCAATGCCGGCGAGCACATCGCCCCGCGAGCACACGCCGATTCGCACGTCACAACCGTTCCAGCGCTCTGAAACGGTTGTGACGTACCGAAACCTTTGTGCTCGCCTGGGAATTCGTGCTCGCCGGGAGATCGGTGGCCGGTAGAGGGCGTCCGAGCGGGATCTGAACCCTGCGGTCAGCGCAGGTGGTGGCGTTCAACCGGGATGCCGGCCGGTCAGCGCAGCCGGCGACGCTGATCGGGTGGGGCCGGCGCGGGGCCGAGCGAGCCGGTGGCGCCAATCGCCGTCACGCCGGCGGGCCCGGCCAGCACCCGCAGCCGCAGGTCGAGCAGCTCGGGCACATCGTCGGCCAGTGCGGACAAGCGCAACGCGACATCCTGCAGCGCCGAGCGATCCACCGGGCGGCGGCCACCGTAACCGTCCAACAACGGTGCGGCCCTGGGCGCGGCGATCAGGTCCGCCGCGTCCACCTCAGACAGCGGGACAGCGCGATAAGCCCTGTCGTCCAACAGGTCTGTCGTCACCCCGCCGATGCCGAACCACTCCAACGCACCGAACGACGGGTCGGCGGTCAGCCCGAACACCGTCGACACCGACGCCGTCCCCGGCGCGGCCATCTGCTGCACGTAGACGTGCGATCCGGCCAGTTCGGCCAGCACGTCGTAGGCGGCGGCCACCTGTGCATCGGTGCGTAGCGCCGGCCGCACTCCCCCGCCGGCCAACACGTCGCGGCTGATCGGGTCGAAAGCCTTGAGTGCCACCGGATATCCGATTCTGGTCGCGGCGGTGACGGCGTCGGCGGCGCTGTCCGCGACCGCGAACTCGGCGAGCTCGATGCCGTATACGGCCAGCAGCTCGGCCAGCTGCTGGTCGGTCAGGTCGGCCGGTGCGGACGCCGGCAGCCAGGAGTCGACCAGCACCCGCGCCGCCGCGGTGTCGATGCCCGGCGGCCGGGTCGGCTCAAGGTGTGGTCGCTCCAGCCAGCGGCCATATCGCGCTGCCAGGGCCAACGCGGCGACCGCGCGCTCCGGGGTGCGGAACGACGGCACCGATCCGCGGGCGGCTCTGCCGTCGTCGGCAATCTCGGAAAGCTGGTGTACCAAGCCTTCAGCGGCCAGGAAGGTGGAGACCACCGGTACCGGTGATCCCATCGCGACCTCGCGCAGCGCCTTGGCCTGCGCGGTGCCGGGTACCGCGACGGGCGGGACGTACACCACGACGATCGCGCCGACCGTCGGGTCGGCAATGGCCGCGCGCACCGCGGTGGCCAGCTCGTCCGGCGTCATGTTGACGCCAAGGTCGGTCGGCGCACCGCCGGCAACGGTGAGGCCGGCGTCAAGGCAGGCATCGGCCGCGAGCAGCCCCAGTGCGGTGGAGTTGCCGATCACCGCAACCGCGTCGGTCCGCGGAACCGGTTGGGTGGCAAGCAGTTGCGCCACATCGAACGCCTGGGTCAGGGTGTCGGTGCGGATCACCCCGTTCTGTGCGAACACTGTCTCGACGGTGGCGTCGGAAAGGCTCACCGAGCTGGCGGCCAGCCCAGGGGTGAGCATCGCGTGTCGACCTGACTTCACCGCCACCAGCGGTTTGCTGCGCGCCAGCGTCCTGGCCAACCGGGCGAACTTGCGCGGATTGCCGAACGACTCCAGCCACAACAACACCACCTCGGTGCGGTCGTCGGACAACCAGTACTGCATCAGGTCGTTGCCGGAGACGTCCGCACGGTTGCCGGCCGAGACGAAGCTGGACAGCCCCAGCCCGCGGGCGGCAGCGTCGGCCAGCACCGCGATGCCCAAAGCGCCTGACTGGCAGAAGAATCCGATCCGACCGGCCGGCGGCAGCACCGGCGCCAGGGTGGCGTTCATCTCGACCGCAGGGTCGGTGTTGAGCATGCCGAGACAGTTCGGCCCGAGCACGCGCATGCCGTTTTGCCTGGCCAGCGACACCAGCCGGCGCTGCGCGGCGGCGCCGCCCGCCGGGCCGGACGCTGTCGCGGTATCGGCGAAGCCTCCGGTCACCACCACCAGGCCGTGCACCCCCTTGTCGCGGCAGCCACGCACCACCTCCTGCACCGAACCGGCCGGCACCGTGACCACAGCGACGTCGACATCGCCGGGAATGTCCAACACCGACGGGTAGGCGCGGATCCCTTGCACCTCAAGCTCTCCTGGGTGCACCGGATAGACCGGCCCGGTGAACGGCCCGGCCAGCAGGTTCTTCAGCACCGCGTGCCCGAGCTTGGTCGGGTCGTTCGATGCTCCGATGACGGCGATCGATCGCGGGCTCAGCAACCGGGCGATGGACCGGGACTCGGCGCGCTGCTCGCGGGACACCTGCACCGCCCTGGACTCGGCCGTCGGCGTGATGTCGAACGCGACCTCGACCACCCCGGAGTCGAACTCCCGGCTCACCTGGTAACCCGCGTCGGTGAAAACCCTGAGCATGGAACGGTTCTCGGCGAGTACCTCGGCGGTGAACCGGCGGATGCCGCGCTCCCCCGCCGCCGCTGCCAGGTGCTCGAGCAGGATGGAGCCGAGCCCGCGGCCCTGCTGGTCGTCCTGCACCGCGAAGGCAACCTCAGCGGTGCGCCGCGCCGGGTCGAGATGGTACGTGCCTGCCGCAATCACCTGGTCACCGAGCTGGGCCACCAGGCCGACCGAATCCCGATGGTCGACGTTGGTGACCACTGCGAGCAGGGCATCGCTCACCTTGGCCACCGCGCTGAAGTACCGCAGGTAGAGGCTGCGGTCGCTCATCCGGGAATGCATGTCGCGCAACGCTTCGGTGTCGGCCGGACGGGCCGGGCGCAGGTGCACGACGCCGCCGTCGGCGAGCACCACGTCCGCCTCCCAGTGCGCAGGGTAACCGGGCTCACTGCTCGATCCGCCCGGCACCGGCTGGTCTTCGGGCGGCCGCGCTTCCCCCGACGCCGGCGGCCCAGCGGGTACCGGCGGTTCTGCGCGGTGCCCGGCGCCGGCGGAGTCGGGTTGCGGGTGATCGGTCGACATCGGTCAGTCCCTCGGATCGAACGGGTCGAGACCGTGCAGCGGGAACACCGCGCGGCGCACCTGGTCGATGGCGGTGTCGACCGCGGTGTGCCGTTCCCCGTCCCAGAACGGGACATCGACGCCACCGGGATGGCCGTCCGTCATGGCGGTGGGCGGCAACACGTTGGGGCGGGCCGCTTTCGCCTGCTGCCGCCATTGCAGCGGGGTGGCAACGCGCGGGTCGATGTCGCGGTCGGCCACCGTCGCCAGCAGATGCGTCCACGACCGCGGCACCACCCGCACCAGCTGGTAGCCCCCGCCGCCCAGCGCCAGCCAGCGGCCGTCGGCGAACTCCTCCGCCCACGTGCGCAGCGCCCGGTAGCTGGCCAGCTGCCCGTCGACGGAGAGGTTGACATCGGCCAGCGGGTCTTCGGCATGCGAGTCAGCACCGTGCTGCGTCACCAGAACCTGTGGTCGGAAGGCCCGCAGCACCGAGGGGACCACGGCGTGAAAGGCCCGGTGCCACAACGGATCGGAGGTACCGGCCGGCACCGGGATGTTCACTGCGGTGCCGGCGGCGGCGCCGCGACCGACCTCGGTCGGCCAGCCGGTTCCCGGCCAGAGCGCCAGCGGCGTCTCGTGGATGGAGACGGTGAGCACCCTCGGGTCGTCGTAGAAGGCGGCCTGCACGCCGTCGCCGTGGTGGACGTCGACGTCGACGTAGGCCACCCGCTCGATGCCGTTGTCCAGCAACGCTTTGACGGCAAGGGCGGCGTCGTTGTACACGCAGAAACCGGCGGCGGCATCGGCCATCGCATGGTGCAGTCCGCCGGCGATGTTCACCGCCCTGTCCACCTCGCCGCGGGCGATGGCGGTGGCCGCCAGCACCGACCCGCCGGCGATCAACGCCGACGACTCGTGCATGCCGGCGAACGCTGGGTTGTCGTCGGTGCCGATGCCGTGCGAGCCGCCGCCGACGAACCGGAAGGCCGCGCTCGCCGGATCGGCCGATGCCGCCTTCACCGCCTCGATGTAGCCGCGGGTGTGAATTCCGGCCAGGACGTCGTCGGTGGCCGGCCGTGGCGCCGTCAGCTCCACCTGGTCCAGCACCCCGAGACCCCGCGCCAGCGACCAGGTCAGCTCCCAGCGCAGCGGGTTCATCGGATGGGCGCCGGCCCAGTCGTAGCCCAGCATCTTGTCGTCCCAGATCACCAGCGGGGCGCGAGTGCCGCGCGGCGTGGGGCGATCGGGCCCGGCGGGCACGTCGGGATCAGGCGCAGCGGGGTCGGGCACGGCGGGGTCGGGCACGACACGATCGGACGCCGCGCGATCGGGCACAGCCGGGCCGGGCACAGCACCATCTGGCACAGCACCATCGGACGCCATCTCAGCCCGCCTGCGGTTCGCCGGTGCCGACAACGCGGCCGGTGGCGCACCAGCCCGAGTACGAGCCGGGAAACATGGCCATCGCGATACCGGCCGCCTCGGCGGCCAACACGGTGTGGCAGGCGGTGATCCCTGAGCCGCAGGAGGCGATCGGCAGCGGTAGCTTCGGTGCGGTCTCGGAACTGTCCGCCCCGCCCCGATCGGTCCCGGCAGCACGAGTGAGCGCCGCCGAAAACCTTTGCCGCAGCTGGGGTATCGGCAGCATCCGGCCGTCACTGTCGATCAGGTCAGCCATCGGCAGGTTGATCGCGCCGGGAATGTGTCCCGGCCGCGGATCCATCGGTTCCCGCTCACCGCGGTATCGCTCGGGCGCGCGGGCGTCGAGCAGCACCGCCGGTGCCGCGGCACCGGGTCGGGTGCCGGCGCCCTCGGCGACCGCGATCACCTCGTCCAGCTCAGCCACCGGCAGCTGCCCGCCCCGCACGGTGACGTCGCCGGGCTCGATCGGTCCTGGTTCGCCGGTCTCGGTGGGGCCACCGGCGGCCGTCCACGCGGCCAGCCCACCGTCCAGCACCTGAACATCGGGGTGGCCGGCCCAGCGCAGCAACCACCAGGCCCTGGCGGCGGCCAGCCCGTTGCGGGCGTCGTAGACCACCACCGGGCTGTCGGTGCGCACCCCCGCGGCGCGCAGCGCCCGCTGCAACCGGTCCGGTTGCGGCAGCGGATGACGGCCGCGCTCGTCGACCGGTTGGTGGTGCGGCTCAGCGAGTTCGGTGTCCAGATCGATGAACCTGGCGCCCGGCAGGTGGGCGTCGAGGTAGTCGGATCGCTGCGCGCCGGCCAGGGTCCAGCGCACGTCCAGCAGCACCGGCGGCAGCCCGTCATCGAGCCGCGTCCTGAGCTGCTGCGCGGTGATCAGCGGCGAGCGGTCGGCGTCGGGTCCCGGACCCGCGGTCGGTTCGCGGTCGGGAGTGGGCCGGGTAGCGCTGCTCATGACGTGCATTGTGCCGGTGCGGCAGCGTCGGAGGCCAGCCTCACCGCACCGGTAGCCCCTGCTCGGCGAGCGCCGCCGCGATCACGCTGACGGCCTCGGGAAAGCGCTCGGGGTTGGGGCCGGAGAAGTTCAGCCGGAGGAAGGCTCCTGGCGGCTCGGCCGGGAACCACTCACCACCCGGCGCGATCAACACCCCGGCCCTTTCACAGTCCGACACCAGTCGATCCGACTCGACCGGCTCGGGTAGCTGCAGCCAAAGGTTCAGTCCCCCTTGGGGTATGGCCGTCAACCTGGCCGCCGGCAGCTGGCTGCGGACGGCGTCGACCAGCAGCTCCCGCCGCTGCAGCAATTGCCTGCGCACCGACCGCAGGTGGGTGCGCCAGCCGGGGTGCACCAGCACGTCCAGTGCCGCCGCCTGCAGCAGCGGGCTGACGTACATGTTCTCCGCCTGGGTGTCGGCCTTGATGCGTTCCCTGGCCGGCCCGCGGGCGATCACCGCGGCCACTCGAACCGCGGGCGAAACGCTCTTGGTCAACGAGCGCAGGTACACCACCCGGCCGTCACCGTCGTTGCTGGCCATCGGCGGGGGTGCCGGCAACCCCGCGGCAGTCTCCCCCGCGGCCGCAGCGGCGCCGAAGCCGAAGTCGCGCGCCCAGTCGTCCTCGACGAGGAACGCGCCGTTGGCGCGCAACAGTTCACGCACGCGCGCACGTACCGCTGGCGACCAGCACGCGCCGGTCGGGTTGGCGAAGGTCGGCTGGGCGTAGAAGGCGCGGGCACCGGTCTGCCGCAAGGCCCGCTCCAGCTGCGCCAGATCGGGTCCGCGGTGGTCGCTCGGTACCGGCACCGGCGTCACCAGGCTGCGAGCGGCGGCCTGCAGCGCGCCCCAGTAGGTGGGCGATTCGACCAGCAGCGGCCGGCCGGCACCGACCAGCGACCGGAAGATGCTGCCGAGCGCGTTCTGGCTGCCCGGCACCACCAGCACGTCCGCCGCCGTCGGCGGCGCTTCCTGGCCGCCTGCGGATCCGGCCGAGCGGTGGCTGGTCAATTCGGCGGCGAAGGCGGCGCGCAGCTCCGGCAGTCCGGCGGCCGGGGCGCGGCCGAGTGCGAAAGCCCCGCGCGCTGCCCTGGTGAGCGCGGCGCGGACGAGTTTCTCCGGTAGCAGTGAAGGTGCGGGATATCCGGAGTGCAGCGCGATACCCGAGCCGCTCTGGTCCGGCTGGGTGCGCAGCGCGGTCGGCAGATCAGGCAACTGCGCCGGTGGGGCGCCGAGCGCCGCGGTCTGCCAGCCGAGATCGGCCACCCGGTACCGACCGGGAAGAGCCTGCTCGACCACGAAAACCCCTGCGCCCGGGCGGGTTTCGACCAGTCCTTCGGCGACCAGCCGCCGGATGGCGCGCTGCACGGTGACCGGACCGGCCTTGTGCCGGGCCGCCAGCGTCCGGGTGGACGGCAACGCCTCGCCGGGAGTTGCGGTCCGCAGCCAACCACGGAGATCGTCCGCGATCCGACCACTGCTATCGTCAGACATGAACCTGGACAGTAGCGCTATCGGCACGAGAGCGACACCGCTATCGAATCGGACCGGACTGTGGTGCGGCCTGCTCGGCGTCGCGGCCTTCTCGTTCACGGTGCCGTTCACCAGGGTCGCGGTCGGCGCCGACGGCACGGGCCTTTCGCCGCTGTTCATCGCCGGCGGCCGCGCCGTGATTGCCGCCATGCTGGCCGCGCTCGCGCTCGCGGTCACCCGGCAGCGACTGCCCCGCGGTGCCCAGTGGTCGCGGCTGGCGGTGATCGCTGCCGGCATCGTCGTCGGGTTCCCGCTGCTCACCTCCTATGCCCTCACCACCGTCCCGGCCAGTCACGGTGCCGTGGTGATTGCGCTGCTGCCGGCGGCCACCGCCGCGCTGGCCGTGCTGCGCACCGGGGAACATCCACCGCGATCGTTCTGGATGCTGGCCGGGCTCGGTGCGGTGGCCGCCGTGGTCTTTGCCGCTGTGCAGGGCGGCGGGCTCGGGTCGCTCGGCGGCGGCGACCTGTTGCTGTTCGGCGCGGTCCTGGCCGCCGCGGTGGGGTACGCCGAAGGCGGGTTGCTGGCAAGGGAACTCGGCGCGTGGCAGACCGTCTCGTGGGCGCTGGTGCTGTGCGCTCCGGTGATGCTGGCGCTGACCGTCGTCAGCATCAACCGGCAGCCACCCACCGGCTCGGCCACCCAATGGGCCGCGTTCGGCTACCTCGCCGTTGTCAGCATGTACCTGGGCTTCTTCGCCTGGTACCGCGGCCTGGCGATCGGGCCGATGGCCCAGGTCAGCCAGGTGCAGCTGATCCAGCCGGTGCTCAGCATCTGCTGGGCCGCTCTGCTGCTGGGCGAACCGCTGACGGTAGCGACGGTGATCGGCGGCGCGGCCGTCGTCGGCTGCGCGGCGCTGAGCGTTCGCGTCCGCTCCACCGGACACCTGTAAATCGACCTCGGCGGCTGGATCGCGGGTGACGCAGATCGGTAGACTCATTATCGAAAGACGCGCGGGGGCGCCGGCAGTGACAGCCGGATACCCGGCGCGTCGGCACCAATGCCGGAGTCGAACCTCCGGCGTCCTGGAGCAACCCGCAAGATCCGCACCGGCGGGCTGCTGGCTACCGACAGGCACGTCAACGGAAATGGGGTACCTCGGGTGAACGATCTGGTCGACACCACGGAGATGTACCTGAAGACGGTCTTCGAGCTCGAGGAGCAGGGCATTCCGGCGCTGCGGGCGCGAATCGCCGAGCGGCTCAGCCAGAGCGGGCCGACAGTGTCGCAGACGGTCGCGCGGATGCAGCGGGACGGGCTGCTGGTGTTGGAGAACGACAGGCACCTCGAGCTCACCGAGTTGGGGCGGGAGCGGGCCACCACCGTGATGCGCAAGCATCGCCTCGCCGAGCGGCTGCTGCAGGACGTGATCGGTCTCGAATGGGCCGACGTGCACGTCGAGGCCTGCCGCTGGGAGCACGTGATGAGCGACGACGTTGAGCGCCGGCTGGTCCGCAGCTGGATCCCTACGGCAACCCGATTCCCGGGATGGCCGAGTTGGCGTCGACCGCGGAACCGGTCACCGAGACGCACCGCGATCTGATCACCGCCGACAAGGCCGCCACCACCCCCGGCCGGTACGAGGTGCGCCGGATCATCGAGGCAGTGCAGGACCAACCCGACGTGATGGCCATTCTCCAGGACGGCGACGTCCGGCCCGGGGTCACGGTGGAACTCGGCATGGTGGACGGTGCGGTGGTGGCGATTTCCGGCGCGCACAGCACCGAGCTCAGCGACGACATCGCCCACGGCATCAGCGTCCGGCCGGTCTGAGCGGCCGATGGCAGCGCCCGTCACAGGCTTCGACGCCGCTGCGGGGTCTCACCGCACCACCGACGCCGAGGCCGCCGCGGACCAGCTGGCCGGTTGGTTGCGGCGACTGGACGGTCCTGCGCTGGTGCTGACCGGGGCCGGGATGAGCACCGACTCCGGCATTCCCGACTATCGCGGGCCGCACGCACCGGCACGGATGCCGATGACGATTACCGAGTTCCGTTCCGGAACCGTTGCGCGGCAACGTTATTGGGCACGTAGTCACCTCGGCTGGGGCCGGATGGCTCGGGCTGACCCGAACCCGGGCCACGGCGCGGTCGCCGCGCTGCAGCGGCTGGGTGCCGCCGGTGCGGTGATCACCCAGAATGTCGACGGGCTGCACCAACGAGCCGGCGCCGCCGCCGTGATCGACCTGCACGGCCGGATCGACAGAGTGGTCTGCCTGGCCTGCGGAGCACTGTCCCGCCGGCTCGATCTGCATCGCCGGCTGGCCGCGTTGAACCCCGGCTTCGCCGAGCGGCATGCTGGGCTGACGCAGCGCCCTGACGGCGACGTGGAGCTGGACGACACCGCCGACTTCCGGCTCGCCGACTGCCTTGTGTGCAGCGGGCCGCTGAAACCCGACGTGGTGTTCTTCGGCGAGAACGTGGCGAAACCCGTGGTGGACCGGTGTTATCGGCTGGTCGACGCCGCCGCCGGGGTGCTGGTGCTGGGGTCTTCGCTGACGGTGCAGTCGGGTCTTCGGTTCGTCCGGCGGGCCGGCCGGGCCGGCACTGAAGTCGCGATCGTGAACCGCGGCGGCACCCGCGGTGACGAGTTCGCCGGGCTGCGGCTGAATGCCTCGTTGACGCCCACTCTCACCGGCAGCGTTGCGCGGCTCACCGGTACCCCTGCGCACTGAGGTCCTGTCTGCTGCCCGGTGTGTAAGCCATCCCTTCGGCTTTGCGCGAGAGCGGGCCAGGCATGATCGTTACCCGGCGCAGTGCGTGTAGAGGTTTACCGCACCCGCCAGCTGGGCACCGGTTCGGTGATCGGCACGTCTCTGGTTGTCACGCCGGTCGCAATCTGTAGCCCACCTTGATCGGAGGCCAGCGATGACAACGTCGAAGTCCGCACCGGAAACCGCAGGCGACAGCGGCGAGCCGCGATACCCGGAAAGAACCGCACGGGCAGCCGGGGAGACCCGGTTCGGATACTTCCTCTCTTGCGAGGAGTACTCACCGGCCCAGCTGATCGAACAGGCGCGGCTGGCCGAGGAGGCCGGCTTCGACGCGCTGTGGATATCCGATCACTTCCACCCATGGACCGACGCGCAGGGCGAGAGCCCGCTCGTGTGGTCGATAATCGGCGCGATCAGCCAGGTGTGCCACCTTCCGGTGACGACGGCTGTCACCTGCCCGACCGTCCGCACCCACCCCGCGGTGATCGCGCAGGCGGCGGCCACATCAGCAGTGTTGTTGGGAGAGAACCGTTTCCGCTTCGGCGTCGGCTCCGGCGAAGCTCTGAACGAACACATCCTTGGCACCGTATGGCCGCACACCGCGGTTCGCCTTGAGATGCTGGAGGAAGCGATCGAGGTGATCCGCAAGCTGTGGAGCGGCGAGGTGATCAGCCACCAGGGCAAGCACTACACGGTGGACACCGCTCGCATCTACACCCTTCCGGATACTCCGCCGCCGATTCTGATGAGTGCGTTCGGACCCAAGGCGCGCGAGGTCGCCGTCCGTGCCGCCGACGGTTTCATCACCACGACCCCTGACGGTGAATCTGTGCGAGAGTTCAAGCAGGCAAGGGGAACCGATGCGCTCACCCAGGTCGGATTCAAGGTTGGCTGGGCGGACAGCGTTGACGAGGCCGTCGCCGCCGCGTACCGGATCTGGCCGAACAGCGGGGTGCCCGGAGAGTTGAGCCAGGTGCTGCCCTCGCCCCAGCACTTCGAGCAGGCGTCAGAGCTGGTGACCAAGGAGATGATCGCCGAGTCCACCAGCTTCGGCAACGACCCCGCCACTCACCTGCGCGCCTACCAACCGTTTGTCGACGCCGGCTTCGACGAGATCTACGTTGCCAACATGGGCCCGCACTACGCCGACATGATCAAGGAGTTCGGGTCCGAGGTGCTGCCCGAGCTACGGCGCGGCTGAGCCGCCAGCGGCGGACCCGGCGCCCTGGTCCCCACAGCGCCGCCCCGCGAGGACAGGACCCGGTCAAGCCTGGTGGCTGGGCTGGTCTTGCACTGCCGCGGTGGCACCTGCCCCCGGCTGGATCGCTGTGGCGACACCGACCTTGACTGCGCCGGCATCGGCGACGGTACCGGTCAGCACACCCTGTCCGGCTGCGAGCGAACCACGCTCGACGGCGGTGGCCAAGGTGTCGGCCGCCACCTGCTCGCTGCGCTCGGACACCTGCTGCCACAACGCATCCGGCACATCAAGGGTGAGCGTGATGCGATCGGACACCTCGAGCCCGGCGTCCTTGCGGGCCTGCTGCACCAGCCGCACCAGGTCGGCGACGTCGCCGTCGGCGCGCAGCTGGTCGGTGAGTGCGGTGTCCAGCACCAGGAACCCGCCGCCGGGCAGCATCCCAACCGCCGCGGCGGCGGCTCCGGTTGACCCATCAGTACCGGACTGGGCGCCCACCAGCTCGAGGGTGTACTCCCCCGGCTGCAGATCGATGCCGCCGACCGTCACCTGTTCGGTGCCCACCGCATCGCCGGTCGCGCTTACTGTGGTCGCGCTTACTGTGGTCGCGGAGTCTGTCGGCGCTGTCACCGTCCAGTCACCTGCCTTGGCGGCCTTGATCACCTGCTGCACCTGCTTGCCCAGGCGCGGACCGGCGGCCCGCGCGTTCACGGTCAACCGGCGGGTGACCTGCGCGTCGTCGTCGCGGAGCTCGTCCAGCCGCACCTCACGCACGTTGACTTCGTCGGCCAGCAACGCCGAGAACGGTTGCAGCGCATCCGGATCGGTCAGCGCGACGCGAAGCGCGGCCAGTGGTTGCCTGACCCGCAGCTTGTTCGCCTTGCGCAGCGCCAATGCCGTCGACG
Source organism: Nakamurella aerolata (assembly GCF_013002705.1). Taxonomy (GTDB): domain Bacteria; phylum Actinomycetota; class Actinomycetes; order Mycobacteriales; family Nakamurellaceae; genus Nakamurella; species Nakamurella aerolata. The sequence goes on along the minus strand of NZ_JABEND010000011.1, from coordinate 23,048 downwards.
CCGCGGCCCGCACCTGGTCCATCGCCGCCACCAGCTCCGCATCATGCGGCAACTCGTCGGCTGCCGGCCAGTCGGTGAGATGCACGCTCCGGCCGCCGGTGAGCGGCCGCCAGATGCTCTCGGTGACCATCGGGAGCAGCGGTGCGGTCAACCGGCTGACCACTTCGAGCACCGTGTACAGGGTGTCGATGGCGTCGGTGTCGTCGTTCCAGAATCGCTCCCGCGACCGCCGGATGTACCAGTTGGTCAGCACCTCGAGGTACGAGCGCACCGCGGCGCAGGCACCAGCGATGTCGTAGCCGTCCATCAGCTCGGTCAGCTGGTCGCGCAGCTCCGCCGTCTTGGCAAGGACGTAGCGGTCCAACACATGTGCCGAGTCGGTGCGCCGCTCGCCGCGGTGCCCCGAGGTGCCCGAATACAGGTTCAAGAAGTACCAGGCGTTCCACAGCGGCAGCTGGGCCTGCCGCACCGCCTCCCTGATGCCCTCCTCGGTCACCACCAGGTTGCCGCCCCGCAGGATCGGGCTGCTCATCAGGAACCAGCGCATGGCGTCGGCGCCGTCGCGGTCGAACACCTCGTAGACGTCCGGGTAGTTGCGCAGCGACTTCGACATCTTCTGCCCGTCGCTGCCCAGCACGATCCCGTGGCACAGCACGGATTTGAACGCCGGCCGGTCGAACAGTGCGGTGGCCAGCACGTGCAGGGTGTAGAACCAGCCGCGGGTCTGCCCGATGTACTCGACGATGAAGTCGGCCGGGAAGTGATGCTCGAACCACTGGGCATGCTCGAACGGGTAGTGCACCTGCGCATAGCTCATCGAACCGGAGTCGAACCACACGTCCAGCACGTCCTCGACCCTGCGCATGGTGGAGTTGCCGGTCGGGTCGTCCGGGTTCGGCCGGGTCAGCCGATCGATGAAAGGCCGGTGCAGGTCAGGCTTTTCCTCACCGGTCTCCGGGTCGACGCGCCTGGGCAGGGTGCCGAAGTCACGTTCCAGCTCGGCGAACGAGCCGTACACGTCGATCCGCGGATACTGCGGGTCGTCCGACTTCCACACCGGCACCGGGCTGCCCCAGAATCTGTTCCGGGTGATCGACCAGTCGCGCGCGTTCTCCAGCCATCTGCCGAACTGGCCGTCCTTGACGTTCTCCGGCACCCAGGTGATCTGCTGGTTCAGCTCCTCCATCCGCTGCTTGAACTTGGTGACTTCGACGAACCAGCTGGACACCGCCATGTAGATCAGTGGCTGCCGGCAGCGCCAGCAGTGCGGGTAGCTGTGATCGTAGGTTTCCCTGCGCAGCAACACCGTTCCCGGGTTCACCGCGCCGCTGTCGCCGCTCCCGCGGGTGGCGTTCTTCAGGTGGTCGATGATCTCGAGGTTGGCGTCGAAGACCAGCAAACCTTCGTAATCGACCACCGGGAAACGGAACGCGCCGTCCGGGCCGACCGGGATCACCGGTTCGATGCCCTCGCGGTCGGTCACCACCTTGTCTTCTTCGCCGAACGCGCCGGCCGAGTGCACTAGCCCGGTGCCGTCGGTGGTGGTGACGAAATCGGCCGCAACCACCCTGTGTGCCTGCGGGTGGCCGGCGTAGTACGACATCGGCGGGGTGTACTGCCGGTCGAGCAGCTCAGAACCCTTGAGCCGCAACAACACCCGCGCTCCCTCGGCACCCGCGGCGCTGTCGGTACCTGCCGTGGTGTCGGCACCGTCGGCACTCGGGTCAGCGCTGTCGGCGGCGGCACTGTTCTCGGCGGGCCCGGTCTCGACCAGCTCACCCAGCTCGCGGGCGTAGGCACCGACCCTGGCCTCGGCGATCACATAGCGTTCCGGTGTTCCGGTCGGCTTCGACGACTCCACCACCAGATAGTCGACGTCAGGATGCACCATCACCGCAAGGTTCGCGGTCAGCGTCCACGGCGTTGTGGTCCAGATCAGCGCATGCGCACCGTCCAGCGGGTCGTCGGTGCCGGCGCCGCTAGCGGTGTCGGAAGCCTTGCCGTGCAGCCGGAATCCGACGGTGACGGCCGGGTCCTGACGCATCTGGTAGACGTCGTCGTCCATCCGCAGCTCGTGGTTGGACAGCGGCGTCTGGTCGTTCCAGCAGTACGGCAGCACCCGGAAGCCCTCGTAGATCAGCCCGGAGTCGTAGAGCTTCTTGAACGCCCAGATCACCGATTCCATGTATTCCGGATTCAGCGTCTTGTAGTCGTGGTCGAAGTCGACCCAGCGGGCCTGCCGGGTCACGTAGTCGCGCCACTCCTTGGTGTACTTGAGCACCGAGGCACGGCAGGCGTCGTTGAAGGCGCCGATGCCCAGCTGCAGGATCTCGTCCTTGGTCTTGATGCCGAGCTGATCCATCGCCTCCAGCTCGGCGGGCAAACCGTGGGTGTCCCAACCGAATCGGCGCTCGACGCGCTTGCCGCGCATGGTCTGGTAGCGCGGTACAACGTCTTTGACGTAGCCGGTGAGCAGGTGGCCGTAGTGTGGCAGCCCGTTGGCGAACGGCGGCCCGTCGTAGAAGACGAACTCGTTGTCCCCGTTCTTCCCCGCCGGACGCTGGTCGATGGAGGCCTGGAAAGTGCCATCGGCGTCCCAGAAGTCGAGCACCTGCCGTTCCAGCGCAGGGAAGTCGGGATGGGCGCTGACCGCTGCAGGCTCGCTCTGGCCTGACGGGTTCTGGGCAGCCGGAACCGTGCGCTGAGTAGCTGCCGATGACTCGGGGTGGTCGGGGCTGACCATCGGAACTCCTTGTCGTACCGCTGTTGTCGCCTGTCTCGTCGCTGCCGGGAGGCTGGTGCCTCACCGTTGCGGCGGCCGAGGTTGCCCTCGGTGCCGCCGTGCAGGGACGAGAACGCTGACGCTCCCGCGGTACCACCCCGCTTGCCCGAGTCGGAGTACTGCTGATACTCGGGCCGCTTGATTGCCGGCTGTGACGGGCCGGACCCGCTCGGTTCTACTGACCCCTGGTGGCGCGCGCCCCATGGGGTGTTCTTCCGAGGGCTCGCCGGTGATGGCCGGGTCAACGCCGTTGGTCAGGTGTAGTTGTCTTCACACATAGTAGTGCGGCGGGCGAAGTGAATTCGCCCGCCGCACTCGGTGACTGCCGTGCTCAGCGCTGCTGGTTGCCCTGCGCCGCGCCGGCGGTGCTGTTGGTGTTGGAGCCGGCTGCCGCGTTGGCACCAGCAGCGGCGTTGGAGCCGCCGTCGTCGAGCTGCTGCAGCTGCTCGGTGATCCAGCCCTTGAGCCGACTGCGGTACTCCCGCTCGTAGGTGCGGAGATCGTCGATCTTCTTCTCAAGGCTGGTGCGCTGCTCGGTGAGGCGGGTCATCACCTCGTCGTACTTGCGCTGCGCCTCCCGGTCCATCGCCTCGGCCTTGAGCTGGCTGTCGCGGGTGATGGCCTCGGCCTGCTGCCGGGCGGCGGTGACGGTCTGCTCCGCCTGGTTCTTGGCGTCCGACAGCATCTTCTCCGACTGGTTGCGCGAGTCGGTGAGCAGCTTCTCGGATTCGGCCTGCGCGGAGTTGCGGGTCTGGTCGGCGGAGGCCTGCGCCTCGCTGGTGAGGCGCTGCGCGGTCTCTTCGGCCAGACCGAGCAGCCGGGCCGCGTGCACGTGGTGCTCGGCCAGGCTGGCACCGGCAGCGGGCTGCCCCGCCTGGCCAGCAGCAGCCTGGCCGGCGGCCGGCTGGCTCTGCTGGGGCTGGGCCTGGGCCTGCTGGTTGGCGGGCGCCTGCTGGGCAACCGGCTGCGCGGCGGACTGGCCGGAGTCGGCGGCAGCCACAGCGGCGGCCTCGTCCCTGCGGATGGTCTGCTCGGCGGCCTCGTGCGCCTTGGCGGCGTCGGCACTGTCGGCAGCCTTGCCGTCCGCGGCGTCGGCAGAGTCGCCGTCCTTGCCGAAGCTGACGCCGGAACCGCCGGCGGCGGACTCGTTGCCACCGGCCTTGCCCGCCGGGGTGAGCTCGCCGCTCTCGTAGGCCTTGAGCCGGTTGGTCAGCTCGTTGTTCTCCTCGATCAGCCGGCTGAGTTCGGCCTCGACCAGATCGAGAAAGGCATCAACCTCGTCCTCGTCGTACCCACGCTTACCGATGGAGGGCTTCTTGAAGGCAACGTTGTGCACGTCAGCGGGCGTCAGCCGCATGATGGCGCTCCTGTCAACTGTGTCGGGTTACCGTCGGTTCGGTGCCGCGGTCTTGATGACGGTCTCACCGATCGGGTGCAGTCCACAACGGGCGGGAACGTGCGCTACGCCGGACCGCCGCGCTCCGAAGTGCGAGACACAACGTACGCCATTGTCGTCACCCACCCTGACCATGGCACCTCGATCCCGCTGTCGATCCCGCTGGCGTCACAGGCTGCGCACCGCAGCGCCGGCGACGATCGGCATCGCGATCAGCAACACGATCAGCAAAACCATCACGCTGAGGTCGAACCCTACCCCGCCGATGCGGATCGGCGGAATGATGCGGCGGAGCAGCCGGATCGGCGGATCGGTGATCGCGTACAGCATCTCCAGCAGCACGGCGGCGGCGCCGGAGGGCCGCCAGGTCTTGGCGAAGATCCGCACCACGTCGAACACGATCCGGGCGAGCAGTACCCAGCGCAGCAGCCACAGCGCCAGGTAGAGCAACTGCCAGAAGATGTTCACTCAGTCCTCCGAGTTCAGGCGCTGCCGGTGCCGATGCGGCCGGCTGGGGTTCTGCTGGTGGTGTTGTCGGTGAAACGGTGTTGTTGGTGAAACGGCGCTGTTGCTGGAAGGGTGCTGTTGTTGGAACGGTGGCCGGCACCACGGTATTTCGGGTGGCTGTGATGGTGCGGTGCCTGGGCCGTGGGTTGTGGTCGAGTCCGGTGGGTTCGGGTTGGTTTCGGGTCGGTTCGGATCGGGTCTTCGGGTCGGTCGAGTACTGCACGTCTGACGGACGCCGCAGGTTCCCGTCCGCTGCGGAGGTCGGGTGGCTGGCCGGTCAGCTCAGCAGTTTGATGACGGCGACGATGCCAACCACCACGATGACACCGCGCAGCACCGCGGGCGGCAGGCGGCGGCCGATTCTGGCGCCGAGCAGGCCGCCGATCACCGATCCGGCGGCGATCAGCCCCGCGGCCGCCCAGTCGACGTGCGCGGTGAACATGAACACCACGGCGGCGACCAGGTTGACCAGCCCGGACAGCACGTTCTTCACGGCGTTCTGGCGCTGCAGCGACAGGTCGAGGAGCACCCCGAAGAAGCCCATCAGCAGGATGCCCTGGGCGGCGCCGAAGTAGCCGCCGTAGACGCCGGTGAACAGGGTGAGCACCCAGAGCGCGACGGTGACCTCGGCGCCGGGCCGGTGCCGGGTCTTGGCGACCAGCAGGGCGTTGAGTTTGCGGCCGAACACCACCAGTAGCAGCGCCAGGATGATCAGCGCTGGGACGATCGCGTTGAACGCCTCGGCTGGGAGGGTGAGCAGCAGGATCGCGCCGCCGATGGCGCCGAGCATGGAGGCGCTGGCCAGCCGGAGCACCAGGGTGCGCAGGCCGGCGAGTTCGGCGCGGTAGCCCCAGGCGCCGGTCAGCGAACCGGGGAACAGCCCGACGGTGTTGGAGACGTTGGCCGTCACCGGTGGCAGCCCGACGGTGAGCAGTACCGGGAAGGTGATCAGCGTGCCGGATCCGACGACGGTGTTGATGCCGCCGCCGGCGATGCCGGCGGCGAACACGGCGAGGCACTGCCAGAACGTCACTCCGGGACGCTAGCGCGGCCCGGCCGGTTCACGACGCGGCGGGTGGGTGCAGCATGAACACCTTGGTGGTGACCTTGTCGATGCTGCCGTGCACGGCGAACGCGAGACCGGCGGCGAAATCGACCATCCGGCGGGCTTCGGCGTCGGTCAGATCGGTCATGTCCAGAATCACCGCGGTGCCGTCGCGGTAGGTCTCGCCGACCTGGCGGGCGTCGGCGAACCCGGTCAGCGTGACGGTGACCGGTTTGCTCGCGGTCTCGGCGACCGGGTGCTGGTACGGCTCCGGCTGCACCGCCAGCGCACCCTGGGTGCGGAAGTCCTGATCGCCGGCGCCGCGGTCGGTACTGCGGCCGGCATCGCGGCCGGCGTCGCGGCGGTCGGACCTGGCCGACAATGTTGCGGTGCTGCCCGCCGGCTGGGGGTCGGCGCGGCGTGACACCGGTGCGGCGGCGTCGTCGATCGCGGTGTCCCCGTTGGCATCTCGGTAGCCGGCGTCGGTGTAGCGGTAGGAGTCGGAAGATCCGTACTGGTAGTCGTCGGCGGTGTCGCCGTCGCTGCCGTAGCGGCTGCGCGAGTAGGTCGAGTCGGCCCGACCGGAACCGTGACCGTCGACACCGTCGCGGTAGTCGCCGTAGTTGTCAGCGTCACGGGAAGTGCCGTAGCCGGTGCCGCGGTAGTCGCCGGCATCGTCGTACTCGGCGGTGTAGTCGTGCGCGTCGTAGCCCTGTGCCCGGTAGTCCGATGCGCTGTAATCCGCTGCCGCGTAATCGGAATGCTGGTCGTAGCCGTCGGCGTCGCCGCCGTTGTCCCGAGCGCGGTCGCCGCCGTAGCGGGCGTCGTCCGGGACCAGCCCGAGGAAAGCCCCCATCTTGCGCAACGTGCTCATCGTGTTCCCTTCGGGTCCGGCTGTGGCTGGTGTGACTCACGCTAATCCGCGACCGCCGGGTGATCGGGCTGCGACACGCAGCGTCACCGTGTGCATTTGCGCTGTGCTGGTTGGGATGCGGCTGTGCAGCAGGTGGCCAGCCAACGATCCAGCCGTTGGCGCGCGGCTGCCCAACCATTGGGCGCGCAACGGTCGCCCGGCGGTCCAGCCGTTGGCGCGCTGCTGCCCAGCCGGCGGCGCGCTGCGGTCCAGTCGCGCTGGGCGACTTACCGACTGGGCATCCAGACCAGGCCGGCGAGCCGACCGGTGGTGGCACCGGCGGCGGTGGCGCGGCGGTGGCTGTAGAGCGCGGAATCCTCACGGGTGCAACGTGGATCGACCGCGACCGCGCCGACCCCGGCGTCCTGCAGTTGCCTGGCAAGGCCCCGGCGCAGATCCAAACCCGGTGTGCCCGAGTCGGTGTCGACGGCGCTGCCGGGCAGCACCCGTTCCACGTCGGCCTGCATGTCGGCCGGCACCTCGTAACAGCGGCCGCAAATTGCCGGTCCCAGCAGCACATCGATGGCGCGCGGGTCGGCGCCTAGGTCACGCATCGCCGAGATCAGTTCCAGCGCAATGCCATCCGCGGCGCCGCGGCGGCCGGCGTGCGCGGCACCGATGATGCCGGCGGCCGGGTCCACGGCCAGAATCGGGACACAATCGGCCACCAGGACGACAAGCCCGAGGTCGGCCCGGTCGGTGACGATGCCGTCGGTGCCAGGTAGCGGGCCGGGTCGGTCGACCGGCACCACCCTGGTGCCATGCACCTGCTGCATGAAGACCAGCCGGTCCGGGGTGAGCCCGGCGGCGATGGCCAGCCGGGTGCGGTTGGTCTGCACCGCCTCCGGGTCGTCGCCGACGCCGCCGCCGAGGTTGAAACTGTCGTACGGCTGCTGCGACACCCCGCCGGCTCGGGTGGTGACGATCCGCCGGACCCGGCGCGGGCGCGGATCGACTTCGGTGCCGGTGGTGCCGGTGCCTGCGTCCCCGGCCGTGTCGGTCATCCGTTTCCGCCCATGCTGGCCATTGTTACCCGCCGGGGTGAACTGTTGCGTGCTCGGCATCCTCGGCGTGGTCGGCGTGTGAGGTCAGCGCTTCATGAACGGCGGGACGTCGACATCGTCGTCCGGCATGTCGGCGCCCTGGCGTTGCGGCGGGGTGGCCGGCGGCGTCGGCGGGGTGTACGGCGCGGCCCCGGCCTGACCCTGTTGGGCGGGCTGCTGGCCCTGCGGGTGAGCGCCATTCGGGTTGCCGCCGTTGCGGTTTCCGCCGTTGGTGTAGGCGTTCAGCGGGTCCCGCTGCTGTTGCTGGCGGACCTGGCCGGCGCTGGCGTCGGCGATCGGGCCACGTCCCTGCCCTGCTTCCGCACCGCCCCGGTGTTCCGATCTTTGCGGCGGCAGCGTCGACGGTGTCGAGTCGAAACCGGCGGCGATCACGGTGACCCGCACCTCGTCGCCCAGCGAGTCGTCGATGACGGTGCCGAAGATGATGTTCGCCTCTTCGTGCGCGGCCTGCTGCACCAGCGATGCGGCCTCGTTGATCTCGAAAAGGCCGAGGTCGGAGCCGCCGGCGATGGACAGCAGCACGCCGTGCGCGCCGTCCATGCTGGCCTCGAGCAGCGGCGAGTTGACGGCCTTCTGTGCGGCGTCGACGGCGCGGCCCTCGCCACGCGCGGAACCGATACCCATCAGCGCGGTGCCGGCGCCCTCCATCACGCTCTTGACGTCGGCGAAGTCGACGTTGATCAGGCCGGGTGTGGTGATCAGGTCGGTGATGCCCTGAACACCGTTGAGCAGCACCTCGTCGGCGGAGCGGAAGGCGTCCATCAGGCTGACGCCCTGGTCGCCGAGCTGCAGCAGCCTGTCGTTGGGGATGACGATCAGGGTGTCGCACTCGTTGCGGAGTTCTTTGATGCCGTCCTCGGCCTGGCCGCCGCGGCGCCGGCCCTCGAAGGTGAACGGTCGGGTGACGACGCCGATGGTCAGCGCGCCAAGGCTTTTCGCGATGCTGGCCACCACGGGCGCCCCGCCGGTGCCGGTGCCGCCGCCCTCGCCGGCGGTGACGAACACCATGTCGGCACCCTTGAGCGCGTCCTCGATGTCGGCGCGGTGGTCTTCGGCGGCCTTGCGGCCGACCTCGGGGTTGGCGCCGGCGCCGAGGCCGCGGGTGAGGTCGCGGCCGACGTCGAGCTTGACGTCGGCGTCGCTCATCAGCAGCGCCTGGGCGTCGGTGTTGATCGCAATGAACTCCACGCCGCGGAGCCCCACCTCGATCATGCGGTTGACGGCATTGACGCCGCCGCCGCCGATGCCGACGACCTTGATGACGGCGAGGTAGTTGTGCGGAGGCGTCATGATGACCGGGACCTTCCTTGTGTGGCCTGTTTGGTGTTGGCCTGCTTGCCTGCTGCCTGCGTGCTGGTGGCCCGGTCTTTGCTGCTGAGAAACCCGCTGCGCTTCCCCGCGTGGCGAACCCTCAACCTCAACCAGACCCTTATAGTTATGTCAACTAGTGCTGGATATGAAGGTAGGGGTGGGCGTCGTCGGAGCGTGGATGACGCGCCGGGTGGCCGCGAAATACTTGACCGCCAGCATTCTGGTGTTCTTTCCCTTTCCGTTGACCCGACCTTCGACTCGGGGCGCCGGGCCCTTGGGGTGGCCGGCAACCGTCCGGCTGCGGGCAACCGTCCGGCTGCCGGTAGCAGCCGCGGTTGCCGGCGGCCGCGGTTGTCGGCGGCCGCGGTTGCCGGCCGCCGCGGTCGCCGGTGGCGTTGTTGAGGCGGCGTTTTGGGGCGGGCTTGTTGGGGCAGGTTTCGCGCCACTGCTGGGACGGCAGTGTCACAGCGCGGAAGATCGTGCACCGACTTTGGGGCACGATCTTCCACGCAAGCGCAGGGGTGGACCGCCGGCGAGGTGGCACCGGGCACCGCTGTCCGATCGGAGGCCCTGCTGCTACCCGTGCTGGTCCGGCGGCGCTTGTCCGGCGGCTGAGTGGACACCCCGGTGCGGGTGGCGGAGGCAGAGCCGAGGCGTTGGTTTCTGCGCAGGTCAGTGACCTGCCGGTTGTGTACAAGTCCGGCGTCGAGGGGTTGACGGCCCCCACACTGTCTGTTGTTGTCAGGATCTGCTGCTTCCAGGCGCTCCCCTGCTTCGGGGAGTGTCCGGGCAGGTCGGTCGGTCGGAACGGGGTTCGCAGTGCTACCACCACACACCATCAGGGGCACACGCATCACAGGCGCACGCATCAAGGGCGCAGGCACCAAGGGCGCAGGCGTCGGGGTGGTCGGTCTCAGAGGTTCGCGCGGCAGGGGTGTCGGTGACGGTCGCGGTGGGCGGCCCCGCCGCCGGGCGGCCGTGGTCGGCGCGGTCGTCGTGTTGTCCCTCGCCGCCGGCTGCACCAGCAACTCGCCAAGCGCCAACACCACCCCGACGTTCGCCACCATGAGCTCCGGACTCGGCGGAGGCATCCCCGGCCCCGGCCTGTCCGCCGACCCCACCGATCACAGCAACAATCCCCCCGCAGGCAATCCTCCAGCCGCATCCGATTCGGCGCCCGGCTCGATAGCCGAATCCAGCAGCACGCGTTCGACCGGAACCCCACGCTCACCCAGCCGGCCCGGCATCGGCTCTGGGTCCGGTTCTGGTTCTGGTTCTGGTTCTGGTTCCAGCAGCGCCCCATCGACCGGAACAGGCACCGGCCCGACCGCAGGAACGACCACCGGGCCAGCGAGCACCTCAAGCACGGCCAAGCTGTCGGACGTCCAGACCACCGGGCCGGGCGGTGAGAAGGTCACCCTGGTAGCACCCGACGAGCCGATCTCCGACACCGAAGCGAAAAACCGCCGCGAAATCGAAACCGCCTGGCTGAACACCTGGCACCTGTACGAGACGTTCGACAAAATTCCGCCGGACAAAATCCGTTCAACTTTTTCTCAGTTCACCATAAACAAGGCGCTCGACTATTACTCTCTGGGCACCCAAGAGTCTCAAAAACAAGGACTGCGGAACGTCGGATCAGTCTCCCACCGGATCTACTGGCGTGCAGAGATTGGCGACCGCCCCGATGTTTCGTTCACGGACTGCATAGATCAATCAAAGTTCGGATACGTCGACACGAAAGCACGGCAGACTCACATCAACAGCAAGTCGGACGAATTTGTCGTCCGGGCGTACGCTCATCGAGAAGGCGATACCTGGAAGATAAGCGCCATAACGAACAGGGGCCTATCGTGCGAGCGCTGACTACAGCGGCCATCGCCCTGGCACTCGCGACTGCGATCGCCTCTCCGCTGCCTGCTGCGAATGCCAAACCTGGCACCGAGCCGAAACCCGAGGAGACGGTGGACATCGAGGATAATGGAGCATTCGGCAAGGCCGAAGTTGACATCACGATCAACGGTCAAACCGTCGTCGAGCCGCCACCCACGCCGCGCGAATACGACCTTTCTGCCGGCGTACCATTGTTCGGCGACGAGACCGAGAGTGATTCCAGCAGCACAACAGATGTCGGAGCAACTACAAACGACTCGACAGCCGAGTCCGATAGCGAACCGAGCCGCGACGATGGTTGCGATCTCAGCTATGTCCCCACTCGGACACCCGCAGATCTCGCCCGGTACAAGGTGCAAGGCACAGCCGGTAAGGGCGATCTGTATCGGATGGACTGCAAGGTTGCGTTGACGTTCGACACCAACAAACTAGTCGACTGGCAGACGGCGGGTTACACGTTTCTGCCGTATGCCGAGCCGGTGGTGCCGGGTCAGCCGGCGCGGCGTGCACCAGCCCCACCACCACCGCCGCCGCCGGATCCGCGGGTGTTGGCGTATCAGTTGTTCAAGGATCTGCAGCAGCAGGTGCCGCAGCAGCAGATCAGTATCGGGCCGATGAAGTGGGACGAGATCATCGTGAAGGTCCCGCAGTGGTTGTCGGTGAACGATCCCGGTGCCCAGACCGCCTCGTTGACCTTCCGCGGAGTGACCGTCACGATGACCACCCGGCTGGAATCGGTGGACTGGACCATGGGCGAACCCAAGGGCGACCCGGACCAGGGCGCCACCGACCCGGCGACCGTTTCCTGTGCCGGGCCGGGCGAGCCGGCCCCGCCGATCGCGACACTGCCCGAGGATGCGAAAACGTGGGCTCCGCCGTGTGGGTACACCTTCCGGTGGCGGTCCATCCCGGAACGCACCGGCGGGTCGGGAACCTGGCCGGTGCGAGCAGTGGTGCACTGGAACGCGCACTGGGAGGCGAACACCGGTGATCAAGGGGATATCCCGTTGCAGCGCACCGCCCAGACCGCGGTCAAGACATGGGAGCTGCGGGTACAACTGGTCAACGACCCGAACTACAAGCAGCCACCACCCACCCGCTGACACCACCCACCCGCTGACCCGGCGGCACCGAGCATCGTGCTCCCCCGGGAAGCACGGACCGGCCCGGGCACGCCCGTGGCCCCGGTGTCTTGCCACCAGCCGCGCTTCCGCGGAAGCAGGTACCGGCCTGGATGCCGTGGTCGCGAGTCCGCGCTCGGCACCACGCGGTGCCAGGACCCCCACCCGGCCCCAACGTGGCTAGGTTCGCGTGCGCGTGATTCCGGGTCGGATCCTCGTCCCTGGCGATCCGGATCGCTGATCCGCGCCCGGCCGGAAGATTGGTGATAGACGGCCACCTACCGTCACACTGCCTCGCCGACCTGCTTCCCCGCGGAAGATCGTGCACCGTCTACGGGGCACGATCTTCCGCGCTCAGACACGGCGCGGCCGCTTCGCAGCGCAGCCGGTTGGACAGGTACCACGCGATGGCGTCGAGTGTGCAGGCGCGCTTCCGCGGAAGCACGGGCGGAGCGCCCGGCCGGCGCAGGCCGCCGAAAGCCTCACCGCGCTTCGTCCGTGAAGGCGAGCGCGAAGCGCTTCCGCGGAAGCGGGGGCGGGGTGCTCGGGCGAGGCACATGAAGTTCCGCTGGCGCTTCGCCTGCGGAGTGGGCGCCAATGGCTGACAGGTGGTGCGGCTGCGGCGCTTCCGCGGAAGCACGGGGTGGTCGAGAAGGATCAGATTCGAGTCGGTCTGTACGGCGGCGCTTCCGCGGAAGCCTAGGCGTCTGCGCGGAAGATTGGCCACCGACTACCGGGCACGATCTTCCGCGCTCAGACACGGCGCGGTCGCCGCGTAGCGCAGCTAGGTCGCCGAGCGCAGCCCAGGTCGCCGAGTAGCGCAGCGAGGTCGGGGCGCACGCATCGGCTGCGGTGGCCGTGAGCGGGAAGGCGCTTCCGCGGAAGCGCGGGCGGGGTGCTCGTCCGTCCCCGCCCAATGAAGTTCCGCGTGCACTCCATCCGCGGAGTGGGCGGCAACGGCTGGCGTCCGCCACGCTTCCGCGGAACCTGGGTGGCCGAGAAGGATCAGATTCGAGCCGTTCTGTACGGCGTCTGGGCGGAAGATTGACCACCGACTACAGGAGACGATCTTCCGCACTGAGACACGGCGCTGTCGCCGCATAGCGCAGCCCAGGTGACGGCGCACGCATCGGTTGCCGTCCCCGTGGGCGCGAAGGCGCTTCCATGGAAGCGCCAGCGGAGCTCTCGGCCGGCCCCGGCCCATGAAGTTCCGCGTGCACTTCACCCACGGAGTGGGCGACAACGGCAGCCAGCTGGCAGCCGCGGTGCTTCCGCGGAAGCCCGAGCGGAGTGCTCGGGGTGAGGCACCTGAAGTTCAGCGTGCACTTCACTCGCGGAGTGGGCGGCAACGGCTGCCAGGTCGTGGCGGCTGTGGCGCTTCCGCGAAACAGGCGTCTGCGCGGAAGATTGACCACCGACTACGGGACACGATCTTCCGCGCTGATGCAGCGCCGGTCTCGCGACCGAGGTTGCCTGGGCCGAACCGCCCCATGATGCCCGGCGCTGCCCTACTCTCCTGGCTATGAGCCACAGCTCGCTGCGCGGGGCGGCGGTCGCCTGGCGGCCGCCGCTGGCCGAGTATCTGCTTGCGCAGGCCGAGGCGGGCCGGCTCGGATTCAGCGAGATCGTGGCGGAGAACCACCGACCTGGCGCACTGGCGCCGCAGCTACTCGATCTCGCCACCCGGGTACCGGTGGTGCCGCACGGCGTCACGCTGGGGTTGGGTGGCGCGGATGCTCCCGATTCAACTCGGTTGCGCCGACTGGCCGACCTCGCCACCGAGCTGGCGAGCCCGCTGGTCAGCGAGCACCTGGCGTTCGTGCGAGCCGCCGACGGGCCGGATCCGATACACGGCGACGTGTTGGAGGCCGGCCACCTGCTTCCTCCCCCACGCACCCGAGACTCCTTGGATGTGTTGTGCGCCAACGTCACTCGCGCGCAGGAGCAGCTGCCGGTGCCGCTGGCCATCGAGAATATCGCGGCACTGGTGCAATGGCCAGAGAACGAGTTCGCCGAGGGTGACTACTTGGCAGAGCTGGTGGAGCGCACCGGCGTGCGTCTGGTGCTGGACGTTGCCAACCTGTTCGCCAGCGCCACCGCGTCCGGTGGCGACGCCGGTGCCGAGCTGCGCCGGTTTCCCCTTGCAGCGGTGGCGTACGTGCACATCGCGGGGGGCGAGTTCGACAGCGGGTTGTATCTGGATACCCACGGGCACAACATGATTGCCCCGGCGGTCGATCTGCTCGGCGAGCTACTGGCGTTGTACGGCGGCTGGCCTCCTGGCGTCCTGCTGGAACGCGACAGCGACGTCACCGTCGACGCCGTGGCGGGCGAGTTCGCCCGGCTGATCGCGGCGCTGCAGCAGCCGGCGGGAACGCCCCGATGACGACACAAGAGCTGCCAGACCAACGCGCCCAGTTGCGTGATCGGGAACATGCCGTCCTCACCGACCTGCTTGCCGGGCGGATCCCTGCCGGCTTCGACCCCGCCGGCAGCGCCATGACCACCACGGTGCTGATCGCCAAACGCTGGGCCGCGGTGCGGTCGCTGGCACCCGAGCTGGTCCATCTCGCTGACGCTCGGCAGAGGTTCGGGCGATACGCCGTGCATCGGCAAACCGATTGCGCGCACACTGATCTCACCAGTTTCGTCGACTGGCTGGCAGCGGACGCCGACCGCTCGGCGACGCAGTGGTTGCGGCTGCACGCCGTTCACGACGGCCGCCGCCGATACGCGCTGGCCATGGTCAACGGCCGGCGCGTCCTCGCGGTCGGGATCGGTGGAACCGTCTGGCACCTGGCGCTCGTCCCACCGGCAACGACAACGAAGGGAGCACGGCAATGAGCGGAACGGGACTGTTCATCTTCGTCGCCGTCCTCGGGGTGATCGGCGCGATCATCTCGGTGACGCGCGGCTCCCGTTCTGGCGGCAGGCGGCGGCGGATGCGCCGCGGTAGCGCGGCCGGTGCCGGGTATGTGGGGAGCAGCTGCTCCTCCAGTTGCAGCAGCGACGGCAGCCATCACTCCGGTTGCAGCAGCTCATCATGCAGTGGCTCGTCGTGCAGCAGCAGTTCCTGCAGCAGTTCATCGTGCGGCGGCGGATCGTCCTGCGGTGGAGGCGGCGGGGACTGAGCACAACTCCACCACCGAGCGGACCTACCGTTCACCGGTGGGCCGACACCGTCGTGTGGATCAGCCGACAACAACCAGAATCCGGTCGGGCTCGGGGATCTCGTTGACCCAGAGCCGGATGCGGGCTCGCGGTGGCGACGGGCAGTACATCAAGATCAATCCGTTTGTGGTCATGACGCCGATCTCCCCCGTCGGCGCATCGCGCTTCCCTTCCCAAACCAGCTGCACTCCCGGCGTCTCGGCCGGTGCTTGCGCCTGCGTGGCCAGCGTCACCGTCACCTCTCGGTCGGCGGTGGCGAGCGACAGGGCTGAGTCCGTCCTACCGAGGCCGCGCTCGTCCAACGAGCCCTGGTAAACCTCGCCGGGATCGGTATCGGTGATGATGCACAGGTGGTGGCCGAACTCGTGCCGAACCGCCGCAAACGTCACTTGCCCCAAGGGTTCTGGCTCATCAACGGCGTCTGGTTCGGCTGCCGCAGAGACCGCGGCCTGCGAGGTATCCCACTCCCGAACGCTCACTTGGTCCCATAGCTGCTCGATCGATTCGAACAGTGGCTCGATCCGCCCATCGGGACGCACCGCGACGACGGACCCGTCGCGGCGCGACCACCCGAATTCGGTCCCGCCGGCGTCGTCGACCACCGGGATCAGGCCGGCCCGCTCCAGCACCGGCTGACGTTGCCGGGTCGCCGCGATCCCATGCTCGGTGTCGTCCAGACCATGGATGGTGTGCAGCACGAAGCTGGTGCCCAGCAGTGTTGCCTCGCCGTCGAAGCGGCACGACCCGAACTCCAACCACAGCTGAGTGAGCGACTCCGGCGCCGGCCGCTCCCACCCCGACGAGAATCGTTCCACCTGCACCGGCGTTGCCGGCGCGAACTCCACCGCGTCATCGAAGGTATCGAGCCATTCGGCCAACCGCTCGGGGAAGCCCGCGGTCACCTGGAGCCGCCATGTCGACCGCGTGGCAACGTGCAGCCACTCGTCCGCCAGCAATCCGCCCTCTCAGCATTCTCTCGTTGGAGCCAGAACCTTGCAGCAGGACGAGTCGTCGGACGCGGATCAACCGGTCAGCTGAGAAGATGTAGCTATGCGACGTCCGCGTGACGATCAGCAGCCCCGCCCGGCGGACCCGAACTCCTTGATCGAAACCTTCGCCGCGATCTGACAACGACACTGAATCAGCCCGATGGGACTGGCCGGTCCCGCGCATCGTTGTCGGCTGTCTGGATCAGCGGGTCAGTAGCCACCGGCGACTTCGTGCCAAGGGTGAGCGATATCGACCTCCTTGCCGTCGTCGATGGTGACCTCACGACGGCGCGCCGAAAGCTGCGCCGGCTGCATCGCTCGTGGGACCGACGGCTGGTAGCCGGGCCGCTGCGCGGTACATGGCTGGGTTGCGTCTACGTGTCGGCTGACGCGCTGCCCGGATTCGACGCCGGCCCAGTACCGCTTGCATCGGCGGAGGCGAACTCGGTCCGCCATCTCACCTGGACCCATCGAAAACTGATCTGTCGTCGACTCTCGCTGATGATGTTGGCGGAGCTGCCCGCCCACGGTCGCGCTGTCGTCGGGCCGGCGCCGAGCACGGTGTTTGCCGCTCCCTCTGTTGACGACGTCCGTCGCGCCGCTCTCGCTGAACTCACCGGGTTCTGGGCATGGGCCGTCTCCCGGCCCTGGTGGTGGCTTCGTGCCGACCACATCGACCTCGCCACCACCAGCGCCGCCCGGCTTCACGCTGCACTCGACCGCGGCGAGCTGCTCACCAAGTCGGCTGCGTTGAATGCAGCGTCGGACGACGTGGTGCCGGCGCAGCTGCGCGAGTTCTGCGTGCGGCGGCGGACCCAACTGCATCGACGGCACGAGGCGGCCGCCCGACATGCAAGGATCGGCCGCGCGACGGTGCTCCGACTGGTCGCGAAGGCACAAGCCCAGTCCACGGTGTAAGCGTGGTCTGATGGGCCAGTAGACCGAAATGTCGCCGCAGAGCTCGGCAGGGAGGTGCTGCGGACCGCCGGCTCGGAGCATCCGTGGAGTCTTGCATTTCGGTTGGCAGAGAACAGATCGGAGCAACGCGATCGCATGTACGGTGCATGGCTCTACGACGGCGACGCCAAGATCGATCGGACCATCTATCAGTTCCCGTTCAGCAGGGACGAGGCAGTCTTGGAGCGCGTCAAGCGCGACCTAGCGATGTACAGGCTCGCGTTCGGCCAGAACCGGCAGGAAGAGTTCACGACGCTGTTGCTCGGTCGAGAGCATTCCCCGATTCTGCTACGCCCCTGAGGCTATGAGGCGTTGTCGTGCCGGATGAACGCGGCGGCGGGAAGCGGCGCGGACACGGCTGTGGCACGCGCAATCGACTGACCCAGCAACGTGCGGGTCGCCTTGTGCAGGGCAACTACTTCGGTGGCGGCCGGCTGAAGCTCGTATGCGTGGACGTGGCACGCCCGGCTGAGGCCATGCCAGAGGCGTTCGGCGTCGGCACCGATGGACCGATCGTGCAGGGTACGGAGCACGATCAGGCGCGAACGCATCGTCGGCCACCTACCCTGGCCCATCCATCCGGCGCACATCCACTGCACCCAGTCTTCGAAAGCCGAACGGGTCATCACCGCGGCAACGCGGGGGCCGCGCGGACCCAGACTGACCTCACCGTCGAGTACCTGTTCCGCCAGGTCCAGCAGTCGAAGGCTTTTCACAGCAACAGCTTTCGCAGATCTTCGATCGTTCGTTTCGTATCGTCCACAGCGTTCTGGACGTGCTGCGCACCCTCATGAACTCCTTTGGCCGCTACCCGGAGCGAGCCCTCCCGGTACCCCTTCACCCAACTGGAGATGTCTGCCGTGGCATCGAGATGCAGCGCGAGCGTGACGCGCGAACGAGTAGTCTTCGCCTCGGTCCACGTCTGCTCCACCCAGTCAAGCGACTTCCCTATCGCTAATGCCTTGGTGGCAAACACATCTCGAGCTGCGGCTTCCACCGCCTCTCGACACAGCGTTGGGATGACACGACTCTTCACCTCGTTGGACACGTTGCCGTCCCGTAGCAGTGCCTTGGCATCGTCCAACAACCGGGTGGCTGGACGGGTGGCCTCGGTGATGCTGATCCGCGAGCCGGACTGCCGACTGACCTCGTACATGCGGGCCGGCACGTTCTGGCGGCGGATCGCCGCCGGCAGCCGATCGTCGTGCGTCAGCACAATCACTTGTCGATGCTCAGCCAAATCGATCAACACCTGCAGGAAACCATCGATCTTTGATGGGTCCATCGCCTGGATGGGGTCATCCAGCACGACGAACCGGAACGGGCTTGCGGCAGCGGTGGCTCGCGGCAGGAAGACCGCCAGTGCCAGCGCGTGAAGTTCGCCTTGGCTCATCACGCTGAACGCTTCGGTGTCGCTGCCGTCCACCGCCGCGCTGAGAGTCACCCGGCGAAGGTTCTTGGCGCCGCTCAGTTTGATGTCGCCGAGTTGGACGTTGCTCTCCTGCCGCAGCACCGACCAGATCTCGCCAGAGCGATCCGACATCGGCTTGAGTCGCTCGTTGCGGATCTGTTCAGCGTTGTCGTTCAACCACTTCTGCGCTGCGGTCGCTCGCTGTCGGGCCCCGGCGGTGACCAGGAACTCGTCGGCGGCCGTCAACCAGCGGGCAAGCACCTCAACGGCCAGCGTCCAGTCGTCACGCCTGGCTTCACTGAGTTGGACCGCCTCCGCAGCCAGCGCGGCGTAGCTGTCGCGGACGTCCGTCAGCGCCTGCGGTAGGTCACGCAGCAGTTGTCGATCGTCCACGTCGAGCAAGGCCGTCGCTGATTTGTGCGCGGCAGCGGCGGCTGGCGCTGTCGTCAACTCCGAGTGCTGTGGGACGACGGCGATGCCTTCGATCAGTCGTCGTGCGACCGACCGGGCTTCATCGAGCCGGGTACGCACCGCAGCCAGCGCACTGCTGGCGGTTCTGGCGGCACTCACCTGATTCTTGGCCTGTTGCAACCACTCTGCGTCCAACTGTCCGGTATCGCAGACCGGGCAGCTGCCGTCGCCGTGGTCACGGTGGAACCCCATTGCGGCCTCCAGCAGGCGCAGCTGATCGGCCGCGAGCGTCTGTTGCGCGTCGGTCTGATCGGCCACAGCCGCCAGCGCCCGTTCCAGTTCGCCGGTAGCGGCGTCGACGTCGTCCGCGGACGGCACCGTGAGCGCCGCGGCGACCCGCCACGCTGCCGGCACCGACTCCCCCGCCCCGGCCACAACAGTCGGACGGATCTCCTCGGGGTGTGGAACGTTCCGGTTCACTTCCTTGGCCAGCGTCTGCGCCTTCGGATCGTCCACGCCCTGCAGCACACTCTTCGCCTCACTCTTGGCTGCCCGGAACGTCGATTCGGGGACCTTGAGTTGCCGGACCTCATCGTCGAGGCGGCCGATCGCCTCGGTGAGTTGTTCCAGACCGAGTAGCCGAAACAGTTGGTCGTAGAAGTCTTTCGGCTGCCCTTCGAGGATGCTGCCGAGCTCGTCGTAACTGAGCAGCGGCCGGTACAACTCGAGGGCACGCTGCCACCCGAGCGCCTCGAACGGCGCGCGCTTGTGCCCGGTGCGGTCGACCCATCGGGTCTGATCTGACACCGGTGCGGCCGCATCGGAGGACCAGTCGATCCCAATGGTGACGCTGCCGGTGCCCTCTTCGGTGACGACGACACGCACCTCTGGGGCGACGCCGGCGTGCAGGTTGCGCCAGGCCCGGCTCCACACGTCGTTCTTGTTCTTGGTCTCCCACCGCTTGTTGACGCCGGTGAGTGCCATCTCCAGCGCCTCGGCCAGCGACGACTTGCCGGATCCGTTGCGGCCCGCGACGACGACCAGCCCCGGTTGTCCCGGCAGACTCAGCCTGATCTGCTCCCCGATCCCCCGGAATCCTTGCACCGTGATCGACCTGATGAACGTCCCGGTCGCCTCCACTTCGGCCGGCGCCGGCGCGGTGAGCCGCTCTTTGGTCGCTTGCTGTTTGGCCGTACCTTCGTGCAGCACCGCGGCCAGCTCGTCCGCACTCTCCAACGCCGCCAGGATGACGTACTGCACGTCCTCGCTCAGCGACTCATCAGCCAGCGCGCGGCCGATCACCACGTCCTTGAGCTGGTCCTCGGCCACGCTGCCTCCTCATCGGGGCCCCGACTGGTGATCGCAGAATCCATGATCGCGGCTTCTCCGCCGACCTGCATGCCCAAGCAGCTTGCGGCGCCGGCCGCCACCGGCTCCGACTCCTCCACAAGCCCCTCATCACGACGGCCGATTCGGCGCAACCCCCCGGTGCTCGGAAGCAGGGTAACGATCGATGGCCGCCCGGAGTTTTGCAGTTGCTGCCGCCACCAGCTCGACACCACATGCCTCTGCCAGCTGGATTAGGTAGATCAACACGTCCGCTAGCTCGTCACGGATCTGGCCGCTGAGCGGGGCGTCACGAACAAGCTCCGCCGCGCGATCCGCAGGAAGCCACTGAAGCAACTCAGCTACTTCGCCAACTTCGCCGGTCAAGGCGATCAGCAGGCTCTTCGGATCGTGGAACTGCCCCCAGTCCCGATCCTCGACGAACTCGTGGATGCTCGCGCTCAACTTCTCGAGGTCCGACACACACCCAGCATGGCACGGCCAGGCTCGTGCACCCTTATCATGACTGGAAGCGGCCCGACGGGCATCCGAGCGCGGACAGTCCCCCACCCGCACGAATATTCGTGCTGCCCTGGGGACTGACTTGACGCTACTTCGCCGCTCCGCCGCAGACTTGTCATGACCTGGTCCGCACGGACACCTGGGTGGAGCGCTTCTTGACCGATCAGCTTCGGCGCCACACCGGGCGATCGCCTGCCCTAAGCGAGATTCGGTCATGGAACAAAAGTGTGCCAATCCTGTTGGGCGACCTGATTTCCGCGGGACTCGGAAAGGTCGAAGTGCTCGTCGAGTACCGGCTTCCGCTAACAAGCAAGCGTGCTGATGTCGTACTGGCGGGAGTACATCCGCGAACTGGTGAAGACTCGTACGTCGTTGTCGAATTGAAACAGTGGTCAGACGCATTTCCTTATGAAGACTCGACTGAGTTGGTTACAGTTCCCGGAGTGCGAGGTGGTCCACGTCAGCACCCTGCGTCACAAGTCGAGGCGTACTGCGAATACCTGCTTGATTTCACTGCTGCTCTGCACGACACGCCGCAAGCAGTCAGTGGCGCGGCTTACCTACACAATGCAGGTCAAGATGTGGCACTGGCGTTGTCCGGTCGACTACCGACCAACTATGGGCGATTGTTCACGGGCGCCGACCGTGGACGGTTTGCAGAGTACCTATTATCTCGGCTCTCAACCACAGAAGGCGGCGCATCGGCAGCGGATCGACTCCTGGGATCCACCGTCGAGCCATCCCGCCAGTTGTTGTCAGTAGCTGCCGATGAGATAGCACATCGCGAACAGTTTGTCCTCCTGGACGAACAAGCGGTGGCTTACGAATTAGTACTACATGCAGTCGAGCGAGCAAGAGCTGGCGATACCAAATCGGTGATCATCGTGACCGGGGGACCAGGAAGCGGAAAGAGCGTCATCGCACTGTCGGTCATGGGTGCTCTCGCAGCGAAAGGACGAACTGTTGTCCATGCTACCGGATCTAGATCATTCACCGAGACGTTGCGTCGCGTTACCGGACAGAAGCGTTCCAAGGCCGCTAGCCTGTTTAAGTACTTCAACTCCTTTATCGCGGCGGAAAGGAATGGGCTGGACGTTCTCATTCTCGACGAAGCACACCGCATCCGTGAGACGTCGGCCAATCGATGGACGAAGGCCGAGCACCGCACTGGGCGGCCACAGCTGGACGAGCTCATCTCTGCCGCCCGGACGCCGGTTTTCCTACTCGATGAGAATCAAGTAGTTCGCCCAGGAGAGCTTGGCACACCACGGGACATCCGAGCGCACGCCAAATCGCTTGGCCTGGGAGTGCACGAAGTACCCTTGGATGCTCAGTTTCGATGCGGAGGGAGCGAGGCTTATGTTCAGTGGGCAAACAATCTTTTGCAGTTGAACAATGGGCAGCCATATCGATGGGTTTCGGACGGGCAGTTTCAAGTCGACGTAGTCAACTCTCCTATTGAATTGGAGGCTAGGCTCAGCGTGGCCCGACAGCGCGGATTCAGTGCCCGTATGACGGCTGGCTATTGCTGGCCGTGGAGTGATCCCCGTCCCGACAAGACCCTAGTACCCGACGTCACGATCGGTGAATGGGCGCGCCCGTGGAATTTAAAAGGTGAACGTGCCGTACCCGGTGCTCCCCCAGCTTCACTGTGGGCCACCGAACCTGACGGGTTCAACCAAATCGGATGCGTGTACACGGCTCAGGGATTCGAATATGACTGGAACGGTTTGATCTTCGGCCCCGACCTCGTGTGGCGGGCCGGCCGCTGGGTCAGCCGTCGGGAGTACAACAAGGATCCTGACTTCCGGAGCCGCGGACGCGTTTCCGATAGCGAGTTCGATCGATTAGTACGCAACGTCTACAAAGTGCTTCTCACCCGGGGAATGGTAGGAACACTCTTGTTCTCGACAGACCATGAAACGCAGGACTTTTTGAACAGTCTCATTCGCACGTGACCAACTTGTCGCCCTTGCGGGAGTGCCGCCGCACGTGCTTATCGACCCTGATCACCGTCTACCAACCCAGCAACGAGCCCACCACGAGCGGTTCAGATAGCTGCCCCTACACCGTCATCTGTGAAGAGCCCTATAAGTCGAGCTTACGGGCCCTTGGACGTTGAGCGGGGCGGCAGCCTGAGGTAGGGCTCGTGGCCGCGCATGCTGTTGGTCTCTCACAACGTCCAGCAGCGAGGCCACGAGCATGGTTCAGGGTAGCGGGGCTGCCGTC
>NZ_JABEND010000010.1 GCF_013002705.1 Nakamurella aerolata | reverse complement strand
GACGGCAGCCCCGCTACCCTGAACCATGCTCGTGGCCTCGCTGCTGGACGTTGTGAGAGACCAACAGCATGCGCGGCCACGAGCCCTACCTCAGGCTGCCGCCCCGCTCAACGTCCAAGAGCCGCCAACACGGCAGCGGCCGCCACGGCGCACAGCACCAGTACTGTCATCAAGGAAAGACCCAGCCAGCCGAAAGTAGCGACCGCCGTCGACAACCTCGTTCCCCGCATGGAAATGTCGGTACCGACCACATTGACAAGATATCCGTAGAAGGCGGACCGCTCGTCGTCGAAACTGTACGGCCGGATCCCCAGAAAACTGGCGACTGTCAAGCCCTGGCCAACGCAGCCGACCACCCAACCGGCCACCACCGGGATGCTCGCCCGTCGGTATCTGAGCACCACCATCAGTACCAGCGGTAGCAGGAACATCGCTTGCGGCTCAGTGAGTACGGCAACAGCGGCCGCCGTGCCGGCAGCGACCGCCTGTCGCCGGTTGCGCGGGACGAACAGCAGCAGCCAAAACATCAGGTAACCGAAGTACCAGTGCAGGTTGGCAACCGAACCGATGGCTTCCAGCCGGGCCAACGGCAGCAGTACCGGAATAGCGGCAACAGCAGCGCTGACCGGAATGGACAGCCGCCGCGACCTGGCAATGGCATAGACGGCAAGCGCTATTCCCGACACCACCGCACAGGCGGAAAAGGTCAGTGCCAGTCCCCACAGCGGCGCCGGAAAAATCCACCGCACCGCACCCGACAACACCTGCGGAACAAAGTGCTGATAACCCGCGTATGGCTCGAAGAGCAGACCGATACCGGGTCGATTGATCCAATCGGCCAGAAAGTATTGCCCGTCCTCGGCGTAGAGCACGTCCCTGGCCTGCGCCGGAATGCGGGAGAACTGCACAAGCGCGATCAGCAGCCAGGCAAGCGTCCCTGCCAGGTAACCGACCCAGCGCGGCCAACGCTCGCGGCGGGGCCCGGACACCCCGTCAGCGGACGCGGTGCTGTGCAGATCCACTGCCGTCGGCGGCAGCGCCACCCCCGGCTCGGTGGTGTCCGACTGCTCCGACCGCGTTCCCGACTGACGTACCCCGACCCCGACCATCCCGACCTCAGTTCCGTGCTGTTAGTCCCTGAACTCCGCTCTCGACCCGGAGCGCAGCGAGGTGCGACCACGGGAAACCGTACGCAGGGTCTTGGTGAGCGTCTCCTCAAGCCCCGCCAACTGGTTGTCGACGTAGCCGTCGCATTCGGACCGCGACCGGTCGGCCTCGGCGTGGGCGCTGTCGATGATCTCGGCGGACTGCACATGCGCGGCCCGCACCACCTCGTGCTCGCTGACCAGGCGGGCCTGCTCGGCACGGCCGTCGGCAATGCTGCGCTCCTGGGCGGCCTCACCGGCCCCGACCAGCCGCTCCTGCTCACGCTGCCCACGCTCCACCAGGCTGTCGTGCTGCTCCCGGCCGGCCTGCACGGCGCGCTCGGCGTCGGCATGCGCGCGCTGCAGGATCGACTCGGCACGCGCGGTCGACTCGCCGACGGTGCGCTCGGCTTCGGCATTGGCGCCGGCCACGGTGTTGGACGCCTGAGCCCGTGCCGCGGCCACCAGCCGGTCGGCCTCGGCCTGCGCGTCCGCGATGGTCTTGGCCGCGGACTCCTCGGCGTCGGCGATCAGCTTGTCCCGGTGGTCGAGCACATCCTGCGCGTCGTCCACCTCGCCAGGAAGCGCATCGCGGACATCGTCGAGCAGGTCAAGCACGTCACCGCGGGGCACGACACAGGACGCCGACAGCGGAACGCCGCGTGCCTCCTCGACGATGGTGACCAGCTGGTCGAGCGCTTCGAACACCCGGTACACGGTGGGTTCCTCCATCACATTCGGCGGCGGCACGGGTTGCCGCCGCCGCTAGGGCTCGGGGCTCCGGCCGGGGTGGCGGCAGAGCCCAAGGGTTCAGCAGACGTGCTCAGTCTGCCAATCGGTGCGGCCACAGCCGCGCTGCCACACCCGGGTGTCCGGTTTTGGATCGGCCCGCCCGACGGTCGGCGCGGCCGGACGGCGGGGTGGTCAGCGCGCCAGTTTGCCGCGCAGCGCGGTCAGTACCTGCTCGGGCAGGTACGGCGACACGTCGCCGCCGCCGCGCGCCACCACCTTGATCAGGGATGACGACACGAACGCGTACTGCGGCGCGGTCGGCAGGAACATGGTGGTGACGCCGGTCAGGCCGGTGTTCATCTGGGCCATCCGCAGTTCGTAGTCGAAGTCGGACGCCGCCCGCAGGCCCTTGACGATGACGCTCACCCCGCGGTCACGGCAGTAATCCACCAGCAGCCCGTCGAAGGAGTCGACAACGACGTTGGGCAGCTGGGCGAGGGCCTGCCGCAGCAGTTCCATCCGCTCGTCGACGCTGAACAGCGAGTGCTTGTCGGGATTGCGCAGCACCGCCACCCGCACCTCGGCGAACAGCCGGGCGGTGCGCTCGATGATGTCCAGATGCCCCAGCGTCGGCGGGTCGAACGAGCCGGGACAGACCGCCACGACGTCGGTTCCCGGTCCCGCCGGCCGGGTCGGTGAAGAATTGCGCTGCGGGTCGCTCACGAGGCACTCCCATGCTGTCGGGGCGGTGGTGGATCGGTTCGGGGTCGGGGCGGAGCCGCCGACGGATCGGTCGGTGGCGCGGACGCTAGCACCGCGTACCAGAGTGCGGTGTCGCCATAAGTCTTGCCGCGCCCGGGTTCCAGCTCCGGCGGCCACGGCGGTGCACCGGCCCTGGCCGCGCGTTCCACCACGACGTCGGCGCCCGGACGCAGCGTCGGCACCAGCAGCGCCAGCACCCTGCGCAGGTCGTCATTGGTCAATGCGTAGGGCGGGTCGGCGACGACGATGTCGAAGGCCGCCGCCGGCAACTGTCCGAGCACGGTCTCCACCTTGCCGGGCACCACCACCACCTCGGCACCGGCCCGGAGATCGGATACGTTGCGGCGCAACGATTCCAGTGCCTTCCGATCGACCTCGACGCAGGTCAGCCTGCCGGCTCCCCTTGACAACAGCTCCAGGCCGAGCGCTCCACTGCCGGCGTAGAGGTCAAGCACCGTCAAACCGTCAAGGTCGGTGGCAGCGGTCAACGCATTGCCCAGCGCAGCCCGCATCTTCTCCGAACTGGGTCGGGTCACCGATCCGCTCGGCGTTGCCAGCGTGCGGCCTTTCCACCGGCCGGAGACGATGCGTGTCACCGCACCAGCATCCCAGCCGGGCCGCGGCCGGTGCCGCATCGGGCGCGACCAGTGCGCATCGGGCGCGGCCGGTGCCGCATCGGGATCGCCGCCGCGCCCCGGGTTGGTCGCCGGGCCCGAGCATCGCGACCGGTCCTGGTGAGCGGCAGGGCCTGGCGAGCGGCGGGGCCTGGCGAGCGGCAGGGCCGAGCCTGAGGTCCGCACCCGTCCTGCGGGCCGAGTGCCACGAACAACCCTGTGACAACCAGTTGAACTCGCAGGCGAGCTCATGGTCATCGCCGGGGTCAGCGCGGCGCGCAGCGACCGGGCCGAGCCGTCGAGGCCGAACCGTCGAGGCCGAGCCGTCGAGGCGGCAACGAAAGGTGCCTTCGTGAACCCCACACCGAGCGGTACACGGTCGAGCAGCAGCATGTTCGACACCGTGATGGGCCTGCCCATGCATCCACTTGTGGTGCACTTCGTTGTGGTGTTGGTGCCGCTCGCCGCCCTCGGACTCATTGCCCTGACGGTCTTTCCACGGCACCGGCGGCGCTACGCCACGCTGGTGACGGCCGCGATGGTCGTCGGCGGCATCGGCACCCTGATGGCCAAACAATCCGGCGAACAGCTGCAGCGGTACGTCGGGGCTCCCGGCGTGCATGCCAGGTACGGCAACGCCACCTTCGTGGTGGTCGGGTTGCTGACACTCGGCACGATCGGGTGGCTGCTGCTGGTCCGGCGCAGCGACGCACGCCGGCCGGCGCCGGCCGCGGGTGACGCCGATCGGGCCAGGCCTTCGCGTCGCGATCGCGTTGCCCTGACCGTTGTTTCGTTGACGTGTGCCGCACTGGGGGTGGCGGCCGTCGTGCTAGTGATCCTGACCGGCCATAGCGGCGCACAGCGCACCTGGGCCGCGACCGTGGCGTTCCCGGCCGATCCCGCGCCGGCGCAGGCCGGCACCGCACCCGTCCCCGGCACCCCAACCAGCGCCAGCACCGCACCCAGCGCCAGCACCGCACCCAGCTCCAGCACCGCACCCAGCGCCAGCACCGCACCCAGCTCCAGCACCGCACCCAGCTCCAGCACCGCAGCAAGCTCCGGTTCCGCGCAAACCTCAAGTGCCGCACCGTCATCCCGGGCGGCGGCAACCTCCAGCACGTCCACCGCCGGCACCGTGTCCCCCACCAGCACTGTGTCCACCACCAGCACCGTGTCCACCACCAGCACCGTGTCCACCACCAGCACGGCTACCCCCAGAGCTGGAGCTCCGCGCCCAGGCGCCGGGACGACCCGCCCGAGCACCGCCAGCCCGACGGCTGCGGCCGCCGGCATCACCATGGATCAGGTCGCTGGACACCGCTCCGCGGCGTCGTGCTGGGCCGCCGTCGACGGGCAGGTGTACGACCTCACGTCCTGGATCAACCGGCACCCCGGCGGCCCGGAGCGCATCCTGTCGATCTGCGGAACCGATGCCACCCAGGCGTTCACGGCCCAGCACGGCGGCGGTGGGATCGCCGGCCAGATCCTGCGGTCGTTCCGGATCGGCCCGCTTGCCGGCTGAGCCGGCCGGCACGCAGCACCGTTGCCACGCGGGGCCGGGCCCGCGGTGCTCAACCCGGTGCCGCGTGGCTCAGTCCACCAGCACCAGCACCAGGTCGCCGCCCTCCACCTGCTGCACCGGTGAAATAGCAGCCCGGGCAACGGTTCCGGCGCGCGGCGCGGTGATGGCCGCCTCCATCTTCATCGCCTCGATGGTCGCCACAGTGGCGCCGGCATCAACCTGCTCGCCCTCACCGACGGTGAGCGTCACCACCCCGGCGAACGGGGCGGCGACGTGGTTCGGGTTGCCGGCGTCGGCCTTTTCGGCCACCGGAACGTTGCTCGACGCCGAGCGGTCGCGAATCTGCAACGGCCGCAGCTGCCCGTTCAGGGTGGTGACCACCGATCGCATGCCACGCTCGTCCGGCTCGCCGATCGCCTCCAGGCCGACGTACAACCGCACCCCGCGTTCCAGTTGCAACTCGTGCTCGGCTCCCGGCCGCAACCCGTACAGGTAGTCCGCGGTCGGCACCACCGAGGTGTCGCCGTACTCGCTGCGGTTGCCCTGGAACTCCTTGGTGGGCCCGGGGAACAGCAGTCGGTTCAGCGTCGGCCGCGGGTTGTCCGCCAGCGCCTGCGCGTCCTCGGTGGACAGCTCGGCGCTCGGTGCCTGCCAGCTGCGGCCCTGTAATGCCTTGCTGCGGAACGGTTCCGGCCAGCCACCGGGCGGGTCGCCGAGCTCGCCGTGCAGAAATCCGATCACCGAGGTGGGGATGTCGAAGCGGCCGGGGTCGGCCTCGAACTCCTTCGGGTCGACGCCCGCGCCGACCAGTTGCAGGGCCAGGTCGCCCACCACCTTCGACGACGGTGTCACCTTCACCAGGTGTCCGAGCATCGTGTCCGCCGCCGCGTACATGTCTTCGACCTGCTCGAACTTGCCTCCCAATCCGAGCGCGATGGCCTGCTGGCGCAGGTTGGACAGCTGCCCGCCGGGAATCTCGTGCCGGTACACCCGCCCGGTGGGTGAGCGCAGCCCGGACTCGAACGGTGCGTACATCGCCCTGACCGCTTCCCAGTACGGCTCAAGGTCGTTCACCGCCCGCAGCGACAGCCCGGTGGCGCGGTCGGTGTGGTCGGTCGCCGCCACCAGCGCCGATAGCGGCGGCTGGCTGGTGGTGCCCGCCATCGGTGCGCTGGCCGCGTCCACCGCGTCCACCCCGGCGTCGATGGCCGCCAGCAGCGTGGCCAGCTGGCCACCCGGGGTGTCGTGGGTGTGCAGGTGCACCGGCAGGTCGAACCGGTCGCGCAGCGCCGTCACCAGCGTGCGGGCGGCCGGCGCTCGCAACAAGCCGGCCATGTCCTTGATGGCCAGCACATGTGCGCCGGCGGCGACGATCTGCTCGGCGAGGCGCAGGTAATAGTCGAGGGTGTACAGCTTTTCGTCAGGGTCGGACAGGTCGCCGGTGTAGCACAGCGCGACCTCGGCGACGGCGGTTCCGGTGCCGCGCACCGCGTCGATCGCCGGGCGCATCTGCTCGATGTCGTTGAGCGCATCGAAGATCCGGAAGATGTCGATGCCGGCCGACGCCGCCTCGGCGACGAACGCGTCGGTGACGGCGGTGGGATAAGGCGTGTAGCCCACCGTGTTTCGCCCGCGCAGCAGCATCTGCAGGGCGATGTTGGGCATCGCGGCACGCAGCTGGTCGAGCCGCTCCCACGGGTCCTCGGCGAGGAACCGCAACGCGACGTCGTAGGTGGCTCCGCCCCAGGCTTCCACCGACAGCAGTTGCGGGGTGAGCTTGGCGACCGCTGGTGCCACGGCCAGCAGATCGCGAGTGCGCACTCTGGTGGCGAGCAGCGATTGGTGCGCGTCGCGGAAGGTGGTGTCGGTGACACCGACGGCGTTGCCCTGCCGCAGTTGCGCGGCAAACCCCTCGGGGCCCAGCTGCTGCAGCAACTGCCGACTGCCGTCCGGGGGCGGTCCGTCGGCCAGTGCTGGGAGTTTGCTCAGCGGGTCGATGAGCGTGCTGGGTGCCGCGCCGTGTGGCTGGTTCACCGTGACGTCGGCAAGGAAGGTGAGCAGCTTGGTGCCGCGGTCTGCCGAGGTGCGGGCGGTGAGCAGCTGCGGATGGTCGGCGATGAAACTGGTGGTGACGCCGCCGGCAGCGAAATCAGGGTTGTCCAGCACCGCCTGTAGGAACGGGATATTCGTTGCCACGCCACGGATCCGGAACTCGGCGAGGGCGCGCCGCGCCCTGGTGACGGCCTGCTTCCAGTCGCGGCCGCGGCAGGTGAGCTTGACCAACAGTGAGTCGAAGTGCGCGCTGACCTCGGCGCCGGCGTGCACGGTTCCGCCGTCGACGCGGACGCCGGCGCCGCCAGGCGAGCGGTAGGTGTTGATCTTCCCGGTGTCGGGGCGGAACCCGTTGGCCGGGTCTTCCGTGGTGATCCGGCACTGCAGCGCCGCACCGTTGACGGTGATCGAGTCCTGCGTCAGGCCAAGGTCTTCCAGCGTTTCGCCGGCAGCGATGCGGATCTGGCTGGAGACCAGGTCGACATCGGTGACCTCCTCGGTGACGGTGTGCTCCACCTGGATGCGCGGGTTCATCTCGATGAAGACGTGCCGGCCGCTGGAGTCCAGCAAGAACTCGACGGTACCGGCGTTGACGTAACCGATGTGCCTGGCAAAGGCGACCGCATCGGCGCAGATACGTTGCCGCAGTTCATCATCCAGCCCGACCGCCGGGGCGACCTCGACCACCTTCTGATGCCGCCGCTGTACCGAGCAGTCCCGCTCGTACAGATGGATCACACCGGTGCCTGCGCCGCCCTCGGTGCCGGCACTGCTGTCGGGGCTGTCGGCGGTGCGGTTGGTGGCGTCGGCGAGGATCTGCACCTCGATGTGCCGCGGGTTCACCACCGCGCGTTCCAGGAAAACCGTCGGATCACCGAACGCCGATTCGGCCTCCCGCATGGCGGTGCCGAGCGCCTCGCGCAGTTCGGCCGGCTCGTTCACCTGACGCATCCCGCGGCCGCCGCCGCCGGCGACGGCCTTGACGAACACCGGGAACCCGATCTGCTCGGCGGCCGCGATCAGCTCGTCCACGTCGGCGGACGGCGCCGAGGATTCCAGCACCGGGATGCCGGCGGCGCGGGCCGCGGCCACCGCTCGTGATTTGTTGCCGGCCATCTCCAGCACGTCCGCGGGCGGCCCGATAAAAGTGATGCCGGCGTCGGCACAGGCCTGCGCCAGCTGCGGGTTCTCGGAGAGGAATCCGTACCCGGGATAGACGGCGTCGGCGCCGGATTCCACCGCGGCCCGCACCACCGCGTCGACGTCGAGGTAGGCCCGCACCGGGTGACCCGGCTCGCCGATCTGATAAGCCTCGTCGGCCTTCTGCCGGTGGGTGGAGGCCCGGTCCTCGTAGGGGTAGATCGCCACCGTGGTGACGCCCAGCTCATAACCGGCCCGGAAGGCGCGGATCGCGATCTCGCCGCGGTTGGCGACCAGAATCTTCGAGAACATGCCGGCTCCCTCACTTCACCGGAGCAGCGTGCCAACACGGCCGCTACCACCAACACTGACGCAACAACGCGGCCGGCTGGCCGCTCAGCGTCGAGCCGGCCTGCCGACCGCAGTGCCACAAACCGTAGCCGAGCGGCCCGAACCCACCCGCATTCGTCTCACTGGGCGAAACTCCCTCGTCCCGCTTGGGCACCGGGCGAAGCTCCCCGCCCGCGGGGCACCGGCATCCTCGCGGCAATCTCGCACGGCGCGCAGAACCACCGGCCCGACCCACGCATCGAACGGGCGTCACCATCCGGTGGCACCAAGGGGATCGCCCCAGCCGGGCGGTCCCGGACAAAGGAGGACAGCGATGTCTGTCGTTCGCAAGAGCATCACCGCCGCGGTACTGGCGCTCACGGTGGCCGGGGGGATGGCCGCAACGGCCGCGCCCGCGTCGGCCGGCACCATCCAGAAGGTCGGCACGGTCCGTGACGCGGGGTGTTACGGCTCGCGGCTTGAGGTCAAGCCGATCATGAAGGGCAACGTCCGGCTCGGTCAGGTCGAGCTGTGGTACTCGCGGGCCAACGGCGGGACCAACTGTGTGATCACCCGCAACGGCACCGGCAGCCCCGCCACGATGGCCGAGCTGTGGGTGGACCGTGACGGCAACAAGCGCCTGACCCGTGGCGACGGCTACTCCAAGGATTACGGCACCTACCCGAACTACGCGGGTGGCGCCTACCAGACGCGCACCGACCGCAAATGCGTCTGGTTCTACGGCTCCATCAAGGTCAGCGGGGTCGAGTACTGGAACGGCAGCGGAGCCTGGGTGCACTGCCGCTGACGCACAGCGGTCGCAACGAAACGAAACACCGGCGCCGGGTCCGAACCTGTCGGGCCCGGCGCCGGTCTGTGCCGTGCTGTCGCCGCTCGCCTATTGCATCTCGGCCAGCGCGTGCTGGATGTCTTTGGTGGCCGGGTAGAGCTGTTGGTACAGCTCGTACAGCCGCTGGTACCGCTCGCTCAGCTCGGTATTGGGCTGCACCACCCGATCCACCGGGTTCCAGCGGTCGAGGGTGACGGCGGCGTCGTCCGGACGCGCCGCCTTGGCCGCCAGGTAGGCCATGCCGTAGGACGCGCCGATGGAGGTGCGGCGCAGTTCCTGTGGCCGACCGGTGACGTCGGAGACGATCTGCGTCCACAGATCACCCTGGGTGCCGCCGCCGGCGGCCACCACCCGGTCGATGCGGCCGCCGGCATCCAGAAAGGCCTCGATGTTCTGCCGGACGCCGAAGGCGGTGCCCTCCAGCGCCGCTCGGTACAGGTCGCCGCGCGTGTGCGAGAGGGTCAGGCCGGCGACAACGCCGCGGGCGTCCGGGTCGTTGATCGGGGTGCGCTCCCCGGCGAAGTACGGCAGCAGCAGCAGACCGTTGGCGCCCGGCGCACTCTCACCGGCCTCCCGAACCAGCGTGCCGTAATCGGGATCGCCGTACAGTTCCCGGAGCCAGCCGGTGATCGCACCAGAGGTGGCCATGCCGCCGGCCAGGTTGCGGGTGCCGTCGAACGCGCCGACGGTCCCCCACATCACGTTGTGCCGCAACGTCTCCGCGACGGTATTGATCATGAACAACGTTGTGCCGTACATCAGGAAAAGGTCACCGACGTTGTGGGCGTCGACGCTGATCGCCTCGCTCCAGGCGTCGATGGTGCCGCATACCACCGGAATACCTTGCGGCAGACCGGTTTCCGCCGCCGCCTCGGCCGTCACCGTACCCACGACGTCGTCGGACCAGCACAGCTGGGGCTGGGAGATGTCCGGGCAGATCGCGTCCCACCACGGCTGGTACCAGGCGGCGGCCGAGGTGTCGTAGAGCGGCGTCGACTGGCTGGCGGACTGATGGTCGAGCACGTAGGCGCCGGTGAGGTGATGCACCAGAAAGCTGCTCGGCATGAAGAACTTCCTGGCCCTGGCGAACGCGTCCGGTTCGTTGTCGGCCACCCAGGCGATCTTCGGCCCCGCGGCCTGGCTGGACAGCGCCGAGCCGCCTCGTTGCACGATCGCGTCGGCGCCCAGTTCTTGGTTCAGCCGGTCGATCTGCTCGCCGGCCCTGGTGTCGACCCCGTACAGGATGGCCGGCCGTACCGGTGTGCCGGCGTCGTCGGTCAGCAGCACGCACGGCCCCATCCCGGACACCCCCACCGCGATCACTTCGGCGTCGCCACCATCGAGCAGATCCTTGGTGATGGCGACGAACTCGTCCCACCAGATGGCGCCGTCCATCTCGACCTGCCCGGAGTGCGGCCGCTGCACCTGGTGTTCACGGGTGGCGCTGGCCAGCACGTTCCCCGCCAAGTCGACCAGCACGCCCTTGCTGCTCGAGGTTCCGATGTCGACGCCGATCACCGCGCTGGTCGGGCTCATGGACGTGGTCCTTTCATCCTCGGAAGTCACCGGCTGCTCGGCGAGCCGCAGCCCCACGCTAGCCGAAATCGATTACTCGGGCGATGGTGCTGCACAGTCAGATCCCCGTTCAACAGGTCCCGGTGCGAACCGCGGCGGGACGGCTCAGCCCTTGATGAGGAAATCCTGGTCGTCCTCGTCGATCACGGTGGCGACCATGGCGGCAAGCCCGGGGAACCGGTCGAGATCGGGCTGGTCGGCGACCAGCGATTGGGCGTCAGATCTGGCCTCCTGCACAACTTCTCGGTCGGACACCAGCGACAGCAGCTTCAGCGAGGACGCCCGCCCGGCCTGGCTGGTGCCGAGCACGTTTCCTTCGCGCCGGAGCTCGAGGTCTTTCTCGGCCAGTTGGAAGCCGTCCGGCGTGCTCGCCAGCGCGTCCAACCGCTGCCGCCCGGTGCTGCCCGCGGGCGAATCGGTGAGCAGCAGGCAGACTCCAGGGGCGCTGCCGCGGCCCACCCGACCGCGCAGCTGGTGCAGCTGCGACAGGCCGAAGCGTTCGGCATCGACCACCACCATCATGGTGGCGTTGGGGACGTCGACGCCGACCTCGATCACCGTGGTGGAGACCAGCACGTCGATCAGACCGGCGCCGAAATCCTGCATCACAGCGTCTTTCTCGACCGGCGGCATCCGGCCGTGCAGCTCGGCCAGCCGCAGTCCCTGCAGCGGGCCGTTGCGCAGCAGGTCGGCCACCTGCTCCACCGACAACGGCGCCCTTCGGCCTTTCTCGTCGGCGCCGTCGTCCAGTAGTGCAGGGTCGTCCCAGTCACCGCCGTCGTCCTCGCTCAGTGCGCGGGCCTTGCCCGGTTGAGCGGCGTCCTGGCTGATCTTGGGACAGACAACGTAGACCTGGTGCCCGTTCTCGACCTCCTCGCGGATGCGCTGCCAGGCCCGCCCCAGCCAGGCCGGCTTCTCCGCCGTCGGGACGACGGTGGTGGCGATCGGTGAGCGGCCACGCGGCAACTCACGCATGGTGGAGGTTTCCAGGTCGCCGTACACCGTCATCGCGACGGTGCGCGGAATCGGCGTCGCCGTCATCACCAGTACGTGCGGCGGTGCCGAGTCAGATCCCTTGCTGCGCAACGCATCGCGTTGCTCGACGCCGAACCGGTGCTGCTCGTCCACCACCACAAGCCCGAGTCCGGCGAACATCACCGGATCGGACAGCAGCGCGTGGGTCCCGACGATGATGCCGGCCTCGCCCGAGGCGATCTGCAGCAACGCCTTCTTCCGGGCGGCGGCCGTCAGCGATCCGGTCAGCAGCGTGATCGAGGTCGATGCCTCGGCAGCGCCCAGCTCACCGCCGGCGCCGAGTGGGCCCAGCATCTCGCGCAGCGACCTGGCATGTTGCGCGGCAAGCACTTCGGTGGGCGCCAGCAGCGCCGCCTGGTGCCCTGAGTCGATCACCTGCAGCATGGCACGCAGCGCCACCAAGGTCTTGCCGGAACCCACCTCGCCCTGCAACAGCCGGTTCATCGGATGCGGGCGGGACAGTTCGGCGGCGATCTCTTTGCCGACGGTGCGCTGGCCGTTGGTCAGGATGAACGGCAGCTGCGCGTCGAAGGCAGCGAGCAGGCCGTCGGCGCGCGGTGGGCAGGCCGGAGCCGGGAACTCCTTGGCAAGGTGCCGGCGTTGGGCCAGCGCCAGCTGCACAGCCAGCGCCTCGTCGTACTTCAACCGGCGCTTCGCCGCCGCCAGCGCCTCGTCGCTGACCGGTCGGTGAATGTTGCGCAGCGCGGTGTCCAGATCGGTGAGGCCGCGGGTGGCCAGCAGCTCCTGGGGCACCGGATCTTCAATGGTGCCAACGAGTTCCAGCACCACCCGCACCGCCTGTTGGATGAACTTCTGGGTGATGCCCTCGGTGAGCGGATAGATCGGGATGATCCCGGAAAACTCCTCAAGGGTCTCGATGTCGGCGTCGGCCGAAGTGCTCAGGCTGTCGCCACCGGACAGCACCGCGTAACTCGGCGAGGACAGCTGCAGCTCGGAGTTGAACCGTTTGACGGTGCCGGCGAACATCGCCTCCATGCCAGGCCGCATCACCCGCTTGACGTGGTACTGGTTGAAGAACGCGCAGGTGACCTGCCGGTTGCCGTCGCCGACGACGACCCTGGTGACCAACCGGACGCCGCCCTTGCGGCCACTGCGCGGCGGCAGGTTCTTGTCGGTGACCGAGACGATCCTGGCCCAGATGGTGGCCCGCTCCCCCTCCCGCAGATGGGACAGGTCGGTGAGGTTTCCGCGCTCGGTATGCCGACGCGGGTAGTACCGCAGCAGATCGCCAACGGTGCGCAGGCCCAGCTTGTCGTCGAGGTTTCCGGCGAGCCGCTGCGGGATACCGGCGTCCCGCAGCGGGCTGTCCAGCCCAAGGGTTGCGCTGTGCTTGCCCGCCTTGCCTGACATCGGTGACCTCCCGCCATGTTCCGCCGTGAACGGACGTCCGGTGTGCGCCTGCCCCGCCGCAGTGCGCACGTCACTACCCCACTCCATCCTGCCTGGCCGGGCCGACATTGCCGGCTCCGGCACACTGGAGAGATGACAGCTTCTCGTCACGCCGGCCGTCGCTCCAGCTTTTCGGGCCTCGCGGCGGTGACGGGAGTGGTGCTCGCCGGCTGTTCCGGGGCGGAGACGGCGAACCCTCCGGCGCCGGCCACTCCCACCGCCATCACCTCGACGGGCCCCACACCAGCTTCGTCGTCCGGTGCGGCGGCATCAGCGTCGGCGCCGGCGCCCGGGCCATCGGCACCCGGGTCGGCACCGTCCACACCGGCAGCGCCGACAACCGCACCACCAGCAACCGCGTCGGTGTCGGGCACGACGTCGGGGCAGGCCCCGTCCACCGGCTCGGCGGGCGGCAGTTCCGGGGCGACGGATTCCGGGCCGGCGAGTACCGGCGGTTCGCGAACCGTCACGCCAGCGGGCCCGGTGTCCCTGGTGAGCGCCGCCGATGCCGTCACCGGCCTGCAGGTTCCCTGGGGTATCGCCGTGCTGCCGGACGGCCGGGCGCTGGTCACCGAACGCAACAGCGGGCGGGTGCTGCTTGTCTCCGGCACAGGCGACACTGGCGACACCGCCGAGGCCGGAACCGTCGAGGGTGTCGACGCCCGCGGCGAGGCCGGCCTGCTGGGAGTCGCCGTCTCACCTCAGTTTGCCGAGAATCGTTTGCTGGCGGTGTATTTCAGCACAGAGTCGGACAATCGGGTGATGACGTACACCCTCGACGCCGACAACCGGTTGACCGGTGGCCGGGTGATTCTTGACGGTCTGCCGGTCGGCAGCACCCACGACGGCGGTCGGCTGCTGTGGGCGCCCGACGGCAACCTGTTCATCACGGTCGGCGACGCCGGGCAGGCCGATCGCGCGCAGCAGCTCGACTACCTCGGCGGGAAGATCCTGCGGGTCAAGGCCGATGGATCCGGCGCGGACGGAAACCCGTTCCCCGACAATCCTTTGGTGTACTCCTACGGGCATCGCAACCCACAGGGGCTGACGCTGGACTCGGCCGGCCGGCTGTGGGAGGCCGAGTTCGGGCAGAACATCTGGGACGAGCTGAACCTCATCGAGCCGGGCGGCAATTACGGCTGGCCGATCGTCGAGGGCCCCAGCGACGACGAGAGGTTCGTTTCGCCGCAACAGGTCTGGTCGACCGCGGACGCCTCTCCGTCCGGGATCGCGATCTGGCGGGGCGCCATCTGGATGGCGTCGCTGCGCGGCGAGCGACTCTGGCAGATCCCGTTGAACGGCGACCGCACCGGCACGCCGGTGGCTCACCTACAGGGTGCGTACGGCCGGCTACGCACCGCCGTGGTGGCTCCCGATGGCAACCTCTGGGTGACCACCAGCAACACCGACGGGCGCGGCGACCCCCGCGACGGCGACGATCGCATCCTGCGCATCACCGACGAGTGACCGGCACGCTGTTGGCGTCCACGGCATGCGGTTCCGCAGAACTCTTGCCAGGACATCGTTCTGGCGATCTGGACGCCGAAAAGTGACACTGCAGCCGGTCGCCGTTCGTCAGTCGTGCGGCTCTCCGAATCCGTCTGAGGTATCCCGCTGGTTCGGCCCGGCCCAACCGTCGAAGCCGTCGCTGGGGTGCAGCGCCGGTTCCAGGGTGCGCACCGACAACTCGAACGGGGTGGTGAGCGCGTAGACCTGGGTGATTGCCTCGCCGGGGCGGGTGGTGTGCAGGTGAAAGGCAACCGCCCCACTCTGGTTCTGACCGCTCTGGTTCTGACCGGCAGCCTGGTGGACGCGGCTACCACGGCCCGATTTCGCATCGGCGGCGGGCGCGGTGTTGCGCTCGTTCGCGTCTGTTCCTGGCGCGTACCAGACCCGCAGATCGGTACCGAGCGGATCGAGCGCATCCTGCAGCGCGGCGACCAGGGCGTCACCCCGCCCAGCGGTGTCGACGCTGAAGGTGAGCTCCGCGAGAAATGCTCGGCCGCCGGGACTTCCGGGTTCGGCGCCGCAGCCGGCGCGGGGCGGTGCCACCTCGGCGCCGGCGGCCCGGGACAGCGCCACCGCGACCGCTCGGAGCAGCACTCGCAGCCGGAACTGTTGCCGGGCAATACCTGTCGGCTCGGCAGCGCCCGATTCCGCCGTCAGGCGCTGCGACCAACCCGACTGTGCGGCCTCGGCGAACGCCCGTGCCACCTCGCCGACGTCGCCGCCGTCACCGGCCACATCCGCCGCGGCCAACCCGGCCCTGGAGGCCAACTCACCGGCCGACACCCCGCCGGCGGCCGGAACCGAGTCCAGCGCGTGAAAGCGCAACTGCGCACCACCGGTCACCAGCCCAGCCACCAGCGGAATCACCGAGCCGTCGGCACCTGCCGCGGCGATCCCGGCGGCCACGCCCCGCAGGTACTCGCGCAGGGCCCCGGCCGCCGTTGGCTCCCCCGGCTGGTGCCCGTCACCGGCCGGGCCATCCCCGCCCAGCGCCGTCCCGTCGACCGCATCGGTCTGCTCCGGTATCGGTTCGCCGCAGACGACGGCGCGGATGGCGGCCATGCCACTGCCAACCGCCGACTGTTCGGCACCGTCAACACCAACGCCGAACAGCGTTCGGCTGCGCTGCAGCTCCGCGAACAGGTGCTGGGTCCAGTCGTCCACCAGTGGCAATCGCACACTGCTCATCAGCTGTCGCTCCTTTCGGCCGCTTCTGCGTTCCGGGTCACCAGTCTGCCTGCCAGCTCATCGAACGACGCCCGCTTGCGCGTGCAGCCGGTGGCCGGATCCAGGCGCACCGTGCCGAACCGTTGGCCGAAACCTTCGCTGCCACGCCAGTCGTCGACAATCGGCGGCAGCCACACCACGTCGATCGGCCGGTCGGCGGCGGCGAGCGCGTCAAGGTGCCCGCCGAGGTACTCGCCGCGGGCAGTGTCGACCAGATCGGCGTCGGCGGCGCTGCCGTCCGTGCCGGCAGCGGGCGTCCCGTAGCCGTGCAGGCCGACGTGAACAGGAACCTGACTCGGCGCGAACCGGAGCGTCTGGTCCAGCGCGGAAACGTCGATAGGCCAACCGATCTCACTGTGCGGCAGGGCGGCATCATCGACCATGGTGAATGGCACCCGCGCGTTGTCCGGCGCCGCGGCGATCGTCCTTGGATGGTCGTACCCGACGCCGTAGAAGTCGACCGGCGCGGCGATCGCGGCAAGGTCACCGTCCCTGATCACGGTGTCGACCTCGGCGGCGGCGCCGGCACCGGTGAGAGTCGGTTCCGGGTACGGCCGGCCGGTGAGCGGTGCGCGGAACTGTCCGTTGTGCAGCGCGTCGTAGTGGTTGGCGGCGTTCATGTCGGCCTCGCGATCGCTGGCCGGCCGCACCACGCTGTGATGGTTGAGAATCCCCACCGGCGCATCGCTGGTGGCGCGCACCGCGGACAGCGCCGCCGCATGCCCGAGCAACAGATGGTGCACGGCGGGAAAGGTGTTGCCCAGCAATGTCAATCCCGGCGCCTCGATGCCGAAGTCGTAGCCGTACAACACGTGCAAGGCTGGTTCTTCCAACGTGATGAACCCGGCGACCCGATCACCCAGCCGCTCCGCCACCACGGCCGCGAAGTCGCCGAACCGGGCCGCGGTGTCGCGGTGCAACCAGCCGCCCTGCAGCATCAGCGAGAGCGGTAATGCATTGCGATACAGCGTGATCCACGGCCGCACGCCCCGCTGTAGCGCTTGGTCGACGGTGCGCTCGTACGGCGCAAGCCGGCGAGCGGCAGCTTCCCGCAGCTCGGCTTCGGTGGCCGCAGGTTCGGCCGGCCGGAGCCCGGCCCACGGCACCTCGATCCGGACGTCGCGAACGCCAAGCTCCTCGGCGATGTTCAGTTCGGTTGGCACCACCACCGGCGTCGAGGCGTCGACCACCCGGCCGGCCGCGGCAAACACGTCGACCACCGACTGCTCCGATTCGGCGGCCGGATCGAGCACGCCGCGCAGCACGGCACCTGTCCGCCACCGAAACCCGGCAACCGCGCCCGGATGCCCGGCGTGCCTGGCTGCGTCCGCCGTGACCGCGTCCCCGGTGCTGGGCGCCGCACCCGTTGGCGGACCCACGACCAACGCGCCGCTGCCCGCGCGGTCGGCGCGATC
Organism: Nakamurella aerolata; assembly: GCF_013002705.1. GTDB lineage: Bacteria > Actinomycetota > Actinomycetes > Mycobacteriales > Nakamurellaceae > Nakamurella > Nakamurella aerolata. The sequence continues at coordinate 137,051 of NZ_JABEND010000010.1, read as the reverse complement.
CGGGTCGGCACCGGCATCGGCATCCGGGTCGGCACCGGCATCGGCATCGGCATCGGCATCGGCGGGATTCATGCAGGCATCTTGTCAGCGTTCCCGACCCGGTTCCTGCGCGCGTCCGCGCCCGTTCCGGTCAACGTTTCGGGCCAGGCGCCTGCCGCTGCTCGCCGCTGGACTCGGTCCGCGCGTCGCGCCGCATCGGTGCCATCCACCCAGCCGGCCATATCTACAAGAGCTCTTGTGCAAGGGAATTTGTAGAGCTAGCGTTGGTGTCATGCCCGCTCGATCCGACCGCCCAGAGCAACCCGCCGAGCACCCCGATGCGGTGCTGCCGGGCGATATTCGCCTCACCGAGCCGACAACGCTGCGCGCGCTGGCCCATCCGTTCCGGCGCCGGCTGCTCGATTCCCTCAGCGCCGACGGCCCGGCCACCGTCGGTCAGCTCGCCGAGCGCACCGGCCAGGCGGTCGGCAGCGTCAGCCATCACCTCAAGGTGCTGCAGACCGCCGGCGTGGTGGCGCCGGCCCCGGACCTGGCGCGCGACCAGCGCGAGAGCTGGTGGCGGCGGGTGCACTCGATCAGCTGGGGCGGTGCCACCGGGTCCGATGCGGAGCGCACGGCGGTCGAAGCGGCCACCGACGTCCTCACCGAACGGCATTGGCAGCTGCTCAACGACTACCGCCGCAACGCCGACAGCCTGCCGCAGTGGGCGGACGCGAGCTTCGCCAGCGACGGTTGGCTGCGGTTGACCCCGGCGGAACTGCACGCTTTCGGTGAAGAGCTACGCGCAGTGGTCAACCGCTGGCGCCGCTACAGCGACGAGCTGCACCAGGCCGGCCGTCCCGGCGCCGCCGGCGGGCGGCCGGCCGGCCCCGCAGCCCCGCGCGACTCGGCAACCCCGCTCGACTCGGCAGACCCCGCTGCGAGCGGAGACGGCCCGTCCGCCGCGGAGAACGACCGCACCACCGTCTTTTACCTGTTGCGCGGCTTCCCGGCCCGACCATGACCATCACCGCCAAGGGGCAGCCCGCCGCGGCTGACCGTGCGTTCCGGTATCGCGCCTTCCGCTGGTTGTGGACCGGTGAGACGGTCAGCTTGCTGGGCACCTCCACCTCATCGGTGCTGCTGGCATTGGTTGCGGCAGTGGAGTTTTCGGCCACGCCGTTCTGGATGGGACTGCTCACCGCCGCGACCTGGCTGCCCTGGCTGCTGATCGGCCTGCCGGCCGGGGCCTGGGTGGACGGCTGGGATCCGCGCCGGGTGATGATCTGCTGCGGCCTGGTTGCGGCCCTGGCCACCGCGAGCGTCCCGATCGGCTGGCAGCTCGGCGTGCTCAGCCTCGCCCAGTTGTTGGTGGTGGCGTTGCTGACCGGCGGGTGCAACGTCTTCTTCACCCCGGCCTACCAACGGCTGCTCCCCCGGCTGGTTCGCCGCGGCGCGCTTGGCAGCGCCAACTCGGCGCTGCAGGTGAGTCAGTCGACGGCGCAGCTGGCCGGGCCGGCCGCCGGCGGTCTCATCGCGCACGCCATCGGCGCGGCTGTCGGGGTGTGGACACAGGCGGCGGGCTTCCTGGTGTCGGCGTTCTGTCTCTTCCGGATCCGACCGGACGCGGCCGGCGCCGACCGCGAGGCAACAGCGGTACCGGCCGCGCCGCTGCGACAGCGCATCGCCGACGGCCTGCGGATCGTCGGCAGAGACAGGTTCCTGCGCAGCTTCATGATCATCGGTGGGATCTCCAACTTCGGCCTCACCGGCTACGGCGCGCTGCTGGTGCTGCTACTGGTCAATCAGCTCGGGGTCAGCGAAGCGACCGTCGGGCTGCTCGGCATGTTCTCCGGAATCGGCGGGATCGCCGCGGCGCTGGTGGTGCGGCGAATCGCGGGATGGATGGGTGATGCCAGGGCGCTGCTGTGGGTCCGGACGCTGGGCGGGCCGCCGGCGCTGCTGCTGGCATTCACCAGTGCCGGCGCCGGACTGGTCTGGTACGCGCTGTCCGCGCTGCTGGTCAGCTTCTTCGTGGTCGGCGGCAACGTGCTGACGGTGACCTTCCGGCAGCGTTACGTCCCTGGCGAGCTGATGGGACGCGTCGTCACGTGTTCCCAACTGGTCAACTTCGGGACCATGCCGGTCGCCGGCGTGGTGGCCGGTGCGCTCGGCAACCAGCTCGGGGTGCGCACCACCATCGTGGTGATGGCCGCCATCCACTGCGCCGCCAACCTCGGCAACCTGATCTGTCCGCTGCGCGGCCTGACGGTGCTACCGGCCCGGCTGTCCCTGGCCCAGGTCCGAGCCGACCGCGCGAATTGATTGGCCGCAGATTCCCGCCGGATCCTGCGCGGGCGATTCTGCGCGGGAGCCTCGGCGCAGGTCACAGGCCGCAATTTGGCTGTGTTACGCGAGCCCGCGTATTGTGGAGTGGTTGCCCGGCCGTGGCCAGGCTATTCGACAGTGTCCAAACCCAGGTTTGTCCGCGCCGACGCCAGCATGCCCGCTGCGCCCGGTCGGCCGGAACCGATAGGCAATTCAAGGAGTGAGCCGACGTGGCTGCCGTGTGTGACGTGTGTGGCAAGGGCCCGAGCTTCGGCATGAGTGTCTCGCACTCGCATCGTCGGACCAGCCGGCGCTGGAACCCGAACATCCAGTCGGTGCGCGCTCAGGTCGCGCCCGGCACCGTGCGCAAGATCAACGCCTGCACCTCGTGCCTGAAGGCCGGCGCCGTTCAGCGCGCCCCGCGCGCCTGAGCGAACCTCGGTAGCGGCGACGCCAGCACCCTGGCTCGCCGATGAGGCCGCAGGATCGGGCGGGATCGGGCCACCACCGGCCGGCGCGCCACCTGCCGAACGCCGAGCGCCCGCCAGGACCCCTTCAGTACCCCGCAAGACCCCTCAGATTTCGCGCAAACTTCCGCGGCGCGATCAACGAAAACGGCGACGACCATCCGGTCGTCGCCGTTCTTCGTCCCCGGACCGTTGCGCCGAGCTGCTCGTCATCGCCGACGTGCCTTGTGGTCAGCACCGCCGGCACACCTGTCGTTCGACAACGCGGAGCCAGATTTTCAGCACCACCGACAGTCCCGGCCCATTCCAGCCCACAACCACGCATCCCCAGCCCACTTCTGCCACTGGTGCTGAAATCGCCGACCAACCACACGACCGGCAACCCCGACAGCACACTCAGCACCGCCGGCACACCTGTCGTTCGACAACGCGGAGCCAGATTTTCAGCACCACCGACAGTCCCGGCCCATTCCGGCCCGCAACCACGCATCCCCAGCCCACTTCTGCCACTGGTGCTGAAAATCGCCGACCAACCAGCCGACCGGCAACCCCGACAGCACACTCAGCACCGCCGGCACACCTGTCGTCCGACAATGCGGAGCCAGATTTCAGCACCACCGACAGTCCCGGCCCATTCCGGCCCGCAACCACGCATCCCCAGCCCACTTCTGCCACTGGTGCTGAAAATCGCCGACCAGCCATCCGGCCGGGCGGCCAGCCGGCACGGGCCGCGGAGTCAGCATGACCCCGGTTTCGCGCCACAGCTCACCCGCGGCGTAAGGGTGGCGGGTGTAAGCACTCTGCAGTGCCAGCGGAGCCTGACCCGGTTTCCCGGACAGTTTCGGTGTGGTGATCATGCCGCGGTGATGGCGGCGGTGTGAAGGGCTTCGTACTCGTGCGGGGACAGGTAGCCGAGGGTGGAGTGCCGCCGGCGGGGGTTGTACCAGCCTTCGATCCATTCGAAGATCGCCGCGGCCAGCTCCACGCGTGAGGTCCAGGTGCGGCGGTCGAGCAGCTCGCGTTGCATGGTGGACCAGAACGACTCGATGAGGGCGTTGTCCACTGACGAGGCAACCCGCCCCATCGACCCGAGGAGGCCGGCGTCGCGCAGGCGGTGACCGAAGACCCACGAGGTGTACTGGGAGCCGCGGTCGGCGTGCAGGATCGTGCCCGGCGCGGGGCGGCGTTGCCAGCGGGCCATCTCCAAGGCGTCGACGACGAGCTCGGTGCGGATGTGGTCGGCGATCGACCAGCCCACGATCCGCCGGCTGTAGGCGTCGATCACCGCGCAGCAGTACACCCACCCGTCGCTGGCGCGGTGCTGGGTGATGTCGGTGAACCACACCCGGTTCGGTGCGTCGGCAGTGAAGACCCGCTGCACCAGGTCCTCGTGCGTGGCCGGCGCGGGACGGTGCCCACGCTTGCGGCGGTGGCACACCCCGACCAGCCCGGCCCGGCGCATCAGCCGGGCCACCCGCTTGCGTCCGCACGGGAGGCCGAGCCCCAGGCGTAGCTCGGCGTGCACCCGCGGGGCGCCGTAGGTGCCGCGGGAGTCGGTGTGCACCCGTTCGATCGTGGCGGCCAGCTGCGCGTCGGCCACCGACCGCTTCGAGGGCGGCCGGGCGACGGCCTCGTAGTAGCTGGAGCGGGCGATGCCCAGCACCTCGCAGGTCACCGCGACGGGGTAGCCGTCGGCGGCCAGCTCACGGACCAGCGGGGCGCTCATTTTGGGGGCAGCACGTTCTCCTGCGCGAAGTAGGCCGAGGCCCGTTTGAGGATCTCGATCTCCATCGCCTGACGGCGGTTCTCTCTTCGCAGCCGGACCAGCTCCTCGTGCTCGCTCGAGGTCAGGCCCTCGCGGCGGCCGGCGTCGACGTCGTCCTTGGCCATCCAACGGCGCAGGCACGACTCACTGATCCCCAGGTCCTTGGCGATCGACGCGACCGACGCACCCGGCACCCGGGTCAGCTCGACCGCTCGACGACGGAACTCCAATGGTTTGGCAGCAGGCATCCCAGACTCCTCTCCGAGACGATCATCGCCTCAGCTCAGGTGTCCGGGAAAGCGGGTCAGGCTCCAGCCGACCCGGTGAGCCCGCGAACCGGGGCGGCCAGGCAAGCCAGCGAACACCCGGCACCCGGAGCCGCGCGACTACCCAGGTCGAGAACCACTACCCAGGTCGAGAACCGCTACCCAGGTCGAGAACCGCCGAACACCCGGCACCCGGAGCCGCGCGACCACTCAGGTCGAGCACCGCCCGCTCAGTCTGCGAGCGAAACCATCCAGCCGTGCCGATCCGGCTTGGTGCCGTTCTGGATTCCGACGAGCTCTTCCCGCAGCGCGGCGGCGACCGGGCCCAAACCTTCGGCACCGGTACCGAACTCACCGTCGACACTCTTCACCTGGCCGACCGGAGTCACCACCGCGGCGGTGCCGCAGCCGAACACCTCGGTGATCTCGCCGGCGTCAACGCTCTTGGCCCACTCGTCGGTGGAGATCCGACGCTCGGTCGCGGTGTAGCCGAGATCCTTGGAGAGCTTCATCAGCGAGTCGCGGGTGATGCCGGGCAGCAGCGAACCGTTCAGTTCGGGGGTCACCACCTCGACCCCGCCGTTGCCGTCGTTGAAGACGAAACACAGGTTGTTGGTGCCCATCTCCTCGACCCAGCGGCGTTCGACCGCGTCGAGCCAGACCACCTGGTCGCAGCCCTTCGCGGCCGCATCGGCCTGGGCCAGCAGCGAGGCCGCATAGTTGCCGCCGCACTTGGCTTCGCCGGTGCCGCCCGGCGAGGCGCGGACGTACTCGGTGGACAGCCACACCGTCACCGGGGCGACGCCGCCGGAGAAGTAGCTGCCGGCCGGCGAGGCGATCACGCAGAAGGTGACCTCGCTGGAGGGCCGAACTCCGAGCCCCACCTCGCTGGCAAACATGAAGGGCCGCAAGTACAACGACTGATGCTCGGCACTGGGCACCCAGCGCTTGTCGACCTCGACCAACGCCCGCAGCGCACCCACGAACAACTCTTCGCCGAGCTCAGGCAGCGCCAGTCGGCGGGCCGAGCCGGCCATCCGCTTGGCGTTGGCGTCCGGCCGGAACGCCGCGACGCTGCCGTCGGGCTGGCGATAGGCCTTGAGGCCCTCGAAGATTTCCTGTCCGTAGTGCAGCACCATCGACGCCGGGTCGATCGAGAACGGCGCGTAGGGCACCACCCGCGGATCGTGCCAGCCCTGCTCCGGGTCCCAATCGATCAACGCCATGTGATCGGTGAAGTAGTTGCCGAAGCCAGGTGCGGCGAAAATCTCCGCCAACTGCTCGTCGGTCGCCGGGTTCGGGTTCTTCTGCACAGCAAAGACCGGGCTCGTCATGGCACCACGTTAGCGCGTTGCTTGGACGTCCAACTATCGGGTCCGCCGAAATCCGACGAAATCCGACGGAGGCAAAACCGCTGGCCGGCTATCGCACGTGCGACGCGACGAACGGCGGCTTCACCACTTCCACCTTCAGCTTGCGGCCGCGCACGTCGACGGCCAGTTCGTCGCCGTCGGCAACGCCCGCGGCGGTGTCGATCAGCGCCAAGGCGATGCCCTGGCCGAGGGTCGGCGAGAACGTGCCAGAGGTGGTCTGGCCCACCTGGTTGCCGTCGGCGTCCAGCACCGGTTGCCCGGCACGCGGCACGCCCCGCTCCACCGCCCGCAGACCGCGCAGCGCCCGCCGCGGACCATCGGCCTTCTCCGCCACCAACGCCTCCCGACCGAAGAACTCCGGCTTCTTCCATCCGACGGCCCAGCCCGCCTTGGCCTGCACCGGTGAGATCTCCAGCGACAGGTCTTGCCCGTGCAGCGGGTAGCCCATCTCGGTGCGCAGGGTGTCGCGGGCGCCGAGCCCGGCGGCGCGGCCGCCGAGATCCGTTGCGGCGCTGAGCAACTGCTCCCACAGCGCGGGGGCGGCGTCCCACTCGGGCACCAGCTCGTAGCCGTGCTCGCCGGTGTATCCGGTGCGGCAGACCCTGACGCTGCTGCCGTCCGGCAGACTCGCGTCGGTCCAGGCCATGTAGTCGAGGTCGGTGGGCAGCCCAACAGCCTCCAACACGTCGGCGGACTTGGGGCCTTGCACGGCGATCACGGCGAAGTCCCGGTGCCGGTCGGTCACCTCGACACCGTCGGGCGCGGCCTGCTGCAGGGCAGCAACGACGGCGGCCGTGTTGGCTGCGTTGGGGACCAGGAACACCTCGTCGTCGGAGACCAGGTAGGCGATCAGGTCGTCGATCACGCCGCCGGATTCGTTGCAGCACAACGTGTATTGGGCCTGCCCGGCGCTGATCTTGCCGAGGTCGGCGGTCAGGCAGCGGTTGACGAACTCGGCGGCGCCTGGTCCGGTGACCGAGGCTTTGCCCAGGTGTGAGACGTCGAAAACGCCAACCGCATCGCGCACCGCGGTGTGCTCGGCCACTACCCCACCGCCGTTGGCTGCCGGGTACTGGATCGGCATCGACCAGCCGCCGAACGCGGCCATGGTGGCCCCGAGCGCTTCGTGCTGGGCGTTGAGCGGCGACTGTTGCAGGGTCTCGGCCATGGCGGTCAACCTATCGCGGCGGTCCGGCTGCTCGGTCGCTGCCCGGTCGATCACCGGTACTGGACGCGACAGCGCCACCGGCGACCCGACATCGCCGGTGGCGCTGTGCTCCGGTACTGCTCCAGACCCATGACGCGGTGCCGTGACCACGGCACTGCTATCAGCTGCACGTTGCGTGCGCCGTGCCGGAACAGCCGGCGACACCGCACCCTGTCGTCAGCCAGTAACGACGGGCCCGGCGTCACCGCGCGGTTCCAGCTGGAGCTGTTCCGGATAGATCAGTAACAGAGCGGGGTGACTTACAGGCCCAACACGCTGAGCAGCCGGTTGAGCAGGTTGGTCAGCCCCGACAGCGGGCCGCCCTTGTCCAGCAGGTGGGTCACCGCGCAGAGCAGGTTCCCCAGCAGCTTGCCGCTGCCGGGAACCGCGGTGATGTCGAGCTTCACCGGCGCCAGATCGATCACCAGACCGAGAAGGTCAAGGTTGAGCGGCCCGAGGTCGAGGTTCAGCACGCTGCATCCGGCGGGCGCCGCAAGGTTTTCGATCGGCGTCGTGAACGTGGTCCCGCCGGCCGGCAACCCGTTTCCGGTGATGGTGCCGGTCAGCTGCATCACGCCGCCCTTGGTGGAGGTGGCGGTCAGGTCGCTGATGGCGCCGGTGAAGGCGGTGCCGTCGGCGAGCGTTCCGGTCACCGGCAGGCTGGTCGGCGCGGTCTTCTTCGCCTGGAACGGCAGCACGGACGCGGCCGCGGGCGCGGCGCTTGCCGGTGCGGCTGCGGCCGTCGTCACCGGCAGCACGGTCGCCGTGGTGGCGAGCAGCACGGCGGCGGAGGCACTGGCGAGCTTGAGACGAATCGACATGATGGATTCCCCTTCTCCCATGTCGGGAACAGGTTCGGCGTTGGTCGCGGGGATCCGCGAGCATCGCTTGAGGCGTCCGCGCGGTTGGCGCGGAGTGTGCGGGGTCGCACACACCAGCTGAAACCCCGACCGGCCCGGTGCATGACGTCCGCGGTCGGCGCCATTTCGCCAGCCGCCACCGGGTGTCCGGACGCCGGAGGGCCGGGAATGTGGCCTGCCACCACGAGCGCTCGGCTGATCGGAAACCCGGGCGCATGCCCGCCCGGCGGCGGCGTCAGCAGCGTCAACGGTGTCGAGTACATGGCGCATCACCGCAGGTCCGCGCGCCAATGCCGGGATTCCTGAACGACGGCGTCACCGCTCGTCTCCACGGTGCGCCTCGCAGCAATGGAGTGAATTCCACCCAATCAGGGGAATGTGGTGCCGGTAAGTGGGCGGCGGCCGAGGCCGCGCCGATTTTCCGGCGTCGTCGCGTCATGCCGTCGCGAGATCGGTGTCCGCCGTCGCCTCTCCCCGTCGCACCGGTCCCGACCAGCGTGTTCGGCGCTGGGTCCAGACCCGTCAGCGAGTCGGCGCCGGCCGGCCGGGAGCCGAGCCGACTGCGGCTACTACCGGAATGTCCGGTTGCCGACGGCCCGTCGCCGCTCTCCGACCGGGAGGCGGCGCGGCGGGCAATCGCACGGACAGACCGGACGGTAAGAACATTTCCGCCGCGCCGGCCGGGCTCCGGTGTCGTGACGATGACCGATGCGCGCTCCGGTTGGGCCATGATGAACGCGTGACTGTGGCCCGGTCGTCGGATGCCGGTGGTGAGCAGCAGGCGCCGACCTCGGTGCCGCCGCCTGCCGCGGTTCCGCCAACCCCGGTGCCGACCGCCGCGCCGCTACCGGACGTGTCGGAGTTGACGGTCGCTCCCGGTCCGGCGCGCTCCGACGGACCCGACCCGGACGCCCGCGCCGGATCGCGGGCGGCAACCGAGCCGATCACCCACCTCATCCCGATCGTGCGCCGGATTGTGCATGCCCGCCTCGGCGGCGATCCGTTGGCCGACGATCTGGTCCAGGAAACCCTGACCAGGGTGATGACGGCGATCGACCGCATCGACGCGAGCATGCTGGAGCCGTACGCGATCAGCACCGCCCGCAATGTGCTGGCCAACCACTGGCGCGGGCAGGACAGGGAACGCCGCAACCAGCACCGCGCGCTGGAGATCGCCATCGACGGGCCGTCGGACTCCGCACTGCTGGCCGGCGAGGACCGCTCGGCCATGGCGACCGCACTGAGCAAGCTGTCCGAACGTGACCGCGCGCTGGTGTTGGCGCACGAGGTGTCCGGGGTGGACACCGCGACGCTGGCCGCCCGCGACGGGTCGACCCCGGGGGCGGTCGCCGCCCAGTTGAGCAGGGCGCGGGCCAAGCTGCGCATCGAGTACCTGCTGGCTGCCGAGCACGTGGAACTCCCGACGCCGCAGTGCCGGGCGGTACTGCTGGCACTCTCGGCGGCCGATCGTCGCCGGCAACGGCAGCTGGACGCCGCCCGACATCTGTTGCAGTGCAACGTCTGTGCCCAGCTGAGCACCCCGCTGCTGGCCCGCGGCAAGACCAGCGACGATCAGATCACGGTGGGCATCAGCGTCGATGCCGACATCGTCACCGCCCGGCAGGCAGCCAGAGAGCTGGCCAGCCGGTTGTCCTTCTCCGCCACCGCGCTCACCACCATCGCGACCGCGGTCTCCGAGATCGCCCGCAACATCGTGCGTTTCGCCGGTCAGGGCGAGATCGTGGTCGAGCTGCTGCGCCGGCCACGGGCCGGAGTGCAGATCGTCGCCCGCGACGCCGGTCCCGGCATCGTCGACACCCAGGCGGCACTGACCGAGGGATACAGCACCTATCACGGGTTGGGTCTTGGCCTGCCCGGCGCCCGCCGTCTGATGGACGAGTTCCAGTTGGTCAGCGAACCGGGACGCGGCACCACCGTGACGATGACCAAGTGGGACTCCCGATGAGGCAACAGTTCTCGGCAATCACGCCGGCGGCAATGCCGCGGCCGAGCAGACCACCGACTCCGACTAGAAGGAAGCAACGATGACCGAGTACCAGCCAGGTCCGGCCGCCGACCCGGCGGGCCGGCGCGGTGAACAAGACACCGAACCCAGCGCCGACGCGGCCTGGGCCGCGTCGCTGCACCCGGCGCCAGCGGCCGGCGTCCCCGACCCGAACAGCGCCGCCAACCCCAACAGCGCCGCCAACCCCAACAGCACTGCCGGCCCGGACGGGTTCGCCGCCGCACAGCCGCCGGCCGCCACCGGCCAGCCGCCGGCACCGAGCGACTCGGAGCAGAACGCCAACGCCGAGTTGCTCACCCAGCTCACCGCGCACCTACAGCAACACCGGGCCAAGTTGCGCGATCAGTGGGCGGCCCGGATCCGCGACGCCCATCTGCTGGAGGCGATGACGGCGCAGGAGATGGCCACCGAGACCTCTTCGGTCTACGACAACTACGTCGAGGTGCTGGAGACCGGCAGCGTCGAGGCCCTGCAGCACTACGCCCGCGATCTTTCCGAGCGGATCATTCCGCGCGGGGTGGAGACGCACGAGGTGGTCGGCATCGTGCTGCTGCTGCGCGACGTGCTGGCCCGCTCGCTGTTCGAGAAGTACCAGGGCAACTTCGCGTTGCTGAACCGGGTGCTCGATGCCTACGAGCCGGCGGCGAACCGGATCGCCAACACGGTGGCGGTGTCGTTCGTCGAGGAGCGCGAGCGGGTGATCCGGCAGCAGCAGGACTCGATCAGGGAGCTGTCCACCCCGGTACTGCCGGTGCGCGAGCGGCTGCTGATCCTTCCGATCATCGGGGTGCTCGACTCCGAACGTGCTCGCCAGGTCACCGAGCAGTTGCTGTCCGGGATCCGCACCCACCGCGCCAAGGTGGTCGTCATCGACATCACCGGCGCCCCCGACGTCGACGCGACGGTGGCCAATCACCTGGTGCAGACGGTCGACGCGTCACGGCTGATGGGCGCAAGCGTCATCATTACCGGGTTGTCGCCGACCATCGCGCAGACGCTGGTGACGATCGGCGTCGACCTCAGCAAGATGAACACCATCGGCGATCTGCAGGGCGGTCTTGAAGAAGCCGAGCGGCTGCTCGGCTACAACGTGACTCGACAGGATGGCGTGAACGAGACGTGAGCTCCGGTCCGGCGCTGGTATCGATTCTGCGACAGGATTCTTACCTGATCGCATCGGTGCACACTGCCCTGGACGACTCCGAGATGATCCGGCTGCGCAACAACCTGGTCGAGCAGATCGGCCGGTACCGCAGCAACGGGGTGATCATCGACGTCGCCGCGCTCGATGTGTTGGATTCCTTCGGCGCCAAGACGTTGGCCACGATTGCCGAAATGGCGCGACTGCGCGGCGCGCTCACGGTGATCGTCGGTATCCAGCCGGACGTGGCCTTCGCGATGGTGCAGCTGGGGATGGGCACAGCCGGGGTGCCCACCGCCCTCGATCTGGAGGAGGGGCTGGCGTACCTGAACGCCAGGGTGCCCCGCCGGCCGGTGCGCGGCCCGCTCGGTGACTGACCGGGCGCCGGCCGGTGAGCGGGGTGCCGACCTGGCGCGGATCGCCCAGAACTACCTGGTGTTCCTGCTGCGGTTCATCAGCCGGCAGGACGAGACCGCTCGGCTGGCGGGTTACGACCTCGGTCGCGACAGTGTCGCGGCCGGCGTCAGCCTGCTGGAGTTGGTGCGGATTCATCATGACGCGCTCAGCCGGGCCATCGGCGACGGCGCTCCCGGCGAGGCCGCCGAGCTCACCACGGTGGCCGCCGAGTTCTTCCTCGAGGTGACCGCCAGCTACGAAATGGCCCGCGGCGCCGGCGGTCTGGACGAGCCGAGCTGACCGGCCGATACCCTTGGCCGCATCCGATCAAGCTCTCATACCCCTTTTGGAGACTTCATGGCTCGCCAGTCCGCAGCGCCGCGCAGTGTTTCGTCCGGAAGTAAACCCAGCGCCTCCGGCCGCAGCGCCTCCAGCCGTAGCGCTTCTCACCGCGGTACATCCACCCGCAATACTTCCGCCGGTGGCACCGGCGCTACCTCCTCGGCGAGCACGGCCAGCGCGTCCGGCGCAAAGCCCAAGCGTGCCAACACAAAAACCCCGGCGGCAACAGCTGCGGCACCGGCCCGGCGGCGACGGGCGTCCGCCGCCCGGGCTGCCGGCACCGGCGCCGGTACCGCGGCGTCGACCGCGCCACCGCAGTTCAGCCTGACCACCGCTGATCCCGGCAAGGTGAAGGCCGATGCGCTGATCGTCGGGCTGCACACCGGCGCGGAGGAACACGCCGGCGCGGTGTTGCCGTTCGAGCCGGAGCCGCAGTCACCGTGGGCGCAGGTGCAGCGGGCCGCCGAGTTGGCCGGCATCAGCGGCGCCCTCGGTGAGGTCGCCACGGTCCCAGGGACCGACCTGGTGGCCGCGGACCGGCTGGTGCTGGTCGGGCTGGGCGAGATCTACAGGCTGGACGCCGAACGGGTGCGCAAGGCAGCGGGCAACGCCGCCCGCGCGGTCGCCGGTCTCGGCGAGGTCGCGACCACCCTGTCGGCCATCGACCTGGCCGCGACGGTCGAGGGATTGGCGTTGGGCGGCTACGTGTTTGCCGGCTACAAGCAGCCGAGCAAGCCGCCGGTGCGCTCGGTGAAGCTACTGGTGCCCAGCGCCGACAAGGCCGCAAAGGAAGTGCTGCGGCGGGCCGTCGTCACGGCCGAAGCGGTGCTGCTGGCGCGCGACCTGATCAACACCCCGCCGAACGACCTTCCCCCAGCGGCATTCGCCGAGCGGGCGGCGCAGGCCGGTGCCGCCGCCGGGCTCACCGTTGAGGTGCTGGACGAGAAAGCTTTGCAGCAAAAGGGTTTCGGGGGAATCCTCGCGGTCGGCGCCGGCTCGGCCCGGCCACCGCGGCTGCTGCGGCTCAGCTACCGTCCGGCCCGGCCGGCGGCGAAGATCGCGTTGGTGGGCAAGGGCGTCACCTACGACTCCGGCGGCCTCTCGCTGAAGCCGATGCCCGGCATGGTCGAGATGACCAGCGACATGTCCGGTGCAGCCGCCGTTGTCGCTGCCACCATCGGCGCCGCCGCGCTGGGACTGCCGGTGGCCGTCACCGCGACCGTGCCGCTGGCCGAGAATCTGCCTTCCGGAAGCGCCTACCGGCCGGCCGACGTGATCACCCACTACGCGGGCAAAGGCAAGCAGGGCAAGACATCTCACATCCTCAACACCGACGCCGAGGGACGGATCATCCTGGCCGACGCCATTGTCAGAGCCGCTGAGGACAACCCCGACTACCTGCTCGAGACCGCGACGCTCACCGGCGCGCAGGTGGTGGCCCTCGGCAACCGCACCATGGGCGTGATGGGCACAGACGAGCTGCGGGACAGGGTGGCCGAGCTGGCCAGGCAAACCGGCGAGGGCGGCTGGGCGATGCCGATGCCCGAGGAACTGCGCGAGGGTCTGCAGTCGTACCTTGCCGACATCCAGAACGTCGGCGCCGGCCGCGAGGGCGGGATGCTCACCGCGGCGCACTATCTGGCGGCCTTCGTCCCCGACGAGCTGCCCTGGGCGCATCTCGATGTGGCCGGGCCGGCGTTCCATCCCGGCGCGCCGTACGGCTACACCACCAAGGGCGGCACCGGGGTGCCGGTGCGCACCCTGCTCGCCACCATGGAGGACCTGGCCGACGCTTGATCGGACTGCGGGCCGATCGGTCTTCGGCCGATCGGTCTTCGGCTGATCGGACTGAGGCTGATCGGGGTGCGGGTGGCGCGGCGGCGGGACGGGGCCGCGCCACCCGCGCTCGGCCGCCGGACCTCAGCCCTCGTCGAGAGCCTTGCGCAGCTCGCGCTGCCGCTGGATGGTCTCGCGACGCGAGTAGTCGCGCATGCGTTGCGGGTAGCCGACGACGGTCGCGTCGTAGATCGGCAGGCCGTGTTTGCGGGCGAAGGTGCGGGCCACATCGGGCGATGGCACCCGGCGGCGGGTGAACTCGCCGTCGTGCGCCACCAGCAGCACGCTGTTCTCGGTGACGGCCGTCTTCGGTTCGACGTACACCTCTACGCCGCGCCGGTTGGCCACCCACTCGGCCAGGGCATCGGAGGTGGCCTGGGCCTCGCGGCGCGACGGCTTCGCCCCGGATTGCCCGGTCTGCTTCGACCGCCGCGTGAATAGCCCCATTACTCCAGTATGCCGCGAGGTCGCCCCGGCCCGCGGACCACCGCTGCGGAGTGCCAAGATAGAGGAGGCGTGCCGCACAGACCGATCCTGATCGGCACACTGCGACGCGTGCCCGGCGCAAGAACGCGGCCGGCGTCGCGGCGTTCCACCGCCTCGCCAGCGGCGTCCGGCCCAGCAACGGAGCCGGAGGTCGATGGCTGACCCGGCGGCGGCGCCCACCACGGCGATCGAACCGATCAAGGAGCAGCCCAGCAATGACGGACACCAACGTCGACCTTGTGATTCTCGGCGGCGGAGTAGCGGGATACGCCGCGGCCATCCGCGGCGCCGAACTCGGCATGAAGGTGGTGCTGATCGAGAAGGACAAGCTCGGCGGCACCTGTCTGCACCGGGGCTGCATTCCCACCAAGACGCTGCTGCACTCGGCCGAGGTGGCCGACGAGGCGCAGCACGCCGCCGACGTCGGGCTCAAGGTCAACTTCGACGGCGTCGACATCGAGGGCCTGCACAAGTACAAGGACTCGATCGTCGGCAAGCACTTCAAGGGCCTCACCGGGTTGATCAAGGGGCACGGCATCGAGGTGGTGGCCGGCGAGGGCACCTACGTCGGCGGCACCTCGGTGAAGGTCGGCGACACCACCTACACCGGCAAAGATCTGATCCTGGCCACCGGCTCGTACTCGCGCAGCCTGCCCGGCCTTGACATCGAGGGTCGGGTGATCACCTCCGAGCAGGCCCTCGGGCTGCAGTGGGTGCCGCAGTCGGCGATCGTGCTCGGCGGCGGCGTCATCGGCGTCGAGTTCGCCAGCATCTGGAGCTCCTTCGGCTCCGACGTCACCATCGTCGAGGCGCTGCCGTCGCTGGTGCCGGCCGAAGATCCGTGGCTGGGCAAACAGCTGGAGCGGGCCTTCCGCAAGCGCAAGATCAACTTCAAGACCGGGGTGAAGTTCTCCAAGGTCACCCAGGACGATTCCGGCGTCACCGTCACCCTGGAGGACGGCACCGAGCTGAAGGCCGACCTGCTGCTGGTTGCGGTGGGCCGCGGACCTGCCACCGACGGCACCGGCTTCGCCGAGCAGGGCATTGCCATGGACCGCGGCTTCGTGCTGACCGACGAGCGGCTGCACACCAACGTCGACCACGTGTACGCGATCGGCGACATCGTCCCCGGCTTGCAGCTGGCGCACCGCGGCTTCCAGCAGGGCATTTTCGCCGCGGAGGAGATCGCCGGGCTCAACCCGGTGGTGGTGCCGGACAGCAACATTCCGCGGGTCACCTACTGCGACCCGCAGGTGGCGTCGGTCGGCCTGACCGAAGACATGGCCAAGAAGCAGTACGGCGACGATCAGGTCGAGACCTACACCTACAACCTCGCCGGCAACGGCAAGTCCGACATCCTGCGCACCGCAGGCGGAATCAAAGCGGTCAGGGTGAAGGACGGGCCGATCGTCGGGGTGCACATGGTCGGTGGCCGGATCGGCGAGCTGCTCGCCGAGGCCCAGCTGATCGTCAACTGGGAGGCACACCCGGAAGACGTCGCACCGTTGATCCACGCCCACCCGACGCAGTACGAATCCATCGGCGAGACCATGCTGGCGATGGCCGGCAAGCCACTGCACGCCGCCCACTGATCGACCGTCAGCACCGGCGCCGACTCGCGCGCACACCGCAGCTGCGGTGAACTGACAGCAGTCACGCCGGCCGGAACTTCGCGCCGAACCCGAAGAAGGAGAACCCATGTCGCAGTCCGTGCAGATGCCCGCCCTCGGTGAGAGCGTCACCGAGGGCACGGTCACCCGCTGGCTCAAGGCCGAGGGGGACGAGGTGGCGGTCGACGAACCGCTGCTGGAGGTGTCCACCGACAAGGTCGACACCGAAATTCCGTCACCGGTCGCCGGCACCTTGGAGAAGATCCTGGTGCCGGAGGACGAGACCGCCGAGGTGGGCGCGGACCTGGCGATCATCGGCGACGGTTCCGGTTCGGGCGCCGACGACTCCGGCTCAGCGGACCAATCCGCCGACAACTCCGGCGGTGCCGACAGCACCGGTGCCGACGCCAACGACGATGACGCCGCCGAGCAGGCGCAGCCGGAACCGGAAGCAGCTCCGGCCGCGTCCGAGGCACCGGAAGCGCCGTCGTCGGACACCGAGCAACCAGCCGAAAAGCCCACAGCAGGAACGGGTTCGAGCTCGGGCGGAGGATCCGGCAATGGCACCCCCGTGACCCTGCCGGAGATGGGCGAGTCGGTCACCGAGGGCACCGTCACCAACTGGCTCAAGCAGGTGGGTGACGAGGTCGCGGTGGACGAACCGCTGCTGGAGGTATCCACCGACAAGGTCGACACCGAGATTCCGTCACCGGTGGCCGGCACGCTGCTTCAGATCAACGCCCAGGTGGACGAGACGGTCGAGGTCGGTGGCCAGCTCGCCGTCATCGGTGATGCGTCCGCCGGCTCCGGCTCCGGCGCGAGCGACGACTCCGGTTCCAGCTCTGATTCTGACTCGGGTTCCGACTCCGGCTCCGGCTCCGACGGCGCCGGCTCTGCCGAGCAGTCGGCGGCGGAACCGAGCCGGCCGGCCCAGCAGCCAACAAACCAGCCGAGCAAGCAGGCCGAGCCGCTGGACGAGATCGAACCCTCCGGCTCCCCGCAAGCGGCGGAGAAGGAGGACGAAGTCACCGCCGAGGGCAGCGGTTCGACGCCCGGCCGATCGCAGGCCGCGTCGCAGGCGTCCGCGGCTCCGGCAGCTTCGGCCCCGGCGGCCAAGGCCACCGAGTCGCTCAGCCCCAAGGACGCCGGTGGCGCAGGTGCTGCCGGCTATGTCACGCCGGTGATCCGCAAGCTCGCCGCCGACAACGGAGTCGATCTCTCGACGGTGCAGGGCACGGGCGTCGGCGGCCGCATCCGCCGGGAGGACGTGGTCAAGGCGGCGAAGGCTGCCGGGGCGGCCACCACCGCACCGGCGGCGTCCGGCGCGCCGGCCGCGGCAGCAGGGCAGCCGGCCGGCAGCGGCGCTCCGGTGCCGGACGAGGCGGCGACCAAGCTGCTCGGCACCACGCAGAAGACCCCGCGGATCCGGCAGACCATCGCCAAGAACATGGTGGCGGCGCTGCAGACCTCGGCGCAGCTGACCACGGTGATCGAGGTCGACGTCACCAAGGTCGCGAAGCTGCGTCAGCAGGCCAAGAAGAGCTTCGAACAGCGCGAGGGCGTGAAGCTGTCGTTCCTGCCGTTCTTCGTCAAGGCCGCCGTCGAGGCCGCGAAGGTGTACCCGGTCATCAACTCCACGTTGTCCGATGACCTGAAGGAGATCACCTACCACCCGACGGTGAACCTCGGCATGGCGGTCGACACCCCGCGCGGGCTCATCGTTCCGGTGATCAAGAATGCCGACGACCTGAACCTCGGCGGTATCGCCCGCAAGATCGCCGATCTGGCAGAACGCACCCGTAGCAACAAGATCGGGCCGGACGAGCTGTCCGGTGGCACCTTCTCGCTGACCAACACCGGCAGCGTCGGGGCGCTGTTCGACACCGCCATCTTCACTCCCCCGCAGTCGGCGATCATGGTGACCGGAGCGGTGGTGAAGCGCCCGGTGGTGGTGACCGACGCCGACGGTGACGATGTGATCGCCATCCGCTCAATGGCCTACGTCGCGCTCAGCTACGACCACAGGACCATCGACGGTGCCGACGCCGCCAGGTTCCTCAATGCGGTCAAGAAGCGCATCGAGGCCGGCGAGTTCGAGGGCGAGTTGGGTCTGTAGCAGCTGTGGATCTGCTGCCGAGCGGCGGTTTCGCGCTCGGTCCCGGCCGCATCGTCATCGATGACGGTCTGGACCGAGCGCTCCCGCTGACCTTGTCCGGCTACGGGCCGCGGGTGGGGCTGGTGGTCGGCGGCGTCGGTCACCGGTTGCTGGCCGGCGAATTGCGCACAGCCGGGGTTGCCTGGCCGCCACCCGGCGCGATCACGGTGCCGGTGCCCGGCGCGGTGACGGCGGAGCTGGTGGCCGACACCGCGGCACAACTGGGATGGACCGGCGAACCCGGCACCGCAGCTGTCGACGTGATCGTCGGCGGCGGCAAGGTGCTCGACGTCGCCAAGGCCACCGGCGATCTTGCCACGGTCCCGGTGGTGACGGTACCGACCAGTGCGGCCACCTGTGCTTGTGCCGCAACACTTTCGGTGCTCTACACGCCCAGCGGCGGTTATGCCACGGCGCGCCAGGTGGCCACCGTCCGAGAGCTGTTGATTCCGCGTCGGATCGTGTCCGCCGCTCCGGAACGGCTGCTGGTGGCCGGCGCGTTCGACGCCATGGCCAAGTACCTCGAGTTGCAATGGCAGCTGCAGGAGCGTTGGGGCGCAACGGATGCGCTGCCGTGGCCGGCTCAGCTTGCGGCCGGCGTCGCAGAGCAGATCCATCACCAGATAGCCGAGCGGCTGCGCGGCGCGGCTCCCGGCGGGCTGGCGGCCGACGACGTGCTGATACTCGCCAACACGGTCGGCGCGGCGTTGGTGACCGGCACCCAACCGCCCACTCGCACCGGCGTCGCTCATGCCATGTACTACATGCACCGCAACCGCGTTGCCGAACCTCAGCTGCTGCACGGCGAGGTGGTCGGCACCGGGCTGCTGGTGCAGCTGATCCTGAACGACGCGCCGGACCAGCAGCTGCTGGCCTTCCGCGAGCTGCTGCAGCGGTACGGCCTGCCGACAGTTCTGGACGCCAGGATCACCGGCCCTGACGGCGTCGACGACGCGTTCCTGGCCGGCTGGGCCGGTTACTGCGATGCCGATCCCGCTGCCCTGGCCGCCGCGGTGCAACGGCTGCCGCAGCTGACCCAGCTGCACTGATCTGACCCGGTTCCCGCTGGCCCAGTCCCGCTGGCGTCGTTGCGGTGACCCAGCTCCGCAGGCACCCGCCGCAGGCCGCCCGGCACCCGCCGCGGCCCGCCAACGGGCAATCCACCGGCAACCCTGCATCAACAGGCGTTTGCGCTGCTCAGCGCAGTCTCGCCACCTGATTGAGTGAACTCTCGACACTGCGACAATTGGGGTATCTGCATGGGTATCGCATGAGATTTCGCTGTGATACTTTTCGCGTGGTCGGCGGGACGGGCCCGCCAAAAGTCCAGCTTGGGGGCAGTTCTGTGAAACTTCGTTCACTTTTGGTCGGTAGCGCTGTCGCTGCCCTGGTCTCGGTGGGTCTGGTGGCCGCACCGGCGAGCGCGGCGCCTCCAGCGCCGACGGTGTCGCCCAACAAGCTGGTCGAAGGTTCCACCGACCCGGTGACGATCAGCGGCACCTGCCCGGTCACCTCCGCGCCAGATACCAGCAAAAACACCGCATTGCTGAACATCAGCGGGGCCGGTTACGGCGACCCGGTGCCGTTGGACGCGGCCGGCAACTACACCTTCACGGAAGATCTGGGCGCGCTGCCGGCAGACACCTACCAGGTAACCGTCACCTGCTCCGACTACGAGGCGACCTCGGAGTCAGCCGCGGCCGAGTTCACCGTCGACCCGCTCATCGAGGCGTCGATCGATCTGGTGGACAACAACGGCGGCAAGCTGCTGACCGGCGACCCGGTTTCCATCGTGGCGACCCAGAAGTTCCTTGCCTCGCCGGAGAACCCCTACCAGTTCTATGTGGCATGGCCGCCAGAGGAACTCACGTTTGACGAGTCCGTTCCGCCGAAGGTGCAGCTGCGCGACGTGAACGGGCAGTTCGTCGACCTGGATTACAGCGCCGACTTCGACCCGGCCGACAACTCCTTCCTCGTCACCGTCAATTCCGCCATTCCGGTCGGCGCCACGCTCACCGTCGAGGTTCCTGCGACCGTCGCCGCTCCGGCTGGTGCCACCATCACCGTCTCCAGCAACCTGGGCGGCAGCGAGATCAGCAAGAGCTACGTTGTCGGCGAGAGCGGCGCGCCCACGCTGGTGGTCACCCCCACCGAGGGCGCCGCCGGCATCAACGTCAAAATCGACGCAACCGGACTGCAGCCCAACACCACCTACGACGTCGAATTCCACTCCAAGCCAACACATGTCGGCCAAGTGACCTCCGACGCCAACGGCGAAGTACACACCAGCATCACCATCCCCGCAGACGCCGCAACCGGACAACACGTCATCGCACTGTTCCTCAACGGCGAGGTAGTGGTGTCCGCGCCGTTCGAGGTGACTGTTACCGGCGTGCCGACCACCACGGCGCCCACCGCCCCGACGACCGCCCCGACCAGCACCAGCTCGGACGTCACCGTCACCTGGTCCACCAGCTGGACCAGCTCGTCGTGGACCACGACCTCTTCCAATCTTCCGCTGGCCAACACCGGCGCCAACAACGTCGGCCCGCTGGCCGGTGCCGGCACCGGCCTGCTGGTGCTGGGCGGCGCGCTCCTGCTGCTCTCCCGTCGCCGGGAAGCCGACCGCAAGCATTAATATCGACGTCCTAAGGAGCAAGCAGCAAAGTACCTACGCTGCCCGCAGTTTGCTCTGACCCGCACGACCGACAGGGCCCGGCGAATCCGCCGGGCCCTGTTGTTCGACCACCTCGATCCGACTGCATCGATCCGGCTATGGATTCGGTTCGGTAACGGCTGCCCGGCGCCGCTTCTTGTATCAATATTTAATGTGCCAGGTTTCGCTGGTCGGCGTCGCCGGCCTTGTACCACTCTCAGCCGGGGGCCCTCCATGAAGCTGCGTTCCATTCTCGCCTGCGGCGTCGCCGCCCTGATCACCGTCGGAGCCGGCCTCGGAGCCGGCAGCGCCACCGCGGCGCCAACCCCGATGCCGGCCGCCGCACCGACCGCCACCGCTCCCACCCTGTCGCCGGCTCGATTCATCGAGGGCACTGTCGAAAGCGTGGCGGTCAGCGGCAGCTGCCCGGTTCCGGCCGCCGGCGACGCCTCCAAGAACGCCGCCCAGGTCAGTGTGTTGGACGAGACCGATGAGGTGCTCTGGCAGTCAGACCTGTTGCCGCTCAACGCCACCGGCGGCTACCGCACCGAGCTGTGGGCCGACTACCTCTGGCCCGGAACATTCACCGTCAGCGTGAACTGCCAGACCTACGACACGCAATCCACCCAGACCGCCACCCTGACGGTGACCCCCGCCGCCACCGAATCCATCGAGCTGGTCGACAACAACGGCGGGGTGCTGCTGACCGGCGACCCGGTGACGGTCGTCAACACGATCAGAGCCGTTGCGGCACTGGAGGCTCCGCAGTTCATCGACGTCTACTGGCCAGAGGACGAGCTGCGGTTCGACCCGAACATCCCGCCGAAGGTGCAGCTGCGCGGACCCGACGGCGCCTTCATCGACCTTGTCTACGAGACCCGTTTCGTGCCGGAGCTCAGCACGTTCACGGTGTGGATCGAGTCCGACATACCCGAAGGCGGCGTGGTCACCGTCGAGGTGCCCGCCGTCGTCACGGCACCCGCCGGTGGCAGCGTCACCGTGTACAGCTCGGACGCCGACGGCCGGGTGATCAGCAAGAGCTATCGAGGGGGCGAGAGCGGCGCGCCCAAGCTGGTGGTCACCCCCACCGAGGGCGCCGCCGGCATCAACGTCAAAATCGACGCAACCGGACTGCAGCCCAACACCACCTACGACGTCGAATTCCACTCCAAGCCAACACATGTCGGCCAAGTGACCTCCGACGCCAACGGCGAAGTACACACCAGCATCACCATCCCCGCAGACGCCGCGACCGGACAACACGTCATCGCACTGTTCCTCGACGGCGAGGTGGTGGTGGCCGCGCCGTTCCGCGTGACCACCCCCGTGCCGCCCACCACAACCCCGGGCACCACACCGACCCCGACCGGGTCCGGACCCAGCGCAACAGCCACCGCCTCCACGTCGACGTCCACATCGCCATCGACGCGGGAGGTGGCCGGCACCGCGACCAGCACCGTCACCTCTGCCGTGATCGTCTGGCCGCCGAGCACCAGCGTCCGGAACGTTGCCGGCGAACACCCGCTGGCGAACACCGGCGCCGGCAGCGTCGGTCCGCTCGCCGGTGCCGGCGCTGCCCTGCTGGTGCTCGGCGGCGCGCTGTTGCTGCTGACTCGCCGCCGGGATGCCGATCACCAGCACTGACGCTCGCCGAAGTCAGCACACCGCTTCACCTTTCGACCACCACCACCGCCAGCAGGGCCCGGCCGATCCGCCGGGCCCTGCTGGCGTTCCCCCGGGGTTCCGGCGCCGATCAGCCGTCGACCCTGCGCACCCGGCCGCCCGCGTCCTCGACGTAGCCGCGCATGGCGGCGGTGGTGCACTCCCCCTGGTATCCCAACTCCCGCAAGACGTTCTTGGCTCCGGCGCCGGCATGCAGCAGACCGAGCCGGGGATTGGGATCGGGGTCGGTCGGCAGCACCGGCACCCGGGGATCGACGCCGCGCAGTTGGATCAGGTCGGCGAGACCGAGCCCGGACGACACCTGCAGCCCACCGCTCAGGGTCCAGGCAAGGCGTTGTGCCACAACGGGATTGCCGACGGCCGACTTTGCCCGGCCGGCGAACGCGGACAGCACGGCGCCGCCCCAGTCGGCCCGCTGCTGCGCCCCCACCGCATCGGACTCGGCCACCCACCGTCCCTTGACGAGCAGCTCGGCCTGCCGCGAGCGAACCAGCGCCAGCGCCTGAACCCCGTCGAGAGTGCGGGGTCCGGCGTCGCCGATCTCCAGGCCCGTCGCCCGGTCCCGGATCGGCGTCGGCAGCGTCACCGGCACCCCGCCGACGGCGTCGACCGCTGCGGCAAAGGTGCGGAAATTGACGATGGCCATGTCGGTCACCGCAACGCCGAGGGTGTTGCAGATGCCGTCGGCCAGACCCTGTGGACCGTCCTGGAGGGCCAGCGCAACGCGCACCGCCAGATCGGGCCGCAGCCGCACCATCATGTCCCGTGGAATCGACACCGCCCTGGTTCCGGTGCCGTCCTGCCGGACCAGCAGCACCATGTCCGCCCGGCGGCCCTGCACCTGGTCGGTGCTGCCGTAGCCGCCGGCGTCGGTGCCCGCGGCCAGATCGGCACGGGAATCGGACCCGACGATCAGCCAGCTCCGGCCCGCAGGCTGTCCGGTGGCATCGACCGCGGCCGTCAGGGCGAAGTGCTGCAACCGCGCGCCCATCGCCACCGCATCGGCGGCCACTGCGATCAGCACCACCCCGCCGACCACGCCGGCGCGCCGCAACCATCGGTGCCCGTTCCGACTCCGGCTGCGCGGCCGGCGGTGACGACCCACGGTGGCGCTCCCTCCCGGACAGCGGTCAGTTCAGCATTGGATCAGCGTCAGGTACCCGTCGAAGCCGTACCGGCAGGCCCCGGGGCGGCTGGGTCGGTGGGTACTGCGCCGAACCGGCGTTCCCGCAACGCATAGCTCTCGCAGGCCTGCCACAGGTGCCTGCGGTCGAAGTCCGGGAACAGCGTGTCCATGAAAATCATTTCGGCATAAGCAGATTGCCATGGCAGGAAGTTGCTGGTGCGCTGCTCCCCGGACGAGCGGATGAACAGGTCGACGTCCGGCATGTCCGGGTGGTACAGGTGCTCGGCCAGCGTCCGCTCGGTGATCTTCTCCGGCTTCAGCCGGCCCTCGGCGACCTGCTCGGCGATCGCCCTGGTGGCGTCGACAATCTCGCCGCGGCCGCCGTAGTTGACGCACATGGTCAGGGTGAGCACGTCGTTGCCGGCGGTCAGCTCCTCGGCCGCCTCCAGTTCGTGCAGCACGCTGCGCCACAGCCGGGGTTTGCGACCGGCCCAGCGCACCCGTACCCCCCAGTCGTTCATCTGGTGCTTGCGACGGCGGATGGTGTCGCGGTTGAAGCCCATCAGGAATCGAACCTCCGCCGCCGAGCGTCGCCAGTTCTCGGTCGAGAACACGTACGCCGAAAGGTGTTTCACGCCGATTTCGATGGCGCCGGCCACCACGTCGAACAGCTGCGCCTCGCCGGCCTGGTGCCCGGCCGTGCGTGGCAGCCCACGAGCCCCCGCCCACCGGCCGTTGCCGTCCATCACCAGTGCGACGTGCTGCGGCACCCGGTCCGGTGGCAGCTGCGGCGGCCGCGCGCCGGACGGATGCGGATCGGGTGGCCTGATCGGGGTGGTGCGCTGCCGGTGGTCCGGCGCCGTCACTTCGCGGTCCGATCGACGTCCACCAGCGGCAGCGACTTCAGCGCCCGCTCCAGGTGGTACTGCAGCAGTGCCGCCACCAGACCGGAGGCCTCTCGTCGGTGCACCCCCTCGCTGGCGTCGGCAACCGGCCAGTCACCGTCCGCCAGCGCGGCCATCAGCGTCACGGTCTGCGGGGCCGGGCGGGCGGTCCCGGCCGAGCGGCAGTGCGGGCACAGCGAACCGCCGGCGGCGACGTGAAAGGCCGCATGCGGCCCCGGCGCATTGCACCGCGCACATTCGGTGAGTGCCGGCGCCCAACCGGCCAACGCCATGGCCCGCAGCAGGAACGCATCGAGCACCAATCCGGGTGAGCGCTCCGACTCGGCCAGCGCCCGCAGCGCGGACACCAGCAGCAGGTACAGCCGCAGGCTTGGCTCCCGCTCCTCGGCGGCGAGCCGCTCGGCGGTCTCGGCGATGGTGGTGGCCGCGGTGTACTTGCCGTAGTCGGCGGCCAGCACCGGCCCGAACGCATCCAGCGACTCTGCCTGGGTGACGATGTCGAGGTTCCGGCCGTTGTACAGCTGCAGATCGACGTGGCTGAACGGCTCGAGCCGGCCACCGAACCGGGACTTGGTGCGCCGCACTCCCTTGGCCACCGCGCGGATCCGGCCGGTCCGGCGGGTCAGCACGGTGACGATCCGGTCCGCTTCACCGAGCTTGGTCACCCGCAACACGATGCCGGCGTCGCGGTAGGTGGAACCGCGGTGAGCGGACGTGCGGTCCGCTGAATCGGTGCGGTGGCTGGACACGGTGGACACAACTGTTCATCGTGCCACCGAACGCTAGCCCGGTGCCGCACGCACGCCGTCCCGACCGCGTGGATCGGTGCCCGGAATGCGTCGTCTAGCCTTGGAATGTCACCGAAGCCGGAGTGTCGGGGCACCGGCCGGTTGGTCCCACTCTGGCCCGACGTCGATCACCCCCGCCACGCACACGATCAGACAGTCAACAGGAGGGCTCATGGCTTCCACTCCCACGGTTCGGGTAGCCACGGTGGACGACGCCGCCGCCTTCGCGGCTTGTCAGCTGGAGTGCTGGCGTGAGGCCTATACCGAGCTGTGGGGCGAGGAACGGCTCGCCGAGCTGGACCTCGACGATCTGACCGCGCGACGCACCGCCGAGATCGCCGACGGTTCCGCCGTGCACGTGCTGGCCGAGTTGGACGGCGAGGTGATCGGGGTGGCGATCTCCGGGCCGAGCCGCGACGAGGACGCGCCGACCCCTGAAGAGGTGTACGCCACCTTCGTCCGGCAGCAGCACCAGGGCAGCGGCATCGCCGACGATCTGCTGGAAGCCACCATCGACGGGCGACCGGTCTCGCTGTGGACCTACCGCGACAACCCGCGCGCCGCCGCCTTCTACGTCAATCACGGCTTCATCCCGGACGGCGCTGAGCGGCCCGATTCCATGGGCATCATGGAGATCCGGATGGTCCGCGCGCACCCGCAGAGCTGACCGGCCGATCGCGCGCCGGGCGACCCGCCGCCGGTGGTGTCCCCCAGATTTCGATTTCTTCGCATGCTCGGGGAACGTTCGCGGCGACTTGCACGTCCGACAGAGCATGTCCCAAGCTGTGCATGTTCGAAGGTGAGCATGTTCGACGCTGGGCATGTCCGGAGCCGGACGCGTTTCGCGCACCGCCGACCGTCCGGACGACCCGCACTCTCGTCAGGATCTATCGTGCCGACTGGACAGCAACAGCCCGTGATCTCGGGAACCACACCGCAGGGGGAAATCGTGCAGCAGCAGACCACACGCCGGCGTTGGCTGCCGGGACTCGTCATCGCCGGAGCCGTCAGTGTGGCGGCGCTCACCGGCTGTGCCAGCACCGTGACCGGCTCGGCCGAGGTGGCCCCGGCCGCTGTCGGCACCGACGGTGGCGGTCAAAAGGCCCCGAACACCGTCGGCACCGGCGGCGACAAGACCAACGGCGACAAGACCGGCGGTGAGGGCACCAAGGGCGGCGACACCGGCGGAGGTGGGCTCACCGTCCCCGAGCCGGGCGACGAGCAGACCGCCGGCGGCGGGCTGACGGTGCCGACCATGCCGGCACCCGGCGGCGGAGACTCCGATGGTGGCGATACCGGTGGCGATACCGACGGCGGCACCGATGACGGGGACACCGGCGGCGTCATCCCGGCACCTGACATTCCCACCATGAAGACCATCGATCCCGGCGACTCCGGTCTCGGACCGGTGACGCTGGAGCCGGCGCCTGGTGGCGATGGCTCGGATGAGACGACAGCCGCCGAAACCACCGAGGCCGGCGGCGGTCTCGGCCCGGCCCCAGCGCTGCCGACACCGGCCCAGGGCGGGCAGGCCGTCCCTGGCGGGAAGTGCGCAGGACTGCTCGAGATCGCCAACGGTTTGAGCGATCTGATGCTGGAAAAGATGACCAGCGGCCAGGTCAGCCAGGCAGATGTGGACAAGATCTTCACCCAGGAGCGCATGGACGGACTGCCCGCCGAGCTCAAGCCGAACGTCGAGAAGCTCAAGAAGCAGACCGAGGCGCTGATCGGAAAATCCTTGGTCCAGGCGCCGACGGAAACCAGTGCCGTGACGTCCGTCCTGCAGGAGCTGAGCGGCAATCTCGGAACGGCCTGCCGCTGATCCCTGCAGGCCTGCATCGAGCCGCTGCGCAACGAACAGCGGCCGCCTGCACCCAGTCAAGGCCCGTTGACGCCGGGCCGGTGCGATGCGGGCTCGGCGACAACCAACAGCCCCGCGCTGGTTCCTCGAGAGAGGGTCCAGCGCGGGGCTGCGGTGTTGTGCTGTTCTTGTTGTGCTGTGTTGGTTGGGCCGGTGGGCCGATCTAGGACGGACGCGGGTGCGAAACGATCAGGCCGACTTCTCGCGCGGGGTGCGCTTGGCCGGACGCGGCACGATGGTGGGCAGCACGTTCTCCCTGACGGTCTGCGCGGTGACGACGACGCGTTCAACATCGTCGCGGCCGGGCACCTCATACATGGCCTGCAGTAACACTTCTTCCATGATCGCGCGGAGACCGCGCGCACCGGTGCCACGCAGGATGGCTTCGTCGGCGATGGCCTCGAGCGCCTCCCGCTCGAACTCGAGATTGACGCCGTCCATCTCGAACATCCGCTGGTACTGCTTGCTGAGCGCGTCCCGCGGCTCGGTGAGAATCGAGACGAGGGTGTCCTTGTCGAGGTGCGTCACCGACGCGACCACCGGCAACCGGCCGATGAACTCGGGGATCAGCCCGAACTTGATGAGGTCTTCCGGCATCACGTCGGAGAAGATGTCGCTGGCGTCGATGTCGTACTTGCTGCGCACCTCCGAGCCGAAGCCGAGGCCGCGCTTGCCGACCCGCTCACCGATGATCTTCTCCAGCCCGGCGAACGCACCGGCAACGATGAACAGCACGTTGGTGGTGTCGATCTGGATGAACTCCTGGTGCGGGTGCTTGCGTCCACCCTGCGGCGGCACCGACGCCTGGGTGCCCTCCAGGATCTTCAGCAGCGCCTGCTGCACACCCTCACCGGACACGTCGCGGGTGATCGACGGGTTCTCCGACTTGCGGGCGATCTTGTCGACCTCGTCGATGTAGACGATGCCGGTCTCGGCGCGCTTGACGTCGTAATCGGCTGCCTGGATCAGCTTCAGCAGGATGTTCTCGACGTCTTCGCCGACATAGCCGGCCTCGGTGAGCGCGGTGGCGTCGGCGATGGCGAACGGCACGTTCAGCATCTTGGCGAGGGTCTGCGCCAGGTGCGTCTTGCCGCAGCCGGTCGGTCCCAGCATCAGGATGTTGGACTTGGCCAGCTCCACCGGCTCGGGCCCGCGGTCGGGGCCGGCCTGGATGCGCTTGTAGTGGTTGTACACCGCGACCGACAGGGCCTTCTTCGCCGAGTCCTGCCCGATCACGTAGCTGTCGAGATAGTCGCGGATGGCCGTCGGCTTGGGCAGCTCGTCGAGTTTGACGTCGCTGGTCTCGGCCAGCTCCTCCTCGATGATCTCGTTGCACAGGTCGATGCACTCATCGCAGATGTACACGCCGGGGCCGGCGATGAGCTTGCGCACCTGTTTCTGGCTCTTTCCGCAGAAGGAGCATTTCAACAGGTCTGCCCCGTCACCAATGCGTGCCATGGGTCCTCTCGATCTACCCGTGCTGGGTGCTCGGCTGATTCGGCGGGCTGGACGGATCCGGCGCCCCGGGTATCCGCTAGGGATCGTTCGACGGTAGCCGATACCGCCCGGCCCGCGCCGTGAATATCCATCACGACACGGCCACGTTCTCCGGTCACGAGCCGGCCAGCGCCGGCCCGATCGTCCAGGTTCTTCCAGGGTATCCGTCAACGCCGACATCCGGCAGCGGACTTCGTCCGGCACGGCGCAGCGCGACCAACCGTGCGCCGGCACTGCTGGCGGCGACCGGCGTGGTTACCCGGCCGGCGTGGCCTGGTTACCCGGCCAGCGTCGATACCGGACCGGCATGGCTACCGGCGACCGGCGTGGCTACCGGCGTGCTCGCCGATGCAGCAGAGCTCGCTGGGCGACCGCGCAACCCACGAGCACAACCGTTCCAGTACGTCACAACCGTTCCAGCCTGCTGCAGCGGTTGTGACGTACCGAAAGGGTTGTGATCGACGGCTTGTGCTTGCTGGCTTGCGCTTGACGGCTCGTGCTTGACGGCTCGTGCTTGACGACTTGCGCTTGCCGACTCGTGCTTGGCCGGCTTGTGCTCGACCGGCTTGTTCTTGCCGGCTCGAGGTCAGTTCTCGATCTTGCGGTACGGCAGCACGTCGTCGATGAGGCCGTACTCCTTGGCCTCCTGCGCGGTGAGGATCTTGTCGCGGTCGATGTCGGTGCGCACCTGCTCGGCGGTCCGGTTGGAGTGCCGCGACAGCATCTCCTCGAGGGTGGTGCGGACCCGCTGGATCTCCTGGGCCTGGATCTCCAGGTCGGACACCTGCCCGTAGACACCCTCGGTGGCCGGCTGGTGGATCAGGATCCGCGAGTTCGGCAGCGCCATCCGCTTGCCCGGCGAGCCGGCGGCCAGCAACACCGCGGCGGCCGACGCGGCCTGGCCCAGGCACACCGTGCGGACGTGCGGGCGCACGTACTGCATGGTGTCGTAGATCGCCGTCATCGAGGTGAACGAACCACCCGGCGAGTTGATGTACATGATGATCTCGCGGTCCGGGTCGGTGGACTCCAGCGTGAGCAGCTGGGCCATCACGTCGTTGGCGGACGCGTCGTCGATCTGCACGCCGAGGAAGATGATGCGCTCCTCGAACAGCTTGTTGTACGGGTTCGACTCCTTGACCCCGTAGTTGGTGCGCTCGACGAACGACGGCAGGATGTAGCGGGCCTGCGGCGCGGCCAGCGAGCGGTCGAAGGCGTGACCGTGCGCGGCGCCGGTGGGATATCCGTTGTTAGACATAAGGTTTCCTCGTATTACTTCTTCTCGGTCGCCGTCTCGGCGGTTTCGCTGGGCGCCTGCGAGGCACGGCTGACCACCCGGTCGATGAAGCCGTAGTCCTTCGCTTCCTCAGCGGTGAACCAGCGGTCCCGGTCGGAGTCGGCGATGATCCGATCCACCGGCTGCCCGGTGTGCTGCGAGATCAGCTCGGCCATCTCCTTCTTGGAGTTGGTCAGCATGTCGGCCTGGATCGCGATGTCGGCTGCGGTTCCGCCGACACCGGCGGACGGCTGATGCATCAGGATCCGCGCGTGCGGCAGCGCCGAGCGCTTTCCGGGGGCGCCGGCGGTCAACAGGAACTGCCCCATCGACGCGGCCAGGCCCATCGCGGTGGTGGCGACGTCCGGCTCGATCAGCTGCATGGTGTCGTAGATGGCCATGCCGGCCGTGACACTGCCGCCGGGCGAGTTGATGTAGAAGGTGATGTCCTTCTCCGGATCCTCGGCGGCGAGCAGCAGCAGCTGACTGACGATCTCGTTCGCGTTGGTGTCGCGCACCTCTGAGCCAAGCAGAATGATGCGTTCCCGCAGCAGCCGTTCGGACACCGAGTCGGACAGGTTGAGCCCCGGGGTGCCGCGCATCACGGCGGGCAAGATCTCCGGTGCGGCTTGCTCCACGGCGGCCAGCGGGTGGCCGGCAGAACGGTGGGTCACATCTGCTCCTTGTAGCTCTGGGTACTTCTGGCTAGCTCTGGGCACTTCTCGTCTTCAAGGGGTGGTCCACTCGCCTACCGCGGCGGTACAGCCTTAGCAGCCGGTCCTTTCGGCAGGACGCGTTCGCCTGTTGCTGCAGGACGGACGTGGTGCTGCCCCTTGCTTTTCGACAGTAACGACGGGACCGCGCTCACCATGCCCGGGCCGGGACGGTTTCGCTCACGGCGTGAGCGGGGCCCGTCCCGGCGCCGGGTCGGGTGGTCAGCTGCCTGCGGTGTTCTTGCCGGTGTCGGCGCTGTCGGCCTTGGTGTCTGCGCCGGTGCCGGCCTCGGCGCTGTCCGAACCGTCGCCGGGCGCAGCCTCTTCGGCGTCCTCAGCGTCTTCGGCGTCCTCAGCGTCGTCAGCGTCTTCAGCGTCTTCAGCGTCGACGCCCGAGCTGTAGGCGTCGACGGCCGCCATCGCAGCAGCATCGGCGGCCGCGGCCTCGGCATCGTCCGGCGTCACCCCGAAGAGCTCGTCGACGTCCAGCTCGTTACCGGCCTGGTCAACAACGGTGGCCTGCCCGACGACGCCGGCCAGGGCCTTGCCCCGGCGAACATCGGCGAAGATCGCGCCGAGCTGGTTGTTCTGCTGCACCGCCTGGAAGTAGTCGTCCGGCGACATGCCGAAACGCTGCGCGTCGTACAGCACCCGCTGGGTGAACTCTTCCTGGCTGACGCCGACGCCCTGCTCCTCGGCCAGGGCGTCCAGCAGCAGCTGGGTTTTCACCGAACGCTCTGCGTTGGAACGCATTTCGGCGTCGAACTCTTCGCGAGTCTGCCCCTGCGACTCGATGAACTCGTTGAGCCGGGCCTCGTCGTGATCGAAGGTGTGCACGGCGTCGTGCGCCCGCGCGTCCATCTCGGCCTTCAGCGCACCCTCGGGCAACGGCACCTCGGTGATGTCCAGCATCGCCTCGAGCACCTTGTCCCTTGCCTGCATGCCGCGGGTCACTTCGGCCTGACGTTCCAGCTGCTCGCGGGTCTGCGCGCGCAGCTCGTCGACGGTGTCGAACTCGCTGGCAAGCTGCGCGAAATCGTCGTCGAGCTCGGGCAGCGTCCGCTCCGACACCTGCTGCACAGCGACGGTGATCTCGGCGTCCTTGCCGGCGTGCGGCCCGGCCACCAGCTTGCTGGTGAAGGTCTTGCTCTCGCCGGCGGACAGTCCGGTGATGGCCTCGTCGATCCCGTCCACCAGATCACCGGCGCCAACCACGTAGGTGAGGCCGTCGGCCTTGGCCTCGGGGATGTCCTCGCCGCCGACGCTGGCCGACAGATCGATGGTGACGGCGTCGCCGTCCTTGGCCGCCCGCTCGACCGGGTTGCTGGCGGCGAACCGGCCGCGCAGCGCGTCCAGCTCGGCGTCGACGGCGTCGTCATCGACGGGTTGGTCGTCGACGGTCACCTTGATCTCACCGACCGCCGGCAACGTGATCTCCGGACGCACCTCGACCTCGGCGGTGAACTCAAGGGTGTCGCGGTCCTCCAGCTTGGTGACCTCGATCTCCGGCTGGCCCAGCGGGGTGAGGTCGTTCTCCTCAACGGCCTCGCTGTACTTGGCCGGGATGGCCTCGTTGACCACCTCGGACAGGATGGTGCCGCGACCGACCCGCGACTCCAGGATCTTCGGCGGCACCTTGCCCTTGCGGAAGCCCGGGATGTTCACCTGCCCGGCCAGAGCCTTGTAGGCGGCATCGAATTGGCTGTCGAGCTCGGAGAACGGGACCTCGACGGTGAGCTTCACCCGGGTCGGGTTCAACTGCTCGACGGTGCTCTTCACGCTGGGAAACTCCTCACACAGTGGTTGGCATGCGACAGCGAGCTGGTGGCATGCAGGTGGTGGCGCGGCGAATCGGCCCACCGTAGCGGCGGCGCCGACAGAACGCGCGACTCGCCGACCACCGGCGTTCAAGGCCGTGACAAGCCGCGACAGCGATTCTAAGGGCAGCGGCAGGCGCGCGTCGGACACGGTCACCGTGCACCCGGCGCTACGGAAGCTCGCCTCCGATCGGCCCGGGATTGCCGACGGACGTTGCGGCCGTGCCTCGGCTGGTGTCGCTGCGATCCGGCTCGCGGGCGCAGCGGGGTGCGACCGGGGCGTCATGGTGTGCGGAGCGCCGATGCAGCGGGAGCGCCGTGGAGTGGAAGCGCCGTGGGGCCGTGCGAACACCAGCGTGGTCCCGTCGGAGTGGAGCGGCCGGCCGTGTCGCGACTGTCGACAGTGGAGCCATCGACATTGGAGCGGACGACATTGGAGCGGACGACATTGGAGCGGATGACGGGAATCGAACCCGCGTCATCAGTTTGGAAGACTGAGGCTCTACCATTGAGCTACATCCGCGCTGCACCTTTGGTGCGGATCCATCGTAGCCTGACCGGCCGGGCCCACTGGCCCAGCCTCTCGGCGCGACGGGGTGTAGCGCAGCTTGGTAGCGCGCCTGCTTTGGGAGCAGGATGTCGCAGGTTCAAATCCTGTCACCCCGACAAATCGGCCCGGGGCCGCTTGCGGTCTCGGGCCTGTTTGTCGGGGTGACTGATGCGGGACCCCACTCCGGGACGCGCCAGCGGACCGGAGAAGGGCGCACCCCGACACATCGCAAGTGGCGCCCGCACGCTGTTCGCGGGCCCCACGTGCGATTTCCGGCGACAGCCAGGATTTGAACGCCGAGAGCGAAGCGATCCGGCGCAAATCCCGGGCCCTGCCGAGGAGCGCAGCGACGAGGTGGGGAGCACCCCGACCCGTTCACCGATGAACCGGCCCCACCCGCGATCACAACCATTCCAGTACGTCACAACCGGTCTAGCCTGCTGCAGCGGTTGTGACGTACCAAAACTGTTGTGATCGGCCAGGAGCAGAGCGAGCCGGCGAAATCCGCACGCTCGATTAGGCACAGCAACGAGGTGTGAGCACCCGACGAACTGGGAGCACCGCCACAACGCGGAGCGCACCCCGTCCCCGCTCATCGAGCCGGCCCCCACCCGCGATCACAACCATTCCAGTACGTCACAACCGTTCCAGCCTGCTGCAGCGGTTGTGACGTACCGAAACGGTTGTGATCGACGGGTTTGAAGGTTCACTGCGCAGATGACTGCTACGGACGGCAGCTCACCATCACGGTGCGGCCGCGCGCCATCCCGATCGCGCACCTTTCGGCACTGCGCACAGCTACCGACAGGCAGCGGGTGTGCGTCGTGCCAGAACCTGCGCGAGCGCGTCCCGGCGAGCCGAACCTCACTAACGTGGTCAAGCGTGGCCGAGCACCCGGAGATCACCGATGAGTTGCTGCAGATGTTCGTCGAAGAGATGGGTTCGGTCGAGCCGGGTCCGCCGGTCCCGGCGGAGACCTTCGATACCTGGCGCGGCAGACTGCCCGACATCGTGCTCACCTGGTGGGAACAGGTCGGTTTCGCAGCTTCGGTGACGGGCTGGCCTGGTTCACCGATCCGGCGGAGTGGACGGCGGTCGCCGGCGCGCAACTTCCGCTCTGCACGGTGCTGTCGCCCCGGCTGGACCCGGCCCTGCTGACCGGGCCGTACCACCCGTGGTTGCGCACGGCGTTCGGCGAGATGCGCTGTTGGTCACCCACACACGGGGTCGCGATCGCCATCGACCCGATGTATCACTGGATCACCGGAGCCGACTACTCCCGCGACGTCGCCAACGGCCTGCCCACCCTGCCGGTGGAACCCACGATCCTCGCCCGGCCGAAGCAATTCGACGTCATCGACGGGAAGAAGAAACCGTTGTTCAAGCGGCTGCGCCGTCGATACGGAACGTTGCGGGCCGACACGTACTACGGCCTGACCCTCCCCGTCGCGCTGGGCGGTCGAGTCGAGCTCGACAACTTCGGCATCACACCCGTGCGTGGGCATCTGTTGCCGGACGACGAAGGCTGAGCGCCCGCCGGCACCGGCGCTCGATCAAGCCAGGCGCGGGCTCGGCCGGGCACCGCGGTGCGGGCTCAGCCGGCGAAAGCGCTCTCGATAGGCTTTCCGGCATGGCTATCAGGAAGGTCGCCCTGCTCACCGCGGGCGGATTCGCACCGTGTCTGTCGTCGGCCGTCGGGGGGCTCATCGAGCGCTACACCGAGCTGGCCCCAGACGTCGAGATCATCGCGTACAAGCACGGCTATCAGGGTCTGCTGTCCGGCGATTCGATCACCGTCACTCCCGAGATCCGGGCGAAAGCCGGTCTGCTGCACAGCTACGGCGGCTCCCCCATCGGCAACTCAAGGGTCAAGCTGACCAACGTCAAAGACCTGATCAAGCGCGGACTGGTGAACGAGGGCGACGATCCGCTCAAGGTGGCCGCCGACCGGCTCACCGCCGACGGCGTCGACGTGTTGCACACCATCGGCGGCGACGACACCAACACCACCGCAGCCGATCTTGCAAAGTACTTGGCGCAGAACGACTATCAGCTCACCGTTGTCGGACTGCCGAAGACCATCGACAACGACGTGGTGCCGATCAAGCAGTCGCTGGGCGCCTGGACCGCAGCCGAGCAGGGCTCGCGGTTCGCCCAGAACATTGTCGGTGAACACAACTCCGGCGCCCGGATGTTGATCGTGCACGAGGTGATGGGCCGCAACTGCGGGTGGCTCACCGCCGCCACCGCCGCGGACTACCGCAAGTGGCTGGACACCAGGCAGTGGCTGCCGGAGATTGGGCTGTCCAAGCAGGCCTGGGACGTGCACGCCGTCTACGTGCCAGAGGCCGATTTCGACCTGCGGGCCGAGTCGGCGCGGCTGAAGAACATCATGGACACCGTCGGCAACGTCACCATCTTCTTGTCGGAGGGCGCCGGGGTGGACACCATCGTCCGCGAGTTGGAGGCGGCGGGTACGCCCCCGGCCCGCGACCCGTTCGGGCACGTGCGGTTGGACGACATCAACCCGGGCGCCTGGTTCGCCAAGCAGTTCGCCGAAAAGCTCGGTGCCGAAAAGGTCATGGTGCAGAAGTCCGGCTACTTCTCGCGCTCGGCGCCGGCCAATCCGGAAGACCTGCGGCTGATCAAATCGATGACGGACCTTGCCGTCGACAGCGCCATGCGCGGCTCCTCGGGCGTGATCGGGCACGACGAGGAGCGCGGAAACATCTTGCGCCCCATCGAGTTCCAGCGCATTGCCGGCGGTAAGCCGTTCGATCTGAGCACGCCGTGGTTCACCGAGATGCTCGCCGACATCGGCCAGGGCGCGCCCGTTCCCGCCCGCGCGACGGCGCGCTGACCACCCGCTCAGGGTGGGACGGTACGGTCAGCGACGCGATGGCGACCAACGAGCCGGCGGCTGAGAACCGGGGCGGACGGCGCCGCCGGCGGGCCGCCAGCCGTCCTGCCGGTCCGCCCGCACCCGTCCCGGCGCAGACCGAAGCCGGACCAGCGCAGACTGAACCCGTACCGGCGCAAACCGTAACGGCCCCGGCGCTGACCGACAACGAGTCCCGGCCGGCGCAGTCCGAGTCACCGTCACAGCCGGCGCATCCGGACTCCTCGTATCAGCCGGCACGGCGCGCCAGCAGGCGCCGGCGGGTCAGGACCGACCGCCCGAACCGCCCCGAGCGACCCGACAACGCAGACCGGGCCGACAGCGCAGATTGCGCCGGCACCGCAGCCCACACCCGCGTCAGAGACGAAACCCGCAACGCCGACCACACCGACCGCAACCCCAGCACCGACCGCAACTCCGGCTCCGGCCGGCCGGCACGCGCCGGCCGCACAGACCGAAAGACGCGCGGGCTCGAGGCCCACCGCGGCACCCAGGTCAGCCCGGCAGACGCCATGCGCGCCAGGGAGTTTGCTCAACCCAGCGCCGATGAACTCGCGGCCGCGGAGGCGGAGGTGGTGCTGGTGCGCAGGCACTACGTCCCGCCCGCGCCGCTGTCGGGCAACGGGCGCGGCAAGTCGGGCAGGTCAGCTCGCCGGTAGTTGCGGGGGCTCGGGGTCAGCCTCGTAGTCGGCGACCATGGCGATCCGCCGCTCGTGCCGGGGATCGTGCGAGAACGGCGTGTTCACAAAGGCCAGCGCGTACTCGGTGGCGTCGTCGATCGAGTACATCCTGGCACCCAGCGAGAGCACGTTGGCGTCGTTGTGCTGGCGGGCCAGCGTCGCCGTCTGCACCGTCCAGGCTAGTGCGGCGCGCACCCCGTCGACCTTGTTGGCGGCGATCTGCTCGCCATTGCCGCTGCCGCCGATCACGATGCCGAGGCTGCCGTTGTCGGCCACCACCCTGCGGCCGGTCTCGATGCAGAACGGCGGGTAGTCGTCCGTCGGGTCGTAGACGAACGGGCCGATGTCGACCACCTCGTGCCCGGCATCGGCCAGCACCTGCAACAGGTGCTTCTTCAGTTCGAAACCGGCGTGGTCGGATCCCAGGTACACCCGCATAGCGCCAGTCTGTCACGCCGGGCCGGCGGCCACGGAGTGAGCCGGCCGGCTACGGCACCACCAGCACCGGCCAGCGGTTCGCGGCGACCATCGCGCGCGACACCGAGCCGCTGGTGATGCGGTGCACCAACTCGGCAAACCCCTTGTTGCGCTTGCCGACCACCACGCAGGCGGCGTCGCGTTCGCCGGCGATCCGGCCCAGCTCGGCGGCGGCATCGCCGACCGTGGTGACCAGTTCCCAGCGCACCCCGGCCAGGTCGTTGGACTGCTTGAGCGATTCGACGAGCTCGGCCTCGATCTCGTCGGCCACTCGTTCCCCTGTCGGAGTTTCCTCCGGCACCGGGACGTATCCCTCGATCATCGGCATCGACCTTCGCCGGACGTGCACCAGCAGCAGGGGCCGGTCCAGCGCCAGCGACAAGAACACCGCGGCGCGCAGCGGCCGCCCGCAGGTGGACGCCTCGTCCACCCCGACGATCACCGGCCCGTCGGCCAGGTCCGGCGGAATCGGCAACCCGTGCGAGTTCGTCTCACCACCTGGGAACGTCATGAATCAACGGTGGCACAGAACTCTGTGCAGCGATAGTGCGGCGCGCGGATCGCGGCGCGCTCCCGGCTGCTCGGCGAGCCAGCAGCCGAATGGGTCAGTCGAACTCCGGGTCCTCGGTGCGGCTGCGCTTGAGTTCGAAGAAGTGTGGATAGCTGGCCATCAGTACGGTGCCGTCCCACAGCTTGCCGGCCTCTTCATCGCGGGGGATGCGGGTGAGCACCGGGCCGAAGAAGGCGGTCTTGCCGAAGTGGATGGTGGGGGTTCCGACCTCGTCACCGACCGGATCCATTCCGCGGTGGTGGCTTTCCCGCACGGCGTCGTCGTAATCGGTGGAGTGGGCGGCGTCGGCCAGCTCGGCCGGCAGGCCGACCTCGGCCAGCGCCTCGCGGATCACCTCGTCGTAGCCGTTCTCGGTGTCGGCGTGCTGGTTGTGAATCCTGGTGCCCAGCGCGGTGTACAGCGGCAGCAGTACCTCGTCGCCGTGCGCCTGCGCCGCGGCGATCGCCACCCTCACCGGGCCCCAGCCCTTCTCCATCAGCTGCTGGTAGCGCTCTGGCAAGCCCTCCCGGCCGGAGTTGAGCACCGAAAGGCTCATCACGTGGAAGTGCACGTCGATGTCGCGCACCTTCTGCACTTCGAGGATCCAGCGGGACGTCACCCAGGCGAAGGGGCAGATCGGGTCGAAGTAGAAGTCGACCCGCTCCGGCTTCGGCGCGCTGGCCTGCTGCGGCGACGTATCGGCTTGCTGTGCATCGCTCATGACGATCATTTCCTCTCACGGTTCCGGTGGCTGCGGCCGGCCGGTGGACGGGTGTGCCGGCGCCCCGGTGGCGGGTACGACGGCACGCTGGCAGGTGCGGGGACATCCCTTCGGCTGCAACCGGGTTCGACGCTAGGTTTGTTCCCATGCCGATGACGTCACCCGACACTCCCGCTGAGACTCCCGCCACTACCCCCGCCGGTTCCACCGGCGCCGGTGCCGCCGCCAAGGCTAGCCAGCCACCGAACCTGACCAGGGCCGAAGCCGCGGAACGGGCCGCCGCCGTCGACGTCGACAGCTATCAGGTGACGCTCGACCTCACCGACGGCAACGGCGCGCCGGGCCAGCAAACCTTCGACACCACAACGGTGGTGCGGTTCAAGGCCAAGCCCGGTAGCAGCACCGTCATCGACTTTGTCGGTGCATCGATCACCTCGGCCACCCTCAACGGCACCCCTCTCGATGTTTCCGGCTGGACCAACAACACCGGACTCGGGCTGCCCGATCTCGCTGCCGAGAACGAGCTCGAGGTGGTTGCCGTCGGCCTGTACACCAACACCGGTGAGGGTCTGCACCGGTTCGTCGACCCCGAGGACGACGAGGTGTACCTGTACTCGCAGTTCGAGACCGCCGACGCCAAGCGGATGTTCACCTGCTTCGACCAGCCGGATCTGAAGGCCACCTTCGCCTTTACCGTTACCGCTCCCGGCCACTGGGAGGTGGTCACCGGGGGTGCGGAGCAGGACGTCACCGACAACGGCGACGGCAGCAAGCGGCACGTCTTCGCCGTCACCCAGCCGATGAGCAGCTACGTCACCGCGTTGGTCGCCGGGCCGTACCACGCGGTTCGCGACCAGCACGACGGCATCGATCTCGGGCTCTTCTGCCGGCGCAGCCTGGCCGAGCATCTTGACGCCGAGCGGCTCTTCACCGAGACCAAACAGGGATTCGACTTCTACCAGAACGCTTTCGGCGTGCGGTACCCGTTCGGCAAGTACGACCAGCTGTTTGTTCCCGAGTTCAACGCCGGGGCGATGGAGAACGCCGGTGCCGTCACCTTCCGCGAGGAGTACGTATTCCGCTCGAAGGTCACCCGCTACCTGTACGAGCGCCGCAACGAGACCATCCTGCACGAGCTGGCGCACATGTGGTTCGGCGATCTGGTCACTATGCGCTGGTGGGACGACCTGTGGCTGAACGAGTCGTTCGCCAGCTGGGCGTCGGTGGTGGCGCAGGTGGCCAACAGCGAGTACAGCTCCGGCTGGACCACCTTCGCCAACGTCGAGA
This sequence comes from Nakamurella aerolata, assembly GCF_013002705.1. GTDB lineage: Bacteria > Actinomycetota > Actinomycetes > Mycobacteriales > Nakamurellaceae > Nakamurella > Nakamurella aerolata. The sequence goes on along the minus strand of NZ_JABEND010000010.1, from coordinate 97,328 downwards.
AGTCGTGGGCGTACATCCAGGATCAGCTGCCCTCCACCCACCCGATCGCCGCCGACATGGTCGATCTGCAAGCGGTGGAGGTGAACTTCGACGGAATCACCTACGCCAAAGGCGCTTCGGTACTCAAGCAACTGACCGCATATGTTGGCTATGAGGAGTTCCTGGCGGGGCTGCGCGCCTACTTCGGCGCGCACGCCTTCGGCAACGCCACCCTGCGCGATCTGCTCGACGCCCTGGAGCAGACCTCGGGGCGCGACCTCGGCGCCTGGTCCGAAGCCTGGCTCACCACGACAGGGCTGAACACCCTGTCGGCGGACTTCGACACCGATGCAGACGGCAGGTTCACCCGCTTCGCGGTGCGGCAGTCCGGCGCGCAGCCCGGCGCCGGCGAGCTGCGGCCGCACCGGCTGGCTGTCGGCATCTACGGCACCGACCCGGATTCGGGCAAGTTGGTGCGCCGCAAGCGCGTCGAGCTGGACGTCACCGGCGAGAGCACCGACGTGCCCGAACTGGCCGGCGAGCACCGCGGTGAGCTGATCCTGGTCAACGACGACGACCTGACCTACTGCAAGCTGCAGCTCGACCCGCAATCACTGCAGACCGCCGTCGAGCGGATCGGTGACATCGCCGAGTCGCTGCCGCGCACGCTGGTGTGGTCGGCGGTCTGGGAGATGACCAGGGACGCCGAGATGCGGGCCAGCGACTTCATCGCGTTGGCGCTGCGCGGACTGCCGGCGGAGACCGAGATCGGTGTGGTGCAAAGGGTTCTGTCGCAGATATCGCAGGCGCTCCGGTCGTACGCCGACCCGCAGTGGGCCGCCGACCAGGGGTATCCGCAGGTGGTCGACGGGCTGATCGAGCTGGCCAGGGCCAGCGAGCCGGGCGGCGACGTGCAGCTGGCCACCGTCGGGGTGCTCGCCGGGTTGAAGCTCACCGACGCGCAGCTGGACGTCATCGCCGGCTGGCGGGACGGATCGGCACCCTTGGACGGACTGACGGTCGACACCGACATGCGCTGGACCTTGCTGGCTCCGCTGGTGGCGCACGGGCGGGCCGGTCAGGCCGAAATCGATGAAGCCAGGGCGGCCGACCCGACGGCGTCGGGCGAGCGCAGGGCGACCGGGCTGACCGCCCTGCTGCCGGGCGGCAAGCAGCAGATGTGGGACCGGCTGATGCACGACGACACGATGGCAAATGCGTTGCAGGACGCGGCGATCGGCTCGTTCTCCCATCCGGCACAGGACGCCGAGCTTGCGGCGCTGGCCGACCCGTACTTCGCCGAGATCGCCGACGTGTGGGACCGCCGCTCGTCCGAGGTGGCGCAGAAGGTCGCCAACGGACTGTTCCCCCGCTGGGCGGTGAGTCAGCAGGTGGTCGATGCCGCGCAGCGGTTCGAGGCGGCGGACCACCCGGCGGCGCTGATCAGGCTGGTGTCCGAAGGCCGCGCCAGCATGCAGCGCGCGCTGGCCGCACGCGCCGCCGACGCCGGTACTGCCGACGCCGATTCTTCGGGTGCTGGTAGCTCAGCAAGCTGACCGCCCGGTGGCCGGGCCGCGGGACCCACCCGTGCTGACAACGCCGTTGGCCCGTCGGCGGATGGACCGCCGACGGGCCAACGGCGTTGTCGGTTTGCTGTCGAGCAGTCGAGGGCGCGACCTACCAGTCGGCGCGCTCCGGCAGGGTGCCGGCCTGGTCGGCGAGGGTGCGGATGCCATTGACCAGACCACCGAGCAGGTCGCCCTGGCTGACCGACGCGACGGTCGCGAGCACCGCGAGCCGAGCCGATCGGTCGGAGATCCGGCGCGCCGCTTCCCCGCCGGTGACCACCTGCACCACCCGCTGGGCGGGCGAGACGGCCAGCAGCGCGGCCACCGGCGCCTCGGCGCCGAGCGCGGCGTGCACCTCACGGGCCCCGGTCTCGACGTCACCGCCGACGTCACCGCCGAGCTCGCCCAGGTACACCGCGAACCGCAGCCCTGTCACCCGTTCGGCGGCGGCGATCACGTCGTCGAGTTCGATGCGCTGGCTGGCGGTCAGCGGCTCGTTGTCGGTGCCCTGGGGGCCGACCGGCACCGGTGGCAGCGTTGGCCGGTCGGTCGACAGCTCGCCGGCGCCGCGCTGCTCGGAGCGCTGGGCTGAGCTGCTGTCGGCGGGTTCTCCGGTGACCTCACCAACTGCCACGTGCGCCTCCTTCGGACGTGCCGGCGAGGGCGTCACCGGCGGGGATCTGGACCGGGGTGTCGCCGGCCCACAGCTGCGGCGGGTAATCCCATTGCTCGCCGGCGCGGTAGCCGCGGCGGGAGTGCCGACCCGGCAGGAACACCAACAGGCCGATCACCAGGTAGATCGCCAGCGGGATCCCCACGAAAACTCCGAGGGTCTGAAGAATGGTCACGCCAAAACGGTAGCCCACCGGGCCGGCGCGAGCCTGCTCGGGCACGCCGGTCGCCGCCCGGCTGAAGGGTTCGCCGTCACCGCCGTCACCGCCGTCACCGCCGTCACCGCCGTCACCGCCGTCACGGCCTTCACGGCTCTCACGGCCCGAGCCGGAGAGCGGGCCGGCGGCTCAGGCCGCGCCGGCCAACCATGGATCCCAGGCCGGGTCGGTGTCGTCGGTCAGCCAGACCCTGCCGTTGCCGGCACGCACCGGCGGTGCCGGGACGAACGGCAGCGTCCAGCCCAGCTCGGACAACAGCCGGTCGGCCTTGCGGGAGTTGCAGCGGACGCAGCATGCAACGCAGTTCTCCCAGGAGTGCGCTCCGCCGCGGCTGCGCGGCTGGACATGGTCGATGGTGTCGGCGCGGCCGCCGCAGTAGGCGCAGATCCGCCGGTCGCGGCGCAGTACGCCGGACCGCGTCACGCTGGTGGCCCGGTGATACGGCACCCGCACGAAGCGATTCAGCCGGACGACGGCCGGGACGGCCAGCACCAGCGTCGGCGAACGCATCGGGGCGGCGGTGTCCCGGTCGGCCACCGATTCGGCCTTGCCGGCGAGCAGCAGCACCAGCGCGCGCCGACCGGTGACGACGGCCAGCGGTTCATGGGTGGCGTTGAGCAGCAGCACCCGCACCTTGGCCGACGGAGGCTCCCCACGGGGAGCGAGGGCGGCGGTGTTCGTCCGGTCCGGTCCCGCGGCAAACCCGCTGCGAGGATCGGTGACGGACACCGCCTGTGGTTGTCGGCTCTTGCCGTCGGCCCGCTCCACCCTGTGCTGCGCGGCCGCCGTGCTGCCGGTGCGGGCAGTACGGACGGCGCGGGCGGCTGAGCCGCGCGGGCTGCGCGGTTGTCGGGCTCGGCTCATCGGTCACCTCGTTCGGCGCTGATACGTGCTCGGTGCAGGTGCTGTCCCTCGGGCTGGTCGATCCACCATTCAGTCAACCGTCCCGCCTTCGATTACAGCAGCAACCGGGCGTTTTCGTCGTTGACGTGTCGCCCGACAGGCCCCCGGCGGGCCCGGACCACCGCCGGAGCGGGTTCCGCGGTAGGGACGGCGCCGGCGGGAGCAGCGCCGGCGCCCGCGGCCAGTACGGTGAATGCGTGTTGCACGCCGCCGCCCCCGACTGCGCCGCCGAGCTCGGCAGTTGGTGTCAGCGCATCTGGTCGTCCACCGGGATGGGCTGGCTGGCGGCCAACATCGACACCATCGGCCGCAGGGTGCTGGCCATCGTGGTGATCGTCATCGCGGCCGTCGTGGTGCGGTATCTGGCTCACCGAGCGATCACCAAGGTCACCACGGTCACCGCCACCGGCAAGGTGCCGAAGCTGCTGCGCCCGATCAAGGAACGCGCCGACGTCATCATCCTGGGCCCGCGCGGGGTGGCGCGCCGGACTCAGCGCGCCGAGTCGATCGGCGGGCTGCTGAAGTCCATCGCCTCGTTCGTGATCGTGACGATCGCGATCATCCTGATCCTGGCCGAGCTCGGCATCAATGTCGGCCCGATCCTGGCCAGCGCCGGGATCGCCGGCGTCGCCATCGGTTTCGGCGCCCAGAACCTGGTCAAGGACTTCCTTTCCGGCATCTTCATGCTGCTGGAGGACCAGTACGGCGTCGGCGACGTCGTCGACCTCGGCCCGGCGAGCGGCACCGTCATCGACGTCGGGCTCCGCATCACCACACTGCGCAGCGTCGACGGCACCATCTGGTACGTCCGCAACGGTGAGGTGCTGCGGGTCGGCAACTCCAGCCAGGGCGAATCGGTGGTGATCATCGACCTGCCGTTGAGCTACCGGGCCGACGCCAACAAGGCCGCCGAGATCGCGCTCGCCACCGCCACCGAGGTCGCCAAGTCGGACGAGTTCGCCGACGTCGTCATCAAGATGCCGGAGAGCCAGGGGGTACTGACGATGACCAGCGACGCCGTCACCATCCGATTGGTGGCGACCGTGCGCGCCGGCGAGCAGTGGGCGTTCGGCCGGGCCGTCCGCGGCGCCATCAAGCAAGCCTTCGATCTGGCCGGAATCCAGTCCCCCGCTTCGGATCTGCGCTATCTGGCAGGACGGCCGGGATCGGGCACCGACCCAGGATCGACAGCCCAGCAACCGCCGGAGACCAGATGACGAACCTGCCATGGCCGGGCGCCGGTCAGCCCGAGCAACCCGGGCACACCCGGCCGACGCAATCTTCGGCCGGCCCGGCGTCACCGTCCGATGCGCCGGCCGATACGCCGGCCGGTGCACGGCCGGCTGGTCAGGGCCAGGACGACGCCGGCACCTTCTACGCCGAGATCGGCGGCCACCCCACGTTTCAGCGGATCGTGCACCGCTTCTACCAAGAGGTCGCCGTCGACCCGATCCTGCGTCCGCTGTACCCGGAAGCCGATCTGGGGCCGGCCGAGGTGCGGCTGCGGATGTTTCTCGAGCAGTACTGGGGCGGCCCGCGCACCTACTCGCAACAACGCGGGCACCCGCGGTTGCGGATGCGGCATGTGCCGTTCGTGATCGGGCCGGCCGAGCGCGACGCCTGGCTGCGGGCCATGCGCACCGCCGTCGACGAGGCGGAGTTGACCAAGGAGCAGGACGAGCGGCTCTGGAACTATCTGGTGATGGCCGCCAACATGCTGGTCAACTCCCCCGGCTGAGCCACGGTGCCGACCGGGCCGGCCGTCGATGCCGGCCGGACCTGGCAAGATGCTGTGCTGTGGAGCCAGCAGCGACCGCACAGCCGATCCCGGCGCCGGTGACGAACACCGACCCGGCGTCCGACCCGTTCAGCACCGACACCAGAGCCGTCGGCTACCAGGTGCACGTGCCGTCGTTCGCCGACTCGGACGCGGATGGCGTCGGCGACCTGGTCGGGCTGACCACTCACCTGGGGTATCTGGAGCTGTTGGGCATCACCGACATCGAACTCACCGGGGTGCCGGCCGCGCTGCATCCCGACCCGGCCGGTGCGCCCCCGCAGTCGGACGGCGCCGATGAGTCCGGAGTCTCGCCGGTGCAGCAGCTGACGCACCACGCCGCCGCGCGCGAACTCACCCTGCATTGGCACATTCGCGCCGAACCCGGTGTGCTGCACCAGATTCCCTTCTCCGCCGCTCCGATGCAGGCCGCGATCGACAAGGCCCTGCGCGATCTGCCCGACGATGCCCCGGCACCGCGGTGGGAGATCTCCGGACCGGCGGGTGGCCGCGCCGCCACCCGCCTCGGCGACGGTGACATCGCGCTCGGCGGCGCAAGGACCAGGGCCCTGCTGCTGGTGCTGTTGGCGGTGCCCGGGGTGCCGACGCTGCTGTACGGGGACGAGCTCGGGCTCCCGGACGGGCCCGGCGGGCTCCCCGGAGCCGCCACCATGACGATGCCGTGGGAGGGCGACGCGCCACCGTTCGGGTTCACCGGATCGGTGGCACCGCAGGCGGATCGACCGACCGACGGCACCGATCCCGCGGTCCGAATGGCGCCGGATACTTTCCGCGACTATGTGGTCGAGGATCAGCTGGACGACCAGGACTCCACCCTGAACCTGGTCCGCACGGCGATCGAGCTGCGGGCCACCCATCCGGCGTTCTCCGGATCCGAAATCTCCTGGTACGGGGCGCCGCGGGACTGCCTGGCGTTCCGGCGGGACGGCGGCGGGTTGGTGTGCGCGGTGAACGCCGGCGATACCCCGATCGAGTTGCCGCCAGGCGAAGTGCTGCTGTCGTCCGCGCCGTTGGTCGACGGCATGTTGCCGGCGGACGCGACGGCGTGGCTGCTGCCCTGAGCACGGCGCCCACCCGGTCCGTCCGTCAATTGAACGCTGTCAGCTAGAACATCAAGGGCAGCAACGCATGTCGGCGGCGCAGCACCGAGCCGAATCTGGCATCCAACCGGATCCAAGCGTCGGTGGCTCTGACCCGGACGAGATCGTCACCGGCGCCGGTGAAGCCCATTCCGGACAGCGCCAGCAGCATCCGCATCGGCACCACCACCCGCATGCCGTTGCCGGTCACCGTCATGGCATCGGCGTCCAGCGCGGTGGCCGACGCCCCGCCGGTTGGCCCGGGATTGGCGCGGATCCGGGCGGCCGCCTCGTCGGCGCTGGCGTTCAGCACCGAGGCGGGGACGTCGTCGACGGCGATCCACCCGTCCACCGGCGGCAGCTGACCACGCCAGGACGAGTCGATCGCCGGCCCAGGGTCGACCCCGTCACCGGCGCTGGCCCTGCGCTGAATCTCAAGGCTGGACAACAGGTTCCCGGCGTGCACGGTGACGTCAGCCGGCTCGACCGACCCGCGAACCGCCCGGCTCACCAGCACGTCGAACGGCGCCGCCGCCCACATCCTGACCAGCCCGCGCTCGGCGTCGCGCCGGAGCCGGACCGGATTGGCCTTGTCCCACAAGGTGACTCGCCCGGCGAACGCGGCGGCGTCGCCACGCTCGGCATCGTCAGCCACCCGGAGCAGCACGGCGGTGGAGCTCATCGCGGCCCGGCATCGGTTGTCCCGCGATACTGCTGCAGGAAGGCTCGCTCGGGCGCCGACAGCCGGCGGGCCCTGAAGGTACTGGCATCCACCGGCACCAGCACCGTGCTGGCGGTTGCCGCCAGCTGATCGCCGTCCGCGCCGGCATACACCTGATAGTCGATGGTGAAGGCACTGCCGCCGATGTGACTGACCCCCATCGACACCGTCACCGGGTCACCGAACGAGATGGCCCGCCGGTAGTCGATGGTCAGCGAGGCGACCACAACGCCCTTCGTCAACTCCTGCAAGCCTTTTGCCGGCGCGTCGGTGAACATCCACTGCACCCTGGCCTCCTCCAGCAACGTCACCGTTCGCGCGTTGTTGACGTGGCCGAAGACGTCGACGTCGGACCAGCGCACCGGCACCTGGACGACGTATCGCCCGGCTACCGGCTCGACCGGGGCGGCTCGGGTGATCGGCTGCGGCCGGCCGCTCATCGGATCATCGAGCGGACTTCCCTGGCCGCCACCGACAGCGCGGCCAGATCGCCGGCCGCACTGCCGGCGATCTCGGACAGGGTCGACCTGGAACGCGCCAGCCGCGAGGCGTTCTCGGTCTCCCACTGGGCGATCTTCTCGGTGACGCTCTGCGAAGCTTCGGTGGTGGACAGCACATCGGCGGCCAGCAGGCGCATGGACCGGTACAGGTCGTCCCGCACCGCCTGGCGCGCCAGCGCATGCCACCGGTCGCCGCGTTCCAGCGCTGTCACCTCCGACAGCATCCGGTCGAAGTCCAGGTGGGCCGACAACGCGTAGTACACCTGCGCGGCCTCCAGCACCGACCTGTCGGTCTCCAGCGCCACATCGACAACGTCGAGCAGGCTGAAGGTGTACAGGCTGTACGCCACCCTGCGGGCCAGTTGCGGGTCGACCCCGTCGGCGACATAACTGGCGGTGTCGCGCTCCACGTTGCCGCGCTCGACACCGGTCACCAGCTCGGGCATCAACGGCAGCAGGGTGCCGATCGGGCCGGCGTAGCGGTCGATCTCGGCGCTGACGTTCAGTGGCTGCGGCCGGCGGGACAGCATCCAGCGGCTGGCCCGGTCGAGCAGTCGCCTGGTGTCCAGCAGCAGCCTGTCCTGTGCCGCTGCCGGGATCTTGTTGTCCCTGGCCGCAATGTCGGCCCACAGTCGGGGCAGCCCGAAGATCTCCGACACCACCCGGTAGGCCCTGATGCCGTCGACCGCCGTCGCCGCGGTCTCCTCCGCGATCCTGGACAGGTACGAGATGCCGCCGTTGTTGACCACCTCGTTGACGGTTGCGGTGGTGACGATCTCCTTGGCCAGCGGGTGGGCCTGGATGGCGCTGCCCTGCTCGCTGCGCATCCGCTCCGGGAAGTACTCGGACAGCTGGCCGGTGAAGGCCGGGTCGTCCGGGAGATCGCTGGCCAGCATCTCCCTGGCCGCGGCGGACTTGACGTAGGCGACCAGCACGCTGAGCTCGGGTGAGGTGAGGCCCTCGCCGGCCGCCTCGCGCACGCTGATGGTCTCGTCGTCGGGCAGGAACTCCAGCGCGCGGTCGAGCCCGGCGGTGGACTCCAGGGTCCCGATCAGCCTGCGGTGCACCGACATCATCGGTGCCGCGTGGGCCCTGGAGACGCCGAGCAGGCGGTTCTGCGCGGTGTTGTCGGCCAGTACCAGCGCGGCGACGTCGTCGGTCATCGACTCCAGCAGCTCGCGCCTGGCCGGGCCGGACAGGGTGCCGTCGGTGACCTGCGGGGTGAGCGCGATCTTGATGTTCACCTCGTGGTCGGAGGTGTCGACGCCGGCGGAGTTGTCGATGGCGTCGGTGTTCACGGCGCCGCCGCCGCGGGCGAACTCGATGCGCCCGCGCTGGGTGACGCCGAGGTTGCCGCCCTCGCCGATCACCTTCACCCGCAAGTCTTTTCCGTTGACGCGGACCGGGTCGTTGGCCTTGTCGCCGACCTCGGCGTTGGTCTCGTCCGAGGCCTTGACGTAGGTGCCGATGCCGCCGTTCCAGAACAGGTCGACCGGCGCCAGCAGAATCGCCCGCATCAACTCGGCCGGTGACAGTGCCGTCACCGAGCCGGGCAGGCCGAGGGCACGCCGGGTCTGGTCGGAGATCGGGATCGACTTCGCGGTACGCGGCCACACTCCGCCGCCGGCGCTGATCAGCTCCCGGTTGTAGTCGGCCCACGACGAACGGGGCAGTTCGAAAAGCCGCTGCCGCTCGGCATATCCGGTGGCCGCCACCGGATCCGGGTCGATGAAGATGTGCCGATGGTCGAAGGCGGCGACCAGCCGCAGCTGGTCCGACAGCAACATGCCGTTGCCGAAGACGTCACCGGACATGTCACCGACGCCGACGGCGGTGAACTCCTGGCTCTGGGTGTCCACCCCGAGGTCGCGGAAGTGGTGCTTGACCGACTCCCAGGCACCGCGGGCGGTGATGCCCATCGCCTTGTGGTCGTAGCCCTCGCTACCACCGGAGGCGAAGGCGTCGCCGAGCCAGAACCCGTGCGACTGCGCCACTTCGTTGGCGATGTCGGAGAAGGTCGCGGTGCCCTTGTCCGCGGCGACCACCAGGTAGGGGTCGTCCTCGTCGTGCCTGACCACGTCGTCCGGTGGCACGATCGCGTCGGCCACCCGGTTGTCGGTGACCGACAGCAACGCAGAGATGAACTGCCGGTAGGCCGAAACACCTTCGGCCAGTTGGGCTTCCCGATCGGCGGCCGGGTCGCCCGTGGGTACCGGCGGCTTCCTGACCACGAACCCGCCCTTGGCGCCGACCGGGACGATCACAGCGTTCTTGACCTCTTGGGCCTTGACCAGGCCGAGGATCTCGGTGCGGAAGTCTTCCGGTCGATCCGACCAGCGCAGCCCGCCGCGGGCGACCGCGCCGAACCGCAGGTGGACCCCTTCGACGCGCGGTGAGTACACCCAGATCTCGTGCACCGGAACAGGTTTGGGAACACCGGGGATCCGGCTGGGAACCAGCTTGAAGGCCAGGGGCGGTAACTGCCCGGCCGCACTGGGCTGCAGGTACGCGGCGGTGTAGGCGTTGGTGCGGTCGGTGGCCAGGATCAATGCAAGGAACATCCGCAGGATCCGGTCCGCGTCAAGGCTGGTGACCTCGTCGAGTGCGGCCTCGATGCGCTGCACCCGGCTGCTGGTATCCGGTTCGGCGGCGCGCGGATCAAACCGTGCGTCGAACAACGCCGACAGCTCCCTGACCAGGTCGGGGTGGTTGCGCAGCACCCGCTCGATGTAGCCCTGAGTGTAGGGGAAGCCGATCTGCTGCAGGTAGTGGGCGTACGCTCGCAGCACGGCGATCTGCCGCCAGTCGAGATCGGCGGCCAGTACCAGGGTGTTGAACCCGTCGACGGCGGCGTCGCCGCGCCAGCTCGCCAGGAACGCCTCGCTGAACCGGGGCCGGACCGCCTCCAACTGCTCGGTCTCCGGCAGCTTGACGTCCGGGAAGGTCAACCCGAAATCGTAGATGTGACAACGGGTTCCGTCGCTGCGCGTCACCTGGTACGGCCGCTCGTCGATCACCTCGGCGCCCATGCTCTGCAGTACAGGGAACGCGCGGGACAGGCTCACCGTGCCGCCGGCGACATACAGCCGCAACCGCCGCTGCACCTGCCCGTCGTCCTGCGGTACCGAGATCGACAGCGCGAGATCGTCCGGCCCCGCGAGGCTGTCCAGCCTGCGCAGGTCTTCCACGGCGTCCGCGCCGGTGAAGTCCTCCTTGTAGGCCTGGTCGAAGGCGGTGGAGTACCTGGCGATGGCGCCGGCGGTGTCCAGCAGGTCTACGTCGCCGACGACGGAGGTGACCAGATCGTCCTCCCAGCTGCGTACCGCGTCGGTGAGCTGGGCCGACAACGCCGCGGTGTTGATCGTGGTTGGCTGCCCGGTCCGCACCGTGAAATGCACGACGGCCAGCTCACTTTGCGCTACCAAGGCGCTGTATCTGATGTCGTCGCCGCGCAGCTGATGCAGCAGCACCTGCTGCATCTTGAGTCGGTTCTCGGTGTTCCAGCGGTCCTTGGCCAGGAACACCAGCACCACGACGAAGCGGTGCAGGGGGTCCTGCTGCACGAACGCGCGCAGGTCTCGTCTTCCCGACCCACGCAGCACCTCGGCCACCAGGTCGCTGGCCTGCTCCGGATCGGCCCAGAACAGTTCCACCCGCGGGTACTGCCCGAGCAGTTCGACGACCCGTTGGCCGGTGTAGGAGTCCGGCTCGGCACCCAGCTTGTCCAGCGTGCGTCCGACCAATCGGCGCAACACCGGCACCCCACTGGGGTCGGCGTTGATGCCGCGGGCCTGCAGCACTCCGGTGATCTTGGCCTGCCGGCCGCCCACCGTGATGTCGAGCGTCAACGCCGGCAACGCCGGGTTGATCAGCGACCCGGATTCGCTCTGTGACAACGACACCGCCTGCGACAACGACACCGGCTGCGGTTGCGCCGCTGCCGCCGCGCCCGCCTCATCGGATCCGGCCCCGTCGAATCCGGCCCCGTCGTTTCCGGCGTTGTCAGATCCGGTGTTGTCGGATCCGGCGTCGTCGTTTTCGGGGTCGTCGGATCCGGGGTCGTCGAGTTCGGAGCGGTAGCTGCCCAACGCCGGGCCGCCGCCCCCGGCCACTCCCAGCGGCACCATGTTGCCGTCCGCGAACCAGTCGATCAGCTCGGCGTACTCGGCGTCCTCAGGGCGCAGCTCGCCTGCGATCTCCTGCAGCCGGGCCTGCATCTGCGGGCCGTCGGCGACCACCGCCCGGACACTGCGCAGCGCCGAGTCCAGTTGTTGCTGGAGCTGCTCGGCGCGCTCGGCGTCGGTGAGCCGTTCGACAAGCACCCGCATCCACGACTCTTTACCGACCGCACCGGCCGCCTTGCCGTTCGCGTTGGCGCCCTGCTCGGCAGCGGCGGCCGCGGCGCCCGCCTCCTCGGTGTCGGCCGAGTCGGCCGCGGCCACCACACCGCCACCGAAGCCGGAAAGCCGGTCCTCGCAGTCGATCAGCTGCCCCTCGGACGCGCGCCGGATCTTCAGGATCGGGTGGAACACCCGGTGCACCCTGATGCCGGCGTTGATCAGCACCCCGACAACGGTGTCCACCAGGTGCGGCATGTCGTCGTTGACGATGTCGATCACGGTGAACGACTCGCTCCGCCCGTCGACACCGACCTCGGCGGCCGGCGGGTTGTAGACCCGGATGGCGATGGTGCCCGGCGGTCGCTGTGTGCCGATGCGCAAGTGGCTGTTGATGGCGGCGACCACGTCGGCCGGATTCTCCGGGAGGTCGTCGTCGGCGAGGTGTCGGAAATACTGGCGGATCATCGTCGCCCGGCTGGGGTCGGCGGCCTCCGCTTCGGCCAACACCGCTGGATCGGCGGTGCCGCTCTGCTGAGTCACTACAGCGCTCCTGGTTGACGCATCGGACGTGCTGGCCGGTAGCCGATCAGCCGCGGCCATTCGCCGCCGGCGTCGTTGCCGGCAGCAGCGTCATCGAGCCTAGTCCAGCCGGGCCGGCGTGCCGGTGATGCTGGGCTGCGGCGCCGGTCACCACACCGCGCGTGGCCGGGCGCTCGCCGTGGCCGGCGGCTGGCGGTGTTCGCCGGCCTGGGTGTCGCACTGCCGGTCCGGACCGGTCAGCCGCCGCTGGCCTCGATGGTGTCGATGGCCTCGAGCGCCGACTCAGCGGTGTCGGCGGCTTCCTCGCGGACCTGCTCGCTGGTATCGCCTTCGCAATGCTCGGCGACCCGCAGGATTTCCGGCAGCAGCGCCCGGCAGCCGATGACGCCGGGCTCGGCGGCCGGTGCTTGCGCGGCCTCGGTGACCTGGCCGAGGAAATACAGCAACTCCACTCGTGCCGCCGGCAGCGACACCTGGCCGGCCGCGAGCACCGCGATGGCGTACTCGGCGACCGGTGCGGTGGCAGCGGTGGCGACGGCACCGGGGATCACCGCGGTGTCGAGGTGATCCGATGCCGCCGCGACCGCGCCGGCGTCCGCCCCGGTCAGCGCGATCAGGTGGACACCGGTGTCGGCGGCCGGGCCGCCGGCATGGCTGAGCCCGGTCAGATCAGGCACCGGCACCCGCGCTGGCATCGGTTCAGTCGCGGGTCAGCTTGCGGTGGGTGACCCGGTGCGGCTTGGCCGCCTCGGCGCCGAGCCGCTCCACCTTGTTCTTCTCGTAGTCGGAGAAGTTGCCCTCGAAGAAGAACCAGCTGTCCGGGTCCTCGTCGGTGCCTTCCCAGGCCAGGATGTGGGTGCAGGTGCGATCGAGGAACCAGCGGTCGTGGGAGATCACCACGGCACAGCCGGGGAACTGTTGCAGGGCGTTCTCCAGGCTGGACAGGGTCTCGACGTCGAGGTCGTTGGTGGGCTCGTCCAGCAGAATCAGGTTGCCGCCCTCTTTCAGGGTGAGCGCCAGGTTCAGCCGGTTGCGCTCACCGCCGGACAGCACCCCGGACGGCTTCTGCTGGTCAGGGCCCTTGAAGCCGAACGCCGAAACATAAGCGCGGGAAGGCATCTCGACGTTGCCGACCTTGATGTGGTCGAGCCCGTCCGACACCACCTCCCAGACGTTCTTCTTCGGGTCGATGCCGGCACGGTTCTGGTCGACGTAGCTGAGCTTGACGGTCTCCCCCACCTTGACGTCGCCGTCGTCCGGCTGTTCGAGCCCGACGATGGTCTTGAACAGGGTGGTCTTGCCGACTCCGTTCGGTCCGATGACGCCGACAATGCCGTTGCGCGGCAAGGTGAATGACAGGTCGTCGATCAGGACGCGGTCGCCGAAGCCCTTCTTGAGGTGGTCGACCTCGACCACCACATTGCCCAGCCGCGGGCCCGGCGGGATCTGGATCTCCTCGAAGTCGAGCTTGCGGGTTCGCTCCGCCTCGGTGGCCATTTCTTCGTAGCGGGCCAGCCTTGCCTTGTTCTTGGCCTGCCTGGCCTTGGCGCCGCTGCGCACCCAGGCCAGCTCCTCCGCCAGCCGCTTGGCGAGCTTGGCGTCCTTGCGGCCCTGCACCGCCATCCGGTCGGCCTTCTTCTCCAGGTAGGTGGAGTAGTTGCCCTCGTACGGGATCAGTCGGCCGCGGTCCACCTCGGCGATCCACTGCGCCACGTTGTCGAGGAAGTAGCGATCGTGGGTGACGGCCAGGACGGCGCCAGGGTAGTTGGCCAGGAACTGCTCGAGCCACAGCACGGATTCGGCGTCGAGGTGGTTGGTGGGCTCGTCCAGCAGCAGCAGGTCGGGGGCCGACAGCAGCAGCTTGCACAGCGCCACCCGGCGCCGCTCGCCACCGGACAGCACGCTGACCTTGGCGTCGCCCGGCGGGCAGCGCAGCGCGTCCATCGCCTGCTCCAGCTGCGCGTCAAGGTCCCAGGCGCCGGCATGGTCGAGCTCTTCCTGGAGCTTGCCCATCTCCTCCATCAGCTCGTCGGAGTAGTCGGTAGCCATCTGCTCGGCGATCTCGTTGTAGCGCGCCATCTTTGCGTTGACGTCGCCGAAGGCCTGCTGCACGTTCTCCAGGACGGTCTTGTCCTCGTCCAGCTCCGGTTCTTGCATCAGAATCCCGACGGAGAAGCCGGGCGTCAGGAAGGCTTCACCGTTGGACGGCGAGTCCAGCCCCGCCATGATCTTCAGGATGGTGGACTTGCCGGCACCGTTCGGCCCGACGACGCCGATCTTCGCGCCCGGGTAGAACGACATGGTGACGTCGTCAAGGATCACCTTGTCGCCGACGGCCTTGCGGGCCTTCTTCATGGTGTAAATGAACTCGGGCACAGCGGTGCACAGCTCCTTCTTTGTTCCTGAGTCTCGTCCCTTGCGTCCCGTCCTGGGTCGGTCCGGGTCCCGCCGCGGTCAGCCAGGGCGCCGGCGGCCGCACGATCGACCCGCGCGGAAGCGGGTCGCTGGTTGTGCGGAGCCCGGCAGATACCGGCCCTGCCGAGCCCGCAGACCAGTGTGCCTCAACCGCCACCGGAACGAGCAATCCGCCGCGGGGGCACCGCGGTCTTGCCGGCCGCGCCCGGCGGTGCTGCGCCCAGCAGTGCCGCGCCCGGGGGTGCCGGTCCGCACTCGGCGGTGCCGGTCCGCGCCCGCGCAGTGCCGCGCAGTGCCGCGCAGTGCCGCTCAGCGCCGGGCCGATGCCGGCCATCGATCAGAGCAGCGCCCTGACCGTCAGCTCGGCGCGCTCGGTTCACCGCTGTCCGCCGGCGGTGACGGCTTGACCGGCTTGCTCTGCTCGGCCCGCTCGGCCCGCTCAGCAGGCTCGGGCGGCTCGACCGAGGGACCCGATCCCGCCGATGGGTCCGGATCGGCGTTCGCCCCGGCGCGGCCCGGCTCGTCGAAGGTCAACTCCAGCGTGGACGAGTAGGCGGTGGGCGCCGCCGCCGAGGCGAAGGTGACCCCCGGGTACAGCCCCGGTTCTGGACCGAAACCGACTGGGTCGTCCGGGTCGAAGGACGGTCGATCGTCCCCGCCGACGCCCATCAACGACCGGCTCAGCCGCTCCGCGTCCGAGTTCAGATCGGCCAACGCACCGAGCAGATCGTCGTCGGTGGGTGGATGCCCGGCCAGCGCGGCGCGCAGGACGGTGCGCCGCACCGCTTCCTTGGCGAACGAGGCGGTCGCGCCCTCAGACTGGTCGGCCCAGCGGTCGATCGCCTGGTCCGAGAACGGCAGCTCGCCGGCGTACAGCCGCACCAGCTGTGCCCTGGCATCGCGGTCCGGCAGCGGAACCTCAACAGCAAGGTCGACCCGGCCAGGTCGCTGGGCCAGCGCCTGCTCCAGCAGATCGACGCGGTTGGTGGTGAGCAGGAAGACGACATCGGCGTCGGTGTCCAGTCCGTCCATGGCGTCGAGCAGTTCGAACAGCAGCGGCTTGGGCCCGTGCGCGTCGAAGTGTCGGTCCATCGCGATCAGGTCGACATCCTCGAGCACCACCATCGCGGGTTGGTGCGCCCTGGCAATCGCGGCGGCCTCGCCGATGAAGCCGAGGCTGCTGCCGGTGAGCAGCAGCACCGTTGTGTCCGGGGTGGAACCGATGAGATGCCGCACGGTGTGGGTCTTTCCGGTGCCGGGCGGGCCGTACAGCAGCACGCCGCGCTTGAGATGCTGGCCGGCGGCTTGCAGTTGGGCCTTGACCGTCGCCAGCGACAGCACGTGCCGATGGATGCGGTCGAGGGTGCCCTCCGGCAGGATCACCCGGTCGGCGGGAATGTCGGGGCGAGCAACGAAGGTGACGCCACCAGCGGAGGGGCCGTATTCGTTGGCGGTGAGGCTGACCACCTGACCGCGCAGCACGCTGCGCTCGACCGCCAGCGCGCGGATCTCGGCGAGCAGCGCCGCCACCAGCTCGCGGTCGGCCGCCACCACTTCCACCCGCGCGGACATGCTGCCGTACTGCGGATTCGCGGCGCGCTGCAACACCGCCACCGGCTGGCCCCGGTAGCGAAACAGTCGCACCCCGAATGCGACGACGGCGCGCTCGGAATCGGGTCCGGTCGGCAGGTTGGCGTATTCGACGGCGCCGACCGGCGAGGACATTCCCGGCTGGTCGGACACCAGATCCTGCAGCGACGAATGGTGCCGTTGCATGCTGCGGACGCCAACCAGCTTGGCGTCAGGATCGGCGTCGGCCACGGCCGACAGCGCGATATCGATGTCGGTCAAACGATGTGCCGGGACGTCCTCCCCGATGGTCGGCAACTCATCCGGCTCGGTACCGAGATGCTCGATGAGGACGTCGCGCAGTTCAACGCTGCCCGGCGCCGCGTTCCGCCACTCACCGGCGAGTTGGTTGACCAACGCGGCGAAGTCTTCCCTGAATCGCGAGCTCTGCCCGCCCCGACTGTCTTGGCTGTGCTCCATTGTTCGACGGTAGCTGGCCGGTGCCAGGCGATTCCGGGTTGTCCACGGCCGTGCCGCGGCGCCCGCGACCGGAGCGGCGGGTGGCCAGCGCGGTGGCCAGGGCCGCCGAGATCATCACGGCGGCGCCGCACAGCATGCTGAGCCGAAAGCCGGGGAGAAAGGTTGCCGCCGTCAACGCACCGAAGACGGCCAGCCCTATCGATCCGCCGAATTGCCGGCTGGCATTGAACAGGCCGCTGGCCACGCCGGCGTACCCGGAGCCGCCGGCGGTGAGCGCGGTGGCTGTTGCGGCCGGTACGGCGAGCGCGGTGCCGAACCCGATCGCCATGATCGGGCCGAGCAGCAGTGCGTACCCGACCGGGCGGTGAAAGATCGCCAACACCAGCAATCCGACGGTGGCGATGCCGGTTCCGGCGATGATCAGCGGCATTCGGCCGAACCGGCCGAGCAGCCGGGTGGCGAGCACGGCCGCGGCGATGCTGGCGATGAGTTCGGGGGTGGTGGCCAGCCCCGCCTGGCTGGGTGAGTAGCCCTGCAACCGTTGGAAGTAGAACGCCATCAGGAAGAGCTGACCATAGGTGCCGAAGTTCAGGGCGGCACCGACGAAGATCGCTGCCCTGAACTCGTTGTGGGCAAACAGGTCTCCCGGGATCATCGGGTGCCGCACCCGCCGCTCGGCCAGCACGAACGCGGCGGCCGCTGCCACGCCGATGGCCGCCAGCGGCACCGAACGCTCGATGATCGCCGCCACCCCGGCGCCGAGTGCCAGCGCGGCGAGCAGCTGACCGATCGGGTCCAGCCGCGATCCGGTCGCCGGGTTTCGGTCGGCATCAGGCGGCAATGCCTTGCGTACCAGCAACACTCCGAGTGCGACGACCGGCACGTTCACCAGGAACAGGCTGCGCCAACCGAGCAGGTCGGTCAGCGTGCCGCCCAATACCGGTCCGATCGCGGCCGCGATGCTGCCGACGGCCGCCCACCAGGCCACCATTCGGTTGCGCCGCTCGGCATCCGGGTATGCGACGTTGAGCAGCGACAGCGACGTTGGCAACGCGACCGCGGCGCCGATGCCCTGGACCAGCCTGGCCACCGCGAGCACGGCGAGGTTGGGTGCGGCGGCGCATGCCGCGGACGCCAGTCCGAACAGCAGCAGGCCGAGTTGGAAGACCCGACGGCCGCCGAGCCGGTCGCCCAGCGCCCCGCCGGTGACCAGCAGCGCGGCGAACGCGATCGTGTAAGCGTCCACCACCCAGGTCAGGCTCGCCGCTGGCGCTTGCAAGCTGTCGCCGATGGCCGGCAGTGCCGTGTACACCACCGTGACATCGAGTTGGATCATAGCGAAAGCCAGACAGAGCGCCAGGAATGCCGTCATGCCGGTGACGCTATGGCCGCCCGGTTTCGCATAGGACCGAAATGTGCCAGACCGCCGGCATGAGCGCTTTGGTGCAGGCAACCCGGGCCGGGCGGCCGCCGCGCCGACGTCGTGAATTCGCGTCAGGCGCGCATGTCCAGTCCGGCGCGCATGGACAGTTCTCGCGCATGTGCAGTCCGGCGCGCCGCGGAACGTCCGGCATCGGTTCAGTTGCTCGTCGAGGCGAGTTGGTCTTCGAGGTGAGTTGGTCGGGGCGGTGAGCGGGTGCGCGAGAACGGCTCAGCTGATACAGAACTCGTTTCCTTCCGGGTCGTGCAGCACCACGAAGTAGTAGCCGGCGTCGTCGATCTCGATCCGGCGGACGATCGATGCGCCCCCGGCGCAGAGCTCATCTGCCTTCTTCCGGACCACCTCCGCACGCTGCTCGACGGGTTGCTCCCCGTCGCTCACCTGGATGTCCAGGTGCAGGCGATTCTTGGTGCCGCTCTTGCGCTCCGGGACAATCTGGAACCAGATCGCCGGGCCACCGCCAGTCGGGTCGCGGAGTCGGTCCGACCCGTCACCGGTGAACAGCTCCGCCGGTTCCCCAACGAGATGTAGTAGTCGCGCCAGGTGTCGAATCCTTCCGGCGGCGGAGTGACCTCGTAGCCCAGCAGCGGCCCCCAGAATGGGAGCAACTTGCCCGGGTCGTTCGCGTCGATGGTGAGTTGCCAGTTGGTCATCAGTCGACGGTAGGACGCAGCACCGACAGCGTCCGGTGCCGCCGGGCCGGACGCACAACCCGCCCGCTGCGCCGCATGTCGTCTCTGGGCCGGCGACGCCTGGCGGCATGCAGCGGGGTGACCATGTCGTCACTGGGCCGGCGACGCTTGACGGCAGGCAGCGGCGTGAGCAGGGGACGCCGATGTTTCGTCGCCAACCGAAATGTGCCGGGCGTAGCGTCAGCGTCATGCCAGCCAAGATCCCGTCCCGCGTCGACGGTGGTGAACCCGACATCGCCAAGCCCGCTGAACTCATCGGCCACCCGGCCCGGGCCGCCATGCTGATGGCACTGCTGGACGGTCGCTCGCTGCCGATGACGAGGCTCGCGCACGAGGCCGGCGTCGCCGCCTCAACCGCGTCGGCGCACCTTGCCCGGCTGCAGAACGGCGGGCTGGTGCAGGTTCGTCAGCAGGGCAGGCACCGCTACTTCGCCATCAGCAACCGCGACGTGGCGGCGGCCGTGGAAGCACTCGCCCGGCTGTCACCGATCGCACCCGTCACCTCCCTTCGCGCTGGTACCCGGTCGGGCCAATTGCGTTTCGCCCGTTCATGTTTCGACCATTTGGCCGGTCGGCTCGGAACCGCCGTGATGGGTTCGTTGATCGATCGCGGATACATCGTCGGCGGCAACGGGTTGCACGATCCCGGCACCGCCAAGCGCGACCGGTTCTCCGCCAGGGGCAAAGACATCGAGTACGCCCTGTCCGACGCCGGCGAGCGCTGGTTCACCGAGACCGGTGCCCTGCCGACAGACAAGGAGCGCGCCGGCCGCCGCGCCATGGTGTGCTACTGCGTCGACTGGACCGAACAGCGCCACCATCTGGCCGGCATCGCCGGTGACGCCCTGCTGACCTGGATGCTGCAGCAGGGCTGGTTGCGCCGCTCAACCAGCGTCAAGCGGGCCATTCGAGTCACCCCGGCCGGCCACGACGCGCTGATCAGCGAGCTCGGTGTCGACACCGGGCAGCTGGGCGCTGCCTGAAGGACCAACGCGCGCGGCTCATCAGCCGCGGCCCGCGCACCGCGGCACAGAATCGGCCCCGCGGATCAAGCACCTGCTGGTGCGGGGCGGCCCCAGAACGGACCGACTCCGAACGGGGCGAGCCGGAACAGGTGAGTCGGAACGGCGCAGGTCAGAACGGCGCCGGGGTGCTGCCCACCAGAGTGAGCTCGGCATCGTCGTCCGCCGCTGCGGAGTCGTCGGAACCACCCGTGTCGGTGCCGTCTGTGCCGTCAGTGCTGCCGGTGCCGTCGGTGCCGTCGGTGCCGTCGGGATCCGATTCGGCACCGTCACCGTCAGACTCGGCATCGGCAGCGCCCGGACTGGCATCGCGCCAAGGATCCGGCGACACCTTGTCGGCCGCGTTCTCCACCCGACTCAACCGGGCGACGCCCCAGCGCAGGTTCGGGCCGATCGCCTCGGCGACCAGTTGCATTCTGCTGCGCCTGGCTCCGTCCTTGTCTTCCCACGAGTACTGCTCGAGCCGGCCCGTCACCACCACGGAGTCGCCGCGGTGCAGGCTGCCGGCCACGTTGTGCGCCAAGTGCCCCCAGCACACCACGTCGACGCCGGTACCCGGCCGCGCCCGCCATTCGTTTCTCGCCCTGTCGTAGTAGCCGTCGTTGGAGATGACGCGCAGGTTCGCCCGTTGTGAGTTGCCGTTCTCGCTGATGCGCGGGGCGTCGGCCAGATTTCCGACCACAGTGGTGACGATCGTCATCACGGTGCTCCTTTCCGCTCGATAAGAGGTAACAGCCGACCAGCGGATGCCGGCGGCTCCTACCGAGACTGCTCAGCGGTGGTCCGTCGATCCAGCGGAATACCAAGAATGTGGATGGATTTCCCGCCGGTGGACAACCAGCCGGAAAACCTGTGGATAGCCGGCACCGGTGATGCTCCTATTGATGTCAAGGCGGTGCAACAGGCGTAGTATCTGCATATGAGCGAAGGTTCTAAGTTATGCACATTCGACGCGGAGAGCCAGTACGTGGACTTGGCGGCGGAGGTATTCAGTCTGCTGTCGGATGCGACGCGGATCAGGATCATTCTGGCGCTGCGGTCCGGTGAGTTGGCTGTGGGCGAGTTGGCCGAGCGAATCGGCCGGCCGCCGACGGTGGTGTCGCAGCATCTGGCGAAGTTGCGGTGGGGCAAGGTCGTGGCCGCGCGTCAGGACGGGACCCGGGTTTTCTACAGCCTGATCGATGAGCACGCCCGCCAGCTGGTGACGCATGCGGTGTTCCAGGCCGAGCATGTCGTAGGCGGTGGCGTACCCGAGCATCACCTGGACTCGGCCGGGATGCCGGTTAGCGCGGATCCTGCAGCGGCGTCAGACTCGTGATCCTTGAGACCGAGGCGGGTCCGGACTTGACCCAGCGGCATGGGCTGCGCGGCTTGTGGTCGCGGGTTGACCGCGGCGACCTGGCCCGGACCCTGTTCATTGCCGCGTGCACGGCAGCCACGGCCCTCGGGTTGACGTGGCCCTGGCCGACTGTTCCGGTGGTCGCCCTGGCGGGCCTGATCGTGGGCTGCTGGCCCATCGTGATGGAGGCGTGGGAAGACATCCGGCATCGGCGGATGAGCATGGAGTTGTCGATGCTCATCGCCATCGTGGCGGCGGCGGCGATCGGCGAGTGGCTGACCGCATTGCTGATCACCACGTTCGTGCTCGCCGCCGAGATCCTCGAAGACCTGTCGATGGACCGCGGTCGCGATGCCCTGACCGATCTGATGACGTTCCTGCCGCAGACCGTGCAGGTCCGTGTCGGTGGCGAAACGAGAACAACTCCGCTCGGTGAGGTCCAGCCCGGTCAGCTACTCGTGGTCGCGCCGGGCGGACGCATCCCCGTCGATGGTGTGGTTGTTGCCGGCCAGTCGACAGCGGACCAGTCCCGAATCACCGGGGAATCGCTGCCCGTCGACATCACCGTTGGCAGCGAGGTTTTCGCCGGTTCGATCAATCAGGTCGGCGCCGTCGAAATCCGGGCTGAAAGGGTCGGCGCGGACTCGTCCTACGGCCGCATCGTCGAAGCGGTCCGCCAAGCACAATCCTCCGAACCCCCGGTGCAGCGGCTCGCGGACCGGCTCGCCGCCTACCTCGTCTATCTCGCCCTGACCGGCGCGGTGGTCACTTTCCTGACCACCCGGGACTGGACGGCCACGATTTCCGTCGTCGTGGTCGCCGGTGCCTGCGGTATCGCCGCCGGAACGCCGCTCGCAGTGCTCGCAGCGATAGCACGGATAGCCCGGTCCGGAGCATTCGTCAAGGACGGGGCGCACCTGGAAGCTCTGTCGACGGCGGACACGATCGTCTTCGACAAGACCGGCACCCTCACCACCGGAAGCCCCAGCGTGGTGGACATCCGCACCGTCGACGGGATCACGACCGAGGCGCTGCTGATGCTTGCCGCCGCCGCCGAGTCCTATTCAGAACACCCCCTCGGGCAAGCCATCGTCGCCCACGCACGTGCCCAGGGTCTACCCGTCGGCCCGTCCGAACACTTCACCTACCAACCCGGACAGGGCGTCAGCGCCACCGTCGCCGGCAAGAAGGTGGCGGCCGGCAACCGCACACTCGTCCCCGACGCCCCGGAAACCCTGCCAGCGCAAGGTATCGCCACCGCCGTGCACGTCAGCGCTAACGAGGGCTACGTCGGCACCATCTTGCTGGCCGACGTCATCCGCGACAGTGCCCGCCGATCGATCACCGACCTGCATCGACGCGGCTTACGCACGCTGATGATCACCGGCGACCAGGAGATGACCGCTCAGGCGGTCGCCGCGGAGCTAGGCATCGACGACGTACGGGCCGGCCTGCTTCCCGATCAGAAGCTGGCCGCAATCGATGCCGAACGCGCGGCCGGCCACACCCTGGCGATGGTCGGCGATGGTGTCAACGACGCACCCGCGCTGGCCCACGCCGACATCGGGATCGCGATGGGCAGCGGTACCGACATCGCTCGCGAAAGCGCCGATATCGTGCTCATCAGCTCCGACCTGAACGACCTGACCCACACCGTGCACGTTGCTTGCCGCGCCCGGCGAATCGTCATGTTCAACTTCGTCGGGACAATCGCCGTCGACCTCCTCGGGATGGGACTGGCCGCCTTCGGAATCCTCGGCCCCGTGATCGCCGCGATCATCCACGTCGGCAGCGAGACAGCGTTCATCCTCAACTCCGCGCGCCTGATCCCCGGGCGCCGGGTACGGATCAACGACCGTAACCGGTCTGCTTCTTCCATCGACTAGGCGGATCGAACTCGGTGTCCCACGGCATCGGACTGTACGAGCGGCACCCGGGCTGACCCGGACCGGGCCAGGGGCTCCCGAAGGACCGTCGACATGCACAAACATCGTCGGTGTTCGGGTTTCTCAATACCCGGAACCGAGGTGGCTTGAGGCGCGACGAGTAGTCCAACGTGGCTCCTGGCATCACCTCCCGGACACCAGTGCCCACGAACAACCACGCGCCCGGACAGCCGTACCGGTCACTTTCGACGACAGCAGCGTCCGGATCCTCGACCACCCGGAACGCGTACGTGCTCCCGCAGCACCCGCCGGCCTCGACGTCGATCAACACCGCACCGCCCAGCGCTTCTATCTGTTCCACCGCCGCCGGCGTCACCGCGAAGGGTGGGAACACTGCCTCCGTCTCATCCATACCGGGTTTCCTAGCAGCAACCACCGACAGCCCCGCGTGGGAAGCCACTATTCCCATCGCAAGACCGCGGCCAGGACCAGCTAGGCCACAGCGAGCCAGTCGCGGTATTGGTCGGCGAGTTGGTCGTGGCGTTGGAGTCCGCGTTCGATCCGGGAGATCACGATCGGCCAGACACCGAAGTGGTTCGCCGCGGCGGTCAGGGTGATGTTCTTCGCTTGCCGGGCCGGGCGGAGGTCGTCGTAGGCCGGTACCGGTGTCGCCTGGGTGAGGTGCCGGTGGATTTCACGGGCGATGGCCCGTTTCAGCATTCGGATGATTTCGGGTTTCGACCGTCCGGCGGCGACTTGCCGCACCACGTAGGCATGGGTTGGTGGGTGGTTGGACATTCGCACGACGGCGATCCGGTAGAGGGCGTTGTTGGCGTGCCGATCACCGCCGCGGGACAGCCGGTGCCGCACGGTTCTGCCTGAGGAAGCTGGTACAGGTGCGACGCCGCACCGGGCGGCGAACGAGGCTTCCGAGGTGAGGCGTTCGGGGTTGCCGCCGGCGGTGATCAGCAACTGCGCGGCGGTGTCGGATCCGACACCATGGCTGGCCCGCAAACCGGGGTTCGCGGCGGTCACCAGTTCGTCGATGTTCGCGTCCAGGTCTTTGATCTGGTTGCCGAGGAACAGGTGTCGCTCGGCCAAAGCACGTAGCGCGGTCAACACACTACGAATGACGGGGTCGCCGGCTGCTGCTGGCCGGCACCGCGCAAGCGCTGTGACGAGTTTGCTGTCGGTGAGCTCGCGGTACTTGCCGCGCACCGGTTCGGGGGCGCGGACCAGCGCAGTGTGGATCTGCTGCATCGTCGCGGTACGGGCCTTCACCGCCGACCGGCGAGCAACATGCAGGCTGCGGATCGCTTCGATCGAGGGATCCTTCGGGGCCGCTGTGGCGCGGCCGGACAGCACCGCGTGGGCGGCGTGGAACGCATCGAGCGGATCGGATTTGCCTTTCCTGCGGCGGTCACCGCGGCTGGGACTGTTCACTTCCACCACCTCGATCCCGGCCGTCAGGCAGGCGGCGGCCAGGCCGGCGCCGTAGGAGCTGGTGCCCTCGATCCCAACCCGTCGCAGGGTGCCGTGGCTGGTCAGGAACGCGATCGCCGCGGTGTAACCAACGGCCGTGGTCGGGAACTCGTGATCGTCGAGGTGCTGGCCGAGGGTGGTGATCACGGCGACGTGCAGCGTGTCGGTGTGGGTGTCGGCGCCGCCGATCACCTCGGGTGATGTCGTCAAACCGGTTGTCCTATCCGTGGTTGTTGGCCACCGAGCCGGCTGGTCAGACAGGACAGTGATCACGCAGTGGGCGAAGCCCCTATGAGGTCATGTCCAACCAGCCCGGCAGCACCGGGTGGAACGCGTCCCCCAGGGTTGGACGGAACATCGGAAAGACAGCCCAGCAGGGCGTCGGTCGGAGCCAGAGTCACAACCCCAGAGGACGCCATAACAGCATCACTGTCGGAGCCGAGCGCTAGGGCCGTCGGTCAGCGGGAGTCGGCGGAGCTGTCGGGGTCCGACTGCGCCACAGGCGCCGTACCGCTGGCAACGGACGTGTCGTCGTCGGCGCTCCTGCGGGGCACGCGACCGGACTCCGGGCGCTGCTCGACGTCACGGAACGCCAACTCGGCCAGCATCGCGTTGTACGCGTCCAGCTCGTCGTCGGCGCGGGTATCGCCGAGTTTGTCGGCCCGCTTGGCCTGCCGCGCGTCGCTGGCCGACCACTGGCTGAGCAACGCGATCACCACGATGATGATCGGCACTTCGGTTGCGCCCCAAGCGATCGCGCCACCGAGCCGCTGGTCCGCCACGATGTCGTTCACCCACGGCAGGTTCAGGCCACCGAAGTAGTCGGGCGCGATCGACGTCCGGCTCTGCATCAAGGCCAGCCCGAAGAAGGCGTGGAACGGCAAGGCGCCCAACAGCAATCCCAGTTTCGCCATCGGATGCAGCCGCCGCGGCGACGGGTCCACCCCGATGATCACCCAGTAGTACAGATAGCCGACCAACAAGAAGTGCAGATTCATGGCCAGATGCCCGAGGTGACCGGACATCAGGGTCTGGAACAGACTGGTGAAGTACAGCGCGTAGAACGAACCGATGAACAGGAAGAACACCACAAGCGGGTGGGTGATCCATCGGGCCAGCGGAGAGTGCACCATCCGCACCAGTAGCTCACGCATTCCCGGCGGGTCCGCCGGCCCCGCGGCCGGAAGCACCCGCAGTGCCAAGGTGATCGGGCCGCCGAGCACCAGCAGGATCGGCGCCATCATGCCGAGCGCCATGTGGTCCATCATGTGGATCGAGAACTGCGCGGCGCCGTACCGCCCGAATCCCGACGAGGTGGCCATCAGCACCATCAGCCAGCCCACCACCCAGGGAGTGGTGCGCCAGATCGACCAGCCGATGCCCCGTCGGCGCAGCCGCAGCACACCGACCAGGTAGAGCACGATGGCGACCACCGACAACGTCCCGAGCATCAGATCGAACCGCCAGCTCGTCAGCAGGGTCCACACCGTCGGACGACCCGGCAGCGGGTAGCCGAGGACCTCCTCGTAGCCGCCCGGCACCACGCCGGACGGCGGCGGGGTCGCGGTGCGACCCAGGGCGACCGCGACGCCGATGGTCGCGGCCATCAGCAGAACTTCGACGCCGGCCAGCCGCAGCAGCGGGGCGCGTCGTCCGGAGTCGAGCTGCCGCAGCGTGCGGGAACGGTGCAGCGCGCCGAGGACGCCGAGCAGCACCAGCAGCGCCGCCTTGACCAGCACCAGTCGGCCGTAGTCGGTACTGAACAGGTCGGCCGGCGAGCTGAAGCGGATCCAGGCGTTCCCGATCCCGGACAGGCTCACCGCCACAAAGGCGATCAACGCCACCGCCGAGTAACGACGCGCGATCACCGACAGGAAGCTGACCCGCTGCCGCGTCAGCCCGACCAGGGCGACCAGGCCGCCGACCCACAACGAGACGCCGACCAGGTGGTAGATCATGGTGTCGGAGGCGATGTCGTGGGCGCCGGACGACGCAGTGTGCCCGGCCAACGCGATCGGCAACAGCCCGACGACGGCCAGGCCCATCAGCAGCCAGGCGCCGCCGGGCCGCAGCAACACTCGCGCCAGCAACGCCACCACCAGAGCCACCCCAGCGGCCTGCAGCGGCGCGCTGATCGAGGTCAACGCCGACAGCCCTACCAGAATCTGGTCAGCGCTGAGCGCCGCCACCAGCGATTCACCGGAGCCCTCAGATGTGTTGAGCGGCACCAACATCAGCCCCGCGGCGACCCAGACAAAGGCGCATGCGGAGGCCGCCCGCACCGCCCGGTAACCCCCAACGGTGAACGTGCCGGACCGCGCCGGCGGCACCAACCAGGCCGCCGCCAACAACCATCCGATGGTGAGCGCCGCGCTCAGGTCGAAGATGCCCTTGACGATCGGCAGCCCGTACTCGGTGGCAGGACCCGGTTGGCCAAGTCCAAGAATCAGTACCCGCGGCTGGGTGATCGACGTGAGCAGCGCGGCCACCGCCGCCGCGACCAGAGTTGCCACCACGACGAGCCCCGCAGTCGACCAGCGACGTGAGGTGGGCGGTTGGCCCGCAGCTGGTGCGGCACGGTCAAGCACGGGAGGCGGCACGGTCCTAGGGTAACGAGCCGACCGAGCGGCCCCGCTACGCTTCCCTTGGGCGCCCATAGCTCAGCTGGATAGAGCAGCGGACTTCTAATCCGCCGGTCGCAGGTTCGAATCCTGCTGGGCGCGCTTTTCGCGATGTCTCTGGACGTCGGGATGGGCCGGACCTGCGTCGTGCAGGCTCGGCCTACTTGTTTGGTGGGCCCGGTGGGCCTTCTTTTGTGGGCCCGGTGGGCGGCCGTGGGCCTGCGCAAGGGGTGCTTCTCGGACTGCCGTCCCGACGAGGCGCTGTTCAACGGCGCCCCTCCGACCCGGCGCTGTCCAAAGCGGCACTGCCCGACGGCGCCGCCCAACTAGGCACTTCTCGCGATCACAACCGTTTCAGTACGTCACAACCGTTCCGGCGTGCTGCAGCGGTTGTGACGTACCGGAACGGTTGTGATGGGCGCTCTGTCCGAAGTGACGCTGTCCGACCGCCCCCTCCGACCCGGCGCTGTCCGACGCGGCGCTATCCAACACCGGCCCCTCCGACCCGGCGCTGTTCGACGCGGCGCTATCCAACCGCCCCCTCCGGCCCGACGCTGTTCAAGACGGCGCCCGGCATCCATGCAGTTTTCGCGATCACAACCATTTCAGTACGTCACAACCGGTCCAGCGTGCTGCAGCGATTGTGACGTACCGGAACGGTTGTGATGGCCGGGTTGAAGGATCGCTGGACACGACGCAGCTCTGCGCAGACTCCGACTCTTGCCCAAGGCCCCAATCGCGCACCTTTCAGCACCTCGCACGCCTGCAGACAGGCTGTGGGTGTGCGACGCGCCAAACCTGCGCGAACCACCGCCCGAACGGTTGTGATGGGCGCTCTGAATAGGGCGCCGCACTCCCAGCAGCGCGGCACAACAACGACAGCTAGACTTACCGACCAAGCGTTCGGTAATTACACGGCGCGACGCCGGGTGCTCGGCACGGCGCGACCACCCCGCGAGCGCCACCAGCTGACAGCCGCGCAAGGAGGCCGGGGAGTCCGATGTCGCACGCCTTCCTGATCGACGGGGTCCGCACGCCGATCGGCCGTTACGGTGGCGCGCTGGCGCCGGTCCGGCCGGACGACCTGGCCGCGCTGGTGATCTCGCATCTGGTGGAACGCAGCGGCGTCGACCCTGATGCCATCGACGAGGTGGTGTTCGGCGCCGCCAACCAGGCCGGCGAGGACAACCGCAATGTCGCACGGATGGCCACCCTGCTGGCCGGATTACCCGACACCGTTCCCGGCTTCACCGTCAACCGGCTGTGCGCCTCGGGGCTGACGGCCGTCTCCACCGCGGCGGCGATGGTGGCGTCGGGCCAGGCCGATGTGGTGTTGGCCGGCGGCGTCGAGTCGATGAGTCGCGCCCCATGGGTGATGGCCAAGCCGGAGAAGGCGTTCGCCCGGCCGGGCGAGGTCGCTGACACCTCCATCGGCTGGCGCCTCACCAATCCTCGGTTTGCCGACATCGACGGTGGCGAGGCGACCCTGTCGATGCCGGAGACCGCCGAGAAGGTGGCACGGCTGGACGGCATTTCCCGCGACGACTCGGACGCGTTCGCCCTGCGCAGCCACCGGCTCGCCGTCAAGGCCGACTTCGCCGCTGAGACCGTTCCGGTCACCATCCCGGGTCGCCGCGGCAACACCGTTGTGACGATGGACGAGGGCCCGCGGCCAGACACCTCGGCCGAGGCGCTGGCCGGTCTGCGTCCGGTGGTGAGCGGCGGCAACGTCGTCACCGCCGGCAACGCCTCCTCCTTGAACGACGGTGCCGCCGCCGTGCTGGTCGCCTCCGAGTCCGCGGTGCGCCGGCTGGGGCTGACGCCGCGCGCCAGGGTCGCCGCCGCGGCCACCGCAGGGGTCGCCCCGTCGGTGATGGGCCTCGGACCGGTGCCCGCCACCCAGAAGGCGCTTGCCCGCACCGGTTGGGACCTGAGCGACGTCGGCGCCGTGGAACTCAATGAAGCCTTTGCGCCGCAAGCACTTGCCTGCATCCGGCGGCTCGGACTCGACGAGGGCACCGTCAACACCAAAGGCGGAGCGATCGCTCTTGGGCACCCGCTCGGCTGCTCCGGCACTCGCCTCCTGGTGACGCTGCTCGGCCGGATGGCCGACGACGGCATCACCCGCGGTCTTGCGACGCTGTGCGTCGGGGTCGGGCAGGGCGCCGCCATGCTAGTGGAAGCGGCATGAGCACGCCACCGCAACCATCGCGGCCGGCACCATCGCGACCCGGGCAATCACCACGAAAGGCGCCGGCCCGGGTCGCGGTGGTGGGCGCCGGACGAATGGGCTCCGGCATCGCGCACGCCTTCCTGCTCGCCGGGTCGACGGTGCAGATTGTCGAATCCGATGCCGGCGCCGCCGAGCGTGGCCGGTCCGCCGTGGCAAAAGCGTTGCAGGCCAGCGTCGATCGCGGCAAGCTCGACGGCCCGGTCGAACACACCCAGCGGCGCCTGGAGGTACGCACCGACATCGCCGCACTTGGCCAGGTCGAGCTTGCCGTCGAGGCGGTGCCGGAAGATCCTGCACTCAAGGCCGACGTCCTTGCCCGGCTCGCCGCCGCAGCCGGCCCGGAAGCGGTGCTGGCCAGCAACACGTCGTCGCTGTCGATCGACGAGCTCGCGGCCGCCGTCCCGGCACCGGATCGCCTGCTGGGCCTGCATTTCTTCAATCCGGTGCCGGCCTCCACACTGGTCGAAGTGGTCGCCGGAACCGCCACCGATCCGGCCGTGGTGACCGCCGCGCAGCAGTGGGTTACGGCTCTGGGAAAGACCGCCGTCACCGTGCGGGACTCCCCCGGCTTTGCCTCCAGCCGACTCGGTGTGCTGCTCGGCCTCGAGGCCATCAGGATGCTCGAGGCCGGGGTCGCCTCGGCCGAAGACATCGACGCCGCGATGACGCTCGGCTACGGCCACCCGATGGGCCCACTGCGGCTCACCGATCTGGTCGGGCTGGACGTCCGGCTCGGCATCGCGGAATACCTTGCCGGCAAGCTGGGCGAGCGGTTCACGCCGCCACAGCTGTTGCGTGACAAGGTCTCTCGCGGCGAGCTCGGCCGCAAGAGCGGACGCGGCTTCTTCGAATGGGAGGACCAAGCATGACGACTCCGGTTCTTGGGCACTTCGCCCGCGACCAGTGGATCACTCCCAGCGCCGGCTCCACGCCGCTGCTGGACGCCGTCACCGGCGAGGAGGTGGCGAGCATCTCCGACGACGAGCTGGATGTCGCGGCGATGGTCGACCACGCGCGCAGCGTCGGGCACGAATCGTTGCGGCCGTTGACGTTCCACCAGCGCGCGCTGATCCTCAAGCAGCTGGCGCTGCACCTGCAGACCGTCAAGGACCAGCTGTACCCACTCTCGTACCGCACCGGTGCCACCCACTCCGACTCATGGGTGGACATCGACGGCGGTATCGGGGTGCTGCTCTCGTACGGCTCGCGCGGCCGCCGGGACATGCCCAACGACACCGTCTATCTGGACGGACCGGCCGAGCCGCTGAGCAAGAACGGCACCTTTCTGGCTCAGCACATCTACACCTCGCTACCCGGTGTCGCGGTACAGATCAACGCCTTCAACTTCCCGGTATGGGGCATGCTCGAGAAGTTCGCGCCGGCCTTTCTCGCCGGGGTTCCGTCCATCGTGAAACCCGCCTCCCCCAGCGCGTTTCTCACCGAGGCAACCGTGCGGGCCATCATCGACTCCGGCATCCTGCCGCCGGGAACCCTGCAACTGATCACCGGCTCGGCGCGGGGTGTGATGGATCATCTCGACGAGCGCGACCTTCTGGCCTTCACCGGCTCGGCCAGCACCGCGCAGAAGCTACGCACCGATCCCGCGGTGATCGTGCGCGGCACTCGCTTCACCGCTGAGGCCGATTCGCTCAACAGTTCGGTGCTGGCGCCGGACGCCACCCCGGACACTCCCGAGTTCGATCTGTTCGTCCGCGGGCTGGTCACCGAGATGACGGCCAAGGCCGGCCAGAAGTGCACAGCCATCCGCCGCGCCTTCGTGCCGAATGCCTTGCAGCAGGACGTGATCGACGCCGTCGACGCCCGCATCGCCGCCAAGGTCAGGGTGGGTGCCCCGACCGCCGAGGGCGTCACCATGGGGGCGCTGGTGTCCACCGCACAGCGCGACGAGGTGCTGGACAGGGTTGCCGAACTGAGGTCGGGCGGCGCCGAGCTGGTGCTCGGCAACCCCGACGATTTCGCGGTGCAGGGAGCCGACGCCGGCCGCGGAGCGTTCCTGCCGCCGCTGCTGCTGCGGGCCGATGCGTCGGTGGCGGCGGCGCACGCGGTGGAGGCGTTCGGGCCGGTGTCGACGGTGATCGGCTACGACTCGTTGGAGCAGGCCGCCGAGCTCGCGGCCCGTGGCCGGGGCTCGCTGGTCGCGTCGGTGATCACCCATTCCCCCGACACCGCAAGGACTCTGGTCAGGGCGATGGCGCCGATGCACGGCCGCATCCTGCTGCTCGACCGCGATGACGCCAAGGAGTCCACCGGCCACGGCTCGCCGCTACCGACGCTGATTCACGGCGGTCCCGGACGAGCCGGCGGCGGCGAGGAGATGGGCGGCGTCCGGGGCGTGCTGCACCACATGCAGCGCACCGCCGTGCAGGGTTCACCAGATCTGCTGACGGCGGTTGGAAGCCGATACGTGACCGGTGCGCAACTGGACGACCAGCGCACCGACGGTTGGCAGCACCCGTTCCGGAAGTCGTTGGCCGAGTTGAAGATCGGCGACGCGGTCACCGCGGGGCCGCGCACCGTCACGCTGGACGACATCGAGGCTTTCGCGCGTTCCACCGGCGACGAGTTCTATGCGCACATGGACGAGGACGCCGCAGCCGCCAACCCGTTCTTCGGCGGTCGCGTTGCGCACGGCTACCTGTTGCTGAGCTGGGCGGCGGGGCTGTTCGTCGATCCGGCGCCCGGCCCGGTGCTGGCCAACACCGGGCTGGAGGACCTCCGGTTCCGCACTCCGGTGCAGCCGGGTGACGAGATCACCGTGCAGCTGGTGGCCGGCCAGATCACCCCGCGTGAGACCGACGACTACGGCGAGGTGCGTTGGCACACCACCATTACCAACCAACGCGACGAGATCGTCGCGACCTACACGGTGCTGACCATGGTGTCCAAGACACCCCAGCCAGCAGCGGAACCGCGAGTGGAGCAATAGGTCACCGGGTCGCATCGACGATCCACGGTTCACCCATCCTCAGCAGGGCTTTCTCGGACGTCAGCAGCCGAAGGCGTTCGGTGCGGGCCGGCGCGACCAACATCCGGTCGAACGGATCGTGCCGGGCAAGTTGCGCATCCGCAAGCATCGCGGCCGCGTGCGCACCGGTGAAGAGCAACTCCACCAGCCCCGACTCGACAAAAGATCGACGGGAAGCCGGCGTCTCCCGGTAGTCCGATCCGGCCGAGCATGCGCTTGACCACGATTTCCATGACGGACACCTACGAGTAGTGCGCCCGCCCGCGCCGCAACAGTCACACCGCTGACTCACCGAGTCGATCGCTGCCCTCGTACGCCCGCAAGAGCGCGTTGGTGTCGAGCAGGATCATCGACGCGGCTCGTAGAACATGTCGGCAACCTCGGCATCGGCGCCGTCGAAAACGCCGGGATCATGGTCGAAGGTTCCCTCGCCGAGACCGAACACGATCTCGACCTCGGAGTGCACCACCAGATCGACGACGGGCACACCGGCGCGCGCGATGGTCACCTGTTCGCCCTCGAGCGCCTTGGCGATCAAGGCGGAGAGCTGCGACTTCGCCTCGTGCACGTTGACTTGCGTTGCCATGCCGAAAGGTCAGCGGGCCAGTCCACGCGGTCACGTTCGGTCGCACCAGGCCGTCAGGTACGGAACCACGTCCGCAGGGGCCAGCTCGCCCGCCGCGACGCGCATCACCACGTCGACAGCCTCATCATCCGGTACGTCGATCGTGCGTTGGCTTCCATGCCGTCCTCGCAGAGCGCCGTTCAGCCTCTCGCCTGTCGATCGATCCAGCGCGATACCTCTTGCAGCACGTGCTGATCCGCGCCACCCGCGCGCAGCTGAGCCCGGTACCGGCGCAGCGAGGCCGGCGCGGCGTCCTTGCGCAGCAGATGCGTCAGGTCGGGCACCCGCTCGGTCTCGACATCGCCAGGCACCAACTCCTCGATGCGGGCCGGGTCGTCCGGATTCACCTGCAGATCCTTGTCGCCGGTGATAGCCAGTACCGGCACGGTGATGCGAGCCAGATATTCGTCGCTGTTGAAGTCCAGCAGTTCGCGCCACCAGCGCGCATTGAGCTTCTTCCCGGCAACCCTGGCGACATCACCGGTCGTCGCCCGAAGCTTGTCGAAACTCTTGCGCTGCTTGGCTTCAAGGTCGATGCGCAGCAACCGCAGGAGCCGCAGCACCGACCGTGGGATCGACTTGTCCAGCTGGCGGCTCTGGTAGCGCAGCGTCTGCTCGCCGGTCCCTGCCGAACCGGCCAACAGCACCACCCCGCGCAGCCCCGGCGGCGGCTGCTCAGCACCGGCCAGCGCGGTCGCGATCAGTGCGCCCTCGCTGTGCCCCACCACGAACAGGGGCAGCTGCGGATGGTCGGCATGGACGGCGTCCACAATGGTGCGGGCGTCCGCGACCAGTTGCCACAGCCCGGTCGCCAGGTAGTCGCCGCCCGAGGCTCCGACGCCGCGCTTGTCGTACCGGACACTCGCAATACCGTTGTCCGCCAACGCCTGCGCCAGCTCGGCGGTGACACCCAGTTGCATGCGTGGCAACTGGGAATCGCGGTCGAGCGGACCCGATCCCGGCAACAGCAGTGCGACCGCCACCGGCGCACCGTCCGTCGGCTCGGAGTACGTGCCCGCCAGGGTGACGCCATCGGGCAGGCGCCAGCACCCAGCGGGTTGGCGGCTCTCGCCGAGCTCGGTATCGATATCGACGGCCAGGCGCTCGGGATCGGGAACCTCGAGCAGCGCGACGTCCCACGGCTGGTTCCGCAGTGTCAGTCGCAGTGCCGGCCGCCGAACCGCGAAAGCGGCCAGCACTTTCCGGCCCGGTCCGCGGAAGGTGCCGATCCGGCGCGGCAGCGGCGCGCCCTGTCCGGGTGCGCGCAGCAGTCCGCGAATCTCCTGCACCGGGCGGGGCACCACGTCCACGGAAACGACGTCGCTCCAGGGGATTTCAAGCCTGCCCCCGGCACCGAACCGGAACGTCAGCAGCCGCTCCCAGCGGCCCAGCTGGATCACCAGCGCACTGCCGTCGATCGTCACGCGTGCCATGCCCTCACCGGCCTCTCACGGGTCTCGAACTCATTAATATCATACGTGAGAGCATTCGCATCAGTGGGAGCGTTGGCTAGGCTGATCGATCGTGGACACCGCGCAGCTGCTGCACCCGGTGCGGGTACGCATCGTCCAGCGGATGCTGGGTGGTCGACAGCTCACCACCGCTCAGCTGGCGGGCGAGTTGCCCGATGTCCCTGCCGCCACCCTGTACCGCCATGTGGCCGCGCTCGCCGGCGGCGGCATTCTGCGGGTGGTCGACCAGCGTCAGGTCCGCGGCGGCACCGAGCGCACCTACGCCCTCAACGAGCCGGCGCTGCGTCCTCCTCCGGGCGAGGACGCAGCGCTGACCTCCGAGCAGCACCTCGCCGGCATCACAGCCGTGCTCGCCGGCGTCCTCGGCGATGCCGAGCGCTACCTCGACCGGGCCACCGATCCGCACCAGCACCGCCGCGATCAGCTCGGCTACCAGCAACTCGCGCTGTGGCTCACCGACGACGAGTTCACCGAATTGGTGCAGGCGATGAACCAGGTGCTCGGACCGGTGCTGGCCAACCAGCCGGCACCGGGCCGGACCCGCCGGCTGCTGACCACGCTGATTGTTCCCGCCGACGGCCATTGATGCCGTTCCGGCCCAAGCGGTCTCGCCGCGACCTTGCCGTCAGACGTTGCGGGCCAGCGCGACCGGCCGCCGCAACACCATCGCCGCCGCGGCAACATACGGCCCGACGTCAGCCGCGGGTCAACCCCTCGAACAGCATGCTCACCACGGCATCGGCCAGCTGCTCGGCGTCCAGACCGCGAGCGGGGCGATACCACTCGATCAGCGAATTGACGGTGCCGAACACCAAGCGGGACACCAGGTCCGGTTCCAGATCCGCGCGCAGCGAGCCGTCGTTTTGGGCGGCGCGCACCAGCTCGGCGAACCGGCTGTCGATGGCGCGGCGCCGGCGCAGCGCGTCCCGCTCGACGGCGGTGTTACCGCGCACCCGCAGCAGCAGCGTCACGAACGGAAGCTCGGCAACCAGCACCTGCACCGAGCCACGTACCGCCGATTGCAGGCGCAGCAGCGGTGTGGTGTCGACGTCGGCCTTGGCCAGCGCCGCCTCCAGTGCTCCCAGTGCGGTGTCGAGGGCCCGCTCCAGCAGTTGCCCCTTGCCCGAGACATGGTGATAGATGGAGCTTTTGGACAGACCGAGCGCGGCGGCGACATCGTCCATCGTGGTGCGGTCGTAACCACGTTCGGTGAACACCCGCACCGCCACCCTGAGCACCGCGTCCGCATCGTGGCCGGGACGGCCCCGCCTGGAGCGGGTGGTCGCTGCCGTGTTCATCCGCCGGCTCGCTGATCGAACACTCTGCGCAGCTTGCCTGACGAGCGCTCCAGCGATGCCGGCGGCACCACCTCGACCTCGGCGCTCACTCCGATCCGGTCTTTGATCGGCTGTCGCAGGGTGTTTCCCGGTCCTGCCACCGCGGCGGCGTCGGCGGCGGCCTCGACCCGAATGGTCATCACGTCCATGCGTTGCGGCTGGCTCAGGTGGATCTGGAAGTGCGGGCTCAATCCCGGAATGGCCAGCGCCAGTTCCTCGATCTGGGTGGGGAACACGTTCACCCCGCGCAGGATGATCATGTCGTCCACCCGGCCGCTGATCCGCTCCATCCGCCGCATCGGGCGCGCCGTGCCCGGCAGCAGCCGGGTGAGATCCTTGGTGCGGTAACGGATGACCGGCATGGCCTGCTTGGTCAGTGAGGTGAAGACCAGCTCACCCAACTCACCGTCGGGCAGCACCTCACCGGTCACCGGGTCGAGAATTTCCGGGTAGAAGTGGTCTTCCCACAACGTGGTGCCGTCCTTGGTCTCGATGCACTCGCAGCCAACGCCGGGGCCGATCACCTCGGACAGCCCGTAGATGTCCAGCGCGTCGATGCCGGCCTCCCGCTCCAGTTCGTCGCGCAGCGCCGGGGTCCATGGTTCCGCGCCGAATACGCCGATCTGCAAAGACGTCTGCTCCGGGTCCAGCCCGGCGGCGCGCAGACCGTCGATGATGGTCAGCATGTAGGTCGGCGTGCACAGGATGACGTCGGGTTTCAGGTCGTCGATCAGCTGCACCTGGCGGCCCGTCATCCCACCTGACATCGGAATCACCGTGCAGCCCAGGGTTTCCGCCGCCGCGTGGGCGCCCAGCCCGCCGGTGAACAGCCCATAGCCGTAGGCGTTGTGCACCAGATCGCCCGGGCGTACCCCGGCCGCCCGCAGCGACCGCGCGCCGACCGCGGCCCAGGTGGTCAAATCGTCGGCGGTGTAGCCCACCACGGTCGGCCGGCCGGTGGTGCCGGACGAGGCGTGCACCCTGGCGACCTGCGTCCGCGGTACCGCAAACATGCCGAACGGATAGTTCTGTCGCAGCTCCTCCTTGCTGGTGAGCGGCAACCTGGCCAGATCGTCCAGCGAACGCACCTCGCGGGGGTCGATGCCGGCGTCGGCGAACGCCCTGCGGTAGTGGTCGACGTTGCCGGCCGCGTGCCGCACGCTCCGCTGCAGCCGCTCGGTTTGCAGGGCGGTCAGCTCATCCCGGCTCATCCGCTCCTCGGGATCAAGGGCGGCCGGATCCGCACCGCCCCTGCCGGAGACGCTCGGACTCGTCATCCCCGGCCACCGCGGGCATCCAGTCGGCGCGACCGGCCACGGAACTCGGCGACCACCGCACCAGCGCCGTCGGTGACGGTGACGTCGTACACCCCGGACCGGCCGCGTTCGGAACGGCGGTCGGCGGTCGCGGTCAGCACGTCACCGGCGCGGGTCGCACTCAAGAAGGTGATGTCGGCGCCGGCGGCCACCGTCACCGATCCGGAAGCGTTGCAGGCACAGGCAAACGCGGTGTCGGCCAACAGAAACACATAACCGCCGTGGGTGATCTGGTGACCGTTGGTCATGTCGCCCCGAACGGTCATGGTGGCCACGGCATGCCCGTCGGACAGCTCGACGACCCGGACTCCCGCCGCCGCCGACGCCTGGTCCGCCGCCATCATCGCCGCGGCGCCGGTGACGTCTGACGATCCGATCACTGACGATCCGGTGGTTGCCGATCCGCTGGTTGCCGATTCGGTGGCTGACGATCCGACGACCGACGACGCGGTGCCCGGTCCGGCGGACCGCGCACCGGTGCCCGGTCCGGCCGCTCGGTCGGGAGTGGTCGCCATCGACATCTGCCTCTCTGCTGGTCACACCCGGCCGGTGACACCCTGCGGGCCGGTCAGCCCCGCCGGGCCGCCCCTCGTGCACAACCTTTGCTTGCCGGGCCAACTGCGGTAGATTACCGACCAAACGGTCGGTAATTCAAGCAGCACGCGAGCGAGCACGTGGAGGTGCCGAATGCACGGCGATCACGCACCAGCGACCAGTGCCGGACCGGCGGGCCCCGCAGAACCGTCGGCGTCCGGCCAGTCCAGCTTCGACCGGGTGATCGCCGGAGACGGCCGCATCGAACCACGCGACGAGATGCCAGACGATTACCGCAAGAGCCTGATCCGCCAGATCTCCCAGCACGCCCATTCCGAGATCATCGGGATGCAGCCCGAAGGCAACTGGATCACCCGTGCCCCCAGCCTGCACCGCAAGGCGATCCTGATGGCCAAGGTGCAGGACGAGGCCGGCCACGGCCTGTACCTCTATTCGGCCGCGGAGACCCTCGGCGCCTCTCGCGAAGACATGATGCAGGCGCTGCTGGCCGGAAAGGCGCGCTACTCGTCGATCTTCAACTATCCGACGCCCACCTGGGCAGACATCGGGGCCATCGGCTGGCTGGTGGACGGCGCCGCGATCTGCAACCAGGTGCCGCTCTGCCGGGCGTCGTACGGTCCCTATGCCAGGGCGATGATCCGGATCTGCAAAGAGGAGTCTTTCCATCAGCGGCAGGGTTTCGAGATCCTGTTGACGCTCTCCCGGGGCACGCCGGCGCAACACGAGCTGGCGCAGGAAGCGGTGAACCGTTGGTACGCACCGTCATTGATGATGTTCGGGCCGCCCGACGCCGACTCCCCCAACTCGGCCAAGTCGATGGCGTGGAAGATCAAGCGCTTCTCCAACGACGAGCTGCGCCAACGCTTTGTCGACATGTTGGTGCCGCAGGCGCAGGCACTGGGTCTCACCCTGCCCGACCCGGATCTGCGCTGGAACGCCGAGCGCGGTCACTACGACTTCGGCGAGCTGGACTGGTCGGAGTTCAAGGCGGTGCTTGCCGGGCAGGGACAGTGCAATGTGCAGCGGGTGGAGCACCGCCGACGTGCGCACACCGAAGGGGCCTGGGTGCGTGAAGCGGCGATGGCACACGCCGCGAAAAAGGCTGCAAGACAGCAGCAATCGGCCAGGGGTGCGGCATGAGTGGTTCGCCGACGGCCGAGTGGCCGCTGTGGGAGGTCTTCGTCCGGCCCGGGCGCGGACTGTCGCACGTGCACGCCGGATCGTTGCACGCCGCCGACGCCGAGATGGCGCTCGGCAACGCTCGCGATCTGTACACCCGCAGGGGTGAGGGCGTCTCGATCTGGGTGGTCGCCTCCACCGATATCCACGCCAGTTCGCCTGACGAGAAGGACTCGCTGTTCGATCCGGCGGCCGACAAACCGTATCGGCACCCGACCTTCTACACCGCTAGCGAGGGGGTGCCGAATCTGTGACCCCGCAGCTGGTTTCCGCTACTGCACCGAACGGTGCCGATCACGCCGCCGTCCCGTCCAGCCGGCAGGCCGACATGGCCGACATGGCCGACATGGCCGAGTATCTGCTGTGGTTGGGTGACGACGCGCTGGTGTCCGCGCAGCGGCTCGGCGAGTGGATCACCAACGCTCCTGAGCTGGAAGAAGACGTGGCGCTGGGCAACATCGGGCTGGACCAGCTCGGGCAGGCAAGGGCGTTGCTGTCGTATGCCGGGGAGTTGTTGGGGCGCAACGAAGATGAGCTCGCCTACTTCCGTGACGACGTCGACTTCCGGTGCACCCATCTGGTCAGCCTGCCGCGCGGCGATTTCGCCGACGCTGTGGTTCGGCTACTGCTGGTCGGCGCGTATTCCGAACAGCTGTATGCCGCCTTGACGACGTCGGCGGACGAACGTCTGGCCGGTATCGCCGCCAAGGCGATCAAGGAGGTGCGGTACCACGTCGAGCATGCCGCCGGTTGGGCCGTGCGACTGGGCGACGGCACTGACGAGTCGCACCGCCGCATGCAGGATGCGTTGAACCGGGCCTGGCCGTACCTGGACGAGCTGTTCGATCCGCATCCGCTGACCGACCACTTGGACGGTATCGCCGTCGACCCTGCCACGCTGAAAGAACCTGCGCTGCAGCGCATTACCGCCGTTCTCGATGAGGCAACGCTCACTGTCCCGGCCACCCAGCGGGTGGCCGGCGGCGGCCGAGACGGGCGCCCCAGCGAGCACCTCGGACCGATGCTGGCCGTGATGCAGGTGCTGGCCAGAGCCCATCCGGGAGCCAGCTGGTGAGCCGCCGACCGACCACCCGCCGGCTGCCGTCCGCGTCGGTTGTCGGCGCGCTGCCGGCCGACACCGATCGGGATACGCTGGCCGCGATCGGCATCGGAAACCCGTTGGTGCCCATGCAAGAGGCCCCGCGTGTGACGGCGACTCACCCTCGGGTGCTCGCTGCGCTGGGCGGTAGCGCCGACCCGGAGCTGCGGCGGGTGGCGGTGGCGGCCGGCAATGTGGTCGATCCGGAGATTCCGGTGCTCACGCTGGCCGATCTCGGCGTGTTGCGCCGGGTATACCGCCCCGTCGAGCCGGACGGGAAGATCGTTGTCGCGTTGACCCCGACCTACTCCGGCTGCCCGGCCACCGCGACCATGGCGGCCGACGTGGTGCGCGCGGCCGCCGATCTGCGGAGCGCGGTCGCCGTCGAGTTTGTGCTGGTGCCGGCCTGGACCACTGACGACATGAGCGAGCAGGCCGGCGCCGCGTTGCGGGAGTTCGGGATCGCACCGCCCGGCGCTCGCCCGGACCCCGCCGGTCCGATTCCGCTGAGCCTGTCCGTCCGCTGCCCGCATTGCGACAGCCGAGACACCCGGCGCACCAGCCGGTTCGGCTCCACCTCGTGCAAAGCGATGTGGGCGTGCCAGCAGTGCTCAGAACCGTTCGAGGAGTTCAAGGTCCTGTGAGTCGACAGCGAGCGGAGGCAGCGGGACGACGTGACGAAGGAACGTCGCACCGGCCCGCAACGTGCCCGGAGACGAACCAGACCAGCGCCAGTCGTTCGAACGGACCCCAGTTGTCGTCCACCAAGGCGACCGAGCGACGGCGGCTGCGCTTTCACCCGCTGCCGGTGAAGGCGGTCAACCGGCTCACCGCTGATGCCGTCGAGGTGGTGTTCGCGATTCCGGGCGAGCTGGACGCTGAGTACGGCTATCTACCGGGCCAGCATGTCGCGGTCCGGCACCGGCACGACGGCACCGAGATCCGGCGCAGCTACTCGCTGTGTGCCCCGGCGGGCAACGGTGAGCTGCACATCGCGGTGAAGGCCGAGCCCGGCGGTATCTATTCAACGTATGCCACCAGCGATCTGTCGGTCGGCGACGTGGTCGAGGTGATGACGCCGCAGGGATCGTTCACCAGCAAGTTGCGGGCCGGCAGTGGCGCCCACGTCGCCGCGGTGGCTGCCGGCTCGGGCATCACCCCGGTGTTGGCGCTGGCCACCGGGGTGCTGCGGGACGATCCGGATGCGACGTTCAGCCTGATCTATTCCAGTCGCAGTGCCGACCAGGTGATGTTTGTCGATGCGTTGGCCGACCTGAAAGATCGCTACCCGTCGCGGTTTTCGCTGCACCACATCCTGACCAGGGAGCAGCGGCAGTCGCCGGTGCACTCCGGCCGGCTCGACCCGGAGAAGCTGTCGACGGTGCTGGAGTACATGGTGCGGCCGGACAGCGTCGACGAATGGTTCTTGTGCGGTCCGGTGGAGCTGGTCCGCGGTGTGCGCGGTGAGTTGCTGACCCGTGGCAGCGACCCGAACCTGGTGCACACCGAATTGTTCTCCACCGGCGAAGAACCGGTGCGCCGCAAGAACATTCCGCCGGTCAGCGGTCACGGCGCAGCCGGCCGCCCGCAGGTGGACATCACGTTGACGTTGGACGGGCGCACCTCGACCGTGCAGTCGCCGGCCGGCAGCGGCGAGCGGATCCTGGACGCGGCGCTGCGGTCACGATCGGACGTTCCGTTCGCGTGCGCCGGCGGGGTGTGCGGAACCTGCCGCGCCAAACTGGTCGACGGCACGGTCGACATGGCGACCAACTATGCGTTGGAGCCGGACGAGCTGGCCGCCGGGTACATCCTGACCTGCCAGTCGGAGCCCACCTCGTCCGCCGTCACCGTCGACTACGACTCCTGAGTGCCCGCCGGCGGCGGGTCGACCGGCGCGGTGGTGGATCCGGGGGCGGCGAGCAGGATCTCGTTGATGGCGCCGGTCAGTTGGTGGTCCAGCCCCAGCGCGGCGATGCCGAGCGCCGCCTCGGCCGGGGTGAGCCCGCCGGTGACGAGGCCGTAGGCCCTGGTCTTGTCGGCGAACGCGGTCTGCGCGTTGTCCAGCAGGGTGAAAACCCTTTCAGCAACGGCGTTGTCGCTGCCGTGAACCTCACCGAGCAGTTCAACGCGGGTGTCCGCCCCGGTCGGGCGTTGTCCCACCTCGATACGCACGCTGCCCGGTACGTCGCCAGGGCGCAGGTCGAGCTCGCGGCCGTCCACCCTGGCAGCGGTGATGCCGTCGAAGCCGACCAGCTTCAGGCTCCAGCGGCGGTCAGCCGGGACGGCGGTCGCGGCGGAGCGGCCGGGATCGGGTGACTCGGCGGTGGTTTGGGTCGCCATCGGTTCGGCGGCACCGACGGTGACCGTGTGTCCGTCGGTCTTCAGCACGGTGCGGGTCCAGGCGTCGTCGTCGGCGTCCTCGATGAGCTCCCACTCGCCGCTGCCCGGCGTCACCCACAGTTCGAGCGCGTCCGGCGGTGCCACCGAGTTGACAGCGCCCACAGCAACCCCAACGCCCCCAGCGCTGTCGGCACCGTCGGCACCGTCGGCACTGGGATTGTCGTTGTCCTGCAACGGAATCACCGCGCCGGCCCGGGCGAGCAGCGGCAGTTGGTCGATGCTGCGATACATGACGATCTTGCGGCC
Source organism: Nakamurella aerolata (assembly GCF_013002705.1). GTDB lineage: Bacteria > Actinomycetota > Actinomycetes > Mycobacteriales > Nakamurellaceae > Nakamurella > Nakamurella aerolata. The sequence goes on along the minus strand of NZ_JABEND010000010.1, from coordinate 54,612 downwards.
GCCGCTGTACCGCACACCGGTGGTCAGATCGGTCCAGTCCCCCGGCGGCAGCCAGCAGGTGGTCGACGCCATGGTGGTGACCGGATCGCGCCTGCTGGTCACCGGCGCGACCAGCAGCTGGTCACCGAACAGGTACTGGTTGGGCACCTCGTAGGCCTCGCTCGCCCACGGGTGCTCGTAGTACATCGGTTGCACCAACGGCTGATCCGCGTGATGGGCGCGGTAGTTCATGCTGGCCAGGTAGGGCAGCAGCCGATGCCGCAGGCGCAGGTAGTCGCTCATTACTCGGCGGGCGACCTCGCCGAAGCGCCACGGTTCTTTGCTGTTGAACGGATCCAGTGTCGAGTGCAGCCGCAGGATCGGTGAGAACACCCCCAGCTGCACCCAGCGGGTGGCGAGCTCGTCGTCCTTGCCGCCGAACATGTGGCCGCCGATGTCGTGGCTCCACCAGCCGTAGCCGACGTTCGAGGAGGTCGCGGTGAACTCCGGCTGGAACGCCAGCGATGCCCACGAGACGGCGGCGTCGCCGGAAAAACCGACGGGGTAACGGTGCGAGCCGACGCCGGCGTAGCGGGAGAAGGTGATCGGCCGGTGTTCGATCGGACCACCGGGCCGGCCGGCGTCCAGAAAGTGCAGGTGATTCAGCAACCACAGCGGGTCGAGACCGGCGATCCTCGACACCCGGCCGGATTGCCAGTCCAGCCACCAGAAGTCGACGCCTTCGTGCTCCAGCGGGTGGTGCACCTGCTGCAGGTAGGCCAGCAGAAAGTGCGGATCCGTCGGGTCGAACACCACCGGCAGTTTGCTGTCCGGGTCGATGCCCATGGCTGTCGCCATCTCCCGGTAGCGGTCTTCGTGCGCCCTGATCCCGTCGGCGGGGTGGACATTGAGGGTGACCCGAAGGCCACGCTGGTGCAGGCCCTTCAGGAACGCGGCGGGATCGGGGAAAAGCTCACGGTTCCAGGAGTATCCGGTCCAGCCGCTGCCGATCTCAGGTTCGATCTGCACCGGGTGCCAGTCCATGTCGATGACGCCGACGGTGAAGGGCAGCCGCTCGGCGGTGAACCGGTCCATCAGCGCGGTGTACTCGTCGGCGGTGTACGGGTGGTAGCGGCTCCACCAGTTGCCAAGGGCGAAGCGCGGCAGCAGCGGTTGTTTCCCGGTCACCCGGTAGAAGGTGCTCAGCGCGGCGCGGTAGTCGCGCCCGTAGCAGAACACGTACAGGTCAAGGCTTCCCGGCTCGCGTTCGGTGAACCAGCCCCCTGGCTCGATCAGCACGGTGTCGGAGTCGTCGACCACGGCGACCCCGTGACGGGACAGCACGCCGTCGTCCAGCGGCAGCGCGCCGTCAACGCCGTCGAGGGTGCGGGCGGCTCCGCCCAGATTGCCCTCGGCCTGCTCGCCGAACCGCCAGACGCTGTGGTAGTTGCTGATTCCGCCCCTGGCCTGTACCGAGAGTCCTTGCGGGGTAAAGGGTCCCCGGTCGTAGATCAGGTGCAGCCGGTCGGTGATGAGCTCGATGACGGCGTCGGTTTCGCGCACGGTCTTGTCGACAACGGGCGTGTCGCGGAACAGCACGGTCTGGGACGCCAGGTCGGTGAACCGCCCACTCGGGCTCCACTGCAGCCGCACCAAGCCGGCGTCCAGCACGGTGATCCGCCAGCGGTCGCCGGCGATCACGTTGTCCGGGTGCGGATCCGGGCGCGCCGGGAACCTCAGGTACGCGGGCAGTTCGGGTTGCTGCGGTTGCGGTGCCGTCACCGGGCCGATGCTATCGGCAGCTGCTCACCCGGCAACCGATCGCTCAGAAGTCGCCGAAGTCGAACCCGCCGCCGTCGCCACCGAAATCGCCGCCCCAGTCACTGCCGCCGTCGCCACCCCAGCCACCGCCGCCATCGGCGCCCCAGTCACCGCCACCATCGGCGCCACCGGCATCGGCGCCGGCATCGCCACCGGCGTCGCCCCCGTCACCGGATCCATCGGCGGCGGCCTGGCCGTCGGCGTAGCCGTCGGAGTACGAGCCGTCGGCGTTCCAGCCGCCGCCCATGCCCGCCATGCCGGCGAACAGCGTCGAGGCCAGCAGATAGCCGCCGACACCCCAGGCCCCGGCCACCAGGGCGGGCTTCCACCATGGCTCGGAGTACCAGCCACGCGGCACCGGCTTACCCGCCACCATGCCGCCCGGGTAGTAGTGCTGGGTGCGCTGGCTCGGGCTGGGCGATGCCTCCAGTTGGCGGCCCTCGACGTCGACCCGGCGATCTTCGGTTACCGCACCGGCCTGTGCCTGGCCCGGCATCGGCGGGACCTCCGGCCCAGGGTCCATGCCGAGGCTGGTGCGGGCCGCGCGCACGTAGTACAGCCCTTCGTACGCGGTCTGCTGGGCGAGTTGGGCCTGCCGAACGGTGGTGGCCTGTTCGATCTGCGAACCGGCGGCGGTGTACCGCTCGGACGCGTCGGCCAGCGCCTGGGTGGCGGCACCGTTGTCGCCGCCGTGCAGGTTCAGCACCTGACCGCCCAGCCGCTCGATCCAGCGCCTGGCTTCGGCCTTGGCGTCTTCGACGCTGGTGGCGCTGGCTCGCCGACCCCGGTTCTGGGTGAAGTAGATCGCCACCACCACCAGCGCGACGATCAGCAGGATGATCAGGACGGTCTGCACGGCGGGCTCCTTAGCTCGCGGGCGGCTGGCTCTTGTCGGCGGGTCAGTCGTGTGGGGAGGCGGGCGTTATGTCAACCGCCTCCTGCTCATGGCAACGTGTCAGCGGCGCCGTCTGTTCCCGAAGATGCTCCGGCCCAGCGCGTTGCCGAGTTGGGTGCCGAGGCTGCGCAGCATCGACTTCGCCGTCGGTGACGAGAGAATGCCGCCGAGGAAGCCGCCCTCCTCTTGTTTGCCGGAGCCCTGCTTGCCGGAGCCCTGCTTGCCGGAGTCCCGCCCGTCGGAGTCGCCGCGCGGCGCCGCGTCACGGGCGGGCTGGTCCTGCTTGTCCCCCTGGCCCGGCGCGGGCGTCTGCTCGCTGACCCTGGCCGCCAGCAGCTCGTACGCCGATTCCCGGTCCACCGCGGTGCCGTACTTGGCGTTCAGCGATGATCCGGAGATCGCGGACTGCACCGCGCCGGAGTCGGCCGGGGCCATCTGCGAGCGCGGCGCCCGCACCATGGTCCAGGCCACCGGCGTCGGTGCGCCCTTCTCACTGAGCACCGTGACGATGGCCTCGCCGGTGCCGAGCGAGGTGAGCGCCGCGTCGAGCTGGTAGTCCTCGGTGCGCGGGTAGGTCTTGACCGTCTTGGCCAGCGCCGCCTGGTCGTTCGGGGTGAAGGTGCGCAGCGCGTGCTGCACCCGGGAGCCGAGTTGGGAGAGCACCTCGTCCGGCACATCGGTGGGCAGCTGGGTGCTCAGGAAGACCCCGACGCCCTTGGAGCGGATCAGCTTGACGGTCTGGGTGACCGCGTCGAGGAACGACTTGGACGCGTCCGCGAACAACAGGTGCGCCTCGTCGAACATGAACACGATCTTCGGCTTGTCCGGATCGCCGACCTCCGGCAGTGATTCGAACAACTCGGCGAGCAGCCACATCACGAACGTCGAGTACAGGGCCGGTTTCGACTGCAGGTTGCCGACCTCGAGCAGCGAGATCACGCCCTTGCCGTCGGCGCCGGTGCGCATCAGGTCGGCGACCTCCAGTTGCGGCTCGCCGAAGAACTGGTCACCGCCCTGGGCCTCCAGGTTGGTGACGGCCCGCAGGATCACCCCGGCGGTGGCCGACGAGACCCCGCCGAGTTTCTTGAGATCGGCCTTGCCCTCGTCGCTGGTGAGGTAGCTGATCACCTCACGGAGGTCTTTGATGTCCAGCAGCGGGAGCTTCTGGCCGTCCGCCCAATGGAAGATCAGCCCGAGGGTGGACTCCTGAGTCTCGTTGAGCCCCAACACCTTTGACAGCAGGATGGGCCCGAACGAGTCGATGGTGGCCCGGATCGGAGTGCCGGTGCCCTGGCCGGCGAGGGCGTAGAACTCGACCGGGTAACCGGTGGCCTTCCAGTCGTCGCCGGTGGCCTTGGCCCGCTCGGTGATCTTGTCGTTGCTGGTGCCGGGCGACAGCAGTCCGGACAGGTCGCCCTTGATGTCGGGGACGAACACCGGCACTCCGGCGTCGGACAATTGCTCGGCGATCAGCTGCAACGTCTTGGTCTTGCCGGTGCCGGTGGCGCCGGCCACCAGCCCGTGCCGATTCATCATCGACAGCGGGATCTTCACCAGCGCGGCCGAGTCGGCATTGCCGTCCACCACGACGGAGCCGAGCGTCAGGCTCGGGGCGTCGGTGGCGTAGCCCTTGGCGATGCGTTGGGCCGCCTCGGACGAGCCGGCGGTGGCGTTCGGTGCGGCCTTGGCGGCAGGGTCGTCCTTGGCGCCAGCGTCAGCCTCGGCAGCAGGGTCAGCCCCGGCGGCAGGGTCGGCCCCGGCGGCAGGGTCAGCGGCGGCGGTCGGCGCTGACGGGGTTGGTGCTGGTTCCGTCGGCGCTGATTCGGTGGGTGCTGGTTGCTCTGCTGGATCGGGTGCGTCAGCCATGAAACGGAGCCTAACCGGACAAGCTGGTTCCTGAGCAGGTCAGGGTGGGCGGTCCGCCGTCGGGCTGACCGGCGGCGACGGCGGTAGGGTCGGCAGCCGTGAATGACACTCTGGTGTGGATCGACTGTGAAATGACCGGTCTCGACCTCGGCAGCGACGCGCTCATCGAGATTGCCGCGCTGGTCACCGACGGCAACCTCAACATTCTGGGCGAGGGCGTCGACCTGGTTATCCACGCCGATGACGACAAGCTCGCGAATATGCCGGAGGTGGTGCGCAAGATGCATGCCGCGTCCGGGCTCACCGAGCAGGTGCGCGCCTCGACGGTGACCATGCGGCAGGCAGAGCAGGCCGTCCTGGAATACGTGAAAACCTATGCGCCGCAGGCGAAGAGCGCGCTGCTGGCCGGGAACTCGATCGCCACCGACCGTGGTTTCATCGCCCGCGACATGCCCACCCTCAGCGACCACCTGCACTACCGGATGATCGATGTCTCCACCGTGAAAGAGCTGTGCCGCCGGTGGTTCCCGGCGATCTACGAGAATCAGCCGCCCAAGGGCATGGCCCATCGGGCGCTGGCCGACATCAAAGAGAGCATTGCCGAGCTCGCCTACTACCGGGCGGCAGCGTTCGTGCCGGAACCTGGGCCCACCGCGGAGCAGGCCAAGGCCATCGCCGCCGGGGTGGTGGCCGCGGCGCAGGCAGATTCCGCTGCCACCGCCGACGCCGGTGCCGACCCGCGCGGCTGAGCACTGCATTAGTTCACCAGCCCCGGTCGGCCGCCTGCACCGTCCCCGCACCGATGGCTGCACGGAGGTCGTCGTGGTCGGCGCCGGTCTGTGCGGCGTAGGCGCGGGCGAACCCGACAATGCCGGCCCGGAAGGCCTTGCCCTTGCCGATGTAGCCGGCGATCGCCTCCGGGTCGCCGCTGCGGGCGTGCGACTTGGCCAACGCGCGGCCACACACGGCGGCGAACTGGGCGAGGTAGCCGGAGATCTGCTCGCCGCTGGGGATGATCTTCATGTCGCGGAACTGCCGGACGTAGTGGTCGTAGCCGTCCACCCGTACATAGCCAAGAAACATGTCGCTGGCCGATTGCATCAGCCGCTGCCCCGCCACCACCCGCTGCCCGTGGTTGTCGAAAGCCCTGGGCTGCAAGAACTCCTCGTACACCGACGTTGTTGCCTGCTTGACCTGGAAGAAGACGGGCTGCCGGCCGCTGTCCCCCTCCAGTAGGTGCAACCAGACCCGCATGCCGACGCTGCCGACGCCGACAATCTGCCGCACCGAGTCGACCCGGGTGAACCGGTTGACCAGCCGGCGCAGGTGCGCCGGAATGGACGCAAGATAGGTGTCGTAGACCTGTTCGTAGGCGCGCAGCCGCTGGGCGTGGGTCAGCCCCTCGTCGACCCGCTTCATCGGGTTGAGGCTGATCCGGGGCTCTCCGTCCTGCACGGTGAGGAGCTGCCGCGCGACGCCAAGGTGGGTTCTCTTGGTGGTGGCCTTCTCGATGGTGCGGGTGGCGGCTTCGACGAACTCCGACGTCAGCCCCTTGAGCGGCACGTCCGCGGTGATCTAGTCGTACCAGACGTCCAGCTCGCCCATGCCGGCGTACCGGCGCATCGCGGTGCGGTAGGCGTCGACCGCCGCCTGCGCGGCCCGGTCGGCGCGGGACCGGGAGACGCCCTCGGACTCGGCCAGCACGTAGATGCTGGTGGCCAGCCGCTTAACGTCCCACTCGAACGGACCCGGCAGCGTCTCGTCGAAGTCGCGGGCGTCGAACAGCAGCTGCCGCTCCGGTGACGCCCACAGCCCGAAGTTGAGAATGTGCGCGTCACCGCACATCTGCACGGTGAGCCCGGAGTTCGGCGACGCGGCCAGATCCGCCGCCATCACCGCTGCGGCGCCGCGCAGGTAGGCCCACGGCGACGACGCCATCCGCGCATACCGCAGCGGCAGCAGCTGCTTGTCGCGCACCGATTCCTGCGCCCGTAACCGATCCAGCGCCGGCACCTGCCGCACTCCCGGATCCCACTCGGCCGCGGCCCGGCGCGGCGCCTGCTTGCGGGCCCGGCGGCCGTCGGCGGCATCGGACGGCATCCGCTCCGACGCCCTGATCCGTGGTTGCCGTTGCTGCTTCGTCCGGGACTTATCCATTCCCGATGCAGTTCGGCGGCGTCTGCCGGTGGACGGTGCGGTTGTGGTGGCCATGCGTCAGTGTCGCATCGGCCGCGACAGTTCGGCAGCCGTGGACCCCGGCGAGACGCCGCACCGGCAAGCGCGATCGGCGAATGTCTGACATACGTACTACACTTGCGAGCATGCGTACGGTCACCAAGCGCGAGCTCAACCACAACACCGCCGCCGTGCTCAACGAGGTCACCAACGCGGACGAGGGTGTCGTGGTGACCGAGCGAGGACGACCGCGATGGAAGCTGACCCCGCTTCGGGACCGCGACACCGCGCTCGCGCGGCTTGAGCGGGAGGGGCGGTACACGCCGCCGGCCGAGCACCCCGCTCCTTGGCCACGGCATCCAGGCGGTCCGCATTACACCGATTCCGAGGTGGACGCGATTCTGGACGAGCTCCGCGGAGACCACTGACGGTGGAGCCTGCCCTGGTCTATCTCGACAGCTCAGTAGCCCTGCGGACGATCCTGAATGTTCCTGAGCGCCAACACCTTCAGTCCTGGATGCAAGCGCCGGGGACCACGTTCGTGTCATCCCGGCTGCTGCGTACCGAAGTCGTCCGAGTGCTGCGGCGGGACGGCAGACCACTGTCCGACGGCGCGCCCCTGCTCGACCGCGTCGGTTTGCTCGACATCGGCGCCGAGACCCATACCGTGGCCGAATCCATTGAGCGCCATGTCAAGACGCTCGACGCGCTCCATCTCGCCACCGCGCTGCTGATCGGCGAACCTGTCACGGTGGCAACCCACGATGCGACGATGGCAGCGGTCGCGGCACACCTCGGACTCGAGGTCGACGACCTGGTACGGCGAGCGCGCAAGCCCTCGAACCGATCGGGATAGGAACGCGCTCAAGCGCTGGTCCTGAAAAAGCCATGAGCCCCAGCGTCGAAAGGCTGGGGCTCATTGCCCTGCCTTGGGTGCCTACATAGCCCGTTCGCCAACTTTGCTCCTCGACATCTCGTGTGCGTTCCGTTTGATCCGGAATTGGTCTCCGTACGCGGCGCGAATGCCTTCGGCCAGTACGAGCGCGGACTGCGTCTGATCGAGGTACCGGTGATAGCGGGCCGTCGGGACGCCCGAGTCATCCTCTGCGTCATTCCGCTTGTGACTCACGGTGTGTCGAAGCCCGCTCAGTCGGCAAGAGGAGCGCTGAGACGAGAAAACCCGGCTCCAGAGGAGCCGGGTGGTGTGTCTCCAGCGTAGCAGCGTCAGGCCTTGGTAACCATTCTGGAGGCTTGGTGATACGCGGGCCGGCAGTCGGCGGGAGCTGGTGCGCGTACCAGTCGGAGGGCTGCATCTGGTACCACCAGTGATTCCCGACGCCGTCCGTGTGCTCGCCGGCCAGTTTACCCGCGCGATAGCCCTTCGTGGGGTTGACGAGCCCGATCGGCACTCGACCTCGCGCGAAGGCGATGGGGTAGGCCAGGTCGCTGTCGTTGGAGATCACCACGGCAGCGTCCACCGTCTCGGTGAGCACGTCGATGAGTAGGTGGGAGGCGACGTTGACGTCGGAGCCCTTCTCTTCTCGGCGTGCGACGGATGCCATGAACCTAGCGTCGGGGACGTCCTGCTGGGCCCCGTCTTGCACCATCAACGGCCACTGGGGATGACTGATGACCGGTTTACCATTCCGGCCAGCGGTCGCGAGCGGTGCCGTGGCAACCCGTGCCACGTAGTTGCCGTAACTGATTCGGGTGGCAGCGCCGGAGCGTTCCAGCGCACGGAGGTAGACATCCTGCTCGCGCTGGCCGGCGGGGTTGGTGGCTCCGCTCACGCGGGCGGTGCAGTAGGTAACCGTCTCGATGATCGGCCTTTGCCAGCGGGAGTGCACGGCGATCAGGTGGGATGCAAGCGCCGTCAGATCGAGCCAACGCCACCCGGCCGACGATCGGCCACACAAGGCGCGACCACCGTAGTACAAGTTGTACCCGTCGATGTAGACGCCGACTCGCATGAGTGGAGCGTAGGTCCCACCACCGACAGCGATCGGGCGAGCGCATTGCAGAGCGGTGCGGTGCGAGCTTGACTGCATGAGTAAGACACGAATGCCCTCAGGTGAATCGGGACTGCCGGCTGCTGAACTGCAATCGTTCCCGTCGCGCAGCACTGCGGGGAGCCAGCTCTGACCAGCGCTTCAGACAAAACTCTGCCCCCGGCCCGAAAGCCGGGGGCAAAGTTGTCGGGTGGGCGACGGGACTTGAACCCGCGACCACCGGCACCACAAGCCGGGGCTCTACCGACTGAGCTACGCCCACCATTGACCCGTCGCCCGGCGGTGCGCCGCCCGGCTCAAGGCCGTGGATCAGTCTATCCGATGGTGCGCACTGGTTTCTCCGGGCTCGGCACGCACAGCGCGGCAACGAGCCAGCTCCCCCGCCCCCTTCCCCAGGTGGCGAAACGGGCGTCGCACAGCCAGGGCACAGGTTGTTCGCGCGCCCGCGCACCGCTGGTCACCTTCCCCTTGCCTGACGGTCACTCCCGGCTTCTTGGCTTGATCGAAATCGAAATCAAGTTCCAAGCAGTCCTAACGAGCAGTCCGAACAGGAGAGGGACCATGTCAAGAACTCGGGTGTTGCTGGGCAGCGGCGTCACCGCACTGGCTGTCGCCGCCGTTGTCGGGGTGCCGGCGCTGCTGGCGCCGACCGCTCAGCCCACGGCCGGCCAGCAGGCGGCAGCGCCGGCCCCCACGCAACCAGCGGCGGCGGCCGCGGTGCCGACCAGCCCGGCACCGACGGCCACCCCCGACCGGATCGTGCTGAACCCCGACACCGACCTGGACGCGCGGCAGACCGTCACCTGGCGCACCAGCACTGACGTCACCGCACCGCAGGCGCAGATCTCGCCGGACACCGCCGATCCGTGGGGATTCAAGACCGTCACGGTCAAGGCGAGCCGCACCACCAATCAGCAGGCCGACGGCGGCTACAGCCAGGCCTTCCACACTGCGACGTTCGAGGCGCTGAAGCCGGGCACCACCTACCTGTACCGGGTAGGTGACGGCAGCATCTGGAGTCCGTGGCTGCGGTTCACCACCGGAAAGCCCGCCGCGCCGACCACCTCGCTGATCGCCATGGGCGACATCCAGACCGGCATCCGCTCGGACTGGAGCCGGGTGGCGCTGGCCGCCTACGGCGACCGTCCGCAGGCCAGGGGCCTGATCTCGGTCGGCGACCACACCAACACCTTCAACAACGACGCCCAGTGGGACGAGTTGCTCGACGCCGCAGCGCCGCTGTCCAACGGCAGGGTCTGGATGCCGGCCATCGGAAACCACGAGTACCGCTCCACCGACAGCGGCGAACTCACTCCGCAGTTCCGCGCCCAGTTCCCGGCGCCGGCCAACGGTCCCACCGATTTCCCGCAATTCGCCGGCACCACCTACTACACCGACATCGACAACGTGCGGGTGGTGACGCTGAACAGCTACTACCGGGTGCCCGCCGACAAGAAGGACGAGCAGCGCTGGCTGGACAGCCAAGCCCGTTGGATGGAAAGCATTCTCGCCAACAACCCCCGCGAGTTCACCATCGTCAACTTCCACTACCCGGTGTATTCCAGCTCACCGGACCGCGCCAACCCCGAACTGCGCAACACCTGGCAGCCGATCTTCGAGAAGTACGGCGTCGACCTGGTGCTGCAGGGGCACGATCACGCCTACGTCTCCGGGCAGCGGGACGTGCGTGGGCGCAACACCGGCCCGGTGTACGTCACCAGCAGCTCGTCGATCCGCCAGTACCCGCAGGACTACTCGGACTGGACCAAGAACGGCGCCACCCCAAAAACCGCATACCAGTCGCTGATGACGTACCAGCTGATCGATCTGCAGGACCGCACGCTGACGTACACCGCCAAGGACTCCACCGGCCGCATCACCGACCAGTGGACGGTGGCGCATCGCGGAAACACCAAGCAGGTCAAGCACATTCAGGGCATCGGGGTGCAGCGCACCTCGTGACGTCCTGGCCGTGCCGGGTCGCCGATCAGCGCTCGACCAGCGCTGGTCCGCGGCCCGGTGCGGTCAGCTCCAGCCCTCGGAGTTGCTCCCGGTGGCGTAGCTGACGGCGGTGCGGTGGGTCCAATCCGACCCGGTCTTGTGCTCGAAGGCCACCGGCGCGACGTACAGCAGCTCTTCGGCGCCGAGGTCCCAGGTTCCGGCCATCGCCGCCGGGTCATCGACCACCCGCTGCCAGGCGTCCCGGCCGGCGACCACCACCGCGCAGCGGGCGTACAGGAACACCTCGTTCGACAGTGGGAACGCCGGGCTGTCGGGTCCGTCGGCCGTGTCGCGGACCGGCTGGCCCATCCGCTCCCTCGAGTCGATGGCATAGAGGGCGGTGGCCAACTGTTCGGCAAATCCGACGATGCGCTGCGTGCTGCCCGCGGTCAGGTCTTCGGTGAGCCGGGCGATCCCTTCCGGATCGGCCTTCCCGGCGAGACCGGCGATCAGCGCCCAGAACTCCTCGTCGTTCATGCGTCCAATCATGCCCGATCGGCAGCGGCTCCAACCGCGGTGGTCCCCCGCCCGCCGGCCGCCTCGGAAGCCAGCGCCGAGCGCAGCAGGTGTTTGATGGCCGGGATCTTGGCGGGGGCCATCGACAGCTCGAACACCCCGCGCCGTACCAGCCCGAGTGCCTGATCCGGCATTCCGGCCATCTCGCCGCATACCGCGACCGGTATGTGTTCCCGCGCGGCGGTAGTGGTCAGCGCGTCCAGAATCCTTTGCAGCGCAGGCGATTGCGGATCAAGCAGTTCGGCGACGCCGGGCTCGGTGCGGTCAGCTGCCATCAGGTAGCTGGTCAAATCGTTCGACCCGACGGAGAAGAAGTCGACGACGCCGGCGAACTGCTCGGCGGCCAGCGCGGCCGCCGGAACCTCGATCATGATTCCGATCTGTTCGGGCCGGGCGTGCGGAACGTCGTCCTGGCGCAGCGAATCGACCGCATCGTCGACCGCCTCCCTAAAGGCCTGTGCCTCGGTGCCCACGGTCACCATCGGCGCCATCACCGAGATCCGGTGCCCCACCGCGGCTCGGCAGATTGCCCGCAGCTGGGTGCGCAGCAGGTGCGGGTTCTCCAGCAGGTACCGCAGGCCGCGCACACCGAGGAAGCCGTTGCGCTGCGGTCCGACGTCGAGGGTTGCCACCGGTTTGTCGCCGCCGGCGTCGAGCACCCGCACCACCACCGGACGATCGCCCAGCTCATCGAAGATTGCGGTGAGGTCAGCGGTTTGGGCATCTTCGTCCGGGTAGGGGTTGCGGTCGAGCACCAGCAGCTCGGTGCGCAGCAGCCCGACTGCCTCGGCGCCGTTGGCGACCGCAGCCACGGCGTCCGCCTGCGACCCGATGTTCGCCGCGATCAGCACCCTGCGTCCGTCCGGCAGTACCAACGGTTCGGCCGCCGCCGCGCGGAGCTCCTCGGCGCGCTGCTCGGCCTCTGCGATGCGCCGCCGAGCATTGTCCGCGACCGCCTGCGGCGGATCGATCTGCACGGTCCCGGCATCTCCGTCAACCAGCACCGTCGTCCCGCTCGGCCAGCGGTCCAGCGCGCTCCCGGTGCGCAGCACAAGCGGAAGTCCGAGCCCGCGCGCCACGATCACGGCGTGGGCGGTGGTGGAGCTGCCGGACAGCACCGCCCCGACGGCTCCGCGGCGTACCAGCTCCGGCACTTCGGCCGGCCCGAGATCGGGTGCAAGGGCCACCGCGCCGGACACCGCCGGCCCGATCCGGTCAAGGTGCACCCCCAGCTCGGCCAGCACCGAAAGGCCGGCCTCCCGCAGGTCGACACCGCGGGCCGCCACCAGCTCGTCGCCGGAGGCCTCCAACCGGTCGGCCTGCTCGTTGACCGCATGCCACCAGGCGCCGGCGGCCCCGTCGGCCAGCCGCTTCGCGGCCAGCGAGCGCAGCTGCGGGTCGGCCACCAGCGCGGCGTGCGCCTGCCCGAACTCACCTTGCCCGGCAAGGGTTTTCGCTGCGGCGATCACGGCAGCGTCGAGTTGTTCCGCGGCCTGCTGCTCGGACTCCGCCGGGATCGAAGCGCCGTCCGGCAGGGTGGCGGGAAGGGCGCCGAGCCGCACCAGCGGGCCGAGCGCCAGCCCGTTCGCTCCGGCCGTCGCATGCACAACGTCGCCGACCACGCGGGGCTCCGCGTCGGACGCCGGCACGCCACCGGCGGGTTGGTCCGCCTCGCCGAACCCGGACCGGATGGCTTGTTCCAGCCGGCCGAGCACGGCGGCACCATCGGGTCCCCACACCCGGATCTGCACCTGATCGCCGCCCCGAAGGGCAAGCCCGACAACGCCGAGGACGGAACGCAGGTCAACCTCACGCTCCCCCGGCCGGCCGATCCGCACGGTCGCCGAGGTGCCGGCCAGCGAACGCGCCAGTTCCGCCGACGGCCGGGCGTGCAGACCGAGCGGGTTGACGATCTGCACCTGTCCGACCGCGGGAATGCCAGGAGGTTCGGGCCGGTGCTCCTCCGCCATCGTGTCGGGCTCGGGCCCGGGGCCTTGACCGGAATTGCCTGCCGCTGAACCGGATCCGCCGGTGGCCGCGCCTGCGGCGGTGCGTGCTGCGGCGGCGACGGCGTCCAGGTCCGCCCCGCCGGCAGCCGCGACGGCTGCGGCGATGGCACCTTCCACCAGCGGAGCGTCCACCATGCGCCAGCGGGCCGCCTGCTCCTGGTCGGCGAACTCGATGGCGGTCTCGGTGGTGAGCTGGGCGGAACCAAGGTCGTACAGCACAACGACGCCGTCGCCGGAGTCGGCCGCGTTCAACGCCTCCGAGATCTTCTCGAAGGACGTGCCGATCTCGTCGGTGTCGGTTCCGCCGGCCGGTTCGATGCTGACGTCCGGCGCCATCTGCGCGGCCAGTGCGGCAACGCCGTCGGCGAGCTGCCGGCTGTGCGAGACCAGGACCAGCCCGACGGTCATCAGCGCGAGTGTTCGGTCTCGACGGCTCCGGCCATCGCGGCCAACAGGTAGGCGGTACTTCTGGCTCCTGGGTCGACGTGCCCCACCGATCGCTCCCCGAGATAGGACGCGCGACCCTTTCGCGCCTGCAGGTCGGTGGTGTCCGCCGCGCCCTGATCGGCCGCCTGCGCCGCCGCGTGCAGCACCTGCGCCGGGTCCGCTCCTTCGGTCGCTGCCTTCTCCGCGGCGGCCACCGCCGGGATCAACGCATCCACCATGGTCTTGTCCTGCGGCTCGGCCTTGCCCCGGGACACCACGCCGTCGCGGGCGGCGGCCAGCACCGCGGCAACCATCGGACCGTCCAGCTCGGGCTCGTCGCCTGCCGTGGTGGCCGCCCGCAGGAAGGCGGTGCCGAACAGCGGGCCGGATGCCCCACCGACCGTGGAGATCAGTGTGGTGGCAACGAGTTTCAGCACGGCGCCGGGGGTTGCCGGCTGCTCGGTGTCCAGCTTGCTCAGCACCGCGGCGAATCCGCGGGCCAGGTTCTCGCCGTGGTCACCGTCGCCGATCTGACGGTCGAGGGTGGTGAGCTCCACCTTGTGTTCGGTGATCGCCTCGGCGGCGGCGCGCACCGCCGCGACGGTGCTGGCTGCGGTGCAGCCGGTGGTGCTGGTCATCTGACTCCTCACACTCCCCAACGCAGCGCAGCGGTGTGCACCGGTGCATCCCACAGCTGCGTCATCTCGTCGTCCAGTCGCAGCAGGGTGATGGACATCCCCTGCATCTCCAGCGAGGTGATGTAGCTGCCCACCAACGAGCGGGCCACCTCGATGTTCTTGCCGGCCAGCCACCGGCGTGCCGAATTGTAGGCAAGGTAGAGCTCGAGCTCGGGGGTGCCTCCCATGCCGTTGACGAACAGCAGCGTCTGGTCACTGGCGGTGAACGGGAGGTCTTCGACAACGGCGGTCAGCAGCGTTTCGACAATCTGGTCGGCCGGCATCAGCGGCACCCGCTTGCGGCCCGGTTCACCGTGGATACCGATGCCGAGCTCAATCTCGTTGTCGCCCAAGGTGAACGACGGCTCGCCGGAGTGCGGCACGGTGCTGGGGCTGAGCGCCACGCCCATCGACCGCACCTGCGAGACGACGCGCTGTGCCAGCGCGGTGACCGCTTCCAGGTTGTCGCCGCGCGCGGCCGCGGCGCCGACGATCTTCTCCAGCAGCACGGTGCCGCCGACCCCGCGGCGACCGGCGGTGTAGGTGGAGTCGGTGACGGCGACATCGTCGTCGATCACCACCGTGCTGACCTCGATGCCGTCGGCAGCGGCCAGTTCGGCGGCGGTCTCGAAGTTCAGCACGTCGCCGGTGTAGTTCTTCACCAGGTACAGCACACCGGCGTCGGCGGCGACCGCCTTGGTGGCGGCCAGCACCTGGTCGGCGGTGGGCGAGGTGAACACCGGTCCCGGCACCGCGGCGTCCAGCATGCCGGCGCCGACGTATCCGCCGTGCAGCGGCTCGTGGCCGCTGCCGCCGCCGGAGATCACCGCGACCTTCCCGGCCACCGGTGCATCCACCCGCACGATCAGCGCCGGATCCTGCTGCACCCGAACCAGATCGGCGTGCGCGGCACCGAATCCGGCGAGCGCCTCGGCGACGACGTCCGCCGGATCGTTGATGATCTTCTTCATCGCTGCGGTCCTCTCGCTGTTCCGGCTCGCCGGCCTGCGCCGCCGGCCGAGCCGATGACGTGCCGCCCGGCTCGATCTTGCCGCTTTCCCCGCGTTCTGGCGAGCCCCAGCGCGGATCCAGTTGCCGGGCCGGCACCGGCTGAGGCTTGTCACCCGAACCGGGCGCGGTCAGTCGCGCAGCCGCACCGAAAGGCAGGTGACGCAGCCTTCGAGCTTCTCGAACTCGCCGATGTCGGTGCTGATCACCTCGAAGCCGAGTCCGGCGATCAGCTCGGCGCTGCGCGGCGCCGCCGCCGACATCAGCACCCGTCCGCCGCCAAGATCAACCACATGTGCGCCCGCCTCCTCCGGCACCGCCCGGAACAGCGGAAAGAAACCGGGATCGTCCACCAGCGGCGGATGGCCGATGACCGATTCGTCCGGCAGCGCGGTGACCGCAGACTTCAGATGCAGCACCTTCCGGGTCGGCACCGCCGTCACCAGATAGCCGAGCGGCGCCACCACCGTGCGCAACGCCGCGACGCCGGCCGGGTCGGTCCGGCCACCCACCCCGACGTAACAGCGCCGGCCCACCTTCAGCACGTCTCCGCCGTCGAGCCGGCCACCGGGCAGGTCGACCGGCCGATAGCCCAACTGGCGCAACGCTTTTTCCGTCCCGTGCACCTCGGCCACCCGCTCGTTGGCGCCCGGTTTGGTGAGCACGGCCGTTTCGCCGAACATCACTACCGTGTCCTCGACGAACACCGCATCCGGGAGCTGGTCGGCGGCCGCCACCTCGACGGTGTCCCAGCCGGCGGCGTCGAGTGCGTGGCAGTAGTCCTGCCACTGCTCGCGGGCCCTGGCGACATCCACCGGTTGCCGCTGCTGGTGCGTCACCAGGCCCTGCTC
The DNA here is from genome assembly GCF_013002705.1 of Nakamurella aerolata. Classification (GTDB taxonomy): domain Bacteria; phylum Actinomycetota; class Actinomycetes; order Mycobacteriales; family Nakamurellaceae; genus Nakamurella; species Nakamurella aerolata. The sequence continues at coordinate 38,379 of NZ_JABEND010000010.1, read as the reverse complement.
CAGCCTCGCCGACGGCGGCCGCACCAGCGCTCTGTTGCTCACTCGCGGTCGCCTGGGCGCTGCTCGACGGACGGCCGGGGCGCCGGTTCCGGCGCGGCGACCGGCGCTTGTGTTGCCGCCGGTGCCGGTGCCTGCGGGCCCGCCGGTACCTGCGGGGCCGCTGATGGGTTCCCCGCCGCCGGCGCCGCGGTTGTGCCGTCGCCGGCGTCCGGCTGGTCCGTTGCTTCGCCGCTGCCGGCGCTGGCATCGTTGGCCCCGCCGCGGGAGGACGCCAGCGTCACGGTGCCGCCGTCGGCGGTCTGGTACTCCAGTTCGCCGTCGTCGTTCTGGTAGACGTCCGGCACCCCGTCGCCGTCCGCGTCGAGTTCCTCCTCCTCGCTGATCTGCCGGTACACCCTGTTGCGGATCCGCAGCACAACGGTGGCGAGTACCGCCGCCGCCAAGGTGCCGAGCAGCACGCCGACCTTGACGTGGTCGTCGGCCTCCGAGCCGGATCCGAAGGCCAGCTCACCGATCAGCAGCGAGACGGTGAAGCCGATGCCGGCCAGCAGTGCCAGGCCCAGCACGTCCCACCAGCTCAGGTGCTTGGCCAGCTCGCGATGGCCGAGCTTGTTGACGGCGAAGGTGGCCAGCATGATGCCGATCGGTTTGCCGGGTACCAGGCCGGCGGCGATGCCGAGGGTGATCGGGTCGGACAGCGCCTTGGTGAAGCCGTCCCACCCGCCGACCGCGACGCCGGCGGCGAAGAACGCGAAGACCGGGACGGCCACTCCGGCGGAGATCGGCCGGATGCGGTGCTCGAAGATCTCCGCGAGACCTGGACCGGCGTCCGGGCCGCCAGCCTTCGCCCCGCGCAGCACCGGCACGGTGAAGCCGAGCAGCACCCCTGCAACGGTGGCGTGCACGCCCGATGCATGGATCAGCACCCAGGTGGCGAGCGCCAGTGGCAGCAGGATCCATACCGACCTGATGCGTTTCTGCACGGCAAAGGCGAACAGCCCCAAGGGGATCGCCGCTGCGGCCAGATAGCCGATCTGCAGATCCGAGCTGTAGAAGATCGCGATAATGGTGATCGCCAACAGGTCGTCGACCACGGCAAGGGTGAGCAGGAAAGTGCGCAGACCGGCCGGCAGGTGGGTGGAGATCACCGCAAGCACGGCCAGCGCGAAGGCGATGTCGGTGGCCGTCGGAATGGCCCAGCCCTGCCCGGCCTCGCCGGGGGTGATGTGGTTGACGAACAGGTAGATCAGCGCCGGCACCGCCATGCCGCCGACGGCCGCGGCGATCGGCACCATGGCCCGGCGCGGGTCGCGCAGATCACCGGCGACGAACTCCCGTTTGAGTTCGAGCCCAGCGACGAAGAAGAAGATGGCGAGCAGTCCGTCGGACGCCCAGGCGCCCAGCGACAGGTTCAGGTGCATCCAGTCGGGGCCGACCACGGTGTCGCGCAGCGCCAGGTACGAATCGGCGGCCGGGGTGTTGACCCAGATCAGCGCGGTGACGGTGGCGATCAACAACAGTGCACCACCGACGGTTTCCCGCCGCAGCAGCGACGCGACTCGGCTGGCTTCGCTCCAACTCCCGCGGCCGAACAGCGCGGGCAGGGCCCGCCCGTTGCGGCGGCTAGTGGGCTGCTGGCCTGGTGGTCCGGAGTGGGTCATGGTGCGTCCTTCGGGTGCGGTCGATGCGGCAGGGCAACGGCTGGACACCACTAGCCCTGTCGACCGCCCGGCTGGCGCCGGCGGCCATGCGCACCGTTGACCGATCTCGGGCAGCACCGTGCGCATGCCGACCAGACTTCCCGGCTCTCCTGGTTGTGGATCTTACCGTCGCTCGCGGCGCCGACACGCCTCAGGATCGGGTGAGGTTACCGACCGCGTCGACGGAGATCCCGACCGTGGGATTGCCGAACAGGCCGCCGAACGCCACCTCGGATCTGGCCTGGCAGCGGGCCCTGACGCTCAATTCGGTGGCGGCACCGGTGACGTCGCCGCCGCTGCGCCGCCGGTGCAGCTCCGTTGCCAGCCGATCGTCGAGATCGGTCAGCCGGCCACCGTTGATCTGGTCCGGGGTCAGCTGCCCGGCAACCGCGGAAGCCGCTGCGTCGCAGGCACTTTGCAAGTTCTGCTTGGCCAGCACAACGGAGCCGGCGGCGATCACTCCGACGCTCAGCAGCAACAGGCACAACACCATGCCGAGCATCAGCGGAGTCGCCGACCCGGAATCGCCCTGTGGTGGTCCGAGCGCGCCGGGGCGGACACCACGGCGCGGGTTGCCCCGCTGGTTGCCGCGGCGGCGTCGCCCGGTGACCCGCTGGACGGCCGATCGGCCGGCGGTGAGGCGCTGCTGGCCTCCCATCAGCCCTCCCTGAAGTCGCCGACCCGCAGCGTGTACACGCCGGTCACCGTGTTGTTGTCGCCGGTCAGCACGGTCGGTACGCCGGGTAGCGACACCACGGCGCGGACACAGATGTCGACGGTGTCGCCGGGTGACAGTGGCGGCGGATTGCTGCTGGCGTCGTCGCAGTTGCCGCCGGTGGCGACTAAACCGATCCGCAGGCCGCCGTCCGGAACATGCTGGTCCGCCAGCGCCACCCTGGCCGCGGCGTCGGCCCGGCGCAGCCCTTCGCTGACGGTGGGTGCGGTGTCGATCAGGCGGCCCGAGTCCCGCGCCGCCTGGGTCACGGCGAAGGTGGCCGCTTGCACCCGGAACACCGACAGCAGCACGTAAATGGTGGGAATCAGCAGCAGCGCTGCCAACACCACCACCTCGATGGTGGCGCGCCCGGCGTCACCGGACGGCTTGGCCTCGGGGCCGCCGTGCGGATCGTCGGCAGCGGTGCGGGCAGCATCGCGGCGGGGCGGCCCAGCCGCTTGTTTGCCGTGCCGGCCCGGCGTCACCGGCCCTCCTTCGCGGCGTGCCCGGCCGCCGACACGTCCGGCAGCACCCCGTCCAGCAGCGACACGATGCCCGGTGCCGGCATGGTGCAGCTGACGCCCACCATGCCGACGGTGTCGGCGTCGACGGTGCAGCGCAGGCCGACACTGGTGGAGCCGGCCACCCCTGTTCCGAGTATCTCAGCGACCTTGCCGGCGGCCTGGTCGGCCGGCACGTCGGCGTTCGCGACGTACCGCGCGGCCTGGGCGGCCGCCGAGGCGAGCACGGTGCGGCTGTAGAGCCACAACGCCAGCGATACCAGTGCGAGGAACACCATCAACAGCAGCACGACAACCATCGCGAACTCGGCGACGGACGAACCGCGGTCCGCCGCCGCCCGGTCGGCTACTTGGTGTCGCCGCCGGACTTGTTGACCTTGTCGAAGGCGCTCCGGACCGCGTTCAGCACCTGGTCCTTGAACACCGCGAGCAAGGCGATGACGACGATCGCCGTCATCACGGTGATCATCACCCAGCCGGGCACGTCGCCGCGATCGCGCCCGCGGCGGCCGTCCGCCCGGTCCGACGGCTCCGGCGACCCAAAGCCCCCGATACTGCGTTGGACTCCGATCAGCACCATCGCCAACACCGTGCAATACAGTCGATTCAACATTGTTCCCTCCACAATCGTTGGGGTAGCGAGAGTTTCGGCCGGACTCCCCACCGGCTGAGCGCGCCGTCGGCAGGCTTTGGCCCCCGACGGCCGGCGGAGAATGATCGGGCGACCGGCTCCGTCGTGACGGTGGCCGCCTGGCCGGCGGCGCCGATGTCAGGTAGTTGCCTTTCACGTGGCCACCGCCGTAATGGCGACCAGGCCCGGATACATAGCGAACAAAATGGTCACCGGAAGCACGATGAAGACCACCGGTATCATCATGGCGATCTCCTTCTTGCCGCCGGACTCCAAAAGTTGGCGTTTACCAAGCGCTCTGACGTCGGCGGCCTGGGCGCGCAACACGTCGGCCAGCGGTGTGCCGCGCTCCACCGCAACGATCATCCCGTCAAGAAACCGGGCAAGGGCCTCGAGGTGCGTCCGGTCGCGCAGGGCCGAGATCGCCGTCATCATCGGTGTGCCGGAACGAGTTTCGGCCACCAGTGACTGCAGTTGGCCGGCGAGTTGGCCTTGGGCCAGCCGGCTCACCCTGTCGATCGCGCCGAGCGGCCCTTCGCCCGCCGTCACGGCGAGCGCAAGCATCTCGGCCACCACCGGGAACTCGACGAGGATCTGGGCGTCCCGCTTGCTCACCGCCTGGGTCAGCCACCAGTCTCTGGCCAGCACGCCGCCGATCGCGCAGACCACCACCAGCACCGCGATGATCAACGGATTGCTCTGCCCGCCGAGCACCGCGACCAGGCCGAGCAGCACACCGATGCCGGCACCGGCGGTGCCCCACAACACTTGTTCGGTGCGGAACTGGTCGACCGTCATCGGCGAATCCAACGCACCCAACCGCCGACGGACCGACGCCTGGCCACCGACCACCCGGTCGACGAACGACACCGCGTCCCGCAGCAGCGGCGCCGTCAGCCGGCCGACCACGGTGCCGCTGGGCTTCTCCGAACCGGCCAGCAGCCGCGAGGGCACGTCGGCGCCGCCCAGGTACGGCGCCACCCGGTCCGCCAACCTGCGCCGGCGCAGCGGCGGGGAGAAGACGAGGGCAAGCCACAGTCCGGCAGCGGCCAGCGCCCCGAGCAGCCCGCCGATCAGCGCCTGGGTCGTCATCGCAACACCCGGCGATCTTCCGGCAGCCGCCCGATGTGGAGCATCAATCGATAGGCCGCAAAAGTAAGCACAGCCCCGACCAGCAGAATCAACGTGCCGGTCGGAGTGTCGTACGCTGACAACGTTTCCTGTTGGGTGGCAAGGAGAATCAGCACCAGCCAGGGAGCACAGATAGCCATCCTTGCAGCGTTGATCGACCAACTTTGTCTGGCCAGCAACTCAGCTCTGGTGCGGGCCTCGTCGCGCAGAAATGCCGACAGCGTGGTCAGCAACCGGCCAAGATCGGTGCCGCCGACCTCCCTCGCCACCCTGAGCGATTCGCAGATCCGGTCGCCCACCGGGTCGGCCAGCGCGGCCTTGAGCGCGTCCAACGACTCGTTGAACCTGCCGGTCACCCGGTAGTCGGCACCGAACCGCGCGAACGGCGCGCGCAGCGCCACCGGGCCGCGACTTCCGATGGCGGACAACGCTTCCGGCAGCGACAGCCCGGCCCGCACCCCCGAGGTGAGGTTGTCCACCACCTCCGGCCACAGCTCGCGGAGGTCGGCCTGGCGCTTACGGCGCAACCGGGCAACCACCACCCGCGGCAACACCGCGCCGAAGACCGCGAAGATCACCGACACCGAGACGGAGCGGGTGAACACCACCGATGCGGTGGCAACCACCAGCGCGAGCAGTACCTGCACCGCGATGAGCTGAACCGGCGAAATGCCCGTCAGGCCGGCCTCGGCGAGTTGTTGGCTGGTCTTGCGACCGAACGGGACGCGCGCACGCGTGCGCGGCCGTGCCGTCAGGCCGTGCCAGATCAACAACAGCCCGAAACCGGCGAGCAGACCGACCACTGCACCCACGGTGTCCCCTTCCACCACGAGCCACGGGGATGGGTAGCAACGCCGCGAAACTGCCCGTGACCAGTCTCGTTGACGGCAAACTACCCGGACAAACGGCGCGGACCAACCCCCATACCTCTGCCTGTGGACAACTCTCCGATCCAGCCCCCTTCGGGTGCCGGGCCCACCCGTTTGCGCCATCGGCGACGGACATGCCGAGCCGACAGCGCCACGATGTCACCCGTTCGGGAGCTGGCCAATTCCCACCGCGATGATGAACCTGAGCTGAGTTCCGTCCACCGGCGGGGACGTCGGTAGCTGAGTGGCCGGCGCGACAGCCGCCGGCGAGACGGCGGCCGGCGTGATCCCTTGCCGACATCTGAGCTGCTTGGCGGCGCGATCGGAGATGCCGCCTGGTGCAACCGATCCGCGCAGTGCCGGCACCGCGAACGTGTGGTCGCCCTCACCGCCGAAGCGTTGCCCGAGAACGAGGTAGAGCTCCGGGTACTCGGCGATCGGAAGTCGCTGCCCGTCACACCACGTCCAGCCAGGCGGCGGTTCGGCGCCGCGGAACGGTCGAATCTCACCGAGATACGGCTCAGCCATCAGCGCTCCAGCGGCTCGAGCCGCAGCTCGATCTCGACGTCGAGATCACCGACCGGACTGCGGTTGGTGACCCAGCGAACCCACTGCGATTCCACCTCAAGGACATTGGCCGGGACCGTGGCCACCAGCCGGAGTCCGGCGCGTTCGGCCTGCTCGAAGAGCACCTGCACCGTTTCCCGGCCGACGCCCTGAGCGCGAAACCCGTTGAACAGCATCAGATCGATGATGCGCAGCGTCCGTTCCCGTACCACGGTGGTGACCCGGCCGGCCGGTACCCCGTACACCTCGATGATCTCGTCGGCGGCGTCCGGCCAGCGCTCCAGCCGGTCGTGCTGATGCGCCTGAAACTGCATGTCGATCAGCGCTGAACCGAGCGAGATCGGAAGTGCCGCAAAGTCTTGAGAACGCCAATCGGTGAACAGCGCGGTCAGCAGATCGGCGTCGTAACGGGTCACCGGGCGGCGCCACAGGGCGGCAGGGCGCGCGTCGTCCGCCAACCACGGCAGCGCATCTGCTGCGAAGGCGTCCACGCCGCCGACGGTGTCGCGAGCGGCAGCGCCGAACATCCGTCGGCGCCCTGGCCACAGCCGCACCGAGCCCGGTGCCGGATCTCGCTGGGCCGGACCTCGTTGGACCGGACCTCGTTGGACCGGATCTCGCTGGGCCGGAACAGCTGACGCCAAGTCGGCACCGGGCGGCACGTCCGGGTCGGGAACAACGCTCAGATGCCCGCCGATGCGGTGTGCGCCAAGCCTTTCGGCCCGTAACGCGGCCGTTCTCGGCTCGGGGAGCGGTTGCGGTGCGGTGTCAGGACGACCCGTTCCGTCAAAATCGGCTACCAACAGCGAACCTCCTCACAGCCCGAACGCCCCGTACTCGCTGCGCCGGAACAACTCTCGACGGCCGTACCCGCGCGCCCATAGCCGGCGCGCACCCTTGCACAAGGAACACTCGACATTGCCCCCTCAATACCTGTGTTTCTCAGAACCTGTGTTTGTCGGAACTTGTGGTTCTCGGACACCCGCGCTGCCGACAGCAACAGCAGGTGATTCAGTCCCCTCGGCTGACCCGGTGCGCGACCCCCGACGCCCACCGGGGAACGGTGCACCGCGCCCGTCCCGCCTTCCTACTCAACAGGACCCCGCCGACAACGCGGCGCGCCCACCATTCAGCACGTTTCTCCACCGCCACCCAGCGCCACTCCCGGCGCCGAAACATCAACGGATTCGATGGACCCCACCCTATCTTTGCGTAGTCGCCGGACAAGAGGCTCGGGATGATCTCACCCTTTCGTTGCTGCCCAGCCCCCCGGCGGACCAGACCGGCCCCGACGACGCCACGACCGCACCGGTCGCCTCATCCGCGGCGTAGTGGGGCGCTGAATGCCTGGGCCGCAACGATTTTGCTACCTCAAAGACCGGGCGGCCGGCACCGCACCGGTCCGGGTACGATAAGGAATGTCGGATTGATACCATTCCCCGGCGTCGTTACTAATAGTGACGTCCACTCTCCCCCTATAGGGTCGGCGGTCGCTGGTGAGGTTGAGTATCCGGCCTTGTATCGACGCTCCGAGCCCTTCTCTGCTATCCGGCCGACGACGCCGGCACCTCACGGCGGTAGGGCATCGCTTCGGCCGCACCCGACCGGGTCGCCGCGATCGATGCCGCCCGGACGGCCAACCCGGCGGCATCGGCCATCCCCGCGCCGGCTGACAGCGCGGCCGCCAGCACCCCGCAGAAGCAGTCGCCGGCGCCGGTGGTGTCGACCACCGTGACGGCAGGAGCCGGGATCACCAGCGGCCGCACATCGGTTCGTTCGGGATCGGGCCGGCCAACACCGGGCTGGTCAGGGTCCGGCTGGTCAGGGTCCGGCTGGTCCGGGTCCAGCTGGTCCGGGCGGGTCCGGTGGCTTTCGGTCCTATCGATGACGACGGCCCCGGCCGCGCCACGCGTCACCACGATGTGATCGGGACCGGACACGCCGGCCGCGGCGGCAACCACAGCGTCGACGTCCGCTACCGCCGACGCATCCGGCCGTCCGGCCAGCGCGGCCAGCTCCCCCTCGTTCACCACCAGCACCGAGGTCGCCGCGAGAAGTTCGGCGCTCACCTGCCGCGCCGGCGCGGCGTTCAGCACGGTCGTCCCGGTCGTGGCTCGGAACGCCGCCAGTACCATCTCCGGATCGATCTCCAGCTGCGCCAGCACCACGGCAGCATCGGCCAGCACCGACGACGCCTGCTCCAGCTGCGCCGGAACGAGCTCTCCGTTCGCCCCTGGGCTCACGATGATCCGGTTCTCGCCGGACGGCTCCAGGATGATCAATGCCAGCCCGGTCGGCTGCTCGCCGTCCAGCAGGTGCTGGGTGTCGACCCCTTCGCCGTCCAGCACCTGACGGATCCGGCGGCCACCGGCGTCGTTGCCGACCCGGCCCAGCATGGTGACGGCGGCGTCGAATCGGGCCGCCGCGACCGCCTGGTTGTTGCCCTTCCCGCCGATCCCCCAGCTGTGTGGCCCGCCGAGCACCGTCTCGCCGGCACGCGGCACCGCAGGGGTCGGCAGTCGCAGGTCCTCGTTCAGGCTCCCGACCACAACAACGCCGCCCGCTGTGGCCGCCGGCCCGGATGAACGCTGGTCGCCGGAACGAGGTTCGGAAGGATTCGCCATGACCGGGGTCTATCACAGCGGCGGACTGGCCAGCGCTGGTGGGGCCGCCGCTGGCCCGGCCTGCGCCGACCGGAACGACCCGCGGCGGCGGGTAGCCTGGCCTGTTGTGAATCCGGACGTTGCCGCCAAGATCGCTGAGCTCTCCGCAACCATGTCGTCCATCGAAGCGGTGACCGACGTTGCTGGCCTGCAGAAGCAGATCGCCACCCTTTCCGAACAAGCCAGCGCGCCCGACCTGTGGAACGACCAGGAGCAGGCCCAGCGGGTCACGTCGGCGCTGTCGCACGCTCAGGCGGAACTCAAGCGGGTGCAGGATCTTCGGCAGCGCATCGACGACCTCGAGGTGCTGTTCGAGTTGGCCACCGAGGACGGCGGTGACGCGGCGCTGGCCGCCGAAGCCGAGGCCGAGCTCAGCTCGGTCGAGACCGCCGTCGAGTCCATGGAGGTCCGCACCCTGCTGAGCGGTGAATACGACCCGCGCGAGGCGCTGGTGACCATCCGCTCCGAGGCCGGCGGGGTGGACGCGGCCGACTTCGCCGAGATGCTGCAGCGGATGTATCTGCGCTGGGCCGAGCGGCACAGCTACGCCACCGAGGTGTACGAGACCTCGTACGCGGAGGAGGCCGGCATCAAGTCGACCACCTTCCAGGTGAAGGCGCCGTATGCCTACGGGACGCTGTCGGTGGAACAGGGCACCCATCGACTGGTCCGCATCTCGCCGTTCGACAACCAGGGTCGCCGGCAGACCTCGTTCGCCGGCGTCGAGGTGGCGCCGGTGGTGGAGACCAGCGACCACGTCGACATCGAGGACAAGGACCTCCGGGTGGACGTGTACCGCTCGTCCGGGCCCGGCGGTCAGGGCGTGAACACCACCGACTCCGCGGTCCGTATCACCCACCTGCCCACCGGCATCGTGGTGAGCTGCCAGAACGAGCGCAGCCAGATCCAGAACAAGGCGTCGGCGATGACGGTGCTGCAGGCCAAGCTGCTGGAGCGGCGTCGGCAGGAGGAGCAGGCGGCCATGGACGCGCTGAAGGATGCCGGCAACTCGTGGGGCAACCAGATGCGCAGCTACGTGCTGCATCCCTACCAAATGGTGAAGGATCTGCGGACCAACTTCGAGGTCAGCAACCCCACCCAGGTGTTCGACGGCGACATCGACGGCTTCATCGAGGCCGGCATTCGTTGGCGCCGCTCCGCTGACGGCGCCGAAAGCTCCAGCACCACCGCCTGACGCCGGTCGCGCTCGCCGGCGCTGGTCGGTTTCAGCCCTGGTCGACTCAGCGCAGTGCGGCGGCGCGCTCGCGTTCGGTGAGTTCGCGGTCGGCATAGATGCAGCGGATCGCGGTCGGGTCGGGGTTGCCCTCGTCCGGACCTTGGTGCACCAAGCGCAGGCCCACCTTCTCGGCGACCCTGGCTGAGGCCGCGTTGTGCTGCAACAGGTAGGCGACGACGGGCAGCTCCGGGCGGACGGCCCGAGCCGCGTCCACGCCGGCCTTGGCCACTTCGGTGGCAAAGCCGTTGCCCTGCGCGGAGAACGCGAATCGGTACCCGAGGTTCCAGAAGGCGTGCTGCCGGACCGAGCAGCCCCCATATCCGATGATGGCGTCGGAGTGCCGTTGTCGGACCGTCCAGACGCCGAGATCATCAGCCGCCCAGCCGTCCTGCCAACGGTGCAGCATCGACTCCGTCTGTTGCAGGTCGGTGTGCCGCCGGCTCGGGAAGTGCTCCCACACCCGCGGGTCGCTGCAGATCGCATGCAGGTCGGCGAGATCGCCGGGCTCAGGGCGGCAGAGCCACAGCCGTTCGGTGCTGGTCGTCGCCTCGCCTGGCTCAGCAGCACCGACACCACGGTCGCCGAACGATCCGCGTGGTGGTTGTTCCCCGCTCACCAGCACAGCCTAGTCAGCCGAAACTCAGTTGCCGGCACCCGGCCGGCCCGCTCTAGCCTCGACGGGTGACCCTGCACCCCGACGAGACGCCGATCGACCCGCAACTGGCGAAGACACTTGTGGCGCAACAGTTTCCGCAGTGGGCAGGCCTTGAGCTGGGCCCCGCGGGCGCCGGCACCGACAACGTCATGTACCGGCTCGGCGACGACTTGCTGCTGCGGCTGCCCCGGACGCCGGTCACCGCGAAAGCACTGCACAAGGAGGTCACCTGGTTGCCGCGGCTGGCACCAGCGCTCCCGCTGCAGGTCCCGGCGCCGGTAGCCGTTGGCGAGCCGAACGCCGGCTATCCGCATCCGTGGGCCGTCTACTCGTGGATTCCCGGCGAGAGCGCCGATCTGGCCGAGATAGCCGATCAGGCCGAGTTCGGCCGCTCGCTGGCCCGGTTCGTCCTGGCGTTGCGGCAGGCCGATCACACCGGCGCGCGTCGCTGCGACGGGTTCGACTTCTACCGCAGCCAGCCGTTCCGTGACCGGCCGGCATGGGCAAGACGCGTCGTCACCGACTGCCGGGCGCTACCGGCGGCGGCCGACACCCTCGACCTGGACGCCGCCGCCGCGGTGCTGACCGCCGCGGACGCACTGCCGGCTGTCGGCTCCGACGGGTCGGCACAGCTGTGGTTGCACAGCGACCTGCGGCCGGCCAACCTGCTCGTGCGCGGCGGCGAGCTGACCGCCGTGATCGATTGGGGTGCACTGTCTCTCGGCGACGGCACCGCAGAGCACGCGCCGGTCTGGGACCTGTCGGCCGCCGCCCGCGCCGGCTACCGCGACGAGCTGCGGGTGGCCGACGACGTCTGGCTCAGGGCGGCCGGGTGGTCGCTGATCATCGGTCTCAGCGGGGTGCTGCACTACCACCGCAGCTGGCCCGCATTCGCCGACGAGTCCCGCGCCCGGGTGCGCGAGGTGCTCGCCGACCCCAGCGTCACCGCGCCGGCCTGACGCCACCGGCTGCCCCGTCACCGGCTCCCCCGTCGGCGGCGGCTACTGCGGATCGACCGGGTGCCCGCTCACCTCGAGGAAATCCTGCTCGGGCAACTCCGGCAGGTTCGCGCTGGGCGCGTCGAGATAGAAGTAGCCGACCGAAGAAATGTCGTCGGTGAGCGGACGGTAGCGGCCCCCGGTCTGCCAGCCGAGCGCCTGGATGTCGACCCGCAGATCCTGCTGGAAGTTGATCGGATCGACCACATGCCAGCGGTACATGCCGAACCGCTGCTGGCTGGAGTACAGCCCGTCCGGGCGGATCACCTGGTGCAGTCCGAGGTACGGCGTGGAGAACTCGACGTAACCGCGCCCTGGCACGTCGAAGTTCCATGCACCGCCGATGTAGTCCTCGGTACCGGTGCCGGCGATGGTGGGAAAGTCGGTGTCGCCGTCGAGATAGAACTTGATCTCACCCTCGCCCCACCAGCCGGTGTTGTTCACTCCCCAGGCGAGGTAGGTGCCAACGTACTTCCCGTGTCCGGACACCGTGTCGATGATTGGGTGGGTCTGCTTGTAGGGCAACGGGTTCGAGCGGTGGAACTGTGCGTGGAAGTAGCCGGCGCCGGTCAGCTCGCGGCCGGTCTCGTAGGTGATCTGGTAGTACACAACAACCTTCTCGGCGGACCGGTTCTCCAGCGTCAACCTGGCGCCGTCGGTGAACGGCATGGGCCAGTACGAGTTGAATCCGCCGTTCGGGTTTGCCGCCACCATCTGCGAGCTGAGCTGCGCGAACTCGCCCCAGCCCGACCCGAAGAAGTCGCCGTACGGCGTCTCGACGGCGGGGGTATCGGCGCCGTCCCAGTAGGCGCGCAGGATCAACCGCCGCCAGTTGTTGCGGTGGGTGGTGGCCCAGATGTGGGTGATGACGCCGGCGCCCGGGATGTTGGCCAGCTCGAAGGTCTCCCCCGGTTCGATCTCAACGCTGGGCGAGACCTTCCAGCCCTGTCCGAGATCACGCGCGCACTGCGCGCCGGTGCCGTCGGTGGCCTTGGCACCACCACCCTTGCTGCCGTCGAAGTTCTCCGGGCTGATGGACCAGGTCTGCGCCGACGACAGCAGCGCCAGATCGCCAAGGCCAGGCAGGAGCGGGGAGTTGGTCACGCTGATCTCCTTCGATCAGTTCGGTTGCGGTGTGCGGGTGTTGAAGTGTGCAGGTGTTGCGGCGTGCAGGTGCTGCATGCGCAGATGCGGTGCACAGCTGAGCCGCAGCCGCGGTGTTGCGGCGACCGAAGCCGACCAGCGGGCGACCAGCGGCCGAACCGGGGCCGGCTCCGGATCGGGTCAACCGTATCGGCCGGAAATCGATTACGTAAAGGGGGTTGCGGGCTTCGCCGTCGGCTCCGACCACCGGAGCCACCCGGCGATTTGGTTGCCGTTCACCTGGTTGCTACAGTGGAGTTACCGACGCGGGGTGGAGCAGCTCGGTAGCTCGCTGGGCTCATAACCCAGAGGTCGCAGGTTCGAATCCTGTCCCCGCTACAAAGTGATGTCGCTTGACATCGGAATAGGCCGGACCTGCATCGTGCAGGTCCGGCCTATTTTCTTTGGTGGGCCTGGTGGACTCGGTGGGCCGGGTGGCGGCCGGTGCACCTGCGCAAGGGTTGCTTCGCGGACTGCCGTCCGGACTCGGCGCCGTTCAACAGCACTATTCGACGCGGCGCTGTTCAAGACTGCACGGTCCGACGGTGCCCTCCCACGCGGCGCTGCCCGACACGGTTTGTTCGACGCGGCGCTGCCCGACACGGTTTGTTCGACGCGGCGCTGCCCGACACGGCGCCCCGCAACCAGGCAGTTTTCGCGATCACAACCGTTCCGGAACGGCACAACCGTTCCAGCATGCTGCAGCGGTTGTGATGTACCGGAACGGTTGTGTTGGCCGGATCGGTGCGCTCAGCCGCCCGAGCTAGGCGGCGCCGAGCTGGTCGCGGCCCCGGGCGGCGGTTCCGTCGTTCCCGGCAATGGGTCGCACTCCCTCAGCGACCCTCGGTGGCGTTCCCACCGCACGAGGCCAACTCGCTCGAAAAATGTGCGGCTCGACTCGCGTTCGCCCAGGTCGACCAGGCACAACGCGCATCGAGCCGCAGATTCTTCTCCCCAGTCCGGCCTAAAGCCGAGCCGAGCCGAAGCCGGCCGGGCAGGCAGGCAGGTCAAATCCGCACCGCCCGCCGGGGCACGCCACCGCGCGCGGCACGCCGCCGCGCCCGGCTCAGCCGCCGCGCCCCGCTCAGCTGCCGCGCCGGGGGGCGCCTCCGCCCCGCAACCAGGCAGTTTCGCGATCACAACCGTTCCTGTACGTCACAACCGTTCCAGCATGCTGCAGCGGTTGTGATGTACCGGAACGGTTGTGCTGGCCGGATCGGTGGGCTCAGCCGCCCGAGCTAGGCGGCGCCGAGCTGGTCGCGGCCGCGCCGGCCGGCTTGGCGACGCGCAGGTAGTTCTGCACGGCCTGCTCCAGCTTGGAGTTGGCGGCGCCGATCTTGGCCAGGTCCTGGCTCTTTTTCGCCGCTTCCAGTTCGGCCAGCGCGGCGTTCATCTGCTCCACGGCGGCGGCTTCGTCGGCCGGCGGCACGGTGATCTCGCCGGTCGGTGAGGTGACCGTTGCCTCGGTCGGGGACGGCACCTGCGCGGCGTCCGATGACGGCGGCTGGCTGCCGCTGGACGGGGCACCGGTCTGCCCGCTGTTCACCGCGTTCTCGGCTGCCTCGACCGACGCCGGGTTCTTGGTGGCGGCATTCGAGAGTGCTTGCGCCAACGTCGATCCCATGCCGACCCGGCCCCCGAACCACACGAACACCTGGCTGAACGTCGGGTACGAGCTCTCCGAGTTGGCCTGCAGATAGAACGGCTCGATGTACATCAGCCCCTGCGAGGTCGGCAGCGTCAGCAGGTTGCCGAACAGCGCCCGGTTGCTGCCGCCACGGGTACGCGTGGTAATCCAGTTGGAGATGTCGTCGTCCTGATTGAACAACTGCTGCACCAGTTTCGGCCCAGGCGTCTGGGTCGACGTCGGGAAGGTCAGCACGTTGATCTTCCCGTAGTTCTCCGGGTCGCTGTTGGCGGAGATGTAGGCCGCCATCAGATCACGCTCGAAGCCCGTCATCGCCGTGGTCAGCTCGAACCGCGGCTCGTCCTCCCCCGGCTGGCTGACCTGCAGATAGTAGGGCGGTTGCGCCGCCTCGACGCTCTGCTCGGTCGGATCGTCCGGCACCTTCCAGAAGTTGCCCGAGTTGAAGAACTGGGTGCCGTCGGCCACGTGATACTTGGCCAGCAGTTCGCGCTGCACCTCGAACAGATCTTGCGGATACCGGAAGTGGGAACGCAGATCCTCAGTCACCGCGCTGTCCGGCTGCAGCAGCCCGGGGAACACCTTGTCCCAGGCGTTCAACATCGGATCTGGATCGTTTTGATCCACCCGGTACAGCGTCACCGTCCCGTCGTAGGCGTCGACGGTCGCCTTTACCGAGTTCCGGACGTAGCTGACGTTGGTCTCGACCTGCCGCGCGGTGGCGCCCTGCGCCGACTGCGAGTTGCGGGTGGCGTCGGCCAGCGACATCTGCTGGGCGTACGGGTAATTGCCCGCAGTGGTGTAGGCGTCGACGATGAAGGTGATGCGCCCGTTGATCACCGCCGGGTACGGGTTGGTGTCGATGGTCAGGAACGGAGCGGCCTTGGCCACCCGGTCACGGACCTGACGGGTCTGCAGCACCTTGGACTGGTCGTTGATCAGCGACGAGAACAAGAAGTTCGGCTCGCCGTAATAGCTGGCGAACACCAAGCGGCGGAACAGGTTTCCGACCCCGATACCGGCCTTGCCGTCGTAGGTGTAGCGCTGGGTGGACGTGTCGTACTCCTGCGGCGCTGTGCCCTCAGGTGCGCCGACGATGGCGTAGTCGCTGCCCAGCTGGCCGAAGTAGACACGCGGCTGGTCGACTGGGATGGTGCCCTTGTTGTCGATGTCGGAGACCGTGAACTCCGGCAACCCGGCGACAACGGTGTTGGCCGGTGCGGCCACGAAACCGTTGCCGTGGGTGTAGGTCATGTGCTCGTTGATCCAGTTCTTCTGGTTCTCGGCGAGCGCATTCGGGTTGATCTCTCGCGCCGCGACCACGAAGTCCTGGGTCTTGCCGTCGACCTCGTAGCGGTCGACGGCCAGTCGGGACGGGAAGCCGTAGAAGTTCTCCAGCTGCTCCCGCTGGGTGAACGTCGGCGACAGCAGGTTCGGGTCGAGCAGCCGCGCGTTGGGGACGGTCGCGGTGTCGTCCGCCATCGCCCTGATCACCTGCGGGTCGCTGGAGACGACGTCGTTGTAGGGCTTGGTGGTGACGGTGTCGGAGCCGATGCCGTAGGCCGCCTGGGTGGCTTCGATGCTGCGCTGGATGTACATCGGTTCACGTTGCGATGCACTGGGTTTCACCACCACCTGCTGCAGGATCAACGGCCACAGACCACCGATCAGCACGCTGGAGAGCACCATCAGCGCCAGCGCGATCGCCGGCAGTTTGACCGAGCGCAGCACCGCTCCGACGATGAAACCGCCGGCACAGATCACCGCGATCACCATCAGGATGATCTTCGCGGGGAGCACCGCGTTGACGTCGGTGTACGACGCACCGGTGAAGATGCCGCCACGATTCGAGAACAGCAGGGTGTACCGGTCGAACCAGTACTGCACCGCCTTCACCAGCACGAAGAACCCGACCAGCAGCGACAGCTGCAGGGTGGCGGCGGAGGTCACCCTGCGACCGGGTCCCTGCAAGCGGATGCCGCCGAAGATGTACTGGATTGCCAGCACCAGCACGAAGCAGATCGCCGTGATGATGAACAGGCTGGTCAGCACCAGCTCGATCATCGGCAGCTTGAAGACGTAGAAGCCGACGTCGTGCCCGAACTGTGGGTCGGTCTGACCGAACGAACCGCCGTGCAGGAACAGCTGGACGGTGGTCCACTGCCCCTGCATCGCAAGGCCGCAGATGATGCCGATCACCACGGCAGCAGCGATCGAGATCAGCCGCGGCCGGCTGGCAATCGCGGTGCGGTACGGCGCCAGCGGGTCGTTGCTCGGACCGGACGGCACGAACACCGGGCGCGACCGGTAGGCGAACATCATCGCAAGGAACGCCAGCCCGCCACCGAGCACCGCGGCAATAACGAACATCACCAACCGGCTGAGCAGCTGGGTGGTGAACACCCTGGCAAAGCCCACTTCCCGGAACCACAACAGGTCGACGTAGTACCGCGCGAACTGGAACCACAAGAAGACCAGCACGATCAGCGCGACTACCGCGATCAGTACCCGCTTGGCTCGCTTAGACATGGTCGGCAAGCCGACCCCGGGCCGCATGCCCACGCCAGACGCTCCTCACTCAGCTGTTACTGCACTGCCCATTCGGCGGCTTCCCGCAGCTGGCACCGGTGGCGCTCACCCGACAGCGCGAAGCTCTGCGACGGCACGGGCCGTCAAGGCTATGTCCGGTCAACTGTAGAGGCGCCGGATTGGTTCCCCGGCCGTCCGGGGCCGGCCCGCGGCGTGCGGGTGACGAACGCCTGCAGGGACCGTCACCCGCGGGAAACGTCAACAACCCCGGGGAGTCTGGCCCTTGCCCAGTTGGTCCATCGCCGTCATCGCGTCGGTCAGGGTGCCGACCCGCACCAGCTCCAGCCCTTCCGGCACCCTGGTCAGCGCTTCCTGGCAGTTGGCCGCCGGTACCAGGAAAACGGTGGCGCCGGCCCGGCGCGCGGCGATCATCTTCATCAGGATGCCGCCGATCGGTCCGACCTTGGCCGAGCCGTCGGGTTGCGGATCGATCTCGCCGGTGCCCGCGATGAAGTGCCCGGAGGTGAGGTCGCCTGGGGTGAGCTTGTCGATCACCCCGAGGGTGAACATCAGACCGGCCGATGGCCCGCCGATCCGGTCCAGCGAGATGTTCACGGTGAACGGCGCGTACGGCCGCTGCACCGGTTCGATCCCGAGAAAGCCGGTGTTCCGCACGGCGGGGTCGGCCTGTTCCGGATTGGGCCGCTTGCCGAGCGTGATCCGCACCGTCACCGGTTTGTCGTCGCGCACCACACCCACGCTGATCTGCTGGCCGGGACGGGTGTTGCTGAGCGTGGCCAAAAGACTCCGGACATCGGTCACCTTGCTGCCGTTGATGGTGGTGATGCGATCCTGCGGCTGCAGCTTGCCGGCGCTGGGCGCATCGTTGAGCACGTTGCCGGCATAGGTGGCTTCCGGATATTTCAGATACTCCAGTGCCGCCAGTTCCGCGGCCGATCGCGACTCGGTGAACATCTGCTTGTTCAGCTCGTTGACCTGCTGCACCGTCTTGCCAGGCGGATACACGTCTTCCCGAGGCACCAGCGCGGTGTCACCGCGGAACCACCAGCCCAGCGACTCGAACAGCGTCATGTCGTCGTTGGTCACCGAGATGGTGGTCATGTTGAGGTGACCCTGATCCGGAAACGTCTGGTCGACCGACGCCGGAATGTCCTTGCCCTGGAAGGTGATCACCTCCTGGCCGTTGACGGCGGACAGGGTGTTGTAGGTGACGCCGGGGCCGAGACCGACATAGGGCGCGGGGACCAGGGCTCCCACCGCCACCAGCGCGAGGGCGACCACGGCTCCGGTGACGAGAACACGAGTGCGGGTGGTCCACCTGGACGGCGAAGGCATGTGCACGAGGGTATGTCGCCTGGCTGGGCGGGCGAGTCGGGGTGGGGCCGGCTACGCCGGATGATCCCGTCGGCGGCTGTGGTTGGTCGCGGTTGTCGGTGACCCGTCAGCTGGTTGGTCGGCTGCGGAGCCGGTGGCTCCTCGGGTGGCCCTGATCGACGATTTCGCTGTGCGCGATCGCTGCCGCGGGCCGACGACCGTCGGCGCGCGCTCGCCGGAGCGGGCTGCGTACCGTGGACTTATGACGAATCTGCCGTTCGGTTTCAACTCCGACGACTCTGGCTCCGGCGGATCCGGTGATTCTCCGGACGGCACCGGCGGTTCCGGGTCGGGCGGTTCCGGGTCGGGCGATTCCGGCTCGAGTGGCGCCGGCGGTTCGAGTGGCGCCGGCGGCCCTGGTGGCCCCGGTCAGCCGCCCGGTTCCGATCCCTTCTCCGCGTTCGGCTTCGGCTCCGGCGGTTTCCCCGGCTTCGGCGGCCAGGGCGGGCAGGGTGGCCCCGGCGGCTTCGACCTGAACCAGCTCGGCAACATGTTCTCCCAGCTCGGTCAGATGATGTCGCAGGCCGGAGCGTCGGGACAGGCCGGCCCTGTCAACTACGAGATGGCCGAAAAGGTTGCCCTGCAAGGGCTTCCCGCCATGCACCCGGCAAGTTCGGTCGATGTCGACAAGGTGCGTGACGCGATCCGGCTGGCCGAGGTGTGGCTGGACGGCGTCACCGGGTTCCCGGCGGGCGAGCGCACCGTCACCGCGTGGAACCCGCGGCAGTGGGTGCAGCAGACCATGCCGACCTGGAAGCTGCTGTGCACCCCGATTGCCGAGCGGGTGTCGTCGTCATGGACCGACGCGCTGCCGCAGGAGCTGGCCGCGCAGGTCGGGCCGATGCTGGGGATGATGCAGTCGATGGGTGGCATGACGTTCGGCACCCAACTGGGCCAGGGGCTCGCCAAGCTGAGCACCGAGGTCCTCACCTCCACCGACATCGGGATTCCGCTCGGCCCCGACGGCACCGCCGCGCTGCTACCGACGGCCGTCGCCGAGTTCGGTCAGGGCCTCGGGTTGGACGAGGACCAGGTGCGGCTGTACCTGGCGCTGCGCGAGGCCGCCCATCACCGGCTCTATGCGGCCGCACCGTGGCTGCGCCAGCGGGTGATCGATCTGGTTGCGGCCTACGCGGCCGGCATCACCGTCGACTTCTCCGAGATCGAAAACCTTGCGGGACAGTTCGATCCGAGCAATCCGGCGGCGATCAACGAGTTGCTGTCAGGGCAGGGTGAGTCGGCCGGCCTGCTCGAGCCGAAGATCACCCCCGGCCAGGAGTCCACCCTGCGGAACCTCGAGACCCTGCTGGCGCTGGTCGAGGGCTGGGTGGACACCGTCGTCACCGATGCGGTCGGCGATCGGCTGCCCGGCGCGGCCGCGCTGCAGGAGACCATGCGGCGGCGCCGCGCCTCCGGCGGCCCGGCGGAGCAAGCCTTCGCCAACCTGATCGGGCTGCAGATGCGCCCGCGCCGGCTGCGCGCCGCCGCACAGCTGTGGAAGAGCGTTGCCGACAGCCGCGACGCCCAGGCCAGGGACGCGCTGTGGGGCGATCCCGATCTGCTGCCGAGTTCGGCCGACCTTGACGATCCCGAGGGATTCCTGCAGCGGGACAAGCAGTTCAGCGAACTGCTCGCCGGTCTCGACGACGTGCAGACCATCGAGGACCTCGAAAAGCTGGACAGCGCAAGCGATCCGGGCCCGGCGCAGACCGGAGCCGATGCGGGTGAGCACGCAGACAAGCTCCCGGACAACGGCGAGCGCGCCGAGCACAGCGAGCCCTCCGACGAACGTCAGCACGGTGGCGAAGGCCAGGACAACAGCGAACGTCAGGACGGTGACGAACGTCCGGACAACAGCGAAGGTCAGGACAACAGCGGGCGTCCGGACCGGGACGAACCCGATCAGGGCGACCAGCCGGGCGGGTCAGCACCGCACCACTGACCTGCTGTGCCACTGACCTGCTGTGCCACTGACCTGCTCTGCCGCTGACCTGCCGGGTCACTGACCTGCTCTGCCACTGACCTGCCGGGTCACTGACCTGCTCTGCCACCGACCCGCTGTGCCACTGACCTGCTGTGCCACTGACCTGCTGTGACCCGGTGCGCCACCGAGCTGCTGTGCGAGCCACCCAGCACCGGCCTCCCTGCCGCGGCGAGCGTCAGCTTCCGGCCGGCCGGGCCGGGTCCAACCCGGTGGCCGCGGCGTGCTCACCGAGCACGGCGAGTTCGTCATCGGAGAAGTCCGGGCTGTTCAACGCGCCGAGATTGTCCTGCAGCTGCCGCACCGAGCTGGCCCCGACCAGCACACTGGTCACCCGCGGGTCGCGCAGCGCCCACGCCAGCGCCAGCTGCGCCAGCGTCTGGCCCCGGTCCAGGGCGATCTGGTTCAGCGCCCGCAGCTGCTCGCGCACCTCGTCGGTCAGCCGGTCACGACTGAGCGATCCGTCCCGGGCCGCCCTCGAGTCGGCCGGCACCCCGTCCAGGTATCGGTCGGTCAGCATGCCCTGGGCCAGCGGCGAGAAGACGATGCAACCGATGCCGCGCTCGCCCAACACATCGAGCAACCCGTCTTCGATCCAGCGGTTGAGCAGCGAGTACGACGGTTGGTGGATCAGCAGCGGGGTGCCGAGATCGGCGAGGATATCGGCCGCCGCCGCTGTCTGCTGCGGCGAGTACGACGAGATGCCCGCGTACAGCGCCCGGCCCGACTGCACGGCGGTGTGCAGCGCACCCATCGTTTCTTCCAGCGGCGTCTGGGGATCGGGGCGGTGCGAGTAGAAGATGTCGACGTAATCGAGCCGCATCCGCCGCAGCGAATCGTCGAGGCTGTTCAGCAGGTACTTCCGGCTGCCCCACTCGCCGTACGGGCCCGGCCACATGTCGTAGCCGGCCTTGCTGGAGATCACCAGTTCGTTGCGGTACGGGCGGAAATCCTCGCTGTAGATCCGGCCGAAGTTGGTCTCGGCACTGCCGTACGGCGGTCCGTAGTTGTTGGCCAGGTCGAAGTGCGTCACCCCGGCGTCGAACGCGGCGCGCAGCACCGCACGCTGGGTGTCCAACGGGTTGACGTCACCGAAGTTCTGCCACAGCCCCAACGAGACCTCCGGCAGCTTCAGCCCGCTGTTGCCGCACCGTCGGTAGCGCATGGCACCGTCCCGGTCGTCGGAGTAGCGGTCGTCAGCGGCGAGGTAGCGCTCAGTCACGTTCATGTTGACGATCCTGTCAGCCGCCGCCGACCGGGTGCCACCGCACCGGGCGCTGCGGGGCGCCGAGCGGCCGTGCGGTCAGGTCGAGGACTCCCAGCCGTGGGCACGCGGCAGCCCACTCCGGACGCCGGCACGTGTGCACGGCGTCGGCGAATCCGCGCTCGCTCGACGCTCGCTCGGCGCTCAGCCGGACCTCGCTCGGCGCTCGGTCCGCGCTTGGTCGGCGCTCGGCCAGCGCTCGGAGCGTGCTCGAACGGGGGTGCGTGAGCGCGGTGCGCGTTCGCTCGCAGCGTGCAAGATCCGATCAAACCGCCTGATTCTGTACTTTTTGTCGGATATGTACGGTTATTTGTGCTCAGCACGCGGCACGTCGTGTGGCAGCGTCCGTGCGGAGCGGTAGCGTGAGCGTCGATTCTCAGCAGCGCACGCTGCGGGGACCTCACGCTCGCGGGACAACTGCGGAATACCAGCGGAAAGGAAACACCATGGCTGAGACCTACAACGGCTACTGCGTCAAGTGCAAGGAAAAGCGAGACTTCGAGGGCGAGGTCTCCGAGACCAACGGCCGTCGCATGGCGAAGGGCATCTGCCCGGTCTGCGGCACCAAGATGAACCGCATCCTCGGCAAGGCCTGACAGCCACCCGAAGGTCGAACCGGCGCCGGCACTCCCCCGCGGAGTGTCGGCGCCGTCGTCTGTGCGCGCTTGGCATCGGCGCCCCTGACATCTGCGCGCATGTCGCATCGCCGCCGGCCCCCGCTTGTCGCCCCACCGCTGCGCAGTTCCGGTACACCTTTCGCCGCGCCGACCCCGGCCATGTCGCCAATCCGGGTCCAGTGGCCTGTTCGGATCCGAAAACGGCACCGACGACGCCACTGGACCCGGATTCGCGACATCAGTGGGTCTGCACCGACCTGTGGACAACTACCGAGCGCCTCGGCCGCCGGTGCCAGGCTGGATATCCGCCGCGGCAACCGGCGTTGAAGTCCGGAACGAGGAGGCGCGATGGCAGCACCGACACAGTCCGCCGCGACCGGTGCGGCCAACGGCGCCCCGACGCCGCCGGCGAACGGCAACGACAACGACGCCGGGTCCGGCAGCGGCAACCTGGCCGCCGCTGATCGGTCCGGTCCGGCGATCGACAGCCGGATTGACGCCGAGACCGCCGACAACACCGAGACCACCAAGACCACCGAGACCGCCAAGAACGCCGAGACCGACGCGCGGCTCCGGCTCGGCCCCGGTATCCGAGTGTTCGCCCGCTCGGTCGGTCAGTGGCAGATAGGGACCGAGCACCCGCGCCGCGTCATCCTGGACGGACCGGGCGAGCACCTCGGCGCCGTGCTGCGCACCTGGACCACCAAGACCGAGCAATCCGACACCGAGCCCGGCAGCGCACCGCGAGGCGCCAACGCCGCCGGTCTCCCGGCACCGGGTGCTGAGCCTGGCGTCGCTGAGCCCGGGATCGCGGAGCCGGACGTCGACGAGATCGCCCGTCGCCTGATCGATCTCGGCATGCTCGCCAGGGTCTCCGATCGAGCCGCGACGGTCGCCGCACCGGCCGAACAGTCCGGGCTGGCTCATCGGTACGGGGCCGATCGGGCCGAGCTGATGGCGATCCGCCGCGCCGACGCCTCGATCGAGGTGCGCGGCAGCGGCCCGGTCGCCAGCCAGCTGGCCGCGCTCTTGGTCGCCGCCGGGGTCGGGCACGTGTACCAGGCACCGGTGCGCGACGTCCGCGCCGAAGACGTGCTGCCGCCGATCCCACCGCCGGCCGGCCCCGGCGACGACAGGCAACGGCTGGCGGAGCGGCTGGCATCCATTTCCGAGTACACGCGGGTGTATCCGATTCCGACGCACCAGCCGACGTCGCTGGTGGTTCTCGCCGGCGATGGCCCGCCGGACGCCACCGACGCCAAGCCGCTGGTCGACGCCGGAACGCCGCACCTGGCGGCGTGGGCCGGCGCCTCGGGCGCGGTGGTCGGTCCGCTGGTGCTGCCCGGACTGTCGAGTTGCCTGTGGTGCGCGGAGCTTGCCAGGGTCGACGCCGATCCGCAGTGGCCGCTGGTGCGGCGCGCCATCCACGAGCAGCCGGTGGCCCCGCCGGTGGTCTTGGCGACGGCCGCGGCCGTGCTCGCCGCGGGCCAGGCACTGGAACTCGTCGAAGGTGTTGGGCCGCCGGGAGCCATCGACGGCACGTTCGAGTGGGATGTGCTCAGTCAGGTTCGGCGCCGGAGCTGGCAGCGGCACCCGCAGTGCAGCTGCGCCCGCTGACGTCCCCCGGCCACCCGGCAGCGGCCCCGGCACCCCGTGCGGCGCGCGCTCAGCAGCCCGTCGAGCCCGGCGCCGGCCAGCCGCAGTGGCGCCTGTTAGCCGAAAGTCGGTCCCGCCGCCGGAAGCCAACTGGAAGACTGGCAGGGTGTCGGAGATTCCCAAGGGTGCGATCGGGCGCACCGCCAAGCTGGCCAGTCTCCCGCTGAGCGCCGCCGGTCGGATGACGATGGGCTGGGGACAGCGGCTGCTCGGGGCCGATCGGGCCGAGATCAGCGCTGACCTGCAGCGCCGCACCGCCGAGCAGCTGTTCGAGGTGCTCGGCACCCTCAAGGGTGGCGCCATGAAGTTCGGCCAGGCCCTGTCGGTCTACGAGGCAGCCATCCCGGACGAGTACGCCGAACCGTACCGGCAGGCCCTGCGCAAGCTGCAGAACGCCGCCCCGCCGATGGAAACCGAGCGCGTGCACCGGGTACTTGCCGAGCAGCTCGGCGCCGGTTGGCGGGAGCATTTCGCCGAGTTCGACGACGTCGCGGCCGCCGCCGCCAGCATCGGCCAGGTGCACCGCGGGGTGTGGAAGGACGGTCGCGAGGTCGCCGTCAAGGTGCAGTACCCACGGGCCGACGCCGCGCTCCGCTCCGATCTGAACCAGCTGACCAGAGTCGCGCCGATCTTCGGGCTGCTGGTGCCGGGGGTGGCGGTCCGGCCGTTGCTCGACGAGATGCGCGACCGACTACTGGAAGAGCTCGACTATCGCCGCGAGGCCGACCACCAGCGGGCGTTTGCCGCCGAGTTCGCCGGCGACGAGCAGATCTATGTGCCGCGCGTGGTCGCCAGCGCCCCCAAGGTGCTGGTGTCGGAGTGGGTGCACGGCCAGGGTCTGGCCTCGGTGATCGACGCGGGCAGCGCCGAACAACGCAACCGTGCCGGTCGGCTCCTCACCGAGCTGCACTTCTCCGCGCCGGCCAGGGTCGGCCTGCTGCACTCCGACCCGCACCCCGGCAACTACCTGCTGACCCCGGACGGGCGGCTCGGGGTGATCGACTTCGGGTCGGTGGCCGAGCTGCCGGACGGTTCCCCGCCGGTGATCGGCCAGGTGTCGCAGCTGGCGCTGGACCGCAGGGCGGACGAGGTGCTGACCCTGCTGCGCCGCGAGGGGTTCGTGCCTGCGGGTTTCGATCCCGACCCGGTCGAGCTGATGGACTACGTCGCGCCGTTCGTCGAACCGCTGCGGCACAAGACCTTTCACTTCACCAGGGAGTGGATGCAGCAGCAGGCTTCCCGGATGACCAATCTCTCGTCCCCCGAGTCGAAGATCGCCCGCGGCCTGGCGTTGCCGCCGCAGTACCTGATGATTCATCGGGTGACGTTCGGGTCGATCGGGGTGCTGTGCCAGCTGGACGCCAACGCGCCGTTCCGGGACATCGCGCTGCGTTGGCAACCGGGCTTCGACCTGGACTGAGCGCCCGGGACGACGGAACCGGCCGGGCGGCAGGGCTTCGCCCCGCCCGTCGGTTCGGCCGCACGATCGTGGTTTCGGTGGGGCGGGGCCGGTTCAGGCCGGCTCGAACCGCGGGACGGACCGGAAGAACGGGCCGGGCCGGAAGGACGGGACGGCCGGCTCACCACCATTCGGCGTCGAGCCGAGACTCGATGCCGCGAATGTGCTGGCGCGCACACTGTTCGCAGTAGTAGCGCCGGCCGCGGTCGGTGAGCTCGCTCGTCCACTCCAGCGGCGCGGTCGCGGCCGTCCGGCCGCACGACTCGCAGGCAACCGGCTGCGGAGCGGGTGGGCTGGTGTCGGCCATCCGCCCACTGTACGGTCGTCCCGCCCGGGGATCAGGGCAGAACCGGCTCGGGCGCGGGGCGGCTCGGTACTGGAACAATTGGCGCACGACGCAAGCGCCAACAGCCCTGCCACCGGTGACAGTGGCAGGGCCGTGGGCGATCTCGGCAGCGGGTGACCGCGGCTGGGTTCGGTCGCGTGGGTCCGGACCTGGCCGAGGGTTAGTGGACGGTGCCGCGGACCCGGGGCGACCGGTTCCGACGGCTGGCCCGCAGCCGGCGCGCGAGGCGATCGGCCTCGGCGTCGCGCTGCAGCTGACGCATTCGATCTCGACTCAGTTCTTCAACAAGCAAATGCATTTCGGTGCCTTTCGATGGCATGGGAACTCGCTGCGGCGGCATGGCCGCTGCGGCCCTACGGTGGTGTGGTTGCTCGGCCCGCCGGCACCCGGCCGGGCGCCGCTGCGCCGGCGAGCCTGCTGTCTGGCCAAGTGTTTGGCCCGGTGTTGGACGAGGTGCGCTCCGATCGTCGCGGAAGGCTACGGCGAACACCTTGTGCCGCAGCATCTTTCGCGGTGCAGTCGCCCGCGGGGGTCGGATCCGTCGAGCGGGCCCGGCCGCTGAGGGAGCTGCGCCGCGGAGCAGCCAGACGGTGACCGCCGACCCACTCACGCCGCTTCCTTCCGCGGGCGGCCGCGCGGCCGCTTCCGGGCGATGACGACTCCACGATCGATGATCTCTCCGCCCCACACACCCCACGGCTCGGCGCGGTCCAGCGCACCGGCCAGGCACAGGGCCTTGGCCGGGCAGTCGGCGCACAGCGCCTTGGCTCGCTCCAGGTCGTCGGGCTTGTCGGCGAACCACAGGTCGGGATCGCCAGCGTGGCAAGGAAGATCCTCTTGGAAGATCGGATCGACCTCGTCGTCGAACAGTGACGCGATCACTGTTCGCTCACCTCCATCGGTGGTAGTTGGAGTGCGGAATCCGGTTGGAGCCGCACAGTCTGCGGGTCTGGGCCGGATGCCGATACACCACGGCCGCGGTGTTCTTCGAAGTGAGAACCCGCGGCCGGAGGGGAGCGACTGGATAGTTAAGCCAGAAGACTCCCGGTCCGTCCCAGGGTGGCGCTGTCGGAGACAGCGCCTATCTCGACACCGCTGCGATCGGTGCCGGCAGCGATGCTGATGGCTCCGAACGGCGGCAGCGTGCGCACAGCGGGAGATGCCGAGCACGGCACCAACAGCGGTTGTTCGACACGCAGACGCGCGGTGGTCGGCTTGCCCTGCATCAGGTCTGCAAAGAGGGCGCGGCCGAATCCACCGCCGATGTTGGTGATGTTGTTCATGGCTGCCTCCTCTCGCTCGTGACCTGATCCGGTTGCGGACCGGGTGAAGGTGATGCCCACCTCTGGCGGGCAGAAGCAACACTACGGTGCGCTACACCTGCCGGGCAACCGATTTACCGGGTTTTTCGCAACTTTCTTTCTGACTCTGCTGGCGCGGCAACGCCGGAACGCCAGGAGGACGACGAGAGGTGTTGGCCGGCAACGCTTTTCAGCGCGTCGTCGGTGCCGTGGTTCGCCGAGTACCGGTGAGATGAATAGCAAGCAAACGCGCCGCGACACCACGCTCCGAAGGGCGCCCGACCGGCTGGCGGCTGCGGATCGCCGGTGGGGGCCGGCGTCGGTCCGGCTGCCGGCGCCCGCGGGTGTGCAGCGGGTCGGCGTGCTCAGCGGGTGCTGGTGACCAGGGAGATGACCTCGCGGCCGTAGTTCTCCAGCTTGCTCGGACCGATGCCGGGAATGGCCCGCAACGCCTTCTCGTCGGCCGGCCGGTGCTCGGCGATGGCGAGCAGGGTGGCGTCGGAGAACACCACGTATGCGGGCACGTCGTCGTCGGTACTGCGTTGCCGGCGCCACTGACGCAGCGCATCCACCAGTTCCGGGTCGGCGCTCGACGGGCAGTTGGCGCAGCGCCCGATCTTGATCTGCGCCGGCTCGGTCAGCCGGCCGCCGCACAGCCGGCATCGGCCGGCGGCCCGGCCGCGGCCGGACGGCGCGGGCTGCGGCGCGATGCCGACGAGGAATCGGCTCCGGCGTCGCGACCGCCGGCCGCCCTCGGTCCGGGAGAGCGCCCAGCTCAACGCCAGCCGCCGCCGCGCCCTGGTAATGCCGACGTAGAACAGCCGCCGCTCCTCCTCCACTTCGGCCGGCGATTCGGCGTGCTGAATCGGCAGCGTGCCGTCGGCAAGGCCGACCAGAAAGACGGCGTCCCACTCCAGGCCCTTGGCGGCATGCAGCGAGGCGAGCGTGACCCCCTCGACCGTCGGCGCATGCTGTGCCTCGGCCCGCTGTTCCAACTCCCGCACGAACTCACCGAGCCGCACCGGCAGGGGGCGCGGGTTGCCGGCCGCGGTCGCGCCGGACGCCAGATCTTCGGCGATCGACACCACGCCGCGCAGCGACTCCCACTTGTCCCGCAGCGCACCGGCCGGCGGTGCCTCCTCGGACAGACCGATCGGCGCCAACAGCCCGCGCACCAAGCCGATCAGCTCGACGTCGGGTGCCGCCCGGACCGCATCCGGAGCAGCGGCACCGGCGCCGTCGGCAGCACCGGCGTCACCGGCACTGTCGGCAACAGCACCGGCGTCACCGGCACGGCCAGCACCGTCAGCCGCAGCGGCACCGGCGGCACCAGCGCCAGCACCGGCGTCGGCACCAGCGGCACCAGCGTCGGCTGCAGCAGCACCGTCGGTACCGGCCTCAGCGCCGGCGGCAGCATCGGGATCGGCGGCGGCATCCGCTGACGCATCCGCGGCGGCCGCGAACTGGTTGGCGGCGCGCCGCAGCGTCACCATCGCCTGCCGCACCTCGGGCCTGGCAAAGAAGCGCTCACCACCGCGGACCACGTACGGCACGCCGGCCGCGGTGAGCGCCTGCTCGTAGCTCTCGGACTGGGCATTGATCCGGTACAGCACGGCGATGGCCGACGCCGGGGTGCCGACCTCGATCAGGGTCGCGATGGCGGCCGCGACGGCATTGGCTTCGGCCGGCTCGTCGGCGTGCTCGGTGAAGCTGGCCTCGGGCCCGTCCGGCAGCACGGCGCGCAGCCGCAGCCGGAACCGGCCGGCCGGGCCCGCGGCGCCGGCGGCCCCGATCACCTTGTTGGCCAGCTCCACCACCTGCGGGGTGGACCGGTAGTCGCGTTCCAGCCGCAGCACGGCCGCCTGTGGGAAGCGTTGCTGGAATCCGAGCAGATACCGCGGCGAGGCACCGGCGAAGGAGTAGATGGTCTGGTTGGCGTCGCCCACAACGGTGAGCTGATCGCGCTCGCCGAGCCAGGCGTCCAGCAGCCGCTGCTGCAGCGGGGTGACGTCCTGATACTCGTCGACGACGAAGCAGCGGTACCGGGAGCGGAACTCGCGGGTCACCGACTCGTCGGTCTCCAGCACGGCGCAGGTCTGCAGCAGCAGGTCGTCGAAGTCCAGCTGTTCCACCTGGTTCTTCAGCGCCTCGTAGCCGTCGAAGACCTTGGCGGCCTGCTCCACCGGCACCGGGGTGTCCCGCCGGGTGCTGGTGACCAGCTGCTGGTAGCTCTCTGGGGTGGCAAGGCAGGCCTTGGCCCATTCGATCTCGCCTGCCAGGTCGCGCAGCGTCGCGGTGTCGGTGCCGGCGCCGGCGCGCCGGGCGGCGGTGGCCACCAGCCGCATCTTGTTCTCCAGCACCGGCCAGAGCTGCCCGCCGACCGCGCGGGGCCAGAAGTAGCGCAGCTGTTTCAGCGCAGCGGAGTGAAAGGTGCGGGCCTGGGCACCTGGCACGCCCAGGGACCGCAGCCGCAGCCGCATCTCCCCCGCCGCTCTGGTGGTGAAGGTCACGGCCAGTACCTCGGACACCGGGTGCGCGCCGGAGCGAACCAGGTGCGCAATGCGGTGGGTGATCGTCCTGGTCTTGCCGGTGCCGGCACCGGCAAGCACACAGACCGGACCGGACGGCGCGAGCACGGCGGCCCGCTGCCCCTCGTCCAGCGCGTCCAGCAAATCCGTCACCGATCCAGCCTCGCACACGTGTACGACAGCGCGGTCAATGCTCCCCACCGTGTCGAGCGGGTTCGTGCTCGGGCGGGCCCGCGCCGTCGGCCGTCCGTTGGGCGGCCCAGGCCTGCAGCATCCGGTGCGCGATCGACACCGGCCCCGGCAGCAGCAGTTCGTCACTGGTCGGCGCCTCGCCGGGCAGCTCGGGCGCCACCTCGGCGGCCGGGCGGTGCGGTGCCGCCTGCTCCTTGGCGTCGCGGCTGACCCAGGTGTCACGCTGCAGTGCCCGCCGCAGTTCGGCTCGGCTCACCCAGCGGGCCTGCTCGATCTCGCCGTCCTGCGGGGTCAGGGTGGCCTCGGGTTCGGCGCGCGCGGTAAAGGCGATCATCAGCGACCGCGGGAACGGCCACGGCTGTGATCCCAGGTAGCGCACGTCGTCCACCTGGACACCGACCTCTTCGAGGATCTCCCGGCGCACCGTCGCCTCCAACGATTCGCCGGCCTCGTTGAACCCGGCCAACACCG
Source organism: Nakamurella aerolata (assembly GCF_013002705.1). Lineage (GTDB taxonomy): Bacteria > Actinomycetota > Actinomycetes > Mycobacteriales > Nakamurellaceae > Nakamurella > Nakamurella aerolata. Next base: position 8,165 of record NZ_JABEND010000010.1, on the reverse strand, counting down.
AATAGCGCCCGGCGGGCCAGCTCGGCTGCCGGGCCAGCACCAGGTTGTCGGCGCCGTCGTGTACCAGCACGATGACGGCAGGGTCGGTCCGCGGGAACTCCTGGTGCCCGTTCGGGCAGGTCCTCGACCAGCCGGTGAGGGTGGGCCGGCTGGCCGCGCCGCAGGTCGGGCAGAAACCGGACCTGCGATGCCAGGTGAGCAGCGCCACCGCTGTCACCAGCAAGCCTGCGTCGGTGTCGTCGAGGTCGGCGCCGATGTCGCGCAGACTGCTGCCGCTGATCGACGCGTCGGTCAGCGCCCAATGGTCAACCCCGTCGACGGTGCCGAGAAGCACAGCGCCTGGCGGGATCTCAGCCCCGGCATCGGCGGCCGGACGCCAGCGCGGGTTGCCGCCGTCCAGCTCGATGCCACCGGACGGATCCAGCCGGATCACCCTTGCCGTCGGCCAGCCGACAGTGGCGTGTTCGGCGGTGCGCAGCGTCTCGTCCCGGTCGGCGGTGCCGCGGGACAGCAGCGGAAGCTCCAGCCGCAACTGCTCGGTCGCCGCGCCGGAATCGGCAGAAGCGTTGGCGCCACGTGGTTCTGGCGGTTCGGTCAACGTGCCCGTCACCACTCGGCTTGCGCGATGGAGACGTCCGGCAGCAGCCGCAACTGCCCGGTAACGACGTCGGCGTCGCCTTGGACGATGCCGCTGAAGTTGGCCGGGGCGAAGTAGGCCGCGCTAGCCTCGGCCACCTCGTTGTCGGTCACCTGCAGCAGTCGATTTCCGTGCTCCAGCAACCATTGCGGGCTCATTCCGGCACCAACCACCGACGCCAGGTTGGACGCGAGCCCGGCCTGGGTGGACAACGAGATGGCCAGCGCCCCGACCGCATAGTTCCGCGCCGAGGCGATTTCCTGTTCCTCCGGCGCCACCAGCGCCAGCCGGCCCAGTTCGTACCTGGCCTCGTTGAGGGCGGCAGCAGTGGCTTCCGAGGTGGTGTCGAAGGAGACGGTGAGGGCGGCGCGGCCCGGCCAGAACTCGATTCCCGATCCCGCCGAGTAGGTATAACCCTTGTCCTCCCTGATGTTCTCCACCAACCGGGACGAGAAGTAGCCGCCGTAGATCAGGTTCGCCAACTGCAGCGCCGGGTACTCGGGCGCGTCCCGGCCGACAGCCGGGCCGGTGAGCCGAACCTGCGATTGCACCGACCCGGGGCGATGCAGAAATTCGACAGGCTTGTCGCCGGTGACGGCCGGTGGGGTGGTCAGCTCGGTTGCCCGGTTCGCCCCGGTCCAGCCGGCCAGTGCGGTCCGCGCCCACTCCACCGCCTGGCTCGGCCGCAGGTCGCCCACCAGCACCAGCAGCGAGCCGTCCGGTACCACCGCCTTGCGGTGCAGGCCGCGCAGTGCTGCCGGTGTCACGTTCGTCAGCACCTCGGGGTCCGGCAGCTCAAGAGCCGCCGGGTGATCGCCGAAGCGACTGCGCTGTAAGGCTATTCGGGCGCTGGCGCCCGGCTGCGAGCGAGCGATCGCCAGGTGTTCAAGGAGCCGGGTTTTCTCCCTGGCAACGTCGTTGGCGCGGTAACCGGCCTCGGTGAGAGCATGCCCGAGAATCCCCAACAGTGCAGGCAAACCTGCACCGAGCACGGAACCGCTGTACAGCAGCCGTTGCGGGTCGACCGCGGCGTCGAGATGCCCGCCGATATCGGCCAGCAGGTCGTCGAGCTCGGCCCGGTCCAGCGTGCTGGTGCCGAGCAAAGCGGTGCTGCCCAACAACTCTGCTCTGGCGGCGTGAACCCCGGCCGAGGTGCGGCCGGAGGCTCCGAACGGGATCCGCAACCGCACCTCGACCAGCGGGGTGTCCGCTCGCCGCACCGCGATCACCCGCAGGCCGTTGTCCAGCACCTCGTCGGCCATGGCCGGGGTCCGCTGCCGCCGGCCCGCCGACATCAACCCTGGCAGCGTCCGGGGCCCGATGTCCGTCCGGCCGATTTCTTCAGCGGTGCGCGGTTTTCGCCGTTGCCGGCCGGTTTTCGCGGCAGCCGTCCGGCCGGCCTTCGGCCCGGCAGCCTTGGGTGATCTTGGGCTCACGATTTTCCTCCATGGGTGCCGCCCTGGGCGGCGCCGCGGCCGACCAACTCCAGTTCGGCACGGTTCTTGCCGAGGGTGGCCGCCGCGGCGGCGACCTGCTCTGCGGTGACACCGGCAACCAGCGCCGGTAGCTCGTCGATCAGTTCGGCCCTGGCATGCAACAGCTCGCTCGACCCGAGGTTCAGCGTCCGGCCGGCCACCGAGTCATTTTCCCGGAACACCGCGGTGGCGAACCGAATCGCGGCCCGGCGCAGCTCGTCGGGAGCGGGCCCGTCGGCCGCCAGCGTGCTCAGCACCTGATCCGCCGCGCCGATCACCTCGTCCACCCCTACCTGCTGGGGATGGATGGCGCTCAGCCCGAAAACATCGGGGTCGCGGGAGTCGAGCGGACCACCGAGAAGCCCTGGCCCTGCCCAGATATCGGTCGCCAGACCGGTGTCCACCACTGCCTGTTGCAGGCGCGCCGATTCTCCGACCGTGAGGATCTCGCCGAGCATCACATAGGCGAGATAGTCATCCAGCCGATCCACCGGGTCGGGCAGCCGCCAGCCGAGCGCCACCGCCGGAGTCGGCGCGAGCGGATCGTGGTGGATGGCCCGCTTGGTGCCGTTCGGCGCCGGTTCGGCGAAGGACGGGCGTTTCGGGGCGGGGCGGGCCGGCACGTCCGAGAAGTGCGACCCGGCCAGGTCCAGCGCCATGCCAGGATCGATGTCGCCGCAGATGGTGAGCACCGCGTTGGCCGGGCTGTAGTAGGTCTCGAAGAACTCAGCAGCGTCGGCGACGGTCGCGGCGCGCAGGTCGACGAAATCGCCGTATCCGTTGTGCGCGTTGGCGAACGTGTCGAACAGCACCGGCGGCAGCAGGATCCACGGGAATCCGCCGTACGGCCGGTTCAACACGTTAAGCCTGATCTCCTCGCTCACCACATCGACCTGGTTGGCTAGGTTCTCGGCGGTGATGGCCGGCGCCCGCATCCGGTCGGCCTCGAGGAACAACCCGCGTTCCAGCGCCGCCGCCGGCATCACCTCGTGGTACTCGGTGTAGTCGAAGTGGGTGGAGCCGTTGAAGCTGCCGCCGGACGATTGCACGGTGCGGAAATGCTCCAGCTTGGGCAGCGACTCGCTGCCCTGGAACATCAGGTGCTCGAACAGGTGCGCAAAACCGGTGCGCCCCTTGGGTTCCGACCGCATCCCGACGTCGTAGTGCACCGCAACACCGACCACCCCGGTGCCGGACTGCGGCGCCACCAGCACCCGCAGCCCGTTGTCCAGCACATCCCGATGTACGGGGTGATCCTGACTCGGCAACGCCTTGCGCGGCAGCTTCAGCCCGAGGCGCTCCGCCGCGCTGCGACTGTCCGTCGCGAGGGTGCGCTGCGTGGGCTTTGCTGCTGGTTTGGCCGCTGCTGGTTTGGCCGCCGCGCGTTTGGCTGCTGGCTTGACCGGGGCGCTCTTGGCCGACGCACGCTTGGCCGATGTGGGCTTGGCCGCCTTGCGCGTGGCCTGCGTACCCTTTGTCGCCGCTGGCTTGGCCGCCTTGCGCGTGGCCTGCGTACCCTTTGTCGCCGCTGGCTTGGCCGCCTTGCGCGTGGCCGGCGTATCCTTTGTCGCCGCGCGCTTGGGGCCGGGCTTCTTACCGGAACGGGCGCGCTCAGCCATTGCTCGTCCTGAGTTGCTTGCGGCCGACGGCGGCGAGCTCTCGCCAGAGGTGCGCCATGGCTTCACATCCCTTCTGCAGCAGCGCCAATGGCGCCTTCTCGTTGGGTGCGTGGATCTGGTCCTCCGGGGTCATCACCCCGATGAAGACCATGGGTGCGTTGAACGCCTGCACCAGATCGGACTCGGGACCGGACCCGCCCTCTCTGGTGATGAGCACGGTATCGGTGTCGAAGGCGCGGCCGAGCGCACGCTGGGTGGCCAGCGTGGCCGGATGCTTGGGATCGGTGTACAGCGGCTCGACACCGTCTGACTCCCAATGGATTTCGGCGGTCAGCCCGTCCCGCAGGTTGTCGGCGACGAACTGGTCGACCACCTTGCGGATGTGCGCAGGGTCTTGCTTACCGGTCAGCCGGAACGACAACTTCGCATATCCGTCGGTCGGCACAATGGTTTTGCCGCCGGGCCCGGTGTAGCCGCCGTAGATGCCGTTCACCTCGGCGGTGGGGCGCGCGCCGAGCCGTTCCAGGGTGCTGTAACCCTTCTCGCCGGCCAGTGCCCTGGACGCGGCGGGCCCGGTCAACCAGGCCTGCTCGTCGAACGGGAGCGCAGCGATCGCCGCGCGGTCGGCGGCGTCCGGTTCGATCACCCCGTCGTAGAAGCCCGGCACGGCGATGCGACCGTCGTCGTCGTGCAGAGCGGCGACCAGCCGGGCCAACTCCGCCAACGGGTTCGGCACCGCTCCCCCGAATTGGCCGGAGTGCAGGTCGATGTCCGGCCCGTGCACATGCAGTTCGCCGGCGATCATGCCGCGCATCCCCACCACCACCGATGGGGTGTCGGCGGAGAAGATGCCGGTGTCGGTCACCACGATCACGTCGGTCTCGTCCGCGGAATCGGCGCCGGCCCGCGTCATGAAGGTCTTGACGTCGGCGAGCAGTTCGGTGACGTGGGTACTTCCGGACTCCTCCTCGCCCTCAACCACAACGGTCAGATCGACAGCGGGCGCGCTGCGCTCGGTGGCCCGCAGGTGGGCCGTCAAGCCGAGCAGATGAGTGGCGATGTTGCCCTTGTCGTCGCTGGCGCCGCGGCCGTGCAGCACACCGTCGATCACCGTCGGGTCGAACGGTGGATGGGTCCAGCGTTCTTCGCCGTCGGCCGGTTGCACGTCGTGGTGGCCGTACAGCACCACCCGTACCGCGTCCGGGTCGCCGGAGGGCCAATGTGCGGCCACCGCCGGAAGATACGGTCCTTCGTTCAGCACCTCGACTCGCGGGAAACCTGTCTGGCGCAACTGATCTGCGAAGAACTCTGCACTACGCAGGACGTCGCCGCGGCGAGCCGGATCGGCGCTGACCGATGGGATGGTGAGCCACTCGGACAGCGTCTGCACCCAGTCGTCGAACCGTTCAGCGACCAGCGCGCGTTCCGGGTTTGCGCGTGGGGCGGCGGTGTCGTGCGATCCCGAGGTGGGATCGGCCGTGTGCGGTGGGTCAGACGCGTGTCGGTCTGGCCCTGAGGGCTCGGTCATCCCCCGAGCCTATGCAAGGCGCATGGCCGGCGCCGTCGTGGGCTCGCCGCGCGCAGCAGCGCGGGCCGGCGCGAGCTGGGAGACTGCCGGGATGACTGATCCCGACGACCCCGCTGCCACCGGTGCCGAGGCCCCGGCAGCTGCCATCCCGACGGAAGCTGTCCCGGCGGAAGCGGTCCCGCCGGATGCGGCCCAAGCTGCTGCAGGGCAGTCCGATCCGAAGGCGGTGTTCCGCCGCTACCTGGATTCCGGGCGGGATGCGCTGCTGTTCAAGTTGGAAGACGCCAGCGAGTACGACGTCCGCCGCCCGCTGACCCCGACCGGCACCAATCTGTTGGGCTTGGTCAAGCATCTCAGTGGGGTCGAAGCCGGGTACCTCGGTGAGTGCTTCGGGCGTCCGGTGCCGGAGATGCCGGCGTGGTACGCGGAGATGGGCAGCGACGATTCCGAGCCGAACGCCGACATGTGGGCCACTGCGGACGAGAGCCAGGAATCGATTGTTGAGTTGTACCAACGTGTTCGCGCGCACGCAGACCGCACGATCGACGAGTTGGACCTCACCGCACCGGGCACCGTTCCGTGGTGGGGTCCCGATGCCGGCGAGGTAACCCTGCAACGCCTGCTGGTGCACGTGATCGCCGAAGAACAGCGCCATCTGGGCCAGGCGGACATCGTCAGGGAGAACATCGACGGTGCCGTCGGTCTGCGCGCCGGTGTCAGCAATCTGCCGGACGAGTCCGAGCAGTGGTGGGCCGATTACCACCGCAGGCTGCAGCAGACGGCTGAGCAGTTCCGGCAGTAACGCCGACCGCCGCGTTCAGTGCGTCGCGGTGACCTTGTTCAGTCCCTCGGGAGTGTCAGGGTCGAGGCCGAGTTCCAGGGTGGTGTCGATGGCCAGCTGCTGGCCGCGGACCACCATCGGCACCACGGCGAGGGCTTCGCCAAGCCGTTGCGGCACAGGCAGAAACGCGCTCTTGGCACCGTCGGGGAGACCGGCGACCACGTCCGGGTGACCGACACCGACCACCGGGGAGCCGAGGTCTGCAGCGGCCCGCGCGGTGTTCGCGACGTCCGCCAGCACCGGCCCGTCGGCGCCGTAGGCGACCACGCTGACGGTGGGCGATGCGACGGTCAGCGGGCCGTGCAAGAAGTCGGCGCTGGAGTAGCCCTCGTGCACCCGGCGAGAGGTTTCCTTGGCCTTCAGGGCACCTTCCAGCGCGGCCGCGTAGGTGAGGCCGCGGGCCAGGTGAATGCCGTCGGGGCGCTCGGCCAGGATGCCCACCGCGTCGGCGAGCGGCGCGGTGTCGGCCAACACGTCGGCAACAGTGTCCGGCAGCGCCGCCCAGGCGGCGTCGCCGCCGGTGTACTGGGTGAGGTCGGTGCGTTCGCCGATCGCCGGTGACGCTGCAACGGCTTCGGCCAGCAAGGTGACCAGCGCCAGCTGCCCGGTGACGGTCTTGGTGGCCGGGACGGCTCGCTCCGCGCCGGTGCCCACCGACAGGGTCGCCGCGGCCGCCTCGGCCAACGGAGACTCGACATCGTTGGTGACGGCGACCACCGCGGCGCCGACGCCGGCGGCCTGGGTGGCGACATCGACAATTTCCGGGGTGCGGCCCGACTGCGACAGCGCAATCACCAGATAGTCGCGCAGATCCGAGACCCGGTGGTACCTGGTGACCAGCGACGGCGCCACCATGCTCACCGGCATGCCGGTGGCCAACTCGAGCAGATAGCGGGCGTGCACGGCGACGTTGTCGCTGCTCCCCCTGGCGATCAACGTGATGCCCCGCAACGATTGTGGCAGCGCGTCCTGCACCGCCGCATGCAGTTCGTTGCGCTGCTGCACCAGGTTGGCCAGCACCTGGGGTTGCTCGGCCATCTCTGATCGCACCACCGATCCCGCCATGACGCCTCCGCCTCTCCTCGACCGCCGGGTGCACGCTGGGAGCGACAAGCGTGCGGGCGGCGGTGAATTGCCTCGATGTTTGAAGTTGTGCGCGTTCCTGCTTGCAATTGCGCACAAGCTGCTTGGTTCAATCAGTATTGCACAGGCGGTGGCGGGGCCGCCAGCGCTTGGTTGGTGACCGGTGACGAGCGGGCCTTGCTGCTCGCCGGTTGGCGCGAACCTCTTGGCGTACAACAAGTTCGGCCGGCTGGTCTCCGGCGAGCAGGGTGGCGGGGGACCACTGCCCGGCAGTGCAGGGCCAGGTGGCTGGCGCCATCATCGTCGGATCGTGGCGGTCGGAAGGACACCGCTGGCCCCATCGACGACGGCGGTCGCCTGGCCGACAGGTCGACATCGGACCAGCGGATGGGCGGCGGTATGTGGATGAACAACCGGATGGGGGCCATGGCAGCCGACCGGCGGCAATGGGGCCCGACCGCGGCCGGGCGGCCGGCAAAGGAACCACCGGTGCGGATGACAGAGCGCCGGCCACCATCAGATTGTCGATCAATGTATTTGCCAAGCACAGCCGATCCGGTTGTGCGGGCAGATTCGGTTGTCGCTGTGATGACCTCACGACATTGACTTTCATCCGATCGGCGGATCGAACATGCGTACTAGAAGAGGTAATCTGGGTGTGTCACAAGGGGGTGATGTTGATGCTCAACCGGAAGCCGGTTCAGGTTGGCGCTGCGGGGGTTTCGCACGCGCAGTTCCAGCGGTGGTGTACGGCGTTGGGGGTGCTGCAGCCGGGGTCGGGTTTGGTTGCGCATCTGGAATCCCGCCCGCCCACAGCGGCTTTGGTCGCCGAGCGGGGTGACTCGCCTGCGGTGCCCGTGCCCTCGACCGGCGCCACAGGCACCGCTCCATCGCCTCGTGGTAGCGCCGCGAGCGATGTCGATACGGCCGACCCCGGCGCCGCTGCATCCGCGAGTGCCGGCACTGGCGCCCGCCGTGCCGA
>NZ_JABEND010000001.1 GCF_013002705.1 Nakamurella aerolata | reverse complement strand
CCGTGACGGCAGCCCCGCTACCCTGAACCATGCTCGTGGCCTCGCTGCTGGACGTTGTGAGAGACCAACAGCATGCGCGGCCACGAGCCCTACCTCAGGCTGCCGCCCCGCTCAACGTCCAAGGGCCAACAAACGTGACTTGTTCGTCAGCGCGGACGCCAGGGGGCTCCGATCCGTCGGCATCTTTGGATTTGACGTCCGCGGATTGGCCTATTACGAACGAGCTGCTCGTCGGAGCGATACTCGACCCGGCACCAGGGTCGAGTTGGTTCGAGAACCCTTGAACGACTACCAATCAGCGGCGATTGCGATACACCCCAAGGGTGCTGGCAGTCGAGTCGGGTACGTGAACAAGGGCATGGCGCCTGGACTGGCCAAGCTGCTTGACGCCGGCACCGAACTGTCCAACATCGTTCTGCGTGGGGCGGCACCTGGCGAGAACCCATCAGGAGTGACTGTGCTGGTTGCTCGACCGGAGACGATGGCGCATCTGTGTCGAACACCATGGCCGAAATCGGTGGTGTGCCGAGGGCAATGGTAGGTCCCACTCGCCGTCCCTTCGGGTACTGAGAAACCGCTCACGGCGATCACTTCTTGCACTTCGGCAGGTCGATCAAGAAGGTGATCACACCGGTCAGCACGTAGGCGTCGGAAACGTAGTAGCCCTCGGTGGTCTTGTTCCAGATCTTGCTCTGGTAGGCCTCACCACCTTCGACCTGGCACTGCACCTTCACCGCGGTGCCGGTCTTGTACAGGTAGCGCTCGGCGATAGGCGCATCCAGACTCGGCGCGGTGCGGGCATGCAGATTCGCGATCACCAGGAACCCCATCGGCCCCTTCTCGGCCGCAGGCGCCGGTTCCGTGGTGGGCGCCGGCTCCGTAGCGGGGGCCGGTGCTGCCGGGCTGGACTCGGCGGACGTCACCGGGGGCGGAGCCGGTGCGGTGGGCGGCGGTGGCGGCACCTCGATGCCGGCGCTGGCGCCCGGTGCGGGAGTCTCACTGGCGCTTGGGTTTTCGCTCCAGGTGCCTTCGGTCGGCGGGATCGGCTGCACGGCGTCGGCCGGCATCGGTGGCGGTGCGCTGAACGTCGCCTCCGGCTCGGCCGGCTGTTCGGACCAGGTGCCTTCCACCGGTGCTGGCGGGTCGGCGGGGGCCGGCGCTGGTGCTGGCGCCGGCTGCGGGGGAGGCGCCGGCATGTCCTTGGCCTCACACCGGCGCACCCCGGCGGCCCAACCGTCCGCGCCGGTCTTGACGTACTTGTCGGCGACGAAGAACCCGTCAGCCGTCTTGTCCCAGATCCTGCTGCCGTACGCCTCGCCGCCCTCGGCCTGGCAGACAACAGGAACGTTCTGGCCGGCCGCGTAGGCATTGACCTTGAGGGTCTTGGCGTTCAGGTCCGGCCCCTCGCGGCCGTCAAGGTCGGCCTTCGCCGGGAAGTTGTGCACCCCGTCGGCCGGCGGCGGGGTAGGAGCCGGCGGCTGCGCCGGCGGCGTGGCCCCGTCGCACTTGACCTGGTAGTTCCGCTTGCCCCAGTAGAAGGCGTCCTCGTTGCCGTAGAACACCGCCGGAACCGTGCTACCGCCGACCTTCTGCTCGTAGTGCAGGTGCGAACCCTGCGAGCCGCCGGTATTGCCGACCCGGCCGATCATGTCGCCGACGTTGACCTGCTGCCCCTCCCTGACGTTCTGCGCCGACAGGTGCGCGTACAGCGTCTCGTAGCCACCGGAGTGCGAGATCACGATGTACTGGCCGTAGGAACGGTCGCCCAGGTTCCGCACCGTCTTGACGGTGCCGGCGGCCGACGCAGTGACCTTCCAGCCCTCGTCGTCGCCCGGGTAGTGGTTGAAGTCGATGGACCGGGCGGGGCTGTGATTGCCGCGGGTCCCGCCCTCCCAGGTCTCGCCACACTCGAACGGCACCCGGAAGTTCGGGCGCCCTCCGCTGACGAACTGCGCGTCGCTTGCCGCGTCGGCGGCTGCGGCCGCTGGTGCCGGCTGCGCCGACGAACCCGCTGGCATGACGGCCGCCACGACGCCCACCGCTGTGACTGCCGCGGCTGCGGTGCTGAGCACGATCCCCCTGAAACGCATTCCCCACTCCTCGAGCGTTCGCTGAACTTCCTTGCGTGTTCAGCTTCTCGGGTACCCGGGTAGTCCCGCGATGGGCATCGGTCCCCATGCCGCGCTCTCCATGGCGGGCTCTCCATGGCGGGCTCCCCATCGCGTGCCCGACAGTTGGTTGGTCCCGCCCGGGAGCCACCCGGGCGGGACCGGCGGGGGATCGTCAGGAGGCGGCCGCTGCCGGCGCGGGATCTTCGGTGATGGCCTCGCCGCGGGCGACCATGCCAGAGACGTCAGACAGCTTGATCTGCTTGATGAACAGCGCAAGCACGAACGCAATCAGCACGAACGGCACCAGGTACCAGAAGACCGGGGCCAGCGAGTCGGCGTAGGCGTTGACGATCCCGTCCTGCACCGGCTGCGGCAGCGCCTTCATCGCCGCCGGATCCAACGAGGCACCGGCGGCACTGGCTTGCGCCGCGCTGGCGCCGTTGGCGGTGAACACGTCCTGCAGCTTGCCGGCGAGGTTCGACGAGAACAGCGACCCGAAGATCGCCACCCCGAGCGACGCGCCGACCTCGCGGAAGTAGTTGTTGGTGCTGGTCGCCGTGCCGATCTGGGCCGGCGGCACCGAGTTCTGGACGATCAGCACGATCACCTGCATCACCAGGCCGAGGCCGGCGCCGAAGATCGCCATCATCACGCAGATCACCCACAGCGGCGTTGCCGCGGTGAGCGTCGTCATCCAGATCAGTGCCACCGCGGTGATGGCGGTGCCGGTGATCGGATAGATCCGGTATTGACCCGTCTTGGTGATCAGCAGACCGCTGGCGATGGAGGTCAGCATCAGCCCACCCATCAACGGCAGCATCAGCAGGCCGGACGACGCCGCGGACGTGCCGGAGGACATCTGCAAGAACGTCGGCAGGAAGGCCAGCGCGGCAAACATGCCAAGGCCCAACACGAATCCGATCGCGGTGGCATTGACGAAGATCCGGCTGCGGAACAGCGACAAGGGGATGATCGGGTCCTGCGCGCGACGCTCGATCGCGACGAAAGCCGTTGCGGCGGCTGCCATCCCGGCGAAGATCAGCCAGGTGATCGGGCTACCCCAACCGTAGGAGTCGTTGCCGCCGAAGTCGGTGAAGAACACCAGGCCGGTGGTCGCCAGGCTCAAGGTGACGATGCCGGCCACGTCGATCCGCTTCTCCGGGCGCTTGTTCGGCAGGGTCAGGGTGACGTAGGCGATCGCGAAGGCGGCGATGCCGACGGGAATGTTGATGTAGAAGCACCATTCCCAGGTCAGGTGGTCGACGAAGAAGCCGCCGAGCAGCGGGCCGGCGACAGCGGAGATGCCGAACAACGCACCGAGCGGGCCCATGTATTTGCCGCGCTCCTTGGCCGGCACGATGTCGGCAATGATGGCCTGCGACAGGATCATCAGCCCACCTCCGCCCAGACCTTGCACGGCGCGGAAGGTGATGAATTCCCAGAAGCTGGTGGTGACGGCGGCGCCGATCGAGCCGACGGTGAAGATCGCGATGGCGGCGAGGAAAAGCCGACGCCGCCCGAGGACGTCACCGAGCTTGCCGTAGATCGGCATCACCAGCGTGGTGGCCAGCAGATACGCGGTGGTCACCCAGGCCTGATGTTCGACCCCGCCGAGTTTGCCGACGATGGTGGGCAGTGCGGTTGACACGATGGTCTGGTCGAGGCTGGACAGCAGCATGCCGGCCATCAGCGCCGAGAAGATCAGCCAGATTCGGCGCTTGGTCAATACCAGTGGTGCCGCGGGGGCGGCGGGTGCGGTCATGGAAAGTCCTTTGAACAGAACATGTTTGGGTGGTGCGGCGGGCAACGGCGCACGAACAGTGGTGCAGCGCGGAACAATCGTGAATCGGGCGCGACGGTGTGCTCTTGCGGTGGCGGGTGGCAGGGGGCGTCAGGCGGGCGCGGTACTGGCCAGCAGATCCCTTGCCACAGCGAGGTTCTGCCTGAGCAGGTCCAACAGCGAGGGTCCCGGGTCGGTGGACCCCGCGTCGGTGGGATCGGCGTCGCCGGAGGCGAAGGTCGCGAAAGTGGTGAAGGCTCGGGTGATCAGCGCGCCGATCAGGTCGACGGCGACGCGGGCGCGTGGGCTGTCCGCGTCGATCCCCTCCCGCTCGGCGACGAGCTCGGCGAGTCGGTCGGCCCTGTCGAGGTATCGGGCGTGAAACATCTTGGCCAGCTTGGGCTCCGACTCGACCGCCTGGTGGAACAGTCGAATCCGTTGCGGCGACGGCGATTCCGGTTCCAGCATGGTGGCGATGGCCGCCACCATGTCTTCCAGCAGGTCGCCAGTGGGCAGCCCGGCGACGAAGCGTTGGGTGACCTCGCGGTGCGCGTGCTCGCGCTGATCGCCGAGCAGCACGTCTTCTTTGCTGGCGAAGTAGTTGAAGAAGGTACGGCGGGAAATCCCGACCGCCTCGGCCAACTCGTCGACGGTGAAGTGGTCGAAGCCGCGTTCGATGGTGAGCCGGATCGCCTCGTCGGTCAGCCGCAGCTTGGTCTGCTGCCGGCGCCGATCGACTCGGCTGATCGTTGAAGCTGCACCTTGGCTCACACAGTGCAGTGTTGCACTAAGCGGCGAAGAGTGCAAGAAGCTGCGCTGAGGGCTCTCGCACAGTCCGCTTCAGCGGCGCGGCGACTTCGGCGCGTCCAGCGAATCGAGCAGCGATTGCACCTGCGCCAGCTCGTCGCGGAGCTGCCCGGCGCGTTGTTGCGCCTCGGCCTTTGCCGCCGCCACCACATCGCCGACGGCCTGCTGCAACGCAGGAGCATCGAACAGCCGGGCCGCGGCCAGCACCGACCCCGGCGGCACCGGCGTCGACTTCTGCAACGAGCGGCCGCCGCGGGTGGCGCTGAGCGTCCATTGCTCCCCGGACGAGGCAAGGGTGATGGTGACCGCCGGCTGCTTCTGCCTCGCGCGTGGGCGGCGGCTGCGGGCCGCCGCCGGGGCCGGTGACGGTGACCGTGACGACGACGGTGCCGGGCTGGTCGGCTTCGGCGCGGCCGGTCGGGCAACGGGGGGTTCGGGAGCCTGAGTCGAGGCTTCCGGAGCCGGAACCTTGGTGGCCGCGGCCTTGGTGGCCGGGGCCTTGGTTACTGGGGCTGCGGTAGCTGGGGCCTTGGTCGCGGCACGCGGTTTGCGGGTGGCTGCCCCGACGTGCAGTTCGTCCGGCCCGAACTGCAGGGTTTCCATGGTGCCGGCGAGTTTGGCCCGCACCGTGATGAACTCGGGACCGTCGACGGTCGGGTCGCCGATGGCCAGCACCTGTCCACGAACACCGTCGCCGAACTGGTTGCCGTGCAAGGTGACTCGCGGCTTCTTGCCATCGGCCAGGGCGGCGCGGAGAGCGGCGATGTCGTCGTCCGAGAGCCGCGGGCGACGGTGGGTTCTTGGCGCTGGGGTCATCACGCTGGCCAGTGTTTCAGCCGGGTCGGACAGCTCCGCACCGGGGGATGGGCCTGGTCAGGCTTCCTGGTACCAGGCAAACCAGCCGGTCGCACTGTGCCAGCTGCCGCCACACCGCAATACCTGCACAACGGCCCGCTCCAGCCTTGACCGTTGCGGCAGCTGCTCGAGCGGCAGGTCCGGCTGGTCGAAGGTGAACTCGAGTGCCGAGGTGCGGTCTACTGTCGGCTCTCCGACCAGCTGGAACCGGCTGGCGAACTGCGGGATGTTCGCTTGTGCCCCAAGGTGTTCGGCCAGCTGCGGGTCGAGCAACCATGAGGTGCAGATGGCCACCGGATAGCGTTCTTCGGGGAAGTGTTCGGTGAAGAACTCCCTGGCGCGATCGATGGATTCGTCGACGGCGACGGCCGACAAGGGGCCCTGGTAGCGCGGGATGTGCAGGCTGAGCACCGGCTGACCCTGATCCAGCGGCAGCCCGGCAGCGGTGGCCGCTTCGGCCACCTCGGCGCTGGCGAGCCCACGCTCGTACTGCAACCGGCCGAGCTGGTAGATCTTGCCGGTGAAGTGCAGCTCCATCCAGCTCGGCTCGGCGAAACCATTGATGCCGTAACGGGTTTGGTAGACGGACGCGTGCCGCCCCAGGTCGGACAGGATCAACCTGGACTGGGCGTCGTCGATGCCGCGCTCACGGTGGAACTCCCGCACCGCCGGCAGTGCACTGACGAACATCAATACGTAGCCGAGCCGGCCGAAAACGCTGCCGTCAGCGGGAATCGGGACCTTCTCGGCCAGGTTCAGGTAGCCAAGATTGCCGAACTCGCCGGCCAGAAAGTCGCGCCCCTGCAGTACCGTCGCGCGCTGCTCGTCGGTGAGTCGGTCGGCGAGCTGCAGCAGTTCGGGCACCGCCGGGTACGGGACGGTGAGAGCGGAAAGTTCGTCGGCGAGGTCGACTCCGGCAGGGATCTGCGGTGGCGCGCTGGTCATGGTCGCCAGTCTGGCATCGCGTGCTCGCTGGCCCGTTGTCGGAGGGCGGTGGCAGCCTGCATCGTGGGGGAGTAGCCGCGCTGACGAGGTGCAAACAAAAGTTCGAAAAAAGGCTTGTGGATGGCTCGGAAGATGGGTAGAGTGAGGGGGTGGAACGGATAGGCGGTGGAGTCGAGGACGAGGGTGGTGGGGCGGTCGCGCCGGAGCGCCAAGACTCGTCCCGGCCTGCCGCGGCCGCCGGCGACTCTGGTTCGCCCGACCCGCGCGAGGAATGCCGCTCCGTGGACGACGAGGTGCGCGTCGGTTCCGGCGTCGGCGTAGCGGGCGGCGAGTCAGCTCATAACGGCTACACCGTGGTGCCATCGGAAGTTGCACTTGCCGAGCTCAGCGACGCCGAGCGGGCCGAGCTGCTCGATGCGAAGGCAACGTCCGCGGTCGGCGGGCTCGCGGTCACCATGCCGTTGATGCAACCCGCCGTCGGCCAACAGGAATGCCTGGCGCGCATCGAGTTGCTGCACCAACTGCAGGCCGCGGTGGCGGGCCAGTTGGTGGTTGAGCAGGCTCGCTTCGCCGACCTGGAACGTCAGCGGCAACAAGACGCCGGGGTGCGCGCCCGCGATCTGGGGCGCGGTACCGCCAACGAGGTCGGATTTGTGCGTGGCATGGCGCCGGTGGCCGCGGGTCGGGAGATCGCGCTCAGTCGCCGGCTGATCGTCAGGGCGCCGGAAACCTTGCGGCGCTTGCGTTCCGGTGAGGTGCCGTGGTCGCACTGCCGGATTCTCGACTCCGAGACCAGTCATTTGGACGACGAACAGGCTCGGCTGATCGACGCCGGGCTCGCCGGCTCATTGCACGGCTGGAACCGAGCGCAGGCTCAGCAGGCCGTTCGGCACGCCTGCTACCAACTCGACCCACGCTCGGCCGTCGAGCGGCGCGCGCGGGCAGAACAAGACCGCAGGGTCACCATCCGCCCGATGCCCGACACCATGACGATGGTCTCGGCGCTGCTGCCGGTCGCCCAGGGTGTGGCCACCTTCGCCGCGCTCACCCGGGACGCCGAGGCGGCCCGCAGCGCCGGGGACGCCCGCACCAAGACACAGTTGATGGCCGATCTGCTGGTTGCCAGATGCGTTGGCGCGCCAGCAGTCTCGCCGGAGATTCCCCAGGCCTCAACAGACGTTCCGGCGGACGCCGTGACCGACGACAACAGCGCCGCGGACGACAACGTTGTGGCAAACGACGAGAGCGCCGCGAAGAGCAACACCGCGAACCCCAACAACGCGCCGAACGACGATAGCGCGACGGACGCGCAGGCGAGCGGCGCGCCAAGCTCATCCGCTGACCCGCCGGTGCCGCGCTGGCAACCCGACACCACGCTGAACGTCACCATCTCCGCCGATGCGTTGTGGGGCCGCAGCCAGCAACCCGGCTACCTGCAGGGCTTCGGCCCTGTCCCAGCCGACCTCGCCCGCGAACTCGCCGTCGGGCCACTCGACCCGAAGAGCTTGCCGCCTCGGTCTCGGGTGTGGCTGCGCCGCGTTGTCACCGATCCGGTCACCGGCATCGCCATGGCGGCCGACCCGCGCCGGCGCCGGTTCGATGCTGGCGTCAGAAAACTCATCGCCCTACGAGACCGACGATGCCGCGAACCGTACTGCGACGCGCCCATCCGCCACACCGACCACGTCGAGCCGTATCGACGCGGCGGCCCGTCAACGCTCGACAACGGCCAGGGGCTGTGCGCCGGCGGGAACTACGTGAAGGAGATCCCCGGCTGGCGCAGTGAACCGGGACCGGGCGGAACCGTCACCGTCACCACACCGATGGGGCGGCGCTACCGGACGCGCCCGCCGCGACCGACCGGCCTGCCACCGGTCACCGAACAGCTGGAGGCCGCCGATGGATAGCATCGCTTAGCCGGCGTCCGTAGCGCCGCACCAGCCGGCGCCAGACCGGCCGGCGCCGTACCAGTTCAGGAGTTCATGTGGCCCCCGCATCCGCCCCACGTCTGCGCATCCCGGCGGGCACCAGCGCTTCGCAGGCCGTCGGCGACGCCGAACTGCCGCGCTCGGGGCCGCAGGCCGTCGTCGTGGTCCGCGACGCCGACGGCAGGCTGCGTGACCTGTCGTGGACGCCAACCGAAGACGTCGAGGTCGAGCCCGTCCCGGCCGACACCGACGACGGCCGCAGCGTCATCCGGCACTCCGCGGCGCACGTCCTGGCCCAAGCCGTGCAGCAGCAGTTCCCGGACGCCAAGCTCGGCATCGGCCCGCCCATCACCGACGGCTTCTACTACGACTTCGACGTCGCCGAACCGTTCACCCCCGAGGATCTGCAGTCCCTCGAAAAGCGGATGAACAAGATCATCAAATCCAACCAGCGGTTCGCCCGGCGCGAGTACGCCTCCCGCGAAGAGGCCCGCGCCGAGCTCGCCGGCGAGCCGTACAAGCTGGAGCTCATCGATCTCAAGGGCGGCTCCGACGCCGACACCGAAGACGTCCCGGAGCTCTCCGCCGACGGATCGCTCACCGCCTACGACAATCTGCACGCGCACACCGGCGAGCGGGTGTGGAGCGACCTGTGCCGCGGCCCGCACGTGCCCACCACCAAATACATCCCCGCGTTCAAGCTCACCCGCTCCAGCGCCGCCTACTGGCGCGGTGACCAGAAGAACGCTGACCTGCAACGGGTTTACGGCACCGCCTGGGAATCGCCCGAGGCCATGGACGAGTATCTGCACCGACTCGCCGAGGCCGAACGCCGCGACCACCGCAAGCTCGGTGTCGAGCTCGACCTGTTCTCGTTCCCCGACGAGCTCGGGTCGGGTCTTGCCGTCTTCCACCCCAAGGGCGGCGTCATCAAACGCGAGATGGAGGACTACGTCCGGCGCCGGCACCTTGAGGAGGGCTTCTCCTACGTCGGCACCCCGCACATCTCCAAGGAGGGGTTGTTCCACACCTCCGGGCACCTGCCGTACTACGCCGACGGCATGTTCCCGCCGATGGACCTTGAGGGCAGCCGGTACTACCTCAAGGCCATGAACTGCCCGATGCACAACCTGATCTACCGCTCCCGGCCCCGCAGCTACCGCGAACTCCCGCTGCGGCTGTTCGAGTTCGGCAGCGTCTACCGCAACGAACTCTCCGGCGTTGTGCACGGCCTCACCAGGGTGCGCGGCATGACGCAGGACGACTCGCACTCCTACGTCACCCAGGAGGGCGCGGCCGCCGAGATCGCTCACCTGCTCAAGTTTGTGCTCAGCCTGCTCGACGACTTCGGGCTTACCGACTACTACCTCGAGCTGTCCACCCGAGATCCCAACTCCGACAAGTTCATCGGCACCGACGAGCAGTGGGAGCAGGCCACCGCCACCCTGGAACGCGTCGGCCGTGACACCGGCCTCGAGCTGGTACCGGACCCGGGCGGCGCCGCCTACTACGGCCCGAAGATCTCGGTGCAGGCCCGCGACGCCATCGGCCGTACCTGGCAGATGTCCACCGTCCAGCTCGATTTCAACCAGCCGCAGCGCTTCGGCCTTGAGTACCAGGCCGCCGACGGCAGCCGACAGCAGCCGGTGATGATCCACTCGGCCAAGTTCGGTTCCATCGAGCGGTTCATTGGGGTGCTCACCGAGCATTACGCCGGCGCCTTCCCGGTATGGCTGTCGCCGCTGCAGGTGGCCGCCATCCCGGTGGCCGACGAGTTCGCCCCGCACCTGGACGCGATCGCAGACCGCTTGCGGCGCAAGGGCATCCGGATCGAGGTCGATCGCGGCGACGACCGCATGCAGAAGAAGATCCGGAACCACACCACCGGCAAGGTGCCGATCCTGCTGCTGGCCGGCGGCAAAGACGTCGACGCCGGCGCCGTCTCGTTCCGGTTCCGCGACGGCAGCCAGCTCAACGGTATTCCGGTGGACGCCGCGATCGCCGCCATCGAGGGCTGGGTGGACAGCCGCAACAACACCGAGCCCACCGCCGAGACCTTCGGCGAACTGCTGAGCTGATCGGTGCCCAGGGTGCAGGAGCAGACGGAACTGCAGGACGGGGTCGGTGATCCGGACGGCTTCGCCCGGCTCTGGACGCCGCACCGGATGGCCTATGTCGGCGGCGATTCCAGCTCGACCGAATGCCCGTTCTGCCGGATTCCCACGCTGTCCGACGAGGACGGTCTGATCGTCGCCCGGGGCGAAAAGGTCTACGCGGTACTGAACCTGTACCCGTACAACCCCGGCCACCTGATGGTGGTGCCGTACCGGCACCTGCCCGACTACACCGACCTGGACGACGCCGAGTTCGCCGAGTTCAACGAGTTCAGTCGGCATGCGCTGCAAGCCATTCGCCGGGCCTCGAACCCGCACGGCTTCAACCTCGGCATCAACGCGGGTGCCCCGGCCGGCGCCGGCATCGCCGGGCATCTGCACCAACATGTGGTGCCGCGCTGGTCCGGCGATGCGAACTTCATGCCGGTGGTGGGTCAGACCAAGGTGCTGCCGCAATTGTTGGGCCAAACCAGAGAACTGCTCGCCGCGGCCTGGTAGCTGCTGCGCGCGAGCGGCGACCGCTATCGTGGTCACCTGCTGCAACCGCGGCCCGAGCCCTGCGCCAGAGAGATGATCGGATCACTGCATGCTCAACACCTTTGCGCGATCCGCTGTCTCCAAGGTGGTGGATCCGATCGGGCGTTGGTTGCTGCGGATCGGGCTCACCCCGGACGCCGTCACGCTGATCGGGACCGCAGGGGTGGTGGCCGGCGCGGTGATCCTGTTCCCGCTCGGCCACCTGTTGGCCGGCACTTTGGTGATCACCGCCTTCGTGCTGTTCGACCTGATCGACGGTGCGATGGCGCGAGCCCGCGGCTATGGCACGCCGTTCGGCGTCGTGCTCGACGCCACCTGCGACCGCATCGCCGACGGCGCGGTGTTCGGTGCGATCGCATACTACTGCTTCACCACCGGCAAGACCACCACCGGCGTCGCCGCCCTGCTGTGCCTGGTCAGCGCCCAGGTGATCTCCTACGTCAAGGCCCGTGCCGACTCGGTGCAGCTGCCCATCGGCGGCGCCCTGGCCGAACGCGCCGAACGCAACCTGCTCGGCCTGTTCGGCACCGGGCTGGCCGGCCTCGGGCTGACCGCCGCGCTGCCCATCCTGCTGTGGATTCTGGCGGTGGCCAGCTGTCTCACGGTTGTGCAGCGGCTGCTCCAGGTGCGGGCCAGCTATCAGCGCCAGCAACAGGCCAATCCATGACGGTGGACAAGAACCGGTTGGTCGGCCTCGCGATGGCCGGTGGCTGGCAACTGGTTCAGGCGTTGCCGGCGCCGGTGGCCGACGCCGCGTTCGCCGCCGGCGGTGAGTGGCTGTTCCGTCGCCAGGGCCGCCCGGTGGTGCAGCTGGCCCGCAACCTGCACCGGGTGCTGGGGGAGCGGTCGACACCTCAAACCCTGGCCCGCGTCACCAGAGCAGGCATGCTCTCGTACGCCAGGTACTGGAAAGAGACGACCCGGCTCGGCGCGATGAACCTCGACCGGGTCTACCGCTACGCCAGGAACAACACCTACGGCCTCGACCGGGTGCAGCGGGCCGTCGACTCCGGCCGCGGCGTTGTGCTCGCCGTCCCGCACTCCGGCAACTGGGACGTCGCGGGGCTGGTCGTCACCCGCACCTTCGGCAGCATGACGACGGTGGCCGAACGCGTGGAACCGGCCTCGCTGTTCGACAAATTCGTCGACTACCGCACCTCGCTGGGCATGACGGTGCTGCCGCTCACCGGTGGCCAGGGGTCGGTGTCCGGGCTGCTGCGCGCCGAATTGGAGCGGGGGAAGATCGTCTGCCTGCCCGCCGACCGCGATCTGACCGCCAACGGGGTACCGGTCAGCTTCTTCGGCGAGCCGACCAAGATGCCAGCAGGGCCGGCAATGTTGGCGGCGCTCACCGGCGCCATGTTGTGCACCGTCCGGCTCAACTTCACCGACGACGGCGGCTGGCGGCACGTCGTCCAGCCGGAGATCCCGATCGCCGGAAAACGCTTGCGCGACAAGGTGGCTGCCGCCACTCAGCAGATCGCCGACGAGTTCGCCGCCGGCGTCGCCGCGCGTCCGCAGGACTGGCACATGATGCAGCCGCTGTGGCTGTCCGACCTGGCCGCCCGCCGGGCCGCCGCCGCCAGATCATGAGGGTCGGGTCATGAGGGTCGGGATTGTCTGTCCGTACTCGATGGACGTGCCCGGCGGCGTGCAGGCGCACGTGGCCGACCTGGCCAGGGTGCTGATCAGGTTCGGGCATCAGGTGTCGGTGCTGGCCCCCGGTGACGAGGGTGGCACCGGCCCTGACGGCTCTCCGCTTCCGGACTACGTTGTCCCCGCCGGCCGCAGCGTCGGCATTCCCTACAACGGGTCGGTCGCCCGGCTCTCGTTCGGGCCCAAGTCGTACACCAGGGTGCGTCGCTGGATCCGGACCGGTCAGTTCGACGTGCTGCACCTGCACGAACCGGTGGCGCCGAGCTTGTCGCTGCTGGCGCTGATGGTGGCCGAGGGTCCGATCGTCGCGACCTTTCACACCGCCAACCCGCGCTCGCGGATGCTGGCCGCGTTCCAACCGGTGCTGCAGCCGTTCCTGGAGAAGATCACCGGCCGCATCGCGGTCAGTGAGCTCGCGCGCAAGGTTCAGGTGGAGCACCTCGGCGGCGATGCGGTGATCATCCCGAACGGCGTCGACGTCGACTTCTTCGCCGACGCCCGTCCGCTGCCGGGCTATCCGCGCGCCGGCGGCACCGTCGGCTTCGTCGGACGGTTCGACGAACCCCGCAAGGGCATGCCGGTGCTGCTGCAGGCGTTGCGCCGGTTGCTGCCGCGCCGACCTGCCCTGCAGTTGTTGGTGGCCGGTCCGGGCGACGCCGACGATCTGCGCAGGGAGGCCGGCGCCGATCTGGCCGGCCACATCCGGCATCTCGGGCTGGTCAGCGACGCCGACAAGGCCTCGCTGCTGCGGTCGGTCGACGTGTACTGCGCCCCGAACATCGGCGGCGAGAGCTTCGGGATCATCCTCACCGAGGCGATGAGCGCCGGTGCTCCGGTGGTGGCCAGCGACCTGGACGCCTTCGCCAGGGTGCTGGCCGGCGGGACCGCGGGGGTGCTCACCAGGGTGGGCGATCCGGCCTCGCTGGCCGGCGGCCTCGCCACCGTGTTGGACGACGCGGCGCTGGCCGCCGAACTGGCCGGCCGCGGCCGCATCGCCGTCAAGCCGTACGACTGGAACACCGTTGTCCGCA
Organism: Nakamurella aerolata; assembly: GCF_013002705.1. Lineage (GTDB taxonomy): Bacteria > Actinomycetota > Actinomycetes > Mycobacteriales > Nakamurellaceae > Nakamurella > Nakamurella aerolata. Next base: position 743,753 of record NZ_JABEND010000001.1, on the reverse strand, counting down.
CCGTTCTCAAGGTCTACGAGACGGTGATCGACGGCGACCCGCGGCACGTGGTGACCGCGGACTGAACCCTGGCGGGCTTTGCTCGTGTCATCCTGAGCCGGTGACGGTCTTCCTTGTTGTGGTCGTGGTGGTGCTGCTGCTCGCCGCCGCGCTGCGGCTGTGGCTCACCGCGAACCGGTTGGACCGGCTGCACGTTCGTACCGAGGCCGCCTGGGCCGCTCTCGACGGTGCGATGGCGCGCCGCATCGTCGCCACCAGAGCGATCGCCGCCGCCGGCGGGCTGGAACCGGAACGCGCGGCCGTGCTCCGGGGGCTGGCCCGGCAGGCCGACACCGCCAACCGCGACTTCCGCGCCGACGCCGAGAACGATCTCACCAGGGCGCTCGCGGTGTTGCCGCCGACGGTCGACGAGGAGTTGCTGGCCGAACTGTTCGACGCCCAGGAGCGCCTCAGTCTCGCTCGGCGCTTCTACAACGACGCGGTCCGCGACACCAGGGCATTGCGCGACAAGCGATTCACCAAGCTCTTCCGGCTCGCCGGCAGCGCCGCGCTGCCCGACTATTTCGAGATCTCCGAGCTGCGGCCGTTGGGTCGCCCGGACGATTCAGTGACCGACGTCGCCGGATCACCTACCCGATAAAAAGTTCGCGCTGCGTTACCTTCGGCGGCGTGCGCTTACCTCGTTCCGGTGTCCCCCTGCTGATGTTCGCGGCTGCATTGCTGGTGGTGCTCAGCGGGTGTGCGTCGTCGGGAGCGGCGTCCGTCACCGTCACCAGCTCGATGGCCGTCCCGGCCAGCCCGCCGGGTACCCCCGACCCGCCGAGTGCCTCCGAACCGCCGGTGGCTCCGAAGATCACCGCCACCACCCGGCCGACCGCCGCCAGCACCTCCCGCAAGCCGGCCAACCCGCCGACCACCGCCAAGGTCGACCCGCTGACCGGCGGAAAACCCAGTGCCAACCCGGTGATCGCCGCCAAGATCGACAACACCGCAGCCGGTTTCGGGGTGCAGTTCGGCACCGCGGCCGCCGACATCGTCTACGTCGAGCAGGTGGAGGGCGGACTGACTCGGCTGATCGCCGTCTACCACTCCGCGCTGCCCGCGGAGGTCGGCCCGATCCGCAGCGTGCGCAGTACCGACACCGAACTGCTGCCCAGCTACGGCAAGCCGGGCCTGGCGTTCTCCGGCGGCGCCGGCGGACCGCTGGAGATGTTGGCCGCCACCGACATTGCGAACCTCTCGGCCGACACCTCGGGCTCTGCCTACTGGCGCTCGTCGTCCGGCGACGGCACCCACAACCTGCACGTCGACGTGCAGAAGCTGGCCGCCGAGTCGGGGCTGCCGGCTCCGACCGGACCCGGTTTCCAGTTCTCCGCGGACGACGCCCGGCTGAGGTCGGCACCGGCCGTCGGCTCGGTTCAGGTGACGATGGTGTTGGGCCGCACCAGCTTTGCCTTCGCCGACGGCCGCTACCGGGTCAGCAGCAAGTACGGCGACTACGTCGATCGGTCGGGCGGTGCTGTGGTCGCCGACAACGTGGTGGTGCAGCGCGTCACCGACGAACCCGACGGCACCGTCGACACCAACGGGCAGCCGTCGCTGCTGTCGCACACGGTCGGCACCGGCGAGGTAACGCTGTACCGTGACGGCAAGGCGCTCAAGGGCAGCTGGAAGCGCGACAACGCGGGGGCGCCAACGGCTTTCGTCGACGCCTCGGGCAAGCCGTTGCTGTTCAAGCCGGGAAAGACCTGGGTTCTGCTGGCGCCGGCGAACGCCGAGATCAGCACCGGCTGACGATCAGCGATCCAGCACCGGCAGCTCCAGCAGCGGGCCGTCGTCCGGTCCGAGAACTTCATAGCTCGTCGAGGTGAGGGTGGTCGCGGTGGCCAGCGGCTGGCCGCTGCCGGTGTTCCGTGCCAGCAACGCATTCGCCGCACCGGACAGCTGCAACCGGATCCGGTGGCCCTTGGCGAAGTAGCAGGCGGTGGGCGCCAGCGGCAGCGTCACCGCGACGGTGCCGTCCGGTAGCCGCAGCACCTCCGCGGTCGGCGCGCCGGCCGCGGTGTCGGCGGCCCGATCGCGTGCCGCATCCAACCGCGGGTCGAGTCGCAGCCCGGCGTCGGTCAGATTGATCGACTTCTCACGCGCACCGCGGCCGGGCGCCACATCGCACAGCCGGACGAAAATGTCGGCGTTCGGATTGCTGAGCCGCAGCCGCAGCCGCACCACCGGGACCCCGGCCGCCGTCACCGGATCGGTCAACGGCTCGGTGGACAACACCAGCACGTCGTCCCGATTCTCGCGTGGGGCCTGGTCTTTCGGGCCGGCCAGCGCCGGGTCGAGGGAACGGCCACCGCACATCGGTGCCGGGTCGGCAGGGTCGTGCACAAAGCTGCCGATCGGTTCGGTATCGGTGCTCGGCGGTGCCGGGGTGAGCAGCCCGGGGGCGCCGGCGAAGAGCGACAGGTGTTCCGCCGGTTTCGGCGGCCAGCTGGGTAGTTCCAGCCAGGCTGACCCGCGCGGGGCGCCGAGCACCCGCACCCGCACCGCGGGGCCGAGTTCTTCGGTGTCGCCGAACACTCGGCGGGCGTGACCGACCAGTTCCCGCACGACGGTGAGCGCCGCCGCCGGTGAGGCGTGGTGCCAAGGCCCGACGGTCAGCCGCGGCGGCTCAGTGCCGCGGCGAGCCGCCCGCTGGGTCAGCAGCACATGGTCGGCAAGCTGGCCGGTGAGCATGATGTCGTACCAGCCGGCCACCAGATTGACCGGGGGAGTGGCGGTTTCGGCGTCCTGCCGGCCGGAGCTCTCGGCCGTCGGCAGCGGGCGGAAGTCGATGCGCCGCCAGTACTCGTCGGTGACGTCCTCGTGGTCGATCCAGTCGTGGTAGTAGCCGATGCGATGGCCCACCAGCGGCTGGTCGGCGTCGGCCACCGGCAACGCGGCCGCCGCCGCCACCTTGTGGGGTTTGCGGGTCAGCTGCGCGCGCTTGCGGGTCAGCCACGACCGCTCCTGCACATCGAGCGCGTACAGCCAGGTGGTCGCCAGGTCCAGCCCGAACGCCCCGCCCGGATAGATCAGATCGCGGGGAAAATCGCTGGCGGACACCGATATTGCCGCGCCTTTGACGTCGTCGCCGGCGCCGGAGTGCAGCACCGCCCACTGGGTCAGGCCGAGGTAGCTCGGCCCGAAAAGGCAGACCTGCCCCGAGTACCAGGGCTGCTCCCGCAGCCACCGCAGCGTGGCCTGCCCGTCGGCGGCCTCGGCGAAGAACGGATCGAACTCACCGCCGGATCCGAAGGTGCCCCGGCAGCGCACCGACACCACCTGAAACCCCTGCGCCGCGATCAGCCGCAGCGGCCGCATCGGCTCGCGGTTGCCATATGGCGTGCGTGCCAAAAGGATCGGCGCCGCCGGCAGGTCGATCGGGGCCACCCGGTCGGCCAGCAGGGTGATGCCGTCGTCCATCGGCACCGCGAGGTCCTTTTCCACCAGCAGTTCGCGGTGCCGCGGCCGTGGCAGCCGGGCCAGCGCGGACAACAGACGGATCGACAGATCGAGCGGCATGGGATCCATCCCAGCATGCCGATACTCTTGAGTTGTGTTCGACCTGATGACTGCCCTGCATGTGCTGCTCGCGGTGTTCGCCGTCGGCCCGATGGCGATGCTGCCGCAACTGGCGCTGCGCGGCATTCGAGAGGACTCGCCCGGCATGGTGGCCGGGCTGGCCAGGGCGACGTTCGTGTTCAGCATCGTCTCGGCCGCCGTTGTGGTGTTCGGGTTCGGTGCGCTCGGCACCCGCCCGGACTGGGCCGACTGGTCGTTCTCGTCACTGTGGATCTGGCTGTCGCTGGTGCTCTGGGCGCTCGCGGTGCTGATCACCGTGCTGGTGGTGGTGCCGGGACTGCGGGACGCCGCCGACGCGCTCCGGGCGTCCGCCGGGTCGTCAGCCGGTGCCGGGACTGCTGACGCCAGAGCCGGCTACGGCAAGATCGCCGCCGCGAACGGGATCGCCACCCTGATGCTGGTCGCCGTCGTCGTGTTGATGGTGGTCAAGCCCTGAGCCGTAGACTCGACGGTTATGAGTGGGCATTCCAAATGGGCGACGACCAAGCACAAGAAGGCCGCGATCGATGCCAAGCGCGGCAAGCTGTTCGCCAAGCTGATCAAGAACATCGAGGTGGCGGCGCGCGTCGGCGGGGGCGATCCGGCCGGTAACCCGACGCTGTTCGACGCCATCCAGAAGGCGAAGAAGTCGTCCGTCCCCAACGACAACATCGACAGGGCGGTCAAGCGCGGCTCCGGCGCCGAGGGCGGTGGCGTCGACTACCAGACCATCATGTACGAGGCGTACGGCCCGGCCGGCGTCGCGATGATGATCGAGTGCCTCACCGACAACCGCAACCGCGCGGCCACCGACGTCCGGCTGGCCGTCACCCGTAACGGCGGCAACATGGCCGACCCCGGCAGCGTGGCATACATGTTCTCCCGCAAGGGTTTGGTGGTGGTGCCGAAGTCTTCCGAGCAGAACACCGACGTCACCGAGGACGACCTGCTGCTGGCCGTGCTGGACGCCGGCGCCGAGGAGGTCAACGACCTCGGCGAGGCCTTCGAGGTGGTCAGCGAGCCCACCGACCTGGTGGCGGTACGCACCGCGGTGGTGGACGCCGGACTCGACTACGACTCGGCCGATCAGAGCTTCGTCGGCAGCGTCCCTGTGCCGCTGGACGAAGAGGCGGCGCGCAAGGTGCTCAAGTTGATCGACGCGGTGGAAGACCTTGACGACGTGCAGAACGTCTACACCAACGCCGACATCTCCGACGACGTGATGGAGAAGGTCGACGCCTAACGCTCGCCGGCGCCGGTGTCGGCAGTGGCGGTGGAGCGGCCGGAGTCGCGGCCGGCCGGCAGGAACAACAGCAGCAGCGGGATCGCCGCAACGATGATGTTCCGCAGCGCCGATTCGGTGCCGTTCCAGGCGCTGGAGCGCCACATCTGGAACCATTCGCCGCCGATGTCGAGGAAGCCGCCGAAGAACAGCAGGATCACCTTCAGCAGGCCGATCACCGACAGCGCCCTGGCCCGCGGGTGACCGGCCCGGCGTTCGGCGATCCAGGCCACCACCGCGGCGATCAGCACCAACGCCGCCAGCGTCTCCCAGGCGATGATCAGCACGTAGCCGGCGGTGCGCAGCCCGCCGGAATCGATGGCTCGCCACATCACGTCGGGGTCGAGATCGGCGCCGGGTTCGCCGCCGAAGTTGGTGGTGTCCATCTTCAACACGTGGTCGACGAACTGGTGGTTGGTGTCGAAGTCGGTGATGTTGCCGAACGCGATCAGTGCCATCATCAGGGCGTTCAGGCCGACCAGCACCGCGGCCACGACGGGAAACGAGCCCAGTCGGGTCCAGCGCGGCGGGGGATCAGCGGCTGCGGGAAGCTGGCGTGCTTGCTGGTTCCGACCGTCGTTCGTCACCAGGGCATTGTTGTCCGGATCGGCCGCCGTTGCCCGACAAGGCGCGCCGTTGAACCGAACGGTGGCGTTGCCCCGGTAACGTTCCACGCGTACAGGTGTTCGGACGAAGTGAGGGAGTGCGGCGTGCGGGTGCTCGGCATCGACCCAGGGCTGACCCGCTGTGGCGCCGGCATCGTCGAGACCACCGGGCGCGGCGGTCGGCAGCTGCGGCTGGTGCACGTCGGGGTGGTGCGCACCCCGGCGAACGACGATGTCGCCACCCGGCTGTTGGCGGTTGCCGAACACGTCGAGGCGCTGCTCGACGAGCACCGCCCGGATCAGCTGGCGTTGGAGCGAATGTTCAACCGGCACAACGTTTCCACCATCATGGGAACGGCGCAGGCGGCGGGCGTTGTCGCGGTGGCCGCGGCCCGGAGGGGCATCCCGGTGGCCTGGCACACCCCCACCGAGGTCAAGGCGGCGGTGTCCGGCAACGGCGCTGCCGACAAACAGCAGGTCGCCACCATGGTCACCAAACTGCTCAAGCTGGACGCCCAGCCCCGCCCGGCGGACGCTGCGGATGCGTTGGCGCTGGCCATCTGTCAGCTGTGGCGCGGCCCGCTGGCCGCCCGGCTCGCTGCCAAGGGTGCCGGCCGCAGCGCCGGGCAGCAGCACTACCCGGCGGCGACCGGCCGGCCACGACGGGTGGCCGGGCTGACCGTCACCGGGTTCGGCGCCGGAGCGCGCGGATGATCGCGGCATTGCGGGGCAGCGTGCAGACGATCGCGCTCGACCATCTGGTGCTGGACGTCGGCGGCGTCGGCTACGCGGTGCGGGCAACGCCGGCGACGCTGGGTGCGTTGACCGCCGGTGAGACGGTCACGCTCGCCACCACGCTGGTGGTGCGTGAGGATTCGATGACGCTGTACGGCTTCGCCGACCGCCCGGCCAAGGAACTGTTCGAGCTGGTGCAGTCGGTATCGGGGGTCGGGCCGAAGATCGCGCTGGCCCTGCTGGCGGTGTTCGATCCGGACGAGCTCAGCGCCGCGCTGGCCGCGGGCGACACCGCGATGCTCACCCGCGCCCCCGGGATCGGCAAGAAGGGCGCTGAACGGTTGGTGCTCGAGCTGAAGGACAAGGTGGTCGCGGTGACGGAGCCGGAACCGCTGTCGGTCAGCGACCCGGGACTGACCGCGACCGACACCGACATCGAGGCCTCGCTGCGGCCCAAGGACCTCACCGAATTTGTTGGGCAGCAACGGGTTCGGCAGCAGTTGGAGCTGGTGCTCGCCGGGGCCAAGCTGCGCGGAACGGTGCCGGACCACGTGCTGCTGTCCGGCCCGCCAGGGTTGGGCAAGACGTCGCTGGCGATGATCATCGCCGCCGAGCTGGGGTCGACCCTGCGGGTCACGTCCGGCCCGGCGCTGGAACGGGCCGGCGACCTCGCGGCGATGTTGTCCAACCTCTCGGACGGTGACGTGCTGTTCATCGACGAGATCCACCGGATCGCCCGTCCGGCGGAAGAACTGCTGTACCTGGCGATGGAGGACTTCAGGGTCGACGTGGTGGTCGGCAAGGGGCCCGGCGCCACCAGCATTCCGCTGGAGCTGGCACCGTTCACCCTGGTCGGTGCCACCACGAGGGCCGGCCAGCTCACCTCGCCGCTGCGCGACCGGTTCGGCTTCACCGGGCACCTCGAGTTCTATGCGCCGGACGAGCTGGCCACCGTGCTGCGCCGCGCCGCCGGCATCCTGAACGTCGAGCTGCGGGCCGACGGCGCGGCCGAGATCGCCGGGCGCTCCCGGGGCACCCCGCGGATCGCCAACCGGCTGCTGCGCCGGGTCCGTGACTTCGCCCAGGTGCAGGCCGGTGATGCGGCGGCGGCGGTGGACCGGGCGGTGGCGCGGCAGGCGCTCACCGTCTACGACGTCGACGAACTCGGGCTCGACCGGCTGGACCGGGCGGTGCTCACCGCGCTGTGCCGCAGCTTCGGCGGGGGACCGGTCGGGCTGAAGACGCTGGCGGTGGCTGTCGGCGAGGAGCCGGCCACCGTCGAAGAGGTATGTGAGCCGTACCTGGTGCGGATCGGCATGCTGGCCCGCACCGCCAGCGGCCGGGTGGCGACACCGGCCGCCTGGCAGCATCTGGGGTTGGCCGGTCCGGCCGCGCCGGGCGCCGATCCCGGCCTGTTCGGCGACTGATCGGCCGCGATACTCCGGTACTGTTGATCGGGATGTGCGTTGCAGGTCACAAGGCCTGACCCACCCCGCAGACTTGAGGGAGCTTCACCCATGGAAACCATGCTGCTGCCGATTGTGATGATCCTGGCACTCGGCGCGATGATGTACTTCAGCGTCAAGAAGCAGAAGCGGATGGCCGCCGAGCAGCAGAAGATGCAGGAGTCGATCGTCCCCGGTACCAGGGTGATGACCACCTCGGGCTTGTACGGCGATGTCACCGCCGTCGCCGACGACACCATCGAGCTGGAGATCGCCCCCGGCCTGCGCACCACCTGGGTGCGGGCCGCGGTGCGTGAGGTCGTCGTCCCCAAGGCCGGCGGCACCGACGCCGTCGACGGCACTTCGGCCACCGGTGCGGTCTCGGGCACCGACGGCAGCTACCAGCTGAACGGCGAGTTGCAGAGCCGCTCCACCGACGGGGTCAGCGACGCCGACGGGATCAGCCTCGACAAGCGTCGCGGCGACATCGGCTAGGCTCCACGTTCGTCCGGGCTGTAGAACCGTCCTTCGCCCGAAGATGTCGGCGCGAGCAGCCCGTGGTTGCCCGGTGCCGGTAGCGCGTCCAGACCGAGAAAAGGCACGAAGTGGCAACTCCGCAAGCCGGCAAGTTCCGGCCATGGCTGCATCTGGGCATCTTCGGTGCCCTGGTGGTGCTCTTGTACGGATTGGTGTTTTTCACCCCGGGCTCCAACGCTCCCAAGCTTGGCATCGACCTGCAGGGCGGAACCAGGGTGACGCTGGGCGCCAGCCTGCTCGGCGGCGGCGATCCGCCGCGGGAGTCCATGCAGCAGGCCAGGGTGATCATGGAGAACCGGGTCAACGGATCCGGTGTGGCCGGCGCCCAGGTGCAGGTGGACGGCGCCAGGCAGCTGGTCGTCACCGTCCCGGGAACCGATGAGGCGCTCGCCGGGCTGACCCGCTCCGCCATCCTGAACATCCGTCCGGTGGTTGGCCAACCGGTGCCGGACATGACGGCGCTGCCGGACCAGACCTCCAGTACCGGCGCCACCACCTCCGGCCCGTCCAGCAGCTTCGCGGAGACCACCCGCAGCGCCGTCGGCGAGACGCTCTCCAACCCGCCGCCGATTCCCAGCGCCCCGGCCGCATCGGCCGCGCCGCCCACCACTGCTGCCACCGCCGCGCCCACCATCGCCTCGGGCGCACCGACGTCCGGCGCCGCCGCCTCCGGTCAGGGTCTGCGCCCCGCCGCTGCCGCCACCTCGCCGGCCCCCAGCGGCAGCGCCGCCGCCCCGCCGGCGTCCAGCGCCCCGGCGTCCGCAGCTGCGGCGTCCGGCGCGCCCGCCAGCTCGGCGGCCGCATCCGGCCCGGCGAGCACGGCGGCCAGTTCCAGCGCCGCTCCCAAGGGCGGGGTGTTCCCGGCCGGCAGCGACCCCAAGATTCCGATCCAGCCGCAGGGCAACACCGAAGCGGCCTTCACCGCTTGGCAGACCGCGGCAGCGCAGAGCCTGGCCAGCGGTCAGCTCACCTGCAAAGACATCAACGACCCGCGCTGGATCGGCAACGACGACCCGGAAAAGCCGCTGCTGGCCTGTGGCACCATCGGCTCCGGCGACCAGGCCGTCACCGCCATGTACGTGCTGGAGAAGACGCTGATCCCCGGCTCGCAGATCGACAGCGCGAACGCAGGGCCGAACCCGCGCGGTAACGGTTGGGTCATCAACATGCAGTTCGACAGCACCGGGGCGGGCGTCTGGGCGACCTACACCGCGGCCAACATCCAGAAGCAGACGGCGTTCACCCTCGACGGTGAGGTGCTGTCCGCGCCCGCCATCCAGGCCTACATTCCCGGCGGGCAGACCGAGGTGAGCGGCGACTTCACCCAGCAGAGCGCCACCCAGCTCGCGAACGCGCTGAAGTTCGGCTCGCTGCCGCTGAAGTTCACCGAGGAGAAGGTGGACACCATCAGCGCCGAGGTCGGCTCCGAGTCGCTGGTCGCCGGCCTGATCGCCGGTGGCATCGGGTTGCTGCTGGTGGTCATCTACTGCCTCATCTACTACCGGATGCTGGGCGTCATCACCGTCGCCTCGCTGATCCTTTCCGGCATTTTGGTGTACGCGGTGATGGTGCTGCTGGGCCGCTGGATCGGCCTCAGCCTCGACATGGCCGGTGTTGCCGGTCTGATCATCGCGATCGGTATCACCGCCGACTCGTTCGTCGTCTACTTCGAACGACTCAAGGACGAGGTCCGCGAGGGCCGCAGCTTCCGCAGTGCCGTACCCCGCGGCTGGGCCAGGGCCAAGCGCACCATTCTGTCCGCGGACGCCGTCACCTTCCTGTCCGCGGTGATCCTGTACGTGCTCGCCGTCGGCGATGTGAAGGGTTTCGCGTTCACCCTCGGCCTTTCCACCGTGCTCGACCTGGTGGTGGTGTTCCTGGTGACGCACCCGGCGGTGGCGCTGGCGGCCGACTCGCGACTGTTCCGCTCGGCAAAGTACTCCGGCCTCGGCGCCGTCGCCGAAGCCGGCGCACGGCACCGCGCCGCCACCTCCCGACTCGTGGCGAAGGAGGCCTGAGCCATGACCGAACCCACCACAGGTGCACCGGTCGGCACCGGCAAGGACAGCTTCCTGTCGCGGCTGTCCACCGGCACCGGCGCGTTCGACATTCTCAAGCCGCGCCGCGTCTACTACATCGTCGCGATCGGGCTGGTGCTGGCGTCGATCCTGATCGTGCTGGTGCGCGGCTTCAACCTGAGCATCGACTTCGCCGGCGGCACCCAGATCACCGTCACGCCCACCGCAGGGCAGCCGGTGGACCGGGCGGAGCTCTCCAGGGTGATCGCCGACGCCACCGGCGACAGCGACGTCACCGTGCAGAGCGTGACGTCCAGCCTGCAGGCCACCCTGCCGCTGGACTCGTCCACCGGCGAGGGCGCAAGGCAGGTCCAGGACGCCAGCAACGCGATCAGCGAGACCTTCCACCTGCCGCTGAGCCAGATCACCGCATCGCAGGTGTCCGGCACCTGGGGCAACGAGGTGTCGAAGCAGGCGATCATCTCGGTGATCGTCTTCCTCATCGCCGTCGCCATCTTCATCTGGATCCGATACGAATGGCGAGCGTCGGTGGCCGCCGTGGCGTCCACCGTCCAGGTGCTGATCATCACCGCAGGGGTGTACGCCCTGGTCGGATTCGAGCTCAGCCCGGCAACGGTGATCGGGTTGCTCACCATCCTCGGCTTCTCGCTCTACGACACCGTTGTGGTGTTCGACAAGGTGCAGGAGAACACCAAGGGCCTGCTGTCGCTGAACCGGCGGACCTACGCCGAGGCGGCCAACCTGGCCGTCAACCAGACCCTGATGCGGTCGATCAACACCTCGCTCATCGCGCTGCTGCCGGTGGCCGGGCTGCTGGTGGCCGGTATCGCGCTGATCGGCTCCGGCACCATGAAGGACCTGGCGCTGGTGCAGCTGATCGGCATGATCGTCGGCGCCTACTCGTCGCTGTTCGTCGCGGTGCCGATGGCGGTCGACCTGCGCACCAGGGAGTCGGCGATCAAGGCGCACACCCGCAGAGTGCAGCAGCGCCGCGCCGCCGACGGGCTGCTGGTCGACGCGGTCGGCGACCCGGTCGGTTACACCACCCCGGCCGCCGGTGCCAGGACCGGCAAGAAGAAGGCGACCAGCGGCTCGGCGGCGGTGTCGACCACCAAGACCGCGACGGCCACCGACGCTGCCGCGACCGGCGACGATGCGGTGGACGCAGCGGCACCGCCGGCCCGTCCCGGGGTGCAGCTCAGCGATCTTGAGTCGGGGACGGACGTGTTCGCCGCGCCGCGCCCGACCCGGCCCGGGGTCGGCAACCGCCCCAAGCCGGGGGCGCGGCCCACCGGCAAACGCCGACACTGACGCTCGCCGGCCCGCGCGGATAGGCTGGCACCTTCGGTATTCACACGCTTGAGCGGAGGTGGCGACGTGGCCAGTCCAGACCTGCAGAACTCATCGGGCGGCCCGGCAACCCCCGCCGCTGACGCCGAGCAGCCGTCGGCCACCCGCCGGGTGCGGGCCCGGATCGCGCGCCGGATGAGCGGGCAGCGGCAGGCCGGCCCGGCCAGCCCCGGCCGCACCGTGCTCGAGCCGCTGTTCGCCGCGCACCGCAGCCTGCACCCGAAGGCCGACCTGAAGGTGCTGCAGCGCGCCTTCGAGGTGGCGGCGGTTGCGCACGAGGGTCAGTTCCGCAAGTCCGGCGACCCGTACATCACCCACCCGCTCGCGGTCGCCACCATTCTGGCCGACCTCGGCATGGACACCACGACGCTGGTGGCGGCGCTGCTGCACGACACCGTCGAAGACACCCCGTACACCTACGCCGACGCCGAACGTGACTTCGGTACCGAGATCGCCAACCTGGTGGACGGGGTCACCAAGCTCGACAAGGTGCGCTACGGCGACGCCACCGAGGCCGAGACCATCCGCAAGATGATCATCGCCATGGCGCAGGACCCGCGGGTGCTGGTGATCAAGCTGGCCGACCGGCTGCACAACATGCGCACCATGCGGTTCCTGCCGCCGGAGAAGCAGGCGCGCAAGGCCAAGGAGACGCTGGAAGTGCTTGCGCCGCTGGCGCATCGGCTGGGCATGGCCACCATCAAGTGGGAACTGGAAGACCTGGCGTTCGCGATTCTGCACGCCAAGCGGTACGACGAGATCGTCCGGCTGGTCGCCGACCGGGCGCCCTCCCGCGACACCTACCTCGCCACCGTCAAGGAGCAGGTCAGCGCCGAGCTCAGCGCGGCGAAGATCCCCGCCGAGGTGGTCGGCCGCGGCAAGCATTACTTCTCGATCTATCAGAAGATGCAGGTGCGGGGCCGGGAGTTCGACGAGATCCACGACCTGGTGGCGCTGCGCATCATTGTCGGCAGCGTCCGCGAGTGCTACGCCGCGATGGGTGTTGTGCATGCCATGTGGGCGCCGATGCCCGGCCGGTTCAAGGACTACATCGCCCAGCCGCGGTTCGGGGTCTACCAGTCGCTGCACACCACGGTGATCGGGCCGGAGGGCAAACCCCTCGAGATCCAGATCCGCACAAGGGAAATGCACCACACCGCCGAGTACGGCATCGCCGCGCACTGGCGCTACAAAGAGACCAAGGGCACCCACGCCGGCGCGCTCACCACCGTCGACGAAATGGCCTGGATGCGGCAGTTGCTCGACTGGCAGCGCGAGGCCGGCGACCCCAGCGAGTTCTTGGACAACCTGCGCTTCGAGATGGCCTCGAGCGAGATCTTCGTCTTCACCCCGAAGGGCGACATCCACACCCTCCCAGCGGGTTCGACGCCGGTCGACTTCGCCTATTCGGTGCACACCGAGGTGGGGCACCGCTGCATCGGCGCCAAGGTTGACGGCCGGCTGGTGGCGCTGGAGAGCACGCTGGCCAGCGGCCAGATCGTCGAGATCTTCACGTCAAAGGCGCAGACCGCGGCGCCCAGCCGGGACTGGCTCAGCTTCGTCAAGTCGTCCCGCGCGAAGACCAAGATCCGGCAGTACTTCGCCAAGGAGCGGCGCGAGGAGGCGATCGAGTCCGGTAAGGACGCGATCGCCAAAGCCGTTCGGCGCGAAGGACTTCCGGTACAGCGGCTGATCAACCACCAGGCCATGGCTGAGGCCGCCCACGAGCTCGGCTACCGCGACATCGCGGCGCTGTATGCGGCCGTCGGCGAGAACCATGTTTCGGCGAAAACCGTTGTGGCCAAGGTGGTTGGCGTCATCGGTGGTGACGAGGAGGTCGGCGAGCAGATCGCCGAGCGGTCCGCCCCGGCGACGGTGCGGCGCCGGGTCGCCAAGGGCTCGTCCGGGGTGCTGGTGGCCGGCGCCACCGACCTGCAGGTGAAGCTCGCGCGCTGCTGCACCCCGGTGCCGGGCGACGAGATCCTCGGCTTCGTCACCAAGGGCGGGGCGATCTCGGTGCACCGCACCGACTGCACCAACGCCGACGCCCTGCGCGCCGAACATGCGCGGCTGGTCGACGTTTCCTGGGACGCCAGCTTCGCCAGCGTGTTCCTGGTGACCATTCAGGTGGAGGCACTTGACCGGCACCGGCTGCTGTCGGACATCACCAAGAGCCTGGCCGACGAGAAGGTCAACATCCTGTCGGCGAACCTGTCGATGTCCAAAGACCGGATGGCCATCAGCCGGTTCTCGTTCGAGATGGCCGACCCGAAGCACCTCGGGCACCTGTTGCGCACGGTGCGCGCGGTGGACGGCGTCTACGACGTCTACCGGGTCACCAGCGCCTAGTTACGGGGCCGGGCTCCGCGGTCAGTTGTTGGACGCCGGAGCGGCGCCGGTGCCGGCGGGGGCCGATCCGCTCGCCTCGCCGGCGCCGGACGGGGCCGGCGCCGGCGGCATCGGTGGTTCCGACGGCGCGCTGGACGACGGCCATGCGGTGGTGGCGACGACTGCCTGCTCGGGGACGGTGACGGAGTCGATCTTGGCCTCGGCGACCGGCTTGCCGTCCTGAGCGTTGTTCTGCACGCCCTTGGCGGCGATGCCGTCGATCACCTTCATGCCGGCGTCGGACACCTTGCCGATGATCGAGTACTGCGGCGGCAGCTCGGCGGCGCCGTACACGATGAAGAACTGCGAGCCCTCCATGCTGCCGTCGGTGGCCATGGCCACGGTGCCCACCGGGTACTTCACGTTGTCGCCGGTCGGTGGCGTCGGCTGGAACGAGTAGCCGGGGGTGCCGGTACCGGTCCCGGTCGGATCGCCGCACTGCAGCGCGTTCAGTGTCGGTGCGGCGGTGAGCCGGTGGCAGCTGGTGTCGGAGTAGAAGTTCTGCGAGGCCAGCGACAGGAAGGCGTTCACCGAGCAGGGCGCCGAGGCGCGGTCGAGGCTGGCCTCGACCGGCTGCCCGTTCATGGTGATGGTGACGTCGACGGTGCCGGTCCGCTCCGGTGAGACGTTGGTCGGCGGCTTGACGTCCTTGGCGGCCTTGCCGCCCGGGGTGTAGTTGCAGGGGTTGTCCGGCGCGGCGGACGACTGCGCGGCGCTGGAACCAGCGGCGTCCGCGGTGTTGTTGGTGTTGTCGTTGCGGTTGGCGGTGACCAGCCACACCACGCCGGCGGCGATCACCACAACGGCGACGGACCCGGAGATCAGAGCGACCCGGCGGCGGCGCGCGCGTTCGGCCTCGCGGCGCTGGAGCTGCCGCTGCAGCTTTCGCCTGGCCGCTTCGCGTCGCTGCTGATTGCTCGGCACCGGTGGTCCTCCTGGGTGAGTCAAAGGGTGGGCCGCCGACCCTGCGGCAGCCCCGGCGGCTGAGTCTAGGTGACGGACCTGGCGGCCCCGACACCGCTGGGCCCGACGGTACTGAGCACTGCTGGGCCCGCCCAACCTGAACACAGCGAGCGTTCAAAGCCGCAGGGACGACGTGAGAAAGCGGTGTGAGATGGGCAGGGCGGCGTGCCGCCTAAGGCGGCCATAAGGTGGCGCTGTGCTGATTGCAGGCTTTCCGACCGGGATGTTCCAGGCCAACTGCTACCTGGTGGCCGCCGACCGCGGCGCGCCCGGCGTCATCGTCGACCCCGGTGAGGACGCGCTCGGCATGGTGCGGCAGGCGGTGCAGCTGAACCAGATCACCCCGGCGGCGGTGCTGCTCACCCACGGGCATCTTGATCACGTCGCGTCGGCGGCGGCGGTCGGTGCCGAGTACGACGTGCCGGTGCTGATCCACGCCGGCGACGAACACCTGCTCGACGATCCCAAGTCCGGCCTCAACGACGAACTCGCGTTGGCGTTGGAGCAGATCGTTCGGCCGGAGGCGCTGCAGGGCCTGCGTCCCCCCCAGTTGCAGTTGCTCGGCCGGGCCGGGGAAGACGAGTCGGTGCAGCTGGCCGGGTTGACCCTGGCCGTCGACCACACCCCTGGCCACACCCCCGGCTCGGTGGTGTACCGGCTCGCCGCCGGCGGTACTGGATCCGACAGCGGTACCGGATCCGACCGCGATACCGCGCACCCGGAGATCCTGTTCACCGGCGACACCCTGTTCGCCGGGTCCATCGGCCGCACCGACCTGCCCGGCGGCGACTCGGCGCAACTGCTCGATTCGATCGGCCGGCGGTTGCTCACCCGGCCGGACGATGCGGTGATCCTGCCCGGCCACGGCCCTACCTCGACCATCGGCGCCGAACGGGCCGGCAATCCGTTCCTGGCCGGCCGGCAGCCACCTCGCCCGGCTTGACAGAATGAGCCGATGAGCAACAGCAAGAAGGTCGCCCCGATCAGCGGTTTCCCGGAGTATCTGCCGGCCGACCGCATCGTCGAACAATCCATCGTCGACGTGATCAGGGAAGTCTTTGAGCTGCACGGTTTTTCGTCGATCCAGACGCGTTCGGTCGAGCCGATCGACCGGCTGTCCGCGCAGGGCGAGGACACCGACAAAGAAATCTACGTGCTGTCAAGGCTGGCCGGGGGTGCCGAGCAGGGAATGCCGCGGCTCGGCCTGCACTTCGACATGACGGTGCCGTTCGCCCGCTACGTCGTCGAGAACGCCGGCAAGCTGAACTTCCCGTTCCGGCGCTACCAGATTCAGCAGGCCTGGCGCGGGGAGCGCCCGCAGGAGGGCCGCTACCGCGAGTTCACCCAGGCCGACATCGATGTGATCGACGTCGACACGCTGCCGGCGGCGTACGAGGCCGAGATTCCGTTGGTGATCGCGGACATCTTCGACCGGCTCCCGGTGGGCGAGTACGTGATCCAGGTGAACAACCGCAAGATCCCCGAGGGCTTCTACCGGGGTATCGGGCTGGACGCCTCGGTCGGCGTGATCGAGGCGTTGCGGATCGTCGACAAGCTGGACAAGGTCGGCCCTGATGCGGTGCGGGACATGCTGATCGGCGCCGGCGCCACCGACGAGCAGGCCGGCGCGTGCCTGGCGCTGGCCGAGATCCGCGCTCCCGACCTGAGTTTCGTCGACCGGGTGCGGGCGCTGGGGGTGACGCACCCGGTGCTGGACGAGGGGCTAGCCGCGTTGTCGGCGGTGATCGCCGCCGGTATGGCCGGTGCGCCGGGACGGATGGTCGCCGACCTGCGCATCGCCCGCGGACTCGACTACTACACCGGCACCGTCTACGAGACCCAGCTGGTCGGCTACGAGTCGTGGGGGTCGTTCTGCTCCGGTGGCAGGTACGACGCGCTGGCCGCGGACAATCGGCACACCTACCCGGGTGTCGGCATCTCGATCGGGGTGTCCCGTCTGGTCGGGCTGCTGGTCGGTAAGGGCCTGGTGCGCGCGTCGAGGTCAACACCCAGTGTGGTGCTGATCGCCCTCGCCAACGACAACGTGGTAGCAAGGCTGGCGTCCGCCGCTGTGGCAAAAGCGTTGCGGCAGCGGGGGATTGCCTGCGAGGTGGCGCCGACCGCCGCCAAGTTCGGCAAACAGATCCGCTACGCGGAGCGGCGCGGCATCCCTTACGTCTGGTTCCCCGGCGGCACCGCCGCCGGTGCCGGCGAGTCCAGTGGTGACGAGGTCAAGGACATTCGCAGCGGCGAACAGGTGCCGGCCGACCCCGCCAGCTGGCAGCCGCCCGCCGACGATCTGCGACCGTCGGTCGTCCGCAGCTCCGGCGCCGGCAGCGGTACGGGCGGCGAATCCGGAGCGGAGAAGTGAGTGACGGTGCGGCACAGCCCGTGCCGCTGCCCGAGTCCGAGCTCGGCCGGCTGCTGACCCGGCTGGCCGACTGGCTGCCGGAGGAACTGGAGCGCTGGCTGCCGGGTTGGCTGGCCGGTGGCGGGGTGCCGCCGGCTCCGGCGCCGCCGTGGGTACCCGCACCCGACCAGCCGGTGGCCGACTGGCAGCGTGACGTCGCCGCCGTGCGCGCGGCCACCGATGCCTGGGCCACTCATCTGACCGTGGCCGTCCGGGAGCTGGCCGGGCAGTTGCTCGGCGACGAGCAGGCCGTCGCCGCCCGGCTGCTGAACGGGGCGGCCGGCAGCAAACCGGCCGCGGGCGGTGCCGCCCGCCCACCGGCGATCACCGACGCGATGGTGCCCCGCCCCGGCGGTGCGGTGCCGGTACGGCTGGTCCGGCCCCGCGCCGGCGCTGCTGGTGGTGCTGGTGGTGCTGGTGGTGCTGGTGATGCGATGCCGGCCGTGGTGCAGGTGCACGGCGGTGGCTACTGGATGGGTGGCGGCCGTATCCAACGCCCGGTGCTTGAGCCCGGTTACCAGCGGCTGGCCGATGCGGTCGGCGCGCTGGTGGTGGACGTGCAGGTGCGCCTTGTGCCTGAACACCCGTACCCCGCGCCGATCGACGACGTCAGGGCGGTGCTGGCCTGGCTGCGCCGGCATGCCGAGTTGCTGTCGGTCGATCCGGAACGGATTGCGCTGTGCGGGCTGTCGTCCGGTGCGAACACCGTGACGGTCGCCGCCCTGCTGGACGCCGCCGGTGCTGATGCGGCCGACGCCGCGGGTGCGGATGGTGCCGACGCCGCGGACGCGCCGGCGTCGATCGCGGCGCTGGCGTTGGTGGTGCCGTCGCTGGATCTGACCTACTACGGTCCGGCGCACCGCGACCCCGAGCAGCGCGCGGCACGGGACGCGCAGCTGGCCGCTTATCTCGGCGATCTTCCCGCCGACGACCCGCTCGCCTCCCCGGCGCTGGCGGCTGACGTGACCGGGCTGCCGCCGACGGCGATGGTGCTGGCCGAACACGACGATGTGGTCGGCGGCGGGCCGCTGTTGGCCGAAAAGCTTGCCGCCCAAGGTGTTCCCGCCGAGACGCTGACCGTTCCAGGGCTGCACGCGGTGCAGCTGCCCACCGACCAGCTGCGCGCCGACGAGTTCCTCGGGGAGTTCCTGCGCCGTCGGTTCGAGCGGCCGTAAGGGCATTGCGCAGCCGGCGACTCTGCGCGAAACTGTTCGCTACGCGGCATCTGACAACGATGTCACGCAGGCGAGCCTGGACCGGACCGCGAGGCCGGACGATCACCAAGGAGGCTCGGTGCTCACGAGACGCGAGATGACACTCAACGAGGAGTTTCCGACATGTCTTTCGAACCATCCGCCGGCACCCCATCAGCACCGCGCCCGGCCACCGGTGGTCTTGATCGCCGGCACTTTCTCTCGGCGGGCGCGCTCGTCGTCGGCGGTGGGGCGGTGACCGCGCTGACCGGCGGCCGCGCCGCAGCCGCCCAGACCCCGGCGGCGGAGCAGGCCGCCGCAGCCGCTGGGCCGGGATCGGCCGCAGGCACCCCGATCACAGCTGGCTGGTTGTACGGGCCAGCCAACCAGCTGCCCGGCGTCACCGGCCAGCGGCTCGCCAGCGCGGACCCGGGGGTCACGCTCGAACCGGCCGTCGTGCCGGGCACCGCGCTCACCGCGATGCTCGCCAACGGCGACTACCCTGACCCGTTCCACAAGCGGATCGTCACCGACACCATCCCGGACACCCTCAAAGACACCGACTACTGGTACCGCACCGAGTTCGAGCTGCCGGCACTGCAAGCGGGGCAACGGTTCTGGCTGCACTTCGCCGGTGTCAACTACCTGGCTGACGTCTTCCTGAACGGTCGGCAGATCGGCCGGATGGAGGGCGCGTTCATCCGTGGCGACTTCGACGTCACCGAAACCGTGCTGGCCACCGCACCCGACGGTGGCCGCGGTTACCTTGCCGTCAAGGTCGGCAAGCTCGACTTCTCCGAAGGCCCGCTGCTGCCCAGCTACGCCAGCGGCGTCACCCGCGGTGGCCGCAACGGTGGACCCACCGGCGTCACCCTGAAGAACGGGCCGACCTTCTTCTGCAGCGCCGGCTGGGACTGGCTGCCCACCATCCCGGACCGCAACCTCGGGATCTGGCGACCGGTCAGCCACCGCACCACCGGGCCGATCAGGATCGCCGACGTCCGGGTCGACCCAACCCTCACCGGCGACCTGTCCAGCGCCGACATCGCGCTGGACCTCACCCTGGACAACGCGGGCGAACAGACCAGCGCAGTGATCTCCGGGACGTTGACCGGCCCGGACGGTACGGCGGTCGAGGTCCGCGCCGAGCTGGCTGTGCCGGCCGGCACCTCGACCCTGCGGCTCGGCCCCGAGCAGGTCGCCGCTCTGCGTGTCACCGAGCCGAAACTGTGGTGGCCCAACGGTTATGGCGACCCGAACCGCTACACGCTGCGGCTGGCGGTCGGCTCGGCCGGGACAACGCCCAACCAGCAGTCCGACCAGCACGAGCTGCGTTTCGGCATCAGGTCCATCGTTTGCCGCGCCGCCGACGACCCGACAAGGCAGCTGCAGTTGATCGTCAACAACGTGCCGATCATGGTGATGGGCGGCAACTGGGGCCTTGACGAGGTGCTCAAACGCATCCCGGTCGAGCGTCTGCGGCAGCAGTTGCGGCTGCACCGCGACGCCAACCTGAACCTGATCCGTGACTGGAACGGGCAGAACACCAGCGAAGAGCTCTTCGATGCCTGCGACGAGTACGGAATCCTGGTCTGGCAGGACTTCTTCTACTCCACCGAAGGTCCGGCCGCTGCCGACGTTGATCGCGACGTCGCCAACATCCGCGACTGCATCATCCGGTACCGCAACCACCCGTCGATCGCGTTGTGGTGTGGTGGAAATGAGGGTTCGCCGCCGCAGCCGCTGGTGCAGGCGTTGGATGCGTTGGTGGCCGAGCTCGACCCGAAGCGGGCCTGCCTGACCAGCTCGGCCGGCGACACCGGTGCGGACAACTACACCGGTTTTGCCTCGGGCGGGCCGTACCACTGGGTGACGCCGGCCTCGCACTTCGACCGGTTCCGCGGCCGGAGTTCCATCCGGTTCCACAACGAGGTCGGCTGCTACTCGATCCCGACGCTGGAGACCATGCGGGCAATGCTGCCCGAGCCGTCGTGGGAGAAGCCCGACGACTACTGGGCCGACCGGGATTGCAACGGCAACGGCGGAAACGGTGGCATGCGCGGCTATCTCGCCCTCACCGGCCAGCGATACGGGCAGGTGCGCAACCTCGCCGACTTCGTCCGCAAGTCGCAGTTGATGAACTACGAATGCATCAGGGCGATCTACGAAGGCCACGCCGCCGCCATGCTGGCGCCGGCGACGGCGGCCGTTCCACGACCGGTCACCGGCGTCATCATGTGGATGAGCCACCCGGCGCAGCCGAGCATGGTGTGGCAGATGTACAGCCACGACCTCGATACCCACTCGGCGTACGCCGCGGTGCAGCGCGGCTGCCGCCGGCGCAATGTCATCTTCGACGCCGCCACCCGAGAAGTCGTGCTGGCCAACCACTCTCACGATCCGGTCGCCGGCACTGTCCGCGCCGACATCTACACCCTGGCCGGGCGGGTGCACCACACCGGCACCATCCAGGTGCCGTCGGTCGCGGGCAGCTCGTACGCGCGATTGGGCTCGCTGCAGGAGCCGATCGCCGCGCTCGCCGCCGCCGATGAGCCGGTGGCGTTGGTGCGCTTGAGGTTCACCCCGTCCGGCGGTGGTGACCCGGTCAGCAGCTTCTACTGGCACGACACGTCCGGTAGTGATCGCAACTACGCCGCCATGGACACCATGCCGTCTGCCGCCGTCCAGGGCACCGCGGTACCGGCCGGCACCGACGGCGATGACCGGCTGATCAAAGTAGAGCTGCGGAACCTGTCGCCCGCCGTAGCGGTGATGCTGCACCTGCAACCGTTCGACAGCGCGACGGGGGAGCGGGTGCTACCGGCTTTCTACGACAACAACTACTGCTCGATCGTGCCGCGGGAGACCGCGACCGTCACCATCGCAGTTCCGGCCGCCGCGGCGGCTGGCAGGAAGCTGGCGGTGCGGCTGGACGGGTGGAATCTGGACGCCGAAGCCTCCCGGTTGCGCGGTGGCGAGGTGCCGCTGGTGATCAACACCGACGCCCAGGACGTTCGTGGTGAGGTGACATTCGGGCGCTGATCGGTTGCGTCGAACTCTGACCCACTTGCGCATCGACTCGAACGAGTGTTCGATAGGGGAGATGAGGTGGGAATCGCAACGCGCCGGGCACCGGCCGGGGTCAGGACCAGAATCGGCCAAGGCGCCGGCCGATCCGATGCTGCCCGGAATGCCGCTGCTGCAGGGGTTTCAGCGCTCGGTGCGGCCGCCGGAGTTCGCCGGGGTCACCTTCCACGAGGTGCATGCCAAGTCGGTGTTGAACAAGGTGCCACCGCGGTCGGCGGTGCCTTTCCGGTACACCGTCAACCCGTACCGGGGCTGCTCGCACGCCTGTGTCTACTGCTTCGCCCGCAACACCCACAGCTATCTCGACTTCGACGCCGGCCGCGACTTCGACTCCCAGATCGTGGTGAAAACCAATGCGGCGCAGGTGCTTCGGCGTGAGGTCAGCAAGCCCGGCTGGCAACGGGAACATGTCGCGATGGGTACCAACACCGACCCGTACCAGCGCGCGGAAGGGCGTTACGCGCTGCTGCCGGGCATCATCAGCGCGCTGGCCGATTCCGGCACCCCGTTCTCGATCCTGACCAAGGGCACGGTGCTGGCCCGCGATCTGCCGCTGCTGACCGAGGCGGCGGGGCAGGTGCCGGTGGGCATCGGTATCTCGCTGGCGCTGCTCGACCCCGAATTGCAGCGGGGGCTGGAGCCCGGCACCCCGACGCCGAAGGCGCGACTGCAGTTGATCAGCAAGATCCGCGACGCCGGGCTGCCCTGCGGCGTCTTCATGGCCCCGCTGCTGCCGGGGCTGTCCGACAGCGCCGAGCAGATCGAGGCGCTGGCCCGGCAATTGGCCGATGCCGGCGCCACCGGGATCAGCGGCATCAGCCTGCATCTGCGGCCCGGTGCCAGGGAATGGTTCATGGCCTGGCTGGCCCGCCGCCACCCCGAGCTGGTCGATCGCTACACCGAGCTGTACCGCGGCGGCAGCTATCTGCCCAAGAGCTACCGCAGCCAGGTGCAGGCCAGGATCGCCGCGGCCCGGCGCACGGTCGGCAGCACGAGCTTCAGCAATCCGCTACCGGACGCCTCCGCCAGCCGGCCGGCAGCGCGCGGCGTCCCTGGTGACGCGTCCGCACGCTTCCCGGACGGCAGCCTGCCACCGCCGGCCGCCAGGCACACAAACAGTGAACCCAGGCAAGCCGGCGGATCCGTTGCCGGAGAACAACTCCGGCTGATCTGAGCCGGGCCCGGCGCTGGGTCAGCGCTCGCGTTCCCGGCGCAGCCGCAGCCGCTGCCCGTTGATGGTGGCGGCGCCGATCCGGCCCACCGTCGCCGCGTTCAGCGACGGCATGATCTCGACAAGGCTGTAGCTGTCGAAGATGTCGATCCGGCCGAGGTCGCGCCCGGACAGCCCGCCCTCACCGGCGATCGCGCCGACAATGCCGGCCGGCCGGACCCCGTGCTTGCGCCCGACCGCGATCCGCCAGCGCGGACCGGTGCTGCGGCGGTCGGCGCCTCGCGGGCCGGTGCGCTCCGGACGGGTGCGCCGCTCGCCGGCCCGCCGGTCGGCCCGGTTGCGTGGCTCCCGGACCGAACCCACCGAGCCGGTGTGCTGCGGTCGGCGCGTCGG
This sequence comes from Nakamurella aerolata, assembly GCF_013002705.1. Classification (GTDB taxonomy): domain Bacteria; phylum Actinomycetota; class Actinomycetes; order Mycobacteriales; family Nakamurellaceae; genus Nakamurella; species Nakamurella aerolata. The sequence goes on along the minus strand of NZ_JABEND010000001.1, from coordinate 720,552 downwards.
CTCCGGCAGCGGCGCGCCGTCGTCGCCGGCGGCCATGGCCAGCAGCGCAGCGGCCAGCTCGGTGGTGCTCAGCCCCGAGTCGGCGGCGAACCGCTCGGCGCGCAGAGTGAATTCGTCCATCCGCAGCGCGCCGGCGCGGGTGGCGGCCGCGGTGAGCGCCGCCGCCGACCTGGCGGCAACCAGATCGCCGGGGGTGGGCGGCTGGATCGCGGTCAGCTTGGCACCGGTGGCGCGCTCGATGGTGCGCACCCGGTTCCGCTCGGCCGGGGTGAAGAACGTCAGCGCGGTGCCGGTGCGCCCGGCCCGGCCGGTGCGGCCGATCCGGTGCACGTAGGTCTCCGGGTCGCGCGGGGCGTCGAAGTTGACCACAAGGGCGATGCGCTCGACGTCGAGACCGCGAGCGGCGACATCGGTGGCAACCAGCACGTCGATGCTGCCCTCGCGCAGCCGCTGCACGATGCGCTCACGCTCGGCCTGCGGCACGTCGCCGTTCAGGCTGGCGGCGCGCAACCCGTCGGCGGCCAGCGCCGAGGTCAACTGCTCGCACGCCGACTTTGCCCGCACGAAAACGATCGCCGCCTGATCGGCGTCCTTGCGCAGGTGCAGCAGCCGCAACAGCACGTCGGTCTTCTCCCGGAACGGGAGTACAAGGTACTGCTGCTCGACGGTGCCGGTGGTGCGGGTGGCGGCCCGCACCGTCACGTCGACCGGATCGGTGAGATGGGTGTCGGCGACCCGCCGGATGGCGGGCGGCATGGTGGCCGACAGCAGCGCGGTCTGCCGCTGTGCCGGTGCCGCGGACAGGATCTGCTCGACCTCGTCCGCGAAGCCCATCGCCAGCATCTCGTCGGCCTCGTCCAGCACCAGCAGCCGCAACCCGGACAGGTCGAGGCTGCCGCGATTGAGGTGATCGATCAGCCGGCCCGGAGTACCGACCACCACCTGGGCGCCGCGGGCCAGCGCCTGCTTCTGCGGGTAGAACGGCGCACCGCCGTAGACGCTGACCACAGTCACTCCCGGCATGCCGGAGGCGAAAGCGGTGAGCGCGTCGGCGACCTGCATCGCCAGCTCGCGGGTGGGGCAGAGCACCAGCGCCTGCACGCCGTGCTGCGCCGGGTCGATGCCCGCCAGTAGCGGCAGCCCGAACGCGGCGGTCTTGCCGGTACCGGTCTGCGCAACGCCGGCGACGTCCCGACCGGCCAGCAGGGCCGGAATGGTGAGCGCCTGGATGGCGGTCGGGGTGGTGAAGCCGAGTCGCTCGATCGCGGTCAGCAGCCTCGCCGGCAGGCCCAGTTCGGCAAAGCCGGGACCGGCTGCCGCGTTGTCGGAGTTCAGCGACTCGGGGTTGGTGGACTCGGGGTTGGGCGACTCGGGGTTGGTGGATTCCGGGGTAATAGGTTGCGGGGTAATGGATTCGGGGGCAGGGGACAGTACAGCTTCAACAGACGCAGACATGCGACAACAACCAATCAGCTTGAGAAACGGAACACGGATACTCCTGCGCACCGGACGTCACGGGCCGGTACTGCGCGGTGTCGGTTCCAGCAGCGGATGCTCTCGTCGACTGCACTTCCACCGTGCGCCGATCATCCATCGCAGTCAGGCCCGCACCGAGCGACTCCGAGGAACAGATTCCATGGAACGCTGCGGCAGAAGCTGACAAGAAAGAACTGAAGAACACCGGGAACACGCTCTTCCCGGTAAACAAGGCCAGCCTGGCTGCACCGCAGCCGGTTGGCAGAGCCGGATCCAACCTGTCCAGTCTACGGCATCGCGCGGCACCCGCCGACCAACCGCCCGCCGCGGCCGCGTGCGCACCGGCTACCGTGAGCCCATGAGCACTCCCGAAGCCGCTCCCGGCGGCGTCGCCGAGCCCGGCGCCTTCGACGATTTGCTTTCTGCCAACCGGACTTTCGCCGCCGAATTCGACTTCGGTGGCTTCGACGGTGTGGCCCGCGCCGGTGTGTGCATGGTCACGTGCATGGACTCGCGGATCGACCCGCTCGGCATGATCGGGCTACGGCCCGGTGACGCCAAGATCCTGCGGAACCCCGGCGGCCGGGTCAGCGACCAGGTGCTGGTGGCGCTGGTGCTCGGTGCGAACCTGCTCGGGGTGCAGCGGGTGCTGGTGGTGCAGCACACCCGTTGCGCGATGGCCTCGGCCGATGAGGCGGAGATGCGGGAGCGGGTGTCGTCGGCCTCCGGGCAGGACGCTTCGTGGATGACGTTCGGGGTGATCACCGACCAGCGGCACGACATTGTCGAGGAGGTCACCAAGGTGCGCAGTCATCCGCTGCTCGGGGACCGGGTGCAGGTCGGCGGCTTCCTCTACGACGTGGATTCCGGTCTGCTGGAACAGGTTTGCTGAGCTAGGCGCCCGGCGGTGCGATGAGGTCGACGGCGACACGCTCGCCGCTGACCAGCGACTGCATGCCGGCGGTGCACACGGCGGTGGCGGCGTAACCGTCCCAGGCGCTCGGACCGATCCGCTCGCCGCGCCGGGCCGCGTCCACCCAGGCCTGCACCTCGATGTCGTAGGCGCGGGCGAAGCGCTGGGTGAAGTCGTCGGGGAGCCGCCCGCCCCACCTGCCCACCGAGCCGCCGGTGCCACCAGCGCCGGCGACACTGTCAACCGTGGTGCGGTACAGGGTGTTCCACGGTTGGCCGGCGATCACCGAACCGCGCTCGGCCACGGCCTCGCAGCGCACCTCGTAACCGGTCTGGCTGTTACAGAACACCTCGCTGGTCACCATGCCGCCGCCGGCCATGGTGAAGATCGCCACCTGCGGGTCGATGACCCCCGCTCCGGCCAGGCTGCTCGGCGCCGGCGACAGCACCTGGATGGCGGTGATCTCCTCGTCGAACAGGAACCGCGCGACGTCGACCTCGTGCACCAGCGAGTCCCGCACGATCATCTCGGAGCGGAAGTCGGGGTTGGGGACCTGCTTGTTGCGGTGCACGTTGTGCAGCAACAACAATCGACCGAGCTCGCCGGAGTCGAGCAGCGCCTTCAACTCGACATAACCGGGGTCGAAGCGGCGCATGAAACCGATCTGCAGCACCGGCTCGGCGGCCGCCGCCTCGGCCCGCAGCACCGCGATGGACGACTCGGAGTCCATCGTCATCGGCTTCTCGCACAGCGTCGGCTTGCCGGCCGCGATGCAGGCGAGCAACTGTTCGGGATGGGCAACGCCGGGGGAGGCGATCAGCACCGCATCGACGTCGTCGGCGGCGATCAACCGCAGCGGATCAGCCTCGGCCCTTGCACCGTACTGCTGCGCCACCGCGGTGGCCTGGTCGGCGCGGGGATCGGACACCACCGTCAACTGGGCACCGGCGATCCGGTTCGCCAGGCGGTTGGCGTGGTCGGCACCCATCATCCCGACGCCGATGACGCCGACCCGCAAAGGTGTGCTCATGAGTGCTCTTTCGGTGCTGTCGGGCCGGGATCTGCCGGTGCGAGGTATTCGCGTTGGTGCTTCTTGTGTTCGGTGTACTCGTCGAAAGCCGTTTGCGTTGAGTCCAGGTGCGACACCTGCGCCACCGGAACGTCCCACCAGGCCGCCGAGTCCGGACTGAAGACGAACGGGTCGGTGCTGACGTGGATCACCACCGGCCCGCCGTCGTCGGGGGCGGCCTTGGCGGTGGCGATGGCCGCCGCCAGCTGGTCGGCGTCCGACACCTCGATCACGGTGGCACCGAGGCTGCGGGCATTGGCGGCCAGATCGATCTCGATGAGTGGGCCGTCAAGTTGCCCGCCCGCGTCGGGGGCGCCGTCACGGTAGCGGTAGCGGGTGCCGAAGCGTTGCGAGCCGAGGGATTCGGACAACGCGCCGATGGAGCCGAACCCGTAGTTCTGCACCAGCACCACGATGATCTTGACGCGTTCCTGCACCGCGGTGACAAGCTCGGCCGGCATCATCAGGTAGCCGCCGTCGCCCACCATGGCGAAGACGTCGCGGGCCGGGTCGGCGAGCTTGACGCCGATGGCCGCCGGTATCTCATAGCCCATGCATGAGTATCCGTACTCGACGTGATAGCCCTTGCGGTCGCGGACCCGCCACAGCTTGTGCAGATCGCCGGGCATTGACCCGGCGGCGCACAACACCACGTCGCGCGGATCGGACAGCTCGTTCACCGCGCCGAGCACCTGGCCCTGGGTGAGCAGCCCGGCGTCGAGCCGGTCGGTCACCTCGGCCGGCGGCTGATAGCTGGCCTGCACCTGCCGGTCCCACTCCCGCCAGAGCTCGCCGACGCGATTGGTGAGCGGCTGCGGCACTCGATAGCCGGCAAGCGCAGACCGCAACTCCCGCAACGACTCTTTGGCATCACCGGTGACGGCAAGGCCGGACTGCTTGACGCTGTCCGCGGCCGCAACGTTCACGTTGACGAAGCGCACGTCCGGATTTCCGAAGACGCTGCGCGAGGCGGTGGTGAAGTCGCTGTAGCGGGTACCGATGCCGATCACCACATCGGCGTCGGCGGCGATCGCGTTGGCTGCGGTGGTGCCGGTGGAGCCGATGGCGCCGAGCAACGCCGGGTCGCCATGCAGCAAAGCGCCTTTGCCTGCCTGGGTTTCGGCGACCGGGATGCCGGTGTCGGCCACGAGCGCCGCCAGTTCGTCCTCGGCGCCGGAGTAGTGCACGCCGCCGCCGGCCACGATCAACGGGGTGTTGGCGCCGCGGATCAGCTCGGCGGCCCTGCGCAGCTGCTCGACGTCGGGTCGTTGCCGCGGCACCGTCCAGGTGCGCTCGGCGAACAGGGTGACGGGCCAGTCCGCGGCCTCGGCCTGCACATCCTGGGGCAGCGACACCGTGACGGCGCCGGTGCGGGCCGGGTCGGTGAGCACCGCCATCGCCGTCAGCAACGCCGACGGCAGCTGCTCGGGGCGCTCCACCTCGTCGAAGTAGGCCGACAGCGGCCGGAACGCGTCGTTGACCGAAACATCGCCGGCAGCAGGGGATTCCAGCTCCTGCAGCACCGGAGCGCTCACCCTGGTGGCGAAGGTGCCGGACGGCAGCAGCAGCACCGGGATCCGGTTGATGGTGGCCAGCGCGGCGCCGGTGAGCATGTTGGTGGAGCCGGGCCCGACCGAGGCGGTGCAGGCCCAGGTCTGCAGCCGGTCGTGGTGGCGGGCGTAGCCGACGGCGGTGTGCACCATGGCCTGCTCGTTGCGGGCCAGCACGTACGGCAGTGCCGGAGCCGGATCGGCAGAGTCCTGTTGGGCCAGTTCGTTTTCCAGCAGGGCCTGGCCGACCCCGGCGACGTTGCCGTGCCCGAAGATGCCGAGCACGCCGGCGAACAGCCGCTGCCGCCGGCCGTCGCGTTCGGTGTACTGCGCGGCCAGGAATCGGACAAGGGCCTGCGCTGTGGTCAGTCGCAGGGTTTGGGGTGCGGTCACTGCATGCCCTCCAATCGGGGGTCGAGCGGTTGCTGCTGCCAGCTGTCGCGGACCCACCCGCGGTTCGGGTCGTCGCTGATCAGCCAGGCCCGCTCCGGCCCCGGCCCGGCCATCACGTTCAGGTAGTACAGGTGGTAACCCGGCAGTGCCGCCGCCGGTCCGTGCCAGCCGTACGGCACCAGCACAACGTCGCCGGGGCGGACCTCGGTGAGCACATCGATCGGCCGGTCGTCGCTGGCGTAGACCTGTTGCAGGCCAACCGGATCGCCGCTGTGCGGATCGGTGGCGCTGACGTCGAAGTAGTAGATCTCCTCAAGCTCGGTCTCTTCGCCGGGCCGCTCGGCATCGTGCTTGTGCGGCGGGAACGACGACCAGTTCCCGGCCGGTGTCACCACCTCGCAGGCGATGATGCGCCGTGCCTGGGGCAGCGCGTCCGGGGTCCCGAAATTGCGGACCAGCCGGGAACACTGGCCCGCGCCGCGTCGCTCCACCGGAACCTCAGCGGCAGCAACCAGTACCGGCGCCGATCCCCCCTCGGTCGCGGCGAGATCCGGCGGGACGACGGCAAAAGTCACCGCTACCAAAGATTCCGCTTCGGCGTCGCTTGCGGTCAGCTCGGCGGTGCTGCCCGGCGGCAGGTAGGCGACATCGGTGGGTCCGTCGAACACCGAGGCGCGGCCGGCCAGGGTGAGCGTGCCGGCCTCGGTGCTCACCTGCACTCCGCCGCGCAGCGGCACGACGATGGCCTCGCGGTCGGTGAGGGTGAGTCGGTGGGTCCGTGCGCCGCCCAGCTCGACGATGCCGAGACCGGTGTGCTGCCAACCCTCAATGTCCGGCTGCTGAGGGTCGACCAGGGTGCGGTACTCGCCGGTGCGCAGCCGGCCGTCCGGGAACACCCAGCGGTTGTTGTCGGCTCCGGTGCCGTCAGCCATGCAGGCTCTCCGTCTCGTCGGGTTGGCGGGGGAGCTGCTGCCCGTGCACCAGCTCGGCCGCGGTGGCCACCGCCGCGGCCACGTCGTCGTCCTGCGGATACAGCAGCGCCCGGCCGACGATCAGGCCGCGCACCGGTGGCAGCGCCAGTGCTGCGCCCCAGGCGGCGTAGGTGTCGTCCGGGTGACCCGTCGGGTCGCCGCCCAGCAGCAGCGTCGGCAGCGTGGTGGCGGCCATGACCTGCTCAAGACCCTCGACCACGGGCAGTTTCAGCCAGGTGTGGGAGGAATCCGCCCCCAGCCCCGAGGCGACCGTGATGGACCGGATGATGGCCTGGGGCGTCAGCATGTTGTGCACCCGGCCGTCGGAACGCCGGCACCAGAACGGTTCGACCATCGCCAGCAGTCGCTGCGCCGCCAGTTGGTCGATCGCCTGCGCGCTCCGCTCGAGGGTGCGCACGGTCGCCGGATCGTCAGGGTCGATGCGGGTGAGCATCTTGCCGCCGTCCAACCCGCGGGCCGCCAGCACAGCGGCCGTGTACCCGGTGAACCGGTCGTCCAACTCGAAGACGGATCCTTGCAGGCCGCCCCGGTTCATCGAGCCGATCACCACCTTGCCGTCCAGAGCACCGAGCAGCAGCAGGTCGTCAAGAATGTCTGCGGTGCCGAGCACCCCGTCGACAGCGGGGTTGGCGAGGGCGATCAGCAAGCGCCGCAACAGGTCGGCGCGATCGGCCATGGCGTCCGGCCGGTCCCGCACGCCGAGCGCCGCCCTGGCCGGGTGGTCAGCGGCCACCAGCATCAGCCGGCCGTCCGGGCGTAGCAGCGGACGCCGGCGACGGGCGGTCCAGCCCTGCTCGACGCGTTCCGGCGCGGTGGCCCTGATATCGGTGAGGCCTTCGACGCTCATGGCGCCACCCCGGTGTCGATGGCTTGCTGCACCTCGGCGGCGGTCGGCATGGCGGTGGAACACTCCAGCCGGGACGCCACGATGGCTCCGGCCACGTTCGCGAACTGCAGGGTCTGCTGCAACCCCCAGCCGGAGAGCAGACCGTGCACCAGCGCCCCGCCGAATGCGTCGCCGGCGCCGAGCCCGTTCACCACCGGGACCTCGAACGGCGGCACCAGCACCCGCTCGTCCGCGGTGGCCGCCAGCACCCCCTCCGGTCCGCGTTTGACGACGGCGAGCTCGAGGCCACGCTCCAGCAGGGCGTCGGCCGCGCGGTCCGGATCGGTTTCGCCGACAGCGATCTCACACTCCTGCCGGTTGCCGACCGCGATGGTCACCTGCTCCAGCGCCCTGCCGACCTGCTCGGTGGCAGCGGCCGGTCTGTCCCAGAACATCGGGCGGTAGTCGAGGTCAAGAACGGTGTGCCTGGCGCGCCCGCGGGTCTGCCATGCCGCGAAATGGGTGCCGCGGCTGGGTTCCTGGCTGAGCCCGGTCACCGTGCACCAGAACACCTTTGCCTGCCGGATCACCTCCTCCGGCGGCAGCTGGTCCGGCTCGATCAGCAGGTCGGGAGCGATCGGGTAGCGGTAGAAGTACAGCGGAAAGTCGTCGGGCGGGAACACTTCGCAGAAGGTGACGGGGGTCGGCGGGCCGTCGGTCTGCTTGATCGGGGTGATGTAGCGGGGGTCGACGCCCAGCCGGGCGGCTTCGTCGTGCACGTACTGCCCGAACGGGTCGCGTCCGATCCCGGTGACGAGCGCGGCCGGGTGCCCGTAGCGGGCGGTGGCCACCGCGACGTTGGTGGCGCTGCCGCCGAGGAACTTCTCGAAGGTCTTCACCTCGGGCAGCGGTACTCCGTGATCGAGCGGATAGATGTCGACGCCGGAGCGGCCCATGGCCAGCAGGTCGAAACTCATTGAGCCCCTTCGGTGTTGCCGGGCAGTGCGGCGACGGTGCTGCGGATGAAGGCGATGCTGGTGCGGACGTCGTCCAGCGGGTCGGCGGCGTTCGGATCGGTGGCGGGGTCGCCGGAGAGCACCGCGTCCTGCTCCAGCACGTACCAGCCCTGGTAGCCGTTTTGCTCCAGCGCGCGGACAATCGCCGCGACGTCGACGTCGCCGGCCCCGAGCGGCACGTACAACCCGTCGGCGACCGCGGCGGCGTAGGCCACCGCACCCGAGCGCACCTGCCCGGCCAGCGCGGCATTCACGTCCTTGAGATGAACGTGCGCGATCCGGTCGGGGTGCTCGGTGGCCAGCGCCACCGGATCACCGCCGCCGATCAGCAGGTGCCCGGTGTCGAGGCAGATGCCGATGTCGCTGCCGTCCAGCACCCGCTGCACCTCGTCGCCGGACTCCACCATGGTGCCGACGTGCGGATGCACCGCCGGGGTGAGGCCCGCCGCGCGGATCACCGCGACGAGCCGATTCAGGTTGCTCAGCAACAGGTTCCAGCTGTCGAGGTCGAGCTCGGGGCGTTGGTCGTAACCCTCGGTGCCGGTGGCAGCGGCCAGCACAACCGTGCTCGCCCCGGCCGCCAGCAGGCCATCGATCGCTTGCCGGACTTCGGGTTCGGGATCGTGGTCGCGCCGGTGCAGCACCACAGGGACGAACTGCCCGACGGCGGCCAGCCGGTGGGCGGCAAGGGTTTGCGCCTTCGCCGCGGGCTGTTCGGGAAGAAACCCGTCAGGCCCGAACTCGGTGGCGACCAGGCCGACCTCGCGCATCTGCTCGAGCACCCGGTCCGGCGGGAGCTGAAAGCCCCAGCCGGGGACCTCACAGACTCCCCAGGAGATCGGCGCCCCGGCGATGCGATCGGCGGCGGCGCGCAACGAATGTGTCATGAAATGTCCTCCAAGCCGGCTGCCTGCCAGCCTGCCGGGGCCCGCACCGGGCTGTCAACGCTATGTACTGACATATGCACAGTTTGTCGTGTGGTTGTGGTGCCAGGGGGTTCCGGCGGCTACCATCGCCGGTCATGACAGCGCAGCCGCTGAGCGTGACGATCGACCGGTCGTCCCCGGTACCGCTGTATCACCAACTGGCACAGCAACTTTCCGCCGCTATCAGCAGCGGGGTGTTGCAGCCCGGCGACCCGTTCGAGAACGAGACAGCGCTGGCGCAGCGGCTGCGGTTGTCCCGTCCGACGGTGCGCAGGGCGATCGGCGAGCTGGTCGATCACGGCCTGCTGGTGCGCCGCCGCGGCCTCGGTACAACGGTGGCCAGCCGCAAGGTGCACCGCAGGGCCGAGCTCACCAGCCTGTTCGACGATCTGCAGCGCAGCGGGCGCACTCCGCAGACAACGGTGCTTTCGATGGAGACCACAACGGACGAACGCGCCGCCGCCGCGCTCGACCTGCCGGCCGGGACTCCGCTGCTGGCCGTTGTCCGGCTGCGCACCGCGGACGGCAGCCCGCTTGCGGTGCTGCACAACTGGCTGCCGCCGGCGCTGTCCGATCTCACCGAGACCGAGCTGGCCATCAGGGGTCTGTACGCGCTGCTGCGCGAGCGCGGGGTAAAGCCGGTGGTGGCCAGGCAGTCGATCGGCGCCAGGATGCCGACGGCGACCGAACGTAAACACCTGAAGATCCGCGGTTCCCAGCCGCTGCTCACCATGAGCCGGATGGCGTTCGACGCCCAGGGCGGCGGGATCGAGTTCGGTGACCACGCTTACCGCTCCGACGGCTACACCATCAACCTGATGATCGACGAGAGATGAGCACTGCGAGATGAGCACTGCGAGATGAGCACTGCGAGATGAGCACTGGCTCGGCGCAGTGAGCGGCGGCGCGGCACGCCGTAGGATCGTCGGCGGCTCCGTACCAGCCAACCCGGTACTCCCGACCCGCTCCACCCGCCACCACCGCACCGAAGGACGTTGACTGTGCTGCGTGACCGCCCCGCTGGATCGCTGACCCTCGCCGACGAAGGCACCACCGTCACGCTGGCCGGATGGGTCGGGCGGCGGCGCGACCACGGCGGCGTCATCTTCATCGACTTCCGGGACGCCTCCGGTGTTGTTCAGGTGGTCTTCCGCGAGGGCGAGGCGGCCGAGCGGGCGCACCGGCTGCGCAACGAGTTCTGCCTACAGGTGACCGGGGTGGTGGAGCGGCGGCCCGAGGGCAACGACAACCCCGAGCTGCCCACCGGGCAGGTGGAGATCTCCGTCACCGACTTCGACGTGCTCAGCGAATCGGCGCCGCTGCCGTTCCAGATCGGCGACTCGAGCGGACCGGGCGCGCCCGGCGCCGTCGGCGAGGAAACCCGGCTGCGGTACCGCTATCTCGACCTGCGCAGGCCCGAGCAGGCCGCCAACCTGCGGCTACGTTCGGCCGTGAACGCCGCCGCCCGCGGGGTGCTGGCCGACCACGACTTCGTGGAGATCGAGACCCCGACGTTGACCCGCTCCACGCCGGAGGGCGCCCGCGACTTCCTGGTGCCGGCCCGGCTGCGGCCGGGCAGCTGGTACGCGCTGCCGCAGTCGCCGCAGCTGTTCAAGCAGCTGCTGATGGTGGCCGGGATGGAGCGCTACTACCAGATCGCCCGCTGCTACCGGGACGAGGATTTCCGCGCCGACCGGCAGCCCGAGTTCACCCAGCTCGACGTCGAGATGAGCTTCGTCGACCAGGACGACGTGATCGCGCTGGCCGAACAGGTGCTGGTGGCGCTGTGGAAGCTGATCGGCTACCAGATCCCGACCCCCATCCCGCGGATCAGCTTCACCGACGCGATGAACCGCTACGGCAGCGACAAGCCGGACCTGCGGTTCGACCTTGAGCTCACCGAACTCACCGACTTCTTCTCCGACACCCCGTTCCGGGTGTTCCAGGCGCCCTACGTCGGCGCGGTGGTGCAGCGCGGCGGAGCAGCCACCCCGCGGCGCGGCTTCGACGCCTGGCAGGAATGGGCAAAACAGCGCGGCGCCAAGGGATTGGCGTATGTGACGGTGACCGAAGACGAGCAGGGCCGGCACGTCCTCGGTGGTCCCGTCGCCAAGAACATCTCGGACGCCGAGCGCGCCGGGTTGGCCGAGCAGGTCGGCGCCCAGCCGGGCGACGCGGTGTTCTTCGCCGCCGGCCCGCGGCGGCAGAGCCAGGAACTGCTCGGTGCTGCCCGCAACGAGATCGCCCGTCGTGACGGGCTGATCGACGATGCGCAGTGGTCGTTCGTCTGGGTGGTGGACGCGCCGCTGTTCGAGCCGGCCGCCGACGCCGCCGCGGCCGGTGACGTCGCCGTCGGCAGCGGGGCATGGACGGCGGTGCATCACGCCTTCACCTCGCCGAAACCGGAGTCGATGGACACCTTCGACACCGACCCCGGCAGCGCGCTGGCCTATGCCTACGACATCGTCTGCAACGGCAACGAGATCGGCGGCGGCAGCATCCGTATCCACCGCGCCGATGTGCAGGAGCGGGTGTTCTCGGTGATGGGCCTGACCGAGGACGAGGCGAAGGAAAAGTTCGGGTTCCTGTTGGACGCCTTCAGCTTCGGCGCCCCGCCGCACGGCGGCATCGCCTTCGGCTGGGACCGGATCGTGATGCTGCTGGCCGGTGCCAACTCGCTGCGCGAGGTGATCGCCTTCCCGAAGTCCGGTGGCGGCCACGACCCGCTGACCGGGGCGCCGGCACCCGTCACCGCAGCCCAGCGCAAGGAAGCCGGCGTCGACACCAAGCCGGCCGGTGGTAGCAAACCGGCCGGCCCGGCGAAACCTGCTGAGCCGGCTGCAACGGCCCCAACAGCCGCGTCCGCCGACGGTGCCGAACCGGGGAGTGTGGACAACTCCGGCTGAGCCGGCCGGGATCGATCACCCTGGTGGGCATGAGTTTTGAAGACCTGCCAACGGGCTGGCCCAGCCAGTCGCTGATCGATCCGAACCTGGCCGCCGACGTTGTCGACCTGTGCTGCAGCCTGCGCGACCGGGAGAACAACAGCCTTGCGCTGCTGCTCTGCGACGAGCAGGGCAGGCTGGTGCAGCCGATCTGCCTTGAGCAACTGCCGTCGGCCCCGGACGAGGGGGCGGCGCGGCAGCTCGGCCGGCTGCTGTCCGAGCTGCCGATCCACGGCACCCTGGTCGCCGCGTTCGGTCGCCCCGGCGCCTATCTCGACGACGACACCAGGGCCTGGCACCAAGCCATGATCGAGGCCGGCCGCATGGCGTCGGTACAGCTGCTCGGCTGCTATCTCGCCACCCCGCAGCGCGTGGTGCGGCTGGCCGGGCCGGGGGAGCGGGCCGAGATCGCCGTCTGATCAGGTCAGCCGGGTGGGGCGCCGCGACCGAGCAGCTCGTGCTGGCGGGCGCGTACCTCGGCGCGCAGCTCCTGCATCATCACGGTGGTGGCCGGCCGGCGCAGCGCCCGTGGTGCGAGGCCGGCGATGTAGCGCTGCGAGACGTCCACCTCGGCCCGCAGTACCCGGCGCAGCGACACCTGCGGGTCGGCCAGATACGTTGGCAGCAAACCGATCCCGGCGCCGGCGACGGTGGCGGCCAGCTGCGCGTGCACGCTGGTCGAACCGACCCGCACCTCGAACCCGGGAAACAGCCGGTCGAACACATCCAGCTCAGGCACCCGCAGCAACGACTCGACGTAATAGACCAACTGGTGGCCGGTCAGCTCGGCCATGGTGGCCGGGCTGCCGTGATCGCCCAGGTAGTCGCTGGAGGCGTACAGCCCCAGCCGATACTCGCTGAGCAGCACGGTTTCCCACCTCGGCAACGACGAGCCGAGACCGATCTCGATGTCGGCGCCGTGACCCTGCACCATCGGCCGGGTGGCCGAGATCAGCTCGACGCTGACCCGTGGGTGGGTGCGCACCATCCGCGCCATCGCCGGACCGACGAACTCCGCGGCGAACGCGTCGGGAGCCGAGATCCGGACAAGACCGGACAGCTCACTGACCCCTCCCGGCTGTGCGAGAGTGCGCACCTGCCCGACCGCGTGTTCCACCGTTTCCGATGCGGCCAGCAGCGATCTGCCCAATTCGGTGAGCTCGCAGCCGCGCGCCGAGCGGATCATCACGCGCGCCCCGACGGCGGCCTCCAGTGCGCTGATCCGACGGGAAATGGTGGTGTGGTCCATGCCCAACGAGGCCGCGGCGCCGATCAGGGTGCCGCTACGGGCCACCTCGAGCAGGACGAGCAGATCGTCGGCGCGCAGCACATGGTCCAGCCTGAAGCAGCGAGCGCTGCTGTGCAAGATTGCACAGTCCGTGTGCGAGATCGGCACGGCTCGAATGGTTGGCATCACCGCACCCAGGTCGCAAGATGAGTGCACCTTCAGACAACGGAGTCGTGGAAAGGATGTTCCGGCAATGAACATCGGCTGGATCGGACTGGGCAACATGGGCGCCCCGATGACGGCGAATCTGGTCGCCGCCGGGCATCGGGTGAAGGGTTTCGACCTGAGCGAGCCGGCCAGGGCGGCGGCCGCGGCCGGGGGCGTCACCGTGGTGGAGTCGGTGGCCGACGCGGTGGCCGACGCCGACCTGATCTTCACCATGCTGCCCGCCGGCCAACACGCCAAGGCGGTGATCACCGGCGCCGACGGCGTGCTCGCGAGCGCGCCGCAGACCGCCGTCGTCATCGACTCGTCCACCATCGACATCGACACGGCGCGGGAGCTGCACAACGCGGCGGCCGGCGCCGGGTTCCGGTTCCTGGACGCCCCGGTCTCCGGCGGTGTCTCCGGCGCCGCTGCCGGCACCCTCACCTTCATGGTCGGCGGCGACGCCGACGTGTTGGACGTGGCCCGCCCGGCGATCGAGGTGATGGCCGGCAAGATCTTCCACTGCGGCGGACCGGGCAACGGACAGGCCGCGAAGATCACCAACAACATGATGCTCGGCATCTGCCTGCAGGCCACCTGCGAGGGTGCGGTGCTGGCCGAGCGGCTCGGGCTGGACGCCCAGACCTTCTACCAACTCGCCTCGGTCTCGTCCGGCGACAGCTGGGCGCTGCGCACCTGGTACCCGATCGCCGGGGTCACCGACACCGCAGCGGTGAACCGGGATTTCGAGGGTGGCTTCGCGACCGCCTTGCTGCGCAAGGACATCGGCCTCGCGCTGCAGGCCGGCGACACCACCGGCACCCCGCTGGCCTTCGCCCAGGCGGTGTCCGACCGGCTCGACCAGCTGGTGGAAAAGGGTTGGGAGAACAAGGATTGCGCCATCATGGTCCGCCTTGTTGACGGCTCAGACGGCTCAGACGGCTCAGACGGCTCAGCCGGGACCCAGCCCGGCCCGGCAGCCGGGACGACAGCGCAGCAGCAAGGAGCCCGCGATGAGTGACCTCAGCAAGAACCCGCCGGCTGTCGGCACCGTGTCCGCCGAGGCGAAACCCCCCGCCGGCTGGGGCAAACTCCGCCGGATCGTTGCGGCGTCGATGGCCGGCACCGTTGTCGAGTGGTACGAGTTCTTCGTATACGGCACCGCCGTGGCACTCGGCGTCTTCAACGTGGTGTTCTTCCCCGGCGAGACCGCCAAAACCGGCCTGATCTACGGCTTCTCCACCTACGCCATCGGGTTCATCGCCCGGCCGCTCGGCGGCATCGTGTTCGGGCACTTCGGCGACCGCATCGGCCGAAAGACGTTGCTGCAGCTGTCGATCCTCATCGTCGGCGTCGCCACCTTCCTGATGGGCTGCATCCCCAGCTACAACAGCATCGGTTACGCAGCGGCCGTCATCCTTGTGGTGCTGCGCTTCATCCAGGGTTTCGCCGTCGGCGGTGAGTGGGGCGGAGCGGTGCTGCTGATCTCCGAGCATGCGCCGAACGACAAACGCGCCTTCTACGGCAGCTTCCCGCAGGTCGGGGTGCCGTTGGGCAACTTCATCGCCACCGTGGTGATGCTGGTGCTGAACGCGGTGCTCACCCAGGACCAGTTCTACAGCTGGGGCTGGCGGGTGGCGTTCTGGCTGTCGGCGGTCATCGTGCTGATCGGTTGGTGGATCCGCCGCAGCGTCGAAGACGCGCCGATCTTCAAGGCGGCGCAGCAGCGCGAAGAACAGTTGGAGTCCAACAGGATCGCCTTCATCGACGTGTTCAAGCACTACCCGCGGCAGATCATCGTGTCGATGCTGGTGCGGGCCGGCGAGAACGTCCTCTACTACACCGTGGTGACGTTCTCGATCACCTATCTCACCGGCGTCGGCATACCGGCGGTGCCGATCCTCGGCTTCATGCTGATCGCGCACGGCCTCGAGATCTTCTGGATCCCGCTGGTGGCGTCCTGGGCCGACCGGATCGGCCGCCGGCCGATCTATCTGATCGGCGCGCTCGGCATGATCGGCTATGCCTGGGTCGGTTTCCTGCTCTTCGACGGCAGCCGCAACCACGGCTCGTACCTGTGGTTCACCCTCGGGCTGGTGCTCGGGGTGTTCATCCACGGCCTGATGTATTCGGTGCAGCCGGCGCTGATGAGCGAGATGTTCCCCACCAAGATCCGTTACACCGCAGTGTCTATCGGCGCGCAACTCACCAGCGTGTTCTCCGGCTCGATAGCCCCGCTGATCGGGGTGGCGCTGCTGGGTAACGTGGCAGCCAAGGGCACACCGGTCGACGAGATCACCAGTGCCAACTCGACCTGGGGCTGGGTCGCGGTGTACATCGCGGCGATGGGCCTGGTGTCCGTCATCGGTACGTTGCTGTACCGCGAGACCAAGGGTCAGGACCTGGCCGAGGTCGACGCTGCCGATCCGCGGCTGGCGAAGACCGCGAACCGGGTCGGCTGACACCGATCGAAGGAGCTTGTGACATGACCACCACCGCACCGCAGTCCAGCAGTGCCGGCGCCGCCACCACCAACGACAACGCCGACAACGTGGCCGTCCCCGACGTCGCCATGCACGTCGGCGGCGAGGCGGTCACCGCTGAGGCCGGCGAATGGATCGACGTGGTCTCGGCCGGACGTCGGTCGGTCACCCTTGCCAGGGTGCCGCGCGGGCGGGAGGCGGACGCCGACAAGGCGGTGCAGGCAGCGCGGGCGGCCTTCCCGGCCTGGCGTGACCTGCACTTCAAGGAGCGGCAGAAGGCGCTGGGGAAGGTGGCCGATGCGTTGGCTGACGCCGCCGAGGAACTGGCGGTGCTCACCGCCAAGGACACCGGCAACGCCATCCGCACCCAGGCCAGGCCGGAGGCGCAGACCCTCGTCGACCTGTTCAGGTACTTCGCCGGAGTGGCCGGCGAGTTCAAGGGCGTCACACTGCCGGCCGGCGAACGGCAACTGCAGTACACCAGGCGGGAACCGCTCGGCGTCGTCGCCGGGATCCTGCCCTGGAACTCGCCGCTGATGATCGCCGGCTTCAAGACCCCGGCGGCGCTGGCCGCCGGCAACACCATCGTGTTGAAGGCCGCCGAGGACGCACCGCTGACCATCCTGCGGATGGCCGAGATCGCCGCCGAGTTCCTGCCGCCGGGTGTGCTCAACGTTGTCACCGGCTACGGCGCCGAGATCGGCGAGGCGCTGGTGCAGCACCCCGACGTCGACAAGGTGTCGTTCACCGGTTCCACCGGCGTCGGCAAGCACGTGGCGTCCGCGGCGGGCGAGCGGCTGGCCCACATGTCGCTGGAGCTGGGCGGCAAAAGCCCGTCGATCGTGTTCCCGTCGGCCGCCCAGAACCCTGAGATGATCGACACCCTGGCGCAGAACCTGTTGCTGTCCACCAGGTTTGCCCGGCAGGGCCAGTCGTGCACGGCAGGTTCGCGGCTGTTCATCCACGCCGACGTCTACGACCAGGTGCTGGCCGCGGTGTCCGAGAAGGCCGCTGCCATGAAGGTCGGCGACCCGCTGGACGAGGCCACCGACATGGGCGCCATCATCAACGAGAAGCAGTTCAACCGGATCAACGAGTACATCACCGACGGCAAGGGCCAGGACGGTGTGCAACTGGCCGTCGACAAGTCCACCGACATCCCCGACGATCTCGACGGCTTCTACCAGGGCCCGACCATCTTCTCGATGGGCGACAACTCCTGGCGGGTGGCGCAGGAGGAAATCTTCGGGCCGGTGCTGGTCGCCATCCCGTGGACCGACCGCGACGAGGTGATCAGGATGGCCAACGACTCGCACTACGGGCTGGCCGCCTACGTCTGGTCGGACGACCTTGACGAGGCCCTCGACACCGCGCACCGCATCGACTCCGGCTGGGTGCAGGTGAACCAGGGCGGCGGCCAGGTGATCGGCCAGGCCTACGGGGGCTACAAGCAGTCCGGCATCGGCCGTGAGGTTTCCCTCGAGGGCGCCATGGAGGGCTTCACCCAGGTCAAGCAGATCAACATCAAGTACTGATCTGGGGTGATGACGGACGTCGCTGTCGGACGTCTTGGGTACCGTCGAGTGGACATGACGGAACAGGGACTCTTCGACGCGCCAGCGGCGTCGGGTGCCGGCTCGGCGCCCGACGGCGGGGCCGGCAGCGCGGGGCAGTGGCGGCCGGGTCAACCGGTCGACCCGAACGCGCCGCTGGCGGTGCGGATGCGGCCGGCCACGCTGGACGAGGTGCTCGGCCAGCAGCACCTGCTCGGGCCGGGGGCGCCGCTGCGCCGGCTGGTGGAGGGCGGGGCGCCGTCGTCGATGCTGTTGTACGGCCCGCCAGGCACCGGCAAGACCACCCTTGCCACCCTGGTTGCCGGCGCCGCCGGCCGCCGCTTCGCGCAGCTGTCGGCGCTATCCGCCGGCGTCAAAGAGGTGCGCGCCGTCATCGCCGAAGCCAGAGAGTCGTTGCGCCGCACCGGCGATCAGACGGTGCTGTTCATCGACGAGGTGCACCGCTTCTCCAAGACCCAGCAGGACTCGCTGCTCGGCGCAGTGGAGGACCGCACCGTCATCCTGATCGGCGCCACCACCGAGAACCCGTTCTTCTCGGTGGTCTCGCCGCTGCTGTCGCGTTCGCTGGTGCTGCAGCTGCGCCCACTCACCGACGACGACCTCGCCGAGCTGATCGACCGCGCGCTCGCCGACGAGCGTGGCCTCGGCGGCCGATTCCAACTCGCCGACGAGGCCAAGGCCCACCTGATCGCGCTCGGCGGCGGCGACGCCAGGCGCAGCCTCACCGCGCTGGAAGCCGCCGCCGACGGCGTCGGCTCGTCATCCGTCATCGATCTCGAAGCGGTGGAACGCGCCCTCGACAAGGCCGCGGTGCGCTACGACCGCGACGGCGACCAGCACTACGACGTGATCAGTGCCTTCATCAAGTCGATCCGCGGCAGCGACGTCGACGCCGCCCTGCACTACCTTGCCAGGATGATCGAGGCCGGCGAAGACCCTCGCTTCATCGCCCGCCGGCTGATGGTGCACGCCAGCGAAGACATCGGCATGGCCGACCCGACCGCGCTGCCGACCGCGGTGGCCGCCGCCCAAGTGGTGCAGCTGGTCGGCCTGCCGGAAGCCAGAATCGGCTTGGCGCAGGCCACCATCCACCTTGCGATGGCGCCGAAGTCGAACTCGGTGATCACCGCGATCGATGCCGCCATGGCCGACGTGCGGGCCGGCAAGGCCGGGCTGGTGCCGCCCGATCTGCGCGACGGCCACTATCCAGGCGCCGCAAAACTGGGCAACCACCAGAACTACATCTACCCACACAATCGTCCCGAAGGCGTTGCGCAGCAACAGTATCCGCCCGATCAGCTGGTGGGTGTCGACTACTACCAGCCGGTCGCCAGGGGAGCCGAGCGGCCGGTCGCCGAGCGATTGCCCAAGCTCCGTAAGGCAATCCGCGGCCGGTAGCCGTCAGAGCGTTACCGGCCGACGGTGGCGTCAGTGCGTTCGGTGGCCTTCGCCGGCAGGTTGAACAGCGCGACGATGCTCACGATGATCAGCAAGATGGCACCCCAGGTGATGAACACCGCAAGGGTGAGCCCCGGCAGCGTGAACATGATGATGCCGGCGATGATCGACAGCACACCGGACACGAACGACAACCACCGCGGGCCCACGGTGGTGCCCCGGAAGCCGAGCATCAGATCGTGCACCCCTGAGAAGATCCAGCCGACGCCGATCACGATGGCCAGCACCACCAACGCGTCACCCGGATGGAACAGGCAGATGAACCCTGCAATCACGATCAACACCCCGAGGACGCCGAGCAGCGCCCTCGAACCGCCGGACAGCTCGGTGGCGCTGAAGGCCATCACGATCCGGAAGATGCCGGCGACAATCAGCGCGAAGCCGAACAGCAGCGCGATCACCAACAACGTCGGCCCCGGCCAGAACAGCGCGATCAGACCCAGAGCGATGCCGACAATGGCATTGATGATCACCGTCGTGCGGATCGAGTTGAACAAACCGGCGCCGGTCAACGGAGCTGTCATGACTGTTACCTCCCGGGTAGACGGGGCGACCGGCATCGGCCGGGCGTCTGGGAATATTCGACACCCGATCGGTGCTCAACACGAGTTGAAACACCAACAAAATTCGATGTTCCTGCGGACGTTCAAGGAGCCAGTGGGATGAGCGCAGCCGATACCCAGCAGGTCAATGCGATCCAGTACAGCCGCACCGGCGGACCCGACGTGCTTCAGTACACCCAGGTGCCGCTGCCGGCTCCGCGCTCCGGCGAGGTCACCGTCGACATTGCCGCCGCCGGAGTGAACTTCATCGACATCTACCAGCGTGAGGGCCGCTATCCGATGCAGCTGCCGGCCGTGGCCGGCAGCGAGGGCGCCGGCACCGTGCAAGCGGTCGGGCCGGACGTCACCGGGGTACGGGTGGGCGACCGGGTGGCGTGGGAATCACTGCCGGGCTCGTACGCCGACGCGGTGACCGGTCCGGCCGATCGGCTGGTCGCGGTACCGGAGCACGTCGAGCTGAAGCAGGCCGCAGCGGTGCCGCTGCAGGGATTCACCGCGCACTACCTGGCCCGCGACAGCTATCGCATCCAGCCGGGCGACACCGTGCTGATCCATGCCGGTGCCGGCGGGGTCGGGCTGCTGCTCACCCAGATCGCCAAGATCCTCGGCGCCACCGTCATCAGCACCGTGTCCACCGCCGACAAGGCCGAGCTGAGCAGCCGGGCCGGCGCCGACCACGTCATCGTCGGCTACCAGAACATCCCGGGCACCGTCCGCGATCTCACCGACGGCACCGGCGTCGCCGCCGTCTACGACGGCGTCGGCCAGGCGACCTTCGACGACTCGCTCGCCAGCCTCGCCACCCGCGGCACGCTGGTGCTCTTCGGCGCCGCCAGTGGCCCCGTCGCCCCGGTCGATCCGCAACGGCTGAACGCCGCCGGCTCACTGTTCCTGACCAGGCCGACCCTGAAAGACCACGTGGCGAGCCGTGACGAACTGCTGCGCCGCGCCGACGAGGTGTTCGGCTGGATCGCCGACGGCAGGCTCACCGTGTCGATCGGCGCCGAGTACCCGCTACCGGACGCCGCGCGGGCGCAGGACGACCTGGCCGCGCGGCGCACCACCGGCAAGCTGCTACTGATCCCTGAGCACTGATCAGGTCCGCACCCAGACCGTGGTCTCCGGCGGCAGCAAACCGTCGTCGGTGAGCGGACCGGAACTGATCAGCACCTCGCCGGCCGGGACGGCGATCGGCGCGTCGCCGAGGTTGGCGACAACACCGACCCCCGCGTTGCTGAACGCGACCGCGGTGTCCGGCTGCTCGGCCGCCCACTGCAGCGCGCCGTCACCGAGACCGTTCTCCTTCCGCAGCCGCAGCGCAGCGCGGTACATCTCCAGTGTCGAGTCCGCCTTGCCGGCCTGCTGGTCGCGGGCCAGCTCGCGGTACGAATCCGGTTGCGGCAACCAGGTTTTGCCGGTCTCGTTGAAACCGAGGGCTGGCGCGTCGGCCTGCCACGAGATCGGCACCCGGCAGCCGTCCCGGCCCACCTCCGTGCCACCGGAACGCCGGAACACCGGATCCTGCCGGAACTCCGGCGCCATCGTGGTGTTGTCGGGCAGGCCGAGTTCCTCACCCTGGTACAGGTAGGCGGAGCCGGGCAGCGCCAGCATCATCAGGGTCGCGGCCCTGGCCCGGCGCAACCCGCGGGCGGCGTCCGGCTGCGGGTCGTCGGGGCCGATGCCGTTGGGACGGTCGACGTAGTCGATGCCGAAGCGGGAGGCATGCCGGATCACGTCGTGGTTGCTGAGCACCCAGGTGGACGGGGCGCCGACGCTGCCGGCGGTGGCCAGCGAGGCGTCGATGACGGTGCGCAGCGTCTTGGCGTCCCAGCGGGCGGACAGGAACTCGAAGTTGAAGGCCTGCTGCATCTCGTCCGGCCGGATGTAACGGGCCAGCCGGGACAGCGGCGACACCCAGGCCTCGGCGACCATCATGCGGTCGCCCGGGTACTCGTCGAGGATCCGCCGCCAGTCGCGGTAGATCTCGTGCACGCCGTCCTGGTCCCAGGCGGGGGAGTAGTTGGAGTACAGCGACCGGTCGGTCACCGCCGGCTCGTCGGACGACGCCTGCGGAGCCGCCGACGCCTCCGACGCGGTCACCTGCTGGCCGGGCTGGGCCGCTCCCGCCCCCTCCGCCTCGACCACCGGAGCCTGTGCCATCACAGCGGTTTCGGCGTCCTCCGCCTCGTCCGGCAGACCGGCCTGCTTGACCATGCCGTGCGCAACGTCGACCCGGAAGCCGTCGACGCCGCGGTCCAGCCAGAACCGCAGCACCTGACGGAACTCCTCCTTGACCTCCTCGTTGGTCCAGTCGAAGTCGGGCTGCTTGGTGTCGAACAGGTGCAGGTACCACTGCCCTGGCCGGCCGTCGGCCTCGGTGACCCTGGTCCAGGCCGGCCCGCCGAACACCGAGCGCCAGTTGTTGGGCGGCTCGTCGCCGTTCGGCCCGCGACCGTCCCGGAACAGATACCTGGCCCGCTCCGGTGAACCGGGAGCCGCCCGCAGCGCCGCCTGGAACCACGGATGTTCGTCGGAGGAGTGGTTGGGCACCAGGTCGACGATCAGCCGCAGCCCCAGCTCACGGGCCTTGGCCGCCATCGCATCGAAGTCGGCGAGGGTGCCGAAAATCGGATCGACGTCGCGGTAGTCGGCCACGTCGTACCCGGCGTCGGCCTGCGGTGAGGTGTAGAACGGCGACAACCACACCGCATCCACCCCGAGATCGGCCAGCGCCGGCAACTGCGAGGTGATGCCGGGCAGGTCGCCCACCCCGTTGCCGTCGGCGTCGGCGAAGCTGCGTGGATAGATCTGATACACAACGGCCGAGCGCCACCACTCCGGGTCGGTGCGAGTGCCGGCGGCTGCCGGCTGGTCGAGGGTGTCCGCTGAAGTCATGGCGCCAAGCGTAAAGGCAGCTGGCCGCGGCTACTGAATCGATCCCCGGCGCTGCAGCCCGGCCCTGATCAGCGCCGCCACCGTGACCGGATCCGACTCGGTCGCCTCGGACAACTGGGTGTACTGGGTCAGGCACGAGAAGCCGTCCATCGCGATGCGCCCGGCGCCCGCGGTCTGCGCCTGGGCGCGCAGCTTGGGCAGCCACTGCTGCTCGCCGATCTGCCGGCCCAGCGCCGACGTCTCAGCCGCGAAGCCGAACGAACCGGCAAGGCCGCAGCAGCCGGCATCCGCCACCGCCGCGGGATATCCCAAGGCGGTCAAGGCATCTCGGTCGAAGCCGATGCCAACGGTGGCCCGGCCGTGGCAGTGCGGGTGCACCAGCACCGGTTCCGGTGCCGCCCCGTCCGGCTGGTCGGGGCTGCGCGGGTCGAGCACGCCGGTGACGACAAGATGCTCGGCCAGCGAGCGGGCCAACCCGGCCAGGCGCGCCGCCCGCGGGTCGTCCGGCAGTAGCTGCGGCAGCTCGTCGCGGAACGCCGCAAGGCAGCTCGGCTCCGGCACCACCACCGGAATCCCTTGCGAGGTAAACGGATCGACAATGTCCAGCACCTTGCGCAGCGATGTGCGGGCCAGCGACAGCATGCCGGGGTCGTACAGGGTGCGGCCGCAGCAGGCCCACTCGGTCGGCACATGCACGCTCTCACCGGCCAGTTGCAGCGCCGCAAGGGTGTCGCTGCCCAGCTGCGGATCGAAGACGTCGGTGAAGGTGTCGGGCCAGAGCACCACGCTCGGCCGCCCGGTGGTGGTGGGCGGTGCGCCATCGGTCTTACCGCGTCGCACATCCCTGCGCACCGTGGCGCGGAACGACTTTCCGGCGAACCGCGGCGCCGGCCGGCTGGTGGTGACCCCCGCGGTGCGGCGCACCAGCGACGACAGCGCCGGCATGGCCAGCACCCTGTTGGCCACCGCGGGGATCTTCGCCGCCAGCCTGGACGCCCACGGCAGCAACCCGAGCGCGAACATGTGCCGTGGCCGGAGCCTGCCGGAATAGTAGTGCGCGTTGAACTCGCTCTTGTAGGTAGCCATGTCGACGCCGGTCGGGCAGTCGACAGCACATCCCTTGCAGGCCAAGCACAACGACAACGCGTCGTGCACATCGTCGTTGCGCCAACTCTCCGCAGAAATCTCGCCGGCGAACATCTCCTGCAGGGCCTTGGCCCTGCCCCTGGTCGAGTGCCGTTCGTCGCGGGTGGCCCGGTACGACGGGCACATCACCCCGAGGTCGTCGCGCCGGCACCGGCCGACGCCGACGCATCGTTCCGCGGCCTCGACGATCGAGCCGTTGTCCCGCGGCAGCGCATGGATGGTGAGCTTGCCGAGGGCTGAAACATGGTGCGTCGGGCCGTGTTTGAGGTTGGTGTCCAACGGAAACGGATCGACCAGCTTGCCAGGGTTGAGCATCCCGGCAGGATCGAACAGCGACTTCAGCGATCGGAACGCCTCGATGATCTCGGGGCCGAACATCCGGCCGAGCAGTTCGCCGCGGGCCTGCCCGTCACCGTGCTCACCCGACACCGACCCGCCGAGTTCGGCGACCACGTCGGCCGCCCGCTCGATGAACGAACGATAGGCACGCAAGCCTTCGGCGCTGTGGAAGTCGAACGGGTTGCGGGTGTGCACGCAGCCCTGGCCGAAGTGCCCGTACCACGCGCCCGAATACCCGTACTCGGCCCACAGCGCGGTGATCCGGCGCAGGTACTCGCCGAGCCGGTCCGGCGGCACCGCCGCGTCCTCCCAGCCCTCGTGGTTCGGCGGCCGCCCCGGCGGCCGGGCGGTGGCCGCCAGCCCGGACTCGCGCACCGACCAGATCTGTTTCACCTCGACCGGATCGCTGATCCGCTTGGCCGCCACCCCGGCGGGCAGCCCGGCGATGAACTCGGTGACCCTGCGCTCGGCGACGTCAGGGTCGTCGTCGCCGATCTCGGCCAGCAGCCAGCCGTGGCCGGGCGGCAGCAGCGCGATGCCCTCGGTGTTCAGCCCGATCGCCGCTGACTGGTCGATCAACGTCTGGTCCATGCCCTCAAGACCCAGCAGGCCGAAAGCCACCAGCGACGGCACCGCGTCCGCGGCCAAGAAGATGTCGTCGTAGCCCAGCACCACAAGGTGCCGCTGCGCCGGCGACGGAGCCAGGTCCAGCTCGGCCTCCACCACCAGCGCCAGCGTCGACTCCGAGCCGACCAACAACCTGGCCAGGTCGGCGGGCCGGCCCGGCAGCACCTGATCGAGGTTGTAGCCGGACACCCGCCGCGGGATGTCAGGGAAGCGCTCGGTCACCAGTTCGGCGTACCGCCGGCCCAGCTCGCGGGCCCCGCCGAGCAGCCGTGCCAGCTCGCCGCCGCTGCTGTCGGACTCCGAACCCGCCTCGGCGATCACCTCCGCGTAGCCGGCGTCGTCGTAGCGGCCCACCCAGAAGTCGGCACCGGAGGCGGTGACGATACGCAGCCGGCGCACGTTGTCGACGGTCTTGCCGGCATACAACGCGTGGGTGCCGCACGAGTTGTTGCCGATCATCCCGCCGAGGGTGCACCAGGCATGGGTGGCGGGGTCGGGTCCGAAGGTGAGCCCGAACTCCTCGGCCGCGGCCCGCAGATCGTCAAGGACGAGACCCGGCTGCACCCTGGCCACCCTGCGCGCGGGGTCGATGTCGAGGATCGCGTTCATGAAGCGCGAGAAGTCAAGCACCACACCGACATTGACGGTCTGACCGGCGAGTCCGGTGCCGGCGCCGCGGCCCAGTACCGCGGCGCCGACCGCCGCGCACTCGGTGACAACGGTCTGCACGTCCCGCGCCGAGCGGGGAAAGACCACGCCGAGCGGGATCTGCCGATAGTTGGACGAGTCAGTGGCGTACACCGCCCTGGTGGCGTCGTCGAACGCCACGACGCCGTCGATCTTCGCGGCGATGCTGCGGCCCAAGGCCACCCTGCTGGACTCGTCGACGGTGTTGCGGTCGACGTACGTCCCCGGCGCGCCTGCCGGCGGCGCGGCGGACGGCTCGGGGGACGCCGGCTCCGGCGGCGCTACTGCTGTCATGCCTCCAGTGTTCCCGGTCCGGATGCCGGGATGAAACCAGGGTTCAGGTCTGCGGGCCCGGCCCCGCGCCCGTCGTCCGGGTTGCGCCGATTCGGTAGGCTCCATTGCGCCGCAACCCCCACCGCACCCACAGCCGCCAACCGCCGCCAAACCGCCAAGGAGAGCCGTGAAGAGCAGGTACGTGTTCACCGCCGGCGTCGTCCTCGGCGTCGCGGCCACCCGCCGCACCCGCAGGGCCAAGATCGCCGCCCGCGACGCGCTGAAGGCCAAGCTGACCCCGTCGGCCATCGCCGCCGACGTCGCCGACTCCATCGCGGAGCTGGGCAACGCGGTCGGCTCGTTCTACGCCGACGTCAAGCAGGGGGCGGCGAACCGGCGCGCCTCCTACCGCCCGGTGATCGACGATGCCCGCGGCAGTGTGCTGCTGCTGCCGCCCGAGCAGATGCCGCAGCAACTCGCCGAGACCGCGGCCGCTACCGAGCGGCCGGAGCGTCGCTCGGCCTGACCGGCCGGCGCTGCACCTCCGGCCGCGCCCCGACAGCCGGCCCTTCGCGTGGCCTCGCCTGGTTCGGCCCCGTCCCGACCCGCGGCCCGCGCCCACATGGAAAGCAAGCACCACAATGCAGACTCACGAGATTCGCCAGCGCTTCCTTGATCATTTCGAACGCACCGGCCACACGGTGGTGCCGTCGGCCTCACTGATCAGCCCCGATCCCGCGCTGCTGTTCATCATTGCCGGGATGGCGCCGATGGTGCCGTACTTCCTCGGCCAGGCCACGCCCCCGTCCGACAAGCTCACCAGCGTGCAGAAGTGTGTGCGCACCCTCGACATCGACAACGTCGGGCACACCACAAGGCACAACACCTTTTTCCAAATGGCCGGCAACTTCTCGTTCGGCGACTACTTCAAGGCCGGTGCCATCGAGCACGCCTGGAAGCTGGTCACCGGATCGGTCGACGACGGCGGCTACGGCTTCGACCCCGACCGGATCTGGGTGACGGTCTACAACAAGGACGACGAGTCCCGCGCGCTCTGGCGCGATATCGCCGGGCTGCCGGACGAGCGCATCCAGGACCGGGACGGCGAGGACAACTACTGGGACATGGGCGTGCCGGGTCCTGGCGGCCCGAACTCCGAGATCTACTACGACCGCGGGCCCGAGTACGGCGCCGAGGGTGGGCCGGTGGTGGACGAGGACCGCTACCTGGAGATCTGGAACCTGGTCTTCATGCAGGACATCCGCGGCGAGCAGAGCCCCAAGTACGGCGCCGATCCGGTCGGCAGCCTGCCGCAGAAGAACATCGACACCGGTCTCGGCATCGAACGGGTCGCGGTGCTGCTGCAGGGTGTCGACAACGTCTACGAGACCGACCTGCTGCGGCCGATCATCGGTACCGCGGAGCAGCTCTCCGGCCGCAGCTATGTCGGCGGGGGAGACGATCACGGCCCGGCCAGCCCTGACGACGTGCGCTTCCGGGTGATCGCCGACCACATCCGCTCTTCGGTGATGCTGATCGGCGACGGTGTCACCCCCGGGAACGAGGGCCGCGGCTACGTGCTGCGCAGGTTGCTGCGCCGCACCGTGCGGGCGGCCAGGCTGTTGGGCGTCACCGAGCCGGTGATGCCGCTGCTGACCGCGCAGGTGCGTGACCTGATGAGCCCGTCGTACCCCGAGCTTGCCGAGGACTACGGCCGCATCGAGGAGATCGCCGCGACCGAGGAGCAGGCCTTCCTGAAGACACTCAGCTCCGGCACCAAGCTCTTCGAATCCACTGCGGCGCAAGCGAAATCGGCCAACTCCAGCACCGTCACCGGACAGTCGGCGTTCACCCTGCACGACACCTACGGCTTCCCGATCGACCTCACCCTCGAGATGGCGTCGGAGTCGGGCCTGCAGGTAGATGTCGAGGGCTTCACCAAGCTGATGGACGAGCAGAAGGCCCGCGCCCGCGCCGACGCCAAGGCCCGCAAGGGCGGCGTCACTTCGGCGCCGGTGTTCACCGAGCTGCTGGAGACCGGCGGCCCCACCGAGTTCACCGGCTACTCCGAGCTGGAATCCGAGGGCACCGTCCGCGGGTTGGTCCGCGACGGCGAGCGGATCGCCAGCGCCGGCAGCGGCGACATCGTCGAGCTGGTCCTCGACCGCACCCCGCTGTACGCCGAGTCCGGCGGGCAGGAGTCCGACGCCGGCAGCATTCTCGGCGCGAACGCCGCCGCCGAGGTGCTCGACGTGCAGAAAGTGGGCCGCAAGCTCTGGGTGCACCAGGTGCGGATCACCGACGGCGAGCTGCGCGAGGGTGAGCAGGTGGTCGCCAAGGTCGACCCGGAGTGGCGCACCGGCGCCCGGCAGGCGCACTCGGGCACCCATGTGGTGCACGCCGCGCTGCGCGAGGTGCTCGGCCCCAAGGCCCTGCAGTCCGGCTCCTACAACAAGCCCGGATATCTGCGGCTGGACTTCGCCTGGCCGTCCGGGCTGTCCGCCGCCACCCGCAGCGAGATCGAGGACGTCGCCAACCTCGCGGTCCGCAAGGACCTCCCGGTGAGCGTCGAGTACACCTCGCTGCCGCAGGCCCGCGAGATGGGCGCGCTGGCGCTGTTCGGCGAGACCTACGACGAAACCGTCAGGGTGGTGGAGATCGGCGGCCCGTGGTCCATCGAGTTGTGCGGCGGCACCCACGTCGAGCACTCCAGCCAGATCGGGCCGGTGTCGCTGCTCGGCGAGTCCAGCGTCGGCTCCGGCGTGCGCCGGGTGGAGGCGGCCGTCGGCATCGAGGCCTTCCGTGGACTCGTCGCCGAGCGCGCGCTGATCACCGAGCTGGCCGGCATGCTCAAGGTGCCGGCCGCCGAGGTACCCGGCCGGGTGGAGCAGCTGGTCGAGCGGCTGCGCACCGTCGAGAAGGAACTTGACTCGATGCGCGCCGCCGCGGTGCTGGCCTCCGCCGGAACGCTGGCCGACGCCGCCGAACAGCTCGGTGACCTGCGCCTGGTGGCCGGTACCGCGCCGGAGGGTGTGAGCGGCGGCGAGCTGCGCAACCTGGCCACCGACGTGCGTGGCCGGTTCGGTGGTTCCCCCGGGGTGGTGGCGCTGTTCGCGGCCAGCGGCGGCAGCGTTTCCTTCGTTGTCGCCTGCACCGCCGCGGCGGTTGACGCCGGGCTGAAGGCCGGCGACCTGGTGAAGACCTTCCTGCCGGAGATCGACGGTCGCGGTGGCGGCCGTCCCGAACTCGCGCAGGGCGGCGGCAGCAAACCCGCGGGTATCCCGGCTGCCGTCGCCGCCGTGCGCTCCGCCGTAGTCGAGCACGTCGGGGCCGATCGGGTGAAGCGTTAGCCGCAGGTGGCCGAGCAGAGTAGCCGTGGGGTGCGCGTCGGCGTCGATGTCGGCAGCGTCCGGGTAGGAGTCGCCGCCAGTGACCCTGACGGGCTCTTGGCGACCCCGGTGGTCACGCTGCGGCGGGAGCGCGCCGGGGCCGACCTTGACGCGTTGGCCGAACTCATCGTCGAGTATGGGGCGGTGGAGATCGTTGTCGGCCTGCCCCGCACGCTGCGTGGCCAGGACGGCAAGGCCGTCGCCGCCGCACGCGACTACGCGACCCGGCTGACCAGGACGCTGGAGCGGGTCGGCGCGCCGGTGCCGCTGGTGTTCGTCGACGAACGGCTGACCAGCGTGACGGCCAACCGGCAACTCGCCGAACGCGGTGTGCGCAGCCGGCACCGCCGGTCGGTGGTCGACCAGGCCGCCGCCGTCGCCATCCTGCAGGCCCGGCTGGACGCGCTCAGGACGGGCGTCGGATGACCGACCAGCAGGATGACCACCTCGGGCTGTTCGGGATCGGCGCCGACGCCGCACCACATGCCAAGCGTCCGGTCCGACGCCGGCGCGGTGCGGCGCCGCCCACGCCGGCAGGGCCGGCGCCGGACCTCGACCCGGGCGCCGTGCGCTCGGCCCTGGCCAGCCGCGCGGGTGGCGCACCGGTGACGGCGCCGACGCCGGTGGTGCCGGCCGGTCGCCGGCGGCGCAGGTGGTCGGTGCTCATCGCGCTGCTGGTGCTCGCGCTGATCGCCGGCGGCCTCGCGGTCGGCTTCACCCTGTGGCGGCGCACCCCGGCAGCGGCGATCGCTGACTTCGCCGGGCCGGGCGACTCGACGGTGATCATCCAGATCCAGTCCGGCGACGGAGTTCCGGTGATAGCCGAGACGCTGGCACGGGCGCAGGTGGTGGCCAGCGCCGATGCCTTTGCCAGCACGGCGGAGGACGACGCCGACGTGATGGCCCTGCCGCCCGGCTACTACCGGGTGCGCCAGCACGCCTCCGCGGCGGCCGCCGCCGACGAGTTGGTGAACCCGGCCAACCGGGTCGGTCAGGTGCGCCTCAACCCCGGCGGCAGGCTGGCCGACATCACCGCGGGTTCGCGCACCGTGCCCGGGTACCTGAGCCAGATCGCCGCTGCCGCTTGCGTTCCGGTCGACCAGCGGAGGCGCTGCGTCACCGCGGCGGAACTGCAGCAGGCGGCCAGCACCACCCCGGCCGCGCAGCTCGGAGTGGTGAGCTGGGCGGTGGCCGACGTCGATGGGGCGCCGGAGAAGGACAAGCGGCTGGAGGGGATGATCGTCCCCGGCGACTACAACATCCCGCCCAACGCCGACGCGGTCACCACCCTCAAGGCCGTGATCAGCGCGTCGGCGGTTGAGTTCAACTCCGGCAACATCGTCGCGGCGGCGGCCGCCCAGCGGATGACCCCGTACCGGGCGCTGATCGTCGGGTCGGTGGTGCAGCAGGAGGTGCTGACCCCTGACATGCCGGCAGCGGCCAGGGTGATCTACAACCGGCTGAGCAAGCCGATGCCGCTGCAGATGGACTCGACGGTGAACTATGCGGCCGGGCACGCCCAGATCGCCACCGCCGCCGCCGAGCGCAGCAATCCCAGCCCGTACAACACCTATGTGCACCAGGGGCTGCCGCCGACGCCGATCAGCTCGCCGGGTCCCGATGCCATGGACGCGGCGCTGAGCCCGCCGCCGGGGCCGTGGCTGTTCTTCGTCAAGGTGGACAA
Organism: Nakamurella aerolata; assembly: GCF_013002705.1. GTDB lineage: Bacteria > Actinomycetota > Actinomycetes > Mycobacteriales > Nakamurellaceae > Nakamurella > Nakamurella aerolata. The sequence goes on along the minus strand of NZ_JABEND010000001.1, from coordinate 689,893 downwards.
GGCCGGGGCCTCGTGCTTCAGCACCACCATCGCCCAGCACCAGCAGTGTGTGGAAAAGGCAAGGGCGGCCGGGGTTTTCGATGGCTGACCGCCCCGAGCTGGCCGTGCTCGGGCAGCCGGTCGCGCACTCGTTGTCGCCGGCGCTGCACACCGCGGCGTTCGCCGCCGTCCAAGACCCGTACTGGCGCCGCGCCCGCTACCGGGCCATCGAGTGCGACGAACGGCAGCTGCCAGGGCTGGTCGCCGGTCTCGACCGACACTGGCGCGGGCTGTCCGTGACGATGCCGGGCAAGCCGGCAGCCGCGGCCGTCGCCGAACGGCGCAGCGCAACGGTCGAACAGCTCGGCGTGGCAAACACGTTGGTGCGCACCGAGTCCGGCGGCTGGCTGGCCGACAACACCGACGTCGACGGGGTGCTCGGCGCCTTGCGCGCACACGGGATCACCGCCCCGGCGGAGGTGCTGCTGCTGGGCGGCGGCGGCACCGCGAAGGCGGTGGTGGCAGCTCTGGCCCGGCTTGGCACCCGCCGGCTGGTGGTGGCCGGACGCCGACCAGAGTCGAGGGCCGAGGTGGTGCGGCAGGCCAGCTCGGCCGGCATCACGGTCGCGGAGTCCGACTTCACCGCCGCGGCGGTGCGGGCGGCCGGCGGTGCCGATGTCGAGCTGGCGGTGTCGACGGTGCCGGCCGGTGCCGCCGACCCGCTGGCCGGCCCGCTCGCCTCGGTGCCGGCCCTGCTCGATGCCATCTACCATCCGTGGCCGACCAGACTGGCCGCCGCCGGCGCAGCCGGCCGGGTCACCGTCACCGGCCTCGACATGCTGCTGCATCAGGCTTTCCGGCAGTTCGAACTGTTCACCTCGTTACCGGCACCGCGCGCCGCGATGCGCCGGGCGCTGCTGGACGCCACCGGGCTGCCGCTGCCGCTGCCGGTCTGAGGCGGCGGCGCCGGGTGTGCACAGCCCCGACCCGAATCGGCGATCCGTGACACGCTGACCGGCATGGACGGCTGGTCGGCTGCGGCAGTGGCTGCGGTGGTGGGCGCGGCCGTGGTGCTGGGTGCCGCCGCCGGCCGGCTGTCGCGGCTACTGCTGGCCCGGCTGCGCCGCGGCACCAGGCTGCCGCCCTGGCCGTTGGAGGCCGCGACCGCGGTGCTGGCGGGGGCCGGCTGTCTGTTGACCATCGACCAGCCGGGTCGGCTGCTGCTGGTGTGTTGGCTGAGCTGGTGGGGCGCGGCGCTGGCTGCGGTGGATCTGCGGCACCACCGGCTGCCGGATGCGCTCACCGTTCCCGGCATCGGGGGCTCCGCCGGGCTGGTGCTGCTGGCAACCTTGATCGACGCCGATTCCGGAAACGTGTTGCGAGGCTTGATCTGTGCCGTGGTGACCAGCGGCCTGTTCGCCATGCTCGCGCTGGCCGCACCCGCAGCGATGGGCTGGGGCGATGTGAAGCTGGTGGCGTCGCTGGCGCTGCTCACCGGCTACGTCGGGGTGCCGACGCTGGTGCTCGCGCTGGCCTGCGGGTTCGTGCTCGCCGCCGTGGTGGCGCTGGCCGGCATCGCGTTGCGGCATTGGACGATGCGGTCGGCCATCGCCTTCGGGCCGTTCCTGATCGCCGGCAGTTGGCTCGCGCTGGTGTTGAGCTGACCGACGGCCAAGGCTCGGTCGGTACCGTGGCGCCGTGGTCTACAACGAGCGTCGTCGCAGCAGTCCGGCGCTGTTCGCCGGGATCGTCGCTGGGCTCGGTGGGGCCGCGGCCATCGTCGGTGCGGTGCTGCCGTGGATCAGCACGACGGGCGAGGGCGGGCGGATCGGCATCAGCGGCTTGGGCTCGATCACCGGCAGTCAGTTGGGCGGCAGCAACCTGAACGATCTGATCGCCATCGGCGGGGTCGGCAGCTACCGGCCCGGCCTGGTCGGGCTGGTCGCCGGCATCATCACGGTGCTGCTCGGCATCGGCATCGTGCTGGCCGCGGCCGGCGGGGTGCGTGGGTCCAGGCCGTGGCGCTGGGTGTCGCTGCCGCTGCTGCTGCTCGGGGTGCTGACCGCCGGGTGGGGCCTGTGGCGGACGTTCGCGCCGGGGACGGCCGCCGGGGTGCTGGCCGCCGGCGACGCCGCGGCCGGTGCCGGGCCGGTGGTGTCGGCGATCGGCGGCGTGCTGATGCTGGTCGCCGGTGGCTGGTTGCTGTCCGGCCGGGCCGATCCGGCGCCGGTGACGCGGCGCAGCGCCGGCATCCAGCGCTGAGCCTGTGGTCAACGGGTGAGCCGCGCCGCCGACTCCATCAGCATCCAGCCGGACAGCTGCACCGACAGGTCACGCTGCGGCTCGACGCTGGCGGCCACCATCGCGTTGCCCCGCACCTTGCCGGTGCCGCCGCGGCGCGGCACCGTTGTCGGCTTCGCCCAGTCCGCTGACACCAGCGGCCCGTGCGGCGCCTGCGCGGCCCCGGCCCAGCAGGCCCGCGCCGACGCCAGCACCAGCTCGCGAGCCGTCGCCGTGCAGCGTTCGTCCGCGGGGGAGCGGACGGGCAGTTCAATGGCGACGTCGGTCAGATAGCGCACCAGGATGCCGGGGAACAGCCCGCCGTTGCCGCCGCCGTCGCTGCGGATCACGTTGTCGGTGGCCAGTTCGGTGGCGACGGCGTCGACCAGCCGGTGGATGCGCTCCGGGGCGGCGTCGTTACGCGATACCAGCTCCAGCTCGGCGCCGAGAACAACGCCCTGGCAATAGGTGTAGACGGTGTCGTCGACCCGGTAGCCGCGCTGGTCCTCGGCGGTCTCAGGGGCCGGCAGCAGCCCGTCGGCGATCAGGCCGGTATCGGCGATCAGCAGCCGGCTGTCGATCCAGTCGGCGATCGCGGCGGCCCGCGGCAGAAAACCGGTGCGGGCCAACAGGATCGCCGCCGGCCCGTTCGCCGGGGTGTTGTGGAACACATCGCCGCGCCGCCACGGGATGCCGCCCCCTGCGGCATCGTCCCAGGCGGCATCCAGCCGGGCGGACAGCGCCTTCACGGCCTTGTCGGCTGCCCTGGAGAAGCGCCGTCCCGGCCCGATCAGCGGTGCTGCCCGCTGCAAAGCCAAGGCCCACCAAGCGATGTCGTCGTAGTAGTTGTTGCCCCAGCGGCCGCCGTTGCGCAGCCAGTGCCCGCGGATCAACGACCGGGCCTGCGCCCGGCGGCGGGCGTCGGGGGAGCGGATCTCGGCGTCCGTCAGGCAATCGAGCAGATGCGCCTGCCACCAGTAGTGCCACCGCCAGAACAGCCGTTGCGACAGCGTCGGCGGCCAGGCGACGACGCCGAGTCTGGTGGCCGGTATCGCCCACAGCCGGCGCAACTGCCGCCCGACAACGGCGGTCTCCATCGCCGCGGCGCGCTCGGCCCACTTGGGTCCGTCCGGTGTCGGCATCAGCTGTCGGTGTCGTAGAGCTGGCTGCGGTCGAATCCGCGCCGGCGGCGTTCCGGCGCCCGGTCCGGTGCGGCACGGGGGGCGGCGGCGGGCGCGGAGTCGACCGGCTCGCGCGGGTCGGTGGCCTCCCGGACGGCGAAGTAGCCGAAGGCCAGCAGCCCCATGGTGCCGAAGATCAACCATTGCCATGCATAGGCAAGGAAGGGACCAGCGTCCAGCTGCGGTACCTCGATCGGCGTGAACACCCCCGGCTGTCCCGGCATCAGCAGCAGCACACCGTCGCGCAACGGCCCCGGCAGCGGCGGCATGCTCGCCCGGTCGATGCCGTACACCTCGGTGCGCTGGCCGATGCGTTGGGGAGCGCGGTCGAGCGGGTCCGGTTGCATGGCCTGCAGCCGGCCGGTCACCGTGACCTCGCCGCTGGGCGCCGGTGGTGGCGCGGCCCCGCCGGCCAGGGCGTTCACGTCGACGTCGCCGCGGTTGACCAGCACCACCGACCCGTCCGACAACTGCAGCGGGGTGACGACCTGCGAGGACGGCTGGCCGGCAAAGTTCTGCCGCAGCCGCACCACCACCTGCAGGCCGGACAGGTACTCGCCGGTGGCGGTGACCTGGCGCCACGCCTTGCCGTCGGTATTACCCCCGGGCGGCAGCACCGCGTCGATGGGCTGTACCGGGGAGTTGGCCGCCTCGGCGATGGCGTTGTTCTGGGCCGCGCGTTCGGCGTTGCGGCCGAACTGCCACGGCGCGAGCACCGTGTAGCAGGCGATGGCGAAACCGACGGCGAGCACCCCTGCGGTGATCCACCCGGGAGACAGCAGGAACCGCCAACGGCCACCGCCCCGGCGGTCGGCCGGCGGTCGCGTCACGGGGGGCGCCACCTCCGTCATCGGCCCAACTCGGCGCGCACCGCCTCGACCACCCCTGGGGCTGCCGCCAGCGTCATCGCCAGCACCTCGTCGAAGTCGGCGTCGGTGCCGTAGTAGGGGTCGGGCACCTCCTGGTCGGCTCGGTCGATGCCGTCAGGGTCGAAGCTGCGCAGCAACCGCACCCTGGAAGGGTCGGCGGCCATCGCCTGCACCTGGCGCAGGTGGCCGCGGTCGGCCACCACCACCAGATCCAGCTCGTCCAGTTGGTCGGCGGTGAGCTGCCGTGCGGTGTGCTCGGTGGGATAGCCGGCCCGGCGCAATGCCTTGACCGCCTTGCTGTTTGCGCCCTGGCCGACATGCCACGATCCGGTGCCGAAGCTCTCCACCAGCACCGCGTCGTCCAGGCCGGCTTCGGTGAACGCGCGCTGCAGCACCTTCTCGGCGATCGGGGAGCGGCAGATGTTGCCGGAGCAGACCGCGGCGATGCGCAGCGGCCGCTGCGCGGCCGGGGCTGGTTCGGAGGAGGATTCGGGAGCGGCCACGTGAACATTGTGCCCTGACCGGTGGCGGCCACCGGGTACCGTCGCTGCCACCAGTGGTGTCCCCGAACGATTGGAGCGCGCGTGGCCCTGCAGGTAGACCCGGAGCGGCAGCGCCGGCTGTTGGATGTCGCCGAATCGGACCGGGCCATCGCCGCGGCCAGGCACCGGCGCGAGACCCTGCCGGAACGTGCGGTGATCGCCGAGGGCGACAGCCGCATCGCGGCGCTGCGCTCCGACCGGATCATCGCCGAGACCGAGGTGTCGGACCTGCAGCGGCAGGGCAGCAAACTCGACGCCGAGATCGACCAGGTGCGCGCCAGGGCGGACCGCGACACCCAGCGCCTGACCAGCGGCGCCGGCCCGGCAAAGGACCTCACCAGCCTGCAGCACGAGATCGACACGCTTGCGCGTCGCCAAGGGGTGCTGGAGGACCAGGCCCTCGAGCTGATGGAACAGCGCGAGCAGGCCGACCAGAAGCTGGCCAACGCGGTCGAGGCGCACGACGCCGCCACCGCCGAGGTGGACGCGGCGCGGGTGCGGCTCACCGACCAACAGGCCGATCTGGACGACGAACTGGCCCGGCTGGACGCCGCCCGCGCCGAGCAGGTCGCCGAGGTGCCGCCGGAACTGCTCGCGGTGTACGACAGGGTGCGGGCAACGGGGAAGGTCGGCGCCGCCAAGCTGATCGGCGCTCAGTGCCAGGCCTGCCGGCTCACCCTCGACACCGTCGCGCTCGGCGAGATCCGTTCTGCCGCACCGGATGCCGTGGTGCGTTGCAGCGAGTGCGGGGCCATCCTGATCCGCGACTGAACGCGCGGTAGGGATCAGCGCGGGTGGGGATCAGGTGGCCCTGTAAGCCGGGTTCTGTGCTGGCCGAAGCCAGCGGCGACCATCCATCTCGGCACGCCGTTGCCGACGTGCTCCAGCGGTCTACCCGCGAACTCGGGCGGGCCGCCCTCAAACGTTCGCGCACAACCGGACCAGCCGGCTGCTCGTGACCTTGCTCCGGGTGGGGTTTACCTAGCCGCCGCGGTCACCCGCGGCGCTGGTGGTCTCTTACACCACCGTTTCACCCTCACCACCGCACAGCGGTGGCGGTCTGTTCTCTGTGGCACTGTCCCGCGGCTTACGCCGGGTTGCCGTTAGCAACCACCCTGCCCTGCGGAGCCCGGACTTTCCTCGGCGACCGAGCCGTCAGTGCCTGACGCCTCGGCCGACGCGGCCGCCCGGACCACCTGATCCACCGCCAGTCTATCGGCGCCCGACAGCCCACCGGCTAACCTGGGCCGGTGCCGAACCTGAAGATCAACACCGATGCCGCCAAGATCGATTTCGGGGACATCAGGCGTGAGTTGCAGATCCCGCAGGACTATCCGGCCGATGCGGTGCAACAGGCCGTCCAGCTGGCACAGCAGCCGCTCCCGGCCGATCTGCCCGACCAGACCGACATCCCGTTCGTCACCATCGACCCGCCGGGCTCCAAAGATCTCGACCAGGCGCTGCACATCTCGGCCACCGACAGCGGCGGCTACCTGGTGCGGTACGCGATCGCCGACGTCGCCAGGTTCGTCACCCCGGATTCGCCGATCGACCTGGAGAGCCGGCGCCGCGGACAGACCTACTACAGCCCCGACCTGGCCACCCCGCTGCATCCGGTGGAACTGTCGGAGGGCGCGGCCAGCCTGCTGGCCGACCAGGTGCGTCCGGCGGTGCTGTGGAGCATCGAACTGGATGCCACCGGCGACGTGGTGTCGGTCGACCTGCGCCGCGCGCTGGTGAAATCGGTGGCACAGCTGGACTATGCCTCCGTCCAGCAGACCGTCGAGTCCAAGACCATGCACCCCTCCATCGCGCTGCTTGAGCAGGTCGGCCCGCTGCGGTTGGCGCTGGCGCGGCAGCGGCACGCGATCACCCTTGACCTGCCGGACGCCGAGGTGGAGCGCACCCAGGACGGGGAGTGGACGCTGCAGTTGCGGGCGGTGCTGCCGGCGGAGCAGTGGAACGCCGAGATCAGCCTGCTGACCGGGATGTGCGCGGCAAAGATCATGCTGGACAACGGGTTCGGCCTGTTGCGGACCCTGCCGTCACCCACCGCCAAGGACGTCAAGCGGTTGCGCAGGGAGACCGCAGCGCTCGGCATCCCGTGGCCGGACGGCGCCCCTGCCGGCGACGTGATTGCCGGGCTGGACGGCGCCAAGCCCGCCGACGCGGCGTTCTTGCAGGACGCCCTGATGTTGCTGCGCGGCGCCGGCTACACGGCCTTCGACGGCCAGCCCCCCGCCGATTCCGGGCATGCCGGCGTCGGCGCCCCGTACGCCCACGTGACGGCTCCGCTGCGGCGGCTGTGCGATCGCTACGGCACCGAGATCTGCCTCGCCCACATCGCCAAGCAGCCGGTCCCGGACTGGGTGCGGCAGCAGTTGGCCGAGGTGGTCGAGACCATGGAGCGCACCGACCGCACCGCTCACGACCTGGAACGGCGGTGCGAGAGCGCGGTGTCGGCGTTCCTGCTGGCGTCCAGGGTCGGGCAGCGGCTCAGCGGCGTCGTTGTGCAGATCGACGACAACGACGACCCGAGCAAGGCGCGGGCGACGATTGCGCTGGACGATCCGCCGGTCAGCGTCAAGGGACCGGCGGCCGGACTCACCGAGGGCAGCCGGATCGACGTCCGGGTGCAAGCCAACGACAATGGCGGCTACACCGCAACGCCCGTCACGACAAGCTGACCGGCACCACACCCAACCCCTCAGGAGGCAGCAATGGGCGACGAGATCGGCCAGAACACCCGCTGGTACTACAACGTGGTCACCGGCAAGGTCGAGCAGGAAGGTGAGGGCAAGGGCACCGACCACCTGGGCCCGTACCCGACCAGGCAGGCCGCCGAAGCCGCGCTCGCCAGCGTCCGGGAACGCGAGCAGCAACTGGAGGCCGAGGACCAGGCCTGGGCGGACGGATCACGCGGTGCCGGACCGTCACCCGATGCGGATCAGGGGCGCAGCTGACACACATCCGGCGATGCCATGATCACCTCATGACGTCCCACCCCCGGCCGCGGCGTGCGCCGGCTCGGTCCCGCCCGCTACTGGCCACGGTACGGGCCTTGTCGGCGCTCGCGCTGGTGCTGGTGCTGGCCGGCTGTTCCGGCACCGTTGCCGGGGTGCCGACCGCCGCCGATCAGCCGGCCACGGGTGCCGTGCCGGTACCGCAAGGGCTGGAACGGTTTTACACGCAACAACTGCGCTGGAGCGGTTGCGCGGATTACACCGACAACAGCGAGAACGAGCGCCTGTACTCCCGGCCGGAGGTGCAGTGCGCGCGGATGACGGTGCCCATCGACTACACCAAGCCGGACGGGCAGACCGCGCAGATCGCCGTGATGAAGGCGCCGGCCACCGGTGCACGCAAGGGCGCGGTGGTGTTCAACCCGGGCGGCCCCGGCGCCTCCGGACTTGACATCATCTCGCAGTTCGATGCCTACGGCGTCGGTGCCGACCTGAACGAGGACTACGACCTTGTCGGCTTCGACCCGCGCGGGATCGGGGCATCGGTGCCGACCATCGACTGCGGCACCGACGCGCAGAAGGACGCCGACCGGGCCGCCAACCTGCGGACCAACACCCGCGAGGGCGTCGAGAAGATCAACGCCAGCGCCCAAGAAGTGGCGCAGCGGTGCATCGATCGCACCGGCAAGGAACAGGGCATCGACGGCAAAACCTTTCTCGCGCACATCGGAACCGTCGACGTGGCAAAGGATATGGACGTGCTGCGGGCGCTGCTGGGGGAGCCGAAACTGACCTACGTCGGGTACTCGTACGGCACCAGGCTCGGCACCGAGTACGCGCAGCAGTTCACTCCCAACGTCCGTGCCATGATTTTGGACGGCGTCGTCGACCCGTCCAAAGACGCCGTGACGAAGGCCGTCGAGCAGGGCAAATCGTTCCAGAAGACCTTCGACGCGTTCGCCGCTTCCTGCGCGAGGAAACCCGACTGCGCGCTCGGCACCGACCCGGCCAAGGCAAACGAGAAATACCAGCAGCTGGTGCGTCCGCTGTTGACCCAGCCGATGCCGCTGCCGGACGGTCGGGTGCTCACCTTCGACGACGCCACCACCGGCACCGCCCAGGCGCTGTACTCGGACACGTTGTGGCCGCAGCTGGAGCAGGCCCTCGGCAAGTTGGCGCAGGCCGACGGCTCTGCGCTGATGGCACTGGCCGACATGTACGACGGCCGCGCCGCCGACGGCAGCTACAGCAACGTGCAGGACGCGTTCGTCGCCGTCAGCTGCATGGACAACCCGCGCCCGACCGCGGCGCAGGTGGAGAAGGCCAACAGTGAGAGCGCAGACCTGGTGCCGTTCATGGATTCCGGTGATCCGCCGGCCGTCACCAAAGATGTTTGTGACTACTGGCCGGCCAAGCCGACCCTGGCCCCGTCCACCCCGAAGATCACCGGACTGCCGACCCTGCTGGTGATTTCGACCCTCGGCGACCCGGCGACGCCGTACCAGGCCGGGGTGGATCTGGCCAAGCAGTTGAACGCCGCGCTGCTCACCGTCAAGGGCGAGCGGCACACCGCTTATCTCGGAGCCGGGCTGACCTGCGTCGACACCATCGGCACCACCTACTTGGAGTCGCTGAAGGTGCCGCCGGCCGGCACCACCTGCTGAGCAGCGTCCTTGCTGTTGACCTGATCCTGGTTGACCTGACCCTGGTTGCCCTGATTCTGGTTGGCCTGGTCGGCCACCCACATCCCCATCAGGCCGCGGAAATGCGCGATGAACTGCTCGTGCTCGTGCGCCGGGTAGGTGGTCTGCACCGTCTCGACCAGCAACTGGTCGAAATCTGGCCCGGAGATCCAGTCGTGGACCAGCTCAGGTAGCGCGGCCAGCGTTGTGCCGCAGAACTCCCGGTACTCCTCGGCCTGGAAGTACGCGTCGGCCAGCTGCGCGTAGCGGGCCAGCTTGTCGTGCCAGCTCAGATCCGGGTTGTCGGCAACGTCGAACCAGGTGGTGGTGGCGGTGTCGATCTGCGCCCGGCGGCCGGTGACGGCGCAGAAAGCGCTCCAGGACAACAGGTTCTGGATGGCCCAGGGGAAGTAGTAGTGCAGCGAGGTGATCGCAATGTCAGGGCAGGCGTTGGCGTAGTCGATCGGCCGTGCCCTTGTCCCGGTGACCAGCGTCTCGCAGGAGTTGAACTCCCAGCGGAAGAACGCGTTGATGGTGCGGGACAGCGTGAGGATCTCCTGCCCGGCCTCCGGCTCGAGAAAATCGTGCGCCACCTCGTAGCGGTGGTGCATCGGCAGCTCGGGACGGAACTTCATCACCTGGGTCTCCGGGCCGATGGTGAGCGACCGAGCGAACACGTCGAACGGGCTGACGGCGGCCTGCAGGTGCATCAGCATCTGGCCGGAGGAGTCGTAGGCGCTGTGCAGCGCTGCTTGGTCGTCGATCCGGGACACCCCGCGCCAGGCGCCGCCGTCGAACGGTTTCATGAACATCGGGTAGCCGACCCGCTCGGCCACCTCGTCCAGGTCGAACGGCAGGTTGTAGGTGGACGCGGTGTACGTCCACTTCTCGTGGTCGATCGGGTTCTTGTACGGCACCAGCACGGTGTCGGGGATGTCGAATCCGAGCCGGATCATTGCGCAGTAGGCCGAGTGCTTCTCCATGGCCTGGAAGGTGAACGGATTGTTGAGCAGATAGGTCCCGTTCACCAACGCGGCCTTCTTCAGCCACTCCCGCGGGTGGAAGTACCACCAGGCCAGCCGGTCGATCACCACGTCCTGCCGGACCGGGTCGCGCAGGTCGAACGGCTCGATGGTGAGCCGCTCGGTGGTCAGCCGGTGCTCGGTGCCGCCGTAGTTCACCGGACCGAGCCGGTGCACCAGCGTCTCGAACGCCCGCGGCCAGTCGTCCTCGGTACCGAGCAGCAGCCCGATGAGGTGCGTGGTCTTGTCCGTCATCTGCCGATCCTCACACATTCGGGCGACGACGGCACGGACCGTGACGCCGGCTCAGCCCAGCGCCGGCAGGTACATCGCCGACTGTGCCCGCCAACTCGGCCAATCGTGCGGCCATTCGTGACCCCAGACGAACAAATCGTGGGGGATTCCCTTGTCCCGCAACTGTTCCGCCAGTAGCTGGGTGGAGTGGTTGGCGCCGGTGGTGTCCTCCCACTGTCCCGAACCCACCACCACGGTCAGCCGCGCCGAGCGCCGCACCCAGTCGAGGTGCTCGCCGTACCAGCCGGGCACGAACTGCATCGGGTTGCAGGCGTACACCTCGTCGGAGGGCTCGCCCCAGGCGTGCCAGCCGCGCGGGTCGTAGCTGCCGGACATCGCGACGGCCTGCGGAAACACGTGCGGATGCCGCAGCGCGAACAGCGCGGCGTGGAAGGCGCCCATCGAGGTGCCGGCGGTGGCGATGTCGGCGCGTCGGCCGCTGTGTTCTCTGATGGCAGGGGCCAGCGTCCAGACCACCCAGTCGTCGTAGGCCAGATGCGCCCTGGCGCGGTCGGCCAGCGGCTTGTGGTTGGCCGACCATGAGGTGGCGTCGTAGGAGGGGACGCAGTAGACCTTGATGCGGCCGTCGTCGACCGCGCCGCGCACCGAATCGAGGATGCCGTTGCCGGCGAAGTCGTGCGGCGAACCGCCTTCCGACGGGAACCACAGCACCGGCCGGCCGTAATGGCCGTGCACCACCACCTCGGCGTCGGCCCAGCCCAGTTGGTGGGCCGGCAGCCGGTGGTACTCGGTGTGCGTCATCGGGTCATGGTGGCACGAATCAGGTCGGCGAGGCCCGGCTGCCAGGCGTCGCGCCAACCGATCACGGTATGCGCGTCCGGCACGATGTCGGCGTCGACCGGATACCCCTGGAAGGCCAGCGCCCCGGCCAGCTGCTCGTTGTTGGCGCGGTTCTCCTCGACGGCGCCGACGGACATCCAGATCGGAATCGGATGTACTTCGGGTGGCAGCGCCGCGGTGATGGTGTCGACCGCTGCGCACACCTGGTCGAACTCGGGCCAGTCCGACTCCTGCGGATCGAGCTCCGAGGTGAAGAACGAACCGGACTGCAGGCCGAGCCCGGCGAACGCGTCCGGGTGCCTGCGGTGGGTGTACATCATCGCCAGCGCACCAAGACTGGCGCCAAGCCCGATCACCACGGTGGTGGGGAACTGCGCGATGAGGGCCGGCACGATCTGCCCGGCCAGGTGGTCGGCGTAGGCCGGATCCGCTGCGTACCAAGCGTTCCGGTAGCCGTGCGGTGGGTCGAGCAGGGCCACCCGCAGCGGCTGGCCGGCGGCCGCCTGCGCCGACGCCCAACTCAGCAGCCCACCACGCTCGGCCATGTCGGTGCCGTCGTGGCTGATCAGCAGCGGCACCGCGGCGTCGTCGGCGATGCCGGCCGGGGTGTACACCCTGATCGGGACCGGCACCTCGAGCGCGGACGGCGGATCGTCGACGGCGGTGATGCTGCCGTCGGCCGGGGTGCCGAGCCAGTCCGGCTCTGAGTAGTCGGGAAACAGGATCTCCGACTTGTCGCCGAAGGGACCAGGCACGGTGCGGGGGTTGGTCGGGTCGGTGCTGGTGTGCTCGCCGTCGGCGGTGACGGCCCGCAGCTGGTACTCGAACCGGTGCGCCAGCGGACGAGCCAGCTGCAGCGTGAAGTCGCCGGCGGCGGTGCGTTCGAACTCCGTGCTGCCGGCGGCCGGCCAGTCCAGTTGCAGCGACACCGCCGTGGTGCCGTCGGGCAGCCGATCGGCGGGCACCGACCAGCGCACCGCGTCGGCGGTCACCTCGGGGGCCGCTGCGGTGCTGGTGAGATCGGCGCTTGGCATCGGGACAGGTTACCGGTGGGTAGTGGCACACCCGCGCCACTGCCTGCCTTCTACGCTGTTGTCATGGATCGTCAGCAGCAGTTCGTCCTGCGCACCCTCGAGGAACGGGACATCCGCTTCGTGCGGCTGTGGTTCACCGACGTGCTCGGCTACCTGAAGTCGGTGGCGGTGGCGCCGGCCGAGCTGGAGGGCGCGTTCGCGAACGGCATCGGTTTCGACGGGTCAGCCATCGAGGGCTACGCCAGGGTGCACGAGTCGGACATGATCGCCAAGCCCGATCCGAGCACGTTCCAGGTGCTGCCGTGGGAGGCGGACGAGGGCCGCTCGTACTCGGCGCGGATGTTCTGTGACATCGCCATGCCGGACGGATCCCCCTCATGGGCCGATCCGCGGCACGTGCTGCGCCGGGTGATGCAGGAGGCGGCCGGAATGGGCTTCACCTGCTACGTGCACCCCGAGATCGAGTTCTTCCTGCTGAAAGATCTACCTGAGGACGGCTCGGAGCCGGAGCCGGCGGACCGCGGCGGATTCTTCGACCAGGCCAGTCACGATGCGGCGCCGCACTTTCGGCGGCGCGCCATCGACACCCTTGAGGCCATGGGGATCTCGGTGGAGTTCTCCCACCACGAGGGCGCGCCCGGTCAGCAGGAGATCGATCTGCGCTACGCGGATGCGCTCACCATGGCAGACAACATCATGAGTTTTCGATATGTGGTGAAGGAGGTGGCGCTCACCCAGGGGGTGCGGGCCTCTTTCATGCCCAAACCGTTCCCCGACCAGCCGGGATCGGCGATGCACACTCACTTCTCGCTGTTCGAGGGGGAGAGCAACGCCTTCTACGACGCCGACGACGAATACCAGATGTCCGCCACCGGTAAGGCTTTCCTCGCCGGGGTGCTGCGGCACGCGCCGGAGATCACCGCGGTGTCGTGCCAGTGGGTGAACTCGTACAAGCGGTTGGTGATCGGCGAGGAAGCCCCGACGCTGGTGTCGTGGGGGCAGGCCAACCGGTCGGCGCTGGTGCGGGTGCCGAACTACTCGCCGGGCCGGTCGGCGTCGCAGCGCATCGAGTTCCGGCTGCCGGACTCGGGGACCAACCCGTACTTGTTGTTCGCGGTGGTGATCGCCGCCGGCCTGCGCGGCATCAGGGACGGCTACGAGCTGCCGCCGGCCACCAGCGAAGACATCGCGCTGGTGTCGGACGCGGAGCGCCGCGCGCTCGGCTACACCAAGTTGCCCGGCTCGCTCGAGGCAGCGCTGAACGCCATGGAGAACTCCGAGTTGGTGGCGGAAGCCTTGGGGGAGCACGTTTTCGACTACTTCCTGCGGAACAAGAAGGCCGAGTGGGAGGCGTACCGCCGGCAGGTGACTCCGTACGAGCTCAAGCGGTATCTGTCGCTGTAGCCGCCGGTGAACATCGAGCTGTGCCGCCGGGTCTATGCCATCGCCAGGCTGGTCCCCACCGGCCGGGTGGTCAGCTACGGCGACATCGCCGGCATGTTGCAGGTCAACCCGCGGCTGGTGGGCCGGGCCATGTCGTTGTGTGACGATCTCGACACCGCCGGTCCGGACGCCGCACCGCTGCCGTGGTGGCGGGTGACGTCCAGCACCGGTGGGTTGCCGGATCGGCTGCTCAGCAGGGCCCGAACCCGTTGGTACGCAGAGCACATCGCCGAGAAGGCCAACGGGAACGGCGCCAGGATCACCAGGCACCGGGCCGATCTGGCCGCCCTGGCCGATGCCGCCGAGCGTCAGCTCGGGCCGCTGCCGGGCGTCAGCGGTTGAGCGCCTGCAGACCTCACCGCGGTGTTCAGCCGGGCCGCCTGCCTGGTGAGATGGTCGCGCTCGGCGCGGTTGTCGGCGCGCCCGGCGGCTTTTGTGTACAGCTCGGCGGCGCCGGCGTGGTCGCCGGTTCGCTCGGTCAGATGTGCTTGTACGGCCTGGTATCTGGGGAGCGCCGGGTCAAGGTGGGCGAGTTCGGCCAGCCCCGCCCGTGGTCCGTCGGCCTCGCCGACGGCGACCGCCCGGTTCAGCAGCACCACCGGGTTGTCGGTGAGCGTGGCCAGCTCGTCGTACCACTGGACAATCTGCGGCCAGTCCGTTTCGGCGGCGGTGGGTGCGTCGGCGTGCAGGGCGGCGATGGCGGCCTGGGCCTGGAACTCTCCCGGCCGGTGCCGCGCCAGGGCCGTCTGCAGGATGCCGATGCCGTCGGCGATAGCCGCTGTGTCCCAACGGGTCCGGTCCTGCTCGGCGAGCGGGATCAGCTCGCCGCTCGGGCCAGTGCGGGCCGGCCGGCGGGCGTGATGCAGCAGCATCAGCGCCAGCAGCCCGGCGACCTCGGGGTGATCCACCACGCCGGCCAGCCGGCGGGTCAGCTGGATCGCCTCCGCGGCCAGATCGACATCGCCGGAATAGCCCTCGTTGAACACCAGGTAGAGCACCCGCAGCACCGTCCCGACGTCACCGGGACGGTCCAAGCGGGCGCCGGCGACGGTGCGCTTGGCCCGGCTGATCCGTTGCGCCATGGTGGCTTCCGGCACCAGGTAGGCGCTGGCGATCTGCTTGGTGGTGAGCCCGCCGACGGCGCGCAGGGTGAGCGCCACCGCCGATGCCGGCGTCAGCGAGGGGTGGGCGCACAGGAAGTACAGCCACAGCGAATCGTCGGCTCCGGTGATCTCCGGTGCCGGCGGCTGGCTGCTGACGGCGTGCTCCCTGGCCCGCCGCGCCGACTCGGAACGGTTGGCGTCCAAAAACTTTCGCCATGCGGCGGTGACCAGCCAGCCCTTGGCATCGCGGGGTGGCTCGTCCGGCCAGCGCTGCAGCGCCTGCAGCAGCGCCTCCTGCACGGCGTCCTCGGCCGCCGTGAAATCGGCTCCGCGGCGGACCAGAACCCCGAGCACCGCTGGGATCAGCGCCCGCAGCTGAGCGGCATCCGGAGCGGTGGTCATCGAGCTACTCGGTGACGGTGGGCGGCTCGGCGAGGAAGGGCCGCAGCTCCAACCATTCGTGAATGGGCTTGCCGCCGGCGCCGGGCGCCGCCGACAGCTCGCCGGCCAGCTCGACCGCCCGCTGGTAGCTGTCCACGTCGATGGTCATCCAGCCGGCGATCAGGTCTTTGGTCTCGGCGAACGGCCCGTCGGTGATGGGCGGCCGGCCCTCACCGTCGTAGCGGACGAAAGTGCCTTCGGGGGCGAGCGCCTGCCCGTCGACGAACTCTCCGGTGGCTTCCAGTCGCTTGGCAAAATCCTGCATGTACTTGAGGTGGGCCGTCACCTCGTCGGGCGTCCACTGCTCCATCGGGACGTCGTTGACGCCCTTCGGGGCGCCGCGGTAGTGCTTGAGCAGCAGGTACTTGGCCATGATGAACTCCTCGGATGTGGTGCGGCCCATTCTGGCCGCATGCACCCCAGGGACGAAGCCGCCCCGCTGTTCTCGACATCGCTCGGCAAAGAAATTTCGGGGGACTCTGGTGGCCCGCGATGGCATGCTGCTCGGGTGAGCGTCGGGTTGTCGATTCGCCAGCTGCCGGATGCCCTGTCGGGTCGTTCCGCCGTGCCGAGCTGGCGGCAGCCGACCGGGCGCGGGCGACGATCGTGAGCACGGTGCTGGACAATCTTCGGACCGAACCCGCGGCGGAGCAAGCATTGACGGTGCTGGCGTTCGCCGGTGACCGCTGCGTCGGCGCCGCGCTGCAGTCGCCGCCCCGCGGGGAGCAGCCGCTGCTCACCCAGCTGGTCGCCGAGGTGGCGCCGGACGCGGTGTCCGAGGTGGCGGCAGCGCTGGGCCGGAGATGTCCATGCTGCTGTACGAACTCGGCGAGCTGGTGCCACCGGGCCGCGTCGCCGGCCGGGCCCGCGAGGCTGACCTCGCCGATCGGGCCGACCTGGCCCTCCTGGCAGAATGGGTACCCAGGTTCGCCACCGAGACCGGCGCTGTACCAGTCGATTTCGATCCTGCGGCGGCCCGCCGCGGCCACGCGCTCGGCGCGCGCCAGCTGCTTTGGACCGTCGGCGATGAAACCGTTGCATGGGCGCGGCACACTCAGGTGATCGACGGGATGAGTCGCGTTGGGCCGGTGTACACCGCAGAACCGTTCCGCGGCAGGCATTTCGGCATGGCTGTCACCGCGGCAGCCAGCGCCGCTGCGCAACAGGCGGGTGCCGACACCGTGGTGCTCTTCACCGACGCCGACTACGCGCCCTCCAACGCCATCTACCGCCGCATCGGCTATCGCGAACGCGAACGCTTTGCCGAATGGCGGGTGCGCTAACGCTGCGACGCTTCACCGGGTTGCGGGCTGGCTGGTTGCCGCGAAGATCCCACCGGCCACAGCCAGCACGGATCCGAGCGCCACCAGGTAACTGCCGATCCCTGCGACATCTACCCAATGCCCGCTCCCGGCAAAACCTGAATCGTCCAGGAGCGAAAGATCCCTGGTCAGGTCATGAAAGGCCAGCACTGCTCCGCGCAGACCACCGCCGGCGACATCACTGCTGCTCAGCACGTCCCATAGATTTACTGACAGTGAGCGACTCTCGCCAGCGGTTACATAGGGCAGGAAGGCTCCGATCAGCACGAACCCAGCCGCGGCGAGCCCCAGCGCACCCGCGACGGTTCCAGCGTTGCCGGCCGCATCGGCCAGTATGTGAACCCTAGGTCTCCCTGGGGGTTTTGGCGTGGCGAACGAGGTCGGGACGCAGCCGCCTAGACACCGGGCCGCTCCCGCGCTCGAAAAAACGTTCGAGAAAGATGCTGTGGAGTCTTGCTAGAGCGGGAAAGCAGAGCTAGACTGAGGTATGGCACAAGGGGTGAGCGGTGGGGGACAGGGCAGTGGCCCGGTCGATTCCGTCGCGCGCCAACTGCTTGCGCTCGAGGTGTCCGATCACGACCGGATGGACTGGCTACTTGCCAAGCTCTCCGACGTTCTGAGTGAGTCGGCCGAGCGCGGCGGCGCTGCCACCGGAGCAGCGGAAGAACCCGCCCGCACCATCGACCGCATCCAGCTCATGGAACGGCTGACTGCGCAGCTGTCCGGGGCGATCGCGGCCGAATCGCTCGAGTTCGCCAACGCCGAACGTCAACGTCAGCTGGCCGCCGGGGTTCGAACCCGCGACCTCGGCCGGGGGACCGCCGAGCAACTTGCCTATGCCCGCCGTATCTCTCCGGTAGCCGCCAGTCGTGATCTGGCGGTCGCATCCAGCCTGCGGCAGCGCTTTCCGCGGGTCTACGGCCGGCTTCGCTCCGGCGCGGTGTCGTGGCGGCAGTGTCAGATCGTGGTCACGCAGACCTCACACCTCGAGGACGGGCTGGCCGCCTTGGCAGACGTCGGCTTCAGCGAAGCGCTCCCCGGCTGGAATCTCCGGCAGACCGAACGCGGTGTCCGGCAAGCGGTTTACGAACTCGACCCGCAAGGGGCAACAGATCGTCGCGGCCGGGCCGAGGCCGACCGGCGGGTCACCATCCGCCCGATGCCCGACACCATGACGATGGTCTCCGCGCTGCTGCCGGTGGCCGACGGCGTCGCCACCCACGCCCGGCTGGCCGCCGCCGCCGAGCAAGCCAGGGCCGCCGGCGATACCCGCACCAAAGACCAGCTGATGGCCGATCTTTTCGTGCAGTCGGTAGGCAACGCCTCGCCGGCCGACGCAGAACCAGTACCGGCCGACGCAAAACCGGTGCCCCCCAGTGGATCTGATGAAGACGTCACCGCCGCCACGGCCGCTGCCGATACCGACGCCGGTGCTTGCCCGGCCGTCCTGCTGAACCTCACCATGTCCACCGAAACCCTGCTGGGCGCCGACAACGGCGCCGGCTGGCTCGACGGACACGGCCCCATTCCAGGCGACCTGGCTCGCGAGATCGCCGGCGCCGCAGAGCATCTCTGGGTGCGCAGGCTGCTCACCGACCCGATCACCGGTGTCGCGGTCGCTGTCGAGAAGCGCCGGAAGGCACCACGAGAGTTCACCGGCCTGCTCCGCGACCTGATCGTCGCGCGCGACCGAGAATGCCGACAACCCTTCTGCGACGCGCCCATCCGGCACGCCGACCACATCGAACCGTACGCCCGGGGCGGCCCGACCACCGCGAACAACGGCCAAGGTCTCTGCGCCCGCGGCAACTATCTCAAGGAGCTTCCGGGCTGGCACTCCTGGCAGGAAACCGACGGCAGCTACGTCTGCACGCCCACCGGGCACGTGTACCGCACGTCGCCACCCCGCACCAACGGGCCGTCGGCGCGCACCGAACCGGTGCCGCTGCTGCGCGTCCACATCCACTACCCACCGGCGTACATCACTGCACACCAGCAGCCGCGATTCGTTCGGTGAACCACCCGCGTTCAGGCGGCGTTCAGGCGGCGGCGTGAGCCCCGGCTGGGCTGACGTGGATGGTGGCAGTGGTCAGCCTCGGCACATGGTGCATCAGCTCGTGTTCGGCGCGATGAGCGATCTCGTGGCCGGTCACGGCGGGCAGATCGGCGGCGATGAGGACATCGGCTTCGGCGTGCAGGGTGTGCCCCATCCACCGTAACCGGAGCGTCCTGACCCCTTGCACCCCATCGGTTCCCGTGATGACTGCGCGGGCAGTCGCGACCAGTTGTGGGCTCACCGCGTCCATCAGCCGAGCGCCCACCTGCTTCACCGCCGAGCGAAGCACCCCGAGAATGGCGATCGCGATCAACAGACCGATCACCGGGTCGGCCCACGGGAGGCCAACCGCGACCCCGCCGGCACCGAGCACGACCGCCAGCGAGGTGAATCCGTCCGTGCGGGCATGCAGTCCATCGGCCACCAGAGCCGCCGACCCGATCTGCCGTCCTACCCTGATGCGGTAACGGGCGACCAACTCGTTGCCGGCGAAGCCGATCACCCCGGCGATCGCCACCGCCCACAGATACGACACCTGATGCGGGTTGATCAGCCGGTCGATCGCCTGCCAGGCGGCCAGCACGCTCGACAGCGTGATCATTGCAACGACGAACAATCCGGCAAGGTCTTCCGCACGCCCATAGCCGTAGGTGTAGCGGTCGTTCGGTGGACGCTTTGCCAACCAGAACGCGATCAGCAGCGGTATCGCGGTGGCAGCGTCGGCCACGTTGTGCATCGTGTCGCCGAGCAACGCCACAGATCCGGTGAACAACACGACGATGCCCTGCAGCAGCGCGGTGAGCGCCAATGCCCCCAGGCTGATCCACAGCGCCCGCCGACCACGCGCATCAGCCTCGAGCGCCGCATCCACCTGATCGGCGGCATCGTGTGAGTGCCCGCCGACCAACTCCGAGGCGGCATGGCGGACGCGTGACCACCACCCGCCGCCGTGCTCATGTCCGTGTGCATGCTCATGTCCGTCGGTGTGCACGTGCCCGGGGACGTACGGATCGTCATGGCCGTGCTGGTGATCACGGTCGTGCCGGCTCACGAGATCGCCTGCACGCGGTGATGGGCCGGCACGTCGTCGAGCAGGTGCTCGACATGACCGATGGTGTCCAGCACCAGTTGCCGCACGTGCCCGTTCTCGACCCGATAGAGCACCGACGTGCCCTGCTTGCGGGTGGTCACCAGCCGGGCCATGCGGAGCTTGGCCAGATGTTGGGACACCGCGGGAACCGGCTTGCCGATAGCCCCGGCAAGTTCCGATACCGAGCGTTCCGCGTCGAGCAACAGACCGGACAACTGCAATCGCGTCGGGTCCGCGAGCAGACGCAGAACCTCGACGGCCAGAGTCACCACCTCGTCGGGCCACGCCGGCGGGTGAGTGTTTGCGTGCATGCGCAAATAGTAAACCTACCGGGACCGCTCACCGACATAAACCGCGCGCAGCCGGAAGCGCATCGGCGGCTCGGCGTACTCCTCCAGCGCGTGTGCCGTCCAACCGGACATGCGGGCGATCGCGAAGATCGTCTCGCCGGCGTCCACCGGCAGCGCCAGCGCCTCGGTCAGCACCGCGAGCGCAAAGTCAACGTTGGGGAACCAGCCGCGCCGCTCACCCCAGATTTCGACCAGTTGGTTGGCCGAGCGCAACACGGCATCGATCCGGCGGCTGCTGCCGGCAAGCGCCGTATTCGCCTGCCGCAGCAGGAATTCGGCGCGCGGGTCGGACTCGACGTACACCAGATGCCCGAAACCCGGTGCGGCCCGCGGACTGCCGGCGTACTCCGCCAACACGGCGCCGGCATCGACGTTGGCCGCGGTCACCAACCGTCGCACCACGGTGGACGCGCCGCCGTGCAGCGGACTGTCCAGCGCGCCCAACGCAGCCAACAGCACGCCATGGATGTTTGCCCTTGTGCTCGCCGCCACCCGGGCCGTCGTGGTGGACCCGGCCAGCTCATGGTCGGCCAGCACGATCAGTGTCTGCTCCAGCAGCCCGGCCTTGACCCGGTCGAACCGCTTGCCGGACAACGCGATCCACAACCGTCGCGCGAGTGCGCCGGACAGCGGCGCCCCCGGCGCCAGTGCCTGCACCGCCGCCGCCATCGCCGAGCGGGCCGCGCCGATCTCCGCAGGCTGGCCGCCGCCGCCGGGCGTCGCCGGCGTCGCAGCGTCCAGGCCGACACCCAACCGGATCCGGTCGATGCCGCGGGCCGCGGACGGCAGCCCGACGAGCTCCGGAATCGCTGCCGTCGGGAAGTCGGCGCCAGGCGCCTGCCACAGCAAACCGCAGACGCCCTCGAAGGTTTCGGTGCCGGCCAGCCGGATCGCATCGTGCCCGCGATAGCTCAACCGGTCGCTTTCGATCAGGCTGATCGAGGTCTGAATGCGTTCCGCCAGACCGGTATCGGGACTGCGGCCACTGTCGCGGACCGCGCCGACCTCATCCGCGGCGTAGAACGAACCGCGCCGTCCTTGCACCCGCACCGGATGCAGCCGGCCGCGGCTGGCGTAGGCGTAAACGCTCTGCGGCTTGATACCGAGCACCCGCGCCACCTGGGCCGTGGACAGCAGCGCCTGCGGCGGCACACCTGGCATGCCGCTCAGGCCGCGACCGCGGCAGCCACCGCGCCCTTCAGCAGCTGCATCACCCTGGCCACCGCCGGATGAGAACTGTTCTGGTGTCTGACGATCGCCACGATCCGCCGCTCCGGCGTCGGGTCGGTGAGCGGCCGGCTGACCACGGTCTCCGGCAGGCCGCAGGCGGCCAGGCTGGGCATCACGCTGACGCCGACGCCGGCAGCGGCGAAGGCGATCGCCCCGTGATGGTCGGCAGCCTGCACCACCGCCCGCGGGGTGAACCCCGCCGATCGCCAGGCCCTGCGGGTGATCCGCGAGCAGGCACCCTCGCCGACGTCATCGCTGATCCAGCGGTGCTCGGCGAGCTCGGCCACCCGAACGCTCGGCCGGTCCGCCAACGGATGCTCCCGCGGGAGCACAACGACGTACGGCTCGGTGATCAACTCGATCCGGTCGGCGTCGGCGCGCTCGGTGGGCGGGTCCGCCGGGTCCTCCGTCACCAGGTCGATGTCCGGGCGCACCCCGGACACCGGGGGATCGGTCAGCACCACCGACAGCTTGGTGTCGGTGAACTCACCCAGCACTGTCGCCACCACCGAGGGCAGCCACTGCTCCGCCGCCGAACCGAAACTGCCGATGGTCAGGCTGCCGGTGCGGCCGGCCCGCAGATCGTCCACCTCGAGATCCAGCTTGGCCAGCGTCGACATCAGCTCGTCGCTGCGGGTGGCGAGCTGCCGCCCGACCGGTGTCGGGACGATGCCGCGACCCGACTTCTCGAACAGGGTGAGGCCGGTTTCCCTTTGCAGCACGGCGATCTGCTGGCTCACCGCGCTCGGCGTGTAGCCCATCCGCTCGGCAGCTGCGCTCACCGAGCCGGCCGCGATCACCGCCCGGAACACCCGCAGCCGATTCACGTCGAACATGCGCCACAGCCTAGCCGATAGGTAAGCAAAGCCGAATAGTTGTGAAGAAACATTCGCTTGTGCTTGAGAGTTGGCGGGCGCACCGTTGAGTTCATGACCAGCGACTTCATGACCAGCGACTTCGAAACCAGTGACAACGACAGGGACGCCGCCCGGCTCCGCTCCGACCTCGCCGCGGCCGACCGGTTCCGCTTCGAACCGCCGGCGCCGCGCCAGCATCGACTCGCCGCCGCGTTCGCGGCGCTGCGGCATCGGGGTGCGATGACGTCGCCGTCGCGGGGTTGATCGGGTCAACATTGACCGCCGCTCGAGCGGGGTGCAGCGTGGGCAGCCATGACAGCTCCCGCCGCGAAAACCGCTGCAACACTTGACGTGCCACCCGGGCTCGCCGGGGTCCGCGTCGCCGCCACCACCATCGGCGACGTGCGCGGCGACGAAGGCTTCTACCACTTCGGTCCGTACTCGGCCGTCGAGCTGGCCCGCAGTCGCGGCTTCGAAGACGTCAGGTACCTGATGTTCAACGGCCGGCTGCCCAACGGCTCGGAATCGCCCGCTGCACCGGCGCAACTGCCCGCCCAGCTGCAGCAGCTGCTACCGGCCATCGGTCGAGCGGGACGCAAAGCACACCCGCTGGCCGCGCTGCGCACCGCGCTGTCGCTGTTGGCGCAGCTGGACGACGCGGCTCCGTTGTGGGACTCCGACCCGGCGCAGCGGATGGCCGCCGCACAACGGGTCTGTGCGGTGACGCCGGTGATTCTTGCTGCGCTGCACCGGTTCCGCACCGGAGTGGGCAACGGGGCAGGCACCGACGTGGGCAGCGACGTTGGCAACGACGTGGGCAGTGACGTAGCCAATGAACGGGGCGCCACTATCGAACCGGGTCCAGGCGCAACCGCCCGGTATTGGCTTGCTCAAGTCTCGACGGCGTCCGACCCGACCGACCCTCGCCTCGTTGGCGCCATCGACGCCTATCTGGCCAGCACGGCCGACCACGGCTTCAACGCGTCCACCTTCACCGCCCGCACGGTCGCCTCGTCCGGGGCCGACCTGTACTCGGCGGTGTGCGCCGCGATCGGTACCTTCTCCGGTCCGCTGCACGGCGGCGCTCCCGATCGGGCGCTGGACAGCCTCGACGAGATCGGCGACCCGGCCCGGACCGCGGATTGGGTACGCGAGAAGGTCGCGGCCGGCGACCGGATCATGGGCTTCGGACATCCGGTCTACCGCACCGAAGACCCGCGCGCCGCGATGCTCCGCGACATCGCGCAGGAGCTGGCCGCCGCCGGGTTCGATCCGGAGCTGGCCGAGCGGGCCGTCGCCGTCGAACGGCAGGTGCTGGCCACCCTGCGCGAACTCAAGCCCGACCGGCCGCTGGGCACCAACGTCGAGTTCTACGCCGGTGTGGTGATGGAGCAGTGCGGCATCCCGCGGGAGTTGTTCACCCCGACGTTCGCGGTCAGCCGGGTGGTGGGGTGGAGCGCGCACATTCTTGAGCAGGCCAGCGACCGCAAGATCATCCGCCCGTCCGCCGCCTACGTCGGCGCTGCGCCGCCGCAACCGGTGCCGGCATTGACGCAGCCGCCGCTGAAATAGGATCAGGGGGCTATGACACACAGCCCCGAACGCGACTCAGTCACCCTGCCGACCGTGCCTGCCGACCTGCCAGGAACGGTCAGGGTGCGGGTGGCGCCCTCACCCACCGGCGATCCGCATGTCGGCACCGCATACATGGCGTTGTTCAACCTGGCATTCGCCCGGAACCAGGGCGGGAAGTTCCTGTTCCGGTTGGAGGACACCGACCAGAATCGCTACACCGAGGGCAGCGAGCAGCAACTGTTCGACACCTTGCACTGGCTCGGCCTGAACTGGGACGAGGGCCCGGACATCGGCGGCCCGTGCGAGCCGTACCGGCAGTCCGAGCGGCTGGACACCTACCGGCCGTTCGTCGAGCAGCTGATCGCCGACGGGCACGCCTACTACTGCTGGTGCACACCGGAGCGGCTCGCGCTGATGCGCGAATCGCAGCGAAAAGCCAACCGCCCCACCGGATACGACAGGCTCTGCTACGGCAAGACCGAAGCCGAACGGGCCACCCTGCCAGGCTTCACCCCGAACCCGGTGGTCCGCATGCTGGTGCCGGAAGACGCCCCCACCCGGTTCGCCGACGTGATCCGCGGCGAGGTCAACGCACCGTTCCCCGACGATCAGGTGATCCTCAAGGCCGACGGCTTCCCGACCTACCACCTCGCGGTGGTGGTGGACGACCACCTGATGGGCATCACCCACGTGGTGCGCGGCGAGGAATGGATCTCGTCCACCCCGAAACACCTGCTGCTGTACCGGTTCCTGGGCTGGCCGACACCGCAGTTCGCGCACATGCCGCTGCTGCGCAACGCCGACCGCAGCAAGATCTCCAAGCGCAAGAACCCAGCGGCCAGGCTGCTGTGGTTCCGCGAACAGGGTTACCTGCCGCAGGCTCTGGTGAACTTCCTGTCGCTGCTCGGCTACCCGCCGATCATCGACACCGCAGCCGGGCCGAACGGTGAGAACGTCGTCACCGAGCGCGAGGTGCGCAGCTTCGAGGAGTTCGCCGAAGACTTCGACTTCGGCAAGATCTCCACCGTTGGGCCGATCTTCGACATGAAGAAGCTGGACTGGCTCAACGGCGTCTACATCCGCGAGCTGAGCACCGCCGATTTTGTCCAGGCCGTGCTGCCGTACCTGTTGGCGGACAAGGCATTCGGGCCTGATATCGACAGCGAACGCCAGGTCTCCGAGCCGATCAGGGAGCGGCTGGCAGCGCTGGCCCCGCTGATCCAGACCAGGATGACCAAGCTCACCGAGGCCACCGACTACGTGCGGCCGTTCTTCTCGGACGCCGAGCAGCTGCCGATCGCCGACGACGCCAAGGCTCAGCTCAAAGACTCTGCGCCGCAAGTACTTTCCGCCGTCACCGACGCCCTCGCCGCGCTGGACGAGTGGACTGCGGAGAACCTCGAGGCCAGCATCCGGCAGACCGTCATCGAAGGGCTCGAGCTCAAGCCCAAGGTGGGTTTCACCCCCATCAGGGTGGCCACCTCGGGCCAGCGCATCTCGCCGCCGCTGTTCGAATCGCTGGAGATTCTCGGCAAGGACGAATCGCTGCGGCGGCTGCGGCGACTGGCCGGCTCACTCTGAGAGCTCTGAGAGTTCAGTCAGTGCACCGCGAGTGCCCGCAGCGCAAGCGCGGTGAGCTGCTCGGCCAATTCGGCGTCCGGCAGCGGTGAAGCGAACGTGCCGACCGAGTTGAGCAGCCCGAAGGTGGCGTGCACGGCGGTGCGCACCCGCTCGGCCTCCCACTCCGGATGCACCGCGCTGGTCAAGCTGCGCCAGCGGTGCACCACCCGGCGTTGCCGTGCCTGCAGGGCGTCCCGGTACTCCGGTGGCAGGTGGTGCACCTCCCGGACGAACACCGCCATCTGCCCGCGGAAGGCGGTGACGCCGGCGGCATAGCTGCGGACCGCAGCAGCGAGCTGCTGCGGTGGGTCACCGGCAGCGTCGTCCACCGCGGTGACGGCGTCGATGATCCGGTCGACCACCGCGACCAGCACCGCAGCCTTCGACGGGAAGTGCCGGTAGATGGCCGGTCCGGTGACCCCGGCCGCGGCGCCGATGTCGTCCATGCCGACGGCAGCGAAACCGTTGGCGGCGAACAACTCTCCAGCCACCAGCACGATCTCGTCGCGGCGGCTGAGTCCGCTGCGCAAGGTCAGCTCAGCTGCCGTCGCGCGAGACTCGTGGCTTGGGCACCCGCCACCGCCGCGGCATCACCGCGCGGTTGAAGGCGTAGAAGCCCAGCGCCCGGCCGGAGGTGCGGTTGGTGGTGCCGTCGCCGTTGGGGAACTCGGCTTTCACGTCGCGGCCGAGTTTGCGGCCGAGAATCGCCCCGTCGACCACCGCCGCCAGGATCGCCACCAGCAGGATCATCGGGCCGTACGTGGTGACGTAAGGGTTGGGGATCAGCAGCACGACGAACGACAGGATCGCCAGCGGCATCAACAGCCCGGCCAGGTTCCGCCTGGTGTCGACCACGTCGCGCACCCAGGCCCTGATCTCGCCCTTGTCGCGCGCCATCAGGTAGTCGTTGTCGCCGCGCATCATCCGCTCCCGGCGTTCCCGGGTCAGCGCCTTGCGCTCGTCCTTGGTGAGCGACTTGGTGGCCTCCTTGGAGCGCTTCACCGCTTCCCGCTGCGTCATCGGCGGGGGAGCGACCGGCCCGCGCCGTGCGCCCTCCGCCTCCCTGCGCTTCGGCGTCGGGCGTCCCTTCGGGGCACTCTGCCCGGGGCGCCGCGGCGCCGCGCTATCGGCGGCGGCCTCGGCCGAGCCGTCAGCAGAACCGTCGGCCGGGCCGTCAGCGGCGGGTTTGGTGGCGCTTCGACGCAGGAAACTCACGGATCCAGGGTAGTCGAGGCCGTTCCCGGCCGGATCCGGGAATAAACCGGTGGACCCGGCGCTGAACCTGTTGACGGTCAAGCTGTCGAGCACCGGCACCGGCGGCGAACCGTGGCATCATCGAAGTAGCGCAAGATCAAACCAAGATCAAAGACAGTTCAGATACAGAACGTGCAAATTTGCTAGTGCGGAGGATTCCCCATGACGTCACCTGACACCGCCACCGAGCAGCGCGCCCACGGTGTGACGCTCACCGATCCGGCCGCCGAGAAGGCCAAGGCCCTGCTCGACCGCGACGGCACCCCCAAAATGGTGCTGCGCATCGCGGTGCAGCCGGGCGGCTGCTCCGGGCTGCGCTACGAGCTGTTCTTCGACGACCGCACCCTCGACGGCGACGCCGTTGTCGAGTTCGGCGGCGTCAAGCTGTCGGTGGACAAGATGAGCAAGCCCTACCTCGACGGTGCCACCATCGACTTCGTCGACAGCATCGAGAAGCAGGGTTTCACCATCGAGAACCCGAACGCCCAGAACTCCTGCGCCTGCGGCGACAGCTTCCACTGATCTAAGCCGGTAAGGTCGCTGCGTCGCGGTTCGTGCTCAGCCGCCGCGACCGTCCCTTACCGACCAGCAGCGGGAGTAGTACGTGCCGAACATCGTCACCGGGTCCATCGCCACCGACCATTTGATGCACTTCCCCGGCAAGTTCACCGACTCGCTGCTGCCGGACCAGCTGGAGCGCATCTCGTTGTCGTTCCTGGTGGATGACCTTGTGGTGCTGCGCGGCGGGGTGGCCGGCAACATCGCCTTCGGCATGGGCCAGTTGGGCGCCGCGCCGGTGCTGCTGGACGCCGTCGGCGCGGATTTCGACGCCTACCAGTCGTGGCTCTGCGACCACGGCGTGAACTGCGATTACGTCGCCCGCCACGACGACGTGCAGACCGCCCGTTTCGTCGGGATCACCGACGATGCGATGAACCAGATCGGCTCGTTCTACGCCGGCGCCATGTCAAGGGCCCGTGACATCGAACTGCGCCCTGTGGTCGACGCGGTGGGCGGTCCGGACGCGATCGGCCTTGTGATGATCTCCGCCGGCGACCCCGACGCGATGGTCCGGCACGCCAAGGAGTGCCGCGAGCGCGGTTACCCGTTCGGCGCCGACCCGTCGCAGCAGCTCGCCCGCATCAGCGACGAACAGGCCCGTGAGCTGATCAACGGCGCCGAGTACCTGTTCACCAACGACTACGAGCTCGGGCTGCTGAAGAACAAGACCGGGCTGTCCGACGAGGAGATCCTGCAGCAGGTGCGCTACCGGGTCACCACCCACGGCGCCAAGGGTGTCGAGATCGCCACCGCGCAGGACGATTCCCAGGTGCCGGGCGGGCTGCTGTCGGTGTCCGTCGTGCCCGAGCACGGCAAGGTCGACCCGACCGGCGTCGGCGACGCCTTCCGTTCCGGTTTCCTCTCGGGACGGGAGAAGGGGCTCAGCATCGAACGCTCGGCCCAGCTCGGCTCGCTGCTGGCCACCCTTGTTCTCGAGACCAAGGGCACCCAGGAGTACCAGCTGGTGCCGGCCACCGCCGTCGAGCGGCTCACTGATGCCTACGGCGCCGATGCCGCCGCCGAGATCGCCGCTGCCGTCGGCTGGACG
This sequence comes from Nakamurella aerolata, assembly GCF_013002705.1. Taxonomy (GTDB): domain Bacteria; phylum Actinomycetota; class Actinomycetes; order Mycobacteriales; family Nakamurellaceae; genus Nakamurella; species Nakamurella aerolata. The sequence continues at coordinate 661,296 of NZ_JABEND010000001.1, read as the reverse complement.
CAGGCCGGCTGACCGCTAGAGCCGCACCGGGTAGATCGGGTGCGGCACTTCGGGTTTCACGCTTCCGGTGACGAAGATCTCGTGCCACAGCATGAACACCAGCACCGTCCAGATCTGCCGTGAATAATCGGCCGTGCCGGCCTTGTGCGCGTCCAGCAGGGCCAGCACCGCGGCCGGATCGATGTACTGCTCGGTCTGCGCCGAGGTGATGATGCCCCTGGCCCACTCGTAGGAGTTGCCGGCCAGGAAGTGCCGGATCGGCACCGGGAAGCCGAGTTTGCGGCGATTGAGGACGTGCGGCGGGACGACCAGCTCCATGGCCTTGCGCAGCGCCAGCTTGGTGGTCTTCGGGGTCACCTTTTCCGATTCGGGGATGTGCCGGGCGACCTCGAACACCTCCTTGTCAAGGAACGGCACCCGCAGCTCGAGCGCGTTGGCCATGGTCATCTTGTCGGCCTTGACCAGGATGTCGCCGCGCAGCCAGGTGAACAGGTCGACGTGCTGCATCCGCGACACCGGGTCGACCCCGGTGGACTGGGCGTACACCTGGTCGGTGACGTCGGCGAACGAGACGTCGGGGGAGTAGCTGCGCAGCAATCCGGACAGCTGCTCCTCCCGGAAGATCCTGGCGTTGCCGTAGTACCGCTGCTCCAGATCCAGTGAGCCGCGGCGCAGCAGGTCTTTGCCGCGGAAGCCTTGCGGCAGAACGCGTCCCACCGCGGCCAGCCCCTTGCGCAGCCCGCCGGGCAGCCCGGTGATGCGGCGCAGCGACGACGGCTCCCGGTAGATGTTGTAGCCACCGAACAACTCGTCCGCGCCCTCGCCGGACAGCACCACCTTGACGTGCTTGCGGGCCTCTTTCGCCACGAAGTACAGCGGCACCAAAGCTGGGTCGGCCACCGGGTCGTCCAGGTACCAGACGATCAGCGGCAGCGTGCTGGTGAGGTCTTCCTCGCTGACCAGCCGGACGATGTGCTCCACCCCGATCGCCGCGGCCGACTCGGCCGCCACGTCGACCTCGGAGTAGCCCTGCCGCTCGAACCCGGTGGTGAAGGTCAGCAGGTTCGGGTTGTACCGCTTGGCCAGCGCCGCGATCGCGGTGGAGTCGATCCCGCCGGACAGGAACGACCCGACGGTGACGTCGGCCCGCATGTGCTTGCCGACCGAATCGTCCATCACGTCGGCGATCTGTTGGTACAGCGCGCGTTTGCTGGCCTCCGACGTCACCGGGCGGGGGGCGAAGATCGGATGGAAGTAGCGCTGGGTGGTCATGGTGCCGTCGGCGGCGACGGTGAACGAGGTGCCCGACTCGACCCGGCGCAGCTGCGCGTCCATCGACTCGGGTTCCGGCACGTACTGCAGCACCAGGTAGTGCTGCAGCGCGGTCTTGTCGACAACGGCGGGGGCGGTGCCGTCGGCCGAGCTGACGGCGGGGTCAGGGTGCGGCAGCAGCGCCCGCAGGCTCTTGGCCTCCGACGCGAACCCGATGCCGTCGGCCAGCTCGGCGGTGTACAGCGGTTTGATGCCGAACGGGTCGCGGGCGCCGAACAACACCTGCTCGCGGGTGTCCCAGATGAGGAAGGCGAACATGCCGCGCAGCCGCGACACCCAGCTCGGCCCGTAGTAGTGGTAGCCGGCGACGATCGACTCGCCGTCACCTTCGGTGCGGAACTCGGCGCCGAACTCCTCCGTCAGGCCGGCGCGCAACTCGAGATAGTTGTAGATCTCGCCGTTGAACACCATCGCGTAGCGCTCAGGGTCATCCGGCGGACCCCAGCGCAGCGGCTGCTGGGAATGCTCGATGTCGATGGTCGCCAGCCGGTTGAAGCCGAACACCACCCTGTCGTCGTGCCAGGTGCCCGGCTCGTCCGGCCCGCGGTGCCGGCACAGCGGCATCCCGGCGGCCACCTCGGCGACCCGATCCACCGGCCCGTCACCGATCCGTCCGTCGGGGGTGGTCAATACGAAACCCATCAGTCCACACACGCGCCCCAGTATTGCTGACGCCACGCAGCTCCCCGGTGCCGCCGCTGGTGTGCCGGTGCAGTAATCTCAGAGCGCGCCAGCAAGCGTCCGGCCCGGCTCAACCCGCTGGATCGACGCGCTGGCAAGCGATGTGATGATTCACGGAAGGCGGTCTGGTGGCACGGTCCAGCACTCTGCGACGCGTCGGCCTCGCCGGCGGTCTGGTCGTCGCCGCGACCATGCTCAGCGGCTGTTCGATGGCCGACCTGCCGCGCTTCGGCTGGCCGGAAGGGGTCACCCCCGAAGGCCGGCACATGCAGTACTTCTGGTCAGGGGCGTTCATCGCCTCGCTGGTGGTCGGCATCATCGTCTGGGCGGCCATGTTCTGGGCGTTCATCGCCTACCGCAAGCGCAAGAACTCGCCGCCGTACCCCAAGCAGACCAAAGAGAACCTGCCGTTCGAGCTGGTCTGCACGGCGATCCCGTTCGTGCTGATCGCGGTGCTGTTCTACTTCACCGTCACGGTCGAGAACCGGGTGCTGGCCAAAGACCCGAACCCCGACGTCACCATCGACGTGACCGCGTTCAAGTGGAACTGGGACTTCGGCTACGCCGGCACCACGGTGCCGGGCGCGGCCCAGCAGGAGCAGCCGGCCGCTTCCGGTGCCGCCGAGGGAGCTGAGGATGCCGAGGGCGCTGCGGGGGCTGAAGGTGCTGCGGGCGAACCGCGGGAGAACGTTCGGGGTCCGCTGGACGACACCAGCTGGTACAACCCGGCCCAGGTGCACACCATCGGCACCAGTGAAGACATCCCGGTGCTGGTGCTGCCGGTGAACAAGACCATCCAGTTCAACCTGCGCAGCCGCGACGTCGTGCACTCCTTCTGGGTGCCCGACTTCCTGTTCAAGCGGGACGTTTTCCCGGATCCGGAAGCCAACCAGTCGGACAACACCTTCCAGGTGACCATCGACCGGCAGGGGGCCTTCGTGGGCCGCTGCGCCGAGCTCTGCGGCACCTACCACTCCGCGATGAACTTCGAGGTGCGCGGTGTGCCGCAGAACGTGTACGACGCCTACCTGCGGTTGCGCAGCACGGTGAACCCGGCCACCAACACGCCGTACAACTCGGCGGAGGCGCTGTCCGAGGTCGGCAAGCAGATCCCGGCCTGTGGCCAGCTGTGCGCCCCGCGGGCCACCACCACCTACCCGTTCGACACCAACCGGCAGGCCAAGGTCGCCTCAGAGCCCGGGGGTAACTGAGATGTCTCATCCCACCGGCACCGACCGCCGCAGCGACGAGCACGGCACCGGCAACGGCAAGTCCGAGGCCCGTGGCATGCACGTCGAGGTCGTGATGTTCCTCGGCCTCACCGCGTTCTTCTGGCTGGCGGCGATCATCTACGGCATCTTCGCCAGGGGTGAGGTGGTCGGCCTTGTCGCGCTGATCCTCACCGGCGGGCTGACGCTGATCATCGGCTCGTTCATCGCGTTCGCCGGACGCCGGTTGGACGGCCCGCGGCCGGAGGACCGCGACGCCGAGATCTCCGAGGGCGCCGGCGAGCTCGGCTTCTTCTCGCCGGGCTCGTACTGGCCGGTGACGGTGGCCGCGGCTGCAGCGCTGACCGCCATCGCGGTCGCCTTCTGGCTGGTCTGGCTGGTGATCATCGGGACAGGGCTGCTGCTGATGAGCGTCTGCGGCATGCTCTTCGAGTACCACCGCAGGCCCGCGGGGCACTGACCGTTGGCTGGCATCGCCGGGCGCGGCCGCGACGCCAGCTGGAGCGCGGTGCTGGACAGCGACGACCCGAAGACCCTCGCCAGGTTCTACGCCGGCCTGCTGGGCTGGGAACTGCCCGAGAAACTCGACGACACCTGGATCAGCCTGCGGCCACCGCAGGGACAGACCGGCTACCTCTCGTTCCAGCTGGAGGAGAACTACCGGCCGCCGGTCTGGCCCGCCGAGAACCCCGACGATGTGCCGATGCAGTTCCATCTTGACATCGCGGTGGACGACGTCGCCGCCGCGGTCGCCGACGCCACCGCGCTTGGCGCCCGGCTCGCCGACTTCCAACCCCAGGACGACGTGCGGGTGATGCTCGACCCCGCCGGGCACCCGTTCTGCCTGTGGGTCAACGAGTAACCCGGATTCAGTTCGTGGTGTGCCGCAGCATCTGCGCGGTGCCGGCCAGCACGCACACCTCGACGACGCCGGCAAAGACCACCAGCACCGTCACCGGCGGCACCCAGCTGAGCGCGACACCGGCGGCGATCACCGGCACCGTGATGCCGGCGTAGGCGGCCAGAAACATCCCGGCGATGGTCTCACCGCGACGCCCAGGGTCGGCCATCCGTCCGGCGGCGGCGATGGCCGAGGTGAACACCAGGCCCACGCCGGCCCCGGCGACAACGGCCGACACCACGAACACCGCGAAGCTCGCCGTCAGCCCACCGAGGGCCACCAGCACCAGCCCGGCCGTCATCAGCGCCATGCCCCAACGGATCTTGGGTCGCGGCGCCATCCTGGCGAACAGCACCTGGCTGGCCGCGCAGGACGCCATCAGCGCGAACACCGTCACCCCGATGGCGAATCGGGAATCGATGTGCATCACGCCGCCGAGCAGCGTGGCGGTGAGCGCGGTGAAGAAGCCCATCACGCTGAAGGCAGCGGCGGCGGCCAGCGCGGCCGCGACGAACTCGCCGCGATGGTGCGGCGCAACGGCCACCCGCTGCGGACGGTACCGCCGCTTGCTGCGTTCCACCGTCTCCGGCACCACCAGCACCACCAGAACAACCGCCAGCAGCAGCACCCCGAAAACAGCGAACGGCAGGGTGAGCGGGCTGGGCAGCCACTGGGTGAGCACCCCGCCGACCAGCGGCCCGAGCGACAGCCCACCCATGTTCACCACCGTCGCGACCGTCGCGGCGAACCGCGGCGGCTCGCCAGGGGCGGCGGTTGACCGCAACTCGGTGAGCTGCGCGGTGGCGGTCGAGGTGAGCGCACCGATGCCGACCCCGCAGATGAACCTGGCGACCAGCAGCGCAGCGGTGTCCTTGCTGAACAGGAAGATCGCCGTCGCCACCAGCTGCAACAGCACCGACGCGACGATCACCCGCCGCCGGCCCAGGTAGTCGGACAGGTGCCCGGCGAGATACAACCCAGCCATCACGCCGAAGCCGTAGGCGGCGAAGATCAGCGTGATCATGAAGGTGGGGAAGTGGTCGCGCTCCTGGTACAGCCGGTACATCGGGGTTGGCAGGGTGGTGAAGGCCATCACCACCGCGAAAGACCCGGCCAGCAGCCAGAACCCGGTGCCGTGCCCGGCCGCCTTGAGCGGCCCGCGAACCCGGTGCGGGCGCGCGGCAAGATCAGCGGTCATGGCACCATCCTGGCCCGGCCTGGGGAACGTGTCCAACGAACAATTCTGGACGTATTGATCGATAGCGCCGAATAATTCGTGACAGCATGAACCGGTGGAGACCAACCACCTGCTCAGCTTCGTCGCGGTGGCGGAGGAGCTCAGCTTCACCAGGGCGGCGCAGCGGCTGCACATGGTGCAGTCCACGGTGTCCGCCGCGATCAAGACCGTCGAACGCGAGGTCGGCCGGTCGCTGTTCGTCCGGAGCACCCGCAGCGTCGAGCTGACCGCCGCCGGGCGCGAGTTGCTTCCGGTGGCCCGCCGCCTCCTCGCCGACGTCGACGAGCTGCGCAGTCTGGGCAACGACCCGGGGGTGCCACTACGCGACCGGCTCCGGATCGGGTTGTTGACCAATCTGGAAAGACTGGAGCTGCCAAGCCTTCTCGGTGCTTTCCGGCGTCAACACCCGCAGGTGGAACTGTGGCTGCAGACGCTGCCGCGTGGCTCGACCGATGTGGTCGCCGGCGTCCGGGCCGGACGCTTGGACCTCGGCTTCTCCGGGGGTCTGCCGGCCGCCGCCATGCGCGGGCTGCGCAAACATCGCCTCATCGAAGAACCGTTCACGGTGCTGTTGCCGCCGGAGCACCGGCTCGCCGACCGGGCCAGCGTGCCGATCACCGAATTGGTCGACGAGCCGTTCGTCGAGCTGCCGCGGGGTTTCGGCACCAGGGTGCTGCTCGACGGCTGGCTGCGCCGGCGCGGGCTCCGGCGGCACGTCGCGGTCGAGGTGCCCGATCTCGCGACGGTGCCGGACTTTGTCGCCGCCGGGCTCGGCGTCGCTGTGGTCCCGATGCTGGTATCGCCGGGGCGCGCCGATGTGGTCGCCGTGCCGGCCACCCCGAAGCTGCGCTGGGAGCTGTTCGTGGTGACGGCTGCCGGACGTGGGCAACCCGTCAGGGACGCGCTGGTGGATGAGTTGCTGCGGCGGGTGTAGCTTCTGTTCTGTACAGCAAGTACATCGTGCTCCGGGGTCGGTGAAAATCCGAGCCGGCGGTGAAAGCCCGCGACCCGCCACGATCGTCCGGCGACCGGGCGAGCGCGGCGGTTGATCTGGTGAAAATCCAGAGCCGACGGTGAAAGTCCGGATGGGAGGCGCACGAGGCGACGACGGTGGAACCCGATTGTGCCGCTGCGGCAACGGGTCCGGCGTGTCGCTGCGCACCCCGGGTCACGTGGCATCGTGACCGGGAGACAAGCAAGTGCAGATTTTCACGTGGCTCGACTCGACGTTCCACCTGTTCGGGTTGCGCATCAAATGGTCCGACTTCTTCGGCAACATCTTCGCGCTGGCCACCGTGGTGCTGGCGCTGCGCCGCAAGATCTCGGCGTGGCCGGTGCAGATTCTCGGCTCGGTACTGCTGCTGTTGGCCAGCATCTCCGTCCACCTCGGCGGTAACGCCGCACGGCAGGTGCTGATCATCCTGGCCGCGTGCTTGGGCTGGGCGCGCTGGAATCAGAACAAGCACCAACAGGGCACCATCACGGTGCGCTGGGCCGGCTGGCCGCAGCGGATTGCGCTGCTGGCCGCGATGGTGGTCGGCACCGGCGCCGTCGGGGCATTGCTGAAGGCCACCAACGCCTCGTTCTACCCGGGCGCGCCGTGGTGGATGGTGCTCTGCGACGCCTGGATCTTCGTCGGCACCGTGATCGCCATGTACGCCCAGGCCCGCCGCTACGTCGAGTTCTGGTTCGTGTGGATCGGAGTGGACATCGTCGGGGTGCCGCTGGCCTGGCACTCCGGCCTGTACTTCTCCGGCATCGTCTACGCCATCTTCTTCGTGATGGTGCTGATCGGCATCCGCGACTGGAGCCGGCGCAGCGCCCAAACCGTCTCGTCACCGATGGAGGCCGCCTGCGAGTTCGGGCCGGAGGATTCCGTTGACGATGGCGCGGGCGACACGCCGGGGGACCGGGTCAGCGAGCCCTCCGCCATCACTTCACCTGGTACACCTCGGAAGCGGCGGGTGCCTTGATCTCGACCGGCTGGTTGAACTTCGAGAAGCGTCGCTCGGAGTCGCCGAGGGTGCCGCCGCGTGCGCGGACCAGCCGCCACTGGTCGTCCACCCAGAACTCGGTCGGCTGCTTCACGAAGCCGTCCTGATAGCTGAGCCGGTACCCGCGGACCGTAGCGCCGTCCAGCTGCCTCGGTGCGAGTTCATCGACGGCGGTGGTGATGTTCGCGAGGTCGGTCAGGTCGGTGCTGAACTCGGAGAGCGGGTCGGTCTCCTTCGATGCGACCAGGGTGGCGAGCGCCGACAGCACGGCGCTGGAAGAGTCCGTGGTGGCGCGGAACCAGACACCTTGCGGCGCACCGAGTTCAAGCTCGGCCGCCTTCGACCGCGCATACACCTGGCCGTCGACGACGATCTCTTCGTCGGGACGCTCGTCGCTCCGGCTTCCCGCCCTGCTCGGTGCGGCCGCTCCCGGGGCCGGCGTGCGCTCGGTCAGCTTGTGGTACTCGTAGCCACCCTCGACGCGCCTGATCATGGATGTTTCGGTGTCGACCGCGCCCGGATCCTTCGGTACTTCGACCACCTGGAACGTCGTCACAGCGTCGGACCCGCGACGCAGGCCCGCCAGCACCGCGTCGAGACGTTCGCCGGCGTCGCCGTCCGGCAGGCCGGCGCTGGGTGCCGAGCCGCCGGCGCCGCCGCTGCTGTCAGCGCCGCCATCGACCGTGGTGCTGCAACCGCCGAGCAACATCGCCGCTGCGGCGACGAGCGCCGTTAATCGCACCGATCTCATGATCCCCCCGGGTCAGCAGCCTCGTTCAGCTGATACGACCTTCGCCGCCGCCGGCGGGTTCCGCCCGAACCCAGGACGGGCGGGCAGCCGATTGGCTGCCCGCCCGTTCCCGTCGCAGTATCAGCGCCTGATGTCCGGCTCGCCGCCGGTGACGGGGGAGTCGCCGTCGTCGGGGTCGTCCGCCTCATGGTGCACCTCGCCGGAGGTGTCCTTGGCGGTGAGCACACCGACCACCGCCTCGCCGGCGTAGCCGAGCTGGTTCATCCGCTTCGGCACCGGAGCACCCTGGTAGTCCAGCGGCACCGGATGGCCGTGGCTGTCGACCGGGCCGAGCGGCTGGTGCACCTCGATGAACTCGCCGGACGGCAGCCGCTTGATGATGCCGGTCTCGATGCCGTGCTCCAGCACCGCCCGGTCGGAGTGTTGCAGACCGAGACAGATCCGGTAGGCAACGACGTAGGCGATCAGCGGGAACACGAAGGTGCCGATCCGGCCGATCCACGTCATTACGTTCAACGAGATGTCCAGCTTCAACGCGAAGATGTCGTTGGCGCCGTTGATCAGGTTGATGATGTAGAAGGTCAGGAATGCCACCCCGATGCCGGTGCGGACCGGGACGTCACGCGGGCGCTGCAGCAGGTTGTGCGTCGCCTTGTCCTTGGTGAACCGCCGCTCGATGAACGGATAGCTGATCACCAGGATCATCAGCAGCGTGGCACCCAGGATGGTCGGGAAGAACACCGCGGGAATCATGTAGTGCCCGAACAGGTTTCGCACTTCCCACGGCGGCCAAACACGCGCCATGCCGTCCAGGAAGCCCATGTAGAAGTCGGGCTGGATACCGGCAGAGACCTGTGAGGGGTTGTACGGGCCGAGGTTCCAGACCGGATTGATCTGGAAGATGCCACCCATCACCGCGATGATGCCGAAGACGACAGCGAAGAAGCCACCGCCCTTGGCGGCGAAGGTCGGCAGCACCCGCACGCCGACCACGTTCTTCTCGGTGGCCCTCGGCCCAGGGAACTGGGTGTGCTTCTGGAACCACACGAAGCCGACGTGCACCGCAATGAGCGCCAGCAGGATGGCCGGGATCAGCAGGATGTGCAGCGAGTAGAAGCGCGGGATGATCTCGGTGCCCGGATAGTCACCGCCGAAGATCGCCCAGTGCGTCCAGGTGCCGATCACCGGGATGGACAGGATGAACGCCGACACCGCCCGCAGGCCGGTGCCGGACAGCAGGTCGTCCGGCAGCGAGTAGCCCAGGAAGCCCTCGGCCATGCCGAGCACCAGCAGCAGCACACCGATCACCCAGTTGCCCTCGCGCGGCTTGCGGAAGGCGCCGGTGAAGAAGATGCGCATCATGTGCAGCATCATCGAAGCCATGAACAGCAGGGCCGCCCAGTGGTGGATCTGCCGGATCAGCAGCCCGCCGCGTACCTCGAACGAGATGTTCAGGGTGGAGGCGTAGGCCTCCGACATCGGCACCCCGCGCAGCACGTCGTACGAGCCGTGATAGACCGTCTCGCCCATCGACGGGTTGAAGAACAGCGTCAGGTACACCCCGGACAGCAACAACACGATGAACGAGTACAGCGCGGCCTCGCCCAGCATGAACGACCAGTGCGTCGGGAAGACCTTGTTCAGCGCGGTACGCAGCGGCCGGGCGCCGTGGTAGCGGATGTCCGCCTCGTCGAGCTGCTTGGCCAGCATGCCGCCGCCCGGTTGCGCGGTCGCCGTGGTCAGCCGGCTCATCAGGCTTCCTCCTTCGGCTCTGACTTCCACTGCGGCTGCTTGCCGTTCTCCCAGAATCCGGGGCCGACCGCTTCATGGAAATCGCTGACGGCGATGAAGAATCCCTCGTCGTCGACGGTGATCGGCAGCTGTGGCAACGGCCGGGTGGCCGGCCCGAACACCGGGCGGCAACCGTCGTAGACGTCGAACTGCGACTGGTGACACGGACACAGGATGCGGCCGGTCTGCTGCTCGTACAGCGACGTCGGGCAACCGACGTGGGTGCAGATCTTGGAGAAGGCGTAGTAGTCGCCGTACTGCCAGCCCTGCTGGCCGGCGCGCACCCTGACCACGTCATTGGGTCGCAGCCGGATCAGCATGACGGCCGAGTCGGACATCTTGGCGCCGCCGGGCAGCCCGGGGAACACCGTCATCATGCTGCCGGCGGCCATGTCGGACGGGCGCACCGGGGTGCCGTCGACCTGAGTGAGCCGCACCCGCTCGCCGTTGACCGGCGCCCAGCCGGTGACCCACAGGTCGCTCTTCGGACCCTTGGCCCATGGGTTCTTGATCAGGCCGCCGAGGATCGGCACAACAGCGGCCAGCCCGAGGCCGGCGCCGCCGAGGGCCAGCGTGCCCTTCAGCATGCCGCGTCGCTTCACCCCTGATTTGTCCAGGGTGTCCATCACCTCGGCGGCGAGGGTCTGCCGGTCCACCTCGGCGGACATGCCCTCGTGCCGCTGCTGCACGGCCACCTCGTGCGGTGCGATGCGCCGCGCGATGGCAATGATGCCGATGCCGAAGCACAGGATCGAAAGGCCGAGCGTCAGGCCGATCATCGGGGTATAGAGCGCATACATCAGCTGTTCGCCGGACGCCGCGGTGCGGTACGTCGCCGGCCACCAGATGAACACGACGACGAACGCGAGGCCGAACAGCGCGGCCAGCAGGAACCAGCGCGCCACCTTGCGTTCGGCCCGCTTGTCGGCGGGGGAGCCGGGGATGTAACGCTCGCCCCACTCCACCAGCTGAACGTCGTCGAGCTGGGTGCCGAGCCGGCCGAGCTGCTCACGGTTCATCGACCGCAGCTGCTCGTCGCTCGGCGCGGGAACCTGACCCTGCCCGCTCATGCCCGCGATCCCATCCAGAGCGTGACGCCGACGATCGCCACCATGCCGACCACGAAGGCGATCAGACCCTCGGGCGCCGGACCGAATCCGCCGAGCGGGAACCCGCCGGGGTCGATCTGCTCCTTGTTGACGGTCTGGACGAACGCGATGATCGCCTTCTTCTCGTCCGGGGTGAGCTGACCGTCGGAGAACTTGGGCATGTTCTCCGGGCCGGACTGCATCGCCGTGTAGATGTCCAGGTCGGTGGCCGCACCCAGCGGCGGGGCGAACTTGCCTTGGGACAGGGCTCCGCCCTGACCGGTGAAGTTGTGGCAGGACGCGCAGTTCAGCCGGAACAGCTCGCCGCCCTTGGCGAGGTCGTTCATGTTCCGCAGGTCCCCTGTCGGCGTCTCGGGGCCGCCGCCGTTGGCCTGGATGTAGGCCTCGAGCTGCTTGATCTGCTGCTCGGAGAAGACCGGCGCCTTGCGGGCCATCTGCGCGCCGTTCTCGGTGGCCGGCATGCGGCCGGTGGCCAGCTGGAAGTAGGCGGCGGCCGAGCCGACGCCGATCAGCGAGGGGCCGCGGTCCTGCACGCCCTGCAGATTCGCGCCGTGGCAGCTGATGCACGAGTTCTGGTACAGCGCCTTGCCGGCATCGATCTCGCTCTGGCTGGCGGCCTGGGCGGCCTGGGCCGGCGCGTTGCTGGGGGACAGTGCTGCGTACAGCAGGCCGACGGTGAACAGCGCCACCAGCAGCGCCAGTGCACCTGAGGTACGCCGAAACAGCTTGCTGCCCTTGCGCAACCGGGTACCGCGCTGCTTGCCGGCGCTCGGGCCGTCGCTCTCGGGTTGGCTCATGCCTGTGCCTTTCAACGGTGGACGCCTCGTCACCGGACGATGTAGATGGTGAAGAACAGCCCGATCCACACCACGTCGACGAAGTGCCAGTAGTAGGACACCACGATCGCCGCGGTGGCCTGCGCCGGCGTGAACTTGGACAGCCGGGTGCGGGCCATCAGGATCAGGAAGGCGATCAGCCCGCCGATCACGTGCAGCCCGTGGAAACCGGTGGTCAGGAAGAACACCGTGCCGTACGGCGAACTCGCCATGGTGGTGCCCTCTGACACCAGAGTGCGGTACTCGTTGGCCTGGCCGAGCACGAAGATCAGACCCATCACGAAGGTGATCAGGTACCAGCGGCGCAACCCCACCACGTCACCGCGTTCAGCGGCCCACACGCCGAGCTGGCAGGTGACCGACGACAGGATCAGGATCGTGGTGAACACCAGTGCGTACGGGACGTCGAGCTCGGTCGGCTCCTGCGGCCAGCCGGTGGTCGAGGTGGCGCGGGCGGTGAAGTAGATCGCGAAAAGACCCGCGAAGAACATCAACTCGCTGGCCAGCCAGACGATGGTGCCGACGCTGACCATGTTCGGCCGGTTCAGGGTGTGGATGCGGGCGCTGAACGACCCAGGTGATCCAGGGATCGGTGCGCCGGCGGGAGAGGTCGCAGTCGTCACACGAGGATTATGGCCTGTCTGGGGAAGTCATGTGTGCGCGGGTACCCGCGCCGCGCCGAGCGAAAGGCCCTGCCTGCGGCGAAGCGGCCCCGACTACCATTCGAGCTGGCGAACGTTCGGCGCGTGACGAGGATGGTGCGAGATGGCAAACCCGGTGATCCTGGTCTACTCCAGCAATGCGCAGACCCGGGCTGCCATCGTCGCGGCGATCGGCCGGCGACCGGCCGCTGACGTCGGGCTGGTCGATTTCTTGGAGTGCTCGACGCTTCCCGAGGTGCTGCTCGCCGTCGATTCGCAGGCGGCGGATCTGCTGGTGCTTGACGGCGAGGCGCAGCCGGTGGGCGGTATCGGCATCTGCCGCCAACTGCACCAGGAACTGCCTGACGACATTGTGGTTCCGCCGGTGATGCTGCTGGTCGGCAGGGCCGCCGATCGCTGGCTGGCCACCTGGGCCAGGGCCGACGAGGTGCTGCTGTCGCCGCCCGACCCGGTGACGGCCGCCGAGGCGGCGGCAACGCTGCTGCGCCGGCTGGGCTCCGAGCAGGCGCCCGTCGCGGCCGAACTCACCGGCTGATGCGGCCGACAGACGACCAGCGCTCCTGGCCGGCGCTGCTCACCCGGTTGCTCGACGGCGACGATCTCGCCGCCGCCGACACCGGCTGGGTGATGGATCAGTTGATGGCCGGCGATGCGACCCCAGCCCAGCTGGCGGCGTTCGCGGTGGCGCTGCGCGCCAAGGGCGAAACCGCCGCCGAGGTGGCCGGCCTCGCCGACTCGATGCTCTCGCACGCGGTGCCGATGCGCAGCCAGGGCCGCAGCGTCGACATCGTCGGTACCGGCGGCGACCGCAGCAACACCGTCAACATCTCCACCATGGCCGCTGTGGTGATCGCCGCCGCCGGCGCACCGGTGGTCAAGCACGGCAACCGGGCGGCGTCCAGCAAGTGCGGTTCCGCCGACCTGCTGGAGGCCATGGGGGTGGCGCTGCACCTCGGCCCTGCCGGAGTGCAGACCACGGTGACCGAGCTCGGCATCGGGTTCTGTTTCGCCCCGGTGTTCCATCCCTCGTTCCGGCACGCCGGTGCCCCTCGTCGCGAGATGGGCATCCCCACTGTCTTCAACTTTCTCGGCCCGCTGACCAACCCCGCGCACACCGTCTCCGGTGCCATCGGCTGCGGCTCGGCGGTGATGGCGCCGATCATGGCCGAGGTGTTCGCCGGCCGCGGCGGCGATGTGCTGCTCTTCCGCGGCGACGACGGCCTGGACGAGCTGACCACCACCACCACCTCGACCATCTGGGTGGTCTCCGGCGGGAAGGTCGTCCGCACCACCCTTGACCCGGAGCGGCTGGATATCCCGGCCGCCGATCCGGCCGATCTGGTCGGTGGCGAGGTGGCCGTCAATCTGGCCGTCGCGCAGGACCTGCTGGCCGGCAAGCCCGGCGCGGTGCGGGACGCGGTGCTGCTGAACGCGGCCGCCGCGCTGGCCGCGCATGCCGGACTGTCTGATGTGATCGGACCAGCGGACGCCGCTGAGCTCTCGGCGTCGTTGCACACCGTGATGGCCGCCGAGCTGGAGCGGGCGGCGGCAGCCATCGACTCCGGCGCCGCGCAGCGGTTGGCCGCCGACTGGGCCGCCCGGTCGACGGAACTGGCTGCGCAGCAATAGATTTCGCCAGGCGGCTCTCGTCCCGCTCTGGTCCGGCGCTACCGGGTTATCAGGAACTCATGCCGATGGAGAAGGCGTCGTCGGTGTCGCGGGTGGAGTACGAGCGGAACGCGATGTGAGTGACGGTGCGTTCGACGCCGGGCACCCTGGAGATGTGATTGGGCACGATGTCGGCGATGCCCTCGTGATCGGTCGCCTTGACGATCGCGATCAGGTCGACGTCGCCGGCGCAGGAGAACACCTCCTGCACGCCGTCCAGATCAGCGATCGCCTGCGCGGTCTGCGGAATCGCCTCGGCGCTGGCTGAGATCAAGACAATCGCGGTCACCATGGCGCTCAGCTTAATGGTCTGGTCGCAGGCCGTGACTTGACCTTGACACCAGCGCACAGCTTTAGCGTGCGCAGACGTGATCGATATCCACGCCCACGTCACCGACGATCTTGACCGCAGGCTGACGGCCGACGCCGAGCTCGGCATCGAGCTGACCGTCCTCGCCAGCACCAGGGTGCATCCGGAACGAACCGGCACCACCGCCGAGGTACAGGCGGAGTTCGGCCGGCTGCAGCAGGTGGTGGCCGGTGACCCGGCCGCCGGCTCGTTCCAGGCCGCGGCCGCCGAGCTGGCCGGCGCCGTCGAGGCCTGGCCGGCGCGCACCAGGGCGTTGGCCGCGGCGCCGCTGTGGTTGCCGCCGGCGGAACTCGCCGACGTGGTCGAAGCCCAGCTGCGCCAGCCCGGCTACGTCGGGATCGGCGAGCTCACCCCATCACCGGACGGTGCCGACGCGATCGCGCCGGTGCTGGCGCTGGCCGCCGACCACGGCGGCATACCCGTTCTGGTGCATGGTTTCTGGCCCAACACCGCGGCAGACCTGGCCGGCTATGCCGCGTTGGCCAAGCGGTACCGGACGGTGCCACTGATCGTCGGCGCATTCGGCGGGCTGCACGCCATGCTTGCGGTCGAGCTGGCCTGCGCGCAGCCGAACCTGTACCTCGACCTTTCCAGCGCGCTCCAGGCGTTCGTGGTCGCCGCCGCGATCCGTGAGTTGCCCGAGCGCTGCCTGTTCGGCAGCAACACCCCGTACGGTGTGCCGGCCGCGGCACTGGCCACCGTCGAAGCGGCCGCGTCCGGTGCCGGGTCGGCGGTGCGGCGAGCGGTGCTGCACGACAACGCTGCGGCCCTGTTCAGGCTGAGCTGACCGGCGCTGAGGCCGCTGAGGCATTGTCGGCCGCGGCCTGCAGGGCGGCGATATCGATCTTGTGCATCTTCATCAGTGCGCCGGCGACGGCGGCGGCGCGCTCCCGATCGGGATCGTTGATCCACTGCTCGATGGCCGTCGGCACAATCTGCCAGCTGAGCCCGTACTTGTCCTTCAGCCAGCCGCACGGTCCCTCGCTGCCGCCGTCGGCGGTGAGCGCCGCCCAGTACCGATCCAGCTCGGCCTGATCGTCGACGTACAGCTGCAGTGAAATCGCCTCGGTGAAGGGGAACTGATCGCCACCGTTCAGAGCGGTGTACCGCTGCCCGGCCAATTCGAACTCAACAGTGAGCACGGTCCCGTCCGGCAGCGGCATGTTGTCGGTGTAGTAGCTGGTGGCGATCACCTTGGTGTCGGGGATGATCCCGGCGTAGAACTGCACCGCCTCTTCGGCGTTCATGTTGAACCACAAGCAGGGCACCAGTTTCGGCTTCGTGGATGTGGCAGCGGATGCTGGTGCCGATGTGGGTGTGGTTGAGGCTGACGTGGTCATGATCTGCTCCTTGATCTTTGCTGCGGCGGTCGTCAATTCGGCGGTTCGCCGGCTGTCTCCACTCAGACCGCGGCCGCGCCGGGAACTCATCGGTGCCGCCGGAATCAGCCGGTGACGGCGTGCCGGCGCAGGTCGGCGCCGCTCAGACTGCCCCTGGCGACGGCCGCGGCGTCGACGAACGGCTGCCACCGGCCGGCCGCCCTGGCCGGCAGCGACCACGGCTGCGTGCTGGACACCAGCCGGGTGCCGGGCTGATCCAACCAGGCAAGGATGGTGCTGGTCTCTTCGGCCGAGGCCGCGGGCAGCGGACCCGCCGCCGGCCGCACGGTCTCGGCGGAAGCCTGCAGCAGGTGCACGATCGGCATCGGCGCGACGCCCCGGCGCGCCACTCCCGCCCCAGCGAGCCGGCCGTGCCGGATGACGCTGAACTCCCAACCGCCCGATCCGTCCGGCCGGGCCGCGACCAGCTCGGCGATGCCGCACAGCGCGGCCAACCGCTGACCGCGATGCAGCACGGAGGCCAAGGCTGCCAACCGATCTCGCGCGGTAGCGGCGTCGTCGAAGCGGCCGGCGCTACCGAGTTGCACCACCCGCTGATGCAGCCCGGTCAGCACGTCGTCGTTGCTGCCGGCGACCATGCCGGTGACCTGCATGACGTGGGCTGCGTAGTCGGTGACCGACTCCAGCCCGGCGCACGGCGCGCCACACTTGCCCAGTTCGGCCAGCGCGCAGGCGGTGCCATCCGGATCGTGGCGGCGGATCCGCTGGGTGCACCGCCTGATCCGCACCGCGGAGTGCAACGCGTCCACCGCCTCCAGTGCCGCCGCCCGAGACCAGAAGGGGCCCAACGGGTTTGCGGTACGGCCCAACTGCGGCGACTGCGCCGGTACCACCGAAAGCCGAGGAAAGGCCTCGCTGGTGAGCACCACCCACCAGCCCCGATGCGGCTGCTTGGACCGGCGGTTGTACCGCGGCTGGTGCGCCGCGATCAGCCGCTGCTCGCGCACCTGCGCCTCAAGACTGTGCGCGCAGACCACATGATCGACCCGCTCGGCCAGCGTCACCATGTGCCGGATACGCCGCCGCTGCTCGCTTCGGCCGAAGTAGCTGCGCACCCGCTGCCGCAGGTTCTTCGAGGTGCCGACGTAGAGCACCTCGTCCTTCGCGCCGCGGAAAAGGTAGACACCTGGCGCCGCCGGAAGCCCTTGCGCCAGATGACGTTTGCGGCGTTGTGCGGTTGACACCCGGCGCTGGGCGTGCACCAGCTCGTCCATCGACTGGACGCCGACGGCACCGAGCCGCTCGAACAGCGCGTGCAGCACGTCGACGGTGGCCCTCGCGTCGGTCAGCGCGCGGTGGTCGGGCCTCACGGTGGCACCCAACAGCGGCGCCAGCGCACCGAGCCGGACGCTGGGTGCCTCGTCCTTGCTGAGCGCGCTCCTGGCCAGCCGCACCGTGTCGATCACCCGCGGGGCCGGCCACGGCAGCCCCAGCCGTTGACAAGCCGCCCGCAGAAAGCCCATGTCGAACCCGGCGTTGTGGGCCACCAGCACGCAGTTGCGGGAGAACTCCAGAAAGCTGGGCAGCACCGAGTCGATGCGCGGAGCTCCGACCACCATGGCGTTGGTGATTCCGGTGAGGATGGTGATGTTCGGTGGGATGGACCGGCCGGGATCGACCAGGGTTGCGAACTCGCCGAGCACCTGACCGCCGCGGACCTTGACCGCGCCGATCTCGGTGATCCGTTCGGTGCGCGCCGACCCGCCCGTTGTCTCAAGGTCGACCACCACAAAAGTGGTCTCGCGCAGCGGTTCCGAAAGCTCGTCGAAGCTCGGCTGTAGCGTGGGAACACGAGTCCCAGCAATCTCAGGCGCAACGGAGGTCACAGCTCGGACCCTAGGAGCCGCCTCCGACAGTCAGGGCCGGCCGCGCGGTGCTGGATGATTGGGCGGTGCATCTGGCCGAACTTCCCGAGGCGGTGCGGACGCGGGTGATCGCGGCCGCGGCGGTGGCGGTTGCCGCGGCGCCGATCGAGCAGCTCCCGGCCGCGGTGGCCGCTGTCGCGAGGTTCGCTCCGGCCAAGCGAGCCCGCAGCGGCGCGGCGGTGCTGGCTGCTGCGGTGGAGTCCGATGCCGGGTTCCGCGCGCTGGTGGCCACCGCCGTGCGCGACCTCGCCGGACCGTCCGCCGCCGACAGCCCTGGCGCCTACCGCCCTGCCGCCGACACCCCTGTCGCCCTCACCGACAGTCCCGCCGCCGACGAGGCGGACGACGTCACCGCTGTGGCACTGGCCTACCTTGCCGGCGCTGAGGTACCGCAGGCGGCGCTGCGCAGGCTGCGGGACCAGCATTCGTTGGCTGCGGCCCGTCGCCGGATCACGGAGCTGGAGCGCGAGATCGACGCGTTGGCCGGGCGGCTGGCGGGGGAGAGTGCGGCCGGTGGGTCCGCCGGCATCCGGCCGGATGCCAACAGCAGCAACGGTTCTGCGGCCGAGCTGGCGCGACTGGCGGCGCAGGCGCAGAACCTGCAAGGGCGGTTGCGGGAGCAGGGGGTGCGGCTGCGTCAGGCCAGGGACGAGGCCGAGGCGGCCCGCGCCGAGCTGCAGGAG
Source organism: Nakamurella aerolata (assembly GCF_013002705.1). Lineage (GTDB taxonomy): Bacteria > Actinomycetota > Actinomycetes > Mycobacteriales > Nakamurellaceae > Nakamurella > Nakamurella aerolata. The sequence goes on along the minus strand of NZ_JABEND010000001.1, from coordinate 642,787 downwards.
CTTCGGCACACCGCGGCCCAGCAGCGGGACCGCCAGCAGGCCGAGGTGGCAAGGCTGGAAGATCGGGTCGCGATGCTGAACCGGCGCAACGAGGCCATGCACACCGCCACAGTCACCGGGCGGGAGGCTCAGCAGCGGGAGCGCGGGGCGGCCGATCGCCGGATCGAGCTGTTGCTTACCGCCCTGGCGCAGTCGGTGACCGGACTGCGCCGCGAGTGGTCGCTGCAATCCGGCGGCGAACTGCCGGGGGATCGGGTGGCGGCCGAGCTGCGCGCCGGGCACCGCCCGGCCGCGCCGGTCAGCCGGGTGGAACAGGTCAGCGAGTTGCTGGCCGTTCCCGGTGCCCACCTGATCGTCGACGGCTACAACGTCACCAAGACCGGATACCCGCAGCTGACCCTGACCGATCAGCGTGACCGGCTGATCCGGTCGCTGTCGGCGCTCGCCGCCCGCACCTCCGCCGAGATCACCGTGGTGTTCGACGGCGCCGCGGTACGTACCCCGCCGCCGGCCGGGCGCAAGATCAGGGTGCTTTTCTCGCCGCCGGAGGTGATCGCCGACGACGTGATCCGGCGGCTGGTCGCCGCCGAGCCCGTCGGCCGCACGCTGTTGGTGGTCACCTCCGATCGGGCCATCGCCGATGACGTTGCGGCCGCCGGTGCCCAGGTGGTGCCGTCCGAGCTGCTGTTGCGCGTTGTGCACCCGCTTGGCTGACTGATGGTTCCTGCTGTGTTCGCCCGCGCTTGTGACGGGAGTGACGTAGTGGGTCTCTTGTGACAAAACAAACAGAAGTCACAGGTGTGCATAGTGTGATTTCTGTGGCCCATGGGACGGGAGTGGCGATACTCAAAGTGGGGTCAGGTCAGGCGTATGACGCTGACCTGCATAAACCGGGCAGTACGGCGGGTGATGGGGGTAACACGACCGGGTGAAGTCCTGGCTGGACTCAGACCGTAGCCATCTCGTAACCTGATCGAGACCTTCTCAGCTGAACCGGCGCCCGCCGCATCAGGAAGGTCACCGCCGAGTCGACCTTTTCGGGGTGGTCGAGCCGGGGACCCACGGTTATCTGGGGTGAATCCTTCGTTTGTGGAGGGAGGGCACTTCCTTGCCCGAACCCGTCAGCTAACTCGGTAGGCGGCAAGGGAAGAAAGGGCACGCCGAGCCTTGGCGCAGCACAGCACGTCACCCCTCAGCACCACCGAGCAGAGCACCACCAAGCACCGCAGCCTCGTCAAGCACCCCAGCGTCATCAAACGACTCGGCCTGGCCTCGGTCGCCGCCGCGTGCGCGCTGACGCTGCCGGTACTCGCCAGCCCGGCCCGCGCTGTACCGACCGCAGGGGCCGTCGCGGCGCCGCTCGCTCCCGGTCACCGGGCCAACCCAGCCGACCCCGACTCCTCGGCCGACGCCAAAAAAGCATGGCTGGCCGCTGAAGAGAAAGCCGGTGCGCTCAACGAACTGGTCTTGCAGGCGCAGGAGAAGCAAAAGGCGGCCAAATCCAAAGCCACCGCCGCCGCCAAGACCGCAGCCGACCGCAAGGCTGTCGCATCCGCGGCGGCGAAGGAAAGCGCCGCCGCGTCGACGGAGGCCGATGCGGCGCAGGCCGAGTACCGGGTCGCCGCCGACGACGAGGCCGGCTACCGCGCCAAGGCACAACAGTTCGCAGCGGCCAGCTTCCGTGGTGCCCGGCTGGGATCGCTTTCTGCGCTGCTCAGTTCCAACTCGCCCGACCAGTTCCTGGAGACCGCCTCTCAGCTGAACGTGGTGGCCGGCGAGACTCAACAGGTGCTGGACAAGGCGGCTGAAGCCAAGACCGTCGCCGCCGCCGCGGCGCAGCGGGCGCAGGCGGCGCAACAGAAGGCAAAGACGGTGGCGGCCAAGGCATCAACGGCCCTGACCAATGCCCAGCAGGCCAAGCGGGGCGCCGACGATGCGTTGCGGAAGGCCGTTGAGGCCTCGGCCACGGTGAAGCAGCGGCAGCAGGATCTGAAGACCGAGGCCGCTCGCCTGAAGGGCCTGTACAACAGCCTGACCGAACAGGAGCGGCAGCAGGCCCTGGCCGCGCAGCAGGCTGAGGCTGAAGCTGCTGTCGCCGCCGAGCGACAGTCGCTGGCGGCGCGCGGTCGCAGCCTGGCGCCCGAGGGTGCTGCCGGCGCCGAGGCAGCCGCGGCTCCGGACACGCCGTCGGCATCCGCACCCGCCAGCGGGAAGGCCAAGATCGCCGTAGAGGCGGCGCTGTCCAAGGTCGGTGTTCCCTACGTCTGGGGTGCAGCCGGGCCGGACGCGTTCGACTGCTCCGGGTTGACCTCATGGGCCTGGGCACAGGCCGGTGTCACCATTCCGCGTACCTCCGCCGACCAGGCGACGCTGCAAGAAGTGCCGCTCAGTGAGCTGCAGCCGGGTGACCTGATCACCTATTACAGCCCGGTGAGCCACGTCGCGCTGTACATCGGCAACGGCCAGATCGTGAACGCATCGACCTCGTCGAAGCCGGTCATGGTGATGAGCATGTACTACAACAAAAACAATCCGACCGGCCACCGAGTGGTTGGCTGAGCCGTCCTTTGTCCGCTACCCGCACCGCCGAATCCGGCTGCAGCGCAACATCTCCCGCGCCCAAGCCAGCCAGTTAAGGAAGGTGGCCCGCGTGGCCAAGCAACACCGTAAGCACGCCCGTCTGATCTCCGCTGTCGCGGCACTGAGCGTGCCGGCGCTGGCCTTCACCGCGGTGGCCGCGCCGGCAACGGCGCAGCCGACGGCACCGCACCCGGCTGCCGCGCCGGTCTTGCGACCGGCGACGCCGGCTGCACTGCCGGCCACCCCCACCGACCTCAACGGCGACACCCCGGACACCGCCGCTGACGCCAAGCAGGCCTGGCTGGACGCCGGCGAGAAGGCCGACATGCTCAACGAGCAGTCGCTGCAGGCCAAGGAGGCCGAAGCGGCCGCCGGCGCGAAGGCCTCCGCCGCCGCCAAGGCGGTGCAGACCAAGCGGTCGGTGGCCAGCAAGGCGGCGGCCGAGAGTGCAAAGGCAGACGCCGCCGCGAAGACAGCGCAGCAGCGTTCGCAGCAGGCCGCCGCCGTCAACCAGCAGTGGCAGACCAAGGTGGAGAAGTTCGCGTCGGCGAGCTTCCGCGGTGCCCGGCTCGGCTCGATGTCGGCGCTGCTCACCGCGCAGTCGCCGGACGACTTCCTGGACAAGGCCGCCCAGCTCAACGTGGTGGCCGACCAGTCGCAGCAGACCCTTGACAGCGCCAAGCGGGCCAGTGTCGCCGCCGCCGACGCCGCCGGCACCGCCAAGACCTCAGCCGCCGACGCCGAGGCCGCACAGGGCCGCTCGGCTGCGGCGCTGCGGCAGGCCGAACAGGCCAAGAAGGAGGCGGACACCGCCGCTTCCGCCGCCAAGCAGGCCAGAGTCGCTGCCCAGCAACGGGAATCGGCGCTGCGCACGCAGGCCGCCGAGTTGGAAAAGCTCTACAAGTCGTTGTCGGAGAAGGAGCGCCAGGAGGCGCTGGCCGCCCAAGAGGCCGAGCGCAGGCGGCAGGCCGCCGAGCGCGCAGCCGAGCAGAGCCGGCAGTCCGAGGCATCGGCGTCTTCGGCCTCGGAGGCTTCAGCGGCTTCTGAAGCTTCCGCCGCCGCTCAGGCCCAGGCCGAGCAGCAGGCGGCCAACCAGGCCGCGCAGGATCAGACCACCGAGCAGCCGGCCGGCGGAGGTCAGCAGCAGGCTGCCGCCGCGCCCGAGGCCCCGAGCACGGCGGCTCAGGAGCAGACCACCGAGCAGCAGACCACCGAGCAGCAGACCACCGAGCAGCAGACCACCGAAGAACAGACCTCCGAGGAGCAGACCACCGAGCAGGCGCCCGTTGCCGCGCCGGCGAGCGGCAAGGCCCAGATTGCGGTCGAGGCCGCACTGTCGCGGGTCGGCATGCCGTACGTGTACGGCGCGGCCGGGCCGAGCTCGTTCGACTGTTCCGGTCTGACGTCGTGGGCGTGGGCGCAGGCCGGCGTCACCATTCCGCGCACCAGCGGTGGCCAAGCCACCCTGCCGGAAGTTCCGTTGTCCGACCTGCAGCCCGGCGACCTGGTCACCTACGGCACCCCGGTGCATCACGTCTTCATCTACGTGGGTAACGACCAGATCGTGAACGCCTCCCAGACCGGCGTCCCGGTCCGGGTTCAGGCGATGTACTACAAGCCGGACGCCACCGCGCACCGGCCGGGCTGACCGCACCACGATCAGTTCAGGACGGGCCAGCTAGGCTCGCCCACCATGCGCCGCACCCTGCTGGTCACCAACGACTTTCCGCCGCGGGCCGGCGGCATCCAGTCGTACCTGCACGAGCTGGCGATCCGGCTGCCGGCCGGCGCGCTGGCCGTCTACGCGCCCGCCTGGGACGGTGCCGCCGAGTTCGACGCGGAACAACCGTTCCCGGTGTACCGGCACCCGACGTCGCTGATGCTGCCGGGGCCGGCCGTCAGGCGCCGCGCCCTTGAGCTGATGGATACCACAGCGGCACAAGCGGTCTGGTTCGGCGCCGCGGCGCCGCTCGCGCTGCTGACGCCCTCGCTGCGGCGGCACGCCCCGGTGCTGGCGCTGGCGAGCACCCACGGGCACGAGGTGGGGTGGTCGATGCTGCCGGCGGCCCGGCAACTGTTGCGCCGCATCGGCAATGAGGTCGACGTCCTGACCTATGTGAGCAAGTACGCCAGGCGCAGGTTCGCCACGGCGTTCGGGCCAAGAGCCGCGATGGAAGAACTGCGCCCTGGGGTCGACACTCGCAGGTTTCGGCCCGATCCGGTTGCGCGGCAACGCATCCGCCAGCGTTACCAACTTGCCGAGCATCCCACCGTTGTGTGCGTGTCGCGGCTGGTGCCCCGCAAGGGACAGGATCAACTGGTCAGGGCATGGCCAGAGGTGCTGCGCCGGATCCCGGAAGCCAGGTTGCTGATCGTCGGCGGCGGTAAAGACCGCAACCGGCTGCAGGCGCTGGTCGGGCAGCATCGGGTCGCCCACCGGGTGATCCTCACCGGGGCGGTGCCATCGGCCGAGCTCGCCGACCACTTCAACGCCGGTGACGTGTTCGCGATGCCCAGCCGCACCCGCGGCAAGGGCCTCGACGTCGAGGGCCTCGGCATCGTCTACCTCGAAGCCTCGGCATGCGGTCTTCCGGTGATCGCCGGCGACTCCGGCGGCGCGCCGGAAGCGGTGCGGGACAAGACAACTGGGCTGGTGGTCGCGGGTCGCGACCTTGACGCGCTGACGTCAGCCTGCACCCGCCTGCTCGGTGAGCCGGCGTTGCGCCGCCGCTACGGCGATGCCGGCCTGCGCTGGGTGCGCACCGACTGGACCTGGCAGGGATCGGCCGACCGGCTGGCGCAACTGCTCGCTGACTGACCCGCAACCGGGCCCGGCTAACCTTGGCGGGTGCAGGTCGACTTCGTCTCGGACATCCACGGCAACGTCGATGCCCTTGCCGATGTCGCACGGCGCAGCGAACAGCTGGTGGTGCTCGGTGACCTGCTGGACTACGTCGACTACCACAACCCCGGTGCCGGCATTCTGGGCACCGTCTTCGGCGCCGAGCGGGTGAGGCGGTTCGGTGAACTCAGGGCGGCCAACAACTTCGACGAGCTGAACCGGTACAACGCCGCGCTCTGGCACAGCGTCGCCGACCCGGTCGGCACCCTGTCCGATGTGGTGCACGAGCGCTACCTGGCGATGCGCGGAGCGCTGGAGCTGGCCGACCGAAAACCCTTGCTGATACTGGGGAATGTCGATGTCGCCGCCAGCTGGGACCGGGTCGCCGGTGCCGAGCTGGCCACCAGCGACGGCGCCGTCGTCGAGCTCGGCGGGCTGCGGTTCGGCTTCGTCGGCGGGGGAGTGCGGCGGGCCCGGCCGGCGGCCGAATCCGCCTCGGCCGCTGTCGCAGCGCCCGGCGGGGCCGTGGCGTGGCGGCCGTACGTCCGCGACCGGCACGAGTACGCGGCCGCGGTGGCCGGGCTGGGCGCGGTGGACGTGCTGTGCAGCCATCTGCCGCCGCGGCTCGCGATGCTGCGCTACGACCGGGTGACGGCGCGCCTTGAGGCCTACGGGCCCGGCCTGCTGGAATCCATCGACAGCCATCAACCGCTGCTTGCGGTGTCCGGCCACGTGCATCAGCCACTGTCGCCGCGACAGGCGCGCGGCCGCACCCAGTGCGTCAACGTCGGGCACTTCGCCCGCCGGCCGCACCCGTACCGGATCACCATCGGCTGACGGCGGTAACCTTCGCTGCATGCCGGACAGCTCCGAAAAATCCCTGTCGATGGCCGCCAGCGCCGACACCATCATGGACGCGATCGCCGACGTTGCGGCCTACCCGGAGTGGACTCCAGCGGTGAAGCAGGTGACGGTCACCGACCCGGGTGACGGCGCTCGTCCGCGGCGCGTCGAGTTCGTGATGGACGCCGGGATGATCAAGGACACCTACGAGCTGGAGTACGACTGGGCCGCCGATGGCCGCTCGGTCAGCTGGACGCTGGTGCGGGGCAAGCTGCAGAAGGCGCAGAACGGGTCGTACACGTTGCAGGACAACGGAACAGACACCCTCGTCACCTACCGGCTCACGGTGCAGCTGAGCATTCCGCTGATCGGACCGCTCAAGCGCAACGCCGAACGCGTGATCATGGACACCGCGTTGAAGGAGTTGCGCAAGCGCGTCGAGACGCCCGGCCGGGCATGAGCGCTGCCGCGCCGACGCCGGCGGAGCCGCGACTGGTGCTGGTGGCGGGGCCCGGCGGCAGCGGCAGCACCACAACGGCGGCGCTCACCGCCCTGCAGCTGGCCGGTGGGCAGCACCGCGAGGTGGTGCTGGTGTCCGCCGATCCGCTGGCCGCCGACATTCTCGGCGACCTGCCCGATGAAGCCGCCGGGGTGCGCCTGCACGAGGTGCAGCCGGTCGCCGCGGCCGACGGCGAATCGCTGGCCGACCTGCTCGGTTCCCTGACGGCCGGTGGCGCAGCCGACCAGGCTGCCGCGGTGGATGCGTCCGAACTGGCGGCGCTGCCCGGCGCCGCCGAGGTGGCGCTGCTGCTGGCCGTCGCCGACGAGGTGCGCCGACTGGACGCGGCCGGCACCGATCAGGGCGCGGCCGTTGTAATGGATGCCGGCAGCCGGCTGCCGGAACTGCTGCAGCTGCCGGAGACGCTCGCGTTGCTCGCCGACCGGCTGTTGCCGGCGCCGCTGCGGCTGCTGCGGTCGTTGCGTCGCGGCGGTACAGGTGCCCGTGCCGCCAGCGCCGCCGACCGGCTGATCGGCCGGCTGCTGGCCGTGCATGCCGCCCTCACCGACCCACGGCTGTGCCGGCTGCTGCTGGTCGCCGGGAGTTCGCCGCTGCGGGACCGGCTGACCCGCCGGTTGGAGTTGCTGGCGGCCATGTACGGGCAGCCGGCCCGGCGCGTCAGCATCCCCCGGCAGCCCACCGAGCCGGTCGGGGCCGCCCTGGCGGCGCTGGCCGCGTCCTGCCCGCCGCTGCTGTCCGGCACCGATGGCCAACAGCCGTCCGGTGCCGGCGATGCTCCGCCGGGGCCGGAGGCGGAGCCGGCTCGCGGGCCGGACGGCGAATGGTGGTGGACCATCGGCCTGCCGGGTGCCGGCAAGGACGAACTCGCGCTGTCCCGGTCCGGCGACGACATTCTGCTCACCGTGGTCGGGCATACTCGCCGGGTGGAATTGCCTTCGGTGCTGACCCGCTGCACGGTGCTCGGCGCTCAGCACACCGACGCCGGACTGCTGGTGCGCTTCGCGCCCGACCCCGCGAAGTGGCCGCAGGCGCTGCTCGCCGGTGACGATGGCCACATCACCAGCGCTAGCGGCAACGGTAATGGCAACGGTGCGACCGGCGAGGCTGGGGGATGAGCGAGCGACTCGAGGTGCGCACCGAACTGGCACGGCTGCTGGACGCCGCGCGGGTGGGCGTCACGCGGGCGCAGCGCCGCGGTCGGCAGCTCGCCGAGGACGATCGGCCCGACCCCCTTGACGGCCTCTGGTCGGGCGCGCTGGCCCTGCTTGACGGCATTCGCACGCTTCTTCCGGCCCCGGCCGACACCTCCGATACCGGCGCCGCCGCCCCCGCGGACCCGTCGGCGGCACCGCCGGCAGACGCGCCGGCGGCACCGCCGGAACGCCGCGGCAACCGTCCCGAGCGGATCGACATCAGTTGAGCGGCAACGAGTCTGCTGAGCTCACCGTCGGCATCGATATCGGCGGCACCTCGGTGCGGGCGGCGGTGGTCGATACCGAAGGTCAGGTACTGACCGCGGTCAGGGCGCCGACCCCGCGTACAACGCAGGCAACCGAAGAGCTGCTGGTCGACCTGGTGCAGCAACTGCGGGCGTCGCATCCGGTGCAGGCGGTGGGCCTGGCGGTGGCCGGTTTCATCAGCACCGACCGCGAGCGGGTGATGTTCGCCCCGCACCTGGCGTGGCGGGACGCCAAGGTGCCGGCGCTGCTGTCCGAGCGGCTGAGCCTGCCGGTGGTGATGGACCACGACGTCAACTCCGCGGCGCTGGCCGAGTACCGGCTGGGCGCGGCCAAGGGCTCGCCGGTGGCGTTGGTGATCGCGCTCGGCACCGGTATCGGGGCCGGGCTGGTGGTGAACGGCGAGATCTACCGGGGCGGGCACGGCGTCGCGCCCGAACTCGGGCACCTGATGGTGGTACCGGACGGCCGGGCCTGCCCGTGCGGCAAGCGCGGGTGCTGGGAACGGTACTGCTCCGGCACCGCGCTGGCCGCCACCGGGCTGCACCTGTGGCGGCAGGCCGGACGGAGGCTGCCGGACAACCTCAACGACAGGGAGATCACCGGCACCGTGGTCGCCAAAGCCGCGGGTGACGGCGACCCTGAGGCGCTGGCCGCGATGGACGAGCTCGGGCGCTGGCTCGGTGTCGGCATGGCGATGGCCGCCGACGTGCTCGACCCCGATGTGATCGTCATCGGCGGCGGGGTGTCCGGTGCCGCGCCGCTGTTCCTGCCGCAGGCGCAACGGGTGCTGCAGCGGCAGATCACCGGTGGCCGGTACCGGCCGCTGCCGAGGGTGGCGCTGGCCAGGTTCGGCGATTCCGCCGCCGTGATCGGCGGGGCGCTGCATGCCCGCGATGCGGTACGCGAGCTCGCGGCCGATCGCGGCTGAGCGATCACACGGCTGAGCCGTCGTCCCAGCCGTCACCCTGCTCGGCGTGGTGCCGACGCAACCCCAGCAACAACAGCACCCCGCCACCGATCACCAGGGCCGCCGACAGCAGCACGGTGCCGGTGGCGGACAGCGTCAGCACGTTCGGGCCGAGCAACAGGAAGATGCCGGCCACCACCAACAGGATCGCCATGGTGGTGCGGATGGTCGGCCACACCACGGGCGGCGCCGGCGGCGGAACGAAGTGTTCGGTGTCCGCGGCGTACTCGGCCTCCTTGCGCGCCCGCTCCTGTTCGAACGCAGCCACCTCGGCCTCGCGTTCGGCGCGGCGCATCCGCCGCCGCAGGCGCCGGGCCTCGGCGGCCGACCGCTGGCTCGGCCAGGCCGGCGGCTCCGGACGCAATCGTTGATTCCACTCCGCCTGCTCGCCACCGCCGATCTGGCCGGTGTCCACCTCGGGTTCGCTGATCTCCACCACCGACGCGGTCGGGGCGGCGGGTGCGGCCGGTGGCTCCCAGCCGGCGACGATCGCCGAGAACTCCCGCTCGATGTCGTCGTCGGACCAACGCTGAACGGCATCGGCGGCGCCGCCGTCGGTTCCGCCGGATGCCGCGGTTCCTTCGGTGGGATGCCCGCCCGACGCTCCGGTACCCGGCTCATCGGACCCGGTGGACCCGTCGTCCGGCAGGTCTGAGTCCGGGCGGTCACGATCGTCGGGGAAAGCGGTGGTCATACCGGCATCCGTGGGGTGTTGTCGCGGGTGGAGGTGGTCGGTCCTGCGTCGGTCGCTACTGCGTCGGTCGGTCCTGCGTCGGTCGGTTCTGCGTCAGTTGGTACTGCGTCGGTCGGTACTGCATGGGTCGGTGGCGAGCTGCGCTCGCTCAGCTCCCGCACAAACTCCAGTGCCCGCGCTTCGATCAGTGCGGCGTCGTAGTCAAGGGTGGCCACGTGGAAGCTGTTGCGCAACAACACCTCGTGTTTGTCCGCTGTCGGCAGAGCCGTGGTCTCGTCCAGCACGATCTGCGCATTCCGCGGTTCGACAACGTGATCCACCACCGAGTGCAGCAGCATCATCGGGCACCGGATCACCGAAAGGTCGGCCCGCACCACCGGCCACGCGGCCTGCAGCGAGAGCGCGGCGAGCGTCGGGATCCGGAAGTATCCACCCTCCCTGACGCCGGGTTTCGCCACGTCATCGACGATCCCGGCGAGCGAGGGCAGCACCCGGCGCACCACCGGCCGCATCCGGTTCAGCAGCGGAGCGAACCTGGCGTCCCATCGCGAGGTCATCACCGACGGGTTGATCAGCACCAGCCCGTCCACCCGGTCGGGGTAAAGCTCGGCCAGCCGCAGCGCCAGCGTGCCGCCCATCGAGAGCCCGCACACCACCACCGTCCGGCACACCGCGCGCAGCTCGGCCAGTTCGGCGGTGAGCGCCGCCACCCAATCGTCGAAGGTGGTGTGGTTCATCTGGGACCAGCTCGTCCCGTGGCCAGGCAGCAGTGGCAGCCTGACCCGGTAGCCGGCTGCGGCGAAGGCGTCGGCCAGCGGGCGCATGGTGGCCGGAGAGCCGGTGAAGCCGTGCGACAGCAACACGCCGGTGTCCAGCCGCGCGCCCACGTCGCTGGAGAACGCATGCTGCGCTGATTGCCGGTCGGCAGCGGCCCTGGCTGTCACCCCCTCATGGTCGCACGCGCCGCAGGGCTGGGACGTCGAGCCTTGTCGGATCTGAGCGGGCCTGGGCGTACGGTATAGACCGATGTCACCAGAGTGTGGTCGAGTGGTCGGGGGCCGATCCGGTGCTCCGCGAACCGACGCCGGTCGGGTGGACGAAGCCGCGGACCGCGGCAGCGAACAGGTTGGGTGAGCCAGGGTGTGGTCTCGGTGATCTGGTATCTGATGAAGTACGTCTTCATGGGGCCACTGCTGCGATTGTCGTTCCCCTGCAAGGTGATCGGGGCCGAGTACCTGCCGGAGAGCGGCGGCGTCATCCTGGCGGGCAACCACGTGTCGGTGGCCGACTCGTTCTTCACCCCGCTGCACATCAAGCGCAGGGTCACCTATCTGGCGAAGAGCGAGTACTTCACCGAGAAGGGTCTCAAGGGGCGGCTCAAGAAGCTGTTCTTCACCGGTATCGGCCAGGTGCCGATCGACCGCGGCGGCGCCTCCGCCGCCAAGGACGCGCTGGACACCGGGGTGCGGCTGCTGCGCGAGGGTCACGTCCTGGGCATCTATCCCGAGGGCACCCGCTCGCCGGACGCCCGCCTGTACAAGGGCAAGACCGGTGTGGCCAGAATGGCCCTGGAAGCCGGCGTCCCGGTGGTCCCGGTGGCCATGATCGGCACCGACAAGGTGAACCCGATCGGCTCCAAGATCTGGCGGCCGCACCGCATCACGTTGGTGATCGGCCGCCCGCTGGACTTCTCCCGGTACGAGGGACTGGCCGGTGACCGGTTCGTCGAACGCGCGATGACCGACGAGATCATGTACCGCATCATGGAGTTGTCCGGACAGGAATATGTCGATCAGTACGCGGCGACCGTCAAGGAGCAGCTGGCGGCGCAGGCCAAGGCCGTCGACCAGGCGGAGGGCCGCGGCCCCGGCACCGTGACCAGGCTGCCAGGCACCAAGGCGAGCTGACCTGGTCGGTCGTACCCTTTGTCTCCCATGGCTGCCCCACCCGCGCGCTTCTTCTACGACTGCGAATTCATCGAAGACGGCGTCACCATCGAGTTGGTGTCGATCGGCGTCGTCGCCGAGGACGGGGGCGAGTTCTACGCGGTGTCTACCGAGTTCGACCCGGACCGGGCCGGCAGCTGGGTGCGGCGCAACGTGCTGGACAAGCTGCCGCCGCCGTCGGACAGCGCGTGGCGGTCGCGGGCGGCGATCCGCGACGAACTGACCGCATTCTTCGCCGCGCCCGGCCGCAAGGTCGAGTTGTGGGCCTGGTTCGCCGCCTACGACCATGTCGCCCTTGCCCAGCTCTGGGGCGCGATGCCGGCGCTGCCGCCGGAACTGCCGCGGCTCACCAAAGACGTCCGGCAGCATTGGGAGCTGGCCGGCCGCCCGCAGATCCCCGGCCACGGACCGGACCGGCACGATGCGCTCGCCGACGCCAAGCTCGCCTTCCAACGCTGGCAGGTCGCCGAGCGGGCGCTGGCCGGACGGATGTCACCGGCGCGGGCGGCGGCACCGGCGCACCGCTGACCCGCTTTTGCAACCGATCAGCCGAGGCGCTGCCCACCGGCGTAGGCGGACAGGAAGACGTTGCCGGCGGCGATGGCCCCGTTGCTCCCGGTGCCGAACCAGCCGCGGCGGCCGTCGACGGTGACCACCGAGCGGGCGCCGAGCACCGTCGCGGTGGTCCCGTCGAGCTCGACGGCGGTCTGCTCGCTGATCCCGACCGCAGGTGTTGCCCGGTGGTGCGCGACCGCGGCGTACAGCCGGCCCCACCGATAGTCGTAGCCCAGCATCGGTTCCAGCGTCGCGGCGCGGATCAGCCCGAGCCCCGGGGAGAACGAGTTGCCGTGGGCGCGGAACGCGGCGATGGCCGCGTCCTCGTCGGTGTCGCTGGTGGGATTCGCGACGGCGTCGTAGCTCGGCCCGAGCGCTGCGGTGGCGGCGCCCTCGGTGAGCACCACCTTGGCGGTGCTGATGGCGCTGCGGACGGCGCCGGCAAACCCGTTGTCGCGCACCGCATCTGATATCAGCTGCTGATCGCCACCGAGTACCAGCACCCCGGCGGCACCGGCGACCGACGCGGCGTCGATCGGGTCGGCGCCGGCGATCAGCATTCGCACCCTGCCCTGGTAGCCGGCCTTCTTGACGGCGGCCGTATAGCGCTGCGCCGCCGCGCGGGCCGCGGCGGCGTCCGGGTACCCGGCGGTCAGCACCAGCACGTCGCCGGCGCCGGAAGCTCTGCCGGCGAAGCGTTGCAGCACAGCCGATCCGGGCGTGTCGTTGCCGCCGCCGCCGAGCAGCACCGATGCCCGCCCCGGCAGCGCCAACCGCGGCGCAGGTGGGGCCGACACCGCCGGCAGTGCGGTGCCGTTCACCAGCAGTTGCCTGGACCGGGCGTCGTAGCTCTGGCCGGCCCCTGGGGCGAGCAGACCGGTGCGGACACCGCGCACGGTCAGCGTCCGGTCCGGCCCGACCCACGCCGGGGCGCCCGCCCCGGCCAGGTCCATCACGGCCGCCGAGGAGTCGCCGATCATGCCGGTGATGGTGCGGTCGTCCGCCAGCACCGGCGCGGTGTTGTAGTCGACGCCGAGGCCGATCTTCCCGGGGCTGCCGTAGTGCTCGACGGACTGCGCCGTCAGGTTCAGCAGCCGGCCGAACCGGCCGCGCTGGTAGAAGTGCTGATCGAAGATGAAGGTCTCCGACCCGAAGGCGAGACCGCGGTCGTCGGTGCCGAGGCTGTCGCCCCAGCCGATGGTGGAGCTGCCCCGCTGCAGGCCGGTCCACGGGTAGCCGTCCGGGGTGTAGCCGGTGATCATGCTGCGCGAAAGCACGGCGTTGCCGGCGCTGGAGCCGCCGGTGACAACTCCGCGGCGGTACGCCTGCGCCAGCGCGGCCTCCGCCGGGGTGTTGGCGAGCACCCGCATGGCGATGGTCTGGTCGCCGCCGAGGATGAAAACCCCGTCGACGCCGCGGCCGCCCAGCGCCGCCGAGTTGGCCGGGTTCTCGGCGTCGGCTCGGTCGAGCAGGGTGAGCAGCCGGGCCGTGCAGCCGGTGAGCGCGCCGGAGGCGACGATCGCGGTGCACGCCGTGTTCAGGTCGTCGGTGCGGCCCTTGGCCATCCGCAGATTCTCGGCGCGGTCGGCCGGGTCGTCGCCGTAGGTGGACGGCACCACAAGCAGATCGACGGTGCGGTCCGCCCCGAGCTGGAGGGCGCGCTGCCGGGCCAGCCCGGCGAACTGCTGCTCGACGTGTTGGCCGTAGCCGCCGCCGATCGGCACCAGGGTCTGGCTGCCGATCGGCGGCAGCGGTTCGACAGCGTCGGCACTGCCGGCGGCCGCCACCGGCTGGAAGACGGCCAGCGGCAGCGCGACAGCGAGCGCGAGACCGCCGAGAACGCCGCGGCGGTTGGACCTTCGGCGGTGGTGGATCGGATGCATCGTTCCTCCATGCGGTAGCGGTGGCTGAGAACGATAGCGTTGCGGCCGTGCTGATCTGGATCAACGGGGCGTTGGGGGCCGGCAAGACGCAAACCGCGCACGAGCTGCAGCGGCGCTTGCCGATAGCGCAGGTAGCCGATCCGGAAGTGCTCGGGTTTGCCCTGCACAAGATGCTCCCGCCGGGTGCGCGCGGCGACTTCCAAGATCTGCCGCAGTGGCGGACCGGGGTGCTCGACACCTTGCGGCAGGCCGAGCGGTCGGCGGTCGCCTGCGGGGGCGGGCCGGTGATCGTCCCGATGACGATGGTGCGCGACGACTACTTCGAGCAGATCGTCGGCGGGTTGCGGGCCGGCGGCGTCGACGTCCGGCACTTCGCCCTGACGGCCACACCCGCGACGCTGCGCCGACGGCTGTCGACCCGCATCTCGGCCATCCCGACCTGGCTGCTGCGCCGCGACGAGACCTGGGCGATGGCGCAGATCGACCGCTGCGTGACGGCGCTGGCGATGCCGCGCTACGCCACCGCCGTTCCGACCGACCACCGCAGCGTCGACGAGGTTGTTGAGCTGATCGCCGCCGAGTGCGGGTTGACGCTAGGCCGGCCGCGGCTGTCCCCGGCCCGCCACCGGCTCAGGGAATTGGCCGTCGGAGTGCGGCACATCCGGCTGTGACCGGGCTGGGTGCGTGCTGTGGTGCCGCGCACATTGCGGCATTGCATACCCTTATTGGGTGAACTGGACCGTCGACATTCCCGCCGATATCTTGCCGACCTTGCCGCCGTTGCCCGGTGGCATGGGAGATCGGCTGTATCAGGCGCTCGAGCTGCCGGCGCAACAGCAGCCGCGTTGGCCGGATCAGCAGCAGGTCGACGCCGTCCGCGCGGTGCTGGAATCGGTGCCGCCGGTGACCGTTGCGACCGAGGTCGACCGGCTGCAGCAGCAGCTCGCCGATGTGGCCAACGGCCAGGCATTCCTGTTGCAGGGCGGCGATTGTGCCGAGACGTTCGTCGACAACACCGAGCCGCACATCCGGGCCAACGTGCGCACCCTGCTGCAGATGGCGGTGGTGCTGACCTACGGTGCCTCGCTGCCGGTGGTGAAGGTGGCACGGATCGCCGGCCAGTACGCCAAGCCGCGCAGCAACGACACCGATGCGCTCGGCCTGCCGTCGTACCGCGGGGACATCATCAACTCGCTGGCCACCACCGAGCAGGCCCGCATCCCCGACCCGTCGCGGATGGTCCGCGCCTACGCCAACGCCTCCGCCGCGATGAACCTGGTGCGCGCCATCACCGGCAACGGCATGGGCGACCTTGCGCTGGTGCACGAGTGGAACCAGGAGTTCGTGCAGACCTCACGCGCCGGGCAGCGCTACGAACGGGTGGCCGCCGAGATCGACCGCGCCATGCGCTTCATGAACGCCTGCGGGGTCGACTCGCACAACCTGCACACCGTCGAGATCTTCGCATCGCACGAGGCGCTGCTGCTGGACTACGAGCGTGCCATGCTGCGGCTCGGCGACCCCGGCGACCCGAACTCCAAGCTGTACGACCTGTCCGGGCACTTCCTGTGGATCGGGGAGCGCACCAGGCAGCTTGACGGCGCGCACATCGCCTTCGCCGAGATCATGGCCAACCCGATCGGCGTCAAGATCGGCCCGGGCACCAGCCCGGACCTCGCCGTGGAATACGTCGAGCGGCTTGACCCGGACAACACCCCCGGCCGGCTCACCCTGATCTCCAGGATGGGCAACAGCAAGGTGCGAGATGTGTTGCCCGACATCGTTTCCAAGGTCGAGGCCACCGGGCACAAGGTGATCTGGCAGTGCGACCCGATGCACGGCAACACCCACGAATCGCCGTCCGGCTACAAGACCCGCCACTTCGACCGCATCGTCGACGAGGTGCAGGGTTTCTTCGAGGTGCACCGCGAGCTCGGCACCCATCCGGGCGGCATTCACGTTGAGCTCACCGGCGAGGACGTCACCGAGTGCCTCGGCGGTGCCCAGGAGATCTCCGACGACGATCTGGCCGGCCGCTACGAGACCGCTTGCGACCCCCGCCTGAACACCCAGCAGTCGCTGGAGCTGGCCTTCCTGATCTCCGAGATGCTGCGCGGCTGAGCGCGGGGCCGGGTCCTGTCCAGACCTGTCCAGGTTGGCCCGGATCGCCTGACAGCCAACGCTTTTCGTCCCTAATCTGCTGGCAAGAGCACCCTCCGGCGCGTGCCGGAGGGTGCTGCCACCTGCCGACTTTCAGGAGCGAACAGTGCAGAGCACTCTCTTTGACCAGCGCAACCTCGAGGCACAGGGGCAGCAGCGGTTCGGGCTGCAGAACCCGCAGATGCTGCGGGTGGCGCTCGGACCAGACGTGCTGTCTATCAAGGGCGCCATGGTCGCCTACCAGGGCGAGATCACGTTCAACCATGAGGGCGCCGGCTCCGTCGGCAAGCTCATCAGGAAGATCGTGACGAACGAGGACGTGCCGTTCATGCGGGTGGCCGGCAACGGTGAGGTGTTCTTCGCGTCCGAGGCGGGTTTCGTCTACCTGATCGATCTCGTCGGCGACAGCCTTTCGGTCAACGGCCGGAACCTGCTGGCCTTCGACGCCGCGATCAACTGGGACATCATGCGCACCGAGGGTGCCGGAATGCTCAGCGCCGGGCTGTACAACGTGGTGCTCGAGGGTCATGGCACCGTCGCGCTGCAGGCGGTCGGCCAGCCGGTGGTGCTGGACTGCTCGCAGCAGCCGACCTACGTCGACGTGCAGGCGGCGGTGGCGTGGTCGGCCAACCTGGCGCCAAGGGTGGTGAGCAGCATGAACATCAAGTCGATGCTCCGCGGCGGCTCCGGTGAGGCGTTCCAATACGTGTTCAACGGGCCAGGCTTCGTTGTCGTGCAGCCCAGTGAGTGGCCGGCCGGTGCCCAGCACGACGACGACCAGCGCGGCAGCGGGCAGCAGCGGGGCGGGCTGCTCGGTGGCCTGATGGGCTGATCCAGCGGTTCCAGCGGTTCCAGCGGTTCCAGCGGTTTCAGCGGTTCCAGCGGTGCTCGGGGTGCCGGGGGAGTTGGCGTTGTCTGCGCGCGGTTCGGCGTGCGGCCCAGGACAGGGCAAGTTAGCTGAACTGCGTGCAGGAAATGACGATTCTCGAAGAGGGTGGCGCTGGTGAGCCGATGGTCCTCGGTGCCCGGCTGGTTGCCGGAGCGGCGCCGGACGAGTGTGAGCATGGCGATCGCGATCGTCGTCACCGGGGCGGTCGCGCTCGGCAACATCTACCAGGCCATGCGGACCTCGGTGTTCGACTTCGCGGTGATCGTGTTGCTGGCGTATATGTTCAGCTATCTGATGATCACCACGGTCGCGTTCGTCAAGGCCACCCCGAAGCAGATCCGCACCTGGGCGCAGCGATCGGACCGGGGAACCGTGTTGCAGCGCTACGTTTTCGGGACCGCGCCGGGGCCAGGGGTGTCGATGTCGATCTCGGTGGTGGCGTTCGCGGTGGCGGTGGTGTGGATGCCCGGCTACGGCACCAGCAGTTTCAGCACCCCGCTGCGCGTCGGGCTGGCCACCGCGCTGGTGGCGGTCGCCTGGGCCTGCGTGATGATCTCTTTCACCGTGGCATTCCACGCCGACAACCTGGTGGAGAACGAGCAGGCGCTGGACTTTCCCGGTGACGACTCGCCGGTATGGAGCGATTACGTGTACTTCGGCGTCTCGGTGATGACGACGTTCGGGACCACCGACATCAACGTCACCTCAAAAGAAATGCGCCGCACCGTCACCACGAACGCCATCATCGCGTTCGTGTTCAACACCTTCATCGTCGCCGCTGTGGTGTCGGCGCTGAGCTGACATCCGGACACCGCCCGCGGTGACCGGGTGGGTCAGCCCGGTGCGTCACCAGGTGGAAAGTCCAACGGTGCCACCGGGTTCCACCAGGCTGCCGGCGGCGGGGTACTGGGACGAGACCCCCTTCGACCCCCAGGTGAACAGGCCGCGCACCCGGTAGTTGAGGCCAAGGGCGGTCAGCGCGTTCTTCGCCGCGGTGAGGTCGCCGTGCGACACATCCGGAACCAGCACCGCGTTCGACGGGTGCAGCGTCACGTCGGCGGCCGCCGGATCCAGCCGGGTACCGGCTGCCGGGCTGGTGTCGGCGACGTCCGGCGGCGGCACCGAATCGGCGAACCGCGGCTCGCCGATGCGCACCCGGAAGCCGGCCTGCTGCAACGCCTCTCGGGCGGCCGGCACCGACTTGCCGCGCACGTCCGGCAGCCGCAGCGAGCGGTTGACCACCAACCGCACCGTCGATCCCTTCAGTGCTTGCGAACCAGCGGTCGGCTCGGTGCCCAGCACCGTGCCGTCCGGCTGCGCCCGATCGAATCGGTACACCCGGTCGCCGACGGCGAAACCGTTGGCCAGCAACGCGTTCCGGCTGTCCTCGACCGCCTTGCCGGCCACCGCGGGCACCGCGATCCGTTGCGCACCGAGCGACACCGTGATGGTGACCTCGGCGCCGCGGGGGAGCTTGGTGCCCGGCTCCGGTTCGATCGCGGTGACCTGACCGGCGGCCACGTTCGCCGAGTTGACGGTGGCCACCTTCGGCTCGAGCCCGGCCTGCTGGGCGGCGAGAACGGCGTCGGCCTGGCTCATCCCGGCCAGCGTCGGCGCGTACGACCAGCGGCCGTCACCCAGCCACCAGCCGCCGAGGGCGGCAGCCGCGGCCAGCAGCATCAGCACGACGATCACCACGATGCGCCGCGTCCAGTTGCGTCGGCGGGCGCTGACCAACTTGTCCGGGCGCTGGTAGCGCGGGGCCACCGCCGTCATCGGGCGGTCGGCGACCTGCACCCTGGTGCCGTTGTCCCCGCGCCAGGACTCGTCGCCCCGTTGGCCGGCCGGTGCGGCAACCGCGGTGGCGCCGGCGCCGCCCTGCCGTCGATCGACGGGGGCGGACGCCCCTGCCACCCGGCCGGCGGGTTGTGGCTCGGGCTTGGTCGGCACCGGAACCGCAACCGGCGGGATACGCAGCTGCCTAATCACCACGCCGAGACGATTCGCGAACGCCGGGGCGTCCCGCGGCCGGTGCTCGGGCCGACGCTGGGTCGCGTCGGCCAGCAGATCTTCCAGCGGGGCCGCGATGCCGGGCACCTCGTCACCGATGTACGGCACCTCGGAGTGCACGTGCTGGTAGGCCACCGACATCGCGTTCTCGCCGATGAAGGGCGGTCGGCCGGCGAGCATTTCCCAGGCCACGATCCCGGCCGAGTACACATCCGAGCGGGTGTCGCTGGCGCCGGTCTCCACCTGCTCCGGCGACAGGTAAGCCACCGTCCCCAAGATCACGTCACCGGTGGCCATCGAATTGCTGGTGACCGCCCTGACCAGCCCGAAGTCGGCCACCTTGATCCGGCCCCTTGCCGAGATCAGCACGTTCTCCGGCTTCACGTCGCGGTGCACAAGACCGGAGGCGTGGGCGGCGCCGAGCGCGTCCAGCAGCTGGCCGAGCACCGCCGTCGCCACCGGCACCGGCAGCGGACCCCGCTGGTGGATGAGCTCGCGCAGGGTGCCGCCGTCCACCAGCTCCATCACCAGAAAGACGTGGTCGCCGTCGCGGCCGTGGTCGTACACCGCGACGATGCCGGGATGCGACAGTCCGGCGGCCAGCTTGGCCTCGCGCGAGAACCTGGTCAGAAAGGCCGGGTCGGAGGCGTACTGGGTGGCCATCACTTTGACGGCGACCGCCCGGTCCAGCCGGGTGTCGAGAGCCCGGTACACCGTCGACATGCCGCCGCGGGCGATCACCGAACCGATGCGGTATCGCCCGTCCAGCATGCTGCCGGTCAGGCCGCCCCTGGTCGTGGTCACAACAAGCGATTCTAGGGATGCACCGGCATCGACCCGGGTAGTTGAGCGCCGTCGTTTCCGAGCTGTCACCTGCGTGGCAGGCTGTTCGCCGTGACCACCAGCGCAACCACCCCCGAGAACGCCGCCGGCCCGCACCTCGTGCCGCTCCCGGACATCGCCGAGCAGCTCGGCGTCATCGTCACCAGGGTGCACCAGCTGATCAGGGACCGCACCGTGATCGCGGTGCGCTCCGACGGGGTGGTGAAGATGCCTGCCGAGTTCATCACCGGCCCTGGCGCCGGATCGGACCGGCCGGGGGAGGTGGTCAAGGGGCTGACCGGCACCATCACCCTGCTCACCGACGCCGGCTACACCGACGAAGAGATCATCGACTGGCTGTTCCGGCCGGACGAGACCCTGCCCGGCACCCCGATGCAGGCACTGCGTGACAACCGCGGCACCGAGGTCAAGCGCCGCGCGCAGGCCTCGGGGTTCTGACCGGCTGGAGCCGCCGGCGGCCGGTCAGCGGGCGTGCACCGCGGCCTGGTCGGAGCGGGCGGCGGAGAGCCGGCTCAGCTGCAGCACGCCGACCACCAGCAGCACCAACCCGCCGATCGCGACGCCGGTGCGCCAGTCGTGCCTGTCCAGTTTCTCGCCGAGCAGCGCCAGGCCCATCGCCATCGACACCACCGGCTCGGCCACCACCATGGCCGGGAACGACTGTTGCAGGTTGCCGCTGCCGAAGGCCCGCTGCTGCGCCGCGATCGCGGCGCCGATCAGCACCAGAAACAGGTAGACCGGCGGATGCTGCAGCAGTTCGACGGGGTGGCTCAGCCGCTTGCCAACATCGGACATCAGCACCGCTGCGATACCGAACAGCGAACCGGCGACGGTGCCGTACAGCAGCGCCCGCGGCGCCCGGCGTGACCGCTCCGCCCACACCACCATGGCCGCCAGAATCAGCAGCAGCAGCGTCGTCACCAAGATGATCACCCAGCGGTGCCGCCCAGTGCGGGCCGGGACCGGATCGGCGAACGCGACAAACAGCACCACCCCGATGGTCAGCAGCACCCCCCACAGCCACTGCACCCTGCTCGGCACCCGATCGGTCAGCCACCGGTCGATCGGCAGCGCGAACAGCACCGACAGCACCATCAGCGGCTGCACCAGCAGCACCGAACCCAGCGCCAACGCCAGCATCTGCAACGCAAAACCGAAGAACGCCACCGCCGCGCCGACCAGCCAGCGCACAGTGATGCGCGGCGAGAGCATGGTGGCCTGCTGCCGGATGCCGCTGCCGAACGCCACGAAGAACGCGGCAGCGATGGCGAGCAACGCGGGCAGCGCGGTGTGCATCCGGCCTCCTGAGCTGTGCGGCGTCGGTGGTCAGCTGCGGCGGGCGGTGGCGCGTCCGGCCAGCGTGCGCAGCGCCGCGGCGGCGTCGTCGGCCCCGGCCGGCAGCTCTTCCAGCGCAGCCACCGCTTCCGCGAGGCGCTCGGCGATCATCGACTCGACCGCGGCCGCGGCGCCGGTGGAGGCGACGATGTCGGTCAACTCGGCGCGCCCGGCAGCGCTGCTCGCCCTGCCAAGACCTTCGCCCAGGACGGTCGCGTCGGCAACCCGGCCGCTCTCCGCCAGCTCACGCAGCGCCAACGCCAGCAGCACAGTGCGCTTGCCCTCGGCCAGGTCGTCACCGGCGGGTTTGCCGGTCTGCGCAGGGTCGCCGAACACGCCGAGCAGATCGTCCCGCAGCTGGAAGGCGGTGCCGATCGCGGTGCCGTACCTGGTCAGCACGCCCAGCACGGACGGGCCGGCGCCGGCCAGCGCCGCGCCCAACAGCAGCGGCCGGGTGACGGTGTAGGCCGCGGTCTTCAACTCGATCACCGTCATGGCCTGCCGCTGCTGGGCGAGCGGATCGGCCGCCGGGGCGGCAGCCACCTGCAGATCCAGCAGTTGCCCGGCCAGCACCTCGGTGCGCATGGCCCGCCAGACCGGCTGCACCCTGCGCAGCGCGGCCAGCTGCTGCGCCGCCTCCACCATGGTGTCGTCCGCCCAGGCCAGCGCCAGGTCGCCGAGCAGCAGCGCCGACGAGAGGCCGTAGTGCTCGGCGTCACCCGCCCAGCCGGCGTCCGCGTGGATCTTGGCCGCGGCCCGGTGCTCGGCGGGCCGGCCGCGGCGGGTGTCGGACCGGTCGATCACGTCGTCGTGCACCAGCGCACACACCTGGATCAGCTCGAGGGCGGCGGCGGCCCGCAGCACCGGACGACAGTGCGCCAGCTCCCGGCGGCCGCCCCCGGCCCGCCATCCCCACCAGCAGAAGACCGGCCGGATCCGCTTGCCGCCGGCCAGGAACGCCTCGATCCGGTCGACCGGGCTGTCCGCGTCGGAGTCCGCCGTGAGCTGGTCCCACTCGCGGCGTCGGTGCGCCAGCAGCCCGGCCAGCTCGTCATCGACCGCCTGCACCAGCTGGGACGTTTCGCTCACCCGTTCAGTGTGCCGGGATGCCAGGCGCGGTTCGGAACCGCCCAGCAATTAGGCTTTCGCACCATGCTGACCGTCCGCGACCGCCTCGCCGCGCCCGGCCGCAAGTTCTCCCTCGAGTTCATGCCGCCGAGAACTGCCGAGGAAGACCCGACGCTGTGGCGCGCCGTCGACCGGCTGAAGCAGCTGCGGCCGGCCTTCGTGTCGGTCACCTACGGCCAGGGTGGCTCGCGGCGCGGCAAGACCGCCGAGGTGGTCGGGCGGATCATCGCCGACACCGATCTGACCGCGGTGGCGCACCTGGTGACCGTCGGCCACTCGGCGGCCGAGTTGCGCGCCACCATCGACGGTTTCGCCGACGCCGGGGTGCGCGACATCCTGGCGCTGCGCGGCGACCCGCCGGGCGACCCGCTGGGCGAGTGGACCAAGCACCCGCACGGCTTTTCTTACGCCGCCGAGTTGGTCGAGCTGATCAAGTCGATGGGCGACTTCTCGGTCGGGGTGGCAGCATTCCCGGAAAAGCACCCGCGCTCACCCGACCTGGAGACCGACACCCGGTTCTACGTCGACAAGGTGCGGGCCGGTGCCGATTACGGCATTACCCAGATGTTGTTCTCGGCCGAGTCGTACCTGCGGCTGCGGGACCGGGTGCAGGCCGCCGGCGCCGATGTGCCGCTGATCCCCGGCATCATGCCGGTGCTGAGCTTTCCTCGGTTGATCCGTATCTGCGAGCTCTCCGGGCAGGCCATTCCGGTTCAGCTGGCCGAGCGGCTCTCCGCCGTCGGGGACGACGCATCAGCGGCCAGGGCGATCGGCATCGACCATGCCGTGGAGATGGCAGAAACGTTGCTGGACAACGATGTTCCTACGCTGCACTTCTACACCCATAATCGGGCCAACGCCGTGATCGACGTACTCGACCGGCTGGGGATGAACAACCCGGTGCCGACCGTCCAGACCTAACCAGCCCCCACCGCCCGAAACGAGGTGCCGCATGGATACCGGCACCCTGGAACGCGCGTTCGGGCTGGTCGCCGTCGTGGTACTGCTGGCCCTGG
The DNA here is from genome assembly GCF_013002705.1 of Nakamurella aerolata. Classification (GTDB taxonomy): domain Bacteria; phylum Actinomycetota; class Actinomycetes; order Mycobacteriales; family Nakamurellaceae; genus Nakamurella; species Nakamurella aerolata. The sequence goes on along the minus strand of NZ_JABEND010000001.1, from coordinate 619,116 downwards.
TGGCGATCCGGCTGTCCCGCCGGCTCGGGATGCCGTCGATGCTGCTGTACCTGGCCATCGGCATGCTGCTGGGCAACGCCGCGATCGGCATCGACTTCTCCAACACCAAGCTGACCGAAGAACTGGGGCTGGCGGCGCTGGTGGTGATCCTGGCCGAGGGCGGCCTCACCACCCGCTGGGAGAACGTGAAACCCGCACTGGGGCTTGGTATTTGCCTGGCAACGGTGTCGGTGGCGGTGTCGATCGCGGTGAGCGGGCTGGCGGTGCACCTCATCCTCGATCTGGACTGGCGCACCAGCCTGCTGTGGGGGGCGGTGCTGTCGTCCACCGATGCCGCCGCGGTGTTCTCGGTGCTGCGCGGGGTACCGGTACGGCGCCGGCTGGCCGCCGCGCTGGAGCTGGAGTCAGGGCTGAACGACGCCCCGGTGGTGCTGGCGGTGGCGTTGCTGGCGAGCACCGACGCGATCACCGCATGGCTGCCGCTGCTGGTGCTGTACGAGCTGCTGGCCGGGGCGGTGATCGGCGGCGTCATCGGCTTCGCCGGGGCCTGGTGGCTGCGGCGGATCGCGCTGCCCGCCGGCGGGCTGTACCCGCTGGCCACCCTCGCACTGATCGGCGGCAGCTATGCCGTCGGCGGCTTGGCGCACGCCTCCGGGTTCCTGGCGGTGTACGTGTGCGCGTTGATCCTGGGGAACTCTGCGCTGCCGTATCGCGGCGGGACGCTCAGTTTCGCCGAGGGCCTCGGCTGGCTGGCGCAGATCGGCCTGTTCGTGCTGCTGGGTTTGTACGTCGACCCGACACAGTTGCCGAAGGTGCTGCTGCCAGGGCTGGCGATCGGGCTGGTGCTGCTGCTGGTGGCAAGGCCCATCTCGGTGGCCGCGGCGGCGACGCCGTTCAAGGTGCCGTGGCGGGAACAGGCATTCCTGTCGTGGTCGGGGCTGCGCGGAGCCGTGCCCATCGTGTTGGCCACCATTCCGCTGATGCTGGGTCGTCCCACCGCGCGGGACCTGCTGAACCTGATGGTGATCGTGGTGATCGTCTACACCCTGCTGCAGGGCACGACGCTGGCCTGGGTGGCCCGCAAACTCGGTGTGCTGGAACCGGAACGGTCCACCGAGGTGCAGATCGAGGCGTCGCCGCTGGAACGCATCGGCGCCCACGTCCTCGACGTCGCGGTGCCGGCCCAATCCCGGCTGCACGGGGTGTACCTGTCCGAACTGCGCCTGCCGGCGTCCGCCACCATCGCGGTGCTGCTGCGCTCCGGCGAAGCCATACCGGTGCTGCCGTCGACCCGGCTGCGGCAGGGCGACGAGCTGCTGATCGTGGTGCCGGCCAAAGCCAGAGCGGCGACCGAGCGCAGGCTGCGGGCGATCAGCAGGTACGGGGCGCTGGCCGGCTGGTTCACCCGCCCCAGCTCCGGGGTTTGACACACTGGCTGGGTGAGTCACCCCGCCGAGCGCCGCGAACCGTCCGACCAGCCCAGCCGACCACCGGCTGGATCGGTGGATCCCGCCGAACCCGTGCAGTCCGCTGCGCCGGCTGAGCCGGCCGCTCCCGTTGAGTCGGCCGCCGACCCGTCCCAGCCCGCCGCGGGCGCGCACCGGCGCCGCAGCCGGCTGCCGCTGGTGCTGACCCTGGCCGCGCTGTGCCTGCTGATCGACCAGGTGGCGAAGTCGCTGGCGGTGGCCAACCTCGACCCGGCCAACCCGCCGCGGCTGCTCGGCGGGCTGGTGTACCTGTCGCTGCTGCGCAATCCCGGCGCGGCCTGGTCGATCGGCGGCGACACCGGCATGACGTGGATCTTCGCCGTGGTCGCGGTGATCGTTGCTGTCGTCATCGTGCGGGTAGCGGCCAAGCTGACGTCAACGTTGTGGGCGGTGAGCCTTGGCCTGATTCTCGGCGGCGCGATGGGCAACCTCGCCGACCGGTTGTTCCGCAGCCCCGGCCCGTTCCGTGGGCACGTTGTCGACTTCTTATCGGTGTTCGGCCCGAACGGCGAGCACTTCCCGGTGTTCAACACCGCCGACTGCTTCATCACCGTCGGCGCGGTGCTGCTGGTGCTGACCGCGTTGCTCGGCATCGACTTCGACGGTACAAGGGGCGAGAAACAGCCGGCGGCAAAGGATTCCGCCGATGAGTGAGTTCCGCCGGCTGCCGGTGCCCGAAGGGGTCGCCGGTATGCGCGCCGACGCGGCGCTGGCCAGGATGCTCGGCCTGTCCCGCACCGCGGTGGCCACCCTGATCGACGCCGGTGACGTGCTGCTGGACGGCAAACCGCTGGCGAAGGCCTCCGAGCGGCTCAACGCCGACAGCTGGGTGGATGTCACGCTGCCGGAGCCGGAGCGGCCGCTGGAGGTGACGCCGCAACTGGTGGAGGGGCTCACTGTGCTGCACGTCGACCCCGACATCGTCGTGGTGGACAAACCCGTTGGGGTGGCGGCACATCCGTCGGTGGGATGGACCGGTCCGACGGTGCTCGGCGCGCTCGCCGCCATGGGTATTTCGGTGGCCACCTCCGGTGCCGCCGAGCGACAGGGCATCGTGCAGCGGCTGGACGTCGGCACCACAGGGTGCATGGTGGTGGCGCGCAGCGAGAGCGCCTACTCGATCCTGAAGGACGCCTTTCGCAAGCGCACCGTCGACAAGACCTATCACGCTGTGGTGCAAGGCTTTCCGGACCCGGTGCGGGGCACCATCGACGCACCGATCGGCCGGCATCCCAAGGCGGACTACAAGTTCGCGGTGATGGCCGACGGCCGGGAGTCGGTGACGCACTACGAACTGCTGGAGGCATTCCGGTCGGCCAGCCTGCTCGAGGTGCACCTCGAGACCGGCAGGACACATCAGATCCGGGTGCACTTCTCGGCCATGCACCGGCCGCTGGTGGGTGATCTCACCTACGGCGCCGACCCGGTGCTGTCGAAAAAGCTCGGCCTGAACCGGCAGTGGCTGCATGCCAGGGCACTGTCGTTTATCCATCCGGGCACCGGCAGTCAGGTGGAGTACACCAGCCCGTATCCGGAAGACCTTGCCCAGGCACTCGAGGTGCTGCGGGAGGGCTGACTCAGCCTTCGCGAACGCTGAGCACCCCGGCCAGGTCGATATCGCTGCTGCTGCCGCCGAAACCGGAGGAGTGGATCAGTCGGGAGCCGAGCACGGCGCTCCAGAAGGTGCGGGCCTCCACCAGCAGCGAGCGGTCGACGACCCAGCCGCGCCGGTCAAGAACAGTGCTCAGATATTCGGCAGCCTGATGGAACAGCACGGCAAGGTGGTGCGCGGTGACATCGTGCAGTTCCGGCCGCTGCTCCGAGATCGACATCGCCTGCACCGCAAGCGGAACCGACGGCAGGTTCACCGCGGTGCGGGCGAGTGCGTTGCGAAAGGCGCTCGGCGTGCGTTGCCGCCGGCCGATGGGTTCCAGCCGGCGGGCGTCGGCCAACAGCAACCGCAGCGCGGCCCGGACGAACAGTCCGTCCTTCGACCCGAAGTAGTAGGTGACCTGGTGCGGGTGGGCGCTGGCCGCCGCCGCGATCTCGGCCACCGACACCGCCCGCAGGCCGCGTTCGGCGAACAGCTGCGCCGCCGCTTGCAGCAACTCGGCCTGCTTACGGCGGCCACGCTGCCGGGCCGGGACGGGCTCGGCGGGGGAAGCTGGCGGAGACGGCGAAGCCATGATGTAGTTGTATACGGTACAACTAACTCAACGGCAAGTGATCGAAGCAACTGGAGGAGCCATGTCGGCAGCCGAGGTCGTGGTGACCGGGGTCGGAGCTATCACCCCGCTGGGCGGCACCGCCACCGAGCTGTGGGACGGCCTGCTGGCCGGCCGCAGCGGCGTCCGCCGCATCGACGAGCTGTTCGCAGATTTCCCGCACGGCGACGAGATCGGCACCCGCATCGCCGCGCCGATGGCTGTCGATCCGGCCTCGCTGATGGAGCGGGTACAGGCCAGGCGGATGGACCGCTGCGAGCAGGCCGCCGTCGTCGCGGCCCGGCAGGCCTGGGAGCAGGCCGGTGCGCCCGAGGTGGATCCGGTGCGGCTGGCCACCGTGATCGGCACCGGCATCGGCGGGCTCACCACCCTGCTCGGGCAGGACGATGCGCTGGAATCGGTTGGCCCGCGCCGGGTTTCACCGCTGACAGTGCCGATGTTGATGGCCAACGGCCCGGCAGCCATGGTGAGCATCGAGCGGGGCGCGCAGGCCGGCGTGTACACCCCGGTGTCGGCGTGCGCCTCCGGAGCCGAGGCGCTGGCGCAGGCCGCCAGGATGATCAGGGCCGGCGAGGCCGACGTGGTGATCGCGGGGGGCTCGGAGGCGGCGATCGCCCCGCTGACGGTGAGCGCCTTCGGGCAGGCCAGGACGCTGTCCACCCGCAACGACGACCCGCAGGCCGCGTCCCGGCCGTTCGATGTCGACCGGGACGGCTTCGTGCTGGGGGAGGGCGCCGGCGTGATGATCCTGGAGCGCGCGGACTTTGCCGCCGCCAGGGGCGCGACGGTGCTCGGCCGGTTGGCCGGCTACGGCATCAGCTCCGACGCCTACCACATCACCGGGCCGGACCCGAGCGGCGCCGGGCAGGCCAGGGCGATGCTGGCCGCGGTGGCTTCGGCCGGTCTGCAGCCGCAGGACATCACCCATGTGAACGCGCACGCCACCTCGACCGTGGTGGGCGACCCCGGCGAGGCCGCGGCCGTGCAGCGGGCGCTGGGCGATCAGGTGGTGCTGACCGCGCCAAAGTCGGCGCTCGGCCACCTGGTCGGCGCCGCCGGTGCGGTGGAAAGCATCATCACGATGAAAACCGTTGCCGAGGGCGTCATTCCGCCCACCCTGAACCTGCACACCAAAGACGAGAAGATCGAACTCGACGTCGTTGCCGGCGAGCCGCGCACGGTGAACCTCGCTGCGGCGCTGTGCAACTCGTTCGGCTTCGGCGGCCAGAACGTTTCGGTGCTGTTCACCGCATGACTCTCGCGCTGCTGCGCTCCCGGTGACGGCCAGGTCAGCCGGCGGGTGTGAGCGACCAACTGAGGTCGCGGTCGAGAAGATCCGGCCGGACGCTCCAGCGCACGGCCGCGAGCTGCGTCGAAGCGGGAATCAGGAAGAGCGTCCAGCCGTCGCTGCCGGCACCGGTGGCGACGCCGACCCGGTGCGCCGGCCGGCCGGGCACGGCCATCGGCGCCTTCTGCAGCACCGCCCCCGATGCGTCCACCAGCACCAGGTACAGATCCGGCATGCAGTCGTGCGGAGCCGGGCCGGCATTGCCGACGGTGGTACGCACCAGCACCGCCCGCTCGGCCGGGTCGCTGACGAAGCCGGCCTCGGCGAGCACCGCGTCCGCCGGGTCGATCACCTCGCCGACGGTCACGGTCAGCCGCTCGCCGGCCAGGCCGACGGTGGGTTGGGTTGACCCGACCGGTTCCGCCGGTCGGCGTTGCGGTGGCTCGGCAGCTTCGGTGTCGGGCCGGTCGGCACCTCCGGTACTTCCAGCACCGACCGGGCCGGACGACGGTGCGCCGGGCTTTTCGCGGTCGGTCCAGCTTGCCGAGCCCGGCAGGCCCCAGACGGCAGCGGGGCCGGTGGGCGGTCCGGAAGCGGCGTGCTGCACGGCAGCCGCGGTTTGCTGTGGGCCGGACGCGGCTTGCTGTTGGGGTGATCCTGCTGTTGGGGTTCCGGGCGCTGGGGTTCCGGGCGGTGGCGGCGCCAGCCGCGGGGAGTCCGCCGGCCCGCGCTGCACGATCGTCCACAGCAGTCCCGGATCGCCCTGGGCGACCAGCCGCATCGGCATCCCGGCCTCCGCCAACTCCACCAAGCGCGCCGCCGCTTCGCGTTGCGGCACTCCGGCCTGCCAAGCCAGTTGCGGCAGGCCGATGTCGCCGCCGGACTGGCCGAGCGCGGCCAGCAGCCGCAGGTCGACAGGGTCGGGCAGCGGCCGCGACGGTCGCTGACCAGCGCCGGGAGAGTTGACAGCCGGGCCGGGGCCGGAGGGAACACTCGTCACCCGATCGAAGCTATCTCACCCGGCCATTTCGCGAGCTGTGCGCCTGGCCCGACTTGTCGGTGGGGGGTGCTATCAATGAAGGCTCAGCGCTCGATGTGGCCGTCGTCCGCGGCCGGTGCCTATCGAGCGTTACGTTGCCTGTCAGGCCTGTAGGGAAGGAGCGGTGGTGGGAGATTCCGACTCCTTCGTCCACCTGCACGTCCACACCGAGTACTCGATGCTCGACGGTGCCGCCCGGCTGGAGCCGTTGTTCCAACGCGCCGCCGAGATGAAGATGCCGGCCCTGGCGATGACGGACCACGGCAACCTGTTCGGCACCTACGACTTCTACTCGCGGGCGAAGAAGGCCGGCATCAAGCCGATCATCGGTCTGGAGGCCTACATCACCCCGGGCACCGCCAGGTACGACCGCACCAGGGTGCGCTGGGCCGACGGTGCCGACTCCGGCGACGACGTCTCCGGCGGCGGCGCCTACACCCACATGACGCTGCTGTCGCACAGCACCACCGGCCTGCACAACCTGTTCCGGCTCAGCTCCCGCAGCTCGCTGGAGGGCTACTTCTACCAGCCGCGGGCCGACCGCGAACTGCTGTCGGAATACGCCGAAGGACTCATCGCCACCACCGGCTGCCCCAGCGGCGAGGTGCAGACCAGGCTCCGGCTCGGCCAGTACCAGCAGGCCATCCAAGCCGCCTCCGACTACCGCGACATCTTCGGCAAGGACAACTACTACCTCGAGCTGATGAGCCACGACATCGACATCGAGCGTCGGGTGCGGGCCGATTTGCTGCGGCTCGGCAAAGATCTCGGGCTGCCGATGCTGGCCACCAACGACCTGCACTACGTCGACGCCGCCGACCACACCGCGCACAACGCGCTGCTCGCCGTGCAGTCCGGCAAGACCCTCGACGATCCGAAGGTGTTCAAGCTCGACGGCGACTCCTACTACCTCAAATCGCCCGCCGAGATGCGAAAGCTGTTCCCGGACAGCGACTTTCCCGGCGCCTGCGACAACACCCTCGCCATTGCCGAGCGCTGCGACTTCGAGATGGTCGAGGGCGAGGGCCGGTACATGCCGAAGTTCCCGACCCCGGCGGGCGAGAGCGAATCCTCCTGGTTCCTCAAGGAGGTGGAGAAGGGCCTCGGCGAGCGCTACCCGGACGGCATCCCGGACGCGGTCAGGGCCCGCGCCAACTACGAGTCTGAGGTGATCCTCGGCAAGGGCTACGGCGGCTACTACCTGGTGGTTGCCGACTTCATCAACTGGGCAAAGGACAACGGCATCAGGGTGGGGCCGGGCCGTGGTTCCGGTGCCGGGTCGATGTGTGCCTACGCCATGCGCATCACCGACCTCGACCCGCTGCAGCACGGGCTGTTCTTCGAGCGCTTCCTCAACCCCGAGCGAAAGTCGATGCCCGACTTCGATATCGATTTCGACGAGCGTCGCCGCGGTGATGTGATCCGCTACGTCACCGAGAAGTACGGCGACGACAGGGTCGCGCAGATCGTCACCTACGGCACCATCAAGGCCAAGGCGGCCATCAAAGACTCGGCCCGGGTGCTCGGTTACCCGTTCTCGATGGGCGACCGGATCACCAAGGCGATGCCGCCGGCGGTGATGGGCAAGGACATCCCGCTCTCCGGCGTCTTCGACTCCGGGCACAAGCGGTACGCCGAGGCCCAAGAGCTGCGCAACCTCACCGAATCCGACCCGGAAGTTCGCCGGGTGATGGACACGGCACAGGGCCTGGAAGGGCTGAAGCGCCAGTGGGGTGTGCATGCGGCCGGCGTCATCATGAGCTCCGACCCGCTGCTGGACATCATCCCGATCATGCGCCGCCCGCAGGACGGCGCGATCATCACGCAGCTGGACTATCCCACCTGCGAGGCGCTCGGTCTGGTCAAGATGGACTTTCTCGGGCTGCGCAACCTGACCATCCTCGACGACGCGATCAGCAACGTGAAGTTGACGCACGGTGTCGACGTCGATCTTGACGAGTTGGCCCGAGACCCCAACGATGCCAAGACTTATGAGCTGCTCACCCGTGGTGACACGCTCGGGGTTTTCCAGTTCGAGGGCACCGGTTACCGGCAGTTGTGCCGGCAGATGCGCCCCGACTCATTCGCCGACGTCACCGCGCTGGGCGCGCTGTACCGGCCGGGCCCAATGGGCACCGGCACCCACACCAACTACGCGCTGCGCAAGAACGGTCAGCAGGAGATCGTCCAGCTGCACCCCGATCTGGCCGATGCACTGTCCACCATCCTGGAAGAGACCTACGGCCTGCTGGTCTACCAGGAGCAGGTGATGGAGATCGCGCAGAAGCTGGCCGGCTACACCATGGGTCGAGCCGATTCGCTGCGCAAGGCCATGGGCAAGAAGAAGATCGAGGTGCTGAACGCCGAGTACGTCGACTTCGAGGCCGGCATGCGCGCCAACGGTTTCTCCGCCGCCGGCATCAAAGCGCTGTGGGACACCCTGCTGCCGTTCTCCGACTACGCGTTCAACAAGTCACACGCGGCCGCCTACGGCCTGGTGTCGTACTGGACCGCCTATCTGAAGGCCCACTATCCGGCCGAATACATGGCGGCGCTACTCACCTCCGTCAAGGACGATAAAGACAAGATGGCCATCTACCTGGCCGAGTGCCGGACCATGGGCATCAAGGTGCTGCCACCCGACGTCAACTCGTCCGAAGCCAACTTCACCCCGGTCGAGGGCGACATCCGGTTCGGGTTGTCCGCGGTGCGCAACGTCGGCAGCAACGCAGTGGCGTCGATCCTGGCCGCGCGTAAAGAGAAGGGCGAGTACGCCGACTTCGCCGACTTCCTCGACAAGGTCGACGCCGCGGCGTGCAACAAGAAGGTGGTGGAGTCGCTCATCAAGGCCGGCGGGTTCGACTCGCTCTCGACGCCGGAAAACCCGCACCCGCGCAAGGGTTTGCTGATGATGCACGCCGACGCCATCGACGCGGTGCTGAGCGTCAAGCGAGCCGAGGCGGCCGGGCAGTTCGACCTGTTCGGCGACCTGTCCGCCGAAGACGTCGGTGGCGGCATGACGGTCGAGATCCCCGACACCGAGTGGGACGGCAAACTCCGGCTCGGCTTCGAGCGGGAAATGTTGGGGCTATATGTATCCGGGCATCCGCTTGCCGGCTTCGAGCACGTGCTCAGCGCGCACAGCGATTCCAGCATCCCGGAGATCCTGGACGGCACGGTGCCCGACCGCGCCTACGTCACCGTCGGCGGCATCCTCACCGGACTGATGCGCAGGGTCACCCGCAACGGCGACCCGTGGGCGTCGGCGACCCTGGAAGATCTCACCGGCGGGGTAGAGGTGGCCTTCTTCCCGCGGGTGTACGCCGACTATGCGCTCAACCTCGCCGAAGACGCGATCGTGCTGGTGCGGGCCAGGGTGTCGCGCAGCGACGAGCGGTTGTCGCTGCACGCCCAGGAGGTCACCATCCCCGACCTGAGCAGCGCGCCAGGCCAAGGCCCGCTGCGGTTGAAGCTGTCCGCCGCGCGCTGCAACTCCGCGATGCTCGGCCGCTTCAAAGAGGTGTTGACCCAGCATCCGGGCACCACCGAAGTGCAGGTGCTGGTGAACGGGTCCCGCGACAAGGCGATGCAACTGCCCGACCAACTTCGGGTGAGCCCGACCTCGGCACTGATGGGCGACCTGAAGGCGCTGCTCGGGGCAGACTGTCTGTCGTGACGTTTCCGGATCCCGGCGCCGAGACCACTGCGCGGACGGCGCCAACCCCGGCAACCGCGCCGGCAGCAATCCCACCACCCGCCAGCGGGGCCGGGGCCGCCGCAGCGCAACAGCGGCATCCCCTGGTTGCTACGCCCGCGCAACGCCGGAGCTGGTTCGCCATTACGGCCGTCGGCCTGCTGGCCGGGATCGCGCAGATGGGGCTGTGGCTGCTGATCGCCCCGCGGCAGCAGTGGGTGCAGTACGCCAGAGACGGCAGCGCGCTGGTACTGCCGACCGAAGACGTCTACCGGTTCACCTCGATCGCGATCTTCTCGATGCTGTCGATCATCATCGGGGTGGTGCTGGCGGTGGCGGCGTGGCAGCTGCGCACCGCCCGCGGCACCACCATGCTGCTCGCCGGCGCCGCGGGACTGGCCGCCGGATCGGCGCTGGCGCTGTGGCTCGGCCCGGTGCTGGCGGGCGGCGACTACCCGTGGGAGCTGCTGGCCGAACAGGGCAGGCCGGCGGTGGATCGGCTGGTCACCTTCCCGCCGACCATCAGCTGGATCACCGTGATCATCTCGCCGCTGTCCTATGTGCTGCTGTACACCTTCATGGCCACCTGGCACTCCGATCCCGAACTGGCCAGCCGCGATGTCAACGGCCCGGAAGCGAACGCGCCCGCCGGCCCCGACCAGCGCTGACGGCGCTGTGCTGACGGCGCCCCGGAACCGTTGTCCGACCGGCTGCGCGGCAGCTAATCCCGCGGGCGGAACGCCGCGAACGGGTCGGTCACCCGGTACTTGGTGACGGTGAAGCGGTACAGCGCCGCCGGCCGCCCACCGGTGGGTCCCGGCGGTGCGGTGCGGCCGGTCGCGGTGAGCATGCCGCGACGGGTCAGGATGCGCTGCAGATTGGTGGGGTCGACGTCGTGGCCGAGTGCCGCCGCATAGATCTGGCGGAGTTCGGCGATGGTGAATTCTTCCGGGGCCAGCGCGAACGCGATGTTGGTGTAGCTGAGTTTGCCCCGTAACCGAGTGGCCGCCCGCTCGATGATCTGCTGATGGTCAAAGGCCATCGGCGGCAGCTTCTCGACCGGGTGCCACCTGGTGTCGGCCGGCAGGTCGGCGTCGTCGGTGGCCGCACCCGGTGTTGCCGCCGGGGTGGGCACCACGGCGAGGAATGCCGTCGCGATGGTGCGGGACCCTGAGGAGCGGCCCGGCTCGGAGAACACTCCGATCTGCTCGAGGTGCGTCACCCGCCGCAGGTCCACCTTCTCGGCCAGCTGCCGGCTGGCCGAGGAGTCGACGTCTTCGGTACCCAGCAGCACCCCGCCGGGCAGGGACCAGCGGCCCGCTTCCGGTTCCAGCGCCCGCTGCCAGAGCAGGGTCTCCAGCCGCAACTCGCCGCGGCCGCTGCGGCGGTCGGGGTCGGCGGTGCACGTGACGGGACGCACACCGAAAACCGCGACAAGAACCTCGGCTTGCAGCGCACCCGCCCCGGCGCGGCTGGTAGCATCATTCATGTTTTCGATCCTAAGTCGAAAACCTCGGTGCGGCCAGTCGAGCCGGCCGGGCGCAGAGTCGCGGCCACTGGTCATCGCCAGCATCCGCGACGATCTCAAGGAGGTGGCTGGGATGCCACAGCTGACCGATCGCACCGCGTTCCGTGATGAGGTGCTCCGGCTCGCCGAGGAGCGCGACGCCGTGATCCTGGCGCACAACTATCAGGTGCCCGAGATCCAGGACATCGCGCACCACGTCGGCGATTCGCTGCAGTTGTCAAGGCTGGCTGCGGAGGTGCCGCAGTCCACCATCGTGTTCTGCGGCGTGCACTTCATGGCGGAGACGGCCAAGATCCTCTCGCCGGACAAGACCGTGCTGATCCCGGACGCCGCGGCCGGCTGCTCGCTGGCCGACTCGCTCACCGCCGAACAACTGCGCGCCTGGAAGGCCGAGAACCCCGGCGCCGTTGTGGTCAGTTACGTCAACACCACGGCCGCGGTGAAGGCCGAGACCGACATCTGCTGCACCTCGTCCAACGCGGTCGACGTGGTGGCATCGATCCCCGCCGAGCAGACCGTGCTGTTCGGCCCCGACCAGTTCCTCGGGGCCCACGTGCGCCGCATCCTCGGGCGCGACACCATCAAGGTGTGGGGCGGTGAATGCCACGTCCACGCCGGTATCAACGGTGCCGAGCTGGCCGCCAAGGCCGAGGCGGAGCCGGACGCGGAGCTGTACGTGCACCCGGAATGTGGCTGCGCGACCAGTGCGCTCTATCTGGCCAGCGCCGGGGCGGTACCGGGGGAGAAGGTGAAGATTCTCTCCACCGGCGACATGGTGAAGGCCGCAGAGTCGGCGCAGCGCAAGGGTTCTCGAGCGCCCGTCCTGGTCGCCACCGAGATCGGCATGATCCACCAGCTGCGCAAGGCAGCGCCGTCGGTGGATTTCAGGGCGGTCAACGACCGCGCCTCCTGCCGCTACATGAAGATGATCACCCCGGAGAAGCTGTTGCGTAGCCTGCGCGAGGGCACCGACGAGGTGACGGTGGATCCCGTCGTCGCCGAGAAGGCGAGGGCGTCGGTCGAGCGGATGATCGCCATCGGCACTCCCGGCGCAGGCGAGTAACCCGCGCCGCACGCCGAGCAACACTCTGGCAGCAACGGAAGGCAGTAATGATCAGCTGGGAGATGTCCGTCGACGTCGTTGTCGTCGGATCCGGAGTCGCCGGCCTCACCGCGGCACACGACTGTGCCGCGGCCGGGGTGGCCACGCTGGTGGTGAGCAAGGACGCCGCCGACGCCGGCAGCACCGCATGGGCTCAGGGCGGTATCGCGGTGGTGGACGACGCCACCGGCGACACCGTCGCCGCGCACCTGTACGACACGGTGGTGGCCGGCGCAGGGCTGACCGACCCGGTGGCAGCGCAGGCCGTCGTCACCGAAGGGCCGGATGCGGTGCGGCGCTTGCGGTCCCGCGGCGCCGAGTTCGATGCCGGCCCGGCCGGGCTGCTGCGCACCCGCGAAGGCGGGCACCACTTCGACCGGATCATCCACGCCGGCGGCGACGCCACCGGCGCCGAGGTGGAACGCGCTTTGCTCGCGGCCCCCGGCCTGCCCGGCATGCTCACCAGGCACCAGGCACTGGATGTGGTGCAGGACGAAGCCGGAGCGGCCGGCGGCATCACGGTGCTCGATCCGGACGGCGGTATCGGGCTGATCCGCGCGGCCAGGGTGGTGCTGGCCACCGGCGGCAGCGGCCACCTCTATTCGGTGACCACCAACCCGGCCGTCGCCACCGGCGACGGGCTCGCCATGGCGCTGCGGGCCGGCGCCGTGGTGTCCGACATCGAGTTCGTCCAGTTCCATCCGACCGCGCTGTTCGCCGGCGAGGCCACCGGGCAGCGGCCGCTGGTGTCCGAGGCGGTGCGCGGGGCCGGCGCGTTCCTCGTGGACGGCGCCGGGCGGCGGGTGATGACCGGGGTGCATCCGCTGGAAGACCTGGCCCCGCGCGACGTGGTGGCCTTGGCCATCACCCGCCGGCTCGCCGAGTCACCAGGCGGTATCGACGATCACGTCTTCCTGGACGCCACCGGCATCGAGAACTTCGCCGGCCGGTTCCCGACCATCACCGCCGCCTGCCGGGCGGCCGGCATCGATCCGGTCAGCACAGCCATCCCGGTGGCGCCGGCCGCGCACTACCAGTGCGGCGGCGTCAGCGCAGACCTCAACGGCCGCACCAGCATTCCGCACCTGTACGCCATCGGCGAGGTGGCCCGCAGTGGCCTGCACGGCGCCAACCGGCTGGCCTCCAACTCGCTGCTCGAAGGGCTGGTGATGGGGGAGCGCGCGGCGGCCACCATCGCCGAGGAGATCGCACCCGGCGCGCACCCGGTGTCGCCCACCGACCTTCCCGAGGTCAGGGTCGCCGACCCGGGCGAGCTGGACGATCTGCAGCGCGCGCTGAGCGCCCACGCCGGAATCGGCCGCACCGCAACAGGTCTGGCGAACGTGCGGACGCCGGTGGTGCGATCCGCGCCGGAGGACGACGTCCCGGTCCGCGCGGCGGTCGAGACCGCCAACATCGCGTTGGCGGCACGGGCGCTGCTCACCGCGGCCGCCGTCCGCACCGAAAGCCGGGGCTGCCACGTGCGTCTGGACTTCCCCGAGCGGCGGCTGGCCTGGGCCCAGCCGATCGAGCTGACGCTTGTCGACGACGAGTTGGTGGTCGGCGACCTGCGCACCCCGGTGGCGTCATGACCGGCGCACCGACCCCCGATGAGGAAACCATGACAGCCGACCAACACCCCGATGACCAAGCCGACCGGCGGGCCGAACAGCAGGCACAGGCGGCGGCCGACATCGACCTGGTGGTGGCGATGGCGCTCGCCGAAGACCTGGCGGACGGCCCCGACGTGACCACCATGGCGACGGTGCCGGAGACCGCTACCGCCGTCGCCGAGGTGGTGCCGCGCGGCACCGGCGTGCTGGCCGGGATGGCTGCCGCCCGCGCGGCTTTCCGGCAGGTGGGCGGCGATGCCGTCGAGTTCACCGCCCTGGCCGACGACGGAGATCCGCTGCGTCCCGGCGAGCCGGTGCTGCGGGTCACCGGCGCCACCCGGGCGGTGTTGACCGCAGAGCGCACCGCGCTCAACCTGCTCACCCACCTGTCCGGGGTGGCCACCGCGACCAGGGCCTGGGTCGACGCGGTCGCCGGCACCGGTGCCGAAATTCGCGACACCCGCAAAACCCTCCCGGGTCTGCGGGCGCTGGAGAAGGCCGCGGTGAGGGCCGGCGGCGGGCTGAACCACCGGATGAGCCTGGGAGATGCCGCGCTCATCAAGGACAATCACGTCGAGGCGGCCGGTTCGGTGACGGCCGCGGTCGAGGCGGTGCGGCGATCTGCACCCGACCTGCCGCTGGAAGTTGAGGTCGACACCCTCGACCAGCTGGACGAGGCGCTGGCCGCGGGGGCGACGCTGATCCTGCTGGACAACTTCACCACGGCGGACACCGCGGAAGCGGTGCGCCGCACCAGATCCGGGCATCCGCTGGTGCAACTGGAGGCATCCGGCGGTCTGACCCTTGACCGCGCCGGGGAAGTGGCGGCCACCGGCGTCGACTACCTGGCGGTCGGCGCGCTCACCCACTCCGCCCCCGCCGTTGACCTCGGCCTGGACCTGGGCAGCACCGGCCCTGCTGCTGCCGTCGGGACCGCGGACCGGCCCGAGCGGGACGATTAGTCGATCGATCATGGCGGGGCGAAGGGGTGCCGACCCGGGTAGCAACGGCTGGCGCGAGCTGATCGGGCGCACCTACCGGTATGCGCATGTCGACACCATCGACCGCCGGGTGTACTTCGCCGAACCGAACGTGCCGATCGGGTCGAGGTCGGATTTCCTGCTGGGCGCCATCCTGGCCCTCGCGTTGGTGGTGCTGTGGTTCCCGCTCGGCATTGTCGGGGCCGTGCTGGCCGGGAACGGCCAACCCGTTGCCGGCGAGTGGATCGGGTTGCGGGCGCCGGCCATCGCCGGCTGCCTGCTGCTGTTGACCATGCCGATGCTCGCCTGCCGCACCCGGCACGAAGAGCGGTTGGCCCGCGGCCTGCGCGACGGCACCATGGTGGAGACCGCGGTGACCAGGCGCGCCGAACGGCTGGCCGCTGCGGCGCCACGCCGGCCGGGGTATGTAGATCAAGCGCGTCACCTCGCCGCTGCCGAGGCGATGCGGGCGCAGGCGGCGCAGTTGGAGTCCTTGGCCGGCCGCGCCGAGATCGCCGGCGCGCCGGAACGGCTGCTCGAGGTCGAACCCGGCACCGGGACGACAACGGTCCAGCGCCTCGAGCAGTTGCAACAACAGCTGCGGGCAGCAGCAGACGATGCCGAGCGCCTGGTCGATCGATGGCTGGAGTCGGGGCGTGCCTGAATCCTCGAAACTGTTGGCGCCAACGGTGTTGCAGGAAAAGATCAGCACGCCGAGGCGGGGCGACTGGCAGGAGTACGTGATCGCGGCGCCCGGTTATCGGGTGGTGCCGGCGGTCTCGTCGCTGCTGTCGGTGCCGGCCGGTTGGCTGTTCGGGACGCTGCTGGCGATGGCGACCGGGTTCTCGCTCGGTGGCTGGTCGGCGCTGCTGATCGTGCTGGGCGGGCCGGCCGGCTGGCTGTACGCCAGACTCGCAAACCGCTGGGGACACAACGGAAAGCTGATCAGCCGCGGCCACGCGGTGCGATTGCGCCGGAGTCCGAAGCGCCCGGGCGCGCCGGCGCTGCGCCGCCGTCGCGGCCGGCGCCCCGGCAGAACGCCGGGCGCTGCCGAATCCGATGAGCTTGAGCTGCTGACGCGCTTCTCCGACGCGGTCACCGGCCACGTCTGCCGGGCCGCGAAGGACAACGCTCCGGGCTACTTCACCCTGGCTCGCCGGCTCGCCGAGTTCCAGGCCCAGCTCGCGCGGTTCGCCGACCTCAAGGCCGACAACCGGGCCGGCGATGCCGTCATCGCGGTGCGCCGGCAGGAGCTGCAGCAGGCCCGCGCGCAACTGCGGCTGCTGCGTTCCACCGACGCGCTGGCCAGGGCGGTGGCGCTGCTACGCCCGCCGGACGCGGCCATCGGCGCAGCCGGCGACTTCACCGCGGTGCTCTACCAGGAGATCCAGGAGGGTCGCAGCCAGGCCGACGCAGCCGACTACTGAGGCTCACTAAGGCTTACTGCGGCTTACAAAGGCCGATCCCCTCGCTCCCACTTACTTTGCGGGTTCCGGTACGGGTGCCGGAGCCGAACCTGCGGCAGCGATGCCACGCAGCACCGCGGCGCACGCAACGATGCCGTCATGGAAGCGGTGCAGCTCCAGGTTCTCGTCGGGGGCGTGGTTGCGTTCGTCCGCGTTGGCGAGCGGGATGCCGTAGCAGTCAAGGCCGAGCCCGGCGGCCAACTCGGCCACCGGCAGGCTGCCGCCGAGGGTCGGCGTCACCAGCACCTGCTGCCCCGGGTGGGCTGCCGCCATGGCGTCGGCGATCACCGCGACATAGGGTGCGTCCGGCCGCACCCGGTAGGGCTGCATCATCCCGCGGTCGGTGATCACCTCGGCATGCGGAAGCTGCTGTGCCACCTGGTGTCTCACGGCGGCGAGCACGTCATCGGCGCGCTGACCGGCCACCATCCGGATGTCGCACTTGGCCTTGGCGACGGACGGGATCACCGTGCGATGGTCGCCGCCGTCGTCACAGGTCAGTGAGTTGATCGAGAACGTCGGGCGCAGCGCCGCCAACGGCAGGTCGGCATCGGGCCGGTCGGTTCGGTTCAACCCGGCGCCGGCCAGCAGCTCCGGCAGGTCGAACGGCAGCCCCTGCGCCGCAGCGGATTCGGCCTGCGTGATCGGTGCCGGCGATTCCACCAGGCCGGGAACGGTGATGCTGCCGTCCGGTGCCCGCATGCTGGCCAGCAGCCACACCAGTTCCCACGCCGGGTTCGGCGCAATCCCGCCCCAGTTCCCCGAGTGCAGTTCGCTGTTGGCGCCTGGCACAACGATCTCGAAGCTGACGATGCCACGGGCACCCAGCACCACCGTCGGCGCGCCCGACTCGTGCACCGGGCCGTCGCTCCACACCGCCAGATCGGCGCCGGCCAGCAGATCGTCCTCCCGACGCAGCCTTGCCAGGGTCTGCTGCAGGTGCGGGCTGCCGATCTCTTCTTCGCCGTCCAGCACCATCACCACGTTGCATGGCAATCCGCCGGTAGCGGCCAGCGCCCGGATCGCCAACAGCTGGGCCAAATGTTGGCCCTTGTTGTCGCCGGTGCCGCGACCGAATACCCGGCCGTCCCTGACGGTCGCGGTGAACGGCGGGCTGGACCACGCGTGCGCCGGGCCGGCCGGTTGCACGTCGTAGTGCCCGTACACCACCACCGTCGGGACAGCCGCCGGATCCCCGGCCCGGGTACCGCCAGCGGCGACGTCGGCGCGCCGGTGCCCTACGACCAACGGGTGCCCGTCGGTCGGCACCACATCGGCCCGCAGGCCACAGCTTTCCAGCAACTGCCTGGCATGCTCCGTCGCCGTCGCCGCCGGCATCGCCTCGCCGGTGGCGCTCACGCCGCCGACGGCGATCCAATCAGCGAGTTCCCGCTGGTGCGCGGCGCGGTGGGCCTGCACATAGTCACGAACGTCCTGCAGCTGCATTGTCGCCGTCCTCGGGAAGTCGTTGGAACACCACCAGTTTGGTGTCGGCCACGTCGGCTGCCAACAACACCGTGTGCTCGAAGGTGACGACGGTGCCGGGCCGGTCCGGCTGCGTCAGCAGCTTGCGTCCTGAGCCGTACCCGCGCACCTGCTGACCGGCCCACCACCGCCGCGCCTGCGGACTGGCCGCGAGCAGCCGATCGGTGAGCTCGTCGAAGCGGGCGTCGGTCGGATGTCGCACAGCGGTGGCCCGGAACCGGGCAAGCAGTTTCGCCGCCTCCGACTCCCATTCCGGGAAGCGTTGCCTGGCAACCGGATCGGTGAACATCCACCACAGCATGTTGCGTTGCGCCGACGGCAGCACGTCCCAATCGGTCCACCAGTACCGACAGGAGGCGTTGCTGGCCAGCACGTCGAACGTTGGCCCGGTGATGTAGGCCGGGGACGGGTCCCAGCGGTCGACGAGTGCGGTGAGCAGCGGATGCAGGGCGCCCGGTGACGGCTCGTTCGGCGCGGCTGCCGCCGGTACGCCGCGACCGGCCAGCGTCGCCAGGTGGTTGCGTTCGGCCGGCGACAGCCGCAGCGCCGCACCGAGAGCGGCGAGCACCTGCGCGGACGGGTGTCGCTCGCGGCCCTGCTCCAGATAGGTGTAGTAGGTGACGGAAACGGCGGCCAGGGTCGCTACTTCTTCGCGACGCAACCCCGAGGTGCGCCGCCGCCCGGTGGACGGGAACGCGAAGTCCTTGGGATCCAAGGATTCTCGCCGGGCCCGCAGGAAGGCGCCGAGGTCGGAGCGGGCCGCTGCTGCCGGGCCGGACGAGCCGCTGGGTTCGGCCATCTTTCGCTCCTTCCGTGTTGGCGTGCGCTGGCGCCCGCGCGCTGGCGCCCGCGCGCTGGTGGCTGTGCACCAGTGGTAGAGCCTGGTACTGGCGGTACCAGCATTGTTGCGCTGTGGTCGATGCCTGGAACGGTACCTAGCGTCGAAGCGTGACTACCGAAACCCCAGCAACCAAACCATCAGCAACCAATCCACCAGCAACCAAACCGTCAGCAACCACAACGCCGGCACCAGCACCAGGTCAGGTGTGGCTGATCACCGGATGCAGCAGCGGCTTCGGCCGGGAGATCGCCACGGCGGCGGCCGCGGCCGGCCACCGGGTGATGGCCACCGCCCGCCGCCCGGAACAACTCGCCGACCTGGCGGGCTCCGTGCCCGCCGAGCGGTTCGCCACCGCCGCCCTGGACGTCACCGATCAGCGTCAGGTGGACGCCGCGGTGGCCGCCACCGTCGAGCGGTTCGGGCGGATCGACGTGCTCGTCAACAACGCCGGCTTCGGCATCCGCGGCGCCGTCGAGGAGACCGGCGCCGAACAACTGCAGAAAATCTTCGACACCAACGTGTTCGGCGTCGCCAGGATGTGCCGGGCGGTACTGCCGCTGCTGCGGGCGCAGGGCGGTGGCCACATCATTCAGATCGGCTCGGTCGGCGGGGTCAGCGCCACCCTCGGCGGTTCGAGCTATGCCGCTACCAAGTTCGCCCTCGAAGGACTGTCGGAGGGTTTGGCGCTCGAGGTGGCGCCGTTCGGGATCTCGGTGACGATCATCGAGCCGGGGCCGTTCCGCACCGAGTTCGCCGGCAGTTCCCAGGGCTGGGCCGAGCCGATGCCGGAGTACGAGCCGATTCTGGCCGACGCCCGGCAGCGATTCACCCGGCAGCACGACCGCCAGCCGGGTGATCCGAAGAAGGCCGCCGAGGTGATCGTGCGGCTGGCGCAGCTACCGGAACCGCCGCTGCGACTTCCGTTGGGGCCGGAGGCTTTCGACCGCATCAGGGCCGTGCTGACCCAGCGGCTGGCCGATCTGGACGGCTGGGAGGAGCTGGGCCGGCACACGTCCTTCCCGCAGGGACATCAGCCGGGCGACGGCTGAGCACCCGTGGTGAGCAGCGCGCGGCAGCTGGCCTGACCAGTACCGACCGCGATCACCGCTGCCGCGTGTGCAGCCTAGGCTGATGGGGTGCTGCAACGCATCGATCTCACCGGCGGCCGGGCCAGGCCGCCCGAGCTGGCGACGCTGCTGGAAAGGGCGGCCAGCATCACTGGCGCCGACGACGCCGTTGCCCCGATTCTGACCGCGGTGCGCGAGCACGGTGCCGCCGCAGTGCTGGACGCGGGGGAGCGGTTCGACGGAGTGCGCCCTGCCGCCCTGCGGGTTCCCGCCGACGTGCTGAGCGTTTCGCTGCAGGGACTTGACCCTGCACTGCGTGGTGCCCTCACCGAGATGATCGAACGCGTCCGCAAGACCCATCAGGCGCAGTTGCCGCAACCTGCCGAGACCCATCTGACGCCGGGCGGCACCGTCACCCAGCGCTGGATACCGGTGCGGCGCGTCGGCCTGTACGTGCCCGGCGGGCTCGCCGTCTATCCGTCCAGCGTGGTGATGAACGTGGTGCCGGCGCAGGTGGCCGGCGTTGACGAGATCGTGGTCTGCTCACCCCCACAGGCCGGCAACGGCGGCTGGCCGGACCCTGCGGTGCTGGCCGCCTGCGCGCTGCTCGGGGTCAGCGAGGTGTACGCCGCCGGCGGCGCGCAGGCCATCGCGCTGCTCGGCTACGGCAGCAGCGCTGACAGCACTGGCAGCACAGACAACGCTGCGGACGCTGACAGCATTGCCGCCGTCGACGTGATCACCGGGCCGGGCAACGCCTACGTGACCGCAGCCAAACGCGCGCTGCGCGGCACCGTGGCGATCGACTCGGAAGCCGGGCCGACCGAGATCGCCGTGCTGGCAGACGATTCCGCCGATCCGAGGCTGATCGCCGCGGATCTGATCTCTCAGGCCGAACACAGCCCGGATGCCGCATCCGTTCTGATCACCGACTCGGCGCAGCTGGCCGACGCGGTGCTTGATGCGCTGCCCGATCTGGTCGCGGCGACCACACACGCCGAGCGGGTGCGGCAGGCGCTGTCCGGTCAGCAATCAGCCGTGGTGCTCACCGCCGACCTCGACGCCGCCGTTGCGCTGACCAACGAGTACGCCGCCGAACACCTGGAGATTCAGACAAGGCACGCGGGACGCATCGCCCAGCGCATCCGCAATGCCGGAGCGATCTTCCTCGGGCCTTACTCCCCCGTGTCGCTGGGCGACTACTGCGCCGGCTCCAACCACGTGCTGCCGACCGCCGGCGGTGCTCGGTACAGCTCGGGGCTGAACACCACAACGTTCTTGAAATCGGTTCAGGTGATTGACTATTCGGCTGCTGCGCTGGCCGCGGTGGCGCCCAGCGTCGTGGTGCTCGCCGACGCCGAAGACCTGCCGGCACACGGCGCGGCGGTGACGGCGCGGTTCGACCAGGCCGTCGACGGTGAGGCCGCCGACGGTGAGGCAACGGGCGGTGCGGGGCGATGATCGGCGATGACGTCCGGCTCGCCGACCTGCCGCTGCGCGAGGATCTGCGCGGCAAAAACCCTTACGGCGCACCGCAGATCGACGTCTCGGTGCGGGTCAACACCAACGAGAATCCGCATCCGCCGTCGCCGGCGCTGCAGGCCGATCTCGCCAGGTCGGTGGCGGCTGCCGCCGCCGAGCTGAACCGCTATCCGGACCGGGACGCGGTGGTGCTGCGCACCGAATTAGCGAACTACCTGCAGCGCAGCACCGGCGTACCGCTGGACGCCCGAAACGTCTGGGCCGCCAACGGTTCCAACGAGATCCTGCTGCAGATCCTGCAGGCGTTCGGCGGCCCGGCCCGGCGTGCGCTCGGGTTCGAGCCGTCGTACTCGATGCACCCGATCATCGCCAGCGGCACCCGGACCGAATGGCTGGCCTGCCCGCGCCGCGGTGACTTCGGCGTCGATGTTGCCGGTGCCGTCGCCGCCATCGACCAGCAGCGGCCGGATGTGCTGTTCCTGACGACGCCCAACAACCCCACCGGCGGGGCGCTGACGCCGGACGACCTGCGCGCCCTGTTGTCGGCAGCGCCCGGCATGGTGGTGGTCGACGAGGCCTACGCCGAGTTCTCCACGGTGCCGAGCGCCGTCGAGCTGTTGGGCGAGTTCGGCGACCGATTGATCGTCTCCCGCACCATGTCCAAGGCGTTCGCATTCGCCGGTGGCCGGCTCGGCTACCTGGCCGCCGCGCCTGCGGTGGTCGACGCGCTGCAACTCGTCCGGCTGCCGTACCACCTTTCCAGCCTCACCCAGGCGGCGGCGCTGGCGGCACTGCGGCACGCCGACGACACCCTCGCCACCGTGCGCCGGCTGGTTGCCGAGCGGGAACGAATGGCGGAAGCGTTGCGCGCCATGGGTTTGTCGGTGGTCGACTCGCAGGCGAACTTCCTGCTGGTCGGCGGATTCGCCGACCAAGGGGCGGCCTGGCAGCACTTCCTCGACGCCGGCATCCTGGTACGCGACGTCGGCATCGCAGGCCACCTGCGCATCAGCATCGGGTTGGCACCGGAGAACGACGAGGTGCTTCGGGTGGCGGCAGAGCTGGCCGGCACCCCGGATCGCCCTGGCACCGGCGCGATCCGATCCACGGCACAGCAATCCAGCACAGGGCAGAGGGCAAGGGAGAGTCTGTGAGCGGCGATCGCACCGCAAGCATTCGACGCGCCACCAGCGAGTCGGACATCGAGCTGACCATCAACCTCGACGGCACCGGGCAGGTCGAGATCGACACCGGTGTGCGGTTTTTCGACCACATGTTGACCGCGTTCGGGGTGCACGGCCGCTTCGACCTGGCCGTCAAGGCCACCGGCGACGTCGACATCGACGCCCATCACACCGTCGAAGACACCGCGATCGTGCTCGGCCAGGCCATCGGAGAAGCGTTGGGGGACAAGGCCGGGGTCCGGCGGTTCGGCGACGCGTTCGTCCCGATGGACGAGACCCTGGCGCAGGCCGTCGTCGATGTCTCCGGGCGGCCGTTCTCGGTGCACACCGGTGAGCCGGATTCCGTCCTCGGCTTCACCGTCGGCGGCAATTACCCCGTCGTGCTCAACCGCCACGTGTTCGACTCACTGGCCTTCAACGCCAGGATCGCGCTGCACGTGCGGGTGTTGTACGGCCGCGATCCGCACCACATCAGCGAGGCCCAGTACAAGGCGGTGGCACGGGCGTTGCGGGCCGCTGTCGAACCCGACCCGCGGGTGTCAGGGGTGCCGTCGACCAAGGGTGTGCTGTGATGGCACCCTCCGTCGCGGTGCTCGACTACGGCTCTGGCAACCTGGCCTCGGTGAGTCGCGCGGTGGCCAGGGTCGGCGCGGACGTCACCATCACCTCCGATCTCGAAACCGCGCAGAACGCCGACGGGCTGGTGGTTCCCGGGGTCGGCGCGTTTGCCGCGTGCATGGCCGGGCTGCGGGCGATGCGCGGCGAGCGGGTGATCGGCCGACGACTCGCCGGCGGCCGGCCGGTGCTTGGCATCTGTGTCGGCATGCAGATCATGTTCGAGCGCGGTATCGAGCACGGCGTCGAGACCGAGGGCCTCGGCGAGTGGCCGGGCACGGTGGAACGACTGCAGGCGACGGTGGTGCCGCAGATCGGTTGGAACACCGTCGATCCCGGTGCCGGCTCGGTGCTGTTCGCCGGAATGGCTCCCGACACCCGTTTATACTTCGTCAACTCCTACGCCGCCCGTCGCTGGGAGCTGACCGACACCGGTCCGTTCCCGGCTCCGGTGGTCACCTGGAGCGAGCACGAGGGCGACCGATTCGTGGCCGCGGTGGAGAACGGCCCGCTCAGCGCCACCCAGTTCCACCCGGAGAAGTCCGGCGATGCCGGCGCTGAGTTGCTGCGGCACTGGCTCGGCACCCTGTAACGGTTGTGTACCCTGGCAGCTGAAGGGGAGTAGCCCGTCCGCCGCACATCCAGCCCATTGCCGGTTGGCCCGCGGTGGCGGAAGTGGTCGACATACTGGCGCCTGCGCGCCCGGCCACTTCGCCGAGATGGTGGGCGAGACCTTCGACCAAAGATTCGTCATTGGTCGAGGTCTCGCTGAATTTCCTCGGCGCACCTCGACCCTGTTCCCAGGGGTTCGAGTTGGTCAAAGACGCTCCGGCACAAGAGCTTTCCGCATCGGCGTCGCCGCCGCTGCGGGTACTCATCCGCTCGCTGGCCATCGCCGCGGTGATCGCGGCACCGGCCGTTGTGCTGCGGTTCAGCGGTGTTTCGCTGCCGCCGGTGGCGCAGTTGGCGATCTACGGCGCTGCCGTGGTGGCCGCGTCGTTCGTGCTGGCCTGGGCCGCCGAAGCCGCCCAGGTCGACATCTCGGGCGGCTTCGCCATCGCCATCCTTGCGTTGATCGCCGTGCTGCCGGAATACGCGGTCGATCTGTACTACGCCTACACCGCGGGCTCCAACCCTGAGTACGTGCAGTACGCGGCGGCCAACATGACGGGATCCAACCGATTGCTGCTCGGTCTCGGCTGGCCGCTGGTGGTGCTGCTGGCGCTGTACGTGGCCAACCGGGCCAGCAAGGCTCCGGTCCGGGCGTTGGCGCTGGGCTCCGAGCACCGGATGGAGCTCGGATTCCTTTTGGTGGCAGGCATTGTCGCGTTCGTCATCCCCATCTCCGGGCACATCCATCTGGTGCTGGGACTCGCGCTGATCGCCTGGTTCGGGTTCTACCTGTACCGGCTGACCAGGGGCCAGCCGGAGGAGCCCGACCTGATCGGCACCGCGGCGGCCATCGGCGCGCTGCCGCGGCGGCGTCGGCGAATGGTGGTGCCGGCGCTGTTCGTGCTGTCGGCTGTTGTCATCCTGATCAGTGCGGAGCCCTTCGCCGAGTCACTGGTGGAGTCCGGCACCGAACTCGGGATCGATCAGTTCCTGCTGGTGCAATGGTTGGCGCCGTTGGCATCCGAGGCGCCGGAGTTCATCATCGCCGCGCTGTTCGCCTGACGCGGCAAGGGCACCGCCGCCATCGCCACGCTGATCTCGTCGAAGATCAACCAGTGGACGCTGCTGGTCGGCTCGCTGCCGATCGCGTATCTGCTGGGCGGCGGCAACGCCGCGCTGTCGCTGGACGGTCGGCAGATCGAGGAGATGCTGCTGACCGCGGCGCAAACCATGATGGGCATCGGCGTGCTGCTGACGCTGCGGTTCCACCGCTACTCGGCCTGGATCCTGCTGTTGTTGTTCGCCGTGCAGTTCCCGATCACCTCGACCCACGGTCGGCTGATCCTGGCCGGGGTGTACCTGGTGGTGGCCGCGGCGTTGTTCGTCTGGCATCGCCGCTACCTGCCCGCGACCCTGCGAGCGCCGTTCCGGCCCAAGCCCGAGTAGCCGGATTGGCGGTTGTCGGACCTCAGTTCTACGCTCGAACGCATGTTCGGGCAGAGGATGCCTGGCCGGGTGCCGGACGAGGCCACCCGCCAGCAGGTGGTCGCCGAGCTGCGGCGGCGGCTCGGTGCTCCACGCCCGTCCACTGCCGGTGGAGCCGCTGATCGTGGTCCGTCGGCCGGTGTCGGCGGCCGGCTGGCCGAGGCCGGCGGCGAGCTGCGTCCCCAGCTGCGCGAGCCGCTGGTGCCGGCCGGTGCTGCCCCTGGTGGCACCGGCACTGGCGGCACCGTCGTGGGGAGCGGAACGCTTGACCTTGCCGGCCCGATCGCCGAGGTGTTTCCCCGGCGTGGGCTCCCGCGCGGTGGCGTTGTTCGGTTGCTGCCCCCGGCGGTGGCCGGCGGGTGGGGCGAGCACGGCGGCCGGCGGCCCGGGCCCGGCGGGTCCAGCGGGCACGGCGGGTCCAGCGGGCACGGCGGACCGGACGCCGGGCTCGGGGTGCTGTTGGCCACCATGGGCGGGCTGGGGCGGCGGTGGTCGGCGGTGGTCGGCATGCCAGACATCGGCTGGGCCGCGGCCGCGGAACTCGGGGTGCAGCTGGACCGGGTCGCGGTGATCACCGACCCGGGAGGCGATGTGCTGCAAACCCTTTCGGTGTTGGCCGACGGTGTCGAGGTGATTGTGGCGAAGCTGCCGGAGCGAGCCGAGGTGGGCACCGCGGCGCGTCGTCGCATCCTGTCCGCCCGGCTCCGGCAGCACGGCGCGGCGCTGATCGTCGTCGGGCGCTGGCCGGCCGCCGATCTGACGGTTTCCGCGGTCACCGAACGCTGGGACGGCATCGACGCGGGGCACGGACGGCTCCGCGGGCGCCGGCTGCGGGTGCAGGTCACCGAGCGCCGGTCGGCTGCCACTCGCCATCACCTGTTGACGCTGTCCGCCCGGCGAGACGACCGGACCGACCTGCAGGTGCAACCGGCGCCGAGCGTCGCGGCGGCTTCCGATCGCCAGCTGCTCACCAGTTGACCGGCGACGACTCGGGATCGGTTGGCGCGGTAGCCCGCTGTTACCCGCCCGCGCTGCGCGACACGCGCCCGTCGGGAAAAAGTTCCGACAAACGCTGCACAGACCGTTGCTCGTTGCCGTTACCACGTCGTAACGTTCGAACATGCTGACCCTCCATCGACCTCACCGAAGCGGCGAGCCGCGGCGTCACCGCCGCAGCTACCGCGCCGCCACCGCCGCGCTGGCCGCCGCGACGCTGACCTCGTCCCTGCTGCTGGCGACCACCCCCGCGGCGGCGAGTTCGGTGCCGCGCGCGCAGAGCCAGCCGGCTTCCGGCCCAACCGGCGGGGCCGGCGCCGGCGATGCGGCCGACACCGCGGCCAAGCAGCGCTGGATCGACGGCACCATCGCCAGGATGACGCTGGAGGAGAAGGTCGGGCAGCTGTTCTCCACGCACGTCTACGGCCGCACCGTCGACTCGGTGCAACCGGAGAACATCAAGGAATTCGGGCTGGCCACCCCGCGGGAGATCATCAGCAAGTACCACCTCGGCGGGGTGCTCTACTTCGCCTGGACGTACAGCGTTGATTCCCCCGAGCAAGCGGCCGGTCTGTCCAACGGCATCCAGAACGTCGCCATGAACACCGGTGCCAAGGTGCCGATGCTGATGTCGATCGACCAAGAAGGCGGTCTGGTCACCCGGATGCTTGAGCCGGCGACGCAAACACCGGGCGGCATGGCGCTCGGCGCCACTCGGGACACCGCCGGCGCCCGCGATCTCGCCGCGATTCAGGGCAAAGAGCTTGCCGCGGTTGGCATCCGCCAGAACTTCGCCCCGGTGGCCGACGTCAACATCAACCCGGCCAATCCGGTGATCGGGGTCCGCTCGTTCGGCTCCAACCCGCAGCTGGTCGCCGAGATGACGGCGGCGCAGGTGCGCGGCTACCAGGACGATGCCGGGATCTCTTCAGCGGCAAAGCATTTCCCCGGCCATGGCGACACCGACGTCGACTCGCACTACGGCTTCCCGATCATCACCCACACCCGTGAGCAGTGGGAGCAGATCGACCGGCCGCCGTTCCAGGCCGCTATCGACGCCGGGATCCAGGTGATCATGACGGCGCACCTGCAGGTGCCGGCGCTGGACAACTCCGGTGATCCGGCCACGCTGTCCAAGCCGATCCTCACCGGCATCCTGCGCGGCGAGATGGGCTACCAGGGCGTGATCGTCACCGACTCGCTCGGCATGCAAGGTGTTCGCGACAAGTACGGCGACGACAGGGTGCCGGTGCTTGCGCTCAAGGCCGGCGCCGACATTCTGCTCAACCCGCCAAATCTCGACGTCGCCTACACCGGCGTGCTGAATGCGGTGAAGAGTGGCGAACTGACCGAGTCCCGGTTGGACGAGTCGCTGCGCCGGGTGCTCAACCTGAAGTGGATCAACGGCACCGTCGCCAATCCGTACGTCAACCCGCGCACCGTCAAGGTCAAGGTCGGGACGCAGCGTCATCTGGACCGGGTGCAGCAGGTCACCAACGAGTCGACGACGGTGCTGCGCAACGAGAACAAGACCCTGCCGATGGCGGTCGCCGGCAAGAAGATCCTGGTCACCGGCTACAACGCCACCGCAAGGACGACGCTCGCCGGCAAGCTGACCGCCCGCGGGGCCGGCACCAGCATCGCAGCGGTCTCCACCAACCCCACCGCCGCAGAGCAGGCGGCAGCGGTCTCGGCCGCCGGCCAGGCCGACGCGGTGGTGCTGCTCAGCTACAACAGCGCAACCAACACCGGCCAGAAGTCGCTGGTCGCTGCGCTGCAACAGACCGGCAAACCGCTGCTGGTGGTGTCGGTGGGCAACCCGTACGACATCAACCAGTTCCCGACGGTGCCGGCCTATGCGGCCACCTACTCGACCAAGCCGGTGGCGCTGGAGTCACTGGTGCGGGTGCTCACCGGCGAGATCTCGCCGAAGGGCAAGCTGCCCGTCGACATTCCGAAAGCCGGCTCGAGCGAGGTGCTGTATCCCTACGGATCCGGCTTGAGCTGGTAATCCCGGTCGGTGGTCGGCCGGTGCTGCCCGGGGCTATCTGCCGGGCAGCGCCGGCCGACGTTCATGTTCACGTGCTACAGCGGTGGGGGCGCAGCATGCGCCGGCATCACGAGATGCGCCGGGGGCTCCGCTGTGTCGGCGTCGCGAAGAACTGTCGAGGAGATGCGCGTGGGTCGAGCGCGACTGTGGTTCACCATTGCGGCGATAGCCGGTGTGCTGCACGGTCTTTTCAGCCTGTACTGGGCGACGGGCGGCAACTGGTTGGTGTCGACCCTCGGCACCCAGCTCACCGAAACCTTCGACGGCAAACGCTGGCTGCTGTACCCGGTGGCCGCCGCCAAGATCGCCGGTGCGCTGCTGCCGCTGTACTGGACGCTGCGCGGCTGGCCGGCGCAACGGTTCTGGTACTGGCTGTGCTGGGTCGGTGCGGCCGGGCTGATCATCTGGGGTGGCATCAACACCGTCACCGGCAACCTGGTGCTGAGCGGCCTGGTCAAGCCGGCCGGCGGCTACGACAGGGACGGCATGATCGGCCACGCCTGGCTCTGGGACCCGCTGTTCCTGGTGTGGGGGATCACGCTGGCGGTCGGGCTCTACCTCGGACGCCGAACTGCGGGCCGGGCAGGGCGGCCCGCGCGCTGATCCCCGGCGCCGCTGATTTCCCGGTGCTGCTGAATCGGGGTCACGCCGGCTCGCGCAGGTTCTGGCACGTCGCACACCTGGAGAACGTCTCTGGCTGTGCGCGGTGCCGAAAGGTGCGCGATGCCGCGTGTGGCTCACGCCCGATCCAGCCGGCTAGACGGTCGAACGCATGTTCGATACGCTGGGACGGTGGGAAAGCGGGTGGCCGGCCGGGTGCTGGTGCTGTGGTGTCCGGACTGGCCGGCGGTGGCTGCCGGCCGGCAGGCGCGGATTCCGGCGGGCACGCCGCTGGCGGTGTTCCACGCCAACCGGGTGCAAACCTGCACGGCCACCGCGCGGGCCGCGGGCATCCGGATCGGGATGCGCCGCCGGGAGGCGCAGTCCCGCTGCCCCGAGCTGGCGGTGCTGCCGCAGAACCACGATGTCGCCGCCCGGCTGTTCGAGCCGGTGGCCGCCGCGGTGGAAGACATCGCGCCGGGGCTCGAGGTGCTCCGTCCCGGCATGCTGGCCTGCCCCGCACGGGGGCCGAGCCGGTACTTCGGCGGGGAAGAAGGCGCCGCCGAGCAGCTCACCGACGTGGTCGAGGCGCTCGACGTCGAGGCCGTGATCGGCATTGCCGATCATCTCGAGGTTGCGGTGCTGGCCGCCCGGCAGCAGCGCATCGTCCCGCCGGGGCAGGACGCCGCCTTCTGTGCCGGGCTGCCCATCGCCGAGCTCACCCGCGACAGCGTGATCGCACCGCCGGAGCGGCGGGAGCTGGTCGACCTGCTGATCCGACTGGGCATCACCAGCTGCGGTGCGTTCGCCGCGCTGCCCACCGAGCGCGTGGCCACCCGCTTCGGGCTCGATGGCGTCGCCGCCCACCGGTTGGCGTCCGGCCTGGGGGAGCGCGGGCTGTACTCCCGGTCGGTGCCGGACGACCTGGTGGTGCAACGCCGCTGCGACCCGCCGCTGAACCGGGTCGACACCGCCGCCTTTCTCGGCCGCGCGCTCGCCGAAGAACTGCACGCCAGGCTAGCCGATGCCGGGCTGGCCTGCACCCGGCTGGCGATCAGCGCAGCCACCAGCGACGGCCGCACCCTGCACCGGGTCTGGCGGGCCGCGCGGCCGCTCACCGCCGAGGCCACCGCCGACCGGATGCGTTGGCAACTGGACGGCTGGCTCACCTCAGAACGCTTGCGGCAGCAGCGATCCGGTAGCTCCGCCGGCAATGACGATGCGGTCGGCAACACCGAACCCGACCAGCACGGCATCACCGTGCTGCGGCTACAGCCGGTCGAGGCGGTGGATGCCGGGCGGGTGCAGTACGGGCTGTGGGGCAGCGACGGCGCGGACGATCACCGCGCCGGGTGGGCGTTCGCCAGGGTGCAGGGCCTGCTCGGTCCGGACGCGGTGCTCACCCCGGTGCGCTCGGGCGGCCGCGGACCGGCCGACAAGGTCACCATGGTCAGCTGGGGAGACGAGCGCCGCCCAGAGCGCGACCCCGACCTGCCGTGGCCGGGTGCGTTGCCGGCGCCCTCGCCCAGCCGGATCGCCGACCCGGCCCGGCCGGACAAGCTGGAACTACGTGACGCTGCTGGCGTTCCGGTCAGTATGACGCCGCGCGGCACCTTGTCCGCCGATCCGGCCAGCATTGCCGGGCTGTCCGGTCTTGACGGTGCCGAGGTCGCGGCCTGGGCCGGTCCATGGGTGGTGGACGAACGCTGGTGGGACGCGAAAGTGCCTGCCCAGCAATTGATCTCCGCAAGGCCGCGGTACTCGGCAAGGATGCAGCTGGTCCCTGTGGACGGTCCTGCACTGTTGTTGCGGTACCGGGCCGGGCCGCCGGCGCAGGGATGTTGGCTGGTGGAGGGTCGCTATGACTGACCGCGCACCACACCCGGCCAGGTCCACGGCGCGCGAGGCCGGTTGAGATGTCGTTCAACAATCCGAACGTGCCGTGGTCCGAGCTGGAGAAGGCGCTGTCCGGTCGCAGCGATCCCGGCGTCATCGACCGGCTCACCGGGTCACCCCGTGCGGCGCGCACCGGGCCGGCGCGGCAGGCCGAGCAGCAGGCACCGCGGGTGCCGTACACCGAACTGCACGCACACTCGGCCTTCAGCTTCCTCGACGGGGCGTCCTCCCCGGAGCAGCTGGTCGCCGAGGCGCTGCGGCTGCGGCTGGACGGGCTGGCACTCACCGACCACGACGGCTTCTACGGCGTGGTCCGGTTCTGCGAAGCCGCCGCCGATACCGAGCTGAAAACCCTGTACGGGGCGGAACTTTCGCTCGGTCTGCCGGAGCCGCAACTGGGGCAGCCCGACCCGGTGGGCGATCATCTGCTGGTGCTGGCCCGCGGTCAGGAGGGTTACCGCAGGCTGTCGAGGCAGATCAGCAGGGCCCAGCTGGCGGGCGGCGCCAAGGGCCGGCCGGTGTACCAGCTGGATTCGCTGGCCGGGGCCGCCGGCGACCACTGGCTGATCCTCACCGGCTGCCGCAAGGGCACGGTGCGCAGAGCGCTCGCCGCCCGTGGACCGGAGGGCGCCAGGAAAGCGTTGCGGGACTTGCTCGACCGGTTCGGACGCGACAACGTGGTGGTGGAGCTCACCGGCGGGTCGGCGCCCACCGACGACGAGGACAACGACGTGCTGGCCGCACTGGCTGCCGAGTTCGCTCTTGAGCTGGTCGCCACCACCGGGGCCCACTACGCGACCCCGCGGGATGCCAGATTGGCCGCATCGATGGCGGCGGTGCGGGCCAGGCGCAGCTTGGACGAGGCCGACCCGTACCTGCCCGCCGGGCCGGTGGCGCACCTGCGTTCCGGCGCGGAGATGGCGGCGCGGTTCGCGCGTTATCCGCTGGCGGTGCCGAATGCCGCCCGCATCGGCGCCGAGTGCGCCTTCGACCTGCGGCTGATCGCCCCGACCCTGCCGCCGTACGACGTGCCGGCCGGGCACGACGAGAACAGCCATCTGCGGGCGCTGACCATGGCGGGTGCGGCCCGGCGCTACGGGAGCCCGGCCGAGCACCCCAAGGCCTACCGGCAGCTGGAGCACGAGCTGGCGATCATCGCCGAGCTGGACTTTCCCGGCTACTTCTTGATCGTGCACGACATCGTTGAGTTCTGCCGGGCCAACAGCATTCTCTGCCAGGGCAGGGGATCGGCCGCCAACTCCGCGGTCTGCTACGCGCTCGGTATCACCGCGGTGGACGCGGTCAGCTACGACCTGCTGTTCGAGCGGTTCCTTGCCCCGGAACGGGACGGCCCGCCGGACATCGACGTCGACATCGAATCCGACCGACGCGAGGAGGTGATCCAGTACGTCTACCGGCGCTACGGCCGCGACTATGCCGCACAAGTGGCCAACGTCAACACCTTTCGCCCGCGGATGGCGGTGCGCGACATGGCCAAGGCGCTCGGCCACTCCACCGGCCAACAGGACGCCTACTCCAAACAGCTTGACGGTTGGATGACGCTGTCGCAGCAGCGCACCGATCCCGAGATGGGGGTGCCGGCGCCGGTACTCGACCTTGCCCAACAGCTGCAGGACTTCCCCCGGCACCTTTCCATCCACTCCGGCGGCATGGTGATCTGCGATCGCCCGGTGGCCGAGGTGTGCCCGGTGGAGTGGGCCAGGATGGAGAACCGCAGCGTGCTGCAGTGGGACAAGGACGACTGCGCCGCCATCGGTCTGGTCAAGTTCGACCTGCTCGGTCTCGGCATGCTGTCGGCGCTGCACTACGCCATCGACCTGGCGCGCGAGCGCGAACACGTCCAGATCGAGCTGTACAGCCTGGATCTGGAAGAACCAGCGGTGTACGAGATGCTGCAGCGCGCCGATTCGGTCGGGGTGTTCCAGGTCGAGTCGCGGGCCCAGATGGCGACCCTGCCCCGGCTGAAACCCCGCAAGTTCTACGACCTGGTGGTCGAGGTGGCGCTGATCCGGCCGGGGCCGATCCAGGGCGGCAGCGTGCACCCCTACATCCGGCGCCGCAACAAAGAGGAACCGATCACCTTCGACCATCCGGCGATGGAGCGGTCACTGGGCAAAACCCTTGGCATCCCGCTGTTTCAGGAACAACTGATGGAGCTGGCCATCGATGTGGCCGGCTTCAACGCCAGCGAGGCTGATCAGCTCAGGCGGGCGATGGGCTCCAAACGGTCAACCGACAAGATGAACAAGCTCAAAGACCGGCTCTACCAAGGCATGCGGGAGCTGCACGGCATCACCGGCGAGGTGGCCGACAGCATCTTCGCGCGGTTGCTGGCTTTCGCCAATTTCGGCTTCGCCGAGTCGCACGCGCTGAGCTTCGCCTCGCTGGTGTTCTTCTCGGCGTGGCTCAAACTGCACCACCCCGCGGCCTTCTGCGCCGCGCTGCTCCGCGCCCAGCCGATGGGCTTCTACTCGCCGCAGTCGCTGGTCGCCGACGCCCGCAGGCACGGCGTCACGGTGCGCCGACCCGACGTCAACCTGTCCAATTTCTACGCCGATCTCGAGCCGCTGGCCGGGCCGCGGCAACCCGCCTCGGACCGGCCGCTGCCGGTCAACGTCCCCGCCACCGGGACGCAGGCGCTCCGGCTGGGGCTCGACGAGGTGCGCGGCATCGGCGCCGACCTGGCGCAGCGCATCGTCACCGCGAGAGAAGCCTTGCCGCAGCGGCGATTCACCTCGCTCGAGCAGCTCACCAGGCTGGTGACGCTCACCTCTGCGCAGGCCGAGGCGCTGGCCACCGCCGGTGCCCTTGACCAGCTGCTGCCCGACGGCAACGGTCGCGCCGGCGCCGCGGCGCCCAGCCCTGGGCAGCGGCGTCGGCAGGCGCTGTGGGCGGCCGGCGCGGCGGCGGGGGAGCGGGCCGGCACCCTGCCGGGGACGGCCGTCGGGCTGGCGGCGCCGACGCTTCCGGGAATGAGCGACATCGAGTTGACCCTCGCCGACATCTGGGCCACCGGCATCTCCCCGGACAGCTACCCGACAGAGTTCACCAGACAAAGGCTGACCGAGCTTGGTGTCCGCACCGCGGCCGAACTGCTGACCACCGACGACGGCACCAGGGTGCTGGTGGCCGGCATGGTCACCCACCGGCAGCGTCCGGCCACCGCGTCCGGCATCGTGTTCATCAACCTCGAGGACGAGTCGGGGCTGCTCAACATCGTTTGCCAGCACGGACTGTGGAAGCGATACCGCAACGTCGCCAGAAGCAGCCCGGCACTGCTGATCCGGGGT
Source organism: Nakamurella aerolata (assembly GCF_013002705.1). Taxonomy (GTDB): domain Bacteria; phylum Actinomycetota; class Actinomycetes; order Mycobacteriales; family Nakamurellaceae; genus Nakamurella; species Nakamurella aerolata. The sequence goes on along the minus strand of NZ_JABEND010000001.1, from coordinate 585,070 downwards.
CGCGCGCAACGCCAGGGACTGGCCGTGTCGGTGCTCGCCGAACGCATCGCCGCCATCGACATCGCCGGCGCCCTACCCTCCCGCGACTTCAGGTGAACCTGGCAGGATCGAGGCATGAGCGAGGTGCAGCAGTCCGCGGTGGTCACCATGATGCTGGCCGACTACGCGGTGTCCGACCAGCTCGGCAAGCTGCAGATGATCGGCGGCGGCCTGCAGGTGCTGGCCCGCGACCACAACACCGGTGCCACCGCACCGTTCGCGGTGGTGGTCTCGATGTCGTTCCCCGCCCAGGTGTTCAACGAGCAGTACGCCTTCGAGTTGGTGCTGGAGGACGCCGCCGGCGCGCCGGCGGCGATGAGCAGCACCGTCACCGGGCCGGCAGGTGCGGTACCCGGCGGCGGGTCCATGCGGTTCGGGCAGAACCTGCAGGTGGAGGAGCCGAGCTTTCCCGGCGCCGGGGTTCCGCGGCGGGCCATGCCGGCGCGCAGCCAGGTGGTGCTGCACTTCAACAATGGTCTGCCGCTGCCGGCCGGGCAGGTGCTGACCTGGCGGGTGCGCATCGACGGTGATTCCAAACCGGAATGGTCGCTGCCGTTCTTCGTCGCGGCCCCGGCCACCGGCCCGGTGGTGGGCTGATGCGACTGGCCACCTGGAACGTTAACTCGCTCAGGGCCCGGATGGATCGGGTGCTGGAGTTCATGCGCCGCAGCGAGGTCGACGTGCTCGCTGTCCAAGAGACCAAACTGGCCGACGCCGCGTTCCCGGTGCAGCCGTTCGAAGAGCTCGGCTACCAGGTGGCGCACCACGGGTTGAACCACTGGAACGGTGTCGCGGTGCTGTCGCGGGTCGGCCTCGACGACGTGCAGCGTGGTTTTCCCGGCCAGCCCGGATACGGCGACCCAGCGGTGGTCGAGGCCAGGGCGGTGTCGGCGCTGGCCGGTGGTATCCGAGTGTGGAGCCTGTACGTGCCGAACGGCCGGGAGCAGGGGCATCCGCACTTCGACTACAAGCTGGCCTGGCTGAAGGCATTGGGCGAGCAGGTGTCAGGGCAACTCGCGGCCGACCTGGACGCCGCGCTGGTGCTGGCCGGCGACTACAACATCGCCCCGACCGACGCCGATGTGTGGTCGGTGGAGTACTACGCGGACAAGACCCACACCTCGCCGCCGGAGCGCGCCGCCTTCCAAGGTCTGCTGGACGCCGGCCTGTCCGATCCGGTTCGAGCCTTCACCAGGGCCCCGAAAACCTTTACCTACTGGGACTATCAACAGCTTCGATTCCAGAAAAACCGCGGCATGCGCATCGACTTCATGCTGTGCAGCGACGCCGTCCGCGACCGGGTCAGCGGCGCAAGCATCGACCGTGACGAGCGCAAGGGCAAGGGCGCCTCCGACCATGCGCCGGTGCTGCTCGACCTGCTGGACACCGCCCCACCCACCGGGAACGCAAGATGACAGCGACACCGCCGGACCGGCGGCCGAAACCGGCCAAAATCCTTGTGCTGCAACACGACAGCGAAAATCCGCCTGAGCACCTCGGCGACTGGCTCACCGCCGCCGGCGCCGACCTCGACGTGCGGCGACTGTTCGCCGGCGACCAGCTGCCCGACGACACGTCCGGGCACGACGCGGTGATCAGCCTCGGCGGTGCCATGGGCGCAGACGACGACGCCGGCGTCAGCTGGCTCACCGCCACCAAGAAACTGCTGGCCGGCACTGCCGAGTCCGGCCTGCCGACGCTCGGGGTCTGCCTCGGCAGCCAGCTGTTGGCCAGCGCCACCGGCGGCCGGGTGACCAAGGGCGATCGCGGCCCCGAGATCGGCGCCTTCCTGATCGCCCGCCGGGACGCCGCGGCCGCCGATCCGCTGTTCGCCGAGCTGCCGCTGACACCGGACGTGATGCAGTGCCACGACGACACCGTCGCCGAACTGCCGCCCGGCGCGGTGTTGTTGGCCAGCAACGGCTATCCGGGTGGATACCCGCACCAGGCGTTTCGGGTCGGGCCCGCCGCCTGGGGCGTTCAGTTCCACATCGAGACGTCCGCGGCGCGGGTGCGGGACTGGGCTAAGGGCAAACAGGCCACCGCGCTGCCGATCCGGCTCGGCAGCGAACTCGACGAGGCCGAGTCCGCCATGGACCAGGTGTGGCGCGCCTTCGCGGCACGGTTCGTTTCTCTGGCCGAGCAGCACCGCGACCACCCCGGCGGCCGTCGTCTGGATCTGCCGCTGGCGCCATGAGCCGGCGCCGGAGGGACGAGCGGTGAGCAGGCCGGTCAGCCGCGCCGCGGTGCGCTACGGGCTGCCCGACACCGCAGAAACCTACCAACAGCTGCGCAGTGCCGGACTGGTCGACGCCGACGGCTACGCGCTGGAACAAGCCCGACCGGTGCTGGCCGCGCTCGCCAGGGCGGGCCGACCCGAGCTGGCGCTGACATCGCTGGCCGAACTGCTGGAAACGCTGCGGCGCAACGACTCTGCTGATGCCGAGGAACGGCCGGCCGGCGGCGGCGCCGACGAGCTGCGCCGGGAGCTGGTGCACAATCCCGTGCTGCGCGCCAGGCTGGTCGGGGTGCTGGGCGACTCGACCGTGCTGGCGCAACACCTGGTGCAGCACCCGGCAAGCTGGCGTCTGCTGCTGGCGGATCCTTCGGGGCCCGGTCTGCTGCGCACCGCCGAGATCTCCGAAAGCCTGTGCGGTGCAGTGCAACTGCGGCCGGGTCAACACGGTCCGGCGCTGACCGGCGGGGCCGCGGTGGCAGCGCTGCGGGTGGCCTATCGGGACCGGCTGCTGATGATCGCCGGGTACGACCTGGCGCCGGGGGTGGACGACAGCCTGCCCGAACCCGGTCTGTCGGCGGTCAGCCGCGCGCTGACGGCGCTCGCCGACGCCCTGCTGCAGGCGGCGCTCGCGGTGACCGCCGCCGAACTCGGCCCCGGCCAGGCGGACTGCCGGCTCGCGGTGATCGCGATGGGGAAGACCGGCGCCCGCGAACTGAACTACCTCTCCGACGTTGACGTGATCTTTGTGGCCGATCATCCCGACCGCCCACCGGCGTCAGCGGCCGACGCGGGCCAGCGGGACGATAGCCGGATGCTGCGCAGCGCAACGGCTTTGGCAGCCGGAACCATGCGGATCTGCGGGCAGGTGGCCTGGGAGGTCGACGCCAACCTGCGTCCGGAGGGCGCGGCCGGAGCGTTGGTGCGCACCCCGGACAGCCTGCGCGCCTACTACCAACGGTGGGCGGCCACCTGGGAGTTCCAGGCACTGCTGAAGGCCCGCCCGGCAGCCGGCGACGCCCGCCTTGGCCGCGAGTTCCTTGAGATCGTCCGCCCGGGCGTGTGGTCGGCGGCGGGCCGGGAATCCTTCGTCGACGACGTGCAGGCGATGCGGCGGCGGGTCGAGGACAACATCCCGGCCGCCGATCGGGACCGCGAACTCAAGCTCGGTGCCGGCGGACTGCGCGACGTCGAATTCGCGGTGCAGCTGTTGCAACTGGTGCACGGCCGCACCGACGTCGAGCTGCGGGTCGGCGGCACCCTGTCGGCCATCGACCGCTTGATTCGCGGTGGCTACATCGGCCGGCAGGACGGTGCCGACCTGGCCGACGCCTACGTGTTCCTGCGCCGCGCCGAACATCGACTGCAGCTGCAGCGGCTGCGCCGCACCCATCTGTTGCCGGACAACGACGCCGACAGCGAATGGCTGGCAAGGGCGGACGGCTACCTTGCCACCGGAACCGAAAGCGCCGCAGACGTTTTCGTCGCAGAACGGCGCCGGCACGCCAGCACCGTCAGGCGGTTGCATGAAAAGTTGTTCTATCGACCTTTGCTGAACGCCGTCGTCGCGGTCGGGGCATCAGCGGCAGCTCCGGCAGTGGACGAGGCCAGGCTCAGCCCGGAGGCCGCCGCCGAGCGGCTGTCGGCGCTCGGCTTCTCCGCCCAGAACGCGCTGCGCCACCTGCAGGCCCTGACCAGCGGGGTCAGCCGCCGCGCCGCTATTCGGCGGGCGTTGCTGCCGGTGCTGCTCGACGTGTTCTCCCGCGGCCCCGACCCCGATGCCGGCCTGCTGGCATATCGCCAGGTGTCCGACGCGCTGGCCGAGACTCCTTGGTATCTCAGGTTGCTGCGGGACGAGGGCACCGTCGCGCTGCGCCTTGCCGAGCTGCTGTCGGTGTCGAAGTTGGTTGCCGAGTTGTTGCCGAGAGCGCCGGAGGTGCTGCGGCTGCTCGACGACGATGCCCTCGTCGAATCCGATCCGGAGACGGTCGCCGCCGCACTGTCGGCCAGGGCCGGCCGGGCAGCGCAGGCGGCCGGCAGCAACAAGCCGGCCCAGGCTGCCGTCGCCGCGGCGCGATCGGCACGGCGGCACGAGCTGCTGCGGCTGGCCAGCGCCGATGTGCTTGGCATGCTGGACGTGCACCAGATCGCCGCTGCGCTGACGTCCGTCGCGGAGGCCACCGTGCAGGCCGCGGTCGATGCCGCGTGGGCCCAGGTCAGCGCCGAGCGCGGCGGTCCGATCCGGGGGCGGCTCGCCGTCATCGGCATGGGTCGGCTGGGCGGCGGTGAACTCGGCTACGGCTCCGACGCCGATGTGATGTACGTGGCCGCCGTCGACCCCGATGTTGACGACCCCGATCCGGTGCTGCGGGCCTGTAGTCAGGTCGCCGACCTGGCCGGCCGGCTGCTCGCGGCGCCGAGCCCCGACCCGGCGCTGGCCCTTGATGCCGACCTGCGCCCCGAGGGCCGGAACGGCCCGCTGGTCCGCACCATGGCGTCGTTCTCCAGCTACTGGGCGAACTACGCCGCCCCCTGGGAGCGGCAGGCGCTGCTGCGCGCGCGGCCGATCGCCGGCGATGCTGAGCTCGGTGCCGAGTTCATCGCGGCGGCCGATGAATTCCGGTACCCGGCAACAGGTTTGCCGGCGGCGGACGTTGTCGAGATCCGCCGCATCAAGGCCAGGGTGGACGCCGAACGGCTGCCCAAGGGCGCCGACCCGACCACCCACACCAAGCTGGGCCGCGGCGGGCTGTCCGACGTGGAGTGGACCGTGCAGTTGTTGCAGCTGCAGCATGCCGGCCGGGTCCCGCAGCTGCGCACCACCGGCACCCTCGCCGCACTGGCCGGCGCGGTTGACGCCGAATTGCTGACCCCGGCGGATGCCGAACGGCTCCGCACCGCCTGGGAGCTGGCCAGCCGCACCCGGAACGGCCTGATGCTGGTGAAGGGCAAGCCGGACGACCAGATACCCCGGCAGGGTCGGGTGCTGGCCGCCCTTGTGCAGATACTCGGCCATCCGGCCGGTACCGAGCCGGGGGAGTTCGTCGACCGCTACCGGCGGGTGGCCAGACGGGCGCGCCGCGTGGTCGACCGGCTCTTCGAAGGACGCTGACGTCGGCAGCAGCAAAGCCGGGTCAGCGCCGGTGCCCGGCGAAGGAGAACCTGGTGGCGTCCTTGGGAAAATCGAACCAGGCCAAGGCGCCCGCGGGCTGGAACACCCGCAGACCACCACCGTCGGTACCGGCCCACGCGCCCGGTTCCGGCCGATACCCGTCGCGGTGGTACTTGCCGAATGCCGCGGCCAGTCTGGCGCCGAGACCATCGGCATCGGCCCTGGTGGCGATGCTGGTGCCCTCGATCAGCACGGCCTCGGTGCCGTCCTCCAGGTTGAGGTGGCAGGCCGGGTTGCTGCGCAGGTTGCGGACATGCACCGTTGCCGGCGATCCGTCGTAATAGAAGCGGTCGTCGAGCCAGACGCCCCAGCGCGGCACCACGTGCGGACGGCCGTCCGGCCGGACCGTCGCCAGCCAGTAGCTCTTGGATGCGACCAGCCGTTCGCGCACCTGTGCCCAATCGAGCAGACCGGCGGTGTCTTCCGGCAGGCCGTACCCGGCTGGCATCGAGGGGCGGTCCCGCGTCGGCGGCTGCGTCGTCATTTCGGTCATCCGCGCACGGTACGGCCGAGCCCCGACATCGGGCGGCCGCGCGTGTTGATTGCGCCGGTAGCCACCGCCGAAGGTCTGTAAGGATGGGGCCGTGCCTAACTGGATCTGGATTCTGATCGTTGTCGTGCTGGTGCTGATCGCGCTGTTCGTGGTCGGCCTCGTGCTGTCGAAGCGCCGCCGCGTCTCGCTGACCGACAGCTCACCCGCGGCCGGGACGAAGGCGGCACCGCCGGACCCGGGCGTGCGAGGTGGCTACAAGGCCGGCGGCTCGATCTCGTTCTCCAGCGGCACCGACAGCGGTTCCAGTGGCTCTGCGGCTTCCGGCGCCGGTTCGGCACTGCTGGACCGCCCGCCGGCCAGGCAACCGGAACCGGTGGACACCGCGCCGCCGGTGACGCCCAAGCCGACTGCGCCCACCGGGCCTGCTGAGCCGACTGTGCCCGCCGAGCCCGCTGGGCCGACTGGGCCCACTGAACCCGCTGGACCGACTGAGCCCGCGGCGCCCGCTGAACCAACTGGGCCAACTGAACCGGCTGGGCCCGCTGAACCAGCTGGGCCCGCTGAACCCGTCGAGGCCGGGCCCGCTCAACCCGCCGATGCCGGCCGGCCGAGCACCGCCCCGGCCGTCGACAGTGCGCCGCCAGTGGAAACCGCGCCCCCGGCAGCCACCCCGGACACGACTGCGCCGGCGCCGTCCGGCACGGTTCCGCCGGTAGCGCCCGACACTGCCGACACTGCCGACGCTGCCGACACCGCCGACACTGCCGCGCCGGCGGCACCCCCGGCGGCGCCTGCTACTTCCGCCGACACCGCTGAGGCGGCGGAGATTGCCTCGGCCGACGGCCGGCTGAACCGGCTGCGCGGCCGATTGTCGCGTTCGCAGAACGCTTTCGGCCGCTCCATGCTCGGCCTGCTCGGTGCCGGCACCATGGACGAAGACTCGTGGACCGACGTCGAGGACACCCTGCTGCTGGCCGATCTGGGCAGCCAGGCCGCCACCGAGATCGCCGAGAAACTGCGCACCGAGGTGGCGGCGCACGGGATCAACTCACCGGCCGAGGCCAAGGCCCTGCTGCGCCGGGTGCTGGTGGAGGCGGTCGACCCCACCATGGACCGCAGCGTCCGGGCGTTGCCGCACGACGGTCGTCCTTCGGTGGTGCTGGTGGTCGGAGTGAACGGCACCGGCAAGACCACCACCACCGGAAAGCTGGCGAGGGTGCTGGTGGGCAGCGACCGCAGCGTCGTGCTCGGCGCCGCCGACACCTTCAGGGCCGCGGCCGCCGACCAGCTGCAGACCTGGGGCGCCCGCGCCGGGGCCACCGTGGTGCGCTCGGCCGAGGGCACCGACCCGGCGTCGGTGGCGTTCGACGCCGTCAAGCGCGGCATCGACGAGGGTGCCGATGCGGTGCTCATCGACACCGCCGGCCGGCTGCACACCAAGACCGGGCTGATGGACGAGCTCGGCAAGGTCAAGCGCGTGGTGGAAAAGCAGGCGAAGGTCGACGAGGTGCTGCTGGTACTGGACGCCACCACCGGTCAGAACGGACTGGTGCAGGCCAGGGTGTTCGCCGACGTCGTCGACATCACCGGCATCGTGCTGACCAAACTCGACGGCACCGCCAAGGGCGGCATTGTTGTTGCGGTGCAACGTGCTCTGGGAGTTCCGGTCAAGCTGGTCGGCCTCGGTGAGGGCCAGGACGACCTTGCGCCCTTCGAGGCCGAGGCCTTCGTCGACGCGCTGCTCGGCTGATCCCCACGGCCCGGGGCGGGGCAGGGGGATGGCTCAGCCGATGACGATCGCGTCACCCACCGGGCGTTCGCCCGCCGCGTCCGACGGGCTGGTGACCAACGCCCCGTTCACCGCCATGGCGGTGGAACCACCACCGTCGAGGTTGATCGCCTGCACCATGCCGAGCGCCTTGGCGACGGCCGCCGTCTCCGGGATCGACAACCCGAGGTCGCCCAGCTGCCGCCCGTCCACCGTGACCAGCAGCGTGCGGCCGGCCGCGTCGACGCCCGCGAAGGTTCGCGGGTTGCGCTGCAGCACCCAGCCGTAGGCGAACGACGGGTTCTCCGGCTGGACGAAACCGTCGGCCCGCTGGGTGATGGACACCCGGCCGCGGTCGATCAGCACGGGCCCGCCGTTGACGGCGCTGACCCCGGGCCCGGCGAGTGGTTTGCCGAACCGTCCGATCAGGTCGGTCCTGCTGGTCAACTGCTGACCGACCCGCACGGTGCCGAGCTCGGCGATCCTGCTGCCGGTGGCCTGCACCGACCACTGCCCGGCGCCGAGCGCGCTGCCGCGGATGGCGCGCACCTGCGCGACGGTGCCGTCGGAGTTCACCACCACTTCGGTGCCCGGCCCGGCCGGCGTGCTGGCGTCGAAGGCCGGGGTGAACTTCACCAGCTCGTCCGGGTCGGTGCAGGTGGCGTCGTGCACCGGCGCCGACGTCGGCAGATCCCCGAGACCGCCGCAGTTCCGGATCAGTCCCGGCACCCGGTTGAGCCCGTCCAGCCGCAGGTTGCGTCCGCGCACGGTGACGGTCGCGTCCCAGCGCGGCCTGAGCACCGCGGTGCCGGTGGCGTCGTCGGCCAGCACCAGCACCGGGCGGTTGCCGACCGGCTCGGACTCGACAACGCCGCCGTACACCCCGGCGCCGGCCGGATCGCCAGGGGCACCCGCCTTCGGGTCGAGGACGAAGAAGCCGGCGTTGACCGCGGCGGTGGCACCGGCGGAGAGCTCGGTGACCTTCTCCCGCCGCTCCAGATCGGGGCCGTAGCCGGCCCGCAGCGAACCGGTGAAGCTGGCAGGGTCGATGGTGAGAACGTTGATCCGCCAGCGGCCCTTGGCGTCGGAACCGCCGTCCCAGCCCGAGTACCAGGCGCGCCCCGACAGTCCCGTTGCCGACACCTGTTTGGCCGCAGTGACAGCCGCGGTCTGGTCGGCGTAGGTCTGTACAAGGCGCACCCGGTAGCCCAGCACGGAGCGCGGAACGTCCGCGGTGGCCGGCTGAATCACCGCATCGCTGCGCGCCGGCAGACCGGCCGCGGCGAGTGTGGTGACGGCCGCATCGGCGGCGGCCTTGTCCTGGACGGCGCGGGCCGGTGCGTCCGGATCGGGCGAGCCGGCGCCGCCAGGGATGTTGACCTCGACCACCCAACGGGTTTCCGGGTCGACGGCCCCCCGGACGATCGAGGTGAGCTGCACTCCAGGCGTCAGCTGCCGGATCTGCTCGGACTGCTGGGTGCCGGCCGGGCCGAGCGGGATGGCCGGGCCGGTACCGGCGGCAGTGGCAGGGGCGATGGCACCGGCGGTGGCGGCACCGGCCGTCGTGGTGCCGGTGGCCGTGGCTGCGGCAGGGTTGACGACCACCAGCGCGCTTCCCACAACGGCAGCAATCAGCATGGTCTTCCGGCAACGGGCGGGGCGCAGAGTCATGGATCGACCGTAGGTCACCGGCCCCACCGCGGCATGAACGGCGCCCGAACTCCGGGCGTTGGGGTGCCCCGACACGCACTCGAAACATTGCGGTAGATCGATGGCAACACCGACCCGCGACAGTTCATGCGTCCCCGACGAAGCAGTTACCGAGCCGGAACCGTCGCAGCGCGCGGTCCCGGCCAGTCCAGGAGGTGCGCATGAGAATGTCGTTGCTGGCGGCCGATCCACCGTTGGTCGACACCGGAAACAATGCCTGGCTATTGACATCGGCCGCGTTGGTGCTGTTGATGACGCCTGGCCTTGCGTTCTTCTACGGCGGCATGGTGCGCCGCAAGAACGTGCTGAACATGCTGATGATGAGCTTCGGCGCGATGGGTGTTGTCGGCGTCGTCTATGTGCTGTGGGGCTACTCGATGTCGTTCGCCGACAACGTGGCCGGCGGCCTGTTCGGCAATCCGGCGACGTTCTTCGGGATGAAGGGTCTTTTCCCCGAGCTCAATGCCGACGGCACCGACGTGGTCAGCAACTCGGTGCTGTCCGGCAGCGGGATCACCGCGCTGACGTTCGTCGCCTTCCAGCTGACCTTCGCGATCATCACCGTCGCGCTGATCTCCGGTTCGGTCGCCGACCGGATGAAGTTCTCCAGCTGGCTGATCTTTGCCGGCATCTGGGTCACCCTGGTCTACTTCCCGCTGGCGCACATGGTGTGGGGCGGCGGACTGCTGTCCGGCTGGGAGAACGGCATCGCCGCAAAGCTTTTCGGCGTCACCGACGGTGCGGCGACGGTGGCGCCCATCGACTTCGCCGGCGGCACCGTTGTGCACATCAATGCCGGCGTTGCCGGTGGGGTGCTGGCCTTCCTGCTCGGCAAACGCCGCGGCTTCGGCAGTGAGCCGATGCGCCCGCACAATGTGCCGTTCGTGATGCTCGGGGCCGGGCTGCTGTGGTTCGGCTGGTTCGGGTTCAACGCCGGATCCGCCGGTGCCGCCAACGGTTCCGCCGGCTTGGCGTGGCTGAACACCTCGACGGCAAGCTCCGCGGCCATGCTCGGTTGGCTCGGGGTGGAGATGCTGCGCGACAAGAAGGCCACCGGGGTGGGTGCGGCGTCCGGTGTGGTGGCCGGGCTGGTCGCGATCACCCCGGCAGCCGGGGCGCTGAGCCCGGTCGGGTCGATAGTGCTCGGCCTGGTCGCCGGTGGTATCTGCTCGTTCGCCGTCGGGCTGAAATACCGTATGGGACTTGATGATTCGCTCGACGTGGTCGGCGTGCACCTGGTCGGCGGCATCGTCGGAACGGTCGGTGTCGGCTTCCTGTCGACCACCAGCGGCCTGTTCTACGGCTTCGGTGGCCGGCAGCTGGTTGTCCAGATCGTGATTGCCGCATGCGCCATCGTGTTCTCCGGGGTGCTCACGTTGCTGATCGGTCTCGCGCTCAAGCGCACCATCGGCATCAGGGCGCCGCAGGACAGCGAGTTCGAGGGGCTGGACACCGCAAGTCACGGTGAATCCGCCTACGACGACGAGGCAATGCGGTCCGGTGGCATTCTCAGCCACGCCGGCGCCATCCGGGCGTCGGCCGACCCTGGCGCCGGCGCGGCGGCACCGGTCAACAAAGAAGGAGCATCGGCATGAAGCTCGTCACCGCCATCATCAAACCCTTCAAACTGGACGAGGTACGCGCCGCGCTGTTGGCCTTCGGGGTGAACGGCATGACGGTGTCAGAGGCGTCCGGATACGGCAGGCAGCGCGGGCACACCGAGGTGTACAGGGGCGCCGAGTACACCGTGGAGCTGCTGCCGAAGATCCGGCTGGAGATCCTGGTCGAGGACGACGACGCCGACGACGTCACCGACGTGATCGTGCGGGCCGCCCGCACCGGGAAGATCGGCGACGGCAAGGTCTGGGTGACGGCGATCGAGACCGTCGCGCGGGTGCGGACCGGTGAATCCGGCGCTGAGGCGCTCTGAACCGGCCGAGACCACAAAGGATCCCGCCATGCCGCATACCGCGACCTCACCGCATCCGTACCAGCAGCTGCGCCGAGAACTGCTGCGGCGCAACGATGTCGACGGTGCTCAGCGTGGCAAGGCGCTGGCTCAGCTCACCGACACCTGGCTCGGTGAGCTGGCCGGCGCCGCCGGGGTGACGGTCGGCGGGGTGTCGCTGGTCGCCGTCGGCGGCTACGGCCGCGGCGAGCTTTCCCCTTACAGCGACGTCGATCTGGTGTTGCTGCACACCTCGGAGACGCCGCCGGAATACGCCGAGATGATCGCCCAGCGACTGTGGTACCCGATCTGGGACTCCCCGGTGCGGCTGGATCATGCGGTGCGGTCGGTCGGCGGTGCCAGATCGTTGGCCCGCACCAACCTCACCGAGCTGCTGAGCGTGCTGGACGTGCGGCACCTGGCCGGTGACGCAGCGCTCGCGGCCGAGCTGAGACGGCGGACGCTGGCGGACTGGCGGGCGCTGGCCCCCGAACGGCTGCCGGCACTGTTGCGGATGTGCACAGAGCGCTGGGATCGCTTTGCCGACTTGGCCTTTGCCACCACCCCCGATCTGAAGAACTCCCGCGGCGGGTTGCGCGACATGGTGGTGATGCGGGCGGTGGCTGCCTCCTGGGTCGCCGACTGCCCGCACCAGGGACTGGACGAGGCGCGGGCCGAGCTGCTGCGGGTCAGGGACGCCATGCACGTGGTCGTCGGCCGATCCAGCGACCGGCTGCAGCCGCAGGATCAGGCGGCGGTCGCCGAACATCTGCACCTGGACGGGCCGGATGCCTTGTTGCGCAAGGTGTCGGCGATCGGGCGCCTTGTCGGTCAGGCCATCGATCTGACCTGGCATCGGGTGCACCGGGCGTTGTCGGCGCCAACCGGAGCAGGCCGGGCACCGCAGCGTCGGCCGCTGGCCGACGGCGTGGTCGAACACGACGGCGAAGCGGCACTGGCTCGCGCCGCCGACGTCCGCGACCCGGTGCTGCCGCTGCGGCTGGCGGCGGCAGCGGCGCAGGCCGGCATTCCGCTCGCCCCGGCCGCACTGGCCAAACTGGCGCAGTCGGCCACCGGGCTGCCCGCGCGGTGGCCGGCCGACGCCACCCGAGAGTTCCTGCGGCTGCTGGGATCTGGGCAGCCGCTGGTCGGCGTGTGGGAAGCGCTGGACCAGGCCGGGTTGATCGGGCGCTGGCTACCGGAATGGGAGCGGCTGCGCAGTCTGCCGCAGCGCGACCCTGTGCATGTGTACACGGTGGACCGGCATCTGGTGCAAACCGCCGTCGAGGCAGCGGCTTTGGTGCGCTCGGTCGCCCGTCCCGACCTGCTGCTGGTCGCCGCACTGCTGCACGACGTCGGCAAGGGCACCGGCGAGGACCACAGCGCAGCCGGTGCGCGCCTGGTGCCGCCGCTGTGCCAGCGCCTGGGATTCGCCGACGCCGACACCGACGTGGTGGTCCGGCTGGTGCGGCACCACCTGCTGCTGGCCGAGACCGCTGTGCGTCGCGACCCGGACGACCCGGCCACCGTCGCCACCGTCGCCGAGGCCGTCGGCGACGTCGGAGTGCTCGACCTGCTGGAAGCGTTGACACAGGCCGACTCTCGCGCCGCCGGACCGGGCGCCTGGACCAACTGGCGGGCCAGGCAGATCCACGCCCTCGCCGCTCGGGTCCGCGCGGCCATGTCCGGATGGCCGCTGCCGCGTGACCAGCAACCGGTGCCGGGCGCGCACCCCGCCGTCCCGGCCGGCACCGACGCCCCGGCCGACACCGCCGCCCCGGCCGACACCGCCGCCCCGGCCGACGCCAGTGCCACCGGCGCCGAGGTCGAGGTGACCCGGCAAGGGCCAGAGCTGACGGTGCTGGTGACGGCCGCCGACCGGCTGGGCCTGCTCGCGGATGTCGCGGCCGCGCTGGCGGCCGAGCGGTTGACCGTTGACGCCGTGCGTGCCGATCGCGCCGGGGGCACCGCCGAGCAGCGCTGGATCGTCCGCAGCGAGTTCGGTGACCCGCCGGCGCCGGCTGCGGTCGCCGCCAGGGTGCGGGCCAGCGTGAACGACCCGGCCGGCAGCCGCGCCCTGGTCGCCCGGCGCGCACAGTCCGGCACCCGCACCGACTTCCCGCCGGCGCTTGTCAGCGTCGTCCCTGCGGCGTCGGCGACCGCCACCGTGCTGGAGATCCGCGCCCACGATCAGCCGGGACTGCTGCACCGGGCCGCCGACGTGATCGCCGAGGCCGGGCTCGACGTCAGCCTTGCACTGGTGGACACCTGGGGCGCCGAGGCCGTCGACGTGTTCTATCTGCACGATTCGTCGGGTGGCGGGCTGCCGGCCGGCCGCGCCGATCAGCTGGCCGCGCGGCTCACCGCAGCGCTGAACGGGTCAGGCGGAGCTGGCGCAGCGCGATAGCCTGGCCGGGTGTTCGAGACTCTTTCCGACCGGCTAGCCGGCGTCTTCACCGGACTGCGCGGCAAAGGCCGGCTCTCGCCCGCCGACATCGACGCCACCGCGCGCGAGATTCGCATCGCGCTGCTGGAAGCCGACGTGGCGCTGCCGGTGGTGCGGCAGTTCATCGCCGCCATCAAGGAACGCGCCAGCGGCGAAGAACTCTCGCAGGCGCTGAACCCGGCGCAGCAGGTCATCAAGATCGTCAACGAAGAGCTGATCGCGATCCTCGGCGGCGAGACCCGGCGGCTGGAATTCGCCAAGACCCCACCGACGGTGATCATGCTGGCCGGCTTGCAGGGTGCCGGTAAGACCACGCTGGCCGGCAAGCTCGCCAGATGGCTCAAGGGCCAGGGCCACACCCCGCTGCTGGTGGCCGCCGACCTGCAACGCCCGAACGCCGTCACCCAGCTGCAGGTGGTCGGTGAGCAGGCCGGCGTCACCGTGTTCGCCCCCGACCCCGGCAACACCAGCGGCGTCGAGATCTCCGGCCCAGGCGGCGACCCGGTCGCCGTCTCCCGCAACGGCGTCGCCGAGGCCAAGGCCAAGCTGCACGACGTCGTCATCGTCGACACCGCCGGCCGGCTCGGTGTCGACGCCGACATGATGCAGCAGGCCGCGTCGATCAGGGACGCGGTGGATCCCGACGAGATCCTTTTCGTCGTCGACGCGATGATCGGCCAGGACGCGGTGACCACCGCTGAGGCCTTCCGCGACGGCGTCGGCTTCACCGGCGTGGTCCTCACCAAGCTCGACGGCGACGCCCGCGGCGGTGCCGCGCTGAGCGTCCGGCAGGTGACCGGCGCGCCGATCATGTTCGCCTCCACCGGCGAGAAGCTGAGCGACTTCGACACCTTCCATCCCGATCGGATGGCCGCGCGCATCCTCGGCATGGGCGACATGCTCACCCTGATCGAGCAGGCCGAGCAGGTCTTCGAGCAGCAAGAAGCCGAGGAGATGGCGGCCAAGCTGGCCGGCGACGACTTCACCCTCGACGACTTCCTGCAGCAGATGCAGATGCTCAAGCGGATGGGCCCGATCGGCGGGCTGCTCGGCATGCTGCCGGGCGCCGGGCAGATGAAGGAGGCGCTGGCGAACGTCGACGACCGTGACGTCGACAGGACAGCGGCCATCATCCAGTCGATGACGCCGGAGGAACGCGCCAATCCGAAGATCATCAACGCCTCGCGCCGGCAGCGCATCGCCCGGGGCTCCGGGATGACGGTTTCCCAGGTGAACGGCCTGGTTGAGCGGTTCTTCGAGGCCCGCAAGATGATGAGCAGCATGGCCGGCCAGTTCGGCATGCGGCGGCTCTCCGGAAAGTCGAAGAAGGGCAAGAAAGGCAAGAAGGGCAAGAAGACGACAGGGCGCGGGCCGACGCCGCCGAAGATGCGCGGCGGAATGCCAGGCATGCCACCGGGTTTCCCGGCCGGTATGCCCGGCCTGCCGTCCGGCGCCGGGCAACAGCAGAGCGGTCTTTCGCCGCAGGAGTTGGCCAAGCTCGGTGCCGATTTCGATCCGAGCGCGTTGAAGTTCCCCAAGGGCAAGTAACAGTTGCCGGGGCCAGCCGCGCCGCCGGCCCGGCCGCACCGCAGGCCACCGGCGTCGCGCTCGGTGCGCTGGGCGCGGTGCTTGCTGCTGGTGCTGCTGCTTGCCGTGCTGGTGGTGGTGTTCTGGCCCAGCCGGCCGGCCGGTGGTGCGCAGAACGGGCTGCAGGCCTGGTTCGACCGGCAGCACGCCGCCAGGACGCTGCCGGGCTGGGTCAGCTTCGCCCTGGTGGAGTTCGCGGCGAACGTGGCGATGTTCGTGCCGCTCGGGGTGCTCGGGACCGGCGCCCGGCCGCTGGCCGGGTTACGCAGGTCCGCGGCGGTGACGGTGGCCGGGTGCGCGGCGTTGTCCGGCGGCATCGAACTTGTGCAGTGGCTCGGCTTTCCGGACCGCACCGGCGATCTGCGCGACGTCTTTGCCAACACCCTCGGCGCGTTGATCGGCGCCGCGGTGGCGCTGTGGCTGGCGGCAAGCCGCCGTCATTCCCGGCACCGGTAGCGAAAGACCCAACGCCTACTCAAGTTTCGCAGCGCTCGAAGCCGCTCCGGCTGAGTATCCAGGGAGAAACGGCGATCGGGCGCTCTGAAACTTGAGTAACTGAGTAACCCCGCGGTGGATATCGTTGTCCACACCTCCACTGAGCATCCACATTCTCCCCGTGCGGCTTGGGCCAAGCGCCGCGGAACTGCACTGTTCGGGCATGCGTACCACATACACAATCCCGAACGGCTGGTCTCCAGGGCTTCCGACCTCGTCTGGACCGCCGCCGAGAAGCGGACCGGCGCGAACGGCACGCCGGCTGATAACCGAGTTGGTGACGGAGTTCGGTCCGGTGCTTCCGTTGCGGAGGTTTCCTGGAGAACAACAGCGACTGCAATGGGCACGCCGGTCCGGCTTGCTCACGGCGGTACTTCCCGGCATCTACGTGCCCGCGCATCTTGCTGGCCTTCCCAACGTCCGGCTGGCAGCGGCAGTGCTTTACCTGCCCGATGGAGTGATCCTCGGCTCGGCTGCAGCTGCTGCAAGTTTCTGGTCGACCCGACCGTTCGACCGCATCGAGATTGCTGCCCGGTGCACGCGTCAACACCCCCTGGGGTTCGACATGCAGCGAGTAAAGATTCCACAGGAGCATCGGGTGCCGGCGCCGGCGTGGACCCAACTGCAGGCGGGTCTTGGCTGGCTGTGCAGCCCGGCGCTGAATGCCGTGCTGATGTCCGAATCAACAGATGGCGAGTCCATCTTTGCGGCGCTGCGATCACGTCTGGTCACTCCTGAGGCGTTGCTCGCTGCGCTGGCGGACATCCCCTCCCGCCGCGGCAATCCCGGTCGCAAACGCCGCATCGTGCGTGCCCAAACCAACCCGTGGTCCGCTGCTGAAGCTTTGGCCCACAAGGTGTTCCGGTCAGGCGGTCTGACTGGATGGACCGCAAACCACCCAGTTGCGTGCGAAGGCAATCGCTACTTCGTCGACATCGCGTTCCGCGAGTGCAAGCTGGCCATTGAAATCGATGGTCGCCAGTTCCACGACCGGACCCCGTCGGAGTTCGAGTCCGAGCGACTCCGCAGCCTGCGGCTGGCCAAAGCAGGCTGGACCGTCCTGCGTATCACCTACTGGATGCTGGTCAACCGCCCCGAGGAGGTGCTGGCCAGCGTGCGCGCCGTTCTGCGGCGTCTCACCCGCGCTGCCCACTGAGGGCACGGCAGCCGTGCTCGGGGTCGTACTCAAGTTTCGAAGCTCTACACGGCCGATGCGCCAGCGTAACGGGGGAGATGCGGCGTCCAACGTTGCGAAACTTGAGTGGGCGAGCGCAGACCCGTTCAGGGCTGGGGGAGACTGGGCGCATGCAGTTTCAGGTCACCGGCACCGACGCGGCCACCGGCGAGCGGTACCAGCGCTGGGTCGCCGACGGCGTCTTTGTGCCGGAGCGTCCGGCGGCGGGCGAGGTGCAGGAGGTCGCCGGCTGGGTGCTCCCCGGTCTGGTGGACGCGCACTGCCACATCGGCTATTCGGCCGACGGGGTGGTCGATCTGGCCACCGCGGAGCGGCAGGCCAGGGTCGATCTGGCCACCGGCGTCACGGTGATACGCGACTGCGGGTCGCCGCTGGACACCCGGCCGCTGGTGGGCCGCGACGACCTGCCGGTGCTGCTGCGGGCGGGTTGGCACATCGCCCGGCCGAAGCGCTACATCCGTTACCTCGGCATCGATCTGGACGACCCCGCCGAACTGCCGGCGGAGGTGGCACGGCAGCTGCAGTACGGCGACGGCTGGATCAAGCTGGTCGGCGACTGGATCGATCGTTCCATCGGCGATCTCGCCCCGTTGTGGCCGGAAGACGTTCTCGCCGAAGCGATCTCGGTGGCTCACCAGGGCGGCGCCAGGGTCACCGCGCACGTCTTCAGCGAGGACGCGCTGCCGCCGTTGCTGGCCGCAGGCATCGACTGCATCGAGCACGGCACCGGCCTCACCGCCGACACCATCGATCAGATGGTGGCCCGCGGCGTGCACCTGGTGCCGACGCTGATCAACATCCGCAACTTCCCGACCTTCGCCGATGCCGCAGACAGGTACCCGGCCTACGCCAAGCACATGCGCGATCTGCACGAGCGGCACCTCGAGACCTTCGCCGCCGCTGCCGAGGCCGGCATCCCGCTGCACTCCGGCACCGATGCGGGCGGCTTCGTCGAGCACGGCCGCATCGCCGACGAGCTCACCGCCCTGCTCGGCCTCGGCCTCGACCCCAGACGGACGTTGCACAACGCCACCACAGCGGCAAGGGCCTGGCTCGGCGCGCCGCCCGGTGACGTCGGCGACCCGGCCGACCTGGTGGTGTACGACGCCGACCCCGCCGAGCATCCCGAGGTGCTGCAGCGCCCGACCGTCGTGCTGCGCGCCGGACGCCCGGTGGGCGGTCGGATGGCAGGATCGCGCGGGTGACGATCACCGCAGCGGCCGACGGTTCAGCGCTCGGCAATCCGGGGCCGGCCGGCTGGGCCTGGTACATCGACGACGACCGTTGGGCCGCCGGTGGCTGGCCGCGCGGCACCAACAACATGGGCGAGCTGATGGCGGTGCTCAACCTGTTGCAGCAGACCGCGCACACCGACCAGGCGCTGCACGTGTTCTGCGACAGCCAGTACGTGATCAACTCGATCACCAAGTGGATGCCCGGCTGGAAACGCAAGGGTTGGCGCAAGGGCGACGGCAAACCGGTGTTGAACCTCGACCTGATGCAGGCGCTGGACACCGCGATGGCCGGACGGACCGTGCAGTTCGAATGGGTGAAGGGCCACGCCGGTCACGAGCTGAACGAGGCCGCCGACGCCAGAGCCAACGCGGCGGCCGCGGCGTTCCAGGCCGGCGTCACCCCCGAGCACGGCCCCGGGTTCCCCGGTGCGCCGGCTGCACACCACGTATCGGGCACCGCGACCGTGCCGCAGCCGCCGCCCGGCCGGCAGCCCACGGCGCAGGACGACCTGTTCGGCCTGCTCGAGCCCTGACGGACCGGTTCAGCCCGGCCCGGCCGATTTCGGTCGGCCGCCGCCCATCTGGCACAATGATGCGGTCACGACCGCCGCTCCGGCCCCTCTCACCGGGCGTGGTCGCCATCAGCATGTCCGCGGAGCGCTGCCCCCACGCCTGCGCCGGACACGCACCCACGGCGGGTCCACCGCCACACACGTCAGGAGTAGTCCACAACAGTGGCTGTCAAGATCAAGCTTGCCCGCTACGGCAAGATCCGCACCCCGTACTACCGCGTCGTCGTCGCCGACTCCCGGACCCGCCGCAGCGGCCGGGCCATCGAGACCATCGGGCGGTACAACCCGAAGACCGACCCGAGCGTCATCGAGGTGGAATCCGAGCGGGTGCAGTACTGGTTGGGTGTCGGTGCCCAGCCCACCGCCGCCGTCGAGGCGTTGCTCAAGGTGACCGGCGACTGGCAGAAGTTCAAGGGGCTGCCCGGTGCCGAGGGCACGCTGCAGCCGCAGCCGGAGCGCCCGGACAAGAAGGCGCTGTACGAGGCCGCCGTGAAGGCCGCGGGCGGCACCATCGAAGACACCTCGGGTGCCACCACCCCGAAGAAGAAGGCCGACTCCAAGGCTGAGGCAAAGGCCGAGGCCAAGGCCGACAAGCCGGCGCGGGTTGTCGCCGAGACCGAGTCGGGCGCCGACGCGCTCAACGAGGTTGCCGCCGACGCCGCCGACGGGGTGGACGACGGCCCGAACGATGCCGCCATCGCCAAGGCGGTTGACGGCGAGGAGGCGCCGTTCGGTGCCGGCAGCCACGCCCCGATCGCGGACGATGCCCAGCCCGAGGGCTTCCCGATCAAGGGCAACGCCAGCTCGAAGCTGTACCACCGCCCCGGCACCCAGTTCTACGACTCGACGGTTGCCGAGGTCTGGTTCGCCGACGAGGCCGCTGCCGAGGCCGCCGGCTTCTCGCTGCCGAAGTCGCAACAGTCCGACAGCACGGACGAGTCAGCAGACAGCTGAGTCGCTGTCACCGCCGACAGCCCGGCTGTCGGATAGCCGAACGATCGTCATCAGCGGAGGTCTGCAGATCAGATGAGTATGTTGCCGGAAGCGCTGGAGCACCTGGTGCGCGGCATCGTCGATCACGACGACGATGTGCACGTCGACATGACAACAGGACGCCGCGGACGCACCCTGCAGGTGCGGGTGCATCCGGACGATCTCGGCAAGGTGATCGGGCGCGGCGGCCGCACCGCCACCGCGCTGCGCACCGTGATGACGGCGGTCGGTGGCCGCGGTATCAGGGTCGACGTTGTCGACACCGACCGCGTCGGCTACGGCCGCTGATCGACGCTGCATGGCGGAGGTCCTGGTCGGCCGGATCGGTCGGCCGCACGGCATTCGCGGTGAGGTGACCGTCGAGGTCCGCACCGACGACCCGCAGGCCCGGTTCGCCGCCGGATCGGTACTTTTCACCGATCCGGCGGCGGCCGGGCCGTTGCGCGTCGAGGGGTCGCGGATGTCGGGTCAGATCCGGCTGGTGGCGTTCGCCGGCGTCTCCGACCGCGACGGCGCCGAAGCGCTGCGCGGGCTGCGGTTGCTGGTGGACACCGACGACCTGCCGCAATCCCAAGACCCGGACGAGTACTACGACCACCAACTGATCGGATTGACGGTCAGGGACCGGTCCGGTGCCGTGCTCGGCGAGATCACCGACGTGCTGCACCCGCCGGCCGCTCCGGTGCTGCAGGTCGGCACCGAAGCCGGTGAGGTGCTGGTGCCGTTCGTCGCCGCCATCGTGCCCGAGGTCGATGTGGCCGGCGGCTTCTGCGTTGTCGACCCGCCGGAGGGCATGTTCTCCCCCCAGGCTGACCCGGACGACGCGCCCGACGCGGCTGACCCGGGCTGAGCGCCGATGCGCATCGACGTCATCACGATCTTCCCGCAGTACCTGACGCCGCTGCGAGAGTCGTTGCTGGGTAAGGCGATCGACCGCGGTCAGCTCCAGCTTGCCATTCACGATCTGCGGGAGCACACCACCGACCGGCACCGCACCGTCGACGACGCACCCTATGGCGGCGGCCCCGGCATGGTGATGAAGCCGGACGTCTGGGCGACGGCGCTGGACGCCGTGGTAGCGGCCAGTGACCCCGCGGCAGCGCCGGCGCTGATCGTTCCGACCCCAGCCGGGAAACCCTTCACCCAGGCCGTCGCCGCCGAGCTGGCCGGCCGCCGGCAGCTGATCTTCGCGCCGGCCAGATACGAGGGCATCGACCAGCGTTTCGTCACCGACGCCGCCACCCGGATGCCGGTGTACGAGCTGTCCATCGGCGATTACGTGCTGGCCGGGGGAGAGGCCGCGGTGCTGGTGATGGTCGAGGCCGTTGCCCGGCTGCTGCCTGGGGTGCTCGGCAACCCCGAATCCGCCGTCGACGACTCCTTCGGCACCGGGCTGCCCGGCCTGCTGGAGGCACCCTCGTACACCCGGCCGCCGGTGTTCCGCGGGCTGCCCATCCCCGACGAGCTGACCAGCGGCAACCACGCGCACATCGCCAGGTACCGACGGGACGAATCGCTGCGCCGCACCGCCGCCCACCGGCCGGAGCTGCTTGCCGCGCTCCCGCCGGAGGCGTTGGACGCAGGCGACTATCAGGTCCTGCTGGACGCCGGTGGTCCGATACCTGCCGGTCTGGCCGAGCGCGCCGAGGCGGAGCTGCTGCAGGCCGAGCGGCGCCGCGACGCCCGTCGCAAGCGGCGCGCCCGGCCGCCGGCGCCGGACGGTTCCGGGCCGCCTGACTAGGGTTTGCGCGCCACCAGCAGGTCGCGGTGGATGGCGGAGTCCACCCGATGGGCCACGGCCAGGTAGGGCTCCGACTGCACCGGCGTCAGACCGGCGTTGCGGGCCAGCTCGGCCAGCTCGGAACGTGGCAAAGAGTAGGTGTTCCAGGCGATTCCGATCGCACCGCCGCTGCGCAGCTGCCTCGCCCAGATCGGCAGCGCGTCGGCCAGCAGCGCGGCGGCCGAGCGGGCGCGCGGCGCCTGACCTTGTGCCGCACCGCCGCTCTGGGTGCCGCCGGCCCTGCGGCTACCGTGCACAACACCGTAGGGCGCGTCGGTGACGATCGCGTCGAAGGTCTTGCGCCCGAACAGGTCCGCGCTGGTTCTGGCGTCTCCGGGGTAGGCCGTCAGCGACAGCTCGGTGCCGTTCACCGTCGCCGACGCGTCGAGCTTGCGGCCGAGGCTGCGGCCCTCGCGCCGTACCGGGTCCATGCTGACCCGGTGCGAGATCCGCTTCCGTCGCAGATAGCTGCGCAGGTAGTCGGCCAGCGTGTGCAATGCCTTCCCGTCGGCGTCGACCCCGGCCGCGTTGTGGCCGAGCGTCCAGGCCGTCAGCAGCGTTGTTCCCCTGCCGCACAACGGGTCAAGCACCGTCAGCGGGCCCTGCCGCTCGGCCGCGGCCAGCGTCAGGTTCATCATCAGCCGGGTGAACTGCTCGTTGGTCTTTCCCGGGTACTTGGGGATGGTGACCAGATCGTCGTCGAACAGGTCGGTGTCCGGCACGGCGACCGGCCGCAGCAGCTCGCCCTCGCGCCGGAACACGGCCAGCCGGCCGGAGCACCGAGCCAGCGCCGGCGCATCGGCGGATGCGTCCAGCTCCAGATACGGCACGCCTGCCACGGTCACCTGGCGGACATCGGTACCGGTCAGCGCGGCCAACTCGGCGGCCGAGATGGCGGCCACCTGCCCGGCGTACACCCGATTCGCCGACGGGTTCAGCAGCACCAGCAGCGAGCTCACGACGCCGGAGCGTTGCCGCCGGGCGGGTTGGCCGGGTACAGGCCGGCCGCGTAGCCAGCCCCATAGTACCGGTCCACTTCTTCAGCCGGATCGCCTGCGCGCCAGAGGATCTTGGCGATGTCGGCGTAGCTCCGCACCCGATCGGGCTGCCAGCTCTCCGGCCGCCAGGCGCCGGATCGCATGACGGCCTTGGGGCAGTGGTAGAACACCTCCTGCACCCCCACCAGCAGTGCCAGCGCCGGCCGGTGCCCCTTCACGATCATGTCGTCGAAGAACGGACCGTCGGTGACGATCCGGGCAGAACCGTTGACCCGCAGGGTGTCTCCCCGGCCGGGAATCACGAAGGTCAACCCGACGTGCGGGTTGGCCAGGATGTTGTGGAAGCCGTCCATGCGCTTGTTGCCGGCCCGTTCGGGGATCGCCAGGGTGCGCGCGTCCAGGATCTGGACGAAGCCGGCAGGGTCGCCCTTGGGGGAGACGTCGCAGCGGCCGTCGGGCGTCGCGGTCCCGACAAACACCAGCGGCGCCGCCGCAAGAAACTCCCGGTCGATCGGTGCCAGCCGGTGACGCACCTTGTCCCTGGTGGCCGGCTCGGGGATGCCGTAGGTGTGCAACTGCTCGGCGGTGGTGACGCCGGGCAGCGCATCCCAGTCGACCGCCACCGAGGCTGGCGCGGGATCCGTTGCAGTCGAGGCGGGGTCGGGCGTCGGGGTCGTCGGTGCGGGCACGCTTCGATGCTATCCAGCGGCCTCAACCGGATAGCTCACGGACGGTGTCCGAAGCCGCGCCGACAGCGTCCACTCGCAGTGGAAACAGACAGTGCAAAGATATAGTTGCAAAGAGACGGTTGCAAAGGAGTGTTTGCAACTCTATCGTGCTGGTATGCCAACCGACCCAACCGCCGGGACCGACGAACCCGAGCGCTATGTGATCGAGCTGCCGGCGCTCAAGGCGATGGCGCACCCGCTGCGGATCCAGCTGCTGGCCGCCATCGGTGAGCACGGCAGTGCCACCGCGAGCCAGCTGGCCGCCGAGCTCGGTGAGTCCAGCGGTGCCACCAGCTACCACCTGCGGCAGCTGCACCGGCACGGCTTCATCGAAGAGGTCCCGGACCGTGGCACGGCGCGAGAACGCTTCTGGCGCACCAGGTCCGGCGGCTGGGAACTGCCGATAGAGCTGATGGCCCAGCCGTCGAACGCCGCCGCCGTCAACCTGGTGGTGCGCGAACAGCTGCTGGCCGACGCCCGCCGCACCATGGAGCTGCTGGCCAGGGCGCCGGAGCTGCCTGCGGCCTGGCGCGACGCCACCCGCAGGGTGACCACCTACCTTGAGCTGTCGGCCGACCAGACCAAGGAGCTGCTCGACGAACTCGACGCGCTCATCACCAAGTACAAGGCCATGCCCGCAGGGCCCGACGCGCACCGGGTCGCCACCGTCTTCAACGTGCTGCCGACCGACCACGCGGTCGCCGAGTCCGGGCCGGACGCATGAGCCGGCGCGGGAAGTCAGCCACGACGGCCTCGACGGGACCCACAGACCCGACCGTGCCGCCAGCCTCGACAGCTCCGCACCCGGCTGTCACGAGACGATCGTCGTTGGGTGCCCCCTTCTGGCGGCTGTTCGCGTCCAGCGGGGTGTCGAACCTGTCCGACGGCATCGTGGTCGCGGTGCTGCCGCTGCTGGCCGCCACCCTGACCCGCGACCCGGTAGCGGTCTCGCTGCTGGGGTCGCTGGCCTTTGTGCCGTGGCTGCTGTTCGCCATCCCCGCCGGGGCACTGGTCGACCGGGTGAACCGGCGCACCGCCATGGCGGTGGCGAACTCGTTGCGGGCAGTGCTGTTGGTGGCACTTGCCGTGCTGGTCGTCACCGACCGGGCCAGCATCGCGGTGCTGTACGCGGTGGCATTCCTGTTGGGCTGCAACGAAACCATCTACGACAACGCGGCAAGGGCGGTGTTGCCGCTGGTGATCCGGCGCAGCCAGCTGGAGCGCGGGAACAGCCTGCTGACCACCGTTGAGAGCGTCGGCAACATCTTTCTCGGCGCCCCGATCGGCGCCTGGCTGTTCGCGCTCGGCGCCTCGATCCCGTTGTGGGGCAACGCTGCCGGCTACCTGCTGGCGGCTCTGCTGATCCTCACCGTCAGTGGCCGGTTCCGGGTGGCCAGGGCCGAGCCGACGACGATGCGGCACGATATCGCCGCCGGTTTGCGCTGGTTGTTGCGGCACCGCATTCTTCGAATGCTGATGGTTACCACCGGTTTCGCGGGCTTCGCCCAGTCGCTGACAAACGGAATCCTGGTGTTGTTCGCGCTGCAGAACCTCGGGCTGAGCGAGCGCGGATTCGGCATTCTGCTGGCCGTCGCCGGCGTCGGCGCCGTCCTCGGCTCACTGCTGTCGCCGGTGTTGACCAAGTTTTTCGGGCGGACGGCGGCGATGGGTGGGTGCGAAATTGGGGGTGCCGCTGCGCTGTTACTGATGGGACTGTGGCAGCAACCGATTGCCGCCGCGGTGTTGTTCGCGGTCAGCGGGGGCGCCATCGCCGCCTTCAACGTGCAGATCATGTCGGTCCGCCAGGTGCTGATCCCGGAAGAGCTGTTCGGGCGGGTACAGGGCGCCTACCGCACCGTCATCTGGGGCGGCATCCCGCTCGGCATGCTCGCCGGCGGCGGAATCGGCGCGTGGCTCGGCCTTCCGGCGGTCTTCGTGATCGCCGGGGTGCTCGGCATCGCCGCCGGGGTCGCGAGCTGGTGGGTGCTGCAGCGCTCTCACCGCGAGATAGCCGAGGCCTTCGCCGAACACGACCAATCCGACAACTGACAGTTCCGCCGGGTCCAGCCAATATTCCGCCCCCGGCCGGACTCTTGCCCGACCAGCGCTGACCTGGCTAATCTCGCCGAAACCCGTTCGGACGACGGCACTGTCGGTGTGCCGCTTCCCGCGGCCGATGGAGGCAATGATGCTGTCCGCCCTTGCGCAGTCCACTCCGCTCGGCACCACGGCCCGGCGCGGCCGGCACCGGCCGGCACGGTCTCGGCTTCGGCTGCGCCGAGTGCTGGCGCTGCTGACCGTCACCGCCGTCGCGCTGTCGCCGGCCGCCGCCGCGAGTGCCGCCGAGCCACCGCCAGCGACCATCGGCGACACCCAACCGGTGGTCGACTTCAACGACGGCAGCACCGGCGGAATCTTCGCCTGGGGCAACGACGCTGCGGCCACCCCGGCACTCACCGTCGCGGCGGCTCAGGTGCCCGGCACCGAGCCGGGCAATCGCGCTCTGACCGCCAAGGTCGACGCGGTACCGGCCGGCGGCTGGTCCGGGTTCTCGCGCGACATCGATCCAGCAGCGGACTGGTCGGCCTTCGACGGCTTCTCGTTCGCCTTTCTCGGGACCGGCAGCGGCAAGAACCTGCGATACGAGGTCAAGAGCGGCGGTGCGAACGCCGGTAGCGCCAATCTGTTCGAGACCTCGGTGGTGGACGACCAAACCGGTTGGCGGACGGTCAGGATCGACTTCGGGGTGCTGCGACTCAAGGGCAATCCCGAGTCGAGTCTGCGCTTCGACCCGGCGCAGGCGCACGGATTCGCGGTGACCCTCACCGACCTTGGCGCCGGCACCTGGAGCTTCGACGAGTTCGCGCTGTACCGGCGCAGCGCATTGCTGTCCGATTTCGAGGGTGCGGTGCCGATCGGCACCGCGCAACAGCCGGTCGGCTGGTTCACCTGGGGTAGCCCGTCAGAGCGGGTGGTGTCGCTCGGCGTGAACCCGCTGGAGCGCAACGGCAATGCCCAGAACAAGGTGCTGTCCGGCAACTACCAGATTCCCGCAGGCGGATACGGCGGGTTCTCGTACAACCTGAGCCAGGCACAGGACTGGAGCAGCTACGGCGGCATCCGGTTCTGGTGGTACGCCAGCCAGCCCACCAAACCAGCGTCTCCCACCGCCGGTGCCGACATCCCGATCGAGATCAAGGACGGCGGCCCGGACGGCGAGCACTCCGAGCTGTGGACCACCACCTTCAAGGACAACTGGTCGGCAGCGGGCACCAGGTGGAAGCTGGTGGAGATCCCGTTCAGCCAGTTCACGCTGCGCGGCGACTTCCAGCCAGGAACCGGCGACACCCTCGACGGCGTCTTCTCCCGCACGCAGGCATGGGGTTTCGCGATCACCCTGCCGCCCGGCACCGCCACCGCCGTGCCATGGGCCATCGACGACGTCGCGCTGTACGGCACCGCGGTGCCGCGCCCGGCGGCCACCGTCACGGTCGACCCGCCGGTGACGCTGGTGGACGCCGGCGAGACCGCGAGCATCGCCATCGGCGTCACCAGCGCGGACGGCGCCCCGCTGCCCGCCCCGGTGACGGTGCGGTACGCGCCCGGCGACGGCACCGCTCCCGACTCCGCCTACCGCGACTTCGGTGGCACCCTGACCTTCCCGGCCGGCACCGAATCCGGTGCGACGCAACGCATCACCGTGCACACCACGCCCGCCGCCGGCGCCGACGTCGCGCGCACCATCGCGGTGGCGCTCACCGTCACCGGGGGAACGGCGCCGGCGGACAACCCGCTGGTGGTGATCAACGCGCACGGCCTGCGTTACCAGGACGAGACCCTGCCGATCGCGCAGCGGGTCGACGACCTGATGAGCCGGATGAGCCAGGCGGACAAGATCGGCCAGATGACCCAGGCGGAACGGCTCGGCCTGTCGTCACCGGCCCAGATCACCGACCTACGGCTCGGCTCGCTGCTGTCCGGTGGCGGCTCCGTGCCCGCCGACAACACGGCGAAGGGCTGGGCCGACATGATCGACGGGTTCCAGGCAAGAGCGCTCGCCACCCCGCTGCAGATCCCGATGATCTACGGCGTCGATGCCGTGCACGGCCACAACAATGTGGTCGGCGCGACCATCACCCCGCACAACATCGGGCTGGGCGCCACCCGCGACCCTGAGATCGTCAAGCAGACCGCGGAGCTCACTGCCACCGAGGTGCGGGCCACCGGGGTGCCGTGGACGTTCGCGCCGTGTGTCTGCGTGACCAGGGACGAACGCTGGGGACGCTCGTACGAGTCGTTCTCCGAAGACCCAGCCCTTGTCACCCAGTTCGCCCGGCCGGCCGTGACCGGGCTGCAGGGCGACGACGCGGCGGCGCTGACCGGACCGAACGCGGTGCTGGCCACCGCAAAGCACTGGGCGGGTGACGGCGGCACCAGCTACGACGAATCGCAGGCCGGCAACGGTTATCCGATCGATCAGGGCATCACCAAGGTCGCCACCATGGCCGAGTTCCGGCGGCTGTTCGTGACCCCGTACCAGCCGGCCATCGCGGCCGGCGTCGGCTCCGTCATGCCGTCGTACTCCGCGGTGCAGGTGGGTGACGGACCGGTGGTGCGGATGCACGAGAACACCGCGCTGAACACCGGTTTGCTGAAGAACACCATGAAGTTCGCAGGATTCCTGGTGAGCGATTGGGAGGGCATCAACAAGCTGCCAGGCAGCGACTATGCCGACAAGGTGGCCCGCAGCGTCAACTCCGGGCTCGACATGGCGATGGCGCCGTACGACTTCGCCACCTTCCAGACCTCGCTGACCGACAAGGTCACCGCCGGAGTGGTGAAGCAGTCGCGGGTGGACGACGCGGTGCGCCGGATCCTCACCCAGAAGTTCCGGCTCGGCCTGTTCGAAAGGCCGTTCGCCGATCGGTCGCAGGCCGACACGGTGGGCTCGGTGGAGCACCGGACGATCGCCCGCACCGCCGCTGCGGAGTCACAGGTGTTGCTGAAGAACGTGGCAAACACGCTGCCGCTCAAGAAGAACGGCGCCATCTACCTGGCCGGCTCGAACGCCGACGATCTCGGCAACCAGATGGGCGGCTGGTCGATCAGCTGGCAGGGCAGCTCCGGCGCGACCACCAGCGGCACCACCATCGCGCAGGGCATCGCCGAGGTGGCGCCGAATGCCGAGCTCACCGTCTCGGCGGACGCATCGGCGCCCGTCCCCACCGGCGCCGCCGGCGTTGTGGTGGTGGGGGAGAAGCCCTATGCGGAAGGCATCGGCGACGTCGGCAACAACGGCAACAGCCTCAGCCTCAGCGCCGCCGACCGCGCGAGCATCGACAAGGTATGTGCAGCGGCGGCGTCCTGCACGGTGCTGGTGGTATCCGGCCGGCCGCAGCTGGTGACGGACAAGCTGGACCGGATCGACGCGCTGGTGGCGTCGTGGCTGCCGGGCAGCGAAGGCGCCGGCGTTGCCGACGTGTTGTTCGGCGACCGGCCTTTCGGTGGCCGGCTGCCGGTCAGCTGGCCGGCCTCGGCCGCTCAGGTGCCGATCAACGTCGGCGATGCCGACTACCGGCCGCTGTACCCCTACGGCTGGGGGATGACCACCGGTTCGCTGCGGGATCAACTGGTGCAGCTGGCCGGCGACTCCTCAGGGGCGTTGCGCGGCGCGTTGCAGGCCGCGGCGGCGCCGGGACTGTGGAACGGTGACGAGCCGCGCCAGCTGAGCCGGGTGCTGAGCGCGTTGCGCCGGGCCGCGACGCTGGCCGACAGCACCGGAAACTCCACGGCGGGGGACGGAATCGCTGATGTACTGCGCAATCTCACCCAGCGCAAGGTGCAGGCCAGTACCGGCACCCCGAGCGAGCCGGTGAGCACGGCGCTGGCCGGTGCCGATCACGAGTTGGCCGGCGGGCGCTACCTCGTCGCGA
Organism: Nakamurella aerolata; assembly: GCF_013002705.1. Taxonomy (GTDB): domain Bacteria; phylum Actinomycetota; class Actinomycetes; order Mycobacteriales; family Nakamurellaceae; genus Nakamurella; species Nakamurella aerolata. The sequence continues at coordinate 555,742 of NZ_JABEND010000001.1, read as the reverse complement.
TCGCCGAGCTCACCAGGGCGGTGCAACTGGCCTACTCGTGACCAGATCGAGCCTGGCCTACGTTGTAACAGGACTTATATAAGTGCTGGTCGCTCCACTGCGCGGCAACCTGCGCGCCGGCCTTGTCGCCGGCTGGACCTCGGTGGGAACCTCGCTGATCAGCGGTGGCATCGCCTGTGTGCTCGCGGTCGGCCGGATCGCGGCACGAACCCCAGGGCTGAGTCGGGCCCGGATTCCCCGGACCGACGGGCGCTGAGCGTTCGGGAGCGTCGCGCCGGATTTCACTTGCGCCGGGTGGGCTGGCACAATAGAGCGGTTGCCTGGCGCGGGCTCCCACCGACCGTGCAGCCCGATCTCCGCCCGCAACCGGAATCCGCCGTGCTGATGCCGGCGCTCTGTGCCGCCTTCGCCCAATCCCGGGCGTCGGCGTGACGCCAACGAGTTGTACGACGCCTGACGTATGGGCCTGACGTAAGGAATTGCCATGAACACCCTCGACGCTCTCGACGCTGCCCAGCTGCGCGACGACATTCCCGACTTCCGCCCCGGCGATTCGGTGAAGGTGCATGTGAAGGTCATCGAGGGCTCGCGGTCCCGCGTCCAGGTGTTCGCCGGCCACGTCATCCGTCGTCAGGGCGGCGGCATCCGCGAGACCTTCACCGTCCGCAAGGTGAGCTTCGGCGTCGGCGTCGAGCGCACCTTCCCTGTGCACTCGCCGAACCTGGACAAGATCGAGCTGGTCACCCGCGGTGACGTCCGCCGGGCCAAGCTCTACTACCTGCGCGAGCTGCGTGGCAAGGCCGCCAAGATCAAGGAAAAGCGCGCCTGAGTGTCGTGTCGCCGGACCAGCGCCGTCCCGTCAGGTCGAGCACGTAGCCTGTGCAGCGATGAACGAATCTGAGGCGCCGGAGGCGTCCGGCAACCTCGACCGGCACCAGCCGGCACACCTGCGCAAGACGCCACCGACCGGCGTCGACGCCGCGACCCCCGAGCCGCGCCAGGGCGCCGGCGGCCCTGCGCCGGTCGTCGACGAGCCGCACCACGCCGCCCACCGGACCGCAGCCGGACCAGCGCCCGACGCGGACGCCGCCCCGACCGTCGTCACCGAGAGCGGGCAAGACGGCGCCCAGCTGCAGCCGGGAGCGGTCGAGGAGCCGGCGTCCGGCGAGCCGGGCGACCGTGACGCCGACGCGCACTCTGCCGCCGTCGCGAAACTGCGCCGTCGCAACAGCAAGCGCCGTAAACCGGCGAAGAAGCGGCCGTGGTGGATCGAGATCCCGATCCTGCTGGTGACAGCGTTCGTGTTGACGTTCTTGATCCAGACATTCCTGTTCAAGGTGTACTACGTGCCGTCGGGTTCGATGGAGCAGACGCTGCACGGCGTGGAGTCCGGTGGCGACCGGATTCTGGTGAACAAGGTGGTGTACGACTTCAGGGATCCGGCGCCGGGCGACATCGTGGTGTTCAAGGGTCCGTCGAACTGGACGCATGAAGGGCCGGAGGTGGCGGGGCCGACCAACTGGTTGGCCAAGTTCGGGCAGGCCGTTGGGTCGGTGGTGGGGATCGAGCCCCCCAACGAGACCGACTACGTCAAGCGGGTGATCGCCGTCGGCGGGCAGACGGTGAAGTGTTGTGATGCCGGCGGGAACGTTCAGGTGGACGGGGTTTCGCTGAACGAGCCGTACATCTACCAGCCGCTGCCGTTCCGCAAGGACACCTTCGACTGCAGCTCGGAGCCGGCCTCGCCGCGGTGTTTCGGGCCGGTACAGATTCCCGACGGTCAGGTGTGGGTGATGGGCGACCACCGCTCGAACTCCGCTGACTCGTCGTACGACACCGCCAATGCGGCCAACTTCGATTCCATCCGATGCTCGCCGCAGTCGAAAACCCAGTGCCAGGGCCCGGTTCCGGTGGACAACGTGATCGGCAAGGCCATCTTCATCATCATGCCGTTCTCCCGCTGGGACACCCTGGGGAATCCCGGCATCGACCACCGTGGCGGCTGAGCGGTCCGCCGGACCTCCGGCGCCGACGCCGGGTCGCCGCGGTCAGTCCGCCGCGGTCAGGCCCAGCGCCACCGTGCGACCCAGTCTGCGGACCGAAAAGTTGTTGCTGCGCACCGGATGCCAGCGGGTTGCCGGGATCGACGAGGTCGGCCGCGGCGCGCTGGCCGGGCCGGTGACGGTCGGCGTTGTGGTGGTCACCGAGCGGATCGGGCGGGTACCACAGGGCCTGCGCGACTCCAAGCTGCTCACCCCGGCAGCCAGGGCCAGGCTGGTGACACCGATCCGGCGATGGGCGGTGGAGAGCGCCGTCGGCCACGCCAGCGCCACCGAGATCGACCGCATCGGCATCATGGCGGCGCTGCGTGCCGCGGTGCGGCGGGCCTTCGCCCAGCTCTCCGGGCCGGTCGACGCTGTGCTGCTGGACGGCAACCACAACTACCTGCTGCCCCCGCCCGCCGCGCCGGCGGACGGGCCCGCCCTTTTCGAGCTGGACGCCGACAGTGTCGAACCCGGGGTTCCGCCCTCGGTCGGCCGGGACCGTTCCGGCGACGGGCCGGCGCTTGATCCGATGCCGCCGGTGCACCTGAAGATCAAGGCCGACCTGACGTGCGCCGCCGTCGCCGGCGCCAGCGTGCTGGCCAAGACCGCGCGGGACGGATTGCTTGCCGATCTGCATCGCTACTTTCCCGGTTTCGGCTTCGACGTGAACAAGGGCTACGCGACCGAAGAGCACAGAGCCGCGCTCCGCGACGCCGGGCCGTCGGTGGTGCACCGCAGGAGTTGGCAGCTGGTACGCCATCATGGGTCAGACCCAGAATCAGAACCGGCCGATGGCGCCCCGCTGCGCCGGCACGTCCAGCAGGGAACCACCCGGCGGGGGACCGCACGGCAACCGCAGGAAGGCAGGGCATCGTGAGCGCGGAGGATCTCGAGCAGTACGAGACCGATATGGAGCTCTCGCTGTACCGCGAGTATCGCGACGTGGTTGGCCAGTTCGCCTACGTGGTGGAGACCGAGCGGCGCTTCTACCTGTGCAACGCGGTGGACCTGCAGGTCCGCAATCCCGACGGCGACATGTACTTCGAGGTGCGGATGTCCGACGCCTGGGTGTGGGACATGTACCGGCCGGCGCGGTTCGTCAAGAACGTTCGCGTGGTGACCTTCAAGGACGTCAACGTCGAAGAGTTGGACAAGCCTGACCTGCAGTTGCCCGACGCGATCGAGTAGCGCCTGCTGGATGGGTGCCGCCGGCCGGCGTTGCGTTCGGCATTCTCGGCGAGCAGCCTCACCTGCATGCATGTGGACAAAGCTGTCCACACCCCGAAAATCGATCCACATTCCTGCTGTGGGGCTGGTCGACATCTCCGCGCCCCGGCAACCTGAGCGCTGACGCCCGTGACGACGACGGGCTGCAAGGCGATGGGGCGGTGTGGTGATGGAACATGGCTGAGAACGGTGCTGCGCCACCACGTGTGGTGGATCCGAAGCAGGGGGTGGATCCGCGGCAGGGGGTGGATCCGAAACAGGGGGTGGATCCGCGACGCGAGCTCGGCGCTCGTGGTGAACAGGCGGCCGCCGAGTATCTGGCCGCGCAGTGCGGGTTGGTGATTCTCGACCGTAACTGGCGCTGCCGCGAGGGCGAACTCGACATCGTCTCGACCGACGCCGCCGGGCGCATCTACATCTGCGAGGTGAAGACCAGGTCCGGGACCGGGTTCGGGGTTCCGGCCGAGGCCGTCACCAAGGGCAAGCGCAAGCGGATCAGGCGGCTCGCCCAGCTGTGGTGCGCGGCCCGGCTGACCGGCTGGTGCGAGATTCAGTTCGACGTGATCAGCGTGCTCTGGCGCCCCGGAAGCGACAGCCCGCAGCTCACCTACCTGCCGGAGGCGTTCTGATGACGCTGGCCACCACCTGGTCGGCCGCGCTGGACGGGGTCGGCGGTCACTTGGTGCGGGTGGAGGCGCACCTGGCCGGTGGCCTGCCGGGCACCAGCGTCATCGGTATGGGTGACGCCGCGGTCAGCCAGGCCAGGGACAGGGTGCGCGCCGCCGTCCTCAACTCCGGCCGCAAGTGGCCGGACAAACGCATCACGCTGGCGTTGTCGCCGGCGGCGCTGCCCAAGAAGGGTGCCGGGTTCGATCTCGCGCTCGCCGTAGCCGTGTTGGAGGCCGACTCCGACACCTCCTGTGCCGCAACAGGTACGGCCGTGCTGCTCGGGGAGCTCGGGTTGGACGGTGCGGTGCGCCCGATCCGCGGGGTACTGCCGCTGCTGTTGGCGGCCCGCGCCGCCGGGCGCACCCACGCGCTGGTACCGGTGGCCAACCTGCCGGAGGCCGCGTTGTCCGGGCTGCAGGTCCGTGGAGTGCGCACGTTGGACGATCTGCTCGCGCACTTCGCCGGCGAGCGCGGCCGGCTGGTCACCGACCCCGAGGTGATCCCCGCGCCGGAGCCGGCGATCGCCGACCTGGCCGATGTGCTGGGTCAGCCAGAGGCCAGGGCCGCGCTGGAGCTGGCGGCGGCCGGCGGCCACCATCTGGCGATGATCGGGCCGCCGGGCGCTGGCAAGACCATGCTGGCCACCCGGCTGCCCGGCCTGCTGCCGGGGCTCGACGGCGAATCGTCCCTCGAGGTCACCGCGGTGCATTCGGTGGCAGGCACCCTGGCCGAGCAGACCCCGCTGATTACCAGGCCGCCGTTCGTCGACCCGCACCATTCCGCTTCGCTGGCAGCCGTTATCGGCGGCGGCAGCGGCTGGATCCGACCGGGCAGCGTGAGCCTCGCGCACCGCGGAGTGCTGTTTCTCGACGAGGCGCCGGAGTTCCGCCCCACCGTGCTCGACGGGCTGCGCCAACCGCTGGAATCCGGCGGGGTGCTGCTGGCCAGAGCCTCGGGGGTGGTGCGGTATCCGGCGCGATTCCAACTCGTGGTGGCGGCGAACCCGTGCCCGTGCGCGGCGGCCCGCGATGTCGATTGCACCTGCGCGTCCGGGGTGCGGCGCCGTTACCTGAGCCGGATCTCAGGGCCGCTGCTCGATCGCATCGACATTCGCATCGACCTGCCGCCGCTTGACCCGATCGCACTGACCGGGGCCACCGGTCGACCCGAAGACACCGCGACGGTCGCCCAGCGGGTACTGGCTGCCCGGCACCGCGCCGCGCAGCGTTGGAAAGGGACGCCGTGGCGGGTCAATGCCGATGTTCCCGGGCCGGTGATCCGGCGCTGCTGGGGTGGCAAACGCTCGCACACCGACCTGGTCGACCGGGCGGTGCGCGCCGGCAGGCTCACCGGCCGCGGCTACGACAGGGTGCTGCGACTGGCACTGACCAGCGCCGACCTGGCCGGCCGCGACGTCCCCGACCGGGGCGACGTCACCAGAGCACTCGTCCTGCGCTGCCCGGAGGAACTGTGAGTACCGAATCCGCCGCCGGCCGGGCGCCGGCACCGCCGGTACCCGAGCATCGGCACGAGCGGATCGCCAGAGCCGGGCTGCTCCGAGCGGCCGAAGCGCCGGCGCCGGCGGTCCGGCGGTTGGTGCAGGCAATGGGTCCGGTCGGAGCCTGGGATCGGATCCGCCGTCGGCAGGTCGACTCCGCCGTCCGGCGCTCCACCACCGCCCGGGTGGCCGACCTCACCCCTGAGCGGTTGCAGCATCGAGCGCTGGCCGACCTGCGCGCCGCGACGGCCGCGGGGGCGCGGCTGGTGATCCCCGAGGACGACGAGTGGCCGGCCGCGTCGTTGGCCGCGCTCAACCAGACCGGCGACGCCGACAAGCCGGAACCGCTGGGGCTCTACCTGCGGGGCGCGCCGCTGCCCGTCGACGAGCAGGGCAGCGTGACCATCGTCGGCAGCCGGTCCTGCACGCCGTACGGCCGTCGGGTCGCCGGCGAGTTCGCTGCCGAGTTGGCCGAGGCCGGATTCCGGGTTGTCTCCGGAGCCGCTTTCGGCATCGACGTGGCGGCCCACCGCGCGGCGATGGTGGCCGCGTCGCCGGCCTCGACGGTCGCCGTGTTGGCCTGCGGCATCGACAGGGCCTATCCGCTCTCGCACCAGAATCTGCTTGACGAGATCGCCACCGGCGGCGGCACCGTGCTGTCCGAGTACCCACCAGGCACCACCCCGGCACGGCACCGCTTTCTGATCCGCAACCGGCTCATCGCGGCACTCGGCGCGGTCATCGTTGTGGTGGAAGCCGGCCGCCGGTCCGGCACCTTGTCCACCGCGAACGAGGCAAGCCAACTCGGGCGCAGGGTGATGGCGGTGCCGGGCCCGGTCACCTCCGCGATGTCGCTGGGCTGCCATGAACTGTTGCGCAACAAGGACAATCGCCTCGCCGCCACCGCCGCCGATGTGCTGCTGGAGCTGGGCTGCGCGCATCTCGGCGCCGAACAGCCGCCCCCGCCGGTGCGCCCGACTGACGGGCTCGATCCGACTGCGGCAGCCCTGTACGACGCGTTGCCCGCTCGCGGGCGACGCACCACCTGGCAGTTGTGCCAGGACGCCGGCATCGACCCGGACGCGGCATTGGGCGCGTTGGCCGAGCTGGAACTCGTCGGCCTTGCGCGCCGCGAAGGAGGTGAGTGGCACCGACAAGCGTGAAATAGTGTTGCCGCCGTTGTTACAGGGTGAGGGTGCCCGAGATCAGGGTGCGGCTGGCGCCTCCGACCCAGATGGTGCCGTCCGCTTCCGAGCTGATCTCGACCTGGCCATGGCGCCGCAGCGCGGTTCCCTGCCGGACCGTGTAGTTCGCCGGTGCCGCGCCGCTGCGGATCAGCCACAGCGCGAAGCCGGCATTGAGGCTGCCGGTGACCGGATCTTCCGGTACCGCGAGATCGGGACAGAAGGCTCTGACCTCGAAGTCGGCCGGACCGCCCTGCTGATGGGCGCCGATGACGCCGATGTTCAGCTCGCCCATCGCGGCGAAGTCCGGCCGCAGCGCGAGTACATCGTCGGCGGAGGTCAACTGAATGCCCAGCCAGCCCGGTCCGTTGTCGATCCAGTTCGCCCGCACCAGTTGGTCTGGGCCGATCCCCAGAGCACGTTCCGCCATGGCAATCGTGTCCGCGTCGACCGGTCCGGATCGGAGCAGCTCCGGAGCGGCGAAGGCCAGGTGATTTCCGTTGCGGCGCAACCGGATCAAGCCGAGTTGGCACTGCTGCACGATCATCTCGGGGTCGGTGGGCCGGCCGCCCTGCTCCAGGAAGGCGTGGGCACTGCCGAGTGTCGGATGCCCGGCGAACGGCAACTCCCCGCCCGGGGTGAAGATCCGTAACCGGTAGTCGGCGCCTGGCTCTGTCGGCGGTAGCAGGAACGTGGTCTCTGACAGGTTGGTCCAGCGGGCGAACGCCGCCAGCTGCTCGTCGGTGAGGCCGACCGCGTCGTGCACCACCGCGACCGGGTTACCGGTCAGCGGAGCCGGGGCGAACACGTCAACTTGAGAGAACGCGAAGGTGGGCACGCCTGCATTCTCGCGCCCGCCCGTTCGGTGCGAGCCTGCGGGCGCTCCCGACACTGCGTGGCAGCTTGACCGGTCGAACCCGGCGCCGCAGATTGGTGCTCATGCCTTCGTCGACCGAGCAGCGCCGGACGGAGCTGCCGGCTGCGCTGCGAACAGCGGTCGATGAGTTCGAGCGGTACCTGCGGCACGAGCGTGGGCTGTCCGCTGCCACCGTCACCGGATATCTGGGCGACGTGGTGTCGCTGCTGGACCACGCGACCAGGATGGGCGCCACCGACGCCGGCGACCTGACGCTGGCGACGCTGCGGTCGTGGCTGGCGCGGCTGCGCACCGCGGGTTCGGCGTCCGCATCCACCGCACGGCGAGCGGCCGCGGCCAGAGCATTCACCGGCTGGGCCAACCGCACCGGCCGCACGCCCACCGACGCCGGCGCTCGGCTGCGCTCACCGAAACTGGCCAAGACCCTGCCGCAGGTGCTGCGCGGCGACCAGGCCGCGGCCGTGCTGGACGCCGCAGGGCGCCGAGCCGAGGAGCCTACGGCGTCACGTGAGTCCGGTCCGGACCCGGCAGTCGGCTCTGGTTCGGCCAGGGGCCCTGGTCCCCAAGCGGCGGTTGATGCCGATCCTGGTGCTGCCCGCCATGCTGACCCGGCTGACTCGGCTGACCCGGCTGACCCGGCTGACCCGACGGCGGGGCAGGACGCGGTCGGGCGCGCGATGGCGATGCGGGACAGGGCGATGCTGGAGTTGTTGTACGCCAGCGCATTACGGGTGTCCGAGCTGACCGATCTCGACTTGGGCGACATCGACCGGCACCGCCGCGTCCTCACCGTGACGGGCAAGGGCAACAAGCAACGCACGGTGCCGTTCGGACTGCCCGCCGACAGGGCGCTGGGCGCCTGGCTGGAGAACGGCAGGGGACGGCTGCGCACCGCATCGTCCGGCGCCGCACTGTTTCTCGGCCGTCGGGGCCGCCGCATCGACCCGCGCACGGTGCGCACGGTGGTGCACCGGGCCACCGCGGCCGCCGACCCGACGGCCGAACTGGCGCCGCACGGACTGCGGCACACCGCTGCCACCCATCTGCTCGCCGGCGGCGCCGACCTGCGCAGCGTCCAAGAATTGTTGGGGCACGCCAGTATCGGCACCACCCAGGGCTACACCCACGTCTCCGCGGAGCGGCTGGCCGCGGTCTTCCGGCAGGCGCACCCGCGGGCGTGACGGTGCGGCCGGCGCCAACCCGCACCGCTCATCCCGGTTCGCCGTCCCATGGCTTGAGCCGGATGCGCAGCCCGGTGATCAGCGCCATCGGGTCGATGTAGCTGTCGGCGCCGATCCTGGCGCCCCAATGCAGGCAGTCGCGCGGGGCGCAGCTCGGATGGCCGGCCACCAACAGGCCGATCACCTCACCGGCTCGCACCCGTTGCCCGGCCCGCACCTTCGGCGTGACCGGCTCGTAGGTGGTGCGCAGCGCGGGGGAGTGACTGACCGACACCACGCCACGGTCGACGACCGTCCCGGCGAAGGCCACCACCCCGTCCGCCGCTGCCACGATCGGCCGCGCCGCGGCCGCGGCCAGGTCGACGCCGCGGTGTCCGGCGCCCCACTTCACCGCCGGTGGCCGGAACGGCGTCAGCACCACCGCCGGCGGCGGAACCGGCAGCACAAAACCGGCGCGCGGCCCCTGGCCGGCAGTCGGCCCGCGCGCTGGCAGGTCCCGCTGTGCCAAGTCCCGCTGTGCCCAGTCCCGCTGTGGCAAGCCCTGTTGTGGCAAGCCCGGCACAGCACCCGCAGCGACCACCGCGCGGGGCGCCGGCGACGCGCCGGCGGGCCAGGGCAGGCCCAGCGCGCACAGCACGGCCACCAGCGCCGGAATCGAACGACGCCGCAAACCCCGAGCGAACACAGGCATCTGGGCCGGTATCTGGGCGGACATCCGGACAGCGTGCGTCGAGCGGCCCGCCCTTGTCGCCCGCTCGGCCGAGAATGTGGATGCCGAACGGCGGTGTGGAAAAACCATCCCCAGTCATCAACTGTGCCGGCTTGGTCGGCACCGACGCGGCACCGCGATTCGTGCTCGACACGCCCGATCCCGTAGCATGAAGGGGCACCTCTGAGATCAGGGGTGACTACGCACGCCCAATTCCGGTCACCAAGCCGGACGAGCGCGCGCCCAAGGTCCCCGCATCGTGAATCTTGCGATCGGGGTGGGCACGCCGGGGGCGTCAGGGCCGGCTCTCGACAACCGATCCGGCAGCAACCGAAACCGCGCGATCCGCGCCGCCGTCCGTCGTTGAAGACGGAGCCTGCCAAGCAGGCGGCGGTCGGCCGCGCCCTGATGAAAGGACAGCAATGGCTGTCGTCACCATGCGCCAGCTGCTCGATGCCGGCGTTCACTTCGGGCACCAGACCCGCAAGTGGAACCCGAAGATGAAGCGATTCATCCTCACCGAGCGCAGCGGCAACTACATCATCGATCTCCAGCAGACTCTGTCGTACATCGACAAGGCTCACGAGTTCGTCAGCCAGACCGTCGCCACCGGCGGCAGCATCCTGTTCGTCGGCACCAAGCGCCAGGCGCAGGGCGCCATCGCCGAGCAGGCCACCAGGGTCAACATGCCCTACGTCAACCATCGCTGGCTGGGCGGCATGCTCACCAACTTCTCCACGGTGCACAAGCGGCTGCAGCGCCTCAAGGACCTCGAGGCCATGGAGCAGTCCGGCGAGTTCGACGGCCGCACCAAGAAAGAGGTGCTGCTGCTGACCCGCGAGAAGGACAAGCTGGCCAAGACCCTCGGCGGCATCCGCGACATGGCCAAGGTGCCAAGCGCCATCTGGGTGGTCGACACCAAGAAGGAGCACATCGCCGTCGGCGAGGCGCGCAAGCTCGGTATCCCGGTCGTCGCAGTGCTCGACACCAACTGCGACCCGGACGAGGTCGACTACCCGATCCCGGGTAACGACGACGCGATCCGTTCCGCCCAGCTGCTCACCCGCGTTGTCGCCGACGCCGTCGCCGAGGGCCTGCTGGCCCGCTCCGGCAACGCCGCCGCCAGCGCCGGAGGCGAAGAGCCGCTGGCCGAGTGGGAGCGCGAGCTGCTCGCCCAGAGCGAGGCCGAGCAGGCCGCCGCGACCGCCACCGATGACGCCGCCGCCGCGGTCGAGGGCGCGGATCGCACCGTCACCGAGGTGGCCGAGGCCACCGGTACCGCTCCGGCCGACAACTCCTGAGCCGGACCAACCGATCGCACTGCTGCCGCATCCGGAGCTCTGACCGCACCACATCGGGTGGCTGAGCTCCGGGTGCGGCGGTGGTGTGTGACCGCCGGAATCGACGCTGTCACCCCGCGTTCACCCGGCAACACCCCGAACCACCGGAACTTCTCCAGGGAAGGAATCAACAGATGGCCAACTACAGCGCCGCCGACGTCAAGCGCCTTCGCGAGCTCACCGGCGCCGGCTTCATGGACTGCAAGAAAGCGATGGAGGAGGCCGACGGCGACTTCGACAAGGCCGTCGAGATCCTGCGCATCAAGGGCGCCAAGGACGTCGGCAAGCGCGCCGAGCGCACCACCGCCGAGGGCATGGTCGCCAGCGCCGCCGGCACCGGCAGCACCGCGCTCATCGAGCTGAACTGCGAGACCGACTTCGTCGCCAAGAACTCCGAGTTCTCCGATCTGGCCAACCAGATCGCCGAGGTCGCCGCGAACGGTGACGGCACCGTCGATGGCACCGCCGCCGCCGGCCTCGGTGACGGCACCGTGCAGCAGGCGATCGACGCGCTGTCGGCCAAGATCGGCGAGAAGCTGGTGCTGAACCGCGTCGCGAAGCTCGACGCCCCGACCGCCGTCTACCTGCACAAGCGTTCGCAGGATCTGCCGCCGTCCATCGGCGTGCTGGTCTCGTACACCGGCGACGGCGACGACGCCGCCGAGGCGGCCCGCCAGGCCGCGCTGCAGATCGCCTCGCTGCGGGCTCGGTTCGTCAGCCGCGACGACGTGCCGGCCGACGTGCTGGAGAGCGAACGCCGCATCGCCGAGGCCACCGCCCGCGAGGAGGGCAAGCCGGAGGCCGCGCTGCCCAAGATCGTCGAGGGCCGGGTCAACGGCTTCTTCAAGGACGCCGTGCTGCTGGAGCAGCCCAGCGTGCTGGACAGCAAGAAGACCGTCGCCGCCCAGCTGGACGAGGCCGGCGTGAAGATCAACGCCTTCGTCCGCTTCGAGGTCGGCACCGCCTGACCCAAGCACGGCCACCGACGGCGGGCCGCGTCATCGCGACGCGGCCCGCCGCGGTCTATCGGCCCGGCATCGGGCAGGATGAACCAGATCCAGAGCACCACGGCACAGCACCCGGGCCCGGCCAGGGCACCGCACCAGCGAGATCAACCCAGCCACGACGCAGAAGGGGCAACTGAGGCCGATGACGCGACAGCCATATCGACGGGTCCTGCTCAAGCTCGGCGGCGAGATGTTCGGCGGGGGACAGGTCGGGGTTGATCCCGAGGTGGTCTCTGCGGTGGCCGCGCAGATCGCCGACGTCGTCCGCGACGGCACGCAGGTGGGCGTCGTCATCGGTGGCGGCAACTTCTTCCGTGGCGCCGAACTGCAGGTGCTCGGCATGGACAGGGCCCGCAGCGACTACATGGGCATGCTCGGCACCGTCATGAATTGCCTTGCGCTGCAAGACTTCCTGGAACGCGAACAGCACCTGGACACCAGGGTGCAGACCGCCATCCAGATGGGCCAGGTGGCCGAGCCGTACATCCCCAGGCGTGCCATCAGGCACCTGGAGAAGGGCCGGGTGGTGATCTTCGGCGCCGGCGTCGGCATGCCGTACTTCTCCACCGACACCACAGCGGCGCAGCGCGCTCTTGAGATCGGCGCCGAGGTGGTGCTGATGGCCAAGGCCGTCGACGGGGTCTACGACGACGACCCGCGCACCAACCCTGACGCCAAGATGTTCACCGAGATCACCCATCGGGAAGCGCTGAACCGCAACCTGAAGGTCGCCGACGCGACCGCGTTCAGCCTGTGCATGGACAACGGGATGCCGATGATCGTGTTCAACCTGCTCGAGCAGGGCAACATCGCCAAGGCCGTCGCCGGCGAACAGATCGGCACCCTGGTGGCCAGCCCGTCCTGAGCGCCGGCCGGCGCCGAGCGCGCAGGCCACAGCACGCAGCCAGACACCGAAATCAGCCAACGCCCGCATCGCTTCACCGCACGGCCAGTGCGCCGGCGGCCGCCGCAACCGGAAGGAAGGCACCCCGATGATTGACGACACCCTGCTCGACGCCGAGGAGAAGATGGAGAAGGCGGTGAGCGTGGCGAAGGAAGACCTCACCACCATCCGCACCGGCCGGGCCAACCCGAACGCCTTCAACAAGGTCGTCATCGACTATTACGGTGCGCCCACCCCGCTGAGCCAGATGGCCACCATCACCGTTCCCGAGGCCAGGATGGCCGTCATCAAGCCGTACGACGCCAGCCAGCTCGCCACCATCGAGAAGGCGATCAGGGACTCCGATCTCGGGGTCAACCCGACCAGCGACGGCACCGTGCTGCGGGTGGTGTTCCCGCAGCTCACCGAGGAGCGCCGGCGCGATCTCGGCAAGCAGGCCCGCGGCAAGGGCGAGGACGCCAAGGTGTCCATCCGCAACATCAGGCGCCGCGCGAAAGAAGAGATCGACCGCATCGTCAAGGACGGCGAAGCCGGCGAGGACGAAGGCGCCCGCGCCGAGAAGGATCTGCAGACCACCACCGACAAGTACGTGGCTGCCATCGACGAGATCGTCAAGCACAAGGAAGCCGAGCTGCTCGAGGTCTGATGACCCCAAGCGACGCAGCGGGTGCGCCCCCGCCGCCGGACGGCCCCGGTTCACCGGCGGACCCGCCGTCGGCCGCTCGGTCGACTCCCGCTGAGCCGACCCCCGCTGGACCCACTCAAGCTGGGCCGGCCCCTGACGCACCGTCCCGGGGGTCGCGGGCCGGCCGCGACCTGCCGATGGCCATCGGTGTCGGTGTCGGCCTCGGCATCGTCATCGTGCTGTCGCTGCTGCTGTACCGGCCGGCGTTCATGGTGATCATCGCGGCCGCCGTGCTCGCCTCCGTCTGGGAGATGAGCCAGACGTTGCGCCGGGCCCGCGGCATCGAGATCGAATGGCTGCCGGTGGGTTTGGGCTGCGTCGCGCTGGTGGTGCTGCCGTGGTGGTTCGGGCACCAGGCGCAGGCCCTCGGCATCGCGGTGGCGGCGTTGGTGTGCCTGCTGTGGCGGTTCCGGCGGGGCGCCGCCGGTTATCTGCAGGACGTGTCGGCCAGCGTCTTCCTGCTGGTGTACCTGGGCCTTTTCGCCTCGTTCGCCACGCTGCTGGTGCAACCGGAAGACGGCGCCAAGCGGGTGCTGGTGTTCCTGATCGTCGTGGTGTGCTCGGACACCGGCGGTTACGCCTCCGGTGTGGTGCTGGGCAAACACCCGATGGCGCCGAGCATCTCGCCGAAGAAGTCGTGGGAGGGCTTCGGCGGTTCACTGCTCACCGCGATGATCGGCGGGGCGCTGTCGGTATGGCTGTTGCTCGACCACCCGTGGTGGCAGGGCGTGGTGATCGGCGCGGTGCTCACCGTCGTCGCCGTCATCGGCGACCTTGCCGAGTCACTAATCAAACGCGACCTCGGCGTCAAAGACATGGGCACGCTGCTGCCGGGGCACGGCGGGATCATGGACCGGCTCGACTCGCTGTTGCCCAGCGCCGTCATTGCCTGGGCATTGCTGAACGCCTTCGTCGGGCACTGAGCCGCACCGGCCGCCGCGCTGTCGGCAGCCTGTACCGGCCGGCCCGGGCCTGCCGGGTTGTGCGGACAACCCGATGCTGGTGGCCCACCCGGAGTGTGGCAAGGTAGGCGCCATGTCGGGACCTGACTTCGGCGCGCCCGCACCGGGCAGCCAGCCACCTTCCGCCACTTCTGCGCCCCAGGGTGCCGAGCCGTCCGCCGGTTCATTGCCGGCCTATCCAGCGGCGGCGCCGTCCGACCCGCGGACCGCGCAACAGGCATTGGCGTTGCGCGATCTGACCAAGACCTTCGGCGACAAGGTCGCCGTCGACCACGTCAACCTCGACGTCCCTGCCGGCTCCTTCTTCGGGCTGGTCGGCCCGAACGGTGCCGGGAAGACCACCACCCTGTCGATGGTCAGCGGCCTGCTGGTGCCCACCGCGGGGCGCATCTTCGTGGACGGTGTCGACGTCTGGGCCGACCCCGCCGCCGCGAAGGCGCGGATGGGCGTGCTGCCGGAGGGCCTGCGGCTGTTCGAGCGGCTGTCCGGCGCCGAACTGCTCAGCTACCTCGGGCGGCTGCGCGGGCTGCCCGCCGATGTCGTCAACCAGCGGGCCACGTCGCTGTTGGACGTGCTCGACCTGAGCGATGCCGGCGACAAGCTGGTCGCCGACTACTCCACCGGCATGCGCAAGAAGATCACCCTGGCCGCAGCGCTGCTGCACTCGCCGCCGCTACTGCTGCTGGACGAGCCGCTGGAAGCGGTGGACCCGGTGTCCGCCCGCACCATCCGCACCGTGCTCACCCAGTACCGGCAGGCCGGCGGCACCGTCATCTTCTCCTCGCACGTGATGGCGTTGGTGGAGGAGCTGTGCACGCACGTCGCGGTGATGGCGGCCGGCCGCATCGTGGCCGCCGGTGAGCTGGCGACCGTGCGCGGCAGTGCGGCCAGCCTCGACGACGCCTTCTTCCACCTTGTCGGCGGTCAGGAACGGCACACCGAAGGACTGTCGTGGCTGCAGTCCCGCTGACCGAATCCGCGGCCGCCGGCCAGGTGCGGCCGGCGCCGCTGTCGTTGTTCGCCGGGCTCAAGTGGCACCTGCTGGTGAGCCGCTGGCGCGCCGCCAACGGCGCCAGCCGGGCCGGCATGATCGTGCTGCTGGTGGTGGTCGCGCTGGTGCTTGCCGCTGCGGTGCTGGGACTTTGCCTGCTGCGGCGGATACCCGACGTCGCCCCGCTGGCCATCTCCGGTGTGTTCGCCACCCTGCTGGTGGCCTGGGTGCTCGGTCCGATGATCGCCTTCGGCGTGGACGAAACCGTTGACCCGCAACGGTTTGCGTTGCTCCCGCTGCGAACCTCGAATCTGCAGCGCGGGCTGCTGGTGAGTTCGCTGGTCGGCTACCTGCCGATCGCCAATGCTGTTGTCCTGGTCGGCGCCGCGATCGGGATGTCGAGCAACTGGGCGGTGCTGCCGCTGGCGCTGCTGTGCTCGGCGCTGCAACTGATGACCTGTGTGGTGTTCTCCCGCGCCGCTTCCACCGCGATGGCGTCGCTGATGTCGTCCCGCCGCGGCCGCGATCTCGGCATGCTGATCGGCTTCGCGGTGCTGGCGCTCTACCTGGTGCTGAACGTGGTGCTGAACTCGGGTTCCGGCCTCGCCGGCGGCGCCGCGAAGGTGGCCCAGGTGCTGTCCTGGACGCCGCCTGGATCGCTGGCATCGCTGCCGTATCTGGTGACGACGGGGCAGTGGGCCAGGGTCGTCGTCGCCGCGGTGATCGCGGTGGCGTTCCTGGCCGTCGGTTGGTGGTGGTGGCGCCGCGCCCTGGTCACCTCGCTGACCAGAGGAACATCGGAGACCGAAGGATCTGCGCCGTCCAGGGGTCTGCTGAACGCCGACGCTGTCGGCGGCAGCCTCTCCGGCACAACGCGTTTGGTGGCCGGCCGGGTGCTCACCCTGATGTGGCGCGATCCGATGCGCCGGATGCCGTGGCTGTTGTCGCTGCTGATGGCGATCGTCTGGCCGCTGCTGGTATTCCGGTTCTCCGGCGCGGTCTACGGCTGTGCGCTGGGAGCGCTGCTGTTCGGCACCCAGGCCGGCGGCATGTACGCCTGGGAGGGCTCAGGGCTCTGGCTGCACATGGTGGCCTTCGGCGATCGGACAAGGGCAAGGGCTGAGGTGTTGGGCAACCTGCTGGTGGTGACGCTGCCTGCGGTGCTGCTGTTGATGCTGTCGGTCGGCGTGGTCGCGGCGATCAGGGACGACTGGGCGAATGTGCCCGGCGCCCTTGGGCTTTGCCTCGGGTTGCTGTTCGGCGCGGCGGGGGCGGCGGCGGTGGCCTCCGCCTACCTGCCGTACGCGATGCCGCAGAGCCGCAAGTCCATGTTCGTCTCCAGCGTGCCGGGGCAGAAGGGCCGCACCGCGCGGGCCACCATCGGCACCATGCTCGGCGGGGTGGTGCTGGCACTGCCCACCGTTGTGCTGGTGATCCTGGCGATCGCGGTGTCGCCGGTGTTCGGTTGGGCGGCGCTGGCGGTAGCTGTGGTGTCGGCGCCGATCGTACTGGTGCTGAGCAGCCGGATCGCCGCGGCGAAGTACCTGAACTCCGCCCCGGAGATCCTGCAGTTGGTCAGCGCCGGCGACCGGGTGTAGCCGGCGTCTGCTCGGGCGCCCAGTCCGCCCAGTCCGAACGCTGGTGCCGCCGGGTGGCATCGGCGTCACCATCGTCACCGGTACCACCAGTGCCAGCAGCGTCACCGGTGCCAGCGGCGTCAACGGTGTCGGCTGGGTCAACAGTGGCGGCAGCGTCAATAGTGGCGGCTGGGTCAGCAGTATCGGCAACTGCGCCGTTCCGGTCCGGCGCCGGGGTGGCCCCACCGCTCTGCCGGGGGAGCCCGGCCGCCTCGTCCGGCAGCTCGGCCGGGAATTCGTCGAGCAGCGGCCTGGTGGCTTCCTCGTCCGGCGGGTTGATCAGCTCAGGGGCCGAGGTCACCAGCGAGCGCACCCGGCCGAGCTGGGCATCCAGCTCGCCGAGCTGCTCGTGCACCCTGGAGCGCAGCTGGGTCAACCGGCGCACCGCGGCGTCCGCCTCGGCCACCCGCTCGTGCGCCTGCCGTTGGGCCAGCTCCCGCCGCCGCCGCGCGTCGGCGTCGGCGGCCGACAGCTGACGCTGGATCTCGGCGGCGGTGTCGGAACGCAGCTTGGTCACCTCTGCGGTGGCGTCGGCGCGCTGCTGTGTGGTGTCGGCGTCGGCCTGCTGCCGCAGCTCGGCGGCTGCCGCGGTCGCTTCCTCGATCCGGCGTTTGGCGTCGGCCACCGAGGTGCGCTCGCGGTCGGCGAGCGTCCGGTACGCCTCACTGCGCCGCGACGCCATGGTGATCTCGAAGTCTTCCTCCACCTGGGCACGGTGCCGGTTCGACTCATCGGTGAGCCGGGCCGCCTCGGCCTTCGCCTCGTCCACCATCTCGGTGGCGGCGGCGTCGGCATCGGCGATGGTGCGCTCGGCCTGGGCGGAGGCGGTGCGGGTCAACCGGTCGGCGGACGCCCGTGCCTCACCCAACAACTGCTCGGCCTCGGTCTTCGCCGAGGTCAGCGCCGACTCCGCGGCGGCGAGCGCCTGACGGCGCTGCTCGTCGGTCTCCTGGGTGACCTTGCTGCGCAGCTGGTCGGCCTGCTGCTGGGCGGTGGCGACGATGCGCTCGGCATGCGCGGTGCCCTGGCCGATCAGCTGCTGGGCCTGCGCGGCCAGCTCCGCCCTGACGGTGGCGCGCTCGTCGTCGAACAGGTGCCTGTCCTGCTCCAGCGTCGCCCGGTCGGACTCCAGTGCCGTCATCCGCTCGGTGTGCTCGGCGTCAGCGGCGGCGGTGTTGGCGGCGAGCTCGGCCGTCACCGCCTCGCGGAGCCGTGCGACGTCTTCGTCGGTGGTCGACCGCAGCGCGTCGGTCTCGGTCTTGGCGGTGCTGGTGAGCCGCTCGGCCTCGGCGCTGGCGTCAGCGCGGAGCTGGTCGGCCTCCTGTCGTGCCGACGACCGGATCTCGGCGGCCTCTTCCTCGGCCAACCTGATCAGCCGCTGCATGCGGTCGGAGAGGTTGCCGACGGCGAGCGGTTCAAGGGCGTTCCGGTCTAGTTGGGCGCGCAGCGCGTCAGCCTCGGCCTGGGCGCTGGACAACTGCGCGGTCAGTTCGCTGATCCGCTGGTTGGTGGCGTCCCGGTTGGCGGTGGCGATCCGCAGGTCGTACTCGAGCTGTTCCAGGTGCGCGGTGACCTGCTCGGGGGCGTAGCCCCGCCGTACCAGGTCGAACGGGACTTGAGTTGGCAGCCAGTCTCCTGGGTTGGTCATCGCGCTCCTTCCCGCTGCGTATCGGTCTGCCGGCCCTGATCGGCCGCGTGCTGTCCATCTTCTGCCGCCGGCTGGACGAGTTCGAGCAACACTCCGCCGGCATCCTTGGGGTGCACGAAGTTGATCAGCGACCCCGCTGTCCCGCCCCGCGGCTGGTCGTACAGCAGCCGCAGGCCCCTGGCCCGCAGCGCGGCGGCCGCGGCGGCGACGTCGGGTACCCGCACCGCCAGTTGCTGCAGCCCCGGCCCCTGCCGGTCGATGAACTTCGCGATGGTCGAGTCCGGCCCGGTGGGCGCCAGCAGCTGCAGCTGGGTGGAATGCGGGCTGTCGGCCGGGCCGAACGCGATCATGGCCTCCTCGACCTGCTGCTCCGGGTTGGTCTCGCGGTGGGTCAGCCGCCCGCCGAGTACGTCGGTGTGGAAGGCGATGGCGGCATCCAACTCGGGTACCGCGAGGCCGACATGGTCCACCGCCGCTACCTCGAGCGCGCGCAGAGTCTGGCTCACCGTCATCTGATCACCGTAACGCTCGGCGGCACGGTTGCCGGGGACGCGCAGCGGCCGCAGGCGGTACCTTCCATCACATGGAGCAGCAGCGCGGCCAGCACATCCCCCAGAATCCCGCCGGCGGCAGCCCGGCCGGGCGCAGCACGGTGATCGTCGCGGGGGCGCGCACCCCGATGGGGCGGATGTCGGGCTCGCTCGGCAGCCTGCCGGCGTCGGAACTGGGCGCCGCCGCCATCCGCGGGGCGCTGTCGAGGGCCGGGGTGGCTCCCGACCAGGTCGACTACGTGATTCTCGGGCAGGTGCTGCCGGCCGGTGCCGGGCAGCTGCCGCCCCGCCAGGCGGCCGCCGCCGCCGGTATTGGAATGGACGTGCCCTCGCTCGGCATCAGCAAGGTCTGCCTGTCAGGGTTGGACGCCATTGCGCTGGCCGACCAGCTGATCAGGGCCGGCGAGTTCCGCACCGTCGTCGCCGGCGGCATGGAGTCGATGACGAACGCCCCGCACCTGCTGCCGCACTCCCGCGCCGGCTACAAGTACGGCGAGGTGACGCTGCTGGATCACATGGCCGTCGACGGGCTGCAGGACGCGTTCACCGATGCCGCGATGGGTCTGCTCACCGAGAAGACCAACACCGAGGGCAGTCACGGCGGCGGGGTGCTGACCAGAGAGCAGCAGGATGCCTTCGCCGCTCGCTCGCACCAAAGGGCGGCGGCGGCGCAGCAGGCCGGCCGGTTCGCCGACGAGATCGTCGATGTCACGGTGCCAGGGCGCAAGGGTGACGTGGTGGTGGACAGCGACGAGGGCATCCGCCCCGACACCACCGTGCAGACCCTGGCGAAACTGCGCCCGGCGTTCAGCCCGGACGGCACCATCACCGCAGGGTCGGCGTCGCCGATCTCGGACGGCGCCTGCGCCGTTGTGGTGATGGACAAGGAGCTTGCGATCGAGCGTGGGCTCGACTGGCTGGCCGAGATCGGCCCGCACGGCGTGGTGGCCGGCCCCGACTCGTCGCTGCAGTCCCAACCGGCGAACGCCATCAAGGCGGCCTGCGCCAAGGCCGGGATCGACCCGAAAGATCTGGATCTGATCGAGATCAACGAGGCGTTCGCCGCCGTCGGCATTGCGTCGACCCGGGAGTTGGGCGTCAGCGAGGAGATCGTGAACGTCAACGGCGGGGCGATCGCGCTCGGTCACCCGATCGGCATGTCCGGGGCCCGGCTGGTGCTCACCCTTGCCCTTGAGCTCAAACGCCGGGGCGGCGGGACCGGGGCCGCCGCACTGTGCGGCGGCGGGGGACAGGGCGACGCACTGTTGCTGACCGTCCCAGCCCGGCCCTGATGCCGCCGGAGGATCTTGTCGTTGCGCTGCACGACGACCTGCAGCGGTGGCTGGCCGACGCGGATCAGGCTGCGCTGCAACGGTTTCTGAACGCCCACCACCCCGCGATGCGGCTGATCGACACCTCCGGGCGCCGGCACTGCTTTGACGATCTGGCCCGGGCGCTGGCGGCGTCGGGCGGCAGCCGACCTGGGCTCCACATCACGATCGACGACGTTCACCGCCCGGCAGCAAACGTGGTGGCCTTCATGGAGTCTCACCACCACCCCGCCTCCGATCCCGATTCCCACTCCGATCCAGACTCCGGCGGCCAGCAGCGTCGGTGGACCACCATGGTGCTCACCGACGGCAAAGTCATCGCTGTCCAGGAGACCCAGATCCGCTGACCGGCGGGCGGCGGCGAGCCCCGATCACCAGGCTGCCCACCCCGATCGCCGTCGGCACCACCAGGTTCCACCCGGCGAACAACAGCGGCACCGTCACGGCGCCGGCGGCCGCGCCGGCAACCAGCCGCATCCTGCCGTTGAGCAGCCGCGTCGCCGCGACCGTGCACAGCAGGTACACCGACACGAAAAGGGTCGACGGGATGGCCACCAACTGGGCCACCGACAACCAACCGGCGCCGGTGGCGACGAACACCGCCGTCCCCAGCCCAGCGATGGCCGGTGGCAGCGCTCGTTCGGGAGCCCGGGCGGCGGCGGGACGGCGGCCACGCTGAGTGGAATCGCTGGGACGCAACAACTCTCGGGTGAGCTCGGTAGCACCGGACAGGTAGGCGTTGGTGCCGGCCAGCGTCACCGCGATGGCGACGACGGAACCGACCACCGCACCGGCGCGCCCCAGCCCGGCATCGAGCAACGCGGCGACCGGCGCCACACCGGCCCGGCCGCCGAGCACCCCGATGGTGACGGTCGCCAGTGCCAGGTACACCACCGCGGTGACGCCGAACGCGGTGCCGGTGATCTTCGGCAGTTGCCGGCCGGGATCGGGCAGCCTCGAGACCAGCGGGGTGATCGCCTCCCAGCCGACGAACGACAGCATCACCGCCAGCGCCGCCGGGCCCAGCGCCGACCAACCGTGCGGGGCCAGCGGCTGCCACGCGTCGGCTCGCATGCGGGGCAGCGCCGCGGCCACCGCCACCAGCACCAGTACCAGCAGCACCGCCACCAGCAGCTGCTGCACCCTGGTTCCGGCGCGTCGGCCGAACAGATTCACCGCGACGACCAGGGCAAGCAGGACGGCCGCGACCAACGGTGTTGCGCCGGGACGCAGGCCCAGCAGCCCGGTCAGGTAGCCGGCACCGATCAGGCTGACCACCGGAGCACCGACCACCACCCCGGCGACGAACATCCACCCGGCGGCCGGGCCGAGCCGGCGGTGCAGCCCGGCCCGCACGTAGGCCACCATGCCGCCGTCGGGGAAACGAATGCCGAGCGCGGTGAAGACGATCGCCAGCAATCCCGACACCAGCAACATGCCCAACCAGACGACAATCGAAGCGGGACCGGCGATCTCGGCCGCAAGGCCCGGTACCAGCAGCACGCTGGGTCCGAGCAGCGCGCCCACATACAGCGCCACCGCCGCCGCGGTATTGAGCGGCGGCCGCGACGGCGTGGGTGCGGCTCGGGTACCGACGGCAGCCGGCGTGGTTTCCATACCGACGACTCTGCGGCAGTACCGGCGACACGCGATGGCAAAGTAGGTGACTCAACGCCGGTCTGACGCAACTATTGCGCGGCATGAAGGCCGTACGATGCGGATCATGCCGCAGCAGCTCTTCGACAAGACCGACCGTGCCATCCTGGCGACGCTGCAGAGCGAAGGCAGGATCCCGAACGTCGAGCTCGCCGAACGGGTCGGGCTGTCGCCGTCCGCGTGCTTGCGCCGCACCAAGGCGCTGGAAGCCGCCGGCCTGATCGGTGGCTACCGGGCCGAGCTGGACCGGCTCGCGCTCGGGCTGGGGTTGACGGTGTTCGTCTCGCTGCGGGTGACGCAGCACTCCCGCGACACCTCGCGGATGATCGAGCAGGCGCTGACCGCTATTCCGGCCGTTGTGGCCTGCTATGTGGTGTCGGGTGAGGCCGATTTCCTTGTCGAGGTCGTTGTCCCGGACCTGACGGCCTACGAAGCGGTGTTGCTCGACGAGCTGCTGCTGATCGGGCCGGTCACCGACGCGCGCAGCATGTTCGCGATCCGGACGGTCAGCGCCAGGGCGCCGCTGCCGCTGGAGCATTGGCCCCCGCGGGCATAGGCGGCACCGGACAGTTGTACCCGAGCTGCCTCCAGTGCGCGGAAAAGTGTGGAAATCAGGGCTTTTTCGCGCGCTGGAGGCAGCAAAGGTCGAAACCGGCGGGCCAATCCGGCTCAGCTGAAGTCGCCGACCGCCTTGCGGACCTTGGTGAGCAGCCGGCTCAGCTCGGACAGCTCGGAGTCGTCCAGACCCACCCAACCGAACTCGGCGTCGGTGACGGCCGCGGTGGCCGCCTGTAGCCGCTCCGCACCGGCATCGGTGAGCTCAACCAAGGTGGTGCGCCGGTCCGAGGGGTGCGGCAGCCGCTTGGCCAGGCCGTCCGCCTCCAGCCGGTCGACGATGTTGGTGATCGAGGTCGGGTGCAGCTGCAACCGCTCGCCCATCAGCCGCATCGGCAGACTGCCGCGTTTGCTGAACGACAACAGCACCAGCGCTTCATAGCGGGCGAAGGTAAGTCCGTGCGGCTTGAGCGCCTCGTCGACGGTGGCCTGCAGAATTTGCTGCACCCGCATCACGTTGGTGACGGCGGCCATGGCGGTGTTCGGGCCGATGCGTTCCGACCAGGTCTGCGCCGCCTTCTCGATGGGGTCGAACGGCAGCGCCGAACCGAGTTGCGGACGCTGCCCGCGCACACCATGAGTCATACCGCGACGTTAGCAACCGGCCGCCGCCGAGCCGCGTGCGCGGGCCGGGTGTCCCGGCTGCTGGGACGAGCGCGCCACCGCGATCAACGTGCCGCTGGAACCGGTGCCGGGCCGGCGGCGATGCTCAGCTGTGGGTGAAGTTCGGCGGCCGCTTCTCGGCGAATGCCGCCATGCCTTCGGACTGGTCGGCGGTGGCGAAGCCGGCCTGGAACACCCTGCGCTCGAAGCGGATGCCCTCGGTGAGGCTGGTTTCGAAGGCGCGGTTGACGGCCTCCTTGGCCATCCAGGTGGCCGGCTTGGAGTACCCGCCGATGGTCTGCGCCACCTCGAGGGCGGTGGGCAGCAGCTGGTCGGCCGGCACCACCCTGGAAGCGAGGCCGGTCTGTTTGGCCTCGTCCGCCTTCATGGTGCGACCGGTCAGAATCAGGTCCATGGCAACGGCTTTGCCCACCGCGCGGGCCAGCCGTTGGGAACCGCCGATGCCGGGAATCACGCCGAGCTTGATCTCCGGCTGACCGAACACCGCCGTGTCGGCGGCGATCAGGATGTCGCAGAGCATCGCCAGTTCGCAGCCGCCGCCGAGGGCGTAGCCGGCCACCGCGGCGATCAACGGTGTACGCAGATTGGCGAGCCGGTCGGCCTCGGCGAACAGGTTGTCCGTGTAGGTCTGCGGATAGCCCATGTCCTGCATCTGCTTGATGTCGGCGCCGGCGGCGAACGCCTTGTCCGAGCCGGTGAGCACGATAGCGCCGACATCGGGGTCAAGGTCGAGAGTGGTTGCGGCGTCGACCAACTCGCTGATCAGCTCGGCGTTGAGGGCGTTCAGGGCCTCCGGTCGGTTCAGGGTGATCAGGGCGACCCGCGGGGCGGTGGCCCGGTCGACGGTGATGGTCTGGTACTGGCTGGACTCGGTCATCCGTCGAGTATCTCCCGCACGCGGGCGGACGGCACCGGGCCGGCGTCCGCGGTTGCCGCGCTGGTGGCGGGGCAGGGCTCAGCCCGGCAGTACCGACCGGGAGATGATCAGGTTCATGATCTCGTTGGTGCCCTCCAGAATCTGGTGCACCCGCAGATCGCGGACGATCTTCTCGATGCCGTACTCGGCGAGGTAGCCGTAGCCACCGTGCAACTGCAGCGCCCGGTTGGCCACCTCGAAACCGGTGTCGGTACACAGCTTCTTCGCCATCGCGCACAGCGGCACCGCCCGCGGATCGCCGTTGTCGAGGGCATCGGCGGCGCGCCACAACAACAGCCGCGCCGCCTCCAGCGAGGTGGCCATTTCTGCGATGTCGAACTGCAATGCCTGTAACGACTTCAGCGGCGCGCCGAACGCCTGCCGCTCGCCCAGATAGCCGATCGCCTTGTCCAGGGCGGCTTGTGCTCCGCCGAGCGAGCTGGCGGCAATGTTGAGCCGGCCGCCGTTGAGGCCCTTCATGGCGATGGTGAAGCCGTCACCTTCGTTGCCGAGCAGGTTCGACGCAGGCACCCTGACCCGGTCGAGGATCACCTGCCTTGTCGGCTGGGCATTCCAACCCATCTTGATCTCGTTGGGCCCGAACGACAATCCTTCGGATTCACCATCGACCACGAACGCCGAGATGTTCTTCGGGCCGGGCCCGCCGGTCCGGGCCATCACGATGTACACCCTGGAGGCACCGGCGCCGGAGATGAACTGCTTGACCCCGCTCAGCAGATAGTGCGAGCCGTCGTCGGAGCGCACGGCCTTGGTGGTCAGTGCGGCAGCGTCGGAGCCTGCCCCCGGCTCGGTCAGGCAGTACGAACCGAGGTACTCCATGGCGCACATCTGCGGCAGGTAGCGCTGCCGCAGCTCGTCGCTGCCGAACGCATCGAGCATCCACGCCGTCATGTTGTGGATGGACAGGTAGCTGGCGATCGACGGGTCGCCGGTCGCAAGGCTCTCGATGATGGCAGCGGCCGCCAGTCGGGAAAGGCCGGAGCCGCCAACATCTTCGGAGACGTACATGCCACCCATGCCCAACTCGGCCGCCTTGCGCAGCACATCGACGGGGAAGTGTTTGTCCCGGTCCCAGGCGACGGCGTTCGGGGCGAGGAACTCGTCGGCGAACTCCTTGGACACACCCGCGATGTCGGCGATGTCCTGCGGGAGCTGGAAGAGCTGGGACATGAACGGTCCTCCGGGTGTGGGGGAGTTGTGCGGGTTCGAGTGGGACCGGCGGGGTGGCCGGGGAGCGAGCGTCCCGAACACCGGCCGGCTCACCAGCCCCCAGAATACTAGGAATTCCTAGTATCGGATCCCCGACCGAATTGCGGTGTATGGGCGGTCAGCCGGGCCGGCGCCGGCTCCCGGCGGTGGCCACCGCACGGCGGGACCGCCGGCCGCCGGGCGCGAACACCGCCAGCCAGCCGGCGCCGAGCCCGCAGACCGCGGCCATCGCCACCGCCGCCGGGCCCAGCGCGGCCAGCGCCGTCACCGCCGCGATCAGGCCGGGACCGGCCAGCCCGCCGGTGTCGGCGAGGAAGCGCCAGGCGCCGAGGAACTGGGCGCGGCCGACGGTCGGCGCGGCGTCGCTCCCCATGGTGAGGACGATGCCGGACGACAGCCCGTTGCCGACCGCCATCACGCCGGCCACCACGGCGATGGCGATCGCGGTATGCGTCAACGGCAGCAGCAGCAAACCCAGCCCCATCAGCAGCACGGCCGGGACGGCGACGAACACCCGGCCGAACCGGTCCATCACCGCACCGCCCGGGTAGACCAGCAGCAGCTCGATGCCTGCGGCGATACCGAAAATGACGCTGATGGTGCTCGGATGCAGCTGCTGCGCCTCCGACCACAGCGGCAGGATGGTCTGCCGCGACTGCCGGGCGGCCGAGATCAACAGCACCCCGACACCCACCGTTGCCAGCACCGACCAGTGCTGCCGGACCACCGCGGCGATCGTGACGCGCGGCGCCCGGTGCTCGCGCTTGCCCGCGGTGCGTTCGTCCGCCGTCAGATCTGGCATGGTCAGCGTGAGCAGCCCGGCCGCCAGCCCGGTCCCCGCCGCGAACAGGAACACCGCCTGCAGCGAGAAGGCGCTGACCAGCCAGGCCGCGACGAACGGGCCGATGAACAGCCCTACCCGGAAGGTGCCGCCAAGGCTGGACAGCGCCCTGGCCCGGTACCGCAGCGGGATGGCGACCGTCATCCATGCATGTCTGGCCAGGTTGAACACCGACGCCGACATCCCGTCAACGAACACCGCCAGCGCCAGCAGCCACAGCGACTGCGCCAGGTACGCCGTTGTCATGGCGGCGACATCAACCGCGGCGGCCGCCAACAGTGCCCGCCGCTCGCCGAACTTCGCCGCCAGCGCACCGGCGGGGAGATCGCCGACCAGTTGACCGCAGGCCAGCAGCGTCACGACCACAGCGGCGGTCGCCGCACTCGCGCCCAGCGCGATCGCCGCCAGCGCGATCATCGGCGTCACCGCGCCGTAACCCAACGAGGCCAGTGCCGTCGGCCCGTATGCGGGCAGCAGGATCGGCCGCCACCGGAACGCGACGGACGTTCCCGGCGGCTCGGGCGGGCTGGGGGTCTGCATCAGCTGTCAATTTAGCGGGGCTAACAAACGGGCCGCGCGCGGCCGGCGCCGAGGTGCGCACCTACCATGGGCTGCATGACTCGCTCCAACATGCCGTCGCGGCAGTCCGCCGAGACCGCGCGGGCCCAGCAGGCCGCGCTGAGCTCGGCGTTCGCCGGCGCTGTCGATCTCTCCGGGCTGGCCCGCCAGGCCCAACAACCCACAGCTGCCCCTGCGCCCGGCGGATCCGGCGCGCCGAGCGGTAACGGCCCCGCCGGCGACGGCTCGGCCGGAGCCGGCCCGCGTTCGCCGTTCGTCATCGACGTCGACGAGGCCTCGTTCCAGTCGGTGGTGGAGGCCTCGTCCGAGGTGCTGGTCGTCATCGACCTGTGGGCGACGTGGTGTGAGCCGTGCAAGCAGCTCTCGCCGGTGTTGGAGAAGCTGGCGGCCGAGGGTGGCGGCGCATGGATTCTGGCGAAGGTCGACATCGACGCCAACCCGCGCATCGCGCAGGCCTTCGGCGTGCAGTCGGTACCGACGGTGGTGGCGCTGGCGGCCGGCCAACCCGTCGACGCCTTCGCCGGCGTCCAACCGGAACCGCAACTGCGGCAGTGGGTTTCCGGGCTGCTGAGCGCGCTGCGGGACAAACTGCCTGGCATCAAGGCCGCCGAGGACGCGATGGGCGGCCCGGTGCCGGAGCCGGAGGATCCGCGCTTCACCGCCGCCGAGGAATTGCTGGCCGACGCAAAATTCGCCGAGGCCGCAGCGGCCTACCAGGCCATCCTTGACGCCGAGCCCGGCAACGCCCAGGCCGCCGCGGCGCTGGCGCAGGCCGAGTTCTTCGGCCGCACCGCCGATCTCCCCGATGACGCCGTGGCCAAGGCCGACGCCGCGCCAGACGACGTTCCGGCGCAATTGCTGGCAGCCGACGCCGAGGCGGCCGCCGGTAACCCGAAGGCGGCGTTCGACCGGTTGATCAACGGCAT
This sequence comes from Nakamurella aerolata, assembly GCF_013002705.1. GTDB lineage: Bacteria > Actinomycetota > Actinomycetes > Mycobacteriales > Nakamurellaceae > Nakamurella > Nakamurella aerolata. The sequence continues at coordinate 527,909 of NZ_JABEND010000001.1, read as the reverse complement.
CAGGCGCACCTCGGGCGACGAGCGCACCCAGCTGCGTGAGCACCTGGTATCGCTGTTCGGGCTGTACCCGGCCGACGACCCGCAGGTGATCGCCGCGCGCAGAGCGCTGGCCGCCGCGCTGTACTAGCCGCGCTTGTTCCAGCCGGCTGCGTCACGGTGCCCCGGCGTCACGGTGCCCTGGCGCCACCGTGGCCCGGCGACACGGTGGCCCGGCCTGGTCAGCCCTGCTGGCACCGGGTGAGGCCGCCGTCGTAGCCGGTGACGAAGCCGGTGAGATCGGCCATGGTGGCGCCCGGCCAGTGCTGAACCGCTGCGATCGCCTCGTCGGGGTCGCCCGGCTGGCTGCCGAGCTGACCGGGCCCCGCCGAGGCGATGGTGTCGGCAGCCCAAGCGCCGGCGAAACAGCCTGCGCTGGAACGGTTCTGCTCGGCCCCGGCGGCCAGCGCCAGCACCGTGGCCTTGGCGAACTGGCCGTACCGGCCGGCCGCCTGCCAGCCGGCCGGCTCGGCATCGCCGGCGCCAACCGGTCGCGAACCGAAGGCGGCAAGCGACCGAGCGGCGGCCGATCGCAGTTCGGCATCGCCGGCGAACCGGGGGGCGGCGTCGGCGGAGCCGACCGGCGCCGGCGTCGCCGGGGTGTCGAGGCGAGCGGAAGCCACCGTCATCGCCCGGCACGATCGCGCCCCGTCGGTGACGCCGGTGCTGACCGCCCTGGCACGCTGCAGCGCGGTGCCGTGCCTGTCGTCGCCGGCCGGGAGAGCAGCGGCATCGTCGTGAAAGTCCAGTAGCGGGCCGAGGGTTTGCATCGCGGTGCCCGCGGCGAACTGGTTCTGCGGCAACCCGGTGCCACCGCCGCCGACGGCCTGCAGGAACGCGCCGGCCATGCAGTCCGCCTGCTGTTCCAGCAGCAGGTTCGGATAGCGCTTCGGGTCGGAGCGGCGCTGCTCCGCCGTCGGGCCCACCCTGGCCTGCACCAGGTGCCCGAACTCGTGAGCCAGCGACGCCGTCACCGCGCCGCCGCCGTACGAGTAGCGCAGCACCGGCAACAGGGCCGACGCGTCGATCACGATGCCGTCCTGCCCTGGGCAGTAGAACGCGTTGCCCCGCAACGCATCCGCCGACGCCGCGCACATCAGCTGCGCGGTACTCGGACGATTGTCGGTGTCGACCAACAGGTAATCGCCGCGCGGCGGCGACCAGGCGGCACCCAGATCAGCGGCCCAGAACTGTTCGAGCGCAGCCGTGACGGCGCCGACCTTACCGGTCGCTGCCGGATCGACAGCGTCGGGCACCTCACGAACCGGCGCGGCCCGCCCAGCCGTTGCGGCGGACCCGGCCAGCGGAGCATGTCCGGCCGCGCTCACGAGGGTGGCTGCAGCTGTCGGCGGAGCGGCCGCGGCCCGAGCCGGCAGCGCTGCGATGGGCCGGGGGAGCCCGGTGCACACAGTCAACACAGTGAGCACGGCGCCGGTGATCACGGCGCGGGCGATCACCGTTGCCCGCCCGCGCGGCCGGCGCCGGCTGCGGCGGCCTCCGGCGAGTCGCCGCGCGCCGGAGCTCAGGCCAACACGTCCGGGACCAGCCACAGCGCACCCAACGGCGGCAGCGCAACGGTGGCCACCGCCGGCTGCCCGTGCCAGGACTCCTCGATCGCTTGCACCGCACCGAGATTGCCGACGCCGGAGCCGCCGTACACGTCGGCGTCGGTGTTCAGAGCCTCCCGCCAGCTCCCGGCGAACGGCAGCCCGAGCTGGTACTGCTGGTGCGGGCTGGCCGAGAAGTTCAGCACGCACACCAGTGGGGTGCCGTCCGCACCCCAGCGCAGGTACGAGAAGACGTTGCCGTCGCGGTCGTTGGCGTCGATCCAGGCGAACCCGTCCGGGGTGAAGTCTTGGGTGTAGAGCGCCGGCGTTGCGCGGTACACCCGGTTCAGGTCGCCGATCAGCCGGCGGATACCGGCATGCAGCGGCACCTGCAACAGGTCCCACGGCACCGAGGCGTCGGCGTTCCACTCCCAGGGGTTGCCGAGCTCCCCGCCCATGAACAGCAACTGCTTGCCGGGGTGCGCCCACATGTGCGCGAAGTAGGCGCGCAGCGTTGCCGCCTTGCGCCAGTCGTCGCCGGGGATCTTGCCCCACAGTGAGCCCTTGCCGTGCACCACCTCGTCGTGGCTCAGCGGCAGCACGAAGTGTTCCGAGAAGGCATACATCAACGAGAACGTCATCTCGTTGTGGTGCCAGGACCGGTGCACCGGATCGCGCTCGATGTACGACAGGGTGTCGTGCATCCAGCCCATGTTCCACTTCAGGTCGAAGCCGAGGCCGCCGAGGTGGGTCGGGCGGGTGACGCCGGGCCACGCCGTCGACTCCTCGGCGATCATCACCGCGCCGGGCACCCGTTTGCCGACGGTCGCGTTCACCTCCTGGATCAGCGACACCGCCTCAAGGTTCTCGTTGCCGCCGTAGACGTTCGGCGTCCACTCGCCCGGGTTGCGGCTGTAGTCCAGGTACAGCATGGACGCCACCGCGTCCACCCGCAGCCCGTCGAGGTGGAACTGTTCAAGCCAGTACAGCGCATTGGCCACCAGGAAGTTACGAACCTCACGCCGACCGAAGTCGAAAACCAGTGTGCCCCAGTCTTTCTGCTCACCGCGGCGGGGGTCGGCATGCTCGTACAGCGGGGTGCCGTCGAAGCGGGCAAGCGCCCATTCGTCCTTGGGGAAGTGGGCGGGCACCCAGTCGAGGATCACCCCGTAACCGGCCTGGTGCAGCCGGTCGATCAGATACTTGAAGTCGTCGGCCGAACCGAACCTGGGGTCGGCGGCGTAGTACGAGGTGACCTGGTAGCCCCACGAACCGGAGAACGGGTGCGCGGCCAGCGGCAAAAACTCGACGTGCGTGAACTGGGTGTCAGCCAGGTCGTCCAACAGTGCGTCGGCCATTTCGCGATAACCGAGCCCCGGCTTCCACGATCCGGCGTGCACCTCGTAGATCGACATCGGCTCGGCCAGCGGTTCGGACTCGGCGCGGCGCTGCAGCCAGGCATCGTCACCCCAGGTGTAGCCGCTCTCGGTGACGACAGACGCGGTCGCCGGTGGCACCTCGGAACCGAACGCCATCGGGTCGGCCTTGGTCCGCCACACCCTGTCCTGCCCGAGAATCTGGAATTTGTAACGGGTTCCGGCGCCGACGCCGGGGACGAACAGCTCCCACACCCCACTGCTGCCCAGCGAGCGCATCGGGGTGCCGGCCCCGGTCCAGTGGTCGAAATCGCCGGTCACCCGCACCCCGCGGGCGTTGGGCGCCCAGACCGCGAACGAGGTGCCGGTCACCTCGCCACCGGGGGTGGGGTAGCTGCGCACGTGGGCGCCGAGGACTTCCCACAGCTGCTCGTGCCGGCCCTCGCCGATCAGGTGCAGATCGATCTCGCCGAGGGTGGGCAGCCAGCGGTACGGATCGTCGACGTCGTACACCGTGTCGGTGCCGGTGCGGCTCTCGGTTTCGCTCTCGGAAGCACCAGGGGCATCGGCATCGGTGCCGCCATCGGAAGGGCCGTAGGTCACCCGCAGCCGATAGTCGCCGACGGGACCGGGGACGGTGACCGCGAAGATTCCGCCGTGCAGGTGCGGCATGTCGATCTCGGAGCCGTCGGTCAGCAGCGACACCGATTTCGCGTGGTGTCGCAGGGTGCGGACGGTCGTGCTGCCGTCCGGCTGCGGGTGCGCGCCGAGAATGGCGTGCGGGTCGTGGGTGTCGCCGCCGATCACCTGCTCGAGCTCGTCCTGGCTCGGTTCCCGCGGTGTGGGGCTGCGCTGTGGTTCCGCCGGGGTCGGTGGCATTCCCTCCGATGACGCCGACGCCGCTGACGACTCCGCCGCCGAAGCCGACGCCGCTGACGACGACTCCGCCGCCGACGCCGGTGCCGGCCCCGGTCCGGCCGGTGAGACGTCTCCGGCAGCACGGTGTTTCGGGGTACTCGGCCGTTCGGTAGCGGGGTTCTGCTGAGCCGGATCGGTCGCCGCTGTGCCGGCAGTGGGATTCTCGGGCCCGGGCCGGGTGCGCCCGCGGTCGTCTCCTGAGTTGCGGTCAGTCATGGTGGCCTCCTAGAGAGGTGAGCGTGGCGACGGCTTGCAGCGGGATCGGCAGCCAGGACGGCCGATAGTTGTGTTCGTACCCGGCCTCGTAGACGGCGCGGTCCAGCTCGAAGGCGCGCAGCAGCGCGTCGGCGGCACGTGGATCGGTACCCGCCTCGGCGGCGTAACCGTCGCAGAACGCCGTGCGGTTCCGGCTCGCCCACTCGTCGGCGCGGAATTGGTGCTGAGCGTCCGGCTGCCCGGTGCCCGCCAGCATGTGGTGGCCGGCGTAGTCGAGCGAGCGCAACATCCCGGCGACGTCCCGCAGCGGCGAATGCAGGGCCCTGCGGTACTGCAGCGACTTGCTCGGTTCGCCCTCGAAGTCGATCACCGCCCAGCCGGTCAGCGTGCGGAGGGTCTGGCCGAGGTGCAGATCGCCGTGAATGCGTTGCAGCGGAACAGTGTTGCCGGCCCGAGCGAAATCGGTGGCCTGAGCGAACACCGCCAGCACGGCGTCGCGGTACGGCGCCAACTCGGGAACCTCGTCGATGGTGCTCGCCGCGAGCGCGGCCATCGCCTCGACATCGGTGCGCAACTGCGCCTCGTCCGCCGGGCCGGTGCCGAATGCCTCGGCCAGATCGTGATGCACCGACGCGACCGCCTGCCCGAGCCGGTAGGACTCGGCCGCGAAGTCGCCGCCGACCTCGTCGGCGCGCAGATCGCCCTCGGCCATCAGGTCGCGGACGCTGGCGGTGGCCATCTGCCAGCCGTCGGCGCTGTTGGCGAAGAACTGGGTGAGTACCGCCAGTGTGGTGGGCTCCCCGGCCACCGGGCCGGTCATCTCACCGAAAAGGTCGGCGCTGTGCGCCGAACCCCGCTCGGCCAGAGCGGCATGCACCTCGGCGTCGGGGTTGGGCCCCGGCTCCAGCCTGCGGAACACCTTGAGGATGCCGCTGTCCCCATAGATGATCGAAGTGTTGGACTGCTCTCCGGTCACCACAAAGCCATGCGCACTCGGATCGAGCATCACGCCTTCGCGATGCACCGCGGTGACGTCGCCGAGTGTGCGGTTCTCGGCGATCGCCCGCAGCAGCAGGGCCGACAGCTCGGGGTCGTGCAGGGCGTCGTACAGCACAACTGCCGAACCGCCTGGCGATGCCGCCGCGCCGATCTCGGCGTGCGTCAGCCGCTCGGGCAGCACCGGCCTTCGGCCGATCCACAGCTGGTAGCGGCGGACCCCGTCGGCCGCCGGCACCTCGACGATGAGGTGTTCGAACTCGGCGCGGTCGGCGTCGGGCGCCGCACTGTCGGCGGCGGCCGGCTCGGCTGCCAGCCGGTGCCGGCTGACGATGTCGACACCGGCGAGTTCGGTGCGGCCGGCGAACCAGCGCTGCTGCGGGAGCCAAGAGGCCAACATGCCGGCGATCTCGGCGTCGCCGTCGGCCGCCGGTCGGGCGGCGGCGCCACCGTCGGACGGGTGCTGCTGGGCTGATGGCTGTTCGGGTGTCTGCTGTTCGGGGTCGGTCACTGGCCCACCTCCGTAGGCGTATCGGGTTGCTGCATCTCGAACCAGTAGAACCCGTGGCCGGCCAGCGTGAGCAGGTACGGCAGCTCGCCAACGGCGGGGAACAGCTGGCCACCGGTCAACTCGACCGGCACACTGCCCTCCCAGCGCCGCAGGTCCAGCTCGACCGGTTGCGGGAAACGGGACAGGTTGTTGACGCACAACACGGTGTGCTCGGCCTCGGTGCCGTCCTCGCTGCCTGGGTAGTGCAGCACGTACGACAATACCGAGGGATTCGACCCGCCAAGATCATGGAACTCGCCGACCGAGAATGCGGCGAAAGTCTTGCGGATCTCGATCATTCGGCGCGTCCAGTGCAAAAGCGACGAAGTGGTGTTCATCTGCGCTTCGACATTGACGGTCTGGTACCCGTAATTCGGGTCCATGATGGCCGGCAGGTACAGCCGGGCCGGGTCGGACCGGGAGAAGCCGGCGTTGCGGTCGGGGGACCACTGCATCGGGGTGCGCACCCCGTCGCGGTCGCCCAACCAGATGTTGTCGCCCATCCCGATCTCGTCGCCGTAGTACAGGCACGGTGAGCCCGGCAGCGACAGCAGCAGCGCGGTGAACAGCTGGATCCGCCCGCGGTCGCCGTCCAGCAGCGGTGCCAGCCGCCGGCGGATGCCGATGTTGGCCTTCATCCGCGGGTCCTTGGCGTATTCGTTCCACATGTAGTCGCGGTCTTCGTCCGAGACCATTTCGAGGGTGAGCTCGTCGTGGTTCCGCAGGAAGATGCCCCATTGGCCGGTCTCGGGAATCGCCGGTGTCTGGGCCAGAATTTCCGAGATCGGGAATCTGTTCTCCCGTCGCGCCGCCATGAAAATGCGTGGCATCAAAGGGAAGTGGAAGCACATGTGACATTCGTCCCCGCCGACAGCTGGGTCGCCGAAGTACTCGACAACATCGGCCGGCCACTGGTTGGCCTCGGCCAGCAGCACGGCGTCCGGGTACTCCTCGTCGATCACCGCACGGCAGCGCTTGAGGAACTCGTGCGTCTGCGGCAGGTTCTCGCCGTTGGTGCCCTCGCGGACGTACAGGTACGGGACCGCGTCCAGCCGGAATCCGTCGATGCCGAGGTCGAGCCAGAACCGCATCACATCGATCATGGCGTCCCGCACCGCGGGGTTCTCGTAGTTCAGGTCGGGCTGGTGCGAGAAGAACCGGTGCCAGAAGTACTGTTTGCGCACCGGGTCGAAGGTCCAGTTGGACGGCTCGGTGTCGACGAAGATGATGCGCGCGTCGGGGTACCCGGTGTCGTCGTCCGCCCAGACGTAGAAGTCGCCGTACGGCCCCTCCGGGTCGGCCCGTGACGCCTGGAACCAGGCGTGCTGGTCCGAGGTGTGGTTCATCACCAGGTCGGTGATCACCCTGATACCGCGCTCGTGCGCCGCGTCGATCAGCGCGACGAAATCCTCGACGCTGCCGAACTCGGGGAGCACCTTGCGGTAGTCGGAGATGTCGTAACCGCCGTCGCGCAGCGGTGAGTCGTAGAACGGCGGCAGCCACAGGCAATCGACGCCGAGCCACTGCAGATAGTCGAGCTTCTCGATCAGACCGCGAAGATCGCCGGTGCCGTCACCGCTGGAGTCGTAGAAGGCGCGCACCAGCACCTCGTAGAAGACCGCGCGCTTGTACCACTCCGGCTCGGCCGTTATCGGCCGGGCATGCGGGAAATCGCCTGAGGTCGGCTCGGCGATGGCGATCTGGTTGGGCATGCTCACCTCTCTGTTCGGGTGTGCGAATCAGTTGGTAGATCGGATCATTGGGGAAAACCCCGGCAGGGTTCCGGCCCTGGCGGTGGCGGCGGCTCCGGCCGGAAAGGGCGCTGCGCGGTGCGCCGGAGTCACGGACGGCGCACGGCGAAGATGTGCGCGGCCTGCTTGCTCGGGTCGAGGATCACCGTGTTGCGTTCCCCCCAGACGTACAGCCCGCCGCCGACCAGGTCGTGAACGATGAACGTCTCACCCCAGTCGTAGCCGAGCGCCGGCAGGAAGAGGTTGGTCTCGCCCCACTGCGTGCCCTCGCTCACCAGCGAGACCACCACCAGAATGGTGTCGCCGGTCTGCTGATCCCGCCGCGAGTAACACAGCAGGTTGGGCGACGAGATCTCGTGGAACCACAGGCCTTTCATCTGCTGCAGCGCAGGGTGCTCACGGCGGATCCGGTTCAGCTGGCCGATGAAGGGCTCCAACGTCCCCCCGGCCGGGTGATCGAAATCGCGCGGGCGGAGCTGATACTTCTCCGAGTCCAGGTACTCCTCGCTGCCCGGCCGCACCGCGACGTGCTCGAACAGCTCGTACCCGGAGTACACCCCCCACAGCGGCGACAGCGTCGAGGCCAGCACGGCCCTGATGGCGAACATCGCCGGCCCGCCGTACTGCAGCGAGGCGTGCAAGATGTCCGGCGTGTTGACGAAGAAGTTCGGCCGCATGTAGTCGGCCGCCTCCACCAGCTCGACACCGTAGTCGGCGATCTCGTCCTTGCCGGTGCGCCAGGTGAAGTAGGTGTAGCTCTGGGTGAATCCGACCCGGCCGAGCTCGTGCATCATCGCCGGCTTGGTGAAAGCCTCGGCGAGGAAGATCACCTCGGGATTCTCGGTGTGCACCTTGGCGATCAGCCATTCCCAGAAGTTGATCGGCTTGGTGTGCGGGTTGTCGACACGGAAGATCGTGACCCCGTGGGAGATCCAGTACTGCACCACCCGCAGCACCTCGGCGTACAGACCGGCAGGGTCGTTGTCGAAGTTCAGCGGGTAGATGTCCTGGTACTTCTTCGGCGGGTTCTCTGCGTAGGCGATGCTGCCGTCGGGTCGGGTGGTGAACCACTCGGGGTGCTCCCGCACCCATGGGTGGTCGGGTGCGCACTGCAGCGCCAGGTCGAGCGCCACCTCGAGGCCCTGCTCCCGCGCGGCGGTGACGAACGCGTCGAAGTCGTCGATCGTCCCGAGTTCCGGGTGAATGGCGTCGTGCCCGCCCGCCGCCGACCCGATCGCCCACGGTGACCCGACATCGCCGGGTTCACAGTCGACAGAGTTGTTGCGGCCCTTGCGGTTCACCTCGCCGATCGGGTGGATCGGCGGCAGGTACACCACGTCGAAATCCATCGCGGCGATGCGGGGCAGCGCGGTGACGGCGTCGGCGAAGGTGCCGTGCCGCACCGGGCGGCCGGCGTCGTCGACGATGGCCCCGACCGAGCGGGGGAAAAACTCGTACCAGGACGCGAACTCGGCCAGCGGGCGGTCCACCCATATCTGCTGCGGCGCCGACCTGGTGACCAGTTCGCGGATCGGGTCGGCGCGCAGGGCTTGCCAGGTGGAGGGTTCCAGCGCCGGCGCCACCCGGTCGGCGACGGAGTAGCCGGTGTTCCGCAACGCCGCGATGGCGGTCTTCAAGGTCGGTGCCAGCGGGTTGCGCGGCCGGCGCGCGATCTTTTCCAGCAGCCGGGCCCCGACCTCGAGGTCGTTGGCCAGCTCGTCGGCGTTCTGGCCGGCGGCGATCTTCACCTCGACCGCATGCCGCCAGGTTTCCAGCGGGTCGCTCCAGGCCTCGATGACGAGGTTCCACATGCCGGGCGCGTCCGGTGTCACCGTCGCGGAGAAATGATCGGTGCCGGGGACGCCCGGAGTCATGATGTTGAGGCTGCTGCGCTGGGCGCGCGCCCGCGGCCGACCGGCCACCGGAGCCGGCTGGAACACCACGTTGGCGGCGACGGCGTCGTGTCCTTCTCGGAAGACGGTCGCGCCCACGTCGATAGGTCGCCCGACCACGGCCTTGGCGGGATAGCGCCCACCGGCGACGGTCGGGGTGATGTCGGTCAATCCGATGCGTCCGGCCACGCCGCCAACCTATAACGGCGGCCGGGCACCTGACGGTGGCGCGGGGGTGAACCCTCGTCATCCAAGAGAGCGAACTCGCCCGCTCAGGTGACAATTCACCCGTCGATGCGGCGAAGGCGTGCTGAATCGATACTGAACGCCGGTAGCGTGTCGCTGCGTGAAAGCACTTCGTCGATTCATCGTGCGTCCGCAGTTGCCGGACCAGCTGGCCCCGCTCGGCGGGTTGATCCGCAACCTGCGCTGGTCGTGGCACAGCCCGAGCCAGGATTTGTTCACCGACATCGACCCCGAGCTGTGGCAACGCCTCGAGGGCGACCCGGTCAAGTTGCTGGGTGCGGTGAGCAAGGACCGGCTCGAACAGCTTGCCGCCGACCCGGCCTTTCTTGAGCGGATGCACGCGCTGGACGCGGATCTGCAGGCCTACCTGACGGCGCCGCGCTGGTACCAGCAGCAGACTCAGCTGGCCGGCGCGCAGGGCGCCGGCGAGCTGCCCGCCGGGATCGCCTACTTCTCGATGGAGTTCGGCATCACCGAGGTGCTGCCCAACTACTCGGGCGGCCTCGGCATCCTGGCCGGCGACCACCTGAAGTCGGCCTCCGACCTCGGCCTGCCGCTGGTCGGCGTCGGCCTGCTGTACCGCTTCGGTTACTTCTGGCAGTCGTTGTCGGCTGACGGCTGGCAGACCGAGCACTACCCGGCGCACGACCCGCAGGGTTTGCCGCTCGAGCTGGTGCGTGCCGCCGACGGCAGCGAGCTGACCGTGTCGGTGCCGATGCCCGGTGGTCGGGAGATGACGGCCAGGATCTGGCGCGCCGATGTCGGCCGGGTGCCGTTGTTGTTGCTGGACACCGATATCGAGGCCAACGACGACGAGCTGCGGCATACCACGGACAAGCTCTACGGCGGCGACCAGAACCACCGGATCAAGCAGGAGCTGCTGCTGGGCATCGGCGGCGTGCGCGCCGTGCAGGCCTTCAACGAGCTGAACGGCCGGGCGCCGGCCGAGGTCTTCCACATGAACGAGGGCCACGCCGGTTTCCTCGGGCTGACCAGGATGCGGGAGCTGCACGCCGAGCGCGGCCTGAGCTGGGGCGAGGCGCTGGCCGCGGTCCGCGCCGGAACGGTGTTCACCACCCACACCCCGGTGCCGGCCGGCATCGACCGATTCCCGACCGACCTGGTGCGGCACTACTTCGACCCGGACGAGCAGGGCAACTCGCGGCTGCTGCCCGGGCTGCCGGTTGCCGACATGCTGGCGCTCGGTGCCGAGGACGACCCTGACCGATTCAACATGGCGCACATGGGTTTTCGCACCGCGCAGCGGGCCAACGGGGTCGCCAAGTTGCACGGCGCGGTGAGCCGGGAGATGTTCGCCGACCTGTACCCGGGCTTCGACACCGCAGAGGTGCCGATCGGTTCGGTGACCAACGGCGTGCACCTGCCGACCTGGGCCGCCAGGGAGATGTACCAGGTGGCCGGCGACATGTCCGGCTGGCAAGACCTGGCCTCGGCCGACGAGTGGCCGTACGCCGACCGGGTCGACAACGAGCGCATCTGGACGCTGCGGAACACGCTGCGGTCGCGGTTGGTGCAGATGGCCCGCAGGGTGGTGAAGAAGTCGTGGCTGCAACGCGGCGCCACCGAGGTGGAGCTGGGCTGGACGGACACGGTGCTCGATCCCGAGATCCTCACCATCGGTTTCGCCCGCAGGGTGTCCACCTACAAGCGGTTGACGCTGATGCTGCGTGACCCTGAGCGGTTGAAGCGGATCCTGCTCGACCCCGAGCGGCCGGTGCAGATGGTGATCGCCGGAAAGGCGCACCCGGCCGACGACGGCGGCAAGCGGTTCATGCAGGAGATGGTGCGGTTCGCCGACGATCCGGAGATCAGACACCGCATCTTGTTCCTGCCCGACTACGACATGGGCATGGCCTCGGTGCTGTGTGCCGGCGCCGACGTCTGGTTGAACAACCCGATCCGGCCGCAGGAGGCCTCCGGCACCTCGGGGATGAAGGCCGCGCTGAACGGTGTGCTGAACCTGTCCATCTCGGACGGGTGGTGGGACGAGCTGTACGACGGCCGCGACGGGTGGACCATTCCCACCTCGGGCGTCGCCGACGAGAACCGCCGCGACGACCTGGAGGCCGCCGCGCTCTACGACCTGGTGGAGTCCAGGGTGGTACCGCTGTTCTACGACCGCCAGGACGGCCGGCCGGACGGTTGGCTCGACATGATCCGGCACACGCTGTCGTACCTGGGGCCGCGGGTGCAGGCCACTCGAATGGTGCGCGACTACGTGCAGGGCTACTACGGCCCGGCGGCGCGGGCGGTGCACGCGTTCGGTCCAGATCTGGCCGGTACCAAGGAGTTCGCGGCCTGGCAGCACGCGGTCAGGGCGGCCTGGCCGCAGGTGCGGGTGATGCACGTCGACACCTCGGGCGTCGGTCAGGATCCGTCGCTCGGCAACGTGATGACGGTGCGCGCCTACCTCGATCTGGCCGGTCTCACCGAAAAGGATGTGCTGGTGCAGGTGGTGACCGGCACCGTCGACGGCAACGAGGAGCTGTCCGACACCGCGCTGGTCGACATGACCTACGTCGGCAACGGCGACGGGCACCGGTTCCAGGCAGATGTGCCGTTGGAGCGTTCCGGTCCGATCGGCTACACGGTGCGGGTGGTGCCGGCCAATCCGCACCTGGCATCGGTGGCCGAGATGGGTCTGGTCACCACCGCGAGCGCCGACGCGCAACCGCGCTGACCTGCTGCGGCGCCGGCTCGCAGCAGCGCCGGCGCCGGCGCTAAATCACGCCGTCGCAGCGGCGGCGACCCTAAGCAGCAGCACGGTGCGGCCGGCGACCGTGAGCTGCTGCCCGGCGGGCAGCGGTTGCGGATCGCCGGGTGCGCCGTCGTCCGCGGTGGTGTCCAGTACCGGCAGATAGCTTGCGCCGTAGGCACTGTCGGGCAGCGTGACGGACGTCGGCTGCTCGGCGCCGTTGATAATCAGCAGCCAGGAATCGTCCGACAGCGGCTCGCCGTGCGGGCCGTGCCCGGCGATCGTCGCTCCGTTGACCCACATGCCAAGGGTGCGCCGCTGCGGGTCGAGCCAGTCGGACTCGGCCATCGGCCGTCCGTCGGGACCGAACCACATCAGGTCGGGCAACATCGGATCCGGCAGCGACGGGCCGCCAGGCGCGCCGGAGAAGAACCGTCCCTGGTGCAACGCCGCTGCGTTCTTGCGCAACCCGAGCGTGCGGGTGAAGAACGCCTGCAGCTGGTGTTGTTCGGCGCTGCCGGCCCAGTCCATCCAGCTGACGTCGGTGTCGAGGCAGTACGGGTTGTTGTTGCCCCGCTGGGTGCGCCAGCGCTCGTCGCCCATGGTGACCATCGGGGTGCCGGTGGCCAGCAGCAGGGTTGCCATCAGGTTGCGCGCCTGCTGCAGCCGGCGCTGGAGCACCGCCGGGTCGTCGGTGTCGCCCTCGACGCCGTTGTTGTCGCTGCGATTGTTGTCGGTGCCGTCGCGGTTGTTCTCGCCGTTGGCGTCGTTGTGTTTGTTGTTGTACGACACCAGGTCTCGCAACGTGAAGCCGTCGTGGGCGGTGACAAAGTTGACCGACGCGAACGGTCGGCGGCCGTCACCGAACAGGTCTTGGGAACCGGTCAGCCGGCGGGCCAGCGCGGCGATGCTGCCCTGGCCTCGCCAGAAATCGCGGACGTCGTCGCGGAACTTGTCGTTCCACTCGGCCCAGTCCTGACCGAACCGGCCGACCGCGTACCCCTCGGCGGTGGCGTCCCACGGTTCGGCGATCAGCTTGCGCCCGGCCAACACCGGGTCGGCGGCGATCGCGGTGAGCAGCGCCGAACCGGCCTCGAAGCCACCGCCGCCAGGGCGCCCCAGCACCGAAGCCAGGTCGAAGCGAAAACCGTCGACGCCCACATCGGCCCAGTAGCGCAGTGAATCGGTCACCAACCGCACCGTCGTCAAGGTGCCGGCGTTCAGGGTGTTGCCGCACCCGGTTAGATCCGTACCGGGCGGAAGGTAGTACTCGCCGGGGGCGAAACCGCGCTCCGACAGGGTGATCGGTACCTCCGGCCCACCTTCGGCGGTGTGGTTGTAGACCACGTCCAGCAGCACTTCGATCCCGGCGGCATGCAGCGCATCGACCATCGCAACGAACTCGGCGAGTTCGGCGCCTGGACGGCTGGCGAACCGCGGGTCCGGTGCGAAGAAAGCGAGAGTGGAGTAGCCCCAGTAGTTCCGGCGGCCGGTGGCCACCAGCCCAGGCTCGCTGGCAGCGGCCTGGACGGGCAACAGTTCCACCGCGGTGACGCCCAGCTCACGCAGGTAGTCGATGGTCGCCGGATGTGCCAACCCGGCGAAGGTGCCGCGCAGCTGCGCCGGTATTCCCGGGTGCGTCGCCGTCATGCCCTTGACGTGCGCCTCGTAGACAACCGTGTGTTCCCAAGGGATTTCCGGGCGCGGCGGGCGATCAGGCCGCATGGTCAGTTCGGTAACCGGGGCGGTGACGATCCCCAGCGGGGCCTTGCCGCCGGTATCGGCTCCCGGCTGGGAGGCGGCGAGCAGGTCGTACTCGGTGCTGTCCACCCGGCGGGCGTACGGATCCAGCAGCAGCTTGGCCGGGTCGTGCGCGGCCACCCGGTAGCCGTAGCGCTGGCCCGGTCCGACGCCGGGGACGAAGGCATGCCAGATGCCGCGGGTGTTGTCGGTCATCGCCCAGCGGCGTTCGGTGCCGTCCGCGTCGATCAGGCACAGCTGCACGCCGGAACCCGCGGCGTCCGCGGCCCCGGCCCGGCCGGTGGAGTCGGCGACCACCGCGAAATTGGTGCCGCCGTCCTGCACGGTGGCCCCCAGCGGATACGGCCGGCCGGGAAAGGCCGAGACCGCAGGTAGTGCACCGGCAGGCCCGTCCGCACCGCCGTCGACACCGGTGCGGCCGGCGCGGCTGGCTGGATCGTCGGCTGGATCGTTGGCCGGTTCCGGTGCCGGTTCTGTTGCGGAGGAGCGGAGCATCCGCCGATTGTCACCGACCCGCCACGCCGGGCGCCGCACCCCACACCGGCAACCGGGCGGTCCGCCCCACCCGCGGATCGGGGGTGCGACACAATGGCGGGATGAGCGCTCCGAACCTGTCGATTGCCCCCGGCCCGGATTCCGTCGTGCACCTGTTCGACGTCACGGTTCGCCGGGGGCCTGCGGTTCTGCTGGATGCGATCCGGTGGAACGTCGACGCCGACGAGCGTTGGGTGATCCTCGGCCCGAACGGGGCGGGCAAGACCACGCTGCTGCAGATCGCCGCGGCACAGCTGCACCCGACGTCCGGGCGGGCGCATGTGCTCGGCTCGCGGCTGGGCGCGGTGGCGCTGGCCGAGATCCGGCCGCTGATCGGGTTGTCGTCGGCGGCGCTGGCGGCCCGGGTGCCGCCGCAGGAAACCGCCCGCAACGTGGTGGTGTCGGCCGGCTACGGGGTGCTCGGCCGCTGGCGGGAGCAGTACGACGAGCTGGACTTCGGCCGCGCCGACGAGCTGCTCGATGCCATGGGGGTGGCGCAGCTGGCCGACCGCCGGTACGGAACCTTGTCGGAGGGTGAGCGCAAGCGGGTGCTCGCCGCCCGCGCCCTGATGACCGACCCCGAGCTGCTGTTGCTGGACGAGCCGGCGGCCGGGCTTGACCTCGGCGGTCGGGAAGACCTGCTGCGGCGGTTGTCGGTGCTCGCCGAACACCCGGCGGCGCCGGCCACCGTGCTGGTCACCCACCACGTCGAAGAGATCCCGACGGCCTTCTCGCACGTGCTGTTGCTGCGCGAGGGACGCATCGTTGCGGCCGGCCCGATCGAGCAGACCCTCACCGAGGCGGCATTGTCCGACACCTTCGCCATGCCGCTGCACCTGGAGCAGCGGGACGGCCGCTACTTCGCGCACGCCACCGACTGAGCTCCCACCGGAATCGCGAGTGAACCGGAATCCGTTGTGGCCTACCGCTTCTCGCTGGACGACGTCCGGTACCTGAGCAGTGCGGCCGGCGCCGACACGCTGGCCGCCGTCGCCGACCTGCCGCTGACGGACGCCTCGCTGCTGGCCGATCTGACAACCGCAAGGCGAGTGGCGGGGGAGCGCGCCGCCGCCGCGGTCGAGACGGTCAGGCTGCGGCGCGCCGCCGCCACCAAGTTCGGGCCGGCCGCAGCGCGCTGGTTGTTCACCGCCGAGGCCCTGCAACAGAGCACGCCGCCGCAGGTGGCGCGGCACCGGGCCACCAGGCTGGCCGGGTCGGCGGTACACGACCTGACCTGTTCGATCGGCACCGACACCGCGGCGCTGGCCGCCGCAGGCAGCCCGCTGGTGCTTGGCTCCGACCTCGACCCGGTGCGGCTGGCGATGGCAGCACACAACCACCCGGAACTACTGCTGGTGCGCGCCGACGCCCTGCGTCCGGCGAGCAGGGGACTGCTCGGCTATGCCGATCCGGCACGGCGGGACGGCACCGGCCGGCGCATCACCGGTACCGACACCATTCCGGCCATCCCGGCGCTGGACGAGGTCTACGCCGCCCGGCCGCCGGTACTGCGGGCGCCGCCAGGCATCGACTACCAGGCGCTGGCCCGGCCGGGCGAGGTCGAGCTGGTCTCGCTGGACGGCACCGTGCGGGAGGCTGTGCTGTGGCCGGCCGAACTCGCGGCGTCCGGCGTCCGGCGCCGGGCCACCGTGCTGCGCAGCCGTGGCCCGGCCGGCGCCGCGAGCGAGCCGACCGCGTGGGAACTCACCGACGCCGACCCACAGATCGAACCGGCCGGCCTTCCGGCCGACCGGGTGGGCAGCCTGATCGGCCAGTGGATCGTCGAGCCCGACCCGGCCGTGATCCGCGCGCAGCTGGTCCGCCAGTACGCGGCCGGGCATCGGCTGAACCAGGTGGACGAGCACATTGCCTATCTGTACGGTCCGGCAAAACCGCAGGGCACCAGAGGGTTCCGGGTGCTCGACGCCGCGCCGTACGCCGAGCGGACGGTGTCAGACTGGATCCGCCGGGACGGTGTCGGCACCCTTGAGATTCTGCAGCGCGGCACCCCGGTGGTGCCCGACGTGCTGCGCCGCAAGCTCCGCGGCGCCCTGTCCGGAAACACCACCGTTGCCGGGACGCTCGTCGTCACCCGGCTCGGCAAGCGGCAGGTCGCATTCTGGTGCCGCGCCGAGGCGTGATGCCCAGCTGTGATCCGCCCGGCTTGTCCGGCTCGCCGCCCGCGGCTCATTGTTCGGCAATCGGTTACCTGCTGGCACTTGCGCCGGATGCCCCGGCTGCCATAGACACGGCAGTCATGACCTTCTCCCGGGCCGATCGCCCCGAATACTCCGGTGTCGACCTCTCCAGCGTCGACGCGTCCAGCACCGCAGCCGGCGGTGAGCAGCCGCAGGCCGCCGGCGCCCTGTCCCGTCGGCGCATGCTCACCCTCGCGATGGTCGGCGGGGCTGGCCTGTTCGCCGGCACCGGCACAGCGCAGGCAGCCAACGGCAAGGGTGCCGGCCGCGGACCGTCCGACACCACCAGGATCACCGTGCTCGGCACCAGCGACCTGCACGGCAACGTCTACAACTGGGATTACTTCAAGAACGCGGAGTACGACGACGCCAAGCACAACGACATCGGCATCGCCAAGGCCGCAACCCTGATTCGCGCCGTCCGCGCCGAGCGCGGCGCCCGCAACTGCCTGACGCTCGATGCCGGTGACACCATCCAAGGCACCCCGCTGGCCTACTACTACGCCAAGATCGATCCGATCGGCGGGCCGGTGCGGCACCCGATGGCCGCCGCCATGAACGCCCTGCAGTACGACGCGGCGGCGCTGGGCAACCACGAGTTCAACTACGGCCTCGACCTGCTCCGCACGTTCGAAAAGCAGCTGCGGCACCCGCTGCTCGGTGCCAACGCGCTCGACTGGAACACCGGCCAGCCGGTCTTCAAACCGTATGTGCTCAAACGCATCCCGGTTCCCGGCGGCCGCCCGGTCACCGTCGGCATCGTCGGGCTGGTGACCCCGGGCGTCGCCATCTGGGACAAGGCCAACGTCGAGGGCAAGGTCAAGTTCAACGGCGTCGTCGAGCAGGCCAAGATCGTGGTGCCGCAGGTCAAGGCGGCCGGTGCCGACATCGTCGTGGTGTCGGCACATACCGGCCCCAATCCGGGGTCGTCGTACGGAGATGCGTTGCCGTACCCCGAGAATGCCGCGACCCAGCTGGCCGAGGAGGTGCCGGACATCGACGCCATCCTGGTGGGGCACGCCCACCTCGAGGTGCCGCAGCGGTTCGTCACCAACAAGAGCACCGGCCGCCAGGTGCTGCTGTCCGAGCCGTACTACTGGGGTATGCGGGTCACCGTGATGGACCTCGACCTGGCCCGCACCGACACCGGCTGGAAGGTGGCGGCGTCGTCGGCGACGCTGCTGAACGCCAACACGGTGCCGGAGGACCGCACCATCGCCGCGCTGATCCGCAACCAGCACGGCAAGGTGCTGGAGTACGTCAACGGCGTCATCGGCACCTGCACCGAGGCGATGAGTGCCGCCACCTCGCGGTACCAGGACACCGCGGCCATGGACTTCATCAACCTGGTGCAGGCCCAGGAGGTGAAGGCCGGCTTGGCCGGCACCGCTGGCGAAGGCCTGCCGGTGTTGTCGATCGCGGCACCGTTCAACAAGGCCGCCGCGATCCCTGCCGGTGAGGTGACCGTCCGCGACGTCGCCGGGTTGTACATCTACGACAACACCCTGGTCGGCATCATCTTCACCGGCGCGCAGATCAAGGCCTACCTGGAGAAGTCGGCCGAGTACTTCAAGCAGGTGCCTGGGCCGGGAAGCTACCCGGCAGACGCCGTGACCAACGCCGTCACCCCGACGGCGCCGAACGGCACCCCCGACTACAACTACGACATCATGGGCGGGCTCGACGCCCCGCTCAGCTACCGGATCGACATCTCCGTGCCGGTCGGCGGACGCATCACCGATCTCGCCTACGACGGCACACCGGTCGCCGACGACGCGCGATTCGTCATTGCCATCAACAACTATCGGCAGTCCGGCGGCGGCGGGTTCCCCGGTGTCACCACCGCCGAGGTGGTGTACAACCGGCAGATCGAAATCCGTCAGCTGCTCATCGACTGGGTCACCGAGAACAAGCAGATCGACCCGCCCGCGTTCGCCAGCAAGGATTGGGAGCTGACGGCCGGGGGCACCCCGCTGCAGATCACCGGCTGAATCGCCGCGCAGCGCGGCCCGTAGGGTTGACCGGGTGAGTTTCGAACTACTCCCGGCGGTGGACGTCGCCGACGGCAAGGCCGTCCGGCTGGTGCAGGGCAAGGCCGGCACCGAAACCGACTACGGGCCGCCGCTGCAGGCGGCGCAGGCCTGGCAGCGGGACGGCGCCGAGTGGATCCATCTGGTTGATCTGGACGCCGCTTTCGGGCGCGGCAACAACACCGCGATCCTCGCTGACGTGGTGGCGGCGATGACCGACGCCGGGGTGAAAGTCGAGCTGTCGGGCGGCATCCGGGACGATGCCTCGCTTCGGGCGGCGCTGGACACCGGCTGTGAACGGGTCAACATCGGCACCGCGGCGCTGGAGGACCCGCAATGGTCGGCCGGTGCCATTGCCAGGTTCGGCGAGCAGGTCGCGATCGGTCTTGACGTGCGCGGCGACACCCTCGCCGCCCGCGGCTGGACCCGCGACGGCGGTGACCTGTGGGAGGTTCTCGACCGGCTCAATGCGCAGGGGTGCCGCCGTTACGTGGTGACCGACGTGACCAAGGACGGCACCCTGCGCGGGCCGAACCTAGACCTCTTGGAGCGGGTGTGCGCGGCCACCGATGCGCCGGTGGTGGCCTCCGGCGGGGTGTCGTCACTGGACGACCTGCGCGCCCTGGCCGCGCTGTCCGACCGTGGAGTAGAAGGAGCCATTGTGGGAAAGGCTTTGTACGCAGGGGCTTTCACCTTGCCGCAGGCGCTGCGGGCGGTGGCCGGATGAGCGCCGCCGAGTCGGCGGCCAGGCCCACCGTCGAGAGTGCGACAACACCGCGCGAACTGGCCGACGGCTACGTCTACGCGCTGGCCGACCACGACACCATGGTCTCGTCCAGCCTCGGCCTGCGCCCGCACGACGACAGGGTTCCGGACTTCTCGCCGCGGGCGCAGACCGACAAGGACGAGCTGAGCCGGCAAGTGCTGGCGGCGCTCGACCGGACCGAGTCGGGTGCCGGTGAGCTGGCGCCGACCGAGCGGCGCTGCGCCGACCTGCTCCGCGGCCGGCTCACCGCAGACCTGGCGATGTCCGAGGCCGGCGAGCATCTCCGCTTGGTACGCAACATCTTCGGACCGGCCGACCGGATCCGCACCCTGCTGCTGATGATGCCGACCGGCACCGCCGAAGACTGGGCGACCATCGCCCGGCGGATGGCCGGCACCCCGGAAAGTCTGCGCAGCTACCGGCAGGCGCTCGACGAGGGCCGGCGGCGTCAGTTGTTCGCTGCACCTCGCCAGGTCAGCACCATGATCGGACAGCTGGACGACTGGCTGGCCGGTGACCGCTCGTGGTTCCACACCTTTGTCGACGGCGCCCCGGCAGATCTTGATGCCACCGTGACCGCCCAGCTGGCGGCGGCGGCCGACGCGGCCGCCGGCGCTGTGGCTGAGCTGCGCAGCTACCTGGCCGACGAATACCTGCCCGCCGCGGCCGGCACCCCGGATGCGGTGGGGGAGCAGCGGTATCGGGTCTGCGCGGCCACCGCGGTCGGCGGATCGGTCGACCCGGCGGAGGCGTATGCCTGGGGTTGGCAGGAGTACCAGCGGATCTGGGCGCAGATGCGCGAGCTGGCCGAGCAGATCCTGCCGGGCGCCGACCCGGTCGCCGCCATGCGGCACCTGGACACCGCCGGCGCCGCGGTGGAGGGCGTCGAACAGGTGCAGCAGTGGCTGCAGCAGATGATGGACACCGCGATCGCGAAGCTGGACGGCACCCACTTCGACATCGCGGAGCCGATCAAGACCGTCGAGGCGCGCATCGCGCCGCCCGGCAGTGCCGCCGCCCCGTACTACTCGCGGCCGTCGCTGGACTTCAGCAGGCCCGGCCGCACCTGGCTGCCGACGTTGGGGCGCACCAGGTTTCCGCTCTACAACCTGATCTCCACCTGGTACCACGAGGGCGTGCCGGGGCACCACCTGCAGCTGGCGCAATGGACCTACCAGGCGCCGGAGCTGTCGGTGTTCCAGACCACCATCGGATCGTCCAGCGGCATCACCGAAGGGTGGGCGCTGTACGCCGAGCGGCTGGCGGACGAGCTGGGTTTCCTCGACACCGAGGCCAGGATCGGCTATCTGGACGGCCAGCTGTTCCGGGCGATGCGGGTGATCGTCGACATCGGCATGCACCTGCAGTTGCCGATCCCCGATGACTCACCGATCGCTCCGGGCCAGACCTGGACGCCGGAGCTGGCCGTCGAGTTCTTCCGGGCGCACTCCGGTGAGCCGGAGGAATACATCGACTCCGAAATCATCAGGTACCTGGGCTGGCCGGGGCAGGCCATCAGCTACAAGCTCGGTGAGCGGGCCTGGCTGGCCGGCCGGGCGGCCGCGCGCCGGGCACATGCCGAACGCGGTGAGGACTTCGACCTGAAACGCTGGCACCGCGACGCGCTCTCGCTCGGCGCGGTCCGGCTGGACGAGCTGACCGACACGCTGGCCGAGCTGTGAGGCCACCGGTAGCCGGTGCGCCGGGGCCGTTGCGCCGGGTCGTGCGCTCGTACCCTGGAGCCATGAGCGTGGTTGAGCGGGATCCGGCGTGAGTGTTGCCACTCGGATCATTCCCTGTCTCGACGTCGCCGACGGCAGGGTGGTGAAGGGCGTCAACTTCGTCGACCTGCGCGATGCCGGCGACCCGGTGGAGCTGGCCCGCGCCTACGAGGCCCAGGGCGCGGACGAGATGTGCTTCCTGGACATCACCGCCACCAGCGACAACCGGTCAAGCGCCTACCAGATGATCACCAGGACCGCCGAGCAGGTGTTCATCCCGCTCACCGTTGGCGGCGGGGTCCGCACCGTCGACGACATCAACGCGTTGCTGCGGGCCGGTGCCGACAAGGTCGCGATCAACTCGGCCGCGGTGGCCCGGCCGGAGTTCGTGGCGGAGGCCGCGCAGCGGTTCGGCGCGCAGTGTGTGGTGCTCGCCGTCGATGCCAGGCGGACCGACGACCCTGGCGTCGCGTCCAGGTTCGAGGTCACCACGCACGGCGGCCGGCAGGGCACCGGTATTGACGCGGTCGCGTGGGCGCAGCAGGGCGCCGAGGCCGGCGCCGGAGAGATCCTGCTCACCTCGATGGACGCCGACGGCACCAAGCACGGTTTCGATCTCCCGCTGCTGCGGGCGGTGCGCGAGCGCGTGCACGTCCCGGTGGTCGCCTCCGGCGGTGCCGGCCGCGCGGCGGACTTCACCGCGGCGGTGCAGGCCGGAGCCGACGCCGTGCTGGCCGCCTCGGTGTTCCACTTCGGCGAGCTGTCCATCGCCGAGGTGAAGGACGAACTCGCCGCCAACGGTGTCGTCGTCCGAAACGCCGAGGCCACCGATGGCTGAGCCGGAGCGTGCGCTCACCCCGGAATCGTTGCGCTACAACACAGATGGCCTGGTGGCGGTGGTCGCCCAGCAGTACGACACCGGCGAGGTGCTGATGGTCGCCTGGATGGACGCCGAGGCGGTACGCCGCACCCTGGCATCCGGCGAGGTCACCTACTGGTCGCGGTCCCGCGCCGAGTACTGGCGCAAGGGTGCCACCTCCGGCAACACCCAGCGGCTGGTGGAGCTCCGGCACGACTGCGACGGCGACGCGCTGCTTGCCCTGGTCGACCAGACCGGCCCGGCCTGCCACACCGGCACTCGCAGCTGTTTCGACCCCGGCCGCCGGATCGCCGGGGCCGGCGCGGAGCAGCCCGTCTCCGGCCCGGCACAATGAAGCACCATGACCGCCAGCACCACCCCTGTCGCCGGCCTGGGCGAGACGTACCCGTCCAGGGCTGAGTTCGCGGAGCTGGCCGCGGCCGGCAACCGGGTGATCCCGGTGACCAGACGGCTGTTGGCCGACGCGCTCACCCCGATCGGGCTGTACCGCACCTTGGCCGACGGCCGGCCGGGAACTTTTCTGCTGGAATCGGCCGAGCACGGCCGCTCATGGTCGCGGTGGAGCTTTGTCGGGACGGCAGGGCCGGATTGTGTTGCGCTGAGCGAGCAGGACGGCAACGCCACCTGGATCGGGCAGCCGCCGGCCGGGCTGCCCACCGACGGCAATCCGCTGCAGGTGCTGGCGCAGACGCTGCGCGCCCTGCACACCGCGGCGTTGCCCGGTCTGCCGCCGTTCACCTCCGGCATGGTCGGCTACCTCGGGTACGACATCGTGCGAAGGCTGGAACGCATTGGCGAGCACGCCGTCACCGAGGTGCCCGTCCCCGAGCTGGTGCAAGTACTCGCCAAAGATGTTGCGGCCCTTGACCATCACTCCGGCACCGTCACGCTGATCGCCAACGCCGTCAACTGGGATGCCAGCCCGCAGCGGGAAGATCAGGCCTACGCCGACGCCCTGGCACGGTTGGATGCCATGCAGCGGGCGCTGGCCAGCCCGGCCACGCTGCCGGCCGCGGTGTTCAGCCCGACGGAACCGCGGTACACCCGGCGGGTGGCGCAGGCCGACCACTACGCAGCGGTGGAACGCGCCAAGGAGCACATCCGCGCCGGCGACGCCTTCCAAATCGTTGTGTCGCAACGGTTCGACGCGCCCAACCAGGCCGACCCGCTGGACATCTACCGGGTGCTGCGGGTCACCAACCCGAGCCCCTACATGTACCTGCTGACGCTGCCGACCCCGTCCGGCGAACCGATCAGCGTTGTCGGTTCCTCCCCCGAGGCGTTGGTCACCGTCCGCGACGGCACCGTCACCATGCACCCGATCGCCGGCACCCGGCCGCGCGGCGCCGACGACGAGGAAGATGCGCAGCTCGGCAAGGACCTGCTCGCCGACGAGAAGGAACGCAGCGAGCACGTGATGCTGGTGGACCTCGGCCGCAACGATCTCGGCAGGGTCAGCCGCCCCGGCACGGTGCGGGTCACCGACTTCTTCTCGATCGAGCGATACAGCCACGTGATGCACATCGTCTCGACGGTGGTCGGCGAGCTCGCCGAGAATCGCACAGCGCTGGACGCTCTGCTCAGCTGTTTCCCGGCCGGCACCCTGTCCGGCGCCCCGAAACCGCGGGCGATGCAGCTCATCGACGAGCTGGAACCGACCCGGCGCGGCGTCTACGGCGGGGTGGTCGGCTATCTGGATTTCGCCGGCGACGCCGACGTCGCCATCGCGATCCGCACCGGGGTGGCTGTCGGCGACACGGTCTATGTGCAGGCCGGCGGCGGCATCGTCGCCGATTCGGTACCGGCCGACGAGGACGCCGAGTCCAGGAACAAGGCAGCGGCGGTGCTGCGGGCGGTGGCTGCGGCCAACGGCATGCGCGCGGTGCAGGCGGACGAGCCCGGTCGCGCGGTGCAGGCGGACGAGCCCGGTGCATCGACCGCGGTGCAACGGTGACGGCTCGCGCCGGCAGCCGCAGCCGCGGAACCGTCGTGGTGGTGGCCGGGGTGGTGCTGGGAGCGGCGTTGGTCGCCGGTGGCGCCCTCCCCACCTGGTGGACGCTGCAGTGGCAGGGCGCCGTCACCGCCGCCCAGCTGACCTCGCTGACCGGGCGGCAATCGGCACCGGCGCTGCTGCCGCTGGCGCTGGCAGCGGTCGCCGGCCTCGCGGCGGTGGCCGCCAGCCGGGGTGTGGCCCGCCGGCTGCTCGGCGCACTGCTGATGCTGGTCGGGGTGCTGAGCGGGTGGGCCGCCGTCAGCGGGATCAGCGACCGGCCGGTCAGCGCCCTGCGAGACGCCCAACCCCAGGCCCAACAAGTGCTGTCCGGCAGCCGCAACCTGATCGGCCCGGCGCTGTCGCTGACGGGTGCCGCGCTGGTGCTGCTGGCCGGCGCCGCGGTGCTGGCCGGGCTGTTCGCCGGGCGGGGGATGGGCAGCCGGTTCAGCCGGCACCAACCGGAACCGGGCGCCGCCGGATCCGGCCCGGTGCAGGACGCGGATCTGTGGAAACGCCTCGACGCCGGGGAGGACCCGACCGCGTAGCGAGCGGCCATCCGGTGCCGACCGCAGCGACAAACCGGCCGGTCAGGGCGGGCAGCAGCGCGGTCAACCAGGGCAGCGCGGGCGGCTACGATAATCGAACTACAGCGACAAGGCAGATGGGCGGGTAGACGAGTCGGTGAACGTACTCGAGTCGATCATCTCCGGCGTGCGGGAAGACCTCGCCGCCCGGGAGGCCGCGCTGCCGCTCGCCGACATCAAGGCCAAGGCCAGGGACGCCGCCCCGGCGCTGCCGGTGTTCGACATCCTGCGGGCGCCGGGGGTTGGCGTCATCGCCGAGGTCAAGCGGGCCAGCCCGAGCCGCGGCGCGCTTGCCGACATCGCCGACCCGGCCGAGCTGGCCGGCATCTACGCCGACGGTGGAGCGCGGGCCATCTCGGTGCTCACCGAACAACGCCGCTTCGGCGGCAGCCTCGCCGATCTTGATGCGGTCCGCGCCACGGTGCAGATCCCGGTGCTGCGCAAGGACTTTGTGGTCACTCCCTACCAGGTGCACGAGGCCAGAGCGCACGGCGCGGACATCGTGCTGCTGATCGTGGCGGCGCTGGAGCAGCCGGTGCTGCACGGTCTGTTGGAGCGGGTCGAATCGCTGGGCATGACGGCGCTGGTCGAGGTGCACACCGAAGCCGAGGCGGACCGCGCGCTGCAGGCCGGAGCCAAGGTGATCGGCATCAACGCCCGCGACCTGACCACCCTGGACGTCGACCGTGACGTGTTCGCGCGGATCGCACCAGGGCTGCCCAGCGACGTGGTCACCATCGCCGAATCCGGCGTCCGTGGTCCAGCCGATCTGTTGGCCTACGCCGGCGCCGGTGCCGACGCGGTGCTGGTCGGCGAGGGCCTGGTGACGGCCGGCGACCCCGGCCTTGCGGTCGCTGATCTGGTCACCGCGGGGTCGCACCCGGCCTGCCCGCGCCCGGCCCACTGACCCGGCGTCAGCAGCACACCGATGCCGTGCTCTCGTACCGTCGGCGCCCGGCGCCGCACCCCGTCAGCACCGTTTTCCGCTAAGGCAGACTGAAACCCATGTCAGCTCCAGCCGCCGCCGGCGGCAGACCGCGCCCGGACGGGCTGCCCCGGCCGTCCGATGCGCTCACCGGTACTCCGCACGATCCCGATCGCCGTGGCTACTACGGCCAGATGGGGGGCCGCTGGTTGCCGGAGGCCCTGGTGGCCGCGCTCGACGAGATCTCCGACGCCTACGCCAAGGCCCGCACCGACCCCGAGTTCCTGCGCGAGCTGGACCGGCTCGCCGAGACCTACGCCGGACGGCCCTCGCCGATCAGCGACGCTGCCAGGCTGACCGAGCACGTCGGCGGCGCCCGCATCCTGCTGAAGCGGGAAGACCTGAACCACACCGGCAGCCACAAGATCAATAACGTGCTGGGCCAGGCGCTGCTCACCAAGAAGATGGGCAAGCCGAGGGTGATCGCCGAGACCGGCGCCGGCCAGCACGGGGTCGCCACCGCCACCGCGGCGGCGCTGCTCGGGCTGGACTGCACCATCTACATGGGCCGGGTGGACACCGACCGGCAGGCGCTGAACGTGGCGAGGATGCGGCTGCTCGGTGCCACCGTCGTCCCGGTCGACACCGGGTCGGCCACCCTCAAGGACGCCATCAACGAGGCCTTCCGCGACTGGGTCGCCAACGTCGAGAACACCGCATACATCTTCGGGACCGCCGCAGGGCCGCACCCGTTCCCGCTGCTGGTGCGCGACCTGCAGCGGATCATCGGCGCCGAGGCCAGGGTGCAGGTGCCTGCGCTCACCGGCCGGCTGCCCGACGCCGTTGTCGCCTGCGTCGGCGGCGGCTCCAACGCCATCGGCGCCTTCCACGCCTTCATCGACGATCCGGCGGTGCGCCTGGTCGGCGCCGAAGCCGCCGGCGACGGGGTCGACACCGGACGGCATGCCGCAACCATCACCGGCGGCAGCGTCGGGGTGCTGCACGGCGCCCGCTCATTCCTGTTGCAGGACAAGGACGGTCAGGTGCTGGAGTCGCACTCGATCTCCGCCGGCCTCGACTACCCGGGCGTCGGGCCCGAGCATTCGCACCTTGCCGACATCGGCCGCGCCGAGTACGTGCCGATCACCGACGCCGAGGCGATGGACGCGCTGGCGCTGCTGGCCCGCACTGAGGGGATCATTCCCGCCATCGAGTCGGCGCACGCGGTGGCGGCGGCGCTGCCGCTGGCCAAAGAACTCGGGCCGGACGGGATCGTGCTGATCAACCTGTCCGGCCGCGGCGACAAGGACACCGAAACCGCCATGAAGTGGTTCCACTTGGATGATCCGGCCGAGCCGGACCAGCCGGCCAAGCCGGAGCGTCCGGAGAGCCCAGAGCGCCCACCGGAAACGTCGGCACCAACAGCGGCGGCGGCCGGGAACGGCGAGAACCGATGAGCGGCAACGCCTCTGCCCCCACGACCAGCAGCGCGTCCGCCGGTACCGCCGGCGTTCCGGTTCCTGGCACCGCCGGTCGCCTCGGCGGCATGTTCAGCGAGTTGCGTGCCGCCGGCCGCGCCGGTCTGGTCGGCTACCTACCTGCCGGGTACCCGGACCTGCCGCGGTCACAACGGCTGCTGCGCACCATGATCGAGTCCGGTTGCGACCTGGTTGAGGTCGGGGCCTCGTTCTCCGACCCGGTGCTGGACGGCCCCGTGGTGGCGCGGGCGCAGCACCAGGCGCTGCGTGGCGGAACCCGCCTGCCTGAGGTGCTGCGCACCGTCGAGGCGGTGACGTCCGCCGGTGGCCGGGCGGTGGTGATGAGCTACTTCAACCCCATCATCGCCTACGGGCAGGACGCGTTCGCCCGCGATCTCGCCGCCGCCGGCGGCAGCGGTGTGATCACCCCCGATCTGATCGTTGACGAGGCCGAAACCTGGCTGGCGGCAACGGAATCGGCGGACATCGATCCGATCTTTCTGGTAGCCCCGTCCAGCCCGGCGGAACGCATCGCGCTGACCGCGGGGGCCGGCCGCGGGTTCCTGTACGCCGCGGCGGTGATGGGCGTGACCGGCGCCCGTGACTCGGTCTCCAGCGTCGCACCCGAGCTGGTGGCCAGGTGCCGGCAGGTCACCACGCTGCCGATCGGGGTCGGCCTCGGCGTCCGGAACGGAGCGCAGGCCGCCGAGATCGCAGCCTTCGCCGACGCGGTGATCGTCGGCTCGGCATTCGTCGCCAGGGCCGGGCTCGAAGACCGGGCGGCCGCCGAAGCCGCCATCGCCGAGTTGGCGACCGAACTTGCCGACGGCATCGCCGGTGCGGCTTCCGACGATCAGGAGACCCCCGCGTGACGCCGATGCTCAACTACATCCCGTCCCCGCCGCGCGGGGTGTGGGACATCGGGCCGATTCCGCTGCGCGCCTACGCGGCGTTCATCATCCTCGGCATCGTGGTCGCGGTGGTCTGGGGCGGCCGCCGGTACGTCGCCCGCGGCGGCGCGCCGGGCCGGATCGCCGACCTCGCGGTGTTCGCGGTGCCGTTCGGGCTGGTCGGTGGGCGCATCTACCACGTGCTCACCGATCGCGAGCTGTACTTCGGGCCCGGCCGCAACCCGTGGAAGGCGTTCGCCATCTGGGACGGCGGCCTCGGTATCTGGGGCGCGATCATGCTGGGTGCCGTCGGCATCTGGATCGGCTGCCGGTACTACAAGATCCCGATGGCTCCGGTGGCCGACGCGGTGGCGCCCGGCATCGTGGTGGCCCAGGCGATCGGCCGGTTGGGCAACTACTTCAACCAGGAGCTGTTCGGCGGCCCCACCACCGTCCCGTGGGCGCTCGAGGTGTTCGCCCGCACCCCGGACGGCGCGCCGGCCCCGGCGAACTGGTGCGCGCAGTTCGGCGGCCCCAACGACGCCCCCGAGTTCCCGACCACCTGGGTCAAGGCGGACCCGACCGTGTTGTGCGGCACCTACCAGCCCACCTTCCTGTACGAGCTGCTGTGGAACCTCGCGGTCGCCGCGCTGATCGTGTGGGCGGACCGGCGGTTCCGGATGGGCGGCGCCAGGGTGTTCGCCCTCTACGTCGCGGGCTACACCGCCGGCCGGGCCTGGATCGAAGCGATGCGGATCGACCCGGCCCGGACCCAGGTGTTCGGGCTGCGGGTGAACATCGTGGTGTCGATCGTGATCTTCGTGTTGGCCGTGATCTTCCTGATCTGGCGCCGGAACGTAGGAAGGGAGGACCCCGCGGTGGTTGCCGGGCCGGCCGCCGCTGCCGAGCCGGGCGCCGGTGGTCCCGACGCCGATCACCCTGACGCCGGTGCTGACGCTGGCGGTGCCGACGCCGATCGCAAGGACGCCGGCGCAGCCGACGCCGGCAGTCCCGACCCCGATCGCCCCGACACCCAGCACCGCGACCCCGAACACCCGACCGCGGGCGCCGCCACCGGGCCTGCCGCCGACGGTTCGGCCCCGGATACCCCGGCTGCCGGTGATACCACCCCCGACCCGCCGTCCACCCCGCGGAGCTGAAACCCCAGGTCCCAGCCGCCCGTAGCTGCCGAACGACGCGGTCGCTACCCGCGCGCTCGCTGTCGGCCGAGCGACGCCCCACCGGCGGCCGATCAACGCTGCGTTGATAACAATCCGGAGGCGGCCACCGATCGGCGGAAAATTGACCGGTCACGTCGCGGGCATCGTCCGGTAACCTGCTGGTCATCAGGCCACCGTCGTCCTGGACACCACATGTAGGGATTCACCTTCAGCGCGGAGACCCCGCGACGGTCAGCCCTACCTCCAGGCTTCGCGAGCAGACGACTCCAACGGCGCACCGCCGGCGGACTTCGGAACGGATCACCGGATACCAGCACCAGCACCCGTCCGTACCCGGCTGACCTCGCGGCCACTGCACGGCAGGTGTTGATTCTCCGCCGCTCACTCGGGTCCGCACGGGCCGCAGCGGCGCCGTGTGCTGCCCGTCGATCCCAGATCGGCCAGCACCCGGTCCGCGCCCAGACGACGGCCGGCGAATCAGCGCATCGGTCCGGCCAGCAGCGTCGCTGGACGGTGACCTACAGCGGAGGACCTATCGGTGCCATCCAGCCAGCATTCCCAGCAGCCAGGCGTCCCGGCGCTGCCATCGACCAGCCCCGGGCCGACCGCCCCGTCGACCACCCCGGCAACCGCGCGGGCTGCGGCCTCGTCGACCGCTCGATCGGCGGTGCCGTTCTCAGCGATTCCCGCAGCCACCGGGCTGTACCGGCCGGAACTGGAGCGGGATGCCTGCGGTGTCGCGGCGGTCGCCGACATCGAGGGACGACGCAGTCACAAGATCGTCAGCGACGGCATCACCGCGCTGATCAATCTCGACCACCGCGGCGCCGCTGGTGCCGACCCAGCGGTCGGTGACGGCGCCGGGATCCTGATCCAGGTGCCAACAGAGTTTCTCCGGCAGGTCTGCGACTTCGAGCTGCCCACCGCACGGCCGGCCGAGCCCGGCGTCGAGCCGGACGGTGAGGCCTTCGCGGTCGGCAACGCCTTCCTGCCAGCTGACCCGGACCAGCGCGCCACAGCGGTCGCGATCATCGAGCAGGTGCTGGCCGACGAAAACCTCCGGTTGCTCGGCTGGCGTGAGCTGCCGGTCGACCCCATCGGGTCGGGCGTCGGGCAGATGGCCCTCGACGTGATGCCGTCCTTCGCGCAGCTGTTCGTCTCCGGCCCGGCGGGGGAGTACGGACTGGCCCTCGATCG
The DNA here is from genome assembly GCF_013002705.1 of Nakamurella aerolata. GTDB lineage: Bacteria > Actinomycetota > Actinomycetes > Mycobacteriales > Nakamurellaceae > Nakamurella > Nakamurella aerolata. The sequence goes on along the minus strand of NZ_JABEND010000001.1, from coordinate 497,527 downwards.
GCTGCTGTTCCCGGCGCGAAAGCGGATCGAGCACGACACCGCGGCCGCCGGGGTGGCCGTCTACTTCCCGTCGCTGTCCAGCCGCACCCTGGTCTACAAGGGCATGCTGACCACGGCGCAGCTGCCGGCGTTCTTCGCCGATCTCACCGATCCGCGGCTGGAGAGCGCGATCGCCGTTGTGCACTCGCGGTTCTCCACCAACACCTTCCCGGCCTGGCCGCTGGCCCACCCTTACCGGTTCATCGCGCACAACGGCGAGATCAACACCGTCCGCGGCAACCGGAACTGGATGCGGGCCCGCGAGGCACTGCTGGAAACCGACGCCATTCCGGGCGATCTCAGCCGGGCCTTCCCGATCGTCACGCCGGAGAGCTCCGACTCCGGCAGCTTCGACGAGGTGCTGGAACTGCTGCACCTGGCCGGCCGTTCGCTGCCGCACGCGGTGCTGATGATGGTGCCGGAGGCGTGGGAGAACAACCCCGATTTGCCAAGGGACATCAAGGGTTTCGCCGAGTTCCATGCCAGCCTGATGGAGCCGTGGGACGGCCCGGCGTGTGTCACCTTCACCGACGGCAGGCTGCTCGGCGCGGTGCTGGACCGCAACGGTCTGCGGCCGGGGCGCTGGTGGCGCACCGACGACGGCACCGTGGTGCTGGCCAGCGAATCCGGGGTACTGCCGATTCCGCCGGAGAAGGTGGTGGAGCGCGGGCGGCTGCAGCCCGGCCGGATGTTCCTGATCGACACCGTCGCCGGCCGCATCCTCAACGACACCGACGTGAAATCCGCGCTGGCCGCCGAGCATCCCTACGACGAGTGGGTGCACGCCGGGCAGCTGACCCTGTCGGACCTGCCGACCCGCGAGCACGTGGTGGCCGCGCCCGACGCGGTGCGGCGTCGGCAGCAGATGTTCGGCTACACCGACGAAGAGCTGCGGATCCTGATCACGCCGCTGGCGGCCACCGCCGCCGAGGGCAACGGTTCGATGGGCACCGACACCCCCGAGGCGGTGTTGTCCGCGCGCCCGCGGCTGCTGTTCGACTACTTCAGCCAGCAGTTCGCGCAGGTCACCAACCCGCCGCTGGACGCCATCAGGGAGGCCGTTGTCACCTCGCTGGCCGGTGTCGTCGGGCCGGAGCTCAACCTGCTGATCCCGACGCCGGCGCACTGCCGTCAGGTGCTGTTGCCGTACCCGGCGATCGACAACGACGAGTTGGCGAAGCTGGTCGGCATCAACGCCGACGGCGACAAGCCGGGGTTCGCCTCCGCGGTGATCTCCGGGCTGTACGACGTGGCCGACGGCGGCGCCGGACTGGCCACGGCGCTGGAGCGATGTCGCCGCGAAGCCGACGCCGCGATCGCCGCCGGCGCCAGGATCCTGATCCTGTCCGACCGCGACGGCGACGCCACCAGGGCACCGATTCCTTCGCTGCTGTTGACGTCGGCGATCCACCAGCACCTGGTGCGCACCAAGACCCGCACAAGGGTCGGTCTGGTGGTGGAGACCGGCGAGGCTCGCGAGGTGCACCACATCGCGCTGCTGCTGGGCTTCGGCGCTGCCGCCGTCAACCCCTACCTGCTGCTGGAAACCGTCGAGAGCATGGCCGGATCCGGCCAGCTGCCGGGGATCTCGCCGGCCAAGGCGGTGCGCAACACCATCAAGGCGCTCGGCAAGGGCGTGCTCAAGGTGATGAGCAAGATGGGCATCTCCACCGTAGCCTCGTACACCGGCGCCCAGGTGTTCGCCTCGTTCGGGCTCGACGAGCAGGTGATCGGTGAATATTTCGCCGGCACCACCAGTTTCGCCGGCGGCTCCGATCTCGAGGTGATCGCCGCGGATGTCGCCGCCAGGCACGCGTTGGCGTTCACGCCGACCCGAAGCTCCCGCGAGCACCGTGGGCTCGAGGTGGGCGGTGAGTATCAGTGGCGCCGGGAGGGCGAGATCCACCTGTTCAACCCGGAAACCGTTTACCTGCTGCAGCACGCCACCCGGTCCAAGCAGGAGCAGGTCTTCGCCAGGTACACCGCTGCGGTGGACAAGCTCTCCGCCGAAGGCGGGACGCTGCGCGGACTGTTCGAGTTCAACACCGCTGCCGCGCAACCGGTTCCGCTCGACGAGGTGGAGCCGGCCAGCGAGATCGTCAAGCGATTCGTCACCGGCGCGATGAGCTACGGGTCGATCTCGGTCGAGGCGCACGAGACCCTCGCGGTCGCGATGAACCGGCTGGGCGGCAAGTCCAACACCGGCGAGGGCGGCGAGGACATCGACCGGCTGCTCGACCCGACCAGGCGCTCAGCCATCAAGCAGGTCGCCTCCGGACGCTTCGGCGTCACCAGTGCCTACCTGGTGAACGCCGACGAAATCCAGATCAAGATGGCGCAGGGTGCGAAACCCGGTGAGGGCGGCCAACTTCCGGGACACAAGGTGTACCCGTGGATCGCCGCCACCAGGCATGCCACCACCGGTGTCGGGCTGATCTCGCCGCCGCCGCACCACGACATCTACTCCATCGAGGACCTCAAGCAGCTGATTCACGACCTGCGCAACGCCAACCCGGCTGCCCGGGTCTCGGTGAAGCTGGTCTCGGAGCCCGGCGTCGGTACCGTCGCCGCCGGGGTGGCCAAGGCCCACGCCGACACGGTGATCGTCGCCGGCTACGACGGCGGCACCGGCGCGGCGCCGCTGACCTCGCTCAAACACGCGGGGCAACCGTGGGAGCTGGGCCTGGCCGAGGCGCAGCAGACGTTGCGGCTCAACGGGTTGCGGGCCCAAGTCAGGGTGCAGGTCGACGGTGGGTTGAAGACCGGCAGGGACGTGGTGATCGCCGCGTTGCTCGGTGCCGAGGAGTTCGGCTTCTCCACGGCACCGCTGGTGGTGGCCGGTTGCGTGATGATGCGGGTGTGCCACCTCGACACCTGTCCGGTCGGCATCGCCACCCAGAACCCGGCGTTGCGGCAGCGCTACACCGGGACCCCCGAGTTCGTCGAGACCTTCTTCCTGTATCTGGCCGAGGAGGTGCGGAAGTACCTGGCGCAGCTGGGATTCCGTTCCATCGACGAGGCCGTCGGGCACGCCGAGCTGCTGCACACCGAACCGGCCGTCGAGCACTTCAGGGCCGGCGGGCTCGACCTGCAGCCGCTGCTCGCGGTGCCGGAGCTGGCGTCGCCGCTGTCCGGGGTGAAACCGGTGCGGCACAACCTGTCCCGCACCCTTGACGCCCGGCTGATCGACAAGGCCGCGACCGCACTCGGCGACGGATCACCGGCGCAGATCATCGAGACCGTGCACAACACCGACCGCACCGTCGGCACCATGCTCGGCTCCGAGGTGACCCGCAAGTTCGGGCCGGACGGCCTGCCGGCCGGCACCATCAGGGTCAGCCTCACCGGTACCGCGGGGCAGTCGCTCGGAGCCTTTCTGCCGCAAGGGATTCACTTGGAACTGGTCGGCGACGCCAACGACTACGTCGGCAAGGGACTGTCCGGCGGGCGCATCGTGGTGCGGCCGGCGCCGGGCAGCCCGGCCGACCAGGCGCCGCCCGGCTGGTCGGTGATCGCCGGCAACACCATCGGCTACGGGGCCACCTCAGGTGAGCTGTTCCTGCGCGGCACGGTGGGCGAGCGTTTCGCCGTCCGCAACTCCGGCGCGCTGATGGTCTGCGAGGGTGCGGGCGACCACGCCTGCGAGTACATGACCGGTGGCCGCGCGGTGATCCTCGGGCCCACCGGCCGGAACATGGCGGCCGGAATGAGCGGCGGGATCGGCTATCTGCTCGACCCCGACCCGAACCACGTCAACCCGGAACTGGTGGAGCTGGAACCACTGGCCGAGGACGAGATCGTCTGGCTGGGCGACGTTGTGCACCAGCATGCGGAGTACACCGGCAGCACGATCGCCGACGAACTGCTCGCCGACTGGCCGGCATCGGCCGGCCGCTTCCTGCGGATCATGCCGCGGGACTACAAGCGCGTCCTGCAGTTGCAGGTGAAGGCCGCAGAATCCGGTGCCGACGCCGACGCCCTGATCATGGAGAGTGCCCGTGGCTGATCCGAACGGTTTTCTCAAGCACGAACGGAAAACCCCTGCGCGCCGGCCCATTCCACTGCGGCTGCGCGACTGGCGCGAGGTGTATCAACCGTTCTCCGACGACGAGACCAAGACCCAGGCCGCCCGTTGCATGGACTGCGGGGTGCCGTTCTGCCACCAGGGTTGCCCGCTGGGCAACCTGATTCCGGAGTGGAACGAGCTGGTGCGGCTGGGCCGCTGGGACGAGGCCTCTGACCGGTTGCACGCCACCAACAATTTCCCGGAGTTCACCGGCCGGCTCTGCCCGGCGCCGTGTGAGGGGTCCTGCGTCCTCGGCATCGGTGACGACCCGGTGTCGATCAAGGTGGTGGAGCAGCAGATCGCCGACCACGCCGCCGCGGCCGGCGGCCTGGCCCCGCGCCCGGCGCGCACCAGCACCGGCTACAAGGTGGCTGTCGTCGGGTCGGGCCCGGCGGGGCTCGCCGCCGCGCAGCAGCTGGCCAGAGCCGGGCACACCGTCACCGTGTTCGAGCGGGACGGGCGCATCGGCGGCCTGCTCCGCTACGGCATCCCCGAGTACAAGATGGACTCAGCCGTCCTGGACAAGCGGCTGGCACAGCTTGCCGCGGAAGGGGTTCGGTTCATCACCCACTGCCAGGTGGGCACCGAACTCACCGCGCAGCAACTGCGCGACGGCTTCGACGCCACCGTCATCGCCACCGGCGCCACCGTCGCGAGGGAGCTGGACGTCCCCGGCCGCGACCTTTCCGGCGTGCACCTGGCGATGGATTACCTGGTGCAGGCCAACCGGGTGGTGGAGGGCTCGCTCGACCAGCCCGAGATCGACGCCGCCGGAAAGCATGTGGTGATCATCGGCGGCGGCGACACCGGCGCCGACTGCTACGGCACCGCGCTGCGGCAGGGTGCCGCATCGGTCACCCAGCTCGACATCCACGCCGAGCCGCCGGCGACCCGCGACCCGTCCACCCCGTGGCCCACCTATCCGCTGATGCTGCGGATGTCCAGTGCGCACGAGGAGGGCGGCGACCGGGTCTTCGGCGTCAACTCCACGTTGCTGGAGGGCACCGACGGGCAGGTGACCGGCGTACATCTGGTGTCGGGCAAGCGAATTCCCGGCGGGTTCGAACCGCAGGCAGGGACCGAGGCGCACCTGCGCGCCGACCTGGTACTGCTGGCGCTGGGATTCACGGGGCCGGAACGCGCCGGGCTGCTGGACGAGCTCGGGGTTCGGCTCACCGACCGCGGCGTCGTCGAGCGGGACGCCGGCTACGCCACCAACGTTCCCGGTGTCTACGTCGCCGGTGACGCCGGCCGCGGCCAGTCGCTGATCGTCTGGGCGATCGCCGAGGGCCGCTCGGCGGCGGCATCGGTCGACCGTTACCTGACCGGCCGCAGCGAGCTGCCCGATCCGCTGGAGCCGTCGGCGGTCGCGTTGGCCTGAGCCACGCCCGATCGGCCAGCACCGGCCAGCTGTGTGGTCCGGACAGCAGCTCGGCCGGTCCGGGCCGGCAGCAGTGCGGTCAGGGCGGGTGGCCCGAGGTGAAACGATTCAGATGCCTCGGGCTAGGCTGGGAAGCATGGAGCGTCGCGCGAAGATCGTCTGCACCCTCGGCCCCGCCACCTCGTCCCAGGAGCAGATCGACGCCCTGGTCGACGCCGGGATGAACGTGGCCCGCATGAACTTCAGCCACGGCGATCATGCCGATCATGCCGAGGTGTACAAGCGGGTTCGCAAGGCGGCGACGGATTCCGGGAAGGCGGTCGGCATCCTCGCCGACCTGCAGGGTCCGAAGATCCGGCTGGGCCGGTTCGCCGAAGGGGTTGCACCGTTCTGGGCCACCGGCGACGACGTGATCATCACCGTCGACGACATCGTCGGCACCCCGACCCGGGTGTCCACCACCTACAAGGGACTTGCCAACGACGCCCGGCCCGGCGACCGGCTGCTGGTCGACGACGGGAAGGTCGGCCTTGTGGTCACCGAGGTGCAGGGCAACGACGTGCACTGCAAGGTGACCGAGGGCGGCCCGGTGTCCAACAACAAGGGCATCTCGCTGCCAGGGATGAACGTCTCGGTGCCCGCGTTGAGCGAGAAGGACATCGAGGACCTGAAGTTCGCGCTCAGCCTCGGCGTCGACTTCATCGCGCTGTCGTTCGTCCGTTCACCGTCCGACGTCGAGCTGGTGCACCAGGTGATGGACGAGGTGGGCGCCCCGCGCATCCCGGTGATCGCCAAGCTTGAGAAGCCGGAGGGCGTTGCCAATCTGGAGGCCATCGTGCTGGCCTTCGACGGCGTCATGGTGGCCCGCGGCGATCTCGGTGTCGAGCTGCCGCTGGAACAGGTGCCGCTGGTGCAGAAGCGCACCGTGCAGATCGCCAGGGAGAACGCCAAGCCGGTGATCGTTGCGACCCAGATGCTCGACTCCATGATCGAGCACTCCCGGCCCACCAGAGCCGAGGCGTCCGACGTGGCCAACGCCGTGCTGGACGGCGCCGATGCGGTGATGCTCTCCGGGGAGACGTCGGTGGGCAAGTACCCGATCGTCGCGGTGCGGACCATGGCGAAGATCATCGAAGCCGTTGAGTCCGAATCGGTCGCGGTCGCGCCGCTGGCCCACACCCCGCGGACCAAGCGCGGCGTGATCTCCTATGCCGCCCGCGACATCGGGGAACGCCTGGACGCCAAGGCGTTGGTCGCCTTCACCCAGTCCGGCGACACGGTGCGCCGGCTGGCGCGGCTGCACACCCCGCTGCCGCTGCTGGCGTTCACCCCGCTGGAGTCGACGCGCAATCAGCTGGCGCTGACCTGGGGCACCCAGGCCTTCCTGGTGCCCACCGTCGACACCACCGACGCCATGGTGCGGCAGGTCGACGCCTCGATGATGGAGATCCCCGGCTACCACCCAGGCGACACCGTTGTGGTCGTCGCCGGCTCCCCGCCCAACACCTCTGGCACCACCAACCTGATCCGGGTGCACCGACTCGGGGTCGAAGACCTGAGCTGACGTCCCGGTCGCCGTTGGCGGCGGATCGGGTGCGCCACCGGGTGCCGCTGCCCGATGGCCTACGGTGACGACTGTGACAACGTCCGAGCCGCCCAACCGCCCACAGCCGCAGCTCGACACCGACGGGGTGCCCCGCGGGCAGCTGGTGCTCGACGAGCTGCTCAGGCTGCTCGACGTGCGCGAGCTGGAACCCGATGTGTACCAAGGGTTCTCGCCGGAGACCCGGTTGGTGCGGGTGTTCGGTGGGCAGGTCGCGGCGCAGGCACTGGTGGCCGCCGGCCGTACCGTCCCCGACGATCGCCGCGTGCACTCGCTGCACTCGTACTTCCTGCGGCCGGGCGACCCGCGCAAACCGATCGACTACGACGTCGACCGCGCCAGGGACGGCCGCTCGTTCACCACCCGCCGGGTGGTCGCCATGCAGGACGACACCCCGATCTTCACGCTGTCGGCCTCGTTCCAGATCGACGAGGCCGGGCTCGACCATCAGCTACCGATGCCGGACGCGCCCGACCCGCAGTCGCTGCCGACCTACGCCGATCGGTTGGCCGGCGGGCACAACGCCGGGCCGTGGGCGAAGATCCCGCGGCCGGTGGACATCAGGTACGTCACCGACCCGCCGTGGGCCAGACGGCCGTCCGCGCCGTCGCCAGGGGCCAGGAGCCTGGTCTGGTTCCGCGCCGACGGCACCATGCCGGACGACCCGCTGCTCAACATCTGTTTGCTCGTCTACGTTTCCGATCTGTTCCTGCTCGACTCGGTGCTGGCCACCCACGGTCTGAACCCCAGCGTCGGCGGACTGCAGATGGCCTCCCTCGACCACGCGGTGTGGTTCCACCGGCCGGTGAAGATGGACGACTGGGTGCTTTACGACATTGCCTCGCCGAGCGCCTCCGGCGCGCGCGGGCTCGGGGTCGGCTACTTCTTCTCCGAGCAGGGTCAGATGCTGGCGACCGTTGTGCAGGAGGGGCTGATCCGGCTCACCTGACCGGGCCGGTGTCCTGCTGGCGCCAGGGTGCAGGTGGGGGAAGCGTCAGGGTGCAGTGGGGGATTGGCGGGATAGGAGCGGCCGTCGATCCGCCCGAGGCTGGGTGGCATGGCCTTCCCGCCCGTACTGCCGGCCGCCGCGACTGCCGGCCGATCCGGCGCCGGCTTGCTGTTGACCGGTGCGGTCGCCTGCACGCTGACCGCGGATGTTGTTGCCGGGCCAGGGTTTTCGCCACTGGCCCGGCCACTGTCCGAGCTGTTCTGGACCGCCGGTGGCTGGCTGTTCCCACTCGCCCTCACCCTGCTGGCCGGTGGGCTGCTGCTGGTTGCCGGGTCTGTCGGGGTGTGCAGCCGGTCGGCGGCGGCCGGGTTCGGCGCGGCCGCTGCAGCGGCGCTGGTGGCCGCCCTGTTCCCGGCCGACGGACCCGGCTCCGGCAGCCTGAGCGGTGCCGGCGAGACGCACCGCTGGGCGTCGCTGGTGCTCCTGGTGCTGCCGCTGGGAGCCGGGGGACTGCTGACCCGGCGCTGCCGTGGGCTGCGCACCGAGTTGTTCCGTTGGTTGACCGCGGCTGGCGTTCTCGGCGCCGGATTCCTGATCGGGTTCCTGCCGCGGCTGCTCGATCTGGACGGGCGGATGAGCTGGCCGCCGGCGGAGATCAGCGGGCTGCTGCAACGGCTGCTGGTGCTCGCCGTCATCGCCGTTGCGCTGGTCGCCGGGCGCGCCGCAGGCTCGGGTGCCGAGCGCACGACCACCCGAAATTGCGGTGACGCAACCGGGAATGCCGCGGTAGCGTGTGCCGGCCGCGCGGGTGCGTCGGCGCTAACCGGAACCCTGACCGCCTTGTCACGTTGGCGTTCCGGTTACCTCGTCGTAGCCCGCGGCACCGATACTCACCATGGCAGCGACACCGACCGGCTCGATCCAGCGGCTGCCGACAGGGCGAATGATCCGGCAACAGCCAGGTCGACAGACCGGCAAACCGTAAGGGAGGCAGCAGATGTCCGGCGTACTGCTGATCAATGCCTCCTACCAGGTGCTGTGCCGGATCGAGTGGCAGCGGGCCATCACCTTGTTGGTCACCGAGGCCGCCGACGCGATCGAGAACCATCCGAGCGAAGTGGTGCGTTCCAAGTTTTTGACCGTGCCGCTGCCGCTGATCGTCCGGTTGCGCACCTACGTGCATGTCGATGTCGGCCGGATCAAGCAGCTGCGCGACCGGCAGCCGTCCTACGCGCAGGTCCGGCTGCGGGACCGGCGCACCTGCGCCTACTGCGGCGAGCACGGCGACACCGTCGACCACATCGTGCCGCAGTCCCGCGGCGGCCAGAACACCTGGGACAACCTGATCACCGCCTGCCGTGAGTGCAACAACCGCAAGGCGGACCGCACCCCGCTCGAGGCCGGAATGCGGTTGCTGTGGACCCCGCGGCCGCCCGAGGCCGACGGCGCTGACCAGCAGCTGGTCTGGGACGCCCTCGGCGTCGGCTGAGCCCCGGGCGGTGACCGTCCCGCGCCGCGGCGACCGGTAAGATCATTGTCGGCTGCTGCGGCGGCCCTGCCCCCGTATCCCAATTGGCAGAGGAAGCGGATTCAAAACCCGCACAGTGTCAGTTCGAGTCTGACCGGGGGCACCGCACTGTTGTCACTGATCTGTCTGCACCGGTCTGTCACCGGTCTGCCACCGGGTCTGTCACCGGACCGGTCTCGCTCGGAGTCTTCTCGAGTTCGGGCTTCTGCTCCCGGTGTGCACCCCGGCGCCGAGTGTGCTGACGGCGCAGCGGTTCCCGTCCGGCCGGCGAGAAGTCTCACCCCTCGTCTTGCCGCACCGGCACGGCGGCGGTCACCCCGCGGCCATTAGGCTGAACCTTCGCCCGGCGGAGCGAACGAGCTGGGCGGACCGCGCCGCGAAGAACCGTGTACCGGAACAAGAACTGACACAAGAAGAGGTAGGCCGCATGACGACGACCCGGCGGGTGCTGATCGCCGAGGACGAGGCGCTGATCCGCCTCGACCTGAAGGAGATGCTGGTCGAGGAGGGCTTCGAGGTGGTCGGTGAGGCCGCCGACGGCGAGCAGGCGGTCACCATGGCCAAGGAGCTCACCCCCGACCTGGTGATCATGGACGTGAAGATGCCGAACAAGGACGGCATCGACGCGGCCGCCGAGATCGTCGGCGAGCAGATCGCCCCGGTGGTGATGCTCACCGCGTTCTCCCAGCGCGAGCTGGTGGAGCGAGCGCGGGACGCCGGTGCCATGGCCTATCTGGTGAAGCCGTTCAACCAGGCCGACCTGATGCCGGCCATCGAACTGGCGGTGGCCAGGCATCAGGAGATGGTGGCGCTGCGGTCCGAGGTGGAGGACGTCACCCAGCGGCTGGAGGCCCGCAAGACCATCGACCGGGCCAAGGGCCTGCTGATGTCAGCGCAGAAGATGAGCGAGCCGGAGGCCTTCAGGTGGATCCAGCGCACCGCGATGGATCGCCGTACCTCGATGCAGGCGGTGGCCCAGGCCGTGATCGACGGGCTCGCCAAGAAGTAGCCGCGTCCGGCGGGCGGCGCCGTTGACCGTGGCGCTGATCACGGCTCGGCAACCGCCACCCTCGTACGCCGAATGTCCGGCTGATCAAATGATCGGCCGGACATTCGGCGGTTTAGTGCCGGCGACGAACGGCTGATTGCCGGTGACGATGAGACGTCCTGTCGTTCAACAGGTCTCGAGGAGGCCGTGCCGAGGCCGGTGTTGTTGTCGCTTTTTGGTCACGGGAACATGCCGTTGCTTCGATTCCCGCCAGATGTGCGCTAGTTTCCGCCAGTCGAAGTTTGCACGGTCGGGGGACTGACCCCCGACCGGATTTCTCTCAACTGGAGGTGGCACGTGCATCGTGTTGCGATGCGAGGGGCCCTGGTCGTAGTGGCGGCAGCCACGTTGACCCTGGCGGCCTGTGGCAGCAAGAGCGCCGACGGCGGCAGCAGCAACGCCAACGCCGGCGGCGGGGGTACCACTCAGACCACCGAGACCGGGTCGGCCGGCGGCGGTGCCGCGGGCAGCGCAGCCGGCGGCGGCGATTCGTCGGCGGCGTCCGGTGGCGGCAGCGCCGCGGCGTCCGGCGGTGGCACGGCGTCCGGCGGGGCTACGGCCATCAAGCCGGTCGAGCAGATCAGCCCCGAGGGTGCCAAGGTCGAGCAGAAGTCGGCGTCCAACGCCGCCAACCCTGCCGGCGACGGCAAGGCCAAGTGCTCCGGCGTCAACATCGGCATGGCCGGCGCCTTGACCGGCGCCAACGCCGCGCTCGGCATCAACATTCTCAACGGCGCCAAGGTGGCCATCGACGAGCACAACAAGGCGAACCCTGACTGCCAGGTGCAGATCAAGCAGTTCGACACCGAGGGTGACCCGCAGAAGGCCACCCAGGTGGCCCCGTCGATCGTCAACGACAAGACCGTTGTCGGCCTGCTCGGACCGGCCTTCTCCGGCGAGACCAAGGCCACCGAGCCGATCTTCAGCCAAGCCGGGCTGCTGTCGCTGACCGCGTCCGCGACCAACCCCGACCTCACCAAGCAGGGCTGGAAGAACTTCTTCCGCGGGTTGGGCAACGACAACTCGCAGGGCGGCGCCATCGCCAACTACATGACCAAAGAGCTTGGCTACAAGAAGATCTGCGTTGTCCAGGACGACTCCGACTACGGCGTGGGCCTGGCCAAGGTGGTCACCGAAACCCTCGGCGACGCAGCCGATTCCAGCTGCGCGGCCAAGGTGAAGACCGGCGACAAGGACTTCTCGGCGACCGTCAACCAGATCAAGGGCGCCAGCCCCGACGCGGTCTACTACGCCGGCTACTACGCAGAGGCCGCGCCGTTCGTCAGCCAGCTCCGCGGCGCCGATGTGAAGGCGACCTTCGTCTCCGCCGACGGCACCAACGACCCGCAGTTCGTCAAGCAGGCCGGAAACGCCGCCAGCGGCGCGATTCTCACCTGCCCGTGCGGGCCGGCTCCTGCCGACTTCGCCAAGAAGTATCAGGATCTGAACAAGATCGCGCCGGGCGTGTACTCGGTGGATGCCTACGACCTGACCACGATCATGCTCAAGGGCATCGACTCCGGCATCACCGACCGGGCCAAGCTGATCGACTACGTCAAGAGCTACGAAGGTCAGGGCCTGGCCAAGGATTACAAGTGGGATGACACCGGCGAGCTCGCCGTGGCCAACCCGTGGGTGTACAAGGTCGGCTGACCGATACCCGAAACCGCAGTCGCGGTCGGCAATCTCCGTTCCGGAGGCGGCCGGCCGCGACTGTGCGGGTAACCAGGTTCAGCTGATTCACCACGGTCACGGCGAGGAGTGGCATGAGTTTCCTAGCACTGTCGAGCGGACCGCTGCTCAGCAACGATGTCATTTCCTTCGACATCGCAAACCTGGGCCGTTCGTTCTTCCAAAGCACCCTTGACGGACTCGAGTGGGGGGCGATCTATGCGCTGGTCGCCGTCGGCTACACGCTCGTCTACGGCGTGCTGCGGCTGATCAACTTTGCGCATTCCGAGGTCTTCATGGCCGGCATGTTCGGCCAGTACGCCGCGTTGATGGCACTGGGCTTCACGCCGAACGGCAACGCCTACAACGAAGGCCCGGTGATGACGATCCTGTACCTCGGGATCGCCATGCTCGCCGGAATGGCGGTCTCCTGCGTGGTGGCGGTGAGCCTTGAGCGAGTGGCCTATCGCCCGTTGCGCAAACGCAGCGCGCCGCCGCTGGTCTTCCTGATCACCGCGATCGGCGCCTCGTTCGTGCTGCAGGAGTTCGTGCACTTCGTGCTGCCGAACCTCACCGGTCAGACCCTCGGCGGCGTCAACGCCCAGCAGCCGATCAAGCTCGTCAACCGCGAGGAGCTGTTCTCCGTCGGCGACGGGTCGGTCAGCAACCTCACCCTGATCCTGGTGCTGTCGGCCTTGGTGCTGACCGGCATCACCGACATCATCGTCAACCGCACCAAGTTCGGCAGGGGCATCCGCGCGGTCGCGCAGGACCCGACCACCGCGACCCTGATGGGTGTCTCCCGCGAGCGCGTCATCATGTTGACCTTCGCGATCGGCGGCATCCTGGCCGGCGCCGCCGCCCTGCTGTACACCCTGAAGATCCCGAACGGGATCATCTTCAACGGCGGCTTCATCCTTGGTATCAAAGCCTTCTCGGCCGCTGTGCTCGGCGGCATCGGCAACCTGCGCGGGGCGTTGCTCGGTGGCCTGATCCTCGGTGTCGCGGAGAACTGGGGCCAGTACATCTTCGGCAACAACTGGAAAGACGTGATCGCCTTCGCGCTGCTGGTGCTGGTGCTGATGTTCCGCCCGACGGGCATTCTCGGCGAGAAGCTGGGGAGGGCACGCGCATGAGTACCCCTGCCGCAGCGTCCGGCAAACCCCAAGCACGGGCGGACCAGCCGAAACCCGCTGGGGGCAAAGAGAAGATCGCCATCGGCGACCGGTTCCGGTTGTGGTGGAACTCGTTGTCACGGCCGACCCAATGGGCGGTCGGGGTGCCCTTCATCATCCTGCTGGCGCTGCTGCCGGTGGTCAGGCCACCCGGAATCTCAACGGTGGGAACGGATTTCGGCGGCGTGATGGCCCAGTTCGGGATGATCGCGCTGATCGCCATCGGCCTGAACGTTGTGGTCGGCCAGACCGGCCTGCTCGACCTCGGCTACGTCGGTTTCTACGCCGTCGGCGCCTATACCGTCGGCCTGCTCACCAGTCCGGACAGTCCCTGGAACCAAACCGGTGACGGCGGCTGGCTGTCCGCCAAGTGGGCCTGGCTCGCGGTGCTGCCGATTGCCGTTGCCATCACAGCGATCTCGGGTCTCATCCTCGGGACGCCGACGCTGCGGCTACGCGGCGACTACCTCGCGATCGTGACCCTCGGCTTCGGCGAGATCGTCCGGCTGCTGGCCGACAACCTCGACACCCTGACCCGCGGCGGGCAGGGCCTGAGCCAGGTCGCCTATCCGCGCCTCGGCGAATCCGACACCGCCATGAACGGTGTCTTCGCGGCCGGATACAGCAACGGTGGCAACATCAACAACGGCGTCTGGTGGTTCTGGCTGTCGCTGCTGCTGATCGTGCTGGTGCTGCTCGGCGTCGGGAACCTGGAACGCTCGCGGGTCGGCCGCTCCTGGGTCGCCATCCGGGAGGACGAGGACGCCGCCGAGATCATGGGCGTGCCGACCTTCCGGTTCAAGCTGTGGGCCTTCGTCATCGGCGCCGGCATCGGGGGCCTGTCCGGGGCGCTGTACGCCGGGCAGGTGCAGTTCGTGGTGCCCACCAACTTCAACGTCATCAACTCGATGCTGTTCCTGTGCGCGGTGGTGCTCGGCGGCCAGGGCAACAAGCTTGGCGTGATCCTCGGCGCCTTCATCGTGGTGTACCTGCCCAACTACTTCTTGGGCCGCACCGAGTTCCTGTGGTGGAACATCAACGGCAACGCCATCGCCGACTACAAGTATCTGTTCTTCGGCCTGGCGTTGATCGTGCTGATGATCTTCCGTCCGCAGGGGCTGATACCCGTGCGGCAGAAGCTGATGACGTACGGTCGGCAAATCTGGCTGGCCGCCCGCGGCAAGCGCACCAAGTTCGACGACAATCCTGCTGGCTCAGACAAGCCCGGCAGCACGGCGGCTGCGGAGGTGAGCAGATGACCTACGACCGTGAGATGCGCGAAGAGGGACTGGATTCCAACGCCCCAGGGCTCACCGGTGACGACGACGAGGCGAACAGCGGACCGGCGCCAAGCGGCTACGGCCAGATCCCCGACGAGCCGGTCGATGTCGACGTCACCGCCGTCGACCCGAGCCTGGCCGATCCTGAGCACGTCGCCGAAGTTGTGGCGCCGCAACGCGAGATCCGCACCGCCGAGGGTGCGCCGCTGATGCGGATGGAGCACGTGACGATGAAGTTCGGCGGCCTGGTGGCCCTGGACGACGTCAGCTTCGACATCAAGCGCGGTGAGATTCTCGGGCTGATCGGCCCCAACGGCGCCGGGAAGACCACCTGCTTCAACACCATGACGGGCGTGTACCGGCCCACCGAGGGCCAGGTGGTGTTCGACGGCAGGGTGCTCGGCAAACTCAAGCGCAACGAGATCACCCGCGCCGGCATCGCCCGCACCTTCCAGAACATCCGTTTGTTCAACGAGATGACGGCGCTGGAGAACGTGGCGGTCGGTACCGATGCCAGGCACAAAACCTCTGTGCCCGGCGCGCTTTTCCGCACGACGCGGCACCGGGACGAGGAGCGCGACGCCATCGACCGCGGGATGGCGCTGCTGGAGTTCGTCGGAATCGGTGAGCGAGCCACCGAGAAGGCCAAGAATCTGCCGTACGGCGACCAGCGTCGCCTGGAGATCGCCAGGGCTTTGGCCACCGAGCCCAAGTTGCTGTGCCTCGACGAGCCGGCCGCCGGGTTCAACCCAGCGGAGAAGTCGGCGCTGATGGATCTGATCCGCAAGATCCGCGACGACGGCTACACCGTGCTGCTGATCGAACACGACATGCGCCTGGTGATGGGCGTGACCGACCGCATCGTTGTACTGGAGTTCGGCCGGATGATCGCCGAAGGTCTGCCCGACGAGATCCGCGACAACGAGCAGGTGATCGCCGCCTACCTTGGAGTGCCCGACGATGAGTCAGCCTGACCCGAACCAGCCGACCACCTCCGGCGACCCGTTGTTGGAGATCTCCAACATGGCGGTGGCTTACGGCAGAATCGAAGCGCTGCACGGCATCTCGTTGACCGTGAACCCCGGGGAGCTGGTCACTTTGATCGGCGCCAACGGTGCCGGCAAGACCACCACCATGCGGGCCATCTCCGGGATTCTGCCGCTGTCCAGCGGCCGGGTGATCTTCGACGGCCGCGACATCACCAGGATGAAGGCGCACCAGCGGGTGGCCGCCGGGATCATCCAGGCCCCGGAGGGCCGCGGTGTCTTCCCCGGGATGACGGTCCAGGAGAACCTGGACATGGGCCACTACGCCCGCAAGTTCGACTCCAAGGCCGACTACGACGAGGCGCTGGAGCGGGTCTACTCGCTGTTCCCGCGGCTGCTGGAACGGCGCAAGCAGGCCGGCGGCACCATGTCCGGCGGCGAGCAGCAGATGCTGGCGATCGGCCGGGCGCTGATGGCAAGGCCGCGGCTGCTGCTGTTGGACGAACCGTCCATGGGGCTCGCGCCGATGATCATCCAGCAGATCTTCCGGATCATCAGCGAGATCAATCAGCAGGGCACCACCATCTTGTTGGTGGAACAGAATGCCCAGCAAGCACTTTCGCGGTCCGACCGGGCCTACATCATGGAGACCGGCGAGGTCATCAAGACCGGCGTCGGGAAAGAGCTGCTGGTCGACCCGAGCGTCAAGGAGGCCTACCTCGGCGTCGGCGCGGACAGCGGCTCGGACACCTCCCGAGCAGCCGCACCGGCCGCCGGCGCGGTGGCCGGGGGAGCCGCGGGAGCAGCCGAGCGACCCGATCTGCGCAAGTAGCCGGTCGGCAAGCGCGCGGCGGCGAGCAGCTGCTGCGCCCGGCGACGGCGAACTGATCGGCACTCAGCCTGCCGGCGCCTCCCGCACCAGACACGACAGCCGTGCGGTGCAGGTGCGGCGGCCGTCGTCGCGGCTGATGACGATGTCGAAGCTCATCGTGGTCCGCCCGACATGGATGGGCATGCATACTCCGCGCACCAGCCCGCCGGTCGCCGCCAGGTGGTGGGTGCAGTTCAGCTCGGTGCCGACGGCCACCCGGCCGGGCCCGGCCAGCATCCCGGCGTGAAAAGAACCGAGGGTCTCGGCCAGCACCCCGTTGGCGCCGCCGTGCAGCAGCCCGTACGGCTGCCGGTTACCGGCCACCGGCATGGTCGCGACCAGCCGGTCCGGGCCGAACTCGGTGATCCGGACGCCCATCCGCCAGTTCAGCTCGCCGGCGACGGCGTTGGCGGCGGCCAGCACCGCCGCGTCGGTGGCGTCCCAGGTGCCGGCCGGCAGCCCGGCCGTCGCCCCGGCAGCCGCGGCGGCGGTAGTGGTCTCGAACAGCGCACGCATGCCGGCGTCGATGTGGTCGGGGAGCACCGCACCGGCCGGCAGCGGCACCGGCGGCGCTGCTGGTGCGGCGGTGGCGTCAGGGTCCGTCATGCCCAGAATCTAACCGGCGCGCAACAGCCGGCAGCAGCCACAGCCCGGCCGGAGCCGGGAGCCGTGGCCGGAGGCGGGAGCCGCGGCGCCGTGATGTCGGCCGGCACTTCTACACTCGCGGGGTGGCAGCAACAACCAGCAGCGCACCGACCGCACCGCAGGCGTCCACCGAGCAGCCCCTGGGCGAGCAGACGCAAGCCAAGGGCCAGGGCGGCACGCTGCTGCTGGTGGACGGGCACTCGATCGCCTACCGCGCGTTCTATGCGCTCCCGGTGGAGAACTTCTCCACCACAACGGGGCAGCCGACCAACGCGGTGTACGGGTTCACCTCGATGCTGATCAACCTGCTGCGCGACGAAGCACCGACCCATGTCGCGGTGGCCTTCGACCTGTCCCGCAAGACCTGGCGCAGCGAGGAGTACGCGGCGTACAAGGCCAACCGCTCGGCCAGCCCTGATGAGTTCCGCGGCCAGGTTGAGATGATCAAGCAGGTGCTCGAGGCGCTGCGCATTCCCACGCTCGAGGCCGAGAACTACGAGGCGGACGACGTGATCGCCACCCTCACCGTGCGGGCCACCAGCGAGAACCTCGACGTGCGCATCTGCACGGGAGACCGCGACGCCCTGCAGCTGGTGTCCGACCAGGTCACCGTGCTGTACCCGAAGCGGGGAGTGTCGGAGCTGACCAGGTTCACCCCTGACGAGGTGATGAACAAGTACGGCCTCACCCCGGCCCAGTACCCCGACTACGCGGCGCTGCGCGGCGATCCTTCCGACAACCTGCCGAACATTCCCGGCGTCGGCGAGAAGACGGCGGCCAAGTGGGTTCGCGAGTACGGCAACCTGACGTCGTTGGTCGACCAGGTCGACCAGGTCCCGGGCAAGGCCGGAAACGCCTTGCGCGACAACCTTTCCAACGTGTTGCAGAACCGCAGGCTCACCGAGCTCGTCAGGGACGTGCCGGTCGCGGCCGATCCCGCTGTCGACCTGGTCGCCCAGCCGTACGACAGGGAGGCCGTGCACGCCATCTTCGACACCCTGCAGTTCCGGGTGCTTCGGGAGCGGCTGCTGGAGATCTTCGACCAGGCCGACGAGACCAGCATCGAGGGCGGTTTCGAGGTCACCGGCGGGCGGCTCGGTCCCGGCGAGGTCGGTGCCTGGCTCACCGAGCACGCGGGCGCCGACCGCATCGGCCTTGTGGTGCGCGGGCAGTTCGGTGCCGGCGCCGGAGACGTCAACACCCTGGCGTTCGCCGCGCCCGACGGCGCCGGCGCGGTGGTCGACGTCACCGAGCTGGACGCCGCGGACGACGCGGCGATTGCCGAGTACCTGGCCGACCCGGCCCGTCCCAAGGTCGGTCACGACCTGAAGCCGGCCATCAACGCGCTGATCGCCAGGGGCTGGCCGGTCGACGGTGTGGTCAGCGACACCGCGCTGGCGGCCTACCTTGCGCTGCCGGGCCAGCGCTCGTTCGACCTCGGTGATCTGGTGCAGCGCTACCTGCACCGCACCCTGCAGGCCGACAATGCCGAGCCGGCGCAGCTGTCGCTGATCGACGAGGCGGACGCCGGCGGCGACTCCGCCGGCGCCGACGTCGCGCTGATGGTCGAGGCCCGCGCGGTGCTCGACCTCGCCGACGTGCTGGCGGCGCAACTGGAGGAGTCGGGGCAGCTCGATCTGCTCACCGACATGGAGCTGCCGGTGATGCGGGTGCTCGGCGGCATGGAGCGCGCCGGCATCGCGGTCGACGCCGACTATCTCGGCCAACTGCACGCCGAGTTCTCCGCCGAGGTGGTGTCCGCCGCTCAGCAGGCCTACGACGTGATCGGCAAAGAGATCAACCTCGGTTCGCCGAAGCAGCTGCAGACCGTGCTGTTCGACGAACTCGACATGCCGAAGACCAAGCGCACCAAGACCGGCTACACCACCGACGCCGATGCGCTCACCGATCTGTACGCGACCACCGAGCACCCGTTCCTTGCGCACCTGCTGCGGCACCGCGACGTGATGAAGCTGCGCACCACCATCGAGGGACTGCAGAAGTCGTTGCGGGAGGCCGGATCCGGCCAGTACCGCATCCACACCACCTACCTGCAGAACATCGCGGCCACCGGGCGGCTGTCGTCCACCGATCCGAACCTGCAGAACATCCCGATCCGCACCGAAGAGGGCAGGCAGATCCGCAAGGCCTTCATCCCCGGCGGCGGATATGCGCTGCTGCTGACCGCCGACTATTCGCAGATCGAGATGCGGATCATGGCGCACCTGTCGCAGGACGCCGGGCTGATCGAGGCCTT
Source organism: Nakamurella aerolata (assembly GCF_013002705.1). Lineage (GTDB taxonomy): Bacteria > Actinomycetota > Actinomycetes > Mycobacteriales > Nakamurellaceae > Nakamurella > Nakamurella aerolata. The sequence continues at coordinate 478,028 of NZ_JABEND010000001.1, read as the reverse complement.
CCGCTCCGGCGAAGATCTGCACACCTTTGTGGCGTCGAGGGCGTTCAGCATTCCGCTGGACGAGGTCACCGCCGAACAACGCCGCCGGGTCAAGGCGATGAGCTACGGGCTGGCGTACGGGTTGTCCGCGTTCGGGTTGGCCGCGCAGCTGAAGATCAGCCGCGACGAGGCCAAACAGCAGATGGACGCCTACTTCGAGCGGTTCGGCGGAGTCCGCGACTTCCTGCGGGCCGCGGTCGACCAGGCCCGCAAAGACGGCTACACGCAAACCGTTTTCGGCCGCCGTCGATACCTGCCCGATCTCACCAGCGACGTGCGTCAGCGCCGCGAGGCGGCTGAGCGCATCGCGCTGAACTCGCCGATCCAAGGTAGTGCCGCCGACATCATCAAGGTGGCGATGATCAACGTCGCCGATCGGTTGCAGCGCGAGCAGCTCAGCTCGCGACTGCTGCTGCAGGTGCACGACGAGCTGGTCTGCGAGGTGGCCGACGGCGAGACCGAGGCGGTCACCACGGTGCTGCGGGAAGAGATGGGCGGGGCCTACTCGCTCGACGTCGACATGGACGTCTCCGTCGGGGTCGGCAAGAACTGGGACGACGCCGCACACTGAAACGCGGCCCACTGAAACAGCGCCCACCGAACTCCCGCCTACTGAACCGCGGCTCGTCAACAGCGGGGCGGCCTGCGCGGTGTTGGCAGCGTTGGCAGCGTTGGCGTGTTGGCAGGGTGATCGGCTCCGAGAACACCGCAAATCCGACCGCGGCAACCGGTGGCCAAATACTTCCGTTGTCCGTAAAAAATCGGGACCAGGCCGGATCTGATTCGCGGCACAGCGTTGGTGATTAATGCTGATCATTAGGCTGAAATAGCGTTTTGCTGACGTGATTGACATCCGGTGTTGGTCAGTAGAAGGTAGAACCACTTCGAACGACCAACCGACGCTGATCGCTGCGCCGATGGAGGAAAAGTCATGCACCGTCGCATGTTTGCCGCACTTGCGTGTTCGCTGACCTTGACCGCTGGGGTGTTGCCACCCGTGCTCGCGCAGGCGCCGTCGACGCCGGCAGCCGACCAGGGGCCGGTCGCCCGCCCGGCGGCAGCGCCCGCCGCGGGGGATTGCCCATGGGTCGGTTCCACGGCACCGACCGAAGAAAAGGTCAAGCAGGTGGTCGACCAGCTCACCCTGGACGAAAAGATCCAGCTGGTACACGGCCAGTCCGACCGCCAGGGCTACACCGGGCTCGTCCTCGGCGTTCCCCGGCTGTGCATCCCCAACCTGAAACTGCAGGACGGCCCGGTCGGCGTCCGGATGAAGGACACCACCCAGCTGCCCGCCGCGGTGTCGCTGGCCGCCACCTTCGACCCGGCGATCGCCCGCCGGTACGGCAGCGTCATCGGCGCCGAGATGAAGAGCAAGGGCGCCGACGTCGACCTCGGTCCCACCGTCAACATCGTCCGGGATCCGCGCTGGGGCAGGGCGTTCGAGAGCTACAGCGAAGACCCGTACCTCACCGCACAGATCGGCGCGGGCACCATCGACGGCATCCAGGACAAAGGCGTAATGGCCCAGGTCAAGCACTGGGCCGTCTACAACCAAGAGACCTACCGGAACACCATGGCGGACAACGCGATTGTCGACGACCGCACGGTCCGGGAGATGTACACCAAGGCCTTCGAAGACATCATCGACGATTCGAACCCGTCGTCGGCGATGTGCTCGTACAGCGTCATCAACGGTCAGTTCGCCTGCGAGAACGCTTACCTCGACGGCATTCTCAAGGACGAATGGAAGTACGACGGGTTCGTCACCTCGGACTGGGGCGGCACCCACAGCACCGTTCCGTCCGCGCTGAACGGCCTGGACATGGAGATGCCGGGCTCCACCTACTTCGGTGACGCCCTCAAGGCCGCGGTGCAGCGGGGCGCCGTCCCGGAGAGCGAGCTGAACGACAAGGTCAGCCGAACCCTGCGGCAGATGTTCCGGTTCGGCCTTGTCGACAACCCGAGCCCCAACTCCACATCGGCCAAGGCATCGACCCCCGCGCACGTGCAGTTCGCCAAGCAGGCCTCCGAGCAGGGCACCGTGCTGCTGCGCAACGAACCGGTCGACGGCGCCAAGGTGCTGCCGTTCGCGTCCTCCGGAACCGCTGCGCCGCAATCGATCGCGGTGATCGGCGCCGGCGCGGGCAAGGGCACGCTGTCCGGTGGCGGCGGTAGCGCGGCGGTCGCCGGCACTGGCACCGTCACTCCGTTCGACGGCATCAAAGACCGCGCCGGCTCCGGCATCTCGGTGGAGTACGCGCAGGGCACCGCGCAGGCCGACGGTGGATCGCCCGCCGTTCCGACCGAGGCGCTGAAGCCGAAGTCGGGCACCGGCAACGGCTTGACCGCGCAGTACTACAACAACAAGACGCTGTCCGGGACCCCGGTCGTCACCCGCAACGAGCCGAAGATCGACAACACCTGGAACAGCTCACCGGCCCCTGGCGTCCCGGCCACCAACTTCTCGGTGCGCTGGAGCGGAACCCTCACCGCGCCTACCACCGGCGAATACATCATGGCGCTCACCATCGACGACGGCGCCAGGCTGAAGATCAACGGCAGCACCGTGATCGACAGCTGGAAGGACGGTGCCACCCGCACCGTCACCGGCAAGGTCACGCTGACCGCAGGTCAGCCGGTCGACGTCCAGGTCGAGTTCTACCAGGCCGCCGGCGGCGCGAGGGCCAAGCTGGGCTGGGTCGTCCCCGGTAAGGATCTGCAGAACGAAGCGGTGGCGCTGGCCAAGAAGTCCGACGTCGCTGTGGTGTACGCCGCGCTGCCCACCACCGAGGGCGCCGACGTGAAGACCATCGATCTGCCGGCCGACCAGAACGAGCTGATCGATGCGGTGGCCGCCGCCAATCCCAAGACCGTCGTGGTGCTGAACACCGGTTCCGCGGTGGCCATGCCTTGGGTGGACAAGGTGGCCGGCCTGATCGAGGCCTGGTACCCGGGTCAGCAGAGCGGCAACGCCATCGCCTCGGTGCTGTTCGGCGACGTCGACCCGGCGGGCCGGCTGCCGGTGACCTTCCCGAAGTCGCTGGACGACGTTCCCGCCGCTGATCCGGCCCGGTTCCCCGGCGTTGGCGGTCGGGTCGAGTACTCCGAGAAGCTGCAGGTGGGTTACCGCTGGTACGACCAGCAGCAGATCGAGCCGCTGTACCCGTTCGGATATGGCCTGTCCTACACCACCTTTGGGCTCTCCGACCTGCGGGTCGCCAGCCCGCTGACCAAGGACGGCACCGCCACCGTGCTGGCCAGGGTCACCAACACCGGCAAGCGCTCTGGCACCGAAACCGTGCAGGCCTACCTGCAGGTGCCCGACCCGACCGGTCAGGAGCCGCCGCGCCGTCTGGTGGCCACCGCGAAGGTGACCCTCGGCGCCGGCCGGTCCCGGGTGGTGCAGCTGCGCATCCAGGGTCGCGACGCCACCGTGTTCAACACCGACGCGCAGCAGTGGCAGCTGCTCAAGGGCGACTACCGGCTGTTCGTTGGCACCTCGTCCAGGGATCTGCCGCTGCAGACCACCATGTCGGTGCAGCAGCAGGACACCCTGCGTTACACCTCGCTCGAGACGCCAAAGGTGGTGACCGCGGGCAAGAGCTTCACCGCCACCACGACGTTCGTCAACGATTCGCCCAAGGCGGTGCGGCAGGTGGCCAACACCCTGCAGGTGCCTTCCGGCTGGAAGGCCAGCCCGACCACCCCGGCGAGCGTGCCGGTGTTGGCGGCGGGCAAGTCGCTGACCACCACCTGGCAGGTGAGCGTGCCCGCCGACGCGAGTAAGGGTGGTCACCAGCTCACCGCCGGCACCAGCTACGCCGGCGGCAAGACCCGCGAGGTCAGCACCACCGTCCAGGTGCCGTACCTGTCAGTCGCCGACGCCTACAACACCGTCGGCATCACCGACGACGCGAACCAGGCGCCGGGCGACTTCGACGGCCAGGGCTACAGCTATTCCGCGCAGGCACTGGCGTCCGTCGGGCTCACCCCCGGCAGTGCACAGCCGGGCGGAACCCGTTGGCCCACAGCCGATCCGGGCACCCCGAACATGGTGAACGCCAACGGTCAGACCATTCTGCTGAGCGGTTCGGGCAGCACCCTGACCATTCTCGGCTCCGCCAACAACGGGGTCGCGACCATCCCGGTGACGCTGAACTACAGCGACGGCAGCTCCAACACCAGCACGGTCGCCCTGGCCGACTGGTGGAATGCCAAGCCAGAACCGGGGAGCACCACGCTGGCGGTAGCGCCGTACATCAACCGCCCGGCCAATGCGACCCAGCCACGCGACCACAAGGTGGCCGTCTATGCGGCCACGGTGCCGCTGACCACTGGCAAGCAGCTGCAGTCGATCACGCTGGGCAGCGAGAACCGCTGGCACCTGTTCGACGCCGCGGTGTCGTAGGGGCAGTGTCGTAGCGGCGGTGTCGTCAACGGCCCTGTCGTGTGGGCGGTGTCGTAACGGCCCGCCCGCGAGCACAGTCGGCGCAGCTTCGCCCGCGATCACAACTGGTTTCGCACGTCACAACCGTTTCAGTGCGCTGGAAGGGTTGTGACGTGCCGGAACGGTTGTGCTCGCGGGTGCCTGGCCCGATCGCGGCGGCCGTGTGGCTGTCATCGCCGGGGCCCGGTTCGCGCAGGTTCTGGCACGTCGCACACCGGCATCCGTGCTGTGGGTGTGCGACGTGCCGAAGGGTGCGCGAGGTAGCGGCGTGCAGGTGACGGCGCTGGCAACTCCGTGCGCGGTTGGAGCGGCCGGTGCTGGGGGAGAGGCGGCATGCTCGTCCTGGGCGCGATCACAACTGGTTCCGCACGTCACAACCGTTTCCGCGTGCTGGAAGGGTTGTGACGTACTGGAACGGTTGTGCTCGCGGGTGCCTGGCCGGATCGCGGCGGCCGGGTGGCTGTCAGCGCCGGGGCCCGGTTCGCGCAGTGTCTGGCACGTCGCACACCGGCATCCGTGCTGTGGGTGTGCGACGTGCCGAAGGGTGCGCGAGGTAGCGGCGTGCAGGTGACGGCGCTGGCGGCGGCCAGTCCTGCTTCTCGTCCCCAACGGTCAGTTGTCGCGGCCACCCTCGAAGCTCTGCCGGGCGGCCCGGTACTGGTCTTGGGTGAGCTTCAGCCCGTCCCCGCGTTCGCGCTGGCCGACCCTGGAATGGTTGCGGCTGTAAACGAAATAGAAGATCACGCCGATCGCCATCCAGATCAGGAACCGGATCCAGGTGAACGTCACCAGGTTCAGCATCAGCCAGACGCAGGCCAGCACCGACAGAATCGGCAGCACCGGCACCCACGGCACCCGGAAACCGCGCGGCAGGTCGGGGCGCGTCTTGCGCAACACGATGACGCCGATCGACACCAGCACGAACGCGAACAGCGTGCCGACGTTGACCATCTCCTCCAGGTCGGAGGTGGGAACGAACCCGGCGATGACGGCGATCACCGCGCCGACACCGATGGTGATCCGCACCGGGGTGCCCGTCTTCGGGTTCACCGTGCCCATGCTGCGCGGCAGCAGGCCGTCGCGGGACATCGCGAAGATCACCCTGGACTGACCGAGCATCAGCACCATCACCACGGTGGTGAGACCGGCCAACGCGCCGATGGCAATCACCTTGCTCGCCCAGGTGACCCCAACGGTCGCGAAAGCCGTTGACAGCGTTGCCGCTTCCGGATCGGGCTGGCCGTCGACGATGGGCGCCAGCTCGTTGTACGGCACCATCCCGGTGACCACCAGCGACACCAGTACGTACAGCACGGTGACGATGGCAAGGGAACCGAAGATGCCGCGCGGCAGATCGCGCTGCGGCTTGCGGGTCTCTTCTGCGGCGGTGGCGACAACGTCGAAACCGATGAAGGCGAAGAACACGATGGACGCCGCGGCGAGGATGCCGAACGCGCCGAAATTGCTGGGCGCCTCACCGATGATCGCCTGGAACAGAGGCTGATCAAGCACCCGGCCGCCGCCCTCCACCGGCTGCGAGGGCGGCACGAACGGCGAGAGGTTCGACGCCTTGAAGTAGAAGAACCCGACGACGATCACCAGCAGCACCACCGCGACCTTGACCGCGGTGATCACCATGTTGGTGCGCGCCGAAAGTTTGGTGCCGATGGCCAGCAGGGCGGTGAGCACCGCGATCACCAGCACCGCACCCCAGTCGAAGATCCCGGCCGTGGTGTCCAACCCGGTGAATACATTCCCTAAATATTGCGACCAGCTCTTGGCGACGACCGCGGCGCCGAGCGCCAGCTCCAGCATCAGGTCCCAGCCGATGATCCATGCGGTGAACTCGCCGAGGGTGGCATAAGAGAAGGTGTACGCCGACCCGGCCACCGGGATGGTGGAGGCGAACTCGGCGTAACACATCGCAGCCAACCCGCAGGTGATCGCGGCCAGCACGAACCCGATCGTCACCGAAGGCCCGGCTTTGCCCGCGGCCACCTTGGCGCCGAGGGTGAAGATGCCGGCACCGACCACCACCGCGACGCCGAACACCGTGAGATCCCAAGCCGTCAGGTTCCGTTTGAGCTGGTGGCCCGGTTCGTCGGTGTCCTTGATGGACTGCTCGACCGACTTGGTACGCCACAGACTGGGCATCGCCTTGTCTCCTCGCTTCCCGATCGCGTGCAGACCGTGCCGCTGGCTCGTGGCGCGGCGCCACGCTGCTGACGGCCGTTGGCAGCGTCCGTTGCCAGCGCCCTCGGACAGCGCCCTCGGACAGCGCCCTCGGACAGTGCCCGCGAGCAGTGGCCGGCCAGAGCCGAACCCTAGACCCGATCGCAGGACGCGGCTCGTTGGCACACCGGCAGCGGGCTCGGGCCGCGGCCGCGGACGCCGCCACCGTGCAGCTGCCAGCGGCAAGCTGCCAGCGGCAAGCCGACAGCGGGCAGCCGCCAGCGGGAAGCCGCCGGCGGCGGACCTCCAGCGGGTGCGACAATCGCCGGATGTTGCTGCCCAAGCCGATCGCCGAAGGGGTGCGGGCCGGAACCGTGACGCTGGCGTTCCGGCGGTGGGACGCGCCGCGCGTCAAGGTCGGTGGCACCCAGCTCACCGTAGCCGGACTGATCCGCTTCGATGCCTGCGTCGAGGTCGCCGACCCGCAGGCACTGACCGACGCCGATGCGGCAGCCGCCGGGTTGGCCTCCCGCGAGCAGCTGCTGAGCAGGCTGGAGCCGCACCGGACCACCCGCTCGCCACGTGGCGCCAAGGGCGGCGAGACCGTTTACCGGATCACCCTGAGCTGGGCCGGAGAAGACCCGAGAGTGCAGCTGCGCCAACGCATTCCACGCGGCGCGGAGCTGGCGGAACTGCAGCAGGCCGTCAGCAAGTTGGACGCCGGACGCCGCAGCGGGCCGTGGACGAGGCAGATTCTGGAATGGATCGCGGCCCATCCCCAGGTGGTGTCCACCGAGCTCGCCGCCGTGCTCGGACGCGAACTGCAACCGATGAAGACGGACATCCGCAAGCTGAAAGCGTTGGGGCTGACCATCTCTCACCCGGTAGGTTACGAGCTGTCCCCGCGCGGGCTGGCCTACCTTGCCAGCCTGCCGCCCGGCTCACCCTGATCCGCCACTCGGCGCGGGAAACCCAGCGCGGTAGCTCAGCGCAAGATCGGAATGCCGAACGGGTAGCGGTACACCTCGCCGTTCAGTGCCCGCACCACCCCGATCAGGTGGCAGACCAGCGACACGACGAAGATCACCGCCCAGATCAGCAGTGCCACCGGAATCCCGATCACGGTGAACACCAGGATCCACCCGACGAGGTACAGCATCCAGAACGCCAGGTTGAAGTTGAATGCGCTCGCCGCGGCCTGCCGCACCTTGGCACTGCGGTTCTTGAACAGTGCCCACACGATCAGCGGTCCGAGCAGGCTGAGCCAGCCGGCGGTGAGAATCGCCGCGATCGGCGCGGACAGATGCGCGAGCACCATCCAGGTGCGCTCCTCGGCGGGGGAGAGCTGGTTGCCGGTCGCGCGTTGGCCACTCGTGTTGGCGTCGAACGGTTTTGCGGTGCCGGGGTGGCCGCGGGTCGGATCGCTGGTCATCTCGCCACCGTTGCAAGAACTCGGACCGACGGCAACCCTGACCCGCCGAAAGGCGGATCTGCTCAGGGTTTTCCCCGGTGTGCCACAAAGATGGCGGTTCCGGGAAACACCTCGCCGCGTTCCGGCGTCCACTGTCCCCAGGTGCCGGTGAAGCCTTCTGGCCACTGCGGCTCGATCACGTCGTCGACGACGAATCCGGCAGCCACCAGCTCGCGGATCCGGTCGCCCATGGTGCGGTGGTGCTCCACATAGGCCGGCACACCCTGCTCGTCGACCTCGACGTAGGGCGAGCGGTCGAAGTAGCTCTGGATCGCCGTCATGCCGGCCGGGCCCGGTACGTCGGCGAAGATCCAGCGCATCGGGTGGGTCACCGAGAACACCCATCGCCCACCGGGTTTCAGCACTCGGAACACCTCGCGCATGGCCCCGGCCGAATCGGCGACGAAGGGAATCCCACCGAAAGCCGAGAACGCGGTGTCGAAGGCGCCGGTGGCGAACGGCAGCTGCACCACATCGGCCTGCACCAGCGGGACCCAGACACCCGTGCTGCGGGCGGCTGTCACCGCATGCCGCAGCATCCCGGCGGAAACGTCGAACGCGACCGGCAGGGCACCGTGCGCGGCGAGCCATCGTGAGCACGGCGCCGAACCGCAGCCCACCTCCAGAATGCGTTGTCCGACAAGGCTTTCCGGCGCTCCGAGCAGCTGTGCGTCCGATTCGCGGAGGTTCTCCGGACACCACACGAAGTCGGCCTGGCCAAGGAACTCGCCGTGCTCGTCGTGGTAGGCGTCGGCGTCGGCGTCCCACCAGCGGCGGTTGGCCCGCTGGGAAGTGAGCTGATCGGCCGGTATCAGTTTCGGGTGCGTCGGGCCGAGCGGCCGGTCACCCGCGGCAGCGCCGGCGGAGGCTGCCATCAGGCGTCGGGCCGGTGGGTCTCGCGGCGGACGACGGCGCCGCTGACGTCGTCGCGGGTCAGCTCGGGTGCGAGCGGAACGCCGGCCCACTCGTCCGGCAGTGTCGGCACCGGCCAGGACGGGTCGGGCAGCCAGTCGACCCAGCGTCGGTCGAACTCCCACGCGTCGCCGGTGGCGAAATCGGCCAGCGCGGCAGTGGCGTCCGCGCGGATCCGGTCGGCCTGAGTGGCGCCGAAGCGGCCCTGCAGCACCGCCTGCTCCAGCTTGTCGGCGTCCTTGATCCGGTGCTGGCCTTCGGGGCCGATCACCACATCCAGCACCCGGTCGGTGCTGTACACGGCGTCCGGGCCGAACCGCAGCGGAGCCTCGAGGTTGACGTACCAGGAATGCCGCACCCGCTCGTCCGGCTCGGCGGCGCCGCCGTCGGCGGTCCAATGGAAGATCCAGACGCTCCACGGCTTTCCGGTCGGAGCCAGCCGGAGAATCCCGGGACCCACCACGGTTCGATCACCTGACTGCGTGATGCGCTGAACATGGTGGTCTTGTCGGTCCTGATGTCGGTGCCGTCGGCGCGGCGGACCCCGAGGCCAAGGGTGTTGCCGGCCAGGTAAACCGCAAGGCCGTCGGCGTCGTGCTGCACCACCCTGGTGGGGAAGACCGTCTCCGGCGTGCCCGGCGTCCACTCCGGGCGGCGGTAGTGCCAGCGCACCTGGTCTCCGGGCTTGAAGAAGGCGGCCGGCGCTGCGGCGTCCGGGGTGGCCGCACCGGTCAAGGGTGGACGGTCGTCGCGGCGCGCGGCCGACTCCCGGTCGGTCGAATCGGGCAGGTTCGGCGGCACGCACGTCACCCTAAGGGGAACCCGAGTCGCCGGCCACGCTCGCCGGGCGACCTGCCGGCGGGGACGTGCCAGCGGGGACGAGTTGGCGCAACCGGGCAGCAGTCACCGGGGACGGACCCTGCGATTTCGTGGTAGCGCCGCCCGCCGGTACGCTGGTAACTGTTCTGCGCGCGGGCCGCCTCGGCATGGAGTAGGCGGCGGCCTGTCAGCGGCCACTCACTTGTGGAGTACCTGACCGATCCGGCGGATTAGTGCCGAATTGTGTGTCGGGTGAAGGTCGGTGTCAAGCATCCGCGCGCGAACGACGCAGTACCCCTGCATCACCCTGGTCGTTCGACAACCCCGTCCCTACGACATCTGTCCACCCACGGAGCAACCCACCACATGTCGGTTCCCACAGTCCCCGCCGTCTCTTCCACCGCGCCCCAGGTCGCCGTCAACGACATCGGGTCGGAAGAAGACGTTCTCGCCGCCATCGACGCGACGATCAAGTACTTCAACGATGGCGACATCGTCGAGGGCAGCATCGTCAAGATCGACCGCGACGAGGTGCTGCTCGACATCGGTTACAAGACCGAAGGCGTCATCCCTTCCCGCGAACTGTCCATCAAGCACGACGTCGACCCCAACGAGGTCGTCGAGCTCGGCGAGCACGTCGAAGCCCTTGTGCTGCAGAAGGAGGACAAGGAAGGCCGCCTGATCCTGTCCAAGAAGCGCGCTCAGTACGAGCGGGCCTGGGGCACGATCGAGAAGATCAAGGAAGAGGACGGCGTTGTCTCCGGCACCGTCATCGAGGTCGTCAAGGGCGGCTTGATCCTGGACATCGGCCTGCGTGGCTTCCTGCCGGCGTCGCTGGTCGAGATGCGCAGGGTCCGCGACCTGCAGCCCTACGTCGGCCGGCAGCTGGACGCCAAGATCATCGAGCTCGACAAGAACCGCAACAACGTGGTGCTGTCCCGCCGGCAGTGGCTGGAGCAGACCCAGTCCGAGGTGCGCAGCGAGTTCCTCAACCAGCTCGGCAAGGGCCAGGTCCGCAAGGGCGTCGTCAGCTCCATCGTCAACTTCGGCGCCTTCGTCGACCTCGGCGGTGTTGACGGTCTGGTGCACGTCTCCGAGCTGTCCTGGAAGCACATCGACCACCCCTCCGAGGTTGTCGAGGTGGGCCAGGAAGTCACCGTCGAGGTGCTCGACGTCGACATGGACCGCGAGCGCGTCTCGCTGTCGCTCAAGGCCACTCAGGAAGATCCGTGGCGGCACTTCGCCCGCACCCACGCCATCGGCCAGATCGTCCCGGGCCGGGTCACCAAGCTGGTGCCGTTCGGTGCGTTCGTCCGGGTGTACGACGGCATCGAGGGCCTTGTGCACATCTCCGAGCTGGCCGGCCGGCACGTGGAGATCCCGGAGCAGGTGGTCAGCGTCGACGACGAGATCTTCGTCCGCGTCATCGACATCGACCTGGAGCGGCGCCGGATCTCGCTGAGCCTCAAGCAGGCCAACGAGGGCATCAACCCCGACACCGACTTCGACGAGGTGCGCGCCCAGTACGGCGTCGTCGATCACTACGACGACCAGGGCAACTTCGTGCCGCCGGAGGGCTTCGACGTCGCCACCGGCGAGTGGCTGCCCGGCTTCGAGTCGCAGCGGGACGCCTGGGAGAAGCAGTACGCCGATGCCCAGGGCGTGTACGAGCGGCACCAGAAGCAGATCGCCAAGGCCCTCGAGGACGACGCGGCTGCGGCTGCCGGTGGCGACACCGGTGGCGGCAACTACACCTCCAGCTCGGGCGACGACGCCGCCGACGAGGGTGCGGCGCCGGCGCAGTCCGGTTCGCTGGTGAACGACGAGCAGCTGAACGCGCTGCGGGAGCGGCTCTCCGGCAACGAGTGAGTCGCCACCGGCGCTACCGTCCGGCACCGCCGGCCGGTCGTTGCTCGGCGAGTTGTCGAGCAGCCTGAGCGGGCGACACCGCCTGCCGTGCAAGGCCTTTGACCGGGGCCGGGATCGATCAGTTGGATCGATCCCGGCCCCGGTTCGGCGTTTCCGGGTAGCTGCCTGGCGGCCGGCCGCCAGGCGTCGGTCGGGTTGCGTTCCGGTGACGTTTACCTCGTCGTCGGCGGGTTGCCAGGGTCGGCACGCCGGCGGTTAGTACCGTTGTAGCCATGCGTACCGCCGCTTCCGTCCGTGTCCTGGCCCCCGCCGTCGTTGTCGGGTTGGTGCTCACCGGCTGCTCCAACAGCAACGGCAGCCGCACCACCATGACCGTCACCCAGACCTTCACCTCGGGAGCCGCGGCCAACCAGAGCGGCGGCGTCACCGTCGGCGGTGCCGGCCAGTCCGGCCCCGGCGCCAGCGGCCAGCCTCAGCAGTCAGGGTCGGGCGCCGCCGGATCAGGTCAATCGGCCGGCTCCGGTCAGCCGGCTGGTTCCGGCCAGGCGTCGGGCTCGGCGAAACCGAGCGGGAGCGCTGCGGCCAGCTCGGCCCCGGTGTCGTCGGCGGCGTCGAGCAAGGCCCCGACCTCCAGTGCCAAGCCCAGCTCGTCGGCCCCGTCGGCCACCGCGGGACCGGTCAAGAAGGTGAACCCGCTGACCGTCGACTGTGCGGCGATTCTGAACCAGAACGACATCAAGAAGGCCACCGGCGTCACCATTCCGAGCTCGGTCGCGGCCGTGCGGTTCGGCGCCGAGGGCAACTCCACCGGGTCCAACCGCTGCCTGTACGGCGGCGGCGAGGGCAAGCAGAAGTTCAGCGTCCGGATCACCAAGTACAAGAACGAGAAGGCCGCAGCGGACCAGGTCAAGGTCAACGTGGCCACCGAGAAGACCGCTGGCGCTCAGACGTCGACGTCAACGGTGCAGGGCCGGCAGGCGCAGGTCATGCTGCGCGACGGTGGTCTGATCAACGTCCAGTACGGCGACTGGGTGCTGGCGATCGCCAGCCAGAAGGGCGTCGTCAAGGGCGATCAGGCGAAGGCGCTGACGGCGCTGGCAGACGTGGCGCTGAGCCGAGTGTTGAAGAACGCCAGCTGATCTCGTTCGGTGGATGGCGGCGGCCCACCAGGCGCTGACAGGTGCCGAACCAACCGCCGATGTTGCGACCGCTCGAGCCACCGGTGCCGGTGCAGTCGCTGCGCGGCAGCGCTGAGCCGGCCGGCTTCCGGCTGGGCTCAGGCGGCCGCGGTCTCAGGTGTCGCCACCGCAGGGCGGGGCACGGTGACCGGCTGGGCGGGTTGGGCGTGATGCCGCCCAGCGCGCCGTCCGAAGCCGAACAGCCTGGCCAGCCAAGGAGTTTCCCGCACGGTGACGAATCGCCTGACATGAACCAAACCCGGCAGGCCAACCTGGTGCCGCCCGGTTCCGATGATGGTGCTGCGCACGGTGGCCTCCTGTTAGGACCGACGGCGGACTGGAACGATAAGTCGTGCTGTGCGCAGGTTATGCCAGCCGGGTTCCCGACTGGGGGAGGTGACGCGGAGTGTCCGAGAGCGAGCAGTCGGCGCTGACAGGACTGTCGGTGGCCGTCACCGGCGGGATCGGTGCCGGCAAGTCGACGGTGGCGCAGTTGCTCGGCGAATCCGGCTTCACCGTCGTCGACTCCGACCGGCTGGCCCGCGAGGTGGTGGAGCCGGGGACGGACGGGCTGCGGGCGGTGGTGGACACCTTCGGCCCCGAGCTGCTGCGCGACGACGGCAGTCTCGATCGGGCGGCGCTGGCCGCCACGGTGTTCGGCCCTGGCGGGGACGAGCGACGCCGGCAACTCGAGCACATCATCCATCCGCTGGTGCGGGCCGGATACGACGCCGTTGTTCGCGACTCGGCGCCGGAATCCGTTGTGGTGAACGACATTCCGCTGGTTCGGGAGCTGCGGGTGGCGGCCGGTTTCCACCTGGTGGTTGGGGTCGGGGTCGCCGACGACACCACTAGGCTGGCCCGGCTGGTGCAACGCGGCATGGCCGAGTCCGACGCCAGGGCCAGAATCGACGCGCAACTCGGTGACGAAGCGCGGCGCCGGCTGTGCGACGTCTGGCTCGACAACGGCGGCGACCAGGCCGCCCTCGCCGACGCCGTCTCCGGCCTGGCGCAGCGGCTGCGTGGCTTTGCCGGCAACAGGGCAGCGGAGCGAGCAGCGCCGTATCCGTCCGTCCCGCGGCTGCTGGCGCCCGATCCGCGTTGGGCCGATCTCGGGGCGCTGCTGGCCGCGCGAGTGACGGCGGCGACCGGCCGTCCTTGCGCGCACATCGGCTCGACGTCGGTTCCTGGCCTGGTCGCCGAGCCGACCATCGATCTGCAACTCGCGGTCGGGTCGATGGCTGACGCCGACGCGCTGAACGTCGCGCTGGCCGGTGCCGGCTTCCCATCGCAACCCGGGGAGTGGCGCGACCAGCATCTGAGGCTTGACCTTTCCCCCGACCGGCTGTCGGTGGCAGAACAGTCGGACGATGGGGACAAACGACTACACGGTAACGCCGATCCAGGGCAAACCGTCAACCTCCACTTGAGGGTGAGGAATAGTCAGGGTTGGTACTGGAACCTGCTGTTTCCGGCCTGGTTGCGGGCCGACGCCGCCGCCCGCGACGAGTACGCGTCGCTCAAGTGTCGGCTGGTCGAGCAGCACCGCAGCACGGCCGAGTACAGCGTCGGCAAAGACCCGTGGATGCGCGCGGCCGCGGCGCGGGCTCAGCGTTGGGCCGACGAGACCGGCTGGGTGCCCTGACCGGCGGGCGCTGGTGCGCCGATCGGCGCGTCTTCCCGCCCGGTGCGGAGTCTGCTACGCGCCCGCCAGGCCCCGATCCCGGCGCCGATCGTCGTCACCAGAGCCGAGATCAGCATCGCCGCCACCGGGCCCCCGATCACGGAGCGTCCGGCAACCGCGGATCCGACGAGGCCGAGCACCGTCATCCAGACGCCCCAGACGGCTGCCACCGGAATCGCTACCGCGAGGAAGCGGGGCATCCCGACTCGGGCGATGCCCGCCGCCAGCACACTGGACAAGCGGCCGCCAGGCAGAAAGCGCGCGGCGATCAGAATCGTGGTGCGATGCCGCCGCATCAGCGATCTGGCCCGCAGCACCGGCCGGCGGGCTCGACGCAGGCAGCGGTGCGCCAACAGCCGGGTGCCGTAGCGCCGCCCGATGGTGTAGCCAATGACGTCACCGACAAACGCCCCGGCGATGGCCGACAGGTACACGAACGCCACCCGCGGTGCCGGGTCGGAGCTCGCGGCGGCCGCCGCTGTTGCGGTCATCATCACTGTGCCGCCCGGCAATCCTGGCAGGAACGCGCCCCCCAGCAGCACGCCGAATACCAGGACGAACAGCCACGGTGAGTCCACGAAGGTCCGCACCGCTTCGGTGATCCAGCCGTACACGAGTGGGAGCACCCCCTGGTGATCGGCCGGCTGGCGAGCGGTCGGGCAGTTGGCTGGGAAGTTTGGCTGGGTCGTTTGGCTAGGTCGTCTAGCTGGGGCCGTCGCCGCGGGGCGGACGGTTTGGGCGCCGGACCCGTGCCGCGGCGCGGGCCCTGCGGTGTTCCCAGGCTACCGGTGGCCGGACGGGGTGGGCGCGATGGTCGGGATGTTGCTGACGGGCTGGCCGCGGCCGGTGCGCGGTTCGGGTTGCTGCGGATTCGGGTTGATCCGGGTTCGGGCTACTGCGGGTTCGGGGCTCCGGGTTCGGGCCGATCCGGGGCCGGCGAGGGCGCGTTGTCGGTGCCCGGACGTAGCCTTGACGACGTGGCATTCGCAACAGAACACCCGGTCCTGGCGGTCTCCGAGCACCGTCCCGTCAGCGACGTCCCGCGTGAGGGCGGCGAGTTCAAGGTGGTGTCCGACTACCAACCCTCCGGAGACCAGCCGGCCGCCATCGACCAGCTCGAGCAGCGGCTCACCGAGGGTGAACGGGATGTGGTGCTGATGGGCGCCACCGGCACCGGAAAATCCGCAACCACCGCCTGGCTGATTGAGCGGATGCAGCGCCCCACCCTGGTGATGGCCCCCAACAAGACCCTCGCCGCCCAGCTGGCGAACGAGCTGCGCGAGCTGTTCCCGCACAACGCCGTCGAATACTTCGTGTCGTACTACGACTACTACCAACCCGAGGCGTACGTCCCGCAGACCGACACCTACATCGAGAAAGACTCGTCCATCAACGCCGATGTGGAGCGGCTGCGGCACTCGGCCACCATGTCGCTGCTGTCCCGCCGCGACGTCATCGTGGTGGCGTCGGTGTCGTGCATCTACGGTCTTGGCACGCCCCAGTCGTACCTTGACCGGTCGGTGCCGCTTGCGGTGGGCGAGACGCTCGACCGCGACGTGCTGGCCAGGGCGCTGGTCGATGTGCAGTACTCCCGCAACGACACCGCGTTCACCCGTGGCACCTTCCGGATGCGCGGCGACACCGTCGACATCATCCCGGCGTACGAAGAGCTGGCCGTGCGCATCGAGTTCTTCGGCGACGAGATCGACAAGCTCTACTACCTGCACCCGCTCACCGGTGAGGTGGTCCGCGAGGTGCAGGACCTGCGCATCTTCCCTGCCACCCACTACGTTGCCGGGCCCGGCCGCATGGAGAAGGCCATCTCGGCGATCGAGTCCGAGCTGGCGGAGCGGCTGGAGGAGTTCGAGAAGCAGGGCAAACTGCTTGAGGCGCAACGGCTTCGGATGCGTACGCAGTACGACGTCGAGATGATGCGGCAGGTGGGGTTCTGCAACGGCATTGAGAACTACTCGCGACATATTGACGGGCGCGAGGCGGGGTCTGCTCCGGCCACCCTGCTGGACTACTTCCCTGACGACTTCCTGCTGGTGATCGACGAGTCACATGTCACCGTGCCGCAGATCGGCGCGATGCACGAGGGCGACGCCTCGCGTAAACGCACCCTGGTGGAGCACGGCTTCCGGCTGCCGTCGGCCCTGGACAACCGTCCGCTCACCTGGGAGGAGTTCGACGGCCGCATCGGGCAGACGGTGTACCTGTCGGCGACCCCGGGCCGGTACGAGCTGGGGCAGAGCAACGGCGAGTTCGTCGAACAGGTGATCCGGCCGACCGGCCTGGTCGATCCCGAGGTGGTGGTGAAGCCGACCAAGGGGCAGATCGACGACCTACTCGGCGAGATCAGGGAGCGCACCGAGAAGGACGAGCGGGTGCTGGTCACCACGCTCACCAAGAAGATGGCCGAAGACCTCACCGATTATCTGTTGGAGCAGGGCATCAGGGTGCGGTATCTGCACTCCGAGGTCGACACGCTGCGCCGGGTCGAGTTGCTGCGCGAGCTGCGGCAGGGTGAGTACGACGTGTTGGTCGGCATCAACCTGCTGCGCGAGGGTCTCGACCTGCCCGAGGTGTCGCTGGTGGCGATTCTCGACGCGGACAAGGAAGGGTTCCTGCGCAGCGAGACCTCGCTGATCCAGACCATCGGGCGGGCGGCGCGCAACGTCAACGGCCAGGTGCACATGTATGCCGATCAGGTCACCCCGTCGATGCAGAATGCCATCGAAGAGACCAACCGCCGGCGCGACAAGCAGATTGCCTACAACAAGGAGAAGGGCATCGATCCGCAGCCGTTGCGCAAGCGCATCAACGACATTCTCGAGCGGGTGTACGCCGAAGCAGAGTCGGCGGGCGACGTCGACGCCGAGCAGCAGGGCGGCAAGCGTCGGGGAGCCTCCGGGATGGGTTCCGGCCGGGCCGCGTCCCGCGGCCGCCGGGCACAGGGCGAGATCGGCGGCAGCTCCGGGGTGTACGCCGGCCACACCACCGCGGGTATGGCGCGGTCGGAAATGGCCGACCTGGTGCACCAGTTGACCGAGCAGATGATGGCCGCCGCAAGGGATCTGCAGTTCGAGCTCGCCGGTCGCCTGCGCGACGAGATCGCCGAGCTGAAGAAGGAGATCCGCGAGATGGACGCGGCCGGGCTGCAGGACAAGCCGATCCTGCGGGTGGTGAAGTAGCGGCGCCGCGCCGGTAGAGATCGCCGAGGCGCTCGGCTGCCGTCGCGGCACCGCCCGCAGCCTGGTGAGCCGTGGCCTCGCGGCGATGAAGAGCCGGGCCGCCGAACCGGCGTCAACGCCGGACCTCGCGGAGGGACAGTCATGATCGACCCCACCGAACAGCAACTGCGACAAGGCATGCGCACCATCGCCGTGGCGAACCCACCGGCCGACGACTTCGCCGATCGCCTCATCGCCAACGCCGAGGCGGGTCGTCCGGCGGTGACGCCGCTGCGGTCGCGCTCCACGAGCCGGCGGTGGACCATCCCGCTGCTGGCTGCCGCCTGTGTGGTGGCGGTCGTGGTGGTGACCACCAAGCTCAACGCCGACGACCAGCGCAACCTACCGCCGGCGGTGCCGGTGGCGCCGTCGAGCAGCACCGCCCCGTCCGCGGTGACGTCGTCGGTGGCGCTGCAGCCCGGCGTCAAGAACCCGGTGCTGCTGCGGCAGGTTCCCGCTGCCACCGGTGTGCCGCGTGGGTTCCGCGCCGAATCACTGAGCTTCAGCGACGCCAACAACGGTTGGGTGATCGGGCAGGCGCCCTGCGAGGCGGATGCGGCCAAGGTGTGCCCGACGCTGCTGGCGACAACGGACCAGGGCGCTTCGTTCAGCACGGTGCCGTTGCCGAAGGAGTTCGGTCCGGGGCGTGATTTCGTCACCAGCGGCACGCTGGCGGCGTCCTACGGCGGCGGCGGACGCGGCTATGTCACGGCGCGCGACAACCAACCGATCTGGGGAACTCAGAACGCCGGTGCCACCTGGACGCCAACCCGCGAGCCGGCGTCGGCTGCAGTCAGTCTGATTCCGACCGGCAGGAGGTACGACTTACCGGTTTCAGGTGAGTCAGGATCGAGCTACGCCAGGGCTCAGCACCTTGTCCTACGCCGCCACTGGCAGCACCGACTTCTCGGCCGTGACACTCCAGCCTGCTCTCGGACCCAACGAAACGATGGGCGGCATCATCCAGGTCGGTCGCGGCGTTGACGCCGTGACGTATCCCGCTGCCAGCAGGGTCAATCTCTTTGCGTTGTCGAACGGTCGCAGCACAACCCGGGAGGCGCTCGACGAAACGGCTTGCCCGAGTGGTCAACGACCCGCCGCGGGCGTCACGATATTGTCCGTCGCGATCGGCGGTCCTGACGGAACGCTGGCACTTGCTTGCTCAGGCGAACCGGATGACAAGGGGCTAGCGGTCAGTTCGGTGCGGATTCGTCCCCCTGGCGGCGAGTTCGGCACTGCCCGCAGGCTTCCGGTCCCGCCGCTTGATCCTCGAACGGGCAGGTACCTCGGTAATGGCGCGCTGGTCATCACCAGTGCTGAGCAGATCGGAATGATGCAGCCCGTCGCCGGCGCGGCGACGACATGCGCATGGACCCGCTCTGAAGACGGCGGTGCCACCTGGTCACCACCTCGACAGTTTCCCGACGCCTTCTGTGCGACCGCACCCGACAGCGGCGCCGACCGCGCCTTCTCCAACGTGCCCGGCCTGTTCGTTGGCCTCACCCAGAGCGGGCCACGCGGCAAGATCAGTGCCGCGCCCGCGCAGCTGCGGTGGACGACCGACAACGGCGCCACCTGGTTCCAGCGGTCCCTCGGCCCGGCCTGAGCCGGCGCCGCGTCCGGGAGTGCGAGGTCTGGTGTGATGGGGCGATGCCGACCCGGACCGAACGGATCCCGTTGCCGGACACGGCGATCGCCGCCACCACCCGCGGGGAGGTCGCTGGCGGTCTGCCCCCGGTGGTGCTGATCCATGGTGGCCCGGGTCTGTGGGACTACCTGGGTCCGGTGGCCGAGATGCTGGCCCCGCACACCGTGGTGCACAGCTATCACCAGCGCGGGTGCGGGGCTTCCGATCCGGCCGCCGTGCAGTCGTTCGAGCAGACGATCCTGGACCTTGAGGCGCTGCGGCTACACTGGGGACACGAACGCTGGATGGTGGCCGGGCATTCGTTCGGCGCCGGCGTCGCACTTGGGTACGCAGCCCGGTTCCCGCACCGGACGGCCGGGGTCGGCTATCTCAGCGGCGTGGGCATCGGTGACTGGCGCACGCCGTTCCGGGCCGAGCTGGCCCGGCGGCGCGCCCCCGACGTCGCCGCGCGGATCGACCAGCTTGCGGGCCTGCGCGACCGGAATGCCAAGCAGGAGCGCGAGTTCCGGGTGCTGCAGTGGTTCACCGACTACGCCGACCCTGAGGTTGGCCGGGTGGCGGCTGCCGAGTTCGCCGCCGCTCCGTACTCGATCAACTGGACGGCCAACCGGCGCATCGTGGCCGACCTCGGCGGCGGCGGCGACGACGATGTCGCTCGTGCGGCACGGGGGTTGCGGGTACCGACCCTCGGCGTCCACGGAGCCAAAGACCCACGCCCGCACCAAAACGCGCAGGCCTTGGTCGAGCTGGCCCACGACCATCAGTGGGTGCTGTTGCCGGAGGCCGGCCACCTACCGTGGGTGGAGCAGCCGGCCATGGTGCGCGAGGTACTCGTGCAGTTCCTGCACGAGCTGTCCAGTTGATGCGAGAAATCAGCAGATCCGGTCCGGCCGATGGTGTTGACCGCGCTGCCGAGCCGGTCAGCTGGTGATGTCTTTGCGGTTGAAACGCCAGAAGGCCAGCGCGGTGAAGATGGTGCCGTAGAGCAGCGACGAGAAGCTGCCGCGCACCATGTCGTCCCAGCG
The DNA here is from genome assembly GCF_013002705.1 of Nakamurella aerolata. GTDB lineage: Bacteria > Actinomycetota > Actinomycetes > Mycobacteriales > Nakamurellaceae > Nakamurella > Nakamurella aerolata. The sequence continues at coordinate 457,528 of NZ_JABEND010000001.1, read as the reverse complement.
GATCGGGTCGACCATGGCGCCGGTCCAGGCGAAGGCGTAGTGCGTCGGCAGCCAATCACGGATACCGCCGAGCGCCTCGATCTGGTTGAGGATCTGCGACAGGATGGCCAGCAGCACGGACCCGCCGACCGCACCCAGCGGCGCGTCCGTGCACACGCTGAGCAGGAACGCCAGGCCCGCCACCCAGAGCAGGCTGATCGCCACGTACCCGACGACGATCGCGAGCCGGCCCAACGCCGACCAACCGCCGAACGTCAGGCCCAGCGGGGTGGTGACCGGCCCGGTGCCGTAGACGATCGCACCCAACACCCACGCCGCCACCGGCAGCAGCACCACGGCCACCAGCGACAGCAGCGCCGCGACCAGAAACTTCTGCCGTAGCAGGCGATTTCGGGGTACCGGCATCGCCAGCAGGTAGCGCAGCGACGACCATGAGGCTTCACTCGCCACGGTGTCGCCGAAGAATAGCGAGACCACAACCACCAGCAGGAAGCTGGCGGCGAAGAACATCGCCACAATCGCAAAGTTGGTGGCGCCCTGCTTCGCCAGATCGACGAATGACGAACCGGGGGAGGTGCTTTCGCGGGAGCCGCTGTCGGGTTGCCCCGAGTCGAAAGCGAAGGCGATCGCCAGAATGACCGGCAGCAGCACCATGAACGCCAGCGCCAGCTGGGTGCGGCGCCGGTGCAACTGCCGGCGCAACTCCACTCGCACGGGCAGGGTGTGCTTCGGCGAGAATCCGCTGGCCAACCCGCCGGCACTGGCGCTGCCGCTGCGCGGCAGGTGCTCCATCACATCGACGGCGGTGTCCGCGGAATGGTCGCGGTGGACGGGGCTCATCGGGTGCCCTCCGAGTCGGTTGCTGTTCCGGGATGGTCGGGGCGGTCGGTGGGGGCGACCGGCGTCGACGTCGGCGAACTCCCGGTCTTGGCGTCCGCGTCGGTGCGCCCGACGAGATCGAGAAAGACGTCCTCCAAACGGTTCCGCGGCGCCGCGGCGGAGACGGCGATGCCGGCTCGCACCAACGCCTCCACCGCGGTGGCGGCCGGCACCCGCCCCAGGTCGGCCTGCACCGTGCCGTCGGCGGTGTCGGCGGGGTCAACGGGGCTGGCGGTGTCGGGATTCTCGGCGTCAACGGTGCCGGCGGTGTCGGGGTTCTCGGCGTCAACGGTGCCGCCGTTGTCGGGGTTCTCGGCGTCAACGGTGCCGGTGGTGCCGTCGGTGTCGGGTTTCTCGGCGTCAACTGTGCCCTCGGCGCGGGCCGTGCCCGGCTCTGCGGCAAGCACTTCAACGTCGGCGACGCCGTCGATGCCGCGCAGCACCGCAGCGGCGCGCTCCGGCTGGTCCACGGTGAAGCTCATCTCGCCGGAGCTCTGGATCATCTCCGCCACCGATCCGGCGGCGATGGTCCTGCCGTTGTTGATCACCACCACATCGGTGCAGGTCTGTTCGACCTCGGCCAGCAGGTGGCTGGAGACAACCACGGTGCGGCCGGTGCCGGCGTAGCGCCTGAGCACCTCGCGCATGGCGTGAATCTGCGGTGGGTCCAGCCCATTGGTGGGCTCGTCCAGGATCAGCAGGTCCGGAAGGCCAAGCATCGCCTGGGCGATGGCCAGACGTTGACGCATGCCCTGCGAGTAGGTTTTCACCTTGCGCTGCACGGCTTTTCCGAGATCGGCGATGGCCAACACCTGCTCAAGATGAGCGTCGTCGAGCGGCCGGCCGGTGGCCTGCCAGTACAGCTCAAGATTGCGTCGCCCTGACAGGTGCGGAAGGAAACCCGAACCCTCGACAAAGCTTCCGATCCGGGAAAGCACCGGCGTGCCGGGGTGGATGGGCTCGCCGAACACCTCGATCTCGCCGCCGGTCGGATGGATCAGCCCCATCACCATGCGCAGGGTGGTGGTCTTGCCGGCCCCGTTCGGGCCCAACAGGCCGAGCACCTGACCTGGCAGGACCTGCATCGAAACATCCTGGACGGCATGAACTCCGCCCGGGTAGCTCTTGGCGAGATGGCTGATCCGCAGCGGCAGAACGGGTGCGGGGCGGTCCGGCGAAGCACCGCGCGTCGGTGCCGGATCCGGGTTCGCCGACGACGGGAGCGTGGCTGCGCGCGCCGGGGCGGGCGCTGGTGGGGTCGGCGTCGCCGGGTCGTCCGGCGGAGGTGTCTGTCCGCGGGCTGGTGCGACGTCGGACGGTTTGTCGACGCCGACGGAGTTCGGCGTCCCCGCGCGGGCATTCGGTGTCCCCGCACCGGGGTTCGGCGTCCCCGCGAAGGCGGGACGGCGCGAGGTCCGACCGATCCACCACAGCGCGATCCCGGCCAACAGCGCCAGCACCACAAGCGCGATCAGGGTGCCGATCGGCAGCTCCCCGGCGGAAACCTGAACCCCGCCGACAAGGGGGACCGACACCGCCGATACCCCCGAAATCCGGTAGGCAGCAGGGGCTGTCGGCCCTGAGTAGGCCTGGTCGGTGGTGGCCAGCCGGACGACCAAAGCGTCGCCCTCGGCGACCTGAAGGCTGACGGCCGGCAGATCGATGTCGACCGTTGTGCTGGCGCCGGGGGCGAGCGGGGCCAGTCGCACCGGGGCAACCGCGTTGCCGCCCAACGTCACCCGGCCGTTCGAGGCCTGCGAGCCGATGGCGGCGAACAGCACCGGTCCGGTCGGGGCGTTGCCGCCCTGCGTTTGGTCGCCGGTGCCGGTCTCGCCGCTGGCACTGCCGGTTGCCGGGGTGGGTAGCGCGGTGACGGTGACGCGCACCCGGGCGCTGCCGGTGACAACCTGCAACTGGGGGAGCGGTCCGGATCGGAACTGAGCACTCTGTCCCGGCAGCCCGTTGGCGAGGAAAGCGCTGAGCTGATTCAGCTGCCCCAGCCCGGGAAGGGAGGTGATCGCAGCGGGGCTACCACCGGGCGGGTTCAGCACGACCTGATCGGAGCCGGTGAGCGAAATGTCTTGGCGCGGCACCGATCCGGCGGTGAGGCCAGGGTAGTTGGGGGTCTGCAGCACTCTGGTGCGCGGGCGGCCGCTGTCGGTGAGCCCGCCGTCGACGGAGTAGCGGAAGGCGGCGCTCGGAGCGGCGCTGTCCGCTGGCGCGAGGCCGAGGTAGTAGCGCAGCCAACCGGTGATGCGGTCTTCGGTGGCGGAGTCGGGCGCGCCGGCGTCGTGTCCGCCGCGGTACCAGTCGACGGCGACCTCGGTGCCGTTGGCCGCGATAGCCCTGGCGTTCGCGTCGGCCTGATCAAGCCCGAACAGCGTGTCCTGCTCGCCCTGCACCAACAGGGTTGGGGCCGTGATGTCACCGACCACTAGCGCCGGGCTGGATCTCGCCAGCAGGTCGCTCATCGCCGTGCTGATCCGGCCGGTGTCGGCAGCATCGGCGTAGGCGGCGCACACCTCGGGCCGGAGCCGTCCGCAACCGAGCACGCCGGTGGTGTCGGTGTTGCTTGGTGGGGTCGCGTTGTTGGCTGGACCGGCGTTGCTTCCCGGGGCGCCGGACGCGGAGCTGCTGGCCGAACTCGTCGACGCATTGCCGGACGCTGCGCCGCCTTCACCCGGATCACCGCCGCTCGAGCCTCCGCCGCTCGAGTCACCGCCGCTCGAATCACCGCCGCTCGAGTCGGAACTGCCTGAGCCGCTGCCGGTTCCGGGGTCGACGGCGGCGGAACTGTCCAGACTTTGCCCGCTGACGACGGAGCTGATCAACGCCGACGCCCAATACTTCTTGAACACGCCGTCGGGAGCGGCAGCCATGGCGGCCGGGGTGCGCGGTGCGCCGGCGGCAGCAGTGTCAGTGGCAGTGCCGTTGTCGGCGGCGTCGGTGCCTGCAGATCCGTTGGTGCTGCCGGGTGTTGCGGCGCCGGAGGCTGTTGTCGGTGTGAAGGCGTTGGGAAACAGCGCTGTTTGCAGGTTGTTCCAGGTGATCACCGGCACCGTGGTGTCGACCCGCTGGTCTGTTCCCGCGAGCATCAGCGCCAGCGCACCGCCGTAGCTGCCCCCGGTGACGCCGACGAGTGGGTCGTTGTTGGCGTCCTGCTGGACGTCCGTGCGGGTGGCGAGATAGTCGACAACGGCGCGGCCGTCGGGGATCTCGGCGTCGAGCGAGTCCAGTGAGATGGTTCCGGTGGACCGGCCAAAACCCCTGGCGGAGTAGGCGAGTGCGACGAAGCCTTGCTCGGCCAACCGGCGGGCTTGCGGCGCGACGCTGTCTTTGCTGCCGCCGAACCCGTGCGCCACGATGACGGCTGGCGCCGGGGTGCGCTCCGGCAGATAGATGGTGGCGTCGAGTTGTACCGGGCCGGCATCCCAGGGAGCGCGGGCTCCGGTAATGCTGAGCTGTTGGGTGCTGACGGCCGGTGCCGGGGTACGGGGCCAGAAGATCACCGCAGCGCCGGCGACGACGAGCAGGGCGAGCGCCGCGGCGATCCAGCGGCGGGTTCCGCGCCGACCGGCTCCGAGTGATCTGCGGGACGAGCGACGGGTGGCACCGCCCGGACGCTGGGCGGCCGGAGGCCCGTCGGGTCCGGACGCGGCAGCTGGCGGCGGTGCTGACATGCCCGCCAGCCTGCCAGAAGGCGGCGTTGTCGGTGGTGGGCGCGTTGGTGGCGGGCACGAAGGTCCGGCGCCAAGGCGCCCGCGGCCACCGGATCGCAGGCGCTCGCCACGGGCCGCTCGCGGGCGGGCGCCAAGGGCGAGCGTTCGCCGGCGGGCGCCGACGGCTGGTCGCGAGCGCTCGCCACAGTGTTGGTTTCGGACCTCGCCGTTCGGGTGCTGGCACCAGGCTGCTACGGCGACGCTAGAACGGTGGGTCGTCTGAATCCGACGGTCGGGAGTCTTCGTCCTGTGCCTGTGCCTGTGCCTGTGCCGCAACGGACGGCTCGCCGGTGGCAGCGGGCGGGCAGCGCAGGTTCCCGTCGCCGGGGGTCGCATCGATGAACTGTGTCGCGCCGGCGTCGGCCTCGGGCTGGTGCCACCACCGCGTCGGCGCCCGGTCGTGCACGCGGCCGAGCGGCGACGTCCACCGAAAAGTGCCGTCCGGCAAGCGTTCCAGAAACCAACCGCCGCCGTCCTTGCTGCGGTGATGGTGCTTGCAGAGCAGACCGAGGTTGGCTGCGTCGGTCTTACCTCCCTTGCTGAACGGCACGCAGTGATCGACCTCGGTACGGAATGCCGGTTGCGAGCAGCCCGGCGCCATGCAGGTCTGGTCTCTTGCCTCGATCTGCTCGGCCAGCCAGCCGGGCGGCCGGTACTTGTCGACCGGTGAGGCATCGACGAGAACACCGGATACCGGATCGCATACCAGGCGCTGCAGGTTCGCGTCGGCGTCGGCGATCTGCAGCGCCTGCAACGCGGTGATCGGACCGTACCGGCCCAGATCGCACACATCGCTCGAGCCGGTCAGCACCGAGACCGGCATGGTGACCACCAGCCGGGCGCGCTGACAGCGCCGCTTGCTCAGCCGCGACCCGTCCGGCAGGCCGTGGTCGAGAACACCGGAACACAAGGCCGCCAACGCATCTGCCCGCCGCTGGGCAAGCGTGCGATCGTCTTCTGGGGTGCGAGCCGCCGCTGCCACACCGGTCAGTACTTCCCACACCATCGTGACGTCTTGGGCGGGCGCGTAGTAGGTGAGCAGCGCCATGCCGTGCGCACAACCCTCCACCGCGATGTGCCGCTTCTCGACGGCCTGCTGGTGATGCTCCTCCGCGCTCTCGGGATTGATCGACAGCACCGCACGCCTGACCGCGGTGCGGAATGCGGGCATCCGCTGGCCACTCGCCCGGGGCAGTACCCGTTCTTCCACAGCTGCAAGCTCCGCAACCGAGAGGTGTTGGGTGTGCTCGTCCAAGTACCGGACCTTGGCGATGTCGAGTTCGCCGCGATCCCAGGCACGCCAGGTGGCCGGCAAGCGACGCGCGACGGACTCGGCTGTTTCGAGCTGGCCGTCGACCGCTTGCTCGCTGATGCTGAGTGCGGCAGCGACTTCCATCGACAGGAACTCCCGTAGGCCGGGGTAGTTCCCGGCCAGCAGCGCCATATCGGCAGACTGCTGGGCCTGCAGATGGTTGATCAACCGCTGCCGGGCCGCCAGCGAATCCACCAGTGCGTTGGCTTGCTGCAGTTGGGTGACCGCTTCAGCCGGGCCGTCGGCACCGGGCCGGCTGTCGACGCCTGCGGCACTATGCGCACTATCAGGATCGCGCGGACTCCGGGGACCGCGCGGACTCCCGGGACCGTCCGATCGATCGGAACCGTGAGATCGATCGGAACCGTGAGATCGATGGGAAGTGCGCTGACCATCGGGATCGGCGGCGCCGCCACGGCAGCGATCGGCCGGCAGTGCGGGGCGCCGGGCCAAATGCTCGGCCAACGTGACGCCGACGGCGGCTGCCGCCAACTCCGCTGACCAGTTGGCGAGCGGAGTTGGCGGCGGAGGTGTTCGGATCGCCGAGGCGCGGGCCGGCCCCCACACGGCTCCACCGTCGTTGTTATGTTCCCCGTTCCCCATGCACCAAGTCTACTAAATACCGAACACATGTGCGATAGGCCCAAATGAACGAAGTGACAGAGACCTCTGTTGTCGCTCCGTCTGTTGTCGCTCCGTCCACGGGATGCCGGCCCTGGTTGGCAACGGATCATCGCCACCGAGCCGATCGAACCCCGAGGTTCGGGTGTGGCGACGGAAGAACATCGGGCGGGGCACGTGCGTGCGTTCGATAGTGGACGGATGCCCTACCGCTCGCCGGCTCGTGAGTCGGCGAGCGGCAGCGGCCGAAGGACGGGTGAACAGCGGGCGGCGGACGGCCAGGTAGGCCCCGCACGGGCCGGTGGGCGTGCGGCGGGTGAACAGCGGCGGACAGCGGCGAACAGGGCGGGCGGCGGCCGGGCGCCGGACGGCCGGTGGAGCTCAGCTCGTTACTCGCGGACGTCCCGCCAAGAGAGGTCATCCCACGCGCCCGACCATCCGGGGCGTCGATAGAGTCAACCGGGTGAAACCCTCCGATCTCTCGTCGCTCGTCGCTGCCGGCCGCCCGATCGTGTTGCCGTCCGGCGACATCGTCGTCACCGCTTCTCGTCCCGACCTCGAGACCAACAGCACGGTCTCCAGACTGGTGCAGATCGCCCCGGACGGCAGCCGGCGTAATTTCACCAACGGCCCCAAGGACTCCAGGCCGGTGTTGTCGCCCGACGGGCGCACGCTGGTGTTCAACCGCGGCAGCGAATCCGGTGCGCCGCAACTGTTCGCGATGGCCGTCGACGGCGGCGAGGCGCGCCAGCTCACCGATCACAAGCTCGGAGCCGGCTCACCGGTGTTCTCGCCGGACGGGCGTCGGTTGGCGTACCAGGCCGCCGTCCCGGAGGCTGGCCGGTACGGCACCGACGACAAGACCAAGCCGGATGCCGAGGCTCCACGGATGCTCACCCAGCTGTCATATCGCCGTGACGGCAAGGGTTTTCTGCTCGATCGCCCCGAGCAGCTGTTCCTCATCGATCTGGATCACTCGGACCTGGATCGCTCGGACTCGGCCAGCGGGCCGTCCCAACCCGCAGCAGTTCAGCTGACCGACCTTCCGGCAGGCGTCGGCTCCGCGGTATTCAGCGCCGACGGAACTGGGCTGCTCTACGTACGCGACGCCCGGCCGGACAGCATGGCCGCCGAGATCGTCCGGATCGACATCGCCGAGTTGCCCACTCCCGCAACCGAATCCACGGACCCGAACGCAACGCCGGCCTCCGCAGCACCAACACCAACCAAGGCGGTGGGATCGTCGGACCCGGAGACGACGTCACCCACGGTGCCGGAGTCTGTTGTGGTGGTGGAGGAGGGGCGCGGTTACAGTCAGCTCCTGGTCGACGACGGCATCCTCTACTTCCTGGCGCAGGAGTTCGAGAACCAGGACTTCGTCGGCGCCACCGCCGGCCTGTTCGCCGCGACGCTGTCCGCCGACGGTCGCTCGGCCGGGAAACCGAAGCGGCTGACCGACCCGGAAACCGTTGAGCTGGAGGACGCTCCGCTGGTGCCGACCGCCGACGGCATCCTCGTGCTGGCCGAGCACCGCGGTGCCGTCGAGCTGCTCTCGGTGCCGCGCACCGCCGACCGGGCCGCGCTCGACACCCTTCCGGTGCTGCTCGGCGGGCAACGCGTGGTGCGCGCCTTCAGCGTCGCCGTCCCCGACAACGGCAATGCCGGCAGTGGGGCAACCACTGAGAACACCAGCAGCACAACGACTCTCGCCGCCACCATCGGAACACCCGAGTCGTTCTGCGAGGTGATCACCGCCGAGCTGAACGGCACCACCATCACCAACGAGCGGCAGCTCACCGACCTGGGCGCCGAGCTCACCGCCAGTGGCATCGCAGAGATGATCGAGCTGACCGGCCAGGGCGAGGACGGTTACCCGGTGCACGGTTGGCTGGTGCTGCCCAAGGGCGACGGTCCGCACCCGGTGATCCTCAACGTGCACGGCGGCCCGCACGCCCAGTACGCCTGGGGGCTGTTCGACGAGGCGCAGGTGTACGCCGGCGCCGGGTATGCCGTGGTGATGGGCAATCCGCGCGGATCGTCCGGCTACGGGTTCGCGCACGGCCGGTCGGTCAAGGGCAGGCTGGGCACGGTCGACGCCGCGGATGTGTTGGCGCTGCTGGACACTGCGCTGCAGCGCGACGATCTCGACCCGGACCGGGTCGGAGTGATGGGCGGCTCCTACGGCGGCTTCATGACCAGCTGGCTGGCCTCGCACGCCGGCGATCGTTTCGCCGCAGGCATCTCCGAGCGGGCGGTGAATGCGTGGGACTCCTTCGCCGGCTCGTCGGACATCGGCTACTTCTTTGCCCGTGAATACTGCACGCCCGAGGGTGAAGAGCCGGCCGGGCGCGACAAGCTGTGGGCCGATTCCCCGCTGGCGTACGCGGACCAGATCAGCATGCCGTTCTTGGTGATTCACTCCGAAGAGGACTGGCGCTGCCCGATCGAACAGGGCCAGCGGATGTTCGTCGCGCTCAAGCAACGTGGCAACGCCGACGGTGCCGATCCCGCCACCCCGGCACCCAACGCCCCGGAAACCGCAATGCTGGTGTTCCCCGGTGAGGGTCACGAGCTGTCCAGGTCGGGTAAGCCGCGGCATCGGCTGCAGCGCTTCGACGCGATCCTGAACTGGTGGAACAAGCACCTACCGGTCGATCGGTAGCGCCTGCCGCATCGCCTCGATCGCCCAGCGCCGCAGCGCTTCTCGAGTTTCGGCGGGTGCGCTGTTGGTGGTGTCGATGACGTGCGTCGACCAGTCCGGGTGCTGCGCTGGCCAGTCGGTCCACCGGTCCCAGCGCATTGCCGGGGCGCCACCGTCGGTGATCACCTGGGGCTGGTACTGCGGGTCGGCCGCGTGCCGGCGGTGCCAGCGACCCCAGGACGCGAACGCTGCCTTGACCTCGTCCGACCACTGCCCCGGGTCGCGGGACTCGAGCCGGTGCGCACGCACCGCGTCGTCGACATCCAGCAGACAGACGGCAACCGGCAACTGGTCGGCCTCGGGCACGGCGAGCAGCTCACCGAGCGGCGACTGGCTGGTCAGCAACAGATGCTCACCGGTGCCCTGCAGCTCAACGGCACGGCCTACCCAGCTCCGCAGATCGCCCTGCCGCCAGGCGGTGTCGGCTCCGCTCGGCACGCCGTGCTCGTCGCTGTCGTGCACGTGCACGCCAGGGAGATCACGGCAACCCTCGGCCGCGGTGGTCTTGCCAGCGCAGCTGGAACCGGTCACCAACAACAACATCCGATCAGGATGACAGCCGGAATCCGTCCGGTACAGCGGGTTTCCCGCAGTGCTGGTTCCGGCGGTTCAGCGCTGCCAGCACCACAGCTGCCCGACAGCCCCGACCCGCGGCGCGGATCGGGGCTGTCGAGCGGGTCTCGGCGAACGCCGAGCCGCGACCATCAGACCTATCAATGCATGGCGACCGGTGCGGCAGCCTGCTTGCCACGGTCGGGAGCCTTGCGCGGCAGGAAGAACGCCGGGATCAGCGTGCACGCGGTCAGGATCAGCGCGATCGTCACCGTCTTGGCGAACGAGTCCGCCGCCGACGACAGCCCGCCCGCCATCAGCTGTTCCGGGGTAATCCCGGCCTGCTGGGCAGCGCCGGCGACGGCGCCCTTTGCCTGGGCCAACAGGGCCGGATCGACCTTGGCCGGATCGGGATTCGACAGGATCGGGTTGACCATGTAGGCCAACTGGCTCATCGGGTCCCGCTTCAGGAAGTTGGTCAGCAACACCGAGATCACCGCGGTGCCGATGGACGCCGCGACCTGCTGGGTGATGTTCATCATCGTTGAGCCGCGGGCGATCTGGTAGTCCTTCAGCGTCCGCAGTGCGGCGGTGAAGGTGGGCATCATCGTCATGCCCATGCCGAGGCCCATCACCAGGAACGAGATGGTGGTGATCCAGAACGAGGTGTTCGCATCCAGCATGGTGAGCGGGACGAGACCGACGCAGATCAGCACAAGGCCGGACATCACGAACTTGCCTGGACCGAACTTGTCGGTGAGCGCGCCGGCGACCGGCATGGTGATCATCGAACCAACACCCATCGCCGCGCCCAGCAGGCCGGCCTGCATCGGGGTCTTCCCGCGGATTCCGATGAAGTACTGCGGGAAGATCAGCATCACACCGAAGAACGCGATCGCGAAGATCGCCATGGTGATGATTGCGACGGTGAGATCCCGGTTCTTGAACAGGTGCAGGTCGATCAGCGGGTGATCGGCACGGTGCAGCGCGTGGAACACGAACACCACGCACAACGCCAGTCCGAGCAGCGCCCAGAACAGCACCCGGAACGACCAGATGGTGCCGGTCTCCGGAATCGACGAGACACCGAACAGGAACATCGCCAGACCCGGGGACAGCAGCAGGAAACCGGTGATGTCGAACGTCTCCGACGGAGTCGGGGCGTCCTTCGGCAACGCCATGAACGCGTAGGCCAGCGCGATCAGACCGATCGGCAGGTTGATCAGGAAGATCCAGTGCCACGACACCACGTCGATCAGCCAGCCGCCGAGGATCGGGCCGCCGATGGGGCCGAGCATCATCGGGATGCCGAGCACCGCCATCACCCGGCCGATCCGCTCGGGGCCGGCGGCCCTGGTCAGAATCGTCATGCCGAGCGGCATCAACATGCCGCCGCCCAGCCCCTGGATGGCGCGGAAGGCGATCAGTGGGCCGATGTCCCATGCGGTGGCGCAGAGCACCGATCCGAGCACGAACAACAGGATCGACGTCATGTAGAGGCGCTTGGTGCCGAAGCGGTCGGCGGCCCAACCAGTGACCGGAATCACGGCCGCGAGGGCGAGCGTGTACGCGGTCATCGTCCAGGCCACCAGCGCCGGGCTGGCTCCCCACTGCGCCTGGAACTGGTTCTGGGCAACGCCAACCACTGTCACATCGAGGATCGACATGATGGAGCCGAGCACCACCACGCCGGCGATCTTCAGCACGCCCGCGTCGAGCTTGTCTTTCGGAGCGCGGGTGGCACCGGCCGCTCCGCCCTTATCCAAGGGCGGTGGGACGGCCGGATCGGTGGTAGTCATACCGGTGATTCCGTTCTGCTGGAGGGGAGTTGGTGGTTCGGTGCGGCGCATTGCCGGCGCAGCTGCGGCCGTCCGGTCGGGACCAACTGGGCCGTCGGCTCCAGGGCTGCAGGTGAACGGTAATGGTCGCGACCGACAAGCCGCTGCCAGGCTGCGTGGGGCGATCGGGCGGCCGACAGGTCCGCGACGGTGCGGAGCGGAGTCGAGGTGCAGGGGTGCGGGACTGGTCTGCTTGAGCTGCGCCGTCACAAGGCGGCACAAGCCGTGATATTAACGGCCAAACCCGACAGCCGGTAAATTCTTTTCAGTTCTTTTCAGGCCAGTTGCCTTGCGGTGGTTCCGGTCGACACCAAGGCGCCGTCCTGATAGACGCCGCGCACCCGGCGGCGCAGTTCGCCCGGTGCCCCGACCTCGCCGGCCGGGCCGTCCAGCACCACAAGGTCGGCGCGCAGGCCAGGCGCGATGCGGCCGCGATCGTCCGCCACGCCGAACAGTTCCGCGGCGCTCGCGGTGGTGGCGTGCAGCGCGTCCAACGAACTCAGCCCGGCCCCCATCATGAAGGCGAGCTCGTCGAGGTTGGTGCCGTGCGAGCCGACGCCGCAGTCGGTGCCCATGGCGATCTTCACGCCGGCCTGGTGGGCCCGCCGGACGCTGTCCAGGTGGGCCTCCGCCACCATCTTGGCCTTGTCCACCGATGCCGGCGGGATGGAGGCGCCGGCGGCGGCCGCCGCGATCACCGCGCGCGGGGCGTGCAGGGTCGGCACCAACCAGGCGCCGGCGTCCAGCATCATCTGAATGGCTTCGTCGTCGAGGTAGATGCCGTGCTCGATGGACCGCACCCCGTTGCGGATGGCCGCCTTGATGCCGTCGGTGGCCTGGGCGTGGGACATCACGAAGATGCCGGCGGCGGCGGCCTCGGTCACCATCATGGCGATCTCGTCGTCCCGGAAGTGGGCGTGCCGCGGATCGTCGCGCGGGCTCAGGACGCCGCCGGAGGTTGCCACCTTGATGACGTCGGCGCCGTTCCGGATCAGCTCGCGTACCTTGTGCCGCACCTGTTCCGGCCCGTCGACGACGGTCGACGGCCGTCCCGGATGCTCGGGAAACAGCGGGATCTCGACGCCGCAGGCCTCCCAGTCGTCGCCGTGGCCGCCGGTTTGGCTCAGCATGCCAATGGCGATCTGCATCCGCGGCCCAGGGATGACGCCCCTGCGGACCGCCTCCTTGACGCCAAGGTCGGCGCCGCCGGCGTCCCGGACGCTGGTGATGCCGGCATCCAGTGTGTTCTTGAGATTCACTGCGGCGTAATAGAAATTCAGGCTGAACGGGGTGCCGATCATGCGCAGATAGTCGACACCGTCGAACATCACGTGAACGTGGCTGTCGAAGAAGCCGGGGGAGATCCACCGACCGGTGCAGTCGATCTGCTCGTCACCGTCGAGTCCGGTCCCGACCTCGACGATGCGGCCGTTCTGCACGGCAATGTCAGCGGCCGATGGTGCGGCCGTCGTCCCGTCGTAGACGGTGCCGCCGGTGAAGACGGTGCGGGGCGCGGCGGGGTCGGCGTCGGGGCTCATGGTTCGTGAGCCTAAACAACTCCTCGGATGACGTCCACGGGCCGCCGCGCCTGCCGGTCCTGCGCTACCAGCCGCGGGCGCGCCATTGCGCCAGCTGCGGACGCTCGGTGCCGAGAGTGGTGTCGTCGCCGTGACCGGGGTAGACCCAGGTGTCGTCCGGCAGCGTGTCGAACACTCGCTGCTCGAGATCGTCCAGCAACGACGTGAAGTCTTGGGGTGAGCCGGTTTTCCCCGGACCGCCGGGAAACAGCGAGTCCCCGGTGAAGAGGTGAGCAACGCCCTTTGGGTCGCGGTAGAGCAGCGCCACCGAGCCCGGGGTGTGTCCGCGCAGCGCGATCACCTGCAATTCGCTGTCGCCCAACGGCACCGTCGACCCCTGCTCCAGCAGCACATCGGTGGGCACCGGGAGCGCAGCGGCGTCGTCGGCACCGGCATACAGGTTGGCCCCCGTCATCCCGGCGACCGACGGCAGCGCCTGCCAATGATCGCCGTGCCGGTGGGTGGTGACGATGCTGCGCAACCGCGGCCGATCCGGCCCGTCGCCGAGCAGATCCGCGATCCGCTCGTTGTCGGCCGCCGCATCGATCAACAGCGCATCGCCGGTGTGCTTGCACACCAGCAGATAGGTGTTGTTGTCCATGTCGCCCACCGACATCTTGGTGATGGTGATGTCGGGCAAGTCGCGGATCGCTGCGTCGCCGTGCGGTTCGACGTGCCCGGTGTACTCGCTGCTGACGGAAACCATGAGACCTATTGTGGCCCGAGTCTTCTCGTCGTGGTCAGGCGACCCTTACCCGGACCGCCCGTGGCGCCGCCGGTCACCAGGGTGGCGGCTGCGGCAGTGGCCCGGTGGCCTCCAGCGCCGCTCCGTCGTGTCGGCCGGTCAGCCATCCGGCGAGCGCCCAGGCCGGCCCGCTGATCCGCAGCGCGACCTCCGCTTCCGGTGCATCGGCAGCGCCGGCCGCATCGTTGTCGACGACGACGGTGACGTCGCTGTCGGTGGCCTGCAGCACCATGTCCGGCAGCGCATGGGTGCGCAGATAGGTGTCGCGCATGGCATCAAGCAGGCCGCCGGCCAGCTCAGGGTCGAGCCCGTTCAGCCCGCGCCCGATGCCGAGATCATGGGTGTGCAGCAGCACCTCTGTCAGTCGATGGGAGGGCACAACGGTCGCCGGGGCGACGCCGCCGCCTCTGGTCTGGACCTGCGCGAACCAGGCCGCCGCCGGCATGCCCGCCGCATCGGCGAGAAACGCTCGGGAGGTCACCTCGACGTCGGCGAGGATCACCTGGTCAGGGCGGGTGGCGCCGATGTTGACGTCGGCGTCCCGGCTCTCCGGCGACGGATACATCGACAATTCGACTCCACTGCGCGCCCACAGCAACAGATTCCGCAGCCCGTCGGCATTGCGGGCCAGGTGGGTGAGCACATGCCCGACCGTCCAGCCCAGCGCCCTGGTCGGCTGCGCGGCCCAGGCCGCGTCCTGCACCGTCTCGCGCAGCCGGTCGTCGGCCCGCCGGAGCCACTCCAGTTGCTGGACGACGCGGACCAGCGCGTCGTTGGAGCCGTCAGCTGAGTGGGAATCGGAACCGGCACCCGGAACCGAGCGGGAGCCGGGACCGGGGAGGGGCGCAATGTCGGGAGTGCCGGAGTCCATCGCTCGATCATCGCGCACCGCGGTGGCGGCCGCACAGCCCGCCGGCGTCCTACTGGCCTCGCCCGGCTTGGTACGTGGTCCGGCTTCGCGGGCGCCCCACCTGTCCGGCTCGGGTGGAGAGGCGGGCGGGCTCCGCCGAGAGCGAACCGGCAACGGCGGGCGATGGAGGGGCACTGTCGGAGGCTGGTCATAGCATGGGACACCGTGACCGAAGAGCTAGTCGTCCGGGGTGCCCGCGAGCACAACCTGCGCAATGTCGACGTATCACTGCCGCGCGATGCACTGGTGGTGTTCACCGGGCTGTCCGGGTCCGGCAAGTCGTCGCTGGCCTTCGACACCATTTTCGCCGAGGGCCAGCGCCGGTACGTTGAGTCGCTGTCGTCGTACGCCCGGCAGTTCCTCGGGCAGATGGACAAGCCGGACGTCGACTTCATCGAGGGACTCTCGCCCGCGGTCTCCATCGACCAGAAGTCAACATCACGCAACCCCAGGTCGACGGTCGGCACCATCACCGAGATCTACGACTATCTGCGGTTGCTGTTCGCCCGGATCGGTCATCCGCACTGCCCGATCTGCGGCCAGCCCATCGCCAAGCAGACGCCGCAACAGATCGTCGACCGGGTGCTTGCCATGGCGGAGGGCACCCGTTTCCAGGTCTTGGCGCCGGTGGTGCGGGAGCGCAAGGGCGAGTACGTCGACCTGCTGGAAGAGTTGCAGTCCAAGGGTTTTGCCCGGGCTCGCATCGACGGCGTCGTCTATCAACTCGGTGAGCCGCCGACGCTGAAGAAGCAGGAGAAGCACTCCATCGAGGTGGTGGTCGACCGGCTGGTCAACCGCCCGAGCGCCAAACAGCGGATCACCGACTCGGTCGAGACAGCGCTGCGGCTGGCCGACGGTGTCGTCATCCTCGAGTTCGTCGACCTGGACGAGGACGACGAGAACCGCGAGCGCCGCTTTTCCGAGCGGCTGGCCTGCCCGAACGATCACCCGCTCGCCATCGACGAGCTGGAACCACGCTCGTTCTCGTTCAACTCGCCGTTCGGCGCCTGCAGCGTCTGCACCGGACTCGGCACCCGCAAAGAGGTCGACCCCGAGCTCGTCATTCCCGACCCTGACCTGTCGCTGGCGGACGGCGCCATCCAACCGTGGAGCGGCGGTCAGACCAACGAGTACTTCACCCGGCTGCTGGGCGGTTTGGCCGACGCGATGGGTTTCGACCTCGACACCCCGTTCAGCGAGCTGCCGGTCAAGGCCCAGCGCGCGATCTTGAACGGCAGCAAAGACCAGGTGCACGTCAGCTACCGCAACCGGTACGGGCGGCAGCGCTCGTACTACGCCGAGTACGAGGGCGTCATCCCGTTCCTGGAGCGGCGGGCCGCCCAGACCGACTCCGACTACGCAAGGGAGAAGTACGAGGGGTACATGCGCGAGGTGCCCTGCCCGGCCTGCCACGGCACCAGGTTGAAGCCGGAGATTCTGGCGGTCACCTTGGCGCACAAGGACTTTCCGCAGGGACGCAACATCGCCGAGATCTCCGCGATGTCGGTACGGGAGGCGGCAGCGTTCTTCCCAGGGCTGGTGCTGTCCGAACGCGACCGGATGATCGCCGAACGGGTACTGAAAGAGGTGGACGCCCGGCTCGGTTTCCTACTCGACGTCGGCCTCGACTACCTCTCGCTCGACCGCGGCGCCGCGACCCTGTCCGGCGGCGAGGCCCAGCGAATCCGGCTGGCCACCCAGATCGGTTCCGGTCTGGTCGGGGTGCTGTACGTGCTCGACGAGCCGTCCATCGGCCTGCACCAGCGCGACAATCACCGCTTGATCCAGACGCTGGAGCGGCTGCGCGACCTCGGCAACACTCTGATCGTCGTCGAACACGACGAAGACACCATCCGCACCGCCGACTGGGTGGTCGACATCGGGCCCGGTGCGGGGGAGCACGGCGGCAAGGTGGTGGTGTCCGGTCCGGTCGCCGAACTGGAGACTTCCGACGAGTCGGTGACGGGTGCCTACATCTCGGGCCGGCGGGAGATCCCGGTCCCGCTGACCCGCCGTCCGGTGCAGCCCAAGCGCAAGCTGACGGTGGTCGGTGCCCGCGAGCACAACCTGAAAGACATCACGGTCGACTTTCCGCTCGGCCAGCTGATCGCTGTCACCGGCGTATCCGGTTCGGGAAAGTCGACCCTGGTCAACGACATCCTGCATGCGGTGCTGGCGAACCGGATCAACGGCGCCAGGCTGGTGCCCGGCCGGCACACCCGCGTCACCGGGCTGGAGCACGTGGACAAGGTGGTCGGTGTCGACCAGTCACCGATCGGCCGGACGCCCCGCTCCAATCCCGCCACCTACACCGGGGTCTTCGATCACATCCGCAAGCTGTTCGCCTCCACCCAGGAGGCGAAGGTCCGCGGCTATCAACAGGGCCGATTCTCGTTCAACGTCAAGGGCGGGCGCTGCGAGGCCTGCGCCGGCGACGGAACCATCAAGATCGAGATGAACTTCCTGCCGGACATTTACGTGCCGTGTGAGGTGTGCAAGGGCGCACGGTACAACCGGGAAACCCTTGAGGTGCACTACAAGGGCAAGACCATTGCCGAGGTGCTCGATACCCCGATCGAAGAGGCCGCCGAGTTCTTCGAGCCGATCGGCGCCATCCACCGCCACCTCAAGACGCTGGTCGATGTCGGCCTCGGGTACGTCCGGCTGGGGCAGCCGGCACCGACGCTGTCCGGCGGTGAGGCGCAGCGGGTGAAGCTGGCCGCCGAGTTGCAGAAGCGCTCGACCGGCCGCACCGTCTATGTGCTCGACGAGCCGACCACCGGCCTGCATTTCGCTGACGTTGAGAAGCTGCTGCTGGTGATCAACGGTCTGGTCGACAAGGGCAACACGGTTGTGGTGATCGAGCACAACCTTGACGTGATCAAGACCGCCGACCACGTGATCGACATGGGCCCCGAGGGCGGTTCCGGCGGCGGCACGGTGATCGCGCAGGGCACACCGGAAGAGGTCGCCGCGGTACCGGAGTCGTACACCGGCCAGTTCCTTGCGCCGATCCTGGAAGGCCGTGCGGTGCAACAACAACGCCGCGGCTCGGCCAAGGGCGGGGGAGCGTCGCGTTCGGGAGCTGGGAGGAGCGGCACCCAAGCCGCTGCTGCGCAGGCCGGCGCCGCGTCGGGCGCCGGGACCAAGTCCAGCGCGCCGAAGTCCGCGACCGGGAAAGCCGCTGGCAAGGTCACCGGGAAGTCAGCCGGGGCGTCAGGCGGCGGGGCCGCCGGCGGCAAGGCCGGTGGGGCGGGCGGCAAGGCCGGTGGGGCGGGCGGCAAGTCCGCGGCCGCGAAGGCTGCCACCGCGGATTCCGATGGCAAGTCCGGCGCCGCAAAGTCCGGACGGACCGGTTCGCGTGCGGCGGCACAATCCGCCGGCGTCAACGGCGAGGCCGTTGCCAGCTCGACTCGCGGGCGGCGCGCCAGCGCCTGAGCTGGTGCGGGCGGCGGGCCGTCGGGGACTGCCCGATCGCGCACCCTTCGGCACGTCGCACACCCGCTGCCGGACGGACGGTGTGCGACGTGCCGAAAGCGGCGCGATCCGGCGGGGACCGGCGAACGTCCCCTGCTGGTGGAAGGCGCTGGTGGCGCGGCCGGTGTCGTTCTCGCCTACCGCGTGTGACAAGCGGCGCCCGGGGCTGCGACGATGGAAGCGCAGCAACCAGCCATCCCTGCATCGCGCCGTGCCATGGCGCGCCGCCTGCGCTTCCACCATCCGTGGTTGCGCAACCCGACCCGATCGAAAGACCGACACCGCATGCCATTGCCCGCCGATCCCGCCGCTCAGATCGACCGCGCCGAACGGTTGAGCACTCTGGTCGACGGTTTCCCGGAACGCGTCCCCGGTGCCCTACCGGCCCTGCGTGAACTGCTCGACGAAGCCGCCAACGCCGAGGTTCGCGCCGCGGCGGTGCGCGCCGTCGGCGACACCTGGACCGACGACGGCATCCAGCTGCTGCTCGGCCGAGGGCTCGAGGACGACGACGTGCGGGTGCGGCGCGAGCTGGCGACGGCGCTCGGTTCGGTCGATCCGGAGGGCGAGCTGGTGGGGCAGGTGGCCGAGGTGCTGCGGGCGCTCTCCGCCGACATCGACGACGACGTGCGCGATAGGGCCTGCGCATCATTGGCGGCCTCGCAGGACGCGTCGCCGGAAACCGTTGCGGCGTTTCGGGGACGCCTTGATGACGCCCATGACGACACCAGGTGCGGCGCCCTGCTCGGGCTGGCCCAGCTGGGCGATCGTGCCGCGCTCCCGCTCCTGCGCGACCGGCTGGAAACCGCCGATCCATTCGAGATCTTTCGACTGGAGCTGCAGGCGGCGGAGAAATACGCCGATCCCAGCCTGCTCCCCGGCCTGCGCCGGATCGAAACCGCCTGGCGTGCCGAAGAAACCGACAACACCGGGACGGCCGGCGCCGGCGAGACCGGCAGTGTGTCCGACGACGGTGTGCCGGACGAAACAGCTGACGACGCCGAAGCAGCCGACGACAACGCAGCCGACGCCGACGCCGACATGTGGGCGGACCTGAACCGAGCCATCGCGGCCAGCGCGAACGGACGCGCTGCGGGCGACGCTGGGCCGTCCCGAGTGACCTGAGAGAATAAGCGTCTGTGAAGACATTCGACGAGTTGTTCGCCGAGCTCAGCGAGAAGGCGCGCACCCGTCCCGCCGATTCCGGGACGGTCGCCGCCCTGGACGCCGGCGTGCATGCCCAAGGCAAGAAGCTGCTCGAGGAGGCCGGCGAGGTGTGGCTGGCCGCCGAGCACGAGAGCGACGACGCCGTTGCACTTGAGGTTTCGCAGCTGCTGTACCGGGCCCAGGTGATTCTGCTCGGCCGCGGCATCGGCCTCGACCAGGTCTACAAGCACCTGTGATCCGCCGCACCGCACCCGATGCCCGGCGTCACCCCGTGGTCGTCGAACCGTCAGCTCCCAGCGACAGGAGTAGGCCCATGCTGCGCGTTGCCGTTCCGAACAAGGGCACCCTGGCCGAGCCGGCCTCGGCAATGCTCAGGGAGGCCGGCTACCGGCAACGAGGCGAATCGCGCGATCTGACGGTGCTCGACTCCGGCAACGACGTCGAGTTCTTCTACCTGCGCCCCAAGGACATTGCCACCTACGTCGGCTCCGGCGACCTCGATCTCGGCATCACCGGCCGCGACCTGGCGATCAACACCGACATCAACGTCACCGAGCTGGCCGAACTCGGCTTCGGCCACTCCACCTTCCGCTACGCAGGGCCGGCCGACCAGAGCTGGACCGTCGAAGCGTTGGGCGGCAAGCGAATCGCGTCCGCATACCCGCACCTGGTGCAGGCCGATCTGCAGCGTCGCGGGATCACCGGCAGCACGGTGATCCGGCTCGACGGCGCCGTCGAGATCTCCATCCAGCTGGGCCTGGCTGACGTGATCGCCGACGTCGTCGACTCCGGAAGAACGTTGCGACAGAACGGATTGGCGACCTTCGGCGAGCCCATCCTGACGTCGGAGGCAGTGCTGATCACCCGCGCCGACTCCGATCCGGGACCGGCCGCACGGCAGCTGGCCAACCGGCTGCGCGGGGTGGTCTTCGCCCAGCAGTATCTGATGCTCGACTACGACTGCCCGCGGCACCTGCTGGAGGCGGCGACCGCCGTCACGCCAGGCCTGGAATCGCCGACCGTGGCGCCGATGGCCGACCCGGAATGGGTCGCTGTGCGCGCCATGGTGTCGCGCAAGGAAGCCAACGCCGTCATGGATGCGCTCGCCGACCTCGGGGCGAAAGCGATTCTGGCGTCGGACATCCGCACCATCCGGCTCTGACCGACACGGCCCGTCCCGGCACGGCCGTGCCAGCACGTCGCGGTAACGAGCGAGAACGGGCAACTCGACAACAGCAGAACGGTCGGCCGGGTTGGCTCCCGGCGATCGCTGGCAGCAGGTCTACGCGGGCGAAGTTGTCCGGCGCCGGCCGCCGCCGCCCAGCGGGCGCCTAACGCCGCCGCAGGGTCAGCGACTGTGCTGCGGTGCCGAACGGCCCGTCGACGTCGTGCAGCACGGACGAGGTCAGCCCAATGCCGGACGGGCCGAACGTCACCGAGACGTCGAGACCGAGCCACTCGCCGCTCGGCTCGCGGAACACGTGCACGGTGAGATCCGTGTTGGGGAACAACAACTCTCGCGGATCGGCGCGAACTGCCATGCCGTTGGCGCTGTCGGTCATCCTGATCAGGTTAGCCAGCGGCGACACCGCAACACCCTCGATCAGCGGGTGGTCGCTGCGAATCCAGGCGCGGCCGCGCCCTGGGCGCCAACCGGGCAGCGTGCGCAACTCCAGTGAGTTGATGAAGCCGCCGCCCCAGTAGTCGGCGCCGGTCCACGGCCCGCCCTCGTCCGGACCCGGCAAGGCGGGAAAGTCGTCTCCGGCCAGGTCGGCGGTGTCGCTGCGGACCAGCCGCCAGGCGTTGACCCTGACCAGAGTCCGCCCCTGCGAGGTCATCTCGGCCTGCACCAACTCGATGGTGCGCCCCGGCCGCACCACCCTCGCGGTGACGTCGAACGGTCGGCGGTGGATCACGCCGAGAATGTCGAAGCTGAGCCGGGAGGTGATCAGGTCGTCACGGCCCGAACACCGCTCCACCACCGCGGCCAACAGGCCGGACGCCGGTGCCATGTGCTGTTCGTGGCTGGCCCAGGCGCCCTCGGTGACGGCGGTGGGCTGATAGCTGGCGGTCAGCACACCGTCGGCGCTGGACTCGGACACTTGCCGGTAATACGCAAGCTGACTGGAGGCATCACCCGCTCCCACCGCATCGCCCGCTGCCACCGCACCTCCCGCTGCCACCGCATCGCCCGCTGCCACAGCGGCCCGGGCCGAAGCGCTGGGGACCGGATCACTGGGGACCGGATCGGTGCGGGCCGAGTTGTCGGGCACCGGGTCGACGGGCACCGACCGGTCGGGGGTCGGAGCGGTCGGGGTGCCGGTGGGGCCGGTTGGCGTCTGCGGCTGGGCACTGCCTGAATCACTGACCACCGGCCGAGGATAGCCAGCCGGCCACGAATGGTTACCGGCCGGTAGCCCGGCTGTGCCCTGTCCTGGTCCGGTGCTGGTCCAGCCTTTGGTTCGTCGCCAACCGCACGGACCGGGCGAACCGTACCCTGAGGCCATGACCTCGGCGCGGCGCGGGACCCGGCTCGGCCGGATCGCCGGTGTGCCGGTGTTGTTGAACGCGAGCTGGCCGGCGTCGCTGGCGATCGTGCTGGCGGTTGTGGTGCTGCTGGCCCGGCGACTGTTGCCGGACGATTCGACGCTCGGCGCGGTGGTGGCCGGCGTGGTGCTCACCGTGCTGTTGCTGGTCAGTGTGCTGCTGCACGAGTGTGGACATCTGTTTGCTGCCAAGGCGGTCGGGCAGCGGCCGGTGCGGATCAGCTTCGACGTGCTCGGCGGCCAGACCGACATCCTCGACGAACGGGACTCCATGCCCGGCTCCGGAGCCGACTCCGGCGCAGGGACTCGTCCGGATCGCAGCCGGGCGTCGGCCGATGCCATCGTCGCCGTTGCCGGGCCGCTGGTCTCCGGTGTGGTCGGCGGCGCCGGCCTGCTGGCCGCACACCTGGTGCGCCCGGACACCGGACCGTGGCTGCTGTTCATGACGGTCGGCGTGGTGAACCTGCTGCTTGCGGTGTTCAACCTATTGCCGGCGGTGCCGATGGACGGCGGCGAGTTGATGCGCAGCATCGTCTGGCGGATCACCGGGAAGCAATCGGCGGGAACCATCGCCGGCTACCTCGGGACAACGCTGGTCTGCGGCGGCCTGCTGCTGCTTGCGGTGCTCGGCTGGCTCCGGATGACGGCGGGCCCCGGTCGCTGGCTGGTGACCGTTGTGCTGGTGGCGATGGCAGTGCATCTCGCGGTGATCGCGGTGCTCGAGGCGCGCCGCGAGCTGGCGTACGCGCGGCTCGCCGCTGTGGTTGCCGCCCGTCGAGGCGCGGCCTCTGCACCCGGATCGGGTGACGCCGACCCTGCAGGGGCCGTCGTGCTGACCGGTGACGGCGCCGAAGAGCTGGCGGAACTGTTGCGGCGCAACGGTTCCAGCAGCTTCGTGGTGGTGGACGACGAGGGTCGCGCGGTTGGCAGGGTGAGTCGGCGCGAGCTGGAGCTGCGGTCGGCGCGACCCTGACCGCCGCGGAGACCCTACGATGGTGCGGCCCTGGCCGGCGCTTCCGCCATCAGCAGGGCGCATACCGAAACGAGAATGATGCACCCGACCGATCAGCCGGAGCCGGCCGAGCAGGCGTCAGCCGGTCAACCCGCCGGCGAGATCCCAGCGTCCGTCCCCGGGCCGAGCAGCGGTGAGCAACCACCGACCCTGCCGGAGAGCGCGACCGGCGCCGGCGAATCCGCCGGAACCAGCGCCGGAGAACCGGGCGCAACCGAATCCGCTGGAACCAGCCCCGGAGAACCGGCCGCAACCGACCGTGCCGGTACCGCCGACCGCCCGAGCGGGCCGTTCCAGGTCGGCGACCGGGTGCAGCTGTCGGACGCCAAGGGGCGCAAGTACACCGTGCATCTGGCGGCGGGGGAGACCTTCCACACCCACCGCGGCGCCATCGCCCACGACGATCTGATCGGCCGGCCCGAGGGCAGCCTGGTGTACTCGACGTCGAGCACCGCATACCTGGCGCTGCGCCCGCTGCTCACCGACTACGTGCTGAGCATGCCGCGCGGTGCCGCCGTGATCTACCCGAAGGACGCCGCCCAGATCATCCACTGGGGCGACATTTTCCCCGGTGCAACGGTGCTGGAGGCCGGGGCCGGCTCCGGGGCGCTGACCTGTTCGCTGCTGCGTGCAGTCGGCCCGAGCGGGCGGGTGATCTCCTACGAGGTGCGCGACGACCATGCCGAGCACGCCGAACGCAACGTGCGGCGGTTCTTCGGCGAGCACCCGGCCAACTGGGAGCTGATCGTCGGCGACATGGCCGAGTTCGCCGACCGCGACCGGCAGGTCGACCGGATCGTGCTGGACATGCTGGAACCGTGGACCATGCTGCCGACGGTGGCCACGACGCTGACTCCAGGTGGGGTGCTGATGGTCTACGTCGCCAGCACCACCCAGCTGTCCCGGATGGCCGAAGAACTGCGCGGATTCGGTGGATTCACCGAGCCGCAGGCGTGGGAAAGTCTGCACCGGCCATGGCATTTGGTGGGGCTGGCGGTGCGTCCCGAGCACCGGATGATCGGCCACACCGCGTTTCTGCTCAGCGCCAGGAAGCTGGCGCCGGGGGTGGAGCCGCCGCGGCCGCAGCGTCGGCCCACCAGCACCGGCCGGTAGCCGAACCATCGCCGCGCCTCGTCCTTGAGCCGGTTGCTCAGGGGCGGTCCCGCCCGGAGATCAGCCGCCGATGCTGTTCAGATCGGGGCAGACCTGCCAGCGCTCGTTGCTCTCGTCCTGCCGCATCTGCGACCTGAACGTCGTCGCCCCCATCGGCGAGTTGACCTTGAAGGTGGCTTCGCCCTCGCGGTTGCCGGTCTCCTTGGCGTCCTGCACCTCGAGGGTGACCTTGCCGAGCAAGTCGTCACCCAAGGCGCTGCTGCCGGAGTCGCCCATGCCGCGGGTCAGCCGTGAGCAGGACAGCTCGTTGACTTGGTCGTAATTGCGGTCGTTGACCGCTGCCGCGAACTGCTCGGCGGCACCGCGTGGGGTGCTGATGTCGTACGACTTGCCCATCAGCAGCCACGCGGAGATCGCCCCCGTCACCACCACAACCGCGATGACGGTGGCCAGCATGGTCCGGCCGGCCGATCGCGTCGGTGCGCCACCGGCCGGGCCGGTCGGCGGGGTGGCTGGCGCCTGCGATTGATATCCCTGCGGTGCCGGGTTGTTCATCGACGTTCCGTTTCTGCGTGGTGTTGCCCGGTGCTGCGCTGTGTCTGGTCTGGGTTGCTCCGGCCGGTACCGGTGCTGTCGTCAAGGGCAGTCTTGCAGACCGGCCAGCGGCAGCGCAGCCGTCGCGCCGGATGCGAACGCCGCGCGGCTTCCGGAGCGGAGATTCGCAGGCGCCCCCGAGTAGGGTCGAGGGAGATTGCCACAAGCAGTGGGGAGTAACCGTGACGGAGTTTTCAGCGCCAGGGTCCGGCCGGTCCGAGCAGCAGCCCGAGCCCGCCGCCTCAGCCGGGTCCGGCGCACCGGGCTCGGCCGGGACGCCAGGGTCCGCGTCGAATCCGGAGTCGGGCCAGCAGTCCGGTCCGGAACTGGCCGCCAAGGTCAGAGACCTGAACGAGGAGATCGCCGCGCTGCGTCGCCGGCTCGCCGTCGCACCGACCGACGTGCGGCCGCTGCAGCGGCAGCTCGCCGACACCCAGGAACGCGTGCGCACCCTCACCGAGCGCAACGACAAGCTGGTCATCACGTTGCGCGACGCCCGCACCCAGCTGCTGCAGCTCAAGGAAGAGGTTGATCGGCTGGCGCAGCCGCCCAGTGGCTACGGCACCTACCTCGGCCCCGGCCCCGAGTCCAGCGTCGAGGTGTACACCGCTGGCCGCAAGATGCGACTGATGTTGTCGCCCAACATCCAGCTCACCGACCTGCGGCGCGGCCAGCAGCTGCGTCTCAACGAGGCCCTCACGGTTGTCGAGGCGGCCGGCTTCGAAGCCACTGGCGAGGTGTCGACGCTGCGCGAGGTGCTCGGGGCCGACCGGGCGCTCGTGGTCGGTCACGCCGACGAGGAGCGGGTGGTGCAGTTGGCCGCTCCGCTGCAGGACGCGCCGCTCAAGCCGGGTGATTCGCTGCTGGTCGACACCAAGGCCGGGTACGCCTACGAGCGGGTGCCGAAGGCCGAGGTGGAAGACCTGGTGCTGGAGGAGGTTCCGGACGTCTCGTACTCAGACATCGGCGGCCTCGGCCGGCAGATCGAACAGATCCGCGACGCCGTCGAACTGCCCTTCCTGCATGCCGAACTGTTCGCCGAGTATCAACTGCGCCCGCCCAAGGGGGTGCTGCTGTACGGGCCTCCCGGCTGCGGAAAGACGTTGATCGCCAAGGCCGTCGCGAACTCGCTGGCCAAGCAGGTGGCCGCCGCCCGCGGCGAGGAGAAGGTGACAAGCTACTTCCTCAACATCAAGGGCCCCGAGCTGCTCAACAAGTACGTCGGCGAGACCGAGCGCACCATCAGGCTGATCTTCCAGCGGGCCAGGGAAAAGGCGTCGGACGGCACCCCGGTGATCGTCTTCTTCGACGAGATGGACTCGGTGTTCCGCACCAGGGGCAGCGGCGTGTCGTCCGACGTCGAGACCACCATCGTCCCGCAGTTGCTGAGCGAGATCGACGGCGTCGAGGGCCTGGAGAACGTCATCGTGATCGGGGCGAGCAACCGGGAAGACATGATCGACCCGGCGATCCTGCGGCCCGGCCGGTTGGACGTCAAGATCAAGATCGAGCGGCCGGATGCCGAGTCGGCCAAGGACATCTTCGGCAAGTACCTGACCGCCGACCTGCCGATCCACGAGGACGATCTTGCCGAGTTCGGCGGCAACCGCGCGGAAACCGTTTCGGCGATGATCCAGACCACCGTCGAGCGGATGTACTCAGAGTCGGACGACAACCGCTTCCTCGAGGTCACCTACGCCAACGGCGACAAAGAGATCCTGTACTTCAAAGATTTCAACTCCGGGGCGATGATCCAGAACATCGTCGACCGGGCGAAGAAGTCGGCCATCAAGGCCCGGATCGATTCCGGCGCAACAGGTCTGCGGGTCGCGCACCTGCAGGACGCGATCGTCGACGAGTTCGCCGAGAACGAGGACCTGCCGAACACCACCAACCCGGACGACTGGGCACGGATCTCCGGCAAGAAGGGTGAGCGGATCGTGTACATCCGCACGCTGGTGTCCGGCAAGCAGTCCGAAGGCTCGCGTTCCATCGACACCGCGCCAAGCACCGGGCAGTACCTGTAACTGTCGGCGCCCGGTGCACGGGCTGGCGCCCCCGGGCCGCCGGTCCATGCGCGTCCACGCGTCTTCGCCCGCGGACGCGACGGCGCGCGTTAGCGTTGGCCATGGAGTTCCTGCTGCTGGTCGCCGGGGTGGCGTTGCTGCTCGAGGCCAGGCGCAGCTCGCGGTCCGCCGGACACCAGCGGGCCAGCTGGACCGCAGCGCTCAGCACCGACCCGACGCCGGTGGCGGAGGTGGTGGGCATGGCCGAAGCGGTGCGCGCGGAACTGCCCGACCGCAGCCTGTTCCAGCGTGACGTCGCCGTCACCGGCGTCGCGCAGCTGGACGACGGCGCGAAACTGACCCGCACGCCCGTCTCCGACGAGCCGTGCATCTGGTTCTCGTTCCTGCGTCAGCTCCGGTCGGTCAACTCCGACGGCGACGAGACCCTCACCGAGAAGCAGAGCTACCACAGCGGCGGCGGTTTCCGGCTGGTCGACCCGGCCGAGCCGTCCGGCGCGAGCGTGGTGGTGCAGATGACAGGGGCCCAGGTACAGGACGTGCCGACCCGCCGCACCAGCGCGGTCAGTGAGCTGAACATGCTGGCAGGGTTGATCGGCCGCGACGACGAGGAAATCATCACCGAACAGTTCATCCAGCCGGGCCAGCCGCTCACGGTGGCCGGCCGGGCCAAGATCTCCGGCAGCCGCGTGGTGCTGGTACCGGCCGGCGCCGGTGTGCCGTTCCTGGTCACCGGCGGCACCCGCGGCACCGCGGTGCGGACGGCCCAGCGGCAGCAGAGTGTGCTGGCGCAGCGGTCGCTGCTGACCGCACTGGCCGGCATCGGTCTGCTCGTCGCCGGCGTTATCGCCATCATCGTCTGAAACTTCGCCAACTGGCCCCCTACTCTTCGCCAACCGGGCGGCCACCCTTGGTGTTGTCGCGGCGGTTGTGTGGTTACAGTTCTTCCCGACCGGGTGACGTCTGGGGCGCAACCAACTGGGAGACAATGGCAATGAGGCCCGTGCGTTCAGTTTCAAGTGTGACCAAGAGTGCTGTGGTACTGGCGGCCGTCGCTATCTTGACCGCCGGCTGTGTCGGCGCCAAGAACGACTCGTCGACCTCGAGCGCCGAAGCTCCGCCGGCGGCGGGGACGACCGGCCAGCAGCAGAGCGCCGGGGCCGCGGCGGACGGCAGCGCGGCCGCTGGCAACGGCGGCTCCAGCGCGGCGGGTGACCAGGCAGCGTCCGGCTCAGCGGCTTCCGGCTCGGGAGCGGCTGACGGTTCCGGTGCGGCCGGTTCCGGTGCTGCGGCGCCCGGTGGCGGCGGCAACGCCAACCCGGTCAACGCCGATGCCAAGGACGTCACCCTCACCATCGCCACCAACGCGGTCAAGGGCGGCAAGAACGACGCAGAGGCCACGTGGATCACCGAGACCGTGATCCCCGGCTTCATCGCCGAGCAGAAGGCCAAGGGCGTCAACGCCAAGGTCACCTTCAACGGTTCCGGCGTCGACGATCCCGAGTACAAGACCAAGCTGCAGCTCGGCCTGAAAGCCGGTGGCGCGGCGGACGTGTTCGCCGCCGACGGCATCTGGCTGGGGGAGCTCGCCGGCGCCGGCTACGTGAAGCCGCTCAACCAGGTGGCCACCGGCATCGACAGCTGGGACGGCTGGAAGCAGATCTCCGACTCGGTGCGGCAGAGCGTCACCTACCAAGGTCAGGTGTACGGCCTCCCGAACGGCACCGACGGCCGGGTGCTCTACTTCAACAAGAAGGTCTTCCAGCAGGCCGGGTTGCCGGCCGACTGGCAACCCACGTCCTGGGACGACATCCTCGCCGCGGGGGAGAAGCTCAAGGGCGTTGATGGCGTCACCCCGATCCAGATCAACGCCGGCACCGCAATGACCGAAGCGACAACGGCGCAAGGCTTTCTACCATTGCTGGTCGGCACCGGTAAGCCGCTGTTCGACGACAAGGCCGGCACCTGGCAGGGTGCCACCCCCAACGTCAAGAGTGTTCTTGGCTTCTACGGCAAGCTGTACGGCGACGGCGGTCTCGGCGATGCCACCCTGCAACAGGACAACAGCGGCAGGGACCAGAGCTTCGAACTGTTCGCCAAGGGCCAGATCGGCATTCTCGCCGAGGGCGACTACTTCTGGCGGTCGGTGATCTGCCCGGACAAAAAGACCTGCGGCGCCACCTCGATGGCCGATCGGAACAGCACCGTCGGCTGGGCCAAGATCCCCGCGGAGAAGCCGGGTTCCGGGGTGAACGGCCAAGACTTCGTGTCGGT
This sequence comes from Nakamurella aerolata, assembly GCF_013002705.1. Taxonomy (GTDB): domain Bacteria; phylum Actinomycetota; class Actinomycetes; order Mycobacteriales; family Nakamurellaceae; genus Nakamurella; species Nakamurella aerolata. The sequence continues at coordinate 428,467 of NZ_JABEND010000001.1, read as the reverse complement.
CTCCGGTGGCTCCGGGTTGTTCCTGAACCCGAAGTCGCAGTACCCGCAGCAGGCCTGGGAACTGATGCAGTACATGCTGAGTGCCAAGGCCCAGGAAGCGATGAGCAAACTGCAGGTGCGCATCTCGGCGCGCGATGACGTCAACGCCGCCACTCTCGCCAACGACCCGCTGCTCAGCTTCATCGCCAAGGACGTGCTGCCGATCACCACCTACCGCCCGTCTGACGAGAAGTACAACGCGGTCTCCACCGCCATCCAGCAGGCCACCCTCGACGTCGTCACCGGCACCTCGCCGGACGAGGCCGCAGCGACCTACGCCAAGAGCCTGGAGAAGATCGTCGGCGCCGACAAAGTGAGCAGTGAGTAGCGCCCCAGTCGACCCGGCGATCAGCACCAGCGCAGGCGACCCCGATCAGGCCGACGGGCCGGATCCGCAGCGGCGCGCCGGTCGTGCCCGGCGTGATCCGGACGTCGTCGGTCTGGGCCGGTGGCGGGCCGCAGGGTTCGTCGCGCCCGCGCTGGTGGTGGTCGGGGTCTTCCTGGTGTTCCCCGCGGTCTGGACGCTGTACCTCGGGCTGCTCGACTATGCGCTGACCGGAAGTTCTGCCGCCGCACCGACTTTCGTCGGTCTCGACAACTACTCGGAAGCCATCGGCGACTCGGCGTTCACCCGGGCGCTGTGGCTGACCCTGGTTTTCGTGGCGCTCTCCGCGGTGTTCGGGCAGAACATTCTGGGGTTCGCGCTTGCCTGGTTCTTCCGCGGTGCCAACCGGGTGGTCCGCAACGTGTTGACGGTGCTGGTACTGCTCGCCTGGATCCTGCCAGGATCGGTTGTCGCGTTCCTGTGGCAGGCCCTGCTCGACCGGCGTGCCGGCACGTTGAACGGCCTGCTCGGCACCGAGGTGCCGTGGGTGATCGAGCACCCGATGGCGGTGATCGTGATCTTCAACATCTGGCGCGGCACCGCCTTTTCCATGCTGCTGTACGCGGCCGCGTTGTCGACGGTGCCGAAGTCGCAGCTGGAGGTGGCGAAGATGTCGGGTGCGTCCAGCTGGCAGCAGCTGCGCGACGTGGCGATCCCGACGGTGCGGCGCAACATCCTCACCAACACGCTGCTGATCACGTTGTGGACCTTCAACGACTTCAGTCCGTACCTGCTGACCGGCGGCGGACCGAACGGGGCGTCCACCACGCTGCCGGTGTACATCTACAAAACCGCCATCGTCGAGGGCAATCTCGGCTACGGCTCGGCGGTGTCGCTCTTGCTGCTGCTGGTCAACCTGGTGATCGCGGTGGTGTACATCAGGTTCCTGCGCACCGCCGACGACGACTCGGCGTTGGCCAGAGACACCAAGCGCCGCAAGCGGAACGCCGCGAAGGCGGCGGCATGACGAGCACGCATGAGGGTGTGCGCACCGCCGACAGTCACCAGGCGGCGATGGGCCGGGTCCGGCACCTGCTCGGCCGGGTAGCCACCTATCTGGTGGTCTGCGTCGCGACGGTGTTCTTCGCGCTGCCGCTGGTGTGGTTGGCGCTGACACCGTTCGCCAAGGAGCCGAACTTCCGGGCCAGCCTGCGCGGCGGGGTGACCCTCGACAACTTCCGGGAACTGCTGGACAACCCGCAAACCTGGCCGTCCATCAGGAATTCGCTGATCCTGTCGATCGCCACCGCGGTGGTGGTGGTGGCCCTGTCGGCGCTGGCCTCGTACGCGCTGTCCAGGGTCAGAGTCCCCGGCCGGGACCAGTTGCTGTACGGGCTGCTGTTGCTGTCGTCCATCGTCACCGGGACCGCCGCGATGGTGCCGATCTTCCTGATGTTGTTCCAGCTCAACATGTTGGACAGCTACACAGGGGTCGTTCTGGTGCTCACCGGCGGCCTGCTGCCGGCGGCCATCTTCATGCTCAAGGACTTCGTCGACGCCATTCCGCGCTCGTACGAGGAGTCGGCAAGGGGTTACGGCGCCAAGCCGAGCCAGATTCTGCGCCATATCGCCCTGCCGTTGATCCGTCCGGGCATGGCGACGGTCGGCGTGTGGGCGCTGGTGCAGGTGTGGGGGAACTTCCTGGTTCCGTACGTGCTGTTCACCTCGGAGTCGAAACAGCCTGCGGCAGTGGCCATGTACACCTTCTACGACTCTGGTGGGCAACCCAATTTCGCCCTGATCTCCACCTTCGCGCTGGTCTACTCGGTGCCGGTGGTCGTGCTGTACCTGCTGGTGAATCGCCGCTACGGCTTCGCCTTTCAAGGAGGAATCAAAGGCTGATGGCCGGTGTCGAACTGAGCGGTCTGGTCAAGGAGTACCCGAACGGCGTCCGGGGGGTGAACGGCGTCGATCTGTCGATCGCGGATGGCGAGTTCTTCGCCCTGCTGGGACCGTCCGGCTGCGGCAAGACCACGCTGTTGCGCACCCTGGCCGGGCTGGAGAGCGCCACCGAGGGCAACATCGGCATCGGCGGCTCCGACGTCACCAGGATGCCGCCGGGCGAACGGGACATTGCGATGGTGTTCCAGGACTATGCGTTGTTCCCTCACATGTCGGTGACCGACAACATCGCGTATCCGTTGCGTATCAAGAAGACCGGGCGTGCCGAACGCAATGCCAGGGCCGCCGAGACCGCGGAACACCTGAGCCTGGGGACGCTGCTGGACCGGCGCCCTTCGCAGTTGTCCGGTGGGCAGCAACAACGAGTCGCGTTGGCTCGCGCCATCGCCAGTCGCCCGCAGCTGTTCCTGTTCGACGAGCCGCTGTCCAACCTTGACGCCCGGCTGCGGTTGGAGGCCCGCACCTTCCTGAAGCGGCTGCAGGGTGAGCTCGGGGTGACAACCGTGTTCGTCACCCACGATCAGGCCGAGGCGTTGGCGATGTCGGACCGGATGGCGGTGATGGACGCCGGGCGGATTCGCCAGATCGGCACCCCGCGAGAGGTCTTTCACCGCCCGGCGGACACCTTCGTCGCGAACTTCATCGGTGCCACCCCGATGAACCTGTTGCCCGCCAGGGTGTCCGGCGGCCGGTTGGATTTCGGCGGATTCACCCTGCCGCTGCCGCAGCTTGCGGGGGAGCCGCCGGCGGACGGCACCGCTGTGACCTACGGGCTGCGCCCCGAGTACCTCACCGCAACGACAGGTGGCGGCGCGCTGTCCAAGACCGACCCCGGTGCGGCGGTGACCGGCGTCGTCACCACCGTCGAGAACCTCGGCGTGCAGCTGCTGGTCGGCCTGCAGGTCGGCGATCGGCTGATCCGGGCCACCGTCGCCGAAGACGTGGAACCGGAGCCTGGCACCGAGCTGACGGTCGCGCCGGCGCCGGGCCGCGCGCTGCTCTACGCCGGAGACGACGGGGACCAGCCGGGCCGGCTGCTGAGCGCGTGAGCCGGATCCGCGGCGCGGCTGCGGTCGCGACTCGGCACTAGGCTGGGGCAACTACCGCTGTGGGCCACTACCTCTGAGGCGACCACCGCGGTGGGTAACCACCGCTGAGGCGACCACCGGAAGCGAGGAGAACACCATGTCCGGAACGGTCTTCGTCACCGGCGCCAGCGCCGGATTCGGCGCCGCCATCGCCAGGCGCTTCGCCCGCGAAGGCTGGAAGGTGATCGCAACCGCCCGCCGCGCGGATCGGCTGGCCGAGCTGAAGGATCAGCTCGGCGATGCGGTGTACGTCGCCGCGCTCGACGTCCGCGACTCCGATGCCATCCCGGCGCTGCTGGCTGAGTTGCCACCGGAGTTCGCCCAGATCGACGTGCTGGTCAACAATGCCGGCCTCGCCCTCGGCCTCGGCCCGGCGCAGGAAGCCGACCTCGGCGACTGGGACACCATGATCGACACCAACGTCACCGGCCTGGTGCATGTGACAAGGGCGGTGCTGCCCGGCATGGTGCAGCGCGGCCGCGGCCACGTGATCAACATCGGTTCAACGGCAGCGAGCTACCCGTATCCCGGCGGCAACGTTTACGGCGCCACCAAGGCTTTCGTGCACCAGTTCAGCCTGAACCTGCGCGCCGATCTGCCCGGCACCGGCGTCCGCGTTACCTGCATCGAACCCGGCATGGTCGGCGGCACCGAGTTCTCCGTTGTGCGTTTCGACGGCGACCAGCGCAAGGCGAACCAGGTGTACGCCGGCGTCGATCCGCTCACCGCCGACGACGTCGCCGAGTCGGTCTACTGGGCCACCAACCAGCCGGCCCACGTCAACATCAACCTGATCGAGCTGATGCCGGTGGCGCAGAGTTCGGGGCCGCTGGCCATTCACCGGGAATCCTGAGCCGGTGCCGCCTGCCCGTCCGCCCGTCTGCCCGACTGTGCGGCGCACCGCGCATCGGCGGTGAAATCCGCCGTAGCCACCGCAACAATCGGGCGCGGTGGTGACTTGTAGTCGGTGAGGGCCGCGTCGGTGGCGGCCACCGAACCACAGGAGGGGATATGACGTCCCTGCACAGCGTTGTGCCTGAACGCGCGTCATGAGCACCCAGTCGTCCGTACCGGACCCGTCGGACCGGAACGACTTCGTTGCCTTCGTTCGTGCGCACCAATCGGCGTTGTTCGGCTTCGCGGTCGCGCTGACCGGAGACCGATCTGCCGCCGAGAAGCTGACCGCCGATGTAGTCGGAGATGCCTACGCGAACTGGCCGCGGGTGAGCACCGCCGAGTTTCCGTTGGCTTATGTCCGGCGCATGCTGCTGAACAAGTTTCTGCGAAACACCAGACGCCGCACCGTTGTTCAGGCGCCCCGCGACCCCGAGCTGGTCAGCACGGTTGCCGAGCGCGACCCGGCCGGCGACAGTGCCCAGCGCATTGCCGAGCACGACGAGCTCGCTCAGCAACTGGCGAGCCTGCCGAAACAACAACAGGCCGCATTGGCACTGCGCTACTACCTCGACCTGTCCGACGACGCCATCGCCGCCGAGCTGGGCTGCAAACCGGCCAGCGTGCGCGGCTACATCTCGCGCGGGCTGGCCGCGCTCCGCATCGAGTTGGGTGACGGCGGTTCCGGGCCGGACACACCTGCGCTGTTATCGCCGACCCTGCTGGCGGTGCCGCCACCCGACCCGGCCTGACGCAGTCGATCGCCTTGCTCGCCTCAGCGGACCACAGGTATTACGCCCCAACAGCTTTCGCCGGCACGGCCGGCACGTGACCACAACTTTCAGGAGCCACCATGCCTTCCGAAGACGACCTGCGTCGCCTCTACCGCGAGCGCGCCGGTCTTGCCAAAGAGCACACCCCGGACTTCGCCGCCAAGCTGACCGACACTCGGCACGCCACCACGGCCACCCGCTCCCGATCCTGGGCGATAGCCGGGGTAGCCGCCGCCGTGGTCGCCGCTGCCGTCGCCATCCCGGTGGTCGTCAACCAATCGCGCCCGCACCAGCCGGCCGCCGTCGCCCCCGCCGGGTCCGGCTCGGCCGACGCGACCGCGATCGGAGTCAACCCGCCGTCGGGCACCACCGCCTCGGCCACCGCGTCACCGGACGACACAACAGGGCGGAAGAGCGCTGCCGCACCACCGCGCAGCCTGCCGGTGAAACCGCCGCCGCCCGCAACGGAACCGCCCGCCGAGACGAAACCGTCCGCGGCGAAGCCGGCCCCGACCGGCGCCGGCACCGTGAAGGCGAGCTCCGCCGCCGGTTCGGCGAGGGTGAAAACCGTTGCCGCTGGCACCGATCGGATGAAGCTGCGCGACTTGAACGCCTCGGTATGCCTGTTGTCGCTCGACGGCGAGCGGATCGCGGTTTCTGGCTCGTTCGACCTGACAAGCATGTTCGTCGTTGCTGCCAGGGACAGCGGGGTTAAGATCGAGAATCGATACAGTGTGAGATCGCAGTTCGCGGTGCGGCTGTCCGGCCTTGGTACCGAGTACGCCAGAGCAACGTTCACTGAAAGCAGTGAGCTGACCGTACCGGCGGACGCGGTGAAGCTGTCTGTCGAAGGCCGTGACGCCTACTTTGCCAAACTGTGCGGCTCCGGCACCCTCGCCTGGCAGTGGAGTCCGGGCAAGTGGTCCGTGGTTGTCAACGTCACCCAGCAGCAGGGCATCAAGATGGCAACAGCGCTGCAGTTCTCGAACACCCCCCGCACCTTGCCCTTCAAGGTCACCAAGCCGCTGCTCCCGCTGGATCGAGCGCCGATGAGTGAGGTTGGGGGGTACTGGATGTCCGATGCTGCGTCACCCACCTCAGATCTGGGCTTGACTTACGGGTACCTGATCGACGACGCCTCCGTGGGTACGGCCAACATCTCGGTGACCAATCCCGATCCGATGGGAAGCGATCCTGGAGATCAGCCGACAACCATCAACGGTCGCCCAGCCAAGGTGTCTTCTTTTGAGGGTGCGGCCAATTCGGTGCAGATCCGAATTGATCTGGGCGGCGGGTACACCGCACTGATCTCTGGGAAAGGCTCCGTCGCCGACGTGACGAAGTTCGCCGAGAACATCGAGTTCGCCGACGTGAACGACCCCAGCAGCTGGTTCAAGGTGAGCGACTCCGTCCATTGATCAAGACGGCGCTGTGACCAACACGGCGCTTTGGCCAACACTGTTCTGGCCAACACGGTGCTTTGGCAAACACGGTGCGGTGATCGAGACCGGTGCAGTGACCCCCGCCCCGCGCCCCGAGGGTTCACTGTTCCGCCGGCCCGCGGCATCGTCTTCTCCGAGGTCTCCTCCGAGAGCCGGTGTCGCGGGCCTTCTTGACCCCTGGACGTCAGCAACTGTCTGGGGGAGCAGCGGGGGCATCCCGGCCCGTTCAGCTGAAAAATGTGCGTCTCGACCAGAGTTTGCCCAGGTGAGATTTCAGGAGAGCATGGCGAGACGCTGATATTTCCCGTGGCGCCGCGGTGCCTGCCAACGGCCACCTGCCAACGGCCGCGGGCTCGCAGCCGATCCGGCGACGCGTTACCCACCATCGGTCCGGCAGGCGCCAGGAAGAAGGGCCAGGGGAAGCGCCCAGACGAAGAATCGGCGCCTCGATGCGACTTTCCGAAATGTGAGCTGCGGAAACGCATTTCGAGGCGCACATTCCCTGAGCCGACCGGCACCGGACAGCGACCTCCCCGATGCGTCACCGGCCGGCGCGGCTGGCTAGCGTGGCAACCATGAGCGTGCGCCGCATCATGGGAACCGAAGTCGAGTACGGCATCTCGGTGCCGGGCGACCCCACCGTCAACCCGGTGATGACGTCGACCCAGGTGGTGCTGGCCTACGCCGCGTCGGTGGCGGCGCCGCGGGCCAGGCGTCCGCGGTGGGACTACGAGGTGGAGTCGCCGCTCCGCGATGCCCGTGGCTACGACCTGTCCAGCCTGTTCGGAGCCATGGTGGAGCCCGACGTCGACGACCTCGGCGCCGCCAACGTCATCCTGTCCGACGGCGCCAGGCTGTACGTCGACCATGCCCACCCCGAGTTCTCCGCACCCGAGGTCACCAATCCGCTGGACGCCGTGCTGTACGACAAGGCGGGGGAGCGAGTGATGGAACAGGCCGCGCTGCTCGCCGGGCAGGTGCCGGGCACCCCGGCGCTGCAGCTGTACAAGAACAACGTCGACGGCAAGGGCGCCTCGTACGGCACCCACGAGAACTACCTGTGCAGCCGGGAAACCGGCTTCCCGCAGCTGATCTCGGGGCTGCTGCCGTTCTTCGCCACCCGGCAGGTGTTCACCGGCTCCGGCCGCGTCGGCATCGGCCGCACCGGCCAGGAGGACGGCTACCAGCTCACCCAGCGGGCCGACTACATCGAGGTCGAGGTCGGGCTGGAGACCACCCTCAAACGCGGCATCATCAACACCCGCGACGAGCCGCACGCCGACGCCGAGAAGTACCGCCGGCTGCATGTGATCATCGGCGACGCCAACCTCGCCGAGATTGCCACCTATCTCAAGCTCGGCACCACCTCGTTGGTGCTGTCGATGATCGAAGCCGGGGTTCCGCTGGACGATCTTGAGTTGGAGAGTGCGGTCCCGGCCGTGCATGCCATCTCGCACGACCCGTCGCTGCAGACCACCGTGCCGATGGCCGACGGCCGCCGGATGACCGCGGTCGATGTGCAGCGCGCCTTCCACGAGAAGGCGGCGAGATTCATCGAAGACCGATACGGCTCCGATGTCGACGAGCAGACCGCCGACGTACTGGCCCGCTGGATCGACGTGCTCGACAGGCTGGCGAACGACCCGATGGATCTCGCCGGCGAGCTGGACTGGCCGGCCAAACTCCGCCTGCTGGAGGGGTTTCGCTCCCGCGACGGCCTCGGTTGGGGCGCCCCCCGGCTGGCCCTTGTCGACCTGCAGTACTCCGACGTGCGGCTGGACAAGGGCCTGTACAACCGGCTGGTGATGCGCGGCTCCATGCAGCGGCTGCTCAGCGAGGATGCCGTCAGGGCTGCGATGACGGAGCCGCCGGAGGACACCCGCGCCTACTTCCGGGGGCGCTGTGTCTCGCAGTTCCCGGAGGCGCTGGCCGCGGCGTCGTGGGATTCGGTGATCTTCGACGTCGGCCGCGATTCGCTGGTCCGCATCCCGACCATGGAACCGACCCGCGGCACCAAGAAGCACGTCGATCAGCTCTTCGAGCAGGCCGAGGACGCCGCGGCACTGGTGGATTCGCTGACCTCCAGATAGCTGCCAACGCCAGGGCCCTGAAGGGGACGTCGATCATTGGCCGGTTGCGCCTGAGTCGCCGCGCGGCGTCGGAGCTTGTAACCTCGCCAGTTGCGCAGGGGTCAGCAGTAGCTCAGCGGCACCGAGGTTCTCGGCCACCCGGTCGGCCGAGGTGGTTCCCGGGATCGGCACCACGTGCCGGCCCTGGTGGAGTAACCACGCCAGCGCCACTTGGCCGGCGGTGGCCCCCGATTCGGCCGCTACCTCGGCGACTGCCGGCGCCATTGCGTCCGGCCCGCCCATCGCCAGCGGGAAGAACGGGACGAAAGCCATGCCCAGCTCGCCGGACCTGACGAGCACGCTGTGGTTGGCGCGGTCGGCCAGGTTGTAGGCCACCTGTACCGCGGCGGCAGACAGCAGGCTCGCGGCCTCGTTCAGCTGCGTCAGTGAAACCTGTGACAGCCCAATGGCTTTCGCGTCGCCGTGTTGTACGGCATTGGCCAGTACCTCCAGCTGGTCGGCCAGCGGCACCTGGCCGTCCACTGCATGCAGGTACAGCAGGTCGATCGGGCGGTCGTCGAGCGCCCGCCGGCTCTGCTCGATCTGCTGTCTGAGGTAGTCCGGACGCCCGAGCACGCGCCACTCGCCGGGGCCCGGCCGGGTGAGGCCGATCTTGGTGGCGATCACCACCTCGTCGCGGTACGGCCGCAGGGCCCGCGCCACCAGTCGTTCGCCGTCGCCGAGCGCGTACGCCGCGGCCGTGTCGAACAGCGTCACCCCTAACTCGGCTGCTCGCCGCAACGTCGCGACGGAGGCGTCCCAGTCGCTGGCGGAGGCCCAGATCGGCGCGTCCGGGCCGCGCCGGCGGTCCGGGTCGTCGGCGAACCGCATGGTGCCGAGACCGATCCGATGGATCGGCCCGTTGCCCGCCAACGGGAATGTCGTCCGATCAGAACTGTTGGTGCTGGTGTTGGTGCGGTCCGGTGTTGGTCGTCGTTCCATGCCATCGATCGTTGGTGCTGACACCGTGTCAGGGGCAAGCGTCGCTTCGGCCCAGTGGCCGACCTCACTCCGGAGGTCGCCGGACACAACGATCGGGGCAGCACCGTCGGAGCAGCAGCGGGGACAGCAAGGAGGAGTTCGGTGCGGATCGGCGAACTGGCGACAGTGTCCGGGGTCAGCCCGCGGATGTTGCGCTACTACGAGGACAACGGACTGCTGACCAGCGCCCGCAGTGCGACCGGCCAGCGGCTGTACGACGCGGCGGCTGCCGGTGTTGTTGCCCGGATCCGGAGGCTGCAGGATTCCGGCCTGTCGATCCGGCTGATCGGGCTGATCCTCGCCTGTGCCTGCGGTTCGGATCAGGACGTTGAGCCATGCCTGACGCCGGCCGTGCGCGCACACCTTGATCGCATCGACGCCGACCTTGCGCACCGGCTGTGGCAGCGCAGCAACCTCGCCGCCCTGTTGGGTTCGTGATGAACGCCTCGACCGCGCCGACCCGACCGGGAGGCCGCGGCGGGGTGCGGGCCGGCCCGTCACACGCGGTGCCGCAGTGGGGCAGCGTCGGCACCGCTCGGTAAGGTTGGAGCACACCAGCCGGCACACCGGGTAGCTGCAGCGTTGTCGACCACAGCGCCGTAGTTCTGTTACTCGACAACGGCAGACCGCGAGGAGAGCGACATGGCGCAGGAGCAGACCCGTCGGCAGGGTGGTGGCGGCGGAGACGACGACGCCGTCGGCGGCGAACCCGCAGGCCAGGAGCGCCGCGAGCAGCTCGCCTCCGACACCGACGACATTTTGGACGAGATCGACGACGTGCTGGAGAGCAACGCGGAAGACTTCGTCAGGGCGTATGTGCAGAAGGGTGGTCAGTGACAGCCGGTATGGCCGACAGCACCGCTGCACCCCGCAACTGGCCGACCCAGGCCATCCCAGCCGCCTACCTCACCCCCGGCACCGGCTCCTTCGCCGACTTCCTGCGCCGCGCCGAGCCGCAGCTGTTGCCCGGTAACGGAGTCGCCGTCGGGCACCTGGCGGGAGCCAACCCGTCACTGCACGCCGCCCCGGCGGTCGACTTTCCGCACGGCACCACCGTGGTGGCGCTCACCACCGCCGACGGCGTGGTGATGGCCGGCGACCGCCGCGCCACCCAGGGCAACGTGATCGCCCAACGCGACATCGAGAAGGTCTTCGTCGCCGACTCGCACTCGGTGGTCGGCATCGCCGGAGCCGCCGGCCTCGCGGTCGAGCTGGTGCGGATGTTCCGGCTGGAACTGGAGCACTACGAAAAGATCGAGGGCGTTCGACTCTCGTTGGACGGCAAGGCGAACCGGCTGGCCAGCATGATCCGCGGCAACCTCGGAGCCGCGCTGCAGGGCATGGCCGTCGTGCCGATTTTCGCCGGCGTCGACCTCAACGTGCCCGAACCGGCCAAGAGCGGCCGGATCTACTCCTACGACGTCACCGGCGGCCGCTACGAGGAGCACGACTACTACGGCATCGGCTCCGGCTCGATCTTCGCCAAATCGGCCCTGAAGAAGCGGTTCCGGCCCGGCCTTGCCCCGGACGAGGCGGTCCGCACCGCGATCGAAGCGCTCTACGACGCCGCCGACGACGACACCGCCACCGGCGGGCCGGACCTCACCAGAAAGATCTTCCCCGTCATCGTCTCGGTGAACGCCGTCGGCGCCACCCGCTGGAGCGACGACGCCGTCGGGCAGATCGCCGAACAGGTCATCGCCGGCCGGATGGAGAACCCGGGCGGATGAACACCCCAGCCGTTCCAGGTGCCGCCCGCGCGGGCGCACCCCGAGCAGCACGCCAGTCAGGACAGCGGCCGTGACCTTGCCGATCTATGCCTCACCCGAGCAGTTCATGCGGGACCGCTCCGATTACGCCCGCAAGGGCATCGCCCGCGGCCGCACCGTCGTGGTCACCATCTACGCCGGCGGGGTGCTGTTCGTCGCCGAGAACCCGTCGCCGACACTGCACAAGGTGTCGGAGATCTACGACCGCATCGGGTTTGCCGCCACCGGTCGCTACAACGAGTACGAGAACCTGCGCACCGCGGGGATCCGGCTGGCCGACGTCCGCGGCTTCTCCTACGACAGGCGCGACGTCACCGGCCGCTGGCTGGCCAACGCCTACGCCCAGACCCTCGGCTCGATCTTCTCCGAGCACTCCAAGCCCCTTGAGGTGGAGCTGTGCGTCGCCGAGGTCGGCTGGCCCGGCAGCGCGGCCGACGGCTCCGCCGACCAGCTCTACCGGATCAGCTACGACGGTTCCATCGCCGACGAGCCGCACTTCGCGGTGATGGGCGGCGTCACCGAACCGGTGGTGGCGGCGCTCGACGCCAGCTACACCGACGGCTGGGACCTGCCCACCGCGCTCCGCGCCTGCGTCGCCGCACTTGGCGCCGCCCCGTCCGGCAACGGCAGCGGCACCGCGGGCGGCAGCGGGACAGCCGCGGGGCAGGGCCGCGAACTCGGCGCCAACCAGGTCGAGGTGGCCGTGCTCGACCGCAACGTCATGGGCCGCACCTTCCGGCGGATCGAGACGCCGCAGCTCACCGCCCTGCTCGGCGGTACCGCCGACGCACCGCCGGCCACCCTGGACGACACCGCCGTCGAGTCGGCGCCGGAAACCCGACGCGAGCCGAACGTCCGGCAACGCGACGACGACCCGGCGCCGGAAGGCCCACCCGTCACGGGCACCGCCGACAGGGCCAACGACAGCACAGCCACCGATGGCGACCCGCCCGCGCCGACCAGTTGATCCGGAGACGCGATTTCCCATGATGAGCATTCCCCCTCCGTTACCCAGGCGGCCGCGAGGCCGCAGCTTCGGCACCGGCAGCACCGGTGACCGTCCGGCCGGCACGGGACGGCCGCGATGATCGTCGAGTTCATCCTGCTGCTGGTCGGTTTCCTGCTGATCGCCGGCACGTTCCTGTACGTGGCGTCGGAGTTCAGCTTCGTCACCGTCGACCGCGCCACCGTCAACCGGGAGGCGGCGAACGGCGACGGTCGCGCCAAATCGGTGCTCACCGCGCTCCGGTCGCTGTCCACCCAACTGTCCGGGGCACAGGTCGGCATCACCGTCACCACACTGGCTCTCGGCTTCGTGATGGAGCCGTCGCTGGCCAGCCTGCTGACCCGGTTCCTCGGTCTTTTCGGGATACCCGAGGGCGTCGGCAACTCGATCACCGTGCCGCTGGCGCTGATCATCGCGACCGCGCTGTCGATGGTGTTCGGCGAGCTGGTGCCCAAGAACATCGCGCTGGCAGAGCCGCTGAACACCGCCAAGGGCGTCGTCCGGCCGATGTTGTTGTCCACCATGCTGTTCCGTCCGCTGATCTGGGCGCTGAACGGCACCGCGAACGGGGTGCTCCGGCTGTTCGGCGTCGAACCGCAGGAAGAGCTGCGGTCGGCGCGCAGCAGCACCGAGCTCGGCTCGCTGGTCCGTCGGTCCGCCCAGCAGGGCACCCTGGAGGAGCCCACCGCCGGGCTGCTCGCCAGGTCGATCTCGTTCTCCGACAAGACCGCCGACGACGTGCTGACGCCGCGCACCAAGGTGCGGTTCGTCAAGGCCACCGACCCGGCCGATGCGATCATCGAGGCGGCGGTGCAGACCGGGCACGCCCGATTCCCGGTGACCGGCGCCGACTCGGACGACGTTGTCGGGCTGGTGCACCTCAAACGCGCCGTCGCCATCCCCCCTGACGAGCGCGCCAAGGTCACCGCTGGGCAGCTGATGGTCGACGTGCCGGTGATCCCCGAGACGCTGCCGTTGGACGAGCTGCTCGACCAGCTCCGCGAGCGCGGCCTGCAGATGGCCGTCGTGGTCGACGAGTACGGCGGCACCGCCGGCATCATCACGCTGGAGGACGTGGTGGAGGAGCTGGTCGGCGAGATCACCGACGAGCACGACCCGGTGTCCGGGCGGATGGAGCTGATGGCCGACGGCACCTGGGTGCTGGACGGCACGCTGCGCCCTGACGAGATCGAGGAGTTCTCCGGCATCGCGCTGCCCGAGGCCGGAACGTACGAAACCGTTGCCGGGCTGCTGATCGCCGAGCTCGGCCGGCTCGCCGCCAAGGGCGACCACGTGGTCGGCGACGCGATCGCCGCCGCGGACGCGGCCCTCGGCGCACTGCCGGGCGGCCACCGGCTGGAGCCGGAGACCGACAGCGACCTGCCGCGCCGGGTGCAGGTGCGGTTGGACGCCGAGCAGATGGACGGCCACCGGATCGCGGCGGTGCGGATGTCCAGCGTCGGGGTGCGCGACAACGGCGAGGTGAGCGACCGATGACAACCCAATGGCTGTTGGTCGGCGTGGTGATCCTGCTGCTGCTGGCCTCGGCGTTCTTCGTCGCCGCCGAATTCGCGCTGGTCTCCGCGCGCCGCACCGTGGTGGAACCGCTTGCCGTCAACTCGGCGCGGGCCAGGGTCACCTTGAAGGCCATGGAAGACATCTCGGTGATGATGGCGACGGCGCAGCTCGGCATCACGCTGTGCGGGGTGCTGCTCGGCGCGCTCGGCGAACCCGCGGTGGCCACGTTGCTCGAGCCGGTGTTCCACGCGCTCGGCGTGCCGGACGCGGCGCTGCACCCGGTGGCGCTGGTGGTAGCGCTGCTGCTGGTGGTTTCGGCCCACGTTGCGCTCGGCGAGATGGTCCCGAAGAACATCGCGCTGGCCGGCCCGGAGCGGACGGCGATGTTGCTGGCGCCGGCGCTGATGGCCGTCGCGACCGCCATCGGGCCGGTGGTGCGCGGCCTCAACCACGTGGCCAACGAGGTGGTGCGCAAGCTCGGCAAGGAGCCGAAAGACGAGGTGGCGTCGGCGTTCACCCGCGAGGAGGTCGCCGACCTTGTCGCCGAATCCCGCGCCGAAGGGCTGCTGGACGAGGACGAACACCAGCTGATCACCTCGGCGCTGGACTTCGAGGGCAACACCCTCGCCACCGTGCTGCTGCCGGACGACCAGGTGGTGGCTCTCGACCAGGACGCCACCCCGGCCGAGGTTGAGCGGCTGTGCGCGCGCACCGGCTTCTCCCGGTTCCCGATCAAGGACGCGCAGGGGCGCTACCGCGGCTACGTGCACATCCGTGACGTCGTCGCCATCGATCCGGAGCGGCGGGACGAACCGCTGCCGCCGGAGTCGATCAGGGCGCTGCCCGCCTTCGCCGAGGGCACCGACCTGCGGGCGGCACTTGACCGGATGCGCCGGGCCGGGGCGCACCTTGCCCAGGTCGCCGCCGACCCGACCAGGGCACAGGCGCAGCGGCTCGCCGGCCGACCGCTGGCCCGTCCTGCCCCGGAGCAACGCCGCGGCCTGGTGATGCTGGAGGACGTCATCGAGCAGCTCATCGGCGAGATCGGCGACGCCACCCGGCGCGGCTGAGCCTGCCGGTGCCGACCTGGCTCGATCCGGCCGGGGCCTACGCTGAAACCCATGCAGCGGCGGATCATGGGCCTGGAGACCGAGTACGGCATCACCTGCACCTTCCACGGGCAACGGCGGCTCTCGCCGGACGAGGTGGCCCGCTACCTGTTCCGTCGGGTGGTGGCCTGGGGTCGCTCGTCGAACGTGTTCCTGCGCAATGGATCCCGGCTCTACCTCGATGTCGGCAGCCACCCGGAGTACGCCACCGCCGAGTGCGACGACCTTGCCACCCTGATCGCGCACGACAAGGCCGGCGAGCGGATCCTGCAGGACCTGGTGGTCGACGCCGAGAACCGGCTGGCCGAGGAGGGCATCGGCGGCGATATCTTCCTGTTCAAGAACAACACCGACTCGGCCGGCAACTCCTACGGCTGCCACGAAAACTTCCTCATCTCGCGGTCGGGGGAGTTCTCCCGAATCTCCGACGGGCTGATCCCTTTCCTGGTGACCCGGCAGCTGATCTGCGGCGCCGGCAAGGTGGTGCAGTCGCCGCGCGGCGCCAGCTACTGCCTGTCGCAGCGCGCCGACCACATCTGGGAAGGCGTCTCCAGCGCAACCACCAGGTCGCGGCCGATCATCAACACCCGCGACGAGCCGCATGCCGACGCCGAGAAGTACCGCCGGCTGCACGTGATCGTCGGCGACTCCACCATGAGCGAGACAACCACGCTGCTGAAGGTCGGCTCCGCGGCGCTGGTGCTGGAGATGATCGAAGCCGGAGTCACCTTGCGCGACTTCACCTTTGAGAATCCGATCAGGGCGATCAGAGAGATCTCGCACGACCTGACGGGGCGGCGCCCGGTCCGGTTGGCCAACGGCGGTGAGATCTCCGCGCTCGACGCCCAGCTGGAGTACTACAGCAAGGCTGCCGACTACGTCGCCGGCCGCGGCACCGACCCGGTCAGCGAGCGGGTGCTCGACCTGTGGGGACGCACCCTCAAGGCCGTCGAGTCCGACGACCTCTCCGGCGTCGACACCGAGATCGACTGGGTGATCAAGAAGAAGCTGATCGACGGCTACGCCGCCAAGAACGGCCTAGAGCTGTCGCATCCCCGGATCGCACAGCTGGACCTGACCTACCACGACGTGCGTCCGGGACGTGGGCTGTTCTCGTTGCTGCAGGCCAAGGGCAGGGCGGCGAGGGTCGTCACCGACGAGCAGATCGCCGCGGCCGAAAGCGCACCGCCGCAGACTACGAGGGCAAAGCTGCGCGGCGAGTTCGTCACCGCGGCGCAGCAGGCCGGCCGCGACTACACCGTCGACTGGGTGCATCTGAAGCTCAACGACCAGGCGCAGCGCACGGTGCTGCTGAAAGACCCGTTCCGCAGCAGCGATGAGCGGGTGGACCGACTGATCGCGAGCATGTGAGTGCTGATCCATGCATGCCACAGCGACAGCGCTGCCGGGTCGGACCGGCGCGCGGCGGCGCGGCTCGTGTTCGATCACGTGATCGAATAGAGTTTCGCGCGTGGCTACCTCCACATCGGACACCCCAGGCCGTTCGGGCGGCGCCGGCGACCCGGCGGCCGGAGCCGGGCGTCGCCCCGCCGACTCGGCTGAGACCGGCGCCGGCGGCGCAGCCTCGGGCGGCACCACCGCGGCGAAGACCGAGCGCCTGCTGAACCTGGTGATCGCGCTGCTGAACAGCCGGCGGTACCGGTCGGCGAGCTGGATCAGGGCCAACGTGGCCGGCTACGCGGAGGCCCCGTCGGACGAGGCGTTCGGCCGAATGTTCGAGCGGGACAAGAACGAGCTGCGGATGCTGCAGGTGCCGCTGGAAACCGATGGCGTCGACGGCTACCGAATCCCGCCGACCGAGTTCTCGCTGCCGCCGCTCAGCTTCACCCCAGAGGAGACCGCCGCGGTCGGCCTTGCCGCCCGGCTGTGGACCACCACCAGCCTGGCCGGTGCCGGGCAGCAGGCGCTGCGCAAGATCAGGGAGGCCGGCGCCCAGAACGCCGACTCCACCGGCGCCGTCTCGAAAACCGTTGCAGGCCAACACAAGTCAACTGGCGCAGACAACCCTGACGGCGCCGACGCCGGCCCGATGATCCCCCCGGAGACGGTGCTGCAGCCGCGGGTGCGTACCGCCGACCCGGCGTTCGCGCCGCTGCAGGCCGCGGTGCTGGCCCGCCGTCAAGTGCGCTTCAACTACGCGAAAGAGCCGGGCGACAACCCGCAGCGGCGCTCGCTGCAGCCGTGGGGGCTTGTCTCGTTCCGGGGGCGCTGGTACGTGATCGGCAACGATCTGCAACGGGGGGCCCAGCGCACCTTCCGGCTGTCCCGGATCGTCGGGCCGGTCAGCGGCACCGGCAAGTCGGGCGCCTACGAGGTGCCCACCGACGTCGACCTGTTGGAGCAGGTGCGCCGTCAGGCCACCCCTGTGGTCCGCCGCTGGGCGACGATCAGGGCATTGCCGGGACGGGCGGTGGGCCTGCGCAGGGACGCCGAGCTGATCACCGCGGGTGACGCGGACGGAACCGGCTGGCAGGCCGCCGACGTGCTGCGAATCCCGATGCCGTGGCTGTGGGACACCGCACGGCGCATCACCGCGAGCGGCCCCGATGTGCTGGTAGTGGAACCGGACGATCTGCGCGACGCGGTGCTGCACTTGCTGCGCGGCGCCGCCGGGCAGGGCGCGGGCAGCGACATCCCGCGCAGTGATAACCCGGGCAGTGACAACCAGGGCAGTGACAACCAGGGCAGTGACAACCAGGGCAGTGACAACCAGGGCAGTGACAACGCGGAGGCCTCCGGATGAGCGAAACCGCCGCGCAACAGCTGTCCAGGGTGATGTCGATGGTGCCGTTCATCGCCAGGCGCCCTGGAGTCAGCATGACCACCCTGGCCGCCGAGTACGGCGTCGGCGTCGAGCAGATCTCCGCAGACCTGAACCTGCTGATGGTGTGCGGGTTGCCCGGCTACTACCCGGACGACCTGATCGACGTGGTGCTGGACGAGGAGGGCGGCACCGTCTCGATGGGATTCCAGGCCGGGCTGGAACGCCCGGTTCGGCTGACCGGCGACGAAGCGGTCGCGCTGACCGCGGCGCTGCGGGCGCTGGCCGACCTGCCCGGCGTCGTCGACGACGCCGCGGTTCGATCGGCGCTGGCGAAGCTGGAGGGGGCCGGCGCCGGAACCGGCGACGCGGTCAGGGTGGTGGCCGGCGATCCGACGGACGATCCGGCGACCGCACGGACGCTGAGCATCGTCGGTCAGGCGGTGCAGCAGAACCGGCGGCTGTCCATCCGCTACTACACCGCGTCGAGGGACACCGTCTCCGAGCGGGTCGTCGACCCGTTGCGGCTGCTGCTCACCGACGGCCACACCTACCTCGAGGCGTACTGCCACACCGCCGGCGCCACCCGGAACTTCCGGGTTGACCGGATCGACGACGCCAGCCTGCTGGACGAACCGGCACAGCCGCCGCTGTGGCAGGAGACCGAGGTGCCGGATCGGATGTACACCCCGGGAGCCGACGCCTCGACGGTGGTGCTGCTGCTGGGGCCCGGCGCGCAGTGGGTGGCCGACTACTACCTGGTGACGGACGTTGCGCTGGAGTCGGGCAGCGACGGCCAACCGACCGGCCGGCTCCGGGTCACCATGCCGGCTCAACACGACGAGTGGCTGGCCCGGCTGGTGCTCTCGCTCGGCGACGCCGCCGAGATCGTCGACCGGCCCGATCTGGCCGCCAGGGTCACCGAACTCGCAGAACAGGCGCTGGCCGAGTACTCAGCGCCCGACGCCGACCCGGCAGGCAGCTGACCGACCGGGCGACACCGGGAAGGCGCGGGGCGGTGCGCCGACCGGCGCCGCTCTACGATGAATCCTGGCGGGTCGGCCGTCCGACCGCTCGCCCGCTCCGAACATCGGAAAGCAGGATCCCGGTTCGGCAGACAGACGGCCCGCGCTCGGCGGTCCGCGGAGAGCAGGAGGCTGCTGGTGACGCTGTTGCGCCGCTCCGGCTCCGACCCCTCGCTCCCCAACGGCAAGAAGGCGAAAAAAGCCGGGAAGTCCGCCGACGGCACCATGAGTCTGATGGAGCACCTGCGGGAGCTCCGCCGCCGCCTGTTCTTCGCGGTACTCGGGCTGCTGGCCGGCACCATTCTCGGGTTCATCTGGTGGTCGGTGGCGATCCCGCCGCTTGGCCTGCCGTCGCTGGGCGATTTGCTCAAGGCGCCGTACTGCTCCGTCACCCAGGATGTGCGGGTCGACTTCGCGCTGAGCGGAGCCAGCGGCGAACAGTGCCGGCTGCTGGCCACCACCCCGTTCTCGCCGCTGCAGATCCGGTTGAAGGCCGCACTGCTCGCCGGTGCGTTGATCTCCAGCCCGGTATGGCTGCTGCAACTCTGGGGATTCGTCACCCCGGCGCTGTACGCCAAGGAAAAGCGTTACGCCCGTAGCTTTGTCGGCGCCGCCTTCGTGCTGCTGATGGCCGGTGCGGTGCTCGCCTACATCGTCATCCAGCACGGCCTGGCTATCCTGCTCGGGTTCGGCGGCGACGTCACCGTTTCGGCGCTGACACCCGACAGCTACTTCGGCTTCCTGATCGGCGTCATGCTGATCTTCGGGGTGTCGTTCCTGGTGCCGCTGCTGCTGGTGATGCTGAACTTCATCGGGGTGCTCTCCGGGCGCAGGCTGGCCAAGTCGCGGCGCTACTCGATGTTCGCCCTCGTGGTGTTCGCCGGGCTGACGGTGCCGGGCAACGACCCGATCACCATGCTGGTGCTCGCGGTGGCGCTATGCGTGCTGTACGAGATGGCCGTCCAGGTGTCGCTGCTGCACGACCGCCGCAAGGCCAAGCGCCTGGGCGCGGAGGGCATGGCGAACCTGGCCGACGACGAGGCGTCCCCGACCCCGATGGCCGGAGCCGCCGTCACCGCCGACCAGCAACCGATCGCCGCCGACCCGTTCGCTCCCGAGGTCGGCGCCACCCCGATCCCCGCACCCCAGCCGATCCCGAGTCGCCGACCGCAGGCGAGCCCCGAGCCAGCCGCCGGACCGGAACCGGCGCCGAGCAGTGCACCGGTACCGAGCGCCGAGCCGCTGCCGACACCAGCCGCCCCGTTGCCGGCTCCGGCCGCGCCGGGTGCGACACCGCCCGCCCAGCCGGCGCCGCCCCCACCAGCCCAGTCGGCACCGCCCCCACCCGCCCAGTCGGCACCGCCCCCACCCGCCCAACCGGCATCGCCCCCACCTGCCCACCCGGTGTCGGGGCAGCTGTGGGACATCGACGCAACCTGACATCGGGAGCCCGCCGGGCCGCCAACGCATAACCTGGCGGCATGGCACGGTCCCGAGTTCGGTCAGCTCCGTCAGTTCCGGCAGGCGAACCGGCAGCCGCAGGAGTTGCCGCCGACGGCGAGATCACCTACCCGGACGAGCATCTTTCGCCGGCCGAGCGCTACCAGCGCTCCAGGGACGTTGCCGCGCACCCGCTGCTCGCGGACTTCTCCGTGACCCGGCCGTTCGTCCTCGACGAGTTCCAGATCGACGGTTGCCGCGCCCTCGAGGAAGGCCGCAGCGTGCTGGCCTGCGCGCCGACCGGCGCCGGCAAGACGGTGGTGGGGGAGTTCGCCGTTCATCGCGCGCTGGCCACCGGTGGGAAGTGCTTCTACACCACGCCGATCAAGGCGCTGTCCAACCAGAAGTACAACGATCTGTGCGCCGCCCACGGCGCCGAGAACGTCGGTCTGTTGACCGGCGACACCTCGATCAATTCGCACGCCCCCGTCGTGGTGATGACCACCGAGGTGTTGCGGAACATGCTGTACGCCGGTTCGCCGGATCTGGCCGGGCTCACCGCCGTGGTGATGGACGAGATCCACTACCTGGCCGACAAGTTCCGCGGTCCGGTGTGGGAGGAGGTGATCCTGCACCTGCCGGAGGACGTGCAGCTGGCCGGGCTGTCGGCGACGGTATCCAACGCCGAGGAGTTCGGCGGCTGGCTGCAACAGGTCCGTGGCGACACCACGGTGGTGGTGGACGAACACCGGCCGGTGCCGCTGTGGCAGCAGATGATGGTGGGCCGGCGACTGTACGACCTGTTCAGTGCCGATTCCCAGCCCGGCGCCGGCACCGGCCGCCGCGAGCCGGCGGCGCACGTCCGCATCGACCCCAGCCTGACCAGGGCCGTCGCCGAGGCGGATGCCCGCTGGACCAGCGGCCGGGACGACCGGCGGCGCGGCGGCGGGCGCGGCCGCGGCGTCCCGAGAGGGGGCCGTGGCTACCACACCCCGCAGTGGCGGCCGCCGAGCCGGGTCGAGGTGATCGAGCGGCTGGACTCGGCCGGGCTGCTGCCGGCCATCACGTTCATCTTCTCCAGGGCCGGCTGTGATGCCGCCGTCGCCCAGTGCCTGCGCTCGCGCCTGCGGTTGGTGACCGACGAGGAGCGGCAGCGCATTCGCGCGGTCGTCGACCGGCGGGCCGCCGAGCTTCCGGAGGCCGACCTCGGCGTGCTGGGTTTCTGGGAGTGGCGGGAAGCGCTGGAGCGCGGCGTCGCCGCCCACCACGCCGGCATGCTCCCGCTGTTCAAACAGACCGTAGAAGAACTGTTCGTCGCGGGGCTGGTGAAGGCAGTCTTCGCCACCGAGACGCTGGCCCTCGGCATCAACATGCCGGCCAGGACGGTGGTGCTGGAGAAGCTGGTCAAGTACAACGGCGAAGGCCACGTCGACCTGACGCCGGGGGAGTACACCCAGCTCACCGGGCGCGCCGGCCGGCGCGGCATCGACATCGAGGGTCACGCCGTGGTGTTGTGGTCGCCCGGCGTCGACCCGCGGCAGGTCGGCGGGCTGGCCTCCAAGCGGACCTACCCGCTGCGGTCGTCGTTCGCGCCGACCTACAACATGGCGGTCAACCTCACCGAACACCTTGGTCGTCAGGCGGCAAAGGAGTTGCTGCAGCAGTCTTTTGCCCAGTACCAGGCCGACGCGTCCGTGGTCGGGATGGCCCGCCAGGTGCAGCGCAGCGAGCGCACCATGGCCAGCGACATCGGCAAGGCCGACTGCGACCGCGGCGACACCTTCGAATACCTGGATCTGCTGACCCGGCTGTCCACCGCCGAGAAGGCGGGCGCCGAGGCCGAGGCAGCCGAACGTCGGGCAGCCACCGCCATCGACCTCAGCCGGCTGCGGCGCGGGGACGTGGTCGAGGTGGCCCACGGCCGGCGCGCGGGTCTGGCCGTTGTACTCGACCCTGGCGTCAACCCCGCCGAACCGACCATCCGCCCCCTGGTGGTGACCGCTGCTCGTTGGGCCGGACGGCTCAGCGAGGCCGACTTCCGCGGGCCGGTACCGGCACTGGGCCGGATCCGGCTCGCCAAGCACGTCAACTACCGCTCGCCGCAGGTCCGTAAGGACATCGCGGCATCGATCCGCAACGCCGGCATCCAGCCGCTGAGCCGGCGCCGGGCCGACAGCAGCACCAGCGCCGCCGAGGCCGAGCTCACCGCGCTGCGCGCCGCGGTACGGGCCCACCCCGTGCACGGCTGCGCCGACCGGGATGGGCACCTGCAGTGGGCCAGGCGGATTCGCCGGCTGCAGGACGAGATCGAGCAGATGCGGCGAAAGGTCGACGGGGCAAGACATTCGCTGGCCGATCAACTGGACCGGATCGCCGGGCTGCTCACCGAACGCGGGTTTCTTGACGGCGACAAGCTGACCGCGGACGGAAAAACGTTGGCGCGCATCTGGTCCGAGAGCGACCTGCTGGCCGCCGAGTGCCTGCGGACCGGGGTGTGGGACAACCTGCCGCCCGCCGAACTGGTGGCCGCGGTGTCCGCGCTGGTCTACGAGTCACGCCGGGAACAGGCCGGCCCGAACCGACCGGTGCGCGGTCCGGCCGGCGGGGCCATCGGCAAAACCATGCGGCTGTGGGCTGAGCTGGCCGGTGCGGAACGCGACCGCGACCTGCGGGTGAGCCGGGAGCCGGACGTCGGGTTCGCCACCGCGGTCCGCGAGTGGGCCGAGGGCGGCACGCTGGGTCAGGCGCTGGACGCCGCGACGGCGGCGGGGCAGGAGCTGTCCGCCGGCGACTTCGTGCGGTGGTGCCGCCAGGTGGTCGACCTGCTCGACCAACTGGTACCGCTCGCGCACCCCGACCTGGCCGATGCCTGCCGGGCCGGCATCGACGCGGTACGGCACGGCGTCGTCGCGCTCGAGGCGGTGTGAGCGGCCATCGGCGGGCTGGTCAGCGAGTGCCGACGCCGCAGCGAAGCCCCGGACCAGCCGCCCGACATGCGCCGTTGATTCGGCTGTTCATGCCGCTGCAGCCCAGTTGCACCGGATACCCTGCTGCTGCAGACCTGTTGGCGTACCGTCCGTAACGGTCAAGGTGACGGTGGTGGCAGCGTGAGTCACCAGACGTCGGGGCGGGTACCAGCGGTCATGATTGGATCAGCACACACGGTTCGCAGAACCCGCGCGGCCGCCGCACGGGACATGGGAGGCACGGATGAGCACGCCGTTCGGTTCGGGTGGAGATTCGAACCCCAACTACAACCCTGGGCAGGGGTCCCAGCCCGACGCCGGCCAATGGCAGGGCTACGGGCAGGGAGCTGAGTCGGGATCGGCAGCCGGATATGGACAGCAGGGCGGCCAGCAGGGCTGGGGTCAGCCGGCCGCGCCCACCCAGCAGTGGAACCAGCCGGCCCAGGGCAGCCAGGGCCAGCAGGCCTGGGGCCAACAGGGCCAACAGGGTTGGGGCCAACAGGGCCAACAGGGTCAGCAGGACTGGGGCCAACAGGGCCAGCCCGACTACGGCCAGCAGCAGGGTTGGGGTCAACAGGGCCAGCAGGGCTGGGGCCAGCAACAGCAGTACGGCGCCGGCCAGTGGGGCCAGCAGGGTGGCTACAACAACTACGACCAGCCGCAGCCGAAGAACAACAAGGCTCTGATCTTCTCGGTGATCGGCGCCGCGGTGGTGATCGCGGTGGTCGCGGTGCTGCTGTTCGCCTGGCCAGGGTTCCTGCGCAGCAAGACTCTCGACCCGGCCGCCGTGCAGGACGGCGTGGTGAAGGTGCTCGGCGATCAGGGCATCACCGCGAGCAACGTGTCCTGCCCCAGCGGCAAGAAGGCCAACGAGGCCAACGACTTCACCTGCACCGCCACCATCGACGGCCAACAGCAGCAGGTCAAGGTGCATGTGGTCGGCGACGACAACGGCACCTACCAGGTCTCCGCACCGTAACCGCCCACCGTGACGACACCCGCGGCGGCGGCCGGTTCAGCGGCCGCCGCCGAACGTGGCCGGTTCGCCGACATCGTGCGCCGGCGGCGGATGATCAGGCGGTACACCGACCGTCCCGTCGACCCGGGCACCGTGCGCACCATCGTCGAGCTCGGATTACGGGCTCCGAGCGCCGGGTTCAGCCAGGGCTGGGATTTTGTGGTGCTGGACGAACCGGCCGCCCGGCAACGCTTCTGGGACGCCAGCCTGACCAAACCGGGCGGCGACGCGCGCGATGCCGATGACGCGGCCGAGCATGCGCCGGTACCGACGGACTGGCTGGCCGGCGTGATGGCGGCACCGGTGCTGATCGTCTGCTGCTCGGACAAGAACGTCTACCTGCAGCGCTACACCGAGCCGGACAAACCCTTCCAGGACGGCTCGGAGTCGCACTGGCCGGTGCCCTATTGGGACGTCGATACCGGCATGGCGGCGATGATCATGCTGCTGGCCGCGCAGGACGCCGGCCTTGGCGCGCTGTTCTTCGGAGTGCCGGTGGAACAACTCGATGCCGTCAGGACCGCGCTGCGGATCCCCGCCGACCGCAACATCGTCGGGGTGATCGCGCTCGGCCACCCTGCGACCACGACACCGTCCGGAAGTACCCGCAGTCGTAAACGTCGCGATACGGCAGAAGTGGTGCACTACAACGGTTTCGGCGGCAGCTGACCGTTTGCGTCGGGTTCGGCTGCCCGGTCAGCCGGTGATGCCGAGCGCCCGCAGCAGCCGCTCGACCGGACCGGCGAGGCCGTGCTCGGCGACCAGCGCATCCAGCCGGGGCCGGTCGAAGACCTTGCCGGGCACCGCGTCCGGCCCGGACAGCAGCACCTCGGCGTCGCGTCGCACCGCGACAACAGCAGGGGCGGCGGCGAGATAGTCGGCGGCGGCCAGCAACTTGCGCCGCGGACCGGACGCCATCGCCGATGCCGGATCGCCGGCGGCGGTCAGCATGGCGTCGATGTTGCCGTACGACCCGATCAGCGCCGCCGCGGTCTTGTCGCCGACGCCCGGCACGCCCGGCAGCCCGTCGGACGGGTCGCCGCGCAACGTTGCATAGTCGGCATAACCGGTTGCCGGAACTCCGTACTTGCGGTGCACCCCGGCCGCGTCGAGCACCACCTGCTTGCTCATCCCCGCGCCGATGTACCTGATCCGAACCCCGGGTGGGGTGTCGTCGGCCAGCTGCATCAGGTCGCGGTCGCCGGTGACGACCTCCACCGGGTCGACCCGCTCGTTGCTGGCCAAGGTGGCGATCACGTCGTCCGCCTCGCACTGCTCGGCACCGGCGCTGGCGATGCCGATAGCCGCGATCACGTCGAGCAGCACCGGAATCTGCGGGGTCAGCTCGTCCGGCATCTGCTCGACGTCCGGTGCGTCCCCGGCACCGAGCCGTTCCACCCGATGCGCCTTGTAGCTCGGCAACAACTCGACCCGCCAGGCCGGCCGCCAGTCCAGGTCGAGACACGCCACCAACCTGCTGGGACGAGTGTCGGCGACGACCCGCGCGGTGATGTCGAGGGCGCCGCGCACCGCGTTGGTCGGCCGGCCGTGCGGACCGACCGTCGAACCGGGTACGGCGTGGAAGGCACGGAAGTAGATGCCGGCGAAATCCAGCAGCTGGAGCATGCACGGAGGCTACCGGCCCAGGCAGACCACCGACGGATACAGTCTTCGGCATGGCAGCACCGAGCACCTCACGTCCAGCCTCCGGCACCGATTCGGCCGCCACGGGCGCACCGGCCGGGGGTGGCCCCAACACCGATCCGGCGCTGACCGCGCCTACCCCGACCGCCGATCTGGCCGGCCGATTGCAGCGCCTGGGCAACGAGCTCGCCACCGCCGGCCTTGACACCGTGGTGATCGGGCCGGGCGCCGACCTCGCGTACTTCGTCGGGCATTCGGTGTCGTCGCACGAGCGGCTCACCTGCCTGGTGGTGACCCCGGACGGCACCGGCAAGCTGCTGGTGCCGAGCTTGGAACGGCCCGGCTGGAACGGCAGCGGCGCCGAGCAACTCGGCCTGGAGATCGCCACCTGGCTGGACGGCGAAGACCCGTACGCCGCGCTGGCGGCGCTGCTGCCCGAGTCGGCCAGGATGCTCGGCGTCGACTACTACCTGCCGGCGATGCACGCGCTGGGGCTGCGGGCCGCTGTGCCCGGCTCCGAGCTGGCGCTGGCCGGCGAGGCCATCGCCGAGCTGCGGATGCGCAAGGACCCGGCCGAACTGGCCGCGCTGACGGCGGTGGCGGCCGCCAACGACAGGGTGCAGCGGCGCATCGGCGAGTGGCTGCTGCCGGGCCGCACCGAACGGGAGGTTGCCGCCGACATCGCCGCCGCATTGGTCGCCGAGGGCCACCAGGCCGCCGACTTCGTGATCGTGGCGTCCGGTCCGAACGGCGCCAGCCCGCACCACGAGGCGTCCGATCGGGTGCTGCGGGAGGGCGACCCCGTCGTTGTCGACATCGGCGGCCCGAGCCCGGCCGGCTACAACTCCGATTGCACCAGGACGTACGTGGTCGGTGCGCCGACCGAGGAGTTCGCCGAGGTGCACCGAATTGTGCAGCAGGCGCAGCAGGCCGGGGTGCAGGCGGCGCGGGCCGGCGCCGGTTGCGCAGCGGTGGACGCCGCTAGCCGGCAGGTGATCGTCGATGCCGGCTACGGCGACTACTTCATCACCCGCACCGGCCACGGCATCGGCCTTGAGGTGCACGAACATCCGTACCTGGTGCGCGGCAACGACCGCGAGCTTGAGCCGGGAATGGCCTTCTCGGTGGAGCCGGGGATCTACCTGCCCGGCAAGTTCGGGGTGCGCATCGAAGACATCGTGGTGATCGACGCAGATGGAGTCGGCCAGCGGCTCAACCACGCCCCGACCGAGCTGGTCTCGGTGGGCGGTGCGAAGCCCTGAGCGCGGCGATGGTGGAGCGACCGGGCCGGGATGACCAGTGCGTGAGGTGACCAGTGCTTGAGGACGTCGACGCGCGGATCGCGATGGAGCTCGCCGCGGACGGCAGATGCTCCTACACCGATCTGGCCGAGCGGGTCGGACTGTCGGTATCTGCTGTGCACCAACGGGTTCGCCGGCTGGAGGAGCGCGGCGTGATCCGCGGCTACGCGGCGGTGGTCGACCCGGAACAGCTCGGCCTGCCGCTGACCGCCTTCATCTCGCTGACCCCGATCGACCCGGCGGCGCCCGACGACTACCCGCAGCGGCTGTCGGCGCTGCCGCAGATTCAATCCTGCTACTCGGTTGCCGGCATCGAGTCGTACATCGTCAAGGTGCGGGTGGCCTCGCCCGCGGCCCTGGAGACACTGCTCGCCGAGATTCGTTCTCGGGCAGGGCTTTCCACCCGCACCACGGTGGTGCTCTCCACGCCGTTCGAGGAGCGGACGGTGCCGTCACCGGAAGCAACGACCAACAAGGAAAGTGAGCGACAGCGGTGAGTTCGGTGAACCAGGCAACGGTGGAGTACCCGCAGGCGACCCGCGACGACACCGCGGACACCCTGCACGGCGAGCGCGTCGCCGACCCGTACCGCTACCTGGAGGATCCGGACGCCGACCGCACCGTCGCGTTTGTCACCGCCCAGAACGCGGTCAGCCAGCCGTACCTGGATGCGCTGCCGACCGCCGGTTACTTCCGGCGGCTGCTGACGCACCTGCTGGACCGGCCACATGCCGGGGCGCCGTGGGAGCGCGGTGGGCGCTACTTCCGGTTACAGAAGCCGGCCGGCGCCAACCAACATCGTCTGCTCGCCGGGAACACCCTGCCCGAGCTGATCTCCACCCCGCGGGTACTGCTCGATCCCAACGAGTTGGCGGACGACGGCTCGGTGTCGATCGCCGACGTCGGGATCAGCCCGGACGGCAGGTTCGCGGCGGTGGCGTTGTCGGAATCCGGCTCGGACTGGCGGCGCATCGTGGTGTTGGACGCCGACAACGGCGCCCGTGTCGACGTGGAATTGCAGTGGACCAAGTGGGTGGGGCCGACTTGGCTGCCGGATTCCAGCGGGTTGGTGTACTGGCGCTATCCCGAGCCGCAGACCGACGGCCACGGCGAGTTCGTGGTGGAGATGCCGCCAGGAGCGCTGACCCTGCATCGGCTGGGCACCGATCAGGATCAGGACATCTCGATCTGGTCCGCCGCAAAGGATTTGCCGGAAACGGCCGCGGCCCGGGCCGACGGACCGGAGTGGTTGGTGCAGCCGCAGTTCTCCGACGACGGCCGCTACCTGATGCTCACCGCCGGTCCGGGCACCGACTCCCGCACCCTGGTGCAGATCGTGCCGGTCTCGGACGATCCGGCAGCTCCCTTCGGTGCGGTTCGCACCGTGATCGGCGAGCTCACTGACACCTACTGGCCGGTCGAGATCGTCGGCGAGCAACTGTTTCTGACCACCAAGGCCGGCGCCGAGCGAGGTCGGTTGGTGCGGTTGAACCTGGCCGACAGCGACTCGAACACCGACGGCACCGCCGCCCACACTGACGGCACTGACGGCGCCGCCGGACCGCAGCTGGTCGAGGTGATCGGTGAGCACCCCGAGGACGTACTCACCGAGGTCGCGGCATGTGCGGCCGGCTGGCTCGCGGTGTACTCGCACGACACCGCGCACCGCATCGATCTGGTCCCGCGGCTCGACTCCGCCGCCGGGTCGGACGGCGCAGCCCGGGTGGATGGCACAGCCGGGTCGGACGGCACAGCCGGGGTGGACAGCACCGGCGCGCTGGACGGCGGCGGCCAGGCGCCGCAACCGATTCCGGCACCAAACTTCTCGTCGCTGAGTGGACTGCACAGCCGGCTGTCGTCGGACGAGGTATTCCTGGAGTGGAGCTCGTTCACCGACCCTGGTAGCTGCTACCGGGTCGCCGCCGACGCGCCGGAGAAGCCGGAACCGTTGCCGGACAACGATTCAGGGCGAGAGGGCCAAGCGCGCGGAACCACCGCGCAGGGCGGCTCGGTGCGGTCCGGTTCGGTGCCGGCCGTCGACGTGGTCATCGAGCGCCGCACCGGCGTCTCGGCGGACGGCACGCCGGTGCCGATGACGGTCGTGCGGCGGTCCGGACTGCCGGACGGCCCGCGCCCGACTCTGCTGTACGGCTACGGCGGTTTCGACATCGCCGTGGTCCCCGAGTATCGCGCCATGTTCGACGCCTGGGTGCGCGCCGGCGGCGTGCTGGTGGTTGCCAACCTGCGCGGCGGCGGCGAGTTCGGCCAGTCCTGGCACGAGGCGGGGATGCTGGAGCACAAGCAGCGGGTGTTCGACGATCTGTACGGCTGCGCCGAGGCGCTGATCGCCGACGGCACCACCACCGCTGCGCAGTTGGCGGTGCACGGCCGTTCCAACGGCGGTCTGCTGGCCGGCGCCGCGTTGGTGCAGCGACCGGACCTGTGGGCGGCCGCGCTGCCCACCGTCGGGGTGTTGGACATGCTGCGCTTCCACCTGTTCACCATCGGACGGGCCTGGACCACCGAGTACGGCAATCCCGATGACCCGCAACAGTTTCCGGCGTTGCGGGCCTACTCACCGCTGCACAACACGGTGGAAGGGGCGTCGTATCCCGCCACCCTGATCACCACCGGCGACCACGACGACAGGGTGGTGCCGGCGCACTCGCTCAAGTTCGGCGCCCAGCTGCAGTACAGCCAGGGCGGCGATGCTCCGGTGCTGTTGCGCATCGACACCAAGGCCGGGCACGGTGCCGGCAAGTCCATGCAGGCTCTGGCCGCCGAGTACGCCGACCAGCTGGCCTTCGCCGCTGCGCACACCGGGCTGAACCCGGAATCATCGGATCAACCGGGGTAGGGCTGGGCGTCGCCGATGAAGTCGGCGATCTCGTCCGGCCGGATCACCTGGTCCGGGTAGCTGCCGGTGGTGCACACCCGCACCAGCGCGCCGAGCGGGAAGGTGAACTTCTCCCTGTCAGTCGCCAGAAACAGCACGTTGCCGCTGTTGCGTCCGGCCAGCACGTCGGGGTCGGTGGTGCAGAACACCGTGCGGAACTGGCGTTGCAGGGTGGCCGCGTGCCGGCGCGCGCCGAACAGGTCAGGACCTTCGATGGTGTTCAGCAGATAGACACCGCCGTCGGCGAGCACGTTCGCCACCTGGCTGAGGTAGTCGGTGCCACGCAACGCTTCCGGCACCTTTCGCCCGACGAAGGCATCGCCGATCACCACATCGGCGGAGCCGGGGGAGCGGCGGTCCATGCGCGCCCTGGCATCGCCGGTCTTCACTTTGAGGCCGGGAAAGGTGAGCAGTCCCAACTCCCGCCTGGCCAGCTCGACCAGCGCGCCGTCGTACTCGTAGACCAGCTGTGACGAGTGCGGCCGGGACTCGCCCAGGTATCTGGCCAAACTGGCGGCGGCGCCGCCGACATGCGTCACCCGCAGCGGCTGCGGCTCCGGCCAGAGCACGCCGAGCATCGCGGCGAACCGCTGGATGTACAAGAACTCGAGGTGGTCGGCGTCGTCCAGATCGATGTACGAGGCCGCCACACCGTCGAGAAACAGCAGCCGACCGGACGAGCAGGCCGGGTCGCGTTCGATCCTGGCCTCGGCATAATCGGTGCGGCCGGAGTACAGAATCTCGGAACCTGCAGGCAACGTCGAATCCGACCCTTCGGGTGAGTTCCAGCCGTCCGGCACCGTTTCATCTGGCACGCGACCATTCTCGGCCATCAGGGACGGTACCGGGACGTCCGGGGCGTACCTGCGGTGCAGGTCCGGCTGCCGCAGGCGACCAGATGCGCATGCGACCTGGGAAGCTGGCCGGGATCCGCCTCGGCCATGCCTCCCGTCTGGGTCAGCGGGCAACTCCCCGAACAGTGGCGACGCTGGCTCACACACACGCAACGTAAATTCGTCCATTGATGAGCACACAATCAGCCGTCCCCGCGACCGGGTCGGCGTCGCCGGACGCTCCGCCGTCGGAATCGGACCAGCCGCAGCCCGGCCGGTGGGCAAGGGCCAGAACCGGATTCCTGCGCCGCGGTTGGCTGCGGCTGCTGGCCGCCGTCGCCGGCGGACTGGCGACCTACGCCGCCTACGCCCCGTCGGAACAGTGGTGGACGGCGATTGCCGGCATCGCACTGCTCGGCCTTGCCGTGCACGGTGTGCGCGGGCGTTCCGGCTACTGGCTCGGTGCGGTGTGGGCGGCCTCGTTCTACCTGCCGCTACTGAGCTGGACCAACGTGTACGTCGGGAACCTGCCATGGCTGGCGCTGGCGCTGGCCGAGGCGCTACTCACCGGTCTGGCGGCGGTGCTGATCTGCTGGTGCATGCGGCGGCTCCCGGTCTGGCCGGTGTTCGCCGCCGCCGCCTGGGTGGCGGGTGAGGCGCTGCAGGCGCGCTTTCCGTTCGGCGGTTTTCCCTGGGGGTCGCTGGCGTTCTCGCAGGCAACCGGACCGCTGCTGCCCGCCGCGTCGCTGATCGGGTCGGCCGGGCTGGTCTTCCTCACCGCGCTGGCCGGGTTCGCGCTCACCCAACTGGCGGTGACGCTGGCGCGGCTGATCAACCGCCGGTCATCGCCGGCCGCGTCGGTCGGTGCCGGCGGGCCCCACCGTGCCGCCAATCCGCACAGTTCCGCTAGCACCGCCGGGGACGCGCACGATAGGCGCGCCGCGGTCCGCCCGACCGCGCTGGTGCTGTCGGTGCTGTTGCTGGCCGGTACCTTCGCCGTCGGTCTGCTCGCTCGGTTGAGCATGATCAGCCCGGACGAGGCGCAGACCTATCCGCAGCGCACCATCGCCGTCATCCAGGGAAACGTTCCCAAGCCCGGGCTGGAATTCAACGATCGCCGGCGGGCGGTGCTCAACAACCACGTCAACCAAACCCTGCAGTTGGCAGCCGACGTCAGAGCCGGCCGGGCGCCGCGGCCGGCCCTGGTGATGTGGCCGGAGAACTCGTCGGACATCGATCCGTACACCAACCCGGACGCGGCCGCGGTGATCAGCGGGGCGGCCGACGCCATCGGCGTGCCGATTCTGATCGGCGCTGTGGTGGGCACTGGGCAGCCGAACCGGACCTACAACATGGGGATCGTCTGGTACCCGAGCAGCCGCTCGAATGCCGGGCCGGGGGAGACGTACACCAAACGGCATCCGGTGCCGTTCGCCGAATACATGCCGTATCGATCTTTCTTCCGGCTGTTCTCCGACAAGGTCGATCTGGTCAGGTCGGAGTTTGTCGCTGGCACCCGGCCGGGGAACTTCACCGTCGACGGGATCGCCTTCGGCGACCTGATCTGTTTCGAGATCGTCGAAGACTCGCTGACCCGCGACGTGGTGAACGGCGGCGCCCAGTATCTGGTGGTGCAGACCAACAATGCCACCTTCGGCTACACCAACGAGACCTACCAACAGCAGGCGATGAGCCGGGTCAGGGCAGTGCAGTACGGCCGGACCGTGCTGATCTCGGCGACCAGCGGGGTGTCCGCGGTGATCAACACCGACGGCTCGGTGTCGGGCCGGATCGGGCTTTTCACTCCCGGCTACCTGACCCCGAGCGTCCCGCTGATCAACAAGACAACACCGGGTACGGTGCTCGGGGGTCCGGCGGAATGGCTGCTCACCGCGGCGGCGCCGCTGGCGCTGCTGGTGCTGTGGCTGGTCGGCCGGCTGCGGAAGCGCTCCGCACCGGCAGCACCGGCCCAGCAAACGCCAGCACAGGTGCCGGGCAAGAACCTGAATCCCGGTACGCCACAGGAGGTTTCCGACCCGTGAGTTCGTCGCCGTCCGCCGCCCCGTCCGATTCGGTGCTGGTGGTGATCCCGACCTACAACGAGGCCGAGAACCTGCCGCGCATCGTTGAGCGGCTCAGGGCGGCGGTGCCGGACGCCGATCTGCTGGTGGTCGACGACAGCTCACCGGATGGCACCGGCGAGATCGCCGACAAACTCGCCGGCGCCGACGACGCGGTCAAGGTGCTGCACCGGGCCGGCAAGGAGGGTCTCGGCCGGGCCTACATCGCCGGGTTCCGCTGGGGTCTGAACCACGGGTACGACGTGCTGGTGGAGATGGACGCTGACGGCTCGCACGCACCCGAAC
Organism: Nakamurella aerolata; assembly: GCF_013002705.1. Lineage (GTDB taxonomy): Bacteria > Actinomycetota > Actinomycetes > Mycobacteriales > Nakamurellaceae > Nakamurella > Nakamurella aerolata. The sequence goes on along the minus strand of NZ_JABEND010000001.1, from coordinate 395,161 downwards.
AGCTGCCCCGGCTGCTCGGGGCCGGGCGGTACGCCGATCTGGTGATCGGCTCCCGGTACGTGCCGGGCGGTGGGCTGGTGAACTGGCCGTGGCAGCGCGAGCTGCTGAGCAAGGCCGCGAACCTCTACGTGCGGATGGCGTTGGGGTTGCCGGTACGCGACGCCACCGCCGGTTACCGGGCCTACAGCGCCGAGGTGTTGCGCGAGCTCGACCTGGACACCATCGAGTCGCACGGCTACTGCTTCCAGGTCGACCTGACCATGCGCACCATCGACAGTGGGTTCGGCGTGACAGAGGTGCCGATCACCTTCACCGAGCGCGAGGTCGGCGAGTCGAAGATGAGCGGCGGGGTGATCTCCGAGTCGTTCACCAAGATCGGTATCTGGGGAGTGCGCCGCCGGCTGCGTCAGCTCGGGAACCTCGGCAAACGCGCCGTCGGCCTGCTGCGGCGGCGCTCCGATCGCTGACCCAGCAACCACCGGGGCTCGGTCACAACAGCAAACACCCGCGCTGCTTGCGGTGCGACATCGCAAGTGGCGTGGGTGTTGGTGCGTGCGCCCGACCGTAACCTGCCGGGCGGTGGCCCAGGTCAGGACTGCAGGGTGCGGCGAGCCTTCAGCTCGTCCAGCTTCTCGTTGAGGATCTCCTCGAGTTCTTCGACGGATCGCCGCTCCAGCAGCATGTCCCAGTGGGTACGCGGCGGCTTGATCGCCTTGGCGTCCGGGACCGAACCGTCCACCAGGGTCGACTCCAGGCCGTGCATGCGGCAGTCCCAGGTGCCGGGAACCTCGGCGTCGTCGGCCAGCGGAACGGTGAACTCGTGATCCCGTGGGCACGCGTAGGTGGCGGTGCGGCGCGGGGCAAGATCATGATTGCGGTCGGCCTCGTAGCTGGTGGCTCCGAGCCGGGATCCGCGGAGTACGCGGTCGGCCATGTCGTGACGTCCTTCCTGACGCTGGTCCTTCTGGTGGTGCGGTACCTGCTGGTGATGCAGTGCCTGCTAATGATGCGGTGCTTGCCGGTGGTGGGGTGCCCGCCGGTGCCGAGCAGCGACTCGCCCAGCTGCACCCTCGACCAGATTCAACGCGCGCAGCGGCAGCGATGTTCCGATGGAGGAGGCCGCTGTCGATCGCGGCATGCTGAGTGGGTTACCGCGCACCGGCGGCGACCCGCTGGGGGTTGGCCGTTGTGGGCGCAACCGTCACCACTCCATTCTACGGTCGGGTCAAATCGTGGCAGGCATGCGCGTAGCGCCCAGCCCCCTTGCGGGAGCTGGGCGCTCGGCGAGCAGGGGGCGGCGACCAGCTAGCGTTGTGCCGCCTGCTGCGTCCAGAACACGCCGATACCGTTCGGCACCGGACGGATGGTGCCGTCGCTCGGCTGGTTGACCGCCCGCACCGCCGGCTCGTCGGGAGTGCGCGCGACGAGTGCGCTGGAGCCGCCGCCGTCGAGCGTGACCGTGTCGTCGGCGCCGGCCTGCAGCAACAGTTCGGCGGTCTGCAGGGTGGAGACGCCGACGCTGTCCGCGCGGCGGCCGTCCACCACCAGAAGCAGCAGGGTGCGGCCGTCGGCGGAGACGCCCGCCGCGGTCCGCGGAGCCGGCGACGTGTTCAGCCCGGGAAGGGTGGCGCCGTCCACACCGGTGACGGCGGCGCCCACCGCCCAGCTGTACGGGGCGGAGGTGTCCGCCCGCCAGCTCGCCTGCAGCACGTCACCGGGACGGAGCTTGCGCAGCAGATCGGCGCCCTGCTCCCGGCCGACAACGGCGACGGTTCCGTCAGGGAGCTGCCCGGCCCCGATGCTCGACGACACCGAGACCACTCGCTTGTTGCGGACGATCACCTCGGCGACGTTGCCGGCGCACGGATCGCGCCGGGCCACCTCGGAACCGCAGGCGGCCCTTGCCCTGGACACCGCGCCCCACTCCGTGGTGAATACACCGATCTGGTTGCGGGCAAAGCCGTACTGGTTCAACCCGTTCAGCGGCACCACCGCCGCGCCGCGGCGATCGCCGGCGGAGACCACGGCCGCCGGGTTCGCGCCGCGCAGGAAGCCGCTGCTGTGCAGGGTCCCGGTGAACCGGACGCTGCCGACGCTGGCCCGCCCGCTGCGGTCCACCCCGATCACCTGGGTGCCGTCGTTGACGGGTTTGGACGGGCCCTCGCCGAAGCGCTGGGCCATCGGCACCGCCGACTTGCGCAGTACGCCGTCCCTGATCTCCGCGCCGACGGCGGAATTGGTCGGGCTGATGCCGGCGTGGCTGGCCTCCTCGGAGATGTCGAAGTAGTCGGCGTTGACGGCGGCCAGTGCCCCGGCCCGGTCGGCGATGGTGTCGATCGGCTGACGCTGCCCGACGGACGGTGCGGTGAGCAGGTCGGTGCTGACACCGGCCGCGGTGAGGTCGACGGTGGTGAGATATCCCTGGCTCGGTCCGGCGGCGGTGGTGATGGCCAGCTCGGCGACCGACACCCCGGGCGCCAGGGTGCTGGTAGTCGTTGTGCGCCAGGTGAAGTCGGTGGCTGCGGGCGCGGCGCTGGGGGCTTCGGCGGGTGCGGCGAGCGCGCCACCGGCTCCGATGGTGGCGGTCGCCGCGACGGTCAAGGACACGAGCATGGCAGGACGAATGCGGATCAAGGATGCTCCTGAGGTTGGCGACGGCAGCGCCGGGAGCACGGACGCCCCTTGGCGTGCCCGTCTGCTGTCGAACGGACCCTAGGGACGCTAGAGCGGCCCGGTGCGGTGCCGGTCGAACGCGCGTTGAACGTCGGGTGACGTGAGATGAAACGCTGTGTCAGGCACCCGCCGTCAGTCGAGCAAGGTCAGTCGAGCAAGGTCAGTCGAGCAAGGTCAGTCGAGCAAGGTCAGCCGAGCAAGGTCAGCCCAGCGGGAGCGCCGGGTCGGTGTCGGCGTTGGGTCCGAGATCGCCGCTGCGGTGGTGGATCCGGCACAGCACCTGGTAGCGGACGTGTTCCTCCGCTGGTGCCGCGGCGTCCGTGCCGGAAATGCCGTTGCTGCCAGGAGTATTGGCGCCACTGGCATCGGCGGCATCTGCGTCGGTGCCGGCGTCGGTCTCCGCGGTGTCGGCAACGACGACGGTGGCGCCGTGCCGGACGATCGCGCCGTTGACCACCCTGGCGTTGAAGCGCCCGGGCCGGCCGCACCAACACAGCACCTCCACCTGCACCGGAAGGATCTCGTCGGCCAGCTCGAACAGCCGCTGCGAGCCGGGAAACAGTCGTGAGCGGAAGTCGGTGGCGATGCCGAACGCATACACATCCAACTGTGCCTCGTCGGCCAGCTGCGCCAACTGATCGATCTGCTCGGTCGAGAAGAACTGCACCTCGTCGGCGATCACGTAGTCGACACGCCGGCCCTTGGCCCAGCAATCCCGCACCAGCCGGCGCAGATCCAGATCGCCGTCCACCTCGATCGCCGGCTTCGACAGGCCCATCCGTGAGGTGATCTGGCCGCGTCGCGACCGGTCCAGTTTGGTGAGCAGCAGCCCGCGCCGTCCCTGCCGAGAATGGTTGTAGTCCAACTGCAATGCCAGTGTCGACTTGCCGCAGTCCATTGGCCCGTAGAAGAACTTCAGCACCCCGGCGGGGGGCAGGCCGCGCCGGGAACCTGCCGCCGGTACCGCCGACAGCGCGGAGTCCGGTTCGGGCGGCAGCAGCGGATCGGGCACCACGGCACCTTACGGGGTCGCGCCGGTCGGGTTGACGCCCAGGGTCCCGGGTTCCCTGCGGTGCCGAGCGTCCGCGGGTGTCGAGCCTCGCGCGGGTGCCGAGCCTCGCGCGGTTGCTGAGCGGACGCTCAACGGACACTGAACGAACGCTGAACCGCCGCTGGTTGACGCCGGATGAAGCAGGCGTGGCGCCGCGCCTGTGTCAGCTCGGCGTCCCGCCGCGCTCAGCGAGCACCGCCCGCAGCAGCTCGGGGCGGTCGGTCATCACGCCGTCGACCCCCAGGTCCAGCAGCCGGTGCATCTCCGGTGCCTCGTTGATGGTCCAGACATGCACCTCGATGCCGCTGGCGTGCGCGGTGTCGATCATCCTGCGGGTGACCACCGGCACGCGTCCGGCCCGCACCGGCACCTGGGCCGCCACCACGCCGGTGGGCAGCCGCACCCGGCGCCCGGGCCGCAGCGTCGCACCGCGCAGCAGCCGGGTGACCTCGGAGGGACCGAGCGAGGTGGCCACCGCTGCGCCGAACTCGTCACGGAACCTCCGCAGCCGCCGTCCGGAGAACGAGCCGACGCACAACCGGTCCTGGGCGCCGTGCCGGCGGATCGACTCGGCGAGCAGCGGCATGGCCTTGTCGGTTTTCGGGTCGACGTTGAGCATCACCGCGTCGGTGCCGAGCACCAGCTCGAGCACCTCGTCGAACAGCGGGATCGGCTCGCGGCCACCGATTCTGGCCCGCTGCAGCTGCGGCCAGGTCAGCTCACTGACCACGCCGGTGGCATCGGTGACCCGGTCCAACCGTTGATCGTGAAAGGCGATGAGCTTGCCGTCGGCGGTGGCGTGCACGTCGGTCTCCAGATACCGGATGCCGGCATCGACCGCCGCGCCGAACGCCGCCATGGAGTTCTCCAGGCCGCTGAGGGCGCCGCTGTGCCAGCCGCGATGGGCGAAGACCCGCGGGCGGGGGCCGTCCAGGTAACGGGTCACGGTCGCAGTGTTCCACGGCGCAGGGTGGCACGGCGCGGCGAGCACTGCGCATACCGTGGACGGATGGCACCAGCGACTCCCGGCTCCCGCCGGCCCGCCGACGGCAGGCGCTCCACTGCCGCGCTGCCGTCCGATCCGGTGGCCGATGCCCGACGTCGGCGGCGCGCGGAGGCGACGTGCCTGTGGTGCGGACGCGAGCTCGGCGAACAGCCGACCATGGGTCGGCGGCGACAGTACTGCCGGCAGTCGTGTCGGCAGCGGGCTTACGAGAACCGCACAACCATGGCATCGGCCGGGTTGCCGGAGGATGCCGTGCTGTTCACTGCGGGCGAGCGACAACTTTTGGCGGACAAGCTGTTTCAGGTGCGCTGTGCTGCCGAAGACGTCGCCACCGCGGTGGCCGACGGCGCGACCGGCGGCGAACTGGGCGCGTTGGTCGACCAACTGCTGGCCACCGCGCGCGACGCGGAGGTGCTCAGGGACTGAGCGGCCGGCCTATTCGCCGCGGGTCCAGGCGCGGAGTCCGTCGGCACCACGGGTGGTGATGATCCGGTCGGCGGATATCCCGTGCCGGGCCGCTTTGTCGGCGCCGTAGTTGACGAACTCGAGCTGGCCGGGGGCGTGCGAGTCGGTGTCGATGGAGAACTCGCAGCCGGCCTCGACGGCCAGCTGCAGCAGATCGTCGGGCGGGTCCTGCCGCTCCGGACGCGAGTTGATCTCGACGGCGGTGCCGGCGTCGGCGCAGGCGGCGAAGACGGCTTCGGCGTCGAAGGTGGACTGCTTGCGCAGCTCCCGCGGGCCGAAGGCGGTGTCCTGCACCTTGCGTCCGGTGCAGTGCCCGAGGATGTCCACCCGCGGGTTCTTCACGGCGGCGATCATCCGCCTTGTCATCGCCGCCCGCTCCATGGTCAGTTTGGAGTGGACCGAGGCGACCACCACGTCGAGCCGGTCGAGCAGATCGTCGTCCTGGTCCAACGACCCATCGAGCAGAATGTCCACCTCGATGCCGGTGAGGATCTGAAAGTCTTGCCCGGCAAAGGATTCGTTCAGCTCGGCGATCTGGTCGAGCTGCGCTTCCAGCCGATCCCTGGACAGCCCGTTGGCGACGGTCAACCGGGGGGAGTGGTCGGTGATCACCAGGTAGTGGTGCCCGATGGCCTTGGCGGCGGCGGCCATGGTGGCGAGGTCTGCGCTGCCGTCGCTGGCCTCGGTGTGACTGTGACAGTCACCCTGCAGCCGGGCGCGCAGGTCCGCGCCGTCGCCGAGCGGCACCTGGGTCTCGGCCTCCAGAGCGACGATCCGGTCAGGCGTCTTGCCGGCGGCCGCCTGCTGAATCACCGCGGCGGTACTCGGGCCGATGCCTGGCAGAAAGGTGATGGTGCCGTTGTCGATCCGCTGCGACAGCTCGTCGGGGGGCAGCGCCTGCAGGACCTTCGCCGCCTTCAGAAACGCCTCGGACTTGCGTTTGTCGAGCCGTCCCCGATCCGACAGGTACGACACCCGCAGCAGCGCTTCGATCGGATCCATGACGGTCAGCCTAAGGCTCCGCTCGGACGGCGGGTCACGATGCCGGTGCCGCCGCCGCTGTCCGCGGTGAGTTCAACTCAGCTTGAGGTTTGCTACGGTGGCCGGCATGGACAAGGCAGCTCCGCTGACGGTGGGCGAGGTGGCACGCCGCAGCGGGTTCGCGCCGTCGGCACTGCGGTATTACGAGGCGGAGGGACTGATCGATGCCGGCCGCACGTCGGGAGGTCAGCGCCGCTATCGACGGGATGTGTTGCGCCGGTTGGCGTTCATCCGCGCGGCACGCAATGTCGGGCTGTCTCTCGACGAGATCGCCCAGGAGTTGGCGCGGTTGCCGTCGGGGCGGGCACCGACGGCGGGGGACTGGGTGCGGATCTCCCGCGATTGGCAGCGACGGCTGAACGATCAGATCGCCGCGATCGAGGCGCTGCGCGACCGGCTGGCGAGTTGCATCGGCTGCGGGTGTCTGTCCCTGCGGTCGTGCACGTTGAACAACCCCGACGATGTGCTCGGCGCCGACGGGTCCCATCCGGGTGCCCGGCTGTGGCCCGAACCGCTGCGGCGGGACATTCACGCCGAGTCGGCCGTCGAGGCCGACTGACCCGATGGCGACCGCCCGATTCTGGTGGTCGCCACGGCACCATCCGCGGGCAACAGATTCCCGGGTCGGTCAGGTCAGAAAAGTCCTTGCCCGGCAACGGGTGTCTCCGCGGTGAACAGCGCCGACACCGATTCGCCGTCGTGGATGCGGCGCATCGCCTCGGCGATGGCCGGAGCGATCGACAACACCGTGAAGGTGCCCTCCGGCGCCGCGGCGCGCTCGTCCGCGGGAATCGGCACGGTGTTGGTGCAGACGATTTCCTTCACCTCGTCGAGCGCACCGATCCGGCCGAGCGCTCCGGCGGCGAACAGCCCGTGCGTGCAGGCCACCCTGACCGACTTCACCCCCTGATCGCGCAGCACCCGCACCAGTTCGAGAATGGTGCTGCCCTTGGCGATCTCGTCGTCAAGCACGATCACGTCGCGTCCGGCGATGTCGCCGATCACCGAGGTGATCGACACCTTGTCGTCGGCGAAGCGCTGCTTGGCGCCGGCGGCAACCGGCACCTGCAGCATGCGGGCAAAAGTGGCTGCCTCCTTGGCATTTCCCAGATCGGGCGACACCACGACGGTGTTGGAGAGGTCGCCGCCGGCGAAGTGGGAAGCCAACTCGCGCAGCGCATGCAGGTGGTCGACAGGGATCGAGAAGAAGCCGTGCACCTGCGGGGAGTGCAGTGTCATGGTGAGTACCCGGTCGGCGCCGGCGGCAACCATCAGGTCGGCCATCAAGCGGCCGCCGATGGAAATGCGCGGGGCGTCCTTCTTGTCCGAGCGGGCGTAGGCGTAATGCGGCATCACCACGGTCACCCTGGCCGCCGATGCGCCCCTGGCCGCGTTGATCATCAACAGCAGCTCGACCAGGTTCTCCTGCACCGGAGCCACCAGCGGCTGGATCAGAAACACGTCGCGCTCGCGGCAGTTCGCCAGCAGCTGCACTTCCAGACAGTCGTTGGCGAAGCGGGTCAGCTTCGACGGTTGCAGTTCCACCCCGAGCTCGGAACAGATCTCCGCGGCGAGTTCCCGATGGGCACTTCCGGAAAACACCGCAATGTCCCGCACCGCACCACTCCTGTGCTCGTGAAGTTCCGTGGGCTACCCGACCCAAGGCAACCTAGCAGCGTCAGCGGCACGCCCGCACGGCGGGATTTCGTGCCGACACCGGACCGGTGGCAGGTGTGGTGATGGCGGTGGAGTCGGCGCAGCCGATCAAGACCCGACCAGCTCGATGACCCGGTAGTTGACGACGGACGACTCCCTGGTGGCCCTGCAGGTCAACCGGTGCGGGGTGCTGCGCTCGGCGCGCAACCGCACCTCGATGCGCTCGGGCAGGCCGTCGCTGCCCGCCAGCCACACGGTGGCCTCGCCGGCGCCGTCGTCGGTGTGCAGCACCGTCCAGTCGTGCCGCCCGGCCGGCCCGAACCGGGCCAGCGCGGCGATCACCGCCGCCTGCTGGGGAATGTCGAGGTTGGTGTAGCCGCGCAAGTGTTCGGCGTGAATGCGGTTGGCGAGATGGTGCCGGACCACGTCGATGCCGACGTCGGGGTCGAGCCCGCCGTAGTAGACACCGTCCGGTACCACCACCAGATTGCCGGCGAACCGATCGCCACCAATGTGGCTGCACTCCCAGGTCAACTCCGGCCAGCGCTCCGACAGCGCGAACGCGACCGGCCGGCCGCGCACCGCACAGCACACGTCGTGGCGGCCGTGGGTGCACACCATCAGCACCGGGGGCAGCCCGGCCGCACCCGGCGCTGACAACGCTTCGGGAATCGCGAGCAGATCGGCGGCGCTGCTCCACTCGCCCCAGAGCTGCCGGTAGTGGCCGGCGTCCTGGTAGTGCAGCACGGCCCAGCGCCGCGGCCGCTGCTCGGGCGCGTAGTGCCGCAGCGGACGGCGAATCAGCACGATCCTGGCGCCGGCCGCGGCGGCGGCCGCGGTCACCCGGTCCCGCACCGGCGGGTCGAGCGGCAGCTCGGGAAAGCCGAGAATCGGCCAGCCGTGCGGATATTCGATCAGCAGCCAACTGCGGCCGGGCGCCGCCGTCGCCGCCATCGCATCGCCGCGCAGCCGGGCGTCGTCGGAGCAGAACCAGCGTGCCGGCCCGCTCACGCCGGTGCGGCGGCCGGCCGGCCGGCATCCGGAGCCGAGTCGGTCTGCGCCGGCGTGGCGCCCGCCGGTACCAGCACGCCGGCCCGCAACAACCGCTCGGCCAGCGGCAGACCCAACTCACCGGCAGTCGCCGTCGTCCGATTCAACAACGTTCGGACGGCGGCCAGGTCCGGCTCTGGAAAGTCCAGCCAGCCAACCCGGCTGCGCAGCCGATTTCCGTCCAGCCCAGCGTCCAGCGCCGGGCGCAGCCGGAGCTGCGCATCGGGTGTCAGCGCGTTGGTCGCGGCCAGCTGGGCCAGCGGTCCGAGCGGACCCGGCCTGGCCTGGCCGCGTCGAGTGCGCTGGACCGCTGCCGCCGGATCGGCAGTGCCGAGCGCGGCCACCAGACGGTCCCGGATCGGCCCCAGGTCGGTGGTCGCCGGGTCGAAGCCGAGCGGCAGCGTCGACCGCATCTCCGGATCGTCCCGGAGCGCGCTGAGCGCGTCCTGCAGCAACTGCTCGGCCAGGGCATACCGGGTCCAGACGTGAATCCCCAGGGTCAGGTGAATGCTGACCTCACCCTGCGCCTGCGCGGCATGCAGCCAGCCCCGCGGCAGGTACAGCACATCGCCGGGCTCAAGCACGGTGTCGATGGCCGGCTCGGTTTCGGCTGCCCTGGCCACCTCGTCGGCCCTGTCGCTCCAGGGCTGGTCGCGCAGCGGATCCCGATGCACCGGCTCGTGGATGATCCAGCGTTTGCTGCCCTCGATCTGCATGACGAAAACGTCGTGCACGTCGTAGTGATCGTCGAAGCCGCGGTTCTGCGGCGGGGTGATGTAGGCGTTGGCCTGCACCGGATGTCCGAGATCCTCGGCCAGCGCCGAACTGAAATCGGCGACCGGTTGCCAGGTGCGGTGCAGTGCCTGCAACACCAGGGTGGCGCCGTCGGCGAAGTGCCGCCACAGTGCGGTGTCGTCCAGTTGGTCGGCGATGCTGGCACCCACTCCCGCCGGCCGGGTGAAGGCGGTGTCCGGCAGGGTGGCACCGTTCTTCGCCACCCGGAGGAACGGCGCGCGCAGACCCCGGCGGGACACCAGCTCGTCGACGGCAGCGGCGGAGAACAGATCGTGAAATCCGGCGGGCCCAGGCGTCGTCGCGTCCCGCGCCCGGGTGAGCAGAGCCTTGGTGGCCCAATACTTCTCGCCGAACTCGGCGAGCGGAATCTGCAGCAGCCGCGACTGCAGCACCCCGGTGCCGGCTTCAACCTGCGAAGCGGAACCGGGGTGCTGACGATCGCCGAGCTGTTGGTCGGTCAGCGTCAACGGTCAGCTGTCCGCGCCGCGGTCCGCCCCGCCGTCGGCGCCACCATCGGCACCGCCGTCAGCGCCACCATCGTGCTGACCGGGCGTGCCGGACGCACCGCCGTCGGCCGGGCCTTCAGCACCACTGTCGGCGCCACCGTCGTGCTGACCTGGGGTACCGGCCGCGCCGCCGTCGGCGGGGCCTTCAGCACCACTGTCGGCGCCACTGTCGGCACCGCCGTCGTGCTGGCCGGGCGTGCCGGACGCACCGCCGTCGGCCGGGCCTTCAGCACCACTGTTGGCGCCACCGTCGGCACCGCCGTCGTGCTGGCCGGGAGTGCCGGCCGCGCCGCCGTCGGCCGGGCCTTCGACGCCACGGTTGGCGCCACCGTCGGCACCGCCGTCGTGCTGGCCGGGGGTGCCGGCCGCGCCGCCGTCGGCCGGGCCTTCCGGGTTACTCGTGAAATTGTCGCTCATCATTCCTCCATCAGTGGGACTAGCAGGGGCACCAGTCTGTCGGAACTGGCGGACGTGACCGAGTCGGGCTCGGCGGGGGACCGGCAAGCGTCAACACACGCTCGCGCGGGCCGCCTCCGTTCAGTGCCGTTGAGTGGCCTGCCTAGTGTCTGACGCCAACTGCCAACCCGCATCTCGACGGGCCGACGGTGCCCGGATTCGCCCGGCACACGGCTTTGCGCCGCACAGTGCTGCTGGCCCGGTGCTGCTTGTCCGGCGCTGCACGGCAACCGCGCGACGTTCCAGGGCGCCGGCAGGTCGCGGTCCCCACCGGTTGGACCAAATCGGCTGGATATGGTGGACCGGTGACGCAGTCAGCCGGCGGCAGTGCCGTCGCAGGCAACACCCGTCCGGTCGAGGCGGGCGTGCATACCGACCTGTCCGATCAGCTCAGCTATTCCGCATACCTTGGGCTCGACACCCTGCTGTCCGCCCAGCGTCCGATCAGCAACCCGGTCCACCACGACGAGATGCTGTTCATCATCCAACACCAGACCTCGGAGCTGTGGTTCACGTTGGTGCTGCACGAGCTCCGCTCCGCCTGCGAGCTGCTCGCCGGCGACGAACTGCGGGTGTCGCTGAAACGCATCGCCAGGGTCAAGCACATCCAGCGCACCCTGACCGAGCAATGGTCGGTCCTTGCCACCCTGACACCGACCGAGTACTCGGAGTTTCGCGGATTCCTCGGACACGCCTCGGGATTCCAATCGTGGCAGTACCGGGCCGTCGAGTTTGTGCTCGGCAACAAGAACGCCGCGATGCTGCAGGTGTTCAGGGCCGACCCTGCCGCCCAACAGCTGCTGCAGCAGGTACTGACCGCGCCGAGCCTGTACGACGAGTTCCTGCGCTGCTTGCGGCGCCGCGGCTATCCGATTCCCGACGAGGTGATCGACCGCGACGTCAGCACAGCGCACGTCGAGAACGAGGCGCTGGTCGAAGTGTTCACTGACATCTATGCCGATGCCGAAAACCATTGGGACGTCTACGAAGCCTGCGAGGAACTGGTCGACCTCGAGGACAACTTCCAGCTCTGGCGGTTCCGGCACCTCAAGACCGTGCAGCGCACCATCGGGATGAAAACCGGCACCGGCGGCTCGTCCGGGGTGCAGTTCTTGCAACGCGCGCTGCAGCTCACGTTCTTCCCCGAACTGTTCGCCGTCCGCACCAGGATCGGCCAGTGACGGGGCCGCTCGGCCGCACCGAGACACCGGACCGGGCGCCAGTGGTGTCCGGACCGGACGGGACCGGCGCAGAGCCCGCGCCCACCGCCGACACAGCGGCCGCAGCGGACATGGAGGCGGCCGCTGCGGAGTTCGGCGTGCGGGCCGACCAGCTCGATGCCGCCGATCCGATCGGCTGGTGCCGCAACGAGTTCCTGGCCCCGGACGAACGCCACGGGGCGGTCACCGCCTACCTGGACGGCAATTCGCTCGGGCGACCGCTGAAGTCGACCGCCACCAGGGTGGACGAGTTGATCAGGGTGGGCTGGGGCACCCGGTTGATCCGCTCGTGGGACGAGAGCTGGATGCAACTGCCGGAGTCGCTCGGCGATGAGCTCGGCCGCGTGGTGCTCGGCGCGGCGGCCGGACAGACCGTCGTCGGCGATTCAACAACCGTGATGCTCTACAAGCTGCTGTACGCGGCGGCTTCCGCTGCACGGCAACGGGATTCGCAGCGCACCGAGATCGTGGTGGACACCGAGAACTTTCCCACCGACCGGTACGTTGCGGCCGGTGTCGCCGAACAGTTGGGGATGCGGCTGGTGTGGTTGCGGCCCGACGCCGCCGCCGGGGTCACCGTCGAGCAGGTGGCAGCAGTGCTGGGGGAGCGCACCGCCGTCGTCCTGCTCAGCCACGTTGCCTACAAGTCGGCGTGGCTGGCCGATCTCCCGGCGATCACCGCGGCGGTGCACCGGGCCGGTGCGCTGGTGCTCTGGGATCTGTGCCATTCCGCGGGGGCGGTGCCGATCGACCTGGACGCCAACGACGTTGATGTTGCGGTGGGCTGCTCGTACAAGTTCCTCAACGGCGGCCCGGGCGCTCCGGCGTTCGGTTACGTGGCGCGGCGGCACCAGGATACGTTCCGCCAGCCCATCCACGGGTGGATGGGCAATGCCGACCCGTTCGTCATGGGACCGGAATACCGTGCGGCGCCGGGCATCCGAGGGTTCATCAGCGGCACTCCGCCGATTCTGGGGATGGCTGGAATCGGAGACACCGTCGCGTTGATCGAGCGGGCCGGGCTTGCCCAGATCCGGGCAAAGTCACTGCGGCTCACCCAGTTTGTGCTGGACTGGGCCGGTGCGCTGCTGGAACCGCTTGGGGTACGGGTGTTGTCGCCGACCGACGACGAGCGCCGCGGTAGTCACGTCACGTTCGGGCACCCCGGGTTCCGGGAGTTGATCGGCCGGCTCTGGGCGGACGGAGTGATCCCCGATTTCCGCGAGCCCGACGGTATCCGGATCGGGTTGGCGCCGCTGTCGACCAGCTTCCGCGAGGTGGCGACCGCGTTGCGCCGGCTCACCCTCGAACTGACCGCACTCGACTCGGCCGGCACCGGACACCCGTGGCGCGGCGCCAGCGCCGCCGACGGCGGTCAAACCCCAACGCCGACACCATGATTCCATGACCATCCTGCTGATCGGCGCGCTCGGCGCCGTCGGCCGATTGCTGCACCGCGGCCTTCCGGAAGCGACCGGGCAGCAGCTGATCGGAGTCGATCGAGCGCCGGGCGCCGACCTGCGATGGGACCTGGACACGGTGGACTACGCCGACCCTGCCGTCCGGGCGACGCTGACGGGCGCCGACGTCGTGATCCACGTGGCGACCAGCCCGGATCCGTACGCCGACGCCGCTGTGCACTGGCAGGCTGTCGCGTCGGCCACCCGATTACTGCAGGCATGCAACAACACCGACGTTCCGGCGGTGCTGCTGCCATCGTCGGGCTGGGCCGAGCCCGCCGGGCTGGGGTTGCGGCAGAACTCCTACGGCCGTTCCAAGCAGGTGCTGGAATCACTGGCCGCGATGTATGCGCAGCAGCCCGGCCGGGCGGCCGAGGCGCTCCGCATCGGCTGGGTGCCGCACCATCCCGACGACCTGGCCGGCGCCGACCCCGCAATAGCGTCCTCCTATTGGCCGGCGGACCGGGTGGTGTCGGAGTTCGCCGCCGCGGTCGCCCGACTCAGCTCGACGATCAGCTCAGCGACCTGAGGGAAATAGGACGATCCCGGGTCGACCGGGTCGAAATGGTTGCCGCCAGCCAACTCTCGGTACTCGACCGGCTTGCCGAGCCAGTCGGCGGCCGAACGGGAGAACTCGACAGGAACCGCTCGATCCGCATCGCCGTGTACCAGGACGGTGTGATCTGCAAACCCGCGCCGAATCGGGTTCAGCCGGCGGAACGCGTTGTCCGGAACGGCATCCGAGCCGGGCACCCACTCCGGATCCCACCGCTCTCCGGTGAACTCGGCCGCCGCGCCGTCGCTCAGATCGGCGGCCGCCGCCCGCTCCAGATCCGTCAGGCCACCCAACGAAACGCAACCGGCCGATCCCGCCGTCAGCAGTGCCAGGTGACCCCCGGCGGAGTGACCAACCCACACCGCGTCACCGCTGCGCTGCCTGACCCGTTGCAGCGCGCGGACGCCGGCGTCCGGATCACCGGGCACACGGGGGTATTCGACCAGCCACACCGAGCCTCCGGTCGGACCGAGTTCAGCGGCCAACCGGGCGGCCATCGGTCGCAGATACTCGCGGTCGACGCGCGGCCGCCAATAGCCACCATGGACGAGCACAACGCCGGGCGGGGCATCGGGGCCGAACCGTTCAATCAGGTCGTCGGGCGCATGCCGCGCGATGATCTCGCCGGGCCCGAGCGCAGCCCCAGCCCTGTGCAGGCGCTGCGTGGCGGTTTCCTCCGGGTTCTCCGGCTCGCCCGGTTGGTCAGACTTCCCGGCGCCGTTAGAGTTTTCGGCGTTCTCCGCGTTCTCGGCGTTCTCGGCGCTTTCGGCGTTGTCACCTGTCGGCTGCGGGTTCTGATGCGGCGCGCGGCTCATGGAGGCGGACGTTAGCAGCGCGATTGCCTGACTGCTGCCTGACTGGTGCCTGACTGCTGCCTGTCTGCTGCCGGTACTCCCTAGACTTGCGGCGGCAAAGCTGGTCCCTCCAGCGTCATCCCCCCCGAAAGCGAGACCACCGATGAGCCTGTCCGCAACCCTGCTGTCCGACGACCGCCGCAGCGCCGTCGTCGCCGATCTCGGCGCCGTTGTCGAGGCCGAGGTGAAGGACAAGAAGGGCATCTCCGGTGCGGCCATCAAGACCGGGTTCGCCGCCGCCCGCAAGGTGTCTCCCGGTCTCACCGATCGGGCGCTGAACCGGATGCTGCCGGACTTCGCGGCCGCGCTCGACCCGTTCTGGGCCGACTTCACCTCGGCCGGCGGTGGAGACTTCGGCAGCTACCTCAGCGGCCGCAAGGCCGAGGTCTCGGCGGCGCTACTGGCCGTCACCGACAAGCGGGTCGAGGGTTCCAGCCGGGAGGCGATCAAGAAGGCGTACCGCGGCATGCGCGGCAAGGCCGAAGACAACGTGCAGGCTGCGCTGCCCAGGCTTGGCGCAGCGCTGCAGCGGCACGCCGGCTAAGGCGTCATCGGAACGCCTGTGTGCCCGGCACCGTCGGGCCCTCGGGTGGCACCAGCGTCGGCGCGCGGTCGTAGTCTGCGCCAATGACGAAACCTGGATCGGCAGCCGGGCCAACCGGTCCGCCCGGCTCGGCTTCGCCGCCGTTGCGGTTGAGCAAACGCGACGCCCGGCGGACGGCGATTCGCGCGCAGGCGCTGCAGCGGCAGCGCCCGGACGATCTGGAAGCCGTGCTGCGGCAGCTGTTCTTCCTGCAGTTGGAACCCACCAAGGCGGTGGCGCCCAGCGCGGAACTGGTGCTCTGGAGCCGGCTCGGCAACACGTTCCGGCCGGAGCAGGTGGACGAGGCCATCGCCGACGGCAGGGTGGTGGAGTACCGCGGCACGCTGCGACTGGCCGCCGACATGGCGCTGTTCCGGGCCGATATGGCGGCGTGGCCCGGTCTGCCCCCGCTGCGGCCGTGGCAAGAAATCCAGGCCGAGTGGGTGGACGCCAACGACGCCTGTCGCCGCGACATCCTGCACCGGCTGGAGACCGAAGGCCCGCTGCCCACCGGGGCGTTTCCTGACATCTGCGAGGTGCCGTGGAAATCCAGCGGTTGGACCAACAATCGCAACGTCAGCCAGCTGCTCAACCTGATGGTGCAGCGTGGGGAGGTGGCCATCGCCGGGCACCAGGCAGGGGAGCGGATGTGGGATCTCGCCGAACGGGTGTACCCGGACGGGCCGACGCTGCCGCTCGAGCAGGCCGCGCACGAACGTAACAAGCGGCGGTTGACAGCCCTCGGCATCGCCAGAGCGAGCGGACAGGAATGCGTGTTCGAGACCACCGCGGTCGGCGAGGTCGGCGTCCCTGCCGAAGTCGCCGGGGTCAGCGGACTCTGGCGGGTGGATCCGGAACTGCTCGACCAGCCGTTCCGCGGCCGGGCGGCGCTGCTGTCGCCCTTCGACCGGCTGGTCTTCGACCGTCGCCGTGTCGCCGAACTCTTCGACTACGAATACATCCTGGAGATGTACAAGCCCGCGGCGAAGCGCCGCTGGGGCTACTACGCGCTGCCGGTGCTGTACGGCGACAAGCTGGTGGGCAAGCTGGATGCCACCGCCGACCACAAGTCCGGGGTGTTGCGGGTGAATGCGCTGCACTGGGATCAGGCGCCCAGCGCTGCGCTGCGAGCCGCTGTCGATCGGGAGATTGATGCACTGGGGGCTTGGCTGGGACTACCGGTGCAGCGCTAGCCGGGCATGCTCGCGGTGCCATGGCCGTGGGCGGCGGAAGGTACTAGGTTCCGTCCATGAAGTCGCATGCCGTGGGCGAGACCGACCGGCCGATCCTCGATGAGACCATCGGCGCCAACTTCGAGCGTGCCGTCGCCGCCCATCCGGACAACGAAGCCCTGGTCGAGTGCGCCACCGGGCGACGCTGGACCTACACGGAGCTGAACGACGCCGTGGACACCCTGGCCCGCGGACTGCTCGCGGCCGGGCTCGGCAAGGGCGACCGGCTCGGCGTCTGGGCCCCGAACCTCGCCGAATGGACCATGGCGCAGTACGCGACGGCCAAGCTCGGTTTGATTCTGGTGAACGTCAACCCGGCCTACCGCACCCATGAGTTCGCCTACGCCGTCAACCAATCCGGCATGCGGATGCTGCTGGCGGCGCCAGACTTCAAGACCAGCGACTACCGCGCGATGGTGGCCGAAACGTCTACGCAGACACCGGGTTTGGAGCGGGTGATCTTCTTCGGCGACCCGGAGTGGGACGCCCTGCTGCGGTCAGGTGCCGAGCTGCCGGCCGATGCGGTCGCGGACCGGATGGGTCAACTGCGGCCGGACGAGCCGATCAACATCCAATACACCTCGGGCACCACCGGCTATCCGAAGGGGGCAACGCTCAGCCACCGGAACATCTTGAACAACGGCTACTTCACCACCGAGCTCATTGAGCTGACGCCGGACGATCGGCTCTGCATTCCGGTGCCGTTCTATCACTGCTTCGGCATGGTGATGGGGAATCTGGGATGCACGACGCACGGCGCCACCATGGTGATCCCGGCGCCAGGGTTCGACCCCGAGGCGACCTTGCGCGCGGTTCAGGATGAGCGCTGCACGGCGCTGTACGGGGTCCCGACGATGTTCATCGCGATGCAGAACCACCCGAGCTTCGGATCGATGGACCTGTCGACCTTGCGCACCGGGGTGATGGCCGGCTCGATCTGCCCGGTCGAGGTGATGAAGCGCTGCATCAACGAGATGAACATGACCGGGGTGGCCATCTGCTACGGCATGACGGAGACGTCGCCAGTGAGCTGCCAAACCCGCTCGGACGACGACCTGGACCGCCGGACCGCCACCATCGGACGGGTGCATCCGCACGTCGAGATCAAGATTGTCGACCCGGCCACCGGCGAGACCGTCGAGCGTGGACAGCCGGGGGAGTTCTGCACCCGTGGATACTCTGTGATGCTTGGCTACTGGGACGACGAAGCCAAGACTCGCGAGGCCGTCGACGCCGACGGCTGGATGCACACCGGCGATCTCGCCGAAATGCGTCCGGACGGCTACTGCAACATTGTCGGCCGGATCAAAGACATGGTGATTCGCGGCGGCGAGAACATCTATCCGCGCGAGATCGAAGAGTTCTTGTACACCCATCCCGACATTGAAGATGTGCAAGTGATCGGCGTTCCCGACGAGCGATACGGCGAAGAACTCGCCGCCTGGGTCAAGATGAAGGATGGTGCCGAACCGTTGGACGCCGAGATGATCCGGGTATACGCCACGGGAAAACTGGCGCACTACAAGATCCCACGTTATGTCATCCTGGTCGACGAGTTCCCGATGACGGTGACCGGCAAGATCCGCAAGGTCCAGATGCGTGAACAAACCACCGCCCAGCTCGGCCTCGCCGGCGCCGGCCATGCGCCGAGCTGACATGCCGGCCGTTCGACCACTCGTCGGATTCCCAGGCGGCTGGGATCGCCGTTGTCGCACAGTGTCTGCGGCGCGCGGCGAATCTGTGGCGCCCGGCGAGTCGGCACGACGACGGCGCGACCTTGGCGCGCCGCGCTGTGGTCCCGGCGCTGTGCAGCAGGCGCGTCAGGTGCCGCACTGCGACGCTGCGGCACGGACGGCCGGATGCGCTGGAATGGCCGCCGGCCCAGTGGAATTATCGGCGGCTCGAAGTACATTGCCGCAGGTCGCATTTCCAGAACGACGATCGAGGCGCCGATAGTTCTCGCGCCGAACCCGGACTGACAGGAGGTATTACGTCACAGTGACGAAACGCAATGGTGTGGCTGCGCTGCGAAAGGCACTGAAAGATAGAACTGCTGAGACCCAGCAATTGCTGGAGACTGCCGAGAACGATCTGGTCAATCTTCGGGCGGCCAAGAATGCCGAAAGCGATGACGACGAGCATGACCCGGACGGCGCGACCATGTCAGCGGAATGGTCCCGGCTGGAGGGCCGGGCCGCTGATGCCCGCGATGAGCTCGCGCAGTTGGAGCAAGCCCGGCGCCGCCTGGACGATGGCGATCCCGCGGTCTGCGTTGACTGCGGCGAACCCATCCCGATGGAGCGGTTGCTGGTGCGCCCGATGGCCGACCGCTGCGTCGACTGCGCCGAACGCACCGGTCGGTGACGGGGGACAGACTCCTTGAAGCAGGCCAGCCGATCTGGCAAAATGGCTATATTGGATGAGGAGAATATCGCCACAGGAGGGAGCTGCAGGTGGCTGACGTTGGGGTGCGTGAGCTGCGGGACGGGCTCAGCCGGCACCTCGCGGCTGTCCGCCAAGGGGCCACGATCACGGTGACCGATCATGGGCGCCCAGTGGCACGCATCGTGCCGGTCGGCGTGCCGACGAAGCTTGAGCAGTTGATTGCTGCGGGTGCCGTGCGTCCCGCTCGCCGGCAGCGTCATTCGCTACCAGCACCGATCAAAGCCTCGGGAACGGTCAGCGATCTCGTGGACCCGCAACGACGTTGATCGTCTATTTCGACACCTCGGCTGTCGTTCCCATTCTGATCGATGAGCCCACGACGCAGCTCTGTCGCCAGCTGTGGACCGAAGCGGACCGTCGGGTCACCGCACGTCTGACCTTCGTCGAAACGGCCGCAGCGCTGGCGATGGCGGAGCGGCAGCATCGAATCACCACTCCACAGCAAGACGCCGCTTGGTCGAACTTTGTTGCCATCTGGGCCGACGCTGACGTCATCGAGCTGACCACCGAATTGACCGCTGTAGCAGCACATTTGGCCTCGTCATTGGCGCTGCGCGCTTATGACGCAGTGCAATGTGCGGCCGCACTCTCTGTGGATGACCAGCAAACCGTCGCGGCCACCGGCGACTTACAGCTCCTGACCGCCTGGCGATCACTGGGCCTCGCTGTCGTCGACACCCGTCGCCTCCCGTGAGGCAACGTGCGGGGCGCGGCCTGCAGACCTGGTGGTCCGAAGAGGCTGAGCTGCGCGGAATCGAGACAACAAAGACCTTCGTCGCCGAGGTCGACGGCGCCACGGTCGGCATGGGCAACATCGACCTGCGGCCGGACAAGCCGGTCATCTGGAAGCTGTACGTGCTGCCGGAACATCACGGCGTCGGTGCCGGCCATGCGCGGCGGGAGACCCCGGGGGCCGAAGGCTGGCCCGACGCGGTGTGGATGGTCCGCAAGCCGACGGAATGAGACGCCCCCTGATTTCGGACCGCCGGTCAGCAGAACGCCGATAATGTACATTATGTCAGGTTGGAGCCCGAAATCCGTTGTCTCGCAACCCACCAGTGGTGGGCGGTCTCGTCTTGCACCTCCCTCAAAACTGAGTAAGCTCACTGATGAGGAAGCTCAGTAGCAAGAGTCAGGTGGCTAGGAATGGCAGACACGATGCGGATGTCTGGGCGTCGCGACCGGAACATGCGGGAGAAACGAGATCGCATCTTCGCGGCGGCGTCCGACTTGTTCGCTGAGCGCGGCTTTTCCGAGGTGACGACCCAGGAGGTGTCCGATCGGGCGGATGTCGCGGCGGGCACGCTGTTCCGGTACGCGGCCTCGAAGAGCGAACTGCTTCTCATGGTTTACAACGAGGAGTTACGGGCCGCGATCGACGAGGGCGAACGACGTGCGGCACCTGTTGCCGAGACGGTGGCTGCGATCGGTGCACTCGTGATCCCGACGATCGAGCGCAGTGTGCGCACGCCGGAGAATTCCATCGCGTATCAGCGGGAGCTGTTGTTCGGCTCCGCGGTGGAACCGCACCGTGCCGAGGGCGTGGAGCTGGTCTACCGGCTCGAGGGCCTGATCGTCGGCCGTTTGAACGCGGATCCGCGTCGACGTCGCCTCGCCGTGGATGCCGCTTTCGTCCGCCTGGCGGGCGAGACCGTGTTCGGCATCGTCAATCTCACCATCGCGCGGCTCTCTGACGCGCCGGTTGAGCTGTCGGATATCGAGCGAAACCTTCGGGTTCAGATCAAGCAGGTCGTGGATGGCCTGTTCACAGAAAAGGAATGACATGTCAGACATCAAGAACGTGACCGTGCTCGGGACCGGCGTGCTCGGGTCCCAGATCGCCTACCAGACCGCGTATAGCGGGTTCGCGGTGACCGCATACGACATCAGCGACGAGATCCTGGCGAAGGCGAAGGAGCGCTTCGAAGGACTCGCGTCGACCTACCAGGCTGACGGTGTCGCGGGCGCCGCCGACGGCAAGGCGGATGCGGCGCTGACACGCATCGCCTATTCCTCCGACCTTGCGGCCGCGGTCGCGGATGCCGATCTCGTCATCGAGGCGATCCCCGAGGTGCTCGCGCTGAAGCAGGAAACGTATGAGCAGCTGGGCAAGGTGGCCCCTGCGAAGACCATCTTCGCGACGAACTCGTCGACGCTGCTGCCGAGCGATCTGAAGGACTTCACCGGCCGCCCCGCGAAGTTCCTCGCGCTGCACTTCGCGAACCAGGTGTGGAAGTTCAACACCGCCGAGGTGATGGGCACCGCCGACACCGACCCGGCGGTGTTCGACGAGGTCGTCGCATTCGCGGGCGAAATCGGCATGGTGCCGATCCCGATCCACAAGGAGAAGGCGGGCTATGTGCTCAATTCTCTGCTGGTCCCCTTCCTCAACGCCGGATATGCACTCGCCGCGGGCGGCTACGCCGAGCCGAAGGACATCGACAACGTGTGGCGCATCGCCACCGGGGCGCCGATGGGACCCTTCCAGATCACCGACATCATCGGCCTCACGACGCCGTACAACATCCTGTCCAACGCCGGCGCCGAGGCGAAGCCGCTCGCGGACTGGATCAAGACGAATTACATCGACAAGGGCAAGCTCGGCGTCGCCACCGGCGAGGGCTTCTACAGCTACGACACCAGCAAGTAACCATCACCGCAGCAGGACACGACAAGGAGCACTCTCATGCGTTACACCGCAGGCAACTACGAGGCGTTCGCGCGCCCTCGCAAGCCGGAAGGCGTCGATGACAAGTCGGCGTGGTTCGTGGGGGCGGGGCTCGCCTCGCTCGCCGGCGCCGCCTTCCTCATCCGCGACGGGCAGATGCCCGGCAACAAGATCACCATCCTCGAGGAGCTGAAACTCCCGGGGGGTGCGCTGGACGGCATCAAGGAGCCGAAGAAGGGCTTCGTGATCCGCGGCGGCCGGGAGATGGAGGACCACTTCGAGACCTTGTGGGACTTGTTCCGCTCGATCCCGTCGCTGGAGATCGAGGGCGCGAGCGTGCTCGACGAGTTCTACTGGCTCAACCGCGACGACCCGAACTACTCCCTGCAGCGCGCGACCGTGAACCGCGGCGAGGACGCACACACCGACGGGCTGTTCACGCTGTCGGAGAAGGCGCAGAAGGAGGTCGTGAAGGTCTTCCTCGCCACCCGCGAGGAGATGGAGAACAAGCGCATCAACGAGGTGTTCTCGCAGGAGTTTCTGAAGAGCAACTTCTGGATGTACTGGCGTACCATGTTCGCCTTCGAGGAGTGGCACTCGGCACTGGAGATGAAGCTCTACCTGCACCGCTTCATCCACCACATCGGCGGGCTCCCCGACTTCTCCGCGCTGAAGTTCACCAAGTACAACCAGTACGAATCGCTCGTGCTGCCCCTGTACACGTGGCTGCTGGACCAGGGCGTCGTGTTCCACTTCTCCACCACCGTCACCGACGTCGACTTCGACATCGATAAGGCCGGCGGCCGGAAGCAAGCCACCCGCATCCACTGGGATTCCCGGGAGGGCGGAGCACCCGGCGACGGCGTCGACCTGACGGAGAACGATCTGCTGTTCGTCACGATCGGGTCGCTGACGGAGAACTCCGACGAGGGCGACCAGCACACCCCCGCGAAGCTCAACGAAGGCCCCGCACCCGCATGGGACCTCTGGCGGCGCATCGCGGAAAAGGACTCCGCGTTCGGCCGCCCCGGCGTGTTCGCCGACCACATCCCCGAGACCAAGTGGGAGTCCGCCACCGTCACCACCCTCGACGAGCGCATACCCGCGTATATCGAGAAGATCGCCAAGCGCGACCCGTTCAGCGGCAAGGTCGTCACCGGCGGGATCGTCACCGCCACGGACTCCACCTGGCTGCTGTCCTGGACGGTCAACCGGCAGCCGCACTTCAAGCAGCAGAAGCCCGACGAGATCGTCATCTGGGTCTACGCCCTGTTCTCCGACGTCCCCGGCGACTACACCGGCAAGACGATCCAGGAGTCCACCGGCGAGGAGATCGCCCGCGAATGGCTCTACCACCTCGGCGTGCCAGTCGACCAGATCGACGAGCTCGCCGCGAACGGTGCGAAGACCGTCCCGGTGATGATGCCCTACGTCACCGGATTCTTCATGCCCCGACAGGCCGGCGACCGCCCCGACGTCGTCCCGGCAGGCTCGGTGAACTTCGCATTCATCGGCCAGTTCTCCGAATCCGCCGAGCGCGACTGCATCTTCACCACCGAGTACTCGGTCCGAACCCCTATGGAAGCCGTCTACACCCTCCTGAACATCGAACGAGGCGTCCCCGAGGTCTACAACTCCACCTACGACATCCGCAAGCTGCTGGCGGCCACCAGCCGCCTGCGCGACGGCAAGGAGATCAAGATCCCCGGCGGGCCGCTGGCCCGCAAGCTCCTGCTCAACAAGCTCGAAGACAACCAGATCGGAGAGCTGCTGGAAGAGTTCGGACTCATCCAGAACTGACTCCCGCCCCGGGACCTGCACCCTCCCCAGCCCTCAGGTGCAGGCCCCAGAGGGACGCAGGGAAGGCCCGCTGTGCCTCGTGCACGTCGGGCCTTCCCTACGGACGGGCTTGGGTGGCCGGCACTAGCGCGGGCGGTCGGGAGCTGGGCGGCGGGACTTTCCATCGGGCCGCTCTTTGGTCATTTCGAATTCTCGTCTGTGCTCACCGTCGGTGCAGCTGGTGAGCGAAGCCGGTCGACGACGTCGATCGACCGTTCAACGACCCCAATCGACCAATCGACGTCTTTCCTGGTCGGCCAAGCGCGACGAGATGCACGCCGTCCGTTGCGTGGAGCGTCACTCTTACCTCCCTGCAGGTGAGCCTCTCACAAGCTCGAGCCGTGACTCGCTCGGCTCGAACTACGTTCGTGCCCGACAAGATCGAGAGATTCCATCGCACGCTGGCCGACGGCTGGGCCTACGCCCGCTGCTACACGAGCGAGACCGAGCGGCGAGGGGAACTCGACGGGTGGCTGCACTACTACAACCATCACCGGCCCCACACAGCCTGCGGCAACCAGCCGCCCTTCTCACGATTGATCAACGTCCCCGATCAGTACATCTAGATCGACGACAGATGCGTTGCGCTCGGCCCAAAAGTGGCTGAAAGCGACGTGATAGACAGCAATCATGCAGCTTTCCGACACCTCACACGGCACGACGGTGCCTCTCAGGGATCTGCGCGGGCTGTGGCCCGGGCGCTCGTGCACCGCCCGGACACCGCATGGGTAACCCTGATCTCCGGCGGCACTGAGATCGTGTGCGCGACACGTGCCCAAATGGCCGACGACGACCAGCTGCTGCTGCTGGCAGACCTTTCGTGTAAAGACCGGCACCGCGGCGGCTCCTAACGTCGTGCAATTGGACCGCAGCGTCCGGCCACGCAGGGCCAACATCCTCGACGAATAGGACTGGCGTAGCGATGGATCCGCAACCTGTCGGCCTCTCCCCTCGCCGCACCATCCGCGGACGCCCACGCACCACCAGCGACCGTCACGACCCGTGCGCGCGCTGCGGTCGCAACATCCCTCGACTGGCCGCCATCTGGCCCGAAGGCCGGCTGTGTTTCACCTGCTACTTCGACGCCGTCCACACCCGCGGAACCTGCCCTGAGTGCTTGCAAGAGCGACTCCTGCCCGGACCGCCCAGCGCCGACGGCGACCCGATCTGCTCGACCTGCGCTGATATCCCTTACGACTTCCACTGCGAACGGTGCGACATTGAAGCCGGACACCACCGCGGTCGGCTATGCGCTCGGTGCGCGCTGCGCGACGACCTGCACCGCATCCTCGGCGGCGAACCAACCGACCCAGCCCTCGTCGGACTCGTCGACGCACTGTGTGCCGCCGACCGACCCGAATCGATCATCGTCTGGAAACGCTCCGCGAAAGTTCAACAGCTACTGCGCGCGCTCGGTGACGGCACCATTCCCGCTACCCACGAAGGGCTCGACACGGTGCCCGGCAAGCCGACCGAGCACCTGCGCGCGATCCTGCAACATCACGGGCTACTCCCCCAGCGCGACCAGTACCTTCCTCGCTTCGAGCAGTGGATTGACGCCAAGCTCGACGGGCTGCCCGACGAAGTCAGCCAGCCGGTGCGGCAATTTGCCACCTGGCACCACCTGCGCCGCATCCGCGCAAAGGCGGCGGCAGGTAGCTCCACCCGTGGACCCGTGCACTCGGCCAAGCAGGAGATCACCGAAACACTCAAGTTCCTGGTGTGGCTCCACGAAACGTACGAACGGACCGCGGAGACCTGCACGCAGCCGGACGCCGACGAGTGGCTTGCCGGCGGGCCGACAACACGCAGCGCGATCAGAACCTTCTTCGTCGTCACCAAACGAGCACAACTCAACACGGCCGTGACAATCCAACATCGATCGGCCAAAGCGAGCCCATCACTCAGCCAGGACCAGCGGCTCGCCTGGATCCACGAATTACTCACCGGCACAAGCGAATCGCTTCCCTACCGTACGGCCGGCATGCTTCTGCTGCTATACGCGCAGCCACTGGTCAGAGTCGTCACGTTCGAAACCAACATCATCAGAGACACCGACATCGGCATGACCATTCGGTTCGGCGAGAAGCCTGTTGCCGTACCAGAGCCGTTCGCCGGTGTCCTTCGCAGTCACATCGCCGCACGACCCAACCTGCGAACCTCCACCGGTCCGGACAGCCCCTGGCTCTTCCCCGGATACGCCGCCGGGCAGCACCTACACCCCAACACCGTGATGATCCGACTCCGAAACCTCGGAATCAACCTTCGCGGCGCCCGGAACAGAGCCATCGGGGAGCTCGTCCTGGAATGCCCGCCATCACTCGTCGCCGACGCGCTCGGGTACAGCCACCAAGTCGCGTTTCTTCACGCGAGCAAGGCCGCTGAGCCATGGGCCCGCTACGCATGATGACGCTTACCGAAAATCCCCAGGGTTGCTCATCGAAATTGGCCATCTGGTGACCGTGGGATCGTAGCGGAGCTGGGTTGGGTGGCGCGTCGGAGGTTGTCGGTGCGGGCTTGGTGGTCGCGGAGGCGGTAGCTGTCGCCGGTGATGTCGATGACAACTGATCGGTGGAGTAGGCGGTCTAAGAGTGCTGCGGCGACGGTGTTATCGCCGAGGACTTGGCCCCATTCGGTGACCGGTCTGTTGGTGGTCAGGATGATCGAGGACTTCAGGTACCGCTGGTTGACGACTTGGAACAGTGATGAGGCGGCTTCGGCGGGCAGCGGCAGGTAGCCAAGTTCGTCGATGACCAGGGCGGCGGGGCCGGCGTAGAAGCGCATGGTGGTGGCCCAGCGGCCCTCGATGGCGGCGCGGTGGCAGCGGGCGACGAGGTCGGCGGCGTTGGTGAAGTAGGTGCGGTGGCCGGCTTCGGCGACTTTGCGGGCCAGGCCGACGGCGAGCATGGTTTTGCCGACGCCGGGCGGCCCGATCAGCAGGATGTTCGTGGCGGTGTCGAGGTAGCGGCCGGAGGCGAGGTCGCGGATCAGGTCGGGGTCGATGCCGGGTTGGGCGTCGTAGTCGAAGTCTTCCAGGGTGGCTGGGGTGGGCAGGTTCGCGAAGCGGAGCCGGCCGGCCAGTCGGCGGGTTTCGGTGGCCTGCACCTCGATCCGCAGCAGCTGTTCCAGTGTCGCAGTGATGCTGTGCTGGCCTGCTTTCGCTTCGTCCAGGACGGCCGGGAGGGCTTCGGCGGCGTCGGCCAGTCGGAGGTAGGTCAGGTGGTCGCGGAGCTGCTGGTAGCGGCTGGCCTCGGAGGTGGTTGTCATGAGAGTGGTTTCCTTCCAACATGTTCGGGTGTTGTGGTGTGCTTGTTCATTGGGGCAGGGTGCGGCGGCGGGCGGCGGCTTGGGCGTATTGGTTCAGGTCGATCACCGCGGCTGAGGCCGCTGGTGTCGGGGTCCTGCCGCGGAGGGTGTCGGCGGCGGCTCGCGCTGCCGGGCCGGGTGGGATCCGTTGTTTGGACCGGTGCGGCGCCGCCGGGGTGGTGGCGGTCATCGCGGCGGTGTTCAACGCGGTGACATGCTGCTCGGTACGGACCACTGCGCCTGCGCCGTCGGGCCGCCGGTGGTGGACCACGACGGTGACACCAGCGTTGGTGGTGATCGACAGAGTGGCCGCATCGAGCCGATGGCTCACGGTCACGAGTTGGCCAGCCTGGGCCGGTGGGACGGAGTAGGTGTTGCCGCGGTAGGACACCAACGCCTGCGCGGAGGCCTTCCTGGCCACGGTGATCACCGCGACCGGCGGTGCAGCGGGGACCGGCCGTAGCGGCTCATGGGCGGCGAGGTCGGCTACGGTGCACCGGTTTCCGTCCGGATCGATGCGGCCGCGTTGGTCGGTGACCTGTTCACAGAAGTCGTCCAGCGATGCCTGCGCTGCCGCAGCAGTAATGTCGTCGGGCAGGCTGCGCCACCAGCGTTGCGCCGCAGTGTGGTTGGCCTTTTCGACCACGCCTTTACGGTTCCCGCGCCGCGGCGGACACACCGTGACCCGGACACCGAAGTGTTTCGCGATCGCGGCGTAGCTGGCGGTGACCTTCGCACTGCTGGGGTGGACGACGGTGGCCATCCGGTCGAACCGCCAATCCTGCGTCACCCCACCGAGTTTGGTCGCGATCTTGTGTTGCGCGGCGGCCAGCTGCGCCTGGTCCATGGCTTCACACAGTTCGCCGCGCCACTTCCCGGAGTGGGCCAACGCGCCGACCAGTAGGCAGGCCTTGCGGCCGTAGCCGTCCCAGCCCG
This sequence comes from Nakamurella aerolata, assembly GCF_013002705.1. Taxonomy (GTDB): domain Bacteria; phylum Actinomycetota; class Actinomycetes; order Mycobacteriales; family Nakamurellaceae; genus Nakamurella; species Nakamurella aerolata. The sequence goes on along the minus strand of NZ_JABEND010000001.1, from coordinate 367,363 downwards.
GCGGCGGGTCGGGTAGCTCGACCCAGTCCCACTGGGTTTCCTCACCCGCCGGATGCTCGATGACCGCGACCGGGCGCCCGGTCGCCGGCCGACACCGCTCGCACGGCGGCCGCAGCCCACGCAGGCGCAGCGCCCGGGTGAACGAGGGATACGAGCGGTCGTAGCCCAACCGGCGGACCTCATCGAACAGGGCGGTGGCCCACAGATGCGGGTCCTCAGCCAGCCGGGCGGCGACGTAGTCGACGAACCGGGCGAACGCGTCCTCGCCGGCCGGGGCACGCTGACCGACCTGCCGGACGCCGTTGAGGTAGGCCCGGACCGTCTTACGGTCCCGGCCCACATGCCGGGCGATCGCCGAGATCGACCAGCCCCGTCTTCGTAGTGCATGGATGTCCACGTCGTCCTCCTGTGTGAGCATGAAGCGGGGCCCCTTCGGTCAGCTGGCAGGTGGTCAGAGACCGCCAGCATCGAAGGGGCCCCGCCGCATGTGCGGGAGCCACGCAGGTGGGGAATTTCAGTGAGCAGGACTGGGGAGATTCAGGTAAGCGCCATCAACGCAGGACGCGCAATCAGGTCGCCGTGACAGACCCACCGGATGGTCGCTGATCTCCTCCACGACCCTGCCTGGGTTATTAGGTAGTGATTGCGATCCAACTGGTGTGGAATACCTGTCGTGAACGACTCAACGAGGCCACCGGAACCAAACGAGATGCGCGCCTACTACCGCGCCTTGCCCTTCGCGAACGGCCTACCGAACTGGGAGCCGGCGAATGCAGCTTGGCATGGTGGCAGCGAGCCGTGGCCACCGCCGAACAGTCCTGCTGCGGACACGCAGTTGGATGAGTGGGCTGCAGCTGACATCGAGGATTCAGCCTTTCATCCCATGGCTGCGTTCGTCGATGGCCAATGCGTTGGTGCGTCCGCGACAATCTCTTTCGACGTGACCGTCCCGGGTGGCCGAACAATGCCCATGGCCGGTGTGACGGCAACCGGCGTCATTGCGACGCACAGACGCCGCGGACATCTCCGCCGAATGATGCAGGCGATGTTCGTCAGCGCGTTAGAACGATCTGAACCGCTGGCGATGCTCAGCGCCAGCGAGGGGAGTATCTACGGTCGATTCGGGTTCTCCGTGGCGACCTACCGTTCTCGACTTGAGATCGGCCGCCACGAAGCAGAATTCCTTCCGGCCCCCGCCGACACAGGCTCGCTCGAGCTCGTCGACGCGACCGTAGCGCGCTCAGTATGGCCTGAAGTCCACAGACCTGTTCGCGCCAACCGCGTCGGCGAGCTCAGACCTCTGGCTAGTCATTGGAGCAGTCTCTCGGACAGCGCCGCAGGGACTAGTGGGCCACTGAGATTCCTCATCCATCGCTCCGCTGAGGGCGTGGCCGACGGCATCGCCAATTTTCGTCTGCCCTGGTCGGCCACCGAGCGCGACGCAGGAACGCTAATTATTGAGGCGCTAGAGGCGACAGACTCTCAGGCCTACCGCGCGTTGTGGCAGTTGCTGCTCGACTTCGATCTCACTCGTACCGTTGTTGCGCCGGGACGACCACGGCAGGAGCCTCTCACGTGGATGCTCACCAATCCACGCGCCGTTCGGGTCACGCGGCAGTCTGACAATTTGTGGGCCAGGCTCCTCGACGTGCCGACCGCGCTGGCGGGACGCGCCTACGCCAACGAGGAATCGATCACTCTTCGGATTCCCGACGACCCGATGTGCCCACAGAACGTCGGCACATGGGAACTCAAGACCCGCGGCCAGCGGCCAACATGCGTGCCCGTCGACCGCGTTCCTGACGCAGTTCTGAGCATCCAGGCCATCAGCTCACTCTTCTTCGGTGGCGTCTCGGCTCATGACCTGGCCTACGCCGGCCAAATCAAAGCCAACAGTCTCGACGCCGTCGACCGGATCTCGCGACTCTTCAGCATCGACCCGTTGCCCCACAACTCTTTCGGCTTCTGAGACCTGGTCGCGTCTGATACGAATCACCATCTCCGGACACCAATACGCACGAACTTGATACGCAGGTTGTCCAGTAGCAGGTCACGGCATGTGGGGTGGGCCGTTGGTCAGCATGATCCGAGACGGTCAAGCAGTATCTCGCCGCGGGTGTTGTTCCCGAACCGCCGGCACCGAGGCGTACAGCTCCGTGCCGGCACCCTGGTCGGGCGCATCCCCCCTAGCGCCCGGCCAGCACCCCCATGGCTGGTGCCTGCGGGACCTGGGATGCCGGCAGTCCGGCATGTGGATCAGAACCGACCTGGCCTCGTACAGCTAGGCGCTCGTCGTTCGATTCGACGGCGTTCGAGGACCGACCAGGGTCGGTCGCCGGTGCGGTCATCGTCTACGCGCTGGGCGCCCTGTTGGGTCGGGATCGGGTAAGAAGACTCGCTGACCGGATTCCGCTGGTGAAGGTCACGGACGTGGACCGCGCCGAGACGTGGTTCAGCAGACATGGCGGTAAGGCGGTGCTCTTCGGCCGGATGGTGCCGCTGGTCAGGAGCTTCATCTCCCTCCCCGCCGGTGTCGAACGGATGAATCTGCTGCGGTTCCTCATCCTCACCACCCTCGGAAGCCTGGCGTGGAACGCCATCTTCGTCACCGCCGGCTACCAGCTCGGCCAGAACTGGCACCTCGTCGAGCGCTACACCGACGTCCTGCAGAAGGTTGTCATCGTCGCGATCGTCGCGGCGGTGACGCTGTTCATCGTTGTGCGCCTGCGCCAACACCGAAACACCGAGCCAGCCGGCTGAGCGAAGCCGATCGAGGACACCGTCCCGATGGGCACGGCGGCTGCAGCTCTACTCACGCTCAGTCCCTCGCCCGCGCGTTGACCATCCAGGCAAGGGTCAGCCGACGCGGCGGGCGCACACTCAAAACTGTTGGCATGCAGGGTGTTCACGCCGCTCCCCCGGTCCTGGTCTCTTGCTCAATGCAGTCGGCGAAGTGCGCAAGATCGTCGTGTCAGAACGTCGACACGAATGACCTGATGTCGTCCAGACCGGCGGATCCAGCGCGTGGATCCGCCGGGTGCCGGCCGCTTGATCGCCGGCAAGCCCGGCACCCGTCAGCACCCGGAGATGCTGGGACACCGCCGGCCGGCGGATCGGCAGCCGGGACAAACGGCAAGTCGTCACGAACGGGAGCGGCGGCGCGAGTCAGCGCTTGTCGTCGCAGGTGGCAGCGAGCCAATCATTGACCGTCAACTGCGGCGTCGTGCGGTCCGATGGACCCCCAATTCCCGACTTTCCGCGATACACGCGATCGACCGGGAGCCGAGTGAGTTCATCGACGCGGAAGCTGATGATGCCAGCGCCTACCGACTGGCTGTCATTCCAGGCACCCACGTTGTAGGTGAAACCCGCGGTGAATTCGGCTGTTGGCCCGAGCCGGGTCGCCTGTGGACCGCCCGGTGATGACGCTTACCGAAAATCCCCAGGGTTGCTCATCGAAATTGGCCATCTGGTGACCGTGGGATCGTAGCGGAGCTGGGTTGGGTGGCGCGTCGGAGGTTGTCGGTGCGGGCTTGGTGGTCGCGGAGGCGGTAGCTGTCGCCGGTGATGTCGATGACAACTGATCGGTGGAGTAGGCGGTCTAAGAGTGCTGCGGCGACGGTGTTATCGCCGAGGACTTGGCCCCATTCGGTGACCGGTCTGTTGGTGGTCAGGATGATCGAGGACTTCAGGTACCGCTGGTTGACGACTTGGAACAGTGATGAGGCGGCTTCGGCGGGCAGCGGCAGGTAGCCAAGTTCGTCGATGACCAGGGCGGCGGGGCCGGCGTAGAAGCGCATGGTGGTGGCCCAGCGGCCCTCGATGGCGGCGCGGTGGCAGCGGGCGACGAGGTCGGCGGCGTTGGTGAAGTAGGTGCGGTGGCCGGCTTCGGCGACTTTGCGGGCCAGGCCGACGGCGAGCATGGTTTTGCCGACGCCGGGCGGCCCGATCAGCAGGATGTTCGTGGCGGTGTCGAGGTAGCGGCCGGAGGCGAGGTCGCGGATCAGGTCGGGGTCGATGCCGGGTTGGGCGTCGTAGTCGAAGTCTTCCAGGGTGGCTGGGGTGGGCAGGTTCGCGAAGCGGAGCCGGCCGGCCAGTCGGCGGGTTTCGGTGGCCTGCACCTCGATCCGCAGCAGCTGTTCCAGTGTCGCAGTGATGCTGTGCTGGCCTGCTTTCGCTTCGTCCAGGACGGCCGGGAGGGCTTCGGCGGCGTCGGCCAGTCGGAGGTAGGTCAGGTGGTCGCGGAGCTGCTGGTAGCGGCTGGCCTCGGAGGTGGTTGTCATGAGAGTGGTTTCCTTCCAACATGTTCGGGTGTTGTGGTGTGCTTGTTCATTGGGGCAGGGTGCGGCGGCGGGCGGCGGCTTGGGCGTATTGGTTCAGGTCGATCACCGCGGCTGAGGCCGCTGGTGTCGGGGTCCTGCCGCGGAGGGTGTCGGCGGCGGCTCGCGCTGCCGGGCCGGGTGGGATCCGTTGTTTGGACCGGTGCGGCGCCGCCGGGGTGGTGGCGGTCATCGCGGCGGTGTTCAACGCGGTGACATGCTGCTCGGTACGGACCACTGCGCCTGCGCCGTCGGGCCGCCGGTGGTGGACCACGACGGTGACACCAGCGTTGGTGGTGATCGACAGAGTGGCCGCATCGAGCCGATGGCTCACGGTCACGAGTTGGCCAGCCTGGGCCGGTGGGACGGAGTAGGTGTTGCCGCGGTAGGACACCAACGCCTGCGCGGAGGCCTTCCTGGCCACGGTGATCACCGCGACCGGCGGTGCAGCGGGGACCGGCCGTAGCGGCTCATGGGCGGCGAGGTCGGCTACGGTGCACCGGTTTCCGTCCGGATCGATGCGGCCGCGTTGGTCGGTGACCTGTTCACAGAAGTCGTCCAGCGATGCCTGCGCTGCCGCAGCAGTAATGTCGTCGGGCAGGCTGCGCCACCAGCGTTGCGCCGCAGTGTGGTTGGCCTTTTCGACCACGCCTTTACGGTTCCCGCGCCGCGGCGGACACACCGTGACCCGGACACCGAAGTGTTTCGCGATCGCGGCGTAGCTGGCGGTGACCTTCGCACTGCTGGGGTGGACGACGGTGGCCATCCGGTCGAACCGCCAATCCTGCGTCACCCCACCGAGTTTGGTCGCGATCTTGTGTTGCGCGGCGGCCAGCTGCGCCTGGTCCATGGCTTCACACAGTTCGCCGCGCCACTTCCCGGAGTGGGCCAACGCGCCGACCAGTAGGCAGGCCTTGCGGCCGTAGCCGTCCCAGCCCGGCGGCGGGTCGGGTAGCTCGACCCAGTCCCACTGGGTTTCCTCACCCGCCGGATGCTCGATGACCGCGACCGGGCGCCCGGTCGCCGGCCGACACCGCTCGCACGGCGGCCGCAGCCCACGCAGGCGCAGCGCCCGGGTGAACGAGGGATACGAGCGGTCGTAGCCCAACCGGCGGACCTCATCGAACAGGGCGGTGGCCCACAGATGCGGGTCCTCAGCCAGCCGGGCGGCGACGTAGTCGACGAACCGGGCGAACGCGTCCTCGCCGGCCGGGGCACGCTGACCGACCTGCCGGACGCCGTTGAGGTAGGCCCGGACCGTCTTACGGTCCCGGCCCACATGCCGGGCGATCGCCGAGATCGACCAGCCCCGTCTTCGTAGTGCATGGATGTCCACGTCGTCCTCCTGTGTGAGCATGAAGCGGGGCCCCTTCGGTCAGCTGGCAGGTGGTCAGAGACCGCCAGCATCGAAGGGGCCCCGCCGCATGTGCGGGAGCCACGCAGGTGGGGAATTTCAGTGAGCAGGACTGGGGAGATTCAGGTAAGCGCCATCACCCGGCAGCTCGAACCGGCCCAGCTCCGACCGGTCGTACTGCAGTTGTCCGTTGGCAGCGGTCGCCGTCGGGCCACCATCGCGAGTCGCGGTGAGTCGGACATAGTCGAGCACCTCACCACACCCGTCGGTGACGGCGACAAGGTTCCCCTGGGGATCCTTCGCGATGCCGATGAGCCCGACCACTTTAGGCGAACAGCCCGCCAGCATCGACGCTGCAAGTCCCACTGCGAGCGCGCCGGCCAGAGAACGCGGGCCCGGACGAGCACGCCGATCCCCCAGCAGGTGACCGCGCCTTCCGCTGACGCTCATCGTCCAATGCTGGAACATCACCGGGCAATCCGCAGCCGGTTCGCGAACTTGTTGTCCGAAAGCCAGTTCCCCGTCTCTCCGTACGACTACCGCAGCCGGATGAGTCCGGCCGCCGTCGGAGTAAAGCCGCACGCGTCGAGATAGAACGAGCGCAGATGCGGTTCGAAGTCGACATGCAGCCATTCGCAGCCGGAGTTGCTGGCGTTTTCGGCGGCCATGCGCACCAGGTCGGTACCGATGCCCGCTCGGCCACGCGTCGGGTCGACCATGGTGTCGAGGATGAAGGCGTGCACGCCGCCGTCCCACGCGACATTGACGAACCCGACGAGCGCGCCGTCGTCCGCGCGGGCGGTGACCCAGCCGAGGCTGTATCGCTCCAGCTTCGCGGTCCAGTCGTCTCGGATCGGACCGTGCTGAAACGCGTTGGCGTGCAACCGATTCACTTCGTCGTTGCCGAACGCGCCCCGCCATGCCATGGTCACCATGCTCCGACACTATCCGTGGAAGCCGCTGGTATCACAGCATTTTCAGCCAGGGATGAGCAGGATGCGCAAGCCCCAGCGCCCAGCGCAGCCAGTCGCGTGAGTCAGTGTTCAGTAGCGGACGACATGCATCGAAGTCGAGTTGGTCCTTGGGTCTGAGACCCTGAGCCTTGTGCAGCAGCTGCACTTCTGGGCGTAGATATGGGATTCCCGCACGTTCCCAGACGATGTCAGGCAGCGACCGACGGATGCGGGCGTCTCGTTTGAAGGTCCACGTGGTCGACGAGGCATCCATCAGGATGAAGTCGTATTCCCACGGATCGGCTCCGCTGCGGCGCAACCACAGGTTTTCGCAGGTGTCCGAGACCGGATCGGTTTCGCTGACGAGCGGCCGCAAACTGCCGTCGTCCGCCTGCCAGATGTCGTAGCGGCCAGCCAGGTGGGCGCGCAACGCAGGGATGTCCCGCTGAGGAATGCTCGGATCGATATCGTCGTGCGACCGATGCGGGCCGGCGAACGCTTCAATGGCCCAGCCGCCGGCGATCCACCAAAGCCCGTCGTATCCAGCGAACAGGTCGGCAACATCGTCAGGTCCACGCTGCACCCACGGCCCGTACAGCCGGACGATCTCGTCGTGGTCCACCCGACGGATCGTACGGGCCATGCACTGCTCAGGTCGTTCACCCGCCCACCGGCACACGAACTCATCGGGCGCCGGCCCCCACGGGATACCCTCGCGGAGTGAACACCGGGCCAGCAACTGGCGGCGCGGCAACGATCCGTGCCTGCACGGCAGCGGATGTTGAACTGTTGGCGGCGTTGGAACCAGCCGGAAAGAACTATGCTCGCAGCACCTTTCGCCGCCAGGAGCATGGCGAGTGCGTCCTGCTCGTTGCCTGGTTGGGTACCACCCCCGTCGGATCCGGTGAACTGGAGTGGAGCGCAGTTCCGGAGCTGAAGAACCTTCGGGTGGCTGAACGCTGGCGCGGCCGTCGCATCGGCACCGCGCTCATCGGAGCAGCAGAGCAGCAGTCGGCCGCTGCAGAAGCGATGGAAATCGGCGTGGGACAGGACAATCCCGCTGCGAGGAGACTCTACGAGCGCCTCGGATATGCCCCCACGGGTCGTTCGGAAACATTCTCGTACCACTACATCGACAACCAGGGCGTCCGCCAAGCGGCTACCGAGGCGGTCGATTATCTGCGAAAGCGCCTTGGTAGCGCCTCGCCGCTCATCTGATTTGGCCGATGTCGATGCGCTCGGTCCAGCGTTGGTCGGGATCCGGCGCCGGCACCGAGGCCAGCAGCAGGCGGGTGTAGTCGTGCGAGGGGGCCGCCATCACCTCGGCGACGGCGCCCTGTTCGACGATGCGGCCCTTGTTGATCACCATGATGTCACCGCCAAGGTAGTGCACAGACGAGAGATCGTGGGTGATGAACAGGGTGGTGATTCCGTACCTGACGCGAAAGTCTTGCAGGATGTCGAGAAATCCCCTGCGGGTCTGAGCATCCAGCATCGACGTCGGCTCGTCGGCGATCACGAACTGTGGCCGCAGCAGATGGATCCGGGCGAGCATGATCCGCTGACGCTGGCCACCGGAAAGCTGGTGTGGGTAACGGCCCAGCACCGACTCGGGTTGCAGTTTGACGGCCCGCAACGAGTCCCTGATCGCCTCGTCCGCCGCCCGCTTGTTCGGTAGGTCGGTCAACTTACGGACCGCGGTCCAGAACACCCGGTCAACCCGGTAGAACGGGTTGAAGATGGCATAGGGGTCTTGGAACACCGGCTGCACATTGCGCCGGAACTCGCTGCGCTGCTTGCGATTCAGGCGCAGAACATCTTTACCACCGTAGGTCACCGCGCCGCTGGTGGGGCGTTGCAGCCCTAGTACCTGCCGGGCGATGGTGCTCTTACCCGATCCACTCTGGCCGACCAGGCTGACGATGCGGGCCGGCTCGCGGTCCAGCTCGAACGAGACGTCGTCAACGGCCAGCACCGCCCCGCGCCCGGAGCCGAAGCGCTGCACCAGGTGCTCGGCCCTGATCGAGGCTCCTGCCCCGTCGGGCGCCTCGGCGGCTACGGCAGTCTCGGCGGCCCTTACTGCTTTGGCGTCGGCCGGTTCCGTCATCGGTCGTCCTCCCCGGTGGCGACCGGGTGGCCCGCGTTGACGCCGACCGCGGCCCCGGCCAGCTTGGGAATCGACTCGATCAGCCGCCTGGTGTACTCGTGCTGCGGCTGGTGGAACACCTGACGCACCTCCCCCACCTCGACCACGGCGCCGTCCAGCATCACGGCGACTCGGTCGGCCAGCTGCGCATGCACGCCCATGTCGTGTGAGATCAGGATGATGGTGACCCCGGAGTCCCGGCTCAGGTCGGCCAGCGTCTGCAGGATCACCCGCTGCACGGTGACGTCCAGCGCCGTTGTGGGCTCGTCGGCGACGATCAGATCCGGTTCCAACGAGATGGCGATGGCCATCAGCACCCGTTGCCGCATGCCGCCGGACAACTCGTGCGGGTAAGACCGGGCCACCGACGGATCAAGACCAACCTGCTGCAGCAGACGCGGAATCAGCGTCGGTAGCTCGGCTTTGCGCTTCGGGGCGTGCTCGAGAATCACGTCGGCGAACTGCCGCTCGATCCTGGCCACCGGGTTCAGTGAATTCATCGAACCCTGCGGTAGGTATGACAACGACGACCAGCGCAACCGGCGCAGCCGGTTACCGGTAATGGCAAGCAGGTCAACGCCTTCCGGTGCACTGCCGGGAAAGAACTGCGCGGTGCCGCCGCTGACCCGTCCCGGCTTCTTCAGCAGTCGCAACAGGGTGGCCGCCATCGTCGTCTTGCCGCTGCCGGATTCGCCTGCGATGCCGAGAATCTCACCCCTGCGCACCTGCAGGTTGACGTCTTTCACCGCGACCAGATCGCCGGAGCCCGTGGCATATGCCACCGACAGGTCGGCGATGTCGAGGATGACGTCCAGGTCGCGGCCTGCGCCGGCCGGATCGGTCGTTCCAGTTGCGACGCCGTCCGAAACGCTCGCCGCGGCTGTCGTGGTCAGCGCGTCAGACACCGGAGACGCTCCGCAGCCGCGGGTTGTAGACCTCTTCCAACCCGATGTTGATGAGGTTGAGCCCGGCGAACAGCGCCGTCAGCAGAATGATCGGAACGACGAACAACGGCCACGCTCCCAACGTCAACGCACCGGTGCTGATTGCCACGAAAATGAGGTGCCCGAGATCGATCACGCCGGCCGGGCCCAGACCGATCACCTCCAACCCGATCAGACCGAAGATGGATCCGAGCGCCGAGGTGGCGAACCCCACCATCACGTACGGCAACAGATTCGGCAGCAGCTCTTTGAAGATGATCTCAAGGTCGCGGGAGTTGGTGGTCTTGGCCAGGTCGACGTACGCCCTGGTCCGCAACGTCAGCACCTGCGAGCGGATGGTGCGGGCAGCGAACGGCCAGCTGAAGATCGACAGCATCAACCCGACCTCGAACAGGGTGACCTCCTTCGCATAGGCCGACAAAGTGATCAGCAGCGGGAACGTCGGCACCACCAGCAGAATCGAGGTGAAGAACGACAGCACGGTGTCGACGAAACCGCCGAGGTAACCGCCGACGAACGCCACGATGACGCCGATCACCGTGGAGACCAGCCCCGCGATCGCCCCGATCTGAAGCGACACCAGCACACCCCTGCACACCATGACGAGAATGTCTCGGCCGTACTGATCGGTGCCTAGCGGGTGCGCGCCCGAGGGTTTCAGCCACCGCGGGAAGGCGGCCGTTTCGGTGGGGTCCTGCCCGCCGCCGATCGCCTGGGCCACCAGCGGTGCGGACAAGCCGATGGCGACCAGCAGCAGGATGAGCAGGATGCCGATGGTCAGCTTCGGGCTGCGGCGCAGCAGTGACAAGCGACCGGCGGTTCGCTTGGGGGCGCTCAGCGTCGTCGTCATCGCCACCCCTTAATCCGCGGGTCGAGCAACGGCAGCACCAACTCAAGGACGAAGTTGGCCGTCAGCACCGCGAAGATGGCCAGACTGGTGATGCCCATGATGGTGTTCAGGTCTTGCAACTTGATGGCGGCGACCAGCGTCGAGCCAAGGCCCGGATAGCTGAACAACTGCTCGACCAACACATTGCCGTTGAAGATGAAGCCGAGTCCGAGCCCGAACGCGGTGACCTGCGGCAAGTAGCAGTTGCGCAGCGCGTACTTGCGCAGAATCACCGAGGGGCGAAGGCCTTTCGCCTCTGCGTAGCTCAAGAAGTCCTCCCCCAGCAGCGGCACGATGAGCATCCGCGTCGACAGCAACCAGCCCAGCGAACCGATCACCACGATCGACACCGCGGGCAGAATCCCGTGCTGCAGCACGCTGCCGATGAACTCGAGGTTCCAGCCCGGCGTGAGCTGGGAATCGTACGCGGAGCGGTTCGGCAACACCCCGAGCAGGTACGAGAACACGTACACCAGCACCAGCGCCACGAAGTAGAACGGCATCTGCGAGAACGCGATCGCCACGTTCGCCGTGACTTCGGCACCCAGCCTGCCGCGTCGCCAACCGGCGATCGCCCCGGCGGCCACCCCGATCACCCACGACAGCACCGCGGTGATTCCCATCAGGCCGATGGTCCACGGCAGCGCCGCACCGATCACGTCCTGCGCCGGCGTCGGATACGACAGCAGCGACGGTCCGAAATCCTGGTGCAGCACCAGGTTCTTCATGAACCGCAGGTACTGCTCGATGACGCTGCCGTCAAGGCCGAACTCGGTGCGGTACCTGGCGACCAGGTCACCGCTGGCTTGCACGGTGGTGCCGTACTGCTGCTGCATCGACTGCAACACCGTCGACACCGGGTCGCCTGGCAGCATCCGGAAGAAGAAGAACGCGATCGTTAGGGCACCCCACAGCGACGCGAGGTAGAGCAGGAAACAGCGGAGCGCGTAACGGAACCACGGCCTGCGCTCCCACAACGATGACCGCTCTTCCGGTGGCGGGGCGCCCGGCTCCAGCGCCGGCTCGGTGCTCGTTCCGCCGGCGAGGGGGAACGACACCGCTATCCCTTGAGCCCGGTGGGCTGCAGCTTGCCGATGACGAAGACGAAGGCACCCCACCAGTTCAGCGGAATCTGGTAGATGTTGTCCCCGGCCGCCCACCCGGTCCAGAATGCTGTGTTGAAGTACTGCGGGGCCACCTGTTGCACGATCGGGATGAAGGGCATCTCGGTGTAGTACAGCTCGAGCAGCTGGTTTCGCAGCGCCGGTGCCTGGGGTGAATCCGGCGGAATCGCGGTGAGCTGGTCGACCAGCTTGTCCACCTCGGGGTTCTTCAATCGCACCGGGTTCTTGCTGGCTGATCGCTGCCCGATCGGCTTGGCGAAGTCCGAGCGCAGGTTGGTGAACATCTCGACCGGATCCATCTTGACGTCGCACGACCACTGCGAGGCGACGTCGAACTGCCCGGCCTGGAACTGTTGGTCGAACACCGCGGGAGTCAGTGCACGACAGGTGGACTCGATGCCCTGCGCCACCAGCTCGGCCTTGAGCAGATCACCGAAGATGAACACCGGATCGGTGACGGGCACCGGGGTGGTGATGTCGATGCTGGCCGGCTTGCCCTTGTACATGCGCTTGCCATCCGCGCCCTTCGGCGCGACCTCATCAAGCAGTTTGGCCGCGGCCGCCGGGTCGTACCGCATCGGGTGCTCTTTGGCGATGGAGGCAGTCTCGAAGGTCTTGTTGCTCTTGTAGTCCGCCCACGGCCACTGCGCAGGCGGCGCCGGAGTGGTGACCACCTGTGAGCCGATCTTCTCGCGGTTGACGAGCAGCGCAAGCGCCTGCCGCACCTTGGGTTCGCCGATGATGCCGCGGGCCGGATCGCAGTTCACCCAGAACCCACGCGGGCACGGGTCGCGGAACTGCGCTTCGGCGATTGCCGGATAGCCCTTGCTCATCAATGCTTGCGCGTGCGGATCGTCCAGTGAGCCGACATCGAACTGAGCCCGCTCGAAGGCCAGCGACGCCGCATCCGCCTGCTCGTTGATGCTGGTGTACACCACGTACTGGGGTTTCGGGTTGAGCTTGGCGGTGTTCCAGTACTGCGGGTTCCGCTCCCAGACGAACATCTTCTGGGACGGGATCACCTGCTTGAGCTTGTAGCTGCCGGTGCGGATCGCCTTGGGATCCTTGAACTTCAGCGGGTCCTGCCCCTTCCAGATGTGCTGGGGCAGAATGTCGAACCCGTCGACGATGGTCGCGATGAACATGTAGTGCAGGCGCGGATTCGGCTTGCTCATGCTGATCACCGCGGTCTGCGGATCGGTGACCTTCACGTCTTTGACGTAGGTCTTGAGATCACCGCCGCCTCCGATCAGCTCTGGGTTGTCCCGTTTGAGCAGCAGGGTGAACGCGAAGTCGTTGGCCGTCATCGGCTTTCGGTCGCTCCAGGTCACCTTGGGATCGAAGGTGATGGTCAGCTGGTCCGATGCGTCGTTGTACTTGTAGCCCGTCGCCAGCCACGGCAGCAGCTCGCCGGTCGCCAGGTTCAGGTAGAACATGTACTCCTTGGCGACCGTGAAGAACCCCGAGCCCAGTGCAGCACCGTTGGGCACCATCGAGTTCCAGTTGTCGAAGGTGGTCATGTCGACCTGACCGATGATCACCGTCTGGTCCCGCGGCGTCGGAATGTTGGCCTTGCCAGGCTGGATGGTGCCGGTCGGTTTGGGACGGGACGCACCACCGGAACCGCCGGCGCCGGCGGCGCCACTGCTCTCACCGCCGACGTATGACTTGTCGTCGCCGGAGCCGCAACCGACCAGCAGCCCACCGGCCAGCGCTGCGGCCGAACCGAACAGCGCGCGCCGACCCAGTCGATGGAGTAGGAAATCGTTCACGTCAACGGTCAGCGGATCGCGATCCACGGCGGGCTCCTCATCGTCGGCGCACGGCATTGTGTGTGTGCACATTCACACGCGAGCGGCCGCTTGTCAATAACTTGGATAAACCCCGCTGAACGGCGGCCGTAGCTGACGTACCCAGGATCAACCGCATGACGGCGCGCCGTTCCCGTTGTCCTGCAGTAAATATCGCCAGGTCAGACGGCTGCCTCGGCGTGCGCCGGACCTGTGCTGGCGGACGAGTTACTCCACCGTATGGACATTCGAGGAATGCCAGGTTGAGCGTCATGACGGGTGCCGGCACAGCCAGCTCGGAGTCGGACCGGCCCGCACCGCCGTCGGGGCTGCACGCGCGCGCGGACGCCGCTGGTCAGGGCCGCAGGCTCAGAAAGTCCGGGCGCACCGACAAGGCGTGGTCGAGCACCAACGAGGCGGCGCCCATGGCACCGCCGGTGTCGGCAAATCGGGAGGCGCTGAGCCGGACGCTGCCGACCGAGCGGAGCACGGCTTCGGTGGCGAGGGTCGCCGGCATTCCGGCGAGCACGCGCTCGGCCATCATCGACCAGTACGGTCCCCCGAACACGACTTCTCGAACATCAAGCAGGTCAGTCACTCTGGCGACACCGACCGCGAGTCGGCTGATGTAGTTCTCGACGATGTTGCCGGCAGCGGAGTCGTTCTCGGCGGCGTCCCAGATCTCCCGGAAGCGTGCATCCACGTCGTCCACCGCGGCGGACGCCGGAGGCGCGACAACACCGGCGGCGACACCGTCGGCCACCACGCTGGTCGGCTCCAGGAGTGGTCCCAACTCCCCCACCCGGCCGCAGCGGGTGCAGCGGGGGCCGTCGTGTGCGACCACCAAATGTCCGACCTCGCCGAAGTTTTGGCTGGCGCCGCGCAACACCTGGCCATCAAGGACGGCACCGATCCCCACGCCGGTGCCCAGGTAGAAGTACAGGAAGCTGGCTGTCTCGTCCGACAGCCTTGCCCAGTTCTCGCCGATTGTTGCGGCCACCACGTCCTTCTCGAGCATCACCGGCAGGCCGAGCCGCTGGCCCAGGTCGGCAACCACCGGAACATTGCGCCAACCGGTCAGCAACGGGGGGTCCAGCACCACTCCGTTGGCATGATCGATCGGTCCGGGGGCGCCCACCCCAACGCCCATCACCGCCGTATGGTCGGCGCCCGCTTTCCGGAGAATCTGCTTGATCGACGTGGCAATGGCCGACAGCACATGCCGCGGGCTGCCGACCGTCGGCGTGGTGCGCGCGCCCCGGGCGACCATCGCGCCGCTGACGTCGACAACGACGAAGTCGATGACGAGCGGATCCAGATGCACCCCGACCGCGAATCCCCCGCCGGCGTTGAGCCGGAGCATCGTCCTCGGCTTGCCCGGCCCGGTGGCCGCCCGCCCGGTCTCGCGGATCAGATTGGAATCGAGGAGGCGCCGCGTCACGTTCGAAACCGTCTGCGGCGACAGGCCTGTCAGCTCGGCGAGCTCGGTGCGACTCACATCCCCGGCCTGACGCCGGATCGTCTCAAGAACGACGCGTTGGTTGAAGTCGGCCAGCCTCGGCATGTTTGCGCCGCGGGATGCGAACGTCATCGGACGCCACCGGTGCGCTGCGGGAGGCAAATCACAGCCCCCGCCGCGGGTTCGACGTGCCCGTACGCACTCGCGGATTCCGGGCGGGCAGGCAACACCTTGCACACCGTAGCGATCTGCGCTGGGCAAGTCCATCCACTTTGTCACTTCTTTCCGGCGCGCCACGACCCAGCCCGGGTGGCCCGTCGCGTTTCGGTGCCGACCGGACCGATCGTGCGAAACCATTCATCAGCAAATGATGTGTCGAGGGATGTCTGGAATGGTCCAGGCAGGGCGCAGTTGATGTACCGAGCGCGACCCGGACTACCGGCGAGACGCAGTCAGCTCCGGCGATCAAGGCCGGCGAGCCGGACGACGGCGGCGAAGCCGTCGTCGGTGCCCGGCCAGTGCGCGCGCACGGCCGCCAGACCCGCCCGCCGGACGACGCCGCGGAGCACCGCTGTCACCACGATGGCGTCGTCGGCGTAGCCCAGCACCGGGATGAAGTCAGGCACGAGGTCGATCGGCGACGCCAGATACACCAGCAGCAACCCCAGCCGGATCCGCACCCCGCGCGGCAGGGTCTTGTCCGCGGCGAGTCGGCGCACCAGGCGCAGCACGTCGGGCAGCAACCGAAGTGCCTCCGGCAACAAGCCGCGGCGTGGCCGCACGATGACCAGGACGATGATCAGGGCGATCCAGGCCAGCAGTAGTGCGGCGCCCAGCCCAATCAGCAGATCCCAGCCGAGCGAGCCCGTCATCGGCACCTCACCGCCCTTCGCCTCGCCTGCCCTACTGCCTCACAGCCTGCGCCGACTCTGCCTCGAATGCCACAAAGCCGCCCGGACCTTGCGGTCGCGGGCGGCTCAGCGGTGGGACGGCCCTGCCAGTGCGCCTCTCGGCGAGTGGCCGCTCGTAGCGGCAATAGGTTGGGGCCCGGGGCATGTCCAGGACCGTCGACAGGTGTAACCGCCGCCGGCGGCAGATCATTCCCGCGCCCCAATCGAGCGGGCCGCCGGTAGGTAGGTTCGACGGATGGCCTGCCGAATCAGTGAGCTGGTGCTGGAATGCCGCGACCCGGAGCTGCTGGCGCAGTTCTGGTGCAACGTCTTGGATTTCGTCGTTCTCGATCGGGAGCTGCAACCGGATGGCACCGTCGGGGAGGTGGAGATCGGCGCCGCCGACGGATTCGGCGGCCGGCAGCCGACCATCATTCTGAGCCGGAACGACGATCCGGCAACGGCGAAGCCGCGCCTGCACATCGACGTCAACGCCACCGACCGCGATCAGGACGCCGAACTGGAGCGGCTGCTGGCGCTCGGCGCGCGCCCCGCCGATGTCGGCCAGACCGGTGATGAGCAATGGCACGTACTCGCCGATCCCGAGGGTAATGCGTTCTGCCTGTTGAAGGCCCGACTCCCTGCGGTCTGACACGATCGCGGGGTCACCGAACTGGTGGCAGCCCCGGGTCGACACCGCGGTTCGACCGGGCCGGCTGGTCACCGTCGGGCGGTTCCGGTTGCTGGGCGGCCGCTGTCGGGCGTGGCCAGGCCAGGGCAACCGCCAGGGCGCCAATGCCGAGGCCAAGCCATTGCCAGAGAGTCGGTGGCTGGCCCAGCATCAGCCACACCCACATCGTCGTCACCGCCGGCGTCAGATACAGCAGCAGGCTGGTACCGGTACTGCCCAACCGGCGCAGACACATGACGAAGCAGAGATAGCCGCCGATGCCGGACAGCAGCACCAACCAGCTGAGTGCTCCGATCAACTGCCAGCTGAGCGCGACCGATAACCGGTGCGTGACCATGGCGAACCCCGCGAACACCACTGCCGACACGGTGACCTGCACGGTCAGCGCCGTCGGCGCGTCCAGCTGCGGACGCCACCGCCGCTCCAGTAGCGCGGCCCCGGACAGGGCGAGCACGCTCGCGACCGGGAGCACCAGCAAACCCGCCGAACCCGAAGCGTCGCCACCGACCGCGATGGCGACGGCACCGAAGCCGAGTCCGAGGCCGATAACCTGACGCGCGGAAACCGCGTCCCCCCAGCCGATTCGGCCCGCCAGGAGCACCAGCATGGGTTGCAGCCCGCACACCAGGGCGACCGCGCCCGCACTGACTCCCCCGGCCGTCGCGGCGAACACCCCGCCCAGAAACACCACGTGGGCGAGCAGCCCGATAACGGCTTGGCGCAGGAGTTCCGTGCGAGACAAGCGATGCCACCGGCCCATGGTGACGGCGAGCAGCAGGACGGCCGTCACCAGGTAGCGCCACGCCAACACTCCGGCCGTCGATCCGGCTGGTTCGGCCAACACCGCGCCGACAAAACCGGACGACCAGCACAGCACGAAGCCGATACTCCAGCCGAGCGATCGCCGATCTCCCGTCATGGCGTCGAGGTAACCATACCGGTCGGTATACTCGCAGTGCACGCCCCACTTCACGCCCTGCTGAACGGACTCGCCATGCGCAGCGTACTGACCCTGCAACCGGTTCCACTGCCGGTCACCACCGGTGCCGGCGAGCGACTGCTCGACGCGGCCGAAGACCTTTTCTATTGGCGCGGCATCGGTGCGGTGGGCGTCGACCTGGTGGCGGAGACCGCCGGCGTCACCAAACGAACTCTCTACCAACGGTTCGGCTCCAAGAGCGAGCTGGCGTGCGCATACCTGCAGCGCCGCGCCCACCACTGGCAGGCGCTGCTGCTCGACACCCTGTCGCTCACGCGCGACGAAGAGCGACCGCTCGTGGTGTACGACGCCGCCGCGCGCTGGGCCGAGCAGAACCCACGTGGCTGCGCATTCGTCAACGCCTGGGCCGAGTTCGGGAACACCGCGCATCCGGTGGCCGCCGTGGTCTGCGACGAGAAACGCTGGATGCGCCAGCTCTTTCGTAGCCTGGTGTCGAGCAAGGCGAAGGCCGATCACCTGCAGTTGCTGTACGAGGGCGCTCAGGTGATCGCGAGCACGCTCGGCGACCACGCCGCCTATGCCAGGGCCAAAAAGGGCGCCCGAGCGGTGCTTGCCGGGAACCAGCCGGGTCGAGCGCCGGCCGCTCAACCCACCCGTAGCACGAAGGGGTAGCCGTCGGGGTCGGCCAGCCTCACCGATTCGGTACCCGCGCTGTCCGCGCGCGGCTGGTCGACGACGGCGGCACCCAACGCCAGCAACCGATCGATCTCGGCACCCAGCGGCTGGTCGGTCGCGGCCTCGAGATGCTGCGGCCGCGGACCGTGGCGGGTCGCCGGCGTACCGCTCCAGGCGACCTTGGTACCCCCGTGCGGTGACTGCACAACGGTTTCACCGTCGCGGTCCCAGACCAGCGGCCAGCTCAGAGCCTGGCTCCAGAATAACCCGACCGATCTGCTTCCGGTGCCGGCGATCTCACCGAAGAATCCGGTCCCCACCAGGTAGTTGTTGCGCAGCAGCACACAGAACTCGTTGCCCTCCGGATCGGCGAGGACCACGAAATCGGCGTCAGGACCCTGGCCGACGTCGGCCGGAACAGCGCCGCGCGCGAGCGCCGCGGCCACTGTCACCTGCTGGTCGTCGACCGAGTCGGTCACCAGGTGCAGATGCGTCGGGTTGGGATCGGGCGCGCGACCCACTCCCGGAGCGAATCGTAGGCCCGCGCGGGTCCGGTCGCCCGGCAGCAGGGTGCCGGCGTTGTCGCGCACCGGTGTCACGTCCAGCAGCTCACTCCAGAACTGCCCCAAGCGGTCTGGATCGCGGGCTTCGAAGACGGTGCTGATCAGCTGCACGCCCATCCGGCCACCGTAGACCCGGCCACGCGGTCGATCCAACCGATTTCACAGGCACGGGACAGCGCTCGCGGGCAGCGCGAAACGGGTGGCACGGAACGGACGGCGCCGGGGGTAGCCGCGCACCCGCCCCGTTCGGTATGAGCGTGTTGACGCCGGGGGCTGGCAGGATGACCCTCGTGGACCCGCGGGAACCTCATTCCAACGCCGATCAGCTGGCCGACCTGGTCCGACTGCGCCGGGTGCGTGACCGCATCGATCGCGAGTACGCCCAGCCGCTCAACGTCGACGCGTTGGCCCGTGACGCGCTGATGTCACCAGGCCATTTCAGCCGCGCGTTCAAGAAGGCCTACGGCGAGTCGCCGTATGCGTATCTGATGACAAGGCGGATCGAACGGGCGATGGCGTTGCTGCGCAAGGGCGATGCCACCGTCACCGAGGTGTGCTTTGCCGTCGGCTGCTCGTCACTCGGAACCTTCAGCACCCGGTTCACCGAACTCGTCGGGGTGTCCCCCAGCGGGTACCGGCAGCAGGGTGACGGCGCCCTCGGTGGCATGCCGGCCTGCGTGGCCAAGCAGGTCAGCAGACCGATCAGGAATCAAGAAGCGCGGCCGGCGCCGCCGCTCGTACGGTGATCGACATGGACATCACCATTGCTCAGACCATGCTTCCGCACAACGACAACGACGCCTCACTCGGCTTCTACCGCGACGCCCTCGGTTTCCAGGTTCGCAATGACGTCGAATACAACGGCATGCACTGGCTGACCGTCGGCTCACCCCAACAGCCCGATACCGCCATCGTGCTGTACCCGGTGGCCGCCACCCCCGGTCTCACCGACGACGAACGCGCCATGATCACCGAGATGATGGCCAAGGGCACCTATGCCAGCATCAATCTCGCCAGCAAGGACGTCGATGCCGCGTTCGACCAGGTGCAGGCCGCCGGTGCCGAGGTGGTTCAGGAGCCGACCGATCAGCCCTACGGTATCCGCGACTGCTCGTTCCGCGACCCGGCCGGCAACCTGATCCGCCTGCAACAGCTGTGACCGCCGGTACCACCGACCGCCCAAGAAGAAGGACCTCACGCGCGCATGGCAACCACCACCCGGAAGAGCTCGACAACGGCGAAGCCGTCCAGCAGCAACAGGTCCACCCCTCGTCAGAGCCGACGTGCCGACGCCACGCGTGATCGGCACGATGTCATCCGGGTGGTGGGCGCCCGCGAACACAACCTCAAGGACGTCAGCGTCGAGCTCCCCAAACGGCAGCTGACGGTCTTCACCGGGGTCTCCGGTTCGGGCAAGAGCTCGCTCGTCTTCGGCACCATCGCGGCAGAATCGCAGCGACTGATCAACGAGACCTATCCCGCGTTCGTGCAGGGCTTCATGAGCAGCCAGTCGCGCCCTGATGTCGACGTGCTTGACGGACTCACCACCGCCATCATCGTCGACCAGGAGCGGATGGGTTCTGATCCGCGGTCCACCGTCGGCACCGCCACCGACACCGGGACCATGCTCCGCATCCTGTTCAGCCGGCTCGGCGAGCCGCAGATCGGTTCCCCACAGGCGTTCTCGTTCAACGTGGCGTCGATCAGCGGAGCCGGCGCCGTCACCGTGCAACGCAGCGGGCAGACCGTCAAGGAGCGGCGCAGCTTCGAGGTGATCGGCGGCATGTGTCCGCGCTGCGAGGGACGGGGATCGGTCAGCGACTTCGATCTCACCGCCATCTACGACGAGACGAAATCCCTCAGTGAGGGCGCGCTGCTGGTACCCGGGTACTCGATGGACGGCTGGTACGGCCGGATCTTCGCCGGTAGCGGCTTCTTCGACATGGACAAGCCGCTCGGCAAGTTCACCAAGAAGGAACTGCAGCATCTGCTGTACCAGGAGCCCACCAAGATCAAGGTGGAGGGCATCAACCTCACCTACGAGGGCGTCATCGGAAAGATTCAGAAGTCGATGCTGTCGAAGGAACGCGACGCGATGCAGCCGCACATCCGCGCCTTCGTCGACCGAGCCATCACCTTCAGCGTCTGCCCGGAGTGCGACGGCACCCGACTGTCCGAGCTGGCTCGCTCGTCCAAGATCAACGGCATCAACATCGCCGAAGCGTCGGCCATGCAGATCAGCGACCTCGCCGAGTGGGTGCGCGGCATCGACGACGACGAGGTCGCACCGTTGCTGGACGCGCTCGGTGACACCCTCGACTCCTTCGTCGACATCGGGCTCGGCTACCTGTCGCTGAGCCGGTCGGCCGGCAGCCTGTCCGGTGGAGAAGCGCAGCGCACCAAGATGATCAGGCACCTGGGCTCGGCGCTGACCGATGTCAGCTATGTGTTCGACGAGCCGACCATCGGCCTGCACCCGCACGATATTCAGCGCATGAACGGACTGCTGCTGCAGTTGCGTGACAAGGGCAACACCGTTCTGGTGGTGGAACACAAGCCGGAGACCATCGCGATTGCCGACCGCGTCGTCGATCTCGGGCCGGGGGCGGGCAGCAACGGCGGGGAGATCTGCTATCAGGGCACCGTCGACGGCCTGCGCAGCAGCGACACCGTTACCGGCAGGCATCTGGACGACAGAGCCACCTTGAAAGAAGCCGTCCGAGAAGCCAAGGGAGTCTTGGAGATCCGCGGCGCGAACAGCCACAACCTGCGCGACGTCGACGTGGACATTCCGCTCGGTGTGCTGGTAGTGATCACCGGGGTCGCCGGCTCCGGCAAGAGCTCGCTGATCGACGGCTCGGTCGCGAAGCTGGACGGCGTCGTCTCGGTGGACCAGGCGCCGATCCGCGGCTCGCGGCGCAGCAACCCTGCCACCTACACCGGCCTGCTCGACCCGATCCGCAAGGCCTTCGCCAAGGCCAACGGGGTGAAGCCGGCGCTGTTCAGCGCGAACTCCGATGGGGCCTGCCCGAACTGCAACGGTGCCGGCGTGGTGTACACCGACCTTGGGGTGATGGCCACCGTCGCCACCACCTGTGAGGTCTGCGAGGGCAAGCGATTCCAGGCCGAGGTGCTGGAATACACCTTCGGCGGTGATCCCGGCGCGGGCAAGAGTGGCTCCGGGAATCGCGGCAAGAACATCGCCGAAGTATTGGACCTTTCGGTGACCGAGGCCGAGGAGTTCTTCGGCGGCGAGCCCGACAACCCTGCCAGAATCCCAGCGGCGCACCAGATTGTGAAGCGGCTGGCCGATGTCGGACTCGGCTATCTACACCTGGGCCAGCCGCTCAACACCCTCTCCGGCGGTGAGCGGCAACGACTCAAGCTGGCGGTGCAGCTGGCCGACAAGGGCAGCGTGCTGGTGCTGGACGAACCCACCACCGGTCTGCACCTGGCCGATGTCGAGCAACTGCTGGGGCTGCTGGACGACCTCGTCGACTCCGGGCGTTCGGTGATCGTGATCGAACACCACCAGGCGGTGATGGCGCATGCCGATCACCTCATCGACCTTGGCCCCGGAGCCGGGCACGACGGTGGCCGGGTCGTCTTCCAGGGCTCCCCCGCCGAGTTGGTCGAGCAGCGCTCCACCCTCACCGGCCAGCATCTCGCTGAGTATGTGAGCTGACGCCACCACCCTGCGCTGTGGCGGCGGCCAGTAGCGGCCGCAGGTGGTGGCGCGCCTGGCCGGTGGTGCCGAGGTCGGGCTGTTCGGTCAACGCGGCACATCGGCGGTCGACGAGCGTGTCTCAGGGCACCGGTGTGAGCATCCGATGCGGCTCCCGTAGCGCCTTGGCCACCGGATCGTCCCGATCGATGGCTCTGCGACGGACGGCCGGCCGGGTCTCCACGTCGGCGACCTCGGGGACGCGGCCGCAGTCGGGACAGCGGCCACTGTCGTCCAGATCCGCAGCACAGGTGACATGCCGGAATCGACGCGGCGGATGATCGGCCGGCAGATATTTCTGCCCCCAGCTCATCAGGCCGAAGATGGTCGGCCACAGCGCCTTTCCGGCTACGGTCAGCTGGTACTCGACCTGCCGGCCGGTCCGCGAGCGGGTCAGTAGCCCGTTGTCCACCAGGGTGTCGAGACGCTCGGCCAGCACTGCGCGCGAGATGTCCAGGTGCGCCAACAGGTCGGAGAAGTGACGCACACCGTAGCAACAGTCGCGCAGGATCATCAGGGTCCAGCGCTCCCCCACCACCTCCAGCGCCCTGGCCAGGAAACAGTTCTGCTCACGGTAGTCGTTGCCCAGTGCCATGAATATCAATCTAGCGTCAGTCAAGTCTTGTCACCAGACTCGAGATGCAGCAGTATCGGTCTTGTGACCAGACTGCTTGGCCTGCCGACCGCGCGATCGACGGCCCACCGCTATCGCGCCGCGCTCATTCTCGGCTGCCTCGCGACGTTCGTGGCGATGCTCGCCTATGCCGGCCCGCTGGGTAATGCGGTGGTGTTGGACCGGGAGTTGGCTGCCGGCCCGCAGGGTGCCATCTGGATCCTCAGCGCGATGAGCGCCGGCCTCGCGGCCAGCCTGCTGGTGGTGGGGATCCTCGCCGACGACTACGGCAGGCGCCGGGTTTTCCGCTGGGGCGCGGTGGTTTTCGCCATCGGTGCCGTGCTCGCTGCGGCAGCGACGGATGTGCTGATGTTCGTCGTCGGGCGGGTAGTGCAAGGCGCGGGCGCCGCCGGGCTGATCGCCACCGCCGTCCCGCTGATCAACGCGGCCGGAGCCGGGAACCCCCAGCCGGCCCGGACGGCGCGGTGGTGGGGTGCCACCATGGGCGCCGGCATCGCTGTCGGCCCAGTGCTGACCGGGGTGCTCGATCTGGCGAGTGCCTGGCGGTTGTTCTACGCCGGACTTGCCGTTGCCGCGCTGCTCGTCGCGGCTGCGGGTAACCGGGTGTTCTCCGCGGAGCCCGATACCCGACCGCGCCGCCCGGATCTGCTCGGTTTTGGGTTGCTGCTGGCCACGCTGACGTCCCTGTTGACCGGCCTGGTGGAACTCCGCGGCGCCGGGGGCGGCGTTGCGTGGGTCCTGTTCATTGCTGCGGCGTTGTTCGGTGCGGGTCTGGTGGCCTCGCAGCTGCGGCGCACGGTCACGCTGCTCGACGTTGCGCTGTTTCGGCACCGCCCCTTCATCGGCGTGACGGTGGCGGGCTTTGCCACCGGTGCCGGCGTCATTGCGCTGATGTCGTTCTGCTGCACCTTTTTGATCACCGAACTCTCGTTGAGTTCGCTGCAAGCCGGTCTGGTGCTGGCCGTGTGGTCGGGCACCAGCGCCCTCACCGCGATTGTTTCCGGGCGCCGCTCGGGCAGCGTAGGTCCCGGGCGGTTGATCGTTGGGCTCGTCGGTGTCAGTGCCGGATTGCTGTTGCTGCTCAACGTCTTCGCGCCAGTGTCGCCCGCGGAGCTACTACCGGGTCTGCTGGTGACGGGAGCTGCCACCGGCGTGCTGAACGGCTCGCTTGCCGCGCAATCGGTGGCGACGGTCCCCGCCGACCGGACGGCGATGGGAGCAGCGGCCAACAACACCGTCCGCTACCTCGGCGCCTCCATCGGAGTCACCGTGATCAGCGTTCTGGCTCACCCCCAGGCCGGCGCCGTCGCGGGCTGGCGGTTGGTCGCGGCACTCGGCGCCGGGATTTCGGTGGTCGGCGCGGTCGCGGTGGCAGTGCTGACGGCCCGCAGCGCTCGCCACCTGGGTCGCTGCCAGTAGGCTGGCGCGGCGATGCAGTGTGACTACTTCTCTGACGGCAGGTGTGCCTCGTGCACCCTGATGGGCGTGCCGTACCAGCGGCAGCTCGCGGAGAAGCAGCGCGCAGCGGCCACCGCCCTGGCCGCTGCCTTCAACGAAAGCTCCTGGCTTGAGCCATTTTCCAGCCCGCCGAGCGGGTACCGGAACAAGGCGAAGTGGGTGATCGGTGGCAGGCCCACCGAGCCGACCATCGGCATCCTCGATGGCAGCGGGCGGGTCACCGATCTGCGGCACTGCGGCATCTGCGAGCCGCGATTGCGTGAGTCGTTCGGGCCACTCGCCGACTTTGTCGGCGGCACCGGCCTGCCGCCGTACAACGTGCCGCGCCGCACCGGCGAGCTGAAGAACCTCATCATCACCGTCTCCCCTGCCGGCGAATTGATGGTGCGGTTCGTGGTGCGCGCCCGCGCCGACGTTGCCCCGATCGCCGAACGGCTACCGGCGCTGCGACAGGCCCTGCCGCAGCTTCGAGTGGCGAGCGTCAACATCCATCCGGAACACAAGGCGGTACTCGAGGGGAGCGACGAGGTGATCCTCACCGAGCAACAGACCCTGCCGATGACGCTCAACGGCATTACCCTGCAGCTGCGACCGCAGGGCTTCTTCCAGACCAACAGCGCCGTCGCTGCCGGCCTCTACCGCCAGGCCGGCGCCTGGGCCGACGAGCTGCAACCCACGTCGGTGCTCGACATGTATTGCGGCGTCGGCGGTTTCGCACTGCACTGCGCTCCCCGCTCCGCCACCAGCATCCGCGGTGTGGAAATCTCCGATGAGGCCGTCGCCGGGGCCAGGCAGAGCGCGGGCGACCGACCCGGGCCCGAGCGGTTCACCTTCGCCGGAGGTGACGCCGCCGCCGTGGACACGGCCGCCGACCTGGTGATCGTCAATCCGCCCAGGCGCGGCATCGGTACCGAACTGGCGCACGCCCTGAACGCCTCGCCGGCGGCGCACGTGCTGTACTCCAGCTGCAACGTGGATTCACTGGCAAAGGATCTGGCAGCCATGCCGGCGCTGCGGGTGCGGTCGGCGCGGCTGTTCGACATGTTCCCGCAGACCCGGCACAGCGAGGTGTTGGTGCTGCTGGAACGTGCCGGCGGCTAACCGCGTTTGGCGTCCAACTGCTGCTTCTTCGGGAAATACCAGTTCATCACCTGGCGGAGCTTGTCCGCGTCGGAGCGGGCCCAGTTGCGCATCAGCTCGGCGCCGAACGAGATGGCGGTGATCGGTTGTGCCCCAGCGGCAATCATCCGGTCGAAGGCCCGGTCGTGCGAGACCTGGCTGATCCCGCCGACGGCGTCGGCCACCGGAAACACCCGATAGCCCTCGGCCAGCATGTCCAGCGTCGGGAAAGTCAGGCAGACCTCGGTCCACAGACCGCCGATCACCACGTTTCGCCGTCCAGACGTCTCGATCGCGGCCCGGAAGTCCGGGTCTTCCCAGGCGTTCACACCGGAACGGTCGATCTCCTTGACCCCGGGTAGCTCATCAAGGATCGCCTTGTTGGTGCCCTTGTTCTTGCCCATGTCGACCCCGACCGTGGACAGCACCACCGGAACCTGGTACGCCGTCGCGAGTTTCGCCACGGCGAGGACGTTCAGGTCTATCTCCTCCGGCGTGCTGGAGGTGACCGTCGAGTACTGCTCCGGCTGATAGTCGATCAGCGCGACGATGCAGTTCTGCGGGGTGAGCAGGTGGTCGGTGGCCGGATCACGGACCGGCTCCGGCTGGGTCTTGGGACTGGACTGGCTCATCGGTGAGTTCCCTTCCGGTTGGCTGGAGGCTCGTCAGCGCTGCTTCGGCGTGGCCCGCATGTGCATGCGTTCGCCCTGTGGACCGAACAACACCAACAGTTCTACCGGCCCGGGGCCGGCCGCGCCGAACCAGTGCGGCACCCTGGTGTCGAACTCGGCGGCCCACCGGACCTGAGGACGACACCGAGGTGGCGCTGGCAGCGCTCGACGGTCGCCGCGTCGAGGTATGAGTCGCGGCCTGACCGGCAGCACCAATGCCGCTCAGTCGATCCGCAGACCCACCCGACGCAGGAAGTCGTTGCTGAACCTGCCGTTCGGGTCCCAGCGCTGCACCGCGTCCGCGGCGTCGCCGAACCGCGGGTAGAGCTGGTTGAGCCGGTCCGCCGGCGTGGCGAACAGTTTGCCCCAGTGCGGCCGGGCGCCCAGTGGGCCGAGCCTTGCCTCCAATTCCGGCAGCAGCGCCTGCACTCCCGGTTGATCCGGTTTCCAGGTGAAGTGCACGGCAACGGAGTCGGTCTGGTAGGCCGGGGACAACCAGAAATCGTCGGCGGCGACGGTCCGGACCTCCGTCGTGGTGGCCAGTGCCGGCAGCCGGCCGCCCAGCTGCCGCAGCTGCTCCAACGCCGCCGCGGCATTGCCGATGGGCATCAGATACTCGGTCTGCAGTTCGTCACCGGAACTCGGAGTTGCCTCCAGCCGGAAATGCGCCAGCCGCAGATGCCATGGCCCTACGTCGCCGAGCTGGGGCGTGCACGCGCTCGGGTCCACCCCCGGCGTCAGGTGCATCATCCGATCGGCCGGTCGGCCGCCGAAGAAGTCGGGGGTGCTTGCGGCTGCGGCCGAATCCGTTACCCCCCGCGGAGTTTCCTCCCTTGCGACCGCCGGGAAGCGGCGCTTGACGAAGGCCATGGACTCGGGGGCAGCGCCGTCCTGGGTCCATTGCGGCAACACGCTGACCGAGTAGCCGCC
The DNA here is from genome assembly GCF_013002705.1 of Nakamurella aerolata. Taxonomy (GTDB): domain Bacteria; phylum Actinomycetota; class Actinomycetes; order Mycobacteriales; family Nakamurellaceae; genus Nakamurella; species Nakamurella aerolata. The sequence goes on along the minus strand of NZ_JABEND010000001.1, from coordinate 340,090 downwards.
CGCGGCGATCTGGGCGAACTCGGTGGTGAGCCGATCCCAGGGCAACCCGAGGTAAACGGTGGTGGCGACGTCAAAGGTCGGTTCCAGTCGCAGGGTCAGCGCGGTGATCACCCCGAACGCGCCGAGATGCGTTGCCAACGCCGGGAAGTCGGGATCGTCGTCGCGGCCCACCTGGCGCAGTTCGCCGTCCGCGGTGAGCACCTCGAACCCGACCACCGCGTCGGCCAGCATCTTGTTGCCCACCCCAGAGCCGTGGGTTCCGGTGGCGATCGCTCCCGCCACCGAGATGTGCGGCAGCGACGCGAGATTCGGCAGAGCCAACCCTGCGGCCTGCACCGCAGGCGCGATCTCGCCGTAGCTGGCGCCGCCGTCGATCCGCACGGTGCGGGCCGCGGTGTCGACCTCGCACACCCGCGGCAGCGAACGCAACGTCAGCAGCGTCCCGGTGGTGTCGGGCAGATCGTTGAAGGTGTGGCCGGTGGCCGCCACCCGCAGCCGGCCGGCTGCCGGTCCGGTGTCGGCAAGCAGGTCCCGCAGCTGGGCCGCCGTTGTCGGCTCGGCGAGGGCCGCGGCGCGATAGCGGTAGTTGCCCGCCCAGTTGGTGTGCCTCATCCGGCGAGTCTAGGGCGCCCGCCGCTCACGCCACCCGGCTGCAAGCCCGGACAGCACTCCGACAGCTTCCTGGACAGCATCCCGGGAACAGCATCACGGGACAACTCAGCCGTCGTTGGAGCTGCGCCACCGGAAGGTCAACAGGCACAGCACCATTCCGATGACGGCCCAGAGGCCCAGCATGCCGAACACCTTGCCAAGCTCCCACGCGCCGGCCGGTTCGTTGCCCTTGGCCGCGTCCGGCAGGAAGGCGTAGCGCAAGCCCTGGGTGAGCCACTTCAGCGGGAAGATCGCCGCCACTTCCTGCAGCCAGGTCGGCAGCTGATAGAACGGGAAAAAGACACCCGAGATGAACTGCAGCACAAGCGCTATCGGGGTGACCAGGGCCGGCGCGCTGCTGCCGGTGCGCGGCAGCGACGAGAAGGCGATGCCCAGTAGCGTCAGGGTGGTGGTGCCGAGCAGCACCAGCGCGATCAGCACCAGCCAATGGTTGGCGTCGACGGGTAGCTTGAGCCCGAACATGATCATCCCCACCACGGTGAGCAGGATGATCTCGAGGAGCATCACGAACAGCACCATGGCGACCTTGCCGATGAAGTACGCGGCCTTGGGCATCGGGGTGCCCCGCAGCCGCTTCAACAGGCCGTCGTCGCGTTCGATCGGAATCTGAATTGCCAGGGTCTGGAAGCTGGACGCCAGAATGCCTGCGCCGATCATCCCGGGGACGAAGTAGGTGGCGAAATTGATGCCGCCATCGGCCTTGTTGCTGCCGAAGATCGTCCCGAAAAGGACCAGCATGATCACCGGGAAGGCGAGGGTGAAGACCACCGACTCCTTCTGGCGCAGAAAGGCTTTGATCTCGGCGACGGCGCGGGCCCTGCACATCGCGGCCAGGCTGATACGCCGGCCCGACCCTGCCCGTACCGAGGTGTTGGTCTGGCTGGTGCTGCTCATGCGGCCGGAACTCCGATCATCTTCAGGTAGACGTCTTCCAGACTTGGCCGGGCCACCGTCAGCTCCGGGATCTCGGCATTGTCGAAGCGCTGCATCAGTTCCCTGACCGTCTCGGTGGGGGTGTTGGTGCCGATGCTGACCAGCTCGCCGCTCGGATCGCGGTAGCGCACGGTGGCTTCGGCGCCGTGCCGGCCGCCCAGCCGGTCTGGGGTGTTGACCTCGATCACCTTGCCGGCGTTGATGACGCCAACCCGGTCGGCGAGGGCCTCAGCCTCGTCCAGGTAGTGCGTGGTCAGCAGGATGGTGGTGCCGTCGGCGCGCAGTTGCCGGATGAGGTCCCAGAACTGCCGGCGGGCCTCAGGGTCGAAGCCGGTGGTCGGCTCGTCGAGGAACAGCAGCTCGGGGCGGCCGATGATGCCCAGGGCAACGTCCATCCGGCGCCGCTGCCCGCCGGACAGCGCGGTGAGCTTGGCGTCGGCCTTGCCCGACAGGCCCACCAGCTCCATCAACTCGTCCGCTCCCCTGGCGTTCGGGTAATAGTACGAGAACGTGCGCAGCGATTCCCGCACCGTCAGCAGCGAAAGGTCTTTGGTGTTCTGCAGGACGATGCCGATCCGTTCCCGCCACCTGGTGCCGGCGGTCTGCGGGTCTTCACCGAGCACGGAGACCTCGCCGGCGTCGCGGTGCCGGTAACCCTCGAGGATCTCGACGGTGGTGCTCTTGCCGGCGCCGTTCGGCCCGAGCAGCGCGAAGATCTCGCCGGTGTTGATGCTCAGATCAACACCGTCGACGGCAGCGGTCGTCACCTTCTTCGTCGTGTAGGTCTTGCGAAGCCCCGACACCTGCACGGCTTGTGTCATGGCGCTGATTGTGCCGGATTGCTCGGAGGTATCCGGAATCGGCATGGCCGGTCGAGCAAATCTGTCCGCACAACCCGCGTGGGCGCAAGTGTCGCGCCGGTCACCCGATGCGGAATCCGGCCGCGGCGCCTGCCACCATGGACTGGTGAAAGCTTTGCTGTTGGAAAATGTGCACCCGCTGGCGGTCGATCTGCTCACCGAGGCCGGCTATGAGGTCGAGACCCGCTCCGGTGCGATGGACGAGGACGAGCTGATCGCGGCGCTGGACGGCGTGTCGCTGCTCGGTATCCGCTCCAAGACCGAGGTGACCGACCGGGTGCTGCAGGCCGCGCCCGAGCTGCAGGCCATCGGCGCGTTCTGCATCGGCACCAACCAGATCGATCTGCTCTCCGCGGCCGGCCGCGGCGTCGTTGTGTTCAACGCGCCGTTCTCCAACACCCGTTCCGTCGTTGAGCTGGTGATCGCCGAGATCATCATGCTGGCGCGGCGGCTCACCGAGAAGGACACCGCGCTGCACAACGGGGTCTGGGACAAGCAGGCCACCGGCAGCCACGAGATCCGCGGGCGAAAGCTGGGCATCGTCGGGTACGGCAACATCGGCTCGCAGCTCTCGGTGGTGGCCGAGGCACTCGGCCTGCAGGTGTTCTTCTACGACACCGACGACAAGCTGGCGCTGGGCAACGCGCAGCGCTGTTCGTCGCTGAACGAGCTGCTGGACAACGCCGAAGTGGTCTCGCTGCATGTCGACGGGCGGCCTGGCAACGCCGGCTTCTTCGGTGCCGAGCAGTTCGCCAGGATGCGACCGCGCTCGCTGTTCCTGAACCTGTGCCGCGGATTCGTCGTCGACTACCAGGCGCTGGCCGACAACCTGCGGTCCGGTCACGTCGCAGGCGCCGCCGTCGACGTCTTCCCGGACGAACCCAAATCCCGCGGTGATGCCTTCGGCTCGCCGCTGCAGGGCATTCCCAACGTGATCCTCACCCCGCACATCGGCGGGTCCACCGAGGAGGCGCAGGAGGACATCGGCCGGTTCGTCGCCACCAAGCTGCGCGACTACCTCGGTCTCGGGACCACAACGTTGAGCGTCAACCTGCCGTCGCTGTCGCTTCCGCAGCGCCCTGGCGACCGGCGCATCGTGCACTTCCACGTCAACTCCCCCGGTGTGCTCGCCAAGATCAACGGACTGCTCGGCGATCACGGCGTCAACATCGAGGGCCAGGTGCTGAACACCCTGGGACAGAACGGCTATGTGGTGACGGACGTCGCCAAACTGCCGGAGCATCTGATCGAGGAGCTGTCGGCGATGCCGGAGACTATCCGGCTGCGCGTGCTGTAGCCGGGACCGCTCGGTGACCGCGGCGGGCGAACCACGCCGCCGGCCGACGCCGTTGCGTGTGACGATGTCGCGGTGAACGTTGCGTTGGGCATCGGCGCGCTCGCGCTCGCCGTGATCCTGTTCGACCGGGTGGCGCATCGGCTGGGCCTGTCCGCTCCCCTTGTGCTGATGCTGGTCGGCATCGTCGCCTCGTTTCTGCCGTTCATTCCCGAGGTGCGGCTGACCGAGGAGATGGTGCTGCTCGGATTGCTGCCGCCGCTGTTGTATTCGACGGCTATCCGCACCTCCGTTGTCGACTTCCGGGTCAACATCAGGGTGATCGGCTACCTGTCGGTGCTGCTGGTGGGGGTGACGGCGCTGGCCGTCGGCGTGGTCGCCTGGGCGGTGCTGGATCTGCCGTTCGCCGTCGCCTTCGCGCTCGGCGCGGTGGTGGCCCCGCCGGATGCGGTGGCGGCGACCGCGGTGGCCCGCAAGGTCGGGTTGCCGCGGCCGCTGGTGTCGATCCTGGAGGGCGAGTCGCTGGTGAACGACGCCAGCGCTATCACCTGCCTTCGCACCGCGATCATGGCGATCGGCGGGGTCGCGACGGTTTGGACGGTCGGTGAATCGTTCCTGCTCGCCCTGGTCGGCGGCGCGCTGATCGGCACCGTGGTGGCCGCCGTCGCGGTGTGGGTCCGCAGGCGGCTCACCGACGCCGTCACCGACACCGCCATCTCGTTCGTGATGCCGTGGGCGGCGTACCTGCCGGCGGAAGAACTGCACTTCGGGGCGATCGGGTCGTCCGGCGTGATCGCCGTTGTCACCTGCGGGCTGATTCTTGGTCACAAGGCGCCGCTGATTCAGACCGCGCAGTCCAGGATGGCCGAGCGCACCAACTGGTCGACCATCCAGTTCCTGCTGGAGAACGCGGTGTTCCTGCTGATCGGGCTGCAGACCAGGTGGATCATCCAGGAGGTGGGCCGCGACGGCGCCGGCATCGGGACTGTGATCGGCTTCTGCGCCGCCGTGTTCGGCACCGTCGTGGTGGTGCGGATGCTGTGGGTGTTGCTCGGTCGGGTGCTGTTGTTCCGCAAGCTGCCCGGCAGTGACGAGCGGTCGCCGGTGTCGTGGGCGGTGATCGTCGGCTGGGCCGGGATGCGCGGCGTCGTCACCCTAGCGGTGGCGTTCCTGATCCCGGAGGACGTGCCGCACCGGCAGCTGCTGCTGTTGTCCGCCCTGGTGGTGACGGCGGGCACGCTGTTGATCCAGGGCACGACGCTGCCGTGGCTGGTGCGCCGGCTCGACGTCCGTGGACCCGACCCGCGGCAGGACGCGCTGGCGGCGGCGACGGTGCTGGAAACCGCTGGGCGGGAAGCCATCTCGGCGCTCGACCAGCTCGATGAGGTGTCCGACGAGACCAGGGCCGTTGTCACCGACCGGATCCGGCGGCGCACCGATCAGATCTGGGAGAAGCTCGGCGGCGGCGGTTCCGCCACTCCGTCGGATGAGTACCGCAGGGTGCGGCTTTACACCCTTGGGGTGGAACGGCAGGCGGTGGTGGACATGCGCAGCCATGGCAACGTCGACCAGACCGTGCTCAGCTCGGTGCTGTCCGCGTTGGATGTCGAGGAGTCGATGCTGACCGTCGCTGGCGGGCAGTCCGAGCGGCACACCGGCGACGAGGTGCACGCCGACCGGCTGGCCCCGCCGGAGTGCGAGCATTTGCGCGCGGCCAGCCGGCGCACCGAACCGACCAGCGACCACTGTCTCGACTGCGACCGGGAGGGCACCGTGCCCGTACACCTGCGGATGTGCCTGGCCTGCGGCAACGTCGGCTGCTGCGACTCCTCGGTCGGCCGGCATGCCGAACGTCACTCGCACCAGACCGAGCACCCGGTGATGCGCAGCTTCGAGCCGAACGAGACCTGGCGTTGGTGCTACCTCGACGAGCAGATCGGCTGAGCGGCACCGGCCACCCGGGCGGGTAGGCGAGCTGGGCGGGTAGGCGAGCCGCCGACGATGCCTGCCACGGCCGCCGTAGGCTCGACAGCATGCAGCAATACCTCGACTTCCTGCAGCGGATCATGACCGAGGGCACCGACCGGCCGGATCGCACCGGCACCGGCACCAGAAGCATTTTCGGGCACCAGATGCGCTTCGACCTGTCCGAGGGCTTCCCGGTGGTCACCACCAAGAAGATCCACCTGCGTTCGGTGATCGTCGAGCTGCTGTGGTTTCTGCGCGGCGACACCAACATCGGTTACCTGCACGACAACGACGTGCACATCTGGGACGAGTGGGCCGACGCCGAGGGTGAACTCGGCCCGGTCTACGGCCACCAGTGGCGCAGCTGGCCGACCGCCGACGGTGCCAGCGTCGACCAGATCGCCCAGGTGGTCGAGTCCATCAAGAACAAGCCGGACTCCCGCCGGCACATCGTCTCGGCCTGGAACGTCGCAGAGGTCAACAACATGGCATTGCCGCCGTGCCACACCATGTTCCAGTTCTACGTCGCCGACGGGAAACTCTCCTGCCAGCTGTACCAGCGCAGCGCCGACGCCTTCCTCGGGGTGCCGTTCAACATCGCCTCCTACGCGCTGCTGGTGCATCTGGTCGCGCAGGTGACCGGTCTGCAGGTAGGCGATTTCGTGCACACCTTCGGTGACGCGCACATCTACCACAACCACTTCGAGCAGGTCGGCCGGCAGCTGCAGCGCACCCCGAAACCCTTGCCGCGATTGACCATTGCCGACCACGTCCGCAGCCTTGACGACCTGAAAACGCTCACCCTGGACGACATCACGGTGCACGACTATGTGCACGACAAGGGCATCCTGGCGCCCATCGCGGTCTGAGACCGGCCGTGCGCTGAATCCCCGCCGGCGGATGCAGCCGCTGGCCGGACTCAGGCCCGGTTGAGCCGCCGGATCGCCAGCTCGGCGAGCAGCGCGGAGCAGTCCGGCAACAGCGAGTCGTCGAAGGCGGCGATCGGCGAGTGGTTGGAGCCGGCCTTGGCGAGCGGGTCGCGTCCGGCACCGACGAAGAAGTAGCAGCCGGGCACCTCATCGAGCACCCTGGAGAAGTCTTCGGATCCGGTAATCGGGTCCGCCATCTGCAGAAATCGTTTGTCGCCCAACAGGTCCCGGGCGGTGTCGGCGACAAACTCGAACTCGTCGGCGTTGTTGGCCGTCAACGGGTACTCGCCGGTGAAGGTGACATCGGCGGTCAGTCCGTGAGCGGCGGCAATCTCCTTGCACACCGTGGTGGTGACCTCGCCGGCCTTCTGCATCGCCTCCGGCGAGAACGCCCTGATGGTGGCCTCGAATTCGGCGTCGTCCGGGATGATGTTCCGCCTGGTGCCGGCGTGGAAGGTGCCGACGGTGACGACGACGGGGTCGAAGACGTTGAACTGCCGGGTAACGGCGGTCTGCAGCGCGGTCACCATCTCGGCGGCGGCCGGCACCGGGTCGGCCGACATGTGCGGTGCCGAACCGTGTCCGCCGCGGCCGTGCACCACGACCTTCAATCCCGCCGATGCCGCCATCAGCGCTCCGGGCCTGGCGGCGATCGTGCCCTTCTCGAAGTAGCCGGAGAACACGTGCAGCCCGTATGCGGCGTCGACACGGCGGCCGGCGGCGTCGAGCACCCCCTCGTCGATCATGTAGCGGGCACCGTCCATACCCTCCTCCCCCGGCTGCAGCATGAACACCACGTCACCGGGAAGCTCGTCGCGGCGCTGCACCAGCAGCCGAATCGCACCGATCAGGCCAGCCATGTGCATGTCGTGCCCGCAGGCGTGCATGGCCTGATGGTGCGGCGAATCCGCTGCCGGGGCGAAGCTTTCCCCCGACTGCTCCACCACCGGCAGGGCATCCATGTCGGCGCGCAGCAGCACCACAGGGCTGTTGTCGGTGTGCTTTCCACCGCGCAGCACCGCGGTGATCGAGGTGAGGTCTTTGCCGGTGCTCACCTCGAGGCCGAGGTCGGCGAGCTCGTCCAGCAGGATCTTTTGGGTGACAGGCAGATCCAGCCCGACCTCCGGCACCGCGTGCAGCTTGCGGCGCAGGGTGCTCAGCTCGTCGGACATGGCCTTGGCGTCATCGATCAGCGGCATGCATCCATCCTGTCACGGGCCAGGAGTGATCGAACCGTGGTGACGACACGCGTGGCCGGTTAACGCCTCGCTCGCCGCGGCTGGACGTGACACGGTGAGCCGGTGCGCCTCAGTGTTGATGCTCCCTCAGTGGTTGATGCTCCCTCAGTGGTTGATGCTCCCGCCGTGCTAGCTACCCCTGCGCCGTTCGCCAGGCTCGTCCGCGACCGGGCTGCAAAGCCGCACTGCCGCACGGGGATCCGGTTCCGCGCCGGGCGCGGTCACCTGGTGGTCGGGACCGCTGCGTGATCCGGGCAGAGGGACTGGTCAAGGAGTTCAGCCGGCCGGAGCGGGTGCAGGGCCGCTTCTCCGGGGTGCGCTCGTTCTTCAGCACCAAGAAGGTGGTGACCCGCGCCGTTGACGATGTCTCGCTCACCATCGACGACGGCGAGCTGGTCGGCTATCTGGGGCCGAACGGCGCCGGCAAGTCCACCACCATCAAGATGCTCACCGGAATCCTGGTGCCCACCGCCGGGCACGTCGAGGTGGAGGGCATCGTGCCGTGGCAAGACCGGCGCGCCAACGCCAGGAACATCGGTGCGGTGTTCGGCCAGCGTTCGCAGCTGTGGATCGACCTGCCGCTGCGCGACTCGTTCGATCTGATAGCCAAGCTGTACGGTCTGCACCCGGTCGATTACCGCCGCTCACTCGATGCGTTCGTCGACCTGCTCAACATGGGCCCGTTGCTGGACACCGCAGTGCGGTCACTGTCGCTGGGGCAACGGATGCGCGGCGACATCGTCGCCGCGATGTTGTACCGCCCGCCGGTGCTCTACCTCGACGAGCCGACCGTCGGGCTCGATGTGGTGGCCAAGGCCAGGATCCGCGACTTCATCGCCGAGCAGAATCGCTCGGAGGGAACCACCGTGCTACTCACCACCCACGACATCTCCGACATCGAGCAGCTGGCCCGTCGGGTGGTGATCATCGACGAGGGACGCATCCTCTACGACGGCGACCTGCAGCGGTTGAAGGCCCGCTACGCCCGCGTTCCGCGAGATCGTCGTCACCGCAACGGAAGTGCCTGCCGAACTCCGCATCGACGGTCTCGACCTGCGCAACGTTCAACAAGCCGGTGATCAGGTCAAGGCGACGTTCCGGTTCGACCCGGCCCAGCTGCCGGCACCCGCGGCCATCAGCCGGCTGACCGACGCGATGGCAATCACCGACCTGTCGTCCAGCGAGCCAGGCGTTGAGGACGTGATCCGGCAGATCTACACCGACCGTGAGGTTGCGCTGTGACCGCGCCGCCGGTGGCCCGCGACAGGTCTGGCCGCACCCAGCGACTGCCGTTTCGATTCGCCCTTGGCGGCATGGCCGCGTCGATGCGGCAGGGTGCGATGGCACAGTTCGCCTTCCGCGCCTCCACGTGGACCGGCATCATCGGCTGCGTACTGCAGGTGGTGCTGGTCTACCTGGTGTGGACCGCCGTCTACGGCGCCCGGACCGAGGTGGCCGGCGTCAACCAGCGCGACGCCATCACGTACGCGGTGCTCGGGGTGCTGGTCAACATCGTGTTCCAGCCGTTCACTTTCGACACGCTCTACGGTCGGCTGCGGACGGGTGCCATCGCCTTCGACGTGATGCGGCCCGTCTCGGCGGTGCCGCTGGCGCTGGCCCAGCAGGTCGGTGCTGCCGCCGCACAGCTGCCCGCCGCCGCGGCAGGCTTGGTGGCGGGATTGACGTTCGGTGCGATCGACCCGCCGGGATCGGTGATCTCCGGCTTCGCCTTTGCGGTGTCGATCGTGCTGGGGTTCGGGATCGCGCTGATCATGAACTTCACCGTCGGCCTGATCGGGTTCTGGACCCTCGAGGTCGGCGGCGTTTTCCTGATCTATCGGATGCTGGCCCAGTTCTCGTCCGGTGCGCTGATCCCGCTGTGGTTCATGCCTGGATGGCTGTCCGGGACGTTGACCGCGCTGCCGTTCTCCGCCCAGGTATTCGTGCCGCTATCGATCTACGTCGACACCGATCCAGGCTGGCACACCGCCAGGGCGATCGGCCTGCAACTGCTCTGGATCGGCGTGCTGATCGCGCTCGGAGTGCTGATCTGGCGCCGGGCGATCCGACGGCTGGTGGTGTTCGGTGGCTGAGACCGAGACGCGCTCGAACCGTGACACCGGAACTGCCCTTGACAGCAGCATTGCCGACGGGCGCGGCAGTCTGGCCCGGCCCGTCCCCCGTTGGCGGACGTACCTGATTCTGATGGGCGCGGCGTGGCGCGACCTGCGGGTGCACCGGGTCAACCTGGTTCTCACCGCGCTTGGGTCGGTGGCCATGCAGGGCACACAACTCGCGTTCATCGGGGTGCTGCTCGGCGCGTTCGGGGCGATCGCCGGCTGGGACGTCGCGGACGTCGCCTTCCTCTACGGTCTGCGGCTCACCGCTCACGGAGTCTGCACCATCAATTTCGGACAGCACAGCGCCAGTGCGTGGGCGGTCCGCAACGGCGAATGGGACCGCTACCTGCTGCGGCCGGCCGGCCCGCTGATGCAGCTGCTCACGCGTTTCGTCAACCCTGGCACCCTGGGCGACCTGGTGCTGGGCAGCGTCATCCTGATAACCGCAGCCACCAGGGTCGATGTGCACTGGACGCCCTGGCTGGTGCTGTACGTGGTGGCCGCGGCAATCGGCGGCGGCCTGGTCGAGGCCGGCCTGCAGATCGGCATCTCCGGGCTGGACTTTCGAATGGGCCCCACCTCCAGGGTCAAGGTCACTGTCGACCGCGTGCTCACCGACTTCGGCGCCTACCCGATGACGATCTTCGGCACCATCGGCACCTGGCTGCTCACCGTGCTGTTGCCGCTGGCGTTCATGGCCTACCTGCCGGCGGCCGTGATCCTTGGCCATACCGACGATCTGCTGGTGCCGCCGATCGTGGCGTGGCTCTCGCCGCTCGCCGGCCCGATCATCTTGGCGGGCGGCATCGCGTTCTTCACCAGGATGAGCCGCTGGTACACCAGTCCCGGCAACTGAGAACCCGGTTCAACCGTGCAGTCAGTTGGTCTGCGGCGCGGGGCTGAACGGTGTGGGACCGTGCTGGGACTGGCGGCGCTGCACCGGCCTGGGAAGCGGTTCAGGGGTCGTAGCGGTATGTGTCGAGCAGCATGTGCACCTCGGTCGTGAACGTCGAGGCCTCGCTGTTGAGTAGCCGCGCTGCGTCGTTCGCCCCGTAGCTGTACGGGGTCATGCTGAACAGGGCCTTGAGCGCCGCCACGTCATTGATGACCAGTGGGTATCGGACCACCCGCCGATTGGTCTGGACGAACCTGGCGTCGACGACCCGGTGGTTCTCCTCATCATGACGACGCGGGGAGTCGTAAACGGCGGCCTTCATCGAGAACAGATGATCAGCTCCTGGGCTACCGATCAGCATCGTTCCGCCTGGCCGGAGCACACGGGCGAACTCCTCGACCGGGTTCGGAGAGAACTGACTGACGACCCCGTCGAGCGAGTTCACGTCCATCGGAAGGTGGTACGAGTTCGCCACGGCTTATGCCCCCGCTGGGTCGAGCCGTGCCGCCATCCGCATCCCTGAGCGGGACAGATCGGTCCCGACAATGTCGAGCCCTGGGGCCACCTCGCGGAGGACGCGCAAGTAGTACCCCTCGCCGCAGCCGGCGTCCAGGACACGTCCGCCGGCGGGGAGCGCCGTAGACATGAGCTCGGCGATCGCCCGAGCAGCCGGCTCGTAGCCTCCAGTGCCGAAGAACGCGTGGCGGGACTGCATCAGCTGGACGTTGTAGCCAGGGTCCTTCGACTTCTTGGCCTGCGCGGTGACCAGGTTGACGTACCCCTCCCTCGCGACGTCCAACGCGTGACCCAATGGGCACGCCAGCGTGCGTCCCGCACGGGGTGAGAAGGCGCCGTCGCAGACGGGGCAGCGAAAGACTGCGGCGAGGTGTTCCGCCGTCATGGGACACGATCCCCGACGGTGTCGAGCAAACGGTCGAGTCCGGCCTCGCTGGTGACCCCGGGGCCACGAAACGAACTGGCAAGGCGACCTCGTCCTGGGACGCCGGGACGGCTGCGACGCCGAGCCCCTTTACGGCAGGTCACCACATGATCAGTTGGTCTGCGGCGCGGGGCTGAACGGCACCACGATCCGCAACGGCCGCTCGGGACGGGCGGCGGCGCGCGCCGGTTCCGGCCTGGTCGGTACCGGCTTGCTGCCGGCCTTCGGGGCGTTGGTCTTGTCCAAGCTGGCGACCGGGCGGCGTGGGTAGCCGTTCGCGGGGACGGCCTGGAAACCGCGGCTGACGTTGGCCTGCTGGGCCAGCTGCTCGGCCTTGTTCACCGCGACGGCGCGCTTGGCCTGATCGTCGGTGCGGATGGCCTCGCTGACCGTGGTGAGCACGTCGGAAAGTTCCAGCTCGAGGGCGACGCAGATGGACGCCAGCAGCTCGCTGGACGCCTCCTTGCGGCCGCGCTCCACCTCGGACAGGTATCCGAGCGACACGTTGGCGGCCGTGGAGACATCACGCAGCGTCCGGTTCTGGCTGGTCCGGGCATCGCGAAGAGTTTCGCCCAATGCATCTCGCAGCAACACGTGCCACCTCCTGTTCCGGCGCCGGACTTTCACAGCCTCGACAGCTCTGGTCTGCGCCGGCGGAAACTCCGGTCGCGTGGCTGGTCCGGGTGTCCCGCCAACCTACCCGGTCAACGCCGGTGCATCCGGCAGTTGTTCCCGGAGTCACGTGAACATTGCATGGCGGACGCCGGTGAATCGCACCAGCCGCCGGCTTGAGTTCATCGGCCTGACGCTGTGCAGCGCTCGGCCAGCAGATCCAGCGCGGCGCTCACCACCTGCAGACGGATCCGGTGCCGTTGCCGCTGCGGCTCGTGGTGGTCCGGGTTGACGTCCGGCACCGGGTGTCCGGTTCGCGTGGTCACCACCGCGGTTCCCGAATCGGCCAGGTCCGGCCCGGTGACCGCGACGAACCAGGTGCCGGGCGGATGGCCGTCCTGCGGGTCGGGCCCGGCCACCCCGGTCAGCCCGACGCCGAGATCGGCGCCGCAGCGTTCCCTGGCACCGGCGGCGAGGGCCACCGCAACGTCCGGATCCACCGGGCCGCGAGCCGCCAGCAACTCGGCCGGAACGCCTGCCAGCGTGTGCTTGAGGTCGGTCGCGTAGACGATCAGCCCGCCGCGCAGCACCGCAGACGATCCCGGTACCGACGACAACGCCGCCCCGAGCAGTCCACCGGTCAGCGACTCCGCGGTGGCCACCGTCAGCCCGGCCCGGCGCAGCCCAACGACAACGGCGGCGAGCCGGCCGGACCGCAGTTCGAGAAACTCGTCCATCTCCGTCATCGCACCGCGGATGCTCAGGGTCGGCGGGAGCGGGTGACCAACGCGGTCGCCCTGACCAGATAGTCGATGCCGGTGCCGACCGTCAGCGCCACCGCCACCAGCATCAGCCCGAAGCGCAGCCACTCAAGCTGGTCCGGCAGCGGCATCACGTACAGCCCGATGGCCACCACCTGCACCAGGGTCTTGGCCTTGCCGCCAGGGCTCGCCGAGATGACGCCGTAGCGGAGGATGGCGAAGCGCAGCAGCGTGATGCCGACCTCGCGGACCAGGATCACCACGGTGACCCACCACGGCAGGTTGCCCAGCATCGACAGCCCCAGCAGCGCCGAACCGGTGAGTGCCTTGTCCGCAATCGGATCGGCGATCTTGCCGAAGTCGGTGACCTGGCCGCGGCTGCGGGCGATCCGCCCGTCGTACCGGTCGGTGATGGCGGCGACGGCGAAGACTCCGGCCGCGATCCAGCGCCAGGTGGCGTCGTGCCCGCCGAGGTTGAACAGACACAACAGGAAGACCGGCACCAAGATCAGCCGCAGCACCGTCAGAGCGTTCGGCAGGTTGATCAGCGAGGCGGGCACGTAGGCGTGCGGCAACTCCCCCGGCCCGTCCTGCTGTCCCCGGTGTGGGGGCTCGGCGGGATTGCCCGCCGGAGTCGGCGGGCGGGACGGGGGCACCGTTGCGCTCACGACCCTGTCGCCTCCGCCGCTGGTGCCGATGCTTTGGGCCGCAACACATCTGGGTCCGCCGGCTCCGGGCGCGGCAGCACCCGCAGCGGCTCCGCGATCAGGTCGATGCCGTCGGTGCCGACCACCCGTGCCAGCACCAGGTCGCCCAGTTCAATGCCGTCGGCACCGGTCAGCGTCGTGGTGCCGTCGACCTCCGGCGCCTGGTGCTCGCCGCGGCCGACAACGGTGCCGTCGGTGCTGCCGCTCTCGCTGTCGGGAGTCACATCGTCGACCAGCACCACGATCTCGGTGTCGACCCGATCTTCGGCCCGCTGTGCGGCGAGCTCGTCGGCGAGCGCGGTGATCCGCTCCACCCGCGCGGCGATCTCGTCCTCGTCGACCTTGTCCGGTAGCTCCAGCGCCGCGGTGCCGTCCTCGTCCGAGTAGCCGAACACTCCGACGGCGTCCATCCTGGCGCCGATCAGGAACTCCTCAAGCGCCTGCACGTCTCGCTCGGTCTCGCCGGGGAAACCAACAATCACATTGGAGCGGATCCCGGCCTCGGGCGCCGCCGCCCTGATGCGGCGGGTGAGGTCGAGAAAGCCGGCGACAGAACCGAACCGGCGCATCCGGCGCAGTACCGGCTCCGAAGCATGCTGGAACGACATGTCGAAATAGTCAGCAACCCCGGTGGTTGCCGAGATTGCCTGCAGCAGTGAGGGTTTGGTCTCCGCCGGTTGCAAATAGCTGAGCCGTACCCTGACGATGCCCGGCACCGCAGCCAGTCGGGTCAACAGGGTTTCCAGCTGATCGCGTCCCGGCAGATCCTTGCCGTAGGACGTCGAGTTCTCGCTGACAAGCACGATCTCCCGGACGCCCTGCCCGGCCAGCCACTGCGCCTCGGCGACCACCTCGTCCGGGTGCCGGGAGACGAACGACCCGCGGAACGACGGGATCGCGCAGAAGGTGCAACGTCGGTCGCAGCCTGAGGCGATCTTCAGCGGTGCGACCGGTCCGGCATGCAGTAGCTTGCGCACCAGCTGCGGGCCGGCCGCCAGCCCACCGGGCGCCGCCGCCGACGCGGTGTGCGCATGGCCCGGCACCGAGACCGACTGTGCGGCATCGGGTCTGGCCACCGGGGTGATCGGCAGAAGGGTGCGGCGATCCTGCGGGGTGTGCGCCGCCGGCCGGTGCCCGTCCAGCACGTCACCGAGCAGAGCGCCGAGCTCCGGATAGGCGTCGAACCCGAGCACCGCGTCGGCTTCCGGCAGCGCCTGGGCCAGCTCCGCGCCGTACCGCTCGGCGAGGCAACCGACAGCCACCACCTTGGATCCGGAATCGGCGGCCGCCAGCAGCGTGTCGATGGAATCCTTCTTGGCACTGGCGACGAAAGCGCAGGTGTTCACCACCACCACGTCGGCGGGCTCCTCCGGCGCATTGGCGGCGGTGTCCGGCTCGTCCAGCAGTCGGTAGCCGCCGGCGGCCAAGCGGCCCGCGATCTCCGAGGAGTCGACGTCGTTGCGCGCGCACCCCAGCGTCACGATCGACACGGTGGGTGCATTGCTCACATACCTCAGCCTAACGGAGCCGCGCCCCGTGCCGGGCCGCTGAGCTGCGGCGCGGACCTGCTGGCTACGCTGCCCGGGTGGCGAAGCAAGAACCAGCCCAACGGGAACCGGTGTCGAACGCGTCACCCACCGTCCGCCGGGCCAAGGTCGGCGACGTACGCCGCATCAAAGAACTGATTGATCAGTATGCACCGGACATTCTGCTGGAAAAGTCACTGGTGAACCTCTATGAGGACGTCACCGAGTTCTGGGTGGCGGAGATCCCCGATCCCGACGGTGGGCCGACCCCAAGGGTGGTGGGCTGCGGGGCGTTGCACGTGCTGTGGGAGGACCTTGGCGAGTTGCGCACCATCGCCACCGACCCGCAGTGCCGCGGTCGACGCATCGGCCGGACGCTCTGCCTCGAGTTGATCGAACAGGCCAGAAACCTCGGCCTGACGCGGCTGTTCGTGCTCACCTTCGAGGTGATGTTCTTCTCCGCGTTGGGGTTTCGGCGGATCGGCGAACTCGACCTTGGGCCGGACGCACTGGCCGAGCTGCGCTCCAGCTATGACCGTGGCGTGGCGGAGTTTCTCGACCTGCCGTACGTGAAGCCGAACACCTTGGGCAACACCAGGATGCTCAAGCAGCTCTGACTACGGGACGTGGTTCACCTTGAGGATCAGCCCGACGCCGACGATCGAGATCACCCAGATCGCGGCAACGAACAAGGTCAGCCTGTCGAGGTTGCGCTCCACCACGGACGATCCGGACAGCGACGATTGCATGCTGCCGCCGAACATGGACGACAGGCCACCGCCCTTGCCCTTGTGCAGCAGCACCAGGCCGATCAGCGCCAGGCTGGTGATCACCAGCAGGATGTCCAGGAACAGTTCCATGATCGCCTTGCGGTCGGTGCGCCGGATGGCGCTGAGCGGTTAGAACCAATACGGCTGGTCCGGATGGTCAAGCGGCAGCCGCGACGCTGGCCGCGACGGCAGGGTCAGTTTAACCCGAGCATCCGCTCAGGTCAGCACACCCACCGCGTTGGCGCACAGGGTCGCGAACTCGGTCGGGTCCAGGCTGGCCCCGCCGACCAGCGCGCCGTCAACGTCGGGCTGGCTGACGATCTCGTTGACGTTGCCGGACTTCACGCTGCCGCCGTAGAGGATCCGCACCGCGCCGGCGACCTCCGGCCCGTACGTGTCGGCGAGGGTGGCGCGCAGCGCGGCGCACACCTCTTGGGCATCGGCGGCGGTGGCCACCCGGCCGGTGCCGATGGCCCAGATCGGCTCGTACGCCAACACAACGGTGGCGGCCTGCTCGGCGTCGACGCCCTCCATCGCAGCCAGCAGCTGCTGGGTGCAGTGGTTCACCTGACCGCCGGCCTCGCGGAGCTCAAGGCCCTCACCGACGCAGAGGATCGGCACCAGCCCGTTGCGCAGCGCCGCGGCCACCTTGCTGGCCACCACCTGGTCGCTCTCGTCGTGGTGCTCACGGCGTTCCGAATGCCCGACAACGACGAAGGTGCAGCCGAGCTTGGCCAGCATCGGCCCGGAGATGTCGCCGGTGTACGCGCCGTTGTCGTACGGCGAGATGTCCTGCGCGCCGTACTTGATCTTGAGCTTGTCGCCGTCCACCAGGGTCTGCACGCTGCGCAAGTCGGTGAACGGCGGCAGTACCGCCACCTCTTCTTTGGCGTAGTACTTGTCCGGCAGCGTGAATGCCAGCTTCTGCACGGCGGCGATGGCCTCAAGGTGGTTGAGGTTCATCTTCCAGTTGCCGGCGATCAACAGCTGGCGCCCGACCGGCTTCTCGGCGGCTGCCGACTTCTTGGCGGCGCTCACTGGCCTGCTCCATTCTCTGGCTGCGGCTCGTCGAGCACGGCAAGTCCCGGAAGTTCTTTGCCCTCAAGGTATTCCAACGACGCTCCGCCACCGGTGGAGATGTGCGTGAAGCCGGCTTCGTCGACCCCCAGCTGCCGGACAGCGGCGGCGGAGTCGCCGCCACCGACCACCGAGAACGCCGACGAGTCTGCGATCGCCTCTGCGATCGCCTTGGTGCCGCCGGCGAACGGCGCCATCTCGAAGACGCCGACCGGGCCGTTCCAGAACACCGTCCTGGCCTCGCCCAGGATGCGCCGGAAGGTGGCCCTGGTGTCGGGGCCGATGTCCAGCCCCTGCCAGTCGGAAGGGATCTCGCCGGCGAACACCACCTCGGTCTTCGCGTCGGGCGAGAAGCTGTCGGCGACCACCACATCGTTGGGCAGCACGATCTTGCTGCCGTACTCGTTCAGCAGTTGCCCGCAGGTGTCGACCATGTCCTGCTGCAGCAACGACTTTCCGACGTCCTTGCCCTCGGCGGCCAGGAAGGTGTACGCCATCCCGCCGCCGATCAGCACCTGATCCACCTGCTCCAGCAGTGCCTTGATCACCCCGAGCTTGTCCGACACCTTGGACCCGCCGAGGACGACGACGTACGGCCGTTCCGGCTCGGTGGTGAGCTTGCGCAGCACCGCCGTCTCTTCCGACACCAGGTAGCCGGCGTAGTGCGGCAACAGCTTTGCCACGTCGTACACCGACGCCTGCTTGCGGTGCACCACCCCGAACCCGTCGGAGACGAAAACGGCGCGGCCGCCGGCCCCGGCAGCCAGCCCCGCCAACTCGGCGGCCAGCGCACCCCGCTCGGCGTCGTCCTTGCTGGTCTCGCGTGGGTCGAACCGCACGTTCTCCAACAGCGCCACCTGCCCGTCCTGTAGGCCGGCGACGGTGGCTTTCGCGCTGTCCCCCACCACATCCGAGGCGAGGACGACGTCGGCGCCGAGCAGCTCGCCCAGCCGGGCGGCCACCGGAGCCAGCGAAAACTTCGGGTCCGGTTTGCCGTCCGGCCGGCCGAGATGCGCGGTGACGACCACCTTGGCACCGGCGTCGGTCAGCGCCTTGATAGTGGGCAGGCTGGCCTTGATGCGGCCGTCGTCGGTGATCGTGTCGCCGTCCAGCGGCACGTTCAGATCGGACCGCAGCAGCACGGTGGTGCCGGTCAGCGAGCCGGGCTGGCCGGCGCCACCGCCGAGCAGATCGTCCAAGGTGTTCACGAAAGCTCCTGGGGTGCAGGGAATTCGGGGTGCGTGTGCCGTGGCAGATAGCACCGCGGCAGAAAGGACCGCGGCAGATAGGACCGCGGCAGCAGTGCCGGGGTCAGAGCTTGCTGGCGACCAGCGAGGTGAAGTCGACCAGCCGGTTGGTGAAGCCCCACTCGTTGTCGTACCAGCCGACCACCTTCACCAGGTTGTCGCCGATCGTCATGGTCAACGGCGAGTCGAAGGTGCACGATGCCGGCGAACCGACGATGTCGGTCGAGACGATCGGGTCGGTGGAGTAGACCAGCTTGCCGGCCAGCGGGCCTTCTTCGCTTGCCTTCTTGAAGGCGGCATTCACCTCGTCGGCGGTGATCTTCTTCTCCAACTCGACGGTGAGGTCGGTGACGGAGCCGTCCATCACCGGCACCCGCAACGCGTAGCCGTGCAGCTTGCCCTTGAGCTCGGGGAGCACCAGGGCGGCGGCCTTCGCGGCGCCGGTGGTGGTCGGGATGATGTTCTGGGCGGCCGCGCGAGCCCGGCGCAGGTCCTTGTGCGGGAAGTCCAGGATCACCTGGTCGTTGGTGTAGGCGTGCACCGTGGTCATCAGGCCCTTGACGATGCCGAAGGCGTCGTTGAGCACCTTCGCCATCGGCGCGACGCAGTTGGTGGTGCAGGAGGCGTTGGACAGGATGGTCTGGCTGCCGTCGTAGGCGTCGTCGTTCACGCCCATCACCACGGTCAGATCCTCGTCGGTGGCCGGGGCGGAGATGATGACCTTCTTGGCGCCGGCGTCGATGTGCTTGCGAGCGTCGGCAGCCTTGGTGAAGTGACCGGTCGACTCGATGACGATGTCGACGCCGAGGTCTTTCCACGGCAGCTTGCTGGGATCACGCTCGGCGAAGGCCTTGATCTCTTTGCCGTTCACCACGATGCCGTCGTCGGTGGCGCTGATGTCGTGGTCCAGCTTGCCCAGGATGGTGTCGTACTTGAGCAGGTGGGCCAGCGTCTTGTTGTCGGTCAGATCGTTGATCGCGACGATCTCGAGATCGGTGTCGAGCTGATCGACGGCTCGCCAGAAGTTGCGGCCGATCCGGCCGAATCCATTCACACCTACGCGCACGGTCACGCTCGTCCCCTTTGAGAGAAGTTGGCATCCCGCCGCGCCGGCGTCGCGAACGGCGTCCCGGCAGTCGAGCGGAATCGATTAAGTGACGACACCCACAGCCCTGGGGGTGACAGTTCCACTCTAGACGGAGCGCTTGCGGCGGCCGCGCCGCCCCCGGTTGGTGCCGTGTGGCCGTCGTCGGGAATCCGCTGCTCAGCCGTCGAGCATGTCGGCGGTGACGGCCGATTCGGTGTCCGGGATGTCCAGATCCTGGGCCTTCTTGTCGGCCATGGTGAGCAACCGGCGGATCCGGCCGGCGATAGCGTCTTTGGTGAGCGGCGGGTCGGCGAGTTGGCCGAGTTCCTCCAGCGAGGCCTGGCCGTGCTCGATGCGCAGCCGGCCGGCAACGGTCAGGTGGTCGGGGGCCTCCGGCCCGAGGATCTCCAACGCTCGCTGCACCCTGGCGGCGGCGGCCACCGCGGCCCTGGCCGAGCGGCGCAAGTTGGCGTCATCGAAGTTGGCGAGCCGGTTCGCCGAGGCCCGGTGCTCGCGGCGGGTGCGGCGCTCCTCCCAGGTGACGACGCATGAGCTGGCACCCATCTCGCGCAGCAGCAATGAGATGGCGTCGCCGTCGCGGATCACGACCCGGTCTGCTCCGCGCACCTCCCTGGCCTTGGCCGGGATGGTGGTGGGTGGATCGGTCGGGACGGCGGCGGCGATCCGCCGAGTCAGCCCGACCAGTGCCAGCGCGGCCTCCGGTCCCGGGCAGGTCACCTCCAGCGACGCCGACCGGCCGGGCTCGGTCAGCGATCCGTGCACCAGGAATGCTCCGCGCCAGGCGGCGACCGCGTCGCCCGCGGTGCCGGACACCACGGCCGGCGGCAGCCCCCTGACCGGCCGGCCGCGGTTGTCGAGCAGTCCGGTCTGCCTGGCCAGCGCGTCGCCGCCGGCCACCACCCGCACGATGTACCGGGTGCTCTTGCGGATGCCGGAGGGCGACAGCACCTGGAACTCGGCGTCCTGCCCGTACAGCTCGGCGATCTCGCTGCGCAGCCGGCGCGCGGCCGCGCCGGTGTCCAGTTCCGCCTCCACCACCACTCGGCCGCCGACAATGTGCAGACCGCCGGCGAACCGCAGCATGGACGACACCTCGGCCCGGCGTTCAGCGGTGTTCAGTTGCCGCTGCTTGCCGAGTCTGCGGTCGAAGACGCCGTTGATGCGACTGAGCTCGTCCTTGACGTCGGCGGTCATGGCCATCGGGAGTGGCTCTCCTTCGGGTGCTGCTTGTCGGGTACTGCTTGTGGGGTATTGCGTTGCTGGAAGTGCTGTGCTGGTAATGCTTTTGCGTTGTCGGCTGCTGACTACCCGGTGGTGGCCGACGTGGGGTTGCCGCTCCGGGTCCGGCCGCCGGGCGGCAGTGCGGTCAGCAGTTCGTCAAGGACGTTGGCCAGGGCGTCCGGGTCGTGCTGTTCCGGCTTGCCCTCAGCGGCGACCGTCCGCGTCCATAGCTCACCGTTCCAGTGCCGGACGGCCGAGGTCAACCTGCTGCGGTTCGGAACCGCAGCAGGGTCGGCCAGGACGGTATCCGCTCGGAAATCCGGGGCGTGCTCGGAGATCACGTCGAGGTGTTGCTCGGGTGAAAACCCTTCGGTCTCACCGGGTTGCGGCACCAGGTTCAAGACCAGCAGCCTGTGCGCAGCGGTCCCGATCAGGGCTTCGCGCAGGCCGGGGACCAGCAGATGCGGCAGCACCGAGGTGAACCACGACCCCGGACCCAAGATCACCAGGTCGGCCGTGGAGATCGCCTGCACGGCCTCGTCACAGCCCACTGCATCGGCCGGTTCCAACGAGACCGAGCGCACCTGCCCCGGGGTGGCGGCCACCGCGACCTGGCCGCGGATGCGCCGCACGGTGTCCGGCTGGTCATCCAGTCCGGCCACCTCACCCACGATCGTCAGCGGCTGGCAGCTCATCGGCAGCACCCGGCCTCGGCAGCCGAGCATCCTGCCCGCGGCATCGAGGGTGGCGATCGGATCACCCAGCACCTCGCCGAGCCCGGCGAGCACCAGGTTGCCGACCGGATGCCCGGCCAGCGCGCCCTCACCGGAGAACCGGTGCTGAAAAGTGTTGGCCCACAACGTCCCGTCCGGGCCGTCGTCGGCCAGCGCGGCCAGCGCCATCCGCAGGTCACCCGGTGGCAGGATGCCCGGGTTGTCGCGCCGTAACCGCCCTGACGAGCCGCCGTCGTCGGCGACCGTCACCACCGCCGTCACGTCGACCTCGGCCCGCCGGGCCAACGTCCGCAGCGCGCGCAGCATCGCGTAAAGGCCGTGGCCTCCACCAAGGGTGACGACCGAGCGGGACGTCACTCGCGCCCCAGGTCTCGGTGGGCCACCTGCACGTCCAGCTGCACATCAGGGTGCCCGCCGGACGGCCGTCCTGCGCTGAGCCGGTTGTCCCGCAGCCGGCGACCGAGCTCCTCGGCGATGGCGACACTGCGGTGCTTGCCGCCGGTACAGCCGATAGCCACCGTCAGGTAGCGCTTACCTTCCCGCTGGTAGCCGGCGCCCACCAGATCGAGCAGGCCGATGTACTGGTCGAGGAACTCCGCTGCGCCCTCTTGGGTGAGCACGTAGTCGCGCACCTCGGGGTCGAGGCCGGTCTTGTCGCGCAGCTCGGGGATCCAGAACGGATTCGGCAGAAAACGCATGTCCACCACCAGATCTGCGTCCAACGGCAGCCCGTACTTGTAGCCGAACGACAGCAGCGTCAGGGTCGAGCTGCGCGGGCCAGCGGTGAACTCCTCCTCGATGCGATCGCGGAGTTCGTGTACCGAGATGTCGCTGGTGTCGATGATCACGTCGGCTTCGTCGCGCAGCGGGCCGAGCAGGCTGCGCTCGGCGGCCAGCCCGTCGGAAATGCGTCCGCCGGCCTGCAGCGGGTGCTGCCTCCGGTTCGCCTCGTAGCGCCGGATCAACGCCGCGTCGCTGGCCTCCAGGTACAGCAGCCGCACCGGATAACCCTTGCTGTCCAGATCACGGATCACCTCGGCAAGGTCTTCGGTGAATGCCCGGGACCGGACGTCAAGCACCACGGCGATCTTGGTGAGTTCGCCTCTTGCCCTTGCCCCCAGATCGACCATGGTGGCGATCAGCTCGGGAGGCAGATTGTCGACAACGAACCAGCCGAGATCTTCCAGGCACTTGGCGGCGGTCGAGCGGCCGGCGCCGGACAGCCCGGACACCACCGCCACCTCGATGCCAGTGACCTCCCCGTCGGGCGGCAGCTGATCGGTGTCGGCCGGCGGTGCCTGCGTCATGAGTGCTCCTGGACGTGCGCGAATCGGTTCCGGCGGGCCGCCCGCCTGGGTTGCCCCGACCCAGGGAACTTCGAGTCGGGTCCGCCCGCCCAGCGTAGTGGTCCGCGGCAGTGCCTAAGGCTTGCCGCCGATCACGGTGCTTGACTCTGCGGCGGTATCGGATCCAGCGGCGGTAGCAGCAGCGGTATCGGGACCGGCGGCGGTATCGGGACCGGCTGCGTTCTCCGGGCCGTTGGCGTTCTCCGAGCCCGCGGCGAGCGCTGCCACGATGGCATCGGCGGTCGCGGCGCCGATGCCCGGCACCTCGGTGAGCTCCGCGGCGCTGGCCGCGCGCACCCGCTTGACCGAGCCGAAGTGCCGCAGCAGCGCCTTGCGACGGGTCTCCCCCAGCCCAGGGACCGATTCCAGGGCCGAGCTGGTCATCGCCTTGGAGCGCCGCGCCCGGTGGAAGGTGATGGCAAACCGGTGGGCCTCGTCCCGCAGTCGCTGCAGTAGGTACAGCGCCTCGCTGGTTCGCGGGAAGATCAGTGGTTCCGCGGGCTCGTCGCCCCTGGCCGGCACCCACACCTCCTCCAGCCGCTTGGCCAACCCGCAGACCTTGACGTCGTCGATGCCGAGCTCGGCGAGCACCTCAGCCGCCGCGTTGACCTGCGGGGCGCCCCCGTCCACCACCAAAAGCTGTGGCGGATAGGCGAATCGCCGCGGCCTGCCGGTCTCCGGATCGATGCCCGGCCTGCCGCCAGGATCGTCGGCCGTGACGGCCCCGCTGGTCAGCTCCGGCCGGGGCGCGCCCTCCCCGTTCGGCTCGGCCGATGCTTCCCCGTTCGGTCCGTAGTTGTGCGGGCTGAACCGACGGCGCACGACCTCGGCGATGGAGGCGACATCGTCTCCGGGGCGGTCGCGGATGATGAACCGCCGGTAGTCGCTCTTCTTCGGCATGCCGTCTTCGAACACCACCAGTGAGGCCACCACATTGGTGCCCTGCACGTGCGAGACGTCGATGCATTCGATGCGCAGCGGGGCCGTCGGCATGTCGAGCAGTTCGCCCAACTCGGCGAGCGCCTCCGACCGGGCGGTGAGGTCGCTGGCCCGTTTGAGTCGATGCTGGGTGAGCGCCTCGATCGCGTTGCGGTGCACGGTCTCTGCCAGCGCCCGCTTGTCGCCCCGCTGCGCCACCCGGATGTTCACCTTTGCGCCGCGCCGCTCGGTCAGCCATGCCGTGATGTTGTCGATGTCGTCCGGCAGCACCGGCACCAGGATGTCCCGGGGAATCGCCGCAGGGTCGACGACGGCCGGGTCCGCAGCCCGGTCGACCGCGGCCTGCTCATCGGCCCGCGCGCCGTAGTACTGCAGCAGAAAGTCGGCCGTCAGTGCGCGCAGCCGGCGCTGGGTGATCGCCTCTTCGGTGTCGGCAGCCGCCCCCGCCGCCCCCGCGTCGGCGGCGTCGGGGTTGTCGGCGTCGACGTCGACGATCCAGCCGCGCTGGCCGCGCACCCGGCCGCCGCGGACGTGGAACACCTGCACGGCGGCGAGCAGCTCGTCGGCGGAGATCCCGACGACGTCGGCGTCGGTGCCGTCGCCGAACACCACCGCCTGCTTCTCCACCGCGCGCCGCACCGCACCGAGATCGTCCCGCAGCCTGGCCGCCTTCTCGAAGTCGAGATCGTCAGCGGCGGCCGTCATCTCCTTCTCCAGCCGGCGGATCAGCGGGTCGGCCTTGCCCGCCATGAAATCGCAGAAATCGTCGACGATCTCCCGGTGTTGCTCGGCGGTGACCCGCCCGACGCAGGGTGCAGAGCATTTGCCGATGTAGCCCAGCAGACAGGGCCGGCCGATCTGCGCCGAGCGTTTGAACACACCGTTGGAGCAGGTGCGGGCCGGGAACACCCGCAGCAGCAGGTCGAGGGTTTCGCGGATGGCCCAGGCGTGCGCGTACGGCCCGAAGTAGCGCACGCCCTTGCGGTGCGGGCCGCGGGTGACCATCAGCCGCGGGTACTCCTCGTTCAGCGTCACCGCGAGCTCCGGATAGCTCTTGTCGTCGCGATAGCGGACGTTGAACCGCGGGTCGAACTCCTTGATCCAGTTGTATTCCAGCTGCAGCGCTTCGACCTCGGTGGACACCACCGTCCACTGCACGGCGGCCGCGGTGGTCACCATCTTGTACGTCCGCGGGTGCAGCGAAGCCGGGTCGGCGAAATAGGAGTTCAGCCGCTGCCGCAGGCTCTTCGCCTTGCCCACATAGATGACCCGCCCGTCGGGGTCGCGGAAGCGGTACACCCCCGGGGAATCCGGAATGGTGCCGGGGGCGGGTCGGTAGGTGGACGGGTGCGGCACAGCCGCGAGGGTAGTCGCCGGGGCCGACGTCGGGCTGCCGTCGGACGTCGGAGTCGCCGGCGTTGGCTACGCTGGCTGGGCGGCATTGCGGCCCGGGCGCAGCCGGCGCCCGGCGCGCATGCCCCCGGGAAAGTGAGCGTGCATGGAAGTCTGGCCGGGAAGTCAGTACCCGCTGGGGGCCACCTTTGACGGCACCGGCACCAATTTTGCGCTGTTCAGCGAGGTGGCCGAGAAGGTCGAGCTGTGTCTGCTGAACGACGACGGCTCCGAGACCCGGGTCAACATGCCGGAGATGGACGGGTTTGTCTGGCACTGCTACCTACCGACGGCACAACCCGGCCAGCGCTACGGGTTCCGGGTGTACGGGCCCAACGACCCGTCCAAGGGGCAACGCTGCAACCCGAACAAGCTGCTGCTGGATCCGTACGCCAAGGCGGTGTCGGGGCAGATCGACTGGGACCCGGCGCTGTACGGCTACCAGATGGGCGACCCGGAGAGCATCAACAACGACGACTCGGCGCCGCACATGTTCTGGGGCGTGGTGATCAACCCGTTCTTCGACTGGGCCGGCGATCACAGCCCGCGCACGCCCTACGCCGATTCGGTGATCTACGAGGCGCACGTCAAGGGCCTCACCAAGCTGCACCCCGAGATTCCGGAGAACCAGCAGGGCACCTATGCCGGCCTGGCCCATCCCGCGGTGATCGATCACCTGACCCGGCTCGGTATCACCGCCATCGAGCTGATGCCGGTGCACCAGTTCGTGCAGGACAACACCTTGCTGGACAAGGGATTGCGGAACTACTGGGGCTACAACACCATCGGATTCTTCGCACCGCACAACGAGTATTCGGCTTTCGGCGACCGCGGCCAGCAGGTGCAGGAGTTCAAGGCCATGGTGAAGGCCATGCACGCGGCCGGCATCGAGGTGATTCTCGACGTGGTGTACAACCACACCGCCGAGGGCAACCACCTGGGGCCGACGCTGAGCTTCCGCGGCATCGACAATGCCGCCTACTACCGGCTGGTTGACGGCAAGCCGGAGTTCTACAGGGACTACACCGGCACCGGCAACTCGCTGAACGTCCGCAACCCGCACTCGCTGCAGCTGTTGATGGACTCGCTGCGGTACTGGGTGACGGAGATGCATGTCGACGGTTTCCGCTTCGATCTGGCCGCCACCCTGGCCCGCGAGTTCTACGACGTTGACCGGCTTTCCACCTTCTTCGAGCTGGTGCAGCAGGACCCGATCGTCAGTCAGGTCAAGCTGATCGCCGAGCCGTGGGACATCGGCCCCGGCGGCTACCAGGTCGGCAACTTCCCGCCGCAGTGGACCGAATGGAACGGCAAGTACCGCGACACCGTCCGCGACTTCTGGCGCGGGCAGCCCGCGACGCTCGGCGAGTTCGCCTCCAGGCTCACCGGATCGTCGGATCTGTACGAGCACTCAGGACGCCGGCCGGTGGCCTCCATCAACTTCGTCACCGCACACGACGGGTTCACGCTCAACGATCTGGTCTCGTACAACGAGAAACACAACGAGGCGAACCTGGAGAACAACAACGACGGCGAGTCGCACAACCGGTCGTGGAACTGCGGTGTCGAAGGCCCGACGGACGATCCGGCGGTGCTCGCCCTTCGCACCAGGCAGCGGCGCAACTTCCTGGCCACTTTGTTGCTGTCACAAGGCGTTCCGATGCTGTTGCACGGCGACGAGATGGCCAGGACTCAACTGGGCAACAACAACGCCTACTGCCAGGATTCGCCGCTCACCTGGGTCGATTGGCTGGGCGCCGACGAGAACCTCGTCGAGTTCACCGCGTCGGTGGCCAGGCTGCGCAAACACCATCCGACGTTCCGGCGGCGCCGCTTCTTCGACGGACGGCCGGTCCGCCGCGGTGAGGGCGAGCCGCTGCCCGACATCGTCTGGCTGACCCCGGCCGGCGAGGCGATGGCCGACGAGGATTGGGGTTCCGGCTTTGGCCGCAGTGTCGGAGTCTTCTTGAACGGCAACGGGATTCGCGGTCGCGACACCCGCGGGAACCGGGTGATGGACGACTCGTTCCTGCTGCTGTTCAACGCGCACGATCAGCCGCTGGACTTCGTGCTGCCACCGGCGGAGTACGCCGCCGCATGGCAGCCGGTGATCGACACCAACGGCATGTCCGGCGAGCAGCCGCGGATCCCGGCCGGCGACAAGGTGGCGGTGGTGGACAAGGGCATGGTGGTGCTGCAAAGCCTGATGAGCGTCGACGCCGAGCCGACCATGAGCGAGTCCGCCGCGACCGTGCCGTCAGTGCCGCCTACCCCGGTCAGCACCCAGCTGATGACAGAGCAGGCGTCGTCACCGGCCACCGGGGCCGCCGACTGACCGGGCGGTCCCTGCTCCCCGCACGTCCATCCATTCCGAAAGGACGCCGATGAGCACCACCCAGCCGTCCCCGGCTACCGACCGGGCGGTAGTGCCGTCCGGGGCGGCCAAGCCGTCCGGAGCGCGCAGCCGCGAGCCGGCATCCACCTACCGGGTCCAGATCAACGCTCGCCGGCCCCTCGGCGCTGCCGCTGAGTCAATCGGCTACCTGCACCGGCTCGGCGCCGACTGGGTGTACCTGTCGCCGCTGCTGCAATCGGCCGAGGGCTCCGACCACGGCTACGACGTGGTCGATCACCACCGCACCGACGAGGTCAGGGGCGGCGCCAAGGGCCTGGCGACGCTGGCCGATGCCGCCCACGCCAACGGTATGGGGGTGCTGGCGGACATCGTGCCCAACCACGTCGGGGTCGCTGTGCCGCGGGAGTCGGTGTGGTGGTGGCAGTTGCTGCGGGAGGGCCGGAGTTCGCCCTACGCAAACTATTTCGATGTCGACTGGGCCGCCGGTGACGGCAAGCTCCGCATCCCGGTACTCGGCGGCGAGCCGGAAACCGAGGCGGCCGAACTCGACAGGCTGGAACTGCGGGACGGGGTTCTGGCGTACTACGACAACGAATACCCGATCGCTCCCGGGACCGAAAGCGGCACCCCGCAACAGGTTCACGACAGCCAGCACTACCGGCTGGTGAACTGGCAGCGCGCCGACGCCGAGCTGAACTACCGGCGGTTCTTCGCGGTGAACTCACTGGCAGCGATCACCGTCGAGCGGCCCGAGGTGTTCACCGACTCCCACGCCGAGATCGCCAGGTGGATCGGTGCAGGTGCGGTGGACGGACTGCGGGTCGACCACCCTGACGGCCTCGCCGACCCCGGCGGATACCTGCAGAGCCTTGCTGCACTGACCGACGGCCGGTACGTCCTGGTGGAGAAGATTCTGGAGCCAGGCGAACAGTTGCCGGACCGCTGGGCCTGTGCCGGCACCACCGGGTACGACGCCCTTGCCGTGCTGGACAGGCTGCTCACCGACCCGGCCGGGCAACCCGCCCTCGACGCGCTCGACACCACCCTGCGCGGCGCGCCCGCGGTCTGGCCCGATCTGGTGCATCAAGCCAAACGTGAAGTGGCTGACGGGATTTTGCATTCGGAGGTGTTGCGGCTGGCCCGGTTGGTTCTTCAGATCGACAGGGCCGACGACGCCATCGCCGAGCTGTTGACCTGTTTCCCGGTGTATCGCAGCTATCTGCCGCAGTACGGCGCCGGGTACCTGGCCGAGGCCGTCGACACTGCCGTCGCGCGTCGCCCTGACCTGGCCGAGGTGCTGGTGCTCCTGCACCGCCGGCTGCTCGAGACCGACACCGAACTGAGCCGGCGGTTCCAGCAGACGTCCGGCATGGTGATGGCGAAAGGCGTTGAGGACTGCGCGTTCTACCGCTGGCCGCGGCTGGTCAGCCTGACCGAGGTGGGCGCCGATCCGTCGATCTTCGCGCTGTCCCCCAGCGAATTCCACCAAACCCAGCAACAGCGGTTGGCCGACTGGCCGCACAGCATGGTGAACCAGTCCACCCACGACACCAAGCGCGGCGAAGATGTCAGAGCCAGGGTGGCGGTGTTGTCGGAGATCAGCGACCAGTGGGCGCTGGCGGTGCCCCGCTGGCTGCAGCTGGCGCCGCTGTCCGACGGCCCGCTGGCCAACCTGTTGCTGCAGACCGCCATCGGCGCCTGGCCGATCGAGCGGGACCGCCTGCAGGAGTATG
Organism: Nakamurella aerolata; assembly: GCF_013002705.1. Taxonomy (GTDB): domain Bacteria; phylum Actinomycetota; class Actinomycetes; order Mycobacteriales; family Nakamurellaceae; genus Nakamurella; species Nakamurella aerolata. Next base: position 310,712 of record NZ_JABEND010000001.1, on the reverse strand, counting down.
CCGTCAAGGCAGCAAGGGAAGCACAGGTCAGCACCAGCTGGACCGCGGTGAACGACGCTTTCGAGGCCCAGATGTCCGCCTTCGTCGATGCGTTGTACGACCATCCGCAGCTGCATCGAGAGTTCACCGAGCTGGCGGCCCGGCTCACCCCGCCGGGCTGGTCGAACTCGCTGTCCGCCAAGCTGATCACTCTGGCCGGCGTCGGCGTTCCCGACGTGTACCAGGGCACCGAGATCTGGGAGAACAGCCTGGTCGATCCGGACAACCGGCGCAGTGTCGATCTCGACGGTTTGGACCGGCAGCTGGCCGATCTGGACCGACGGGCGGCGTCTGGTCTGACACCGGACATCGACGCTTCCGGTGATGCCAAGCTGTTGGTGACCTCGCGGGCATTGCGGCTGCGTCGCGACCGTCCTGACCTGTTCACCGGATATCGGCCGCTGACAGCCGGTGGTCCGGCCGCCGAGCACCTGATCGGGTTCGACCGCGGCGCTGCCATCGTGCTCGCCACCCGACTGTCGGTGGGCCTGCGAGCCCGCGGCGGCTGGGCGGACACCACTGTTGAGCTCCCCGGTGAGCCTGCGGGCGGTCAGTGGCGCGATGCGTTGACCGGCAACAGCTTTGCCCCGGGAACCACGCGGGTGAGCACGGTACTGGAGCGGCTACCGGTCGCGCTGCTGGTGCCGTCGGAATAGGCGCAGAAGCCGCCGTCCAGCACCACCCGGTACCGGGGACAAACGTCCGCCGCCGGAAACAGCACCACCAGCGAAGGAGTGCGCAGTGCAGATGCGAGTATGGGCGCCCATCTCGGACCGAGTGCGGCTGTTGGTCCGCCCCGACACCCCCGCCGGCGCGGAAGAACCGCCGGCCGACCAGGTGTTGGAGATGGCCGCCGAACCGGCCGCCGCGGGTTGGTGGCAGGTGCAGATCGACCAGGCCCCAGACACTTTCAGCTACGGCTTCCTGCTGGGCGAGGACGACACGCCCCGACCCGACCCGCGTTCGCGACGGCAACCCGGCGGCGTCCACGACTTGTCACGCACGCTCCCCGCCGACGAGTTCGAGTGGACCGACCACAGCTGGACAGGGCGGCAGCTGGCCGGCGGCGTCATCTACGAGATGCACATCGGCACCTTCACCCCCGACGGCACCTTCGACGCCGCGATCGAGCGGCTCGATCACCTGGTCGAGCTCGGCGTCGAGTTCGTTGAAGTGTTGCCCGTCAACGCGTTCAACGGCACCCACAACTGGGGCTACGACGGCGTGCTCTGGTACGCCGTGCAAGAGAGCTACGGCGGCCCGGATGGCTACCGCAGGTTTGTCGACGCCTGCCACGCCCGCGGCATCGCGGTGATCCAGGACGTGGTGTACAACCACCTCGGCCCGAGCGGCAACTACCTGCCGCTGTTCGGGCCGTATCTGCACAGCGGACACAGCAATACCTGGGGAGCCTCGGTGAACCTCGACGGTCCCGACTCCGACGAGGTACGCCAGTACATCCTGGACAACATCAGCATGTGGCTGGGCGAGTACCACGTCGACGGGTTGCGCCTGGACGCGGTGCACGCACTGGCCGACCATCGCGCTGTGCACATCCTGGAGGACATGGCGGTGCACACCGGAGCGCTTTCGGCGCACGTCGGTCGGCCGCTCACCCTGATCGCCGAATCCGATCTCAACGACCCGCGGCTGATCACCCCCCGCGCGGCCGGCGGCTACGGCCTCACCGCCCAATGGGACGACGATTACCACCATGTGCTGCACGTCGCGCTGACCGGCGAAACTGTCGGCTACTACGGTGATTTCGGCTCGATGGGCGCGATCGCCAAGGTGCTCACCACCGGCTTCTTCCACGACGGAACGTGGTCGAGCTTCCGCGGTCGCTCGCACGGCCGGCCGATCAACACCGACGTCATTCCGACGTGGGCGCTGGTCGGGTACGCGCAGGATCACGATCAGATCGGCAACCGCGCCACCGGCGACCGGCTCACCGCCTCGCTCGGTGCGGAAGACCTGGCACTCGCCGCGGTTCTGGTGTTGACCGCACCGTTCACCCCGATGCTGTTCATGGGTGAGGAGTGGGCCGGGTCCACCCCGTGGCAGTTCTTCACCTCACACCCGGAGCCGGAGCTCGGCAAAGCCACCGCCGATGGCCGAATCGCCGAGTTCGCCCGGATGGGTTGGGATCCCGCGCAGGTGCCCGACCCACAGAACGAGCGGACGTTCGCCGATTCCAAGCTGGACTGGTCGGAACGCGACACCGGACGGCACGCCGAAATCTTCGATCTGCATCGGCGATTGATCGCCCTGCGCCGGCAATGGCCGCAGCTCACCGACCCGCGTTTCCACCGGATCGATGTGGACTACGACGACGACGCCCGCTGGCTGCTGATCAACCGCGGCGGCCTGCAGATCGCCGCGAACTTCAGCGACGACGAGCTCACCGTTGCCGTCGCCGCCCACGGCGGCGAGCTGCTCCGCACCGAGACGGGCGTCGCCGTGTCCGACACCGACGTCACCTTGCCCGGGCACGCCGCAGTCCTGCTGGCTCCCGCGGGCGAATCCTAGGACTGCGGCGCCGTCAGGTGCTCGTTGTGGATCCGTCGAAGGTCGCCGGGGTCGACATCGACCAGGCTCTCGGCGAAGAACAGGCCGGGCGCCGGAGCCACCTGCGTCTCCGACGGCACCACCAGTACCGGTACCCCGGCGGCGGCGGCCGAACGCGACCCGTTGGGTGAGTCCTCCACTGCGACAGCCTGGTCGGCGCTCACCCCGAGCAGCTCCATTGCCCGAAGGTAGGGCTCAGGGTCCGGCTTGTTGTTGGTCACTTCATCACCGGCGACGATGGCGTCGAAGCTGTTGCGGCCCAACGTGTTCAGCGCCAGCTCCACCAGACTGTGATGGGTAGCGGTGACCAGCGCGGTGCGCAAACCCGACGCCCGAACGGCCGCCAACAAGGCTTGTGCGCCCGGGCGCCATGGCATGGCTTCGGCGAACAACTCGGCGGTGTGCCTGGTCAGCAGCTGCGCGACTGCACCAGGGTCGAGATCCGTGCGGTCCGGCGCGATGTCGGCCAGAAACATTCTGACCGAATCGACCATGTCGTGGCCGACCATCGCCTCCCGCGCCTGCGGCGACAGCGTGCCACCCAGATCCGCTGCGGTGCGATCGAGCGAGATGGACCAGAGTTTCTCGGAGTCGGTGAGGGTGCCGTCCATGTCGAACAGCACCGCCCGCAGGGCGGCTGGGTGATCGGATTCCGGAGTCGGCTGGCCGGTGGCTGGCAACGCGGGATACCTCGTGTCTTGATCGGCGGCTCGGTCTCCCGAGTAAACCCGATCGTCCGGCACGACCGTGATGCCGGGTGCGGCAGCTGCTGCCTCAGCCGGTGGCGGGGAAGAACTCGGCGCCGTTGTCACCCAGCGCCATCGCGCCGAACTCACTGACCGCCGCCACCTGGTTGCTGCCCGGCCCAGGGTCGGTGACCTTGTCCTTGCCGGTGCGCAGATCAAGGATCACCGGACCGTTGGAGCTCTTGCCATACAGCATGCCGTGGAACAACGGCCCCACCGTGAGCGACTCCCGGCCCGCCTTCTCATCAGGCAGCTCCCACAGTTCCTTGCCGGTCTGCGGATCGAAGGCGAAGACCCAATCACTGGAAACGCCGTCCCAGCAGGCCGCCAGCTTGCCCTGGTCGCCGGCGCAGCGGATGGTGTCGCCGGACCCGCCCATGCTCACCGGGATGCCGAGGATGGTGTCCACCAGCTTCCCGTCGGACAGCTGCCGGATCTGCAGCGCGCCCCGCATGTTCGAGTACTCCTCGGCGCCGGGTGGATCCACCTCGGTGTGCGTCATCACCGCCAGCCGGTTCGCGCCGACCAGCCAGTCGGCCTTGGTGTCGGAGTAGCTCCACTTCTTCTTGTCGTCCTGCTCCGCGCTCGCCTCCGGCTGCCGCCACACTCGCTTTCCGGTCTTCATCGAATAACCGTCCAGCGTGTAGGTGATCGGGGTGACGTTGTCGGTCGGGTCGTGCGGCAACTGCGAGCCGACGACGAAGACGCCCTCGGCGGCGATCACCGGAAGCGAGTTATCGGCGTCGCATTGCAGCTCACAGCCGACTTCTCTGGTCACGTCCCACAGCACCTTGTTGTCCGCCAGCGAGATCGCCGCGCCGTACGAGGCGTCACCGGAATAGGTGACGACGGCGGTGTCGCCGTCGAAACCGACCACCCTGGTGAGCGCGTCACCGGCGGAACTCGCGTCGTCGCCCTTGATCGGTGCCGACACCTTCCACTTCTGCTTGCCGGTCTTCGCATCGACCCCGATGCCGACCAGCGTTGTGGTGTCCTTCGTGGTCCCGGAGCCCTTGTTCAGCTGGACGTAGGCCGCCGCGACGGTGGCGCCGTCGGCACTCATCGTCGGCGCGAGCGGGCCCTGGGTGTTCACCATGCCGCTGGAGTTGGCCTGTTGCGCGTTGTTCTCGAACGGTGCTGTCCAGGCCTTCACGTTCTTCGCCAGGTCGTAACCCTCGAGGCCGGCAGGCGTGGCGACATAGTCGAAGCTGCCACGCAGCGTGGAGTAGTTCGAGGTGATGGTGCCACCCATGTTGGATTCGAATGCCGCCCTGTTGACCTCGGCCGACGGCGTGTCGGCGAACTTCAGCGGCGGATCGTGCGGGGTCAGCGCCACCGGCGTCATGCCGGACCCCGCCGATGCCTCAGCAGAGCTGTCCGCGCCCGCCGGGCCGGTCTCGTCGGTCGCGCCGGTCTGGCCGCCGGTGTCGGTCTGGTCGGTGCTGTCGGTCTGGTCGGTGGCCACGTCCGCGCTGTCGCCGGGATCCGCGGCGTCGGTCGGCGCCGAGTTCTCCCCAGCCGTTGGGGTCTGCTCCGAGGTGGTCTCGGCGGGGATCGCCGGAATTGCCGGGCCACTTGACGAATCGGAGCACGCCGCGAGCACCGGCGCCGCCACCAGCACCACGGCGAGCGCGCACCCGCGCACCGCGCGCCCCCGGTTGACCTTTCCCATGCGTCCTGGCAGCGACGTCATACCGACTCCCCGATCTCCCCGATGCCTGCGTGACCCGCGGACCTACCCGCCCTGTTCGGTCGCGAGTATGCGGTGGCTGCCATTGCCCCACAAGGGTTTCGGCCCAGCCCGAAACCCGCCGGTGCACGCACAGGATGCCGGCGCTGTATTTCCCAAGAGCGCTGTGTTGTCCTAAAAGCCAGCGCGCGGAGCGCGGAGCACAGCGCCACCGAGATCGGTCGCCCGGTGTGCCATCGCTGTCCCCCGCCGGCGGGAGGCCACCAGCCCGGCGCCGCGCAACACAGCGAGGTGCTCGCTGGCGCTGGCGACTGCGATCTCCAGGTTGGCCGCGACGGCCGAGGTGCTCTGCCCCGGTTCGGCGGCGACCGCGGTCAGGACGGCCGCCCTGGTGGCGCCGAGCAGCCGGGCCAGCGCGGCCGCGTCGGAGCCGCTGACTCCGGCCGGCGCCGACAGCACAGGCAACTCCGGCAGCACCGGGTAACTCAACGCGGGGGTTCGGCTGGGGTCGTCGCCGGTGGACACCGCAGGGCGTCCGGTGAGGAACAGCGAAGGAATCAGGACAAGGCCACGGCCCTCGAGAAAGATGTCGTGCGCCGGCTCGTTCCCCAGCCCGACCTGCAGCACCGGAGCATCCCAGCGAACGGCTGGATGCAGGTCGGACAGCAGCGCGTCGACCCCGCCGAGAACCAATCGGCTCACCAGCCTGGCGCGGTCGGCCTGCAGGTCGATCAACAGCGTCGGCCAGTACGGCACCACAGCGGCCGCGAACACCGCACGCAACGCGGCGCCCACCTCCCGGCGGCGCGGACTCCCGGCCGGCACCAACTCCTCGGTCCACCGCGGCAGGACGCCCGAGTACTCGTTGACCTCGGCCAGATCCTGCCGCACCACGGCGGCCGGCTGCGCCATGATCTGCTCGATGCCCTCGTCGACACCCTCCGTCAACGGAACGACGAACTCGGGTCGGCAGCCGGGCCCGCACACCAGATCCACCAGCCGATGCAGCTGGCCCGGGTCCACCCCCGCGAGCACTTCACGACGCCAGGCCGCATGCGCCGGGCGCTGGTTGCCCAGCTTCCGGACGGCCCCCGCCACCTCCTGCAGCGGCGCGGGACCGGGCGCCAGCCGCACACGCGCGATGTCCGATGCGGTGAAATGCAGCCGAATGACCATTGTCCGCACGTCCCTTCGCGCTTGTCACACGCGAGCTTCCCCAACGAGCCGATGCGCTGTGATGCTAGCGGCCCGGCGTTGCGGCCGCCCGACGTTGCGGGAGCCGGCCGTTCAGCGACGTATCCTGAAGTATTAGTCCGCTCGTTACCGGCAGGCCTGCCACGACGTGCGCCACTCCGCCCGAACAAGGGCCGGCGGTCAAAGTCGACAGCCAGCAAGGACAAGCCAAGGCCCGATGCACCCCGTGGCCGGCGGAGCACTCACCTGGAAAGCCGTTAGCCGACGCACAGGACACTTCGTGACGATCACAGAATCCCCCGCTGCTTCCACCAGCAGCACTTCCACCGACTACGCCGACCTAGATCGGTTGGGCATCGCCCCGGCGGACCCGGCCGAGGTCCGTCCGGACGCCACCGAGCAACTCAGCGAGCTGCTGCGCACCAGAGTGCTGATGCTGGACGGCGCCATGGGCACCATGATCCAGCGCCACAAGCTGGGCGAGGCCGACTACCGCGGTACTCAGTTCGCTGACTGGGACAGCGACCTCAAGGGCAACAACGACCTGCTGTCGATCACCCAGCCCGAGCTGATCGCCGGCATTCACCGCGAATACCTGCAGGCCGGCGCCGACCTGATCGAGACCAACACCTTCAACGCCCAGCGCATCTCGATGGCCGACTACCACATGGAGGAACTCGGCTACGCGCTCAACCTCGCCTCGGCCCGGCTGGCCCGCGCCGAGTGCGACGCGATGACGGCGCAGACCCCCGACCGACCGCGGTTCGTCGTCGGCTCGCTCGGCCCCACCAACCGCACGGCATCCATCTCCCCCGACGTCAACGACCCCGGCAAGCGCAACGTCAGCTTCGACGAGCTGGTCGAGGCCTACCTTGAGGAGGCCAACGGCCTGGTCGACGGCGGCAGCGACATCCTGCTGATCGAGACCATCTTCGACACCCTCAACGCCAAGGCCGCGATCTTCGCGCTGGAGACGCTGTTCGAGCAACGCGGCCGGCGGTGGCCGGTGATGATCTCCGGCACCATCACCGACGCGTCCGGACGTACCTTGTCCGGTCAGGTGACGGAGGCATTCTGGAACTCGGTGCGACACGCCCGTCCGCTGGCCATCGGGCTGAACTGCGCACTCGGCGCCGCCGACATCCGGCCCTACGTCGCCGAGCTGTCCAGGATCGCCGACTGTTTCGTCTCCACCCACCCGAATGCCGGGCTGCCCAACGCTTTCGGTGAGTACGACGAGACCCCTGACCAGATGGCCGCGGTTGTCGGCGAATTCGCCGAGGCCGGCCTTGTGAACATTCTCGGCGGTTGCTGCGGCACGACACCCGAGCACATCTCCGCCATTGCCGCCGCGGCGGCGAGCGCCGGTCCGCGGGACCTGCCGAGCATCGAACCGGCCTGCCGGTTGTCCGGGCTGGAGCCGCTGAACATCACCGACGACACCTTGTTCGTGAACGTCGGTGAGCGCACCAACATCACCGGCTCGGCCCGCTTCCGCAAGCTGATCCGCAACGGCGACTACCCGACCGCGCTGAACGTCGCCAGGCAGCAGGTGGAGGCCGGTGCCCAGGTGATCGACGTCAACATGGACGAGGGCATGATCGACGGCGTCGAGGCAATGGACAGGTTCTGCAAGCTCATCGCGTCGGAGCCGGACATCTCGCAGGTGCCGACGATGATCGACTCCTCGAAGTGGGAGGTGATCGAAGCCGGGTTGAAGTGCGTGCAGGGCAAGCCGATCGTCAACTCCATCTCGATGAAGGAAGGCGTCGAACCGTTCATCGAGCATGCCAAGCTGTGCCGCAAGTACGGCGCCGCGATCGTGGTGATGGCCTTCGACGAGGAGGGTCAGGCCGACAATCTGCAGCGCCGCAAGGACATCACCGGCAAGGCCTACCGGATCTTGGTCGACGAGGTCGGATTCCCGGCCGAGGACATCATCTTCGACCCGAACATCTTCGCGGTGGCCACCGGCATCGAGGAGCACGCCAACTACGGCGTCGACTTCATCGAGGCGGTCGGCTGGATCAAGGAAAACCTGCCGCACGCCTTGATTTCCGGTGGCGTGTCCAACGTGTCGTTCTCGTTCCGGGGCAACAATCCGGTTCGCGAGGCGATTCACGCGGTGTTCCTGTACCACGCCATCGCCAAGGGCATGGACATGGGCATCGTCAACGCCGGGGCACTCGTCGTCTACGACGAGGTCGATCCGGAACTGAAGGAACGCATCGAAGATGTGATCCTGAACCGGCGTGCCGACGCCACCGAGCGGCTGCTGGAGATCGCCGACAAGTTCAACTCCAAAGAAAAGGATGCCGAACCGGCGGAGGCCGCACAGTGGCGGTCGCTGCCGGTCGCGGAGCGCATCACCCACGCGCTGGTGAAGGGACTGGACGAGTACGTCGAGGCCGACACCGAAGAGCTGCGCGCCGAGATCGCCGCCGCCGGTGGCCGACCGCTCGAGGTGATCGAGGGTCCGCTGATGTCGGGCATGGGCGTTGTCGGTGACCTGTTCGGTGCCGGCAAGATGTTCCTGCCGCAGGTGGTCAAGTCCGCCCGGGTGATGAAAAAGGCTGTGGCATACCTGATCCCGTTCATCGAAGCGGAGAAGGACCCGAACGAGGCGGCCCGCAGCAACGGCAAGATCGTGATGGCCACCGTCAAGGGCGACGTCCACGACATCGGCAAGAACATTGTCGGAGTGGTGTTGCAGTGCAACAACTACGACGTGGTCGATCTCGGTGTGATGGTCCCCGCGCAGAAGATCCTGGACACCGCCAAGGCCGAAAATGCCGACATCATCGGGCTTTCCGGGTTGATCACGCCGTCGCTGGACGAGATGGTGAACCTGGCCGAAGAGATGCAGCGGCAGGGTTTCGACATCCCGCTGCTGATCGGTGGCGCCACCACCTCGCGGGCGCACACCGCGGTGAAGGTGACGCCGAAGTACTCCGGCCCGGTGCTCTGGGTCAAGGACGCGTCGCGTTCGGTACCGACGGCGGCGGCGCTGCTGTCCGACGAGCGCCGGCCGGCGCTGCTGGCCGAGACCGAGGCCGAGTACGAATCGATCCGCCGCCGGCACGCCGCCAAGCGCAACGACCGGCCGCTGCTGACCATCGAGCAGGCCAGAGCGGCCCGCAGCCCGATCGACTGGTCGGAGTATCATCCGGCACGCCCGCGGATGCTGTTGCAGCAGGATGAGGCGGTCTCCGGGACGGGCGAGTCCGAGCACCGGCGCGGCACCGTCCGCTCGTACACCAAGGCGTTCAACGACTATTCGCTCGCCGAACTGCGCGAGTACATCGACTGGGGGCCGTTCTTCAACGCCTGGGAGATGAAGGGCCGCTTCCCCGACATCCTCAACAACCCGGCGACCGGTGAGGCGGCGCGCAAACTCTACGACGACGCGCAGCAGATGCTCGACCGGATGATCAGCGAGAAGTGGGTCACCGCCGCCGGCGTCATCGGGTTGTTCCCGGCCAACGCCGTCGGCGACGACATCGAGGTGTACACCGACGAGACCCGCACCGAGGTGGCCAGCACCCTGTACAACCTGCGTCAGCAGGGCGAGCACCGCGACGGCGTTCCCAACCGCAGCCTTGGCGACTACGTCGCCCCGAAGGACACCGAAAAGCCGGACTACGTCGGCGCTTTCGCGGTGACGGCCGGTCTGGGCATCGAGAAGAAGATCAAGGAGTTCAAGGACAACCTCGACGACTACTCCGCGATCCTGCTGGAATCGTTGGCCGACCGGCTGGCCGAGGCGTTCGCCGAGCGCATGCATCAGCGGGTCCGCAAGGAGTTCTGGGGGTTCGCCGCCGACGAGCATCTGGACAACGACGCGTTGATCGAGGAGAAGTACACCGGCATCCGTCCTGCACCCGGCTACCCGGCCTGCCCCGACCACACCGAGAAGCGCACCCTGTGGGAACTGCTCGACGTGCAGCGGACCGCAGGGATCGAGCTCACCGAGAGCATGGCGATGTGGCCGGGCGCGTCGGTGTCCGGTTGGTACTTCTCGCACCCGGAGTCCCGGTATTTCGTGGTGGGCCGGCTGGCACAGGATCAGGTCGCCGACTACGCCGAGCGCAAGGGCTGGACGATGGCAGAGGCCGAGCGCTGGCTGTCCCCCAACCTCGGTTACGACCCCGAGGACTGACCGGCGACACCGCGGGATCGCCGTCGGCGAACGCTCCACGTGCCGTGCGAGCGCTCGCCGTAGGGTGGACCGATGACCGATCTGGACGCCCCGGAACCGTCCGGCGCCCTGCCTGCGAAGTTGCGGCGGCCGGTGATGATCGCTGCCTTCGAGGGCTGGAACGACGCGGGCGACGCCGCCACCAACGCCGTCGAGCAGCTCAGCCTCGGCTGGGACGCGGAACCGCTCGCGGAGATCGACCCCGAGGCCTATTACGACTTCCAGGTGAGCCGTCCGAACACCAAGCTGGTGGACGGCGTTACCCGGATGCTGGAGTGGCCGACCACCCGGCTGACCGTCGTGCGTTTCCCGCGCGGCCATCAGGCCAAGTCGGCGGACGCTCCGGCCGGTGATCTGCCCGATGTGATCCTGGTGCACGGTATCGAGCCGAATTTCCGGTGGAAGGCGTTCTGTGCCGAGCTGCTGGAGCTGGCCGAGCAGCAGCAGGTGGCCAGCGTGATCTGTCTCGGCGCGTTGCTGGCTGACGTGCCGCACACCCGGCCGGTGCAGGTGACCGGCACCGCCCCCGATCCACAGAGCGCCGAGCAGCTGGGCCTCACCACCAGCCGATACGAGGGCCCGACCGGGATCACCGGCGTCTTCGCCGACACCTGCGTGCAGGCGGGCATCCCGGCGTACAGCTTCTGGGCCGCCGTTCCGCACTATGTCGCGCAGGGCCCGCACCCGAAGGCGACCCTGGCGCTGTTGGACCGGATCGAGGAGCTGCTGGGCCGGCCGGTGCCGACCGGCAGCCTCGCCGAGCAGGCAGCCGAATGGGAGACCGAGGTCAGCGACATCGCCGCCCAGGACGAGGACATCACCGAGTACATCCACGCGCTGGAAGAATCCTCCGAACCCGAAGTGCTGCGCCCGGCATCCGGCGACTCCATCGCCGCCGAGTTCGAGCGCTACCTGCGCCGCCGGGAGCCCGGCGACCACTGACCCTGCGGGGCCGGGGAGAATGGTCGGGAGAGACCGGACGGCATGAACCCCGGTCGCCGCCGCCGGCGGCGCGGTTCAGCCTGAGCGAGACGGAGCACGGTGAGCACACCTTCTGACCAGCGAGCTGAGCAGCACCCCGCGAGCGGGGCCCCCGGAGCCACCACTCCGCAGGCGGGAGTCAGCGCCACCACTCCGCAGGCGGGAGCCGACGCCACCGCGACGCCGGGGGCTGAGGCCGTCGTCCCTACTGCGGGCGCCCCCACCGCGGGCACCGAGCAGGACTGGGTGTCCCGGTTGGCCGACGAGGTGATCGCCGACGTCGACCGGCGCGGCAAGACCGGCCCGATCATCTGTGCCTCGGGTTTGAGCCCGTCCGGCCCGGTACACCTCGGCAACTTCCGCGAGCTGATCACCCCGCACCTTGTCGCCGACGAGATCCGCCGCCGGGGACGGGCCTGCGAGCACATCCTGTCGTGGGACGACTACGACCGCTTCCGCCGGGTACCGGCCGGCGTCGACCCGTCGTGGGAGCAACACATCGGCAAGCCGTTGACCGCGGTGCCGGCCCCGCCGGGCAGCCCGCACCCGAACTGGGCCGAGCATTTCAAGGCGCCGCTGCGGCAGGCGATGGCCGAGCTGGGCATCGTGGTCAGGGAGATCAGCCAGACCCAGATGTACACCTCCGGCGCCTACACCGATCAGATCCTGGAAGCGGTGGGTGCCCGCAAGGCCATCGACAACATCCTCGACCGGTACCGCACCAAGCAGGCCGATGCCGATGCCAATGCCGGTTCCGAATCCAGCTCAGATGCCGATTCCGATTCTGCTGCACCCGCCGGCAGTGCTAGCGACGCTGGCGACACTGCGGCGACCGAACCTGGTACCGGAGCGCGGCGCAGGCCCGGCGCAAAGGCCAAGGGCGGCAAGCAGAACCAGAAGCAGGCCAAGCTGTCGGACGAGGAGCGACAGGCTGCCGAGCTCGCCGCCGAGGGCAGCGGCGCCGCCGACGAGGACGACGGATCGTCCAGCGCCAGCCTCGGCTACTTCCCCTACAAGCCGTACTGCACGGTGTGCGGCAAGGATTTCACCACCGTGACGAGCTACGACGACGTCACCACCGAGCTGAGCTACAGCTGCCGCAACGGCCACTCGGAGACGGTGCTGCTCAAGGACTTTCGCTCGGGGAAGCTGGTGTGGAAGGTCGACTGGCCGATGCGCTGGCGTTACGAGGGCGTCGACTTCGAGCCGTCGGGTGTCGACCATCAGTCCCCCGGTTCGTCGTACGTGGTCGGCGGGCAGATCGTCACCGAGATCTTCGGCGGCAGCCAACCGCTCGGGCCGATGTACGCCTTCGTCGGCATCACCGGGATGGCGAAGATGAGCTCGTCCCGGGGGAACGTGCCGATCCCGTTGGACGCGCTGCAGGTGATGGAGGGGCCGGTGCTGCGGTGGATGTACGCCAGGCGCCGTCCGAACCAGAGCTTCACCATTGCCTTCGACGCCGAAATCTTCCGGGTGCACGACGAGTTCGATGCGTTGAGGCGCAAGGTCTCTGATGGATCCGCCGGTGCCGCCGAGGCGGCCGCCTACTCGCGGGCGGTGCGTACCGCCGAGCGGGAATTGCCGTTGACCCCACGGCCGCTGCCCTACCGGATGCTGGCCTCGGTACTGGACATCACCACCGGTGACGACGCGCAGACCCAGCGCATCCTGAGCCAGTTGGATCCGGCCGATCCGATCACCGACCTGGACCAGGCCCGCCCGCGGTTGGACCGGGCCGCCGCCTGGGTGCAGCGCTTCATGCCGGCGGACAGCCGCACCCACGTGCGCACCGAGCCCGACACCGAGCTGCTCACCGGGCTCGACGAGCGCCAGCGCCGCGGCCTGCAGTTGCTGCTTGCCGGACTCAGCGAGCACTGGTCACTCGAGGGGCTCACCTCGCTGCTGTACGGCGTGCCCAAGCAGTTGCTCGACCTGCCGGCAGACACCAAGCCGACCCCGGAACTCAAAGCGGCACAACGGGAGTTCTTCGTGCTGCTGTACCGGCTGCTGGTCGGTACCGACACCGGCCCACGGCTGCCGACTTTGCTGCTGGCAGTCGGCGAGCGGCGGGTACGCCAGCTGTTGGGCGGTTGAGGGGCGAGCCGGACTAGTGTGATCCGCTCAGTTCGACGCCGAGCAAGGCGTCGACGGCGACCGCGACCGACGGCCCGTCCGAGCTGGGGTCGGCGGCCCAGTCATCGAGCACCGCAAGGGCTTTCGGGGTATCGAGATCGTCAGCGATGGCCGCGGCCAGGTCGGTGACGACGCCGTCCGCGGCGGCTCCCGAGCGGGCCGCGGCCTCGCGCCAGCGCCGCAGCCGGGCGGCGGCCGTGTCGAGCTGGGCGTCGGTCCACTCCCGGTCGGCGCGGTAGTGGTCGGCCAGCAGCGCCAGCCGAATCGCCATCGGGTCAACGCCGCCGGCAACCAGCTTGGAGACGAACACCAAGTTGCCCAACGACTTTGACATCTTCTCGCCGCGGTAACCGAGCATGCCGGCGTGCACATAGGCGCCGGCGAACCTGTCGATGCCGGCCAGCGCTTCGGCGTGCGCCGCCGACGATTCATGGTGCGGGAACAGCAGATCACTGCCGCCGCCCTGCACATCGACCGACGGCGCCAGGTACTTCTGAGCGATCACCGAACACTCGATGTGCCAGCCGGGACGGCCGGCGCCGATCTCCGCCGGCCAACGCGGTTCGCCCGGCCGGGCCAGCCGCCACAGCAGCGGATCGAGCGGGTTCTTCTTGCCTGGTCGGTCCGGGTCTCCCCCGCGTTCGGCGGACAACGCCAGCATGGTGGCGGTGTCCATCCGCGACTCGTACCCGAACCGGCCGGTCGCGCTGACATCGAAATAGACGTCGGGGTACTCGTCGTCGGCCACCCGATAGGCGGCGCCGCTGTCCAGCAACCGCCCGACCGCGGCCGCGATGTCGGCGGTCTCGTCCGTCACCGCCACGTAGTGCTCCGGCGGCAGTAGCCGCAGCGCCGTCATGTCCGAGCGGAACAGGTCGATCTGCGAGGTCGCCAACTGCTCCCACGGGACACCGTCCCGCTCGGCGCGTTCCAGCAGCGGGTCGTCCACGTCGGTGACGTTCTGCACGTAGCGCACGGTGCGGCCCTGGGCCAGCCAGTACCGCTGCACCAGATCGAAGGCCAGGTAGGTGGCCGCGTGGCCGAGATGGGTGGCGTCGTACGGCGTGATGCCGCACACATACAAAGTGGCCGGGGTATCCGGATCCGGTCGGTCGATTCCGGGAACAACCACCGGCGCACCGGCGGCGCTGTCGAACAGCCGCAGCGGCTGCGCCGGCGCAGCGGGGAGCGTGGGAACGGTCGGGGCCGGCCAAGAGCGCACACCATGAGATTACGGGCCGGGACATGACCGGCCGGGCGCGGTGCCACTTGCGCCACCGGACCCGCCGCCGTCCCGCGGGAGGGGTAGCGGCGGGCCGAGCCGGTGGCCCGATTCGGCAGCGCTGATCTGGAAGTGCTGATCGGAAGCGCGCCGGCCACCGAACCACCGCCGGTGCACCAACGAGGACGACGTGCCACGATGAGAACCATGGGCACTCCCGCGGACTTCCCGATCGCTTATCCCGCCCCCGGATCCCGGCCCCACCGGCTGGATCTCGACCCGTTGGAACCGTTCGTCATCGTGCTGTTCGGTGCCACCGGCGACCTTGCCAAACGCAAGTTACTCCCGGGACTCGCCCACCTCGCGGAGTCGGCGCTGGCGCCGGACATCAGGGTGGTGGGCACCTCGCTGGAAGACCTGACCCAGGACGAGTTCAGGGACATTGCCAAGGAGTCCGTCGAGAAGTACGGCATGCACAAGCTCGACGCGGCGCAGTGGGAAGACTTCGCCACCAAGCTCGAATACGTGCCGCAGTCCGCCGGTCCGGATGCGCTCCGCGACGCCTGCCAGCGCGCCCGGCAGGAAATCTCTGCGCAGAGCGGGGTTCCGGCGGAACGGGTGCAGGTGCTGCACTACCTGTCGGTGCCGCCGAAGGCGGCAAAGTCGGTGATCACCATGCTCCGGGACGCCGGGCTGGTCGAGCACTCGCGCGTGGTGATGGAGAAACCATTCGGTACCGATCTGGCCACCGCCATCGAGCTCAACAACTTTGTGCACGACACCTTCACCGAATCGCAGATCTTCCGGATCGACCACTTCCTCGGCAAGGAGGCAGCGCAGAACATTCTCGCGTTCCGGTTCGCCAACGGGTTGTTCGAGCCGATCTGGAACCGCCAGTTCATCGACCACATCCAGATCGACATCCCTGAGTCGCTGGGACTCGACCAGCGCGCGAACTTCTACGAGTCCACCGGCGCCTACAAGGACATGGTGGTGACCCACCTGTTCCAGGTGATGGCGTTTGTCGCGATGGAGCCGCCGACAGCCCTTGAGCCGCAGGCCATCTCGGAGGAGAAGAACAAAGTTTTCCGATCCATGAGGCCGGTGCTGCCCAGCAACGTGGTGCGCGGGCAGTACGTCGGCTACCGCGACGAGGTGGGGGTGGCGCCGGACTCGGAGACCGAAACGTTCATCGCGCTGAAGGTCGGGATCGACAACTGGCGGTGGGCCGGTGTGCCGTTCTATCTTCGCACCGGCAAGCGGCTGGCCGAGGGCCAACGGATCATCTCGATCGCCTTCAGGGAGGCGCCGAAGAGCATGTTCCCACCCGGCTCGGGCGTCGGGTCGGAGGGCCCTGACCATCTGACCTTCGACCTTGCCGACTCGTCGAAGGTGTCATTGTCGTTCTACGGCAAGCGACCTGGGCCTGGCATGCGGCTGGAGAAGCTGTCGATGCAGTTCTCCACTCAAGAGACCGAGCGCGCCCGCGATGTGCTTGAGGCCTACGAGCGGCTGATCCTTGACGCCATGCGCGGCGATCACACGCTGTTCACCACCGCTGAGGGCATCGAGTCGCTCTGGGAGCGGTCGGCGCCGCTGCTGGCTGACCCGCCGCCGGTGAAGAGTTACCCGCAGGGCAGCTGGGGGCCCAACGCCATCCACCAGTTGATCGCGCCGCATGCCTGGCGGTTGCCTTTCGAGCGGGGCTGGCGCCAGTCCAAGAGCTGACTCCTATTCGGAGGCAGCAGTTTTCGCCGGGTCGCCGGCCGCCGCTGCCGGCGGGCGCTTGCCTTCGGTTCGGCTTCGCAACCCTGGGATGACGTGCCGGTTGCCGCCGAGCACCAGCTTCTGCCAACCCTGCAGTTCGGTGCCGCGCACCTGGCCGGGTGGCGAGCTGGACGGAAACATCAGGTTCTTGTTGTCCTTGTGGTGCGGCAGGTTCAGGGCGTGCCCGAGCTCGTGGGCCAGCACACTTTCGTCGTAGGTGTGCGGGTTGTTCTTGTCGAACAGCGACGCCTGGCACACCACCCAGTCCGCCGTCATGCCGAGGGAACACCCGGTGGTACGACCGGCGATCTCCTCGACCACCACAACGGTGACCGGCGACCCGACACCCGACTCCCCCGGCTCGAACCTGCGGTACCACTCGGTGCGGCCGAGCAGGTCGTCCAGCAGTAGCTTCTGGTTGGCGCGCGGCCGCAGCGCGTGTTCCGGGGCCGGCCCGGAGACCACCCGAATGGACACCGGACGCACCCGGATGCCGGCCTGCGACCGGAAGATCTGCTGGGCCCGGTCCAGCGCCGGCGTCACATCGTCCGGCTGGCACAGCGGGCCGTCGGCGTTCGACAGGATCACCACGGCGACCCTGAGCACCGCGTCGTCCGGGTCCCGGCGGGCGATCCGGTCGGTGGTGAGCTCCGCCAGATGCGCTGCGGTGGTCGCCACGTCGGTGACGGCGGACCGCAGGGTGCCGCCGACGATGCGTCCGGCACCGCCGAGAACCTTTGCCAGCACGGCACTCTCCTTCGTCATCGGTTCTGTCGTTGGTTCCGTGCTCACAGCGGCGGCCACGGAATCGGGGTGCGGTCCTCCGGCGGCTGCGGGAACACCGGCATCGACTGCAGCCGTCGCACCCGCCGGCGCAGCATCCGCAGCTCGGAGCCGGTCAGCAACTCGTCCAGCGGATGATCGTCATTGCCGGAGCCCAGCCAGCTGGCGAGCCGGCTCAGCCCGGTCCGCAGTGCCGGCGGCAGCGGCTGCCCGGCCCAGCCCCACAACACCGTGCGCAGCTTGTCGTCCACGTGAAAGGTCAGCCCGTGGTCGACGCCGAGCACGCTGCCGTCCTGGGCCGAGATCAGGTGCGGCGCCTTGCGATCGGCGTTGTTGGTGACAGCGTCGAACAGCGCGATGGTCTGCAGCCTCGGGTCGTCGCGGTGACACACCGCCAACCGGTCGCCGGCCTCGTCCAGCGCGCCGAAGACCGGCAACCAACCGGCCGGTACCGCGCCGGCCGGAAAGATATCAACGAAATCTTCCTGCTCGGCGGCCTGGTCCTCGTCCCAGTCTTCGATCCGGTCTTCGTCTTGGACGTCAAGTTCGGGCGGCGGTCCGATCCACTGCTGCACCATGCCGTCGCCCAGCGGCCCAGGCCGCAGCAGCGTCGGTGGCACACAGTGCCAGCCCGCGGCCTCGGAGACCAGGTAGGCGGCGCGTTCCCGGCCCGCCAGGGTGCCGTCCGGGAAGTCCCACAGTGGCCGCTCGCCGCGAATCGGCTTGTACACGCACCATTCCGGTTGACCGTCGGAACCGGCTGGCGCCTCCAGCCGGCCCAGCAGCGTCACATTCGACGCCTCGGTCAACCGGCCGACGATGTCGATGGGAGCGGTCGACAACAGATCGCGGCACGCCGGTTCAGCCAACGTCAACCACCGTCACGCCGCCGATCGACCGTCAGCCCAGCTCACGGTGGTAGCCGTTCAGCCGCGGGCAGATATGACCTTGCGGGTCGAGCGGGTTGCCGCAGAGCGGGCACGGCGGGCGGCCGGCAGCGACGATCGCCTCGGCATGCTGGGCGAACGACTGCGCCTCGGCCAGCGACAGGAAAACCCGCAGCGCGTCCGGGCCTTCCTCGCTGTCCTCGAGCACCACGTCTTCGGACACCTCGTCCTCGCTGAGCGCCAACAGCTCGACGATCACCTGGGAGCGGTCGCCGTCCCAGGCCAGCCCCATGGTGCCGACCTTGAACTCGGCGTCCACCGGGGTGAGCAGTCGCTCGTCGGCGGGGACGAACGGCGCGGCGCCGGCCTGCTCACCGAACCGCTTGGCGACCTCGCTGATCAGCGCGCCGAGCTTGTCGGCGAGCACCGCGACCTGCTGCTTCTCGCAGGCGACGGAGACCACCCTGCGTCCCTCGGCGGCCTGCAGGTAGAACTCGCGCTCGCCGGGAGCACCGATGGTGCCGGCCAGAAATCGCTCGGGCGATCGGAATACATGGATCTGTCGTGACATGGCCGCTCCAGACTATGGCAACTCGGGGCGGTCCCCCGGCGGGACGGGGCCGGGCCGGCTCGCCGCGGTCTCAGCCGCTGGTCCAGGCCCGGGTTCAGCCGCGGTTTCAGCATGGTGCCGGCCGTGCTGGCTGGCGGCGTCCGGCTCGCTGCCGCCCGCCCCTTCCGCACCGCCGTCCGCCCCTTCCGCCCCGGCGCCGGTGACTCCGGTGCTGCCGCCGACGACGGCTTCCGGTTGTCCGGATCGACCGGTGGCCGGCGGCGTCCCGACACCCGCCAACGAACCGGTGTCGCCCACCAGGTCGACCAGGCTGTGCCTGGCGCCGTAGCGCACCACCGACAGCGACGCCGGACCGACGTTGATCCGCTGGAACAGGTCGAGGTGCATGCCGAGCGCATCGGCCAGCACCGCCTTGATCACGTCGCCGTGGGAGCACACCAGCACCGGCCCGGCCGGCTCCACGCCCGCTCCCACCGCGGCGATTCCACGGACCGCGCGCACCGCCCGCGCCGACACCGCGGCGAGGCTCTCCCCTTCCGGGAACTGCGCCGCGGACGGCTGTGTCTGCACCACCCGCCACAGCGGCTCGCCGCCCAGCTCGGACAGCTTCCGTCCGGTCCAGCTGCCGTAGTCCACCTCGGCCAGCTCCGGCAGTTGCTGCACGGTCAGGCCACGGGACTGCGCCAGCGGGGCGACGGTCTGCAGGCAGCGCAGGATCGGTGAGCTGATGATGCCGGCCAGCGGAACCTCGGCGAGCCGCTGCACCAACAGCTGCGCCTGCTGCTCGCCGTGCTCGTCGAGCGCGACGCCGTCGGAACGGCCGGCCAGCACACCCGCGCTGTTGGCCGTCGACCTGGCGTGCCGCAGCAGGATCACGGTGCGTTGGGCTGGGACGTCCTCGGCCGGTGCCGGGGTGTGCGCTGCGGGTTGCTGGGGTGCTGCGGGTTGCTGAGGTGCTGCCGGCTGGTCGGTGGTAGCCATAGTGACCTTCACGCTACTGCGCCGCCACCGGCAGCCGGAGCGGGCGGCGACACCGCACACCGCCCGGCAGGCCTGCCGGAGCGCGGGTGCCCACCGCCTTAGATTGGACGGATGCACACCCGCCGACTGGGATCCAGTGGTCTGTCGGTGTCCAGGCTGGGGCTGGGCACCATGAGCTGGGGCCGCGACACCGACGCCGACACCGCGGCTACCCAGTTGGAGGCCTTCGTCGAGGCCGGCGGCACCCTGGTCGACACCTCCAACGTCTTCGGCGACGGAGATGCCGAATCGATCATCGGCACGCTGGTGCCCGACGTGGTGCCGCGCAGCGATGTGGTGCTGGCCTGCACAACGGTCGGCGTCGGCAGCGGCCGGGGCGCGCTCAGCTCGGCGTTGACAGACTCGTTGCGGCGGTTGGGATCTGATCATGTCGACCTGTGGCAGGTGCACGGCTTCGATGCGACCGTTCCGCTGGAGGAAACCTGTTCGGCGTTGGAGTCGGCGGTGCGATCGGGGCGCGCGGGTTACGTGGGAGTGTCCGGTCACAACGCCTGGCAGACGGCCACCATCGCGACCTGGATGCGCAGCGTCGGAGTGCCGCTGGCGTCCGCCGAGACCGAGTTCTCGCTGCTCGACCGCAGCGCCGAGGACGGCTTGTTCGACGTCGCCGCGCTGCACGGGCTCGGTGTGCTCGGCTGGGCACCACTGGCCCGCGGGGTGCTGACCGGCAAGTACCGGCACGGCACTCCCGCGGATTCCCGCGGCGCTTCGTCGCACTACGCCAGGTACGTCGACCGGCACCGCACCGAGTTGGCCGGGCGGGTGGTCGAGGCGGTGGTGACCGCCGCCGACGGGCTCGGCACCAGTCCGTTGGCGGTCGCGCTGGCGTGGGCAAGGGACCGGCGTGAGGTGGCCAGCAGCGTCGTCGGAGCTCGCGACGGAGCGCAGTTGCAGGGGGTGCTCGCGGCCGAAGAGGTGTTGCTGCCCGCGGAGATCAGGGGCGCCCTTGACGACGTGTCCGCCGACCTGACGCCGGATGATCCTCCCGGTATCGACCCCGCCGGCGCCGATCAGGACGGGCCCGACCCGGTCGGTCCCGGGCCGTCCGGCAGCACTGGTTCTCGCCGGGGCAAGGCCACCGACCCTGTCGATGAATAGCGCGTCGATGAATGACGCGACTGGTCCCGACTCCAGCTCCGGCTCCGGCGACCAACAGACCTTCGCCGCGTTCTGCGCGGCCGGGCTCTGGCCCGGTGTCGGCGCAGCCACCGCGGACAATCTGAGCGACGCCGGCATCACCTCCGCGGGCGACGTCAGCATTGCAGCGTTGGGCCGCATGCCCAAAACCACACCCAAACGTGCGGAGCGGCTGTACAGCGCCTGGATCGGCGTCGGGCACCTGTGGGAACTGGCACAAGTGTTGGTGCCGTTGGACTTTCCGGTGCGTTGGGCCGGCCGGCTGGTGGAGCTGCTCGGTGACGGCGCATTGCCCGCGCTGGAGATCGACCCGTGGCGATTGCTGGCACTGCCGGACGCCTCGGTGGCGGACGCCGACCGGCTGGCCAGGCATCTCGACCCGGCGGTGCGGCGATCCGATCCGCGCCGAACGGCGGCTTTGCTGGTGTGGTCGCTGTCGCGGGGCGCACGGGACGGCCATACCGCGGCTCCCACGGCCGCGGTCGCCGAGACCCTGCGCGCCTTCTGGGCTGCCGAACCCGAGACGCTCCGCGCCGGTCTGGCCGCTGCGCTGGCCGACCGGCGCATCGCCGAGGTCCCTGACCCGACCGGCTCCGGCGAACCGTGGATTGCCCGGAAGGTCTTGTCGGATGCCGAATCCGCCATTGCCGACGGTGTCCAGCGGCTGCAGCGCGAGGCGGTGACGTTGGCCGGCAAACGCGCGATCAAGGCGGTGACGGAGGCCGCCGCCGGCGCCGAGCACGCTCTTGACGACGTCCAGCGCGGCGCCGTCGAGCTGGCCGCCGAACACGGCGTCAGCCTGCTCACCGGCGGCCCGGGCACCGGCAAGAGCCGCACCGTCGCCGCCATCGTCGCGCTGTGCGAACGCGCCGGGGCCGAGCTGGCACTGGCCGCCCCGACCGGGCGCGCCGCCAAACGCCTCGAGGAGCTGGCCGGCCACCCGGCAACCACCATCCACCGGCTGCTCGGCGCCAGGCCCGGCCGCGCCGGCTTCGAGTTCACCGCCGACAACCGGCTGTCTGCCGACCTGGTGGTGGTGGACGAGGCCTCCATGCTGGACGTGGAGCTGGCCGCGGCGCTGTTCAACGCGCTGCCGCCGCGGGCGCATCTGGTGATCGTCGGCGACCCTGCGCAACTGCCGTCGATCGGTCCCGGCCGGGTGCTCGGCGACCTGATCGACTCCGGGGCGGTGCCCGTCACCGAACTGAACCGGTTGTACCGGCAGGACGAGGGCGGCACCATCGCCCGGCTCGCCGCAGCCGTCCGCGCCGGCGAACTACCGGCCATCGACGACCCCGACCACGAGGTGGTGCTGGTCGGTGCCAGGCAGGCTGCGGAGGCGGCACACCGGGTCAGCCAACTGGTCACCGACTCGATTCCGCGGGTTTTCGACGTCGCCGGTTCCGAACTGCAAGTGGTGACGCCGGTGCATGGCGGGCCGGCCGGCACCCAGGCTCTCAACCAGCAGCTCAAGAAGCTGCTGAACCCCGGGCGCGGCACCGTCCGCGGTTTTGATGTGGGCGATCGGGTGGTGGCCACCGCCAACCATCTCGATGCCGAGCCGGCCGGCTACGCCAACGGCGAGGTGGGCACCGTGGTCAAGGCCGGCGAACGCAAGCTGACCGTCGCGTTCTCGTCCGGCGAGGCCGAGGTCAGCGGGAAGGCGCTCGGTGATCTGCTGCACGGCTGGGCGATCACCGTGCACCGGGCGCAGGGCAGCGAGTGGGACGCGGTGGTTGCGGTGCTGCCGGCCGAGGCGGGCAGCATGCTGTCCCGGCCGCTGGTGTACACCGCGCTGACCAGGGCGCGCCGGCACCTGTCGATCGTGCACGCCGCAGGACCCGCCGTTGCCAGGGCGGTTCGCCAGGTCGGCTCCCGGCCACGACGTACCCTGCTATGTCATCTGTTGACGCCGAACCAACCCGCGGCGCAGGCGGCCGCGGCCACCGGCGCCGGCGAATCGATGGCCCAGCTAGACGACAGTGAAGGAGAGTGATGAACGCACCCAACGACTCCGGTACCTCGGCTGCCGGCTCCCCCGGTTCCGGTCCAGACCCGGCAGATGACGATCGCTACGAGTACGCCCCGCTGCGCCTTGACGCCGGTATGTCACGGTCCGCCGCATCGACCATGCTGGCGCTACAGGCGGAGTTCGCCGGCTGGGAGCTGGCCAGGGTGCTGAAGTACGCCGACGGGTCGCGCCGAGTCTGGTTGCGCCGCAAGCGTCCTCGCGGCCTGGTGCCCGGCCTGACGGCCTGACTCAGCTGCTCAGCAGCAGCCGCTGAAGCACCCGGCAACCGAACTGCAGCGCGTCCACCGGCACTCGTTCGTCCACCCCGTGGAACAGCGACGAGAAGTCCAGATCGGGCGGCAGCCGCAGCGGCGAGAATCCATAGCCTGCAATACCGAGTTTGCTGAACGACTTGTTGTCGGTCCCGCCGGACAGCATGTACGGCAACGGATGTCCGTCCGGGTCCTCGGCGCGCACCGCCGCCTTCATCGCATCGACAAACGGCCCGTCGAAGGGGTACTCCAGCGGCGTCAGATCGAACCATTCAACGGTGACGTCGTCACCGACAATCTCCCCCACCTCCGCCTTGAACTGCTCCAACTGGCCGGGGAGCACGCGGCAGTCGACGGTAGCGGTGGCGGTGGACGGAATCACGTTCGCCTTGTAGCCGGCGTTGAGCATGGTCGGGTTGGCGGTGTTGCGCAGCGTTGCCGCCACGATCTTCGCGATCGGCCCGAGCTTGCCGACGGCTCCTTCCAGGTCACCGTCGTCGGCCGCGGCGGCGAAATCGATTCCGGTCAACTCGCCGATGCCGGTGAGGAAGGCGTCGACGGTGGCGGTGCGGACGATCGGGAACTCGTGGGTCCCGAGCCGCTGCACCGCCGCCGCCAGCTTGGTGACGGCATTGTCCGTCGCCACCATCGAGCCGTGACCGGCCCGGCCGGTGGCCGTGAGCGTGGCCCAGGCCAGCCCCTTCTCGGCGGCCGCGACCAGGTACGCGCGACCGTCCGGCACCTCGATGGAGAAGCCGCCCACCTCGCTGATGGCCTCGGTGGCACCGGCGAACCAGTCCGGGTGATGCTCAACCAGGTACTGGGCGCCGTAGACGCCGCCGGCTTCCTCATCGGCCATGAAGCAGAAGATGATGTCCCGCGGCGGAACCACGTTGCGGCGCTTGAAGTTTCGGGCGACGGCCAGGCTCATCGCCACCATGTCCTTCATGTCGACGGCGCCGCGCCCCCAGACGTATCCGTCTTGGATGGCGCCGGAGAACGGATCGACCGTCCACTCCGCCGGGTCGGCAGGGACCACGTCGACGTGCCCGTGCACCAGCAGCGCGCCGCGCTCGGGATCGGCACCGGCCAGCCGGGCCACCACGTTGCCGCGGCCGGGCACCGACTCGACGTAGCGGCACTGGTAGCCGGCCTCTTCGAGTTTGTGCTGTAGGTATTTGGCGGCCTGCGCCTCGCCGTCGCCGATGGTTTCCGGATCGCCGGTGTTCACCGACGGGATGCGGATCAGCTCACTGCACAGTTGCGCCACTTCGCGCTCGGCATCCGATTCGGAAAGTTGCGCACGCGGATTCAAGGGCTCGCTCACAGAGTCGATGCTAGGCAGCCGTTCTCGCGCCGGAGCACCGGGTCCATGTGCCGAATTGTCGCTCCGTCATTCAAACGTGATCATTTCCGGCGGTCGTGCGCCGCGCGCTCGGTTGTCCTGCGGTGCACTCCGGCCTAGTGTCGGCTACACGCCTCATCGTGGTCCAGGTCACTACCCGGCCGGCCACACCCATCGGCCGCAAGGCCGAACGGGTCAGCGATGAATGGAGGAACTGTGCGACGACGTCAGGAAGCTCCAGGTACCAAACGGGCCGGCGACCGCGGCGGCGGCCCCCGCGTTTCCACCCGCGCCACCGGGCGCCGGGCGAGAAAGCGCCGCACCGCGCTGGCCGCCGCTGCGCTCGTCGCTGCCGCCGGCCTCACCGCCTGCAGCTCGGGCGACGGCGGCATGGTGATCAACGTCTATGGCGGCACCACGGACACCGACTGGGACAAAGTGCTGAACCGGTGCAACCAGCAGGCCGATGGCCGCTATCGGATCGTCGGGAACCTGCTGCCGTCGGACGCGGACGGCCAGCGCGAGCAACTGGTGCGTCGTCTCGCGGCCAAGGACTCCGGCATGGACGTGCTCGGCATGGACGTGATCTGGACGGCGGAGTTCGCCGAGGCCGGCTGGGTTCGCGAGCTCACCGGTGCGCAGCAGCAGCAGGCGTCGGACGGAGTGCTGGCCAAGCCGCTGGAGACGGCCACCTGGAAGGGCAAGCTCTACGGCATTCCGCGGCACACCAACGTGCAGCTGATGTGGTATCGAAAGTCTTTGGTGCCCAACCCGCCCAAGACCTGGGACGAGATGATCAAGACAGCCCAACAGCTCAAGAGCGAGGGCAAGACCTATCAGATCGGCCTCACCGGATCCCAGTACGAAGGCTATGTCGTCGCGTTCAACACCATGCTGACCTCGTACGGCGGCACCCTGGTCAACGAGGACAGCACGCAGGCCACCGTCGACGACAAGACGGTGCAGGCGCTGACCTTGCTGAAGAACTTCGCCACCTCGGGGGTGGCCTCGCCGTCGCTGTCGCAGAGCCAGGAACCGCAGGTCTTCGCCCAGCTGCAGACCGGACAGGCCGCCTTCGCGATCAACTGGCCCTATGTGCTGGCGTCGATGCGGGATGCCGGCAAGACCGACCCGAACAGCAAGAAGATCGCCGACGACCTTGGCTACGCGGTCTACCCGCAGATCGTGCCGGGCAAGCAGACCACCGTCACCATGGGCGGCATGAACTACGGCATCTCCAGCTACTCGAAGCATCCGGAGGAATCCTTCGAGGCGGCGATGTGCCTACGGGACGAGACCAGCCAACTGATGGGTGCGCTGGCCGCCGGCAACGTGCCATCTCTGCAGAGCGTCTACGACAACCCGGAGTTCCAGAAGGCCTATCCGATGTACCAGGTGATCCTCGACGAGCTCGAGGTGGCCTCGATCCGGCCGAAATCGCCGGTGTACCAGAACATCTCGTCGATCGTGTCGTCGACATTGTCGCCGCCACAGTCGATCCAGCCGGAGGCGACGGCGAACAGCCTGCGCACCGATATCCAGGAAACCCTCGAGGGTAAGGGGATTCTGCCGTGAGCCATCCAGCAACCACCGTTGATCCATCCGGTCCTGGGCCTGGGCGGGAGGCAGGCACCGGCGTCGGCCCGCACGATGAGGCCGAGGGCATCGCGATTGCCAGGAAACGCGCCAGCGACGGCAAGAAGGCCGAGCGCCGGCTGGGCTGGATGCTGTGTGCCCCAGCCGTGATCGTGATGGCCGCCGTTGCCGGCTACCCGCTGGTCTACGCCATCTGGATGTCGCTGAACCGGGCCGATCTGCGGCTGCCGGACGACAACCAGTTCATCGGATTCTCCAACTACGTCACCATTCTGAGCAGCCCGATCTGGTGGCACGCGGTATGGATCACGCTTCTGATCACCGTCGTCAGCGTCTTCTTCGAGCTGGTCTTCGGCATGCTGCTGGCCTTGGTGATGCACCGGGCGCTGGTCGGCCGCGGGCTGGTGCGCACGGTGGCGCTGATCCCGTACGCGATCGTCACCGTGGTGGCCGCGTTCTCCTGGCGGTATGCCTTCGAGCAGGGAACCGGTTGGCTGGCCGGCGATTCCGCCCCACTGACGTCCCAGGGCTCGTCGCTGGCGATCATCATCCTGGCCGAGGTCTGGAAGACCATCCCGTTCATGGCGCTGCTGCTGATGGCCGGGTTGGCGCTGGTGCCGGAGGATTTGCTGAAGGCAGCGGCGATGGACGGAGCCTCGCCGTGGCAACGTTTCTGGACGATCACGCTGCCGATGCTGAAGCCGGCGCTGCTGGTGGCGCTGCTGTTCCGCACCCTCGACGCGTTCCGGATCTTCGACAACATCTTCGTGCTGACGGCGGGCAACAACGACACCTCGTCGGTCTCAATGATCACCTACAACAACCTGATCGGCGGTCTGAATCTCGGTATCGGGTCGGCGATGTCGGTGCTGATCTTCGTCATGGTCGCGATCATCGCGTTCCTGTTCATCAAGTTGTTCGGCGCGGCTGCGCCGGGCTCCGACTCGGGTGGGAGGAAGTAGATGACCACGCTCGCCGAACTCAACTCCACTCCCGGCAAGAAGGCCGCCTGGTGGGTGGCCGACATCGCCGTGGTGATCTACGCGTTGATCCCGGTGATCTGGACGATCTCGTTGTCGCTCAAGACGCCAGGAAACATCAACGACGGCAAGTACCTGCCGACCGGTGGCATGTCGTTCGAGAGCTACCAGGCCATCTTCAAGGACACCGTCTTCACCAGGGCGCTGATCAACTCCATCGGAATCTGCTTGATCTCCACCGCGATCGCGTTGCTGCTGGGGGTGTTCGCCGCCTACGCGATCGCCCGGCTGGACTTCCCCGGCAAGAAGCTGATGATCATGATGTCGCTGCTGGTGGCGATGTTCCCGCAGATCGCGTTGATCACGCCGCTGTTCAAGATCGAGACGGCCATCGGCATCTTCGACACGTGGCCGGGTCTGATCATTCCGTACGTCACCTTCGCGCTGCCGCTGGCGATCTACACGCTGTCGGCGTTCTTCCGGGAGATCCCGTGGGAGCTGGAGAAGGCGGCGAAGATGGACGGCGCCACCCCGTTCCAGGCGTTCAAGGACGTGATCGCGCCGCTGGCCCTGCCTGGCGTGTTCACCACCGCCATCCTGGTGTTCATCAGTTGCTGGAACGACTTCCTCTACGCCCTGTCGCTGACCAGTACCAGCGCGGCACGCACGGTGCCGGCGGCGATGAGCTACTTCACCGGCGCCACCACATACGAGGTGCCGGTCGGGCCGATCACCGCGGCCGCTGTCGTCATCACCATCCCGGTGCTGGTGCTGGTGCTGCTGTTCCAGCGTCGCATCGTTGCCGGTCTGACCAATGGCGCCGTCAAGGGCTGACGTGAGCTTGTGGGGCCCACCGCCGCTTCCCGAATCATCTGACGAGCAAAGGAGTTTCCCGCGATGGCCGAGATTGAGCTGGATCACGTGGTCAAGCGTTACCCGGACGGTGCCCTCGCCGTGCAGGACTTCAACCTGACGATTGCCGACAAGGAGTTCATCATTCTGGTCGGGCCATCCGGTTGCGGTAAGTCGACGACGCTGAACATGGTTGCCGGTCTGGAGGACATCACTCAGGGCGAGCTGCGCATCGACGGCAAGGTGATGAACACCGTCGCGCCGAAAGACCGCGACATCGCCATGGTGTTCCAGAGCTATGCGCTGTACCCGCACATGACGGTGGCCGAGAACATGGGCTTCCCGTTGCGGCTGGCGAAGGTGGACAAGGCCACCATTCGGCAGAAGGTGGAGGAGGCTGCTGAGATGCTGGAGCTCACCCAGCACCTCGACCGCAAGCCATCCAACCTGTCCGGCGGGCAACGCCAACGAGTGGCCATGGGCAGGGCAATCGTCCGCTCCCCCAAGGCATTCCTGATGGATGAGCCGCTGTCGAACCTTGACGCCAAGCTCAGGGTGCAGATGCGCACCCAGGTGTCGCGGATCCAGAAGACGCTCGGCACCACCACGCTCTACGTGACGCACGACCAGACCGAGGCGATGACGCTGGGCGACCGGGTGGTGGTGATGCGGGCCGGCATCATCCAGCAGGTCGGTGCGCCGCAGGAGCTGTACGACGCCCCGAAGAACATCTTCGTCGCCGGGTTCATCGGCAGCCCGTCGATGAACTTCCTGCCGGCCCAGATCAACGGTGGTCAGGTCACCACCGCGCTGGGCACCGTCGATCTGCCGGACGAGCTGCGGCGCGCGGTGGAGTCCCGCGGCGGCGGTGGTGAGGTGATCATCGGGATCCGCCCCGAACACTTCGAGATCGGCCGGCTCAAGGAGGGCGTGCCCGGCGGTCGGTTCAACGCCACCTTCGACATCGTCGAATCGATGGGCTCGGACATTTTCGCCTACTTCACGCTGTCCGGTTCGGGGGCCAAGTCGAAGGAACTGGAGGAACTGGCAGCCGACACCGGTCAGGAATCCCTTGGCGGCGACGGGATCCAGGTCGGTGTCCGGTTGGATCCCGAGGCCAGGGTGAGCGACGGATCGACCGCCGAGCTGTGGTACGACACCAGCAAGCTGCACATCTTCGACCTGAAGTCCGGCGAGAACCTCACCCACGAGGTGGCCAAGGCCTCCAGCGCCGCCAGCACGGTCGACGGCCCTGGGGCGCGGAATGCCTCGGCGGCTGCCGCGTCCGCTGCGGTGGGTGACGGCGGCGCCGATACCGCCGGCGCCGATCCGCTGCGCAAGGACTGACCCACCAAGAAAGGGTCGCGGCGCCGCCCCGACAGCGGCACCGCGACCCGTTGGCCAGCAAGCTGTTGCGTTACTTCACCTCTCGGCGCATGGCCCAGGTGAAGCCGACCACCGCCGGAATGACGATCCACACCGTGATGGACAGCAGCGTCGCCGGCAGGTCGGCGCCAGGATGGGTGCTGGAGAGCCGATCGAAGGCGCTGAACACATCGAGCCATTTCGCTGCCTCCGGGAACAGAGCCTGAGAGATCATCGAGTAGGCGGTGGGCGCAAGGAAGTACAGCGCCACCGCGATGGCGGTCTGCGCCACCAGCGCACCGAAAGCGCTGGCCATCACGGTGGTCAGCGCCCCGACGATCAGGGTGCTGCGCACCACGTCCGCGGCGCCGGCGACACTCACCCCGCCGCCGTGCAGCTGCCCGGCGAGCCAGGCCGAACCGGCGGTCAGCAGCAGCGAGGCCGCGATGGTCGCAATGGTCAACACCAACGAGGCCAACACCTTTGCCAGCAGCACCTGACCACGCCGTGGCATCAGGGTGAAGGTGGTGAGGGCGGTGCGCTGGGTCCACTCCGCGGTGATGGCCATCAGACCGATCACCGGAGCCAGCAGCCCCACCACGTTCACCTGGGCGCGGCCGAAGTCGGCGAAGTTCACCTGCTCGCCGTCCTGCCGGAAGATCAGCCACGCGCAGATCACCGCAACGATGCCGAGAATCCCGGCGAGCAAAAGCTTTCCGGCCCAGGTGTCGACGAGTTTGCGGAACTCGATACGGAACATGGTGCCGATGCCGATGCGGCGCACCGGCATCGCCGGGTAGGGCTCGTCGAGGTGAGCGACGGAAGCCGTCGGACGCGACCGGGCCGGTCCGTCGGAAGCCGGTCGCTGCGGATGGTCGCCCGGTTGGGCGGGAAGGGTGCTCATGGTCATGGGGTCTCCATCAAGAGGGCGGCCGCCGGGGCGGAACCGCGGGAGTGGTGACGGATTGGGTGGGTGGGCGGTCGTTTTCCGACGGGATCAGGTAGTCGGACGCAAGCGGCAGGATTCAGGCGGCGTGCCGATCGACGTCACCGGTGAGCGAGAAGAACAGGTCCTCCAAACCGGCGTCGTCGGAACGGATCTCGACCACCAGCTGACGGGCGTCCATCGCGGCCTTGGCGACGGTCTCGGGATCGGTGGCCACGCGCCAGGCACCGGCCGAGGTTTGCTCGGGTTGCAGCCCGGCGCGCTGCAGGGCTGCCGCGAGGGCCGGCTGGTCGATGCCGCGGACCAGGGTGCCGCCGCCGTGCAGCAGGTCGGCGAGCTTGCCCTGCGCGACGATCCGGCCGCGGCCGATCACCACCAGATGGTCGACGGTGGCCTGCACCTCGGACAGCAGGTGACTGGACAGCAGCACGGTGCCGCCGCGGGCCGCGAAGTCCCGCAGCAGCTCACGCATCCAGCGGATGCCCTCTGGGTCCATGCCGTTGGCCGGCTCGTCAAGGATCAACACCTGCGGATCGCCCAACAACGCGGTCGCGATGCCGAGCCGCTGCCGCATGCCTAGCGAGTACTGCCCGACCCGGCGACCACCGGCGTCGGCCAGACCCACCACGTCCAACATCTCGCCGATGCGCTGCCGCGGGACCCCGAGCGCGGTGGCGGCCAGCCGCAGCGTCTCAGAGCCGGTGCGGCCGGGGTGTTGCGCTGCGGCGTCCAGCATGATCCCGACCACCCGCCCTGGGTTGGGCAGCGCGTGGTAGTCGCGGCCGCTGATAGTGGCCCTGCCGGAGCTGGCCGGGGTGAGCCCGGCCAGGATCCGCAGCGTCGTCGACTTGCCGGCGCCGTTCGGGCCGAGGAACCCGGTGACGGTGCCGGGCGCGCATTCGAAGCTGACATTGTCGACGGCAACGAAGCTGCCGTACCGACGGGTGACGTTCTCCACGGTGATCATGCCGCTGACTCTGCCGCGCCGCGGCCGCTGGAACATCGGCCCTGGGTCGAGATCGGTGACCGACGAAAGTCGGTGTCTGGACGGGTAGCGCTCGACCTTCGTCAGCGCTGGGGTGTGCTTGGCTCTTCTACTCTGGACGGGTGAGTGAGTGGCTGACGACGCGCCGCAGGCGCCTGATCGCGTTCTGGGAACGCGTCGGCCCGCGGACCCGTGATGTTGCCGCCATTCTGTTCGCGCTGCTGCTGGTGACGGCGCAGGCCTTCACGCTGAGCACCAACCGTCCGCTGCTCCCGCACAGCCTGGTGCCATGGGTGGTGCTGCCGCTGCCGCTGATTCTGTGGTGGCGGCGCTCGCACCCGGTGCTGGTCACCCTGCTGGCGCTGGCGGTGGAGGCGGTGACCGGCACCTTCGGGGTGGCAACGCTTGGGCTGTTCACGCTGGCGATCCTGCGGCGGGATCGGGTGCTGGTGCTGCTGGCGCTGCTGCACATGGGACTGATCTTCACCGATCGCCAGAACTTTCAGGATCTGTGGCCACCGGTGCTGTTCTGGGCCTTCTTCACCGCCACCGTTGTAGCCGTCGGCGCCTATATCGGCGCTCGCCGCGACCTGGTCACCTCGTTGCGGGACCGGGCCGATCGGGCCGAGGCCGAACGCGAGCTGAAGGCGGCCCAGGCCAGGGTGTCCGAGCGGTCCCGGATCGCCCGCGAGATGCACGATGTGTTGGCGCACAAGGTTTCCCTGATTGCGCTGCACGCCGGCGGCATGGAGGTGAACCCCGGCATGAGCAGCGATCGGGTCCGGGAGTCGGCCGAGTTGATCCGGTCGACGGCCAGGCAGGCGCTGGAAGACCTGCGTGGAGTGCTCGGGGTGCTGCGTGCCGACGCCTCGGCCGACGGCGCCGATCTGGCCCCGCAGCCGGGCCTTTCCGAGGTACCGACCCTGGTGGCAGCGTCCCGCGCCGCTGGGGTCAGCATCGATGCCCGGATCGAGCAGGTCGCGGTTCCGGATCCGGTGGGGCGCGCGGTGTATCGGGTGGTGCAGGAGGCGCTGACCAACGTGCACAAGCACGCGCGTGGCTCGGCCACCCGCATTGTGGTGGCGCGGGTGGTGGGGGCAGCACCGTCGGGTGCTGCTGCCGAGTTGGTGGTGCGGGTCAGCAACGCCGCGCCGGTGGCTTCCGGTTCGCTGCTGCCGGGTACCGGTTCCGGTTTGGTCGGGCTGCGCGAGCGGGTTGAGCTGCTGGACGGCACCCTCACCGCCGGGCCGGACGGCGGCGGCTGGGTGGTACGGGCCAGCTTCCCGTTGCCCGCATCCGCCGCCGATGCGCCACCGATGCCGGCCGGATCCGATGCGGCGCAGCGGGATTCCGCGGAAGCATCGGACGCGGCAAGCGGCCGTTCAGCCGGCAACGATGTTGCCCATTTGACGAAAGGTATCGCGTGACAAGGGTTTTGATCGTCGACGACGAGTCGCTGGTGCGGGCCGGCCTGCGGATGATTCTCGGTGCAGCCGACGACATCGACGTCGTCGGCGAGGCCACCGACGGCGCCGAGGTGCCCACCGCGGTGGCAGCGCACCGGCCCGATGTCGTTCTGATGGACATCAGGATGCCCGGCGTCGACGGGCTGGCCGCCACCGAGAAGTTGACCGCCGTTGACGGCCCGAAGGTGGTGGTGCTCACCACCTTCGACATGGACGACTACGTGTATCGCGCGTTGCAGGCCGGCGCTTCCGGTTTCCTGCTCAAGGACACTCCGCCGCAAGAACTGATCAACGCGGTGCGGGTGGTCGCCGCCGGCGAGGCCATGCTGGCCCCCGCCGTCACCAAGCGGCTGCTGACCCACTTCGCCGACGGCCGGCGCGACGCCAAACGCAAGGCGGCGCTAGACCGGCTGACCGGCCTCACCGAACGCGAGTCCGAGGTGTTGGCCGCCGTCGGCCAGGGGTTGTCCAACGCCGACATCGGCAAGCAGCTCTACATGAGCGAGGCCACCGTGAAGGCCCACGTCTCGCGTCTGCTGGACAAGCTGCACGCCACCAACCGTGTGCAGATCGCCATCGCCGCGCACGAAGCTGGGCTGTTCGACTGATACGCGCCCGGCGACCGCCGCGGGACGCTCACCCGTCGACGCCGGCGTTGGCGAGGAGCGAGTCGCGGTTGGCCAGGATGAACTCTTTCAACTCGATCGGTTTCAGATCGATCGCGGCCAGGTCGTTGCCCCGCACGCTGACGCGCACCACGTCGTAGCCGCCCCGCGATGGGTCCGAGAACTCGGGACCGTGACGCGCGGACTCGTCGATGGTTGCCAGCCGGGTAACGAAGAAGTGCTGCACGGGTCCGCTGCCACCCGGCGGAGTTTCGAGTCGGAACACTTCGCAGGCCCGCGTAGCTTCGGCGCCGAGTTCCTCCGCCAACTCCCGGTGCAGCGCCGCCTCGAGCGACTCGTCGGTCCGTTCAACGCCACCCCCCGGCGCTGTCCAACAGGACTTTCACCCGGCCGTGAACGCCTGAGCAGCACCAACCGGCCGTGCTCGTCGATCAGGATCGCCCGGGCGGCCTGCCGTCGCTGTTCCGTCATACCGGACAGGGTAAGCGGGCCGGACTCGCTCCGGGCAGGTCAGCCGACGCTATTCGGCTTCGTGCTGTTGCCGCGCCGGCGCGGTGAAGGCCCAGCGCACCATCAGCGGGAACTCGTTCTGCCAGAACGGATCTCCGTGATCGCCCTCGCGTTCGGTCAGCACGACATCGGCGCCGGCCGCGCGCAGCGCGTCGGCCCAGCGAGCCGCGTTCTCGGCGAACCACGGCTCCAGCGTCCCGGCCACCAGGTAGGCCCGCGGCAACCGCCCGGCGAGGGTAGCCCGCGGCCGGTACCCGCCCCCGGGTGAGGCGGCGAACACCACACCGAACCGGTGAGGGTGGCGAATCCCCATCGCCAGAGCGAGTTCCGCACCGGCGGACACCCCGCACACCGCCGTGCGTCCGGCGGGCAACGTGACACCGAGCCGACCGCGCACCCACTCCCCGACCTCATCGACAAAGAACTTCTCGTGTGCCGCAAAGCGTTCCGGGGCTATCGCCGGCGAGTACTCCGCAAGACGCGCCATCTCATCCGGATCGTCGGTGCGGTGCACGCCGACGATCATGGTGGGCTGCACGTCGGCCGCTTCCAGCACACCGCCCCAACCAGAGATGAGCTGACCGTCCCCGGCGTAGACGATCGCCTCGGGCCGCTCCGCTGGCCGGTACACGGTCACCTGCCGGCCGCCGTCGTAGCCGAACGATTGCGTCACGAGGTCGCCCCGGATCGATGCCATGACCGTTGGTTTCGACCAGCAGCGATCAGCGGGCGCGGCGGCTCGGCCGCGCCGCTCGCGCGCCGGAGTCCCCCGCCGTCGCGGCTGCTCGCTGCTCGTCGGTGAAGGCCGACTGCAGCCGGGATTCGGCGATCGTCATACCGGCCGCGGCGGAACTGCGCAGCCGCGCCGTCGACGCCCCGTAGGCGGCGAAGGCAGCCGCCGCGTCGCCGTCGCCGGTGCCGTAGGTCAGCGAGCGTTCGGCGGCGATGCCCATCGACGTGCCCACCTCGATGGCGTCCTGGTTCGCGCCGAGATACGAGAATGTCCAGCCGTAGTCGGCCTCTTGCGACTCGATCAGCTTCTTGATCGCCGCGCGGGTCCATTCGACGCTGGAGTTCTCGTGACCATCGGTCATGATTCCGACCACGACGCTGCCCGCTCGCTGATCCTCCGGCATCGAGGCCAGGTACTGGCCGGTCTCGTTGATCAAGCGTGCCATCGAATCGAGCAGCGCCGTAGCACCGCGCGGCTCCAGCCGAAGCGCATCGACCTCGGCGATATCGACGCCGTGGCTGACGGTCTCGTACTCGGTGTCGAACTGCGCCAGGGTCACGGTGCAGCGGCCCGGCTGGCTGCGCTGCTGCTCGATGTACGCGTCGAAGCCGGCCTCAGTGTCCTCCTTGATGGCCTGCATCGATCCCGAGCGGTCCAGCAGGAACGAGATGTGGGTGTAGTTCGGATCGGTCATGATTGCCTCCGTTTCTTCGCGGTGCCGGGCGCTCTGGTGCGCGCGGTGTCGGCGCCGGCGGTGCTGGTGCGCGCGGTGCTGGTTCGTGGGGTGTTGGTGCGCGGGGTGCTGGTGCGCGGGATGAAGGTCAAGGGTGCCGCTGGGGCCGGCCCGTCGGCCGCGCTGCGCCGGGCGACGAACCTGGCGGCGGCAACTCCCTCGCTGCTGACCCGACCGTCCTCGGCGAAGTTGCTGAGCAGTTCGGTGCGGGCCAGCCGCGGCGGCACCGAGTTCGGTGCCAGGCTGGCGGCGGCCGCGATGGTGCGCCCGGCGGCGCCGTCCAACGCGGCAAGCGCCATCGCCTCGTTCATCGCCTCCTCCAGTTGCGCCGCGATGTCGGCCAGCAGCCTGACCAGCTCCAAAGGATCGCTCGGGACGCTGCCGGCGAGTTGCTGCTGCACCAGTTCAATGCGTTGCTGCGGGGTCAGGTGCTGTCGCGTCACCATCGCAGTATTGCGCACGATTGTCGAGTGTGCAATATCTGCACACTCGCAGCGGTCGGCGGTGTGCGCACAGTGCTGCCGTGCGGAGAGCGGTCAGCCGGCCGTGGGGCCGATGTCGATGATCGGGGGCACGGTGCCACTGCGCAGCCCCTCAATCACGGTAAGTTCGTGCGGCACAACGGGTTCGGGCAGCTGCGAGAGTTCAAACCACTGCAGGTCGGCGCATTTGGCCGGTTCCATGATGCGCGGTTCACCGCGCCAGGCATCGGCCAACAGGAAGTAGTCGACCCTGTGCCCGATGGGATCGTCGCCCTGCACGCGGTGCATCGCGCAGAGCGGCCGCAAGGCCAGGTCGCTGATGCCGAGCTCTTCCGCCGCCTCGCGCCCGGCCGCCTCTGCCAGCGACTCCCCCAACTCGACGTGCCCGGCCGCACCACACGCCCAGTAGCCATCCATGAAGCCCGTCCCGGCGCGCAGTTGCAGCAGGATCTCGCGGCGCTCAGCGCGTCCGCGCACCAGCAGCAGGTAGACAGCGGGGATCACCGCGAAGCGTTGCACCTGCCAACCGTAGGTGTCGCGGTCCGC
Organism: Nakamurella aerolata; assembly: GCF_013002705.1. Taxonomy (GTDB): domain Bacteria; phylum Actinomycetota; class Actinomycetes; order Mycobacteriales; family Nakamurellaceae; genus Nakamurella; species Nakamurella aerolata. Next base: position 274,304 of record NZ_JABEND010000001.1, on the reverse strand, counting down.
GTCGCTGTCGCCCGAATCGCTGCAGCGCTACCGGCGACCGTCCTGGCCGCTGGCCGCTCCACCGGCGCCGAAGACCAGAAAAGGCCGAACCTGTGATGGTTCGGCCTTCCGGCATCTGCGACGAGATCACACGGTGTCCGAGGGGGGACTTGAACCCCCACGCCCTTTCGGGCACTAGCACCTCAAGCTAGCGCGTCTGCCATTCCGCCACCCGGACCTGGGGCGACCCAGCATCGCTGGGCGCGATAGTGGAGTCTACTCGATCCGCGGCGGCCCGATGTCCCGGCCCGCGCAGCGGAAAGATCGGCGGCTCGAATCGCGTTTGCCCAGGTCAGGTTCCGGAAGGTGACGTCGAGCTGCCGGTTTTTCCCTCGGCGACGCTCGATTCGTCCTCGGGCACCGGCGGATGCATCACCAGTACCGCCACCACCAGTGCCATGATCACCGCGGTCAGCGTGAACGGCACCGGAATCAGCGGGTCGAACAACACCAGCAGCGCCCCCAGCGGCACCGCGATGTTCACCACCCGATCGGCGCTGCCGCGGATCGCGATCCACCAGATGCCCAGCACGAACACCGCGATCGGCACGGTGACGGTGAACGAAGCCGCCACCTCGCCGAGCTTGCTCTCGCCCTTCTCCACGTCGATCTCCACTTCGATGCCCGACGAGAACGCCCCGGCGGCGGCGAACACGAAGTAGTGCACGTACCCGTAGCGGATCGACTGCCGGAGCGAACCGATCCGCTCGTGGTGCGGTGGCCAGAAGTAGATCCACCACAACGCCGCCGTCACCACCAGGGTGAGCACCGCGATCGAGATCAGCGGCCCGAGTTCTTCGGTGTCGTGCACCGCCTCGATGATCGCGTTGGCGATGCCAGCAGGCTCTCGCCCAGCAGGATCAGGGTGAAAAGGCCGTAGCGCTCGGTGATGTGGTGCGGGTGCCACGGGGTACTGGCACGGTCGAATCGCTCGGCTACCACCGGCACCGCGATCTCGGCGACCAGCAACAGCAGCAGGCAGCTCAGCGCCAGCGGCCCGCGCGGGATCAACAGCTGCAGCAGCCACAGCGTCTGCACCAACGCGGTACCGCCCGCGTACAGCAGCGTCGTCCTGCGGTACTTGCCGGCATGGCGGGACGCCCGCAGCCACTGCGCCACCATGGCCACCCGCATCACCACATAGGCGAGCACCAGCACCCGGTTGTCGCCGTTGACGAAGAACGGCTGGATCCCCGCCGCCAACACCAGCACCCCGGCCATCTGCACGATCACCAACAACCGGTACAGCCAGTCGTCGGTGGCGAACGACGTGGCGAACCAGGTGAAGTTCATCCAGGTCCACCAGATGGCGAAGAACACTCCCGCGTAGCCGGCCAGGCCCTGCCAGACGTGGCCCTCGGTGAGCGCATCGTGCAGCTGCACCGACGCCGTGCTCACCGCCACCACGAACACCAGGTCGAAGAACAGCTCGAGGGTGCTGGCCGAGCGGTTCGGCTCGTTCGGGTCGCGCGGGCGCATCACCGTCAGCCGGGAGCGGGTCATCGGGGTGGTGGCGGACGTCATCGACGCATCCTTCCGCGCTGGAGCTGTTGTCCGCACGGGGCGGGCAGTACGGCGCCGTCGCCCGGCAACCGTTGTCCGCGATGATGGCACGCCAATGGTTTCCTCACCACGCGCCGATCGTGGTGGTTTCCCTCGGCCCGCACTGGGTACCGCAACAGTGGCGGCCGATTCCGGTCCACGTGGGAAGCGCCGACCCGCTTCGCCGCGAAAGCAAACCTGTTGACCGGCCGCCGGTTTCCCTACTCGATCTTTGCGAAGGAGTTCACATGCCGGGCACCGTAGCGTTTCTCACCGCATCCGAAGGGATCGAAAAGGTCGAGTTGACCGAACCGTGGCAGGCCGTCAAAGACGCCGGTTACACGCCGGTGCTGCTCTCCCCCGAGTCGGGCGAAGTGCAGCTGTTCGACCATTTGGACAAGGCCGACACCCAGAAAGTGGACAAGCCGGTGGCCGACGCCACCGTCGACGACTACGACGCGTTGGTGCTGCCGGGTGGGGTGGCCAACCCTGACGCGTTGCGCCAGGACGACGACGCTGTCGCTTTCGTCCGCGACTTCGTCGCCTCGGGCAAGCCGGTGGCCGCCATCTGTCACGCACCGTGGACGCTGATCGAGGCCGACGCTGTCTCGGGCAAGCGGCTGGCGTCATGGCCGAGCCTGCAGACCGATCTGCGCAATGCCGGCGCCGAGTGGGTGGACGAGTCGGTGGTGGTCGACGGCAACCTGATCAGCAGCCGCAACCCCGACGACATCCCCGACTTCAACCGGGAGCTGTTGAACGCGCTCGGCAACACCGGCACCACCAAGAACACGAAATAGCAGCAGCGGGCGACCACCGCGGCGAGCACAATGAACCGGGTGGAGATCGACAGCGTGCCCGCCCTGACCGACCTGTTGGCCCGCCCACCGGTCGACTGGTCCGGCATCAGCCTGCAAGACCTCGACCTCACCGGAGACCCCGAGGTGGCGGAACGGTTGCGCCGCACCGTCACCCCGGGGCTGGTGGTGCTTGGCGGCCGCTACCCGCCCGAGGTGCTCGACGGCCTCGCCGAGGGTGGCGCCGTTGTGCTCCCGGAGAACCCGGCGATTCCGTTCGAGCCCTACCGCGCCGGCCTCTACCTGGCCGACGAGCTCTACGCCGGCCTCGGTGACGGCTATCAGGCCACCTTCGACAAGCGTTGCTACGACTGGTATCTCGCCCACACCTCGGTGGCGGACAGCCGGGCCGACCTTGACGTCGCCGCGGCGGTGTTCGCCGCCATCCACGATGCATCCATCTCGGATGCTTTCGACGAGCTGCTGCGCACCGACCCGCGCCAGGTGGTCGCGGTGATGGGCGGGCACGGGCTGGCGCGCGGCACCGACGGCTACGCCGAGGCCGCCGAACTCGGCAAAACCCTGGCGCAGGCCGGATATCTGGTCGCCACCGGCGGTGGTCCCGGCGCGATGGAGGCGGTGAACCTCGGTGCGTTCGTCGCCGGCCGGACGGCTCCGGCCGACACCGACACGGCGCTGCGCACCGCCCTCGACCGGCTGGCAACGGTCCCGGACTTCACCGACATCTCGAGGTGGGCAACGGTCGCCCGGCAGGTGCGGGACGCGTTGCCGGACAAGCCGGATGCCGGCGGCCAGGCAACCGTCGCCGGGATCGGCGTGCCCACCTGGTTCTACGGGCACGAGCCGCCCAACCTGTTCGCCGACCGCATCGCCAAGTACTTCGCCAACGCCATCCGCGAAGACATCCTGCTGGCAAGGGCCAGCGCCGGCGTCCTGGTGCTACCCGGTGCCGCCGGCACCGTGCAGGAGATCTTCCAGGCCGCCACCCGCAGCTTCTACGCCACGTCCGCGCCACCGATCGTGCTGCTGGACGGCAACTACTGGCGCGATCAGCTCCCGGCCTGGCAGCTGCTGAGTGCGCTGGCCGCCACGTCCGCCGGTGAGATGAGCAGCCGGGTAGCGATCTGCGACGGCACAGACCAAGCGCTGCAACATCTCTCGAGCTCCGGCGCCACGTCCGCAGGGTCGCCGGCAGCGACACCGACAACGGAGACCGGCACCGCGAACGATTCGGGTAAGGACGCCGAGCGGTGACCCCGGCACAGCTGCTCGACTACTGCCTCGGCAAGCCCGGCGCGTTCCGTGACCAGCCGTGGGAGGGCGACTACGTCGCCAAGATCGACGACGGCAAGAACCCCGGCGGACCGCGCAGCGGACCGATCTTCGCCTTTCTCGGGGACGCCTCGGTCGGCGTCAAGGCCGGCGGGAACCGCGACGAGGCCGACGAGTGGCTGCTGCGCTATCCCGACGATGCCGCGGTGATGGCGTACATCGGGCGGTCCGGTTGGAACACCCTCATCATCGGCGGGGCCGTTCCGGACGCCGAGATCTACGAGGCGGTCGACGAGTCGTATCGCTTGGTGGTCAACAAGATTCCGCGCTCGCGGCGGCCGCCACTGGCCTGAGTGCGCCCAGTGCCGGACTGTTGCCGGAGTGTTGTCGGGCTGAGCCGATCGACGTCGCCGGCTCGGCCGGCCGGGTGCGCTCAGCCTTGCTGGTCCGGTAGCGCACCGTCCGGGTAGGGATCGGTGGCGCTGCCGCGGGAGTCCGATGCCGGCTCGTCGATGGTGTGCACGGCGGCCTCTTCGGCACTGGCCGCGGCACCGTCGATGCCGACATCCTCTGCCACCAAGTCTTTTTCGGTGTCGCTGATGCCGTCGGACTCGCTGTCGGTGAGCCTGCCGGAGCGGCTCTCCCCCACCTCGAAGTCGTCCTCGGACTCCTCGTCGCCGCCGAGTTCGGCGGCACCGGTCGCCGCCGGATCGTCCAGCGGGTCGACGTAGCCGACGTCGGGCACCTCCTCGGCCAGCCGCTCGTCCAGCGACTCGCCCTCGCGCTCCTCGGCCTCGGTGGGAATGTCCACCGCCGGTTCCCGGTCGGGTGGTGAGTAGCCCTCGTCAAGCAGATCGTCAACGCCACGGTCCAGCAGCATGTCCTGCTCGGTCAGCTGCTCACCGACGCCCTCGTTGCCGGGATCGTTGTCGCTCTGGTCGTACGGCTCGCTCACCGAAACTCCTTACCCACACTCTGCGCTGCGGCTGATCCGCGGCCCGCTGCTCACCAGCATGTCACGCGCCGAGCTGATTCCAGCGCGCACCGGCGGTCACCAGGCGCCGAACAGCATCAACAGAATCGCCAGCAGATCGAAGCCACCGGTGAGCATCATCCACAACAGCGACCCGCCGATCAGCAGCGGCAGGCCCACCTTGCCGGCCCGGCCGCGCGCGGCCGTCGTACTGGTCCGCGCCGGAGCAGTGGCGTCGTCGCCGGCCGCCGGCGCTGACCCGGCCAGCATCCGCTTGCGCCGTACCTCGAGCAGCACCACCGCCGCCGCCCCACCGGCCGCCAGCACCCAGGCCAACCAGCGCGGCACACCGTCAAGGCCGATGCTCAGCAGCAACGCGCCGACCGCCGGCACCGCCACTGCGATGGACAGGATCCGCAGCGGCAGCGCCAGCATGCCCCTGACCTGTGGGGCGGTGTCACCGAGCATCCGCATGGCGTCGGCCATGCCGATCCGGCCGCCACCGCCCGATCCGCTGAGTCCAAAGATGGTGAACCCGCCGATGGGTGTTCCGGCGCCGCCGGCGCCCTGGAACGGACTGTCGCCGTAGCCCGGCGCGAACCGGCCAGTGCTGCCAGACGGGCCGCGCCGCCGCGGCTCGTCGTCGACGATCTCGCCCTCGATCACCGGCGGCTCGCTCTCGAACGGGTCGACCTTGCGCCGTGGCTGGGCGCCGCCGGCGGTGTCGCCGTCGCCTGGCAGCGTCATCGCGCGTCCGGCCCCGGCTCGGCGGTGCCACAGTCGCCGCTCAGCTGAGCCGCGTCGCCAAGATGCTCGACGATCACCTGGTCGATCTCTCCCAACACCCGCAGCTGTTCGTCGCTGAGCAGATCGATGAACTCCGCGCGCACAGCCCTGACATGACGGGGCGCCGCCTGCTCGATCGCCGTTCGGCCCGCCCTGGTCAGCACCACCTCGGAGCTGCGCCCGTCGGACGGGCAGGGCCGGCGCAGCACCAGGCCGCGGGTCTGCATCCGAGACAGGTGGTGCGACATCCGGCTGGCCTCCCAGTCGGTGCTGCGCAGCAGGTCTTGCACGTGCACAACGCCTTCGTCCGACTCCGACAGCGCCACCAGCACCTCGTAGTCGGGCAGCGACAGCCCGGAGTCACGGGTCAGCGCGCGGCCGATCTTGGCCAGCATCGGGCCGCGCATCCGGTGCACCACCCGCCATGCCCGCTGCTCGGTGTCGGACAGCCACGGCACCGCTTCTTCTTGGCCGTCGGCCTCGCGCGAGGGGGCTGCCGACCCGGCGGCGCCGGGCCGGTCAACCCGTGGTCGACGCGCCGGGGCGTCCTCGGCCAGCTCGGCGGTGGTGGACGGAATCGTTGCGGTCACCCCTCCAGCGTACTGATCAGGCAGGACGAAAGGCCGCCCGGCGATGGGGCGGCCTTTCGTCCGTTATCAGCGTGTTTGTCGAGCTGCCTCAGCGGCGGCCGGCGGGGCCGTACAGATGGGGCAGTACGGATCAAGCGGTCTTGACCGGCTCGCCGGCCTTGGCGGAGTCGGCCGTCGCAGCGGCGTCGCCCGCGGGCAGATCCGGGTGCTGCCGCTGCTCGAACACCGGGATGTCGCCGACGATGGGGTTGGTGCGGCGGGACGGCGACAGGTACTTGGTTGCCAGGTTGACGAAGGTGGCCAGCCGGTTGCGGTTGGCCAGCAGGTAGTAGATGTGGATGAACATCCAGATCAGCCAGGCCAGCGAGCCGGTGAGCCGCACATCCTTCTTCAGGAACGGGACCTTGATGTCGGCGACGGCGGCCCGGCGGCCGATGGTGGCCATGGTGCCCTTGTCCCAGTACTTGAACGGCTGGGTGTCGTAGCCCTGCAGCAAGCGCTCGATCTGCTTGCCGGCGTGGTGCCCCTCCTGCAACGCCGGTTGGCTCAGTTGCGGCAGCGGGTCGGGTGTGATCGACACGTCGCCGGTGGCGAAGACGTTGTCGAATCCCTTGACGCGCAGGTCTTCTCCGGTTTCGATGCGGCCGCCCCGGCCCTGCGGGAAGCCCCAGCCGCCGACGATCTTCGGCACCGTCACGCCGGTGGCCCAGACCACGACACCGGCCTTGAGGAACTCGCCGTTGCCGAGCTCGACCCCGTCCGGGGTCACCGCCTTCACCGCGGTGCCCAACCGCACCTCGACGCCGCGCTCGCGCATCGCCTTGTAGGCGTAGTCCTGCAGCTTCTTGTCGAAGGGGGCCAGCACCTTGTCGGCCATCTCCAGCATCACGATGTGGGTGCGCCGCGGGTCGAGCTCGGGGTACACCGTCGACATGGCGTCGTTGCGGAGTTCGGCCAGCGCACCGGCCATCTCGACACCGGTCGGGCCGGCGCCGACCACCACGATGGTGAGGTCTTCGCCCGACTTCGCGGCGGCGGCGTGTTCCAGCTGGGTGAAGATGTCGTCCCGCAGCTTCACCGCCTGCGCCCTCGTGTAGATAGCCATCGAATATTCTTCGGCGCCGGGGGTGCTGAAGTAGTTGGTGGTGGCGCCGGAGGCCAGGATCAAGAAGTCGTAGTCGAGCGCGCCGCCGTCCTCGAAGGACACGATCTTGGCCTGCGGGTCGACCTTGGTCACCTCGCCCTGGCGGAAGCTGACGTTGCGCTGCTTCATCCGGGTGGCCCGCAGAAAGTAGGTGACGTCGCCAGGGTTCAGGCCGGCCGTCGCCACCTGGTACAGCAGCGGCTGGAAGGTGTTGTAGGTGTGCCGGTCGACCAGGGTGATGTCGACGTCGGCCTTGGCCAGGGCCTTCACCGCGGACAATCCGGCAAAGCCACCGCCGACAATCACGACGTGCGGGCGTTTGCGGGCGCCGCTCGGCCGGATGGAGGTGGCTGGGTTCTCGCTCATCTGTTCCTTCTATCCCTGAACTGTCCGCCTTGGACATGTCTTGATCTCGGAGCACCACGGCTCTGGGAGCCGGGTGGTCACCTGCCACGGCAATGGGGCCGGTTGGGCGTGTTGCTGACCGTCCGGACCGGGTCGCGACGCTCCCGCTGCGTCGCGCGCTCCGGCTGATTCACCAGCAGGGCCGATACCGATGACGGTGCTGGTAACACGCTATGACGTTGTTGGCCCTGCTGTCACACCGGGCCGACCGCTCGTCCGCGCCGGGTGGCGCGGATCGCCGCCGCCCGGCGGTGGCTGCCGACGCGGGCGGGCCAGCACCGCGAGCAGCAGCATGCCGGCCACGTCGGCCAGCACCGCACCGGTCTGCCACAGCGCCCACGACCGTTGGGTGCCGACGCCGAGGGTGTCGACACCGGCCGCGGACACCAGCAGCAGCACCAGACAGGCAGCCGAGATCAACGTCAGGCAGATCGGCACCCACCGGTGGATCCGACCGGACAGCACCGAAGCACCGAACGCGCCGAGCGGCACCATGACAAGACCAACAACCGACCCGACCATGTGCACCTTGGCCCTGGTGGACTGCTGCAGGCCACCGGCGTCGGTGTGCACGATCGCCATCAACAGGCAGCCAGCGGCGCCGATCAGCAGCATCCAGGTGATGGCCCGGTGGGTCGGCATCGCCCGGTCGAAGCACAACGGGGTGGCCGCCACACCCAGTGAGAACAGGCTGAAGGCCCACCACGACGGCCCGACGCCGTACTGCGAGAACGAGATCTCCGGTGGCATCCAATCGCCCTTGAGCGCCTGCATCAGCACAGCCATGAGCAGGGTCAGCAGCAACGCCGCCAACCCCAGTCGGTACCACCGCGCGGCCGTCACCACTCCATTGTGTTCCATTGCTTGCGGGCTGGGCCGCCCCACGGCATCCGGGCGCCCGGCGCACCAGCGCGACGGGGCCTGGCGCGTCAGCGCCGACGGCGCAGGGCGCGTCGGCCGGCTCACGCCTGCGGGCTGGGTGGCTCCATACCGGGCAGCAGATCGTCCAGTTCCGCGTCCAACCGGCCCATCACCTTCTCGACCTCGGCCACCCTTGCGGTGGTGCTGTCCACCTCGCCGCGGCTGCTCAACGGCGTCGCCAGCTCTTCCTGCAGTTGGCTGAACTCCCCCGAGGCGCGCGCGAATCGGTCGGACAGGTCGGGGCGGCCGGCAACGTCCACCCTGGACCCGACCGACAGCACCAGCGGCGCCAACCGCTCGAGGCGTTGCCGCAGCGCTGCCGTGAGATCGGCCCGCTGCTGCTCGTCCATCTGGTGAGACTTGTTGCGGCGCACCAGACCCCAGATGATGGCGCCGACGATCACCGCCACCACGACGCAGATCATCACGATGAACCACGGGAAGCCTTCAGCGGTGGCCGCATTGGCGTAGGCCCTGGCGGCCGCGACATCGTCCCGGCCGGCGGCCACCGATGCGGCCCTGGCATCGGCGCGCTGGCTCTCGGACAGTTCGTTGGTGTAGTCGGCGCTGCTGTCGGTGGACAGCACCAGCACGGTGCCGTTGACCCGGCTCTGGACGGCCTTCGCGAGCGCCTCGGCGTCGGCGCCGGTCAGATTGAACCCGACCGAGACCACCGACAGCTGAAGCTTCTTGCCGCGGGCGGAACTGACCACCTGCCGCAACGCGTTGGCGTCCGCTGTGCTGCCGCCGGCGAGCGCGACGCCGCTGGCCTGCACGTCGCGGACGGCCTGGTCGACGTTGACGCTGCCGATCACTTCGGTCAGTCTCGGCGCGGACGCTGCCGATGGCGGTGCGGTCAGCGGAACGGCGGCCGCTGCGGGGGCACCAGCCGGCAGGCCGGCCGCCGTTGGTAGCAGCCACCCAAGGCTCAGGGTGAGCAGCGTGGCGACGACCCCGAACAGCACCCGGCGCGCGCCGCCGCGCGGTCGGCTCCGCTGCTGGTCTGCTGGCATCGCTGCTGCTCCTTCTGGTCGTCGTCCGACGGCTCGCGCGTTCCGCGCCAGCAAACCTACCGTTGCCACCGGCCAGAACACGATCAATCGGAGGCTATTGATGGTGCGGGGTCAGCTGGTGGGGTCAACTGGCGGTCTCAACTGGCGGTCTCAGCTGGCGGTCTCAGGCACGGGGCGAGCCGAACGGGTCGAAGCGTCCGTCGACCGCGGTCCAACCGCCGTCAACGGCCAGCACCGAGCCGGTGACGAAGCTGGCGGCGTCCGAGGCCAGATACAGCACCGCGCCGGCGATCTCGTCGGGGCGGGCCCAGCGACCCAGCGCCGATTTGGTCGCATACGCGGTGTCCCAGGCCGGATTGGCGCGGATCTGTGCCGTCAACGGGGTGGCGACGACGCCGGGAGCGACGGCGTTGAACCGCACCCCGGCCGGTCCGTGTTCGGCCGCGGCGGTCGCCAGCAGCTGCTGCAGGCCGGCCTTCGCCGCGGCGTAGACGCCTTGCCCAGGTTCGACGGTGCGGCCGCGGATCGACGAGAAGGCGATGAACGAACCCCGACCGGCCGACGCCATCGCGGGGCCGTACGAGCGGATCAGGTTGAACACGCTGCGCAGGTTGATCGCGAGCACCCGCTCGAACTCGTCGTCGGAGTAGTGGCGCAACGGTTTCCGGACATTGGCGCCGACCGTTGCGACTACAACGTCCGGCGTTCCGCGGTCGGCAAGTGCTTGTACCGCAACGGGATCGGTGGCGTCCAGCACCAGGTGCTGACCCCGGGTGCCGCCGTGGTCGGCGCAGCGCTCCGCGGCTGCCATGGCGGTGTCGGCGTCCACGTCGGCGGCGGTGACCAGCGCACCGTGTTGGGCAAGCGCGGCGCACACCTGGGCGCCGATTCCGCCGGCGCCCACTACCAGCACCCGCCGGCCGGTCAGGTCGAAAAGCCTTCGGTAGTCAGTGGTCTCGGGTGCTGGCTCGGACTGCGTCATGGCCGGATCACCGCCATTCTGGTCACGGTGAACTCTTCGACGGCCCACCGCGGGCCCTCCCGGCCGATGCCGGAATCCTTGACGCCGCCGTAGGGCATGGCATCGGAGCGGAACCCTGGCACGTCGTTGATCACCACCCCACCCACCTCGAGGGTGTCGATGGCCGCGTACGCGGTGCGCAACGACGAGGTGAACACCGCCGCGTGCAGACCGTAACGGGAGTCGTTGACCATGGCGAAGGCGGCGTCGACGCTGGGCACCGTCGCCACCGCGACGACCGGTGCGAAGATCTCCTCGCGCCAGGCCGGCTGATCGGTCGGTACGTCGCTGAGCACCGTCGGCCGCAGTGCGCTGCCGATCGGGTCGCCACCGGCCAGGGTGCGGGCTCCGGCCTGCTCGGCATCGGCCAGCCAGTGCTGCACCCGCGCGGTGGCGGCGGGGTCGATGAGTGCCGCCACCCTGGTCCGCTCGTCCCTTGGGTCGCCGACGACCACCTCGTCGAGTCGGGCCAGCAGCGCGGCGGTGAACTGTGCGGCCACCTGTTCCTCGACGATCAGCCGCTGCACCGAGATGCAGGCCTGCCCGCTGGCATAGAAGCCGCCGCGCAGTGCCGCGTCCACCGCGGCGTCCAGGTCGGCGTCGGCACAGACCACCATGGCGGCGTTGGATCCCAGCTCCAGCAGGGCTTTTCGTGGCGCGCAGGCCTTGGCGATCTGGTGTCCAACAGCCGCCGAGCCGGTGAACGACACGATGGCCACCCTCGGGTCGGTGGTGAGCGCCGCACCGACCTCGACACCTCCGGTGACCAACTGCACCGCAGCCTCCGGTGCGCCTTCGGCAGCCAGGAGCGCCCGCACCCGACCCACCAGCCACAGGGTGGCGAGCGGTGTCTGCGGAGCCGGCTTGACGATCACCGGGCAGCCTGCGGCCAGCGCCGGCGCGATCTTGTGCGAGGCGAGCATCAGCGGGTAGTTGAAGCCGGCGATCCCTGCTACCACACCGGCCGGGCGCCTGGTGAAATAGCCGACCGCCCCCTGGGCGCTGGGCAGCAGGTCGACCGGCACCGTCTCGCCGTGCAGCCGCGCCGGCTCCTCGGCCGCCAGCGACCAGGTCAGCACGGTGCGGTCCACCTCAACCCTGCAGTCCACCAACGGTTTTCCGGTCTCCAGCACCAATAGGTCGACGAGCGCATCGCGGTGGGCGGTGATCAACTCGGCGGTGGCCGCCAGCACCGCTCGCCGGGTGCCGGTGCTGATGCCGGCGACGTCGCCGCGGCCGGCATGCGCGATGTCGACCGCGCGCTCGGCCAGCTCAGCGTCGCCGACCGGCGCCTGGGCAATCAGACTGCCGTCGTAGGGGAAGGTCACGGCTGCGCGGCCGGAGACGGGCAGCCCCGGCGCCGGTCCGATCGGCAACCTGCCGAGGTCCGGCAGCTCGAGCCCGGGCAGCGCCAGATGGGGCGGCCCCGCGTCCGGCTGCTCGGCGCTCGGTGCCGGCGGGTCGCCGTCGACAGCGGTCCGTCGGCCCGGCTCGCAGATCGGTCGCTGGGAAACCGTCATGCTTCATTCTCGCTCATTGCCGCTGCCGACAGCAGCGCCGGTCAAGCGCCGGCGACATTGTCAGGGCCCGGTGGCGCTCGGCGCGAGTTGGCTGTAGCCGGGCCAGGACCCGCCCTGGGTGGTGACCGACTCGGCGGCAAGCACTGCCCTGATCACCGCTCGGGTGACGACATTCGCTGCGGCACTGAGGATCTGCTGCAGCTCTGCCATCCCGGTCAACCGCCTGGCTCCGGTGGACACCCCGAACAGGGTGTCGCCGTCGAGCAGTGTGTGCACCGGGTTGATGGCGCGGGCGAGCCCGTCGTGCCCGATGGCGGCGAGCTTTCCGCAACCAGCCTTGTCCAGGGCGACGTCGGTGGCGATCACACCGATGGTGGTGTTGCGGGCCAGGTAGTCCGTCGCGGCCGCCGCGCCGCGCTGCTGTTCACGCTGCAACAGTGCCCGTCCGGCCGCGGCACGCACGTCCAGCAGTGCGGCCGCCTCCCGCGCCGACGGCGCCACCAGCTTCCGGACGTCCCCCGGCAGCAGCAACCAATCGCCCAGCAGGCTCCCTGAAACCGGATGCAGCGGCGACCCGACAGCGTTCACGGCGAGCAGAGCGGCGACGGTTGCGCCGCCGGGCAGCTGGGCCGAAGCGGTACCGATGCCGCCCTTCAGCCCACCGATCACGGCTCCGGTGCCGGCGCCGACATTGCCCTGTGCCACGATGTTCCCGGCAGGGCCGGCGCCGTGCTGGACACCGGGCAAAGCCGAGCCCGCTGCGGCCGTCTCGGCCGGCTCCGCAGCGGTTGTGGGCGCGGGATCCAGCGCCGCCCGGCAGGCGTCCCGGCCGGACTGGGCGCTCGGGGTGGAGCGAAACCGGCCGCCCCTGCCAAGGTCGAACAGCACCGCCGCCGGCACGATCGGCACCACTTCGCCGGGGGCGTCACCGGCGGGGAACCCGAAACCACGGTCGGCCAGTTCGGCCACCGCCCCGCCGGCGCTGTCGAGCCCGAAGGCCGATCCGCCGGTCAGCACGATCGCGGTGACCCGCTGCATCGAGGCCAGCGGCGACAACAAATCGGTTTCTCTGGTGCCAGGGGCGCCGCCGCGCACATCCACCGCGGCGGTGACGCCTGCGGGGCCGCCCCAGATCACCGTGGTGCCGGTGAGGTGATCCGGACCGACCTGGGTACGGTGACCCACTCGCAGCCCAGCAACGTCGGCCAGCGAATTGCTCCGACCGGGCGTCACGTCCACCTCGGCCACGGCCTACTCCTGCTCCGCTCGATTGCCGTCCGGTTGCCCGGCCAGGAACAACTCGGCAGCTCTGGCGTAGACCCGGACGGCAGTATGGATATCGGCGACGTCAACATACTCGTCGGCCTGATGCGCTATCCACTTCCCGCCGGGCCCGTACACCACGGTGCGCAGGCCGGCGTCCCTGGTCAGCACGGTGCCGTCGGTGGTGCCGGGGACGCCCCCGAAAACCGGTGCGGTGCCGGTGATGTCGCGGTGCGCGGCGGCGAGCGCCTGCACCACCGGATGATCGACCGGGGTCTCGACCACCGGCCGGTCCACCAACACCTGAACGGTGGCGGTCAGACCGGACTCGGTGGCAATCTGATCGGCCAGCCGGCCGATCAGGTCAACCAGAACATGGTGCGCCACACCGGGAATCGTACGGATGTCGGCGAACACCGAGGCGGTGGACGGGATCACGTTCACCTGTTCCTCGCTGCCGCCGGACAGCACCGTCGGGGTCACCGTGAACCGCCCGAGCACCGGGTGGTCACCGATGTTGGCGGCGATCTGGTCGGCCAACTCGCCAAGGCCCAGCAGCAACCGTCCCACCGCCGGGATCGGATTGCGTCCGTGTTGCGGCATCGCGCCGTGTGCCATCACGCCGTGCAGATCGACCTTGATCCGCAGCGCGCCCTTGGCGATCGGGCAGATCTCTCCGCCTTCGGGCTCGCACACGATGACGCCGTCGATGCCGGAGCGGGCCACCTCGGAGGCGGCGAACGCGGTGGCGCCCAGCATGCCCTCCTCTTCGTCGCACAGCACACCGAGCACGATCCTGCCGTCGAAGCCGGCCTGTTCGACGGCTCTGGCGGCCTGAATCATCGCCGCCACACCGGATTTCATGTCGGCGGAACCGCGCCCGCGCAGCTTCCCGTCGACAATGTCGCCGCTGTAGGGATCGAACGACCACGCGGCCCTGTCACCCTCGGTCACCACGTCGGTGTGGCCCTCGAACATCAACGTGCGGCCGGGGCGACGGCCGTGCACCTGGGCAATCACATTCGGCCGACCGGGTGCGACCTCGACAACGTCGACCTGCCAACCGAAGTCGCGCATCACCTCCGCCACCAGCTCGGCTGCCGGCGTCTCGATGTTCTCGCCGTCCCTGCGGTTCACGGTGCGCAGCCGGACCAGTTGCTGGGTCAGTGCGACCGCGGCCGCCGAAAAGTCGGCAGCGGCATCGGGTTCCGACGGCGGCGGGACCGCGGGTGTCATCACGGGTGCTCCTTGTTGTTGTGCGTTGCGCGCGGTTGTTGTGCGGTGCTCGCGCGGTTATCGCGGTTCGTGTGCGTTGCTCGGCCGCGCCCTGGCCAGCTGCAGCGACCGGTCCAGACGCGGAACGGCGGCGAGTAGCTCGCGGGTGTAGGGATGCTGCGGGTCGTCGTAGACCGCCTGGGTGGCACCGGTTTCCACCACCCGACCGGCCCGCAGCACCGCGACCCGGTCACATACCCGCCGGATCACCGAGAGATCGTGTGAGACGAAGATCAGGGTGAGCGACCGGCGGGCGGCGATGGCGTCGATCAGGTCGAGAATCTGCGCGCGCACCGTGACGTCGAGGGCGGACACCGCCTCGTCGGCGATCAGGATGTCCGGGTCGGTGACCAGGGCGCGGGCCAGCGAGATCCGTTGCCGCTGGCCGCCGGAAAACTCGTGCGGATACCGTTGCCGCACGTTCGCGGTCAGCCCTACCTGTTCAAGCGCCTGCACCACCCGGTCCGCCCGCCGGTCGCTGATGCCTTGCGCCACCAGCGGTTCGGCGACAACGTCGGCAATCCGCATCCGCGGGTCGAGCGAGCCCATCGGATCCTGGAACACCACCTGCAGGCGTCGGCGCAGCGGCCGCAACGCCGCCTCGGACAGCGCGGTGATATCGGTGCCGGCCACCTCGACGGTGCCGGAGTCCAGCCGTTCCAACCCGGCGATCACCCGCATCAGGGTGGTCTTACCAGAGCCGGATTCGCCGACGACGCCGAACTTCTCACCCTCGGCGACGCTGAGGTTGACGTCGTCAAGAGCGACCACCTGCCGCCGTCCCGAGCGGAAGGTGCGGCTGCCGTGCGACACCGTCACCATGGCCGCTGCGCTCATCACCGATCACCCGCATCGGCTTCGGCGGCACCATCGGCCGGTGCGAGCTCGCTGTCGGCGAGCAGTTGCCGGGTGTGCGGGTGGCGCGGCGCCGTCAACACCTCGACCACCGATCCGTGTTCGACGACGCGGCCCTGGTACATCACCAGCAGCCGGTCGCACAGCGACGCGACCACCGCCAGATCGTGCGAGATGAACAGCACCGCAGAACCGGCGGCTGCCGCCCGATCGTCGATCAGTTGCAACACTTTCGCCTGCACCGTGACGTCGAGCGCGGTGGTCGGCTCGTCGCAGATCAACAGATCGGGCTGGTTGGCCATCGCCATGGCCAGCACCACCCGCTGCCGTTGTCCGCCGGAAAGCTGGTGTGGGTACGCGGTCGCCAGCCGGTCAGGGTCCGGAAGGTCCACCGCGGCCAGCAGATCGACCGCCGCCCTGTTGGCCGTCGACCGGTCGGTGCCGTGCAGCCGCATGGCCTCGGCCACCTGGCGTCCCACCCGCATGGTCGGGTTCAGTGCCGTCATCGGTTCCTGGAACACCATGCCGACGCGGCTGCCCCGCACCTCGGCCCAGCCGCGCTCCGACCTGGTCAGCAGCTCGCCGGTGCCGGTCAACTGCACCGATCCGCCGGCGGTCAGCCCGTCGGCCAGCAAACCGGCAATCGCCATGCAGGTCACCGACTTTCCCGATCCGGAGGCACCGATCAGGCCGACCCGCTCGCCCGCTGCCAGCTCGAAGCTGACGTCCTGCACCAACGGTTGACGCCCGGCCAGCACGGTGAGATCCCGCACCTGCAGCAGCGGCCCATCGGTCGGGTCCTGGCCGTTCATCGTTGCCGCCGCGGATCGAACCGGTCGCGAAGCCCGTCGCCCAACAGGTTGAAACCCAAGACCGCCAACGCGATTGCCACCGCCGGCCACACGGTGATCAGCGGATCGCTGCGCAGCGTCGACTGCGACTCCTGCAGCATGAGACCCCAACTCGGAGTGGTCAACCCGGCGCCGAAACCCAGGTACGACAGCCCAGCCTCGGCAAGGATGGCGATGGCGTAGCTCACCGATGCCTGGACGATCACCAGCCCGGCGACGTTACGGAGCACGTGGGAAACCGCGATGCCCCACCGTGATCGGCCGGCCACCCTGGCCGCCTGGACGTAGTCGGAGGTCATCACCACCAGCGCACCGGACCGCACCACCCTGATGAACGACGGGATGCTGGCGATGCCGATGGCCACCATCGCCGTGGTGATACCGCCACCCCAGATCGCCGCGAACATCAGCGCCAGCAGCAACGCCGGGAAGGCCAGCATCACGTCGGTACAGCGCATCACGAACTGCGACCAGCGCGGCGGCAGCATGGCAGCGAGAATGCCGAGCGGGGTTCCGATCAGCGCGGCGATACCTACCGCGACCAGCCCCACGTACAGGGTGGTGCGGGCACCCGCCATCAGCGACGAGGCGATATCGCGGCCGAGCCGGTCGGTACCGAGAAGATGCCCGGCCGTTCCCGGGCCGGCCTTGGCGTTGGCCAGGTCGGTGTATCCGGTGTCGAAGGGCGTCCAGAAGAACGACACGATCCCGGTGAGCAACACCAACCCGACAATGCTGCCGCCGACGATCAGCAGTCCGCGGGCGGAGTTCCGCGGGCGATCGGGGGCTTCGTCCGGCCCTGGGTCGCGCGCCGGGTCACGCGTGGGGTCGAGCGTGGGGTCGGGCGGGGTACCCGCAGGCGAGTTGCTGCTCGTCATCGCGCCTGCACCCGCAGCCGCGGGTCGATCACGGTGTACAGCACGTCCACCACGAAGCCGACCAGCAGCGCAAAAACCACCAGCACCAACACGATGCCCTGCACCGTGATCAGGTCACGGTTGGACACCGCGTCGGACAGCATCGATCCGACGCCGGGGATCACGAACACCCGCTCGATCACCACCGCGCCGATCATCAACGTCACCAGTTGCACGCCGAGCACGGTCAGGACCGGGATGCTGGCGTTGCGTAGCCCGTGCCGGCGCAGTGCCGCAGTCGCCGTCATGCCCTTGGCGCGCGCGGTGCGCAGGTAGTCCTGACCGAGTTGGTCCAGCACCGACGAGCGCACGTAGCGGGTGAGGACCGCGCCCTGCACCAGCCCGAGCGCCAGCCACGGCAGGATCATGTGCCGCAGGAAGCCGACCGGATCGGTGGCCGGCACCACATAGCCGTTGGGCGGCAGCCAGTTCCAGCGCATCGCCACCAGGGCGATGAGCAGCATCCCGGCCAGGAAGGCGGGGATCGCCACCCCGATCTGACTCAGCGCAGAAATCACCAGGCCGGTCGGTCTGCCGTTGCGCAGCGCGGCGATCACCCCGAACGGCACCGCCAGCAGCAGTGCCACCACCATCCCGCCGAGCACCAGCCACAAGGTCACGCTGAGCCGGTCGAACAGTTGCGGCCCAATGGGTTGCCGTGAGGTGTACGACAACCCGAAGTCGCCGTGCAACACGCCGCCGATCCACTCGACGTACTGGGTGGGCAGCGGCCGGTCGAGGCCCATTTGTTGTTCGAGGGCACGCACCGCGTCCGGGGTGGCGCCGGTTCCCAACGCCACCTGAGCCGGGCTGCCGGGGAGCACCGACATGATCAGGAAGATGAGCACCGATGCGACCAGCGCGCTGACCAGCAGCACGGCCAGCCGCCGCAGCAGGGCGAGCACCACCGGCAGCGCGGCCGCTGCCGGTCGGGCTCTCGACGGTGCGGTGGTCAACCGACCGAAACACCCGTCAGGTCAAAGGATTCCGACACCTGGTTCTTGGCCAGCCCCTTCACGTCGACATCGGCGACCAGCAGGTTCGGGAACGCCCAGAGCCAGACCCCCGCCGCGTCGTCGGCGAGGATCTCGGTGGCCTTGCGGTAGTCGGCAATCATCTGGTCGCGGGTGCCGGCGTCGCCGTCGGCGAGCAGCTTCTGCACCTCGGGATTGTCGTAACGGGTGTAGTACTCCGGATTCCCCCACAGGGTGGCGAGATCATTCGGTTCCACGTGGTTGACGATGGACATGTCGTAGTCGGCGTTGGTGAACACCTGGGTCAGCCAGTCCGCCGGGAAGTCGAGGGTGTCGACCTTGACGGTGATACCCACCTGCTGCAGTTGCGAGGCGATCACCGGCGCCGCCGCGGTCGCGTACGGCAGGTTCGGCACCCGCAGTCGCAGGGTGTACGTCTTGCCGCCCAACAGTTCTTTGGCCTTGGCCGGGTCGTACGGGTACGTGTTGGCGAGGTCGGTGTACCACGGGTCGGTCGGCACAGCATGGCTGCCGATCAGCGCGCCCTTGCCGGCCCACACCGTGTCGAGCAGGCCCTTGCGGTCGATGGCGTAGCTGATCGCCTGGCGCACGTTCTTGTTGTTCAGCGGAGCCTTGGAGTTGTTGAAACTCAACAACACCTCGCCGGTGGTGGTGCCTTCGATGATCTGGTACTTGGCGGTGTCACCGAACTGATCGAGCTGGTCCGGGGTCTGTACGGACGAGATCACGTTGATGGCGCGGGACAACTCGGCGTTGTTCATCGCGGTGGGGTCTTTGTAGTACATGAAGTTCACGGTCTGCATTCCGGCCTTGGTGCCCCAGTAATCCGGATTGCGAGTCAGGGTGAGCTTGACGTTCGGCTGGTTCGCCGACACCAGGTACGGTCCGGTCCCGACCGCCTTGGTGGCCAGCTCGGCCACCCCGGTACGGGAGAACATGGCGCCGATCCTGGTGGTCATCGAGAACAGCCAGCTCTGGCTCGGCTTGGTCAGCGTGACCCGCAGCGTTGTCGGGTTCACCGCCTCGGCCTTGGCGACGGTGGACATTCCCTGGGCCACCGCAACGGTTTTCGCCCAGTCGGACTTGACCCGGTTGATGGAGAACACCGCATCCTCGGCGGTGAAGGCCGCACCGTTGGAGAACTTCGCGTTGTCCCGCAGGGTGAAGGTGTAGACCTTCTGATCGTCCGAAACGGTCCACTTGCTGGCCAGCAACGGGGCGATCTCGCCCGTCGGCGTCATGCGCACCAGCGTCTCGTACACGTTGTACAGCAACGCCTGTGGGATGGCGGCACCGCTGTCCTGGGTGAAGTCGAGGCTGGCCGGGGCCGCCACGAAACCTACGTTGAGGGTGGCGTTCGGGTCGCCGCTGGGCGCCGGCGCCGCTGACCCGTCCGACCCACTCGCTCCGGCACCGGGCTGGGAGCCGACGCTACCACCGCCGGCGCCGTTGCTGGCCTGGCCGGCCGTGGCCTGGCCGTCGGTGGTGGCGGTGGCGGTCGTGGCCGGCGCGGTACTTGCCGGCTGCGTTGACGATCCAGCGCCGCACGCGGTCACCACCAGGGCGGCGGCCAGCGCTCCGGCGGCAAACCGCAGCCGGCGGCGCCTCGGTGTGGCGGCGGGCGGCGAGGACTCGTGGCGGTTCATGGCTACTCCCGGGGGGTCCAACGGCTAGCGCGATCTGGCGACGATGCGCAAACCGCACCAGGCCCGCCGCAAGCTCGGTGCGAGCTCTGTGACGGCGAGCAAGGTGGAACGATCATTCCACCAGCGGCGGGCGCCGTCACTGGCGTGTGATGGATTCGGCGCGTCGTCAGGTGTGGCCGGGCATGCGGCGCGGGCGGCGGGTGGCGCTGGTACCGGGCCACGGCGTCGCCCCGCTGGGCGGTTCGGCGTGGACAGCTTCGGCGTGGCAACCTTGGCGTGGACAGCCTTGGCGTGGGCGCCGCGGCCTGCCGGGCTCGTCACGGGCAGAGGCCGGGACGCCTCAGGCAGGCCCCAGCCCCGGGACGATGTCGCCCAGCCGGAACGTCACCGGCTCCTCGAGTTGCTGGTACGTACACGAAGTGGGGGTGCGGTCGTCCCGCCAGCGGATGAAGTGCGCAAGGTGCCGGAACCGGGTGCCCTCCATGTGCTCGTACTTCACCTCGAGCACCCGCTCCGGCCGAAGCGGGACGAACGACAGATCCTTGCTGGCGTTCCATCGAGAAACGTTGCCCGGCAATCGTTGTCCCTGGTGTGCCTCGGCGCTGGCCCACTGCGCCCACGGGTGATCTTCGTCGTCGGCGAGCTGCAGCGGCCGCAGTTCGTCGACCAGTTCCGCGCGGCGCTTGGCGGTGAAGGCGCCGACAACGCCGACGTGCTGAAGCTTGCCGTCATCGTTGTACAGACCCAGTAGCAGCGACCCGACCAGCGGCTTCTCGGGAGTGGAGGTCTTGTGCCAGCGGAACCCGGCCAGCACACAGTCGGCGGTGCGGGTGTGCTTGATCTTGAACATGGCACGCTTGTCCGGCTGGTAGACGCCGTCCATCGGCTTGGCGATGACCCCGTCCAAGCCGGCGCCCTCGAACTCGGTGAACCACCGTTGCGCGAGCTCCTGATCGGTGGTGGCCGGGGTGAGATGGACCGACCCGCCCTGGCCGGTCACGATGCCCTGCAAGGCTTTTCGCCGCTCGGCGAATGGTCGAGCTGTGTAGTCCTCGTCGCCGAGAGCGAGCAGGTCGAAGGCAATGAACGCCGCCGGGGTCTGCTCCGACAGCAGCTTCACCCGGGAAGCGGCCGGATGGATCCGTTGCTGCAGCGCCTCGAAGTCGAGTCCGTGGTCGGTGGCGATGACGATTTCGCCGTCCAGCACGCAACGCTCGGGCAGCTCCGCCTTGATCGCCTCAACCAGCTCGGGGAAGTACCGCGTCATCGGCCGCTCGTTGCGGCTGCCGAGCTCCACTTCGTCGCCGTCGCGGAACACGATGGAACGGAAGCCGTCCCACTTCGGCTCGTAGCTGGCGTCCGGTGGGATCTGCGGGACGGACTTGGCCAGCATCGGCGACACCGGCGGCATCACGGGAAGGTCCATCGGCACATTGTGGCCGGTCGACGGCGGCGGGTGGCACTCGGGCGCGGGTGTCGAGTCGGATCAGCGGCACGTGCTGGGGTGTTGAGTTGGGTCAGCGGCGCCTTGTGCTCGGCCGGACCAGCGGAAAAATCGGCGAGTCGAACAGCATCTGCCCAGGTCAGATTCTCGATGCCGGCATCGAGACACCGATATTTCCCCTGCAGCGTTCTGTTGACGGCGGCGCGCTTGGTCATCAGCGCTGGCGCGCCGGACCTGCGACTCCGCCGCCTGTGAATGGAGCCATCTGTGGATGAAACCGCCTGTGGATGAAGTTGTCCACACCCCGAGAATCCATCCACAACTTGGCCGACCTACTTCCCGAAAGCGGCCGGGCGCAACAGGGTGGGGACAGGCCGCCCGCGGCGGGTTCGGCCAGCAGCGAAGGGGAGGTAGCGGTGCGCGGTTCGGTGGTTGGTTCTGCAGGTGAAGGGCGGGCGCGAGTCGAAGGGCGGACGCGAGTTGAAGGGCGGGCGCGACCAGACGGTCGGGCGCGAGTTGGAGGCCGGGTCGGCCGGCTGAACGCCGGGTTCCGAAAGCCGGAGGCGCCGCCGTGGTTGCGTATGGTCGCCGGCGTCGCGGCGCTCGGTCTGGCGGTGCTGCTGCCGGTGTTCGGCAGCCCGGCTGCCGACGCGGCGACGGTTGCCGGTCCGGTTGCCGCAGGTACCGCGGCGGCGAACGGCCGCGCGTTACCGACCACCGTTGGGGCGATGCGCTTCTCGTGGTTGCCGGCCGGTTTGGGCCAGCCGAGCTCGTTCGACTATTCCTACGGCAGCGTGGATTTCAGCAGCACGGTGTGGGAATCGGAGACTGCCGACGGCTGGCAGGTTGATCTGCACCTGACGGTGTTGAGCGGCGCCGCGCTGTCCGACGGCCAGGCGCTCTACGACTGGTTCACCGACTACCAGCAGCGTCCGCCCGAAGACGTTGACTACCGCCCGGTGACAGTGCGCGGGCAACCGGGCTGGTTGACCGGCGACCAGCTCTTCTATCTGGTGCGCCCAGGTCTGGCGGTGTCGATCACCGTCGACCCGTCGCGCTGGTCCACCGCCGATCTGTGGGGTATCGCCCGACATGGCCACCCAGCACGCGCTTAGGGCGCGAGCCGAGGATCCACCCGCGGCGCCGCGTCGCTCTCTCCGTCAGGTGTGCACCGCTGCCGGAGCGTTAGCTCTCGATGCGGTTGCCGTCGGCATCCCAGTGTGCGGCAACCTTTTTCGACGGCTGCACCCGCGGCGGCTCTCCCGGTTGCTTCGGATAGTCCGGGGGCCAGTTCAGCTCGCCACCCGGCAGGGTTTCCCAGAGTTGCAGCAGCGGCTCGATCGAGTAGGAATGGT
The DNA here is from genome assembly GCF_013002705.1 of Nakamurella aerolata. GTDB lineage: Bacteria > Actinomycetota > Actinomycetes > Mycobacteriales > Nakamurellaceae > Nakamurella > Nakamurella aerolata. The sequence goes on along the minus strand of NZ_JABEND010000001.1, from coordinate 251,659 downwards.
CGTGCATGCCGGCCCACGGGTCGCCGCCGGCCAGGTAGTCGGGCACGGTGGTCAGGTTGTAATCGCGCGGGTCGGTGACGTCGGCGAGGTGCTGCCACGTCATGGGCGTGCTGACCGGAGCGCCCGGTCTGGCGCGCAGGCTCCAGGCGCTGGCAATGGTGCGGTCGCGGAGGTTCTGGTTGTAGTCGAGGAACAGTCGCCGGCCGCGCTCTTCCTTCCACCACGCGGTGGTGACACCGCCGTCGCGCCGCTCCAACTCGCGTCCGAGTCCGATCGCCGCGTGCCGCACCTCGTCGAAGGTCCATCGAGTGTGGATGGGAACGTAGATGTGAACACCCCTGTTGCCACTGGTTTTCGGGTAGCCGCGGAGCCCGAGCTCCTCGAGCAGTTCTTTGGTGACCTGCGCGACCCGCTGCGCATCGGCGAAGGTGGTGCCGTCCTGGGGGTCGAGATCGATCCGGAGCTCGTCCGGATGGTCGACGTCCGGGCGGCGCACCGGCCATGGATGGAACGTCAGCGCGCCCATCTGCGCCGCCCAGACCAGCGCAGCCGGCTCGGTCGGGCACAGCTCGTCTGCGGTGCGACCACTCGGGAATCGGATCGCCACCGTCTCGACGTAGTCGGGGGCACCCTTGGGCAGCCGCTTCTGGTAGAAGCCGTCACCCTCGCGGTCCTGCGGTCCGGTCGCCAGCCGCATGCCCTCGCGCCAGCCGTCCGGCCACCGCTCCATCGCGGTCGGCCGCTCCCCCACCGCTCGCATCAGCGGTTCGCCGACCGCCGCGAAGTACTGACAGACCTGCAGTTTGGTGATCTCGCCGGTGCGCTCGGTGGCCTGGTACACCACTCGGTCCGGGCTGGTCACCCGAACCGAACGAGCACCGACCGCCACCTCCGCGGCTGGTGTCTTCGGCATGACTCCCTCGTTCCCGCTCGCCGCTACTGCCTGGGATCCACTGTGCCGCAGCTGGTGTCGGCCGATTCGACAGTTGCGGAACCACGCCGGTGGGACGACGTGGCTGCCGGGTCAGCGGCCCGGGTAGCCGCCGAACGGTTGGTCGGGTCCGTTGCCGTTCTGGTCCTGGCCGTTGTGCTCGCGATCGTTCGAGTCGGGGCGGCCGGGTTGGTCAGCGCGATGCTGCCCCGGCGTGCCCTGCTGCCCGCCGGCGCCGGGTCGCGTCCCAGGCGCGCCGCCCTGCCACGGCTGGCCCTGCGGCGGCTGACCGGACGGCCCAGCGGGCGGACCGAACGATTCCTGCGGGCCACCCGGCCTTCCCGGACCGAAGGGAGCGCCGGGATAGCCCGGCTGCGCACCCGGACCCGATGGTTGGCCGGAAACCGGTTGCCCCACCGGCGGGGTCTTCCGGAAGTCGTCAGCGGTCTCGGAATCGGACGCCGGCAGCTCGGCGCGCTGAGCCCCGCGGACCTGCCGCGGCCCCGTGGCATCGGCGTCAGTGGCGCCGGCGCTGGCAGTGTCGGAGTCACTCGAACCCAGCTGCCCGCCGGTTGCCGCGGCGGCCGCGGCCTTGGGCTTCTCCAACGCCGACCGCACGTCCGACTTGTTGTCGGCGATCCTGGCCGCCTCCTGATCGGCGATGGAATAGGCGGCCTCCTGCTCGGCCTGCCGCACCGCCTGCGCCACCTCGTCGGCGGAGGTCCCGCCGAACCAGTCCTCCACGTCGTCGTCGATGGCGCCGGGACGGGACACCACCTCTTCCACCGGCGGCTCGTACCGGAACACCCCGTCGTCGTCCTTGGCACCGAGCATCTTGGCGAAGCCCTCCAGCGACTTGGAGAACTCGGACGGAATCATCCACACCTTGTTCGCATCGCCCTGCGCCAGCTGCGGCAGCGTCTGCAGGTACTGGTAGGCCAGCAGCTCCGGAGTCGGCTTGCCGGCCTTCACCGCCGCGAACACCTTCTCGATGGCCTTCGCCTGCCCCTGGGCCTGCAGGTAGCGGGCCGCCCGCTCGCCCTGGGCACGCAGGATCCGGGACTGCCGCTCGCCCTCGGCCGCAAGAATCGACGCCTGCTTGGCGCCCTCGGCAGACAGCACCGCCGCCTGCTTCTGACCCTCGGCCGTCTTGATCGAGGACTCGCGCTGACCCTCGGCGGTGAGGATCATCGCGCGCTTGTCACGGTCGGCGCGCATCTGCTTCTCCATCGAATCCTGGATCGAAGGCGGCGGATCGATCGCCTTGAGCTCGACCCTGGCCACCCGGATGCCCCACTTGCCGGTGGCCTCGTCCAGCACCCCCCGCAGCTGACCGTTGATGGCGTCACGGCTGGTCAGCGTCTGCTCCAGGTTCATCCCGCCGACCACGTTGCGCAGCGTCGTGGTGGTCAACTGCTCGACGGCGACGATGTAGTTGGCGATCTCGTAGACCGCGGCCCGCGGCTCGGTGACCTGGAAGTACACGACGGTGTCGATGGACACCGTCAGGTTGTCCTCGGTGATCACCGGCTGCGGCGGGAAGCTGACCACCTGCTCGCGCAGGTCGATGCGGGCCCGGATGCGATCGATGAACGGCACCAGCCACACCAGGCCGGCCCCGCTGACCTTGTGAAAGCGGCCCAGCCGCTCGATGACGGCGGCCTGGGCCTGCGGGATCACCTTCACCGATCGCACCACGATCAGCACAGCGAGCACCGCCACCACGATGGCGACGATCAGGACGGGATCCATCGGCGACAACTCCTTTGTCTGCAGACGCCCGCAGTGGGCAGCTGTGAGGCTTTCGTCGTGGTCGATCTTGCCGGACTCGACAGCCCGGCAACAGGTGATCGGCGCGGTTCGCGCCGGTCAGTTCCGGTCGACCGCAACCGGATACCGGTCAACGTCCCCAGATCACGACGGCGGTGGCACCCCGCACCTCGACCACCGTGACCGGCGTGCCCGGCGGCAACGAGCGATGGCCCTCGACGCCGATCGCCGACCACACCTCGCCGCCGATCTTCACCTGGCCGCCATCGGCGTCAACGGTGGAGATGACGGTGGCAGGTGAGCCGATCACCGCGTCCACCCCGGTGGAGATCGCTGTCGGTCGGAACCGGCGCAGCAGCGGCGGACGCGCCAGCACCACCAGCGCCACCGAGACCAGCGCGAAGACCAGCAACTGAATCCACAGGTCGGAAGGGTCGTTGAAGCCGATCGCAACCAGCGCGGTGACGAGCGCGCCGCCACCGAGCATCAGCAGGACGAATTCACCACCGAGGATCTCGGCGATGGACAGCACCACCGCCGCGGCAAACCAGACCCAGGGGCTCATGCCGTCATCCTGCCAGAGCAATGTTGGCGCGAACCCGGCCGCAGCGGGCGCGAACGTCTGTTTGTGACCGTCTTGTAATGGGCGAAAATGAGCGAACCGGACGGCGGTGCCTGGCGCCTGTGCGGTGCCCTGCGAGTTGGCTGCTGATCAGCCGCGGCGGTCGGCTTCGTCGCCGGCCCTGACGTCTCAGCAGAGGCCGTCATCAACACAGACGGCATCAACACCGACGGCATCAACCTTCGTCCACACCGACGTCGCCGACACCGACGGCATCAACCGTCGTCAACACCAACGTCATCGGCACTGACGAAATCGATCAGCTGCTCCACCGCGGTGATCAGCGGGGTCTGCAGATCGCGGAAGCTGCGCACCGCGCCGTTCACCCTTCCCCACATGGTGGCCGGGTCGCTGACGCCGAGAGCCGCGCAGACCCCGGTCTTCCAATCGACACCCCGCGGCACCTCGGGCCAGGCCGCGATGCCCACTGCAGCGGGCCGCACCGCCTGCCAGACGTCGACATAGGGATGCCCGGTGATCAGCACGTTGGCGCGGTGCCGTCCGGTCGCCACCGCGTCGGCGATGCGCTGCTCCTTGCTGCCCGGCACCAGGTGGTCGGCCAGCACGCCGACCCGCCGCCGCGCAGTCGGGCCGAACTCGCGCAGCGCCGCTTCCAGGTTGTCCAAGCCGTGAATCGGCTCCACCACAATGCCTTCCACCCGCAGGTCGTGGCCCCACACCCGTTCCAGCAGGGCGGCATCGTGGATGCCCTCCACCCAAATGCGCGCCGCCCGCGCGGTGCGGGCCCGCAATCCGGACACCGCCACCGAACCGGACGCCGACCGTTGCGGAGCGGTCGGCTTGGCCATGGGTCGCACCAACGTCACCTGTTGCCCGTCGACGAGGAAGGCCCCGACCGTCAGCGGAAAGTTCCGCTGCTTGCCGTTCCGGTCTTCCAGCGTGACCGCCGTCGAGGTGCACCCGACGACCAGACCGCAGAAGCCGCTCAGCGGGTCTTCGGCGACGACGTCACCGGTCGCGGCCACCTCGGGGATCGCGCGTTTCGGCTTGCGCCCGAACCGGTCGTGGCCAGCCAGAACGTCAGCGCCGTAGGAGTTGTCCATCCAGACTCTCTTACCTTCACTATGCATCTCTCGGGCTGCGCGGCAATCTCGAGCCGGACGAATCCTCGCGCCCTGGCGCCGGAAATCCTTCGCACGTTTACCACACGGTACTGAGAGCAACCGCGCCGCCCGACAGCGCTGTCTCAGAGTCTGCGACACCTCCGGCGAGTCCTTGCGCACTGCTTGAGAAACCGATTAACTGTGCGGCACAACGCGTCCGCCATCGTAGAGACGCGCGCAACAGCTTTTGGTCAAGGAGGACCAATGACTGCTCCGGTCACGACCGCGGGACCGTCCCGCACTGCTGGACCCCGCCGACGATTCAGTCGGCGAGCATTGAGCGTATTCGGCGCAGTTACCGCTGCTGTACTGGTGGCCTCCTGTACCGCCGGCACCGCAGGGAGCGGCAACAACACCGCACCGGCGGGCAACACGACAACCAACAACGGTGCGGCTACGCCAGGCAGCAACGCCGCAGGTGGCGGCAGCGCCGCGCCGGGTTCCGGGGCAGGCGCTTCCGGCAGCGCGAGCGCTTCCGGCGCTGGGGCCATCGCTCCCGCTGCCAACAACCAGCCCGCCGATTTAAGTAAGACGCTGACGTATTTCCCGTGCTGCTCGTGGCAGAGCACCTGGTCTGCCAATCCGTACAACGTCAACGCGTTGAATATGGCCAACGACTTTGTGATGATGCGGCTCGGCATCGTGCAGTTCCCCAGCCTGACCGATTACGAACCTCAGCTCGCGGAGAGCTGGAAGATCACCGGGGACAAGATCGCTATCACCCTGCGGTCCGGGCTGAAGTGGCAGGACAACACCCCGCTGACCGCCAAAGATCTGTACGACACCACCATTCTCAACGGTCTGCGCGGCGACGCCTTCTGGGAGTCGCTCACCGACGTGCAGGTGACCGACGACCGCACCGTCACCTACACGGTGCGCAAGGGCGAGCCGCTCCAGCTGGTGCAGAACTCCATTCTGGACATCCGGCCGTACCAGTCCAAGCTGTACGGCAAGTTCGCCACCGACGCCGCCAAGAAGGATCTGATCGCCTACTTCGCGGCGAAGAAGGCGGACCCGGACAAGGCCGGTCAGTCGCGCGAGTTCAAGCGGATCGGGGACGCGTTCAAGGAACTCGCGGCAATGAAGGTGGACAAGCTGGTCGGCAACGGCCCGTTCACCCTGGACAACATCACCACCAAGGAGGCCAAGCTCACCCGCTGGGCCGACTGGTACGGCGCCCAGAACGTGAAGTTCGGTGGCATCCGGTTCCTCAACGGCCCCAACGAGACCGTCTACTCGCAGCTCTTCACCGGCAACCTTGACTTCAGCAACGTCTACCTGTCGCCGCCGCTGCTCAAGCGCTGGGAGAACACCCAGGGCTCCGAGCTGGCACTGCCGCAGGGCTTCGGCTTCGTGATGAGCTTCAACTCGAGCCGCAAACCGCTTGACATCAAAGAGGTCCGGCAGGCCCTGGCGTACGTGATCCCGCGGCAGCAGATGACCGAGGCCGCCTATGGCTCCACCCCCGATGCCGGCGGTGCCTGGAAGGAGATCAACACTGGGCTGCCGCCATCACTGGACCAGCTGTACCTGACACCGGATCAGCTCGGGCAGCTGAACAAGTACCCGGTGGACCAGCAGAAGGCCACCGAGCTGTTGCAGGGCAAGGGCTTCACCAAGAAGGACGGCAAGTGGTTCGGCCCCGACGGCAAGCAATTCACCTTGACGTTGACCGTGAATTCACAGACCTCGGACATCGTCACGTCGTTCAACTCCGCGGCCAAATCGCTGACCGACTTCGGGATTGATTCGCAGGTGCGGGCCATCGACGGCGCCCAGGTCGAGGCGAACCAGCACAACGGCGACTTCGACATCGGCATGCAGTTTGTCGGCGGCGGCAACCCGCTGCAGCTCTTCAACACGGTGCTGGGCCCTGGCTACAACTTTCCGTCCGGCGGCAACTACGCCGGCAAGCGCGGCATCGGTTTCGGCCCGAAGGCAGACCTGCCCGGCGTCGGTAACGTCAACGTGTCCTCCACCATCGACCGGGATTACCGCACCACCCCTCCCGGCGACGAGATGAAGAAGAAGGCCTGGTCGTGGGCGCAGCTGGTCAACGACGACGTGCCGTATCTCTGGTACGCCACCAAGGTGTATCAGTTCAGCTACTCGACGGCGCGGTTCGACAACTGGCCGGAGAAGAACGACAAGAAGACCAGTGAGCTGTGGAACATCATCGGTAACGACCTCGGCGGTGGCTTGTCTTTGGCTATCCAGAAGGGGTACGTCGTCCCCAAGTCCTGACCGGACCGTGAAGTACCTGCTCGCTGGAAGGCAGTCTTGACTACATATATTCTGCGGCGCCTCGGCATGGCCTTGGTCGTCATCTTGGTCGTGCTCACCATGTCGTTCTTCATGGTGCGATTGATGCCCGGAAACCCGATGGACGCCCTGGCCGCGCAGCTGCGCGCCCAGGGCGGCCTGACGGAGCAGGACATTCAGAACCGGCTGAACGCCGTCTACGGGGTGACGCCGACAGCCCCCGTCTGGCAGCAGTACCTGACCTACATCGGCAACGCCTTCCGCGGTGACCTCGGGGTGCCGATCACCAATCCGGGAACCACTGTGGTCGCCATCATCGCCGAGGCGCTGCCGTGGACCATCATCGTCGTGGCGTTCGCGCTGATCATCAGCTTCGTCATCGGGGTGGCGATCGGTGCGGCCATGGCGGCCTTCCAGAACACCTGGTTCGCGAAGGTCACCACCTTCTTCGTGTCGGTGCTCAGCGCCATCCCGAACTACCTGGTCGCGATCATCCTGCTGTACTTCTTCACCGGGGTGTGGCAGATCTTCCCGTCCGGCGGCGCCTACGGGGTGGACGTCACCCCAGGGTTCAACGCGGAGTATCTGAAGAGCGTCGCCTGGCATGCAGTGCTGCCGATCGCCGCCACCGTGATCACCTCGTTCGGCGGCTGGGCCCTGGCGATGAAGGGCAGTGCGATTTCGGTGCTCGGCGCCGAGTACGTCCGCGCCGCGGAATCCCGAGGGCTCAGTCCGAGGCGGATCACCCAGTCGTACATCGGCCGCAACTCCATGCTGCCGATGATCACCCAGCTGGCACTGTCGATCGGCTTCATGTTCGGCGGCTCCGTGTTCATTGAAACCTATTTCCAATATCCGGGCATTGGCTTCTATCTGATCCAGTCGGTCAACCAACGTGACTATTCGTTGATGATGGGCTGCTTCCTGCTGATCACCGTGTCGGTGATCATTGCCAACCTGCTGGTCGACCTGCTCTATCCGCTGGTCGACCCGCGAATCGCGCGGCCGGCCACTCGGAAGAAGGCGGAAGTGCAGGCCGACAAGTCGGTGCCCGACGAGGGCCTCGGCGCCGGAGGGACGATGGCATGAGATTCCTCAAAGATCTCTGGCGCATTCTGCGCGGTGACAAGGGCGCCCTGATCGGCGGCATCATCGTGCTGCTCTACTGCCTGATGGCACTGATCGGGCCGTGGGTGGTGCCGCTGTCGAACGAGCAGGATCCGGCCAACGCCTACGCCGGACCGTCCTGGTCGCACCCGCTCGGCACCGACGCGCTGGGCCAGGGCGTCCTCTCCCAGATCATCGTCGGGTCCCGGCCGATCATGGTCGTCGGCCTGCTCGCCGCCATCATCACCGTGTTCATCGGCGTCACCGTCGGGTTGTTGACCGGCTACATCGGCGGCTGGTTCGACACCCTGGTCATGCGGATCACCGACATCTTCCTGACCATCCCCGGGCTGCCGCTGATCATCGTCCTGGCCGCGTTCATCCAGACCACCAACCCGGTGGTGCTCGCTATCATCCTGTCGATCACCGCCTGGGCCGGCCTGGCCAGGTCGATCCGGTCCCAGGCGATGAGTTTGCGCAGCAGCGACTTCATCGAAGCGGCCAAGCTGCAGGGCGTGCCGTTGCGGAACATGATCTTCCGGCAGCTGCTGCCGAACGTCGGCCCGTACGTCGCCATTCACTTCCTGCTGGCCATCACCGGCGCCATCTACGCACAGGTCGGCCTGTTCCTGCTGGGCATCGCGCCGATCAGCGGCACCAACTGGGGCATCATGATCAACCTTGCGATGGCGCAGGGTGCGCTCTACACCACCGACAGCGCGCTGTACCTGTTCGCCCCGATGGCGGCGATCGTCATCTTGCAGGTGGCGTTCGTCTTCTTCTCCAGGGCGCTCGACAGCGTCTTCAACCCGAGGTTGCGAGTCCAATGAGCACACCCACCATCGACAAGCCCGGGACGACGGGCACCGGCACCGCGCTGATCGACATCCAGAATCTCTCCGTCGCCTTCGGAACCGGGGCCAAGGCCGTCACCGCGGTGCACGACGTGACCCTCGCCGTCGAACCTGGCGAGATCTACGCGCTGGTCGGTGAATCCGGTTGCGGCAAGTCAACTTTGGCCTACTCGCTGCTGGACATCGTGCCGCCGCCCGGCGAGATCGTCGGCGGGGACATCACATTCCAGGGCACCAGCACCACCTCGCTCACCAAGCAGCAGATGAACAAACTGCGTGGCGCCGAGATGACGATGGTCTTCCAGGGCGCGATGAACGCGTTCAACCCGGTGCTGACCATCGGCAAGCAGGTGCAGCACATCCTGCAGGCCCACCCCGAGGTGTACAAGGACCCGAAAGAGGGCAGGGCCTACTTCAACCACCTGCTCGAACTGGTGCAGCTGTCCCCCGACCGGATCTGGCGGGCCTACGAGAGCCAACTGTCCGGCGGCATGAAGCAGCGCGTCGCCATTGCGGTGGCGCTACTGCTCAAGCCGTCGCTGGTGGTTCTTGACGAGCCGACGACGGCGCTGGACGTGCTGAACCAGCGACTGGTCATCGACATTCTCAAGGATCTGCACCAAACCCTCGGCGTCACCATCATTTTCGTCACCCACGACCTTGCGGTGGTGGCGGAGCTGGCCACCAGGGTCGCGGTGATGTACGCCGGACGGCTGGTGGAGACCGGCACCGTCCAGGAGATTTTCACCGCCAAGCGGCGGCATCCGTATGTCGAGGCGCTGATCAATGCCATCCCCAGCGTGCTGAACAGCGGGCTCAAGGTGAAACCGATCGGTGGCTCGGTGCCGAACCTGGCCGCGCTGCCGCCCGGCTGCAAGTTCGCGCCGCGCTGCCGGCTTGCCGAAGACATCTGCCGCGAGGTGGAGCCACCGCTGATCGACGTCAACAATCACCGCGTCGCCTGCCATGTGGTCAACCGCGATGTCACTGAGGTCAGTCCTATCAGTGAGGCCAGTGAGACCACTGCTGACGCAACGTCTTTGCGCAAGTCCGCCGCCCCCGACCACGAACCGAACGAGAAGGAAGCAACACTGTGAGTCAGGTCGAGGTCCGCGACGTCAGCCACACCTACGCCTCCGGTAACGGCCGGCCGGTGCTGCACCACGTGAACCTCTCCGCCGAACCAGGCGAGATCATTGCGCTGGTCGGCGAATCAGGTTGCGGAAAAACAACTCTCGGACGGTTGATCGCCGGGCTGTACGAACCGAGCTCCGGCACCATCTCGTACGAGGGCGAAGACATCGCGAAGCTGCGTGGCAAGGCCAGGATGCAGTGGCGGCGCAAGGTGCAGATGATCCACCAGGATCCCTACGGCTCGCTCAATCCGGGGCTGACCCTCGGCAGCACCCTGGCTCCCGGGCTGATCGGCCACAAGCTGGCGACCTCGCGCACGGTCGAGCCGTTGATGCTCGAGCTGCTGGAGCAGGTCGGGCTGGACGCCACGCCGGAGTTCCTGCAGCGCTACCCGCACCAGCTCTCCGGTGGTCAGCGGCAACGCTTTTCGATCGCCAGGGCCATCAGCCTGCAGCCGGAATTCATCGTGGCCGACGAGGTGACCAGCATGCTGGACGTCTCGATGCGGGTCGCCATTCTCGATCTGCTGCTCAAGTTCACCACCGACCGACAGCTCGGGTACGTGTTCATCAGCCACGACTTCGGGGTGGTGCGGTACTTCGCGCAGGGTGGGCGGATCGTGGTGATGTTCTACGGCTACATCGTCGAGACCGGCCCAACCGAAGAAGTGATCACCGCACCGAAGCACCCGTACACACGGCTGTTGCTCGAGTCGATCCCGGTACCCGACCCGAGCCAGGCCGACCGGCGCGACGGCGAACAGTCGGCTGAGGGTCGATTGATCCGCGAGCCGTCGGACACCGGCTGTGCGTTCGTCGATCGCTGCCCGATGGCCCAGCAGATCTGCCGCACCACCCGGCCGCCGCTGCTGGACACCGGCGGCGGCCACTACGCCGCCTGCCACTTCGCCGACAGCGTGCCACCGTTGAACCGCCTGCTGGGGCCCGCCGCTTGACCGACGACGGACGGCCGGGCGACGACAGCCTGGTCGCGCTGGCCGCCAGGGTGCTGGTGCGGATGGGCATCGCGCTGCTGATCCTGTCGCTGCTGGTGCGGCCGGCGATCCGCAACGACGCGGCGCTCTGGGCCGACACCGTGGCCATCGGCGCGTCGATCGCGGTGATCCTCACCGGGTTGATCGGCGGCTGGCTCGCCCGGCGCCGGGACACCGCCATGCCCCGGCGGTCGCGCGGCCGCACCGATCCGCCTGACGACCCACCGGGACCGCTCCCGCCAGGCCAGCCGTAGCCGTAGCCGCCCGGTACGGGACGGCTCAGAACCCGGACGGCTCCCGGGCAACGTAGGGCGTGGTCAACTCGTCCAGCTCGGCCTGATCCAGCGTGACATCTCCGGAAGCGATGGCGTCGTCCAGATGGCGCTGCTTGGTGACCCCGACGATGGGTGAGCTGACAGCCGGCTGCTGCCGCACCCAGGCCAGCGCCACCTGAGCTCGGGATATCCCACGCCGCTCGGCGATCCGCCGGACCGCCTCGATGATGGCGTTGTCGGACTCGTCGGCCTTGCTCAGCATGGCCCCCAGCACCCGGTCGGAATCGGAACGCGTGGTGGTCTCGGCCGGATCGCGGGTGAGCCGCCCGCGCGCCAGCGGCGACCACGGCAGCACCCCGACGCCCTGGTCGACGCAGTACGGGTGCATCTCGCGCTCCTCCTCCCGCATCAACAGGCTGTACTGGTCTTGCATGCTGACGAAACGCGTCCAGCCACCAAGGTCGGCGGCATGCTGCAGCTCGGCGAACTGCCATGCCCACATCGACGACGCGCCGAGGTAACGGGCCTTGCCGGCCCGCACCACATCGTGCAGCGCCTGCATGGTCTCCTCGATCGGAGTGTGCTGATCGAAGCGGTGGATCTGATAGAGGTCGACGTAATCGGTGCCCAGCCGGCGCAGGCTGGCATCGATGGCATTCATGATGTGCGCCCGGGACAGGCCCTCGTCGTTGGGGCCGTCGCCCATCCGCCCGTACACCTTGGTGGCGATCACCACCTGGTCGCGGGTGGTGAAGTCGGCCAGCGCCTTACCGACGATGCGCTCGCTGCTGCCCTGGGAGTAGACGTCAGCGGTGTCGAAGGTGGTGATGCCGGCCTCCAGCGCGGCGCGGATCAGTGGGCGGCTGTCCTGCTCGCTCAACGTCCAGTCGTGTTGCGCGAAGCCCGCGGCGCCGGTGCGCTCGCCGAAACTCATGCAGCCGAGGGTGATCTCCGAGATTTTCAGACCGCTGTTGCCGAGAGACACATAGTTCATGGTGGCAACGCTACTCACGGCCGGCAGCGGCCACCGTGCCCGCTGGTGGGCCGGCGTCGTCCGGTCCGGCCACCCACCTTCCAAGAATCCGTAGGGTGGATGCGTGCTTGATTGTGCCGCCACTGCGCTGACCGTCTGGGCCGCCGCCTACCGCGCCGGCGTTGTGCCCGCCGATGCCGCGTTGGACATTGCCACCGGCTTCGGGCTGACGGCCGGGGTACGGCGTGGTAGCGCCGACCCCGCGCCCGCGGCGGGAACTGCCCTCGGGGCGGAAACCCCGTGGCAGGCGGCGGGTTCGCCGGCGCCCGCGTTGACCTCGCCGCTGCTGGCGGAGTTGCCAGGGCCCGGCGAGGCGGCCGCCGGCGCGGCCGAACTGCTGCCGCTGCTGCGGGCCGGACGCCCAGCGCTGCTGCTCCCCCGCCCCGGCGACGTCCGCGGTGTCCCCGCCGGTCCGGCCGGCACCGCGGCACTGGCCGCGGGCGCCGGGGTGGCGCTGCCTGCGGTGCCCGCGACGCTGCTTCCCGGCGACGGACAATGGCGGGTGTTCACCGGGATCGGCAACGTGCCGGTGCCCGACCCGGTGACGGCGCGCGAACAGCTGGCCGATGCCGTGCACCAAGCGACAGCGGTGCTGACCAGCGCGGACCTGGGCCGGGACGCCGCCACCGCACGCCGCGAAGTGTTTGCGCTGCAACAGCAACGAGCCGTTCCGCTACCGCCGGCAGCCGCCCAGCGCGGCGTCGAGCTACTGCACAGGTGCGGTCTGGTCGAGGCGATCGTGCTGGTCGCAGCCGACCACGGCACCAGCGCAGTGAACCTGCACCAGCTGCGCACCGCCGACGCCGCCCTCGCCCCTCTTGCCGACGCCGCGCGGCAGGCCAGGTTGGCCGCCGTCGACCTCATCGTCGGCGGGTACTCCGGCTAGTGGCCAGCCGACCGGCCGCGAGCCCCTGCACCTCAGCGGTAGGTGCCGACCGTGGTGCGCCAGCTGACCACGGTGCGGTCCGCGATGTCGTAGCCGAACGAGAGGAACGAGCCGTCGCCCAGCTGCACCGAGGTGGGGTTGCCCTGATCGTCGGCGGCGCCGGAGTTGTAGACGGGCACCGAGCGGTAGCCGCTCCAGCTGCCGGACGGGTTGGTGATCAGCGCGGCGTAGGTGGGCCGCCAGGGCTGCAGGATGTTGCCGTAGGTCAGCAGCACGCTGCCGTCGCGGGTGAGCAGCTGATGGTGCGACGAGGTCGGCAGGTCGGTGTCCTCCGGCGCGGTCCAGGTGCGGCCGCCGTCGAACGAGCGGGAGAGCTTCGATTGCCGTTCGGCGTTGACCGAGGCGTAGTAGACGCGGATCAGCATCACCAGCTCGCCGCTGGGCAGCACGGTGATGTTGGGTTCGCGGTAGCCGATGGTCGCGGAATCGCGCGCCACCGTCACCTCGTTCTCGGCCTTGAAGGTGCGGCCCCCATCAGTGCTGCGGGCCACCCTGGCGCCGCCGCCGTACAGCGGTTGCAGCACGTCACCGTTGGCCAGCTGCACGGCGGGGCCATGCGAGTAGGTGCCTGGATAGGCGCCCTCGATCCTGGTCTCCTCCCCGAAGGTTTTCCCGCCGTCGGTGGAGCGGAAGACGAACGTGCCGACATTGCGGCCGCCGTTGGCCCAGTCGGTGCGGAAGCTGGTCAGCAGCAGCGTCCCGTCGCGCAGTTCGGCGATCTTGGGGTCGCGGTTGTCATACTCGTTGGACACCACGGTGATCGGCGCTGTCCAGGTCTTCCCCTCGTCGTCCGAGCTCACCATCCGGATGGCGCCGTTGGCGCCGCCGTGGCCGTCGGCATAGTGGTACACCAGCACGATGCGGCCGCTACGGGTACGCACCGCATCGACGAATCGCGGGGCACCCGGCCCGCTCTCGCTCGCCACCGTCGAGGTCGGGTACGGGGCGTACACTTGGGTGCGATTCTGTACCGAGCGGACCAGCCCGGTGCGCAGGTCGGTGACGGTGACGGTGACCGGCTGCAGGCCGATATCGCTTTCGGTGAGCCAGCTCTGGACGGTCAACGCTCCGGGATCACCGGTCACCACCCCCGGCACCCAGCGGCCGCCGACATGCACCTGGGCGCGCACGTCGGCGCGGCTCAGCCCCGGCTCGGTGATGGTCGCGGCCGCCTGCAGGCCCGGCCGCTGCCCGACCGTCAACTCGGTCACCAGGTTCACCAGCTTGGGCCCCGGGCGCAGCTCACCGGCGCCGACATCGGTGCTGGCGGCGAGATTGTCGAGGTACACCTCCGAGCCGGTGGCACTCACCCCCGACGAGGCGATCTCCAGCCCGGTGATGCTCACCAGGCCGGCGGCCGCCGTCGGTCGCGCGGTGGAGAAGAACGAGAAGCGGCCACTGGCAAGCACAATGCCGTCCTTGGAGGCGGTCAGGCTCAGAGCCGTCGGGGCGTTCTGGTCGGTCAGATCGGGGATGGCGCCCCACTGTTGTTGCTGGCCGCCGTTGACGATGCTGACCGCGCCGAGGCTGCTGCGGCCCCAGTTGTACAGCGGCGCCACCGTCATCCGGTAGGCCGGCACGTCGGCGCCGGCGGCGTCGACGCCGTGCACGATGAGCTGCACCGGAAAGGTGGTGCTCGGCGCGAGATCGAATTGGAAACGCCGGGCGGGTGCAGCCGGCGCGGGAAACAACACGGAGCTGTCTGCGGTGGTGCTGGTGTCGCGAACCCGGACGGCCCGGTTGCCGGTGTCGCCGAACGGGGCGGCCGCGACCGTGACAGCTCCGCGGGTGACCGCGTCCGCCGGAGGAACACCGACCGGCTCGCTGTCGAAGGTCCGCACCGGGGCCGGCTCGGCCGCCGCGGTCTCGACGTTCCCGGCGAGGCTGGTCAGGACCACCGTCGCCACCGTGACGACCGCCAGCGTTGGCCGCTGCGGGACGGCGGGGTTGCGGGGGTGGCGGCGCATTGTTCCTCCAGGGGGCCGGCTTCGGTGACGGTGCTGATGGTGCTGGCGCGGATGCTGACACCAGCAACAGCAAGCGGATCGAAACGTAGAACGCTGTTTCACGACGCGATGTTGTGAACCTAAAGCGAGCGACCCTGGTACGTCAATCACCCGGCCGCCGTTTGCGATCCGCGCAGCCTCCGACCCGCCCATCCGCCGCCACCAGTCGGCGCCGCCGGCCGGCAGACACAGCAGAAGGGCCGGCATCGCACTGCGATGCCGGCCCCTCTTACCTAGGTGATCAGCCGCCACGGCGGGCCGTCAAGCCAGCCGCCGGCGCTGAGATCACTTGTTGCCGAAGGTGTCCCGCGCCTTGTCGACGACGCTGTCGCCGGCCTGCTTGACGTTGGCCTCGGCCTGTTGCGATTTGCCCTCGGCCTCGGCGTCCGGGTTGTCGGTGGCTTTACCGACACCTTCCTTCACCTTGCCGACGACCTCTTCGCCCTTGTGCTTGATCTTGTCGCCGAGATCTCCGAGTCCCATATCGGGCTCCTTTCCTCAGGTGACCGGCCCCGATCCGGAACCGTCAAGCGGGCTTCCCCGCTCTGCCGTCGATGCTACCGCCAAGATCATCTTGCGGGGAGGCGGCTAGCCGCATTTTGATCGACTCGATACCCAATCTGCGCAGATCAGACAGCTAGATCAGAACGAACATCGGGACGGGATCGGACACCAAGCCCGGCGCCCGCCCGGCCGTTCGAGTCGTCCGAGCCCAGGCTCGGCGTTACTGCTGCGCGGCGCCGACCTCGGTCTCCGAGAAGCCAAGGGCGTGGAACCCGCCGTCCACCATGATCATCGATCCGGTGGTGGCCGGGAAGAGATCGGACAGCAGCGCGACAACGGCCTTGGCGACCGGGGTCGGGTCGGAGGTGTCCCAACCCAGCGGCGCCCGCCCTGACCAGCCGTCCTCAAGTCCGGAGAACCCAGGGATCGACTTGGCGGCCATCGTCCGCACCGGGCCGGCCGACACCAGATTCACCCTGATGCCCTGCGCCCCAAGCTCTCTGGCCAGATAGCGGCACACCGATTCCAGGCTGGCCTTGGCCACACCCATCCAGTTGTAGGCCGGCCAGGCCTGCCGGGCATCGAAGTCCAGACCGACAAGGCTGCTGCCGGGGTGCAGCAGCGGCAGGGTGGCCACCGCCAACGACTTCAGCGAGAACGCCGAAGTCTGGACGGCGGTGGCGACGTCTTCCCAGGGCGCGTCGAGGAAGGGCGCACCGAGCGTGCTGGGCGGACCGTAGGCGATGGCGTGCAGCACGCCGTCGAGGCGGTCAACGTGCTCGGACAGCCTGGCGGCCAACGAGTCCAGCTGTTCGGGGTTGTTCACGTCAAGCTCCACCACCGGCGCCGGCTTCGGCAGCCGCTTGGCCAGCCGCTCCACCAACGACATCCGCCCGAAACCGGTCAGCACCACGTTCGCCCCGAGCTGCTGTGCCAGCCGGGCGGTATGGAATGCCATGGACGCCTCGGTGATCACGCCGGTGATCAGAATGTTCTTGCCTGCCAACAGGTCGGTGCCAAGGCCGGTGCCGGTGCTGCTCGGGTCGGCCGCGCTGCTGTCGGCAGCGGCGGGAGGGGTGGACGCGCCGGCGGAGTTCGGCTGGGACGGCTCGGTCATCGCTACAGGCTCACTTTCGTTGGGACTACACGGGTTTCGGGTATTGGCGGTCACGCGCAATCGGCAACAGGGGCGCAGCCGGCGGCCGGCGGGCTCGGCCACCTGCCGCTGAGCCGGTCGGCAACCGGCGATCCGCCGTGGGCACTGGTCAGTGGCCCATGCTGAGGCCACCGTCAACCGGCAGCCACGCGCCGTTGACATAGCTGGCGTCGTCGGAGGCCAAAAACGTGACAGCGGCGGCGATCTCGTCCGGATGGGCGTACCGGCCGGCGGGAATCTGACCGAGAATCCGGTCCCGCTGGGCGTCGGTGAGCGCCTTGGTCATGTCGGTGTCGACAAAGCCGGGGGCGACCACGTTGGCGGTGATGTTCCTGGTGGCCAACTCCCTGGTGATGGAGCGGGCGAACCCGAGCAGACCGGCCTTGGCGGCGGCATAGTTGGCCTGCCCGGCACTGCCCGTCATGCCGGACACCGACGAGATGAAGATCAGTCGGCCCCAACGCTTTCGGAGCATGCCGGACGCGGCCCGCTTGGCCACCCGGAACGGACCGGTGAGGTTGGTGTCGATCACCGAGGTGAAGGTCTCCTCGTCCATCCGCAGCAGCAACGTGTCGGCGGTGATGCCGGCGTTGGCCACCAGCACCTCGACCGGTCCCTGCCGCTGCTCGACCTCGGTGAAGGCCGCGTCCACCGATGCCGCATCGGTGACGTCACAGCGCACCCCGGCCAGTCCCGCCGGCGGCTCCCCGTTGCGGTAGGTGACCGTGACGCGGTGCCCGGCTTCCGCGAGTTTGCGGGCCACCGCCAGGCCGATGCCTCTGCTGCCGCCGGTCACCAGCACGCTGCGCGACCCGGGGCCGGGCGTCCCGGATCCGGTGGCGGCATCGGTGGTCGCTGCGGGCGCGTTCGGGTCGGTCACAGGCGTCGTTCTCCTTGCGGTCCGGGCAGCCGCGGTTACGTGCTCCGCGTCCCGGCGTCGGGGGGCCGGGTGTTGCCTCGCGCCGAGCAGCCTATCCGGCGGACCGCGAGGTCATGGAATGCGGCGACCGACCACCAGCGCACCGGCGGCGCCGACCATCACCGCCAGCGAGCCGGCGATCATCCACGGCCGCGAGACGTCCTTGGGTTGCAACTCGTAACCGATCTGCTCGCCCAGCTGCGAGTAGACCTTCTTCAGTTCTTCTTTGGTGGCGGCGGTGTGGAAGTCGCCACCGGACAGCCGGGCGATGTCCTTCATCCCGGCCTCGTCCAGCGGCACCGGCTGCGGCTGACCGTTGACGTCGATGCTGGCGTTGTTGGTACCGAAGGCGATCACCGACACCGGAACCTTGGCTGCCGCGGCCGCCTGCGCCGCGGCCTGCTCGGCCCGGCCGACGGTGCGCTTGCCGTCGGTCATCAGCACGATCCGGGCCGGCGGCTTCTCCTCGGTGCCGCCGTAGGCCTTGGAGTAGACGTCGATGGTCTGCAGCGCCGCGTAGATCGCCTCGCCGGTGGCGGTGGCCTCGTCCAGCTTCAGCCCGTCGATCGCCGACAGCGCCGGCGCCCGATCGGTGGTGGGGCTGACCAGCACCGACGGCACCCCGGCGAACTCCAGGACGCCGAGGTTGACGCCTGGCGTCAGGTCGGTGACGAACTGCTTGGCGGCCTCCTGCGCGGCCACCAGCCGGTTCGGCGGCACGTCGGTGGCCTCCATCGACAGCGACACGTCAATGGCGAGCACCACAACGGCGCGATTGCGGGGCACCTTGGCCTCCGCGGTCGGCGCCGCCATGGCCACCGTCAGCAGGGCAAGGCCCAGCAACACCAGCGCGGTGGGCACGTGCCGGATCCAGCCGGGGCGTTTGGGCGCCACCCGGTCCAGCAGCTCAAGGTTGGCGAACCGCATGGTGTCCCGGCGGCGGCGGCGCTGCGCGATCAGGTAGCCGAGGGCGAGCGCCAGCACCACGGCGCCCAGCGCCAGCCACCACGGCGAGGCGAACGTCATCGCGTGCCCACCGCCCGGATCGGTGCCAGTCGCGGGCCGCCCGTCCCCGCCGTGCTCGCCGTCGTTCCCGCAGCCCGCCCGGTGTTCGGCTCGGTATGGGTGCCGGCCGCGCCGCTGCCGGCGCCGGTCCAGCCGCGCTTGCGGCTCAGCACGAACCGCAGCACGTCGTTCACCCAGTCCCGGTCGGTGCGCAGGGTGAGCTGGGCGCTGCCGCAGCGACGCAGCGCGGCGGCGACCTGACGACGATGCTCGGCGGCGGCCCCGGCGAAGTCGTTGCGCAGCCGGGCCGTCGTCTGAACCTCCTTGCTGCGACCGGATTCCGGATCGACCAACGTCACGGTGCCGACGTCGGGCAGCTCGACGTCGCGCGGGTCGAGCACCTCGATGGCCAGCAGGTCGTGCCGGACCCGCAGCGCGCGCAGCGACCGTTCCCAGTCGATCGGGCCGAGGAAGTCGGAGATCACCACCACAAGGCCACGGCGGCGCGGCGGGCGGCGCAGCTGCTCGAGACCGTCGACGAGGCCGCCGGTGGCGCCGGGCTCGCTGCGCGGGGTGCCGACGAGTTGCCGCAGCAGGTACTGCAGGTGCGGACGTCCGCCGCGGGCCGGGATCCGGTGCAGGCCGTCCCCGCTGCTGATCACCGCACCGATCCGGTTGCCGCCGCCCTGGGTCAGGTGTCCGACGGCGGCCGCGGCGGCCACCACCAGGTCGCGCTTCTCGCAGCCGGTGGTGCCGAAGTCCAGCGACGCGGTGAGGTCGGCCACCAACCAGGTCTCCAACTCGCGGTCGGCGATGCTCTGCCGAATGTGCGGCTCGGTGGTGCGGGCGGTGACCGACCAGTCCATCCGCCGGACGTCGTCGCCCGGGTAGTACAGCCGGGCCTCCCCCGGTTCCGAACCTGGTCCGGGGACCAACCCGAGGTGATTGCCTTGCAGCAGGCCGTCCAACCGCCGCCGGACGGTGAGTTCCAGCGTGGTCAGCGCGGCGTCCAGCCGGGCCGGGTCGGCGGTGCTGGGCACGCCGGCAGGGTTGTCGGTGCCGGCACCCTCACCCGGCTCGGCCGCGGCTGCCGCGCCGGTCCGGGTGGTAGCGCGTCCGGCGCGGCCGGTGGCGCCGGATGCCATCAAGCCGCTCCCGGGTGGGTGAACGGCGACACCTGGGGCAGCGGAATGGCCTGCATCAGCTTGCCGAGGATGACGTCCATCGGAACCCCGTCGGCGAGCGCGTCGTACGACAGCACCAGCCGGTGCCGCAGCACGTCGGGGGCGACGTCCACCACGTCCTGCGGGATGACGAAGTCGCGTCCGCGGACGAGCGCCAGCGCCCGCGCCGCCGCGATGATGCCGAGGGTGGCCCGCGGCGAGGCGCCGTACGAGAGCCAGCCGGCGACGTCCGGCAGGCCGTGCTCGGCCGGGGTGCGGGTGGCGAACACCAGCCGGACGACGTAATCGACCAGCGCGTGATGGACAAAGACGTTGGCCGCCACCTCTTGCAGCCTGGCCAGCTCGGAGATGGCCAGGGCCTGATTCGGCTCCGGCGGGGTGACGCTCATCCGGTAGACGATCTCGCGCTCTTCCTCCACCTCCGGGTAGCCGACCTGCAGCTTGAACAGGAACCGGTCGCGCTGGGCTTCCGGGAGCGGGTAGACGCCCTCGTTCTCGATCGGGTTCTGGGTGGCAAGCACCAGGAACGGTTTGGGCATCGGGTAGGTCTGCCCGCCGATGGACACGTGCCGCTCGGCCATCACCTCGAGCAGCGCCGACTGCACCTTGGCCGGCGCCCGGTTGATCTCGTCGGCGAGGACGAAGTTCGCCACCACCGGACCCAGCTCGGTGTCGAACGCCTCCCGGCCGGCGCGGTAGATCCTGGTGCCGAGCAAATCGGCCGGCACCAGGTCGGGGGTGAACTGGATGCGCGAGAACGATCCGCCGACAACCTTCGAGAAGGTTTCCACAGCAAGGGTTTTCGCCACCCCTGGGACACCCTCGATGAGCAGGTGGCCCTTGGCGAGCAGTCCGACAAGCATCCGCTCGACCAGCCGGTCCTGCCCGACGATGATCCGCTTCACCTCGAAGATGGTGCGTTCCAGCAGCGCCGCGTCCTGCGCCGGATTGCCGGGAGCGCCGCCGGGGCCCGCCGCGCCGGCTGGCTGTCCGCCACCGGTCCCGCCGCCACCGGCCGGTGGGGTCAGGTCCGGGCTGGGGCGATCGGTCGGCTGGTCGGGCTGTGCGGTTGCCGTCACCGGCTCCTCCTTGGCATCAATCGCGTGTGACCTCACCGGCCGGTGTGGGCCGGGACGAGGTGGCGCTGGGGGTATGCATCCACCAGGCTGCCACAACCAGCTGTGCGGCCAGTGCGGGTCGGCCGATCCGGCCGGGCCTTCCGCAACGCAGACGGTCCGGCCACCCCTCGGGGCGACCGGACCGTCTGCGTGTCGGCTGCCGCCGGTTCAGGTGCCGGGGCGGGTGGCGCCGATGTAGCCGCTGGACCGCCACGGGCTGACGATCACCTTGCTGCCCGAGTAGGGCGCCTGGATGATCTGGTCGTTGCCCATGTAGATGGCCACGTGATGGATGGTGCTGGGGTCCGAGGTGTTCGCGGCGTAAAACAGCAGGTCACCCGGCTGCAGCTGATCCCGCGGGATACGCTGCCCGATGTTGAACTGGTACGCCGAGTAGTGCGGCAGGCTGACCCCGGCCTGCGCCCAGGCGTACAGCGTCAGGCCGGAGCAGTCGAAGCCGACGGTGTTCCACGGCTCGTACGGCAGGCAGCTGGCCGAGCAGCCGGCGCGGATGCCGGTGGTCGGGCCGTCGGCGTTACCGCCGCCCCACGAGTACGGGGTGCCCAACCAGCGCAGCGCCGCGTTCACCACGATGGAGCCCTTGGAGCCGTCGCTGGGCACCTGGCTGCCGCCACCGTTGGAGCTGCCGCCGTTGGAGCCGCCGCCGTTTGAACTGCCGCCGTCGTTGCTGTTGCCGCCGCTGCTTGCACTCGGGTCGTACTCGGTGCCGGCATCACAGGCGACGCCGTTGCCGTTGGGGTCCAGCGCGGCGCGGTAGCCGGGCTGGCCCTTGCGCAGCGGCGCCTTGCCGGCGGCCCTGGCAGCGTCGCAATCCTTGAAGTAGGACCCGTCGCCGGTGCCCCTGCCGCGGATCTGTTTGAGCCGATCGGCCATCTCCTTGGCCTTGCGGGCCGCTTCCAGTTCGGCCTTGCGGTCGGCCTCGGCCTGCCGTGCCCTGGCGTCCGCCGCCGCCTTCGCCGCCGCGTCGGCCGCGGCCTTGTCGGCGGCCGCCTTCGCCGCGGCTTCCCGCTGCCGCTGCTGCGCAGCCTTAGCGGCGTCGGCCTTGACCTTGGCTGCCCGCGCTGCCTGCTCCTTTGCCTTGAGCTCGGCGGCGGCCTTCGCGGCCCGGTCGGACGCCGTCCTCGCCGCGGTATCGGTGCTCGGCTTGGCGCTGGTGTTGTTTCCGGACGGCTTGCTGGAGTCGGCAGCCGGCGCGGGCTTGGGTGCGCTCGGTTGCGTTGCCGCGGGCTTCGGCGCTGGCTTCGCGGCAGTCCCGGTGGCTGCCGACCGGTCCGCCGACTGCGCCGGTTGCTGCTGAGCGGGTGCCTGCCGGGCCGGTGCCTGCTGGGCCGCCGTCTGTTGTTTGGCCGCCGGTTCGGCTGGGGCCTGCTCGGCGGCTTGCTCGGCTGCTTGTTTCGCTTCTTGTTTGACTGCGGTGTCCTGCTCCGCTGCGTTCTGCTCCGCCGCGTTTTGCTGGGCGGCATCTTGCTGGGCTGCATTCTGCTGGGCCGCGGCAGCCTGCTGCTCGGCCGCAGCGGCGCGGGCCTGCGCGGCGTCGGCGTCGGCCTTGCGCTGCGCCTGCGCCGCCGCCGCGGCCTGCGCGTCGGCCTCAGCCTTGGCCTTGGCCTGCGCCTCGGCGCGGGCCTTGGCCTCGGCTGCGGCCTTCGCGGCTGCTTCCTGACGAGCGGCTTCCTCGCGCGCCTTGCGCGCCCGCTCCTCGGCCAGCCGCTGCTGCTGCTCGTCGTAGGCCTTCTTCTCTGCGACCCACTGGTTGTAGGCGTCGCGCTCGGCCTTCAGGCTGTCGGTGTTGTTGAGCGCATCCTCGTAGGCCCGCTGCTGGGTCTGCAGCTGAGACTTCAGCTGCTTCATCTGCTGCTCGCCGGTGGCCAGCTCACGGGCCGTGCGGTCGGCCGCAGACTTCGCATCGGTAGCGGCCTTGGCCGCTGCCTGCTTGGCGGCGGTCGCCTTGCGCTCGGCGTCCCTGGCCTGCGCGTCGGCGTTGGCCTTGCCATTGCGCGCCTTCTCCAGCTCGGTGATGACGCTGCCCTGCGAGCGAGACACCTGCTGCAGCACCGAATCTCGGGACAACAGATCCGTCGGGCTGGAGGCGCCGATCACCACGGCCAGCGAGCTGAGCTGGCCGCCGGTGCGGAACGATGCCGCCGCGAACTCAGCAGCGTCCTGCTTCGCCTTGGTGACGGCGGCGTCGGCGGTGCCGGCCGCGGCCTTCGCCTTGGCCACCGCCGCGACCGCGTCCTCGGCGTCGGCCTGCGCGATCTGCAGGTCGACGTTCGCCTTGTTGACCAGCTCCGACTTCGCCTCCATCTCGTCGTTGAGATCGGCGATCTTGCTTTCGGTGCCGCTGATCTGACCGGACAGCTGCCCCACCTGGGCCGCGGCCTGATCGGCCTGCTGCTGGCTGCCGGCGATCTCGTCGTCGGACGGGTTGGCCGGCGGGTTCGGATCGGGGGCCGGCAGCAGGGAGCCGATCGAGTCCGCACCAGACTCCGCACCCGAGCCCGCACCGGAGTCGGTGCCGGCGCTGGAGCTATCGGAGCCGTCCCCGGTGTTGCTGTCGGCATCGCTCTGCGCGCGGTCGGCCGGGCTGGGATCGCCCTGGGTGTCGGAGGACCCGGCGGTGCCGGGGCTGTCGCCAGGGGCGGCCTGCGCTGCGCTCACGCCACCGACGGTCAGCGCACCGACGGTGAGCAGGACGGCGAAGCTGCGGGCGGCGCGCCGCCAGGGCGCTGGCGCCCAGCTGTCCAGCCAGGCCGGCGCGGTGGCGGCCCGGCGTGGTCGCATGCGGCCACGTGCACGAACGGAACCCACGAGGTGCTCCTCCCCACGGTCGGGCCGTGGACGTCGGGTCAATCTCTCGGTCAACTGCTTGCGGTCAAGCTCGGGGAATCTCCTCCGGAGCCGGCCTGACGCTGCCCAGGCGTCTCGTCTGGACCACTCGTCTCACGAATGTCAATACGACACGCCACGAAGCACGATGCCACTTTTGACCCCCTTTTGACCAGTCGTCACAGCAAACAATTCTTGAAACATCCGGTAAATCGTGTCCCACACCCGACAAACCGGACACGAACTCCCGAGCGTCATGTCAGAACAAGACCTCGACCTTGCGTCAACCGAGGGTGAGCGCCGTCCGGGTGCCGGCGGCCGGCGCTCGTCCGGCACACTGATCGCCGTGACAGCCGCGTCCAGGGCCCGCACCCTGCTGCATCAACCTGCCGGCGTCGCACTGGGCAGCGTGGCCGTGGTGGCCGGTGCGGCCATCGTGGTGATCGCGGCGTTCCTGCCGTGGTTGAAGTCGGGCGAGACGCTCCGCAGCAGTTTCCAGACCACACGCTTGCTGGAGCGGTTCCACGTGTTGCCGGACGCTGTCCAGCCGCTGGTACCCCTCTGGCCGGTGCTGCCGCCGCTGGTGGTACTCCCGCTGCTGCTGATCGCCCTGCGGTGCTGGCGGTGGGCCGGGGCGAGCGCTGCCGTGTTGGCCATGGTGTTCGCCTTCGCCGCCGGCGGTGGGCTCTATTACGGCGCCGACGTGTCGGCCCTCGGGGTGTCGCTGGCCACCGACGGGCCGGTCCTGATGATCGCCGGCGCCGCCGTGCTGTTCGGCGGCGGCCTCACCCTGCTCGTCGCCGGGTACCGCCGGCGCCCGGTCTGAACGGGACGGCAGACAGTCCCCCGCTCCCCGACAAGGTCGCCCCGCGATCGGCTGCGACCAGGGCTCAACCATCGGCAGTCCCCCGCCCCCGACAAGGTCGCGCCCCCGGCGCGGGAGGCAACCGGGGGCGCGAGCTGGGAGCGACGGCGGCGTCGACAGCGGGAGCTGCCGCGAGCACCGTTGCGCTATTCAGGACGGTTCAGTTCGGTCCGATCTGGTTCTCTCCGTTTCTCCCTGGTTCGCTGGTTCTCTCTGACTCAGAGTGAACCGCATTGTTGTTGTGGCGTCGGCGATCTGCCGATCACCCGCCGCTGCGCAGCGCCGCATTGACCTTGGGGAAGACCTTGCCGCCACCGCTGTCGGTCCAGTGGATCTCGCCGCGCTCGAACTTCTGAATGACGATCCCGTTGCTCAGGTACTCGTTGCCGATCGGGTATCCGAGGCTGCCATTCTCGGCCTTGACCTTGTGCCAGGTGGCCAGGATGCCGCCGCGCACCGTCCATGCCTTGCCGCTGGGGGTCTTGAGAATGTCGCCGCGCTGGAACTTCTGGTACGAGCCACCCCGGACCAGACCGTCGATCTGTTCGGCCACCGGGAAGCCGAGGCCGATGTCGAAGCGCTGCTGCATCCACGCGTTCCAGATGGCGTTCCGCTTGACCAGCTTGGCGCCGGTGGCGGCGGACCACCAGATCTGGTCGCCGTTGTCGAAGTTCTGGTACGCCCCGGCGTTGCGTTTGATCTCGTTGCTGGCCGGGAAGCCGAACCGGCCGGTGCCACCCAACTGCTTGTAGCGCACGCTGATCGCGCCCCTGGTGAAGTGCCACGAACCGTCGGACTCCCACCAGATGGTTCCGTTCTGGAAGGTTTGGTACACGCCGCCGGCCTTGGCCGTCTTGGCCTCGAGGCTGGTCGGGACCCCGATCGAGCTCTTCTCCGCACCCATCTTTGCGTAGGCAGCACGGATACCGCCGCGGACGTAATACCCGCCGACCCCGTCGCGCCAGAACATCATCCCGCCCTCGAACGGTTGCGAGACAACGCCTGCCACCGTCCCGACACCCTCGTTCCGCAGCGGGAATCCCAAGGCGCCATTCTCGGAGCCGTACCGCTTGTATGCGCCCCAGATACCCCCGCGAACGCCCCAGGCACCGGTCTTCTCGGTCCAGTAGATGGTGCCCCGTTGGAAGAACTGATAGGCACCGCTCTTGATAGTGGGCTTCTCCTCCGATGTCGGCTCACCCCAGAACGAGGCACCGCCGTCGGCCCGCCAGCGCGCGCCGATCGCGTTCTTCACCGTCGGCCCGCAGTTGGCGCCGGTGAACCTGGTGCCGCTCCATTGGCCGTTCCAGCCGCCACCACCCGGCGGCAGATCCGGCGCCCCGCAGATGCGCGCGCCGTGCCCGGAATCGAACGGCACCTGGCTGGCGGGGTTTGTGAACGTGCAGTTCGGCCCACTGAACATCTGCAGGTGAATGTGTGCGATCCCGTTGTTGGACGCCGCTCCCGGCGGTGCCACCGTGCCGATCTGCTGCCCGGCATTCACCCACTGGCCGCCGCCGACGCCGATGTTCAGATGCAACACCGCGTAGCTCCGACCACTATCGGTGTTGACGCAGACGTTGCCGTACTGCGGTTGCACGTAATAGACGGTGCCGCTCTGCACGGCGCGCGCCGCACTGCCGGTGGTGCCGGCGTCGGCACAGTTGTTGCCCTTGGTCAGGCCGAGCGAGAAATCACTGGAATGTGTCCCTGACTTGTAGCCCTCGCAGATCGACCAACTCTCGCCGATGGTGAACGGCAGCAAGATGTTTCCGGTCGCCGCCTGCGCCGAGGTGGCGGGTTGCACGGCCATCAGACCGGCCGCTATCAGCACAACACTGAGCACCCATCGCATACCGGCAACGGCACGTCGCCGCGCCCGGTGAGCAGGTTTCACCACCAATGCTTCACTCACCACGATTCACCCACACTGTCAGCCACATCGTCAGCCTCCGCCAGATGCATAGGATCGGTATTGGATAGCCACCCTGGATCGGGGGCAGATCTCATGCTGGCGGCGCCGCGCAGACCGGCGCTATCGGACCTAGGCGGAAATCGACGGGTCCTGGGTCGTAAGACCCTGCAGTACCGGGGCGATGCCGGACCGCTGGGTGACCCCGCACTTGCGCAGGATGCTCCCGACATGGGCCTTGACGGTCTTCTCCGAGATGGTCAGCCGGCTCGCGATGGTCGAGTTGCTCGCGCCCTCGCGGACGATCAGCTCGGCCACCTCCGCCTCCCTGGTGGTCAGCCGCACCCCGGCCGCCGCGCTGACCGGCACCGCCGGCTGGTCGACCGAACCGGTCAGCAGCAGCTGCGAGGCCTCGGCGCAGACCTCGACCACCTCCCGCAGGCCGGCGCTCGTCGCCGCCGGGGCGCCCTTGGCGATCAGTGCCGAGCACAAGTTCATCGCCTGCGCCACCCGGCTGGCCGCCTCCAGCATCACCGCCCGCGGATCGTCAGGGAGCAGTTCGGGGTATGCGCGGTAGAGCGGGTCATCCGCCGCCGGCAGCGGATGGGTGCGGCGGTAGTCGCGGCCGAAGATGCGGGCAAGCACGGTGAAGGCGAGCAGATCGTCCTCGGCGAAGGCGTCAGCCTGATAGCTGAGCGCGCACAGCACCCCGAGCGGGGCGGCACTGTCGGCGGAGCGGATCGGCGCGAACATCACGTCGGCGCTGTCGGCGGTGACGTCACCGAAGTTGATGACGGGGCGGAAGCTCGCGCCCTGGTCGTGGCCGTAGCGGTAGCCGGAGCCGCCGGCCCGGATCCACGCCGGGATCGAGCCAGGCCGGATCGGCACAACGTCCGGGCTGAGCACCTGCCCGAGATCGACCAGGTACACCAGCGCCAGCATCTCGTTGTCGGTGTACAACCCGATGTAGAAGCTGTCGACCTGGGCCAGCGACCTGGCGCAATCCAGCGTTGTCGGATACAGGGTGCCGATGCCGTGGGTGGCACGCAGCCGCTGATCGGCGTTGCGGAGCAGCCTGGTCACCTCGGGCGACAGCCGAGCCGGGACGTGCCTCACCCTCGTAGCGTAATGCGGTCGCCCCTGAGCCGTCCCGGCAACGGCGCTCACCTGGGCGGCCGCGCTCACCCCTGGGCGACGGCGCTCACCTTGGCGGCGCGAGATTTGGCTGGGAAGAAGTCTGGAATCAGACTGGAACCAAGCATCGACACCGTTCGTCTTAGGGCGGTAAGGCCAGGTCTGTCCGCTGCCGCCGCGCGGTTCGGGGAGCCGGGCCACCCACAGATACTTCGACCGGAACCGCCGGTCGCAGCCGGGAGGACGCAAACGTCATGAGCGACAACTACGGGCCGCAGGGGCAGGGTGGATGGCAGCCCGGACCCGAGGGGCAAGGTCAGGGCTGGCAGCCGCAGGGGCAGGGCCAACAGCAGTGGGGTCCGGGTCAGCCGCAGGGCCAGCAGCCTGGGCAGTTCCCCGCCGGCGGCCAGCAGGGCTGGCAGCAGGGCGCTCCCGAGCAGGCCGGCGGGGGTCAGCAGGGCCAGCAGGGCTGGCAGCCACAGGGTCAGCAGGGTTGGCAGGGCGGCCCGGCCGGCTGGCAGGGCCAGCAGCAGCCGCCGAAGAAGAACCGCACCGGCATCATCGTCACGGCGCTGGTGCTGGTCGCCGCGCTGGTCGGCGGCGGTATCTGGTTCTTCGGCTTCCGCGACAAGGACGGCAGCGACTCCACCGCCTCCGGTGGCACCGACTCCCCCGCGCTGGCCGCGCAGAACTTCGCGACCGCCCTGGAGAAGGGCGACACCGTCGGCATCGCCGATCAGCTCGACCCGGCCGAGGCCAAGCTGTTCGACGACATCAGCGGTGACATGCTCAAGACGCTGAAGCGACTGCAGATCGTCAAGGACAGCGTCCAGACCAACAACCTGACTTCCTCGTCCATCGAGATCAAGGGCTTGAAGTTCGACGAGGCCAAGGCCGAGCAGATCAACGACCGCGTCAGCATCCAGAAGCTGACCGCCGGCACCATCACCGTGAAGGGCTCGTCGGAGTTCCCGTTCACCGACAAGATCAAGAAGGCGCTCGGCCCGGAGCTGGAGCGCGCCCAGCAGAACCAGCCCAAGTCGCAGACCGTGAACATCGCCGATCTGGTCAAGAAGACCGGCGGACCGGTCCGGGTCGCCACCGTCAAGCGCGGCGACAAGTGGTACCCGAGCATGTTCTACACGCTGGCCGACAACATGCTGCAGAAGGCGGCGAACAACAACGGCAAGAAGCTCAGCACCGATCTGGGCAAGCCGATCCCGAACGCCGGGGCCGGTTCCCCCGAAGAGGCCGTTCAGTCGCTGGTGAGCAAGTCCCTGAGCCGCGACGCCGAGGGTGTCATCTCGCTGCTCGACCCGGTCGAGATGGGCGTGATGCACGACTACGGCCCGAAGCTGTTGGAGGCCACCGACTATCCCGGCCCGCAGGCGAGCGGCGTGAAGGTTGACGGACTGCAGCTGAACACCACTCAGGTCACCGGCGGCACCAAGGTCTCGCTGAAGCACGCCACCGTCACCGCGAACGGGATGACCGTCGAGATCACCGTCGACGGCGACAAGCTGAGCGTCACCGCCAACGGCCAGACCCGCACCATGACCCCGGACATGTTGCTGCAGATGGCTTCCGGTTCCTCGCCCGGCTCGTCCGGCTCGATGTCCGCGCAGCTGCCGCCGGCCATCCAGACCGTGATCCAGAAGGAGTTCAAGGCGCTGCTGAACATCGGCATCGTCACCACCCAGGTGGACGGCAAGTGGTACGTCAGCCCGGTGCGCAGCTTCTCCGGCGTGTTCCTCGACATGCTGAATGCGCTGGACGCCAGCGACGTCGACGCGCTGCTGCAGCTCGCGGGCAAGTAACTCGCTGGCAGGTAACCAGCCAGCACGACCGCACCACACGCCAGACCCGAAGGGCCCTGCCGGCACCACCGGCGGGGCCCTTCGTCGTCCCCGCCAGTAACTTTCCGTTGTTCAAGTGTTCCAGGACGCCCCCAGCACGGCTTCCCAGGACGCGTCCCGCGCGGCTTCCCAGGACGGCACGACGCAACACCGCTGCCCAGGACGGCACGGCGGATCGCGGCGCCGGAACGGGCACCGGGCGACCCGCCGTTGCCCGCTAAACCGGACACGCGTACTGTTAGCGGTGGAGGCGTTCCCCCTGCCACGTTGCAGGGACGAGCGCTGTGCGGCAGCCGTTGTTGCAGTGCTGGACGGCCGGCTGTCGCCGAGCCGCCGCCCGGTCGGTCGGGTGGTGTGCCGTGCAAGCCCGCAACGGCGTCGTCGGGACTACCGGCGGCCGCACCAGTCGAGGAGACACCCTGACGTGAGTATCAACAGCCTCTCCGCCCAGGACACTCTGTCCGTCGGCGGCACCGACTACCGGATCTACCGCATCACCGATGTGCCCGGCCTGGAGAACGCGGCCACCCTGCCGTTCTCACTGAAGGTGTTGCTGGAGAACCTGTTGCGCACCGAGGACGGCGCCAACATCACCGCCGAACACATCAAGGCGCTGGCCAACTGGAAGGCCGACGCCGAGCCGGACACCGAGATCCAGTTCACCCCGGCGCGCGTCATCATGCAGGACTTCACCGGCGTGCCGTGCGTCGTCGACCTCGCCACCATGCGCGAGGCGATGGAGACCCTCGGCGGCGACCCCAACAAGATCAACCCGCTGGCCCCTGCCGAGCTGGTGATCGACCACTCGGTGATCGCCGACGTCTTCGGCCGCGAGGACGCCTTCGAGCGGAACGTCGAGCTGGAGTACCAGCGCAACCGGGAGCGCTACCAGTTCCTGCGCTGGGGCCAGACCGCGTTCGACGAGTTCAAGGTGGTGCCGCCCGGCACCGGCATCGTGCACCAGGTCAACATCGAGCACCTGGCCAGGGTGGTGATGACCCGCACCGTCCCGGCCGAGGACGGCGTGCTGACCGCCTACCCTGACACGTTGGTGGGCACCGACTCTCACACCACCATGGTGAACGGACTCGGGGTGCTCGGCTGGGGCGTCGGCGGTATCGAGGCGGAGGCGGCCATGCTCGGCCAGCCGGTGTCGATGCTGATCCCCAGGGTGGTCGGGTTCAAGCTGTCCGGCGAACTGCCGACCGGCACCACCGCGACCGACCTGGTGCTGACCATCACCGAGATGCTGCGTGAGCACGGCGTTGTCGGCAAGTTCGTCGAGTTCTACGGCGAGGGCGTCGCCGCGGTGCCGCTGGCCAACCGGGCCACCATCGGCAACATGAGCCCCGAGTTCGGCTCCACCGCCGCGATGTTCCCGATCGACGAAGAGACCATCAACTACCTGCGGCTGACCGGCCGCCCCGATGAGCTGCTGCAGCTGGTCGAGGCCTACGCCAAGAAGCAGGGCATGTGGCACGACCCGGCGCACCAGGCCCGCTACTCCGAGTACCTCGAGCTGGACCTGGCCTCGGTGGTGCCGTCCATCGCAGGCCCGAAACGGCCGCAGGACCGCGTGCCGCTGGCCGAGGCCAAGCCGGTGTTCCGGCAGGCGCTCAAGGCCTACGCGGACGACCCGGACGCCGGCAACGTCGACGACGCCGACACCGAATCGTTCCCGGCCTCGGACGCGCCGTCCACCACGCCCGACCCGAACGGCGACGGCGGCCCGCCGGTGACGCCGCGGCCGGCCAAGACCAGTGGAAGGGCCAGCAAGCCCACCGCCGTCACCATGGACGGGCAGCAGTTCGACGTCGACCACGGGCATGTGGCGATCGCGGCGATCACCAGCTGTACCAACACGTCCAACCCGCAGGTGATGCTCGGCGCGGCGCTGCTGGCGAAGAAGGCCGTCGAGAAGGGCCTCGACCGCAAGCCGTGGGTGAAGACCACCCTTGCCCCCGGTTCCAAGGTCGTCATGGACTACTACGAGCGGGCCGGCCTGATGCCGTACCTGGAGAAGCTCGGGTTCAATCTGGTCGGCTTCGGCTGCACCACCTGCATCGGCAACTCCGGTCCGCTGCCTGAAGAGATCTCGGCGGCTGTCAACGAGTCCGACCTCGCGGTGGTCTCCGTACTCAGCGGCAACCGCAACTTCGAGGGGCGGATCAACCCCGACATCAAGATGAACTACCTGGCCTCGCCGCCGCTGGTGGTGGCCTATGCCATCGCCGGCACCATGGATCTCGACCTGAACAACGAGCCGCTCGGCACCGACACCGACGGCAAAGATGTTTTCCTGAAAGACATCTGGCCGTCCGCTCAGGAGATCGAAGAGGTGATGGCCTCAGCGATCAGCCAGGAGATGTTCACCAAGGATTACGCCGACGTGTTCGCCGGTGACGAGCGCTGGAAGAGCCTGCCCACCCCGGACGACAAGACCTTCCAGTGGGACCCGGAGTCCACCTACGTCCGCAAGCCCCCGTACTTCGAGGGGATGGCGGCGCAGCCCGAGCCGGTCGCCGACATCACCGGCGCCAGGGTGCTGGCCAAGCTCGGTGATTCGGTGACCACGGACCACATCTCGCCGGCCGGTGCCATCAAGGTGGACTCCCCCGCGGGCAAGTACCTGGCCGAGCACGGCGTGCAGCGCCGCGACTTCAACTCCTACGGTTCCCGGCGCGGCAACCACGAGGTGATGATCCGCGGCACCTTCGCCAACATCCGGTTGCGCAACCAGTTGCTGGACAACATCGAGGGTGGTTTCACCCGCGACTTCTCGGTGTCGGAGAACCCGGACGAGGCGCCGCAGACCTCGATCTTCGAAGCATCGGAGAACTATGCGAAGGCCGGTACCCCGCTGGTGATCCTGGCCGGCACCGAGTACGGCTCCGGTTCCTCGCGCGACTGGGCCGCGAAGGGCACGGCGCTGCTGGGGGTGAAGGCCGTGATCGCGCAGTCGTACGAGCGCATCCACCGTTCCAACCTGATCGGCATGGGAGTGATCCCGCTGCAGTTCCCGGCCGGCAAGTCGGCCGAGGACATGGGGCTGGACGGCACCGAGATCATCGACATCGAGGGCATCACCGAGCTGAACGAGGGCCGCACCCCGAAGACGGTGACGGTCAAGGTGACCCCGACCAAGCCGAACCGCGAAGCCGGCAGCTTCCAGGCCACCGTGCGCATCGACACCCCCGGTGAGGCCGACTACTACCGCAACGGCGGCATCATGCAGTACGTGCTGCGCAATCTGTTGTCGGGTAAGTAGTTTCGCCGCACCGCGGCGGCGGGTCGCTGCACCGGCGACTCGCCGCCGCGGTCGTTGTGCGGCAGGTTCGGCCAGCGCGGCCGGCGACAGCAAACGCACCCGGGGTCCATAGCCGCCCGGTGCGTGCGAAAGGAGCGAACGTCCACCGTGCCAAAGGTCAGCACCGATCACCTGGCCGCCCGGCGCCGGCAGATTCTCGATGCGGCGCGGACGGCGTTCGCCCGCTACGGCTTCGAGGGTGCGACGGTGCGGGTGCTGGAGGAGGCTGCGGGGCTGTCCCGTGGGGCGATCTTCCACCACTTCGCCGACAAGGACGCGCTGTTCCTCGCGCTCGCCGACGCCGACGTGGCCGCGATGGCCGAAACCGTTGCGGAGCAAGGCCTTGTGCAGGTGATGCGGGAGCTGATCGCGCATCCGGACGCCGGCTGGCTCGGCACCCAGCTGGAGATCTCCCGGCGGCTGCGCACCGATCCGCAGTTCCGGGTGGAGTGGGCGCAACGCTCGGCCGCGGTGGCCACCGCTACCCGGGAGCGGCTGCAGCGCCAGCGGGCCGCCGGGGTGCTGCGCGACGACGTCGACATCGAGGTGCTGGCCTCGTATCTGGAGCTGGTGCTCGAGGGACTGGTCGCGCATCTCGCGGCCGGGCTGCCCGCCGACCGATTCTCCGCGGTGCTGGACGTGGTGGAATCCTCCGTCCGGCGCTGAGTCCAGGTCGCCGGAACGGACGGTTTGCCTCGTTGGCGCCTCAGCGCCCCTGGCGCTCGCGCCGGGGCGGCGTGCTGAGCTGATCGCAGGCGGCCCTGATGCGCACCGTCAACAGCAGCGCCAACCCGACGACGAACAGCACCAGCAGCCCGCGGTGCGCCAGGCTGCCCAGCACCCCGGACACCACCAGACCTAGGCCGACGAGCACCAGGGTCGCCGAGCGCACCCGGTGATGCCACGGGCTGACGGGAGCTGCTGGTGTTGCGGGTCTGTCGGCGTCGAGAGCGGTGCGGGCCATGGGATCCATCCTGCGACGACGAGCGCGGCAATGGGGTGCGGCGACCGTCAAGATTGCGTCAGAGTTCCGTTAACGCCCCGGGATGGAGCGGATGGTGAACCTTCGCGGGTGGCGCGTCCCCGCTCGGCCCTTCACCATTCGCCGGCGATCACAACCGTTCCGGTACATCACAACCCCTCCAGCGTGCTGAAACGGTTGTGGCGTGCGAATTCGGTTGTGCTCGCCGAGTTGAGGTGCCACGAGTTGGGCGCTCGCCGAGTTGGATCCCCCGCCGACGTGGGCGGCCACCGAGTTGGATCCCAGCCGACGTGGGTGCTGACGTTCGGAGACGCTCTGGGCCCGCGGCTCTCGCCGAACAGAGCGCGACCTCAGCCGGTGCTTCCGGTGGACTCGTAGCCCTGGCGGATGAAGCGCTGCAACCCGACGAACAGCAGCAGCACCGGCACGGTGGCGATGGTGGCCGCGGCGAACAACTGCGAGTAGTTCGGGTTCTGGCTGGTGGTGTAGGCCGAGAGCGCCACCTGGATGGTCCACGAGTTCGGGTCCTGCCCGATCACCAACGGCCACAGGAAGGCATTCCAGGATGCCAGGAAGGTGATCGCGCCG
The DNA here is from genome assembly GCF_013002705.1 of Nakamurella aerolata. Classification (GTDB taxonomy): domain Bacteria; phylum Actinomycetota; class Actinomycetes; order Mycobacteriales; family Nakamurellaceae; genus Nakamurella; species Nakamurella aerolata. The sequence goes on along the minus strand of NZ_JABEND010000001.1, from coordinate 217,224 downwards.
ATGGCCGCGAACACCGCGCCGGTGTTCGGCACCACGATGCGCCAGAACACCCCGAAGTAGCCCAGCCCGTCGATGCGCCCGGCTTCCTCCAGGTCCCGCGGGAAGTCGGAGAACTGTTGGCGGAACAGGAAAACCGCAAGCGCCGAGAACAAGCCGGGGATGATCAAGCCGCGCAGCGACGACACCCACCCCAACGACGACACCATCACGAACGTCGGGACGAACGTCACCGCCGCGGGAATCATCAGGGTGGCAAGCACCAGGCCGGACACCAGACCCGAGTACCGATAAGGGATCCGCGCCAGCCCATAGCCGGCCAATGCGGCCAGCACCACGGTGAGAACGGTCTGCACCACCGACACCAGCACCGAGTTCAGCAACGCCCGCGCGAACGGCACCTGGCTGTTGCTGAACACGTCGGCGAAGTTCTGCCACTGCGCCTTGGCCGGCCACAGTGTGAACTCCAGCTCGGCGATCTCCGGTTCGGTGGCCAGCGCGGTCCGGATGATCAGATAGAACGGGATCAGGAACAGCAGTGCGCCGAGCACCAGCAGTACGGTCCGCAGGATCGCCCCGGCCCGCTCCAGTGGTGGCTGCCGCACCCCGCCGCCGCTGAGATGCGGGGCCCGGACGCGCTGCGCCGCAGCGGACGTCATCGGCGGGCTCCGTCCCGTTCCCGCAGGAACCGCAGCTGCAGGATGGTGACAAGCCCGACCAGCACTGCCAGGATGATGGCGCCGGCCGAGCCCTGGCCGAGGTTCTGCTCGCGGCCGAAGGCGATGAAGTACAGGTAGACCAGCGGCGGCCGGGCGTACGGCGGGTAGCTGCCGAAGCTGGACAGCGTGTTGTAGAACTCGTCGAATGCCTGGAAAGCGTTGATAAGCAACAACACCAGCACCGCCGCCGAGGTGGCACGCAGCTGCGGCAGCGTGATGTAGCGCAGCGTCTGCCAGCCCGGCTTGGCGCCGTCGATGGCCGCCGCCTCGTACAGGATCGGCGGGATCCGCTGCAGGCCGGCCAGGAACAGGATCATGTAGAAGCCGACCTGCAACCACAGCCGCAGCGTCACCAGCACCAGCCAGTACCACGGCGGGTCGGTGATCGACAGCCAAGCGATGTTCCCGATCCCGAACCAGCTGAGCACGGTGTTCGCCAGGCCGGACGGCAACCCGTTGAAGATGGCCATCTTCCACACCAGCGAGGCGACGACGTAGCTGCACGCGGTGGGCAGGAAGAACGCCGAGCGGTAGAACGCCTGGAACCACCGGGTCCGGTTGATCGCCAGCGCCAGGCCGAGGCTGAACACGAACGTCACCGGGACGATGAACACCGCGAACAACGCGAACGTCCCGAGGCTGGACAGGAAGTTCGGATCCGTCAGCATCGTCGCGTAGTTCTGCAGGCCGACGAAATCCGTTGGGGTGACCGTGTTCCTGGCGTCGAAGAACGACAGGTACAGGCTCCACAGGATCGGGATGTAGACGAAGATCAGCAGCCCGACGAAGAACGGGCCGACAAACGCCCAGAACCACAGATTGCGGTTCTGGTTGCCGGCGAGCACCCGCCACCATGGACGCGACGCCGCTGGTGCCGCAGCCGAGCTCACCAAGACCGAGCGCCTACTTGGCGGTGACGCGCTTCAGCTCGGCCTCGACGGTCGCCACCACCTTGGCGAGTTCGGCTTTGGCGTCGGCGCCGTCCTTGATGATCCGGGTGGCGGCATCCGACATCGCCGTCGACGACTTGGAGGTCCACAGCATCGGCGTCTGGGCGTGACCGTCGGTCTGGAAGATCTTCAGCGCTTCGGCCGCCTGCCCGCTCTTGAGCTTGTCGGCCTTGGCCGCGACCGACTCCCTCGACGGCAGATGGAAGCCGTAGCTCTGCGCGAAATCCAGCTGATCGGCGGTGTTGTCCACCCACAGCCACTTCACGAAAGCCTTGGCGGCGTCGACGTTTGCGCCCTTCGCGGCGACACAAGAGCCGTACGCCCCGATCGGCACGCTGGGCTTTCCGGCGCCGGCGGCGAATGCCGGCCAGGCGGCCACCCCGAAGTCGTCACCCAGCGCCTTCTGGAACTGCGGGAAGTTCCACAGCCCGGTCCACTGCATGGCGCACAGGCCGTTGGTCAGCGCCGACGGATCCGACCAGTCGGTCGGCGCCCCGAGCAGCAGGTTGCCCGAGGTGAACAGGGTGTGCAGCCCGGCCAGCGCCGGCCCGGCCTGCTCCGGGGTGAAGCCGACCTTGCCGTCGGTCACGTAGTCTTCGCCGACCGACCACAGCGAGGGGCCGACCAGGGTGCCGACTCCCCCGTCGTTTCCGACGAATAGGCCCTTCTGCTTGCCCTGGGTGAGCGCCTTGGCAGCCGCCCGCAGCTCCTCGAACGAGGTCGGTGGCTTCACACCAGCCTTGTCCAGCAACGACTTTCGGTACACCAGCAGCTGCATGTCGATGGTCTCCGGGATGCCCCAGACCTTGCCGTCGTAGCTCATCCGCTCCAGCATCGCCGGGTTGAAGTCGCTCTTGGCGTCACCGAGCAGGTCGGTCAGGTCGGCCACCAGGCCCTGCTGGATCTGGTCGATGGTGGGGCCGTTGGCGCCCTCGAAGACGTCCGGCGGGCTGGAGGTGAGCAGCGCGGAAGCCGCCTTGGACTCGTAGTCGCCGGGGAACCAACTGACCTCGACGGTGGCGTTCGGGTAGCTGGCGGCGTAGCGCTTCACCGCGGCCTCGGTGCCCTCTTCGCCGTACTGGTGGTACCACTGCTGCAGCGTCGGCTTGCTGCCGCCGGTACCTGCGCCGCTCGCAGCCGGGCCGCTTGTCCCGGCGCCGCTGGTGCCGGCACCGCCCGCCGCGGTGCCCGGCTGGGACGTCGTCGAGGCGTCACCCCGGCCGGTGTTACCGCCACAGGCAGCCAGCAGACCGGCGGCCGCCAGCGACCCACCGACCGCGAAGAACGCACGGCGGTTCAACCGGGTGCCACCGGCATCGGGTCGCGCGGCTTCCGCCTGCTCCTGGCTGCTGGCCCTGCGCGAAGAACTGTGACCCATTGACATGGCTACTCCTGCACTCTGGTGAGGCGCGGGCGAAACCCGCGGACGCGTTGGCGTCAGCGTAGAACCCCCGCCTTTGGCGCCGGCGCGGGGCAGGCCGAAATCCGCGGCGCGCGCCGAGCGGTGGCGCCGCGATGTGCCCGGGATTACCCGAGATGGATGACCGTCAATGGGTACCGCTGATCGCCGGTGCTGCGCGGCGATGCAGCTCCGCCGCCGGCAACGGCACCGACGAACTGTGCAGGTGATGGGCCCTGGCGAATGGCCGTATGGAGCGATCCCGGGATGGCACCGGTACGTCACCGGGGCGGGCGCCGGGATCGTTACGGGGCCGGTCAGCGGACGGCGACGGTTCCCTCAACGAGCTTGCCCCGACCGCGGGTGGCGCCGCCGCGCCCGCGCAGGGCGACACCGTCGTCGGTGAGGATCCGGTGGACGAACCCGTACGACCGGCCGAAGTCGGAGGCCAGCGAGCGGATGCTCTCGCCACTCTCGTATCGCTTGCGAATGCTTTCGGTGACCGCGCTGCGATCGGTGCCCGTGATGCGGACGCCCCGTCCCAGCTTCCCGTTGGTGGCCTTCTTGGTTGAAGCCATCGCGTGCCTTCCTCGTGATGATTCAGGTGCCGGCGGCAGTCAGCAGGCCGATCAGACCGCTGCCCTGGTGCGCCGTGCTCTACCCACCCACGTCAGCTGGCACCGACGCCGGACGCCCCGGCCCGTGTGCTTTCAGGGTGTGCGCGGCCGCGCGTCACGCGGACGACGCCCGGAACGGGCAACGCCGGCGCGGCCTGCTGCCGGGGGGCGCCTCGAGTCAGTACATCGATGACGGAGGTTGCCATCCATCATCGGCCACAACCGGCCCGACCGCCATCATTCGGTGCCGAATTTGTCTGATTCCGCCGGCGGTGTCGGCAACACGCCGGGGCCGGCAGCAGGCTCAGGCGAGCTCGACCAGATCCAGATAGTCGGCCGACCAGTGATCTTCGGTGCCGTCCGGCAGCAGGATCACCCGCTCCGGCTCCAGCGCGGTGACAGCACCAGGATCGTGGGTCACCAACACCACAGCGCCGGTGAACCGGCGCAACGCATCCAGCACCTGTTCCCGGCTGGCCGGGTCCAGGTTGTTGGTCGGTTCGTCCAGCAGCAGCACGTTCGCCGACGACGACACCAGCCCGGCCAGCGCCAGCCTGGTTTTCTCGCCGCCGGACAGCGTGCCGGCCGGCTGATCCAGCTGCTCTCCGCGGAACAGGAAGGAGCCCAACAGGTTTCGCAGTTCCTGCGCCGGCGTGTCCGGCGCGGCATGCCTGGTGTTCTCCCACACCGTGGCGTCCGGGTCCAGGGTGTCGTGCTCCTGTGCGAAGTAGCCGAGCTTGAGGCCGTGGCCGGGCAGCACCTCACCGGTGTCCGGCGCCTGCTGGCCGAACAACAGCCGCAGCAGGGTGGTCTTGCCGGCGCCGTTCAGTCCCAGCACCACCACCTTGCTGCCGCGGTCGATGGCCAGGTCGACACCGGCGAACACCTCGAGCGAGCCGTAGGCCTTCGACAGGTTCTTCGCCGTCAATGGGGTGCGGCCGCAGGGCGCGGGAGCCGGGAACCTGATGTGCGCGACCTTGTCGGCCACCCTGACGTCGTCCAGCTCGCTCATCATCCGCTCGGCGCGGCGGGCCATATTCTGCGCGGCGGTGGCCTTGGTGGCCTTGGCGCCGAGCTTGGCGGCCTGCGCCAGCAGCGCACCGGCCTTCTTCTCGGCGTTGGCGCGCTCGCGCCGGCGCCGCTGCTCGTCGGTGGCCCTGGCGTCCAGGTAGCGCTTCCAGTTCATGTTGTAGATGTCGAGCTCGCCGCGCACCGCGTCCAGAAACCACACCTTGTTGACCACGGCGTCCAGCAGGTCGACGTCGTGGCTGATGATCACCAGGCCGCCGTTGTAGTTCTTCAGGTAGTCGCGCAGCCAGGTGATGGAGTCGGCGTCGAGGTGGTTGGTCGGCTCGTCCAGCAGCAGCATGGTGCCGGCGCCGGCGCCCCCTTCGGCGGCGGCGAACAGGATGCGGGCCAGCTCGACCCGGCGGCGCTGGCCTCCGGACAGGGTGGCCATCGGCTGGGCGAGCACCCGGTCGGGCAGGCCGAGGTTGGAGCAGATGCGCCCGGCCTCGGACTCGGCGGCGTACCCGCCGAGCGCGGAGAAGCGCTCTTCGATACGGCCGTACTCACGGACGGCGGCGTCGCGGGCGGCCCCGTCGGCCAGCTCCGCCATCTGGATCTGGACCTTCTCCAGCTTGGCGGCCAGCACATCAAGGCCGCGGGCCGAGAGCACCCGGTCCCGTGCAGTGACGGACAGATCACCCTCACGCGGGTCCTGCGGCAGGTAGCCGAGCTCGCCGGACTGCTCGACGGATCCGGCGTAGGGCAGTGACTCGCCGGCCAGTACCCGCAGCGTTGTGGTTTTGCCTGCACCGTTGCGGCCGACCAGCCCGACGCGGTCGCCGGGTTGCAGGCGCAGGGTGGTGTCGGCGAGCAGGATCCGCGTCCCAGCCCGCAATTCCAGGCCGGTTGCGGTGATCACGTGCATCAATGCTACCGGCGGTGCGCCACCGATTTAGCCGGTCAACGCCGCTGCCGGGTTGCCCTTGGTCACTCTCCGGTCACTGCGCGGCATCTCCGGTGGTCACTGCCGTCACTGCGGTGGCCACACCGGTGGTCATGCCGACGAGAGACAACCTGGCGAGTTGCCCGTCCGGCCGCTGCATAGGCTCGAGCGGTGACCGACTACCGGGCCGGCAGCGCCGTGGTCTTGGGTGCGCACCGATGAACCGAGGCCGCCCCGCGCACCCGCTACCCGCGGCGGTGCTGGCCGACGTCACGCGGGTGGTCGGCGTCCCGGTTGCCGCCGTCGACCGGCTCACCGGCGGCAGCAATGGCGGTGCCGTGCGGGTGGTGCTGGACGGCCGGCAGGCCGCCGTGCTCAAGGCCGCGCCGCGGACCCACTCCGATCAGTTCGCCCAAGCACAGCGGGCCAACCGGGTGGCCGCGCACATGCGCGAGCGCGGATATCCGACCCCGGCGTGGCTCGGCGTCGGGGCCACTGCCCGGCACGTGTGGCAGCTGACCGAGTTGGTCGATGCGGCGCCCGCTGCCGCCCTGACCCCGCCGCTGATCGAGCAGCTGATGGGCGTCATCGCGTTGCAGGCCGGCCAGGCCAGCGAGCCGTATGACCACTGGAGGTACGCCTGGCGCGTTGCCACCGGATCACCGCTCACCGCCGGCCGGGGTGACGACACGCCGGAGCAGACACGGCTGCGCCGGTCCATCGCCACCCTGCCGGAGTACTCCCCGGACGTCGCGGCGCTGGTGGCGCGGCTGCGCGCACTGTCGGCGCGGGTCCCGGCTCCGTCCCAGGCACCCGACATGGTGCATGCCGACCTCGCCACGCCGACCAATGTGTTGGTCGGGGCCGGTGCGGTGGTAGCGGTGGTCGACATCGGGAACGCCGGAAGCGGTACTCGGGCAACGGATCTCACGTCGTTGGTCTGGTACACCTGCACCGATCCGCAGCTGGCCGAGGTCCGCGCCCGACTGTGGACGGCGCTGCTGGATGCGGTCGGCCCTGATCAGGCTGCGGTGCTCACCGCCGCGCACATCCTGCACATGCTCGAGCTGCCGGTCCGGCACCGCTGGCCCACGCTGGTCGCGGCCGTGGTCGACCGCGGCCACCGTGTCATCGACGAGCTGACCACCCTGTCTTGACCATCCGTACAGACCACCGTGCGCCGACCGCCGCGGCCGGCCTCTCAGACCGCTCGGCAGGGTCAGCCCGCCGCCTCCAGGATGCGAACGATCTCGGTGTAGCCGCTGCTGCGGGCGTGCTGTAGGGCGGTGGTGCCGTCCCGGTCGGCGATGGCCGGGTCGGCTCCGGCGCCCAGCAGGATCTGGACGATCTGCTGGTGCTCCGGGCCGCCGTCGCCGAGAATCACCGCCTCCAGCAGCGCCGTCCAGCCCAGGTCATTGACGTGGTTGACGTCGATGTCGGTCTGCACCACCCGCCGCAGGTAGTCGACGTGGCCCCGCTCGCTGGCCGGGATGATCGACACCCCGCCGTACCTGTTGCGCAGTGTCAGGTCCGGGTTTGCCGGCAGCAGCACCTCGGCCATCGCCACGCTGCCGGTAACACCGGTGACCAGCCACGGGGTGTCCTGTTGATCGTCCACCGCATCGGGCGACGCACCGGCGGCGACGAGAGCCTTGGCCACCTCGACGTGATCGTTGGTGACGGCGAGCAGCAGCGCGGTGCGGCCGCGCTGGTCCGTCGTCTCGACGGGTGCGCCGGCTTGCAGGGCGGCGCGCACCCCGGCGAGATCCCCGGCGGCGGCAGCGGCGAGCAGCGCCTGGCCGGCGCTCGGATCCGCGCTCGGCCGGGCGCTCCGCGCGGAGTTATGGCCGGCAGCCGGACTGGCACCGGTTGCGGCGGAGTCGTTGGCAGACATCGGGTTTCGGCTCTCCTGGTCGGACGTCGCGGGCGCTGAGGCCGCCCCGGTAGTGGGCGTGGCCCGGTTCGCCGTGCAGGCGCCAAGCAGCACGGCCAGCGCAACCAATGCGGCCGCGGTCACAGCTGCCGGACGGGCCCTCATGCTTCCTGTGTACCTGGCCGGTCAGACCAGTTGATGCTCGCGGGCCAGCGCGGCGGCCTCGGTGCGGCCGGTGGCGCCGAGCTTGGCGAGAATGTTCGACACGTGCACGCTCGCCGTCTTGGTCGAGATGAACAGGCTCTTGCCGATCTCGCCGTTGCTGCGCCCGAGCGCGAGCAGGGCGAGCACCTCGCGTTCCCTTGCGGTCAAGTCGGCACCCAGCGCGCCGGACTCGTCCGGGTTCCGCCCTGGCCCGGTTGTCGTCGCGGCGCTGGACGCCGCTTTGGCTGCCGCGGGCTCGGCGGAGCGGGCCCGTCGACGGCGCGTCGGGCCGCCGGAGACCGGCAGCCGCCGTAGTTCGGCCAGCAGCGGCGCCGCCGACAACTCAAGGGCAACCGCATGGGCAGCGTCGCGAAGGTCCCTGGCCTTGGCTTCGTCGCCGGCGGCGGCCAGTGCCTGAGCCCAGCGGGCCCTGGCGCGCGCCTGCTCGAACGGGTACGGCAGCGCGTCGAACAACGCCACCGTCGTCTCCCAGGCTGAGGTCAATGCGGCGGAGGTGACGGTGCCGGGCTCAAGTTGCCACCGCAACCGCAGCAGCTCGGCCGTCACCCTGGCCGACCAGGCCTGCCCCTCCGGTCCCCAGAACAGCCCGCCGCGGGTCGGGGTCGGGTTCAGCACGCTGGTGGTTCTGGCGGCCGCCGGATCGAATGCCGCAGCACGGGCGGCGTCGTCGGCGAGTTGCCGCGCCCGCTCCAGGTGCGCGGCCCACTCCCTGCGGGGCAGCGCCGGCACGTGCCTGGCCTGCTGGCCGATGAGCAGCGCGGCCAACCGGACCCGCCCGGGAAAGTACGGCGTGCCCCAGGCCTCGGTGAGTTGGGCAACCACCGCGTCGTGGCCGGCAGTGGCGGCGGGCAGATCGCCGGCGTCGCCAAGGGCATCGATGGCTGCGAACCCGGTCATCACCACGACCATGCCGTCGGGCAGGCCGGGGTTGCGGGCCAGCGCGGAACGCGCCAGCTGTTCGCCGCCGCCACGAGCGGCGGCGACAGTCAGCCGAATGACCTCGAGCGCCGCTGCGGCGGCGGGTGGTGCCTGACCGGGAACCTGCGCCAGCTGCAGCGCGGCGTCCCAGTCGCCCAGCTGAAAGCTGCCGTTGGCGGCCAGCACTCGGGAGTCCAGCCCCCACGGACCGAACGGCCGGCCCAGCTCAAGCGCTCGTTCGGCGGTGCGCTGGTGCAGTTGCTGGGCCCGGCGCCAGTCGCCCCGCTGGGCGTAGACCCCCGCGAAGTGATGCCCGGCGCGGAGTTCGGTGCCCTGCCGGTTGTCGCGACGGGCTTTCGTCATGATCGCGGTGAATTCGCGTTCGGCGTCTTCGACGGCACCGGAAACGCCCTCGAAGTCGTTGAGCCGGGCGAGGGTGGTGGCCGCGTCGCCGGCGACAGCGCCAAGGCCGATCCGCTCGGCCACCTCGAGAGCCTGCTCGGCGCGCCGGCGGGCTTCGGCGTACTTGCCCGACCCCATCAGGCTGCGGGCCAGCACGCTGAGCAGCCTGGCCCGCAGCGAGTCGGGCAGATCGGCCGGCGCCTCGGCGAGCGCGTCCCGCGCCGTCACGAACGAGAGCCAAGAGTCTTCGGCGAGCGCCGCCTCGGCGAGTTGGGTCATCGCCCTGAGCTTGTCGCGCTGGTTGCCCGCCTGGGAAACCTCGGTAACCAGATCTTTGGCAGTGCCGATGGCGGCGAGTACGTCGCCGCCGGTGGACAGCGCGGCGATCAGGTCGCCGGTGATGGCCACCCGGTCGGCGTCCCGCGGATCGAGCTCGGCAGCCAGCTCGGGATGTTCCTGCAAGGAGGCGAGCACGGTCCGGTACTGCCTGGCGGCCTCGTCGGGGCCACCGAGTTCACAGGCCATGTCGGCGGCGCGCAACCCGGCTTGAACGGCGGCGGCGGGCCGGCCGGCGGCGCGGGCATGCCTGGCCAGCTCGGCCCAGTACGTGGTGCCGACGGTCTCTGCGGACATGCCGAGCAGCGCGTCGTGGAAGGCCTGGTGCCAGCGCCGCCGCTCGCCGGGCAGCACATCGTCCAGCACCGCCTCGGCCAGCAGCGCGTGCCGGAAGCCGTAACCGGCGCCGACCGGTACCAGCAGGTGGTGTTCGACCGCCGAGCGCAGCGCCTGCTCCAGCGCGGTTTCGTCCAGCCCGACGGCGGCACTGAGCACCTCATGCCGGACCCCGTGGCCGCCGATGGCCACCCCGACCGCGACCCGGCGGCCGTTGTCGTCGAGCCGGTCCAACCGCACCAGCAGCAACGCGGCCAGATCGTCCGGCAACTCGGTACTGCCGTCTCCCGCCGCGCCCACCAACTCCTCGGCGAAGAATGCGTTGCCCGCCGCCCGCTCGACGATCCGGTCCAGCACCGACGGTTGGAACGACGCGGGATGCAGCTTGCCGACGAGCTCAACAATCGCCTTGTCCGGCAACGGGTTCAGCCCCAACCGGTGCACGCCGGGCAGCCGCGACCACTCGGCGAGGGCGGCGCGCAGCGGGTGCCGGCGGTGTACGTCGTCCGCGCGGTAGGAGATCACCAGCCGGGCCTGCCGCGACCCGCGGGACATCAGCAGACCGATGACGTCGCGGGTGGACCGGTCTGCCCAGTGCGCGTCTTCGATCAGCACCACGGTGGCGGGATCGCCCCGCTCGCCCGGCTCGGAGAGTTCGGTGATGACGGCGACCAGCTGGTCGCGGACGTCCGCTCCGGCGGCGGCCGCGCTGGCCGCCTGCCCGGTCAGTGCCGCCAGCGCCGGATACCTGGCCTGCAGGTCGGCCGCGCGCTCCGGATGCTCGCGGATCCAGCGGCCGAGCATCTCGGCGAACGGCAGGTACGGCGAGGTCGCGTCGGACAGGTCGAGACAGTGCCCGACGAGCGCCTCGCCACCGGCCACCTTGACCTGCGCCGCCAGTTCCGACAACAAGCGGGACTTACCGACGCCGGCGTCTCCCGCGACGATCACCGTGCCCGGTTGCCGCGGTTCTTCGGCGTCGGCCGCAGCATCGGCCGCTCCCGGCGGCAGACCGAGCCCGGCCCGCAGCTCGGCGAGTTCGGCCTCCCGGCCGATCAGCGGCTGCTGTGGGCGCTCGTCGATCACACCGTCCATTGTGTCTGGCGCCACCGACAGCCAGGGACGGCCGGGGGTGCCGGACCGCGTCGCCGTGATCGGGCCAGCCGATGCTGCCGATGCTGCCGATACTGCCGATGCTGCGGGTACTGCCGATGTGGCCGATCCTGCTGGTTCAGGCACTCGGCGCCACCCGAGCCCGTCGGGACCGCGCGACGGAATCGGTGCGCGGCGCCTCCGCGGGTCGCTGTGCTGGTGCGAACAGCGACAGCCAGCGGCGCCGGCGCCGGACCGGGTGTTGCTTGGGGCCGCCGGCCGCGCGCTGCAATTGGTCCTGGCGATAGGAGATTTCGGCTTCGAGGGCGGTGAACATGGGGTCCTCCGAGGTGGTCGCGGGTCGTTGTGACCACCACGTTCGGCCGCTGAGGTAGGCCGGCGCATCGGGCGACTGCCCTATTTCAGAGTGCTGAGAATTTCTGAGCACCGAGAATTTCTGAGCACTGAGAATTTCTGAGCGCGGGAAACGGCCCCGGCCGCTACCTCAGGCCGCCGGCTCAGCGTTGACCCGGTTGCTCCGTCACGGTGACGGTGACGTCAAGGCTGTGCGTCGCCACCTCGTCCAGCACCGCCCGGCGCGGCTCCGGCACCGCCCAGAACTCGCGACGCGGCAGGGCGATGAGCACCGCACCTGCCGGGCCGGCCGCGGCCAGCAGTTCCAGTACCGCGCCGGCGCTGCGCTCGTCGCCGCCGACGACCAGGCCGGACAGCTGCCGCCCGAACAGCACCCGCTCGGCGGCCGCCGCGGTTGCCGCCTGCGCGGCGGTGAGCTGGTTTCCGCGGCGCCGGGCATAGCGCTGCTGTGACCAGCCGCCCGCCGCCGTCCTGCCCTGCACGTAATGGGTATCGGTGGACGAGGCGATCACCGCGCCGTCCAGCGCGACGCCGACCGAGTGCGCCCCGGCCCGCACCAGGATGATGCCGAGTTCGCCGAGGCCGGCCAGATGCTCCAACAGGGCTTCCACCGGCTCGGCGGGTCCGTCGGTGCCAGTGGCAACTGTGGCGGGCCGCCCGGTTTCGGCCGCTGGCGCTGACGCGGGAATGTCCAGCGGCGGAAATGGCACATCGAAGACGGCCGCCGCGCCGTCGCCAGCGCTGACCCGGAGCTGCCGTTCGTCGCCGTGCAGGCCGGTAAGGCCACCGTGGCCGGCGGCAAACCTGTTGATCCACGCGGGGATTCGGCTTGGCGCGAGCTCCAGCTGCCGCCCGCCACCGGGGGCCGGGCGTGGCCGGAAAGCACTGGCGGTCGCTTGCGCTCTGCGGTTTCGCGCCATCCTCAGGGCGCTGTCCAGGACAGCCCGCCGGCGCCGGTGAGGGTGCTGCCGGCGCGCACCGCCTCCTCGTCCGAGAGCGAAGCGACGTAGTCGATGATGCCGCGGCCCCTGCCGAGCCGGCGGATGGCGTCCGGGCTGGTGCTGCGTTCCCCCGACGGCGCCACCAGCAGCTCGGGCTGTTCGGCGGCCAGCCTGGTGTAGGCGCCGGTCGCCAGGTCGACCAGATCCACCAAGCGGCGCGGGATCCGGCCGGCGTCGTCAGGGTCGGCCAGCCAAGAATCCAGTGCTGCCACCAGGTTTGCCAGTAGCTCGGCCTGTCCGCGTTGGAACATCGCCAGGTCCGGACGATCGAGGACGAACCGCTGGTGCACGAACTTGAGTACCGCTACCTCGTGCCAGGCCTGCCGGTTGAGGGCGACAAAAGCGCTGCGCGGGTTCGGGTTCGCGGTGATCGTCACCGATTCCTGCAGGTGGTTGATCCAGCTGCCGGTGAACGCTTCAAGGGCCCGCTCGGCGTCCATCGACGAGTCGTAGGGGGCGGCCAGCAAGCCGTCGACGAGGTCGTCGGCGACCCTGGCGACGGCCACCGCGAAGACGTCCTCATCGAAGATCCAGCCGTCCTTGTCGCGCAGCCGGCGGCGCAACAGCTCGAGCCGGCGGCCGGGGCGCCGCTCCTGGGTGTGCAGCTCGCCGGCGGTGGCGCCGGCCAACTCGGCGCGGTGCCGCTGCCATGCCCTGAACTCAGCGGCGACACTGGCGTGCTGCAGCACCCCGGCTCGATGGAAATCGTCGAGATCGTGCAGGGAATAGGCGATGTCGTCGGCGACGTCCATCACCGAGCACTCGACGGTCTGCCGGAACTCGGCGCGGCCGGGGTAGCCGGCGAGAACCTGCGTCAGCTCCGCGACGTCGGGCAGGTAGGCGGAGAACTTGCCGGAACCGACACCGTCGGCACCGACCCCTGCGCCCTTCGGGGTGGGGTCGAGGGTGGACGGATGTGGTTGCGGCACACCGAATCTCGCCCACGGGTACTTGAGTACCGCGGCACGCACCGCGGTGGTGAGGTTGAGCCCGGACGGCGCGGTGCCGTGCACGTCCAGCTGGGTGAGAATCCGGAAGGTCTGCGCGTTGCCCTCGAACCCGTCGGCCAGGTCGAACCGGGACCGGGCGATCCGGTCAAGGATGCGCTCCCCCAGGTGCCCGAACGGCGGGTGCCCGAGATCGTGCGCGGAGGCGGCGGCCTGCACCACAACCGGATCGACCCCGCCGAGCTGCTGAGCCAACGCCGAGTCCGGCCCGCGCCGGATCCGCATCGCGATGGCCCTGGCCACCGCCGTCACCTTGATGGTGTGGGTGAGCCGGTTGGTGATGACGTTGCCGAGCGCCCCTGGCGACACCACCTGGGTGACGGCCGCCAACCGCGAGAAGTACGGCGAGAACCTGATGCGTTCCAGATCGTCCCGGAACGGGCCTTCGCTGGGGTTGACGCTGATCGCGTCCGCCGGGCTGGAAACCCGTTGCTGCACTGGGGTTTCCGGGGTGCGCCGCTCGATCCGGTGGTCGGTCATGGCGCCGATTCCGCCGAGCCGGCGGTGGCTTGCTGGGCGTGCAGGGCGCGGCGGGTGTCGTCGAGTTGCTCGATCAGCAGGCGGCGCAGGGCTCCCGGCGCATCCGGGTTGTCCCGCAGCCACGCCGTCGTCCCGGCCACCACCGGGTGCTGCTCCGGATCGGCTTCCGCCGACGCCTGGTCGGTGAGCGAGACCGCCCTTGGATACAGCCCCTCCACCCAGCGCTGCGCGAGTTCCTGGCTGCGCCGGCGCCACTGCCGGCCGAGTTGGGAGAGATAGGGCTGGAAATAGCCGGAAACCAGCGGGGCATGTCCCGCCGCCATGAAGCCGGCAATGCGTGCGGAGAGCTCATCGTTGGACTGACCGAGATCGTCGCAGAGCTGCTGCCACAGTTGGTGTTTCAGCTGCGGGTCGGGCAGCGAGCTGACCGCCTCGAGGTGCCGCAGCGCTGCCGCCGGCGAGCGGTCGCTGTCGCGTTCGGCGTCCAGTTCGGCGACGCTGGCATGTCCGGCTGCCGCCAGCGCTGTCCACCACTGCCACCGTAACCGCGAGTCCAGCGGCAGTCCGGCCGGCGGCTCTGCGCCGGCCAGCCACCCGCGGAGCTGCTCGGCGCCGTCCGGATGCAGCGCGGTGACCCTGCCGAGAGTTCTGGCCCAGGTCAGTTGGGCATCCGAACCCGGTGCGGCGGCGAGCATCTGCTCGCTGCTGGCCGCTGCCAACCCGGCGGCCGCGGCCGGCCGCTGCGCGGCCGGCAGGTACCGGTTCAACGCGATCCAGGCGTTGCCCAGCGCGGTGCTCTGCAGGGCGCTGTCGGTCTCGGTCGGTGCCTGGCGGGCGACGATCGCCAGGTAGTCGGTTGCCGGGAGAATCCCGTCCCGGCAGGCGTTCCACAGGCTGGCCCACAGCCCGGCCCTGGTCAACGACGAGTCGATCGCGGTCAGCGAGTCGGCGACGGTGCGCAGCGACTCAGGGTCCAGCCGGACCTTGGCGTAGCTCAGGTCGTCGTCGTTGACAACGATGAGCTCCGGCGCGGGTAGGCCGGCCGCGGCCGGTACCTCGGTGCGCTCGCCGGTCAGGTCGAGCTCGAACCGCTCGGCCCTGGACAACCGCCCGGAGGCGTCACGCCGGTACAGTCCGACGGCCAACCGGTGCGGCAGCTCCGGGGCGGTGCCGACGCCGTCCGCCGGCTGCTGATCGATCCACAATCGTTGCAGCACACCGTCTTTGATGTCGGGCTCGGCCGACAGTGTGGTGAGCCCACTGGTCTGCAGCCAGAGCCGTGACCACTGCGCCAGCGATCGGCCCGAGCTGCGTTCGAGCGCGTCGATCAGGTCGGCGATGGTGGTGTTGCCGAAGGCGTGTCGGCGGAAGTAGTCGGCGGTGCCGGCCAGGAACGCGTCCTGCCCGACGTAGGCGACCAGTTGCCGCAGCACGCTGGCGCCTTTGGCGTAGGTGATGCCGTCGAAGTTCTGCTTCGCGGCCTCCACGTCGGGGATGTCGGCCGCGATCGGGTGGGTGCTGGGCAGCTGGTCCTGGCGGTAGGCCCAGCCCTTGCGTCCGGCGGTGAACGGCGTCCAGGCATCGGTGAACTCTGTTGCCTCGGCGCTGGCCAGGGCGCCCATGTAGTCGGCGAACGATTCCTTGAGCCACAACTCGTCCCACCAGCGCGGCGTCACCAGATCGCCGAACCACATGTGCGACATCTCGTGCAGCAGGGTGTTTGCGCGGCCGGCGTACTGCGCCCTGGTGGCGGCCGACTCGAACACATAGCCCTCGTCGGTGTAGGTGACAAGACCGGGGTTCTCCATGGCGCCGATGTTGTATTCAGGCACGAAGATCTGGTCGTACTTGCCCCACGGGTAGGCGACGTCGAACACCCGGTGGAAGAAGTCCAGACCCTGCTTGGTGAGGGTGAACAGCGTCTCGGGATCGAAGGCGCTCGCCAGCGACTGCCGGCAGTACAGGCCGAGGGGAACGCCGAGCTGCTCGCCGCTGGGCGTACCGCCGAACCATTGGTCGTGCCAGCCGGCGTACGGTCCGGCAGCGACGCAGGTGAGGTAGCTGGACATCGGCGGCGTCGGCGCGAACACCCGCAGCGCCGCTCCGCCGGCACCGCCCGCGTTGTCGCCCGTGTTGTCGCCAACGCCGCCGGAGTCCTCGCCGGCCGGTTGCAGATCGACGCTCCGCTGGTTGCTCAGCACCTCCCAGTCCCGCGGCGCGATCACCCGGAAGGTGAAGGGCGCCTTCAGGTCCGGCTGGTCGAACACCGGGAACACCCGGCGGCAATCGGCCGGCTCGTTGTGGGTGTACAGGTACACGTTGCCGTCGACCGGGTCGACGAACCGGTGCAGCCCCTCGCCGGAGCGGGAGTACCTGGCCAGGCCGTCGACCACTACCTGCTGGGGTTTGCCGGGCGTCAGGCCGGTGAGCTGGATGCGCGCGCCGTCGTACCGAACCGGCTGCTCGTCGCCGTCGATGCTGACCCGCAGCACCGCACCGCCGAGAAAGTCCAGGAAGGTGTCCGGTTCGGTGCTGGTCAGCTCGACGGTGGTGCGCACCGGGTACTCGCTTGCCCCCGGTTCCGCCGCCTCGGCCAGGTCCAGCTCCACCGTGTAGCCGGCGAGCGTCAGCGAGCGACTGCGCTGCTGTGCCTCACGCCTGGACAGGTTGCTGGTGGGCGCCGGGGCGGCGCCGGCTTCGCTGCCGGCCGGGTCGGCTGCCTCGGCCGGGTCGGCTGCTTCGGCCTGGTCGGCTGCTTCGGCCGCAGTGGACGGTTCGGCCGAACCGGCTGGTGCAACCGGCTCGGCGGGTTCGGCCGGATCGGTGGCGCCGGCAGTGGCTGGTGTTGGCACCGTACGAACCTATCGGGTTGTCAATCGGCCGTTGCCGCACTGCCGCGCCGCTGCCGCCGGGCACTGCTCAGATCGCGAACCCGAGGGCGCGCAGCTGATCGCGGCCGTCGTCGGTGATCCTGGTCAGGTCCCACGGCGGCATCCACACCCAGTTGATCCGGAAGTCCTCCACCAGACCTTCACCCGGATGCAGGCCGACAAGGGCGCCACGGACCTGATCCTCGATCATGTCAGTCAGCGGGCAGGCCGCCGAGGTCAACGTCATATCCAGCACCGCGGTGTCGTCGGCGCCGAGCACCACGTCGTACACCAGGCCGAGATCGACGATGTTGATGCCGAGCTCGGGGTCGACGACGTCCTTGAGCGCCTCGAAGATCTCGTCGACCTTGGCCGGATCGCTGCTCACCGACCCCGCGGACGTTCCGGCTGCCTTAGCGGCGGAGCTGTCGGCACCATCGGGGCCACCAGCACTGTCGGCGCTTGCGGCGGCGCCGGCACCGGCGGGACCGGACGGTGCAACCTTGGTCTCCGCCGCTGCTTCGGTGGACGGCTCGCCGCCGCTCCCGCTGGTGGCAGCGGCCACCTCGGCGTCGAGATCCGCGGCGGTGCGGCCGGTGCGGTCCGGCGTCGCTGCGGGCGCCCCGACCGGAGGCTGGGCCGATGCCGCGGCGCCGGCCTCGGCCGGTGCTGGCGTGGTCTCGTCGTTCAGGGTCTCGCTCATTGTCGACCTCCCGTGCTGTTGGAGTCGGAACCGTTGGTGTCTGCGAAGGTGTTTGGGGTGTTGTCCGCGCTGGCCGCCGAGGCCGCGCCGGCACCGGCGGAACCGGTGACGGCTTGGGTGGCAGCATCTTTGAACGCCATCCAACCCAGCAGCGCACACTTCACCCTTGCCGGGTACCTGGCCACGCCGGCGAAGGCCACCGCGTCGCCGAGGGCATCTTCGTCACCGGACTTGGTGCCGCGGGAGGTCACCATGTCGGTGAACTCGTCGAGCACCTCGAGAGCCTGCGGCAGCGGCCGGCCGATCACCAGATCCGTCATCACCGAGGTGGATGCCTGCGAGATGGAGCAGCCGGCGCCGTCGTAGGACACGTCGACCACGGCGCTCCCGGCGTCGCGCGGATCGGCCAGCCGCACCCGCAGGGTGACCTCGTCGCCGCACACCGGGTTCACGTGCTGCACCTGCGCCTGGAACGGTTCGCGCAGGCCATGATGATGCGGCGCCCGGTAGTGGTCGAGAATGATCTCCTGGTACAGCTGGTCCATCTGCATCAGTGCCCACCTCCCACCGGCCCGACCGATCCCACCGGCACCGCCGGCCCACCGGCCGGCACGCCGGCACCGAAGAACCGTTGCGCCGCAACAATTCCGTCAACCAGCGCGTCGATCTCGTCGATGGTGTTGTACGCGGCAAAGCTGGCCCGGACGCTGCCGTTCACCCCGAACTTGCGGTGCAACGGCCAGGCACAGTGGTGCCCGACCCGCACGGCGATGCCGGCGTCGTCGAGAATCTGCCCGACGTCGTGCGGGTGCACCCCGTCCAGCACGAAAGACACCGCCCCGCCGCGGTGTTCGACGGTGTCCGGTCCGAGCAGCCGCACCCCGTCAAGACCGCTGAGGCGCTGCAAGGCATGGCCGGTCAGCACCTGTTCGTACGCGGCGACGTTCGCCATGCCGACATGTTCCAGGTAGTCGACGGCCGCGCCGAGCGCCACCGCCTGCGACGTCATCGGGGTGCCGGCCTCGAACCGGGCCGGCGGCGCCGCGAACGTCGAATGGTCCATGAACACCTGCTCGATCATCGAGCCGCCGGTGAGGAACGGCGGCATCTCGGCAAGCAGCTGGTACCGGCCGTACAGCACTCCGATGCCGGTGGGGCCTAACATCTTGTGCCCGGAGAACGCCGCGAAGTCCACCCCGAGAGCGGAAACGTCGACAGGCTGGTGCGGCACCGACTGGCAGGCGTCCAGCACCACCAGCGCGCCGACGCGGTGGGCTGCCGCGGTGAGCTCGGCGACCGGATTGACGGTGCCGAGAACGTTGGATTGGTGCGTCAGCGCCAACACCTTGGTGCGTTCGGTGAGCAGCGCGTCGAGGTTGTCCAGCCGCAGCCGGAAGTCGTCACCGACCTCGATCCACCGCAGGGTGGCGCCGGTGCGCTGGCAGAGCTGTTGCCACGGCACCAGATTCGCGTGATGCTCCATCTCGGTGACGAGCACCTCGTCGCCGGGTCCGAGCCGCCAGCGGCTGCCCGCCGCACCGTTGCCGAAGGCGTACGCCACCAGGTTCAGCGCCTCCGTGGCGTTCTTGGTGAACACCACCTCGTCGGCACGAGCTGCGCCGATGAAACGGGCGACGCGTTCCCGTGCCGCTTCGTAGGCGTCGGTCGCCTCCTCGGCCAGTTGGTGCGCGCCACGTTTCACGGCGGCATTGCGGGTGGCGAGGAAGTCCTGTTCGGCGTCGATCACCGAAACCGGGCGCTGCGAGGTGGCGCCGGAGTCCAGGTACACCAACGGCTTTCCGTCCCGCACGGTGCGGTCCAGAATCGGGAAATCGTCCCGCAGCGCCCGCATGGCGGCGACCAGCTCCGGCCCGGTGAGCAGCCCGCTGTCCCCCGCGCCCGCCATGGGTGCGGGGCCGGGCGCGGTACCGGACTCTGCGGGAAGCGTTGTCACCACGGCGTTGTCGCTCCTCAGACCGCCGCCGGCTTGCCGGAGGTGAAGCGCAGGTAGCCGTTGTTCTCGAGTTCCTCGGCCAGCTCGGGACCGCCGGACTCGACGATCTTGCCGCCGGCGAAGACATGCACCTTGTCCGGGTGGATGTACCGCAGGATGCGGGTGTAGTGGGTGATCAGCAGCACGCCGCCGTCGCTGTCGGCCTTGTACTTGTTCACACCGTCGCTGACCACGCGCAGCGCGTCCACGTCAAGGCCAGAGTCGGTTTCGTCCAGCACCGCGATCTTCGGCTTGAGCAGTTCCAGCTGCAGGATCTCGTGCCGCTTCTTCTCGCCGCCGGAGAAGCCCTCGTTGACGCTGCGGTCGGCGAACTCCTCGGTGATGTCAAGGTCTTTCATGGCCTGCTTGACCTCCTTGACCCAGGTGCGGATGGCCGGCGCCTCACCGCGAACGGCGGTGGCGGCGGTGCGCAGGAAGTTCGACATCGACACCCCCGGCACCTCCACCGGGTACTGCATCGCCAGGAACAGCCCGGCGCGGGCGCGCTCGTCGACGCTCATCGCCAGCACGTCTTCCCCGTCGAGGGTGACGCTGCCGGAGGTCACCTGGTACTTCGGGTGACCGGCCAGCGAGTACGCCAGCGTCGACTTGCCGGAACCGTTGGGCCCCATGATGGCGTGCGTCTCGCCGGAGGAGACGGTGAGGTCGACGCCCTTGAGGATCTCTTTGCTCTCGGTCTCGGTGACGACGTCGACATGCAGGTCGCGAATATCCAAAGTTGCCATGGTGGTTGCTTTCTCGTCTTGGTTCGGGCTCGTCTTGGTTTGTGGGTCGGGCGGGTGCCGGTCAGTTGCCGGTGACGGCGAGTTCACGTTCGATGATGGCGCTGGCCCGCTCGACGACGTCCGGAACGCCGAGGCGCAGCAGGATTTCGCCGAAGAAGCCGCGCACCACCAGCCGCCGCGCGACCGGCTCGGGGATGCCGCGGGACAGCAGGTAGAACAGTTGCTCGTCGTCGAACCTGCCGGTGGCGCTGGCGTGCCCCGCCCCGGCGATCTCGCCGGTCTCGATCTCGAGGTTCGGCACCGAATCCGCCCTGGCGCCCTCGGTGAGCAGCAGGTTGCGGTTCATCTCGTAGGTCTCGGTGCCCTCCGCCGCCTTGCGGATGAGCACGTCGCCGACCCACACGGTGCGGGCGCCCTTACCCTGCAGCGCGCCCTTGTACAGCGCGTCGGACTTGCAGTTCGGCTTCGCGTGATCGACAAAGATCCGATGCTCCAGGTACTGGCCCTCGTCGGCGTAGTACAGGCCGAGCAGCTCGACATCGCCGCCGGGACCGTCGTAATCGACGGAGACCGGCACCCGCACCAGATCGCCGCCGAAGGTGAGCACCGCGTGCTTGACCTTGGCGTCGCGACCCACCTTGATGTGCTGGGCGCTGTGGTGCACGGCGTCGTCGGCCCATTCCAGCATCGCCACAACGGTGAGCTGGGCGCCGTCACCGGCGATCACCTGCACGGTGTCGGCGACGGTGGCGGAGCCGGAGAACTCCAGCACAACGGTCGCCTTGGAGTGGCGCCCGGCGCGGATCACCGCATGCCCCGCGGTGGCGACGTCCGAACCGTTTCCGGTGTGCCGCAGGTAGATCGGCTGGTCCAGCTCCGCCTCGGCCGGAATGTCCACCAGGGTGGCCTCGTCGACGGCATTCCATGCCCTGGCGCTGACCCGCTCGGTCGGAGCGAACCCGGACTCCCTGGTCACCGGATCATCGATCGACACCTGGCTGACCGTCGCCGGGGCCGGCGCCTGAACCGTGACCGTGCAGCCGCCGGCGGCGAACGGGGCGTCGGTCTGCAAGCCGCGCAGCCGCCGCATCGGCGTGAACCGCCACCACTCTTCCTTGCCGCTCGGCACCGGATGGTCGGCCACGTCAAACGACCCCTCCGGATGCAGATGGCTCGCCACCCGGTCCGAGGTCTCCAGCGCGCCACTCACATTCGGCGCCTGCGTCACAGTCACTTTTCCTTTTTCCTTCTATCTATCTCTATCTGTCTCTGCCAGCATCGCAATGACTTCTTCTGCCACGTCCATCGCCGGCGGCTGCGGTCTCGTACTCCGGCGCTGGACGGGGGTGACAGCACCGGGGCTTCCGCCCTTCGCGTGGGTGGATTCTCGCCGATCGAGTACCCGCCGCGCCGGCGACGGATCGTTGTTGGCTCGAAAGGCAGATATTGCTCGGCCTAGCCGACGGCGCCTTCCATTTGGAGTTCGATGAGGCGGTTGAGCTCGAGGGCGTACTCCATGGGCAGCTCCTTGGCGATGGGCTCGACGAAGCCGCGGACGATCATCGCCATCGCTTCGTCTTCGGTGAGGCCGCGGCTCATCAGGTAGAAGAGCTGGTCCTCGCTGACCTTGGACACCGTTGCTTCGTGGCCCATGGCGACGTCGTCCTCGCGGACGTCGACGTAGGGGTAGGTGTCGCTGCGAGAGACGCTGTCGACCAGCAGCGCGTCGCACTTGACGGTGGATTTGCTGTGGTGCGCACCGGGATTCACCTGGACAAGGCCGCGGTAGCTGGCGCGGCCACCGCCGCGGGCCACCGACTTGGAGATGATGGTCGACGAGGTGTGCGGGGCCAGGTGCAGCATCTTGGCGCCGGTGTCCTGGTGCTGATCCTCACCGGCGAAGGCGATCGACAGCACCTCGCCCTTGGCGTGCTCGCCGGTCATCCAGACGGCCGGGTACTTCATGGTGACCTTGGAGCCGATGTTGCCGTCGACCCATTCCATGGTCGCGCCCTCTTCGGCCTTGGCCCGCTTGGTGACCAGGTTGTAGACGTTGTTCGACCAGTTCTGGATGGTGGTGTAGCGGCAGCGGCCGCCCTTCTTCACCACGATCTCGACGACGGCGGAGTGCAGCGAGTCCGACTTGTAGATGGGCGCGGTGCAGCCCTCGACGTAGTGCACGTAGGCGCCTTCGTCGACGATGATCAACGTCCGCTCAAACTGGCCCATGTTCTCGGTGTTGATCCGGAAGTAGGCCTGCAGCGGAATGTCGACGTGCACGCCCGGCGGCACATAGACGAACGATCCACCCGACCAGACGGCGGTGTTCAGCGAGGCGAACTTGTTGTCGCCACTGGGGATCACGCTGCCGAAGTACTCCTCGAAGATCTCCGGGTGTTCCTTCAGGCCGGTGTCGGTGTCGAGGAAGATGACGCCCTGCGCCTCCAGTTCCTCCTGGATCTGGTGGTAAACCACCTCGGACTCATATTGCGCGGCCACACCGGCGACCAGCCGCTGCTTCTCGGCCTCGGGGATGCCCAGCCGGTCGTAGGTGTTCTTGATGTCCTCGGGCAGGTCTTCCCAGGAGGCGGCCTGCTTCTCGGTGGACCGGACGAAGTACTTGATGTTGTCGAAGTCGATGCCGGACAGGTCGGCACCCCAGGTGGGCATCGGCTGCCGCTCGAAAAGGCTCAGCGCCTTGAGCCGGCGCTGCAACATCCACTCTGGTTCGCTCTTCTTGGCCGAGATGTCGGCGACTACCTCGGCGTTCAAACCGCGCCGGGCGGAGGCGCCGGCGGCGTCGGCATCGGCCCAACCGAAGGCGTAGCGACCGATCGAGTCGATGGTCTTGGCCTGTTCGATCTGCGACTCGGTGAGACCGGTGTCGGCCTGAACGTCGGTGCCGGGGACGGTGCTGGTCATATGGATGTCCTTCCCGATGGTGCTTCGGTGCTGGGTTGGGTGGTGCTGGTCTTCTTGCCGGGCTTTGCTGGTGAAAGGTGTTGCGCCGCAGCCGCAGTGGCGACGTCGTCGGTCTTGGATGCTGAGGTCACGTCCGCGGGCTGGTCGGCGAGTTCGTCACCGGGGACGAACGTGGTGCAGAACGAGTCGCCGTGGGCGATGGTGGCTAGCCGCTGCACCCTGGTGCCCAGCGCCTGCGCGAACACCTCGAGTTCGGCCTGGCACAGCTGCGGGAACTGCTCGGCGACGTGCGCCACCGGGCAGTGGTGTTGGCACAGCTGCCGGCCGGTGGCCACCTGCTGGACGCTGGCGACGAAGCCGTTCTCGTTCAGCGCACCGGCGATCACCTGCAACCGGCCGGCGAGGTCGGGCGCCGCGGCCAGTTCGTCGGACTTGGCGTCCACCACTGCCTGGGCTCGGCGGCGGGCGAACGCCTCGACGGCGCCGTCGCCGGCCACCTCAGCGAGGTAGTGCAGCGCGTCACCGGCAAGCTGGTCGTAACCGTGCGGCAGTGTGCTGCGGCCGGCGTCGGTGAGCAGGAACTGCCGGGCCGGGCGACCGCGACCGCGGCTGCCGAGCGCCGGTACCTCGCGACCGCAGGCCAAGCCCGCGTCCACCAGCGCGTCAAGGTGCCGCCGGACGCCGGCCGTGGTCAGCCCGAGCCGCTCGGCAATCTCACTCGCGGTGGCCGGCCGCTCCAGCAGCAGCTGCAGCACCGCGGCGCGGGTGTTGCGCTCGCCGTCGCCTGTGAACTCGCCGGCTGCGCGCGCGTCAACCCGCGGGTGGCGCGCGCCACCCACCGCGTCGACCGCTGCCGCAGCTGATTTCACAACACCAGTGTTCCCTATATCCGGCGCGACTCCAAGCGAGGCAACCCTTAGTTGGCTCCGCTCGGCATGGGATCAGCGGGTGGTCGACCCAGCGCGACCGGCTTCCGCCCGACCGTCCGTCAGAAGTTGCTCGACTCGGCTGAGCGCCAGTCGACTCGACTCCACCTGGTCGGCGGGCGCCGGCGGGCTCTGCGCCAGTCGCATGTCCAGCGCCCGCGCGAAACAGTCACGTGCCGACTCGTAGTCACCCGCGGCGAAGCGCACCTTGCCCAGATGCTGGGTCAACACGGCGGCGCGCGCTGGCGATGGCGCTTCCTCGATGAGTCGGCGGTAGGTGTCCACAGCGTCGTCGAAACGGCGCTGGTCGCGCCAGATCTCGGCCTGCAGTGCGTCCCGTCGCCTGGCAGGCAGCGTCATGCCGACCTGGTCCAGCGCGACCTGGGCACCGTCCGGGTCGTCGCGAAAGAGCCGGTCGAGCACCGGTGCGGCACCGTCCTGCCCGGACGCCGCCCACTCGGTGAACGCCGCATCGTCATGGATCACGGTGCGCAGGGTGAGCGAGTCGATGCCCATGCCTGAGCCGATGTCCAGGACGGTGCCGTTCTCGCCGCGCTCGTCATTCATGCTCACATCGTCGCTCACACCGGCCAGCCCTGGAAAGCCAGACCTGGAAAGCCGCTGAAGGTTTGGCACACTCATCGGGTGTCCCCCGCCTCGGCTGCCCTGACCGGTCATACCGGCGGCCCGGCCGAGCCGGACGTCCGCAGTTCCGCCGGCCCGCTCGACGAGGAAGAACGCGCCCAGCTGGGCCGGCTGCGGCGCTGGGGCACCACCGGCGCACTGCTGATGGCGCTGGGCGCGACGTCGTCGTACGGTGCGGCCACCCCCAACCCCAACCCGGTGGACGGGGTGCGCATCATCGGGCTGATCTCTCGGGTGAGCACCGGTGCGCTCGGAATCTCTTACGCCGGCATGGGTCTGCTGGTGATCAGCTGGCTGCTGCTCGGCCGGCTGGCGGCCCCCGGCCGGGCGCGGCGACTGTCGCGGTCGCAGCTGTCGCACACGCTGGCGATGTGGACGGTGCCGTTCCTGGTGACGCCGCCGATCTTCTCCCGCGACGTGTACTCCTACCTCGCTGTCGGGTCGATGGCGCTGCGCGGCTTCAACCC
The DNA here is from genome assembly GCF_013002705.1 of Nakamurella aerolata. Classification (GTDB taxonomy): domain Bacteria; phylum Actinomycetota; class Actinomycetes; order Mycobacteriales; family Nakamurellaceae; genus Nakamurella; species Nakamurella aerolata. The sequence goes on along the minus strand of NZ_JABEND010000001.1, from coordinate 192,274 downwards.
CTACGAGATGGGCCCGTACGACGCGCTGGGTGACGGCGACGTCTTCGTGCATCAGGCCGACGGGCGCTGGCAGCACACCCCCACCCCGTACGGTCCTGCGTTCATCCTGATCGCCAAGGGCATCGTCGCGATCAGCGGTCAGCACGTGGTGGTCGGGGTGTTGTTGCAGCGGCTGGTGGAGCTGATCGGCGTGGCCGGCATCATCTGGGCGTTGCCGCGGCTGGCCCGGCGCTGCGGCCTTGATCCGGTGTCGGCGCTGTGGCTGGGCGCGCTGAATCCGCTGGTGCTGTTCCACCTGATCGCCGGCGGGCACAACGAGGCGCTGATGCTCGGCGCCATGCTGGTCGGTCTGGAGTGGGGCCTCGGCCGGTCGTGGGTGGGCGGCACCATGCTGATCAGCTTTGCGGTGGCGATCAAGGCGACGGCGGGCCTGGCACTGCCGTTCTTGGTGGTGGCGCTGGCGTTGCGGCGGAGTGTCGGCTGGAAACCGTTGCTGCGTCAGGTGATTCTGGTCGGCGCAGTGGCGGCGGCCACCTTCGCGGCGCTCACCGTGATAGCCGGGTACGGCCTCGGGTGGATCAACGGTTTGGGTGCGCCGGGCACGGTGCGCTCGTTCCTGTCCATCTCGACGTCGCTGGCTGTCGGCGCCGGTGCGCTCGGCCGGGTACTCGGACTGGGTGACCACACCGACGCCGCGGTGGCGGTGCTGCAGCCCGCCGGCACGGCGGTGGGTGGATTGCTGGCGGTCGGCTTTGTGTGGTTGGCCTGGCGCGGCGTGCCCTGGATCAACGAGGGCCGGCGGGTGCCCCCGATCCTCGCGCTCGGCCTTGCGCTGTCGTGTTTCGTGTTGCTCGGCCCGGTGATTCAGCCCTGGTACCTGCTGTGGGCGGTGCTGCCGCTGGCGGCGGCGACCGGCGACCGGCGGTTCCGCGGGGCGGCAACACTGTTCACCGCCGCCTACGCGTTGATCATCATGCCCAACGGGATGACGATCCCGGTGTTCACCATTGTGCAGGCCGTTGTGGCGGCGGCGGTGGTCGCCGGGATCATGCTGATCCTGTTGTGGCGCAGCGGTTTGCCGACATCGGTGGCGGCGCCGGCACAGACCGTCGACGACGACGATCACTACGGCGCCCAGCGGCAGCGTCCGGCGTACGTGCCGGCCGAGGTGGCCGACGACACCGCCTCCGGGCGGAGGTTCGCGCCGCGTCGTGGGGCTCGCTCCGAAAACCGGCAGCGGGCTACAGGCCGGCCATCCGGCGCCAATCGGCGGCGGTGATCCGCAGCCGGGCGGACAGTTCCCGGTCCCACTCGCCGACCGTCACCTCGGTCGCGGCGCAGGCCTGTTGCGCGAGTTCCGGCGTCGAGGCGATCACCTCACCCCAGCGGCCGTCGGAGGCCACCAGGACGATCCGCGCGCCGCGGTTGCCCAGATTGTCGATCACCGCTGTGGTCTGGCTCGGCGCGCCGCCGAAGCTCCCGACGAAGCCGCGGATCTTGTTGCTGACGTCGCGCAGCCGGTTCTCCGGGCGCGGCTCCTGCTCGTCGACCGGGTCGGCCTCGGCGCCGGACGCTCCCGCGGTGCCGGTCGGCTCAACCACCGTGCACCGCCTGCCCGGTCACCACGGCCAACCCAGCGGGGCGAGCCCGATGGCGGAGTCGACGGCCCAGACCACCGAGATCACCGTCAGGTACAGGTTGGACAGGTGGAACAGCGTCATCGGGCGGGCCCGCTCCCCGCGCAGCACCTTGACGTGCAGCAGGTGCGCGCACGCCAGGAAGACCAGGCCGGTCGGCACAGCCGCGGCCGCGTAGATCCAGGACGATGCCGGGATCAGCAGCAGCGAGCAGACCACCATCGCCCAGCTGTACAGCACGATCTGCCGCACCACGACGCGTTCCGGCGCCACCACGGGCAGCATCGGCACCCCGGCGGCCGCGTAGTCGTCGCGATACCGCATAGCGAGCGCCCAGGTGTGCGGCGGGGTCCAGAAGAAGATGACGCCGAAGAAAACCCAGGCCGGCCAACCGATGCCACCGGTGACGGCCGACCAGCCGATGATCACCGGCATGCAGCCGGCCAGCCCACCCCAGACGATGTTCTGCGAGGTGCGGCGCTTGAGCCACAGCGAGTAGACGAAGACGTAGAACAGGATCGCGACCGCGGTCAGCCCGCCGGCCTGCCAGGTGGTGGTGAGCGACAGGAACGTGCAGGCGATGACGCCGAGTACCACCCCGAACACCAGGGCGGCTCGGGGCGACACCTGGTGCCTGGCCAGCGGGCGCACCCTGGTGCGCCGCATCTTGGCGTCGATGTCCGCGTCCACCACGCAGTTCAGTGCGTTGGCGCTGCCGGCCGCGATGGCCCCACCGACCAGTGTCGCCAGCATCAGGCCGAGCCCGGGTACCTGCCGCTGGGCGCCGAACAGCGCCGGAACGGTGGTGATCAGCAGCAGCTCGATGATGCGCGGTTTGGTGAGCGCGACATAGGCGCCGAGCCGCTGCCGCCAGCCGGCAGCCGGCGCCGGCGTCGGGGTGGCAACACCGTCGGCGGGTTCCGGACGCAGATCGGCCGGATCGAGAAGCACATCGCCGGCCGCAGCGACGCCGCTTGCGCTGCCGCGGGCACCGCGGGACCGGCCGTCGCCGTGCGATACCGACTCCGCGCTCGCTGAACTCACTGCCTTCTGCCTGACCCTTCCGCCCCGCTGCCATCCCGCCTGGATGCCGTGGATGCCAACGTCCCGAGCTTAGGTGATCACACCCAGCGGCCAGCAGCACACCCGCCGCGGGGCAGCACCGTGGTGACCGTCGCCACTGCCGGGTCGGTACGCGTTGAGCCCAACGGCACCGCCCCGGGCGTCCGGCGCGCGCCGGGACTAGGCTCGAACATGCAGTGGTCGACCGGAACGTCGCCCACCGGACGGGCCGGGTCGGCCCGATCCGGACACGCGAATCGAACCGGTCGTGGTTCACCGTTTCCGATCCACTCGACGGTCGCGCAGGGCGCTTTCGGCGCCGCGACCCGACCGTCAGTGACGAGTTCATTGCAGGAGGGTCGCCACTCATGGCGAGTAAAGCGAGCAAAGCCGACACCAATCCCCCAGCCACCTCGGCGCAGTTGTCCGAGCGCAGCATCAAGGAGCTGACCACTCCGCATCTGCCTCCGGACTGGACGGAGATGGACACCAAGGCCGTCAACACCATCAGGGTGCTGGCCGCCGACGCCGTGCAGAAGGTCGGCAACGGCCACCCGGGAACCGCGATGTCGCTGGCTCCGCTGGCCTACACGTTGTTCCAGAAAGTCATGCGGCACAACCCGTCCGACCTGGACTGGGTGGCAAGGGATCGGTTCGTGCTGTCGGCCGGGCATTCCAGCCTGACGCTGTACCTGCAGTTGTTCCTCGGCGGTTTCGGCCTCGAGATCAAGGACATCGAATCGCTGCGCACCTGGGGATCGCTCACCCCCGGGCATCCCGAGCACCACCACACCGCCGGTGTCGAGATCACCACAGGGCCGCTCGGCCAGGGGCTGTCGTCAGCGGTCGGCATGTCGATGGCATCGCGCCGCGAGCACGGCTTGTTCGATCCGGACACCCCGCTCGGCAAGAGCCCGTTCGACCACTACATCTACGTCATCGCCTCCGACGGCGACATCGAGGAGGGCGTCACCGCCGAGGCCAGCTCCATCGCCGGCCGCCAGCAACTCGGCAACTTGATCGTCTTCTACGACGACAACGCCATCTCCATCGAGGACGACACCAACATCGCGCTCAGCGAAGATGTCGCCAAGCGGTACGAGGCCTACGGCTGGCACGTGCAACGGGTGGAGGGCGGCGAGAACGTCGTCGGCATCCTGGACGCCATCGAAGAGGCCAAGAAGGTGACGGACAAGCCGTCACTGATCGCGATCCGCACCATCATCGGTTACCCGGCGCCCACCAAGATGAACACCGGCAAGGCGCACGGCTCCGCTCTCGGCGACGACGAGGTGGCCGAGGTGAAGAAGATCCTCGACTTCGATCCGGAGAAGTTCTTCCAGGTCGACCCGAAGGTGCTGGAGCACACCCGAAAGCTGGTGCAGCGCGGCGAAGAGGCCGAGAAGAAGTGGCAGCCCGAGTTCGACGCCTGGGCCAAGGCCAACCCGGAGCGCAAGAAGCTCTACGACCGGCTCAGCAAACGCGACCTGCCGGAGAACTGGGCGGACAAGCTGCCCAGCTACCCGGTGGACGCCAAGGGCCTTGCCACCCGCAAGGCCTCGGGCGAGGTGCTGACCGCCATCGCCGACGAACTGCCGGAGCTGTGGGGCGGTTCGGCCGATCTGGCCGAGTCGAACAACACCACCATGGAGGGCGCGAACTCGTTCGGCCCCACCGAGGCCAGCACCAAGCAGTGGGAGGCCAACCCCTATGGCCGCACGCTGCACTTCGGCATCCGCGAGCATGCGATGGGCGCGATCCTGTCCGGCATCGCGCTGCACGGCCCCACCCGTCCGTACGGCGGCACCTTCCTCACCTTCTCCGACTACATGCGCGGTGCGGTGCGACTCGCCTCGGTGATGCAGGCCCCCGTCATCTACGTCTGGACGCACGACTCCATCGGTCTGGGCGAGGACGGCCCCACCCACCAGCCGATCGAGCAGCTGGCTGCGCTGCGTGCCATCCCCGGGCTGTCGATCGTCCGGCCGGCCGATGCCAACGAGACCGCCTACGCGTGGAAGGCGATCCTGGAGCGCCAGCACGACTGGTTCTCCGGGCCGGTGGGAATTGCGCTGACCCGTCAGAACGTTCCCACCCTTGAGGGCACCGACCCGGTCGGGGTTGCCCGCGGCGGGTACGTGTTGGCCGAGGAGGAAGGTGAGCTGAAGGTGATCTTCATCGCCACCGGCTCCGAGGTCCAGGTTGCGCTCGAGGCGCGTAAACAGTTGCAGGACAAGGGCATCGGCGCGCGCGTTGTTTCCATGCCCAGCCTCGACTGGTTCGAGCAGCAGGACGCCGACTACATCGAGGAAGTGCTCCCGTCGTCGGTGGCGGCCCGGGTCTCCATCGAGGCCGGCATCGCCCAGCCGTGGTACCGCTGGCTCGGCTCGTTCGGCCGCCCGGTGTCCATCGAGCACTACGGCGCCTCCGCCGCCGCTGCCGTGCTGTTCGAGGAGTTCGGCTTCACCGCTGACGTCGCCGTGCAGGCGGCCGAGCAGTCGATGGCTGCCGTCGCCGAAGCCGGCAACGGCGGCCCCCTGGCCCCGCCGGTCAAGAACCGCGCCGACGAGTCCCGCACCGAAAACCCTGGCGTCGTGGATCTTCCCGGCGACCAGCCGAAGGAGAAGTGACCATCATGTCCAACGACAAGCAGACCGGCCAGAGCGCCGGTCAGAATCCCCTGAAGGAGCTCGTCGACCAGGGCGTTTCGCTGTGGCTCGACGATCTGTCCAGGGATCGCATCAACTCCGGCAACCTGCAGGAGCTCATCAACACCCAATACATCTCGGGAGTGACGACCAACCCGACAATCTTCGCCGGCGCGCTGTCGTCCGGAGATGCCTACAACGCCCAGGTCGCCGAGCTGGCCGCCCGCGGCGCCCAGTTGGAAGACGTGGTGACCACCCTCACCACCGACGACGTCCGGAACGCCGCTGACGTGTTCCGACCGGTGTGGGAAGCCACTGGCGGCGTCGACGGCCGGGTCTCCATCGAGGTCGACCCGCGGCTGGCGCACGACACCGACAAGACGGTGGCGCAGGCCAAGGAACTGGCGAAGATCGTCGACCGGCCGAACGTGCTGATCAAGATCCCAGCCACCAAGGAAGGGCTGCCCGCCATCACCGCGGTGCTGGCCGAAGGGATCAGCGTCAATGTCACGCTGATCTTCTCGCTGGAGCGTTACGGCGAAGTGATCGACGCCTTCATGGAGGGCATCAAGCGGGCCAAGGAATCCGGCCACAACATCGCCGAGCTGGTCTCGGTGGCCTCGTTCTTCGTCTCGAGGGTCGACACCGAGGTGGACAAGCGGCTGGACGAGCTGGGCACGCCGGAGGCCAAGGCGCTGCGCGGCCAGGCCGCAATCGCCAACGCCCGCTTGGCTTTCCAGCTCTACGAGGAGCGCTTCGGCGCCCCCGAGTGGCAGGAGCTGGCCGCGGCCGGCGCCAAGCCGCAGCGTCCGCTGTGGGCCTCGACCGGCGTCAAGGACAAGGCCTACGACGACACCCGCTACGTCACCGAACTGGTCACCGCCGGCACCGTGAACACCGCGCCGGAGAAAACCATCCAGGCCGTCGCCGACCACGGTGTGATCACCGGTGACACCATCAGGGGCAACTACGGGCAGGCCTCGTCGGTGTTCTCCTCGCTGGAAGCCGTCGGCATCGACCTGAACGATGTTTTCGACGTGTTGGAGCGCGAAGGCGTCGAGAAGTTCGACAAGTCGTGGGCCGAGCTGCTCGCCACCGTCGGCAACGAATTGTCCAAGGCCGCCAAGGGTTCTCAGGACGGCACCTCGGGTGACGGCTCGCACGACGCCGACACCGATCAGGGCACCGCCCCCGCGAAGGACGCCCAGCAGTGAGCCGACAGGGAGCGGAGGCAACGGGCGGCCGCGACGCCGGAGCGTCCAACCGGCCCGCAGCGAGCGCGGAGGCGAACCAACAGGCACAGAGCCGACAGGGAGCGGAGGCAACGGGCGGACGCGACGCAGGAGCGTCCAACCGGCCCGCAGCGAGCGCGGAGGCGAACCAACAGGCACAGAGCCGACAGGGCAGTACGTTCAGCGCGCCCGGCGATATCACCGTGAGCACAACGGTTCCCGACCGGGATGCGCTGGCCGCCGAGGTTCAGCAGCTGGTGGACGACAAGGTCGCCAGCAAGCTGACCGCGCAGGATCCGACGCTGTGGGGTCCCGATGCCGAGTCAGAGGCCTCGATCCGGCTCAGTTGGGTCGGCCTGGCGGAATCGTCCCGGCCGCTGGTGAACGAGATCGTCGAGCTGCGTGGGCTGCTCGCCAAGGACGGTCTCACCCATGTGGTGCTGGCCGGCATGGGCGGGTCGTCGTTGGCGCCAGAGGTGATCTGCGCGACCGCGGGCAAACCGCTCGTCACCCTGGACACCACCGATCCCGGGCAGATCAGGGCCGCACTGGGCGACCAGCTTGATCGCACGGTGCTGGTGGTCTCGTCCAAATCCGGCGGCACGGTGGAGACCGATTCGCACCGGCGGGCCTATGCCAAGGCTTTCCGGGACGAGGGACTTGACCCCGCCAAACACATCGTGGTGGTGACCGACCCCGGCTCACCGCTGGCCAAGCTCGCCGAAACCGAGGGCTACCGCAAGGTTTTCCTCGCCGATCCGAACGTCGGCGGCCGCTATTCGGCGCTCACCGCGTTCGGGTTGGTGCCGGCCGGACTGGCCGGGGTGGACATCGGGGCGCTGCTCGACGAGGCGGCAGCGGCCGCGCCGGGGCTGGCCGCCGATGATGCCGGCAATCCGGCCCTGGTGCTCGGCGCCCTGCTCGGGCTTGCGCAACGGGCCGGGGCCGAGAAGGTCGTCATCGCCGATACCGGTAGCGGCATCAAGGGTTTCGGCGATTGGGCGGAACAGTTGATCGCCGAGTCCACCGGCAAACAGGGCACCGGCATTCTGCCGGTAGTGGTCGAGTCGCCGAAGGCGCCCGGCTTCGCGGACGCCGGCAAGGACGCCGTTCTGGCCAGCATCGGCACCGATGCCGGCGTGGTGCCGGCGTCCGGCTTCGCGTTCGCCATCTCCGGGCCGCTGGGCGCGCAGATGCTGACTTGGGAGTACGTGATCGCGGTGGCCGGGCGCGAACTCGGCATCAACCCGTTCGATCAGCCCGACGTGGAATCGGCGAAAGCGGCCACCCGGAAGTTGTTGGCGGACACCAACAACGACGGTGGCGACAGCTCCAAGGGCAGCGGCAACTCCGACGGTGACGACGAGCAGTCGAAGCCCGGTGCCGCCGCGACCGTCGAGCTGGACGGCATCACGGTCTCCGGGTCGCCCGAGATCGTCGACGGCGCCACCGATCTCGCCACGCTGCTGGACAACGTGGTGAAGGCGGCGCCGGCGGCCGGATACCTGGCGATCCAGGCCTATCTGGACCGGCTGACCGACGACGCGGCTCCGCTACGTCCGCTGTTGGCGGCAAAGTCCGGGCTGCAGACCACGTTCGGCTGGGGTCCGCGGTTTCTGCACTCGACGGGCCAGTACCACAAGGGTGGGCACCCCAACGGGGTGTTCGTGCAGATCACCGGCGACAGCGCCGAAGATCTGCCGATCCCTGAGCAGCCGTTCACCTTCGGTGAGCTGCAACAAGCCCAGGCCCGCGGTGACGGGAGCGTGCTCGCCGAGCACGGCCGCCCGGTGGTGACGCTGCACCTGAAAGACCGGACCGCCGGTCTGGACGCGCTGGCCAGAGCGCTGAGCTGACCGTTGGTTCGGCGCCGGCGCCCAGCATCGACCGGCCCGGCGCCGAACCGCTCAGCTGACCGCTGGGTGACCACTCCCCGATGCCCGCTGTCGCCGTCCGCGGCGAGGGCGCCAGAACCAGAAAGCGAATCCCATGCCTCACGGCCGGTCCGGTACTGCCGCTGCGACGTCCGCCGACGGCGCGCGCAGCAACCCGCTGCGCGATCCGCGCGACAAGCGGCTGCCGCGCATCGCGGGTCCGTCGTCGGTGGTGATCTTCGGTGTCACCGGCGATCTGTCCCGCAAGAAGCTGATGCCGGCGATCTACGACCTGGCCAACCGCGGCCTGCTGCCGCCGGGTTTCTCGCTGATCGGCTTCGCCCGCCGCGACTGGGACGACCAGGACTTCGAGGAAGAGGTCTACCAAGCGGTCAAGCAGTACGCCAGAACCCCGTTCTCCGAAGAGGTTTGGCGGCATCTGGCCGAGGGCATCCGGTTCGTGCAGGGTTCGTTCGACGACGATGACGCCTTCGACACACTGGCGGCCACCCTGCACGAGTTGGACCGCAGCCGCGGTACCGGCGGCAATCACGCCTTCTACCTGTCGATCCCGCCCGGTGCGTTCCCGACGGTGTTGCGGCAGCTGCAACGTTCCGGTCTGGTCGCCGACGCCGGCGATGCCTGGCGCCGGGTGGTGATCGAGAAGCCGTTCGGCCACGACCTGGAATCGGCGCAGGAACTGAACCGCTTGGTCGGCGAGGTGTTCCCGCCGTCCAGCGTGTTCCGCATCGACCACTACCTCGGCAAGGAGACGGTGCAGAACCTGCTGGCGCTGCGCTTTGCCAACCAGCTGTGGGAGCCGATCTGGAACTCCCACTACGTCGATCACGTGCAGATCACCCAATCCGAGGACATCGGTGTCGGTGGCCGCGCCGGCTACTACGACGGCATCGGCGCCGCGCGGGACGTGATTCAGAACCACTTGCTGCAGTTGCTGGCGCTCACCGCCATGGAAGAGCCGGTGTCGTTCGAGCCCAAGGATCTGCGCACCGAGAAGACCAAGGTGCTCTCGGCGGTGGTGGTACCCAAGGACCAGGCCGGCATCATGGCGGCCACCGCCCGCGGGCAGTACGCGGCCGGCTGGCAGGGCGGCGCCAAGGTGCCCGGCTATCTCGAGGAGGACGGCATCTCCCCCGACTCCACCACCGAGACCTACGCCGCGGTGAAGCTGGAGATCGACACGCGGCGGTGGGCCGGGGTGCCGTTCTACCTGCGCACCGGCAAGCGGCTGGGCAAGCGCGTCACCGAGATCGCGGTGATCTTCAAACGCGCTCCGCACCTGCCGTTCTCGCACACCGACACCGAAGAACTCGGCAGCAACGCCCTGGTGATCCGCATCCAGCCGGACGAGGGCACCACCATCCGGTTCGGCTCCAAGGTGCCGGGGCCGACCATGGAGGTGCGCGATGTGAACATGGACTTCTCGTACGGGCAGTCGTTCACCGAGGCGTCACCGGAGGCGTACGAACGATTGATCCTCGATGTGTTGCTCGGCGAGCCGAGCTTGTTCCCGCAGGACGAGGAGGTCGAGCTGTCCTGGAAGATCCTCGACCCCATCGAGAAGGCATGGGACCGCAGCGGCACACAACCCGAGCAGTACACCTCGGGGACCTGGGGACCGTCGTCCGCCGACGATCTGATGGCCCGTGACGGACGAACCTGGAGGCTCCCGTGATCATTGATCTCCCTTCGACCACATCGGCGGCGGTCAACAAGGCGATGGTCGACCTGCGCGAGCGCGGCGGAACCGTTGCGGTCGGCCGGGTTCTGACGTTGGTGATAGTCACGGACGAGGACGCCACCGAGGCGCCGATCGACGCCGCGAACGCCGCCTCGTTCGAGCATCCGTGCAGAGTGATCGTGGTGGCCAAGGGCAGCAAGCGCGGCGCGGCCAGAATGGACGCCCAGATCCGGGTTGGTGGCGACGCCGGCGCCAGCGAGGTGATCGTGATGCGGCTGTTCGGCCCGATGGCCGACCAGGGCGCCTCGGTGGTGGTGCCGTTGCTGCTCGCGGACGCACCGGTGGTGGCGTGGTGGCCGGGACAGGCGCCGGCCGACCCGTCCGCCGACCCCATCGGATCGTTGGCGCAGCGGCGGATCACCGACGTGGCAGCCGCGAAGCGCCCGTTGACCGCATTGATCGAGCGGCGCAAGGCATACGAGCCCGGTGACACCGACCTGGCCTGGACCAGGTTGACCGCGTGGCGCGGCGTGCTGGCGGCCGCGTTGGATCAGCCGCCGCACGACAAGGTGATCTCGGCCGTCGTCACCGGAGGGCCCGACTCGGCTTCCGCCGATCTGATGGCAGGCTGGCTGGCCCAGCGGCTGAAGTGCCCGGTGCAGCGGGCGGAGAAGGGGCGCGCGGGCAGCGGGCTGTACTCGGTGGTGTTGAACCGACGGTCCGGCGCCATCGTCCTGCAGCGGCCGGACGGTAAGACGGCCGAGCTGATCATGGAACATCAGCCGGAGCGCACGCTGGCGCTGCCCCGGCGTCCGCTCCGGGACATCCTCAGTGAGGAACTGCGCCGGCTGGACGCCGATGACGTCTACGCCGACGTGCTCATCAAGGGCCTGCCGTTGGTGTCGGACAAACCGTTGCCGGCCAAGGTGTCCCGCAGCCGGGTGAGCCGGGCCACCGGGCGTCCGCGATCGGCCACCAGCAGCCGCCGGGTCAGCGGCGTCGTCGAGTCGGTGGACGAGCTGGACACCGACATCGAGGTACCGCAGACCGGCGACGGCACCAGCACCGACCGGATCGTGGACTCCCCCGACCGCACCACGGTGCGCCGCCGGGCGGTGCGGGCCAGCACCGGGCGGAGTCGTTCCGCTGCCACCACTGGCACCGCTGCCCGGAAATCCAGGCGCGCCACCGCATCGACCCGCTCGGCCGGCTCCGCGTCACCGAAGGCGGCGTCACCGAAGGCCGCGTCACGAAAGGCCGGGTCATCCAAGGCCGGGTCCTCGAAGGGATCGCCGGCGTCAGCGTCGTCAGCCGACAAGCGCAAGAGCGACACCGCGGCCAAGCGCGGCGGGTCAACGAAAAGCAAGACCGGAACCGCGAAGAGGAGCACGAAGTGACCGACACCGCAAGCGCGGCAACCGATCCCGGCTCGGCGCGGGGCGACCGCGAGATCGTGATCTATCCCGACAGCGACGTGCTGGCCGCGGCGACCGCGGCCCGGCTGATCACCGCGCTGTCCGACATCCAGGCCACCGGCCGGGTTCCGGCCATCGCACTCACCGGCGGCGGCGTCGGTACCGCAACGCTGCGTCAGGTCGCCGCCTCCTCCGCCCGTGCCGCGGTGGACTGGCGCAACGTCGACTTCTATTGGAGTGACGAACGTTTCGTCCCGGAGGATTCCGACGACCGCAATGCCAAGGGTGCCCGCGAGGCGCTGCTTGCGGTGGTCGACGCCGACCCGGAACGGATCTACGAGATGGCGCCGTCCGACGGTGAGTTCGGCACCGACATCGACGCGGCAGCCCGCGGATACACCGAGCAGCTGCCGGAGAAATTCGACATCGTGATGCTCGGTATGGGGCCGGAGGGGCATATGGCGTCGCTGTTCCCCGACACCGATGCGGTGCGCGACACCAGCACCGGGGCCATCGCCGTTCGCGACTCCCCCAAGCCGCCGCCCGAGCGGATCTCGTTGACGCTGCCCGCCATCCGCACCGCCGACGAGGTGTGGTTCATCGTCGGCGGACCGGACAAGGCCCCTGCGGTTGCCCAAGCCGTGGCCGGTGGCGACCCGGTCGCGCTGCCCGCCCGCGGCGCCACCGGCAGCCGCGTCACCCGCTGGCTGCTGGATGCCGACGCCGCGTCGGACGTCAACGCCGGCTGAGACGCGGGCTCAGGCGGGCAGCGGCAGCCGTGCCGTCTGCACCGTCACCCAGCGCACCGACAGCAGCGTTGCCTCATCGCCCTGCCCCGGAGCCAGCGGCGAGAGGTTCTCCGGTCGCGCCAGAATCGCCACCACCACGCTGGACGCAGCGGCGAGATCGGCCGCGGCGATCCGCAGCGGCCGACCCGGCGACCAGAACTGGTCGGCGACCACATCGGCGTCGATCGTCGGATCGCTGACCGCGACCCGCACGACGTCGCCTTCCCAGTGCACCTCGCACCAGTCGTCCGGGCCGCGTTCGTCGAGCGGTGGCAGCTCGACCCGCCAGCCGGCCGCGTCGGCGAAGGCCGCGCCACCCGGAGCGCTGGGCCGGCCCCCGGCGCCGACCTCGTCCCCCGACGCTGTGCGCTCGCCCTCGGCGAGCCGCCCGAACTCGAACGACGGCCGCGTTCCCTGCTGCACCCGGACGGTGTTCAGGGCGCGCGGCCCGGCGGCGGCGCCCACCGTCCGGCCGGCGGTCCAACCACCGTCCGGCGTCCACCGCCGGATCTCCGACGGGCGCGCCGCCAGCACCTCGAGCTGCTGCGCGAACCGGCCGGCATCCTCCGGGTCGTTGCCCTCGGCGTCGTCCTGGGCTGCCGCCACCGGCCGCACCATCGCGTCGGTGAGGATCGGCCCGGCGCCGGTGAGGAACAAGTTCGGGGCCTGCTCCCGGTTGGCGACCATCAGCATGATGTCGGGACCTTGCTCCGTTGCGATCCTGGACACCACCGGATCGGCCCCGGTCAGCGCCAACCGCAACCGTCGCGCCGCGCCGGCGGAATGGGTGAGGTCCAGCACCGCGTCGCCGTCCACCACCTGGCGGAAGGCCCACACCTGGACGCCATCCACTCGGCACCGGCCGATCGGCTGCACATTGGCCGATCGCAGCACCGCCCCGCCGCCCAGGTCGATCCCGGCCGGCCAGAACCCGTAGTCGCCGCCACGTACCGTCACCGGTTCCGGCGGCACCAGCACCTCGCCGCCAGGCAGCGCAGCCCGCAGCTGCACGTCCGGCTGCTCCGCCATTGCGGTGTCCGGCTGATGATTGTTGAAGACAACGACCGCCTGGTTGCCCGCGGTACGGATACTGTAACGAAAGGTGTTGGCGTCCAACAAGTTCACCTGCCGGGGCGGCGGGAACGTGGTGACCCCGGTGGCGAAGAGTTCGGTCAGCGCGGTGACCCCGCCGTGCAGCAGCCGCAGCAGTTGAGCATGCTCGCGGACGTCGCCCGCGGCGCCGATCGGCGCCTGAAAGTCGTAGTCGCGCAACGGAAGATCGTTCGCATAGCCAGTGCTGTGGGTCTCCTGGAGCGGTCCGGCGCCCAGCTCCGGTTGCCGTCCCACCGTGAAAGACGTAGTAGCCGTGCCACACCGAACCACAGCCGAGTTTGGCGGTGGCCATCGCACCGATGTCGGCCGGATCCACGACCGGCCGCCGGTGGTATGCGACAGCCATGCCGCCACCGAGCTCACAGGTCGCATACGGAAGGTCGCTGTCGTCCCTTCCGGGTGTCTGCGGCAGAGCCGACACGAAGTCGGCACCGATGATCGTGTCGTCGCGGTCGGGTTGGATGCTGAAACTCATGGCGCAGGCGGATTCCCAGCCGAGAGGTGCCGAGGTCCAGAACGCGTCGGAATAGCCACCGTAGACCGGCAAAAGGATGCTGCGGTCGAACTCCGCCGCTCCCCAGCCGGTGGCCGTCCAGACCGGGGCGCGCAGCCCCTGCTGCTCGGCCAGTCGGCGCAGGGTGGCAAGGTGCGCCGGCTGGGTACGCAACTCGTTCTCGACCTGGATGGCCATGATGTGGTCGGTTCGCCGGCAGCTGCCCAGCTCTGCGGCGATCGCCGCGTACCACTCGCCGACGACGGCGAGATAGTCGGAATCGTCGGTGCGGGTCTGCCACGGTCCGTCCTGCACCCAATCGGGAAAGCCGCCGTACCGCGCCTCGCCGTGCACCCACGGCCCGATGCGCAGCACCACGCCGAGGCCGTAGGCCGCTGCCAGATCGACGAACGCCGCAAGGTCGTTGGCACCGGTGAAGTCTCGGGTGCCCCTGTCGGGCTCGTGGTGGTTCCAGAACACATACGTTGCCACGCCGGTCAATCCGCAGGCTTTGGCGCTCGCCAGCACCGATCGCCATTGCGCCCGCGGCAACCGCGAGAAGTGGATCTCCCCGGTGATCGGAAGGTGCGGCCTGCCGTCCAGTTCGAAGTGCGTGCCGACCACCCGCAGCCCGTTGAACGACGGCGCAGCCGGGGCAAGGTGCCCGTCCACCTCGGTGCCGTCCCCGGCGGTGCTATGACCGGCGGTGCTGCGTCCGGCGCTGTCGTGCCCGGGGTTGCTGGGCTCGGGGTTGAGATGCACCGGCCTGGCGGTGCGACTCGGGTTGGGCACTCGGGGATTCTCCTTGTGGCTTGCGGTGACGGGCGGGGCGGAGCGGGCCCGGGGAAGGTCACGGGCCCGCTCTCTCAGCCGATGTCGATGGCGCCGATCGGGTAGGCACCGTCGCCGAGCCTGCCCTGCTGCGCCAGCACCATCGGCCGGTAGTAGGACGCCGGCATCAGCGCGGTCGGGTTCGCTGGTGCTCGATCTCACCCTGCCGGCGGCGTGGCAGCACGTCCGCGACCAGGTCGACGCGATCCTCACCGAATACGACATCGACTACGTGAAGTGGGATCACAACAGGGATCTGCTGGAGGCCGGGTCGAACGCGCACGGGAACGTCGCCGCCTTCCACCACCAGACCGCCGCCCACGCCGCGTTGCTCGCCGACCTGCGCGCCCGGCATCCGGCAGTGCAGTGGGAATCTTGTTCGTCCGGCGGCGGCCGGGTCGACCTGCAGACCATCGAGCAGGTGCAGCGGTTCTGGGCGTCGGACATGACCGATGCCCTGATGCGCCAACACATTCAGCGCTGGACAGCGCAGCTGGTGGCGCCCGAATACCTTGGCGCACACGTCTCCGCTCCGGTCTCGCATCAGACCGGCCGTGCCATCGGGCTGGACTTCCGCTGTGCCACGGCCCTCTTCGGATCCTTCGGTATTGAATGGGATCTGAGCGACGTGAGCCAACCCGAACTCGATCGACTGGCCTGGTGGGTGCAGCGCTACCGCGAGTGGAAACCGCTGCTGCACAGCGGTCGCATGTTCCGGATCGACACCGGCGACCCGGCGATCCTCGCGCACGGCGTCGTCGGCCCCGACCGCGACCGGGCGTTGCTGGCCTGCGTCCAGCTGGACGAGTCGCGGAACGATCGCGGCGTGACGCTACGCATTCCCGGGCTGGAGCCGGACGCGGAACACTCGCTGCGGTGGTGGGAACCGATGTCCGAACAGCAGCGCTGGAAGGGTGCCGGCCTGCTCCCGGAGACCGGCCCCGTCGGCGACGACACGGTCACCGGAAAAGCGTTGTCGGACATCGGTATCTGGCTGCCGCGCCGGCATCCGCAGACCGTACTTCTGGTGCAGCTGGCGAAGGTGACGGAGCCAGGCTGACGCCATCTCGAACCTGCCCGGCACGGTGCTGCTCCGTTCGCACAGCACGCCCGGTCGGGCAGCCCGTGGGGCTAGTTGCGTTCCGGCTGGGCGGACTTCCAGCTGTCGATGTAGACGCTGGTGCCAGCACCGAGGTCGGGCTTGTCGGCGACCAGCGACACGCCGATCGGCTGCCCGCCCCTGGTGGCCTGCAGGACGAGCAACGATGCCTTTTCGTCGTAGGCGCCCGCCAACGATCCGGTCCACTCCAGCGCGGCAACGGCCACCTCCCCTGGCTCCAACCGCAGCTGTTGATCTGGCTGCTCGTTGCCGAGGCCGGTCAACGGGATCTCCCGCCGCTCGGCGACGACGCCGAACGGGGTACCCCACTCGCCGCGGAACCCCAGGCCAGGGTATCCGGCAAGGGTGCAGCTCTGTTGTGAGATGTTGGTCGCGCGGATCGTGGTGTAGCGGTGGCCGAGCGCCGCATCGACGTCACCGGATTGCACCCGCAGGCCTTCCGCGCTGCAGGTCCCTGACCCGTTCGCCTTGGTACGCAACAGCTCTCGCAGCGCCGCCGGACCCAGCCGGGCATCCGGGGTGGGCGGCGGCCCGTCCGGCCGGTCGATGTCGGTGGGCGGAGGCACCCGGGTGGTCGGGAATCCACCCGTCCGCAGTCCCCCGCTGGACAGCGCTCCCGTTGTTGACCCCGCCGTTGGTGACACCGTTGTTGTCGACCCCGTTGTTGTTGACCCCGCTGTTGTTGACACTGCTGTTGGCGCAACACCTTCCGAGGCCGGGCCGCCGACGGCGGCACAACCGGCGACCACAACCGTCGACAGCAACCCCAGGGCCGCGGCGCGCCGGGCAGCCGCCTTGGACGCCCCACGGTGATTCGATACAGCATGGCGATTCGCCCGATTCCCGACCAGTGTCATTGCCCCATGGTGTCGCACCGCTCAGGGAGGCTCGCTGTTGGGCTCACTGGCCGGCTCATTGCTCGGCGAACAGCTCGCGGAATCGGCCAGGAGTACCGAGCAGTTCCTCGTAGCTGCCGCACTGCACGATGCGGCCGGCATCGAGAACGTAGATGCGGTCCATCCCCTTCAGGGTCCAGGCCCGGTGCGACACCACGATGGTGATGCGATGCCGACGGTGTTGCAGCAGCTCGCCGAAGATCTCCCGCTCGGTCTCGGCGTCGACGGTCGACGTCGGTTCGTCCAAGATCCAGATGCCGGCGTTTCGCACCGCGATCCGGGCGAGGGCCAGCCGCTGCCACTGCCCACCGGACAGCCCGGTACCGCCGAACTGCTCGCCGAGCTGGGTGTCAAGGCCGTCCGGCAGGTCGGCGACAAGAGCTGCGAGATGGGCGATCTCCAGCGCGCGCCAGATCGCGTCGTCGGCGACGTCGACGCCCTCCGGCAGGCCGAGCAGCACCGCCTGCCGGACGGTCAGCTCATACCGACCGAACTCCTGGGTCAGCAGTCCGAAATGGGACAGCCGCTCGGTCAGCGGAAGGTCGGTCAGCCGGCGTCCGTCAACCAGCACGGCTCCCGAGCTCACCCGCACCAGCCCCACCAGGGCGCGCACCAGTGTCGTCTTGCCGGCACCGTTGGCGCCCACCAGCGCGATCATCTCGCCGCGCCGCGCCAGCACGCTCGCGTCGTTCAGTGCGGTCGCAGCTGCACGCGGATAGACGACCGAGACGCCACTGGCTTCCAAGCGGTCGACCGCAGATACCACCGAGGCCTGGGGCGGCGGTCCGGCGGCGCCGGGAGCGGTCACCCGCCGGAACGTCGACACTCGTGGCGTCGCCGCCAAGACCTCCCCCAGCGCGAAAGCAGCTCCTCTTGTCGCCTCGATTCCGCCGAGGACGCCCAGCACCCCCGCGGCGATACCGGCGCCGCCGGCACCGTCGACAACGATGGCCGTCAACGCTCCGGCCAACAGCGCGGTCCCGGCCAGTCCGCCCCAGGCCGAGCCGCGAATGATGCCGACCAGCAACCGATCCAGCAGCGTGTGGGCGCGGAGTTGCCGCTCGGAGATCTGCCGCACCAGGCGGCCGCCGGAGCCGAACGACGCGATCTCCACCCCGGTGCGCTGGCTGACCAGTTGCTCGACCAGATAGGTGACCCGCCGGTGCTCCGCGCCGACCTCGCCGAAGATCGCTGCCTGCCGCGACGCGGCCACGCGAAGATCACCAGGCTGGGGATGATCGCGGCGATGATGAGTCCGGCTGCCAGCGGCGAGATGGACCACACCGAGACGAACAACCCCCCGAACGCCAGCACCGCGGACATCGCGCTGATCGCTGACCACGGCAACATCCCGAGCTCGCGCAGCGAGTCCCGGCTGATCTGCACGTCGGCCGACACCGCCGGGTCGGCCAGCTCGGCGGGCGACATCCCCGACACCCTGCCGACCAACGTGGCTTGCAGCGAACGCTCCAGCCGCAGGCTCGCGCGCTGGCGGGTGAACAGGTCGATGGCGGCGAGCACCTGCCCTGCACCGATGAAGACCACAAGGGTGAGCAGCGGAAAAGCCGCATCGCGCAACGATTCCGAGCTGCGGACCAGCCAGGCGACGGCCTGCACCTGCACCGCGGGAGCGACAGCGAGAACCACGGCGGAGGCAACGCTGAGCACCACGGCACTGCGGGTCTGCCGCCACGCCGTGGCCAGCCCCCACGCGGTGGCCTTGGCGGTTTCCGGAAACCCGCGCAGCACATCCCTGACGGCGGATCCGGCGCTCACCGCGGCATGCACCGCGGTGAAGTCACTCCGGCCGTACCTCCAGCGCCACCGACACCGACACCGACACCGACACGCATCGTGCGGTGGCTCACGGAGTTCCCCAAGCGCCTACCCTCCCCGTCGAGCGAAAGCGTGCCGCCGCAGTTTACCGGCGGGGCTGGTGGCGGCGGTCGTCACACCACCCGGCCGCAGCCGGGTCGACGTCAACGTGACAAGGTGGAAGGTGAACGGCGAACCGAGCTCCGCAAGTGGCTCGCCCGCAGTTCCGCAGACCGGTTCACCGCACGGCGTCCAGCGCAACACCCGCCCCGACGTCGCGCACATCGAGGAGGATGAGCACCGCAATGTCCCAGCCGAGCACCCCCGTCAAGGTCACCGTTACCGGCGCCGCCGGCCAGATCGGCTACGCGCTGCTGTTCCGGATCGCGTCCGGCCAGATGCTCGGCCCGGACACCCCGGTGGAGCTGAACCTGCTGGAGATCACCCCGGCGCTCAAGGCGGCCGAGGGCACCGCGATGGAGCTGGACGACTGCGCGTTCCCGTTGCTGCGCGGCATCAACATCACCGACGACGCCACCAAGGCGTTCGACGGTGTCAATGTTGCGCTGCTGGTCGGCGCCCGCCCGCGTTCGGCCGGGATGGAGCGCGGCGATCTGCTGGAGGCCAACGGCGGCATCTTCAAGCCGCAGGGCGAGGCCATCAATGCCGGCGCCGCAGACGACGTCAAGGTGCTTGTGGTCGGCAACCCCGCCAACACCAACGCGCTGATCGCCCAGTCGCACGCCCCCGACGTGCCGGCGGGCCGCTTCACCGCGATGACCCGACTCGACCACAACCGGGCGCTGGCGCAGGCCGCGGCCAAGCTGGACATCGGCGTCGACGAGATCAGCAAGATGACCATCTGGGGCAACCACTCCGCCTCTCAGTACCCCGATCTGTTCCATGCCATGGCGGACGGCAAATCCATTGCCTCGCAGGTGGATCAGGACTGGCTGGAGAACACCTTCATCCCAACGGTGGCCAAGCGCGGCGCGGCCATCATCGAGGCCCGTGGCGCCTCCTCGGCGGCCTCGGCGGCCAACGCCGCGATCGATCACGTCGCCACCTGGGTGCAGGGCACCCCCGAGGGCGACTGGACGTCCGCCGCGGTGGTGTCGGACGGCTCTTACGGTGTGCCGGAGGGCTTGATCTCGTCGTTCCCGGTGACCTCCGACGGCACCGAGTGGTCGATCGTTCAGGGCCTGGACATCGACGAGTTCTCCCGCGGCAAGATCGACGCATCGGTGGCCGAACTGGGCGAGGAACGGGACGCGGTCAAGCAACTCGGCCTGGTCTAGCTCGTCACCGGTGGAGTCGAATCGCGGCGGTGCGCCGGATACAACCCCGACATCGCTGAAAGCCGTGGTACTGCGCGAACTTTCCCGCGGCGGCAGTCAGGTGTTGTTGTGCCGCAACACCCGTGACGAGTGGGAGCTGCCAGGCGGCCGCGCCGAACCGGCCGAGTCCGACCCGGAAGCCGTCCGCCGCGAGGTGCTGGAGGAAACCGGGCAGGCGGTCGATGTTGGTGAGCTGGTGCTGCAGGCACCGCTGGAGGTGCTGCCGGGCCGCACCGTGGTGATTCGGGCGTATCGCTGCCGGGTGCGGGGGCGTGCCCCGTTGCTGTTGTCGACCGAGCACACGCAGCTCGCATGGCTGCCGGTGGACCGGTTACCGGACGCAGTACCAGAGGTGTACCGGAAGGCGATAGCAGCGGCGAGTCCCGGCGAGGTGGCTCAGCCACCACTACCCGGCGGCTGACGCATCGGCACCGGACGCCGCGCGGACAGTTCCGGCTGCCGCAGCGGTGTACCGATCCGAAACACTGCCAGTGGCACCCAGTTCGACGCGTCGGCCACGGGGTTCTCGCGGCAAGTGTTGTCCCCGTTGGAGTTCGGCCGATCGGCGTTCAGGTACTGCGTCAATTGCCGTCCGGTGGCCGGGCAGTCCAGCAGCACGCTCAGCGGGTGCACCCGCCACCCGCGCCGGCCGGCGGCCAGCCACAGCCGCAACAGTTCTCGGCCGCGCTCGATCATGTCCGCGGGTTCGGCAGCCTGCGCGGCCGGGACGGCGAACACCGCCACGCTGCCGCCGGCCGGTGCGTGGGCCGCGGCCGCCAGCAGCCGTGGGCCGCCGATCCGGCGCAGCACCGCCCAGACCGGCGCCGACAGCGCGCCCCGCAGGCCGAGCGCCTGCCA
Source organism: Nakamurella aerolata (assembly GCF_013002705.1). GTDB lineage: Bacteria > Actinomycetota > Actinomycetes > Mycobacteriales > Nakamurellaceae > Nakamurella > Nakamurella aerolata. Next base: position 171,453 of record NZ_JABEND010000001.1, on the reverse strand, counting down.
CCGGCTCAACCCAAGAGCAGCATCACTGAGGCCGTCCTGGCGATAGCGACTGTCGCGGCGGTTCAGGCGGAGCCAGCGCCGCAACTCGGCGACAAGGGCCGGGTTCCGGTAGCTCCACGGCTCGGCCACCGCGAGCAACTCCTGTGCGAACCCTCCGGGCAGCAGGGTGAGCGTTCCCGGTGCCTTGGCCGCGGACATCAGCTGACGCAGGTCGATGTCGCCGTGGTCGACTGGCCGGTACTCGCCGCGCGCGGTGCGTCGATCCAGCAGATCGCCGGCCGTGAAAGGGTTTTCACCGCCCGATGCGGTCGCGGCGGCGGGATCACCGGTGCCGGCCGAGCCGCCCGCTTCGGTGACGAGCACGCGGCCCGGCCCGGCAGCTGCTGTTGGCAGGTACTCGACGGCCGCGCTGACCCCCTGCTCCCCGAGAGCAATCACCGCGGATTCGGTGAACGCGCCCAACGACAGCCACAGATCGCGGCGGGTCGGGTCGCCCACCACCAGCTCCCGGTCGGCGTCCCAGCCGATCGTCCAGCCGCTCGCGGTGAGCTGAACCGTCCATGGCTGAGTGTTGTGCGCGCTGGGGGCCCGGCGCAGCGCGGGCTCGGCCCGATGGAAGCGCTCGGTCCAGGTCGCGGTGCTCAACCGAGGTCCTTGCGGTAGAAGGTGGTGTCGTGCAGCGGTCGGCCGCCCATCCGTCGGTACTGCGCCGCCGAGGCCGCGTTATCGTCCTCGACGAAGGTGGAGCGCAGCGTTCGGTAACCGCCGGACTGCAAGCCCCGCAACAGTTCCCGCGACAGCAGTGTGAGGTAGCCGCGTCCCTGGGCGGCCGGCGCCGTGCCTTTCACCACCAGGATCGCCTCCCCGGGGCGGCGATGCCGCAGCGCCGCGAGCTGCTCACGGATGCCGAAGGCGCCGTTGAAGCGCTGCAGCACCTCGCTGAGGTCGGGGATCACCAGCACGAACGCCACTGGCTCGCCGCCGCGGCTGAGCCACAGGATGAGCGCCGGGTCGAGAATGTAGCCAAGACCGGCCGTCTGGTCGGCGAGTTCTTCCGCGTCAATAGGCGTGTAGTAGCCCAGCTGCGCGAACGCAGCGTTGAGCAGCTCGCGGAAGATCGGAAGGAACCGCCTGAGCTGCCAGGGTCGGACTCGGTGCACCCGCAGGTTCTCGGCGGCGAGGCGACCGTCGTCGAAGCGGAACGTCCGGTCCGGGTCCAGCGCGTCGAACGCGTCACAGATCCAGGTTTGACCGGTGAAAACCCTGTTGAAGCCCAGCTTTTCGTAGGCCCGCGGGTAGTGATCGGGGTTCCAGGGCGAGTCGACGAAGCCGCGGTGCTGAAACCCCGAGGTGATCACACCCCCGGTCTGGTTCGGCAGCAGCGCCACCGGGCCGAACAGCGCACTGCGGCCGGCGGCCCTTGCGTCTTTTTCGGCGTGCCCCAGCAGCGCGCGCAGCGCGGCATCGTCGTCGAACTCGGTGAGTCCGAACAGGGCCGTGTCGACGCCGAGCCGTGCGTCCATCTTCGGATTGTGATGCATGCAGGTGCGCCCGACGACACCGCCGTTGTTGTTGCGGGCCACCAACATCCGCACCGGCGAGAACCGCGCCTGTGCATGGGTGCCGGAGAACCAGCTTCGGACCGTCGGTTGCAACGGCGGGACGGTCCCGTCGAACAGCAGACCGGCCGGGCGGTACTCGACGAACTCGCGCAGACCGGCCGCGTCGGTGACCTCGTCGACCAGCACCGGGCCGGCGGCGGCAGCGGGTTCGGTCACCTGATCTCGCTGCCCGGGTCGTCGACGCGCCGATCGCCGGCGTCGCCGGGCAGCGGGGTGTAGCTCTGGATGTGCTCCATGCTGCGGTCCTCGGCCCGCCACACCCCGTTGGTGTAGCCGTGTTGCTGGGCGTCGAACAGGCGGATGAAGCCGCCGGTGGCGTGATCGGTGGAACCGTCCGCGACCCACCGCATCAGTTTTCGATGCTCCGGTGAGCGGGCAACGGCCAGCAGCGCGGCGCGGTCGGTGAAGACCGCGATGGTGCCGAGCGTGAACGGCGGCTCGTAGTAGACCTTGTGCCAGCAGTATCCGGGTGACGCCTTCATTCGCCGGACGAACGGCCGCCAGGTGCGGTACAGCGTCAGCCACTGCCGCAGGCCGTTGTACTTGGTGGCGCCCAAGAACAGTGCGTTGCCCTGGCCCCGGCGTGGTGCACGCGAGAAATCGTCGGTACGCATCAGGCCTCCCGGCGCAGATAGACCTTCTTGATCTTGGAGTGCTGGTCGGCGAACGGCCCGGTGCCGTAGGGGTGCACCCGAACGGTGATGCTGCTGGCTGTCGGGTCTTCTTCCACCGACTGCCGGAAGTCCCTGCTCACCGCGAGCAGGTGCTCGACGACGCCCCGCTCGCAGGCTTGCGCCAGCTGCTGTTGCTCGGCCGGGTCCAGCTGGGTATCGGCGCGCAGCTGGATGTTGACCACCGGACGGGCGTCCAGCGCCTCGGTCTGTTCCAGCGTCAACATGAAGGCCTCGATCTCCCCCGCGTGCGGATTGTCCTGGTACAGCCCGTATTCCACGTCCTGCGGGTAGATGTTCGCCCCCATGAAGCTCACGGTGGAATCGGCTCGGCCGTACAGGAACAACAGCGGCAGTCGCATCCCGTGCACTGCCGCGGCCTCGGCCAGCGGCAGCCGGTACTGGCTGAACCGGTCGACAGCCGCCGTCAGCTCCGGGTAGCTGAGCAGCATTGCCTCGTCGCCGATGTTGTACCGCAACTTGGGCGCCTACACCGAGGTGTTGTTCAACGTGCAGACCAGCTCACCGTCGGCGTTGGTCTCCAGAAATGTTTCCAGCGGGTTGTACTGGAAGATCATCGGGATCCGCGACTCCCCCGCCCCCAGCAGCGCGGCCCGCAGCTCGGAGTCCCGCACCAGCTGACGACGCAGCCACACCGTCAACGCGGATTCGCCACCGATACCGATGGTCAGATCCGAAGCGCCGTAACCGGACAGCACCGAGATGAACCGCTCCTCGCAGTACGAGCGCAACGCCTCCGTCATGCCTTCACCGCCGACCATGCCGTACATGCGGAAGGCCGGCCAGTCGAACTTCCCGGCTTCGCTCTCGGCGTCCAACCGGTCCCGCAGGTCTTTCAAGAACGGTGGATACGCCGTGACAAGGTAGGTGTATTTCGGACCGAAATGCGTGACGGTGTCGACAATCTTGTCGAGATCGGGTCCGGTGTTCTTCACCATCGCCACCTTGGCCATGGCAATCCCGGTGTTGGTGCCGGTGGCCCACGCTCCCATCGAGTAGGCGTTGATCACGAACAGCCGGCGGCGCGGATAGATCTGGCTGGTGAATCCCGCGACATTGCGGTGAATGGTGTCCAGCTCGCGTTTGCCTCTGACCCAGTTGAACGGCGTGCCGGACGATCCAGACGACTCGTCGACCACCGTCCCGACCCGGTCGAGGTGCCCGCCCCAGCAGCGCGACTCCTCGCTGTAGGTCGTCACATAGTTCTGCTTGTCGGTCACCGGGTAGCTGCCGATGTCCCACCATCGGAACTGGAACCCGTTGCGGCGTAGATGTTCTGCGTACGCCGGCACTTCCAGGGCGGCGTACTGGCAGGTCATCCAGGCGTGCAGCCGGGCGAACCGGCCCATCGCCGGGTGATAGTGCCGTGCGGTCCACCGCCACACCGCCGGGTGCAGCTTGTACAGCTCGTAGATGCGCGACAGTGCCTCCGCCGCGATCCGCAGCAGCACCCGCCGGACGAACCCGAGCGGCCGCGACCGCCACGCCGCCAGTACCGGACGGGGCAGCCACTGCCAACGCTGCGTGACGGTGCCCTGATCGGTGTCGATCCAGCCACCGGACCGGCCTGTGCTCATCGATCAACTGTTGCCTATCCGGACGCTCACCGCACGCACTTCCGCCGAACTGGCGACATCGGCGAACGGTGGCCGGACCGGTCAGCGCGGGCGGACGGCCACAGCGGCGGCGTCGAGTTCGGCGAACCCGGGAATGTCGGCAAGCAAGCCGGACACGATGGGCGCCGCGAACGAACGATCGGAGTGGCCAGCCGCGGGATCGAGCAACACCTCCAGCTGCAGCCACAAGAAGTTCAGCCACACGCACACTCCGGTGGCGAACAGGCTCCTGCCGTGCGGCCAGCCGGGACCACCGGCTTCACGGTAGGCGCCGCAGATCGCCTGCAGCGCACGATGGTCGCGGACGAAGTGGATTCCGATCAGTCCCACTTCTCGCCAGCTGACGCCGGGCCCGGCCTGTTCCCAGTCGAGCAGCCAGCGGTGGTTTCCGGCGACCAGGGTGTTCTGCACCTTCAGGTCGTTGTGGGTGACGATCAGGTCGCCAGTTCCGACGCTCCCGGCCCATCGGCCAAGCGCCGCAAGCTCTTCGGCCCGCAGCGTCAACTGCGCGGATACGTCGGCGGAGATCGCCGGCCGCGCGCCGCCGTGCCGGGCGGCAGCGGCTCGCTCGGCCATCCGCGGCCAGTCGAGGTCCGATCGGCGGTACCACGGGTGCAGCTCGGCCCCCGGCCCCACCGGTTCGGCCATCCGGTGGATCACCGCCGCCTGCTCCGCCAGCCAGCATGCGGCCTGGGGATCCAGCCGGTCCGGTACGGCTCCGTCGATCCAGTCAAGACAGCGCCACCTGGCTCCGTTGTCGGCTGCCTGTAGCAACCGGCCGTCCCGGCCGGGCAGGGCGCGCGGTGACGGGACACCGGCGTCGCGGCAGCGGTCGGCAAACCGGGCCATCCAGTCGACCAGTTCTTCGGTGAGCGGATGCCAGTCGAACAGGCGCTTCGCCGCGACCGGGCCGGTCGGCGTCTCGATCCGGTAGGTGGCGCCCATGGCGCCGCGCTGCACCAGCGTGCCGGTTGCGGCGGCCGGCCATCCGAACGCAGCGGCCAACCAGCTCAGCGTCTGGGGATCAAGCGCATCAGGAAGATCCGGTTCGTCCCTCATGCCATCACCGCCGTCGTCGTGCCCCTACTCCTCATACCGACACTCGTCCTGCCCGCACTCTCCTGCCCGCACTCGTCCCGCCAGCACTCGTCCCGTCAGCACTCGCGTGAGCGACGGCGCTGGGTGGACATATCGGAAAGTTAGCCAACGAACCCAGCCAACGATGGGTGAACACACCTCGAATAGTGCGCGACGGGCTCGTCGGCGTTGCGACAACCCGTCGATGCCGACGCCACTGGCGAGCAACGCACCGGGCCGCGCCGGAGCGTCCGATCAGGCGACACACGGTCGCCAGCAAGAGATATGCACATCGATCACCGCAGTGGAAGTGCCCGATCGGGTGGTGATTCGGGCTGAGCGAATTAGTCCGACGATGCGCCGAAATCAACACAACTCTGCAAACTCACCCAACTAGAGGATGCGCTCGGCGCCTAGGTATGAGAATCTTCATACGGCCCTGTAGAGCGAACTGAAATGACATTTCGTCGGGGTGGGTGCACGGGGTACCGCCCACCGCAAGCTGACCTCAAGGAGCAGTCGTGCGCAAAGCCATCCTGTCCGCCGCCACCGCGGGCGTCGTCGCCATCGGCGCAGGCATCACCTTCTCGGTTCTGCCCGCGCAGGCCGCCCTGGTGACGTACTGCGACGGAGAGGCGTCGAGCGTCACCGTCCCTGGCGACCTTGCCGTTGCCAAGGGCAAGTCCTGCACCCTCTCTGACGCCACCGTCAACGGAAACGTCCGCATCGCCGCCGATGCCAACCTGCTGCTGTCGAACAGCACCGTCAACGGCAACACCACGGTGGCATCCAACGGCTACCTGTCCGCCGATACCGTCACCTTCACCGGCGTGGTCTCCTCCAACTCGGGCTTCGGCGTCGACAGCATCGCCTCCGATCTGCAGGGCGGCTACCGGGGCAAGGTCGTCACCGGTGGCACCGAAGAGGGCTACCTGCTCGCCTCGGACGGCACCAAGGTGAAGAACATCGTCGTCACCACCGGCATCGTCGACCTGAGCGACTCCACCGTTGCCGGCGTCGTCAGCAACACCGGCGGCGACCTGGTTGACGTCCGCAACAGCGTGATCAACGGTGCCCTGACCGTAGCCAGCACCGCCAACGGCTCCGTGGTCTGCGACTCCGAGGTCTACGGCGCCGCGGCGTACGACGGCAACGGTTCCGCCGTGCAGCTGGGCACCGGCTCGGTCTCGCCGTGTACCAGCTCGAACTACTTCGACAAGGACGTGACGATCAGCAACACCAAGGGTTCGGTCGAGGTGAACGACAACATCATCCGCGGCAACCTCTCCGGTGACGGCAACGACCCGGCTCCCACCGGCGCCGGCAACCGCGTCCGCGGTGAGGTCAGCGGCCAGTTCGCCGACCTGCAGCCGGCGGCAGCCAAGGCGCAGGCCCGGATGGCCCTCCCGCAGCGCGCCGCTGAGGCCAAGGCCGGAAATGCCAAGCGCGCGGCCAGCGCCGAGAAGGCCGCTGTCGCCGCCGGTCCGGCCTTCGGCTGAGTCACTGGCTGCTTGAGCGCACAGCGCCGCCCGCCCCGCGCGGGTGAGCTGAGCGTCCGGCAACACGCACAACTGCACCATCGCGAACGCCGCGCTCGACCTTCGGGTCAGGCGCGGCGTTCGTCTGTTCGGACACGTTCGCCGTTTGGACACGTTCGCCTGTTCGGACACGTTCGCTTGTTCGGACACTGTCCCTCCAGGCAACCTCGCCATCACACACCTTTCCGCACGTCACAACCGTTCCAGCAGACTGAAACGGTTGTGACGTACCGAAACGGTTGTGCTCGCAGGCGGGCCGCAGCGCGGCGTCACACCGGGCGACGTCTCACACCGAGCGACGCCGGCAGCCATCTACGGGACCGGCTAGCCGATCGCCAACCGACGTCCCCCGAACCGATGTCTCGTGAACCGGTGTCCCGCGGGCCGCTGTCTCGCGAGGCAATGTCCCGCGCGGCAACCTCTCGCCATCACACACCTTTCCGCACGTCACAACCGTTCCAGCAGACTGAAACGGTTGTGACGTACCGAAACGGTTGTGCTCGTCGGCGGGCGGGGCCGGCCAGCCCAGCGGTCAGCTCGCGTCGAAACCTCAGAGCTCGAAATCTCAGAGCTCGGCATCTCCAAAGCTCGTCATCCCAACGGCATCTCCAAAGCCCGAGATCTCAGAGTTCGTTGGAAACCGCGATCGCCGGAAACTCAGATCTCGTCGGGAACCTCGGTGCCGTTGTCGGCGCCGGTGAGGCTGGCCAGCACGTCGTCCAGCTCGTCCGGCTTCACCAGCACATCGCGTGCCTTGGAGCCTTGCGACGGCCCGACGATGCCGCGGGTCTCCATCAGGTCCATCAGCCGGCCCGCCTTGGCGAAGCCCACCCGGAGCTTGCGCTGCAGCATCGACGTTGAACCCAGCTGCGATTCCACTACCTGCTGCACCGCGAGCACCAGCAGGTCGAGGTCGTCGCCGATGTCGGGATCGACGTCCTTGGCCGGGTCGGCCTTCGGGACGGTGACGTTCTCCGCGTACTCCGGCTCGGCCTGCGTCTTGGTGAACGAGACGATATCGGCGACTTCTTCGTCCGAGACGTAAGCGCCCTGGATGCGGATCGGCTTACCGGCGCCCATCGGCAGGTACAGCCCGTCACCCATCCCGATCAGCTTTTCGGCTCCGGGCTGGTCAAGGATCACCCGGCTGTCGGTCAGCGAGCTGGTGGCAAAAGCCAAGCGCGACGGCACGTTTGTCTTGATCAGGCCGGTGACGACGTCGACGCTGGGGCGCTGGGTGGCCAGCACCAGGTGAATGCCGGCGGCGCGCGCCTTCTGGGTGATTCTGACGATGGCGTCCTCGACGTCGCGGGGTGCGGTCATCATCAGGTCGGCCAACTCGTCGATGATGCCGAGGATGTACGGGTACGGCCGGTACACCCGCTCGGAGTTCTCCGGGGCCGAGATCGCCCCGGAGCGCACCTTTTTGTTGAAGTCGTCGATGTGCCGTACGCCGTGCGCCAGCATGTCGGCGTACCGCTTCTCCATCTCCTCCACCAGCCAGGCCAGCGCCGCCGCGGCCTTCTTGGGCTGGGTGATGATCGGCGTGAGCAGATGCGGAATGCCTTCGTACGGCGTCAGTTCCACCATCTTCGGATCGATCAGCACCATCCGGACCTCGTCCGGCGTGGCCCGCTGCAACAACGACACCAGCATCGAGTTGACGAAGCTGGACTTGCCGGACCCGGTCGCACCGGCCACCAGCAGGTGCGGGGTCTTGGCGAGGTTGGCGGTGACGAAGCCGCCCTCGACGTCCTTGCCGAGGCCGATCACCAAGGGGTGGTTGTCTTTTCGGGCGTCAGGGGCGGCCAGCACGTCGCCCAGCCGCACCATCTCGCGGTCGGAGTTCGGCACCTCGATGCCGACAGCGGACTTGCCGGGGATGGGTGCCAGCAGCCGGACGTTGTCGGTGGCGACCGCGTAGGCGATGTTGCGGGTGAGCGCGGTGATCTTCTCGACCTTGACGCCGGGTCCCAGTTCCACCTCGTACCGGGTGACGGTCGGTCCGCGGGTGAACCCGGTGACGGCCGCGTCCACGTTGAACTGTTCCAGCACGCCGTCGATGCGCTCGATCATCTCGTCGTTGGCGGAGCTGCGCTGTTTCGGCGGCGCACCCAGTTTGAGCAGGGTGCCGGGCGGCAGCGCATAGGTGCCGGCGACGGACGGGTCGAGGGTGAGCTGGGTTGGCTTGTCGACCGGGGGCGCGCCGTCCGGCACCGCCGGCTTGCTGGCTCCCCTGCCCGCCGGGGCGCCGGCAGCGGCCGGGGCGGCAGCGGCTGCAGGATCGGCAGCGGCCGGACGCACGATGTGTTCGGTGGGCGCCGTCGGCGCGGACAGCTCACCGGCGTTGTCCGGCGCAGACTTGGTGCGGGACCAGCGTTTCCGCGGCAGCGACTCGGTCGGTTGCTCATCGATGCCCAGCGCCGGCTGCGCCTCGTCCGACGGTTGGTCGCCGGTGCCGTCGGCTCCGACGCGGCGCCGGGACGAGCGTCGCAACCTGGTGCCGGACAGGTCGGCCTCGGCGTCGAGATCGACCTCGCCGCCGTCGAGGTAACCCTCGTGTTCGTCGTCGTCGGCAGCGTTCGAACGGGACCGGCGGCGGCGCTTGGGTGACCCGTCGCCGGCCAGCGCCTGGGTGGCGTCGTCGTCGAGGGGATCGCCGTCCGGTGTCTGGTCGTGCTGCAGTCCCAGCCATTGCCTTGCGCGGCTTGGGATCTCGACCAGCGGCACCCCGGTCAGCAGTAGCAGGCCGTACACCGCCAGCAACACCAGCACCAGAATCGCCGGCACCGCCTGGATGCCGGCCATCAGCGGGTGTCCGAGCAGCCAACCCAGTACCCCGCCGGCTTGTTTGCTGGTGCCGAACGGGACGCCGGTCCCGTTTTTCAGCTCGTGCGCGACCTGCAGCACACCGCCGACGCCGAGGCCCATCGCCAGGCTGCCGATGACGCGCTGCGGGGTGCGGCGATTCTCGTCCCGGCCCCGCATGATGACGATCGCCGCGATCAGCAACAGCACCGGCAGCACCACGGCGAGCACACCGATCAACACCCGGGCGGCGTCGTTGATGACGTTGCCCACCGGACCGGCCGAGGAGAACCAGATGCCGGTGGCACACACCAGCGCCAGCGCGATCAGCGCCAGCGCCAGACCGTCGCGGTGGTGGGCGGCATCGATGGACCGAGCCGAACCGGCACCGCGACCCATCGCCCGGATCAGGCTGCCGACGCCGCGGGCGATCAGCTTCCACAGTCGGCCGATCCCCCGTCCCAGCGCCGCCATGCTCCTGGAGAGGCCGCCGCCCTGACGCTGCCGGGCCACCGGCAGCGCGGTGGTGCGGGCGTTGGCACGGGTGGCCGGTTTCTTGGCGTTGCGGCCGTTCGCAGCCGGCTGACGGGTGGTCTTTGCGCTGGTGGCGCCCCCTGACCGCGAGCCCGTGGAGCGCGCGGCGGAACCGCCGCCGCCGGATCGCGGACGCGTGCCAGTAGAAGCCTTGCCAGCCATACCCGTCACGCTAGTCGCTTGAGTCCCATCAGCACCATCGGGCACACCGAAGGTGGCGCACCGGTCTCGGCCCGGTGGCCGTGGCTGCGGCCGGACGTCCGAGCGCTCCGCGTCAGGCCTGGCGCGCCGCCCGCTCGCTCAGCCGGGCGTCGCCGGCGTGCTTAGCCGGGCGTCAGCGCCGGCGACCGCCTGCTCAGACGGGATTTCCGGCGGCGTCGACGGCGTGCACCGCCGTCACCGCCTCGACCGGCAGCGGGCCGTAAAGGTGCGGAAACAGTTCGGTGCCGCCCGAGGTGTTCTCGTCCTTCAGCAGCTGCGGATCCAGATCGTCCGGGTCGACGGTGAGCAGCACCACCGGCTCGGCCGCCAGATCGATGTCGGCCCAGAACCGCTGCCACACACCGGGGCGTTGCCCGGCGTAGCAGAAGTGGATGAAGCCCTCTCCGTCCAAGGTCAGGCCGCGCCCGGAGACGCGGTACTCGCCCGCTGCCGTGGCCGCCTCCCAGTCGGACTCGACGGTGTAGTGATACAGGTACCGGTCGTCGCTCACGCAGCAGAAGGTACCCGGGACCGGTGCCCCCAACGCAGCCGCCGCCGGAACCAGCACCGGATGCGTTGCCGGGCTCAGACGTCGATGACGGTCGGCACGATCATCGGGCGGCGCCGGTACTTGTCGCTCACCCAGCGGCCGACCACCCGGCGCACCGCCTGCGCCACCCGGTGCGGGTCGGTGATGCCGTCGGCCTCGGTCCGCGCCAGCTCGGCCTCCACCAGCGGCAGCACGTCGTCGAGGGCCTTGGGATCGTCGGAGAATCCGCGGCCGGACAACGTCGGGGTGCCCATCGCCCTGCCGGTCTGCCGGTCGATCGCCACGGTGATCGAGATGAAGCCGCCCTCGCCGAGGATGAGCCGGTCGGACAGCGTGTTCTCGCCGATGTCGCCGACGGCGTTGCCGTCGACGTACACCATGCCGACATCGACATGCCCGACGATCTTGGCCCGGTGGTTGGTCAGGTCGACGACGGTGCCGTTCGGCGCCAGCAACACCTGAGACTCCGAAACCCCGGTAGCGGCAGCGAGTTTCGCGTTCGCCCGCAGGTGCCGCCACTCGCCGTGCACCGGCACGACGTTGCGCGGCCGCACCGCGTTGTACAGGTACAGCAGCTCGCCGGCGGACGCGTGCCCGGAGACGTGCACCTTCGCCACCCCCTGGTGCACCACGTTCACCCCGACCCTGGCCAGCTCGTTGATCACGGTGAACACGCTGGTCTCGTTGCCCGGAATCATCGACGACGCCAGGATGACGGTGTCGCCCTCCTGCAGGTTGACGCTGCGGTGCTCGCCACGCGACATGCGCGACAGCGCCGACAACGGCTCGCCCTGCGAGCCGGTGGAGATCAGCAGCACCTGCTCAGGCGGCAGCTCGAGCACCTTGTCCAGGCTGCGGATCAGCCCGTCCGGCACCTGCAGCAGACCCAACTCCTGCGCGATCTGCATGTTGCGCACCATGGACCGGCCGACGAATGCCACCTTGCGCCCGTACCGCTGGGCGGCGTCCAGCATCTGCTGCACCCGGTGCACGTGCGAGGCGAACGATGCGACGATCACCCGCTGCGGCGCCGACCGGATGTAGGAGTCCAGCACCGGGCCGATCTCCCGCTCGGACGCGACAAATCCGGGTACCTCGGCGTTGGTGGAGTCGACGCAGAACAGGTCGACGCCCTCGTCACCGAAGCGCGCGAACCCGCCGAGGTCGGTGAGCCGGCCGTCCAGCGGAAGCTGATCGAGCTTGATGTCGCCGGTGTGCAGCACGGTGCCGGCCTCGGTGCGGATGCCGACCGCCAGCGCATCGGGAATCGAATGATTGACCGCGAAGAACTCCAGCTCGAACTTGCCGACCCTGGTGCGGTCGCGCTCTTTCACCACCCGCAGATTGGGGGTGATCCGGTGTTCCTTGGCCTTGGCGGCGATCAGCGCCAGCGAGAACTGCGCCCCGATCACCGGGATGTCGCGGCGCGACCGGAGCAGCCACGGCAGCGCACCGATGTGGTCCTCGTGCCCGTGGGTGACGACGATGGCTTCGATGTCGTCCACCCGATCCTCAACCAGCCGCAGGTCGGGCAGGATCAGATCGACACCGGGCTGAGCGTCCTCGGGGAAAAGCACGCCACAGTCGACGATCAGCAGCTTGCCGTCGAGCTCGTAGACGGTCATGTTGCGGCCGATCTCGCCGATGCCGCCGAGCGCGACCATGCGCAGCGTGCCGGGGCGCAGCGGTGGTGGCGGCACCGTCAGCTGGCCCGCGACCTGCTCCGCCGGTAGTTCCTTGTCCCGGTCGCCGGCCGGGGCGGCCGCCCCGGTGGACTGCTGCTGCCGTTCTTTGGTCTTGCCTGCGGATCGTTGGGCGCTCACCCGGTTGATTCTGCCCTGAGCTCCTCCAGTGGGACCAACTCGGCCAGATCGGCGGCGATCTGCTCGGCCTGTTCCGCGGTGGCCGGGATCTGCGGCAGCCGCGGGATGCCGACGTCCATGCCCCGTTGGGCCAGCGCGGTCTTCGCGAAGACCAGGCCGGCGCCGCCGCCGGTGCGTCCCATGGCGCGGTGTACCGGACGCAGCGCGTGGTGAATTCGGGTGGCGGTGGCGAAGTCGCCGGCGTTCGCGGCGTCCACCATCGCGCTGACATGCGGGCCGACCACATGGGCGATGATCGACACAACGCCGACCGCGCCGACGCTCATCCACGGCACCACGATCGGGTCGTCGCCCGAGTAGTAGGCGAGGTCGGTTTCGGCGATCACCTGCGAGCCGGCGTGCAGGTCGCCCTTGGCGTCCTTGACCGCGACGATCCGCGGGTGCTCGGCGAGCCGCTTGAGGGTGTCCACCTCGATCGGGACGACGGAGCGGGGTGGGATGTCGTAGAGCATGATCGGCAGCTCGCTGGCGTCGGCGACCGCCATGAAGTGCGCGAGCAGGCCGGCCTGTTGCGGCCGCGAGTAGTACGGCGTCACCACCAAACCGCCGTGCGCACCGGCTTTTTCGGCCTGTTGCGCCATGTGCACGGAGTGTGCCGTGTCGTAACTGCCGACGCCGCTGACGACGGTGGCCCGGTCCCCCACCGCCTGCACGGTGGCCCGGATGATGTCGAGTTTCTCGGCGTCGGTGGTGGTCGGCGATTCGCCGGTGGTGCCGTTGACGACCAGCCCGTTGTTGCCCTCGTCCACCAGCTGGTTCGCCAGCGCGGCGACCTTGTCCAGGTCTACCGCGCCGTCGGCGCGGAACGGGGTGACCATGGCGGTGATGGTGGTGCCGAAGGGGGTGCCTTGGCGTCCGGCCGGTCCGGCCACCACGGAGTTGTCGCTGGCTGTCATGACGCTCAAGTTACCGGGGTGCGCCGGGCCGGCGGCGTCGGGCGCGGCCAAACTCCGACAGGTTTCTGCCAGTACCGGCCCCCGCGGATTCAGCGCCGTCGAGCTTGTCGGATTCCGCCGGATTCCCCTGGTTTCCGCCCGGTTCCACCGGATTCCACTGGATTGTGCGCCGGGGGTCGGATTGCGTGGCGTCCGAAGCCGAGCCGGTCAGATTCCGCGCCGGCCGGCTCGCACCGCGGCCACCGCGGCGGCGCTGCCGGTCACCTCGACCTGGCTGGCGTCGCGGCCCAGCGCCCACAGCAGGACCTCGGCGGGTTCGCCGACGACGGTTGCCATGGGCTCGCCCGCCCGCAACTCGATGCTCCGGTCGGGCAGCTGGGCGCGCACCCCGCAGTCCAGCTTGCGCAGCACCAGCGACATCATCCGCGAGTCGAGGACGGCCTCGACCTGCTGCCGTTGCTCCGGGCTCAGCGCCCGCGGCTGCCACCCCGGTGCGCCGCGACGGACGTCCTCGTGGTGGACGAACATCTCCGCCGAGTTGGTGAGCCGGTCGATGGGGCCCCACCCCATCGGGTTCCAGCGCGGCGGACCGGCGCGAAAGCGTTCCACCCGTTCCAGCCACGGCGCAGAGTTCAGCTCCCCGACCACTTTTGCCGCATGCGAACGCAGCGGGCCCACCACCCGGCCGAGCGCCGCGTCCGGTCGTGACTCCCGAATGGTCAGGTGGTTCAACAGGTCTGCGGTGTTCCAGCCGGCACACAGCGTGGGGGCGTCGGGCCCGGCCTTGATGAACTCGTCGGCCAGCGCCTGCCGTTCGCTCTGTGACAACCTCATGGCCCGACCCTAGCCCCGGCAGGACGCAGCGCTCAGCTCTGCCCGCTCCGCGGGCGAAGGGTGGGAAGTCAGTGCGCGGTGGGCTTCTCGGCGTGAATGCCGGTCAGCGAACGCACCTCCATCTCGGCCCACTTCTGCTTGTCGTTCTCCCTCGAGGTCAGCGTGCCGATGATGGCGAACAGGAATCCGAGCGGGATCGACACGATGCCGGGGTTGGACAGCGGGAACCAGGCAAAGTCGATGTCGGGGTTGGTGATCAGGCTGGCCGCCTTGCCGTCCGTGACCTTCCCGCCGGACACGTTCGGCGAGAAGATCAGCAGGATCAGCGTTGACGCCAACCCGCCGTAGATGCCCCAGGTGGCGCCGCGGGTGTTGAACCGCTTCCAGAACAACGACAGCAGGATCGCCGGCAGGTTGGCCGATGCCGCGAACGCGAATGCCAGCGCCACCAGGAAGGCGACGTTCAGCTTCTGCGCCGGAATGGCCAGCGCGATCGCGGCCGCGCCGATCACCACCGCGGCGATCCGGCCCACCCGCACCTCGTCGGCGTCGGTGGCCTTGCCGCGGCGAATCACATTGGCGTACAGGTCATGTGCCACCGAGGCGGACGAGGCCAGCGTCAACCCGGCGACAACGGCGAGGATGGTCGCGAACGCCACCGATGCGATGATCGCCAGCATCCAGGAGCCGCCCAGCGCCTGCGCCAGTTGCGGCGCCGCGGTATTGCCACCGGCGCTGACGGCCGAGATGTTCGCGCTGCCAACGAGTGCGGCGGCGCCGAACCCCAGCACCAACGTCATCAGGTAGAAGATGCCGATCAGGCCGATGGCCCAGTTGACCGACTTCCGTGCGGTCTTGGAATCGGGCACCGTGTAGAAGCGGATCAGGATGTGCGGCAGGCCGGCGGTGCCGAGCACCAGAGCCAACGCCAGCGAGATGAAGTCGAGCTTGGAGGTACCGCTCACCCCGTACTTGAGTCCTGGCCCGATGAATGCCTCACCCTTGCCGGACTGGTCGGCGGCCGCGCCGAGCAGGCTGGAGAGGTTGAAGTTGAACTTGGCCAGCACCCAGATGGTCATGGTCAGAGCGCCGATCATCAACAGCACGGCCTTGACGATCTGCACCCAGGTGGTGCCCTTCATGCCGCCGAAGACCACGTAGACGATCATCAGCACGCCAACCAGCACCACCACCCAGTTCTTGGCTGCGGTGTTGCTGGCCGGGATGTTCAGCAGCAGGGCAACGAGTTCGCCGGCGCCCACCATCTGCGCGAGCAGATAGAAGATCGACACGATCACCGTCGAGATGGCGGCGGCGGTGCGGACCGGACGCTGCTTCATCCGGAAGCTCAGCACGTCCGCCATGGTGAACTTGCCGGTGTTGCGCATCAGCTCGGCCACCAGCAGCAGGGCGACCAGCCACGCCACCAGGAAGCCGATGGAGTACAGGAAGCCGTCGTAGCCGTTGAGGGCGATCAGCCCGGCAATGCCGAGAAACGATGCGGCCGACATGTAGTCGCCGCCGATGGCGAGGCCGTTCTGCATTCCGGAGAACCCGCGCCCGCCGGCGTAAAAGTCTGCGGCACTGCGGTTCTGCCGGCTCGCCCAGATGGTGATGCCGAGGGTGGCCGCCACGAACACCGCGAACAGGACGATGGTCAGCGTGCGGTGGTTGTCCGCCGGCGCATCGGTTGTTGCGGCCAGGAAGGTGGTTTCGCCGAGTCCGGCGAAGCTCAACCCGCTCATCGGGCGCTCCCCTCCGCCTCGTCACGGATCTGGTCGGCCAGCGGATCGATCTTGCGATTCGCATAGCGCGAGTAGGCAATCGCGATCAAGAAGGTGGAGACGAACTGCAGCACACCGAAGATCAGCCCGATGTTGACGTTGCCGAACACCTTGGTGCTCATGAAGCCGTGGGCGTAGTCGGCCAGCAGCACGTACAGCAGGTACCAGACCAGGAAAGCCACCGTCAACGGGAAGATGAAGTTGCGGACCGCGCGACGTAACCTGCCGAAGTCAGGGCTGGCTTGAATCTGTTCCCAGTCGGGCGCATCCACCGTCTTCGACAGCGACGGGTCGATGGGTGATGACATCGATTCCTCCGTTGGAATCTGGATGAAGCACCGTGTTCCGCCCGCGCGGATGCCCGGGCAGCATAGGCAGACTTTAGAACATCATGTGAGCCGTGCCACGGAGCCACTCCCGGCGTGCCGCACCGATTGCACCCGCCCCAGGACGGCGACATCGCGGTGAAACGGGCCGACGGCCACATGTACCTGGCGCGACTGGAGACTGGGAGCTACCGCAGCTTCCAGGCACTGCCCGCGCACACAGCCGGCACGCGTTGCCGGGTGGTCAGGCGTCGCGGACGTGCGGCGAGGCGGCGAGCATGCTGCCGTCGGCCAGTTCGCTGATCCGGAAATCGGCAAAGACGTTCGGCGCCAAGGCCTGTAGCTGCCGCAGTACCTCGACGGCCAACTCGCGCAGCTCCACGTCGGCCGGGTCGGTGGCGCGCATGCCGACGAAATGCCGCCAGGAGCGCAGGTTCCCGGTCATCACCAGGTCGGTGGGCTGGCTCATCGGCAGCAACGCCCTGGCCGCCTGCCTTGCCTGCTTGTGCTGAACGGCGCCGGATGCCTTGGCCTCCAGGGCTTTCAGCACCTCGCGATAGGAATCCTCGGAGCGTCGCACCGCCGTATCCGCCAGCTCGGCAAGTTCCGGATCCGCGCGCAGCGCTGCCGGCAGGGCCGCCCCGGACACCGGCTGCCGTGGCGACAGCTCCGAGAACGAGAAGTGCCGGTGCCGCAACAGCTCATGGCTCACCGAACGGGGTATGCCCTGCAGCAGAAAGGTGGCACTGGCATGTTCCAGCACCGAAAGGTGCCCGACCTCGATCAGATGACGCAGGAACCCGGCATTGCTGGCGGTGGCTGGGATCGGCTTGTCCCACGAGCGGTAGATCGCCCGTCCCGCGAACTCGACAAGTGCCTGCCCGGCGTCGGCGTCGGTGTCGAAGTCGATGCCGGCCGGCGGAGTGAACACGGTGTGCCCGATGAGCTGCACGGCGCCCGGGCCGGCGGCCGACTCCGGCGGGATCTGGCCTGCGGTCATCCCAGCAGTATGGCGTCCGGGATCGCTGACACCCTGCACCGGCCACCTGGCCAGCGCCGCACAGATGGCCACACCTGCCACCAGCTTGCGGTCATGCTGACATCGCTCCGACATCGCTCCGACATCACTCCGACGCCATGCCGACATCACTTCGACATCACTAGACCCCTTGCCTGGCGTCAACTGTGGTGTCAGGATGACGTCATGGACCTTTCGCCGTATGTGGACCAACTCCGCCGCGATCTGGTGCGGGCCGCCGCGCTCGGCGACGAGCAGACCCGGCGGACCGCCGAGGCGCTCGCCGGCAGCATCGAATCCAGCGCCAGGCTGATGCTGCTGAGCGCGCTGTCCGACCTGGCCGGCGAGATCACCGGAGCGCTGGACGACACCACCGTCGAGGTGCGCCTGGACGGCCAGGATCTGCGGGTCACGGTCGAGCAGCACGACCGCGACGAGCTCACCGACGCCGACGCCGGCACCGACAGCGCGTCCTGGGACGCCACCGGTCCGCGCCGGCGCGGCCGGGGACCGCACGGTCGGCGCCCCTACCCGCACCACCCGGCGCGCCCTGGGCCGTCGCCGCGGGGCTCGGGCAGCGGTGACGCCGACGATCCCGACGGCGACCCGGACGATCTGAAGCGGGCCATGCGCGAGGCCGGCAACGAACTGTCCCGCACCACCGTGCGGCTGTTCAACGATCTCAAGAGCCAGGCCGAGTCGGCCGCGTCGGATCAGGGCGTCTCGCTCAACACCTACATCTCTCGGGCCATTTCCGATTCCGTCAAGGGCATCCGGCAGCCCAAGTCACCGCGCCGCCGCGGCTCCGGCAACAGCGGCGGCACGGTGAGCGGCTGGATCCAGGGCTGAGCATCGGACCCGGCGCCGGTCCCCATAGCCAACCAAACCTGTTGCCGCGCCTGCAGTTCCGCCCCTGCCCGCACTCTTGCCAGGCCGCCCAACCCCACCCTGTTCCTCCCTCCCAACCCCACCCTGTTCCTCCCTCCCAACCCCACCCAGACAAGGGAGCCACCATGAAGAACTTCCTCACTCCGGACCCGATCGTCATCGAGGTGCGCAACGCCGCCGGCTTCGTGACGGTCGACCTCACCGACGATGTCACCACCAGCACCGTCGAGGTGTTGCGGCTGCCGAGCGGCGTCGGGCTGCTGGACGACCTGGTTGCCGCGTTCCGGCGCAGCGACGCCGACACCGGTGCCGCCCCGGTCGCCGTCACCGACGAGGTGCGGATCGACCTGCGGGTCACCGAACAGGGCAACGTGCTGATCGTCGACACCGAACCGGACGCGGCCGAGTTCGGCGGTCCGGTCGGGCGCTGGGGCAGCACCCCGGCCTACGGGGTGCGGATCGTCGCGCCGCGCAATTCCGGGCTGCGCGCCCAGACCCGCTCGGCCGATCTCACCATCACCGGGGTGGCCGACCGGCTCGACGTGCGCAGTGCCTCGGGCGAGGTGGTCGCCGACACCGTGCGCCGGGCCAGCCTGGTGCAGACCGCATCCGGTGACATCCGGCTGTCGATGCTGGGCGCCGACGCCGAGGTCCGTACCGCCTCCGGCGGCATTGTGGTTGAACGGGTGGCCGGTTCCCTCAGCGTGCACAGCACCTCGGGCAACGTCCGTGTCGAAGAACCCTCCGGTGACGTGTTCGTCCGGTCGGTCAGCGGCGACGTGCGCATCCTGGACGCCGTCGACGGCTCGGTGCAGGCCACCGCGGTCTCCGGTGACGTCGAGATCGGCGTGCACCGCGGCTCGCTCGCCCGGATCAACCTGTCGACGGTCACCGGCTCCACCATCAACGATTTCGACGTCGTGGACGACCCCACCGATCTCGACGCGTTCGACACCGACGATCGCGGCGCCGCCGACGACCCCAGCGGCCCCGGCGATTCCGCTCGCCTCGCCGACCGCACCGCAGACTTCACCGTCGATCTGGACAAGGCGCGGCTGGGCGGCACTCCAGCGGCGGCGGGCGAAACCAAGTTGCCCGACGCCAACTCGGACTCCGGCTCCGACTCCGACGCCGGTTCCGGCTCCGGCTCCCACAGTGCCACCGCGGCCCGTTCCGATGACGCGACCGGCCGCCAGGCCGGGCCGGGCGGACGGCTGGAGATCACCTGCCGCACCACCTCCGGCGACATCCGGCTGCGGCGCGCCGCGGCCGTCGCAGTCTGAGAACGGCGGCACCGCACACCTACAGCGTGATGGTGACACCGCCGCGCCGCGGATCGGCTGCCGGTCCGCCGGCGCCGATCCCGGCCACGCCGCCGAAGTAGGGCCGCCGCTCCGGCCACTGCCGCACCGCAAACCCCGCCTCCCGCAACGCCATCGGTACCGCGGGGGCGAACCCCGGTTCCAGCTGCGCCACACCGGGGCTGGCGGTCAGCCGCGGAGCGGCGATCGCGTCCGACAGCGCTGCCCCGTCCAGCAGACTCCGCACCAGCACCTGAATCAGCGCGGGACGGATGCGCGACCCACCGGCCGCGCCGAGCGCCGCCACCAGCTCGTCCGGCCGACCGCCGCCGACGGGACGGGTGACGATGGTCGGGGTCATCATCGAGCCCATTCGCTGCCCAGGCGCCAACTCTCCGCGGATCAGCTCACCCTCGCCGAGCATCGAGTTTGCGTGCACCCCCTGCACCCAGACCCCGCTGCCGAGGCCGAGCGAATGGGTTGCCGCGCAGGCATTTCCGTCGGCGTCGACGGCGGCCACCGAGGTGGTTTCCGAGCGCAGGGGCGGTGCCGCGAAGGCCTCGGCCAGAGCCACCGCCCTGGCGGCATCACCCGCCGTCAACGTGGCAGGATCCAGCCGGCGCAGCGTGTCGAGCATGCCGTCCAGGTCGTTGCCGCGAGCCTGCACCGTTGTCCCCGCGAACGCGACCCTTCCCAGCGGCAGTTCCCGGACCCGGTATGCGGCAAGGTCTTCGGTCGACAACGCGCCGCCGTCGGCGCGAACCGCGTCGACCAATCGCCGGCCCCACGGCCCCTGCAGCAGGGCAGCTGGGCCGCACTCCCCCAGCTGTTCCAACGTCTCGGCCAGGCCGGGATGATGCAGTAGATCGCCGGCGGCCAGCAGCGCGCCGGTGGGCCGGGAGTAGGCGGCTACGCCGTCACCCAGCAGCATCGCCGGCGCAATGTCGGACAGCAAAGCCGCGTGTTCGGCGGGAAAGACAGCACCAGACTCGGCCAGCGCCACCGCGGGAGCCGCCAATCGGGACAGCGGCAGCCTGCCGAAGCGCCGGTTCAACTCGGCCACCCCGCTCGGATTGCCCGGCACCGCCACGGTCGCCCCGCCAACCTCGTACGGCACCGCAACGCCGCCGAAACTCACCGCAATGGCGCGGCCGGCGCCCGGCCGGCTGCCGTCCAAACCCGGTACCGCGACAAAGAAGTCGAGGCAATGCACCCGGGCGGTGGCCGCCTCGAACACCACGGCGAACCCGCCGCCGCCCAGCCCGGAGAAGATAGTCTCCGCCACGCACCCGGCCAGGATCATCGCCGCAACCGCGTCGGCCGCGGTGCCGCCGTCGGACAGCACTCCGGCCCCGGCAGCGGCCGTCGCCGGATGGCCGGCCGCCACCGAAACCGGAAGTGTCACCGGAACAGCCTAGGGCTACCCGAACACCGGCTCGCCGGACGCCGGCTCCTCGACTGCGCGCGACGCGTCAGCTGCGGTGTCTTGATCGTTCCGGTGCCAGTCCGGTGTTGACCTGGCCGTGACACCGGCGGAGCGGCACCGTGAGGGCATGTCAACTCCGCCCAGCCCCAGCCCCAGCGCCGTCGCCGGCGACACCGCCCTGATCGTGATCGACATCCAGGAGTCGTTCCGCCGGCAACCGTCCTGGCAACAGATCTCGCGCCCGGACATCGTGGCGCGGACCAACCGGTTGATCGTCAATGCACGGGCATTGGGTGATCGAGTGGTGTGGGTGTTGCACAGCGAGCCGGGTAGCGGCGGGCCGTTCGATCCGGCTGGTGGTCTGGTCGCCCTGCAGCCGGGACTGCAACCGGAGGCCGGCGATCTGAGCGTCACCAAGACCAGCCATAACGCCTTTACCACCACCAATCTCGGGCAACAGCTCACCGCGGCCGGGGTCACCAAGCTCCGGCTGGCCGGGATTCGCACCGAGCAGTGTGTGGAGACCACAGCCAGGCTCGCGTCCGATCTGGGCTACCGGGTCGAGGTGGTGCTGGACGCCACCGCCACTCATCCACTTCCCCGACACGACGGCACCGGCATCATCGGAGCGGACGAGGTGGTGGCGCGCACCGCCGCCGCGCTGGCCGGGCGGTTCGCCACCATCACCAGCATCGAGGCGGTGCTGGGCACCACCGATCGGCCGGGTTTCGACCGCTCGGTCGCCGCCGCCGGATAGTCACCGCGCCGTCACCGTGACACCCTTGGCCTGATGAGCAAGTCCGCCCCGCGTTGTGTCGTGATCGTGCTGCCGAGCCAGGTGCAGCTGATGGATGTCGCCGGTCCGGCGCAGGTCTTCGTCAGCGCTGCCGAGGCCGGTGGCCGCTACTCGGTGTGCTACGTCGCGGACCCGGGCCCGGAGCCGGAGCCGACCGGCGGGGTGCCAGCCGGCGGCGTGCCGGCCCACCAGGGCCTCATGCTGTCCGCGGGCACGAAGTGGCCGGACTTGCGGCCGGGCGATCTGCTGCTGGTGCCTGGATGGCAGACCAGTGCGACCGGAGCCGGGCTGACAGCGGCTGCGCTGCAACGCATTTCGGAGCACTGGCAGTCCGGCGGACACGTTGCCAGCGTGTGTGCCGGCGCGCTCGCCCTCGCCGACGCCGGGGTGCTGTCCGGCCAGCGGGCGACAACGCATCACGATGTGATCGATCAGTTGGCGAGGTTCCCCGAGACAACGGTGCTGCGCGATGTGCTGTACACCTGCAGCGACCGGCTGCACACCTCCGCGGGTGTGGCCAGCGGCATCGACCTTGCGCTGCATCTGGTTGCGCACGACCACGGACCGGCGTTGGCGGCCCGGGTGGCGCGCACCCTGGTGGTACCGGCTTGGCGGCCGGGCGCGGCCCCGCAGGTCTCGGTGCTGTTGAGGCATCGGGATCATCTGAGCGACCTGACCCACCGAGCCCAGGACATTCTCGACGACCCGAGTCGGCCGGCGGAATCCTTGGACCGGCTCGCCGCGCGGCTGGGCGTCAGCGGCCGCACCCTGGCCCGGCACTTCACCAGGGCCACCGGCCTCACCCCGGCCGGTTATGCCGCCGCGGTCCGCAGGGAACACGCGGCGCAGCTGCAGTCGCAGGGCTGGACCCAGCAGGCAGCGGCGGCGGCCGTCGGCTATGCCGACGCCCGATCCCTGCGGCAGCGCAGCGCCCAGCGGTGAGCTCACCGCGCCGGGAACCGATCGGGCCTTCGGGGGTACCGACAATCCGAGCGCTGTCCGAGCGCTGTCCGAGCGTTGTCCGACCGGCGCGCGGGTCGGGCAGCGGCTACCGGTGGTTGCTGATCACCGGGCGGCCGAGGAGTTCGCGCTCCGTCCGGAGGCGGACAACGAGGGCCCGGCCACCGCGGCACTGCCGAGCGCGGCCCGAAGCTGCGCGTGCAGATCTCCCCGAGGTTGCACGGTGACCCGCTCCAGCCCGAGCCAGCCGGCCATCTCGCGCAGCCGCTCGACCGCGGCTCGCAGGGTTGACGCCTCGTCGGCGCCCGGCTCCAGCCACGCGGACTGCACCAGCAGCTGCCCGGCTGCCCGGTCGGCCTTCAGGTCGAGCCGAGCCGCCAGCGCCTCGCCGACCAGCAGCATGAACACGTAATAGCCGTGCACCCGCTTGTGCGCCGGTGTGTAGATCTCGATGCGGTAGCGCACCCCGAACATCCGCTCGGTGCGTGGGCGGTGCCAGATCACCGGGTCGAACGGGCACAATAGCGCGCTGGCGTCGACCCGCCGGGGCAGCGGCGCACCGACGTCCAGCCAGGCCGGCTCCCGCCAACCCGCCACCTCCACCGCAATCGCGTCGCCGGCGTCGACCAGATCGAGCAGCGAGCGTTTGGTGTCGGCGATGCTCAGCCGGTAGTAGTCGGCGATGTCGCCCGTTGTGCCGATGCCGTGATGCCGCAACGCCAACCGGGTGAGCTGACGCTTCGCGTCCGCCTCCGCCGGAGTTGGCCGGGACAGCACGCTCGCCGGAACCACCGCAGCGTAGTCGGCGTACTGCCGCTCGAAAGCTCGCCGGCCCGCCACCGCGATCTGGCCGGTCGCGAACAGGTACTCACTGGCCCGCTTGGTGGCCGACCACTCCCACCAGCCCGGCCGCCCCTTGCCCGGTGCCTCCAACAGTTTCTCGACGGCGCCGGCGCCGATCGGGCCGTTCTCGACGATGGTGTCCAGGACCGCCTCGACCAGCCCGGGATGCTGGCTGCGCAGCGCTTCGGCGCGCCGCCAGCGCTCCTGCAGCTTCTGCTGCCGCCAGCGCAACAAAGGTTCGATCTCGATGGGAATCAACGACGCCACGTGCGCCCAGCTCTCCAGCAGCAACCGCCGGCCGGCGGCGCCGCGGCCGAGACCGGGCCAGGCAGCCTGGTCGAGCAGTTCCGTCGGATAGCTGCCCAGCCGCGCGAACGCCGGCAGGTAGTGCGCCCGCGCCAGCACGTTGACCGAGTCGATCTGCAGCAACCCGATGCGATCGAGCAGCCGCTTGAGATGACCACGGTTGACCGGCGCCGGCCCGGGGCGGGCGCGCTGCAACCCTTGCGCGGCCAGGGCGGTACGGCGAGCCTGGGCCGCGGTCAGCCGGCGCGCCGAGGCGGGTACGGAAGGCACCACTGCATGGTGCCACCCGCCCCCGACACTGGCGCTGACCGCGCTGATCTACGCTCGGCTTGATGCCGGCCGGACGCCGGTGCGGTGGTCGCGGCATCGTTCGAGGTCGGACAGGCCGGACAGGGAGGTCAGCAGCACCGATGGGACCGCACGAACGCTGGACCGCGTTGCTGGACATTCTGGGCCGGGACGGCCGGTTGGATGTGGCCGACGCCGCCGCCGAACTCTCGGTGTCGGCGGCGACCATCCGGCGCGATCTTGACCATCTGTCCGGACGTCAACTGCTGACCAGAACCAGGGGCGGTGCGGCCCCGGCCAGCATCGCCTACGACCTGCCGCTGCGATACAAGAGCGGCCGGAACGCCGCGGCCAAGGCCCGAATCGGTTCCGCCGCAGCCGATCTGATCCCGGTCGGTTCGGTGCTGGCGATCAACGGCGGCACCACAACGTCGGAGGTGGCCAGGGCGTTGGTGACGGCCGCCAACGGCTCCAGCAACGGGTCGGCGCCACCGGAAGATCCCAGCGACGACGGCGCTCCCGGCGGGCTGGCCTACACCGTGGTGACCAACGCGCTGAACATCGCCAACGACTTGGCGGTCCGGCGCACCATCAAGCTGGTGGTGACCGGCGGGGTGGCCCGCCCCAATTCGTACGAGCTGATCGGCCCGCTGGCCGAACCCGGTCTGGCCAAGCTGCACCTTGACTTCGTGGTGCTCGGCGTCGACGGGGTGGACACCCGCATCGGCGCCACCGCCGACCACGAGGGTGAGGCCGCCGTCACCACCGCGATGGTGGCGCAGGCGTCGACGGTGCTGGTGGTGGCCGACTCCAGCAAGCTGGGACGACGCTCGTTCGCCCGCATCTGCCCGGTGGACGACATCGACATTCTGGTGACGGACACCGACGCTCCCGCCGAGCGGGTCGCCGAGTTCGCCGACGCCGGGGTGCGGGTCATTCAGGTCTGACGGGCCAGGAGTGAGCCCCTGGTCCGGCGTCGCTGTGACCGCCCGGCTCCGGTCACTCGGTGGCGGCTGCGGCGGGTAGACCCAACAACGGTTCAAGGCCGATGGTCAGGCCAGGGTGGCGGGGCGCCTGGCGTGCAGCCAACAGCACCCCCGGCATGAACGACGCCCGGTCGGTGGAGTCGTGCCGGATGGTCAGCAGTTCGCCGGGATTACCGAGCAGAACCTCTTGGTGCGCAACGAGTCCGGGCAACCGGACCGAATGCACGTGTACGCCGTCGACAGTGGCGCCGCGGGCGCCGTCCTGGTCGTGGGTGGTGGCGTCCGGCATGGCCGCCGAGCCGGCCTTCGAACGCTCCCCGGCAATGCGGGCGGCGGTGGCCGCTGCCGTCCCGGACGGCGCGTCTGCCTTGCCGGCGTGGTGCAGTTCGATCACCTCGACAGCGTCGAAGAAGCGCGCGGCCTCTGCGGCGAACCGCATCGCCAGTACCGCGCCGACGGCGAAGTTCGGGGCCACCACCACCCCCACCTCCGGATGGCCGGCCAGCAGCCTGCGCAGTTCCCGCTGCCGCTCGGCATCGATGCCGGAAGTGCCGATGACGCAATGGATTCCGTGCTCGATCGCAAAGTCGGCATTCGCCATCACGGCATCGGGCCGGGTCAGGTCGACCAGCACCTGCGCGTTGCTCTCGACGAGCCGGTCGATCGGATCGTCAGCGCCGAGCCTGGCGACGACCTCGACGCCGGCGGCCCGGGAAAGATAGTCGCTGGCAAGCGTTCCCATCCGTCCGTAGGCGCCGGTGATCGCGACTCGCAGCGGCTGGTCGGCCGCTGCCGGGTCAGTCCCAGTCGAGTCGGTCCCGGTCGGTTCGGTCCCAGTCGGTTCGGGCACGGTCGGGTCATTCGCGGTCGGTTCGTTCGCGGTCGGTTCGGTCACGGCCGGCTCCCGGCGCCGCGGTGGTGCGCCGCCGACCGCGCCGAGCCGCCCGCCCCGGTGTGTCCGGATCGCGCGGTGGCGGAGCCGTCCGGCCCGTCCGACGCTCTGGCCCCGGCCAGCGCCCGCACCCCGGCGGGCAGTGACCGCTGCGAGGAGTACGGGCCGACAACGGCGACACTGAGCGGCTGCGCCAGCAACGCCGCCGCCAGCTCGTTGACCTGTTCCGCCCGCACTCCCCTGATGCCGGCCAGCTCGTCGTCGACGGTCTGGAACTTCTTGCGTACCATGATGTTCCGCCCGATCCGGCTCATCCGCGATTCGGTGTCCTCCAGTCCGAGCACCAGCGATCCGGTGAGCTGCCCGATGGCGCGCTGCACCTCGTCGTCGCTGACCCCGCCGGTGGCCAGCTCGGCCAGCTCGGAGTGGATCAGCCGGGACACCTGGTCCAGATTCCCCGGCTGGCAGCCGGCGTAGACGCTGAACGCGCCGGCGTCGGCGTAGCTGTGCGACCCGGCGTAGCAGCTGTAGGCCAGCCCGTACTGTTCCCGGACCCGCTGGAACAGCCGCGAGCTCATCCCGCCGCCGAGCGCGGTGGTCAGCACGGCGAGCGCGTAGCGCCGCGGGTCGTCCCGCGGTAGCGCCGGGGCGCCGACCATCAGGTGCGCCTGTTCGGAGTCCCGCTCCACCACTCGCAGAGCCCGCTGCGGCAGCACCAGACCGGTGCGACCGCGCGGCGGTTGCGGGCCTGCGGATCCGTGCAGCCGGCCGGCGAAGGCATGCTTCACCCAGCGCACCACGTCGGCGTGGTCGATGTCGCCGGCGACGGCGACGACCATCTTGTCCGGGGTGTACCTGCGGTGGTAGTACCCGGCGATCTGGTTGCGGCGCAACGCTTCGATGCTCCGGACGTTGCCGATCACCGGCGCAGCCACCGGGTGCGGGGCGTACACCGACTCGGCGAACACGTCCGCAAGGGTGTCCTCAGGGTCGTCGTCGCGCATGGCGATCTCTTCCAGGATCACCTGGCGCTCCACCTCGACGTCGGAGCCGGCAACGGTGGCATCCAGCACCACATCGCTCACCACGTCGATGGCGAGCTCGGCGTGCTCGGCCAGCACATGCGTGTAGTAGCAGGTGTATTCGTGCGAGGTGAAGGCGTTGAACTCGCCGCCGATGGCGTCCATCTCGGCGGCGATCTCGGCGCCGCTGCGGTGGCTGGTGCCCTTGAACAGCAAGTGTTCCAAGAAGTGTGAGGTGCCGGCCAACTGCGGCCGCTCGTCGACCGAACCCACCCCCACCCAGATGCCGACGGCCACCGACCGCACGCCAGGCACCTGTTCGGTGACGATGCGCAGCCCGCCGTCGGTGACCGACAGGGTGATCGGGCAGCCGGCTGCGCCGCGGGTGGACCCGGCGCGGCCGGATCGGGAACCGGCCGAAACGCCCGGGTCCTGGCGCGCGAAGCTGCGCTCCAGGACCCGGGTACTCCGAGTGCGTACCGTCACCCGGTCAGCTTTCGCTGCCGGCCGTGCTTGCCGCCGCGGCAGCGGTCGGCTCGTCGGCGGAACCGTTGCCGGCATCGTCGTTACCGGCACCGTCTTTGGCAGCACCGTCTTTGGCGGCACCGTCCTTGCCGGAGTCGTCACCGGCGGCGACCGGAACCAGCGAGATCTTGCCGCGGGCGTCGATCTCGGCGATCTCCACCTGCAGCTTGTCGCCGACGTTCACCACGTCCTCGACCTTGCCGATGCGCTTGCCGCCGCCGAGCTTGCTGATGTGCACAAGACCGTCCTTGCCGGGCAGCAGCGAGACGAACGCGCCGAACGCGGTGGTCTTCACCACGGTGCCGAGGAACCGTTCGCCCACCTTCGGCAGCTGCGGGTTGGCGATCGCGTTCACCTTGTCGATCGCGGCGTTGACGGCGGCCGCGTCCGAGCCGGAGACGTAGATGGTGCCGTCGTCCTCGATGGACAGGTCGGCGCCGGTCTCGTCGGTGATCGAGTTGATCATCTTGCCCTTGGGCCCGATCACCTCGCCGATCTTGTCCACCGGAACCTTGATGGTGGTGATGCGCGGGGCGAACTCGCTCATCTCGTCCGGGGCGTCGATGGCCTCGTTCATCACGTCGAGGATGGTCAGCCGGGCGTCGTGGGCCTGCTGCAGCGCGGCTCCCAGCACCTCGGACGGGATGCCGTCGAGCTTGGTGTCCAACTGCAGCGCGGTGACGAAGTCCTTGGTGCCGGCCACCTTGAAGTCCATGTCGCCGAAGGCATCTTCGGCGCCGAGGATGTCGGTGAGCGCGACGTATTGGGTCTTGCCGGACTCGTCGTCGGCGGAGACCAGGCCCATGGCGATGCCGGCCACCGGTGCCTTCAGCGGCACCCCGGCGTTGAGCAGGCTCATGGTGGAGGCGCAGACGCTGCCCATCGAGGTGGAACCGTTGGAGCCCAACGCTTCCGACACCTGACGGATGGCGTACGGGAACTCCTCGCGGGACGGCAGCACCGGAACCAGGGCGCGCTCGGCGAGCGCCCCGTGGCCGATCTCCCGCCGCTTGGGCGAGCCCACCCGGCCGGTCTCGCCGGTCGAGTACGGCGGGAAGTTGTAGTTGTGCATGTAGCGCTTGCGGGTCTCCGGCGACAGCGTGTCCAGCTGCTGCTCCATCCGCAGCATGTTCAGCGTGGTGACGCCGAGGATCTGCGTCTCGCCGCGCTCGAACAGGGCGCTGCCGTGCACCCGCGGCAGGTACTCGACCTCCGCGGACAGCGGCCGGATGTCGGCCAGCCCGCGGCCGTCGATGCGCACCTTGTCGCGGATGATGCGCTCGCGCACCACCTTTTTGGTGACCGCCTTCAGGGCGCCGCCGATCTCGCCGACCCGGTCGGCGAACCGCTCGCTGAGCGCCGCCAGCACCTCGTCGGAGATCTCAACGGTGCGCAGCTCGCGCTCGGCCTTGTCGGCGATGCGCATGGCGTCGGCCAGCTTGTCGGTGGCGATCTCGGCGACCGCCTCGTAGACGTCGTCGGTGTAAGCCGGGAAGGTCTTGAACTCGCGGGTCTCCTTGCTGACCTGCTCCGCGAGCTCGTCCTGGGCCTGGCACAGCTGACGCAGGAACGGCTTTGCGGCCTCCATGCCCTGGGCGACGATCTCTTCGGTGGGGGCGGTGGCGCCGCCGGCAACCAGCTCGACGGTGCGCTCGGTGGCCTCGGCCTCCACCATCATGATCGCGACGTCGGCGTCTGGGCCTTCACCGACGACGCGGCCGGCGATCACCATGTCGAAGACGGCGTCTTCCAGCTGGCTGTGGGTCGGGAACGCCACCCACTGCGCCGGCTCCTGGCCCTGGGCGATGAGGGCCATCCGGGTGCCGGCGATCGGGCCGGAGAACGGCAGCCCGGCGATCTGGGTGGAGGCGCTGGCGGCGTTGATGGCCAGCACGTCGTACAGCACGTCGGGGTTCAGCGCCAGCACGGTGATGACGACCTGCACCTCGTTGCGCAGACCGTCGGCGAACGACGGGCGCAGCGGGCGGTCGATGAGCCGGCAGGTGAGGATGGCGTCCTCGCTGGGCCGGCCCTCGCGGCGGAAGAACGAGCCGGGGATGCGGCCGGCGGCGTACATCCGCTCCTCGACATCGACGGTGAGCGGGAAGAAGTCGAAGTGCTCCTTCGGGTGTTTGCTGGCGCTGGTCGCCGAGAGCACGACGGTGTCGTCGTCGAGGTAGGCCATGACGCTGCCGGCGGCCTGCTGGGCCAACCGGCCGGCTTCGAAGCGGATGGTGCGAGTGCCGAAGCGCCCGTTGTCCAGGACAGCGGTGGCGCTGGAGGCGGTGGGGTCGGACATGTTTCTCCTTCGGGAGCAGCGCCGACGTGCTCGGCCGCTGCATTGTTGTCCCGTCCTACGCCCCGCCAGGCGAATCAGCTGCTCCGGTGCTGCCGGCCTTCGATCGAAGCCGCCGGAGCCGATGAGTGCCGGATCCTGGCGGCCACTACCGAAAACCGGCCGTCAAGGTGCAGCCGGATGCGCGAGCGCGAGGTGTTGAACGTGGTGCCTTGTACTTGTTCAGTTGTGGTGGTAGCGGTGGTGCTGCCGAACGCGACTCGCCGGGAGGTCCTGGGTGGACGCTCCCGGCGAGTGGGGGTTCAGCGGCGCAGGCCGAGCCGCTCGATCAACGAGCGGTAGCGAGCGATGTCGATCTCCTGCAAGTGGCGCAGCAACCGGCGGCGACGGCCGACCAGGGCCATCAGGCCGCGGCGCGAGTGGTGATCGTGCTTGTGGGTCTTCAGGTGTTCGGTGAGGTCGGAGATCCGCTTGCTCAGCAGAGCCACCTGGGCCTCGGCGGAACCGGTGTCGCCCTCGTGCAGGCCGTACTCGGTAAGAATCGTCTTCTTCTGGTCGGCGGTCAACGCCACAGTGCTGCTCCTTGCAGTCGTACCGTGTGAGTAGTCCCGCTGCTGTGCGTCTGCTGCGTACACCTTGATGAGGTGTCGCCAGCTGCGTTCACCTGCATTCAGCGCATGCCGACAGGCATGACCAGCGGGTTCGACAGTGATGTCTGGTGCGACCGCCACGGACCGCAGTCGCACGAGTGTCCACTTTACCAGCGCAGCTGAGCCTCACCGACCGCGTCACCGCGGCGGCCGCCGAGCCACCGCCCGGTCGGTCACTGCGCGACCGGCCGGCCCGCCCGGTAGACGGCCAACGGTGGCGACCACAGCACCTCGGCGGTCTGGAACGGGTTGCCGTCGAACACCACAAGGTCGGCCCTGGCGCCGGGCCGGATGCGCCCGAGATCGTCGCGGTTCAGCAGCCGGGCGTTGACACCGGTGGCCGAGCGCAGCGTCGCGGCCACGCCGGTGACGTCGGACTGCAACCGCAGCCCCGCGGATTGCTCGCTGTCCAGCGGACCCATCAGATCGGTACCGAATCCGACCCGAACCCCTTGCGCCGCAGCCAGTTCGATCGCGGTCCGGCCATGGTCGAGGACTTCGGCGTTCTTGGCCAGGGCGGCCACCGTCATGCCGAAGTCGGTGCCGCGGCGGGCCATGGCGTCGTAGGTGACCAGGGTCGGCACCAGGAACGCGCCGGTCTGCGCCATCCGCTCGGCGGTGGCGGCGTCCAGCAGGTTGCCGTGCTCGATCGACCGAACGCCGGCGTCGAGGCAGGCCGCGATCGCCGCGGGCGAGTAGGCGTGCGCCGCCACATAACTGCCGCGTCGCTGCGCCTCGGCGACCACGGCAGCGATCTCGTCCGGTGAGTACTGCGGGATCCGCAGCGGATCGGTCGGTGAGATGACCCCGCCGGACGCCATGATCTTGATGGCATGCGCGCCCCGGCGGAAGCGCTCGCGGACGGCGCGCCGCAGCGCGTCGACGCCGTCGACCACCTCACCCATCACGCCGGAACCGCCGGCGCCGCAGCAATCCGCTGCGGCCGGCGCCGGATCGCCCGGCCCGGCCACCAGCGCCGGGCGGGCGTCGCCGTGGCCGCCGGTCTGGCTGAGCGCCGGACCGGTGTACAGGTACTCAGGGCCGTCGATGAGCCCGTCGGTGACGGCCTTCGCCAACCACGGGTCGCCGCCGGCCACGTCCCGGACGGTGGTGAAGCCGCGCCGCAGCGCCGCGCTCAACCGGCGGGCCGCCTGCAAGGCCAGGTATCCAGGGGCGGTGGCGTCGATCTGCTGGCCGGACAGGCTGACGCCGTAGGCATGGAAGTGGGCGTCGATCAGGCCGGGGGCGATCAGCTTGCCGGTGACGTCGATGGTCTGGTCGGCGGTGGGCAGACCGTCGCCGAGGCCGGCGATGGCGCCGTCGACAACATGCACCGACGTCTGCACCGGCTGCTCGGACTCGCCGTCGAACACCAACCCGCCGCTGAGGGTGAACCGGGCCTGCGTTGGCAGGACGGACGGGGTCATGACGGGCTTGGTCCGGACTGGCTTGGGCCGGACGGCGTGCCGCTACTCCGGCCGGCTGGTTCGCCGCCGGCGGCCCGCTCCCCCGGCTCGGGTGCCCGGTCCGTCGATGGTTTCACGACCGATGCCGGCACTCCGAGAATCTGTCTGGTGCGGTCGACATCCTTGCCGATCTGGTCGATCAGGGCCTCGACGGAGTCGAAGGCGATCTGATCGCGCAGCTTCGCCACGAACTCCAGCGCCACCCGCCGTCCGTAGTAGTTGGCCGACTCGTCGAGCACGAATGCTTCGACGGTGCGGGCGGTGCCGGAGAACGTCGGGTTGCTGCCCACCGAGATGGCCGTGGGATAACGCTTGCTGCCCAGCACGAACCAACCGGCATACACGCCGTCGCCAGGGATCGCCGCATGTTCGGCGGTGTGCAGGTTCGCGGTCGGATAGCCCAGCGAAGCACCGCCGCGGCCCTCGCCGTGCACCACCACACCTTCCAGCCGGTGCGGCCGGCCGAGGGCGGCAGCGGCCGCGGTGACGTCGCCGGCGTCGACGTTGGCCCGCACGTAGGTGCTGGTGATCGGCAGCTCAGGCGGTTCGGTCGGGTGCTCGGCGCGGGGTGCGGCCGGGTGTTCGGCGCGGGGTGCGGACCGCTGCTCTGCCTGCGGTTCGGTCGCGACGGCGCCGTCCGGCGCGCCGGGTGTGCTGACGGCATCGTTGTCCGCTGCCGGTTCCTGCTCCACGACCAGACCTATTCCTTCCGCGGTGAATCCGAACCGGGACCCCAAGCGCCGCAACAACTCCAGGTTGCCGGCGCCCTTGTGCCCGAACCGGAAGTTCTCGCCGACCAGCACCGCGGCCATGTGCAGCCGGTCCACCAGCAGGTCGTGCACAAAGGTTTCCGGCGGGGTCTGCTGCATGGCCGGGCTGAACGGCAGCACGAAGAACACATCGACGCCGAGTTCGTCGGCCAACTCGGCCCGCCGCCGCAGGGTGGTGAGCTGCGCGGGATGCGAGCCGGGGCGCACCACCTCGCTCGGGTGCGGGTCGAAGGTCATCAAGACCACCGGAAGCTGTAGCTCCTTGCCGCGCGCCACCGCGGCCCTGACCAACGCCTGGTGCCCGCGATGCATCCCGTCGAAGACCCCGATGGTGAGCACACAGCGGCCCCAGCCCGGGGGTATCTGGTCGAATCCGCGCCAGCGCTGCACCGGCAACCCTTCCCGTCGACGTCCCTCAGCCACCCGACCAGTCTGCACCGCGCGTCGTTCCGCTCGGAGCCGGGCCTGCTGCTGCCGATTCGCCGCGACCTGATAGCGCGAGGGGCACGGCGCGGGTGACCGTGCGAGGCTGGTGCAGCGGGCGGCGTCGGACCGGCCCCAGCGATCGAAGGAGACCGTGGTGAGCGAGCAATCACCCACGCCGGACGGCGAATCGGGTGCCGGCAGCCACGACTCGGCGCTGGTGGTGGACGCGGCGAACGTCATCGGCTCCCGCGCGGACGGCTGGTGGCGGGACCGGGCCGGCGCGGCCGGACGCCTCAACCAGCGGCTGGCCGCGGCGTCGTTGCCCTACGGCACGGTCGTCGTGGTCTATGAGGGCGCGGCCAAACGCGGTGTCGATGCGGACCCCGATGGCCGCCCGGTGGTGGTGCACGCGCCCGCCTCCGGCGACGACGAGATAGTCCGGCAGGCCGAAACCCTCACCGCGGCAGGGCATCCGACCACGGTAGTGACCGCCGACCGCGGGTTGATCGCCCGGGTGCGTGCCGTCGGCGCCACCGTGCTGTCGCCCGGCCGGTTGCTCGGCCAGCTGCCCTCCTGACCGGACCGCACCCCGGTGCCGAGGTCAAATGACCGAAAGTGGCTTCTCGCCGCCGATCCCCAGCGGCGCCGCGCGGGAGCGGCGGAACGAGAAGCCACTTTCGGTCAGTTCAACTGATCGACAGGGCGCTCCGGCGCGGCCACGACGGGGCGCGGTTCCGCAGCGGGCAGCGCCGGTCGGAGCAACTGCCAGATGCAGCCGGCGCCCCCAAGACACAGCAGCGCAACCACACCCAGCGCGAGTTGCCAGCCGGCGGCGTAACCGGCAACTCCGGCCGCCCCCGCGGCGGGACGCCCAGCCAGCAGGTCGGCGGCGGCCGAGCGGCCCACCCGTGCGGTCGTGACCGTACCGACGATGGCCGTCACCACCACGGCCACCGACTCGGTGCCGAGGCGGACCGTATTGAACACCCCGGCCGCCATCCCGGCCCGGTCCGCTGGGACGGTGGCCAGCGCCGCGCCGTCGAGCACGGTCAGCGACAGGCCGAACCCGGCGCCGATCACCGCCATCGGTGCGGCCGTCCTTCCCAGCGGCCGCCCCGGTCCGATGAGCGCCAGCCAGCCGCAGCCGACCGCCACCACCAGCATGGACAGCGTCAGCAACCGGCGCAGCGGGATCCGATGCGCCAATCGGCCGATCAGCAGCGGCACCAGCAGGGTCGGCCCGGTGAGCGCCAGCAACATGGCGCCGGTGGCCAGCGCCCCCGCGTGGTGAGCCACCGACAGGAACACCCCGAGGGTGAACACCAGCGAGACGAAGCCGAAGGCGCCCAACGTGACCGTCAGGCACACGGCGCGGAATTGTCGTACCCGCAACAGGTTCAGCTCGACCAAGGGGTGCGCAGCCGTGCGCTCCACCCGGGTGAAGACCAGCACTGCGGCAACTGCCAGCGCCAGCATCGTCAACGGGAACCAGTGCAGCCAACCAAGATCGGGCCCGAGCGACACCCCGATCATGAACGCTGTCAGCGCGGTGGTGAGCACCAGCGCGCCGACCATGTCGAAACGGCCGGCGGCCGCAGGGCTCTCCCGCGGCAGCACCCGACGCAGCAGCACCAGCGGCGGCACCGCAACCAGGGCGTACAGCACGTACAGCCACCGCCAGCCACCGACCGCAGCGATCGCCAGCCCGGACAGCATCGGGCCGAACGCGAGCCCGAGACCGATGGTGGTGCCGAACACCGCGAAAACGGTGCTCCGCTGCCGCCCCGAGTAGGTGTTCGACAGCAGCGCGGAGCCGGCGGTGGTGATGGCAGCGGCACCGATACCACAGACGGCGCGCCCGGCGATGACGACGGCGATCGCCGGCGCGGTGGCGATCAGCGCGTTGCCGGCCACGAAGACCAGTAGGCCGACCGCGAGCACCCTCCGGCGGCCGAACCGGTCGGCCAGCGCTCCGGCCACCGCCATCACCGCGGCGATCGCCAACATGAAGGCGTTGATCACCCAGTTGCTGGCGCTGGCGGGTGCCCGCAGCTCCGCTGCCATGCCGGGAATCGAGACGCTGGCGCCGGGGGCCCGACGGGCACCAGCAGCACGGTGACGCAGAGCAGAATGGCTGGGCCCCAACCGATGCGGGCATCCACTTTCGTTGCTGTCGTCATCTGGTGTGGCTCCAGAACGTCTCGATGGCATGGGCGAACTCGGTCGGGTTCTCGGCCGGCGCACCATGCCCGGCGTCCAAACCGGCCTGCGTGCTCCCGGCGATGCCCTCGACCAACGCGCGCTGACTCGCGCAGTCGATCAGCCGGTCGTGTCTTGAGGTCAGCACCAAGGTGGGGGCGGTGATGGCAACCAGTCGATCGGTCAGGTCCACCCGCTGGTCCAGCTCGATCTGCCGGATGGTGGCCCGCGGCCGGAACTGCTCGGCCAGCAGTGGGACGATTTCGTCAACGGTGCTCACGGTGGCCGCCGACCAGAAGACCGGCCCGAACGCCAGCAACGGCAGGTAGCGAAGGAACAGCTGCGTCTGATGCTGGATGTCGTTGCGTAACAGGCGGATCCACCAGTCGAACTCGGCCAACTGCCGCGGGTCGGTGCGGACCCAGCCGGCGTGCAGCACCAGGCTGCGCACTCGGTTCGGTGCGGTCGCCGCGAGTTCGGCGGCCACCGCGGCACCGAGCGAATGCCCGACCAGGTCGAAGGTCGCCAAGCCGGCATGGTCGGCGGCGTCCAGTGCCTGTGCGGCCAGGCCGGCCAGGGTGAGCGGTGGCTCGCCCCGGCCGGGTGCAGCGTCGGCTCGATCGGGTTCAGCACCGGTGAAGTCGGGTGCGACGACGGTGTGGGACGGCGACCAGCGGGGCAGCAGCGGCTCCCACATCCCCGCGTTGGCGCCGGTGCCGTGCAGCAGCACAAGGCCAGGCCCGGTACCTGCCCGCAGGTAGCTGGTCCCGGCACCGGTGTGCTGTCTGCCCATGGCGTCCGGCAAATCGGTAGCCGGCTCTGGGGAGCCGGCCGTTGGACGGTTGTTATCGGTGTTCACGGCTTTCACGGTGCCGCCGGGCCGGCCGTCGAACCAGCGTCATATCGTGCAGGCAGCGTTCACGTTTGCTGAACGGATTCCGGTTGGACCCGGGCCGTCGCAGCCGGTCCGTCGCCGGCCCGGCGCGACAGGCATGGTGGGCCGGGCGGCGCGACGGCACGGCGGGGCCGCGCGGCTGGTTGCGCGGTCGATATGAATGCGATGGATATGAATGCGATGGATATGAATGCGATGGATCGGAGGTGCGGTGGAACTGCGCCAGCTGCGGTACTTCCTGCAGGTGGCAGACCAGCTGCACTTCGGCCGCGCCGCCGAGCGGCTGCGGGTGGCGCCGTCGGCGGTCAGCCAGCAGGTGTCACGGCTGGAACGTGAACTCGGTGTGCCACTGCTGGATCGCTCACACCGCACGGTCCGGCTGACCGACGCCGGTGAACGGTTCCGGCCGTTGGC
This sequence comes from Nakamurella aerolata, assembly GCF_013002705.1. Classification (GTDB taxonomy): domain Bacteria; phylum Actinomycetota; class Actinomycetes; order Mycobacteriales; family Nakamurellaceae; genus Nakamurella; species Nakamurella aerolata. Next base: position 134,725 of record NZ_JABEND010000001.1, on the reverse strand, counting down.
GCAGCAGGTGCTGGACGCGGAGACCACCGCGGTGGCCGAGATGCGGGCGCTCTCAGGCCGGCAGGAACGGCTGGTCCGGCTCGGGACCAGCGCCGGACTCGGCGCCCGGGTCAGCGAGTTGGTGCACAGCTGTCAGCGCGCCGATCCGCCGATCACCTTGCAGCTCAACTACTCCGACGTGAGCACTCGGCTGCACCAGGTGCGGTCCGGCACGTTGGACGCAGCGGTGGTGCGCGGTGACAGCCGCGCCACCGACGAGTTCGATTTCACCCACGTCTGGACCGACGAGCTGCTGGTGGCGCTGCCTTCCGCACACCCCCTCGCCGGCCGGCGGCGGATCCCGTTCGGCGAACTTGCCGGCCTGCCGCTGCGGATCGCGCCGGCGCACCACAACCCCGACCTGTACCAGGCGGTGCAGCAAGCGGCAGCGGTCTCCGGCTTCGAACCGGTGATCGCCGGCGAGTTCGGCGCGGCCCTGCACGAAGCGTTCGCGGAACTGGCCATCGGGCCGCCGAGTTGGACGGTCTTTTACGCCTCGCACGCAGACACGCTGGCCATTCCCGGCGTCGCCTTCCGGCCGGTCGAGGTCGGCAAAAAGGCTCGCCCGTTGAGCCTGGCAACGTTCGTCGTGACGGACGGCAACCGGCGGCTGTCCGGTGTGCTCGCCGACTTTCTGCAGCGCTGCCGGGAGCTCGGCCGCCGCGCCGAGCCACGCCATGCTGATTGACCGGCTATGGGGTGATCGCCGTTACTGCGCCGGCCGCCGCCGCGGCTCTAGGCTCACCGGGATGCAGATCAAACGCGGGGTGGCACAGGGTTTTTCCGGGCTGGACGACTTTGCCTTCGTCGAGAGTGAACTCGCCGAACCGGGCCGGGGCGAGGTGACGATCACCATCACCGCGGCCGGCGTCAAGCCCTCCGATCTCAAGCACACCCTGCGCGGCGATCCGGCGAAGCTGCCGACGCCCATCGGCTACGAGGTGGCCGGCCGGCTCTCCGCCGTCGGTCCGGACACCACCATCGCCTCCGGCGGCGGCGCGATCGGAGACCGGGTGGTGGCGTTCCGGGTGTACGGCGGGTACGCCACCGCGGTCACGGAGCCGGCCGCCGATGTCTTCGCAGCACCCGACGGCATGCCGGACGAGCAGGCGGCCAATTTGTTGCTGGCCGGTACCACCGCCGCCGACATGCTGCATCGCGTTCATGCGGGCACCCTCGGCGGCGAGGTGATCGTGGTGCACGGCGCTTCCGGTGCGGTCGGCGCGGCCGTGCTGCAGCTGGCCCGGCTGCGCGGCATCACCGTGATCGGCACCTGTGGGCAGCACGGGGACGAGCTGGTGCGCTCCTTCGGCGGGATTCCTGTGCGCTACGGAAACGGTGTGCTGGAACGGATCAGGGCGGTCGCACCCGGGCCGGTAGCAGCGGTACTGGATCTGGCCGGCACCGACGAGGCCGTCGACGCCGCGCTGCAGCTGGTGACCGATCGCAGCCGGATCGTCACCGCGGCGGCGCCGGCCAGGGCCGCCGCGGACGGCTTCGTCGCGGTTGCCGGCACCAGCCCGGACAGTGCCGGCTACCGCGACAGCGTCCGCTCCGAGATCATCAAGCTGGCGAGCAGCGGCGACCTCGTGGTGCCGATGGCCGGCAGCTACCCGCTGGCCGAGGCCGTCACCGCGCTGCGCAGGGTCAGCGCCGGCCACGCCGGCGGAAAGATCGCACTGCTCACCGGTCAGTGACCCACCGCCGCTCCCGGCCCGGTCACCCTGCGGCGCGGAACACCACCACCGGCGCAGCGCGATCACCGTCGTCACGCACCAGGGCGACGAGATCGCCTGCGGCATCAAGGATTGCCACCGGCCCGGCCGTCCCGGTCGCCGCGATCGATTGGCCGTACGACAGCGCGCGCACCTCGGCGTCGGTGCCGATGCGGACGGTGAACGCCAGCGCGGCGGCCTGGCCCGCGGGGATCACCGCGCCGGCCACCTCGGCCCGCAGCGCCTCCGGGATCGGGCGCCGTACCGGTTTGCCGCCAGGTTCCGGTCGCGGGGCCGGGCCTTCGGGACCGAAGACGTCGACGGCACCGGCAACGTCGAACAGCCCCACCCGGGTGCGGCGCAGCGCGGTCAGGTGCGCACCGGTGCCCAGCGCAACCCCGAGATCCCTTGCCAGCGCCCGGATGTACGTCCCGCTGCTGCACTCGACCTCGACGTCCAGATCGACGACGGCGGTGCCGCCGGCCGCGTCGCTGTCCGAGCAGCCACCCACCGTGCAGCGGCGGGGCGGTGCCAGCACCGCAAAGCGGCTCACGGTGACCGGGCGGGCGGCCAACTCCACCTGCTCCCCCGCCCTGGCGCGCTGGTAGGCGCGCACCCCGTCCACCTTGATTGCCGACACCGTGCTCGGCACCTGCAGGATGTCGCCGGTCAGCGCGGCGATCGGCTCGGCCCAGGCGCCGTCGACGAGATCCGCCGCGCCACGCCGATCGGTGACCGTCCCCTCGGCGTCATCGGTGTCGGTGGCGATACCCAGCCGAATGGTTGCGGCATAGGCCTTGTCGGTGAGCGCCAGCTGCCCGATCAGCCTGGTGCTCGGCCCGATGCCGAGTACCAGCACGCCGGTGGCCATCGGGTCGAGTGTGCCGGCGTGGCCGACCTTCCTGGTGCGCAGCACGGCGCGCACCCGCCCGACCACGTCGTGCGAGGTGACGCCGGACGGCTTGTCCACCAACAGCACACCATTCGGTGGGCCGGTGGCAGCGGTGGCCGGCCGCCCGTCGCTCGGATCAGTCATCGTGTGCACCCCGCTCCGGCTTGGTCACCTGCTGCTGCGCGGTTTCGACCCGGTTCGCCAACTCCCACTCGCGTTGCAGGATGGCCTCGTCGACGAGCTCCCAGCGCTGCCGAGAGATGTTGACCGGCACCGGTTCTCCGCGCGCGGCGGCCAACAGTACCTCGGCCCTGGTACGCAGCCACCAGGTCAACATCCGCCATAGTCCGAAGGCGGTGAGCAGGGCGATCGCGGCGAACGCCGCCCGGAACGCCGTGCTGGAGTGGGTGGGGGCCGACCCGTCGATCGCGTCGAGAATCACGCCGACCGCGAAGGTGCCGATCACCGCACCGCAGAAACCGCCGACGTTGACCATTCCGGTGGCGGTGGAGATGCGGTGCCGTGGGTTGTAGTCGCGGGCCAGCTGGAACGCCACCGACGACGCCGGGCCACCCACCGCGAACACCACCACTGCCCCGATCACCACCGGCAGCGGCGGCCGGGTACCCGGCCACAGCACCAACGCCAGCCAGCCGAGCAGCCCGGCCAGCGCCACCAGCACCGCCAACGGCGTCCGGATCTCCGGTCGGGCGGCGACCATCCGGCCGATGGTGACATTGGCGACCAGACCGACCAACACCAACAGCATCATCAACAGCGATGCCGACGACGGCGACAGCCCGATCACCTGCCGCAGGTACGGAAATCCCCAGAGCACGGCGAAGACCGTCGGGCCCGCCATGGTGGTGAAGTGCACCCAGAAACCCAACCGGCCACCGGGCATCCGCCATGCGGCTCGTACCTGGGTCACCACCTTGCTGCCGGACGCCGGTGAGCTGGACGCCGCGCCCGCCACCTCGCGGAACGGCGCTACCGTCGCCTTCCGCACCAGCAGCAGCGCATAGCCGATCGATATGCCGCCGGCCACCGCCAACGTGGTGGTCCACCCGAACTGGTGCAGCAGGCCGGTCAACGGGATGGTGGCGATCAAGTTCCCCGCGGTGCCGAGCAGGCCGGTGTACGAGGCGATGATCGGGTAGCGCCGTGCCGGGAACCAGCCGACGGCCAGCCGGAGCACCGAGATGTAGGTCATGGCATCGCCCATGCCGAGCAAACCGCGGGCCAGCAGCGCCAGCGGATAGCTGGTCACCACCGAGAACAACAGCTCGGCGATGCCCATGGTCAGCGTCGCGGCGAGCAGCATCCGGCGCGGACCCCAGCGATCCACCAGCAGCCCGGTCGGCACCTGCATCGCCGCGTAGACGCCGAGTTGCAGCATCACGAACGTGGACAGTTGCCCCGCCGAGAGCTGCAGCCGCTCGGTGGCGAGCGGCCCCGCGACGCCCAACGAGGAGCGATGGAAAACTGCCAGCACGTACACACCGGCGCCGACGCCCCAGATCAGCCAGGCGCGCCTGGATGCCGAGCCGGACCGGGCGGCAGCACTCGGCCCGGCGGTGCCCGCGGGAGCTGCCGCGGGAGCGGCGGCGTCGGGTGGCGTCGGGTTCGGGCCGGCGGGAGACGGTCGGTTCGGCTCCGGCATGGCTGTGACTCGCCAGCGGGTCAGTCCGCGGCGGCCGGCTCTACCGAGTCGGCCGGCCGCTGCGTCGGAGGCTGCGCCGCCGTCCGACCCGATTCGGAGCCCCCGGCCGCGGCGCCGGCAGCACCTGCGGGCTCGGCGCCGGCAGCACCTGCGGGCTCGGCGCCGGCAGCACCGGCGGCATCAGCACCGGCGGCACCGGCGGCACCGGTAGCACCGGCGGCCCCGGCGCCGGCGGCATCGGCGTTCGGCCGGTTCCTGCGCAGCTGCGCAACCAACGTCGACAACGCCGCCTCCGGCTCACCGGTCCAACTGAATCCGGCGGCCCTGGCGTGTCCGCCGCCGCCCAGTGCGACGGCGACGCTGCCCACCTCGGACTCGCCGCGGGAGCGCAGCGAGACGTCCCAGCTGCCCGGTCCGGTCTCGGTGAGCACCGCGACGGTGTCGGCGTCGGCGCTGCCGGTCAGAATGCCGATCACCGAGTAGCACTCCTCGCGGGGCAGCTCGCCGCGATCGGCCAGGGTGATGGCGGTGGACAGCAGGCCGCCGGGAATCACCTCGGGGTCGAGCGCGGCGCGCCCCAATGCGTTGCCCAGCAACGTCAACCAGCCCCAGCGGTGGCTGGCGTAGATCGGCCGCATCACCTGTTCCGGGTCGACGCCACCGTCCATCAGGTCGGCGGCCATCCGGTGGGCGTCGGCATCGCCGTAGCGGAAGTTGCCGGTGTCGGTGGCCAGCCCGGCGTACAGCGCCTTCGCGATCTGCGGGTCCAGCGGCACCTGCAGCAGCGGCAGCAGCCGGTGCACCAGCACCGCCGTCGCCGGTGCCTGCGGCAGCACCCAGCGCAGATCACCGAACCCGGTGTTGGAGCGGTGATGATCGATCACCACCACCGGGACGTCACCGTCGAACAGCTCGGCCCAGCGGCCCAACCGATCCGGCGACGCCGCGTCCAGCGTGACGATCAGATCCCAGTCCGCCGGGGCGGCGGGGTCGGCAGGGCCCGGGTGCAGCAGTTCCTGGCCGGGCAGCCCACGCAGCGCGTCCGGGACCTCGCCCGGTTGGTCGAAGGCCACCACCGGCTGCGCACCGTGGTGCCGCAACGCCAGCGCGAGCGCCAACGCCGATCCCAACGCATCGGCGTCAGGATTGTTGTGCGCCAACAACACTGGACGCCGGGCCGCGTGCAGCAGCTGCACGATCCGCGGATCCGGCTGCTCCCCCTGGTCCGCCGAATCGAGCATCGACGGCGACATGGACGTCATCGGCGCGCTGCCCCCGACTCCGATGCTTCGGCATCCGATGGTCCGGCATCGGGCGCCTCGGCGTCGGGCGTCTCGGCATCCGGCGCCGCGTCGGGTGCGGCGTCGTCAGTGTCGGCAGCGTCCTCGCGCGGCGGCTTGTAGGGGTCCGCCTCGCCGGCGTAGTCGGCGGCGGCGGCCTGCCTGGCGATCTCGGCGTCGGAGGCCTTGGCGGCCGCCAGCAGATCTTCGATGTGCGCGCTGGTCTGCGGCACGGTGTCGGCCTTGAACGCCAGGGTCGGCGTGAACTTGATGCCGGTCTGCTTGCCGACCGCGCTGCGCAGCACCCCGGTCGCCGATGCCAGCGCCGCCGCGGTGGCGGCCTGCTCCTCGTCGTCGCCGTAGACGGTGTAGAAGACCGTGGCGTCGCGAAGGTCGGGGGTCAGGGTGGCTCCGGTGACGGTCAGCATCGCCAGCCGCGGGTCTTTCACCTGGTGTTCGAGCTCGGTCGCCACGATGGCGGCGATGCGTTTGGCCAGTCTGCGGGCCCGGGCCGAATCGGCCACGACCATCACCTTCTTCTGTTCCGCTTCAGTTCACTTCTCTGCACTGCTGTTCACTGCTCTTGAACTGCTCTGCACTGCTGTTCACTGCTAATTACTTCGGACAACTCACGTCAAGCAATGCTCGCTGCTGCCGCGCTCCCCCGCTCAGCAGAGTTGTCGGTCTGCCGAGCAGAGCTGTCAGTCGTCCTCGGGGCCGAGGGTGCGGCGCCGGGCGGACAGCAGCTCCAGCTCCACCTCACCAGCCACCTGGCGTTCGCAGGTGTCCAACACCGCCTGCACCTGACCCGGGTCGGAGGCAACGGTGGCGACCGCGATCAGCGCGCGCCGGTGCAGATCCTGGTGATCGGTCTCGGCGGCGGCGACCTGCAGCCGCCGCAGCCGGGCCAGCACCGGTCGCAGCATCGCCCGCTTGTGCTTCAGCGAGTCGACGGGTGCCCCGGCGCCGACGATCACGTCGAACTCCAGCACCCCGGTGTACGTCGCCATGCTCCTTCGATCCCCTCTCACCGGCCCCGAACCCTTGACCGATGGTCCGCCGCCCATGGTCAACCGACCGGCGTTCCGCCGACCGATGAGTGCCGCCACCACCCCTCGGCGGTGGCGGCACCAGCTCAGCGGATCAGGTGCGCGGCTTCTCCCGCACTTCGTAGGTCTCGATGCTGTCCTCTACCTCGATGTTGTTCCAGGAACCGAGGCTGATACCGCACTCGTAGCCCTCGCGCACCTCGGTGACGTCGTCCTTCTCACGACGCAGCGAGTCGATCTGCAGGTTGTCGTTGATCACGACACCGCCGCGCAGCAGCCGCGCCTTGGTGTTCCTGCGGATCACCCCGGAGCGGACGATGCAGCCGGCGATGTTGCCGAACTTGCTGGACCGGAAGATCTGCCTGACCTCGGCGGCACCCAGCGCCACCTCTTCGAACTCCGGCTTCAGCATGCCCTTGAGCGCGGCCTCGATCTCGTCGATGGCCTGGTAAATCACCGTGTAGTAACGGATCTCGACGCCCTCGCGGTCGGCGAACTCCTGCACACCGCGCACCGGCTTGACGTTGAAGCCGAGCACGATGGCGTCGGTGGTGGACGCCAGGTTGATGTCGTCCTGGGTGATGCCACCGACACCGCGGTGCACGACGCGCAGATCGACCTCGTCGCCGACGTCGATCTTGAGCAGGGCGTCCTCCAGCGCCTCAACGGTGCCGGAGTTGTCGCCCTTGATGATCAGCGTGAGCTGCTCGATCTTCTTCTCCGCCAACGCGGTTGACAGATCTTCCAGGGAGATCCGGCGACGGTTGGCCACCTGCGCCTTGCGGGCGCGGGCCTGCCGGGACTGGGCGACCTGGCGAGCCACCCTGTCCTCCTCGACCACCATGAACGAGTCGCCCGCACCCGGCACCGAGGTGAGCCCGAGCACCTGCACCGGGAATGACGGCAGCGCCTCGCTGACGTTGTTGCCCGAGTCGTCCAGCATGGCGCGGACGCGGCCGTACGCCTCACCGGCCACCACGGAATCGCCGACCCGCAGCGTGCCGCGCTGCACCAGCACGGTCGCGACGGCACCGCGGCCGCGGTCCAGGTGCGCCTCGATGGCGACGCCCTGGGCCTCCATGTCGGGATTGGCGCGCAGATCGAGCGCCGCGTCCGCGGTCAGCAGCACGGCCTCCAGCAGCCCGTCAAGGTTGATCCGCTCGCGCGCCGACACCTCGACGAACATGGTGTCGCCGCCGTACTCCTCGGCGATCAGCCCGTACTCGGTGAGCTGTTGCCGGATCTTGTCCGGGTTGGCGCCTTCCTTGTCGATCTTGTTGACCGCCACCACGATCGGCACGTCGGCCGCCTTGGCGTGGTTGATGGCCTCCACCGTCTGCGGCATCACGCCGTCGTCGGCGGCGACCACCAGCACCACGATGTCGGTGGACTTCGAACCGCGGGCACGCATGGCGGTGAACGCCTCGTGACCGGGGGTGTCGATGAAGGTGATCAGCCGCTCGGTGCCCTCCAGCTCGGTCGCCACCTGGTAGGCGCCGATGTGCTGGGTGATGCCACCGGCCTCCTTGTCCACCACGTTGGTGTGCCGGATGGCGTCCAGCAGTCGGGTCTTACCGTGATCGACGTGGCCCATGACGGTGACCACCGGCGGGCGCACCTGCAGGTCGTCCTCGCCGCCGGAGTCTTCGCCGTACGACAGGTCGAACGATTCCAGCAGCTCGCGGTCTTCGTCTTCGGGGCTGACGATCTCGACCTCGTAGCCCATCTCGGACCCGAGCAGCTCGAGGATGTCGTCGGACACCGACGCGGTGGCGGTGACCATCTCGCCGAGGTGGAACAGCGCCTGCACCATCGACGCCGGGTTGGCGTCGATCTTGTCGGCGAAGTCGGCGAGCGACGAACCACGCACCAGCCGGATGGTCTGGCCGTTGCCGCGTGGCAGCGTGACACCGCCCACCGACGGCGCCTGCATGTTCTCGATCTCTTGACGACGCTGCTTCTTCGACTTGCGGCCCTTACGCGCCGGGCCGCCCTTGCGACCGAAAGCGCCAGGGGCGTTACCGCGGCCGCCGCCACCGGGACGCGGTCCGCCACCGCCGCCGCGGTAACCACCGCCACCGCCGCCACCGCCGGGTCCACCCGGACCGCGGTAGCCGCCACCGCCGCCACCGCCGGGACGGCCCATGGCCGGCGGCCGGCCGCCGGGAGTACCGGGGCGCGCACCACTGGGCACGCCGGGTCGGCCGCCACCGGGACGCGGGCCGCCGGCACCGGGAGCACCGCCGGCACCAGGACGGGCGCCGGGGCGAGGCGCACCGGGAACGCCGCCGGGCCGAGCCGGGGTACGGGAACCGGCGCCGACCCCGAACGGGTTGTTGCCCATGCGCGGCGGCCGCGGGGCGCCGGGGACGCCACCGGTCGGGCGCGGGCGCGCCGGCGCTTCACCACCGGCGTCTGCCGCCGCGGCGCCGGTGGCACCGTCGGCGGCGCGGGCGGCCGGCCGTTCCGCAGCCGGTGCGGCGCCCGCCGATTCGGCCGGGGCTGCACTTGCTGCTGCCGGGGCGCTCGCGGCCGGCCGAGCCGGGGCCGGCCGCGGCGCGGCCCTGCCGGAATCGGTGGTCGACGGTGCTGCCTCGGCGGCCGGAGCCGGTGTTGTCTTCGGGGCCGCCGGCTTTGCGGTGGCCGCAGCAGCTTCGGCGGGCGCACTCGCCGCCGGTGCACTGTCGGCACCGGCGGTTGCCGCACTGGTGTCTGCGATGCCGTCGGCAGCAGCCTTACCGGGCCGCGGGGCACCCGGCTTCGGGCTGCCGGTGCTCTTGGCGGCAGCCTTGCTGCCGGCACTCTTGGCCGGTGCCTTCTTGGCACCGTCGGCCGCACCGTTCTCCGCCGCCGGGAAGGCATCGCGGAGTTTGCGCACCACTGGCGCTTCGATGGTGGACGACGCTGATTTCACGAACTCGCCGAGCTCCTGAAGCTTGGCGATGACGTCTTTGCTGGACTGTCCCAGCTCTTTTGCAATTGCGCTGACGCGGGCCTTGCCTGCCACTGCTCTCCTTGTCGGTGGAGGACGGGCGGCAGGTAGTCCCAGCCGGCTCGGCCCCCGGTTAGTGGATGATGCTCATCGTTGCGGCTTCACTGCGCGCTCATGATGCTGAGCCTTGTGTGCTCACGGTCTTCACAATGGATCGCCTGCACTTTCCTTACGCACCAGGTACTGCTTGACCTGCCGAGAGTCAACGGCCTGCCCGGCCGGAAGCCGGAGAGCTCGGTTGAACGCTCGGCGCCGCTCAGCCAGCCGTAGACACTCGTCGTGACGATGGATCCACGCTCCCCGACCGGGGAGCCGGCGCCGCGGGTCCGGGACCAGCGCGATCGCCCCGGAACGTTCCGGAGCGTCGGTGCCGGTAGCGGCGACGACTCTGAGCAGAGCAACGGGCCGGTCTTTACCGCGACATCCAACGCAGGTGCGACATCCCTTACTGCTCGCCCGCGCCGTGCTGGCTGTGTCGGCTGCTTCAGCTGGTTGGGCTGGGCGAGCTGACACGGCTGCGCTGGGACGAGCGGAACGGGATGGCCCACCGCTGGAGCTTGGCGCCGATCGGTCCGTCAAGAGAGTCTACGCCCGGGACGCAGTGCTCCGACACACGCCCGCGCCGGCGCCGTCACGTCCCCGCCGCATCCTCGGTGCGGCCCGCCTCGGCGTCCGCGGTGCTGGAACCGCCGGCGGTCCCGGCGCCAGCTGTCCCGGCACCACCAGCCCCAGCCGCGGCCGGCCCGGCAGCGGTGCTCGGGGTACCGCGATCGGCAGCCGCGCCGTCCGACCGACCTGCCGTCCCTGACTGTCCTGACTGCCCTGCCTGTCCGGCCGGCGCTGACTGCCCTGCCTGGCCCGCCGGCGCTGGTGGGGTCTCGGCGTCGGAGCGAATGTCGATGCGCCAGCCGGTGAGCCTGGCGGCCAACCGCGCGTTCTGACCCTCCTTGCCGATGGCGAGCGACAGCTGGAAATCGGGCACAACAACCCTGGCGGCCTTGGCGGCCGCGTCGACGATGGTGCTGGACACCACGTTGGACGGCGACAGTGCGTTGCCGACAAAGGTGGCAGGGTCGTCCGAGTAGTCGATGATGTCGATCTTCTCGCTGTTCAGCTCGCTCATCACCGCCCGCACCCTGGCGCCCATCGGGCCGATGCAGGCGCCTTTGGCGTTGACGCCGGGTACCGTCGGCCGGACGGCGATCTTGGTGCGGTGCCCGGCTTCCCTTGCCACAGCGGCGATCTCGACGGTGCCGTCGGCGATCTCCGGCACCTCGAGCGCGAACAGCTTGCGCACCAGATTGGGGTGGGTCCGCGACAGCGTGATCTGCGGACCTTTCAGGCCGCGCGCCACCGACACCACATAGCAGCGCAGTCGCTGGCCGTGCTGATAGGTCTCGCCTGGCACCTGCTCGGCGGCCGGGATGATGCCCTCGACGTCGCCGAGACTCACCACCACAACACCACGGGCGTTGACCCTGGCGTCGGCGGTGACGGTCCCGGTGATCAGCTCGTGCTCGCGGCCGGCAAAGTCGCCGAAGACGCGTTCGTTGTCGGCGTCGCGGAACCGCTGGGTGAAGACCTGCCGGGCGGTGCCGGCGGCGATCCGCCCGAAGTCCTCGGGGGTGTCGTCCCACTCGCGGACGACGTTGCCCTCGTCGTCGACCTCGGCCGCCAACACCCGGATGGCGCCGCTGGTGCGGTCCACCTCGACCCGGGCGTGCCCCTCGTGCCCCTCGGTGTGCTTGTAGGCGGTGAGCAGCGCGGTCTCCAGGGTCTGGATCAGCGACTCCACCGCGATGCCCTTGTCCGCGGCGAGCAACCGCAGGTTGCCAAGGTCGATGTTCTTCATCGATTCTCTCCTTCGGCCGGTGCTGACTCCGCGGCGTCACGGGCCTGGTCTGCACTATCGGGATGCTCGGCGTCGGCGTCACCGGAGTCGGCGGCGTCCTCAGCGGCAGGGTCGCCAGCGGCGGCGGCATCCGCATCGTCACCGGCGTCGATGCTGACGGGGTCACCCCCGGCCTTGGCCGCGACATCGGCCGAACGCGGGTCGGCGGCGAGCGCGGCGAGCACCGCGGCGGACGGTCCGGAGAAGTCGACCTCGACGCGGGCCTTGGCGATATCGGCGAAGGGCACGGTGACCGGATCGGTGCCGCTCTTGCCGCCGAGCAGGTCGACACCGTCGGCGTCGATTCCGACGACGCGCGCGGACAGGCTGGAGCCGTCGGTGCGGTTGAGGGTGACCAGCCGGCCGCGAGCCCGGTGGAAGTGGCGGGGCTCGGTGAGTGGGCGGCCGATGCCGGGACTGGTGACCTCGAGGGTGTACGCCTGGCTGCCGACCGGGGCGCCGGACTGGTGTTCCTCGTCGGCATCGAATGCCGCGGACAGCCGCCGACTCACGGTGGCGGCCTGGTCAAGGTCGACTCCGTCGTCGGCGTCGATGATCACCCGCACCATGCGGCGCCGGCCGGCGTTGACGACGGAAAAGTCCTCAAGGTCAAAGCCCGCTTCGTTCGCAACCCGCTCCGCGATCTCTCGCCAGCGCTGTTCGCCGGTGGCCATGTCAGTCGTCCTTCGTCGGTGTGCAGTTATCGGTGTGCAATTGTCGGTGGGCAGTTGTCGGTATGCAGATGTTGTACCAGTGCGCGACCCACGGTGACGGCACACCGGGCTCGGCGGTCACGCGGCTTGCCCGCCTTCCAGGGCGCGGCAACGTCCCGAGTTTAGTGCGGCCCCGATGCCGATGACGGCGCTGCCCGCTGCGTCTGCCTCGTGGGTCCGGCTCTCGGGTCCGGTTGTTTGGGATGGCTGTTAGGCGTGCCGGTCGGGTCCGTCCGGTGGCCGGGACGGTCTGATGGGCCGGCTGCTCGGCGCCGCCCCGGCCCGCGCGGACCACCCCCGTGCGGGCCGGGGTTTGCGCCGTTGCTGACATGATGGGCGAGTGTCTGCCATCGACCGTCCCGGGTTGGACCGCGCCCAGGAGCCGCCGAGCGCGCGGGAATTGACCGTGCCGGAAATGATCGTGCCGGCAACAAACCCGCCGGAAACAACCGCGCAAACTGCCGAGCAGATGCCGGTGAGGTCAATGCGGATGGCGCGCCGGGGTGTTTTCGCCGCGGGGGCCGCCGTCGCGCTCTCGGCAACGGCCGGCTGCACGGTCTTCTCGTCCAGCCGCACCACTCGCACCGAGACGGTGGCCGCTCCCCCACCCACCGACCCGATGGACAACCTGATCTCGATGACCAGGCTGCACTATCTGCGGTTGCAGGCCGGAGCGAGCCTCGGCGGAGCTGCCGCCAAGCTTGAGCCGCTGGCCAAAGATCGGCTCGAGCACTTGAAACGGCTGCTGGCCGAGCAGGCTCGAACCAATCGCAGCACCCCGGCGCCGGCCACTCAGGCCGGGCAGACCGTTGCACCGCCGGCGTCCGCCGCCGCGGCGATCAGTTCCGCCGTCGACGACGCTTCGGTCGCCCAGGTCGCCTTCACCGATCAGATCGCGAACGTCTCGCGCTACCGGGCGGCGCTGTTCGCCTCGATCGCTGCCTGCCTGGCGACGCATCGAACGGTCTTGGCGCCGTCGTGAGCGCGGAAGCGAATCGAGCAAGCACGGAGCCGACCACGAGCGCAGGCAACGGACCAACGCCACAACGGAGCGTCGGACCGGCCCGCGGCGACCGCGGGAGCGCATCGAACAGGCACGGAGCGGACCGCGCGGGCAAGCAGCGGGACGACAGGGCCGGATGGAGGAATCGACCGCAGTGAGCAGCAAGCGAGTGAGTCGTCCGGCAGGTCGGCGCGCACAGGTGCAGGCGTCCGGAACCGACACCGTTGGTTCCGAACCGATCGGCTCCGACCCGGCGGGTGCTTCCGGCCCAGTGGGTTCGGGCCCAGTGGGTTCAGCAGCCGTGGGATCCGGAGCAGTGGGATCCGGCGCGGCCGGCTCGGGTCCGCCGGGGCCCCCCGTCGGGCCTCCGGAGCCGCCCAGCGCCGGCGACGCCGGGTCCAGCACGCCCGCCACCGAGAGCGGGATGGGCGCCGGCTCGGGTGCGGCCACGTCGCAGGCGCCCCCTGAGGTGTCGGTGGGGCCGCAGAGCCCGGAGTCGGCGCAACCCATGCCGCTGGACAAGACCGCGACCACCGCTGTGCAGACCGCGCTGCGCACCGAGAACGCGGCCATCTGGGCCTACGCGCTGGTGGCCGCGAGCGACAAGGACGACATCGCGGTGACCGGGTCGATGGTGGCGGCACATCGGGTGCGGCGGGACGCCACCGCGGGTCTGCTGGTTGCCGCCAAGCAAGAAGCCCCGCCGCCCGCCCCCGCCTACCGAGTACCGAAGGTGAGCAACCAGGCGCAGGCCCGCGAACTGGCGATTCAGATCGAGAGCGATTGCGCCGCCGCATGGCGAAATGTGGTGGGCTCCACCGACAATGCCGATCTGCGCCGGCTGGCGGCCCAAGTACTGCTTGAGACCGCGAACCGGCTGGTGCGCTGGCGGCAGCTGGCCAAGGCCGACCCGGTCACCGTTGCGTTTCCGGGCGAACGGTAGGCCCGCCATGCCACATCTTCAGACCGCCGGCGAGCGCGAAGCCCTCGAAGCCCGGCTCGATCTGCAGCGGGACGCCATCGCCGGCATCCTCGACGGCCTCGACGAGACGCAGGCCCGCGCCCGCCTGGTCCCGTCGCTCACCACCCCGCTCGGCTTGGTCAAACACGCCACCTTTGTCGAGCGGATCTGGTTCCATTCCCGCGTCGCCGACGTGGCGCGCGCGGAGCTGGGCTTGCCCGACACCGTTGACGAGAGCTTCATCCTCAGCGACGACGACACCGTCGCCGGCGTGCGGCAGGCATTCGTCGACGCCTGTGCGGTGTCCAGGACGATCGCGGCCGAGCACGATCTTGACGAGCAGTTCCACTGGCACCGCGACCCGGTGAACCTGCGGTTCATCTATGGGCACCTGATCGCCGAGTTGGCCCGGCATGCCGGGCATGGCGACATTCTGGTGGAGCAACTGCGCGCCCGGCAGTCGACGCCCGGCTGACCCGCAGCACCTCTGCGTCGGCGGCAGCAGCAGCTACAGCGCTTGCCCGTAGCTGCGGCTGGCTCTGGCCTCGATGAAACCGGCCCGCTGGTAGATGCGACCGGCGCCGGTCGGCGAATCCGAGTCCACCCCGAGCTCGGCCCTGGCGTAGCCGTCCCGCTGCATCGAAAGCAGCTGCCGTCCGAGCAGGGCGCTGGCCAGCCCCTTGCCACGGGCCGGCCGGGTGGTGCCGACCAGGGCGATGTAGCCGGTGCGGAAGCCTTCCGCCTTGGTCTGGGCGTCGAACTCCTCGGCCATCACGAAGGCGGCGATCCGGGTGCCGAGTTCGGCGACAGCTGGGTCGCCCTGATCGAACTCGGCAACAAGGCTGTGCTGCGGCCGAAAGTCGGGGCTGCCCACCATGAATGCCTCCCAGCGCTCCGGCGGAGTCGGCACCGATCCCCAGTGATCGGCGAAGGAGTTGTTGCGCGCCAACCGCACCGGCTCGCCATCTGCTTCGGCGTACGGCCGGACAGTGAAACCGCTTGCGACATCAGTGGTCTCGATCGGTGCCGCGTTTTCCGTCAGATCGCGCCGCATGGTGTAGAAGTGCCGCCAGACATCGAACCCGGTGCTTTCGGCCAGCGCGATGGCGCCGGTCTGCTTGGTGTCTGCCCACATCTGCAGCTCGCCCTCGCGGTCGGGCGCGTCCCGCTCCTTCCAGGCGGCCGCCAGCTCGCGCGCCGTGTTCACCAGTCGGGTGCCCAGGCCCAGCCTGGTCCACCCCGGGCGGACGCCGCCGTGCAGGTAGGCCTTCCATTTCTCGCCGTCGCCGATGCCGGTGACGGCGATGAACCCGACCAGCCGATCGCCGTCGAACAAGCCGACAGAGCCGCGCTCAAGATCGGCGGCCGGGCCGGTGAGCTCACGACGCACCTGGCCTTCGTCGATGTGCTCCTCAACCGGCTCCGCCGCCTCCACCTCGGAGAGCAACTCGGTGATCTGGGCCGCGTCGTCAACGGTCAACGGCCGTTCGGTGAGCCGATCCAGATCGGCGGCGGTGGCGGTGGCGGGAGTCGAGACGCTGTCCATGATGTTCACCGTAGCCAGCGGGTGCAACGCAGTTGTGCTGAGCCGGGATTGCTGCCGCAAAAAAATCAGTTGTCGCGCCGGACACTGCTTGCCACACTGTCCTGGTAGCCGGCGGACCAGCCGGGCAGCACGTCGGAACATCGACGGATGCGGTGGCTCGGCCGCCGCGGAGGGGAGGCACGCATCATGACGGTCCCAAGCGGAACAGCCCCGTCCTTCAGCCTCCCGACCTCCCCCGCACCACGCTGCTGAACCGAGCAGCCAGCGTCGAGGTCGGCCCCCTTCAGGAGTTCGAACCTCATGTCACACCGCAAGTCCCGCAACGCCTCTCACTCGTCCACTCACACCCCGGTCGACGATCGGCTTGGCCGTACCGGCGGCACCGATCCCGCCGATGGCACCCCTGAGCACTCCACCCCAATCGACTCGGCCAACCCAACTGCTTCGGCTGAGCTGACGGACCCGACCGACCCGTACGAGCGGTACGCCGACTACGTCGACGACGACACTGACGATGATCTCCGCGCCGGCCGGTCGCAGCACAGCCGCCGAAAGTCGGCCCGCCGGCCCCGGTTGGTGGCGGAGGGCCGGTCCGGTCGCTCCGAGGTCGACCGCGACGAGGGCGACCCTGATACGCGTTCGCCGGCCGATCCCGACTGGTTCGATCCCGACCGCACCGGCGACGGCATCGGTGCCGTTGCCGGTGTCGGTGTCGGTGACGAGAGCCGCCGCGAGGTGGAACCCTCGCCGCTGTCGTCGTACGACGTGGCCCAACGCGGGCCCGACCCGGTTCCGGACTGGCTGATCACCGACCTGAACGCCAGGGACACCCGGCTCGGCGTGCTGAAAACCGGTAAGGAGGCGGATGTTTCGCTGCTGGACCGGTCGCTGCCCGGCGGGCCTGGCTGTCTGCTAGCGGTGAAGACCTACCGCGACACCCAGCACCGGATGTTCCACCGAGACGCCGGCTATCTCGAGGGCCGGCGTACCCGGCGCAGCCGGGAGGGCCGCGCGATGGCGAAGCGGACCGCGTTCGGCCGCGAGCTGCTGTCCGGCCGGTGGGCGGCGGCGGAATTCGCTGCGCTGAGCCAGGTTTGGCTGGCGGGCGGGCGCGTTCCCTACCCGGTACAGCTGATCGGCTCCGAGCTGATGATGGAGTTCGTCGGCGATCAGCAGGGGTCGGCGGCGCCGCGGCTGGCCGCAGTCGAGGCCGACTCCAGCGAGTACACCGAGCTGTATCACGACCTGGTCGCCACTCTGGAGATCTTCGCCGAGGCCGGCCTGACGCACGGCGACCTGTCGGCGTACAACGTGTTGGTGTCGACCGACCCGTCCGACGGCGAAAGCCATTGCGTCGTCATCGATGTGCCGCAAGTGATCGACGTGATCGCCAACCCGCAAGGGCTGAGCTTCCTGCGACGTGACTGCACCAACATCACCGACTTCTTTTCCCGGCGGGGCGTGTTGGCGGCGGATGCCGACGCACTGAGCGAGCACCTGTGGGCGCTGGCCGGCGGGTCGGATGCCGCCCCGGATCGGCCGGTCGGCACCCGGCCACAGCTGCTCGGGGAGCTGCCGCCGCCGGACGGTGACTAGCCTCCCGACTCCGGAACGCTCTCCCATACTCTGAGAACTGTTTCTCATTATTCGATATGGTCGCTATAGTTCGAGGCATGCCCAACGTATCCCCGGAACGGCGTTACACCCATGGCTTTCACGACTCCGTGATCCGCTCGCATCGGCGACGGACCGCAGAGAACTCGGCGAGCTACCTGATCCCCGAGCTTCGAGCCGGTCACCGCGTGCTCGATGTCGGCAGCGGCGCCGGCACCATCACAGCCGACCTGGCCCGGCTGGTCGCTCCCGGCGTCGTCACCGCGCTGGAATCGGACCCGGAAGCGTTGCGGCTCACCGCATCCGAGTTGGCGGCACACAACCTGGAGTCGGTGGAACTGGTGGTCGGGGATGTGCACCGGCTGCCGTTCGACGACGACGAGTTCGACGTGGTGCACGCCCACCAGGTGCTGCAACACGTCGCTGATCCGGTGCAGGCGCTGCGTGAGATGGCCAGGGTCACCCGACCCGGCGGCATCGTCGCCGCCAGGGATGCCGACTACGCCGGTTTCACCTGGTACCCGGAACTGCCGGAGTTGGACCGCTGGCGCGAGCTGTACCGACGGCTGGCCAGGGCCAACGCCGGCGAGCCGGAGGCCGGCCGCCGGTTGCTGGCCTGGGCACATGCCGCGGGGCTCGGCGCCGTGACGGCAACCGCGTCGGTCTGGACGTACGCCGACCCGGAGAGCCGGCGGGCATGGGGATCGTCATGGGCCGATCGGATTCGGCACTCGCGGATCGCCGAACAGGCCAAGGAATCCGGCGTCGGCGACGGCGAACTGGCCGCGATCGCCGAGGGCTGGCTGGCCTGGGCCGACGACCCTGACGGCTGGATCGTCATCCCACACGGGGAGATCATCGCGCGCGTCGGCTGAGTCCCGCCGCCCCGCGCGAGCACCGGTGAGCGCCCTCGCGAGAGCCCCGGCGAGGCACCCGGGCGAGCCCGGCCGGTCGGCACCGACAGCCGGGGCGGCGGTAGCGTCGGGGTACCGACCACCCGAGCAAAGGAGCGCACCGTGCCAGGACTAGACCGCCCCACCGCGCCGGACCCGTACCAGCTGCTGCCGCAGGTGCCGTCGTTCACCGTCACCAGCACCGACGTCACCGAGGGGCAGCCACTGGGCAAGGCGCAGCTGGCCGAGTCGTCCGGCGGTCAGAACATCTCGCCGGCGCTGAGCTGGAGCGGCGCGCCCGAAGGTACCCGGTCGTACGTCGTCACCTCGTACGACCCGGACGCCCCGACCCCCTCCGGCTTCTGGCACTGGGTGGCGGTCAACCTGCCGGCCTCGGTGACGGAACTGCCCGCCGGCGCCGGCAGCTCCGACGCCGAGCTACAGAAGGTCGCCGGCGACAAGGCTTTTCATGTGCGCAACGACATGTCGCAGGCGCAGTTCGTCGGGGCCGCGCCGCCCGAGGGCGACCCGGCGCACCGCTACTACTTCGTGGTGCACGCCGTGGACGTGCCCGAGCTGGACGTCGACGCTGACGCTTCGCCCGCTGTGGTGTCGTTCAACCTCGCCTTCCACACCCTCGGCCGGGCCATCCTGGTCGGAACGCACGCCGCCTGAGCGGTACACCCGAAAGGGAATGCGCCGGGGCGGCCGGCCGTTGGGCGCAATGACGACCAATCGCGGTGGGACGGAGAGATGCAAGTGACAACACCCGAGGTACGCCGGCACGAGCTGGTGATCATCGGAACCGGTTCGGGCAACAGCATCCCGCCCGGCTACGAGCACGTCGACATCGCGATGGTGGAGGACGGCAAGTTCGGCGGCACCTGCCTCAACGTCGGCTGCATCCCCACCAAGATGTTCGTCTATCCGGCCGACCTGGCCTGGGGCACCCGGCGGGCCGCCGACCTCGGCGTCAGCGCACACGTCGACAAGGTGGACTGGACCGCCATCAGGGACCGCATCTTCACCCGGATCGACGCCATCGAGGCCGGCGGCCGGGCGTACCGCTCCGGCCCAGAGACCCCGAACATCACCGTGTATGCCGGCCGCGGCAGGTTCGTCGGGGACAAGACGCTCGAGGTCAAGCTGCACGACGGCAGCACCCAGACGATTGTCGGCGAGAAGTTCGTGCTCGCAGCGGGTTCCAGGGTGATCATCCCCGACATTCCCGGTCTTGACTCCCCCGCGGTCGCCGGCAAGGTGCACACCTCAGACACCGTGATGCGCATTCCGGCGCTGCCGCAGCGGATGGTGATTCTCGGCAGCGGCTACATCGCCGCCGAGTTCGCCCACGTGTTCTCCTCGTTCGGCACCGCGGTGACGCAGATCGCCCGTGGCGACAGGCTTTTGAGCTCGCAGGACATTTCCGTCAGCAAGGCCTTCACCATCGACGCCCGGCACGAGTACGACGTGCTGCTGAACACCACCGTCAGCCGGATCAGCCCGGACGGCGACGGGTTGCGCATCGACCTCGCGGGTCCCGACGGGGCCAGCAGTATCAGCACCGACCTGCTGCTGATCGCCGTCGGACGCCGGCCCAACGGCGACGAGTTGAACGTCACCGCGACCGGGGTGCAGATGGACGCGGCCGGCCGGGTGATCGTCGACGACCATCAGCTCACCACCGAGCCGGACGTCTGGGCGCTCGGCGACATCTGCTCGCCGATGCAGCTCAAGCACGTGGCGAATCGGGAGGCCAAGGTGGTCTTCTACAACATCCTGCATCCCGACGCCCCGATTTCCATTGATCATCGATTCATCCCGTGGGCGGTGTTCACCGAGCCGCAGATCGCCGGGGTCGGCCTCACCCAGCAGGACGCCGACGCGAAGGGCGTCAGGTATGTGACCGCCGAGCAGCCGTATGCCGGCATCGCCGCCGGCTGGGCAAGGGAGGACGGCGTCAACTTCGCCAAGCTGCTCGCCGACCCGGACACCGGGCTGCTGCTCGGCGCGCACATCATCGGCCCGGAGGCGGCGACGCTGATCCAGCCGCTGATCCAGGCGATGTCTTTCGGTCTGCCCGCCGACAAGATGGCGCGCGGACAGTTCTGGATCCATCCCGCGCTCACCGAGCTGGTGGAGAACGCGCTGCTCAAGTTGCCGCTGGCCGGCACGGCCGGCTGACCGGGAAACCCGCTGCCGGCGGCGCCGGCCGGTGGGGTCCGACACGCCGCCTGGGCTGCGGTGCCCATGCCTTCGGCTGGCCGACCCCGGCGCCGTCAGGAGATACTCGTCGGTAGGCAGCGCGGCGGGACACCGGTGAGCGCACCCGAGCACCGGCGACCTGGCTGCCCGGACATGTCCAGTGAGCAGGCGAAAGGGCGGGGTCGGAATGCGCACGGTGATCAAGAGGTCGGCCGCGGTATGCGGCGCGTCGATGCTGGTGGCGGCGGGGTGGGTGAATCCGGCGGCAGCCGCAACACCCGTCAGCTATGTGGCGCTCGGCGATTCCTATTCCTCCGGGGTCGGCACCGGCAGCTATCTGAACGACGGCACCAACTGCCAGCGCAGTACCTACGCCTATCCGTCGCTGCTGGCTGCGGCCACGGGCTGGCAACTCACCTTTCGGGCGTGCAGCGGCGCCACCGTCGCCGACGTCAGCAGTGGCCAACTGAGCTCGCTGTCGGCCGGCACGGGGCGGGTCAGCATCTCCGTCGGTGGCAATGACGCGGGTTTCGCCGACGTGCTCACCGAGTGTGCCCTGCCCGGCTGGATGAGCAACTGCAACCGCGCCATCGACGGCGCCCAGGGCTACATCCGCGACACCCTGCCCGGCCGGCTCTCCGGGCTGTACTCCGACATCCGCGCTCGCGCCGGCGCCGCCGAGGTGGTGGTGGTCGGCTATCCGCGGCTGTTCAACGGTGAAGACTGCAACGCCGGCACCTGGTTCTCCCCCGCGGAAGAATCCAGGCTGAACGCCACCGCCGATCTGCTCAACGCGACCCTGCGCACCGCGGCAGGCAATGCCGGCTACCGGTTCGCCGATCCGACCAATGCCTTTGTCGGACATGCGGTTTGCGACAACCCGGAGTGGTTGAACGGGCTGTCCTGGCCGATCACCGAGTCGTACCACCCGAACCGGGCCGGCCAGGCCAGCGGCTATCTGCCCCTGGTGTCCGCCGCGGCCAACACCACCGCCGTCGCCTCGCCCGAGGTGCTGGCCAGGGCGGCGGCCTCGGCCGACACGCTCACCGCGCGGGTGCGCCCCGACGCTGCCACCGACCGCACCGTGCAGCCGAAGAAGTTCGCCAAGCCCGACCTGGATTCGCCGGCCGCCAAGGCCGCCGCAGCCAGAGCCGGCATCGACCTTGACCAGCTGAAGGCCGCCGACAAGGCAGCTGCGGCGGCCTGGGCGAAGACCAAGAACGCCGCCAAGGCGGCCGGCGACCACGCGGCGAGCAAGGCCGCCGAGTGGGGTTCCGCGGCCGCGGGCAAGGCGTCCGAATGGGGTTCCGCGGCGGCCGGCAAAGCATCCGAATGGGGTTCGGCGGCCTCCGGCAAGGCATCCGAATGGGGCAGCTCGATCGGTTCGGTGTTCGGCGGCTGAGTGCGCGGCCGCGCTTGTACCTGAGCTGCCTCCAA
Source organism: Nakamurella aerolata (assembly GCF_013002705.1). Taxonomy (GTDB): domain Bacteria; phylum Actinomycetota; class Actinomycetes; order Mycobacteriales; family Nakamurellaceae; genus Nakamurella; species Nakamurella aerolata. Next base: position 112,832 of record NZ_JABEND010000001.1, on the reverse strand, counting down.
TGTCGCGACTCCCGGCATTTTCGCGGTTTCCGGCGCACTGGAGGCAGCTCGGGTCGAAACTTGCCGACCGCCCCCGGCGGCCACTGCTGATCAGCCCGGCAGGGTGAGGATCTCGGCGCTGGTGTCGGTGACCACCAGCGTGTGCTCGAACTGCGCGCACCACGAGAGGTCTTTGGTTGTCACCGTCCAGCCATCGCTCCACAGTTCCCAGTCGACGCCGCCGAGGGTGATCATCGGCTCGATGGTGAACGTCATGCCCGGCTCGATGATGCGTTGCCCCACAGCGGATGTCGGGTCGTCGTAGTGCAGAATCACCAGGCCGGAATGGAAGGTGTCGGCGATACCGTGGCCGGTGTAGTCGCGGACAACGCCGTAGCCGAACCGCCGCGCGTAAGTGTCGATCACCCTGCCGATCACGTTGAGCTGCCGGCCGGGGCGGACCGCCTTGATCGCCCGCTGCAGCGCCTGCTCGGTGCGTTCGGTGAGCAGCCGCACCGGCTCAGCCACCTCGCCGGCGAGGTAGGTGGCGCAGTTGTCGCCGTGCACGCCGTCGAGGTAGGCGGTGACGTCGATCTTCACGATGTCGCCGTCCTCGATCACGGTGGACGACGGGATGCCGTGGCAGATCACCTCGTTCAGCGAGGTGCAGCACGACTTCGGGAAACCTCGGTAGCCAAGAGTGGACGGGTAGGCACCGTTGTCCAGCAGGTACTCGTGCACGATCGCGTCCAGTTGGTCGGTGCTCACGCCCGGCGCTACCGCCGCGCCCGCCGCCGCCATCGCATTGGCCGCAATCCGCCCGGCCACCCGCATCTTCTCCACGGTTTCCGGCGTCTGGACGTCGCCGCCGGTTGACCGCGTCGGCCCCTTCTTCCTGACGTATTCGGGCCGGGCGATCTTCGCCGGCACCTGGCGCAACGGCCCGACGACACCGGCTGCAACGGGTTGACGACTCACCCCAGCGACCCTACGCAAGTCAGCGGCGAGACCGGCGGCGGCGCCGGGCCTGTCCTGCGTGCCCGCGTCACCGCTGGATCTGGGCGGTCGCGGGTGTCGGTTATCTGGGCGTCTTCCTGGTGAACCTGCCGACCATCCGATTGCTGGCCGGCTTCGAGCGCGCGACTTAGGACGCGGGCACCTTGGCGAGGAACTGGTGCAGCACTTCGTTGGTGCGCTTGGAGGTGTCGCCACCGACGATCAGCGCGGAGAAGGCGAGATCGCCGCGGAAGCCGACGGTCCAGGCGTGCGCCTTGATCTTGCCCTTCTCGCCGTACTCGGCGGTGCCGGTCTTGGCGAAGACCGGCTGGGCGGCGGTGCCGTCGGCGGACAGCAGGGTGGCGGTGCCGTCGGTCACCACGGCGCGCATCAGCGAGTTGACGGTTTGCCTTGCGGCGGGGCTGCGCGGCGGAACCTTTTGATCCACCGTGGTTTTCTGTCCGCGGATCAGGGTGGGCACCGGCATGTTCCCGGTCGCGGCGGTGGCCGCCATCAGCGCCGCCGAGAACGGCGTCACCAGGTCACGGCCCTGGCCGAAGCCGGCTTCGGCGCGCTGATTGATGTTGGCGGGCATCGGGATCGAGCCGGTGAGCGTGGTGATGCCGGGGATCACGAAGTCGAGGCCGATGCCGTACTGCTTGGCGGTGTCCGGCAGCGCCGGGTCGGGCATCTTGCTGGCCAACTCGGCGAAGGTGGTGTTGCACGATTTGGCGAAGGCCAGCCGCATCGGCACGTCACCCAGCTCGAAACCCTCGTTACGGATCACCTGGGAGTTCACCGTCCACTGCCCAGGGCACGGCAGCACGGTGTCGGCGGTGGCCGACAGGGTGTCGACCGCGGCCGTCGCGGTGACGATCTTGAAGGTCGACCCCGGCGGATATCGCCCGGTCAGCGCTATCGCACCCTGTACGTCGGCCGGTTCGTTCTGCGCCACCGCGAGGATGTCGCCGCTGGACGGCTGGATCGCCACGATCACGGCCGGCTCCTTGATGCCGGCGATGGCCTGCTCCGCCGCCTGCTGCGTCGGAATGTCAAGCGTCAGCGTGACTTTGCTGCCCTTCTCGCCGGCGCGCTGGGACAGTGTCTTCACCGCCGCCCCGGTGGAATCCATCGAGACGATCTTCCACCCCGCGCTGCCGTTGGCCAGCTTGGCCGCCACCGGCTCCGCCTGTGCCAGCACCGTCCTGGCAAAGTTCTTGCTGGGCCCGAGGTTTCGCAGCTGTGACGGGAAAGACAGCCCGGCGATCGACTCCAGCTTCGGGCGGACCTGAGCGAACTCCGGCTCCCGCAGGTTGATCACGGTGTACCCGATGGACGGGTCGGCCTTGCCGATCCCGTCGGCGATGGTCTTGGCGTCGAGTGTCTTGTCGTAGCCGCGCAGCAGCGCCACCAGCGCAGCGGCGGTACCAGGCACGTCCTTGATCGCAGAACGCTTGGCCTGCACCGAGTACACCTTGACCGGCGCCACCAGTTGTCGGTTGTTGCGGTCGACCAGGATCCCGGCGTCGGCCTCATCGACCCGCAGCCCGATGCTCTGCTGCGCACCGAGTTGCGGGTGGATCACCGTCGGCGCCCACTCCAGGATCCAGTCGGCCTTGACACCGGTGCCTGATCGCCGCCAGGTCCAGCTGTCGTCGTAACTCCAGGAGCCCGCCGTGGGCAGCTGCCAGGTGTACCGCACCGCCGTCACCGCCACGTCGTCGCTGCGGCGGTCGATGACGCCCGGCTGCACCTGCACTTCTTTGGCGGCCAGATCGTCCGTCACCCGTTGCAGCTGCTGCTGTGCCGCACCGGGGTCGGACGTCATGGCTGCGGCGGCGTCGATCTCGCCGGCCTGCAGGTGGGTGATGAACTGCTGCATCGGGGCGATCGGGTCGGGCGTCTTGTTGTCCGGTGCCGGGGTCGAGGTGCACGCCGTCAGTGCGGTCAGCAGCGCCACCGACAGCGCCGCCAGCAGCGCGCCGGTCCGGCGGCGACGGACATGCCGCCGTGCCGGCGAGGCAGCGGCGGTAGGCAGGATCGACACCCGCCCAGTATCCCGGCTGTCGCTCGGCAGCCTGGTAGGCAACGCCGGATCGCCGAACCGGTGGGCTCACACCAGGATCAGCCCGAGCACCCACACGCCGATCATCAACGCGCCGGCGCAGAACTCGATCAGCATGCCGAGGGCTATCCCGGTGAGAGCAGCCTTGGTGCTGCGCCACGCCGCCCCGGACGAGCGCTGCCGTCGCAGTTCGGCCAGATAGATGCCGAGCACGAACCCTACGGGCGCACCGATCACCGGGATGACGAACAGCCCCACCACTCCGAGCAGCGCCGCCAACAGCAGCGAGCTGCCGACAGCACCGGAAGCGGTGGTGCGTTTGGCCGGTACCGCGTACTTCAGCGCGAAGCCGACGCCCCAGACCACGACGATCACCGCAAACACCACCCAGTGTCCGGCCGAGGGGCCGTCGGCCAGCGTCCACCACAATGCGGCAGCCGCAATCAGGGCAAGGCCGGGCAGCAGCGGGACCGCAACGCCGAGCAGGCCGAGCAGCATCACCACGCCGACCACCACCGTCAGTTCTGTCCCAGTCACGGGTGGCAGTGTGCCCGAGTGCTTGACAGTGGCGTCGGCGACAGGCACGATCGGCCGTACTGTAAACGTTTACGGCACGGGCGACGCGAGCGCCGATCCGGATGAGGACAGGGAGTCGATGCAGACCTCCGTTGCGTCACCAGCTGGCGCACCGGCAGCACCGCAACCGCCGCCGGGTCGAAAGCGCCGCAGCAGCGGCGGAATCGGTGGCCGCAGCACCTGGTTCCTGCTGCTGCCCAGCCTGCTCCCGGTTGTGCTGTTCAGCGTCTACCCGCTGCTCAACGGCATCTGGCTGGGATTTACCGATGCCAAGGCCGGCTTCGACGTCCAGTACCGCTTCAACGGGCTGGAGAACTACCGACAACTGTTCCAGGACAACCTGTTCTGGCAGTCGTTCAAGATCGGGTTGATCTGGGCGTTCAGCGTCACCATTCTGCAGTTCCTGCTGGCGCTCGGCCTTGCACTACTGCTGAACGCCGGCCTGCGGCTGCAGTGGCTGGTCCGGCCACTGGCGCTGGTGCCGTGGGCGATGCCGTCGGTGATCGTGGCGATCCTGTGGAAACTGATCTATGCGCCCGACGGCGGGATTCTGAACGCCGCGCTGCAGGGTCTGAACATCACCGACCGCAACATCAACTGGCTCGGCGACTTTTCGATGGCATTGCCCGCGGTCATCGTGGTCGGGGTCTGGGCGGGGATGCCGCAGACCACCATCGCACTGCTCGCCGGGCTGCAGAACGTCTCGGCCGATCTGCACGAGGCCGCGGCGCTGGACGGGGCCGGCGCTTGGACGCGTTTCCGGACGGTCACCTGGCCGGCGATCCGCCCGGTGGTGGTGGCCATCACCAGCCTCGATTTCGTCTGGAACTTCAACTCTTTCGGCCTTGTCTATGTGCTCACCGAGGGCGGCCCCGGTGGCCGCACCATGTTGCCGATGCTGTTCGCGTACAACGCGGCCTTCCAGTCCGGCAACTTCGGCTACGCCTCGGCGCTCGGCAACGCCATGGTGGTCGTTGTCCTCGCCATCATGGGCGTGTACCTGTGGCGGCAGATGAGGCAATCGCAATGAGCATCGTCAGCGAGCAGCTCTCCACTGGGAAGCAGGCCGGCCGCACGCCCGCGGCCCCACGCCGCCGCAACTGGCTGCGCCTGTGGGGGCGGTTCGGCCAGTACGTCGCGCTGGTCGGTTACATCGTCTTCCTCGGATTCCCGTTGCTGTGGCTGCTGTCCACAGCGTTCAAGTCGCCGCAGGAGCTGGCCAAGCTCACCCCGACGTTGTTCCCGGTCGACTGGACGACGGAGAACTTCCGGATCGCCTTCGAGCAGACCCAACTGCCGCAGGCGCTGCTGAACTCGCTGATCGTGGCCGCGTCCACCGCCGTGGTCACCACGGTGATCGCCATGCCGGCGGCCTACGCGCTGGCACGGCTGCGCAGCGTGGTGCGCACGGTCAGCGTCGGCTGGATCCTGGTCAGCCAGATCTTCCCGTTCATCCTCATCGTGATCCCGGTCTTCGTACTGCTCAACAACCTCGGGTTGCTGAACACGCTGACCGGACTGGTGGTGGTGTACGTGGTGTGGGCGCTGCCCTTCACCCTGTGGATGTTGATGGGGTACGTGTCGGCCATCCCCAAAGAGCTTGAGGAGGCCGCGGCCATGGACGGCGCCTCCAAGCTGAACATCCTTGCCAGGGTGGTGTTTCCGCTGCTGCTGCCCGGGATCGTTGCCACCGGAATGTTCGCGTTCATCTCCGCCTGGAACGAGTTCTTCTTCGCGCTGGTGATCATCACCGACCCGGCCAAGGAGACCGCACCGCTGCTGCTTGCCCGCTACGTCGGGGCCGAAGGTTCGGTCAATCTCGGCCCGCTGGCGGCCACGGCGCTGCTCACCACTCTGCCCAGCCTGCTCATCTTCTCGATCGCGCAACGCAAGCTGGTCGCCGGGATCATGTCCGGATCGGTCAAGGGTTGATGCCGAATGTGTGCCGGACGCCAAGCGCTGTGCCTCACCCCGATCGTGCCGACGCCACAACCGTTGCGCCCCAGCCGAATCTCGCATCGCCCGGCCATCGGCCCGGCGACCACCGGAAAGGAACTCCAGCCGTGACCCGTACCCGAATTGCCCGCTCCAGCCTGATGCTGGGCTCGACGGCGGCCGCGCTCACCCTGCTGGCCGGCTGCGTCAGCGGCTCCGGTAGCGGCTCCGGCGGTGAGTCCCCCGCCCCGTCGTCGCTGGCCGCCGATCAGAAGGTGTCGCTGACGTTCTCCACCTATGCCTTCCAGGACGCAACCGTGAAAGCCACCGAAGACATCGTGGCGTCGTGGAACGCCGCCAACCCGAACATCCAGGTGACCGTGCAGAAGGTCGACCCGAACTCGGTGCACGACAAGCTGGTCACCCAGTTCGCCGGTAAGCAGGCGCCCGACATCATTCACGACGAGGCCGCCGACATCGCCGGGTTCTCCCGGCAGGGCAACCTGGCCGACCTGAGCTCACTGATCCCGGCCGATCTGAAACAGCAGGTACCGCAATCGGTCTGGGACTCGGTCACCTACGGCGGCAAGATCACCGCGGTGCCCACCATCGCCCAGGTGTACACCGTCTTCGCCAACACCGACCTGCTCAAGGCCGCCGGTGTGGCGGTACCGACCGCTGACGCACCGTGGACCTGGGACGCCATGCACGCCAACGCCAACAAGCTCACCAAGGGCGGCACCAGCGGCTTCGCCTGGGGCCTCAAGTCGCCCACCGCCGGCATCATGAGCACCTCGCTCGGCTTCGACGGCACCTTCGTCACCGGCGACGAGGCCAAACCCAAGATCTCCATCACCGACAAAGAACTCGCCGTGCCCAGCCTGCTGCGGAAGATGCTGCAGGACAAGAGCATGGCAGCCGACTCCACCAGCCTGTCCGGGACCGACACCCTCAAAGGCTTCTATGCCGGCAAATACGCGATGGTGATGGCCGGCAACTACGTCGCCACCCAGATCCAGGAAGAAGCGCCCGACGGATTCAACTGGACCATGCTGCCCTTGCTGAAGGGCACCAACCAGCACCAGGCCAGCAATCCGCAGACGCTGTCGGTGGCCAGGCAGAGCAAGTACCCGGCGCAGGCAGCCCAGTTCATTGCGTACTACATGCAGGCCAAGAATCTCGCCGCGATCGCGCAGGGCGACTCGCTGATCCCGGTCACCAAACCGGCCGCCGACCTGGTCGCCAAGAACGTCGGCGATGCCAACGGCTGGCCCGCCATGCTCGCCGCGGCCGACCAGCTGGTCGACGCCCCGTGGAACAAGGCCGACCAGTTCCCCGACTGGAAGGAGAACTACGCCACCCCTGCCTACCAGAAGTTCCTGGCCGGGGAGATCGACGAGGCCGGACTCACCAAGGAGCTCACCGACGGCTGGAAGTCCTGACCACCGCCGGCGTCCGGCCACCGGCGCCGTCCCGCACGCACCAGCACCCACCCAACCACCGATCCACGATCAGCACCGCACTGAAAGCAACTCATGACATCCCCCGCAAACCTGTTGCAGGACAAAGCTATCGGCGCCCTCTCTGCCGCCGCCGTAGGTGACGCCATCGGCGGCGCCACCGAGGGTCGTTCGCACACCGAGATCGTGCAACGCTACGACGGGCCGGTGACCGGCATCGTCGACTACTTCATGAAGGACTGGCGCACCGCAAAACCAATGTCGCCGTATCACAAGGGCGACGGGCACGTCACCGACGACACCCTGATGACCAACCTGTTGATCAAGGTGTATGCCAAGCACCGCAGGCACTTGACGGCATTCGACATGGCCAGCGACCTGGTGCCGTTGATGATGACGGACAAGACCTGGATCCCCGAGCTGGAGACCGAGACCGTACCGATTCTGCGGGTCTTCCTGGCCGAGAAGTGGTTGGTCACCAGGCTGTACTACGGGCACAACGACCCCCGCGAGGCGGGTGTCGGTAACGTGGTGAACTGCGGGGCGGCCATGTACATGGCACCGGTAGGGATCGCCAACGCCGGCGACCCGGCCGGCGCCTACGCCGAGGCCATCGAGATCACCGGCGCGCACCAGTCCAGCTACGGACGGGAGGCCGCCGCGGTGTTCGCCGCCGCCGTCGCCGCCGCCATGGCGCCGGGCGCCACCGTCGACGACGTGCTCGCCGCCGTCACCGCGCTGGCCAAGGACGGCACCGCCGACGCCATCGCCGCGGTACTGGCGTCCGTCGAGCCCGGCACCGATTGGCAGCAGGCGATTTCGCCGTTGCGGGAAGCGATCCGGCCGTTCGACACCGTCGGCGAGCAGTACCGCACCCCGGCGCAGGACTCCCGCCGACCCAGCCGGCTCAAGTCCATCGAAGAACTTCCGGTGGCGCTCGGCTTCCTCAAGGCCACCAACGGAGATGTTGCCGGCTGCATCCTGGGTGCCACCAATTACGGCAGGGACTCGGACTCCATCGCCACCATGGGTGGGGCGATCGCCGGGGCGCTCGGCGGCGCCGCCGCGGTGCCGGCCGAGTGGGTGGATGCGGTCTCCACCGGCTCCCAGCTCGACCTGCGCGCCGGTGGCATCGCAATGGCCGAGATCGCCAGCGAGATCCACGCCGCCGACAAGGCAGCATTCGCGGCCCGCGACAACGCTTTCAGCGCTCTCACCGCCCCGCCGGTCGCCGCTACCTCCCGGCCAGGGGGCGAGCCGGCCTGATGCGGTTGACCTGGGTACAACCGGAAGACCTGATCCGCCATGAACTGCGGCAGTCGGCCCAGCAGGGTCGCGACGTCGCCGACATCCGGCGCCGGTGGGCGGCTACCGGGTTGCCGGTGGCCCCGCCCTACGGCGGGGCCTCGGGCGATGTCGCCGACCCGCGGCAACGGGCGCTGGCCGTCGAACTCCTGGACGAGCTCGACCGGATGCCGGACCCCACCGCCGGAGCCGAGCCGGACGGCTGGCCCGAGATCGTCGCCACCCTCGGCCCCGACACCGACTCACCCGCCGCGGTGGACCGGACGCGGCTGCGCGGTGCCTGGTGGGGCCGGATCGTCGGTTGTGTGCTGGGCAAGCCGGTGGAAAAGATTCCGCGGCAAGGCATTGAGGAGATCCTGCGCGGCACCGGAAGGTGGCCACTGCAGCGCTACTTCACCGCCGTCGGACTCGATCCGGACGTCACCGGGCGCTGGCCGTGGAACAAGGCCAGCCGCGGTACCAGCCTCGAGGAGAACATCTCCGGGGTACCGGAGGACGACGACATCAACTACACGCTGATGGCGCTCCGCTTACTCGAGAACCGGTTGCGGGAGAACCGGTTGCGGGAGAACCGGTTGCGGCCGCACCGGGCGGCCGAGCAGCACGGTGCCGACTTCACCGCCGACGACGTGGCGCGGGCCTGGCTGCTGGATCTGCCGGTGGGTCGTGCCTTCACCGCCGAGCGAGTCGCCTTGCGCAACCTGCTGGAAGGCCTCAGCCCGCCGGCGACGGCGCTGACCCACAATCCCTTCAGGGAGTTCATCGGCGCGCAGATCCGCACCGATCTGTACGGCTGGGTCAACCCGGGGCGCCCCCGCAGGGCCGCGGAATGGGCATGGCGGGACGCCTCGGTCAGCCACGCGCGGAACGGCTTGTACGGTGCCATGTTTGTCGCCGCTGCCGCCTCCGTCGCGGTGACCGGCGCCGGGATCGACGCGGCCATCGACGCCGGCACCGCCGTGGTGCCACCGACCAGCCGAATGGCAACCGCCATCAGGCTGGGCCGCGAACTCGGCGCCGACCCGCGGTATCAGCAGGATCCGCGCGGCGCGTACCAGGCCCTGGAGACAGCGTTCGCGGATGTGCACTGGGTGCACGCGCTCAACAACATGGCATTGGTATGTTTCGCGCTGACCGCAGGCCGCGGCGACGTGACCAGAACCTTGGGCCTGACGGTGATGGGCGGTTGGGACACCGACTCCAACGGTGCCACCGTCGGGGGTCTGATCGGCGCCGCGGCCGGTCCCGGGGCCATCGCCGAACACTGGACCCGGCCGTTGGCCGGCGGCTTGCACACCAGCATTCCCGGCGAGAACGGGGTCGCCGTCGACACGTTGATCGAGCGGACCGCCGCGGTTGCCGCGGCCGTCGCGTCACCGGTGCTCACATCGGAACGCTCGTGACGACCCGCCGCCCGACCGTGGTGCAGGTGGCCAGGAGGGCCGGGGTGTCGATCGCCTCGGTATCACGGGTGCTCAACGGCAAGGCCGCACGACCGGACACCACGGATCGGGTACGCGCGGCTGCTGCCGAGCTCGGCTACCTGCCGGACGCCGCCGCACGGAGCCTGAAACTTGGCAGCGGCCGGCAGGTGACACTGGCCGTCGACGACATCGGGAACCCGGTCTACAGCGAGCTGATGCAGGGCGTCGTCGACGGACTCAGCGGATCAGGGGCCCGGCTCAGCATCGCTTCCACCGGGCAGGAGCCGTCCGAGCTCTCGGCGTTGGTACGCAACCTTTCTCGCGGGCTCGCCGACGGGCTGGTGATCAGCCCGCTGCGCCGCAGCAGCGAGTTGCTGCGCAGCCTGGTCGACTCTCCCATCCCGGTGGTGGTGGTCGGCAACCTGGCCGACGCGGTACCGCTGGACAGCGTCCGGATCGATTCGGCCGGCGCGGTGCGGTTGGCCTACCGGCACCTGCAGTCGATGGGCGCGGCTCGGATCGCCTTTGTCGGCGGGCCGCCGGACACCGCGCCCGGCTCCGCCCGGCTCACCGCGTTCCGGCAGCTCGCGCAGCACGATGACGGCCGGGTACTGGTCACCGGCTCGTTCACGGTGCGCTCCGGCGAGCGCGCGTGGAACAAGCTCGCGGCCTTGTCGAAAGCAGAGCGCCCTGATGCGGTGCTGGCCGCCAACGATTTGTTGGCGCTGGGTATTCTCCGCGGCGCGCTCAGCGCGGGCGTGGCGGTACCCGAACAGCTCGCCGTCGCCGGCATCGACGACATCACCTTCGCCAGGGTGTTCTCGCCGGCGCTCACCAGCGTCAGCCTGCGTTCGCGCGAGCGCGGCAGGCTTGCCGCTGAGCTGTTGCAGCACAGGATGTCCGAGCCGTCGGCGCCCCCGCAGATGCGAACGGTGACGCCCCGGCTGGTGGTGCGGGAGTCGACATGTCGTTCCTGACCCGCCCGGCGCGGCCGACCGTGTCCGGGGCGCCCGCCCGGGCGGCTGTCACCGTCGGGGCCGGACGCCGCCCCGGCCGGCACGCAGGGCCGACGCCCGGCCCGATCACTGGCCCGTCGGTCAGCGAGTACCCCGGCATCGAACTCGCGTTCAACCCGCTGATCCCGCGGCCGCTGGACCGGCCACAGCAGGTTCCGCTCGATCCCGACGCCGACCTGTCAGGGCTGGACGACGCGAAAATCCTTGCGGCACCGGATGATCCGGCGCTCTGGCCGGCGTGGCGGCAGCAACTGCAGCGCTGGCGACGCGAGGCGGTCGCCCGGTTCTCGTACGACGACACCATGTACCGGCGTGCCGACATGGAGTGGATCCGGCGCTGCTTCGTCATCTCCCAGGTATGGCTGTGGGACGAGCTGCTCTACGACTGGGACGAGCACCGGTTCACCCCGGAGCGGCTGCTCGCCGACGCCCGTTTCCGGTTCGGCGGCTTCGATGCGATTGTGCTCTGGCATGCCTATCCGGTGATCGGCATCGACGACCGCAACCAGTGGGACTTCTATCGCGACATCGCGGGGTTGGACGAACTGGTCGCCCAGCTGCACAACGCCGGGGTGCGGGTTTTCGTCGACTACAACCCGTGGGACGTCGGCAGCCGGCCGGGTCTGGCTGCGGGCGGCGACCCTGAGGCACTGAGTGCGCTTGCCGGCGAGTTCGCCGTTGACGGGATCTTCCTCGACACCATGCGCGAGGGCAGTTCCGGGCTGCTGTCCAGGGTCAACTGGAGCGTCGAAGGCGTGGCGGTGCAAGGTGAGTCCAGGGTCTCGGTGGCGGCGCTCGCCGACCATCCGTTGTCGTGGGCGCAGTGGTTCGCCGACTCCCCGGTGCCCGGGGTGATCCGGGCACACTGGTTCGAGCGGCGGCACATGCTGCACCACGTCCGGCGCTGGCACCGCAACCATGCCGAGGAGTTGCAGTCGGCCTGGTTCAACGGTGTCGGGGTGATGGTGTGGGAGGTCGTCTTCGGGGTCTGGGTGGGTTGGTCGGATCGGGATGCCCAGATGCTGCGCCGGGCGGCAGCGATACAGCGGGGTCTCGCCGATCTGCTCGCCGACGGGGAATGGACGCCACTGGTTGATCTGGGCGACGACACCGCCGACGCCGGGGTCTACGGTTCCAGCTTCCGCGACCGTGACCAGGTACTGCTGGCACTGATCAATCGTTCCGATGTCGATGTGACGGTGCCGCTCCCGCTCACCCCGGACGGCCGGGTCTGGGACGTATGGTCCGGCGCGCCGGCACCGCTGGTCGACGGCATTCCGGCGATCACGGTACCGGCCGGCGGCATCGGCGGCGCCTGGCAGCGCGCCGGCTCAACCGACCGCCCGGATTGGCTGCCGACGGAGCCACCGGAACCGGCGTCCTCCGCGTTCCGGCACCGCGCGCCGGTGCGGGTGGTCGACCCGGCCGGCGCACCGGGCGAACCTGGTGCTGCCGGTGCTGCGAGCGGATCCCTTGCACCGCAACGGGTCACCGCGGCACAGCGTCGGCAGCGACTGCCGGCCCCGACCTCACCGGTGCCGACCGTTCCGACCGCAACGGCACCGACCGCAACAGCGCCGACCGTTCCGACCGCAACAGCACCGACCGCAACAGCGCCGACCGTTCCGACCGTGACGGTGCCTGCCGGGCCGTACCGGCTCACTGTGCGCTACCGCAGCCGCGAGACCGGCATGTACGAGGGCGCGCCGTTCGTCAACGAATGGAAGCCACTGCCACCACGCCTGCACGATCTGCGCACGCTGGAGCGGTCCGGCGAGCTCATCGTCCCGCTGGCGGTCGCGGTCGCCGAGGTGAGCGAGCGGGAGTTCGCGAGGTTCGTTGCCGCCACCGGCTACCGCGCAGCCACCCGTAGCCGCATCCTGCCGAGTTGGTGGGGTCGCGCGGTGTCCGAGGCGGACGCCGACCGGCCGGTCACCGAGGTGGATCTGCCCGATGCCAGGGCATACGCCCGCTGGGTCGGCGGCCGGTTGCCCACCGAGGACGAATGGCAGCTGGCTGCCGGCGACCGCCGGTTCGGCCGCCGCACCCCACTGGTCTGGAATCTCACCGAAAGTGAATACACCGACGGGCGCACCCGGTTCGTCATGCTCAAGGGCGGATCCGATTACCAGCCGACCGGATCGGCCTGGTACTTCGACGGCGGACCGCAGGACCCTGAGTTTTCGGCCAAGTATCTGCTCCCGGGCATGGGTCTCGGCCGATCGGTGAACATCGGCTTCCGGGTCGCCTGGGACGCACCCGGTGGCCCGGCAACGAACCCGAGTGACGCCGCCCGGTGACCGGAACCGCAGCGCTGCACGGGATCACCGTGATCGACGCGTCGACCCTGTTCGCCGGCCCGATGACGGCGATGCATCTCGGTGACGTCGGTGCCGAGGTGATCAAGGTGGAGCACCCGCGCCGCCCCGATCCGGCGCGTGGGCACGGGCCGGAACTGAACGGCCAGAACATCTGGTCAAAAACGCTGGGCCGCAACAAACGCACCGTTCAGATCGATCTGGCGACGCCGGAGGGAGCCGCGGTGTTCCGCCGGCTGGCGGCCGGCGCCGATGTGGTGATCGAGAACTTCCGGCCCGACACACTGGAACGCTGGGGCCTCGGCTACCCGGAGCTGTCTGTCGACAACCCCGGCCTGGTACTGGCCAGGATCACCGGGTTCGGCCAGATCGGGCCGTACCGGCGGCGGCCGGGCTTCGGCACCCTGGCCGAGGCGATGAGCGGTTTCGCCGCCGCCACCGGCGACCCGGACGGCCCGCCAACGCTGCCGCCGTTCGGGCTGGCCGACGGAATCGCCTCGCTGGCAGCGGCTTTCGCCATCTCCACCGCGCTGTACCAGCGCACCATGACGGGCAAAGGCACAGTGATCGACCTGGCCATCGTTGAGCCGATCATGGCCATGCTCGGCCCGCAGCTGTCCCGCTGGGATCTGCTCGGTACCGCGGCTCCGCGGCTGGGTAATCGATCGGCGAACAATGCGCCACGCAACATCTACCGCACCTCCGACGACAAGTGGGTAGCCGTCTCGACCAGCTCGCAGAGCATCGCCGAACGGGTCGTCAGGCTGGTGGGACGCCCCGATCTCGTTGCGCAGCCCTGGTTCTCCAGCGGGCACACCAGGGCCGAGCACGCCGACGAATTGGACGCGACGGTGGGCGGCTGGATCGCCGACCGTACCCAGCAGGATGTCATCGAGCAGTTCGAGGCGGCACAGGCGGCCGTCGCGCCCATCTACCAGCCGGCGGACATCCTGGCCGATCCGCAGTTCCAGGCGCTCGGCACGGTGCTGCGGGTGGCTGACCCCGACTTCGGAGAGTTCGCCATGCAGGGACCACTGTTCCGGATGGCCGAGGGTGCCGGGCCGGTCCGGCACACCGGTAGGGACCCCGGCGCCGACACTCGAGCGGTGCTCACCGAACTCGGCTACAGCGAACCGGAGGTGGATCGGCTGCTCGCCGACGGTGTTGTCGCCGCGGCCGACGGTGCCGTCGGCGCCGATACCGGCGGCGGCCGGGCGGACGAATCGTGACCGGCGAGGTGAGCAAGCGGCCGGCCCTCACGTACCTCTACGTTCCGGCCGACCGCCCTGATCGCGTTCGCAAGGCGCTCGCCTCGGCGGCCGATGTGGTGCTGATCGATCTGGAAGACGCCGTCGCCCCGGCGCACAAGGCCGCCGCGCGGCGCGCGCTGCCTGAGCTGCTGGACCGCGTCGACCGGCCGTCACAGGTGCGGGTCAATGCCGCCGACACCGCCTGGGGCGCAGCCGATCTGGCGCTGGTCGCGGAACTGCCGACAGTGGTCGGTGTGCGGATTCCGAAGTGCGCGAACCCGGCCGTGGTGAGCGCGCAGATCGCCGGCGCGGGTGACCGGCCGGCCCACCTGCTGCTGGAGTCCGCGCTCGGGGTTGAGCGGGCCTTCGAGTTGGCTCAGCTCCCCGGGGTCGCCTCACTCGGACTCGGCGAGGCGGACCTGCGCGCCGACCTTGGCGTCACCGACGACGCCGGGCTCGACTGGGCCAGGTCTCGGCTGGTGAACGCCTGCGCGGCAGCGGGTCTGCCGGCCCCGATCATGTCGGTGTACACCCAGCTGCGCGATCTGGCGGGGCTGGCGGACTCGTGCCGCCGCGGGCGGGCCCGGGGCTTTCTGGGCCGGGCCGCGCTGCATCCGGCGCAGCTACCGGTGATCCGGGACGCCTTCATCCCCAGCGCCGGCGAGATCAGCGCGGCTCGGCAACTGCTCGCCGCTGGCAACGGCGCCAACGCGTTGCCGGACGGGCGTTTTGTCGACGAGGCGGTGCTGCGGCAGGCCCGCCGCACGCTGGCGCTCGCCGGGGCGCCCGCCGCGCCGCCCGACCCCGGGTGACGTGCAATCAGAACAGCACCGCAGTCAGAACGGCACAGTGCTCAGAACGGCAGAGTGCTCAGAACAGCACCGTGGCGTAGGTGCCGACCTGCTGGAAGCCGATGCGGCGGTACACCGAGCGGGCAATCACGTTGTACTGGTTCACATACAGGCAGGGCAGCCGGCGAAACCGTTGCTGCACCTGCTGTACCACCGCTGCCAATGCCGGGGCCGCGATACCTCGACCACGCCAGGCCGGGTCGACCCACACCCCCTGGATCATCGCGGTGTCGCGGGACAGGGCCCCGATCTCGGCCTTGAACAGCACGCGCTGCCGGCCGCCTGCGTCCGGGTCGGTCAGCAGCGCGAACGCCCTGCCCTGTTGCAGCAGCTCGCTGACCCTGCCCCGATAGCTGCGACCGTCGTCGCCGGCCAGCGGATCGGCGCCCACCTCCTCGGTGAACATCGCCACCGCGGCAGGCAGGTAGCTGTCGATGAAATCGGCTGGTACGGCACGGATCCGCGGGTCGGGTGGCAGCAGCGGCGGCTCGGCGCAGGCCAGCAGCGGCTGGTCGGGGCGGACCTCACGGGCCACTCCCCAGTGCGGCTGCAGGTATTGCCACAGCGGCAACACCAGCGGTGCGCTACCCACCAGCGAGGCGACCGTGCGGCGGCGCCGGCCCAACGTCGTGGCGATGGGGCGCAGGCCGGCCGGGGTGCCGCTCACCGGGATCAGATTGCCACCCGCGAACACCAGCGCGTCCCGGCCACCGCCCACTCCCCAGAAGGTGCCGCCGAGCGCGCGACCGGACTCGGCCTGCTCCCAGCGTTCGGCTACCAGGCAGTTGGCGATCGGGTCGGCCTGCAGCGCCGCGACGATCTGCTCGCGGTTGGCCGGGCCGAGGGTGCGGGCCGACAGTGCGGTCAGCACGACGCCGACATTCGACGCTCCGCGCGGCCGCGGCTCCGCTGCCGACGCATGGTCAGACAGTGGTGACCGACGGCTCGCCGGACGGCACCCCGTCGGCCTTCATGGTCTCCGCGATCCGCATGGCCTCATCGATCAGGGTCTCGACGATCTGCGATTCGGGGACGGTGCGGATCACCTCGCCTTTGACGAAGATCTGCCCCTTGCCGTTGCCGGATGCCACCCCGAGATCGGCCTCCCGGGCCTCCCCCGGCCCGTTGACCACACACCCCATCACCGCGACCCGCAGCGGCACGTCCATGCCCTCGAGGCCGGCGGTCACCTCGTTCGCCAGGGTGTAGACATCGACCTGCGCCCGCCCGCACGACGGGCACGAGACAATCTCGAGGCCCCGCTCCCGCAGGTTCAGCGATTCCAGGATCTGCAGCCCGACCTTGACCTCTTCCACCGGCGGTGCGGACAGCGAGACCCTGATGGTGTCGCCGATGCCGCGGCTCAGCAACGCGCCGAAGGCAACCGACGATTTGATGGTGCCCTGGAACGCCGGCCCGGCCTCGGTGACGCCGAGATGCAAGGGATAGTCACACTTTTCGGCGAGCAGCTCGTACGCCCGCACCATCACCACGGGGTCGTTGTGCTTGACCGAGATCTTGATGTCGCGGAAATCGTGCTCCTCGAACAGCGAGCACTCCCACAGTGCCGACTCGACCAGCGCCTCAGGGGTGGCCCTGCCGTACTTGGCCAGCAGCCGCTTGTCCAGGCTCCCGGCGTTCACCCCGATCCGGATCGGGGTGTGGTGCTCTTTCGCGGCCTGCGCGATCTCGGCGACCCGATCGTCGAAAGCCTTGATGTTCCCCGGGTTCACCCGAACCGCGGCGCAACCGGCGTCGATGGCGGCGAACACATACTTGGGCTGGAAATGAATGTCGGCGATCACCGGCAGCTGCGAGTGCTGAACGATCTGGGCCAGGGCGGCGGCGTCGTCGTTGGTGGGCACCGCCACCCGCACGATCTGGCAGCCGGCCGCGGTGAGCTCGGCAATCTGTTGCAGGGTGGCGTTGACGTCCGCGGTCTGGGTGGTGGTCATTGACTGCACCGAGACCGGGTGCTCCGAGCCAACGCCGACGCCGCCGACGTCCAACTGCCGGGTGGGCCGCCGCGGCGCCAGCACCGGCACCTCCCGGTCGGCCGGCATGCTTGGCATGCCAAGCCCCACAGAGCCCAGGTCCACCGAGGTGTTGGCGCTGGTCATCGAACGCTCCCGCACTAGAAGATCTTGACTGGGTTGACGATGTCGGCGACCAGGGTGAGCGCCGACAACGCTATGAACAACAATGCCACCACGTAGGCCACCGGCATCAGCTTGGCGACGTCGAACGGGGGCGGCGTGGCGGCGCGCCGGAGCTTGGCCCAGCCGCGCCGAATCCACTCGATGACGGCCCCGAGGATGTGCCCGCCGTCCAGCGGCAGCAGCGGCAGCAGGTTCAGCAGGAACAGGCTCATGTTGAAGCCGGCCAGCAGCGTCAGGAACAGCGAGAGCTTGTCCTTGGCCTGGGTGTCCGCCTCCAGGATGTCGCCGGCCAGCCGGCCGGCGCCGACAACGCCGACCGGTGAGTCCGGATCGCGTTCCTCCCCGGTGAACGCGGCCTCCCACAACGCCGGGATGCGGGCCGGGATGGCGACCACCGCCCGCGCGGCGGTCGCGATGAACTCGCCGGTGCGGGTGAAGGCCGAGCCGATCGACGCGGTCTGGTACTGCTGCTGCGACTGCACCCCGAGGAAACCGGTCTCGACGGTGCCGGCCAGGCGCCCACGGTCGTCCAGCACCGGGCGTTCGGTCCGCACGATCGGCACCTGCGTGGTGACGCTGCGTCCGGCGCGGTCGACGGTGATCGGCACCGTGGTGCCGGCCGCCGCCCTGATCAGCTCGGTGAGCTGGTCCCAGCTGGTGATCTGCTGCCCGGCGAAGGTGGTGATCCGGTCGCCGGCCTGCAGCCCGGCCAACCGCGCCGGCGTCCAGGTGTCGCGGCCGCAGTCGGTGCGGTTCTGCTCGGCCGCCGGCGCCGACGCCGGCACAACGCAGGCGCTGACCTGCTGGACGGTCGTGGTGGACTGCGGCGTGCCGATGGTCGTCATCACGATCGCGAACAGCCCCACCGCCAGCACCAGGTTCATGAAGGGCCCGGCGAACATGATGACGATGCGTTTGAACGGGTGCAGCTGGTAGAACTGTCGGCCGTCGTCGGTCTCCTGCACCTGGGCGCGGTCGGCCGAGCGGGAGTCCTCGATCATCTGCCGGAAGAAGCCGGCGGGACCCAGCGCGGTGCTGGTGATGCGCTGCCGGCCGTGCCGGTCCGGCGGCACCATGCCGACCATGCGGATGTAGCCGCCCAGCGGGATGGCCTTCAGGCCGTACTCGGTTTCACCGACCTTCTTGGACCACAGCGTCTTGCCGAAACCCACCATGTACTGCGTAGTGCGGACCTTGAACAACTTGGCGAAGGTGAGGTGCCCGAGCTCGTGCCAGGCGATGGAGAACAGCAGCCCCAGCGCAAACAGCACAATGCCGATCGCCATCCACATCAGTGCTGCGCTCCTTGCCCGGTCAGCCGATCGGCCCGCGCGATCCGCTCGGCAGCGGCGCTACGGGCCCAGTCTTCGGCGGCGAGCACGTCCTGCACATCACGCGGATCGTGCCGGTACTCGTCGGCCTCGTCCAGGATGCCAGCCAACAGGCCGGTGATGCCCAGATACGACAATTGGCCACGGCGAAAGGCGTCCACGGCCGTCTCGTTGGCGGCGTTGTAGACCGCCGGCAGCAGCCCGCCGGCCTCGCCGGCCTGCCGGGCCAGCCGCACCGCGGGGAAGGCCTCGTCGTCCAGCGGCTCGAAGGTCCAGCTGGACGCTGTGGAGAAATCGCAGGCGGCGGCGACGTCGCCGAGGCGATCCGGCCAGCTCAGGCTGAGCGCGATCGGCAGCCGCATGTCCGGTGGGCTGGCCTGCGCCAACGTCGACCCGTCGCGGAAGGTGACCATCGAGTGCACGATCGACTGCGGGTGCACCACCACGTCGATCTGCCGGTACGGCACGCCGAACAGCAGGTGCGCCTCGATCAGTTCAAGCCCCTTGTTGACCAGCGTCGCCGAGTTGATGGTGATCACCGGGCCCATGTCCCAGGTGGGGTGCGCCATCGCCTGCTCGACGGTGACCTCGCGCAGCTGCTGGACCGTGCGGCCGCGGAACGGCCCGCCGGACGCGGTCAGCACCAGCGTGGCAACCTCGTCGGCGCGTCCGCCGCGTAACGCCTGCGCCAGCGCGCTGTGCTCGGAGTCGACCGGCACCAGCTGCCCAGGGGCGGCGGCGGCCAGCACCAGCGGGCCGCCGGCAATCAGCGATTCCTTGTTGGCCAGCGCCAGCGTCCGGCCGGCGGCCAGCGCAGCCAGGGTGGGCCGCAGACCTACCGAGCCGGTGATGCCGTTGAGCACGATGTCGGCGTCCACGTCGCCGATGACGGCCAGCGCGCCGTCGACGCCGGTGGCCGCCGTCGCCGCGGGGAACTGCCGCTGCTGGGCGGTGAACACCTCGGGCCGGCTGCCGCCGGCCACCAGCCCGGCGAGCTCGAACTGCTCTGGGTGCCGGGCGATCACCTCAAGAGCCTGCTGCCCGATCGATCCGGTGGATCCGAGCACAATCACGCGTCGCACCGCACCATTGTCCCCCAGCGTCGGGGCTGGTGAGACCGGCTGCGGCGGTGATCTCGGATGTGCCGCGATGGGGGTGTGCCAGGGCGGCTGTACCGGGTGGCTTGCCCGCTGCCGGGCCGCTTCCCCGCGGTGCCGACGCCGTTCGCCGGGCCACCCGTGCGAAGATGGGAACAGTGGATCTCGGCAGGCAGGAGCATTCTGGTGGCGAAAGTAACGTCCGGCCCGTATTCGACGCAGTCGGACCCTGCGGAGGCCGGCTCGGTCGCCGCGGTGGTGCAGAGCTCCGACGAGCGGTTGGCCACCCCGTCCCGGTACAACCAGGAACGCGTCGACGACGCTGCTCATCTGCCCGCTGAGGCCGAGCACGGCAGCGGCCACGTGCTGCGCTACAACCCGGACGCCCCGAGCGAGGCGTGGGGCTGGCACGGCGAGTGGAAGCTGTTTGCCAGCAAGGGTTCTCGGCTGCTGCTGTTGGTGTTCACCGCGGTGATCTTCCTGATGCTGTTCGGCAACCACGTGAGCCGCGTCGAAGACTGGTGGCTGGCCGTGATCGGCGTCGGCATGTTGATCTGGATCGCCAGCCGTGAGGTCGCCGCCCGCAAGGAACGCCGCCGCCGGCCCTGACGGCAATTCAATACCGCCGGCCCTGACGGCAATCCGGCACAGCCGTCCGTGACGGCAATCCAACACAGCCGGCCCTGACGGCACCCAGGCACAGCGCTCGTCCGGCTACTTCTGGTGGCGTGACAGCCGAGCGCGCAACCGCTCGCCGAGTTGCGGCGTCGGGCCGCCGGCGTCGGGGACGAACTCCCAGCTCTGGCCGGTCCAGGAGTCGCGCACCCGAGCGGGTACCAGCGGCACCGGCGAGGGGTCGAGGTGCTGACGCCACCCACCAGGTTCGGTCAGACTGGCGACGAGCACCAGTCCGAGCCCGGCTTCGGGCCCACGTTCGGCGATGATGCTCAGCGCCTCGGTCTCGGCCTGAGTTGGCTCGCCGGCCGGATCCCCCGGCGCCGGCCACGGCACCACCGCAACGGCGGGCAACCGCTCCAGCTCTGCCTCGACACCGCCGGAGCGGGCCATCGACCACAGATCCAGTGCCATCGCCAGCCCGGCAAGTTCGTTCTCGCGATGGTCGACGCCGGCCGCCGGCGACAGCTGCAGCGCCGCAAGCAGTGTCGGATCCGCGCCGATCACCCGCACCTCACGGTCGTCCGGTACCGCTGCGCAGATGCGTTGCAGCGCAGCGACAACCGCAGGATCGGCCGGCTCGCTGGACTGCCGATCGAGCAGCAGGCCGCCGGGTACCAGTAGCGGATGCAGCACCGGTATCCGCAGTGCCTGCGAGTCCGGCCTGGTGAACTCCCCGATACGGATCACCATCCCGCCGTCCGGCGGCAGCGGGCGTTGCCACACCGCGGCGTCCCAGCGGGCGGCGGCGGGTGGCAGCTCGGTCTCCAGGTCTGCGAGCTCGCCGATCAACTGGTCGAGGTCGCTGAGTCGGCGGCTGCTGGCGACGTCCACGAGTTGCTGACAACGTTCTTCCGCGGCCCGGCGGCCCGGGTGGTCCGCTCCGCGGGCGGCGGGATCGGCGAGCAGCTGCTCGATCTCGGTGTCCCGGCGGTGTTCGGCGTAGGCCACTGCATCGGTGTAGGCGGAGGTGCTGTGCGCGGCATCCCGCCAGATTCCGGTGCAGGCGCGCAGCAGGGTCAGCAGCTGGGCCGGCGGTTCCGCCGCGGCCGTTGCTGCTGACACCCCCACCGACGGTGCAGCCGGTGGCTGGGCCGGGTGCGACGGGCCCGGCGGTGCGCCCTGGTGCGCGGGCCGCGCCGGCGATGCTGCGGCTGCCGCACCCGATGGCGCCGCCGCACCCGATGGTGCGGCGTCCGGCAGGGTGATGCGGTAGCGACCCGCGAACTCGGCCGCGCCACCGGCGTATCCCTGGCCAAGGGCGCGCACCTTCCACCCGGTGCCGCGGCGGTAAAGCTCGAGCAGTTCGGTGACCGGCAGTGGGCTGGGTGGTCGGAACACCAACGCGGTGGCGTCATCCGTTGCCGAACCCACCAGCACGTCGAGAGCGGCGGCCGCCGGCGAGACAGCTTGCGGTGCAGCCGGTTTCACCACAACGAGCAGTCGGGCGACACCGGCGGACAGCTCGGCAAGGCGCAGTTGCACCGAGCCGTCGAAGCTGCCGACCGGGCCGGCGGGAGTGTCGTCAGCGGCGAGCGGGAGAATCCAGCCGGCCGCCGACGGCCGCACCTGCACGTCGACCGTGATGTCGGCCAACTCGGCGTTCTCGCCCGGTCGCAGCTCTCGGCGCGGCGTCACGGCCGCCGCGCCGCCCGCCGAACCATCAACGCCACCAACACCGTTGCCCGCTACAGGAATCTTCCGAGCTGGCTGAACGCCTCGGACGGGGTGCGGGCCTGGATGCCCTCGCCGATGGCCTGCATCTGCCAGCCGTCGCCGGCCCTGGTCAGCTTGGCCATCACCATGCCGGTGAACTGACCGCCGCCGGAGAGCGTGTACCTGGCCAGCTCGGCGTTGTTGGGGTGGTCGACCAGCCTGCAGAACGCATTCTGCACCTGTTCGAACGACTGCCCTTCGTAGCTGGTGACGATGAAGACGATGTTGTTGACGTGCGCAGCGACCCGGCTCAGGTCGACCACCACGGTCTCGTCGTCGCCGTCGCCTACGCCGGTGCGGTTGTCACCCTGGTGCTGCACCGAGCCGTCCTTGCTGGACAGCTGGTTGTAGAAAGCGATGTCGACCACCTGCTGGTCGGCGAGCAGCACCGCAGAGGCGTCCAGGTCGATGTCGACGTCGCGGCTGCCGAACAGACCGCGCTTTTGCACCGGGTCCCAACCCAGGCCCATCCGCACCAGGGTCAGGTCTCCGCCGGTGTCTTTGCGCAGCGAAACCCGTTGGCCCTTCTGCAGATTCACCGGCCGGCTGGCCGAAAGGCCCTGGTCGGCCCCAGGCGGTGAACCAGCAGACGGGGCGCCCGCCGGCGGCGGATAGGCAGCCGCCGGAGCACCACCGGGCGGTGGGAAGCCGCCGGCACCGCCGGCCGACGGTGCGCCGGCACCGGTTGGCGGCGCACCTGCGCCTGGTGGCGGGTACCCGGCGGGAGCACCGCTCGGCGGCGGCGGATAGCCGGCCGGAGCACCACCGGGTGGCGGTGGGTACCCGGCGGGAGCACCGCCGGGCGGTGGCGGGAAGTCGGCGGGAGCACCTCCGGGTGGCCCGGCCGGCGGGCCGGAAGGTGCCGCTCCGGGCGGCGGGTAGCTGCTCCCGGGCCCGGCGGACTGCGCCGGCTGGCCGGGCGGCGGGTACGAGCCGGCCGGCGGCGCGTCACCCGGGGGCGGCGCCATGTGTCCGAAGGCGCCGCCGGTGTCGCGCTCGGACCCGGACGGTCCAGCAGCCGGCGCAGCAGCCGCCGCCGGTGCTGACGGTGCTGCCGGCCCTGAGGGTGCCGCCGGGGCCGACGGTGCTGCGGGTGCTGAGGGCGCTGAGGGTGCAGCCGGCGCCGAGGGTGCACGCTGGGCCGCTGGCGCCGACGGGGTGAGATGTCCGAAAGCGCCGCCGGTGTCGCGCTCGGACGCCTCCGCCGATGCCGGTCCGGACGCCGCGCTGGTGCCGGGGGCACCGGCGGCGCCGGCAGCCGCGCTGGTTGAGGGGCTGGTTGAGGGGCTGGTTGGGGGGCTGGCCGGGGCGCTCGGGCCGCCGGCCGGGGCGTCGTCCACCGAGACGCCGTGATCGCGGATCAGGTCGGCCAGGCCACCGGCATAGCCCTGCCCGACGGCCCTGGCCTTCCACTCCGACCCGCGCCTGTACAGCTCGACACCGACCATGATCATTTCGGTGTCCAGTCCGGTGACCTCGTACTGCGCCAACGGGTTTCCGCCGGAATCAGAGATCAGCACCACCGGGGGTGCCAGCTGCCCGAAGCGCTGGCCGTCGGTCTCCAGGTTGACCACCGCGCGCACCGTGCTGATGTCCGGCGGAATCTGGCTCGGGTCGATCTGCAGCCGCCAATCCGCGCCATCCTTGGTGCAGCGCACCCCGGGACCGTCCGGCTGGTTGAAGAACACGAAGTCGGCGTCCGAGCGCACCTTCCCTGACTCGGTCACCAGCAGCGCGGACAGATCGATCGGCGCCTGCACGGCGACGGTGATCTGGATGGGCCCGGGCGGCAGTGGTGCGTTCTGTCCCTTGACGAGGCTGACGGTCACTTCTCGCTCCTTCAGATCGGGGCGGGTGGGTCGGACGCGGTCGTGTTCGAGTAGCGCTCTCGCCCCCGATCCTGCCAGGCCGCCTCACTCGGCGCGGCACGACCGCAAACCTTTGTCGGCAGCAGGCCAACCAGGAAGGTCCCGACCCCTGGGCCAGGGCCGGCCTCAGCGCCTCCTGGTCCGTCAGCCGCTTTCCGGGTCCGTGCCCCAGAGGCAGGCGGACCCAGCGCACCACAACCAGATGAACGTCGATCCCTACCGTCGACTGCATCCGCCAGATGAGCAAGGTCAGGTCTCGACGACCGGATAGTGTTGCTGCCGAAGAGACGTGGCTTCCGCAGGTGACTACCCACCAAGCCCCCGGAAGACTCGCCATGCGAACTCAGCTCGTTGTTTTTTCCGGAACTTGTCTGCGACCATAGCCAACGGGAAGACTCCGAAGTTGGCGCGAACTCCGAGACCAAAAGGAATCTACTCGAAATAGCTGTCACCAGGTGGAGATTATGGAAACCGAAAATCGCAACGCCCTCGTCATTGTCGCTCAACATCTCCAAGAAGACCTTGCACTTCGATCGAAGTTAGCCGGTGTTTGGATCGATCAGCAAGACGGTGAAAAGCTGATAGTAGCCATCACAACGGACCCAGCGATCGACGCGAATTCACCGACTGAACGATCAACCGTCGAACAGGAAGTCAGGGCCAAAATTGCAGCGTCGTCCCGGGCGGCCACGCCTCGTCTGGAGTTCCGCGCGGCCAGATATAGCCTTGGACGGCTGGAGCAAATTCAAGCTGAGCTGAGTGATCGAATCGGCCGGCCACCCGGCTATATCACGGGGGCGGGAATTCATCCCGAGAATAATGTTGTCACAATAACTCTGCTTGACACTGCTCCCGTTTCGCTGGTCGCCAGTCTGAGAAATCAATACCAGGACGCCGTTCGGGTTGCGCGCGCCAAGCAGGGCGATGCGTACTCCTTGTCGGACGCGGACCGCTATTCCGGAACCGACGGTAACTGATCGGCTGCGGGTATTCTCCCCGGCGTTCCCAGCGCGGAGTGTGGCCGAGGAGGACCCCCGTCGTTGTGCGCGATTGCCCAGCGCGGCGACGCCGTCACGCGCCGGCGGCGGCGAGCTGGCCGCAGGCGGCGGCGATCTCCTGGCCGCGGGTGTCACGCACCGTGCAGGCGACGCCCTGGGCGCGCACCCGGCGGACGAACTCGTCCTGCACGTCGCGCGGGGAGGCGTCCCACTGCGACCCGGGGGTCGGGTTCAGCGGGATGAGGTTGACGTGCACCAGCTGACCGAGGTGTTGCTTCAGTTTCTGGCCGAGCAGGTCGGCGCGCCAGGGCTGGTCGTTGATGTCGCGGATCAATGCGTATTCGATGGACACCCGCCGGCCGGTGGCGTCGGCGTATCTGCGGGCGGCCTGCAGCACCTCGTCGACCTTCCAGCGGTCGTTGATCGGCACCAGGGTGTCGCGCAGTTCGTCGTCCGGGGTGTGCAGCGAGATCGCAAGGCGCACTTGCAGTTTCTCCGCGGTGAGCCGATCGATCGCGGGCACCAGACCCACCGTCGAGACGGTGATGGACCGCGCCGATATCCCCAGGCCGGCTGGGCTGGGGGCGGTGATCTGCCGGATTGCCGACAGCACCCTGTTGTAGTTGGCCAGCGGCTCCCCCATCCCCATGAAGACGATGTTGGACAACCGCCCAGGCTCCCCCAGCGCGCCGTCGCGGGCGGCAGCGGCGGCCAGCCGCACCTGCTCAACGATCTCCGCGGTGGACAGATTGCGTTGCAGCCCGCCCTGGCCGGTGGCGCAGAACGGGCAGGCCATGCCGCAGCCGGCCTGGCTGGAAACACACAGCGTGATCCGGTCCGGGTAGCGCATCAGCACCGATTCGATGAGGGTCCCGTCGTGCGCGCGCCAGAGCGTCTTTCGGGTGTCACCGGCATCGCAGGCGATGGAGCGCACCTCGGTGAGCAGCTCCGGCAGCAGCGCGTCGACCAACTCCTGCCGCTGCGCCCTGGGCAGGTCGGTCATCTGATCGGCGTCCCTGGTCAGGCCGCCGTAGTAGTGCCGGGCGAGCTGGTCGGCCCTGAAGGCCGGCTGCCCGGCATCCCGGACGGTCTGCTTGCGCTGCTCGAGGTCGAGATCGGCCAGATGGGTCGGCGGCTTGCCGCGGCGGGGCGCGGTGAAGACCAGGGGCAGCGGTTTGCTCATGATGGCTCCAGTGTCTCACCTCGGGCGATCCGGCCGGTCCGCGCGCGGGCCCGGTCAGCGATCGAGTTGCAGGGGTACCGGGCGCCCACCGAGGCCGACCACCGAGGCGGTCAGTAACCGTTCCGGTGGTGCCGCAACGGCGCAGCTGGGTGCCGCCCGATAGACAAGCAAACCCGTTTCCGGATCTTTGACCTGCAGGTACGACATCCGATTGTCCGGCAGCGATCCGACCGACAGCGCGTCCCAGCCCCGCAGCGGCGCGGCCGACCCGATCATGGCGACCGCCAACTCGCGGCACGACTGTGCTGGCATCCGGTAGTCGGCGGTGGCGGCCAGCAGCTCCCAGTTGTGTGGCTCACTGCACGGCACGTTGATGACGTTGTCGACCTGGCCGAAGCTGACGAGCGTCGGCTGGACGTCGACCGGGCCGGCGGCCGACGGCGGGGGCGCGAAGGCCGACGTGGTATCGACCTGGGCACAGAACCGCAGGTCAACCGGCAGTTCGCGGACGGAGGTGATCTCCTCCAGTTTCCCGCTGTACGTCACCAGGCCACTACCGGGGTAGGCGCGTTGCGGAACCTGCACGCACGCCGCCCACCCGGCGTCGCCGGCGGAGGTGGCGATCACCGAGCCGGTGGTAACCGGCGGTGGGATCCACCGGCCGCCGCCCGGCGCATTCCCCGGCGACGTCGGCCAGGGCGCGAGCGGCGTTGCGGGCAGGCCGGTTGCGGGAGCGCCGCAGCCCGCCGCGAGTTGTGCCCGCCTGGTCGACAGTTCGCGGCGCTGCGCAGTGGAAATGGTTGTGCCGGAAGGAATGTCGATGCCGTTGATGGCCTTTACCACTTCGCCGTTGTGCGATGCGGAGCACGGCACCTCGCGCCAACTGCCCACCTGGTAGTTGAGCACACAGGCGCCGACTTCCGGGGCGGGCGGCGGTGGGCCGGCGGTCGCGGCGCCGTCGACGGCGCGGCCGCTGAGCACGTTGACCGCGAGCACCAGCAGCGCGCCGGCGAAGACCAGCAGCCCGCCGACGACGCTGCGCCGCTCGGCCAGCCGCGTCATGCCGTGAGCTTAGGCGTGATCGGCGCCACATTCCATCACCGTTTTCACCGCTGAGCCGCACCATCGGCGCAGTTCAGCGCCGGTACGGGAACGGCCGGTTCCCCAGCCCGACGACGGACGCGGTCAGATACTTGTCTCGCGGCGCCACCAGATAACAGCCGGGCGGTCCCGCAGGGGTCGACGAGGCGAACATCCCTGCCGCCGGTGCTCCCGCAGGCACCTCGAAGCTCACCGATGAGCCGGCCGCGCTGTCGGCCGCCAACTGGACAACAATGCCGGGAGCGTCGGGCTCGTCCAACCGGCGGCCGTTGCCCAGCAACACATCCGCCAGCTTCCGGCACGACCCGGCCGACGACGCGGCCTGCCGGTCCGCGGGCCCGGTGGCCGACTGCCCACCGGCGCCGTCGTTCATCTTCTCGGCGATGGTGTTGCTGAAGCTGGCCGGCTCTGCCGCCGCGAGCAGCTCCCACTGGTGCGGCCGGTGGCAGGGCACCTGGCCCTGTCCCAGCGGCGCCGCGGCCGGGTCGAGCAGCACGGGTGCGGAGCCGGCGTAGCAGCGGCGCAGGCTGGCCGGCAGCTGGGCGGTGCTGGTCAGCTCGTCCGGTGGGACAGTGAAGATGGCCAGGTCGCGCAGGTCGGCGGCGTTCCTGCGGTCCAGCACGTACGCCACCGCGACGCACGCCGTCCAGCCGCTGGCACCGCCCGCCGCCACCGTGAGCGGAGTCCACGGAACATCCGGTGGCAGCCAACGCACGCCGGACTCGTCGATGGTGGGTGCCGACGGCGGGTATTGCCGTGGCGCCGGGCAGTTTCCCGGTGCCGCACCCTGCGCGGCCGGGGCGGTGCTGGTGCGCCACGCCTGGTGCACGGTCGCCTGGTACGGGGTGCGGCAGTCGGCCGGGACCCAGCGCTGCGAGCTGGTCAGCTTCAGGCAGGAGCCGGGCGCGGGTACCGGCGGCGGCGGTCCCGGTGCCGCCACCCCGTCGACCGCCCGCCCACTGATCACGTTCACCGCCAACACCAGCAGGGCACCCAATGCGATCATCGCGATCCCGAGCACACCCCGCCGCTGGCTGAACCCCGACATGAAGGCAGGCTAGGCCCTTTCCAGTGACAACACCGGGGCGGCGGCGGGTGCCGGGCGCATCGTCATCCGCCGGAGACGTAGGGGATCGGACGCTCGCCGATGCCGGCCAGCGAAGTTGCCACGAACTTGGCACGCTTGGTCCGCAGGTAGCAGCCGCTGGGCATCGCTCCCGGCATGGCAAAGGTGTTCGCACCCTCGCCGGGGTCGGTGACCTCGACCGGCGACAGGCCCGTCAATCCGTCGCCGTAGTTCTGGATGATGACCTGCTGCTCGGCCGGTGTCGGGAGGCGGCTCGGGTCACCGGCCGGATCCTCCATCGCGGCGACCTGCTCCCACTGATGAGGTTGGGTGCACGGCACCCGATCGTCATTGGGGACGGCCGGGCCGCCCACCAGCGGCGCCTCGCCGGCGTTGCAGCGGCGCAGGCTCACCGGCAGCTGCGCCGCGCTGACGATGTCGCCGGCCGGAATTGTGAACTCGGCCAGGTCGGTCAGCGGGGTGTCGGCAGCCCGGCCGAACGGCCAGGCCACCATCACACAGGACGTCCAGCCGCCCGAACCGCCGCCGGACACCGTCATCGCGGTCCACGGCACGCCGGGTTCCAGCCACGGCGATGCGGAGTCGGTCCTGGTGCGGACTCCTGCGGGCGGCCAGGACGCGGCGCCATCCTGATTTGC
Source organism: Nakamurella aerolata (assembly GCF_013002705.1). Lineage (GTDB taxonomy): Bacteria > Actinomycetota > Actinomycetes > Mycobacteriales > Nakamurellaceae > Nakamurella > Nakamurella aerolata. Next base: position 83,804 of record NZ_JABEND010000001.1, on the reverse strand, counting down.
CAGCGTCTGGGTGGCACAGCGCCGGCTCTTGAGGGTGCGCTGGTCGGCCGGGGCGGTCGAGCTCCATGACACGATCACCGTGGCCCGGTGCGGGGCGGTGCAGCTGGCCGGTTGCCAGGTCTGCTGCCCGCGCAGCTGCAGGCAGGAGTTCGGCGCCGGCAACGGCGGCGGCGGTCCGGGTGCCGCCACCCCGTCGACCGCCCGCCCACTGATCACATTCACCGCCAACACCAGCAGGGCACCCAATGCGATCACCGCGATCCCGAGCACACCCCGCCGCTGGCTCAACCCCGACATGTAGGCAGGCTAGGCCGCATCGGTGGGTTCCGCCCTCGCGACGAGCCGGGACGATGATCGCGGCCAGCGCGGGCGGGTCAGTCGTTGCCGGCGCGGGCGGGTCAGTCGCGGCCGGCGCGAACGACGGCGGCGACGATGGCCGGCAGGAAGATGAACAGCCACGACCAGGCCCAGCCGTCGAAGACGAACCCGCAGATCAGCAGCAGCGGCACCGCCAGCGCGCCGGCGATTGCCACCAGCCGGTTGGCGTCAAAACCCGCCTTCGGCTGTGGTTGCGCCGATGCCGCGGTGGCCGGGGCGGCAGGTTTGGCCAGCTCCACCGGACCGGCGACGCCGGAGTTGCCGGTGCTCGCTGCGCTGCCGTAGCCGCCGGGGAGATCGACGAACTGGGCGTTCAGCTGCAGCTGGTTGGTAGCGGTCGCCACATGGTTGGCGCGCTCGGAGTACTCGTCCGGCGACAGCCGGCCGGCCCGCATGTGCACACCCAGTGCCTGCAGGGCGGCGTCACGTTCGGAGTTGCCGATACGCACCGGGGGCGGTGCGCTGGGTGCAGGGTCAGGTGTGGCGGCCGGGTTGCTCGAACTGGCCCCGACGCCAGGATTCTCGGACACGGCGCCATCGTCTCACGTTGTCGCCCCGAAAAGACTGACCAGTCCGCCCGGCCCGGCGGCCGCCGGGGGAAGCCAGCCGGTGGCTCAGCGATACCGCTGCGCGGTTCGGACCAGCTCGGCGCCGTAGCTCGGCCCGTGGCTGGCGGCGTGCACCGCGAGCGGGTGCAGCTGATGCAGACCGAGCAGCTCCCGCCACTGCTGGATGGGGTTGGCTTCCAGGTAGGCGGCGGTGATCCGGTCCAGCCCCGGCGCACCGAACAGGTGCAGCATGGCGATGTCGGTGAGCGGGTGCCCGCCGTGCGCGGCCGGATCGATCAGCACCACGCCGTTGTCGGTGTACTGCACGTTGCCCGACCACAGATCGCCGTGCAGCCGGGCCGGTGACCTGTCGTCATCGAACTCCCCCGCGGCGATCCGGTCGCACAGCGCATCCACCACGCTGGCCCCGGCGGCGTCGAGATTGCCGTTCCGCACGGCCTTCTCGACAAACGGGCGCACCCGCTGCTGCGCGTAGAAGGCACCCCACGTCGGTGTCGGATCCATCGCCTGGCGCTGCCGGCCGATCCAGCCCGCGCCCTGCCAGCCGTCCGGCGGCGAGCCGAACGCCTCCGCTCCGGCGTCGTGGGTCACCGCGAGCGCCGCGCCGAACTCCTCGGCCGCGGCGGCGGTGACCGGACCTGAAATCAAGCGCTGCAGCACAATCGCCTCGGGTTCGACCGCCACCACCGGCACGGTCTTGGCGCCGCCGGCCGCGGCCAGCCAGCTCAGCCCGGCCGCCTCGAACTCGAAGAATCCCTTCGGCGCATCCGATCGCGTCTTGCGGAAGTCCTTGCTCACACCCCCACGGTAGGACGACAGCGGCGACACCCGGCAAGATCGACAACATGACCCGGCAATCCGGCAAGCCGCTCAGCGTGCTGATTGCACCAGATTCCTTGAAGGGAACGGCCACCGCCCGACAGGCCGCCGACGCGATTGCCGACGGCTGGCGGTCGGTGCGGCCGGACGACAAGCTGGTACTCCGCCCGATGGCGGACGGCGGCGAGGGCACCGCCGACGCGATCGCCGGCGCGTCCGCGGGAGCCAGCTGGATCGCTTGCCCCGCAACGGGTCCGGACGGTCGCCGCGTCGACTCCGCCTGGCTGCTGCTGCCCGACGGCACCGCCGTTGTCGAGTTGGCACGCGCCTCCGGGCTGCCGTTGCTGCGGGCGCTGGATCCGCTCCATGCCCAGACCGTCGGGTTCGGCGAGCAGTTGCGGGCCGCGGCCGCCCATCCCGGCACCCGCCGGATCGTCGCCACCGTCGGCGGTTCGGCTGCCACCGACGGTGGCACGGGTGCGCTGTCGGCGCTCGGCGCGGGGTTCAGCGATGCAGCCGGAGAACCACTTCCAACCGGCGGTGGAGCACTCGATCACCTTGCCGCTGTTGACGTTTCGGCGCTCGTCCGACCCCCGGACGGCGGGGTGCGGGTGCTCACCGACGTCACCGCACCACTGACCGGTCCGCACGGTGCCGCGGCCGTCTTCGGACCGCAGAAGGGCGCCGACCCGACCCAGGTCGAGCTGCTCGACCAAGGGCTGAGCCGGCTGGCATCCGTGTTGCGGGACAACGGCTTCAGCGCCGATCCCAGCGCACCCGGCAGCGGTGCCGCCGGTGGCGCCGGGTACGGACTGGCCGCGCTGTGGGACGCCCGTCTGGTGCCGGGCGCCGCCGAGGTCGCTGCGCTGACCGGGGTGCGCGACGAGCTGCCCGGAGCGGACGTGCTGATCTCCGGTGAGGGCGCCTTCGACAACTCCAGCGGTACCGGCAAGGTGGTCGGTTATCTGCTGGAGCAGCCGGGTCCGGGGCATCGCCTGGTGATTGCCGGCGTGCTGCAGTCCCCGCCGCCCGACGGTGTCGCCGGAATCGCACTCGACGACCTGGCGGGCAGCCAACAGGCCGCGATGGACGATCCGGTCCGGTGGCTGGAGCGCGCCGGTACTGTCGCGGCGCAAGCGGTCTGAGCGGCTCGGGCTCAGGCCAGGCCGAGCGACTTCATCCGTTCGCCGTGCCCCATCTGCAGCCGGCGGAACAGCGCGCCGATGCCGGCCAGATCGCCGGAACCGCCGATGATCAGCTCCGCCAACGACTCTCGCTCGGCAACGACGTACTGCGCCTGAGTCAGCGCCTCACCCAACAGCCGTCGTCCCCACAATGCCAGCGGACCGGACAGCCGCGGATCGTCGTGGCAGGCCCTGCGCACCTCACGCACCGCGAAAGCCGAGTGACCGGTGTCCGCCAGCACCCCGAACACCAGCTCACGCGACCGCGGGTCCAGCCACTCGGCGATCTCCCGATAAAAGTCGGCGGCCAGCCCGTCGCCGACATGCGCCTTGACCAACGACTCCAGCCAGGAGTGCGGCGCCGTCGAGTCGTGAAAGGCCTCGATCGGACCGGCGAACGGCGCCATCGCCTCTTCGACCGAGCGGCCGTGCGTGGCCAGGTAGTCCGACAGCAGCTGGAAGTGACCCATCTCGGCTGACGCCATCTGCGCCAGCGCCACCCGGCCGGCGAACGTCGGCGCGTAGCGGGCGTCGGCGGCCATCCGATCGAAAGCGGAGAGCTCGCCGTAGGCCAGCACTCCCAGCAGATCGACGACCCCCGCGGACAACGGCTCGCCCCTCGGTTCGCGCCGCATCGCACCGTCGGTGGCGGCTGCGGTGCCGGTAGCGCCGGCAGCCGTGTCGTCAGCGCCGGCGGCGGTGCCGTTAGCGCCGGCGGCGGTGCCGGCAGCGTCCGTGCCCGGATCGCTGAGCTGACCCTCCACCTGCACCCCTGTCATCTGTCGTCATCTCGAACTCGTGGTGTCGCGCCCGTGGTGTCGCGCGACTGTCCGGATCCTCGCTGTCCGGATCCACACTGGCCAGATCCACGCCGGCAGATCCAGACGATGTGGAACCGCCGTCGGTGCGTCCGTTCGGGCTTGCTGCCGAGGTTATCGCCCGAACCGGTAGACTGACACACCGGCGGCGCCGATCGGCGCCGCTCGACTTGTGCGCGCGATGCCTGTGCGAGCCCGAGCACCTGCCGGGGGATCCGCACCAACCGATGACCGCGGGCGCGGACGTCACCGAACGTTCGAGCCACTGTTCCGGGAGCCTCGCGCGCCGCCGCAAAGGCGTTCTTTTCAGGAAGGCTTCCCGCCGTGACCGATTCATCCGTGGCAGCTCCGGCTGACCACTCCAGCGATACCGATTCCCCCACCACCACTTCCCCCACCACCACTTCCGCCACCACCGAGTCCCCCGGTGCCACCGCCACGGACGGCACCGGCACCACGAGCGACACCAGCGCCGCCGAACTGCAGAATGAGGGCCTCGCCCCCGAGGACGTCTCGCAGTCGCATCCGCTGACCGCCGACGCCCCGGTCGCCGAGAGCTCCCCCAGCTTCGCCGATCTGCAGGTGAACCCGCTGATCGTGCAGGCGCTGGCCGAGGCCGGCATCGAGCACACCTTCGCCATCCAGGCGCTGACGCTGCCGGTGGCGTTGGTCGGCTCCGACCTGATCGGGCAGGCCCGCACCGGCATGGGCAAGACCCTTGGCTTCGGGGTGCCGCTGCTGCACCGGTTGTTGGCCGAGCGCGCCGACGCGGTGGGCCCTGACGGTGCCAGGGACGGCGATCCGAGCGAGCACCGCGCCGCGCCGCAACCGGCCGCCGGCCGGGCACCACGCGCGCTGGTGATGGTGCCGACCCGCGAGCTCTGCGTGCAGGTCACCAGGGATCTGCATGACGCGGCCAAGCATGTCGACCTGACGGTGGCCGCGGTGTACGGCGGCCGCGCCTACGAGCCGCAGATCGCCGCGCTGCAGGCCGGCGTCGACGTGGTGGTCGGCACCCCGGGCCGGCTGCTCGACCTGGCCAACTCCGGAAGCCTGGTACTCGGCAACATCTCGATCCTGGTGCTGGACGAGGCCGACGAAATGCTTGACCTCGGCTTCCTGCCGGACATCGAGAAGGTGCTCGGCATGGTGCCGCAGCAGCGCCAGACCATGCTGTTCTCCGCCACCATGCCGGGGCCGATCATCACCCTGGCCCGCTCGTTCATGACCCAGCCGCTGCACATTCGCGCCGAGTCGCCGGGCGAGGGCCAGACCCACCGCACCACAACGCAGTTCATCTACCGGGCGCACGCGCTGGACAAGGTCGAGCTGCTGTCGCGGGTGCTGCAGGCCCAGGGCCGCGGGCTGACCATGGTGTTCACCCGCACCAAGCGCACCGCGCAAAAGGTCGCCGACGAACTCGCCGAGCGTGGATTCGCCGCCGCCGCCGTGCACGGCGACCTCGGCCAGGGCGCCCGTGAGCAGGCGCTGCGGGCGTTCCGCTCCGGCAAGGTCGACGTGCTGGTCGCCACCGACGTGGCCGCCCGCGGCATCGATGTCGAAGGCGTCACCCACGTCATCAACTATCAGTGCCCCGAGGACGAGAAGACCTACGTGCACCGGATCGGCCGCACCGGCCGGGCCGGGCGCACCGGCGTCGCCGTGACGCTGGTCGACTGGGACGACATCCCGCGCTGGAAGTTGATCAACGACGCGCTGGAACTTGGGGTGCCGGAACCGGCCGAGACCTATTCCACCTCAACACATCTGCGCTCCGACCTTGACATCCCGGAGTCGGCCACCGGCCGGCTGCCGCGCAGCCAGCGCACCCGCGCCGGGCTGGCGGCCGAGCAGGTCGAAGATCTGGGCGAGACCGGCAAGACCCGCAGCCGCTCCGGCGGTCACGCCGGCCGCCGCGGCCAGAGCAGTGGCGGCCAGAGCCACGGACAGCACGGTGGCCGCGGCCGCGCCGACCACGGAGACCAGGCCGGTTCCGGCGGCCGGCGCCGCCGCACCCGACGCTCGGATTCCACCGGCAGCGAGCCCACCGGCGAGCGGCGGGACAGCACCAGCAGCTCGGCATCCGGCGGCTCGGCATCCGGCGGCTCGGCATCTGGCGGCTCGGCCGGCGGCAGCTCGGACACCGCGGGCCGGCGCCGCCAGCGCAGCCGCCGCCGCACCCGCGGGGGTCGGCCGGCCTCCGGCGGTGCATCCGGCGAGACCACGGCCGGAGGGACTGGCGGCGCCGGTTCCCAGGGTGCTGCCGGCGACGGTGCGGCCGCTCCGGCCGGTGCCGACCGGTAGTGACAGCCACCGCCCGTAAGCTCGCGTCGTGACCGACAGCGCCTCCAGCGAACCGACGCCCGAGTCGGCTCCGCCGGACGGCCCGGTGCTGCCGCGCAGCACCGGGCCCGGGTCCGACTACCGTCGTAGGCGCCGTCGGGACTGGATCGTGGCCGGGGCGATCGCGGTGGTGGCGGCGCTCGTCGCCGGCACCATCTATCTGACCAGCGACATCAGGGCCACCGCCAGCGACACCGCACCGGACTTCGACGCGGTGGCCCCGATGACCACCGCCCCGACCGCGCTGCGGCAACTGTGGAGCCAGCCGACCGACCCGGCGACCGGCGCGGCGACGTCCGCCTACGGCACCGTGGTGACCACCGACCAGCACAGCGTCGTCGGCCGCGACGTCGCCACCGGACAGCAGCGCTGGAAGTACGAGCGCAGCAACAAGCAGTTGTGCGCGGTGGCCTCCAATGACGTCAGCATCCCCGCGTACGACAAGCCGTTCGTCACCCCTAGCGCCGACGCCAACCGCGGGCTCGGCATCTTCGCGGCCTACCAGACCAACGGCATGTGCCAGGAGCTGATCCTGCTCGACCCGAAGACCGGGGAGCGTCGATACCAGCGCACGTCGCCGAACCAGACCGGCGGCTCGGTGTTCTACGGCGACCAGTGGATGGGGTGGATGGGCCCGTCCCGTACCGAGGTCTACCGCTACGACCTGTTCCGCACCGTTCAGCTCGGCGAGCAGCCGAGTCCCGATCAGCCAGGCGGCGCCACCACCGGGTGCACCTTCACCGACGCGGCGGTCAGCGACAAGATCGTCGCCACCATCGAGCACTGCGCCGACAAGGGCAACACCGCGCAGCTGGTGATCAACTACACCGACCCCAGCAACATCAGCGACAACAACAAGGATCTCAAGCTCGACTACAACGTGATGAAGCACTCGCCGCTCGCCGAGATCGACACCAAGTCGGCACAGGCCAGAATCCTTGCGGTGGAATCGGATTCGGAACCGAAGCCGGCAGCCGGACGGGTCGCCGTTGTGGTGAGCCAGCCGGAGCCGCAGGTGATCATCTACGACTCCGACGGCAGCGAGGTGGCCCGCAGCCGGCTGGACATTCCGGCCGAGTCGTTCGGTCCGGACACCCCCGGCAAGGCCACTCCACGACTGACCATCGGCGACACCAGCTACTCGCTGATCGGCAGCTCGCTGGTGGCCACCGGCACCGAGTCGATGCAGCAGACGGTGCAGGTCAACCCCACCACCACCACCAGCAGCCCGCAGACCGATGCGGTGGCCGACCGGCTCGGTGTCGGCGCGAGCAGTTCGGCACCGAAGTCGAACACCGAGACCTACTCACGGACCACCCCAACGGTGTCGTGGGCACTCACCGACGTGATCGGCCTGCCCGGCGTCACCAGCGCCCCGGACAGCCGTGGGGTGACAGCGGGCTCGACCCTGCTGGTGCCCACCAGGGGCGGGCTCGCCGTCGTCCCGCGCGAGCAGGGCACAGTCGAGCGCACCATCGCGGTGAACCGGGCCGGCAACCCGGCGCGGGTGGACGTGCGCGTGGTCGGGAACAACGTGGTGGAATTGCGCGGGTCGTCGGTGGCGGTGCTCGGCTCGTGACGCTCGACAAGGGCGCCGAGCAATCTGAGTTGTCAAGGCGGCCTCAGCAGTCCGAGCTGCCAGAGCAGGGTGAGCTGTCTGGGCAGGGTGAGCAGTCTGAGCTGCCTGATGCCGCCGCCAGGCAAACACCCGGCGGTGCACAGCTTTTCCCGCACCATGCCGAACACCGCACGCTGACCGTCGGGACGCGGCGACTGGCCGCGCTGTTCGCTCCGGCCGCTGCTTCGGCTTCGGCAGCTTCGGTGCCGGCCGGCCGCGACGCCGCCGCAGCACAGCCCCCGACGCTGCTGCTGGTACCCGGCTACACCGGGTCCAAGGAAGACTTCGCCCCGCTGCTCGATGCCTTGGCCGACAACGGCGTCGCCGCGCTCGCCATCGACCTTCCGGGTCAGTACGAATCGCCGGGGCCGGACGATCCACGCGACTACACGCCGGCCGCGCTCGGCGACGTGGTGGCCGAGCTGGTCGCGGCGTTGCCGGAACCCGTTGTGTTGCTGGGTCATTCGTACGGTGGACTGGTGGCCAGGGCTGCCGTCCTTGCCGGTGCCAGGGTGGCCGGCCTGGTGCTGCTGGACTCCGGCCCCGGCGCATTGCCGGCCGGCCCTCGGGTGCAGGCATTGCAGCTGGGCATCCCGGTGCTGCAGCAGCAGGGCGTGGCAGGAGCGTATGCGCTGCGCACCGCGCTCACCGAGCGGTTGCGGGGGCAGCTGGCTCCGCCGCCGGAACTCGCGGAGTTTCTGCAGCGCCGGTTCCTGGCGTCCACCGCCGCCGGCCTGCTCGGCATGGGCCAGTCGTTGTTGACCGAGCCGGACCGGGTGGACGAGCTCGCGGCGGTGCTGGCGGACCGGCAGACGCTCATCGCGGTGATCTCCGGCGAGGCCGACGACGCCTGGGGTGTGGCCCAGCAGAGCGAGATGGCGAACCGGCTGGGCACCTCGCTGGTATTGATCCCCGGCGCCGGGCACTCCCCCAACACCGAGCAGCCCGACCGCCTGCTGCGGGCGGTGCTGCCGCTGGTGCGGTCCGTCTCGAGCTAGCTCGGGGGCAACCGCTTCACCGTGTGCACCGCGTGGTAGCCGGCCGGCGGGTCGGCAACGCCGGACGCGCCGACAGCGCTGACCACACCGATGGCCGCCCTTGCCCTGGTGACCACAGCGTCGGCGACCGTTCTGGCCCTGGCGGCGCCAACGGCCAGCATGCCGAGCAGCTCTGCCGGGTCGGCGAACAATTCCTGGTGTCTGCGGCGCACCGGCTCCAGCTCGGCGATCACCACATCGGTGCAGAGTTGTTTCAGCGCACCGTATCCGCTGACCGAATCGAGCACCTGCTCGGGCGTCCCGGCGGTGAGGGCGGCGAGGATCTCGGCAAGGTTGGCGATGCCGGGTTTGACGTCAGGGTCGTAGCGCAGCTCGCCGTCGCTGTCGGTGACGGCGCGGCGCACCTTGCGGGAAATCGTGTCAGGGTCGTCGAGCATCCGGATGACGCCGGGCGCGTCGGCCGGCGCGGACTTGCTCATCTTCGTTGTCGGGTCGGCCAGGTCGCGCACCCTGGTGGTGAACGCGGCCGGCGCCAGCCGCGGCACCACGAACGTCCTGCCGTACAGCGTGTTGAACCTGATCGCCAGGTCGCGGGCCAGCTCAAGATGCTGGGACTGGTCGCCGCCGACCGGGACGTCAGTGGCGTCGTACAGCAGGATGTCGGCGGCCATCAGGCACGGATAGGTGAACAACGACGCGCGGGTGCCGGGGCGGCCGCCCTTCTGTTTGAACTGGATCATCCGGCTCAGCTCGCCGAGGTGCGCCGTCGACTCGAGCAGGTAGCTCAACTCGACGTGGGCCGGCACGTCCGACTGCAGAAAGACGGTCGCTCGTTCCGGATCCAGCCCGGCGGCGATGAACAGCGCTGCCGTGGAGAGCGTGGCGCGGCGCAGCTGCTCCGGGTGGTGATCGGTGGTCAGCGCATGGAGATTGGCGACGAAATAGAACGCGTCGTCCTGATGCTCGGTGAAACGCCGCAGCGCCCCGAGATAGTTGCCGAGGGTGAGCGCGCCGGACGGCGTGATGCCGGAGAGCTCGCGGCTCTGCGGCGACAGCGAGTGCAGGCAACGGTCAGCCGCGACCTCGGAGCGGTCGGCGGCTGGATCGGGCGCGGAGCTGGTGCGGGAAGTGATCACGGTGGTGGCTTTCGCGATAAGGCCCGCCGGGCGGGACTTCCGCGAACGTGCTCACCTTCGGATCTGCACAGCGAAGCCGCCCGGACGGGCGGCTGCTGGTGGGTGAATGCGCAGGGTCAGGAGCCGTCCGTCGCGGACGGCCACCAAGACTGGACGGCGAATCGCTGCACGCGGCACAGCATAGCGTCACCGCCACCAGGTGACGACCAGCACCACGGCTACAGCGGTGATCGTCAAGCAGGCCAACAGGTATCGGATGCCGACCGGGCACCGACGGCGCAGCCCGCGCAGCGCCTCGGCCGCGATGCCCACCCCAAGATGCAGCCCGACCACCCACCAGCGCGGGCCGTCCGCGGCATCCACCAGGCGCGGCGCCAGCAGCTGCGCCACCAACAGCAGCACCCCGAGCAACAGCAGCCCGGCGCCGAGCAGGCCGGACACTCCCTCGAGAATCCGCAGCGGCCGCGGCACGCGAGCCTGCTGCCCCGACGGTGCCGGCGGCGCCGCTGCCGTCCTTGATCCGCGCGCGGCCGGCGCCGGGGCGATGCGGTGCGTCGGGGCGTCCGGATGGTCGCCCGGGCGGGGCCGCTCGGGCTCGGGCACGCGCGGCAGCGGCGCGGTACCTGGCATCAGCTGCTTCCCACGCTCGCACCGACCACCGGCAACGACCCCGACCCGCGAGAAACCAACTGCGCCAACGCTTCCGGTGCGGTGTGTTCCTGCGCCAAGCGGAGAGTCTTGTTGTGGCCGTGGTAGTCGGAGCTGCCGGTGCCGATCAGCGCGAACCGATCGGCGATCTCGGCCAGCTCGGCGCGGGCCGCGGCATCGTGGTCGGGATGGTCGATCTCAAGGCCGGCCAGCCCGCGGTCGACCAGCGAGCCGATGTAGTCGCTGGAGAGCACCCTGACCTCGCCCCGCCCGCGTGGGTGAGCCAACACCGGGACGCCGCCGGCCGCGGCGATCATCTCCACCGCCGCCGGCAGGTCGGTGTCGGCCTTGGCGACGTAGTACGGCCCACGGAACGCCAGATAGCTTGTGAAAGCTTCGGTCACCGACCCGACCAGCCCGGCCTGCACCAGAGCCATCCCGAGGTGGGGTCGGCCGACCGGCGCGCCGGCGGCGATGTCGAGCACCTGCTGACGACTGATCGGCACCTTGTCGGCCACCATCCGGTCCACCATGGCCAGCCCGCGGTTCAGCCGCTCCGCCACCAGCCGCTGATGTTCGGCGACGATCGTCGGGTCGAGCGGGTCGAAAAGATAGCCGAGCAAATGCACGCTGACCAACCGCTCCGGTGCCGCGACCACGGTGGAGAACTCGGTGCCGGGAATCAGCGTCATGCCGTCCGGCAGCGCCGCGGCGGCGGCCGCCCAGCTCACCGTGGTGTCGTGATCGGTGACGGCCAGGGTGCCGATACCGGCGGCGGCGGCCTTGGCCACCAGCTCGGCCGGGCTGTCGGTGCCGTCGGACGCCGACGAGTGGGTGTGCAGGTCGATCAGCGACCCGGGCGCGGTGCCGGGCCGCGACGAGCCGTCCGGCGCAGGTGCAGCTGACATAGTGCGTCCAACCTATCGGCGGTTAAGTTGTGCAGGTGCCACGACTTCCCTCGATTCGACCGACGATTCGCCCACTGCTGCCCAGCGGCGGGCGAAGAGCCGGCGAGCCGGTGGCTCCTCCCGCCCGGAATTCGTACCTGGTGAATTGCGTCGCTTACGTCGACGGCGTCGCGGTACCGGAAACCAACGACCCGGCGACCGCGCTGGCGCACGTCCGCAAGGCCGGCAAGGGCTTCGTCTGGGTCGGCATGTTCGAGCCGGACGCCGACGACATGGCGGGTGTCGCGGAGATCTTCGGGCTGCACGAGCTGGCGGTGGAGGATGCCGTCACCGCGCACCAGCGACCGAAACTGGAGAACTACAAGCGCTATGCGTTGATGGTGATCAAAACCCTCAACTACATCGAGCACGAGTCGCCGACCACTGCGATGGAGATTGTCGAGACCGGCGAGATCCTCACTTTTCTGGGCTCCGACTTCATCCTCACCGTGCGGCACGGGCCGCACTCGGAGCTGTCCGGGCTGCGCCGGGACCTCGAGGACGACCCGGAGCAGCTGGCGCTGGGTCCGGCCACCGTGCTGCACGCCATCACCGACCGGGTGGTCGACCACTACCTGACCGTGGTGGAGGACATCGAGGACGACATCGACGAGATCGAGAGCTACGTCTTCAACCCGTCCAAGGACGTCTCGATCGAGCAGATCTACCTGCTCAAACGGGAAGTGCTGGAGATGCGTCGCGCGGTGGCGCCGCTGCGCATCCCGCTGCAGCGGCTGGCGCAGACCGAGAACCCGCTGGTGCCGGCCCCGGTGCGGGAGTACTTCCGCGACGTCGAGGACCACCTCAACCAGGTGGCTGAACAGGTGTGGACGTTCGATCAGCTGCTGTCGTCGTTGGTGGACGCTTCGTTGGCCGAGGCCACCGTGCAGCAGAACGAGGACATGCGCAAGATCTCGGCGTGGGCGGCGATCGCTCTGGTGCCCACCGCGATCGCCGGCATCTACGGGATGAACTTCGACTACATGCCCGAACTCAGCTGGCCCTTCGGCTACCCGATGGTGATCCTGGTGATCGTCTCGGTATGCGTGCTGCTGTACCGCACGCTGCGCAAGCGCGGCTGGCTGTAGCGCCTCAGAACGCGCTGGCGGCCGGCCGCGGCGGCGGGTTGTTGCCGCCCAACTCCATGCGCGCCAACAGGTTCCGGGCCGCCTCGGCGGTCCGCGGTTCGCACAGCACGTCGTACCGGCGGGCCACCACCTGGCTGGCCGAGGTGAAGTCCCGGCGCCCCTTCGTCATCGAGTAGCCGAGCCAGCCCATGCCGGCCCCGAACAACGCACCAACCAGCACAGCCACCAGAATCAGCAGCAGCACGCCGCCCTCCACCTGCGAGAAGAAGCTCATCAGCAGGCCGAAGAACAGACCCATCCAGGCACCGGAGGCGGCCCCGGCGCCGATCACCTTGCCGGAGGTGAGCTTGCCGGTGACCCGCTCCACCATCTGCAGGTCGGTCCCGACGATGGTGACGTCTTGAATGGCAAAGTCGTTCTGCGCCAAGTGCTCCACCGCGCGCTGCGCCTGCAGGTACGTCGGATAGGCGGCCACCGCGAACCCGGTCGGCAGGGTCGGCACGTTGGGCACGCCGGCACCCGCGGCACCACGAAAACCCATCGGCGAACTCATCTCGCGAACCTCCACTCGGATCAACACAGCAACAGCACAGAATCAACGACCCGCGGGTCACACTGGTACCCGCTGACAACGATGGTAGACACCCCGCAACCAGGCAACTTGTGCCAGACATGGATGAAGGGTGAGTGCACCGGCCATCGGGTGCCCGCCACCGGCCGTATGGGGAGGCGGCCGGGACGGATCGAGCGGCGGCGGATCGACGGGTGGCGGATGGACGGGTGGCGGATGGAACGGTGGCAGCTCGACATGTGGCCAGCGACGTGTGGCAGATCGCAGGCCCGGCCGCTCGCCGACGGCGAACGGTGAATGATCACGCGGTTAACCTGGGATGGTGGCCGTCACCGAGAAAACCCTGAACCCGGACGATATTCGCACCGCGCTGGCCGGCGTCAAGGACCCAGAGATCCGGCGCCCGATCACCGAGCTCGGCATGGTCGACCGGGTCGAGGTGCTGCCCGGCGGTGTTGTCGATCTGACGGTGTTGCTCACCATCGCCGGCTGCCCGCTGCGGGAAACTCTCACCAACGACGTCACGGCCGCGGTCAGGGCCGTCCCCGGTGTGTCGGAGGTGCGGCTCACCCTCGGGGTGATGACCGACGAGCAGCGCACCCAGCTGCGGGAGAACCTGCGCGGCGGCGCCACCAGGGAGATCCCGTTCGCACAGCCGTCCTCGCGGACCAGGGTGTACGCGATCGCGTCCGGCAAGGGCGGCGTCGGCAAGTCGACGGTGACGGTGAACCTGGCAGCCGCGCTGGCCGCCAAGGGCCTGTCGGTGGGCGTGCTCGACGCCGACATCTACGGCTTCTCCATCCCCCGGATGCTCGGCGTGACAGGCAATCCGACCAGGGTGGACGACATGATCCTGCCGCCGGTGGCGCGCTGGGAGGGCAGCCCGGCCGAGGTGAAGGTGATCAGCGTCGGCATGTTCGTCGAGGGCAACACCCCAGTGGTGTGGCGCGGACCGATGCTGCACCGGGCGCTGCAGCAGTTTCTCGCCGACGTGTTCTGGGGCGACCTTGACGTGCTGCTGCTCGACCTGCCGCCCGGCACCGGCGACGTCGCGATCTCGGTCGGGCAGCTGATCCCGTCCACCGAGATCCTGGTGGTGACCACCCCGCAGCAGGCCGCCGCCGAGGTGGCTGAGCGGGCCGGCGCGATCGCGCTGCAGACCCGGCAGAAGGTGGCCGGGGTGGTGGAGAACATGTCAGGGATGACGCTGCCGGACGGCACCGTGCTCGACGTGTTCGGCTCCGGCGGCGGCGAGCAGGTCGCGAACTCACTTACCCAGCTGACCGGGCACGAGGTGCCGCTGCTGGCCCAGGTGCCGCTGGACCCGGCGCTGCGCGTTGCCGGCGACACCGGCCGTCCGCTGGTGCTGCGGCCTGAGGCCGCTGACTCCCCCGCCGCGCAGGCGTTGAACACGGTGGCCGGCAATCTGGCCGCCCGCACCAAGCCGCTCGCCGGGGTGTCGCTGGGCATTTCCCCGCGCCGCTGACTTGTGCTGCCGGTACCCGGCGGCTCGTTGTGCCGGCACCCGGCCGTCTCGTTGTGCCCGGCGCCCGGCCGACTCGTTGTGCCCGGCGCCCGGCCGACTCGTTGTGCCGGCGCGCGCCGGCTCGCTCGGCGTTCCCCCGCGGAGTCAGCCGCGGGGCAGCGGCAACGGATCGCCGGCCGGAGCCGCGGCGGCGGCAACGCTGGGCAACGGGTCGCCGCCCGGCTGTGACGCACCGGCTGCCGGCGCCGGATCGGCAACCGGCACTCCGGACGATGGCAGCGGATCGGGCACCGGCTGCTGGCCGGCCCCATGCTGCTGGGCGGGGGTCGGGTGCACTGCGCCTGGCAGCGGATCGGGCGCAGCAGCGGCTGGCACCGGTTCGGGCGCGCCGGCGCTGACCGGTTTGATCGGATCGGGTTTGACCATCGAGGTCAGGCTCGGGCCCGGGGTGTCCGGTGCGGCGAACAGGCTCTTGGCCTCACCCGGGTTGATGCCGAGCGCACCCCCGGCCGAGCTGGGGGCCGGAGCGTCGCCGAAAATGCCGCGGCTGATCAGGTTCTTGGGGTGCAGGTCGCGCAGTTGGCGCAGCTCCTGCAGTTCTTTCATGTCGCGCAGCGACTGCAGTTCGGACACCTGCCGACGCAACTCGGCGATCTCGCCGCCGAATTCGGAGTGCAGCTGCTGCTGGGCGCCGGTGGCCATCTCCCGCACCTTGCGCAGGCTGGAGAACACCCACTGCACCGCCACCGGGATTCGCTCGGGGCCGAGCAGGAACACGCCGATGACCACGATCAGCAGGATCTGGGTCCACGACAGGCCGAACACACGTTCAGCCTACGCGGCCGGACACCGATGCTGACCCCGATGATGTCGTCAATCCGGGTCCAGTGCACTTCTCGGGGTGCACATCGGGCCTCAGCGGGCCACCAGACCCGGATTCACGACATGCGGCTCTTACGACTGCGCGGCGGACAGGGTGACTTGGACGGTCATCGTGCGCCCGGCGCGGGTCAGCTCGACCGGCACGGTGGCGCCGACCGGGTGCTCCTGCACCGCGACCACCAGCTCGTCGGCGTTGCCGACCGACCGGCCGCCCACCTTGACGATCACGTCGCCCTCGGCGATGCCGGCCCGCTCGGCCGGGCCGCCGGTCTGCACGTTCTGCACCTGAGCGCCGTCGGTGGTGCCGTCGGTCACCGACTTGGCGTTGACGCCGAGGCTTGGATGCTGCATCTTGCCGGTCTTGATCAACTCCTGGGCCACCGCCCTTGCGTCGTTGATCGGGATCGCGAAGCCGAGGCCGATCGACCCGGCGTTGGTGGCTTCGCCCAGCGTGCGGATCGCGGTGTTGATGCCGATGACGGCTCCCGCGGCGTCGATCAGCGGGCCGCCGGAGTTGCCGGGGTTGACCGCGGCGTCGGTCTGCACCGCGTCGATGACGGCGTTGGTGTCGGTGCCCTCGCCGGACAACCGCAGCGGCCGCTGCACCGCTGACACGATGCCGGTGGTGACGGTGGATTGCAGACCCAGCGGCGAACCGACAGCGATCACCGGGTCGCCGACGGCGAGCTTGTCGGAGTTGCCGAGCGGGGCGACCGTCATGCCCTCCGGCGGGTTGACCTTGACCACTGCGAGATCGGAGGCCGGGTCGCGCCCGACGATGCTGCCGGCCACCCTGGCGCCACCGGAGAAGACCACGGTGAGCTTGGCGCCGGCGGCGTCGGACGCCATCGACACCACATGGTTGTTGGTGAGGATGTGCCCGCTGGAGTCGATGACAACACCGGATCCGGTGTCGCCGGTGTTGCCCACCCGCACCTCGAGCGACACCACCGCGGGGGTGATCCGCTTGGCCACGTCGGCGACCGAACCGGCCGGGCGCTCGATGTCGGGATTCACCGTCGCGAGGTTGACGTCGGCCGCCGAGGTCGACTGATCGCCGCGGACCAACAGCCCGCCGATCACCGCGCCGACGGCGCCGATCAGCAGCGCGCAGACGGCCAGCGCGATCAACGCGGACGGCCGCAGCCGGCGCCGAAACAGCGCCTGCCGCAAGGTGAATCGCGGCGCCGGCGCACGCTGCACCGCTGGCTCGCCTTCGGGTTGCTGCGCCGGCTCGCCGAGTACCACGGGGGCCTGCGGGTCGCGCCACTCATCGCCGGGTTGCGGTCCGGGATCTGCTTCGGCCCCGCCGTTGGGGGCGGTGTCGGCAGCGGGGCGTTCCAAGCCCGGCGCCGCCGGGGCCGGCCGGCCGAACGCTTCGGCGAGCATGTCCGACACCACCGGCTGCTGGCTGATCCGCCGGTCCGGTGGCTGTTGGCGGGGACCGAACGATCCCCCGACGCGTTCCGGTCGCCCGAACACCGCGGCCTCGGACGGGAATCCCGGGGTGCCCTGGCGGCTTCCCTCGGGTGGCGTGGTGCTCATTGCTGGCAGCGTACTGACCGCGGTTGTGCCGCGTCAGCGAGATCCGAAACGCGGCCGCCGCTCGGACCAGCCGCCGGTCGGGTCGCTGGTGGAGTCGCGGCCGTTCGGCGACGACACCGCAGGCAGCGCAACCGGAATCGACCGCAGCTGCTCGAAGAGGCTGCCGGGCATCCGTGGGACGAAGGCGCTGCGCAGCGCCTCCCGCGCGCTGGTCTGCTCAGCCACCTCGGCGGCGCACTGTTCGCAGCGCGCCAGGTGGGCGGCGGCCCGTTGGTAGGCGGACAGGCTCATCTCACCGTCGGCGAAGGCCACCACCGCGTCGAAGTTGAGGTGGTCGACGAACGCGTCGGACAGACCGGTGAAACCGAAGAAGGTCACGTCAGCTTCCCTCCGGTGCGCTCAGCGGGACGGGGCTCGAGCACCGCGGGCTCGGCGGGTTCGGGCTGCGCCGCGGCCTCCCGGCGCCGCTCCAGCCCGAGACGCAGGGCGTGCCGACCGCGGTGGATGCGCGACCGCACGGTGCCCATCTTGATGCCGAGGGTGGCTCCGATCTCTTCGTAGGAAAGGCCTTCGACGTCGCACAGCACCACGGCGGCCCGGAAGTCGGGCGGCAGCTCGTCCAGCGCGGCCTGCAGATCGGGATCCAGATTGTTCTCGGCGTACGACTGCTCGGGCGAGAGCGAGTGCCCGGCGATGCGATCGGTATCTTCCGGCAGGGCCTCCATCCGGATCCGCGCACGGCGGCGCACCAGGTCGAGGAAGACGTTGGTGGCGATCCGGTGCAGCCAGCCCTCGAAGGAACCAGGCTTGAAGCTGTGCAGCGAGCGGAAGACCCGGATGAAGGTCTCTTGGGTGATGTCTTCGGCGTCGTGCTGATTGCCGGCGAGCCGGTAGGCCAACCGGTACACCCGGTCGCCGTGGTCGCGGACGATCGACTCCCAGGCCGGCGGCGTCCAGGTCGCCTGGTCTGTGCTGATCGATTCGGCCACGAAGGTCCTCTCCTGACGAGCTCGCTGTTGCTTGCTGATGGATGCTCATTCTGCCGGTGGGCCGGCGGGGTCCGCCATTGCTGGCAGGTCAGCCCCTGGTCGCAGGCCTTGGCTCGCTCGTCATTCTTTCGGACAACTCTGAGAGTCGGGTGAGAAGTTCCCGGCCGATTTCCGATACCGTCGCGTTCGTGTCCAACAGCCGCTCGTACGCCGAATTCTTCATCCCCGAATCCGAGACCGCCTCGGCCGCCCGCGCCCGCGCGGCGGAACTGGGCTGCACCCCGGTGGGCGCCGGAGCGGCGACCGCACTGACCTTTTTGGCCGCCGCCGTCGGCGCCAAGACCGCCGTCGAGATCGGCACAGGGGCCGGGGTGTCAGGTCTGGCCCTGTTCGCCGGGATGGCCAAGGACGGCGTGCTCACCTCCATCGACGTCGAGGCCGAGAACCAGCGCGCGGCCAAGCAGGCGTTCACCGAGGCCGGGATCGCGCCGGCCAGGGCCAGGCTGATCAACGGCCGCGCCCTCGAGGTGCTGCCCCGGCTCACCGACGGCGCCTACGACCTGGTGCTGATCGACGCGGCCAAGGGCGAGTACGCCCAATACCTCACCGAGGCGGTCCGGTTGCTGCGGGTGGGCGGCATGCTGGTGATCGACAACGCGCTCTGGCACGACAAGGTCGCCGACCCGACGCAGCGGGACGCCGACACCGTCGCGGTGCGCGAGACCGGAAGGGCGGTCCGGGAGGACGACACCCTTGTCCCCGTGCTGATTCCGCTCGGCGACGGGTTGCTGGCCGCGGTCAAGACCGGCACGCCGCGTTCCGGCGATACCACTGCTGCGAAGCCGAGCTGATGACCACAACACCGCGGCGCCGCGGCGCCGTCGCTGGCAGCTGCCTGCTGTCGGTCGTCGTCGGCCTGACGGTGCTGACCGGCTGCGGATCGGACACCGCGGCCGAGCCGGTCGTCGTCACCACAACCGTTCCGGCGCCGACCGGCGCGCCCGCCGATCCGCCCAGGGTGACCGTCGGCGGCAGCAACCCGCCGGCCGTCCCGGGCGCCACCGCCCCGGCGTCCACCGACACCGACTCGAACGCGCCGGCACCGAGCCCCGCCCCGTCCACCACCGCTACGCGCAGCGCCAGGCCCCGGTCGACCGCGGCGACGTCGACGCCCAGCCCGGCCACCAAGAGCACGGCGAGCCGCCCGAGCTCAGCGAGCAAACAGCCGACCGCCGCGTCCAGCTCGACCGGCGGATCGGGCGGTACCGGAGATCACCCGACCAGCAACGAACCCGATGTGCCGCGCGAGGACCCCGGTCCCGAGGGCGGGCGGGTGTGCGCCACCAACGACACCTACGTCGACGAGGAACCGACCGGGCTGCGTCCGGACGTGATCAAGGCCTGGCGGAACGTCGAGAAGCACGCCAACGCCGACGGCGTCATCGTCTGCCTGAACGACGGCAAGCGCAGTACCGCGCAACAGCAGGCGCAGTACGACGAGTACGTGCGCGACTACGGCAAGAAGTCCGCAGACCAGCTGGTGCTGCGCCCGGAGAAGTCGGCGCACGTGACCGGCGTCGCCATCGACATCCAGCCGGCCGCCGCCTACCGCTGGCTGCAGAAAACCGATGGGGCGTACGGCTTTTGCCGGCGCTACGACAACGAGCCCTGGCACTTCGAGTACGACGCCGGCTACTTCACCGACGGCTGCCCTGCGCGGCTACCGAAGCCGGAACGCTAGCCGCCGGCGCGGCTGGCCCGCTCACACCTCGACCCGCACGCCCTTGCCGACAACGGTGATCCCTGACGGGGTGACGGTGAACCGGTCCCGGTCGCGTTCGATGTCCACCCCTACGGTCGCGCCGTCCGGCAGCATCACGTTCTTGTCCAGAATCGCGTTGCGCACCACCGCATTTCGTCCGATCCGGACCCCGTCCATGATCACCGAGCCGTCCACCTGACTGCCGGCCTGCACCCGGACGTCCGGCGACAGCACCGACCGGTTCACCTCGCCACCGGAGATGATGGTGCCGGCGCCGATCATCGATTCCTTGGCGATGCCGTCCTCGACGAACTTGGCCGGCGGCAGCGGCGACTGGTAGGTGATGATCGGCCAGTCCTGGTTGTAAAGGTTGAAGATTGGATGCACCGACACCAGGTCGAGGTGCGCGTCGCGATACGAGTCGATGGTGCCGACATCACGCCAGTAGCCGCGATCACGGTCGGTGGCACCGGGAATCTCGTTGCGGGCGAAGTCGTAGACGCTGGCGGTGCCCTTGTCGACAAAGTTCGGAATGATGTTGCCGCCCATGTCGTGCATGGAGTTCTCGTCGGCGGCGTCGCGGCGCAGCATCTCCACCAGCGCGTCGGTGGTGAAGACATAGTTGCCCATCGAGGCGTAGGCGACCGACGGATCGTCCGGCACCCCTGGCGGATCGGCGGGCTTCTCCAGGAACTGGGTGATCCTGCGGCCGTCCTCGGCGGTGTCGATGACGCCGAAAGCCGTTGCCTCCAAACGCGGAACCCGGATCCCGGCGACGGTGGCGTCGGCACCCGAATCGATGTGATCGGCCACCATCTGCGACGGATCCATCCGATAGACGTGGTCGGCACCGAAAACCACCACGTAGTCGGGGTCGTCGTCAAACACCAGGTTCAAACTCTGATAGATGGCGTCGGCACTGCCGGTGTACCAACGCGGCCCCAGGCGCTGCTGCGCCGGCACCGGGGTCACGTAGTTGCCGAGAGTTTGGCTCATCCGCCAGGTGGTGGTGATGTGCCGGTCCAGCGAGTGCGACTTGTACTGGGTCAGCACGCAGATCCGTAGATGGTCGGCGTTCACCAGGTTGGACAGCACGAAATCGATCAGCCGATAGTTGCCGCCGAACGGCACAGCGGGCTTGGCCCGGTCGGCGGTCAGGGGCCACAGCCGCTTGCCTTCCCCACCGGCGAGGACAATTCCAAGAACTCTCGGTTTCTTCGCGGCCATGCTCGAAGGCTAGTGGGCGGCGCACCCCTCCGGCATCCGCAGGCAGGTGCAAAGATCACTGTTCATGCGGACCGCACTGCTGACCAAGGAGTTCCCGCCGGACATCTACGGCGGTGCCGGGGTGCACGTCGACTACCTGGTGCGGGAACTGCGCAAGCTCATCGAGGTGGACGTGCACGCCTTCGGGGCGGACCGCCCGGGAGCCATGGGGCACGTGGCGGGGCCGGCCATGGCGGACGCCAACGCGGCGCTCGCCACCCTCGACGTCGACCTGGCGATGGCCGCCGCTGTCGGTGTCCCGACGCCCGCCGATCTGGTGCACTCGCACACCTGGTACGCCAACATGGCCGGGCACTGGAGCAAGCTGCTCTACGACATCCCGCACGTGGCGACCGCGCACTCGCTGGAACCGCGGAGACCGTGGAAGGCCGAGCAACTCGGTGGTGGGTACCGGCTTTCGTCCTGGGCGGAGCGCACCGCCTACCTGGGCGCGGACGCGGTGGTGGCGGTGTCCGACGGTATGCGCGCCGACGTGCTAGAGGTGTATCCCGAGCTCGACCCGGAGCGGGTGCACGTGATCCGCAACGGCATCGACACCGACATCTACGCACCGGTGGACGACCGGTCGCTGCTCACCGATCTCGGCGTCGACCTGGACGCACCGATCGTGGCGTTCGTCGGCCGGATCACCAGGCAGAAGGGCGTCGGGCACCTGATCGCCGCCGCCCACGACTTTCCGGCCGGCACCCAGCTCTTGCTGTGCGCGGGCGCCCCGGACACCCCGGAGATCGCCGCCGAGACCACCGCCGCCGTCGAGGAGCTGCGGGCGTCGCGGCCCGGGGTGTTCTGGCTGGACGGGATGCTCACCCTCGACCAGGTCAAGCAGGTGCTGTCGGCGGCGACGGTGTTCTGCTGCCCCAGCGTGTACGAGCCGCTCGGCATCGTGAACCTGGAGGCGATGGCCTGCGAGACCGCCGTCGTCGCGTCCGATGTCGGCGGCATTCCCGAGGTGGTGCAGGACGGGGTGACCGGGCTGTTGGTGCACTACGACGCCGCCGAAGAGTCCACCTTCCGGCGCGAACTGGCCGCCGCCGTCACCGCGCTGGTGGACGATCCGGCCAGGGCCGCCGCGATGGGTGTCGCCGGGCGGGAACGCGCGGTGCGCGATTTCTCCTGGACCGCCGTGGCCGAGCAGACCGTCGCGCTGTACCGCAGTTTGCTCTGATTTTGCTCTGATTTTGCTCTGATTGATCTGGTTGCGCTCGCCGTTTGCGCTGCTGGCCGGCGGCGCGGTGCCGTCGGCAGGTGGCACGGCGCTGAGGCCGTCTCCGCTGCAAGGGGCTTCGGCGCTGCCGCTTCGCCGCCGGACCGATGGCGCACCTCTGGCCGGACAGCACAACGCCGCCCGCCCCAACGGGTGGGACGGGCGGCGCGGGCGAACCGTGCTACTTGACGACTGCTTTGAGGGCGTCACCCAGCGCTGCGGCTTCGTCGGCGGTGATCTCGACAACCAGCCGCCCACCGCCTTCCAGCGGGACGCGCATGACGATGCCGCGGCCCTCCTTCGTCACCTCAAGAGGACCATCCCCGGTGCGGGGCTTCATGGCCGCCATCCTTGACTCCCTCCACACATTCACTGTGCCCAGCCGTGGCGCAGATCGGTGCGCGACATTCGGTGTCGCGCGCACGCCACAAGGCAGGACTGCGCCGCTCCCGCCCGATTGCGCGAGCAACACATTCTCCCATGCCACCGCGGCGGAAAGAAATTACGCGGCCCTCGGTCGCGGCGGGCCGGACCTACGCGCGGCGGTGCGGCGGACCGCTGTGCCGGCGGATCAACGCGCCGGTGGACCACCGTGTCGGCGGGCCAACGTGCTGTGCGGACGGCCGAACCGGCAGACCACCGTGCCGGTGGGCCAACGTGTCTGCGGGCCAACGTCCCGGCAGACCACCGTGGCGGCGGACCGCCGTGCCAAGCTGGGCAATATGAGAGAACCTGCTCGGCAGGCTGCCGGGAACCCGGCAGCCGCCGTTCCTGTCGACTCGGCTGCCGCCGCCGGGCCCGCTGGGCCTGACGCCCCCTTGCTGGTGACCGACGACGGTGCGGTGCGCTGGCTGACATTGAACCGTCCGGCCGCGTACAACGCCTTCGACGAGACCCTCAAACCGCTTCTGCTGCAAGCGATCTCGGCGGCGGCCGAGGACCCGGCGGTCCGCGCGGTGGTGGTGACCGGCGCCGGGAAGGCGTTCAGCTCCGGTCAGGATCTGAAAGACCACCTGCGGCTGATGCGGGACGACCCGGCCAGAGCCGCGGCCACCGTCACCGAGTTCTACAACCCGATGATCAGCGCCGTCCGGCAGGCGCCGAAGCCGGTGATCGCCGCCGTCAACGGTGTCGCGGCCGGTGCCGGCGCCGGACTGGCGTTGGCCTGCGACCTGCGGATCGCCGCCGAGAGCGCCAGCCTGCGCACCTCGTTTGCCGGCGTCGCACTGTCGGCCGATTCCGGGCTGACCGTCACCCTGCCCCGGCTGATCGGGTCCGGCCGAGCGCGGCGGATGTTACTGCTGGACGAGCCCCTTGACGCGGCGACCGCGCTGGCCTGGGGGGCCGTCGACCGGGTGGTTCCCGATGCCGAATTACGCGCCGCCGCTGGTGAGTTGGCCGGCCGGTTCGCCGCCGGGCCCACCTTGGCGTACGGCTGGATGAAACGCTCGCTGGACGTCTCGGCCGAGTCCGATTTCGCGGCGGCGCTCGACACCGAGGCGCGGGCGCAGCTGGCGTGCTTCGGCTCGCGGGACCATGCCGCGGCCCTGGCGGCGTTTGCCGAGAAGCGCCGTCCCGAGTTCCAGGGCCGCTGACCCGGGGCCGGCTGAGCCGTCGAACCGTGTTCACCTGACGCTGAATCGGGGCGCGGTGTTGACGGTCGCCCTGCCTGTGGCGCGGCAACTCGCGTAGCCTTCGTCACGTGGGTCCATTGGGAGAGATCGGGGCGCTGTTCAACCCCGGCATGCGGCACGAGATCGAGGAGCGGCGGCGCAAGCAGTCGCACCGCGAAGAGGCCGGCAACGCCGATCCCGGCAAGCTCGGCATCGACCTGCTCTCCGGGACCGCGGTGATCAACATGGGTGCGCGCCGCGATCAGGACGCGGACCAGCAGAGCGACGCCGCCGGTGCGGACACAGAGCAGTCCGATGCCGAGCAGTCGGATGCAGAGCGGTCCGCTACCGAGCAGACGGATGCTGCCGAGCGGACGGGTGCTGCCGAGCCGGTTGGCGAGCACGAGGCCGCCGCGGACGAGTCAGGCTCCGATCGTCCCGCCGAGCGCAACTCAGACCAGAACGAGGATTAGGTGAGCGAGCAGAACACTCCGCCGGCCGGTGCCGACCAACCGGACGAGCAGGTGCAGAGCGGCGGCGCCGGGTCCGCCGAGGCCACCGGCAAGCCGCAGGCCGACCAGGGTTCCGCGCCCAGCGTCGGCAGCGGTGTCGACGCTTCGGAGCACAGCGACGTTGATCCCGCTGCGCTGGAAATCACCCGCGACGCCAGCAACGACGAACCGCCGGCCTGATCGGCGCCGCCGGTGGGCGGCACCCTGAGTTCCCGACCGGCGACTCGGCTGTTCTGCCGATACCGGCAACCAACCCGATCGACGATTCCGGCGGCGGGCGACCTCAGCGAAGCGACCTGATCGACGCGGGGTCCCGGCGTCCTGATCGACGCGGGGCGGCCGGCGTCCTGATCGACGCTGTAGCGAGCGACCGGTGACCGGGATTGATCGCGCGTCCAGGGACGAGCGAACGGGCGCTGTCGGCCGGGCGCCGGCTTCTCGTCGCGGCCGAACCTCTGATCGTCAGCGGTCGGCCGCACGCCAGCAGTAAGCGACGTGGTCGTCGATCATGCCGGTGGCCTGCATCAGCGCATAGCTGGTGGTCGGCCCGACGAAGGCGAACCCACGCTTCTTCAGCTCCTTGGCCAACGCGGTCGACTCCTTGCTGGTGGCCGGAACCTGGTCGATGCTGCGCGGCGCGGTGTGATGTTCCGGACGGAACGACCAGAGCAGTGCATCCAGCCCCTCTGAAAGCTGTTGCGCGGCACGGGCATTGGTGATGGCAGCCCGAATCTTCGCGCCGTTCCGGACGATCCCGGTGTCGGCCAGCAGCCGCTGCACGTCGGCGTCGCCGAAACCGGCCACGGCGTCGATGTCGAATCCGGCGAACGCGTCCCGGAACGCCGGACGCTTCCGCAGAATGGTGATCCAGCTCAGCCCGGACTGGAAGGCCTCGAGGCACAGCCGCTCGAACAAGGCGTTGTCGCCGTGCAGCTCGGTGCCCCACTCGTCGTCGTGATAGGCGACGTAATCGGCGGTCGAGGTGGCCCAGTCACACCGCCGGCGACCGTCCGGCTGTTCGGCGCTCACCGCTGGTCGTCGTGGCCCGGACGCTGGACTCGCGACGCGTCGTCGGAGGGCGCCGATTCGGGTGCCGCCCAGCCATCCTGATAGCCCTCACTCCGCTGCCAGGGTTGTTGCTCGCGATTCGGCGGCTGGTCGGCGTGCCCCGGCGAAGGGGCCTGATCCGCCGGGAGCGCGGTCTCGGGATACGCCGGGGACGGCGCGTCCCGATAGGGCGGCGGGGCGTCCTGAGACTGGAGCGGCGCGTCCTGAAACCCCGGGCGCGGCGCGTCCTGAGACTGGGGCGGCGCGTCCTGAAACCCCGGGCGCGGCACGTCCTGAAGACCCGGCGGGGTGTCCGGATGCTGGGCGTCCCGGCGCGCCGGGTCATCGGGGCCGAGGTTGTCGAGGTCGCCGAGGCCACCGAGTTGGGCGGTCCGCTCAGCCTCAGGCAGCTGCTCGGCGTCGAACTGCTGGCCGGCGGCAGGCGGCTGCTCGGCGTCGGGCAGCTGGCCAGCCTGGCCGTACTGACCAGCCTGAGCATGCTGACCCGCCTGAGCATGCTGGCCCGCCGCTTCGGCGTGCACCGGGTAGCCGTGCTGGCCGTCCGGGCGCGACCCGGCCGGTGCGCCGACGGCACTGGCCACCAGCGACCGGTCGTCCAGCGGATCGCGGGTGTCGGTAGCGCCAGGGTCCGCGGTGGAGTCGTCGGTCGCGAGGAGATTGGGGTCGCCGCCAAGGCGGCGGATCTCGGCGCGGAGCCGGTCCAACTCCTCGGCCGTGCGATCCAGGGTCCAATCGACATCACCCATCCGGTAGCCGCGCACGCCGACGGCGAAGCGCACCGCGCGCAGGTCGTTGCCGGCGAGCGCTCCGTCCGGCAGCTCGGACGGCGAGGTGCGCGCCGGCAACGGCGCCATCTGCTCGCCCCGCCCGAACACCCAGACGGCCAGGAAGAACACCACCAGTCCGATGACGGCGGCGATCACCAGGTATTCAAGGACCACGATCACGGTTCGATGGTGCCATGCCGGGCCGACCGGTCCGGCCGCCGCTCTGCCGCGGGCACGTCGTTAGTCCGGCCGCCGCTCTGCCGCGGGCACGTCGCTACGTGGCGGGCGCGCGGTCAGATCACCCCGCGCAGCGGCCGCGCCGGTGGTCGGGTACCGCCGATGGACGCCACCATGTCGACAACCTGCCGGGTGGCGCGCACATCGTGAGCCCGCACGACGGCAACGCCGGCTCGGGCCGCAACCGCGGTCGCCGCCAACGTGCCGGCCAGCCGGTCGTCCGGCGGCAGCGGCCGATCGGCCTCGGCGAGGGTCTCCCCGACGAAGTCCTTGCGCGACAACGCCATCAGCACCGGCCAGCCGGAAGCCACCAGCTCGTCGGCGCGGTGCAGCAGTTCCAGGCTGTGGTGGGTGTTCTTGCCGAAATCGTGGGTCGGGTCGACCAGCACGCCGGCGCGCGGCACCCCGGCGGCGACCGCCCGTTCGGCCGCGGCGGTGACCTCGGTGAGCACCGTTGCCACCACGTCGCGGTAGCCGACCCGATGCGGATTGCTCCGCGGCCGCATCCCGCCGGTGTGCGAGCAGACCATGCCGGTGCCGAACCGCGCTGCCACCTCGAGCAGCCGCGGATCGGCTCCCGCCCAGGTGTCGTTGATCAGGTGCGCGCCGGCTTCGCACGCTGCCGCGGCGACCTCGGCCCGCCAGGTGTCGACGCTGATCACCACGTCGGGCAGCTCGGAACGCAACCGCTCGACCAGCGGCACCACCCTGGTGGTTTCCTCGGCGATGCTCACCGGCGCTCCGGCGCCGGCCTTCACGCCGCCGATGTCGACCAGGTCGGCGCCGTCGGCGACGGCCCGGCGAACCGCGTCGATGGCCGCATCGAAGCCGGGCGTGCGCCCGCCGTCGTAGAAGGAATCAGGCGTGCGGTTGACGATCGCCATCACCGCAGCCCGGTCGGTGGGCAGCCGCCGCCCACGCAGCACCACGGGCGGATGCGCGGAATCGGTCATGGATTTCTACGCTACGGGCCGCTCCCTCCCCCACGACGCCGGGCCGGACGCTTCGCCCTGGCGCTCGCGATGCCAGCGTTCGTCGTTCCGGAACCCGCACCGCCGGCCTCTGCCGTACCGGAGCCCGCACCACCGGCCTCGGCGGTACCGGAACCTGCGCCGCCGGCCTCCGCGATACCGGCACCAGAGCTGGCGGAACCAGCATTGTCGGAGACAGCGCCGCCGGAGACAGCGCCGTCGGAGACAGGGCCTCCGGGGCCAGCGCCTCCGGGGCCAGCGCCGTCGGACACGGCGGCGTCGGAGACAGCGGCGTCGATCAGTCTGGCCAGCCCGTCGGCGTCGAGCAGATCGACCGGGGCCAGGGTCAGGTTGTCCGCCACGTAGTGGAAGGCCGCGCGGACCCGCTGCAGCGGAACACCGGCGAGCTCGGCCCAGGCCAACCGGTAAGCGGCCAACTGCACAGCAACCGCGGCACGCGCCGTCCGGCTCGGCGGTCGCCCGGTCTTCCAGTCGACCACCGTGTAGCCGCCGTCGGCGTCGGCGAAAACCGCGTCGATGCGTCCGCGGACCGGCAGCGGGCGGTGCGCCGCGGTGAGCACCATCGAGAAGCCGACCTCGATCTGCACCGGCACCCGGTCGGCCCACGTCGACGCCTCGAACGCCTGCTGCAGTCGCTCCAACTGTTGGTCGGCCGGGGCGTCGCGATCGTCAGCGCCCGGCAGTTCCTCCACCGCCACCAGCGCGTTGCCGGCGAACCGATGTTCCAGCCACAGATGGAACGCGGTACCGCGCCTGGCCTGCGGCGCCGGTGGCATCGGCACCGGGCGGCGCAGCCGACGGGCCAACTGCTCGGGATCGCCCGCCAACTCGACCAGCGACGACACCGTCAGCGTGCCGGGCAGCTCAACGTCCACCGACGCGGGCCGGGCTGCGCTGCGTTCGGCCAGCAGTGCGTCCACGTCGGCGGCCAGGCCGAGCGGGTCGCGTGGGTCCGCGGGGTCGAGTTCGCCGGCCAGCGCCTGCCGCACCAACTGGGCGCCGCGCTCGACCTGCTCACGACGCTGCCGCAACGGATCACGTGGCCACGTCGTCGATCGCGGCTCGGCCAGGGCCGGATTGGCCTCGCCCTCTGCAGGGGCGTCGGCCCAGCCGTCGACCCGGCAGCCGGGCACCCCGTCAGCGGCCGCGGCCAGCTCGGTGAGCAGCGGACTCGGCCCTCGCGGCCTCACCCCGGTCGACCCCCACTGATGCCCGGAGAGAATCAGTTCCCGCTGCGCCCTCGTCACCGCGACGTAGGCCAGCCGCCGCTCCTCACGCAACTGCCATTCCTTCAGTGATTCGGTGTGTGCGGCAAGGCTTTTCACCAGATCGCCTTGGTCGACACCGGCGTCTTCGCGGAAGTCGCCAACGGGGAGCCCGAGCTGCGGGACGTCCGCGGCGTCGCCACGCAGCATTGGCGGCAACTGGCCGGCCTCACCGAGCCAGCTGGTGGTGCGGCCGGACGGGAAAACACCGCCGGACAGGTGCGGAACCGCCACCACGTCCCACTCCAGCCCCTTCGCGGCGTGCACCGTCAACAGCTGAACCCGGCCCGCGGCGACCTCGATCTCACCCGGCGGCAGGCCGTCTTCTCTTGCCTCGGCGGTGCGCAGGAAGTCGAGCAGTTCGGGCACTCCCCCACCGACGCCCTCGAAATCGGCCACCACCGCGGCAAAGGCGTCCAGATGACTGCGGCCCTCCGGCCCGGCAGCCGCCACCTCCATGTCGAGACCGATGGTGCGTTCGACATCGATCAGCAGCTCGGACAGCGGCTGGTCGAGGCGAGTGCGCAGCGCTCGAAGGTCGGCGGCGAGGCGCTGCAGCCGGCGATACCCCGCGGGCGAGTAGGCCTGCGGCGGCCCCGGGTCGGCAATGGCGTCCACCAGCGAAACCGCATCGTCGATCTCGCGGGCCCCGGCCGCGGCCTCGGCGAGCGCCGCCCGCATCGCCGCGAGCGCAGACTGCTGGCCATCGTCGAGAAGCTCGTGATCGGTGCTGCCGGCCGGTACAGCGGGTGCCGGCCCCGCGCGATGGTCCGCCGGCCGGCGCTGCCCGGCGCGGCCCAGCTGCCTCGCCCGCTCGGCCAAGGCCGCGAGATCAGCGGCGCCGAGTTGCGCGCGGGCGCCGGTCAACAGACGGAGCGCGGCGGTGGCCGAGTTCGGGTCGACCAGCAGGGTCAGCACGGCGACGACATCGGCGACCTCCGGCTCGGCCAGCAGCCCGCCGAGCCCGACCACTTCCACCGGGATTCCCCTGTCGGTCAGCTCGTCGGCCAGGTCGGCCATCTCGCGTCGTCGCCGCATCAGCACGGCTAGCGTCGGCGGCTGCTCGCCGGCGAACCACCGATCGGCGATCTGGTCGGCGAGCCACTGGTTCTCAGCGGTCTGGGTGGGTTGCAGCGACAGCAGTACCTCACCGTCCGGCGCCCCTGGCCGGGGCCGTAGATCACCCACGTCGGTGCGCACCGCGGCCGACACGCTGTTGGCCAACGCGAGCACCTGCGGCGGGTTGCGGAAGCTGGTGAGCAGGCCGAACCGCGGAGCCGCCTCGCGGGTGCCCGGGAAGTCTTCACCGAACCGCAGCAGGTTGGACGCCGAGGCGCCGCGCCAGCTGTAGATGGACTGCACCGGATCGCCGACCGCGGTGACCGGAAACCCCGGCTCGCCGCCGAGATCGGGGTCGACACCGAACAGCGCCCGCAGAATCACCCGCTGGGCGTGGCCGGTGTCTTGGTACTCGTCCAGCAGGGCGACCCGGTAGCGCTCGCGCATCGACCGCCGGATCGCCGGGTACTCGCGCACCAGTCGGGCGGCGAGCTGCATCTGGTCGGCAAAGTCGACGCTGTTGGATTCGCGTTTGGCCCTGGCGTAGGCGGCGACCAGCGGCAGAATCCACCTGCGGTTCTGCAGGCTGACGATGCGACGTTCCAGGTCGCTGTGCAACGGTTTACTCTGCCGCGCCGACGGCGGCGCGCTGGCCAGCGTGTTGATCAAGGTATCGAGGCAGGCGGACAGGTCGGTGCCGTCGCGCAGATGGTCGGCGAGCGCCCCGGACAGCTCCAGCAGGGTCTCGGTGACCTTGTCGGCGGACAGCTCTGTGGCGAGTTCGCCGTCCCAGGTGCCGACCACTCGCCGAGCCAGCTGCCAGGCCGCGGACGGGGTGAGCACCCGGGCGCTCGGCTCAACGCCGATCAACGGGCCGTACTCGGCGATCAGTCGGCCGGCAAAGGCGTGATAGGTGGCGACGTCGGGTTCGGCGCCGAGCCCGGCGGGGATCCGTGCGGCGTTCTGGTCGGCAAGCGCTGCGGCCCCGGCGCCACGGTCGGCCGGTGGCCAGCCGCTGCGAGCCAACGCCGTCAGCCGCCGCCGGATTCGTTCGGCGAGCTGCGCCGCCGCCTTGCGGGTGAACGTCAGCCCGAGAATCTGCTCCGGCTGAACCAATCCGTTGGCCACCAGGTACACCACCCTGGCGGCCATGGTCTCGGTTTTGCCCGAGCCGGCGCCGGCGACTACCAGCGCCGGTTCCAGCGGTGCCTCGATCACGGCAGTCTGCTCAGCAGTCGGCGACGGCAGACCCAACCTGGCGGCGATCGCCGCGGCGGTCAACGGCGCTGCCGGATCCATGCTCGCTGCCGCGGGCGGTGAGCCGGCGGGTCGCCGGGTCGTCGTGCCCGTCATCGAGTCACCTGCCTACCCTCGGACTGCAGCGGACAGCAGGAACGCACCGGACAGCGCTCGCAGCCGGAATTCTCCTTGGCCAGCAGTTGCGCCCCGGACAGCGCGGCCGCCGCGTCCAGGCTGGCGGCGCGGGCCAACTCGGCCAGCTCGCCGGTCAACGCCGGCTGCACCCGGCTCTTCGGGCTCCCGTCCCTGAGGTAAAGCAGCTGTGCGCCACCGAGTTCGGTTCCGGCCGGCAGTCCGGCCACCCCGCCGCCGGACACCGCCAGTTGATAGGTGGCCAGTTGCAGGTTCTGCGCGGCCGCGGCCTTGCTCTGTGTTTGCGAGCTCGTCTTGAAGTCGGTGATCAGCACCGACCCGTCGGCGCTGCGGGCGAGGTGGTCGATCCGCCCGCTCATCCGCACTCGCTCGGTCAGCGGAAGATCGACCGGCGACTCGGAACCGACCGTGCTGGTGCCGGCGGCGGCTTGCAGCTGCAGCCAGTTCTGCACCGCGCCGACCATCTTGTCGATGGCCCGGCGCAGTCGCGCGGTCTGCCAGTCGGGCAGCTGCACCAGGCCGGCGAGAAATGCGGTGATCTCAGCGTCCACCACCGTGCGGGGTAGTCCCTGGCTCAGACCGCCGGCCGCCGCGTGCACCACGATGCCGAGCAGCTGCGGGTCTTCCAGGGGTCCACGCGCACCGCGCCGCTCCAACACCCCACGCAGCTGACACTGCTGCAGCGCCTCCACCGACGACGGCGAGACCGATACCCCGCGGTCGTCGTCGACCGCTGGACTGTCGGTGCTGACGCCGCCGACGCCGTACCACTGCTCCGGGTGCGCGCCGGCGACGCCGGCCCTGGCCAGTCTGGCGAGTTGCCGGGCCGCGTGCTGCCGGACTGGCGGCACCGTTTCGGCCGCGGTGACCAGGCGTCGCAGCTCCCCGACCACATCCGCCAGGTGCAGCCCGCGATGCGGGCTGGTCGGCCCGCCGGGCCAGCCCTGCTGCACCGGGACGGGCGACTCATCGCCGGGTTCGCCTGCCAGCTCGTGAAGGAAGCGCGAGGGGGCAGTGTCGTCGTCGGAGACGGCGGTGACCAACAGCGAGCGCCGCGCTCGCGTCACCGCGACATAGAACAGCCGGCGCTCGTCCGCCAGTACGGTTGGCACCCGGGACAGCTGCGGGTCGAGTCCGGCGGCCAGATCGAGCAGATCTTCGGTGTGCAGCAGGCCGGAGCGGGTGCGCAGGTCCGGCCAGCGACCCTCCTGCGCGCCGCAGACCGCCACCAGATCCCACTCCAACCCCTTGGCCGAGTGGGCCGACAGCACGGTGACGCGGTCGCCGTGCCGCGCGGCCGCTGCGGTCGACTCACCAGGGACGGCCGGTCCTCTCGCCTGATCGAGGTACGCCCGCACCCCAGCTCCGGGCAACCGCGCGGCGAGTTCGGCGGCTTGATCGAACAGCGCGATCACCGCGTCCAGCGCGGCGTCGGCGTTGGCGGCCGGCCGACCACCACGGTCGACCGCGGCGAGCAGACCGGGCTGCACGCCCAGCGCGGTCCACACCCGCCAGAGCGCGGTCTCGGCGTCCGGGGCCGTTGCCACCTCAGCGGCCGTCCGCAGCAGACCGGCCAGGCGACGCAGTGCGGCAGCGGCGTCAGGTTGGCTCTGCGCCACTGCCGCAAGTACCGGATGGTCGATGCCGGCGGCCTCGGCCCTGACCACCCGGCCGAGCAATTCGGGATCGCCGACGGCACCGGCCGCCGGGCCTTCCGGCGCTGCTGGATCGGGGTCTGCCGCGCGAGCGGTGTCTGCCGCACCATGGGGACCAGCTTCGGTGTCGGCCGTGTCCGCCATAGCTGTGGTGCGGTCGGTCGCTGGCATGTCGGCGGCACGCACACTGTCGACGGTCGCCGCGCCGTCAGGAGTCGGCTGGGCACCGGTGGGTGCCGGATCGCCGGTGGCAGCGGGCATCAGCGCGCCAGCAACCCGGACCGCCCTGCGCAACTGGCGCAGCGCCAACGGGTCGAGCCCGCCGGCCGCGCCGATCGGCGCCGTCAGCAGCGCCAGCACGGTGGCGGTGTCGATGCGATTCGGCTCCAGTCCGCACTCCAACAGCGACAACACCGCATCCGCCAGTGGATGCGGGCGAGTCGCGGAGTCGGCGGCCGCCACCGTCATCGGCACGCCTGCGACTCCGAACGCGCGGCTCAGCTCCGGCAAGCTGGCAGCCGGTGAACGCACCACGACGGCCATCTCCGACCACGGAACGCCATCTTGCAAGTGCGCACGCCGCAAGCGATCCGCGACGTAGGCGGCCTCCCTGGCGGCCGTTGGCAGGATCCGCACCTCGACCGGGCCGGCGTTGGGCCCCTCGTCGGCATCACCCCCTACCGGACACAATTCACGGTGCGATGTGGGGCCGGGCAACAGCCGGGCAACCCGCCGGGAGGCGGCCAGCAGCGCGGCGCCCGACCGCCAGCTCACCGTCAGGTTGACGGTGTGATCGACCGCGATATCGCGCAACCCCGCCGGGTCGGCGCCGCGGAAGCGATAGATCGCCTGATCCGGGTCGCCGACCACCACCAACTCGTCGGCCCCGGCGGCCAGCCGCTGCACCAGCTTGGCCTGCGCCGGGTCGACGTCCTGATACTCGTCGACGAAGATGCGCCGGACCCGCTGCTGCTCTTCCGCCAAGACCGCGTCATCGGAAAGCTCTTGCAGCGCAGCCAACGTCAGCTCGGCCTGATCGAGCGCGGCACCCAACCCGGTTGTGCCCATCCGAAGGTCGCTGACCTGCTGATACTCGGTCGCGGTGCGAGCGGCAGCCACCCATTCCGTCCGCCGGTACTTGCGCCCGAGCGCGGCAATCGCCGACGGCGCCAGCGCCCGCTCGCCGGTGCGCAGCACCAGATCGCGTAGTTCGGCCGCGAACGCCCGCGAACCGAGCGCCGCCCGAAACTCAGCCGGCCAGTTCCGACCGCCGGACGCAAGCTGACCGGCCAGCAGATCGGCCATCATCCGGTCGGACTCGGCCGCGCCGAGTAACCGCGGCGGCGGCAGCCCGGCACGTTGCGCCGCCGATCGAAGCACCGAGTACGCGTAGCCGTGCAGCGTGCGCACGATTGGCTCGGTGGTGGTGACCGCCAGCCTGGTCGACAACCGCTCCCCCAACTCGGCCGCGGCGCGACGGGAGAACGTCAGTACCAGCAGCTGACTCGGGTCGACGCCCCGGTTCTCCACCCGGTCAACCACCGCCTCCACCAGCGTCTGCGTCTTGCCGGTGCCGGGACCGGCGAGCACCCGCAGCCTGCGATGACGACTGTTGACCACCGCGCGCTGGGCCCCGTCCAACTCGACCGGCAGGTCGCTGCCGCGCCCGGACCGCAGCCGATAGCGCAGCCGCGAGGCGGATGCCGCGACGTCCACCGGCGACCGGTCGCCGGCAGCGGCGACCGTCGACGCGGCGGGAGGTGCGGAGCTGGTCATCACCCGATGCAACCACGGCCCACCGACAATGGTGCATCCGCCAGGGTTTCGGGGCCGACGCAGGTGGTCGACCGGCCGCGCGCAGATCCATCCGTTCGCACCCGTGCTGCCGTTCCGGCGCGTCACACGGTGTGTGCGGTGCCGGAAGGAGTGCGCGCTCGCCAGCTCACGTCCGGTGCCTGCTCACGTCCGGTGCCAGCTCACGTTGGGCAGCTCATGGAACGGCTAAAGCCGGAGCCCCATACCCGCAGTGTCCGACAGTCGAGGGCGGCAAACCTGGTTGTCCACAGCATTTGTGCACCGGGCGAAAATCCATCCACAATCTCGGATTCGGTCTGTCGCACCGAGCCGATACGTCATTGACTGCCGGTCATGACGACTTCAACGGAACCGGGCCCGGACGGCAACGGCACCGGCAGCGCATCAGCTGCAGACGCTTCCAGCTGCACCGACGAGTCAGAGGCCAAACGCTTTCGAGAGCTAGCCAGGGTGTTCGGTGCGCAACGTGCCGATGATCTCGATGAGGATGAGCTCGCCGGCTATCCAGAAGATGATCCGGAAGATGACGAGCTGGGCGACGGTGCCGGCTGCCCCTACGGGGGCTGGTGGGACGACGAGGCTGAGTGCCCCGACCATGCCGCTGCCGGGCGCGAGATCGCCGGTGGTGCAAGACTTTTTCCGCACCACGACACCCCCGATCCGGACTCGCCGGCGGTCATCAAGGTGCGCGACGCGGCTGGGTTGCTGGCTGCGGTCCCGCACACTATCGGTTTTCGGCCGGAGGAAAGCATCGTCGTGCTGATCTTCACTGGCCCGCGCAACCGGATAGGACCGTCGATGCGGTTGGATCTTCCCCCGGCCGCCCAGCAACGCAGGTTCGCCAGCCATGTCGCCGGCTTGACGCTGCGACACGGGACCACCGCAGCACTGTTCAGTTACAGCAGCTCTAGCCTGGGTCGGCAGGTGTTGCGCACAGTCTTGAAAGCGTTCCTGCGCAAGGGAATCCGGGTCATCGACGCGATCGCGGTGCGCGGCAACGAGGCAAGCTTTCTCCCTGGGCCGGACGGTCGTACCGAGCCCAGCATCGCTGTGCCGGCCGACGGCCACCCGGTCGCTGCGGCCTTGAGCGCCGCGAACGCGTTCGCGGGCAGAGCGGTGCTGGACAGTCGCGCCGAGTTAGCGGCCAGCATCGCCGGGCCGGCCGACGGGATCGCGACAAACATTGCGCGCCAACGCATCGCGGCGGCTCAGCAGCGGCACCGCGAAGCCCGGCGCGCAGTTCCCACCGGTATCCGGACGCGGCGCGGAACGAGTTTCACTACGGCACAACGGATCCACGCCGAACAGCTGCTGCACGCCTGCGTTGCAAGCTTTCTCGACCAGCATCTTGTGCCGCCTGATCTCGCGGCCGACCTCGCGGTGGCGGTCGAGGCGGAGGTGTCGGTACGCGATCATCTGATCTGCTTGGTGATCGACGACAGGGAAACGGCATGGACGCCGGTGCTGAGTAGTTGCCTGCAATCGGTCAACCCGTCCGATGCGGTCGCGCTGTGCACCATGCTCGGCGTCGCGGCCTACCGAGCGGGTGGGGGTGCGCTGGCTGCCATTTGTTTCGAGCAGGCGCTCACCCACCGGCCGGATTATCGGCTGGCCAGGCTGATGCAGAGCATGCTGTGGCACGCCGTCGAGCCTCGGGCACTGGACGGCATGCGCAGCCTCGACTCGAGCGAGCCGGCGGCAACGCCGGCGCGGCGGTGATGTCGATGGTGAGGCAGATCGGGATCATCGGCGCCGGCTTGCTTCGCCGGTTTCGATCAGTCCTGTTCCAGGTGTGGAGCGATGACCTCGGCCGCCGACAGCACCTCCACCAGCGACTCCGCGGTCGATCTCGGATGGGCGAGGGCCACACCCAGCCGGAACAGCAGCGCTCGTCGCAACATCTCCGGCCATTCGGCGCGTTCTTCTTGCTGCGCAATGAGATCGGTGCTGGCGCCGCCCCAGGCGATGGCGTCGACAACCACGACTCCGGCCGCATAGTCGACCGGCCGCCAGTACGGGGTGACGTCGATGATCGCCGGCGGCGCCGATGCGACAAACAGCACGTTGCCGAACAGATCGCCGTGCACCAGTTGCGAGCCAGCGGTCACCGGCCGCCGCTCCCCCGCGAGCTCGGCGTACAGCTTGGCGCCGTGGCCGTCACCGAGCCGGCCATCAAGATCGGTGATCTCACCCCACGCCAGCCGGTCCGCCCACGAGTACAGGTCGTCGCGCTCGCTCAAGAACCGCGGCTGCGGCAGCTCGGCCAGCGCGGCGTGCAGCCGGTCGCCCGCTTCGAGGATGTCGTCGTACCGGTCGTCGGCTTGCCCTGCGACGAAGCGTTGTGCCGTCCAACCGCCGACCACCCAGCGCCCGTCCAGCGACCGTATCGGTCGGGCCAGCCGGATGCCGTCGATGTGCAAGTGCTCGAAGGTGTTCGCCAACCAGGCGGCCTCGCTGACCAGGCCCGCCGGTTTCAGCACGGTGTCGCCGCACCGCCACGCCAGTCCTTGCCCGCCGTCGAGCTGCTCCGGCTCCTGGCCGGCAACTCCGAAGGCCGTCAGCACGTGCTGGGCGGGGGGCTGGGTCACACTCTCGGACGCTACCGGCGGGCCGACCTTTTTCCCCGGAGCCGGGCGCCGTGTCGCCGGCGTCGGTGCGTGCCCGGTCGGCGGATCTCGGCTCCGGGACGGCGGGGTGCGTCAACTACCGGTGTCGACCGCGCCGCGCCAGGCCAGCATGCCGCCGCGCAGCTGACGCACCGGGGGCCCGCCGACCGCGGCGAGCGCTCGCGCCGCGGTCGCGGACCGTTGACCGGAACGGCAGTAGACGATCACCTGGACGGTATTCGGTTGGGCCCGATCCCCACCAGGATCCGCAGCCGTGGCGGCGTCCGGATCGGCGAGCAACTGGGCCAGCGGCAGCAGTCGCGCACCGGGGATGTGCCCGGCGTCGTACTCCTGGGGTTCCCGGACGTCGATCAGCGTCGGCCGGTCGGTGCCGCCGAGCAGTCGCAACAGCTCGTCGGGCGAGACCTCTTGCGCAGCAGCAGGAACGGGACCGTCCTGGGCGGTCAGGTGGGCTGCCAACGAACGGATGGGCGCGCCGGCCGGATCGCGTTGCACCCGCACGGTCCGCACCGATGCCTCGAGCGCGTCGTAGATCACCACCCGGCCCAGCAAGGGCTCACCGATGCCGCAGATCAGCTTGACGGCCTCGGTGGCCAGCAGCGACCCGACCGTGCCGCACAGCGCACCCAGCACCCCGGCATCGGCGCAGCTGGGCACGGCGCCGGGCGCCGGCGGCTCCGGGTAGAGATCGCGCAGCTGTGGTCCGCGGCTGGCCCAGGCCACGCTGAGCTGGCCCTGCATCCCCAGGATCGAACCCCAGACGTATGGCCGATCCGCGAGCGTGCAGGCGTCGTTCAGCAGATACCTGGCGGCGAAGTTGTCGGTGCCGTCGATCACCAGGTGATAGTCGCCGATCAGCTCCAGCGCATTGGTCGCGTCCACCAGCACCGGATGGGCGCGGACCGTGACGGACGGGTTGGTGCGCTGGATCGCTGCCGCGGCCGCCTCGACCTTCGCGCGGCCGATGTCGCCGTCACCGAACAAGACCTGGCGCTGCAGATTCGACACCTCGACCCGGTCCGGATCGACAATGCCGATGGTGCCGATGCCGGCGGCGGCGAGGTAGGCAAGCACCGGTGCCCCGAGGCCGCCGGCCCCGACCACAAGCACCCGAGCCGTCCGCAGCCGCAGCTGGGCCTCAGGGCCGAACTCGGCGAGCGAAAGGTGGCGGGCGTAGCGAGTCCGCTCGGCCTCGTCGAGTTCGGCGCCGTCCGGAAGATCCACCAGGGGTGGCAGCGACATCAGCGTCCCACCGCCACCCACGGGCGGCCCGAAGGAATGGAGGGAATGGTCAGCCTCGCGGGTACGGGAACGGGTTGGCGTTGCATTGCAGTCCATTGTTCGGCACCGGACCGTCCGGGTCGAGTGCGAAGAGTTGGGAGTTGTCCAAGGAGAACGTCTGCTGCATCATCACCGGCGCCAACCCGCCCTTCTCGGCACAAGCCTGGTGCCCGAACCCGAGCGCGTGACCCACCTCGTGGTTGATCGCATACACCCGGTAGAGGCCGAGGTCGCCGTTGTACGAGCCGGCGCCGCGGACCCAGCGAGCGTCGTTGATCAGCACCCGGCCGACCGAACGGTTGTAGCAGGACGATTCCAGATCGATGTTGTGGCCGCACGGTCCGCGCAGCGTCATCGGGCTGGTCAGCGAGATCCGGAAGCTCGGTTTGCCGGAGTCGACCCGCTGCAGGCTGACCTTGTCCCCGCCGATCCACGAACGTTGATCGGACAGGATGCCCACCACCGCGTCGGCAAAGGCCTTGTCCTCCGACTTGCTCTGAATGCCGTCCTCCACCTCGACGCTGAATGTGTATCGCTGCGGACCCTTGCCGAACGGCTTGCTGGTTCCCGGCACCACGTGCCAGCTGCCGTTGCCGGTGTCCACCACCGGGCCGCCGGGCGGCAGCTGACCGTTCTGCACGGCCTTGGCGAACTCACCGTTGGGGTCCGGCGCGGTGCGAGTCGCGGACGAGCGGGTGGACGGCGCCGTCGGTGAACCGGTGGAGGCATCACCTGACGGGCTGGGTGAGCTGGTTGCCGACGACGCGGTTGGCGCTGTCGACGCCGCCTGGGCTCCGGCCGCCTGGGTTCGGGTCCCATGGATTCCGCTCGCCGCCTGGGCGGTCTGAGCGGGTGATGACGCCGCGCCGTGCTCCGGGTCGACGATCGGGCCGGCAGCGGCACCCTGCGGGGAACTCGACCCGGAGGCCTCGGCCGCTGCCGGTATGTTCCCGCCGGTCTCCGCCGACGACTGGTCACCCCGTCCGGGACGCAGTCCCTGCACCAGCAACACAACGGTGAGCGCCGCCAGCACCGGCAACGCGTACGCCCGCCAGCCGTAACGGTGGACGAACCAGCCGACGGCGCTGCGTCGTTTCCGGGCGGCGGTTGCGGTCCGACCTCGGCCGGTTGTTGTCTGCCCATCGGGCGCCGCGCCGCCCGCGCTGGTCCCGGTCGCCGTGGTGTCGGCCGGCCCTGCGCCGAGCTGACGGCTGCCGGACCGCGACCGCGACGCTGCGCTCCGACGAGCGCCGACGTCATCACCGATCGGGTCCCAGTCGGCTCGCAGCGGCTGTGGGCCTGTGGTCAGCGACCGGGCGGTGTGGGGAACGCGATCCGAGCTGTCCGCCCCGCTTTCGAGCTCGGCCGGTCCGGTGCCGGCGAAGAGGTCGGGACCGGTCACGTCGCTGCCACCGTCACCACTTCTGCGGGACGACAGCTCATGGCCGGCTCGACCGGAACGGCCGCGCTCACCGCTCCGCGGGCCGGCGGCGCCGGGCCGGACCGAAGGCCGGCCGGCCTGGTCCGACGGCCGGCTGGCCTGGTCCGACTGTCGGTCGGCCTGGTCCGACTGCCGTTGCCGGTGCGAGTCGGCTGGTCCCGCGCCGCGGTCGCGCCGCCGCGGGTCCGGTCCTGGTCGATTCACGCGTTCGAGGTTGCCATAGTCGATGCCGGGCTGGCACCCGGCACGCCAGCCCACAGCGCGGCCACCGCCCTTGCTGTGGTCAGCGGATCTTCCATCTGGCTGACGTGACCCACACCGGGAAGCACCAGCAACCGGCCGTCCGGGAAGGCCTCGGCGGTCGGCGCCGCCAGCCGGGGGTCGACCAGCCTGTCTCTTGTGCCCCACACCACCAGCGTCGGGACGCGCACACCGGCGGCGGTCGCCCGGAACGCTCGTCGCCCGGCGCGTAGGTAGCTGCGCATCAGCCCGCGCAGGGCGCGCACGGTTGCGGTGTGCACCCAGGGCAGTGCCAGCCGCCAGCGGGTGTCCTCCTCGGCCACCCGCAGGTCGTGCTCGGTCAGCACACTGGGGTCGCCGTAGCAGAGTTGGGCCATGCCCAGCGCCCGGTCCGCCGCCGAGATCCCGGACAGCCGGCGCACCGCCGGCGCCAGCGTCCCCGGCGCCAGCAACAGGCCGAGGCGCGGGTCGGCGCCGCGATCCGTCGTCATCCGAAGGTCAGGTACCGCCGGCGAGATCAACGTGAGCGTGCGCAGCCAGTCCGGACGACGCACCGCCAGATCGATCGCAACCATCCCGCCGAGCGAGTTGGCCACCACGTTGACGCCACCCGGCACGTCGGCGCCGACGCGTTCGATCACCGCGGCCAGCACGGCCGAGATCCGCCTGATGCTGTAGTGCTCGCCCGACGGCGGGTCGCTGCGACCGAAGCCGGGAAGATCGACCGCGTAACCGCGGGTGCGCCCGGCCAGCAGCGTGCCGAGGGCGTCGAAGTTCGTGCTGGAGCCGGCCAGCCCGTGGACGTACAAGGTCACCGGTGCGCCCGACGGCGCGGACGACGGAATCTCCCTGAGGTAGACACCGCTGTCGTCGATCAACTCGTATCGCCCCGCAGCTGGGTCCGCCGACACCGACGGCACCTCCGGAAAGTCGTCGGCCGACCACAGCGCGGCGGTGGACATCGCCGCCAACGCATCAAGATCCCTCGCATACGGCATCGGCCACGGATTTGTCACCCGTCCATGGTGCCCGACCCCGGCAGCGACCTAGCACCCGGAGAACGGCTCGGACCTGCCGCAACAGCGATTTCAGCACAGGCCGATCCGCCCAATGTGGACAACTTCACCCCGCAGTTGTCCACACCCGCGGATTTCATCCCCATTTTCGACGCGGGGCTGTCTTCCGCTGCCGGGCCGGCACAGGCTGGATCCATCGGGCGGCGGGTGCTGCGGGTCCGGCGGTCCGGCAGGTGCTGCGGGTCCATCGATCCGGCGGCGTCGGCGGAATCGGCGGGTCCATTGGTATGGGCGGCGGCCCGGCGAACACACGTCACTCGGCCGGCAGCAGCCGGCGTTCGTCCGAGAGGGAAGAGGAACCGAGATGAACATCGACACGGCCGCGCTCAACGGGATCGCCGGCCAGGTGTACCGGGTCCAGCTCGATCTGGTGGGAAACCCGGTTGTCGGGCTGGTGGTGCAGACCTCGGGACTCTCCTTCGGGCCGGGGCCGCTCGGCGCCGAGGTCTCGTTGGCGATGACCAGATATCTGCAGCGTGCGCAGGAGGCCACCCGCGTCCTCATCCATCGCGGCGCGCAGTTGGAATCGGGGCTGGTGTACACCGCAGCTGCCATGGACACCGTGGAGGCATCGGCCGCCGGGCCCGCCCCCGCCGGCCCCGCGGTGGCCGCGCGATGAGCGAACCGCCAGATGCGCACCTTGTCCAGGTCGCCGCACGGCTGGGAATCGACCTCACCACCCCGTGGCAGCGCCTTTCCGGGCTGCGGCCGGACGAGGTCTCCAACGTGGCCCGCTGCTTGGGCAAGCTCGGCCCGACGCTGCGGGCCGCCGGTGGAAATCTCGCGGCGCCGGTCGGTGCGCTCCGGCAGGCGTGGTCGGCGCCAGAACCGGTCAGCTATCTCAGCGCGCTCTCCGCGGCCGCGTCCAGCGCGGGTGAGCAGGTGACGGCCGCAGCCGAACAGCTGACAGCGAGCGTTGCGACCGTGCAGCAGCTGAAGCAGAGCGCCGCTCAAGCGATGCGGTCCGCCGCTGTTGCCGTCTCGTCGGTTTCTCCGGCCGGCCCCAGCGGCGTACTCGGTTACGACCAGCAGGCACTTCGCGATCGGGAACGGCTGATCTGCACCGGCCTGGCCGAGCGGCTGGCCGGTCTGGTCGCCGAGCTCGATGCCCTGTTGTCACGGCTCAACACCGTGCTGGCCGGCGATCCTGGCACTGCGCTTCCGCCGCCATCGGCAGCCGTCGGCGCGAGGGCCGACCCGGTGTCGGCGGTCGAGCGGCGGTCGGCTGCCAACACGGCCAAGCTCAACGCCGATCTCGCCGACCCGGCCACCCAACCGTTCGCGACCCTTGTCAAGAAGAATCTCGCCGATGCCGCCGCCGGTAACACCCCCGTGCAACTGCT
Organism: Nakamurella aerolata; assembly: GCF_013002705.1. GTDB lineage: Bacteria > Actinomycetota > Actinomycetes > Mycobacteriales > Nakamurellaceae > Nakamurella > Nakamurella aerolata. The sequence goes on along the minus strand of NZ_JABEND010000001.1, from coordinate 41,149 downwards.
CGGCTACGACGCGCGCGCGTTCGACGGCCAGGGCAGAGTTGCGTACTCAGTCGGTGACCTGGCTACCGCCGACCAGGTGGTGATGCTGACCCCTGGCGTCAGCTCATCACCGGCCAACACCGCTGCTTTCACCGCGATGGCAAAGCGACTGATCGCCGAAAATGCCGTCACCGCACCAGGAACCAGCACCGCGGTGATCGTGAACACCGGCTACGACATACCCCTGTCGGGGTTCCCCGGTGCGCGCGATCCGGGCCGATCGGGTGTCGGCCGGCTGCTCGACGACGCGTCCGACATCGCCGCGGCCCCCAACGACGACATCGCGCGGGCCTACGGGCCGCAAGCCGCCGCCGATGCCAACGGCTACCTGATGCTCGCCAAGAACAGCGCGCTCACGTCCGGGGTCGGGCATTCCTACGGCTCCACGCTCACCTCACAGAGCGCAAAGCAGGGCGCCAAGTACGACACGGTGGTGTTTCTCGGGTCGCCGGGGGTTGGGCGAGGAATCGACTCGGCCTCGGCGTACCGCTCCGGCACCGACCGGACGTTCGTGATCGACTTCGACGGCGACATCGTCACCAGAGGGGTCACCGACCTGGCATCCGACTTCTGGGGCGCACTCAAGGACGGAGCGAAAGAGCCCGAGCACAGCTGGGGTGCAGACCCGGCCGGCGCCGCTTTCGGTGCTCAGCGGGTCAACACCGCACCGACGAAGGACGAACGCGGGCCGCTCGGCACTGCGTCGGTCAAGAACCACTCCATGGACAAGTACACCTCTGGTGACGCGCTCGCCCAGCTGAGCCTGATTACCACCGGCCGGTCGTCGCGGGTTCGGCGCCGGCCGGGCAAATGATGGCGAGCGCCCAGCGCCACGCGGCCGCACGGCGACACTGGCCGGAGGGGGCAGATCGACCACGCGGCCGTGCGGCAGTAGCGCGATGCAGCAGCCGGACGACCGGCGCACCGATGGGACGGAGTCCGCCGCACCCCGACCGCCGACGCGACGGCCCGCCTGCCGGAACATTTGGAGGCCGGCGTCATCGTCGCCGCACCCCGCCCGCGCGACAGCCAGGTTCCGGCGCGACCATGTACTCGTCGGATGTCAAGCCCGCCAAGGCATCCGGCGGCGCCGGCGCAGGAACATTTGCAACGCCGCGGCCAAGTCGCCGGTAGCACGGAGTCCGCCGGCACGCGCCGGGCACCCGCCGACGCGACGGCCAGGTGCCGGCGCGACAGCGCCTCGGGGGCAGACTAGGGGCATGGAGCCGATGGACGAGCGTGCGGTTGCCGCCTACTACCGGCAGGTCGGCGCCACTCTCGCCGCGCACCTGCAGGGTCGGGAAATTCGGCTGGGCGGCTGGTCCACCGACCTGCCCGACACCGATCCGGACTACCGGTGGTCGGCGGACGAGGTCGACACCGCGGTCAGTCGCGGGGTGCGCTGGTTCAGCTGGCACCCGGCGACCGGCAGCGCCGTCGAGGTCGGCGCCGGCTCCCTTGAGGCCGCCGAGCGCTCCGGCCCTGCCTGTGTGAGCGTCGGTGTCGGAGACGGCGCCAATGTTGCGACGGCCGCGACCGCCGCGCTTGCGCTGATCGAAGATCTGCGCGCCGCGGGCGGTGATGGCATCCCGGCCACCGACGGCCAGGGCGGGCTGCTGGTGTACCGCACCGGCGGTACGGACGGCCGCGACGCGCCGTCCGAACTGCGCGGCCTGGTGCAGCGGCTGTCCGAACGCGCGCCCGAGATCGCCACGCTCGATGTCGGTTCCGCAGACGGCCGGGCCTGGCTGGCGGTTCCCGAACCGGGCTCTGTTGTCCCGGCGCCGTACAGCCTGGTCGACTCGGTGGAAGGCACCGGTGCCGTCGTCCCGCTCACCCTCGACGAGGTCGCCGCGGTCACCGCCGGCATGCCGCTGGACCCGTACCCGCAGGACGCCGTCGAGCGGCTCAACACCCAGGGCGACTACGCCGCCGCCCTGCTGCGATAGCACCCCGACGCCAGCCGCAGCCTTCCGTCTCCCCCGTTCCGCTGACCGCCCGCGGAGCCCGGTTCCCGGTTCCCGGTCCCGGTTCGCCGACTCACCGCCACGGCTGCCTCTTGCGCCACCGCCAGCGTTGGTCGCACCGTCACGGCTCGCGCCGCCGCCGCTGCCTCTCCCGCCACCGCCACCCGCACGACCACCGCTATCTCTTGCGCCGCAACACCACCGCTCGCCCCGCCGACGCCTCTCCGGCCACCGCGGCTGCCTCTCGCGCCAGCACCGCCCGCGCTCCACCGCCACCCACAACACCGCCGCTATTTCTCGCGCCGCCACCGCTCCACCCCACCCACACCACCCCCGCTGCCTCTCGCGCCGCCACCGCTCGCTCCACCGCCACCCGCACCACCGCTGGTGCTACCGCCACGACCCGCGGCACCGCCCGCACTCGCCGCCCGGCCCCATTCGCGCCACCGTCCGTACCCGCGTCCGCCGTAGCAACTAAGGTCGAGCCACCGACTCAGCGCTGATGCGCTACCGCCGCCGTGCCAACGGGTAACCTGCTCCGACTGACACCGGCGCGGGCGACCGTCCGCGCACCCGACCCCGTCACCGGCAGGAAAGACCAACAGCAGATGAGTGAAACCGCTCCGGCACCGCGCACCGTCACCCGGCTGTCGCGCAGCGACCGCCGGCGTCAGCTGCTCACCGCCGCGCGCGAGGTGTTCGTCGACCAGGGCTACCACGCGGCCGCCATGGACGGCATTGCCGAGCGAGCCGGAGTCAGCAAACCTGTTCTGTACCAGCACTTTTCGTCCAAGCTGGATCTGTACCTCGCGCTGCTGAACGAGTCAGCGGACGAGCTGGTGCGGGCCGTGCAGCAGGCCATGGAAGTCACCGACGTCAACAAGGACAGGGTGCGCAACACCTCGGAGGCGTACTTCTCCTTCGTCGCCGACTCCGGGCAGGCCTACCGATTGATCTTCGAGTCGGACCTTCGCGACGAACCTGCCGTACAGCAGGTGGTGGAGCGCGCTTCCGAGGGCTGCATCGAGGCGATCGCGCAGACCATCATCACCGACACCGGGGTGGACGCCGCCCGCGGGCGGCTGCTGGCCTCCGGGCTGGTCGGGTTGTATCAGGTCAGCGCCCGCTTCTGGCTGCAGCAGACCGATGTGATCCCGCGCAGCGAAGCCGTGCAGTTACTCTCCACCCTGGCCTGGCGCGGCATCTCGCGCTTCCCGCGCAGCGAAGACCATTCAGAGCCGCACGAGCAGCCCGGGCAGCACTGAGCGGCCCGATCAGCCCGAGCAGCCCGAGCAGCCCGAGCAGCCCGAGGCAGCACAAACACACCGGTCACCGCTGCGGGCCCCGCCGACCGATACGGTTACCGGCCGCACGATCGGGGCAGACCGCGGCGAGTCAAAGTCGGAGATGGGCCGGTGCGCCCACCGATAGCCCCGCACCTAGCGAGGCCCACCGAATGGTCTGCGCGAGCCGGCAGCCCCAGCGGCGGCCGGCCCGTGCCAACGGACCATCTCAGGCCAGGGCTGACGGACCGGCCCGCGCAAGAGCCGACCGGCCCGGATGGAACGGCAGGCGCCAGGGCTGGCGGGACCGCGTGGTCCTGACGAACAAGAACCCGTACGAACCGGAATCCTTACGAACCGAAGCCGACCTTGCGGGTGTCGGACTGCGCGATCTCGACGTAGGCGATGCGCGCCGATGGGATCACCACCCGGCGGCCCTTCTCGTCGTGCAGCACCAGCGTGCCGGTGGCGTCCTTCAGGGCGTCGGCCACCTGCTTCTCGATCTCCTCCGGCTCGGACTCCGAGCTGACCACAAGTTCGCGGCCGTTGTCCGCCACGCCGATCTTGACCTCCACCGCACGTCCCTTCGTCTGTCGAACTGGCGAGTTCTCCCACCGGCGCATCTGGTCGGCGCCGGTTGAACTGTCCCTCTCCGCCAGGTTAGTGCAGCCGCACGGGCGGCTGCTCCGGCGTCCGCTGACGGCCGAACCCTTCCCGCCGCCCGAGTCGGATGCGGCCCCGGCGACGACTCGCGCGCACCGTGGCCCAAGCAGCCCGAGCAGCCCGCAGCCCTAGAACAGTCGGCTGCTCGGATCGTCGACGCCGCGCATCACGTCGTAGTCGAGCACCAGGCAACGGATGCCGCGGTCCTGCGCCAGGGTACGCGCCTGCGGCTTGATCTGCTGGGCGGCGAACACCCCGGACACCTTGCCCAGCAACGGATCTCGGTTCAACAACTCGAGGTATCTGGTGAGCTGCTCGACACCGTCGATCTCACCCCTGCGCTTGATCTCCACCGCCACGGCAGCGCCGTCGGCGTCGCGCACCAGCAGATCGACGGGGCCGATCGGCGTCGGGTACTCCCGGCGAATCAGCGTGCACCCAGGGCCCAGCAACTCCACCTGTTCGGCCAGCAGCTTCTGCAGGTGCGCCTCGACGCCATCCTTCTGCAGGCCGGGGTCGGCGCCCAACTCATGGCTGGAATCGTGCAGCACCTCGTCGATGGTGATGATCAGCTTCTCGCCGGCCTTGTTCTCCACCACCCACTCGCCGTCGCCGATCGTCAGCCGACACGGCGGGCTCATCCAGTTGAGCGGCTTGTAGGCACGGTCGTCGGCATGCACCGACACCGATCCGTCCGCCTTCACCAGTAACAGCCGCGGCGCCATCGGTAGATGCGCGGTCAGCCGCCCTACGTAATCAACGGCGCACCGCGCCACCACCAGTCGCACCGCGCCAGGTTAGCGAAGCGGTCGGCTGACGCGGGCGGCGGCGGTCGGCTGACGCGGGCGGCGGCAGTGCGTCTGCGCGGAAGATCGACCACCGACTACGGTGCACGATCTTCCGCGTTGATGCAGGTTGTCCACATTCGTCGGGCGGCACCCCATCGCGCGCCCTGACTCGGCCACAGTGAGAAACATGATTCCCCGGACCAGGGCCCCTGCCGAACTCTTCGCGCTGGCCGAACGGCAGGCCGGGGTGCTCTCGCGCGAGCAGGCCGCCGCCCACGGCATCAGCGATCGGGTACGGGAGCGGTTCCTGGAGATCGGACTGTGGCAACCGCTGGCCCGTGGCATCTACTGGGCCAGGTCGCGGCCGAACTGGGAGGGGCTGGCCTGGGCCGGCGTGCTGATCGGCGGCGACGGCTCCGGACTGATCGGCCATGCGGCGGGCCACCTGCACGGCCTGGTGGACTCGCCGCCGGAGATCATCGAGATCGGACTCCCCGCCGGCCGCCGCCGGGTGAATCACCCGCCCTGGGAGTTCAAGCAACGCCGGCTCGCGATGGCGGGCGAGCCGCCCGCCCTCAGCGTCGACGACACCGTCCTCGACCTGTGCCAGGGCGCCGACATCGAGCGGATGACCTCGATCATCGCCGATGCCGTCGGCGGTCGCCGCACCACGCTCCGCCGGCTCCGGGAAGCGCTCGACGCCCGGCCGCGCTACCAGGGACGTCGGACGCTGCTGCCGATCCTGCGGGAGATCGGTAACGGCACCCACTCGCTGCTGGAGCGGCGGTACACCCTGGACGTTGAACGCGCGCACGGCTTGCCGTCGGCACAACGCCAGGCGCGGCTCGGCGCCCACCGGGTCGACAACTACTACGCCGAGTACAGACTGATTGTCGAACTCGACGGGCGGGAGTTCCATGTCGGGAGTCGACTGCGCGCCGATGTGCAGCGTGACAACGACCATCTCGCCGGTGGGCTGCTGACCCTGCGGTTCGGTTGGCCCGAGGTGACCTGGACACCCTGCGCCACCGCGATGAGGGTGGCGGACGTGCTGATCCGGAACGGTTGGAGCGGTATGCCACAGCGCTGTGAACGCTGCGACGACGCCGAGCTTCACCGGCGCTGAGCCCGGCGCGCACCGAACTCACCAGCCCAGCGCTTCACCGACGCCCGCGCCGAACTCCACCAGCGCCGCTGACCCAGCGCTTCACCGACGCCCGCGCCGGACTCCACCAGCGCCGAGCTTCACCGTTGACGACGATTGTCAGGCACCGAACGCACCGGCGCAGGGGGTGATACCAGCCGACCACCGGCGGCACATGCACCAACGCGGAAGATCGTGCCCCGTAGTCGGTGCACGATCTTCCGCCAGGAAGCGCGCGCCGCGCGTTCGGAAACCGCAAGCGCGACAAGCCCGGGTAGCGCGACCTCAGCCGACCCGCTCCACCTTGGCGCCGAGCGCCACCAGATCCTCGACGAAGTGCGGGTAACCGCGGTCGATGTGCCACACCTCGTTGACCTCGGTCTGGCCGTCGGCGGCCAGACCGGCCAGCACCAGCCCGGCGCCGGCCCGGATGTCACTGGCCCACACCGGCGCCGACGACAACTGCTCCCGCCCCTGGATCGCGGCGAAGTGCCCGTCGGTGCGCACGTCCGCGCCCATCCGGATCAGCTCCTCGACGAACCGGAACCTGGCCTCGAAAACGTTCTCGGTGACGAACGAGCTGCCCTCGGCCACCGCGGCCAGCGCGAACGCCATCGGCTGCAGATCAGTGGGAAATCCGGGATACGGCAGGGTGATGAAGTCGACGCCACGCGGCCGCCCCGTCATCTCGACGGTGAACGACTCCCCCGCAGCGCCGTCGCGGATGTCGGCGCCACCTTCGGCGGTGACGCTGGCGCCGGCGCCGGCCAGCCGCTCCAGCGGTGAGCTCAGCAGGTGCGGCTGCACGCCGCGCACCGTCACCGTGCCCCTGGTGATCGCCGCCGCGTAGGCCCAGGTGCCGGCGACCATCCGGTCGCCGACGGTGCGGTGTTCGGTCGGGTGCAACTCCGGCACCCCGTCGATGGTCAGGGTGCTGGTGCCGCCGCCCTCGACCCGAGCGCCCATCTGCACCAGCATGTCGGCGAGGTCGGCGATCTCCGGCTCCCGCGCGGCGTTGTCGATCACGGTCCGGCCGTTGGCCAGCACCGCGGCCATCATGATGTTCTCGGTGGCGCCGACACTCGGGAACTCCAGCACGATGTGTGCGCCGGTCAGCGTCTGCGCGCTGCCCACCACCGCGCCGTGCTCGATGGACATGTCGGCGCCGAGCGCGCGCAGCCCGGCCTGGTGCATGTCCAGCGGCCGGGAGCCGATGGCGTCGCCGCCGGGCAGCGCCACCCTGGCCGAGCGGCAGCGCCCCATCAGCGGTCCGAGCACGCACACCGACGCTCGTAGCTTGCCCACCGCGGCGAAGTCCGCAGACGACGACAACCGCGTCGGCACGCTGATCCGCACCGTCCCGGCCGGCAACTCCGACGGCGCACCCGCCGGGCGATCGCCCGGCGGTACTCCGAGGTCACCGCCCACTTCGACCTCGCAGCCAAGGCCACGCAGCACCTCGGCCATCAGCGGAACGTCGAGGATCTCGGGGCAATTGGTGATGGTGGTGGTGCCCTCGGCGAGCAGCGCAGCGGCCATCAGCTTGAGCACGCTGTTCTTGGCTCCCGCGACGTGCACCTCACCGTCCAACCGGGCTCCGCCGGCGACCAGGAAGCGTTCACTCACAGGTCAAACTGTATCGGTCCGGCGGCCACCCACCGGACACCAGCGGCGCGCTCGCCGAGAACCGGGTGGGCCGTCAGCTCACCGGCTACTGCCCCGGCCGGCGGTCGCAAGACCCACAGCGGAGAGGCCGATGAAGCCCAGCTGCCGGTAGTTTGCCTGTCATGGCCGTGCATCTGACGCGCATCTACACCCGGACCGGCGACGACGGCAGCACCGGCCTTTCGGACTTCTCGCGGGTGCGCAAGACCGACCCGCGACTGATCGCCTACGCCGACACCGACGAGACCAACGCCAGCATCGGCGTTGCGCTGGCGCTGGGTCAGCTGGACCCCGTCATCGCGATGGTGCTCGGCCGGGTGCAGAACGAGTTGTTCGACGTCGGCGCCGACCTGGCCACCCCGCTGCCCGCCGCCGGCGCCGAACCGGCCGCGCCGCAGCTGCGCGTCACCGACGAGTACGTGCAGCGGTTGGAGGCCGACTGCGACGCGTTCAACGCCGATCTGCCTAAGCTCAGCTCGTTCATCCTGCCGGGCGGAACCCCTGGCGCCGCGCTGCTGCACCAGGCCCGCACGGTGGCCAGGCGCGCCGAGCGCAGCGTCTGGGCGCTGGTTGAGCACGACCCGGACGGCACCAACGCGCTCACCGGCCGCTACCTGAACCGACTGTCGGATCTGCTGTTCATCGTGGCGCGGAAGGCCAACGACGGCGACGACGTGCTGTGGGTGCCAGGCGGCGAACGCTGACCGGTAACGCTGACCCGGCACCACTCACCAACTCCGGCAACGCCCACCAACCTTGCCGCCCGGAAGGCCGGCCCAACGTCACACTCGGCGGGTCACCGACGGCGCCGATTCCAGCCACGAGCGCAACCCGGTGAGCGCCGCCTCGCTCAGCGCCAGCTCCCAGTCCCGGCTGGACGGCTCCCCCACCGGTTCGGCGCCGGCGACGGCCCGCTCGGTACATCGCACGATCACCGCGTCCAGCGGCAGCAGGTCGAGCTCGGTGCCCTCGGCGGGACGGCGACTACCCAATACCAAAGCATTGCGCCGCAACACCTTCGACGGGATCGGCAGCGGCGAGAACGAGCGGTACAGGTCGAGCTCGTCGGCCTGGTAGCGGCCCTGGCCCAACACCCAGCCGCGGCCGATCTCACGGTCGGCGGGCCGCCAGCAGACATCGATGGAGCCGGAACGGGTGAGCGTCACCCGGCGGAACGCCACAACGGCGATCAGCAGAACGACGGCAACCAACAGCGCCAGACCGATATATTCCGCGATGGCCATGGCGCTGACGTCCGATCCGCTTACCTCTTAGTACCTCAGACGTCCTCACCCACCGCGAGCAGCTGGGCCCTTGCGTGGCGCAGCTCCTCAAGGCGGTCGGACTCTTCGGTGCCGGCGGCCTTGGCCTGGTCGTAGGCGGCGCGGGCGCGGCTGACGTCGATCTCGTCGGACAGTTCGGCGCCCTCGGCCAGAATCGACACCTTCTCCTTGGTGACGGACAGGAACCCGCCGTGCACCGCCACCCCGAGCACCTGGCCGGATTCGTCGGTGATGCGGGCCGCAAAGCCCTCACGGAGTTCGGCCAGCAGCGGGGCGTGCCCCGGCAGGATGCCGATGTCGCCGTCGGTGGTACGCGCGACCACCATCTGCGCCGGACCCGACCAGATCTCGCGCTCTACGGAGACCAGCTCCACCTGCATCTCAGCCACGTGTCAACTCCCGGTAACGAGGTATGCCACGCAACCCGCCCCGCCGTGTCGGGTGTGCGTGGTGGTTGTCCATGAGTGTACGGCGCCGGTGCTGACCGCGGCCAGCCCCGCGCTGCCCGCCCGCAAGCGGGCAGCGCGGGGCCGGCCGCGGTCAGCGCCCGCTCAGCCGTTCTCCAGCTGCTTGGCCTTGGCCAGCACGTCGTCGATACCGCCGACGTTCAGGAAGGCCTGCTCTGGGATGTTGTCGTACTCGCCCTTGGCGATGTCCGCGAACGCCTGGATGGTGTCCTTGAGCTCGACGTAGGAGCCCTCCTGGCCGGTGAACTGCTTGGCAACGAAGAAGTTCTGGCCGAGGAAACGCTCCATCCGGCGAGCCCGGCCCACCACCAGCTTGTCTTCTTCGCTCAGCTCGTCCATGCCGAGGATGGCGATGATGTCCTGCAGCTCGCGGTACTTCTGCAGGATCCGCTTGACCTCCTGCGCCACCCGGTAGTGCTCCTCGCCCACGTACTGCGGGTCCAGGATGCGGGACGACGAGGTGAGTGGGTTCACCGCGGGGTAGATGCCCTTCTCGGTGATGGCCCGGTCCAGCTCGGTGGTGGCATCCAGGTGCGCGAAGGTGGTGGCCGGCGCCGGGTCGGTGTAGTCGTCCGCCGGCACGTAAACGGCCTGCAGCGAGGTGATGGACCGGCCGCGGGTGGAGGTGATGCGCTCCTGCAGCTCACCCATCTCGTCGGCGAGGGTGGGCTGGTAACCCACCGCGGACGGCATCCGGCCCAGCAGCGTCGACACCTCGGAACCGGCCTGGCTGAACCGGAAGATGTTGTCGATGAACAGCAGCACGTCCTGGTTCTGCTCGTCCCTGAAGTACTCGGCCATGGTGAGCGCGGCCAGCGCGACGCGCATCCGGGTGCCCGGCGGCTCGTCCATCTGACCGAACACCAGCGCGGTGTCCTTGATGACGCCGGACTCGGTCATCTCCACCAGCAGGTCGTTGCCCTCGCGGGTGCGCTCGCCGACACCGGAGAACACCGAGGTGCCACCGAAGTTCTGGGCGACACGGGTGATCATCTCCTGGATCAGCACGGTCTTGCCGACGCCGGCGCCACCGAACAGACCGATCTTGCCGCCCTGCACGTACGGGGTCAGCAGGTCGATCACCTTGATGCCGGTGATCAGCATCTCGGTGCTGCCCTCGAGCTGGTCGAAGGGCGGCGGCTTGCGGTGGATCGACCAGTGCTCGGCGTCCTTACCGACGCCGGGCTCGTCAAGGCAGTCGCCAAGGGTGTTGAACACGTGACCCTTGACCACGTCGCCGACCGGGACGGTGATGGATTCGCCGGTGTCGGTAACCGGAACACCGCGCACCAGGCCGTCGGTGGGCTGCATGGCGATGCAGCGGACGATGTCGTCACCAAGGTGCAGCGCGACCTCGAGGGTCAGCATCCGCTTGATGCCGCCGCCGTCGACGTCGACGTGCAGGGCGTTGTACAGGTCGGGTACCGCACCGCGCGGGAACTCCACGTCGACCACCGCGCCGATGACGCGGACGACGCGGCCGGTGCCCTTACCGGCAGCCTGGCTGCTGTCTGTCGGGGCAAATGCTGTGCTCATGGTCAGTCCTCTTCGCTGTTGGCTGCGGCGAGAGCGTCGGCACCGCCGATGATCTCGGTGAGTTCTTGGGTGATCTGGGCCTGGCGGGCCTGGTTCATCTGCCGGCTCAGGGTGCGGATGATCTCGCCAGCGTTGTCGGTGGCGGCCTTGCAGGCGGCCCGCCTAGCGGCCGATTCACTGGCCGCCGAGTCCAGCAGCGCGGCGTAGATCCGGGTGGTCACGTACTTCGGCAGCAGCGAGTCAAGCAGCTCGGACGGGCCGGGCTCGAACTCGTAGGCAGGCAGCGGGCCGGAGTCGTCGTCGTGCTCGACGTACTCGACCTCCATCGGCGCGACCCGCCTCGCCACCGGCACCTGGTTCAGCATCGAGACGAAATGCGTTGACACCACATGGATCTCGTCGACGCCGTTGTCGCCGGCATCCGGGCCTTCTTCGATGACGCCGTCGCTGCCGGCCAGGAACGCCTCGAGCAGCACCTTGGCCGCGGCCTCGGCGTCGGCGTAGGTGGGACGCTCGGAGAAGCCGGTCCACGAATCCATGATCGGCCGCTGGCGGAAGGTGTAGTAGGCAACACCCTTGCGCCCGATGATGTACATCAACGGCTCTTTGCCCTGGTCGCGCAGCAGCGCCGCGAGTTCTTCGGCGGCGCGGATGGCGTTGACGTTGTAGCCGCCGCAGAGCCCGCGATCGGAGGTGATCAGCAGGATCGCCGCCCTGGTGGGGTTCTCGCGTTCCACCAGCAGCGGGTGATCCAACGTCGAGGCGCCGGCCAGCGCCGTCAGCACGTCGGTGATCTGGTCGGAGTACGGCGCCGCGGCCTCGACAGCGGCCTGGGCCTTGGCGATCCGCGAGGTCGCGATCAGCTCCTGCGCCTTGGTGATCTTCTGCGTCGACTTGACGCTACGGACGCGCTGCTTGAGCACGCGTGCCTGTGCGGCCACGGTTCACCTCCCTTTCTGCTTTGAGCGGCTTCGAGTCGGTCGGTCAGCGCTTGGCCAGCGGCGGCTTGCGGACCTGGACCTTCTCCTGGCCGACGTCTTGGGCATCCATGGCCTCGGCCTGCTTCTCGTTGCCGATCAGCGGCTTTCCGTCGGACAGCGTGAACGACTGGCGGAACTCGTTGAGCGCGGAGTCCAGGGCGGAGACAGTGTCGTCGTCGAGCTGCTTGGACTCGGCGATCGCCGCCAGCGGCGAGTTCGGCACGTGCCGCAGGTACTCGAGGAACTCGCCCTCGAACCGGCGGACGTCGCCGACCGGGACGTCGTCGAGCTTGCCGGTGGTGCCGGTCCAGATCGAGACCACCTGCTCCGGCATCGGGAACGGGTCGTACTGCGGCTGCTTGAGCAGCTCAACCAGCCGGGATCCCCGATCCAGCGACCGGCGGGACGCCGGGTCGAGGTCGGAACCGAAGGCGGCGAACGCCTCCAGCTCGCGGTAGGCGGACAGGTCAAGACGCAACGTGCCGGACACCTTGCGCATGGCCTTGGTCTGGGCCTTGCCGCCGACGCGGGACACCGAGATGCCGACGTTGATGGCGGGCCGGACGCCGGAGTTGAACAGGTCGGCCTCGAGGTAGACCTGGCCGTCGGTGATGGAGATGACGTTGGTCGGGATGAACGCGGAGACGTCGCCGGCCTTGGTCTCGATGATCGGCAGGCCCGTCATCGACCCGGCGCCGAGCTCGTCGGAGAGCTTGGCGCAGCGCTCCAGCAGCCGCGAGTGCAGGTAGAACACGTCACCGGGGTAGGCCTCGCGGCCCGGCGGACGGCGCAGCAGCAGCGAGATGGCGCGGTAGGCCTCGGCCTGCTTGGTGAGGTCGTCGAAGACGATCAGCACGCTCTTGCCCTGGTACATCCAGTGCTGGCCCAGCGCCGAACCCGAGTACGGGGCCAGCCATTTGAAGCCGGCAGAGTCGGAGGCCGGCGCGGCGACGATGGTGGTGTACTCCAGCGCGCCGGCATCTTCCAGCACCTTGCGGACACCGGCGATGGTCGAGCCCTTCTGGCCGACCGCGACGTAGATGCAGCGCACCTGCTGCTTCGGGTCGCCGGTCTCCCAGTTCGCCTTCTGGTTCAGGATGGTGTCGACGCAGACCGCGGTCTTGCCGGTCTTGCGGTCGCCGATGATCAGCTGCCGCTGGCCGCGACCGATCGGGGTCATCGAGTCGATGGCCTTGATGCCGGTCTCCAGCGGCTCGGCAACCTCCTGCCGCTGCACAACGGTCGGCGCCTGCAGCTCGAGCTGACGCTGCTCTTCCGCGGTGATCTCGCCGAGACCGTCGATCGGCTGGCCGAGCGGGTTCACTACCCGGCCGAGGAAGGCGTCGCCCACCGGCACCGACAGCACCTCGCCGGTGCGGGTGACCTCCTGGCCCTCCTCGAGGCTGTCGGCGTCGCCGAGGATGACGGCACCGATGGAGCGCACGTCGAGGTTCAGCGCAACGCCGAGCACGCCGCCGGGGAACTGCAGCAGCTCGTTCGCCATCGCCGAGGGCAGCCCCTCGACGGTGGCGATGCCGTCGCCGGTGCTCTCGACGATGCCGACTTCCTCGCGAGTCACCTCTGGTGAGTACTCGGAGACGTAGTTCTGGATCGCGGAGCGGATCTCGTCGGAGGAGATCGTCAACTCGGTCATCGCATTCCCGTTCTTCTCGTGCCCGTTGCTGTGGCTGGGCTTGTGCTGCTGGCGTCCGCCGGGCCGGTGCCGTCGGCGAATGAGTGTGTAGTTGTGGTGCGGTGCGGTACCGGTCAGCCGGCGAACCGGCGGCGCAGCGCGGACAGCCGGCCCGCCACGCTGCCGTCGATTACTTCGTCACCGACGGTGATGCGCATGCCGCCTTCCAGCGACTCGTCGACCTCGATGTGCAGGGCGACCGGGTGGCCGTACATCTTGCGCAGCGCCTCGGACAGCCGCTGCTTCTGATTGTCGTCCAGGTCGACCACCGTCTGCACCTGCGCCACCACCTCGCGGCGTCGCTCGGCGGCCTGCTCCACCAGTTCCCGGACGCCGTGGGAGAACGAACGACCCTGGGTGTCGGTGGCGAGGCCTTCCAGCAATTGCACGGTGAGCGGGTTGGCGCGGTCGGTGAGCAGCTGCCCCACCAGTTTGCGTCGGCCCTGCGGGTCGGCGGTCGGGTCGTCGAGGACGACGGACAGCTCGGGCGAGCCGTCGATGATCCGGCCGAACCGGAACAGCTGGTCTTCGACCTCGTCCAACTGCCCTGAGCGTTCCGCCGACAGGAACAACGCGGTACGGCCCAGCCGCTCGACGCCCTCGCGCAGATCGGCTCCAGACGCCCACTGCTTGCTGACGGCCTGCTTCACCAGCTCCAGCGACACCGGGCGGATCTTGCCGTCGAGCAGCCGCTCCATGACGCCGATCCTGGCCTGCGGCGCCGTGGTCGCCTCCGACAGCGTGCGGCGCAGGACGGGCTGCGCCCGCAGCAGATCGGCGACCGCCAGCAGGTCTCCGCCGACGACGCGCAGGTCGTCGTCGGAGAGCTTGGCGGCCTCGCCGAGCAGCGTCTGGGTCAGCTCGTCGACCGACTGCAGGCTGGAGATGTGCTGCATCAGTGCTCCAGATCAGCCAGGAAGCGCTCGACGGTCCGGCGCTTGAGGGCGTCGTCCTCCAGCGATTCACCGACCACCTTGCTGGCCAGGTCGACCGAGGTGCGGCCGAGGTCGCCGCGCAGTTCGGCGACGATCTGCGCCCGCTGGCTCTCCAACTGCGCCTGGCCGGCGGCCGCGATGCGGTCGGCCTCGGCCTTGGCGGAGGCGAGCATGTCGTCCTTGATGGCCTGGGCCTGCGCCCTGGCGTCCTCGCGGATCTTGGCGGCCTCTTCGCGAGCCCCGGCCAGCTGCTGGTTGTACTGCTCCAGCGCGGCCTTGGCCTCGTTCTGCGCCTGCTCGGCCTTCTTGATGCCGCCTTCGATGGCCTCGGTGCGAGCGGCGTAGGCCTTCTCGAACATCGGCCAGACGTACTTGGCCAGCACGAACACCAGCACCGCGAACGCGATGATGGAGATGATGAGCTCGCCGATGGGGACGCCAAGAGGCTGGGGGCCCTCGGCCGCTAGGTACTGCACTGAACTCATGCTGATCGGGTCCTTGCGTCGGTGATGGCAATCATGCGGGGGCTAGTGCCCGTGACCCGGCGCCGCACGGACCCAGGTCGCTTGCTCCACTTGCGGCTGGCAGGCAACTCGGGTGAGCGGCTCCCTGCACTTGCCGCGAGTCAGCTCGGCGTGGTTTGCAGGATGAACGGCACCACGAAGCCGAGCAGCGCCAGCGCCTCGGACACCGCGAAGCCGAGGAAGGCGTAGGTACGGGTGAGGCCGGCGGACTCGGGCTGCCGGGCGGTCGACTGGATGTAGGCGGCCCAGACGATGCCGACACCGATACCGGGGCCGATGGCGGCCAGGCCGTAGCCGATGGTGCCGAGGTTGCCGACGATCTGAACATCGACGGCGGCCAGGTTGGTGGCTGCGGTGAGAGCTGCAGACATGGGGTTGGTTCTCCCTTTCGGTAGTGCACTCGCCGGTTCCGCGGGCTGCGGAATCAGTGGGTTGGTCGTTGGTCAGTGCATGACGTGGCGGATAGCTGCTACTGCGTGGTGGAACGAGATCAGTGCGAGTCGGCCAGCGACCCCTCCAGGTAGATCGCGGCCAGCAGCGTGAACACATACGCCTGCAGACCGCAGATCATCAGCTCGAAGAACACCAGGCCGATGCTGGCGATGAACGGCAGCACGAAGAAGATCGAGTTGGCCCGCCAGTCGGTGAACAGGTAGACGGTGCCGGCTGCGGCCACCACCACCAGCATGTGCCCGGCGAACATGTTGGCGAACAGACGGACGGCCAGCGTGAACGGCCGCAGCACGATGTTCGACAGGAACTCGATCGGGATCAACAGGATGTGCATCGGCCAGGGCACACCCGGGATGTAGGTCTGCAGCTTGAGGTAGCCGAAGAAGCCATGCTTGCGGATGCCGACGATGTTGTAGATCAGCCAGACCAGCACCGCCAGGAACGCCGGCACGGCGAAGTGCGAGGTCACCGGCAGCTGGGCCAGCGGCACCAGCTCCCAGAAGTTCATCACGAAGATGAAGACGAACAGCGTGCACAGGAAGCCGGCCCACTTGCGGCCGTTGGGCCCGCCGAGGATTTCGATGGCGACGCCGTTGCGGACGAAGCCGTACACCGACTCGCCGGCGAACTGGATCTTGCTGGGCTGCACCGCCGCGCGCCGTGACGCTGCCATGAAGAAGGCGATGATCAACACCACGCCGAGGACCAGCAGCACCATCGCCTTGACCGACGAGATGACCGTGCCGTTGCCGATCGGGTCGGGGAAGAACGAGTGGGTGACGTCCGGCGGTTCGAACGCCGCGCGATACGCGGGTACGGACGGAGCGGAAATCACTCGGTCTCCCTTCGGGACCTGGCCGGTGGCGGCCCGGTGTCTGGGTCGGTCGGTCGCGTCTGTCCGGGCTGCGAATGGTCAACTCTGGCCACCACCGCGTAGATCCCGAGAGCCATTCCGATGATGACGCCGACCGGCAGGGCGAACTTGGTGCCCCACCACTGGTCGAGCAGCCAGCCGATCACTCCCCAGAGCGCGAGAGCCGCGAGCATCGAGGAGATCACGGCCCAGCCCTGGTCCGTACCAGCATGTCCGTGCATCACGGGAGGGCGCCGCATCTTCATGGCAAGCAGAACTCTAACAGTCGTCCGACCATGTTCCGGCACGCGGGGCGCCGTTTTTCTACATCACGTCGAAGTTTTCGCCCGACGACCGCCGGCCGAGGGCGGGTACGCCACGAGATCCCCTGCTGCCAGCGGACTTCGCCCGCCCGCATCGGGATTCGATCGACCCCGGCGCAGGTGCCGACTCGGGTCAGTTGGAGAGGTTCAGCTCGGGTCGACGTAGAAGATCTTGCTGGTCCAGACGTAGCGCATGTGCGCGCCCAGCCAGCAGAACAGCCCGAGGCCGACCGAGCCGGCCAGGTAGCGGGTGTCGACCCAACCGTCCCGCGGCATCACGGTGAGCACCACGCCGAGGGCGACGATCTTGAGCACATAGGTGGCCAGCGCCGCCGCCATGATGCGCTTCGGATTGCATGCCCCGACCCTGGCGATGATCACCGCGGACACGGTGAAGAACAGCCCGACGATGGCGCCACCGATCAGCGTCCCCCACACCGCGTACCAGCCGGTGACCAGACCGCCGACCACCGCCAGCACGGCGGTGCCGGCGCCGAGCGCCGCCCAACAGATCGGCAGATGCCCGAGCGACCAGACCGCCATGTCCGACCGCTTCGCCGCCCGCTCCGCGGTGGACAGGTCCAGCAGCGGGCGGTCGGCCGCGGCACCGCTTGGGTCGGGGCTGCTCATGCTGATCCTTCCGAGCCGGCGCCGGAGGCGCTGGGCACATTGACCAGGGTGCGGGAGCGGGTGAGCCGCCTGGCCCGCACCCGCGGCCACGCCGACACCACCACGGCAACGCCGAGCAGCAGCAGGATCGGCCCGATCGCCACCTGCCACGGCAGAAAGCTCAGCGACACCGCGCCGCCGGATATCACCACGGCCCATAAGTAAAAGACAAGGACGGCAGCCCTGTGGGTGTGCCCAATGTTGAGCATCCGGTGGTGCAGGTGCCGCTTGTCGGCCGAGAACGGGTGCCGTCCTTCCCTGGTCCGCCGCACCACGGCCATCAGGAAGTCGAGCAGCGGGATCAGCACGACGGCGAGTACCACGATCAGCGGCGAGAGCAACGCGACCGTGCTCTTGCCGCCGTAGGTGGACGAGTCCAGCCGGCCGCCGGCCGAGACGATGGCCGCCGCCATGGTCAGCCCGATGAACATCGACCCCGAGTCCCCCATGAAGATCCGGGCCGGCCAGAAGTTGTGCGGCAGAAAACCGACGCAGGCGCCGATCAGTGCAGCGGTGATCAACGGCGCCTGCGAGGCGCTGGTCGGATTGTGCGAGGCGGCCAGTTGGTGCACCGAGAAGACGAAGACGCCGATGCCGGCGATCAGCGCGACCCCGGCCAGCAGCCCGTCCAACCCATCGATGAAGTTCATCGCGTTGGTCAGCACCAGGGTGATCAGCACGGTGATCACCAGCCCCTGCGCCTGGCCCAGCGAGACGGTGCTGCCGTTGTCCCCCAGCGGTAGCCACATCTGCACCCACTGCACGCCGAACAGCACCAGCACCCCGGCGGCAAGGACCTGGCCGGCGAGCTTGGTCACCGCGTCAAGATCGAAGCGGTCGTCCAGCACACCGACCACACAGATCAGCGCGCCCGCCACCAGCACCCCGGTGATCTCGGTGGTGGATTCGAAGGCCTGCGACAACCCCGGCAGATGCCGGGCCAGCAGAACGGCGGCGGCAACGCCGAGGTAGAGCGCCACCCCGCCCATCCGCGGCGTCGGCAGCTTGTGCACATCCCGGTCGCGGATCGGGGTGAACGCCCCGATCCGGCGGGCCAACACCCGCACCACCGCGGTGATCAGGAACGTCACCAGTGCCGCGGTGGCGAACACCAGCGCGTACTCCCGCGCGGGGATCAGGGAAGGCACCCGGCCAGCGTAGTCGCCGGAGTTGTCCCCACCGGCCCGGTCGGGATGCCTCAGGAGCCTGCGGGAATCACCTCTCCGGCCACCTCACGAATCCGATCGAGCGACTCGGCGCCCTGACGCAGGATGCGCGGCACCTTGCCGGTCAGATCAACGATGGTGGACGGCTCGCCGACGGAGCTCTCCCCGGCCTCCAGATAGACGGCAACCTTGTCGCCGAGTTGAGCCTGCGCCGCCGCGGCGGTGGTGGCCGGCGGCTGGCCGGTGACGTTCGCGCTCGACACCGCCATCGGCCCGACAGTGCGCAGCAGTTCCAGCGCCACCGGGTCGAGGGGCATCCGGACCATCACCGAGCCACCGGTGTTGCCGAGGTCCCACGCCAACGACGGAGCGTGCTCCACCACCAGCGACAGCCCGCCCGGCCAGAACGCCTCGACCAGCCGGCGCGCCACCGGCGACACCGCCGTCACCAACCCGTCGATGGTGGTCCAGGAGCCGACCAGCACGCCGACCGGCATGTCCGGTCCGCGGCCCTTGGCCGCCAGCAGCTGGGCCACTGCTGCCGCGTTGAACGCGTCGGCGCCGATGCCGTAGACGGTGTCCGTGGGCAGCACCACCAGGTTGCCGGCCCTTGCCGCTTGGACCGCGGCGGCGATCCCGGCCCGCCGAGCGGTCGGATCGGCGCAATCAAAGGTCGTCATGGCGCCAGTTTGGCATGCGTATCGATCGCCGATCGGGGCGGCACCGCGGCGGTGCCTGGCCGAGTCGCCGGAGCCGTTGGCCGCTTCCTGCCAACCCCGCGCCGAGACCTTGTGCGCAGCGAGCCGATGCAGTTTAGTCCCAGGTGCGACGCACGGAATGTGAACCATTCACCAGCGGCGACCGGCACGCTGACCGATCGCCGCGCTACCCAGGGAGCACTGATGAGCGCGCTCAACCGCAGAAGGTTGTTGACCGCCACCGGATTGGGGGTGGCCGCGGCGGCGGCCCCTATCGGCGTCAGCAACGCGGCCGCCGCGCCGGCAGCGCCCGGCGCCATGGCGGCAGCCACCGCCGCAGCCCCGGCGATGCCGGCCGCTTCGGTCTCAACAGGGTTCGAGGTCCTTGCCGCGCAAGAGTTCTCGGCACTGCGCGGCCGCAAGCTCGGCATCATCACCAACCCGACGGGGGTGGACGCCCAGCTGCGCAGCATCGTCGACGTGATGCACCGGACCGGCGCACTGAACATCGTCGGGATCTTCGGGCCGGAGCACGGTTTCCGCGGCACCGCGCAGGCCGGCGGCTCTGAGGGCACGACGAAGGACCCGCGCACCGGGCTGACCGTCTACGACGCCTACGGCGCCGGGGTGTCGAAGATGACGGAGCTGTTCCGCACCGCCGGCGTCGACACCGTGCTGTTCGACATCCAGGACGCCGGCGCCCGCTTCTACACCTACATCTGGACCATGTTCACCGCCATGCAGGCAGCCATCGCGGTGAACGCCGAGTTCGTGGTGCTCGACCGGCCGAACCCGTTGGGCGGCAAGGCCGACGGGCCGATGATGACACCGGCGTTCACCTCCGGCGTCGGCGCCGGGCTGATCGTGCAGCAGCACGGCATGACGGTCGGCGAACTGGCCCGCTACTACGACGGCGAGCTGCTGCCGGACGTCGCCGGCGGCCGGCTGCGCAAGCTCACCGTCGTGCCGATGACGGGCTGGCGGCCCGACATGCGTTACGCCGACACCGGTTTGGCCTGGGTGCCGCCGTCACCGAACATGCCGACGCCGGACACCGCACTGCTGTATCCCGGCACCGGGATGTTCGAGGGTGTTGTGCTCACCGAGGGTCGCGGCACCACCCGGCCTTTCGAGATTCTCGGCGCACCGTTCGTCGACTATCGATGGGCGGAAGCCGTTGCCGCACAACGTCTCCCCGGCGTCCGGATTCGCGAGTGCTACTTCACCCCGACGTTCGGCAAGTTCACCGGCGAGGTGTGCGGCGGCGTTCAGGTGCACCTCGACGACATCCAGGCCGTCCAAGCCATCCCGCTGGCGATCCACTTGCTGGTGGCGGCGCGGCAGCTCTACCCGGAATTCGGCTGGCGCAAGGACAGCTGGGACCCGCAGCGTCCTTACTGGATCGACAAGCTCACCGGGTCGACCCGGCTGCGCGAACAGATCACCGCCGGCGCCAGCGCCACCGCGGTGGTGAGCGCCTACCAACGCGAACTGTCGGCCTTCAAAGTCCGCCGACAGCGGTACCTGCTCTACCCGGGAGGCCGGCCGTGAGCGGCGACGGCGAACTGCGCGCACCAGGACTGTCCCGCCGGGCTCTGCTGCACCTCGGTGGGGCCGGGTGCCTGTCTGTCGCCGCGGCCACTTTCTTCTCCCGACCGCCCGCATCGGCGGCCGCTCTCGACCAAGCAGCAACGCAGGAATGGACCTTCATGAACGTCGACCAGCTTCGCCCGGGGGCACCGCAATCGGTGGGCTTGAACCCGGGGGCGATCGCCGACGCGATGACCGCGATCGTGGCCAACGAGCGGGACTCGCCGGATCGGCCGCGGGCCTATCCGTCGGCCGTCGCGGTGCTGGGCTACCGGGGCCGCATCGTCGCCGAAGAGGCCAGCGGTTTTGCCCGGTTGTACCAGGCGCCGCGGGACCCGGCAGCGACCGAGGCCGTGCTGCTGCCGGCGCCGGCCAGGATCCCGGCCCGCACCGACACCATCTACGACCTGGCGTCGCTGTCCAAGCTGTTCACCTCGATCGCGGCCGTGCAACTGGTGGAGCAGGGCCGGCTCGACCTGGACGCGCCGGTGCAGCGCTATCTGCCGGCCTTCACCGGGCCGGGCAAGGAGCGTGTCACGGTGAGCATGCTGCTCACCCACACCTCCGGGTTCCCGGCCTGGGTGCCGCTCTACTCGAAGTACCCCGACCCGCAGAGCCGGATGCTGGGTGCCCTGCAGACTCCGCTCACGTTCCTGCCGGGCACCGACTACCGGTACTCGGACCTGAACATGATCACCCTGCAGCAGGTGATCGAGAAGATCACCGGCCACCGGCTGGACGCCGTGGTGCGCAGCCGGATCACCGGGCCGTTGCGCATGCGCGACACCAACTATGCGCCGGACGGCCGCCGCCGCCCGCGGATCGCGGCGACCGAATGGCAGCAGGTGCCCGACCGCGGCATGGTCTGGGGCAGCGTGCACGACGAGAACGCTTGGGCGCTCGACGGTGTCGCCGGGCACGCCGGCGTGTTCTCCACCGCCGGCGATCTCAGCGTGTTGGCGCAGACCCTGCTCAACGGCGGCGTCTACGCCGGGCACCGCATCCTGCGGGAGGAATCGGTGCGGCTGTTGGTGACCGACCGCAACGGCGCGTTCCCCGGCCACGCCCACGGGCTCGGCCTCGAGCTCGATCAGCCTGCCTACATGGGCGCTGCGACGGGGCCGGCGACGGCCGGACACACCGGCTTCACCGGCACCAGCATCGTCATCGATTTCGTCCGCGGCAGCTTCGCGATCCTGCTCACCAACCGGGTGCATCCCAGCCGCAACGGGCGCAGCCTGCAACCGATCCGGGCCGCTTTCGCCGGCGCGTTGGCCACCGCGATCGACGCCGGCACCGACCCGCCTGGCGGATCGGCGCGCCCGGCGGTTGCCCCGCCTGCCGGCACCGGTCGGGCCTGACCCCAGCGCTGGACACGGGCCGGGCCGGAACCATCGGTATTGCCGTGGTTTGCCGCCCCGGCGGACGTACGGTAGCGATCATGGCCGAGCGTCGTTCCCGAACCAGCACCCAGCGCCGCGGGCAGTCCGCTGCTACCCCACCGCCCACCGCCGAGCAGGGACGTCCGCTGTTGGTGCATCTGCGCGGGTTGCGGCCGACGCTGACGCCCGCGGAGGAACGGGTGGCCGCGCTGGTGCTGGACAACCCAGCGGCGGTGTCCGCGCTGACCATCTCCGAGCTCGCCGACCGCGCCGCCACGTCGGAGACCACCGTGCTGCGGTTCGCGAAACGCCTTGGGCTGAGCGGATATCCGCAGTTGCGGCTGGCCCTGGCAGCCGCGTCGGCTGCGGCCACTGCTGCGGCCGGCGCGACGCCGCCGCGCGGCGACATCAACGCCAGCGACAGCCTCGACGACATCCTCGCCAAGGTCGCCTCGGCCGATGCCGCAGCGATCACCGACACCGCCAACAGCATCGACCGCAGGGCGCTGGCCAATGCGGCCGGCGCGCTGGCCAAGGCCGGTCGCATCGACATCTACGGCATGGGCGCGTCCGGCCTGGTGGCCGCCGATCTGCAGCAGAAGCTGTACCGGCTGGGCTTTGTGGCGTTCAGCTTCAACGACCCGCACCTGGCGCTGACCAGCGCTGCGCTGCTGGGCCGGTCGGATGTCGCGGTGGGCATCTCGTACTCCGGCACCACCACCGAGTCGGTGGAGGCGCTGCGCGCCGCCGCCGCGCACGGCGCCAAAAGCATTGCGATCAGCAACTATCCGATGGCGCCGCTGGCCGCCGCTGCCGACATTTCGTTGTTGACGGCGGCCCGGGAACCGAGCGAACGCTCCGGCGCCACCGCCAGCCGGATGGCCGCGCTGCTGGTGGTGGATTGCCTGTATCTGGCCACCGCCCAGCAGCATCTGCCGCGGGCCCGCAAGGCGGTGGCCGCCACCCGGCGGGCCGTCCGCGGGCACCACACCGACGACTGACCAAACCCGCCCCGACCGGGCGCGGGTGCGCTGCGACACCCGGTCGTCAGTTCTTCACATCGTTGACTCGGCCTGAGGAAAAATCTAACCTCAGCGGATGCTTCCAGAGGTCGCGGTGCAGTCACCGACCGAAGACCGCAACCCGGCGACCGCCGAGATCGACACCAAAGACTCGCTCGCCGTGTTGCAACTGCTCAATCAACAGGACCGCCAGGTCGCCGCTGCGGTCAGTACCGTGCTTCCGGCGCTCGCACCGCTGGTCGACATTGCCGTGCAACGCATTTCCGCCGGCGGCCGGGTGCACTACTTCGGCGCCGGTACCTCGGGCCGGTTGGCCGTGCTGGATGCCGCGGAGCTGCTGCCGACGTTCAACGCCCCCGCCGACTGGTTCGTCGCCCACCACGCCGGTGGTGCGGCCGCGCTGATCCGGGCCGCCGAGAACGTCGAGGACGACGAACGTTCCGGCGCCGCCGACGCCGCCGACACCGGCCCCGGCGACGTCGTCATCGGCCTGACCGCGTCAGGGCGCACCCCCTATGTGGCCGGGGCGCTGCGGGCGGCCGCCGACAACGGCGCGGTCACCGCGCTGGTCACCTCGCACCCGCATCCCGACATCACCGGGGTCGACGTGCTGCTGGCCGTTCCGACCGGGCCGGAGGCGATCACCGGCTCCACCAGACTCAAAGCTGGGACGGCGCAAAAGCTGGTGCTGAACGGGTTTTCCACCGCGGTGATGATCGGCCTCGGCCGCACCTACTCGAACCTGATGGTGGACATGCGGGCCACCAACGCCAAGCTGCGCGGGCGTACGGTGCGCATCCTGCGAGAGGCCACCGGCGCCGACGAGCAGACCGCTCGGGCGCACATCGAGGCCGCCGACGGCGAGTTGAAGACGGCACTGGTCAGCGTCATCGGCAGCGTCTCCGCCGCCGACGCCAGGGCCGCTCTCGCCGCCACCGGCGGGGTGGTCCGGCGCGCCCTGGCGGTGCTGCCCACCGCCGTTCACCCGTCACCTGCCGGTGGGTCAGGTTCTACGTCTGCACCATCCGCTACCGTTCCGCCGTCCGCACCCCGGTCCCAAGGAGAGCTGCCATGACACCGTCGTTCAGCAGTACCGTGCACCACGGTCCCATCCGCCGCGCGCGGCCCCGTCGCACCCTGCTGATGGCCGCCGCGGCAACGCTGACGGGGGCCTTGCTGGCGGCGGGCTGCGCGCCGTCCAACTCGGACTCGGCGTCCACCGGCACCGCGGCGGGCGCAGGCGGCTCGGCCGGCGGTTCGGGCGGCGGCGCGGCATCGGCCGACGGGCCGGTCACCCTGACGGTGTGGTCCTGGCGGGTGGAGGACACCGCCGCGTACCGCAAGATCTTCGATGCTTATCAGAGCAAGAACCCGGGCGTCACGGTGAACTTCAAGGCGTTCAAGGCCACCGAGTACAACCAGATCCTGGCCACCGGGCTATCCGGCTCGGACGGGCCCGACGTGCCGCAGGTGCGCTCCTACGGACAGCTGCAGGCCACCCTCGCCGCCAAGTCGCTGGTGCCGCTGGACGACACCCTCGATCTCAAGGGTTGGGATCCGACCATTGTGGCCAGCGCCAAGGGCAAGGCCGATGGCAAGCTGTACGCGGTGCCGTTCGCCCAGCAGAGCGTGCAGCTCTACTACAACCAAGATGTGTTCTCCGCCAACGGCATCAAGCCGCCGACCACCTGGAAGGAGTTCCAGGACGCCTGCGCGAAGCTCAAGCAGGCCGGGGTCACCCCGCTGGCCATCGGCGGCAAGGACGACTGGACCCTGCCGATCGTGCACGAGGCGGTGGCGGCAAGTCGCTTCGGCGGCAAGGAGTTCGCGGCAGCGGCGGCCAGCGGCAAGAAGAACTTCACCGACCCGAACTGGACCGCGTCCATCCAGACCGTCGCCGACCTGAAGCAGTACATGCCCGACGGCGTCACCGGCGTGCCACTGACCGACGCCGTCACCCTGTTCGCGACCGGCAAGGCCGCGATCTTCCCCGGCGGTTCTTACGATCTGGCGATGCTCAAGGCCGCCAACCCCGACCTGAAGCTTGGGGTGTTCCAGATGCCGGTGGTGGACGGCTCCCCCGCCGGGGCCACCCCGACCACCGCCGGCTGGGCCGACGGCAACTTCGGGGTGAACGCCAAGAGCAAGAACGTGGCGGCGGCCAAGAAGCTGGTGAAGTGGATGTCCACCAAGGAGTTCGGGCAGCTGGTGGTGGACGAGATCAAGCAGGTCTCCGCGGTGCCTGGGGTGACCTTCTCGGACCCGGTGATGAAGCAGATGAGCGACTTCTACGCCAAGAACCCGTCGCCGTACTTCCTGCTCACCGATTTCCGTTACGGCACCCCGTCCGGGGGCGAGCTGTTCACCAAGGGCATGGTGAACGTGTTGCTGGGCAAGCAATCTCCCGCTCAGGTCGGCACCGACATGGACAAGGGCCTTGCGGCCTGGTTCAAACCCCAGCAGTAGGGCGTTGACCGGCGGAACGGAGCTGAGGGGCGAGCGCGGCGATGAGAATGCGGTTGGGCACGGCGGCCCTTTTCGTGCTGCCGGCGCTGGTGCTGTTCGGGGTGTTCATCCTTTACCCGATGGTGACCGCGTTCAGCTACGCCTTCTTCGACTGGCAGGGCACCAGCCGCGGCGCGTTCGTCGGGTTCAAGCAGTTCGAGGCACTGTTCACCAAGCCGCCGTTCACCACCGATCTACCGCGGGCGCTACTGCACAACATCGTGTTCTTCCTTGCCACCATCGTGCTGCAGAACAGCATCGGCCTCGGCATCGCCTCGTTGCTGCACTCGAGGGCGAGTACCCGGCGGGCACTGCAGACCCTGTTCGCGGTGCCGTACCTGGTGAGCCCGTTGGTGGTCGGCTATCTGTGGAGCCTGTTGCTGTCGCCGGCGTTCGGGCCGGTGAACACCCTGCTGCGCAAAGTCGGCCTCGAGTCGTGGGCGCTGCCGTGGCTCGGTGATCCGACGACGGCGCTGCCGGTGGTGATCCTGATCAGCGTCTGGCAGTGGATCGGGTTCCCGGTACTGCTGTACGGGGCGGCGCTGGGCGGCATCCCCGAGGAGTTCAGCGAGGCGGCGCGGGTGGACGGCGCCCGTCCTTCGCAGATCTTCCGGCGGATCAAGCTGCCGCTGCTGCTGCCGGCGATCGGCACCGTCAGCGTGTTGACCTTCATCTTCGCGATGGAGGCGTTCGCGCTGCCGTACGCCGTCGGCGGTAGTACCGGCAATCCGGGCGGGGCCACCGACTTCTTGTCGTTGTTGTTCTACCGCACCGCTTTCGACTCCGGCGCCACCGATGCCATCGGCACCTCGTCGGCGCTGGCGACACTGTTGTTCGTGGTGATCTTCGGTGGGGCGTTGACGGCCACCTGGGTGCTGCGCCGGCAAGAACGGCGGTTGCTGGGATGACGGCCACCACCACAGTGCCGGCCGCGCCGGCGCCCAGCGATCCGCTGCGGCAGCCGAAGGCCGCCGGCGGCGGAACGACCCGACGCCGCGGTCCGGGGCGGGTGGCGGCCTCGATCATCTTGTGGGGCTACGCGATCGTGGCGCTGCTGCCGCTGCTGATCATGGTGATGTCGTCGCTGCGCACCAACATGCAGCTGGCCACCGATCCGCTGGGGCTGCCCACCTCGCCCACCTTTGCCGCCTATCGGCGCGCGTGGACGCAGGGGCAGTTCGGCGCGTACTTCCTGAACTCGCTGCTGGTCACCATCGGTGCGGTGGCACTGTCGACGGCGGTGTCCACCGCGGCGGCGTATGCGTTGGCGCGCAGCAACTCCCGCATCATGCGGGTGCTGGAGGCGCTGTTTCTTTCCGGGCTGATGCTGCCCATTCACCTTGCGGTGCTGCCGATCTTCTATCTTTTCGATGGGGTCGGGCTGATCGATTCAAGGATCGGGCTGATCCTGCTGTACGGTGCCGGCGGGGTTCCGTTCTCGGTGTTCGTGCTCGGCGCCTTCTTCCGGCAGGTGCCGGGCGAACTGGAAGAAGCCGCCGCTATCGACGGCGCCGGGCCGTGGCGGGTGTTCACCACGATCATGATCCCGCTGGTGCGTCCGGCACTGGCGACGGTGGCGGTGTTCCGCTTCGTGCCGATCTGGAACGACTTCCTGTTCCCGCTGGTGCTGCTGCGCAGCGACAGCAAATACACCCTGCCCGTTGGCCTTTCCACCTTCTTCGGCGAGCACGCCAACGACTACTCCACCATCTTCGCCGGCCTGGTGATCACCACCCTGCCGCTGATCGCACTCTTCGCCATCGCCACCAAGCAGATCGTCGCGGGGCTCACCGCGGGGATGAGCAAGTAGCCCGGCGGGATCCACTTGGGGTCAGTCGTCGCCGTCGTCTGCTTCCCACTCCCGCACGAGACTGCGGCGCAGCAGATCACATTGCACCTGTAGTTCGCCGAGCAGTTCCTCCTTGTTCGGGGCTGACGTCGCGCGGAACGCCCACGTCGCCTCCCCGTCGGCATCGAGGTACTTCACCACGACGAACGCCATGATCGGCGTCGCCCCCTCCTCCAGCGGAGCCATCTCCAGGCCCCGCAGCAACTCGCCAATGGGCCGGCGCTCTGGCTCGTCGTCGTTCGGTTGCATGGTTATCCCATCTCCTATCGAAATGCGGATCGTGCGAGGTCAGCACGGCGAATCATGACAATGCTGCTGGAAGCCGGCCCAACTACGAGTACCAGAGGGGACGAACAGACATCCGACCAGTGGCCGGTGTCGATGCGACTGAGCAGGGTCCACGTCCGCGCCGACGGCGTCACTTGGGACCTCACCCCAGGACGCATGCCCGGCCACGCCCACACGGCCGCCTGATCCCGGCCATGATCCTGATCGCGACCGTGGTGCTCGTTCGCAATGATCGTGTGCTCATGACGCACCGCCACCCGGCGCACGAGGCCTACCCCGACCGGTGGGCGCTCCCCGGCGGACACGTCGAACCCTGCGAGTCCTCCCGCGATGCAGTCGTCCGGGAATGCCTGGAGGAGTTGGGCATTCACGTTCGCAATCCTCGTCCGGTGCCGCTAACGGTGCACGCGCCGCACCTGACGACAGACGGCTTCGTGGTCACCCGATGGGACGGTGAGGCAGCCAACCTGGCGCCCGGCGAGCACGACGACCTGCGCTGGTGCCGGCTGGACGAGCTCACCCACCTGCAGCTCGCACACCCGGAGTCCCTGCCCGACATCATCAGTGCCATCGACCTCACACTCGGGAGCGCCAGTGGGCCGAGCTCCGCCTAGAGCCTCGTTGGCGCGCAGGCCGGCAAGCGCCTCGGCGACCGGCGAGGACTCCAGTCCAACGGTCGGCACGGTCTGGAAGTCAACGGCATACGACATCAGGTGCTCTCCTTCTTTGTCGAAGAGATCGCCGCTGGTCCCGCCGATCTCGCACGTATGCCGAACCTAGTGCTTGATGATGGTCCGGCGAAGTACGGGCGGCCGGTTCGCGACGTCTCGACCGCTCTTGAAAATTGCTCCGGGTCGGGTGTCGTATCGGATCGCGCCCGTTCGTGGAGTTGATGTACGGCGGCCAACCGGGCCGCCGCAGCACGAGGAGACGACATGCCGCAGTACCTGATCGCATTCAACGACGAGTGGGTGGGCGAACACACCCTGGACGAGCTGCGCGCCAAGAGCAAGGCGGCGCTGCAGGTCGTCGACGAGATGGAGAAGGCCGGTGTCTTCGTCTTCAGCGACGGCGGCATCGGTGCGGAGACCGCACTGTTCAACGTGTCGGCACGGGACGGCAAGCCGGTCTTCAGCGACGGCCCGTTCGTGGAGACCAAAGAGCACCTCGGCGGCTTCTGCGTCATCAAGGTCGACGACGACGCGGCAGCACGCGAATGGGCCGGCCGGATCGCGGTCGCCCTCGACTGGCCGCAGGAAGTGCACCGCTTCCCCAGCCGTGAAGAAATCCTGCAACTCAAGGACGGTGAGTGACATGCCTCGTTACCTGATGTCGGTCTTCGGGCCGGCCGAGCGCACCGAGTTCGGCAACTACGGCTCCAAGGAGGAGATGCTGCAGGCGTTCGCCGACACCGGCGCATTCAACGAAAAGCTCGAGAAGTCAGGCAAGTTCGTCTTCGCCGGCGGTCTCGCCGAAGCGACGACCGCCACCGTCGTCGACGGGCGGGGCGATCAGCCGGTGCTCACCGACGGCCCCTATCTCGAGTCCAAGGAGCACGTCGGCGGGTTCTGGGTGATCGACGCCGCTGATCTCGACGAGGCGCTCGCGCTCGCCGCCGACGGGTCGAAGGCGTGCCGCGGCAAGGTCGAGGTGCGACCGTTCCAGACCGCAGAAGACTTTCAGGGCCTGCTGGATTCGTGACGACGGTCGACGAGGCGATCGCCCGCGCTCACCACGACGAGTGGTCGCGGGTGGTCGCCGGCCTCGCGCGCCGCTTCGGGGACCTGGACGTCGCCGAGGAGGCCGCCGCCGAGGCGTTCGCGACAGCGGTCGAGCGGTGGCCGGCTGACGGCATACCGCCGAACCCCGGCGGCTGGCTGACCACCACTGCGACGCGCAAGGCGATTGACCGGCTGCGCCGCGAATCCCACCGCGACACCAAACATCAGGCCGCTCAGATGCTGTATGACGATTCGGTCCCGGAGCCGACCGGCCCCGTGCAGGACGACCGGCTTCGCCTCGTCTTCACCTGCTGCCACCCGGCACTCGCCATGGACGCGCGCGTTGCGCTCACCCTGCGACTGCTCGGGGGCCTCACCGTCGCTGAGATCGCACACGCCTTCCTCGTGCCGGAAACCACTATGGCGGGGCGGATTACGCGAGCGAAGAAGAAGATCAAGGCGGCGCACGTGCCCTACCGGGTGCCGAGCGCCGACGACGTGCGCTCCCGCCTCGCCGGGGTGCTCGCGGTCCTCTTCCTCGTCTTCAACGAGGGCTACCTGGCGAGCGCCGGCGACGACGCGGTGCGGACCGACCTCAGCGACGAGGCGATCCGGCTGACGCGACTGCTTCGCTCGCTGCTGCCGGACAACGGCGAGGTCTGCGGGTTGCTGGCGCTGATGGTGCTGACCGATGCCCGTCGCGCCGCGCGGGTGTCACCGGACGGTGCACTCGTCACTCTCGGCGAGCAGGACCGCGGGGTCTGGGACCGGGCGATGATCAAGGAGGGGCACGCGCTGGTGCGTGAGCGGATCGCGGCCGTCGCCGCCGGAGCCGAACCCCCTGGGCGCTACCAGCTGCTCGCGGCGGTCAACGCGGTGCACACCGATGGGGACACCGCTGCCGCGACCGACTGGCCGCAGGTCGTCGCGCTCTACGACCGGCTGCTCGCCCTCGACCCTTCGCCCATCGTGCGACTCAACCGCGCAGTCGCGGTTGCCGAGGTTGCTGGTGAGGAGTCCGCTCTGGCCGAGATCGACTCTCTGGCAACCGAACTCGATGGTTACCACGCGTTTCACGCGACCCGCGCCGATCTGCTTCGCCGGCTGTCGCGCACCGACGAGGCGCGCGCGGCATACGACCGGGCGATCGAGCTGGCCGGCAACCCGGCCGAGCGTGCCTACCTGAGCCGGCGACAGGCCGAGCTCGACGGCTGATCAGCGACCGGCGCCCGCAGGGTCCACAGTGTCGGGGACTCTGGGCTGCCTGCATCGGACCCGCCCACCGCTCATAGTCGGGCGGTGGTGCACGCGTGGCGACCGCGCAGCGCTTCGACAAGCAGGTCCGCCTGGGGGAACTTCCAGATGTCCTTGTCGGAGGGCGGGGGCACCCAGTCGTCCCAGTCGAACAGCGGTGTGAACACCGGCCCGAGCTGCAGGTGCTTGTGCAGCTGCCGACCGTCCAGGAACACCGACCGGCGGCGGTCCGCCACGGCGGCAAGGAGGCTCTCGGCCCACGAGTCGTTCGTCCCGCGGCGAGCGGTCAGCGTGGAATCCGGCTGCTCGAAACGCCGCACCCGCACGGTGGCGATATCGGACGGTCCCGCTTCGAGCTGGTCCAACTGGCCCGCATCGATCAGCGTCCACTCCGCCTCGTCCAGCGTGTGCACGCCGCCGCCGAACCCTACCGCGGTGAATTCGATCCCGATACTGTGCTCAGCTCCGTTGCTGCGCAACGCTTGGAACACCAATCCGTCGGCCCCGCGCGAGGCATAGCCGGTGACGTGGAGCGCCGGCCTGTCGGGGTCGATTCGAGGCCGGTCGAAGGCTCTGAACACGCTCGCCAGATCGGCCATGGTCACCGGCTGCCGGCTGCGCGGAATGTCACCTCGCGGGCAAGCCGCGAGCCGTTCCCGGACAGCAGCAGCGACCGGGGGGACCGCGATCCGTTGATCGGCAAGCAGCCGATCGGCCCGATTCTTACCGAGCCGCCGGCGCAGTCGCCGCTTCGCCCCGCGCGGGTCGTCGGCGAACAACACTCGCAATGCCTTGGCCGCGACCGGATCTGCGTCCGTCAGATACTCGGTGCCCTCGTCGGGGTGCTCTTGTAACCAATGCCGCAGCATCGCGTCAGGTTCGTCGAGGTACGGGCGCCATGGCGGGTCGTCCAGATCGGAGTCCACCCCACGGATCGACGCGGCCAGCTCGAACGCCCTCCGGGAACGACACCCCAGCAAGCACGGGTACAAGCACCACGGCACGTCCCACAGCACTCCCTGCCGGTCAACACGGGACGCTATCCACGGCAGCACACCCTCCTCGCCGTACCGCTCCAGCGCCGCCAGGTTCTCCATGCCGCGCACATGATCACGCCACACCAGACCGGTTGCCACACGCACGAACTCACCGGCATCGGCAAGGCTCAGAAGAGCCGCCCACCAGCGGTCGATATCCAACACCCGCACCCCATCGACCAGCTCTTCGGTGTGCCGCTCGAACACCGACAGCCCGGCCAGCTCCCGACGCGCCACCTGCACCGGCCACAGCCCCCGCGCGTCGAGCGGCACCCCCAGACCCGCCACCGAACTCGCCAGATCAGACAACTTGGCCTCCGGGACCGCGCCACTGCGGGTCCATTCGGGACTCACCCGCTTGAAGCAATTCGGAAATTACGCCGGCGCTAGCACTTTCGTTCCGGTGGTATAACGAGCGTAGGAGCCTTGCCGAGGTCAAACCGGTCGGCTAGCCTCTCGATTAGTTTGTGAGCATCTGAAATGGCTGCTTCTTTTCCGGGGTCGGACCAGCCACTTGCTCGGACTGGAATCGCGCGGTCAATCTGTGCCAGAACCCTTCGCTCGGATCGGTGAACACGGATTTTCGTTGCAGGGCCGCCGACCCAGGCGAAGACGTGGCATTGAGGAGCATTGGAATTGCGCCACCAATCATCCCATTCGTCGGCGTTGTCGTTGATCGAACTTAATATCTGGTCGATGAACCTGTAATACGGTGGTAGTTTGTTGGCTCATCCCAATCGGGGGTGTAGGAGTTGGGGTCTGAAGCCGCCGGTCTCGAGCAGGCTTCGGGCGATGTAGTTGGTCAGGTTGCGGAACCCGAGTGCGGAGCCGCGCAGGTGTTCCAGCCGTCCGTTGAGCGCCTCGGTCGGCCCGTTGCTGGTGCCGGGTCGTTCGAAGTAGGCGAGCACGTCAGCGGCCCGCTTCCTCAGGGTCCGGCCCAGGGTGGTGAGCTCGGTGAGCACCTTGGGGACGCCGGCGCTGAGGTCGGTGATCAGCTTCTCCATGAGCTCGCGGCCACGTTGCCGGTCCTCGTGGCGATAGGCGGCGATCATGCGCTGGTAGACACCCCAGGTCGCCTCGACCTCGACGTGAGCGTCATCAACGAACAGCGCGCGTAGCCTGTCGCTCTGCTTGTCGGTGAGCAGGTCCGAGCCGGTGTGCAGCGTGCGCCGCGACTTGTAGAGCGGGTCGTCCCTGAACCCACGGTGCCCGTGGATCGCGAGTTGGACCCGGCGCCGGCACCTGTCGAGGGCGTCACCGGCCAGGCGCACGACGTGGAAGGGATCCATCACCGTGACCGCGTCCGGGATCTCCTCTGCAGCGGCGGTCTTGAACCCGGTGAAGCCGTCCATCGCGACCACCTCGACCGCGTCACGGAAGGCGTCGTCGCGGTCGGCGAGCCAGGTCTTGAACGCCGCCTTCGACCGGCCCTCGACCATGTCCAGCAGCCTTGCTGGCCCGGCGCCATCGCGGACCGGGGTGAGGTCGATGATCACGGTGACGTACTTGTCGCCACGCCTGGTGTGGCGCCAGACGTGCTCGTCGACGCCAATGACCTTCACGCCCTCGAACCGCGTGGGGTCGTTGATCAGCAGCCGCTTGCCTTCAGCCAGGACCGCGTTGTTGGCGGTGTCCCACGCGACCCCGAGTCCCTCGGCGACACGGACGACGGTGAGGTGTGCGACCACGATCCCTTCCAGCGCCCACCGCAGCCCGGTGCGCGAGAGCTTCGCGCGTGGCTCCGCCGCGGCGCTGGTGTCTTGGCGCCACACGTGTCCGCAGTCGGCACAGCGGTAGCGGCGCACTACAACTTCCAGCACGGTCGGTCGCCAGCCCAGCGGCTCGTGGGCCAACCGCCGGATCACGGTGTCACGAGCAGCGCCTTCGCTGCCGCACCGTCGGCACCACTGATCTGGTTCCACCACGCGGCACGCGAGGACCGCACGATCCGGTTCAAGTCGTTGTCCGGTCACGCTCAGACCGAGGCCGTCGAGTCGAGCGAAGGCGGTCAGGTCAGGGCGGCCGAAGCCGGCCGGCGGGGTAGCGTCGGACACGTCGAGGTCTTTCGGATGGATGGCGTAGGAACCTCCGTCGTCGGGAGACCTCGACGTCTATCTGCAGACCGACGCGCCGCCCGGCCGACCTACACCGTCATCTGGGAAGAGCCGTCAAACACGTGTCCCAGCCGCGAAACTTGAGTCCAGGGGAACCATCGCTCGAGTTGTCGCGGAAATCTATTGTGCTCTCGAACTTGATATAGAAGCGCTGATATGGAAAGACGGTTATCCCGTTTTTTTCCCAGCAGACCTCAGAAAGACTTCGCTCCTATTTTCCAGTAGATCGCTGGGGCCGAACGGAGCCGATGCGCCTGGGACCGAACCGTAGCAGGTCTGATACTGCCCTGTGCGGGGGCGCATGCCGCACCCATATCCCCCGCGGAAATCGTAGATCTTTGCAATGTTTCCGTTCGGTCCAGACTCATCCGTCGAGAAATACGTAATTCGCCAACTGTGTGATCGACCTCCGAGTAGGACTTGCTTGGCGGTGATCCGAACCGTTTGAATAGCAACGCAGCTTCCTGTCCCGGACCTACGGATTGGGCGTACCGCTCCGTACGGCGTCCCGCGGGGGCTCGCCGACGGGGGCACGGCGCAGTCGCCGGGCACGGGCCGCCAGGTGGAGGTTGAGTTTCGTCTCGACGTCGGTGAGGTCGTGGCCCGAGATCTGGGTGATGCGGCTGAGTCGGTACCGCAGTGTGTTCCGGTGGATTGAGAGCGCTGCTGCCGTGTCGGCGTACTTGCCTCCGTGGTCGAGGTACGCCGCTAGCGTGAGGACGAGTTCGGTGCCGTGGCGGCGGTCGTAGCTCAGCAGGTCGCCGAGCCAGTCGCTGACGAGGCGTTCGACCTCATCGGCATTGGCGTCAAGGGCAAGGAGTCGGTCCACTCCCAAGTCGGCGTAGGCAATGAAGCCATACGGATTGGCGGACTGCTGACGAGCCCTGAGTGCTCGTTGGGCTTGCTCATAGGCTCGTGGTATCTGCTGCGGCGAGTTGATCTGCTCCCCTTTGGCGATCACACCGTTGGTGTCGCCGTAATCGCGGGACAAGTCGTCGAACAAGCGGCCGATGTCGACACCTCGACGGGCGAGGGCGACGACCAGTCCCTGGTTCCGGACGACCAAGCAGGGCAGTCGCTGACGAGCAATGGCCCTCCGAACGTGATCGACGTCGCGGTCGTGCCAGCGGTGATCCCTGACGGAGGACCACGCGGACACGATCAGGTCGTGCGGAACGCCAAGGTCGTGGCCCTGGGCAGATGCCCGGTCCAAGGCAACGTCGTCCGGGAGCCCTTCGAGGAGGTCGTCGAGGAGGTCTCGACTCAGTCGGTTCTCCAGTTCATTCATCGCTGCGGCATGAGCCCTCAGCAGCCCCAGTGCGACGCCGGCGTATTGCAGAGCGAACAATACGTCGTCTTGCTCTTTGTCCGGTGGCACCTCCAGTTCGATCGTGCCGAGTTCGGGGCGTCCGCCGATCACCGCCTCGAGCGAGGTTCGCTCGAGGACCGGTTGATACCTGTCGGCAACCGTGATCCGTGTCGTCTCGTGCCCGAATCTGTCCCGCAGCACGACAGTGGAGCCAGTGAGCCGGCTCAGCGAGGTGGCCACTTCGAGCTCAGTCCCGGTCGTGGCGAGTCGGGCGAACTCCTCAAGCACCCCCTCCCGATGATGCAGGGCCGCGACGGTGCACGCCATCTCGTTGTTGGCTGAATCGAGCTCGCGGGCGCGTCGGCGGTGGCGCTCGTGCAACTCCGCGTCCGCCAGCGCCGTCCCGAGGAGGTCGCCCAACTGCTCGATGACGAACAGTTGTTCGGGGTCGGGCCGGGCGGAGCTGCGAAGGACCAGCTGGCCCGGTGCGCCGTTCAAGACCGCGACAGAGGTCGTAGACGTCCAGGAGTCGCCGTGGTCCTGCACGAATACCCGTTCACCGGTGGGGGGGCTCGGTTCCGCCGGCCTCGCTGGCTCACCGGGGGGCAGGGTGGTCCACTCCTGGTGACGCTGGAAGCTGACGTGAACCAAGGTGCAGCCGGTCACCGACTCGACCCCACGCGCCAGGACGTCGATGACCCCGTCCACGTCGTGACGTTGCAGCATCGTCACGGACATCACCAGCAACTCATGGAGACCGGTGAGGGCACGCTCCAGATCTAGCCCGTCGATGTCCGCAACGGTTCGGGTCGAGGCAGGCTCTGAGACGGTCATCTCGCGGTCCCTCGCCGACCCACCCGGGATCCCTCTGTGACGTAGGGACCCAACAGGTCGTCGCGCTGAGCGGCACCACCTCGGTGCCTGCAGCACTGATGTATCGCGGGATCCAGTCCGAGTTCGTGAGAGCTCATCGGTCCTCGTCAACTCTCGGGGGGCAGCGTTGCGCCCACCGTATCCCTTCCGCTGCGCACGCAACGTAGGGAGTTGTGCACTCGACCCAAGTTGGCACCGGGGTTTGGACCTGGCGTGCCCATGACTTCCTGGTGGTCGGCGGCGAGCGTGGAGGGGTCGGAAGGCCCACACAACGATTGGAGATTCGTATGAAGGCTGTCGTGTATCAGGGACCCCGAGACGTCGCAGTCACCGATGTTCCGGACGCGAAGATCGAGCGGCCCACTGATGTGCTGGTCAAGATCACAACCACCAACATCTGCGGCTCGGACCTGCACATGTACGAGGGGCGGACCTCCTTCGAGCAAGGCCGGACGTTCGGTCACGAGAACATGGGGGAGGTGGTGGAGGTCGGCCAGGGCGTAGAGAAGGTCAAGGTGGGCGACCGGGTCGTGTTGCCCTTCAACATCTCGTGCGGGTTCTGCAAGAACTGCGAGCGCGGGCTCACGAACTATTGCCTGACGACGCAACCTGACCCGTCGACCGCCGGTGCGGCCTACGGGTTCGCCGAAATGGGCCCGTACGGCGGCGGGCAGGCGGAGCTGCTCCGGGTGCCCTTCGGCGACCACAACGCGCTGCGCCTGGGTGAGGACGCGCAGGAGAAGGAGAACGACTACGTCATGCTCTCCGACATCTTCCCCACCGGCTACCACGCCACCGAGATGGCCGGCGTGATCCCGGGCGACAGCGTCGTGATCGCCGGGGCAGGACCGGTGGGGCTGATGGCTGCCCTGTCCGCGACGATCAAGGGCGCCGCGAAGGTGATGGTGGTAGATCGCCACCCCGACCGGCTCGCGCTGGCCGAGCAGATCGGAGCGATCGCCATCGACGACTCCAAGGTCGACCCCGTGCAGGCTGTGCTGAACGAGACCATGGGGCTCGGAGCCGACCGCGGCTGCGAGTGCGTCGGCTACCAGGCCCACGATCCTCAGGGCAACGAAGATCCGGCTGCCACCTTGAACATGCTCATCAACGCCGTGCGGTTCACCGGCGGGATCGGCACCGTCGGCGTGTTCGTTCCTCAGGATCCAGGGGCCAAGAGCGACTTGGCCAAGCAGGGCAAGGCGGCAATCGACTTCGGCTTGCACTGGTTCAAGGGGCAGACCATGGGCAACGGTCAGTGCCCGGTCAAGAAGTACAACCGCCGGCTGCGGGATCTGATCGCGGCTGACAAGGCGAAGCCGTCCTGGATCGTCTCCCACGAGATCTCGCTGGAGCAGGCTGCCGATGCCTACAGGAACTTCGACTCCAGGGCCGAGGGCTGGACCAAGGTCGTCATCAAGCCCGGCATGTCGAGCGGAAAGAAGGCGAGCTGACATGGCCGCGGATCTGCAGGGCAGGAGGGTCGCGATTCTCGCCGCGGACGGGGTCGAGCGCGTCGAGCTCGAGCAGCCCCGCGAGGCACTTGACCGGGCCGGGGCTCGGACCGAGGTCCTCTCGGTCCACGACGGCGAGATCCAAGCGCGTGACAACGACCTGGATGCCGCGGGCACGTTCACCGTCGACGGGCTGGTCGCCGATGCTTCCGTGGGCGACTACGACGCCCTGCTGCTTCCCGGCGGCACGGTGAACCCCGACCAGCTCCGGGTCGACGAGGACGCCGTTTCCTTCGTCCGCGAGTTCGTCGAGAGCGGTAAGCCCGTGGCGGCGATCTGTCACGGGCCCTGGACGTTGATCGAGGCCGGCGTGGTCACTGGCCGCACCCTGACGTCGTTCCCGAGCATCCGCACGGATCTGCGCAACGCCGGTGCCGAGGTCGTCGATGAGGACGTGGTGGTTGACGAGAATCTGATCACCAGCCGCTCACCCGACGACCTGCCTGCGTTCTGCGACACGATCGTGTCCCGGTTCGCGGGCACCTCGACACAGCAAGAGGCGACGTCATGAACGCGACGAAGGGCTTGCTGGTCAGGTTCGACGCGCTGCCCGGCAAGGAGAACGAGGTGGAGGCGTTCCTCGACCTCGACGTACTGGCCTTCAAGCTCCCCACCTGACACCACGGATCGGGAGCGCAGGCCCAGAGCAGAGGGGGCCGCTGCCAGCGCCGACTTCGGGCTTGCGCAGCCCGCGGACGACATCGCAGCGGCCCCTTCTCTTGCGCCTACCGAAAGTCCCGAACAGATAGATGAGGAACCGCGATGACGAAAACTGACGACGGCGCTGCCACTACGGGTTCACCCGAGGTAGCAGTGATCGGGGGCGGGATCGTCGGTCTGTCGACGGCGTACGCGTTGCAGGAACAGGGTGTGCCGGTGCGCCTGTACGAGGCCGGTCTGCCCGGGACGGGTCAGTCCGCAGGCGAGTCACGGATCTTCCGGCACGCCCACGACGACCCGCGACTCGTGACGTTCGCGCGAGAGAGCCGCGGCGTATGGGATGAGTGGGCCGAACACTTTGACGTCGAGCTGGTCTCATCAGACGGTGTCGTGGCGATCGGCGACAGCGCACTGGCGCGGCTGCGTGTGCTCGACCGTGTCGGCGGCGTGGAAGCCCACGAGCTCGATGCAGCCGAGCTCGCCCAGCGAATGCCGCTGCTCGCTGGGTACTCGGGGCCCGCGGTGCTCGACGAGTCGGGAGGCGCGATCCGCACCCGCGCCGCGATCACGGCACTCACGGGTGCCCTCGGAGACGCCGTCACCACCGGGGAGGTGATCTCCATCGACCCCCGCACCGACGGGACGGTCGAGGTGCGCAGCGTCACCGACCGGGCTGTCTACTCCAAGGTGGTCGTGTGCGCCGGCCGCGAGACCGCCCGCCTGGCACGCAGCGTCGGCCTGTCGCTGCCGGTTCGCCTCGCCGCACACGTACGGCTGACCTTCGACGTGAAAGCCGCTGCCCCGGAACGAGTCGCGTGCCTGCAGGACAGCAGCGGCGTCTTCGGCGAAGTCGGCGTCTACGCGACGCCGTTACCGGGCAACAGCAGCTATGCGGTCGGACTCAGCGAGACCGTCGGCGTCCGCGACGACGGAACCTTCATCGACCCTGCGGCCATTCGATCGCTG
Organism: Nakamurella aerolata; assembly: GCF_013002705.1. GTDB lineage: Bacteria > Actinomycetota > Actinomycetes > Mycobacteriales > Nakamurellaceae > Nakamurella > Nakamurella aerolata. Next base: position 1,936 of record NZ_JABEND010000001.1, on the reverse strand, counting down.
GACGAACGCGCACGCGACTACGTGGCACGGGCGCTGCCCGGTCTCAACCCGGAGCCGCGCGACTTCCTTCACTGCTGGGTGACCGACCTCCCGTCGAGTGAGGACGGCGTGGCCGTGTGGGAGGCAAGTCCTGTCTTTTTTGTGGCCGGTCACAATCTGTTCAAGCAGGCACCATTGCTGGGTCGCGCCCTCGCCCTGGCTGCGACCGGCGGCGGGCTCTCCGCCGAGCTCACGCCCGAAGCGCGCCTGGGCGAGGCCCAGGGCTGACGGTGGTTCACAGTTGCGTCACTGCGCCATCTGGGTTGAATCACTTGATCCTTCAACGTGAGCGGAACGACCGGAACGGTTGAATCCTGAACGCCCGAAGACCTCGACCTTGGACTCGTTCGGCCGGGTAGTGGACTTGGACCTGTCAACCGGACCGGGTCAGGTCAAGTCCAACCCGGCGAGAAAATGTCGCCAGCGCACCGTGGTCTGCTGACCATGATCCCGGCGACGAGCATGACCAGAAGGAGCTTCTCGAAGGTCAAACCGAACATGGGGTGGACTCCTTCGTCACTCGGTCAGGGCGGGGCGTGCGCGGTCGGCGGTGATCGCATGCCGTGCTGCCCGTCGGTCGTGGAGGTGGGTGATGGCCATGGCGGCACCGAACAGCGCGGACATGGGTGCGGCGACGAAGAACATCGACAAGACGTCGGCCGCTGGCGTCACAAGAGCGCTGAGGAGAGTGATGATGACGACGATGACGCGCCAGCCCCGGCGCAGGGTCTGGGCCGACATCAGCCCGAGGAAGTTCAGCATCACCACGAAGACCGGCAGCACGAACGCGATCCCAATAGCGAGCACGATCTGCAGGACGAAGTCCACGTAGTAGGACGCGGTGAGGATCGTGCTGTCCTCGGTCGAGGCGAACCCGGTGAGCAGTTGCACCATGTGCGGGAACAGCAGGAAGCCGAAGGCGCAGCCGGCTGCGAACAGGGGCACCGCGGTCGCTAGGAACCCGAGGGTGTACTTCTTCTCGCGGCGGGTCAAGCCCGGGGTGACGAACGCGAACAGCTCCAGCAGCCAGACCGGGCTGGACACGATGACTCCGCAGAACAGGGCGATCTTGAGCTTGAGGTCGAACGCGCCGGTGACGGTGTCGTAGTTGAGGCTCGCGTTGCGTGACGCGGCGAGTTGCTCGATCGGCGCACGCAGGAGGTCGAGGACCTGGTCGGAAAAAGGGAAGCCGGCGACGACGCCGACCGATGGCGCCACTGTCGCGCGGACTCGACCGATGGCGCCACTGTCGCGCGGACTCCGCGTCGACGCGCCTCCCGCAGATGGTCGGCGAGGGGCATCGTGCCTCGCGCGACGGTGGCCGTGCTCATGACACCCTGCGGTCTGCGACCGGCGCGAGCGACGTGGTGGCTCCGGTGTCGCCGCCGGTGCTGACAGCGTCCTACCCGGTCGAGGACTGATTCGCAGGCCGAGGCTGCTGCGCGGGGGTGCCGGTGTCGTCGGCGGCGTGGACCTCGTCCTTCAGGGCATTGGTCTCTAAACAACGCCGCGCAGTGTTGTAAACGGCGCCGATAACGGACCGGGACTGCGGCTCCTTCGGTGGGTGGGCTGCCGGCCGGGGGCCGGGTTCGGTGCGGGTCGGTCTCAGAAGGCGCTGGCGGCGGCTTCGGCGACGGCCTGGTCTTGGTCACCGGTTCCTCCGCTGACGCCGACGGCGCCGACGACCTGGCCGTCGCGCTCGAGCGGGATGCCACCGGCGAAGACCATCACCCGACCGTCGTTGGAGGCGTGGATGCCGTAGAACTGCTCACCAGGTTGGGCGAGGTCGCCGAGGTCTTTGGTGGCTGTGTCGAACGCGCGGGCCGTGAAGGCTTTGTTGATCGAGATGTCGATGCTGCCCAGCCACGCTCCGTCCATCCGTACGTGAGCGACGAGA